>CAWBOF010000001.1:0-743945 GCA_963790355.1 Candidatus Acidiferrales bacterium
CCCCCCCCCCCCCCCCCCCCCCCCCCCCCCCCCCCCCCCCCCCCCCCCCCCCGGGTGCCACGGCTAGCGTTGGATTGGGCTCAGGTCGATGTAAAAATGCTGCACGAGAGGACCGCCGCCCATCAGCAGCGACCCATCCAGAAGGCGGGTCAGCAGAATTTTCCGGCTCAACGCTGGATCGGCAGCTCGGTTATTTTACACAAACATCTCATGAACCAGACTTACAGGTTAGCCAACGCTTTGTGCAGTTCCGCCAGCCGCTCGGAGTTCGCCGTGAGCATGGCCATGTCGTGTTCGTTGGGCTCGACGGGCTCACCCGTGGCATCGTCGCGGGGCGGGAAAACCCTGCGCCAGCGCAGGGCGATCTCGTCGTCAGACCATTGCTCGGCGATGTCCGGTCGATTGCGGAGCACGAGAAGAAGGTGGTTACTCATCACGGAATAGCCACAAACCTCAACGGCGAAGAGCCCTGCTAGCTCGCGGACGCGATCGAGAATCCACTTCTTACGGTGACCGAAGTCCTGCCCGGTGTAGGGGTCGATGCCACAGAGGAAGGCCCTCCGACACATCGGGCGATGCAGTGATAAACGCCGACCCTGTCTTCAGCGACGATCTGGCGCCGGGCGTATGTGGGCATCGATGAGACTCCGGAAACAGCGGCGGGCATTCGCGACCGAGTGTGTGTCCACAATACAGTAATGGACAAAAGTATCAAATTGCCCTGCCGTGCAATACCTCACAAAAAAGGCGCCGACCGCGCGAGCCTCGGACCTCTCGGGTCCCACGAAGAAGGTGGCTGTCTGGAAGCCTGGAAGCCCTGAAGAAGGTGGCTGTCTGGAAGCCTGAAGAAAGTGGCTGTCTGGAAGCCCCAACCCTTGTCGATTTGACTGGAGTCTGCCGACATTGGATTTCAAGGTGCTAAATCGGATGCCGGTTCCGTTTCTCTTGGCCGAGGCAATCTTTGATGTCGAGGAAAGCTGTCTGGATCCAAGGCCGGTCATCGTTGTCATTGGAAGACGTCCGACAAACACAAGCGGGTGCGTTCGGCGGTGAATGAGGGCGCCACGGTTCGGAGGATGTCGTTGGTTAAGTACGAAATCATGCCTGGCAACGTACCGGCACCGGCGACGTTTCCGGATGACTATTCTTTTAGCCATTCCGTCGGCGTGCTCGAGAACCCGAGCAGAGATCCGGGTCGATGAAGCATTCATAGTGCGTGGAGTGAATGCTGAGGAATTAAACACGCTGCTTAATGTTGTCGATGGTGACGGCAATACTGTGAGGGTGCAGAGCGAAGACGGCTTGGTATCGACTATGACTGCTGATCAATATCAAGCTGCGATTAAGCGAAGCCTTGGGCCGTTTGTGGACGAGGTAGGTACGATTATTGGAGCGATCGAATTGTTGCCCATCCCGATGGTCAGAAAGATGTCGTTCGATTTCGTGCCGTCGTCTACATATTCAACAAGTATCGCAGAGGCCTTCCCCGGCTCGCCTAGCGCCGTTTATCACGTCGAACTAAAACTGTTGGCAATAACTACCAGAGAAATATCCCAATTTCTCAGGAGTTACAGCCGGGGGAGGCCGACCGGTTTCTCATAAAGGTTGAAGTGAAGCATTCTTCAAATCATCGATTCCGAGTTACATTTCGCGATGTTAGCGGCCACACTATTCGATCGCCGTGGATCGAGTTGCGATGTTTTGTTCCGCGGACCCGCAGGGGGAGGGCGCAGACGGAGCAGACTGTCGCGTTAAGGGATGCCTCATGAACCGCGTCGAGGGATCGATTGGCTTCACAAGGGGGCGGCGGTGGTCGTCCTGAGGGGCGGTAAATCAAACTTGCGTTTTCTTTAGTTCTGGCTGGTCGCCGGTGCCGAAGCGATTTCGCTTGCCTTTTGGAATAAAGTAACTCAATAAAGAAATCAAGATAAATGTTAGTGACGCTGCGACGGGTTTCTTAACTCTTGTGGCATGGGGAATGGATGCGGATCGGCTACGCACGGGTTTCGACGACGGAGCAGAATCTTGACTTGCAGCGTGATGCTCTCAAGCGGGCAGGGTGCGACAAAATCATCGAGGACACGGCCAGCGGCGGAAAAGTGCACCGCTCCGGCCTGGAGCGGGTGCGGGAATCGCTCCGCCCTGGCGACGTGCTGGCGGTGTGGCGGCTCGACCGGCTGGGCCGGTCGCTCAAGCACCTGATCGAGCTGATGGCCGAGCTGGAGGAGCAGGGGATCGGATTTCAGAGCGTTACCGAATCCATCGACACCACCACGCCGGGCGGCAAGCTGGTGTTTCATATCTTCGGGGCACTGGCTGAATTTGAACGCAACCTGATCCGCGATCGGACGCATGCCGGGCTGGAAGCGGCGAGGGCACGCGGCAGGAAAGGCGGCAGGCGGAAGAAACTCAACGAAAAGCAGCGTGCGTTGGCTGTCGAGCTCTACCGAAGAAAAAAAGATTCGATTGACGAAATCTGCAAGATGTTCGGCATCTCAAGGCCGACGCTCTACAAGTATGTCAGGGAGGCGGGGAAGCCACTGATCTCCGCCGGTGCATGAGCGGCTCGACGAAGTGACCGCGAAGTGCTGATGGTGGAAGATTTGACGGAGGCAGATGTGAAAGCTATTCGGCTGGCTGAGCCACCAGAGGAAGCCGCCGCGTTCGAATGATGAAGTGATGGAGTAATCGGTCGGCGTTTGTTGAGGCAAAGGCTAGAGCAGCGTGATACCTAGCGTCCGGAATCCGAATCTCAAGAACAACCTGAGCACTGAAAAGTCCGGGTCCCGATTGACCGATCACGCGAATAGCCGGGCAGTCCTGGAGTTTGCCCTTAACGAGTGTTCCGACCTCCTGAATCTGAGACTCGCCGGGGATAGTGCAAGCACGGATGAAAATGCCTTGACTTTCCGGGCAAAAAGTCGGATACTGGCAGATGAAGAAACGGAGGTCTTCACCATGCCAGATTTCGCCGGTGCTTTAGGTGCCAGCAAAGCCGCATCGGCGTTGCTGGTGCTGTTCATTCCGAGCAAGGATCGCCGCAATAAGCCCATCGACCAGCGGTATTGGGTCAAGGAAACTCTGAATGTGCTTGGCACATTGTTCGGTGGGGCGACTGCCTTCCCGCGGGGCGAAGGTATTTGGCGTGACGATGCCCAGGGCGGCAAGCTCTTGTTCGATAACCCGGTTGTCATCCAATGCTACACGAGCGAGCATCTGATTGAACAGAAGATGCCCGTGTTGCGGGACTTTCTCCACCGGATGGGACGCGAGGCGCGGCAGGGAGCTATCGGACTGGTCATTGACGACGATTACCTTGAGATCGGATTTCCGCTGGAAGAAGCCCCGACGCCGCAGCAACCGAAAGGCAAGAAACGGAGGTAAATGAACATGGCAAAAAACATCGAGAAAATTGCCGCCGGTCTCGGCGCAAAGGTGGTCGGCAAGGTGCCTCACACCGGAGGGGGCGCGTTCGGTGCTGCACGGCTGGCCCAGATCGTCGCAACCATACAAGCCCGCCTTGAGCCGGGGCAAGGTCTCCGCCCAGGCCGGCCAACCGATGCGAGCTGGGTGCGGCATCCCAAGGTGCCGATGAGCGACGCCACCAGACAACGGCTTGCACGCCTGGCCGAGCAGAGCAGCACCGGCGGACGCAAGGTAAGCCCGATGCAGATCGCCGCCCAAATCCTTGAGGATGCCCTGAGCGGTATTCCGGAACGGTAATCGCCAATGGCCATGCAGATCGTCGAGTTGGATATAACGTTTTCGGATGAGGTCAAGGCGATCATCCGTGTGGCAATGGCGACCGGGCGGTATGTGTACGAGGATGAAGTAGTGCTGACGGCACTCTACTGTTGCTGCAAGATATGGCCAGCAAGGGAGAAGCGACGGACGAATCCAGGGCGGTGCTGAAAGAAGCCGCTTGACGAAATGCTCTATGGAGCTCCGGCAAGGGCTCAATGAGAAATTTGGGCGGCTGAAAAGGTCGTGAGCATGATAGCCGATGCAGGTATGGCAACCGACCAACGAGGAATAAACAGGATCACGGCGGATTGCTCGGCCAAAGTTGCCCAGGAGTAGCTGGCACTCCGTCTTTCCGACCCGGACCCGGACCGTTTTCATGCATTGCTACCTTCGTGAACTCCCCGCGGGCTCGCCGTTGTCGATCTCGGTGCTGCGGGACGAAAAGTCGACCGAACTCGAAACCACCTTGATGGAAAAGCCCCGAGATCCAGGTACAAGTTTATGAGTGTTATAGATATAATTCGCGAAAAACAGAGGCTGGCAATATTATCATCGCCGAATCTTGCGACAGAAGCATCAGCCCGAATATGCTTTATATTGGGTGCATTGATGCACGGCTCGATCCCATCGCCGATATAGGCATACCTAAAGGAAAGGCACTTATTTTCCGTAATATTGCGCCTTAGTATCCAAGGATGAACGCGGTAGAGATACACATGATAGCGAGGCAGCCATGCCAGGGGGCGAAATTCCGCAGAATGTCAGTATTGGGGCGGCAATTGAATTTTTTTTGAACCACATTCCTCTTGAGCATGGCAAGGTCAAGCATATCGTTATCGCCGCTCATACGGATTGCGGCGGTTTGAAAGCTTGTCAACACGGTGGCTATGGCGATCAAGATCATCATCTTCCGCTCTATCTGGAAAGCCTTAAGGAAGTCCGTACCAAAGTAATGGATGATGCGAACTCCAATGGATGGGATAACGCCCAGGTTCTTGATGCTTTGGAAAAGGAATCGGTACGGCAAAGCATGGCCAATCTACTGTCTTATCCGGTAGTGAGAAACGCAATCGATCAAGGCAAGCTCGAATTACACGGCTGGATAATAGATACCACCACGCAGCACATATCCGAAATGAACCTGCAAACCTTGGGGTTCGCATCAATGTCAGCAAAACTGGAACAATTGCCAGGACGGCATCGACGACAGACTGCCCGTGACGACCGGCCTGGGCTCAAGCTATGCCTGGAGTTTCTCCGCCCTGAGGACGTCCTGGTCGTTTGGAAGCTTGATCGCCTCGGGCGTTCCCTGCCACACCTGATTGAGATTGTCGGTAGTTCTCTGCGCCTTGCGCCGTGTCGGGTTCCGCTCGCTTACGGAATCGATCGATACGACGACGGCGATGGGGGAATTTCTGTTTCACGTCTTCGGAGCTCTGGCCCAATATGAACGTTCGCTAATCAAGGAGCGGGTGCTGGCGGGCCTGGAGGTGGCAAAACTCAGGGCGCGGAGGGTAGGCGTGGGACCGATCACAGGAGCGGAGCCAGTTTCGATGAACAAGGCGGCAGCGCGGTTGGTGGCTGGGCACGGTACGGCGTGCCCCGCGCGTACGTCGGCGTCGCTCGGCACGCGGTGAAACGCGCGGAGTCAGGTCGACGGCATGTGGCGTGGCCAACCGTAGCGCGGACGGGCCGGCCAGGCGTTTAAGCTCGATGAGCCGGTGTGGTGAAGGGGACCACCGCCAATTCGCTCGCCGCGAGCTGCCGCGGGCCGCGACAGGATGGCCAGGCCGCCAAGGCAAAGCTCCTCGCAAGGAACTGCTTGCGGATCCTGGACCAGGGCCTGGGGCACGCGAGCCCACTCACGAACGAACCGGCCGCTTGAAAAAAAGCCCTGCACGATCGCAGGGTCTGCTCAAGGGTGGGCTGGACATCCCTTCCAGTCACGCCGAATCCAGTTCAGTTCGCATCAAAAACCCGATCCGGACGTTGACACGCCGCGCTTGGTCACGCACTGGGCGGTCGACTCCAAATCTTTATCTGTCATTTCATAACTTTCTCCTTAAATGACGATCGCCTTCCCGTGATGCATCAGCCGATCGATCAAGGCCGTTGCCAGTGTGTTGTCCACATCAAACAGGGCGCCCCATTCCCGGAAGGGTCGATTCGTGGTCAACACGATCGATCCGGATTCATAACGGGCAGCGACCACCTGGAACAACAGATCGGCCCCGCGCTTGTCGATGGGCAGATAGCCCAGCTCATCGAGAAGGAGAAGACTGGGAGAGACATAACCTTTGAGTGCTTTCCCCAACAGGCCGTTGGTCTGAGCCATAACAAGGTGATTGATCATGTCGACCACACGCGTATAGCGAACCGAGTAGCCACGCTCCGCGGCCTGTGTAACCCAGTGCGGTCAAAAGATGCGACTTTCCCGTTCCTGTGGGCCCAATCAACACCGCGCAGCCGTGCCGCTCGATGAAATCGCAGTCGAACAGCCGCAGGATGGCCGCTTTGGTACTGCGCTTGGGGAAGTCGAATTTATATTCGGCAAGGGTCTTCTGCTTGGGAAGCCGCGCATGGTGCAGGCGACGCTCGAGGGTGCGCCGCTGCCGGGCGGCCTGTTCCAGGCCGATCAAGGTAGCCAGGACCTCCAACATGGAGCTGCCTTTGCGAGCTGCCTCATCCAGCACTTCGCGGTAGGCTCTTGGCAATCTCCAGGAGCTTCAGATCGACCAGGTCGCGATCGAGTCTTGCCTGTAAACTATCATCACGTCGTGCCATAAGAGTTCTCCTCGGTGTGGTCGCAGAAACGGTCATCGGATTTCCGGTTTTTCCTTCAACACGAACGACAAAATTGTAGCCGAGCGAGGTGGAAAACATGAGCGGCGCCCCTTCAACGGGAAGAACCAGAGGAGATTGCTGCAGACACAGAATCGCCTTGGGGTCGACCGGATGAAGAACAGCGGCGTGGACAGCCCGACCGGCGGGAGACCCACAACAATCACGGACTTGGGATTCCGGAACGATGGAGGCGTGTTGAATTTAAGGTTCAGTTCTCCTTCTCAGGCAGAGGACAGCGCCGGGAATGTATTGGTAAGCGGCGGTGTACAGGGTGCTCATCAGCCGAACAACGTCGACGACAGCGCCGACATAGGGGCTGAAATAGCCGCCCCTGCGCCAAAGGGGACTGGAACTGACATTGCCGATCAGATCGGAAGGAGCGCCCGAGGTTAGCGAGGCCACCGAGCGATTGCTCGTGAGTGTCGTCGAGAACCAACTGATCGCTGCCCTGCGACGAGGCAGGAAGGTCTGTTGTCCACCGGCCTGTTGAAACAGATCTTCGTTCACTTTGATGTGCAAGGTTTGCGCGAGGAGCTGGAATTCTTTTTCGAGCGCGCGGGATCGGCATTGGATGTTTTGGTGATTTCGTCCAGATACTTGTCGAGACGAGTCCGGTCGAAACTGGCCTGTTCGAGATCTTGCGCCGCACGTACGAAAACACCAGGGCGGCCGCGAACTGCCGCTGCGCAGGGTCGCAGAAATCGCCGCCGGTTTCCGGGGCGAGGAACAGAAGAACCTGTCGCCGCCTGTTAGGAACGGTAACCACGGTTCCTTCTTCGCGGGTCTGCCGGTCCATGTTTCCGCGCGGGTGAACCAGGTTTCCGGGCGGAGGATTCGTCGGTCCCTGAAGAAAAGCGATGATCACAAGATAGCGGACGGACTGGTCCCCGGGAAATTCAGCGTCGAATCCAGAGCTGATCCCGGCTGAAGGTCAGTCACTTTGGAAATGGGCAGGGTATTGCCGTTGCGGTTCACGGTAATGTCGATGCGCGGGCCCACCAGGTCGAAGGTATGACCGTCAGCCGAAGACGGCAGAAGGCGTTAAGGCCAAGCAGAGCGAGAGCAGAACAAGAAGGAACGCGTGGCAAGAGCTTCATTAACTCTGATTTTTCGAATTTGTCCTTCGAATCCATTACTTTTGCCTTCCGAAGGGCTTCCTCGGATAGTATGAGGTGTTATCGGAACCGGGCAGCCCGGGAAGGAGACGGGCGCTGGTGCCTCATGATCCACCCCGGACCGCGAAGTTCTGAACCGGGTTGGGACACAACCACAATAAGTCGAGATAACCTTAGATGCGGAGGCCGGGGAACCGTCGCCAACAAGTCTTCAGCGCCAACAGAGAAATGCTGGCACTGGAACAGACGCAGGGGAAGAGGATCTGTGCCGAAACTCAGAGTTCAGAGAATCTTTTTGCCCAAGCCGGAGAGGACAGTTCGACGCCGAGGAGCGCGGTGCGGTTGTGCTCGTCGATGACAGGATTGATTTCGACGATCTTCCATCGAGACCATGGCTTCGCTGTCGGCGATCATTTCCATGGCGAGATGCGCTTCGCGATAGGTGACGCCGCCGCGCACCGGCGTGCCGACGCCGGGCGCGTCGCTGGGTCGACGAAATCCATGTCCAGGCTGACGGCGATGCCGTCGGTATCGTCCATGGCGTATTTCAGGGCGTCGGACATGACTTCGCGCATGCCGCGCTCGTCGATTTCGCGCATGGTGAAACGCTGTGACGCCGAGTTTCTTGACGATTTTCGTTCCTGGGCGTCGAGATCGCGCACGCCGACGATGACGATGTTCTGCGGCTCGGTCTTCGGCTTGAAGCCGAACAGGTCACCAGCTCCTCGGTGTCCGTAGCCCATGATGGCGGAGAGCGGCATGCCGTGGACATTGCCGGAAGGCGAAGTTTCCGGCGTGTTCATATCGCCGTGGGCATCCAGCCAGATGCAGCCGATGCTTTTTTTTCTTTGCGGAAGTGAGCCGAGACGCCGCTGATAGAGCCCGCGGCGATGGAATGGTCGCCGCCGAGAACCAGCGGCAAGATAACCTTCCTCGAGGGATTTTTCGACGGCGTTACCCAGGTCTTTACAGGCTTCAGCGATTTCTGCAATGTATTTGGCGCGCTTTTCGCCGTAGGACATTTCTTCGGGTTGTTTGACGGAGATGTTGCCGATGTCTTCGACCTGATGGCCGAGCTGCTTGATGCGCGCCTGCAGGCCAGCAACGCGAAGAGCGGAAGGGCCCATGTCCACGCCGCGGCGGCTTGCGCCGAGGTCCATGGGTACGCCGATAATGCGAATTTTTTGAGGCATGTGGTTCTCGTCCGGTGAGCCTGCAGTACTCGTGGCCAGGAAGTTACGCCAAACCATGCGAGGCAAAGTCGCAGCCACTCACAGACGTACCTGACTCCGGCACTCCGTGGTCATTCAAGTCGAATACAAGTTGCTGTAAGGAACAGCTGGAACTGCCGTAAGTCTACCCAGCTCTAAGGATACACGCGATAAATCATGCGAGGGAAGGGGATGACCTCGCGGATGTGTTCGGTACCGCAAATCCAGGCCACGGTGCGCTCAAGGCCGAGGCCAAAGCCCGGCGTGCGGCACGCTACCGTAGCGGCGAAGATCCAGATACCACTGGAACGATTCCTCGGGTAAGTTGTGTTCTTTCAGGCGCTTGACGAGAAGATCATAGTCGTGGATGCGCTGGCTGCCGCCGATGATTTCGCCGTAGCCTTCGGGTGCGAGCATGTCGAAGGCGAGCGCCAGATCGGGCCGCTCGGCGTCCGGCTGCATGTAAAAGGCTTTGATCGCCGTCGGGTAGTGGTGAACCATAACGGGACGATCGAAGCTGTTGGAAATGATGGTCTCCTCGTCGCCGCCGAAGTCATCGCCGAATTTGGCGGGGTTGCCGCTTTTCTCCAGTACCGCGATAGCTTCTTCGTAGGTGATGCGCGGGAAAGGCGGCTTGACGTTTTCGAGCTTTTTTGCGTCGCGCTTCAGCGTTTCGAGTTCGCGGGATTTATTTTTCACGACGCTTTGAACGATGGCGCTGACGAGGCCTTCGCCGAGCTCCATCATGTCGGTCAAGTTCGGCGTAGGCGGCTTCGGGCTCGAGCATCCAGAATTCAGTGAGGTGGCGGCGCGTTTTGGATTTTTCGGCGCGAAACGTGGGGCCGAACGTGTAGACCTTGCCGAGAGCCATGGCGGTGGCTTCGATGTAGAGCTGGCCGCTTTGCGTCAGGTAAGCCTTTTGGTCGTCGATGTAATTCACTTCGAAGAGCGTGGAGGTGCCTTCGCAAGCGGCTGGAGTGAACATCGGTGCGTCGGTGAGCGTGTAGCCCTGGGAGTCCATGTAATCGCGCGCGGAGCGTATGGCTTCTGCGCGAATGCGAAGAATCGCGGCTTGGCGCGGCGTGCGGATCCAGAGATGGCGCTGGTCGAGCAGGAAGTCCACGCCGTGTTCTTTGAGCTGGATGGGGAAGGGCGTGGCTTCGGAAACTTTCTGCACGATTTGAATTTTGCTGACGCCGATTTCGTAGCCGCCAGGAGCGCGCTGCTCGGCGCGGATTTTGCCGGTGACGATGACGCTGGATTCCTGCGTGAGGCCTTTGAGAGCTTCGAAGGCTTCGGGATTTTCTTTCAGGGAGCAAACGCCCTGAATGATGCCGGTGCCATCGCGAAAAATGGGGAAGACCAGCTTGCCGGATTCGCGAAGGTTGTAGAGCCAGCCGCGGATGGTGACTTCCTGGCCGTCGTATTTGCCTGCCTTTTCAATCGTGATAATGGTCATGGTGTGGTTCTCTGGTAATTGTTCAAACCAACAGTTTAACAGAGACGGGGGGCGTTCTCAGGTATGCGCTTGAGCATGCGGCGCCGCGAACAGAATTCAATCGCGGAGAGCTTCCCATTCGTCCCTATTGTCAGCGGGAGACATGACGTCGCCTGTGATCTCTAGCGAATTTTTTATCGAAACGATCCAAGCTTTGCGGTTTATAACCAAAGCAGGAGGAATAATTTCAGCGATGGGCTTGCCGTACCGGGTGATCGCGAATAGGCTTGCGCGTGCGGCGCACTTCTGGTCTTAAACTTAGAGATCGGGACTTCGCGCATAAGCTCGTCCAACTATATTTAGTTCGGGATGCCGGGGGTTAGGCGATTCGGCGCCTGACCCTTGTCATTCAGAGGCTTGTTCGAGGCGGTCGAGAGATTTGGCTGCGGCTGTGAGCTGGTCGGAGATGCTCGGGGCGTCGTGACCGGATTTTTCTTTGAGTTCCAGGGTGAGGGGAAGCGACGCGGTGGCAGGCGTGGTGTGAAGAGTTTGAGGGCGGCGCGCCAGGCGATGGTGCCGCCGAAGGGCGCGAAGATGCTCATCTTTTTCGCCGTGATTGTCGTGAATGTGGGCGCTGGCGATTAGATCCTTTAAGCGGTTCGAAGCTGGTGGAAATGCGTTCTTCCTCCGGGCCGTCGGCGAGATGAGCGTGGCCGACATCGAAATTAAAACGCAAGCCGGTGAGGCGTGTTTCGTCGACGAAGGAGCGCAAGTAAGCCGGCGCGCCCATTTCACTGGTGGTGTTTTCCACACAAATGGTCACGCCGACGTGTCTCGCGTGAAGAACGAGATGCTCCAGGGAACTGAAGGCAGCATCGCGCTTGCGAGGATCGGCGGTCTCTCGCGAACCGCCCATGTGCAGAATGAGGCGAGAGAAACTGTAGTTCTTCGGCAACATCGATGACGCGCTTGAGTTCATCCATGGCTTCAACGCGCCGCACACGCTCGACTTCGGTGACGGAAAGAGGGCTGCCCCCTTCACGGTTGACGTTCAGATCGCGGCTCGTGGGCGCGTGGAGAGAGGCGAGTTGCAGATGATTATCGGCGAGGCCGTGGGCGATTGCTTGGATTTCGGCCTTGGAGGCGTAGTCGAAATGGCTGCGGCTCCCAAAGATTTCGACACTTTGGAATCCGGCGCCGTGAATCTGGGAAAGTAGTTCCCGATTGAGCTTTTTGGAAACGAACAGGTAGGTCGAGAGGATTCTTTGCATACCGTAAGAGTTTAGCGTCTCCAGCGCCGTGGTTGGCCAAAGGAGAACGTGGGTTGTGAGGATAAGTAAACAGTGGGCCGTTTGACCGGCCGCCTTCCTGAAATGGCGGGTTGGCGACGACGTTCAGGCCGTCAAAGCGGCAGCAGGGTTGCCGCACTCGAAACCGGCTAGTAGCCGATGGCGGAGCCGTTGTCGCGCGGGTCGGCGGCGCCGCAGCGTTCGTTGGTTTTGGGGTCGATGCCAATGGCGTTGATGAGTCCGATGTGGCCCCGGCGCTTGACTTCGTAGCCGCGGGATTTCATCTGGTCTTCCATCCCGGTGGAAAACAGCTTTTCCATCTGGAGAACGTCGGGCAGCCACTGATGGTGAAAGCGCGGGCTGTTTATGGCGGACTGCGCATCCATGCCGAGGCGCATCCAGTTGAGAACAGAAAGCAGGGTGACGGAAATGATGGTAGGGCCGCCAGGGGAGCCGGTAACGAAACTAAGCTGGCCATTGCGGAGAACAATTGTGGGTGTCATCGAACTGAGCGGGCGCTTGCCGGGACCGACGCTGTTGGCTTCGGACTGAATCAGGCCGAAAAGGGCGTTGGGAACGCCGGGCTGCGTGGTGAAGTCGTCCATTTCGTCATTGAGGACGAAGCCCGCGGACGAGGTGACGTGCGAGCCGTACCCGTCGTTCAGGGTGAAGGTGCTGGCGACCGCGTTGCCGGCAGCGTCGACGACGGAGAAATGCGTGGTGTGCGGACCTTCGCCGAGGCTGATGATGGTGTTGGGTGCCCCGCCGGCACTTACTCCAGAGCCACAGACATGAGGATTGCCGGCGGGAACTTCGCTGCTCGGGGTGGCACGCAGCGGATTAATGGCGGCGATGAGATCTTTTGCATAGCACGGGCTGGTGAGGCCGGCGACAGGAACATTAGAGAAATCGGGGTCGGCAAGATAGGCGGCGCGGTCTGCGAACACACGACGCATCACCTCCGCGACCATGTGAACACTTTGCGGGTCCTCCCAACCATTTAGCGGAATGTCCTGAAGCATGTTGAGAGCTTCGATCACGGCAACACCGCCGGAACTGGGCGGAGGCGAAGAGAGAACCTGCCAGTGGTCTGCGTTGATAGTGTAATTCGCCCGCAGAACTTCGCGGATTTTGGGCTCGTAGTGGGCGAGGTCGTCGAGAGTGATCAGACCGCCGAAGGCGGCCATCTCACGAGCCAGCATTTGCGCCGTTTCGCCTTTGTAGAATTCGTCGGGACCATTTTTGGCGATGCGTTTCAACGTGGCGGCCAACTCTGGTTGGCGCAGCGTGTCGCCTACGCGATACATCTTGCCGTCATTAAGAAAAATGTGGCTGCTCATGGAGAAGCGCTGGAGATCGGGGCGCTCCTCGCGAAATTCGCGGGCGAGTTTTTCGGTGACGGGTATGCCTTGCTCGGCGTAGCGCATGGCGGGCTGCATGACGTCGGCGAGCTTCAGGGTGCCGTGAGTTTTTAGAGCGAGTGCGAGGCCGGCGACGGTGCCCGGGACTGCGACGGAGCGATAACCGACGGTGGAGGCTTCTTTGTCGAGCTTGCCGTCTGGCGCGATGTACATATCACGCGTGGCCTTGCCGGGAGCCACTTCGCGGTAATCGAAGAAATTGGTTTTGCCAGTGGCGAGGCGGACGAGCATGAAGCCTCCTCCGCCGATGTTGCCCGCGGCGGGCTCCACGACGGCGAGAGCGAAGGCAGTGGCGACTGCAGCGTCGACCGCATTGCCGCCGCGTTTGAGAATCTCCACGCCGGCTTCCGAGGCGAGAGGTTCGTCGGTGGCGACCATGCCATGTGCGGCGCGCACCGGTTGGCTGGGCCATTCCTTGGGGACGTCGGGATGGTCGCGGAATTCGTTAGCGGTTTGAGCAGAGACGCGCAGGGGAAAAGCAGATGAAGCGAAGGGCACACACAGCACTAGCAAAATATCGAGTCGTCGCATGGCAGAGAAAAAAACAGTATGCGATCTAACCAGCAGCGTCAAGGTTCACGAGTAGGGTTCACGCCTAGGGGAGCAGTGCAGGATTGGTGTATGCTTTGCACAAAATTATTTCAGGAGCCGATAAGCATGACCTCCCGGAGCGTTCGGCAACTTGTGATCGCAATTCTGTTTTTGATGATGGTCGCACCGGCGTGCGCGCAGAACGGGCCACCGGCGGATCTGGACGCGTTTGTGGCGCGGTCGATGAAGACATTTGAAGTCCCAGGGATGGCCGTGGCCATCGTGAAGGATGGCAAGGTGGTGCTGCTGAAGGGCTACGGCGTGCGGAAGCTTGGTGAGACTATGCCGATTGACGAGAACACATTGTTTGGAATTGGGTCGAATACGAAAGCGTTCACCGCGGCGGCGCTGGCGACTTTGGTCGATCAAAGGAAAATTTCGTGGGACGACCCTGTGTATGCGCGGTTGAAGGGATTTGAGATGTACGACCCCTACGTTTCGAAGGAGATGCAGATCCGCGATTTGCTGTGCCATCGCAGCGGGTTGGGATTAGGCGAAGGCGATTTGATGTTCTGGCCGCATACCACGTTTACGAGGGACGACGTGGTGTACCGGCTGCGTTACTTGAAGCCAAAAACCAGCTTTCGAACTACTTACGCGTACAGCAATCTGATGTTCGTGACTGCTGGCCAAGTGGTGGCGGAGGTTAGCGGGAAAAGCTGGGACGACTACTTACGCGAAAAAATTTTCTTGCCGCTGGGAATGAACAATACCAACACGAGCTCGTCGGCGTTCAAGCAAGGAGACGACTGGGCTACGCCGCATTCGAAGGTGGACGGGAAGCTACAGCCAATCCGGATTGAGAATCTGGACAATGCAGGGCCCGCGGGTTCGATCAATTCTTCCGTGGCGGACATGTCGAAATGGGTGTTGCTGCAACTGAACCACGGCACGATACCGGGAACGCAGACGCACATCTTCAGCGAAAGAGTTTCGCAGGAGATGTGGTCGCAGCAGATGATCGTGCCGGTGCGGCCGTTACCCGCGGAATTGAAGAATCTGCAAGCACATTTTGCAGGATATGGGATGGGGTGGGCACTGCGGGATTACAAAGGCCGCAAGCTTGTGGGCCACACGGGTGGGGTGGCGGGATACGTCACGCGGGTGATGCTGGTGCCAGAAGAAAATCTGGGCGTGGTGATTTTGACGAACGCGGAAGAGGATTTTGCGTTTGAATCCGTCTTGTACCACATTCTGGATTCGTACTTTGTAGGATCGACGGCGGACTATATAACGGGGTTTAAGGCGCTCGAGGACCAGCAGCGGAAGGACGCGGACGAAACCATGAGCAAGGCCGCGCAGACGAGAGCTGTGGAGTCCAAGCCATCGCTACCGCTGGAGAAATACGCGGGGGACTATTCCGACCCGTGGTACGGGAAAGTGACCATCCGACAGGAGAGTAATGGGCTGGCGCTCAATTTTGAGAGAACGGAGAAAGGCCTGGCGGATTTGCAACCTTGGCAATACGACACGTTTAAGGCGCATTGGCGGGATCGCACGGTGGAAGACGCGTTCGTGACCTTCACGTTGAAGCCAGACGGAGCGATTGACCATTTCACGATGGTGGCGGTATCGCCTCTGGCGGATTTCAGTTTCGATTATCAGGATTTGTACTTCACGCCGGTGGCGGACAAGAAATAGGGAGTTGCCGATTCCAGGTTTTGATTTGTGCCGGATTCGACCGCTGAGATCGTTCGTCGCAGAAGGCGCTCCTCAGGATGACTGTTTGATCGCCGGTAGCTCGAATACGCAGGGTTAATGGCGCTGAGTCCGTGCGCCGGCAAGGCTGCCGCGCTCCAAAGGTTACTCGCTGAGGAATTCGATTTCAGGCGGGCCGGGCAGGAGGCCGGCGGCAGTGCCGCGTTCGATGAGTTCGCGGACGGCCTTTTTGCCTTTTTCACCGTAACCGAGGGTCCACTTGTTGACGTACATGCCGACAAATTTGTCCGCGAGCTCGGCGTCCATGTCTCGGGCAAATTGCATCGCGTAATTCAAAGCTTCTTCGCGGTGCTCCAGGCCGTAAGCCACGCTATCGCGAATGGTCTTGGCGACGATGCGGCCCAGTTCGGGGCCAAGAGAACGGCGCACGGCGTTACCGCCCAGGGGAAGCGGCAGTGAGGTCAATTCCTGCCACCAGATGCCCAAATCGATCACACGGTGCAATCCCAGTTGAGGGAAGAAGAGTTGGCCTTCGTGGATGAGCAGCCCAGCTTCCACAACGTTATTGCGGACCGCTTCGATAATTTTATCGAAGGGCATGATCACCGGTTCAAAATCCGGCTGATAGAGCTTCAGTGTCAGATAAGCGCTGGTCTTCAGTCCGGGAACGCCGATGCGCTTGCCCTTAATTTCCTGAGGCTTCATGGAATGCGTGGCCACGACGATGGGGCCATAGCCTTCGCCAAAGCTCGCGCCGCAATCGAGAAGTACGTATTTGTCGCGCAACGTGGGATAGGCGGCGAAGCTTACCGCCGTGACGTCATATGTTTCCTGGAGGGCCGCCTCGTTAAGCGACTGAATATCCGACAAGACGTGAGTGTACTTGTAGCCAGGTGTGGACAGCTTATGCGTCGCCAGCGCGTAGAACATGAAAGCGTCGTCAGAGTCCGGTGAGTGAGCGAGCTTGATTTCGCGAAGTTCCATATGCGGTTGGGAAGCGACTTGTCTTGCAGCCATGGGCTTACCGAATCCTTTATCCGGGCCGTACCAAGCGCAGAGACGACACTACCCTCGAGCGACGCTCTAGGGACTGAAGGGGAGAGGTCGAGCGGCGTTGGGAAAGATGAAACGCGCGGCCGGGCTAACTAGCGTACGGGAAAGACTAGCATAGACGCGGACCGGGAACAAACCCCGTCCGGGAGGGCCAGCCGGTCAGGACCCAGCATTGCAAGGGCTGATGGGAAAAGCATTATGCCGCGGAGACCAAATGGGCAATGGCATCATCGAACGTGACGCTGCCGTCGAGATACGGCTGCCAATACAACACCAGAAGAAGGTGATACTGCTCCCAGCCGCGTTGGGAAAGGATGTCTTCCAATGCGGAGGGAACGCTGTTTGGTTTCGAAGGCTGCGGCGGCACGTCGCCCACGCCTTTTTCCGTTGTGGCCGAATCTTTAAACACCGGGCGGAGGACTTCTCCGGTGGTGTAAATGATGAGCGCGTGCCAGAGATCACGCGGAATCGGCTTTTCTCGCTGCTTGCATTCGCGACTGATGGCGGCTTCGACGGGCGCCGCGATTCCGTGGGAGGCTTCATGAAACAGGACTTCCAGAGCTTCGGGGCCCTGGTTGCGCGGGTCGGTGCTCGCAATGGTGACCCGCAAAGGATCAAGCGAAGTGTACGCACCGACGGAATTGGCAAAGGCGCAGACGTCGACGCGGATTTTTTCCTTTGGCCAGCGCGTTTGGTAGATATCCGCAAGCCTCTCTGAGAGGCCGACGCCTTGTTCGCGGACAAGTGGAGCAACCCGGGCGACCCAGCGGCGATTGGCGCGATCCTGATCGGCCCACCAATGCGCGCGATAAATGGGAGCTACGGTGTCCAGGATCGGCCCGATTTTGCCGGGCAGGCCGGCGTCGCAACTGGGTTTTTTGCGGCCGGTTAACTCATCGCAGTCTTCGAAGTCTTCGATCTGGTTCTTCAGCAGGATGAGATCGATGTTAATCAGCAGATCTTTGCCTGCATAATTCGCCATGTAATAGGAAACGGCATCGTTCCAGGCTTTCTGCTCGGCAGGGGAAAGTGTGTTGGTGGCGCTCTGTTTCAAAACTGGACCAGAAATTTTAGCGGTCGCGGGGTCTTTTGCGGCCAATCGCGCGCGTGCTTCGTGGTAAAGGAAATGATGGAGATTGACCCAGAAGCCGCTGTGAAATTCGAAGACCGGTAGCGGTCCGTAAATGGATTCCACCTGCTGCGCATGGCAAGGCGCGCAGGTCGCAGCCAGCATGACAACGAGGCAAGCAAAAAGGTGCCAACGCAAGAAGGCGAGTCGCATAGAGTCGTTGAGAGAAATGGTAGCTCAACTTGCGTAAGTCTCAAACGCGGTGTGCCCCGAGAGGTTGCATTCAGTACTCTTCGTCGGTAAATCCAGCAAGCGCACCAGCCGGGTGAGTTGTTCATCGGGGATAGTCTCAAAACACTGATATGGAATGACCTGTCAACTACAAAGAATTGTTTTTCTTTCTTTTTCTTTCTTTTTCTTTCTTTTTTTTCCTCCCCTAGAAGGCAGCGCAAGTCGCGGTCGAGGCGGCTATTGCGACGGTTGATCACTCTGATATTCGCGGGTCGAAACCGCATAATCGTGATCCGTCGGGAGCTGCCTCGGACTAGCAACGCGGGTTCGGTCCACAGACCTACCGCATAGTGTTTTCGAGGATTCTCCTTTCCATGCGCCTCTCGACCGCTACCCACGCTGCCTCCTGGAAAATTCTTGCAGAAAAAACTCATCTCATGCCGCCCGTCGTTCGGTCTCCTGCTGCGCCGCTTCTACCTTTATCCCAATGGCCCAGATAAAACCCAATAGCTCGCGTCCGATCGCGGTCACCACCTTCCCCTTTTCCTTGCCCCGTGCCATTAACTTCCGATAGCGCGTATGCAACCGATGCTGCGCTTTCCAGGCGATCTCTCGGACTTCTTCGCTGACCAACTCTTGCCGCTTGCGTAATGTTCCTCCTACGTTTGGTCGGTGGCGGTACGCCCAGGCTGCCTCCACGACCACGCGCCGTAAGTGCGCATTCCCCGTCTTGGTGATGCCCCCTCGCCAGCTACTTTCTCCACTGGAATGTTCGCTTGCTACGATCCCGCCGTAGCCCATCAACTGCCGCGCCCGCGTGAATCGCGATACTTCGCCCAGTTCCGCCACGATCGTCACCGCCGCTACTTGAGCGATGCCACGCAAGGCTTGCAAGGCCTCGATTACCGCGCGCATCTTCGCTGGTGTCGACTTCACCGCTTCTTCGATCGCCTGGTCCAGCCGCGTGATGCGGGCTTCCGCGTGCTCCACCTCATGTAGGTAGTCCAGCAAGGTGGCTTCTTGCGCCGGCTGCTCGAAGTGCACTTCTTTTTTCACCCACGCCAGGTAGTTCAAGGTCCAGGCCTTCACACCGCTCGCCGGCCGCCGCCCATGCCGCAACAGGAACTTGCTCAAGCGATGTTTCGCCCGCAACTGGTCTTTCTTAGCTGCCTCCCGGGCTCGTACCAGATCTCGCAAGGCCTCATGGGCCGCATCTGGTACCCACACCGCCGTCAACTCTCCGGCCCGGTAATTTCGCGCCAGCTTCAGCGCATCCCGCCGATCGGTCTTCACCCGTTCGCCCGATTTCACCGGTACCAGCGTGGGTGCCACCACCTCGCACTTCGCTCCCTGTGCCGTCAACTGCCAGTACACGACATACCCCGTTGGGCCCGCTTCATAGCAGAAACGCAGCTGCTCCACTGGTCCCAGTTTCTTGACCAGCTTCCGAATCGACTCCTCCCGATTCGGAATGACTCCGAGCGATCTCACTTCCCCGTCCTGCTCGGCAACCGCCACCGCAATCGTTTCGGCATGGACATCCAAACCAACAAATTTTATGCTTTTCATCGACCGGCTCCTTCGCTTGTGGCTCTGTACTGCTTGTCTTCCGATTCGCAGCATAACCCACGCCTGCGAATCGGAGCCGGTCATTCCATTGTGACTACGCCCATGCCGAGGCGGAGATAGACGACGCGGCCCACGGCTTCGAATATTTCCTGAGTGATGAGTTATGCGCGCGCGAACCTGCAAACCTTGGGGGATGGATTTAGCGTATCAATGGAACAACCGGTGCGCCTTATAGAGTGGGACGAGAACATTATTCGACTTTCGGGTCCACGATCGTTCCGAGCGCGCCCTGGTGATCCGCGCCATGCAAGACTCCGGTGCCATCACGGAAATAGGAGTGGGTGCCGGTGCGTCCATAGTCGGTGGGAATTGCCGCGAGTTCGTAAATAGCGGGGGCGCCGACATCATTGGCGCCGACGATGACGTAACGGAAGGAGTAGCCATCCTTGCGTCCGGAAGCGAGCGCCGCATCGACAAGCCCGGCGTGGTCATTCTTGGGAGCGCCGGAGGGAGGGGGTCCAAGTTCGGCGAGCGTTTGCGGAAGGCGCGTGTAGGTGACGCGATATTTTTCAATGGCAGCTGCAAGCTCTTTGATAGATGCGACTGCGGATTTCTCGTTGTTCTGAAGCTCCGCACGATCCCATTCTTCGGCGAGTGTGGGCAGGTCGAGTAACAAAAGACCCAAAGACAAAAGTTTCCACTGGCCATTTTCACGCACGAGGCCCATGGTTACGCGGCGAGCATTGGCGTCCGTGGTGTCGGTGGCATCCTTCACTACCAGCGGCAAGTAGGCGACGTTATCGCGGATTTCGGGCTTGCCGATTTGCAATTGCGAAGTGATGGCGGGAGTTACGCAGAAAACAACCAGATTCCCGGAATCGTCCGCCTGTGCGCGGGGCTCGCCCTTCTCGTCCAGTAACACGAATCGCTTCAGGAGGGTGGTTTGTGCTGACGTGGTCATGGCAAGGAAGGCGGCCTCGTTTCGCGATGTGAGATAGGCAGTGAAACGCTTGGAATCCTGCGAGCAGGAGGCCATCAGGATATCGCGCAGCACGGTGACAGGGTTAGAAGGCGCACTGGCCTGCGCCGCACGGATTGAAGTAGCAGGCCAGAGCAGCGCCACAGAAAACAAGCCGCAGGCGAAACGTCGCAACACTTTCCAAAATTTCAAAATTTCCTCTCAATCCTTCGCGGCGGCCAGAATTGCGGCCAGATTTTGCGTGAATGCGGAGCGCGGCAGCACTTGCGTTGATCCTGCCGCCTTCGCTTGCGCGGCGAGTTCAACCTGAACGTGCGATAGAAACGAAACAATCGGCAACTCCTTTTGGGTTGCGCGAAGGCGGGCAATGGTTGCCACGGGATCGCTCTTGGCATTCAGGTCGACGATCACGAGTTTGGTGGGAGGATTGAGCATGGTGGCAAGCACGTCTCCATTGGCTGCCACCCTGAACTCCACCCCTAGATGCTTGGCGGTTTCGGCGACTTTCATCTGAAAAAACAGATCATCCATCAGTGCGACAACTCTGGCCATCGATCCTCTCTTGTCGAGCAGAAACCGGCTCAAGTTCGCTTGCGTCTAACGCCACATGCCTTACAATGAGCCTGCCCTCGGGAGGTCCGTGATGCAACCCCTTTCTCCAGCTCCCATGCAGGCGCCTATTTCGATGCTAGAGAAGACGCCGGGGCTGTTAGAAATTTTGCTGCGCGATCTTCCTGCGGACACGTTGGAGTGGAAGCCTGCGGCTGAGCGCTGGTCGATTGCCGAAGTGCTGGGGCACCTAGTGATGATCGAGAAGTTGTATGAGCAGCGCGCCCGGCGCATCGTCCTGGAAGATTCGCCGGTTTTGCCGAAGTATGAAACGCCGGCGGGCGGGCGGCCGCAGAAGTCAGCGAGGCAACATATGGAAGAGTTTGTTCCGCTGCGGCGAGCGTTCGTGTTTTATCTCCATTCTGTTCCCTCGGCGTCTGCTGGGCGCACCGGCCAGCACGCCGAACTCGGCACGATATCGCTCTCGCAGATGTTGCACGAACTGGCGAACCACGACCTCGGACACTTGCGCCAGATTAGCGAGCTTTATCGCGCGCATAGTTTCTACCCGCATGCCGGGCCATTTCAGAGATATTCCAATCCGAAGCCATGAGCGGCCATCCGGAAGATGCGAGACTCGCAGGGGCGCATGCGCTGGAGGTGACGGTCTACTCTCGGCCCGGGTGCCACTTGTGCGACGAAGCCAAAGCCGTGATGCAACCACTGCTGAAGGAATTCGGCGGCGTGCTGAGGGAAGTGAATATCGACAAAGACACCGAGCTTGCGGAACGGTATGGCTGGGATATTCCCGTGGTGTTTATCGGGCAGCACAAGGCGGCGAAGCATCGAGTAGATCCGAGGCAATTTCGGCGGCAAATAGAAGAAGCCCGTACGCGCGCGGCAGCGAAGAAGTAAAGGACAATCAGTGGTCGCCGGCAGGCTCGTGGGCGCCGACGGTTTGGTCTGGTACGTCACCGGGGCGACCTTTCACGCGATCGTAGACGCTGAGGGCGCTGACCGAGCCGAGAGCTTCATTATAAAACGTGGGAACGCCCAAAGCGGTGCGCAGCTCTTCGTTAAACCTACGGAGATTGGCGAGCTGAGAGGCAAGCGCGGGCAATTTCGTGCCGTCATCCGTTAGCAGAAATTTCTGATAGCCGGCATCCCATAGCCGGGTGAACTGGCCTTTCAACATGATGGTGGGAAGGATGGTCATCTGAAAGCGGCCATCGGGGTTCTGGCGAAACTCAGCGCCCGATCCGTACTTTTCCACGCGGACGACTCCGCGTGTGCTGCCGACGGAGAAGCCCAAAGACGCCAACTTGTCCATCTGTTGCTTCTCAAAGCGTTCGTCAACGTTCCACATGGTCCCATCAGCGTAAACAATCTGCGCGTCCCTGTAAAGCGGCGGTGGCGAGCTTTCCTTCGTGCAGGATCTCCGCGTAAAATGGGATGAAGGAATCCTTCATGTCCACCAACACACCCGCCCTCGACAGCCACCCAGCAGCAACGAATCTGACGAACGAAGAAATCCTGCGTTACAGCCGGCACCTGATGATGCCGGAAGTGGGTATGGAAGGGCAGTTGAAGCTGAAGGCTGCGCGAGTGCTCTTGATTGGCACCGGGGGCTTGGGCGCGCCGCTCGGTTTGTATCTGGCGGCCGCGGGCGTTGGGCATATTGGGCTCGTAGATTTTGATGTGGTGGACTTCACGAACTTGCAGCGGCAGGTGACGTTTGGCACCAGCGATGTGGGCAAGGCTAAGACGGAAGCGACCCGCGCGCGACTGAACCATTTGAACCCGGATGTGGAGATGACGACGTATGAAACGCGGTTGACCAGCGAGAATGCGCTGGAATTGTTCAAAGACTACGACATCATTGTCGACGGTACAGATAATTTCCCGACGCGCTACCTGGTCAACGATGCGTGCGTGCTGTTAGGAAAGCCCAATGTGTACGGATCGATCTTCCGGTTCGAAGGACAGGTCACCATTTTTGGAATGCCGGGTGGGCCCTGTTATCGATGTTTGTATCCTGAACCGCCCCCGCCAGGACTCGTGCCGTCCTGCGCGGAAGGCGGCGTTTTGGGCGTGCTTCCCGGCATCGTGGGATCGCTGCAGGCCCTGGAAACGATCAAGTTGATCATCGGCAAGGGAGAATCTCTGGCGGGCCGGCTGGTGCTGTTCGATGCGCTGACGTTGAAATTCAGGGAGTTGAGGCTGCGGAAAAACTCGCATTGCCCAATGTGTGGAACGCACCGGAAGATTCACGAACTCATCGATTACAACGAATTTTGCGGAATACGCGGCGAAGAGGAACAGGAAAACGATCTACACGTGCCGGAAATCAGCGCGCGTGAATTGAAAGAGAAGCTGGACCGCGGCGAAGACATGTTCATCCTGGATGTGCGCGAACCGCACGAATATCAGATCTGCAACCTGAAAGGCCACTTGATTCCGCTGGGTGAACTGCAGCGGCGCGTGCACGAACTGGATTCCGCGCATGAAATCGTGGCGCATTGCAAGAGCGGAAAGCGGTCTGCGCAGGCGGTGGATTTCCTGAGGCAGGTGGGTTTCCGGAAGGTCTACAACCTGCACGGAGGCATCCTGTCGTGGTCGACCGAAGTCGATCCAACGGTGCCGCGATACTAGGAATTGGCGCCGTTGTTGTGTTCACAGGCATCCCCCGGTATCTTGTAAACGGACTTTGAAACTTTGAACCGAAATCGACGAATCATCAGACGGAGGACTTCGTGGCGGGAACAAAAGTGACGGTGTTCAGCAATGGCCCCATTCGCATTGAAGGCGATTTTGAGATCGTGGATCAGGAAGGAAAGACATTCGGGCTAGCGGGAAGGACAGCAGTCACTGTTTGCCGTTGCGGGCACTCGGCAAATATCCCGTTTTGCGACGGTTCGCACAAACGCCAAGGATTTACGAGTCCGGTGGCCGCGAGAGACCTGCTGCCGCCCGTTCCGAAACCGTAAAAGGGGTTCCGGAATGGGTGAGACAGTCTCAGGATGAGACGAAGTACAGGTTTGTGACAGTCTTGCTTAAACGCCTGCTAACTATCTGGATACAAAAACGATAGTGTTTCAAAACAAGATGCCTCCGAAGTCTTTCCGTGTCTCGTCTTTGTCTCAGATGCTACAGTCACTCTTGTAGCTCCTTTATAAGTATTTCTATTTCAATAGATTACAGGACCCGATTGTGTGCCCGAAAAGGTCATGTACGTGCAATCCCTGATGTCGCTGGGTTTCCCCGGCGATTGGGGGTTGTTTTGGGGGATTGGACGAAAATCACCGGGTTTCTCCGGAAAGACCGGGGCAGGCTGCCTGCCATAGGCTATGGCCTTTTCCTCGGTTTGATTCTTGGAGTAGCACTTTATTCCCGCTCTGCCCACATTGTTGGCGCTCCCACAACCTACCTCTACCTGGAAGTCGGTGGCTCCCTTCTATGCTTTTGTTACGCCGCGAACGCTTTGGTTCGTTTCCGCGGCACCCACGATCGTATCGCATTGATACTGGCCTTTGGGTTCGTCCTGTCCGGGATGATTGAAACAGTGGGCTACTTCGGTCTCAATGAACTGCTGCGCACCGGGCAAGCTGCGCTTTCTCATGTGCCAATGGGCTGGATGGTGGGACGGACGCTGTTGGCGGTGCTGTTGCTGGCGGCGCTGGCCGTAGAACGTTTCCTGCCAACTTCACGTCAACCGAGCCGGGAAACCGCAGGGGCGTTATTTGTGGTGGCGGCCGCCGCCTATATCACGAGCGCCGCGTTCATAGCTGCGCCGGCGACGCCAATCGCGAAGTACGGCGCATTTTTTTCGCGCCCCTGGGAATTGCTTCCCGGCGGATTGTTTGCCATGGCAGCGATTTTCTTTTACCGCCGTTACCAGGAGCAGCAGGCGAACGACGGTGAAGCTTCGCTCTACGACTATTCGCTGTTTCTTGTGGCGCTGCTGAATACGGCCTGCCACCTGGCTGCACTGTTTTCTCGGCGCATCTTCGATGGGCCTTTCTTCCTGGCGGAACTCACCAAGGTCGCGAGCTACACCATCATGCTGTGCGGGGCGCTGATCGATCAGGCTCGCTTGTTCGATCAGGTGCGCTCCCTGGCGATCAGTGATCCTCTGACGGGATTGGCCAATTACCGGCGGCTGATTGCGGTGATTGAATCGGAACTCGACCGTTCCCGCCGGACTCGCCGGCCCTTCAGCATTGTCTTGCTCGACATGGACGGGCTGAAGACCATCAATGACCGTTACGGACATCTGGTGGGCAGCCGTTCGTTGGTGCGGCTGGGCAAAATCCTGCGCAATCATTCACGAGCCATTGATACTCCCGCGCGTTACGGTGGAGACGAGTTTGCGCTGGTGCTGCCGGAGGCGCCCAAAGAGATTGCGGCGCGTGTCTCGGCACGGATTCGGGAAAGACTTGCCGGCGAAACCGAAGAGCCCGGGCTCTCCGTGAGCGCTGGCATCGCGGCGTTTCCGGAAGACGGCGACACCGCGGAAAAGCTTTTGGGTGCGGCGGACCGGACACTGTATCGCATGAAACATCGCGGAAGTGCGATGAATTCGATCACGCGCATTGCGGCGTGCTTGTGAGGAAGACGTTAATGGATCACAGGCAGTCATTCCGCTTCAATCGCAGTGAGACCCGGATTCCGATGGAGATTCCTGTAGTGCTCGAAGGCCACCGGCAGCTGCCCGGTGTGGAAGCCACGTTTACAGAAAACGTGAGCGCAAAGGGAGCGCGCGTGGTGAGCACGCGGCGCTGGGAGAAAGGTGCGCCGGTAACATTTGCGTCGCGCACCGGAGAATTTCGTTCTGCGGCTCGAGTAGCATACTGCCAACCATTGCGTGGCGACGGCTATGCAATCGGGGTGGAGTTTCTGGAGCCAGTGGGGCGATGGGTAGTTCAATCTGCAAATTAGCTCGACGGTTTTTCGGCGAGCGGACAGGAGGGAACTGCTGGAACAACTCTTAGGGAATACAGTTACAGCGCAAGCAAAGCGCCGGACGGATCTCGAGAAGGAGCCGAACGGCGCTTTGCCATTTCTTATAGAGCATTTGAATCAGCGTGAGATACCGCTTCTAGCCGAGCCCCAGAACTTCTTCATAGACCTTCAGCGTGCCTTCCACCATGTGTTCGGCGGTAAAATTTTCTGACACGCGCAAGCGCCCACCTGTTCCCAGGGCGCGCCCAAACTGCGGGTCGCTCAGGATGCGTTTGACGGCCGCGGAAATTTCTCCCACGTCCGGGCCGGAGACGAACAATCCACTCTTTCCCTCTTCGATCATCTCGGTCAGCGCCCCGCGCAAAAAAGCAACCGACGGAATTTCATAGGCCATTGCCGCGAGCAGGGAATTATTGAATGCCTCGAAGAACGAGGGCAGAAGGAAAACGTCCAGGGCCGCGTAAACGGGTTCTACGTCTTTCAGAAAACCGGTGAAAGTGACGGACTGCGAGAGGCTTAATTCCGCCGTGAGCTTTTCCAAGTCGCGGCGCGAGGAACCCTCGCCGGCCAAAAGCAGACGGGCATTCGGGAAATCCTTGCGCACTTCGACGAGCGCCCGAATCAACCATTCCTGGCCCTTGTCGGGTAGCAGTGCGCCGACGCAGCCCAAAACAGGCGTGCCTTCCGGGATGCCCCAACGCTGGCGGGCTTGCCTGCGTTGGGCAGGAGTTGGCAGAGCCGGTATTTGCGTGCCTTCGTGGACAACGCGAATCTTTTCTCGGTTCGCGCCGGAAGCCACGGCTTGATCGGCCACCCATTGGGAGTTGGCGAGGATGCAGTTGGCCCTGCGATAGCGGCTCTGCGCAATCCAACCCTTGCCTAGAGGGTATCCCACGCGCCGGGAAGCCACGAATGGCAAGCGGCTGCCCCTGAGCGCGAACCATGCGGCCGTGACCCCATGAGCTTCATTTGCATGGACAAGCTCAATGCGCCCGTCCGCGAGAATGGAGCGGATTTTCGAAGCTGCTGACAGGCGTGGCATGCTGCGCGACACGCTGTGCACGTAGATGCCTTCTTTTTTCGCGCGGTGGCTGATGGAAGAGCCGTGGGTGGCCACCAGTTCCGCAGCGTTGCCGCGTTCATACAAACCCTTCAGAAGGAGAAAGGCCTGGTTTTGGCCGCCGCGCCATTCGGTTTCAAGATCGACGATAAGAGGAATCAAGCGACGCAGCTCCGTGCTTGCTTTTCAGCTTTAACCAATTTGCCCAGCTTTTGAAACTTCAAGCGCACGCCGCGAGCGGCCATTTGCGCAATAAGCGCGCCCCGGTAACCGTCCAGAAAGCCAGCGCCGAAGACGAAATGGCGAATCCAGCTCCAGGGCGTGGCCAACCACATCGCGGCGCGCCAATGACGTTTTCCCTGGTCGAACATCTCCTGCGCAATGGTGGTTGTGTATTTCTCGAGCTTGACTTGATGTTCCGCGAAAGTGCGAATGGTGTAATGAAGCAGGTCGCCACGCAGACGCCCGATTTCTCCGTCATAGCGGATGGCGGAGTGGATGGCCCCCTGGAAATGAGCCTTATCGCGCCGGTAAATGCGTCGCTGCCAGTCCGGATACCAGCGGGAATGGCGGATCCAGGCGCCGAGATACCAGGTAAGACGGGGCATCTCGTACACGGCCAAAGGCGGCTCGCCGGCCTTCCACTGGCGCACAGAGTTTTTGAGGTCTTCGCTCAATTCTTCATCCGCATCGAGAAGGAAAATCCAGTCCTGCGCGGCCAAGGAAGCCGCAAAATTTTTCTGGTCTGCGTGGTTCGTAAAGACGCGCTCGTATACTTTGGCGCCGAATTCCTTGGCGATTTCCTGGGTGCGATCGGTGCTGCCGCCGTCGACTACGATGATCTCGTCGGCAAGGCCCTGGACCGAACGCAGGACTCGCGGCAAATTTTCTTGCTCATTCTGTGCGACGAGGCACACACTCAGGCGGTTCATCTCTGCGACCTGTGACAATCCCGCGCCAGTATCTCACAACCCAATGAAAGGAATCGCGGCGGGATGTTTGCGGGCGCGGGCTAGTTGGAGGGAAGGGTTAGGCTGAGACGGATGGTTGTGCCGCCCACACGGAATTCCGAGCCATTCTGGAGCATCGCGGCACGCACGCGTTCTTCTTCGAAAAAAGTGCCGTTGGTGGAGTCCAGGTCTTTCAGGTTGGCGAACCCTTCGCGGATTTCCAGGAGGCAATGGTGGCGCGAAACTTCCGGGTCGCTGAGGGCAATATCGGCGCCTTTCCGCCCGATGACCGCGCGTTGCTTGGATAAAGTGAAGGAGCGGCCTAGTTCAGGGCCCGTGGTGACGCTGAGAACGGCGCTCAGACCCGGTGGAAGATCGGGATTGTCGTCGACAGCAGGAGCCCTCAAGCGTGCGGTCGAGGCGTCGGCGCGGGCGAAGGATGGCATCGGAGAGATGACCACGGTTTCGTCGACGCGGCGTTTCACCTCGACAATGGTGGTCTTGCCACACTTGGTGCAGCGAAACTGAACTTTGGAATGCTTGGCCAGCACGGAATCATTCAGCAGATGTTGCTGCCCACAATGAATGCAGCCCGCTTGCATACTTACAAATTACCACGCCGGGAGGGGGAGAGGCGGGCGGGGTTCAGCGGGTTTGCGAGAAGGGTTACGCGGCAGATTCGGCCGATTTCGCGCAGGGAGGCGAGTCGCGCGCTACGCTGTGTCCTCGACGGGCACTCGCGCCACCGCTTTCTTCTTCATTTCTGTGGTCGTGATCAAGATCACGCTGGCTAAAACAAACAGCGTTCCGAGAACCGTGCGAAGGCCCAGCGCCTCGCCACCCAGAAAGTAGCCGACGAGCACCGCGACAACCGGATTTACGTAGGCGTAGGTCCCGACTTTCGTCGGGGATTCATGATGAATCAGCCAAACGTAGGCGGTGAACCCGATGATGGAGCCAGCAACGATCAGATACAGAAGCGAGACCCATGCGGCGCGCGAGACTGCTTCGGGGTGAAAATTGCGAAATTCTCCGAATACCGCGGCTGCGAATGCGAGTAGCACTCCGCCGGCCAGCATTTGCGCGCCCGAACTCATCACTTTCGACGACGGAAGTGGCAACTTGCGGGTGAGTATAGACGCCACCGACCAACTCACCGAAGCAATGATCAGTGCCACGGCACCGGAGGGGTCGACCGGAGCGCCGCCGAGGTTCAACGTGCGACTCATCAAGACGGCCACGCCGCCCATGCCGATGAGAAGGGCCAAGGCCAAACGAATTGTGAGCTTTTGCGTTCGCAGGATGAGGATTTCGGAAATAGCCATGAACGCGGGAATGGTGGCCAGCATCACCGCGGCGATGCCCGACGGCACGCGCTGCTCGGCCCAAAACAACAGCCCATAGTCCATCAGGAAAATCAGAGAGCCGAGGAAGAAGGCGGATAGCCACTGACGCGCGGTTGGGGAGCGCTCGCCTCGCGCGACCGTCCAGAGATACAGGGCGAGCCCGGCGACTAGAAAGCGCATCGCCGCCAGCAGAAGTGGCGGAACTTCGCGCACGCCGACGCGAATGGCGAGAAATGTGGAACCCCAGACAAAATAGATGATGGCGAAAGCCAACAGGGTCTTCCACGCCGCGGGACGAAGCTCGGACGCCATCTGAGAACTTTACCAATTCGCCTGCCGGATTGCTTCCGTTCTCTACTGCTGCGATTGTGTCAATTTGGCTCGTTGCGCAGACCTGCTTCGCAAGCGCTCTGGCACATGTGCTAGCATGAAAGATTCCAGTTTGATGGCAGGAGAACGCTAGTGACTGAGCATATTTCGCGCAAGGAACTGAAGCAGGACAAGGTCCGGGAAACCTTCGAACACGGCGCCGAGGCGGTTCTCTCTCACACTCGTCTGGCTTCGATCGCCGTGCTGGCCTTGATTCTGGCGGCTTCCGCCTATTTAGGCTGGAAATTCTATAGCGACCGGCAGACGGCGCAAGCCCAGGTGGCGCTCGATGAAGCCATGAAGATTTTCAATTCGCCGATTGCCACCCCCGGACAACCGCTGCTGCCGGGGGAAACGACCTATCCCACCGAAGAGAAACGGGCCGAAGCAGCGCAACCCAAGCTTGCGGCTGTGGCTGCGCAGTGGCCGCGGACAAATCCTGGCAAGCTGGCACGCTATTATTCCGCGCTGGCGTTGATGGATCTGGAAAAACTGAATCAGGCTTCCGAAGAATTGAAGAAGCTGGACGCTGGTTCCGACAAAGAGCTCGCGGCGCTGGCGAAGTTTCAAATGGCGCTGATCGATGAACGCACTGGGAAGAAGGACGAAGCCATCAAGACGCTGCAAGCGCTCAGCACCGCCGGATCTGTGCTGGTGCCGAAGCCGATGGTGCTGCTTGAGCTCGCCGGCATTTACAGCCAAACCGATCCGAAACAAGCGACCACGCTCTATCAGCAGCTGAAAAAGGACTATCCGAATACCCCGGTGGCGGACGAGGCGGATCGAGGATTGGAACTGCTCGGTTCTTGATCTGGCGCAGGCCTGAGCGCGCTCACTCTGCAAACTCTGTCCGCGAACTGGCATCTGCGCCGTTCTTGCGGACTACTAGAAATTGCCGGAGGCTTCGCCCATCGAAACGTATCCACTCTTAGTGCCGTGGGCAATGCGAACCGAGGAATCCCGCGGACGCCGCTACCCGGAGCCAGCCCACCTCTATCGCAGCGAATATGCGCGGGACCGCGACCGCATCATCCACGCGCGGGCATTCCGGCGGCTGGAAGCCAAGACGCAAGTCTTCACCGCGCGCTTTTCCGATCATTTTCGTAACCGGCTGACGCATACGCTGGAAGTTTCGCAAATTGCTCGAACCGTGGCGCACGCTCTATCGCTGAATTCCGATCTGGTGGAGGCGCTGGCGCTCGTACACGACATCGGCCATCCGCCGTTCGGCCATGCAGGCGAACGAAAACTGGACGAATTGATGCGTCTGCATGGCGGGCGCTTCGATCACAACCTGCACGCACTGCGCATCGTGGAACAGTTCGAGCATCGGTATCCCGGATTCGCGGGACTCAATCTGACCTTTGAAGTGCGCGAAGGAATCGTCAAACACTCACGCGATTATAGCGCGAGCGATTTTCCTGAGTTGGCAGAGTACCGGCTCGATGTGCGCCCGCCGCTGGAATCCCAGCTGATCGATTGGGTGGACGAGATTGCTTATAACACCTCGGACCTGGACGACGCGCTCGAAGCAAATCTTCTGGACGTGGATTTGCTGCGCGAGGAAGCGCCATTTTTTGGACAAATCTATGCAAATGTGGCGATGCAGTATCCCGCAGCGCCGGCGAAGCTTCAATTCAGCGAGGCGTTGCGCCACATGCTCGATTCGCTGGTGACAGATGTGATCCACCACACGGAGCAGCAAGTTCGTGGTTCCGGTGCCCAGACGGCCGAGGAGGTACGCCGGGCGCCGGCGCGCCTTGCCGGTCTGAGCGGGACCGGACGCGCGCAGAACGCCGCGCTGAAAACTTTTCTGTTTCGGCATGTTTATAACCTTCCGGTCATCACGGAAGACAGCGAACGTTCTGTGCGATGTCTAGAAGAATTGTTCGTTTATTACCTACAAAAGACACATTCCATGCCCGAAACGCACGAAGAGATGGCTCGCGAGACGCCCCGCCACGTGGTTGTTTGCGACTACATTGCGGGAATGACCGACCAGTTCCTGTTGCGGCAGCATCAGGAGCAATTCGGCTCCCCGGCTCCCTCGATCCCTTCTATCGCGCGGCCTCAGCGGATAGAATAAAGCAGCGTTTCGGAGCTGGATCCATGCCAATTCGCCGAATGCTGCTCTTGCTGTTTTCTGCCGCGTTGTGGTGCGCGTGTGCGTTTGGCCGTCCGCAGATCCCTGGTCTCACATCGTCGCCCGCAACAGCCGCATCGCAACAGCCCACCGTACCTCCCGATCCCCTGGGCCGCGAAACCCCACGCGGATGCTTGCTCGGCTTTATCAAAGCTGCGCAGGAAGAAAAATATTCCGTGGCAGTGCAGTACTTTCAACCGCTACCGGCGCGCCATCATGTTTCCGAGGAAGATGATGATGAACTCGCCGAACAACTTCTGGCGATTCTGAATCAGAAATTCTCCGGCCCACTGGACTTCGTGAGCCGTGATCCGCAAGGCCGGCTGGATGACGGGTTGCCGCCGGACGAGGAAAAGATCAGCAGCAACCTGGGAGTGGATACATTTCCGATTCTTCTGGTGCGAAGCGAGGATGAGCAAGGACGAAAGCTCTGGTACTTCTCGCGCGTTACGTTGGAGTCGGTGCCGAAGATTTACGACTCCCTGACGTTTCCGACAATAGAGAAGCAGTTGCCGCCCTACCTGGTGGAACACCGGCTACTGTCCCTGCCCATTTGGCAGTGGCTGGCGATCCTGCTTTTCATCCCGCTTTCGTTTGTGTTGGCCAGGCTGATGACGAAATCGCTGGAAAAGCTGACGTACTATTGGCGCGTCACTCGGCACCTGCCTCTTCTTCAACCTGAACCCTGGCGGCGAATCGGCCCGCTGACGTTCATGATTGCGCTGCTGATTCACTATAAGCTGGTGGCCTACATCGGCACTTCGCTGCTCTACCGCCTGTACTACCGCAGGGTCATCTGGATTTTTCTGGCGATCGCGTTCTATTGGCTGCTGACGCAGATCACACGTGCGATCTCGGCGCGAATCGGCGCGAGCCTCTCCAGCCGTGGAATGTTTGCGGAACGATCGATCGTGTCGCTGATCCGCCGGTTTGTGGAAGTCAGTATCTTCATCCTGGTGACGCTGGTGGTGCTGCACGGGCTGGGATTCAACGTGAGTGCGGCGCTGGCCGGAGTAGGCATCGGAACCCTTGCGCTTGGCTTGGGCGCGCAGAAGACGTTTGAGAACATGTTCGGCGGAGTGTCCATCCTGTTCGATAAGGTGATCCTGATTGGAGATACGTGCAAGGTGAACAATCAGTCGGGCGTTGTCGAGGATATCGGGTTGCGGTCAACCCGTCTGCGGACGCCGGAGCGGACACTGCTGTCGATTCCGAACGGCACCATGGCCACTGCCGTCATCGAGAACCTGCGCTTCCGCGACAAGTTTTTGTGCCAACAAGTGGTTCGCCTGCGCTACGATCTTTCGCCGGACCACGTGCGGTTCGTCCTCGAGGAAATCCGCCAACTGTTACTTGAGAATCCGCGAGTGGAGGACTCGTCTTCGCGCGTGCGCTTCATCCGGTTTTCGGATTATTCCCTGGACGTGGAGATTTATTGCTACATCCTCGAGAGCGACTACAACGCCTTTCTAAGCTCGCAGGAAGGGCTGCTGCTTTCGATCATGGACGCGCTAGAGAAGGCGGGCGTTGTAGTGGCGTTGCCGACGCAAACGACAGTTGTTTCCCAGGACTCTTGGGTTGACCCGAAAAAAGCGAAAGCGGCCAAGGCTGCCGTTGAAAAAATACGCGATCCGGGAGTGCCCGGCGCCGGGAAACTGCCCTCGGACTAACCGTGTGCCGCGCTACTGCGCGAAAGTGTTGCAGGCGCTGATCGTGCCGGAATTGAAACCACGATTAAACCAGTCCATACGCTGTGCGGAGCTGCCGTGCGTGAAAGTTTCTGGTTGCACACGTCCGCGGGTCATCTGCTGAATATGGTCGTCACCGACAGCAGCCGCAGCTCCCAGGGCAGACTGTACGTCTCCCTGCTCCAGCAAGCCACGTTGCTGCGTCGAATGCGCCCAGACGCCGGCGAAGCAATCGGCCTGTAATTCCAACTGTACGGATGCGGCGTTTGCTGAGCCGGGATTCTGGCTTTGGAACTGCCGAACCTTGCCTTCCACGCCGATCAACTTTTGTACGTGATGGCCGACTTCGTGGGCAAGCACGTAAGCTTGGGCAAATTCACCGGGAGCCCCAAACCGCCGCTTCAGTTCATCGTAGAAAGACAAGTCGATGTATACCTTTTCATCGCCCGGGCAGTAGAACGGTCCGGTGGCGGCTTCAGCGCCGCCGCAGGCGGAACGGGTGCCATCTCGGAACAAGACGAGCTTGGCGTGCCGATAGGGAGTACCCGCTTGTTGAGGCAAAAGCTGGTCCCAGGTTTTCTGGGTGTCGTCGAGGACGAAGGAGACGAACTGGACCAAAGGCTTTTCCGCTGCATCCCGCGCGGGATCGGGCGCGCTGACTGCGGCAGATCCGGAAGTTGAGGCGCCACCCCCGCCCAACAGAGCAAAGAAGTTCTGCTTGAAAATCAGGCTTAAGACGAACAGGATCACCAGGCCGCCGAGCCCCAGGCGCATGCCGCCGAAGCCTCCACCACCGCCGCCACCGCTCTGATCGCGACGATCTTCTATATCACCGCTGACTCCACCGGGTGTCCAACGCATAAGACATTCTCCTTACGGGCGTTCGAAAGGGCGCAGTTTTCCTGAGGGTGAGGGCGGAAAAACACCAAAATGCTAACACTCCTGCGCGGAAAGGGCAGGAAGATTCTTCAAGATGGCGCGCGTCGGAACGATCCATTACGCTGCGCCAAAGCGTCTAATGAGACGGGATGGCGCAACCCCTGTATTTTGAGTGACGCGTGCCTATCGCAACGGCTTGCGCCGGGTTAAAATGCATTCAACATGTCTCCCCAGACGGCCAATAGCGAGCGCAGGAAGAATTCGCGCAAGGATCCCCCGAGCCTGATTTACGTGGAGTTGGGCCCGGGCAATGGCGGAATGATGCGCGATCTGTCCGAAGAGGGTTTTGCGCTTCGGGCGATGATACCGGTGCATGCGGGGGAGAAAACCCCATTCTCCTTTCTGCTCGACACCACCGCTCGCATCGAGGGAGAAGGTGAGATCCTGTGGGTCGAGGAGCGCGGCCGGGTCGCCGGCATACGATTCGTCGAAGTTCCGCAATTGGCGCGCACGCAGATTCAGAGTTGGCTGAACGGCACGCTGGAATCCAAAGAAAATAAAGAAGAGACGGAAAAGGCGGCCGTTTCCGACGCACAATCATTTGATGAACTTCGTAAAGAACTCCGCTCCCCCGGTATTCGCACACCCGCACAGCCGACAAAGCCGCACTGGTCGATCTCCCGTCCAACCGCGCAACCGGAACCAGTTGCGATTGAGCCTCCCGCAGTGCCACCGCCGCTAGCGCCTCCTGTCGCGCGCGTGACGCCTGAAGTAGATGCTTCCCCGATCGAGAGTGTGGAAGAGGAACAAGAGCCTGACAGCCGCGCTGAGCCAAGTTCGTTTCCAGGTCCGCCCGATTTTTCCACCACGAAAGATACGATTGAAATTTCGTTTGAGCCGCTTCCCCCGGCTACAGAAACGGATGTGGAATCCGGGTGGAAGAGGGAACATGCAAAACAGCCGGTGTTCCCAAAAATTCAGGCGAGCGAGAAAGCCGAGGAATCTCCCTCGCCTGAGCTGCCTGATATTACACAGATTCTGATTCAACCACCGAGGAAAGAGGCAGAGTACAACTCGAAAACTGCAGCGTGGGCGCCACTTGAACCGTTGAGCCAAGGCAGCGATGCGGGCCAAGGAGCCCGGACGGACTGGTTCACGCTGTCTCGCGCTGTGACCATCATGGCCGTGCTGGCACTGGTTGTGGCCGCTTCGGTCTATCATCGGGTGTTTGGCGAAGGACTGATCTGGTTGGGCGAACAGTTAGGAGGTTCGGGAACAAGCCAGGTTTCGCCGCCGTCTTCGCCTGAAAATCCGTCCGGCGATGAGACCAATGCGCAGCCCACGAACGCTGCATCCACCTCTGACTCTCGACCACCAGCGGCGAGCCCGGGAATTGCGGCACCCACGGAAACTGCGCCGGCCAACAAAGCCGCCAGCGCGCTACCTTCTATACCAAAAGGAACGTCTCCGCCGGTCAGCCCACTTTCAGGAGTGTCGGCTGGCGCCGGGTCAGAGGCTGGGCAGGAAACGGGTTCGTCGGAGTATTCGCATGCCATGCTGCTGCTCCGCGGGAAAAATGCAACCGAAGATAAGTCTGAGGCTGTGCGACTGCTTTGGGTTTCCGTGGAGAAGGGCAATCCCAGCGCGGAGTTGGCGCTCGCCGAACTTTACTGGCATGGCGAGGGAGTGGCCCGGAACTGCGACCAAACGCGCATTCTGCTGAGCGCTGCGGCTCGCAAAGGCAACGCAGACGCCCTGAAGCGCCTGCAGCAATTTCAGCAGGAAGGCTGCGAATAAGTTAATTCCCTTGGACAACCGAACTGTAAGAGAATAGGCGCGACCGAAAAACGTTCCCGGGTGTGTGGAGGCCAATCGTGTTCTGTTCCAAATGCGGTGCCGCCCTTGCGGCAGACACAGCATTTTGTCAATCGTGCGGTAATCCTGTCGTGCGGACTGCGCTGCCAGCCGTCGCGCCGGCAATGCCTGTTGCCGTTTCTCCTCATGCGGGCGTCGGAGCAATCGTGTACGCCTCCAATGTGACATACGCTGGATTCTGGTTGCGTTTTGTCGCCGCCATCATCGATGGATTCATCATTGGACTGGTGCTGGCGATTGTGACGATTCCCTTGTTCTTCCTGATGGGAGGGGCGGCGATTGTAACGTCGTTTGGGCGGAGACTTTCGGAAAGGCCAGACCCGGCGGCGATAGGAGCTCTCCTGTCGCTTTACGTAGTATTGGGCGGATTGTGGCTGCTGGGTCAGTGGCTCTATTTCGCGTATCTGGAAAGCGGGGAAAAGCAGGGAACGTGGGGCAAGCAGATGCTGGGCTTGTATGTCACGGACCTGGCGGGCAATCGCGTCTCGTTTGGTCGAGCCAGCGGGCGATTTTTCGCAAAAATTATCACCGGACTGATTCCGCTGGGGATCGGCTACATCATGGCGGGGATCACGGAGCGGAAGCAGGCGTTGCACGACATGATTGCGAGTTGCCTGGTGTTACGGCGCTGAAGGTGTATTCCATTTTTTGCGGATGATTTTGTCTTTCTTCAACTGGTCTAGCAGAGTCTGGGCGTATCCCTTGGCCAGTCTGTCGAAATCTGTTGAATAAATCGTGTCGGTCTCGCCACTCCAGATGAGTCGCTCGTCTTTCGTGCTGTAAAGATTGAATTCCACGCGCACGATGATTTTTTCCTTGGAGTACGAGCTTGTGGGATAAAAATTTCCATAAGCCATATTCCAATAGGGCCAGAATGTGTAATAGCCCGGCGGAGGCACGTAGATTCCGCCGGTAACTACCTGTTCGGTTTCCTTGCGCACGGCTTTAGGGCGAATCACGAGCACGCTATCGAGCGAGCTTTCCTTGATGCGTTGCTTTAGCTCGCCTTCCATCATTTCGTTCCGCGGCGGCAAGACCATGTAACTCTGGACGCCCTCCACGCCATACTTCGCGAGCAATATTTTCATCTGATCTTCGAATTCCTGGCGAATCAGATAGTTTTCCATGATGCTGGCAACCAGCATCTTGTGGAGATGGGGAATCGGCAAGCCAGTGAGCACCCAGCGATGGACGATCTTGGTACTAGCCAGAAGTGGCAGAGCCGCAAGCGAGAAGATCGCGAACAGAGCACCGGCGCGAAGGCAGGATTTCATTCCGTAGGCTCCCAAAGTTGAAAAGTGCATGCATGTTAACACGCCGCCGTTGTCAGCAAACGAGCTAAGTCGTTGATGTGCAGGAAATCAGTTCGCCGGGTGAGCTGTAGATAGTTTGTTCGCATCAGGCGACGTATTGTTCTGTTTGTTTTTCACGAAGGGCTGATAGCCCAGTTCATCCTTGCCTTCCACGATGCTGTAGAACTGGTCGGCGAGAAAATTGGAAAACGTTTGTTTCGCGCCACTCGGCCAGGTGATTTCGAGTTTACCGATGTTCGCGGTCGAAGCCAGGCCGAAGTGTGCGCGCAGGTCGCTCTGAGACATGTAGCTGCCTCCGCTTTGGACTTCGCGAATCTGAGTCATGCCACCTGCGGTCAGCTTCAAGCGGGCACCGATGGCATCTCGATTACTCTTGGTTCCTGTCAGCTTGAACGATACAAAGTGATTTCCGTTGCCGCCGCTGTTGTGCAGCAAGAGAGGGGGATCATTGTTGTTGGCGACGACCAGGTCCACGAATCCATCATTGTCAAAGTCAGCGAAGGCCACGCCGCGCCCCACAGAAGGAGTGGAGAAGCCGTCGCCGGAAGTCTTGGTCACCTCGACGAACTTGCCGTGGCCGTCGTTGTGAAACAGCGAATTGATCTGTTTATAGTGAACATCCGGAAAGATCTGCTCAATCTCGGGATAGACGTGGCCGTTGGCGATAAACAGATCGAGCCAGCCGTCATTGTCATAGTCAAAGAAGCCGCCTCCGAAACTCAAAACCGAGTGCGTGGGAGATGTGATGCCGTCGCTATCGCTAACCTCGTCAAACAGCCCCTGACCGTTGTTTTTCCAGACGTGATCGGAGCTTCCCTGGAAATCGGAAATAAACAGATCGAGCCAACCGTCATTGTCGTAGTCCCCGAGCGAAATGCACATGGCGGCCATGGTGAGCCCCTGGGCGGTGAAGGCCATGCCGGTGATCGAGCCTTCTTCCTTGAACGTGCCGTTGTGTTCGTTGTGGTAGAGGTAGGCGCTGATGCCGTCATTGGCGACGAACAGGTCCGGCCAGCCGTCATTGTCGTAATCGGCCGCGCCGACAGCGAGATTCTTGCCGTTGGGCTGGTATATGCCGGCTTTCTTGGTGACGTTGGTGAAAGTGCCGTCACCATTATTGTGATACAGAATGCTCGGGCTGCCCTGGTAAGCGCTGGGAGGGCAACTGCTGATCAGGCCGCCGAGTTTGCAATAACGCTGGGCTCCCGGCGGGAAAGCGACGTAGCTGCCGACGTACAGATCGAGCTTGCCGTCGCGATCGTAATCGAAAAAGACAGCCCCGGAGTGGAAATAGGTGCCGAAGTCCATTCCCGCGACACCGGCCTTATCGGTGACGTCCGTGAACGTTCCGTCCCCATTGTTGTGATACAGGACGTTGCGGCCATATTGCGTGACGAACAGATCGGGATGGCCATCGTTGTCGTAGTCGCCCCAAACACAGCCCAAGCCGAAGCCGGTGCCGGGAACGCCGGCTTTGTCGGTGACGTCCGTGAAGGTGCCATCACCATTGTTGTGATAAAGCGCATTCTGGACCTTGATACCCCGGTCGTACAGATCGCGGGCGTTCACGAAGTAGATGTCTTGCCAGCCGTCGCCATCAAAGTCGGCTACGCACACGCCGGGTCCGAATTCTTCCAGATTGATCGAAGTGCCTTTGTTGCCCTTGAAGTGAGTGAACTTGATGCCGGCGGCGTGGGTCACATTGGTGAACTGTATGGGCTTTTCTTGTGACGGTGTGCGTACGGCCACGAAGAAGTAGGCCAGGAGAAAGACGCGCGCGAAGCGTAGACTGCCAGGTTTATGCCAGCGGATCAATACCGTTTCCAGCCGGAACTGCTTTCCGGTTTTTCTATTCTCGCATGTGTGGCTTGCTGGTCCAATTTTCGCCGAAGGGTGGATTGACGCAAGTTGGATACGGAACTAGGATCAAGACCCGAGTGAGGGTGAAAATGAAACGTAGAGAATTTGTGGCGACCGGCGCGGCCGCGGCATTGCTGAGCGCGTTACCGGCAGGAGCGGCGGACGTGAAGCAATTTAAACTGGGCGTGATCAGCGACGAAATTACGCAAAATTTCGAACAGGCTCTGCTCTGGATCAAAGGCTTTGGGCTGGAATGGGTGGAATTGCGATTTATCTGGGACAAGTACGTTACGGAGTTCACGGCCGATGATGTAAAACGGGCGAAGGAGCTGCTCGCCAAGCACGGCATGAAAGTGTCGGTGGTGGATTCGGCATACTTCAAGACGCCGTTGCCCGGCACGGAATCGAAATTTGCCGGGGGTAAGCCGGATCCCCTGCAGAGCGACATTTCGCAGCAGAATGGAATATTGGAACGGGCGATTGCGCGCGCCAAGGATTTTGGCACCGACAAGGTGAGAATTTTTTCGTTTCTGCGCGTGCCCGACCCGAAAACTGTATTTGACCGCGTGGCGAGAAAACTCGAACAGACGGCGGCGATTGCGCAGCGCGAAGGAATCCGGCTGGTATTGGAGAATGAGTTTTCCTGCAACGTGGGCACTGGAGCGGAAGCCGCGGCGATGCTGGATGCGGTCAAGTCCCCTGCTCTCGGAGTAAATTGGGATCCCGGAAACGCCTATGACGCCGGGGAGGTGCCCTTCCCAAATGGTTATGAGCCACTGGATAGGAAACGTATCTGGCACATGCACCTGAAAGATGCGGCGCCCGCTGCGAAGCCGGGAGAGACCAAGTGGATGCCGATTGGCAGTGGCAAGATCGATTACGTGGGGCAATTTCGCGCGCTGATCAAGAACGGATATGAGGGTACGATGTCTCTGGAAACGCATTATCTGAACACCGCCAAAAATAAAGAGGAGTCGAGCCGGGAATCTATGGAAGGGTTGTTGAAGGTGATTCAAGAAGCGTAGGCGAGATCAGAGTTCGCCGCGCTTCATTTGATCGACGGCATAATCGCAGGCGCGCGCGGTCAGGGCCATGTAGGTGAGAGACGGGTTCACGCAAGACGAGGAAGTCATGCAGGAACCGTCGGTAATGAAAAGATTCTTGATGTCGTGCGATTGATTCCAGGCGTTGAGGACGGATGTTTTGGGATCGCGTCCCATACGCGCGGTGCCCATCTCGTGGATGGAAAAGCCCGGGGGATCGTTGTCGGTAAAAGGTTCGATGGAGCGAGCGCCGGCGGCGGACAGCATTTCCGCTCCTGCGATGGCCATATCCTTTCGTAGCGCAAATTCATTCTCGCCATATGCGCAGTGAATTTTCAGGCTGGGAATGCCCCAGGCGTCGACCGTGTTTTTGTCGATCTCGACAAAATTGCCGTGATTAGGAAGACACTCACCGTAGCCCTCGAATATGAACTCCCATGGCCCAGGCCGGCTGATACTGCGCTTGAAGTCCGCCCCGAAGCCGACATTGACAATGCCGCGCTCCCAACCGTCCGTTCCGGCATATGCCTGCAACCCGTAACCGCGCAGAAATCCCGGATGCACTTCCTTCACGTTTCGAAAACGAGGCATATAAGCAATGTTCGGGCGGTTGCCAAAACAATGGCGGCCATCGTTACCGGGAATCACGCCTCTGGCGCCTCCTCCTTTGATGTGATCCATCAGATTGTGGCCCAGTTCCCCGGAAAAGTTGGCTAGTCCGGAGGGAAGTTCGGGCGTGGCGGAGTTCAAAAGGATGCGGGCGGATTCCAGTGTCGAGGCGCACAAAAAGAAAATAGGCGCGTGAAATTCCAGGGTGGCGCGCGATTGCGAATCGATTACGCGGACACCGCTGATGCGTCGGGAGTTCGCATCGAAAATCAGGCTGTGCACCGTGCTGAAAGGCCGAAGGGTAAGGCGGCCGGTTTTTTCGGCTTCCGGCAGCGTGGCGTTGACGCTGCTGAAATAGGAACGCGTGATGCAGCCGCGTTCGCAAGGCCCGCAATAATGGCACGCCGCGCGGCCGCGGTGGGTTTGCGTAAGAACGGCAACGCGCCCGATGGTCAAAATGCGATCGCTGGCAAAATTCCTGGCGACGGATTCTTTGACTGCGGCTTCGGCGCAATTGAGCTGCATGGGCGGAAGGAATTTGCTGTCCGGCAATTGCGGCAGGCCGAGAGCTTCGCCGGAAATACCGATGAAGTCTTCCACATAGTCGTACCACGGCGCGAGATCGGCGTAACGGATGGGCCAATCCACGGCGGTGCCGTCTCGCAAATTGGCCTCGAAATCGAGATCACTCCAGCGGTAACACTGGCGGCCCCACATGATCGAACGGCCGCCGACCTGGCGCCCTCGAATCCAGCGAAACGGCTTCGCAGGATCGGTGGTGTAGGGATGTTCGGTGTCTTTGACGAAGAATTGTGAATTCATTTCTTGGCAGGCGTAGCAGAGACTCTGGATCGGCTGATCGCGCAGAAGTTTCTTGCGGTCGCGCATGCCACGAAAAGGCATATCCCACCGCGCGATGTGTTCGGCGTAATCATTCTCAGGAACGATGGGGCGGCCAGCCTCGAGTACGAGCGTGCGCAGGCCCTTTTCCGTGAGTTCCTTGGCAGCCCATCCGCCGGTGATGCCGGAGCCGATGACAATCGCGTCATATCTGTTCTGCGCTTGCGGCATGCTTACGCGCCTTTGGGGGATGCCGACGAGTCGAAGGGTGCGCAGGAATCGTAGCGCCCGGGGATGATTTCCTCATGCAGTTGCTGCGTGAAGCCCACTTCGGACGTGAAAAAGCCGGTCAGCGTTAGCTGGCGAAACATCAGATAGAAGTTATCGCGGGGCTCCGGCACTGCGCCGCGGTACGGACGCCGGTCATTGGCCAAAGCCGCTGCCGCGGCGGCCATTTCGTCGCCAAGGGAGCGCAGAATCTCCGATTGCTGCGCGGGGCTGGCATCGACAAAAGTCTTCTGGAACAGCTTCTGCGTGCGGATGTCCACTTCGTCGAGGCCGGCCAGAAACCCGGCCCGCTCTTCGTCGCTAAACCAGTCGGCAACGATATGGTCGATAAATTCGTTGACACGGACGTCTTTTGCGCCCGGCGTTTCAGTGGCAGGGATGATCAGATCAGCCATGGCGATGACCGTCGCATTCTGGTGAGGGTTGAATGCCTTGAGAGACGGCGCGGCAGGAAGGGCGGGATGAACTTCGCGAAAGGCAGCGAGAAGATCCCCGGGGATGGCGGGGCCCACCGAGCTCAAGGCCAGGAGCCTCAGGACTTCGCGTCGATGCAAGATGCCTCCCTCGGCGAGATCAAGCGTATTATACGAGGGCGCAAGAAAAATGGAAAATGAGGGACGGCAAACGAAGCAATGAGAGCACAAACCCGGGAGGAGAAGCGTATGAAGCTGGCACGAAGGGATTTTCTGGTGGCGGGAGCAGTCACGGCGCTGTTGAGTAAACTCTCATGGGCTGCGGAAGAAAAGCTGCCGTTGGCATTCTCAACACTGGGTTGCCCTGGGTGGGAATGGAAAAAGATTCTCGAGTTCGCGCAAGCGAATGGTTTTGCGGCGATCGAACTTCGCGGCTTGATGGGAAAGATGGATTTGCCCACGCTGCCAGAATTTAGCCCGGCACAAATTTCTGAGACAAAGCGGCAGGTGGCCGACCACGGACTGAAAATTTCAGATTTGGGCAGCTCCTCGGAGATGCACGTGGCCGAGCCGGCTGAGCGCGCCAAACAACTCGGAGACGCCAAGCGATTCATTGACCTGGCATCGGCGCTGGAGGTGCCTTACGTGCGCGTGTTCGGGAACGAAATCAAGGGGCCCCGCGAAGAGGTGATCGCGCGAGTTGTCGACGGGCTCCATCAGCTTGGAGAGTATGGCGGACCACGAGGCGTGACGGTGACGATTGAGTCGCACGGAGAATTCGTGGATTCACCAACGTTAAAAGAAGTATTGACCCGGGCGGATTCAAACTACGTCGCGCTGCTCTGGGATGCGCACCATACGTTTGTCGAAGGACACGAACAGCCGGAACACACCGTCGCGGAACTTGGCTCGTGGATCCGCCACACGCATTTGAAAGATTCCGTGCCTGACGGAACAGGAAGGAAGTATGTGCTGACCGGGACAGGGGACGTTCCGATCGAGCGACAAGTCTTGGCGTTGCGCCGAATTGGCTATAAAGGCTACTACTGTTTCGAATGGGAGAAAGTGTGGCACCCGGATATTCTGGAGCCGGAAGTCGCGTTTCCCGATTACGTTCGTGTGGTCGGTGGGTATCTGAAGGAGCCGCTAAAACCAGCCTAATCGGTGGCTGCTGGGACTTGGATTTCTCCGTTTAGTACTAGGAGACATGGCTGACGGATTCGCCGCCGGAACCGCCTTCTACAGCCTCAGCTTTCTTGACTTAAGCCGCAACTGCCCAAATAATGGAATAGCATGAGCGTGCGCGCCGGAGGCGCTGAAGATATGTTTCTCGACGTCAAAGATCTTGCCGTCCGCAAAATGCGCATCCGGAAGAGTTATGCCCCCGGAAGTATCGATTACGGTATCAATGAAGTGAAACAGGCGGAACCGCTGGAGGTTACGGCGACGGCGGAGCTTCTGGAAGGCCAGATCCGCATCGTGGGAGAGCTGGAGACCAAGATTGAGATGGTCTGTGCGCGCTGCCTGGAACCGGTGATCGAAGAGATTCACAAGGACTTTGACTTGTTCTACCAGCCGCTTCCCAAGGGGAACAGGCACGAAGAAGAGCGGTTGAAGGACGACGATACGGAGATAGGATTTTTTGAAGGCGAGGGCTTGTTCCTGGCCGACGTTTTGAAGGAACAAGTGCTGCTGTCATTACCGATGAAAGTGATTTGCCAAAGCGATTGCCGTGGGTTGTGCCCGAGCTGCGGGGCCAACCTGAACCATGAAGAGTGCCGCTGCGAAGTGCACTCTTCCGATCCGCGTCTGGCTCCCCTCGCGCGGCTAAAGCAGGACTGGCTCAAGAAACAATAGATTTTCGGGCCGAAAGCCCATAGAATCCGACCTCGTTCGGTCAGGCGTTGTGTGTAGCCGCGAGTGGGGCGAGAAACAAGGAGTAGTGGAATGCCAAATCCAAAACGACGACATTCAAAGAGGCGCACCAGCACCAGGCGCGCGCACGACCGGCTGTTTGCCCCCGCTCTGGCCAAATGTCCCAACTGCCATGAGATGAAGCAGCCCCACCAGGCTTGCCCCCATTGCGGATATTACAAGGGAAGACCGGTACACGACACAAAGTAGAGCGCGCAGATCGGAAGCCGGGCTCTTGAAGTCCTGATCGGCACAGCGCAGGTTGTGCCCACCGAACTTGCTAGAGTCACTGGAACGATTTCCATGATCACAATCGCGGTCGACGCCATGGGGGGAGACCACGCACCTCTACCTGAAGTGGAGGGGAGTGTTCTGGCAGCGCAAGAGTACGGCGTTCGCGTGCTCTTGGTGGGCCAACCGAACGTCATTCGCGCGGAACTTGCGCGGCTGTCGAAGCCGACGGTAGCGGTCGAGATTATTCCGGCCAGCGAGGTAATCACGATGGACGATCATCCCGCGCAGGCCTTCCGGCGGAAGAAAGATAGTTCTGTACATGTCGGGGCGCGGTTGGTGAAGGACGGCGAGGCCGCAGCCTTCGTCAGCGCAGGAAACACTGGCGCGGTGATGACCACGGCCAAGTTCATCATGGGGACGCTCGAAGCCGTCGATCGCGTGGCCCTGGCGGCGCCCTTTCCCAATGCCAAGGGCGGCGTTTCGGTGCTCTTGGATGTGGGTGCGAATGTGGATTCGAAGCCGGAGCACCTGTTGCAGTTCGCGGTGATGGGTGAGTTGTATTACCGGTTGACCTTCGGAAGCCGTAAGCCGCGAGTGGGGCTGCTTTCGATTGGCGAAGAAGAGATCAAGGGCAACGAGCTGACCCGCGCGGTTTATGACCGCCTGAAGGATTTGCCCGTGCACTTTGTGGGCAATGTGGAAGGCAACGACCTGTTTTCGGGCAAAGTGGACGTGATTGTTTGCGATGGATTCGTGGGAAACATCGCGTTGAAAATTTGCGAAGGGCTGGCCATGGAAATCGTGAAGTTTCTGCGCAAGACGTACAAAGGCTCGCTCGCTTCGCAATTGGGCTACATGTTATCCAGGGGAGCGTTTAAGGGTATCAAACAGACGATGGATTATTCCGAATACGGTGGCGCGCCGTTGCTGGGAGTTCGCGGCGTATGCGTGATCACCCACGGAAAGTCCAATGCCAATGCCATCAAAAACGCAATACGGGTTGCCGCGGGTTTGGCGCGGGCGCACGTGAATGAAAAAATCGAACAGGAGCTCTCCCTGACCACCGCGAAAGCGTGAGGGAAAGAGAGAGGAGTCAGTATGGGCAAAGTCGCATTCATATTTCCGGGACAGGCATCGCAATATCCCGGAATGGGGAAAGAACTGGCGGAGAACTATGCCGGGGCGCGCGCCGTGTTTGAAGAAGCGGACAACGCGCTGGGCATTTCCGTTTCGAAGATGTGCTTTGAAGACACGGAAGAAGAGCTGAAGCTGACCGCAAACACGCAACCGGCGATTCTGGCGGTGTCGGTAGCCGCTTACCGCGTTTTGACGGAAAAGGGTGTGACCGCTGATTTCGTGGCCGGACACAGCTTAGGCGAATACTCCGCGTTGGTTGCGGCGGGATCGTTAAGTTTTTCCGACGCCGTGAAGCTGGTACGGAAGCGCGGAACGTACATGCAGGAAGCGGTGCCAGCTGGCCAAGGTAGCATGGCAGCGATCATGGGCTTGTCGCCGACAGTGGTGCTGGACGTGTGCAAGCGCGCTGCGCAGGGTGAAGTGTGCTCTCCCGCGAATCTGAACTCTCCGGAACAAACTGTGATTTCCGGGCACGTCGGGGCGGTGAAGCGTGCGGTGGAGATTGCCTCGCAATCGGGAGCGAAGCGGGCGGTGGTGCTTGCCGTTTCCGCGCCGTTCCATTCGGCGTTGATGATGCCGGCGCAGGTGAAGCTCGAAGCAGATCTGGCAATCACGAAGTTTGCCGATCTGCAGATGCCGCTAGTCACCAACGTGGATGCGGACACGATTCGCAAGGGCGAGGAAGCCAAGAGCGCGCTGGTGCGGCAAGTGACCATGCCGGTGCGTTGGGAAGAATCCATGCGGATGTTGCTGGACGAAGGCGTGACCACGTTCCTCGAAGTTGGACCGGGCCGCGTGCTGACGGGATTGATGCGCCAGATCGAGCGTTCTGTGACCACCTTGAATGTGGAGGATGAAAAGAGTCTTGTAGCAACCTTGGACAGAATTACCGGAGCGAAGTCGGACGCGGCGTGACAAAACTTATAAGTCGTCAGTTTTAAGTTTAAGCGTCATCAGGTTTGAACTGAAACTTATGACTTACAACCTGGAATCGAGACGGAATGTTCAGTTTGACGGACAAAGTGGCGCTGGTTACCGGAGCGTCGCAGGGGATTGGGCGAGACACAGGGCTGGCGCTGGCGGAAGCCGGCGCGAAAGTGGTTGTGGCGGCACGCAATGAAGAGAAGCTGGCTGCGTTGGCGGAAGAGATTGCGGCGAAGGGCGCCGTGGCGTTCGCGGTGAAGATGGACGTGGCAGACGCGGAGCAGGTGAAAGCTGGATTTCGGGCAGTCCTCGAGAAGTTTGGAAAACTGGACATCCTGGTGAATAACGCGGCCATCACGCGAGATGGTTTGGCGCTGCGCATGAAGCAGGACGACTGGGACGCGGTCATTCGGACGAATCTGACTGGCGCACATTTCTGCACGCAACAGGCGCTGGCGACGATGATGCGGGCGCGCGCGGGGCGCATCATTAATATTGCGTCCGTAGTTGCGCAGATGGGGAATGCGGGACAAGCGAACTATGTGGCAGCTAAAGCTGGCTTGATCGGTCTGACCAAGGCCATCGCGATGGAGATTGCATCGCGGAACGTCACGGTGAACGCTGTGGCACCAGGATTTATTGAGACGCCGATGACGGATGTGCTGCCGGAAAAAGTGAAGGAAGAATTGAAAACCCGGATTCCCCTGGGACGCATGGGCACCGGTCGCGATGTCGCGTCAGCGATTGTTTTTTTGGCAAGCGATGAGGCGAGCTACATCACAGGGCACGTGCTGGATGTGAATGGTGGTCTGTACTTGGCTTAGTGAGACTCGCGTCTGATTCTCAGAGAGGCTCCGAGTCCGCGAAATATGAGGCCTTTAAGTTGACCTTGGTGGGCTGGGAAAGTAGACTTGGCAGGTTACCCAAGCAAGGGCATAAGGGATTGTAGGCCGGCCGCAAAGCCGGATTACGGTGTGGAGTAGCACGAACAAGAAAATGCGACAGCAGGTCGCGGAGGACTGGAATGGCCAGTGTAGAAGAGCGGGTAAAGCAGATTATCGTCGAGCAATTGGGCGTGGATGAGGCGGAGGTAACGCCTACGGCGTCATTCGTGGACGACCTGGGCGCGGATTCGCTCGACCAGGTGGAATTGGTAATGGCGTTCGAAGAAGCGTTCGGCATTGAGGTGCCGGACGAGGACGCCGAGAAAATGACCACGGTGAAGGATGCCATCGAGTACATCGACAAGCACTCGAAAGGCAAGTAAGCCGCAGGAAATTCCCTGCATGAAGGAGCAAGCGAATTGACTCGCCGCGTCGTCGTAACGGGCGTTGGATTAGTTTGTGCGCTGGGTATCGGGACCGAGGAGAGCTGGAAAAACCTGGTCGCAGGTCGCAGCGGTGTCCACCGCATTACACATTTTGACACCGCCGAATTCGATTGCCAGATAGCGGGTGAAGTGAAGAACTTCGACCCGTTCCTCTGGATCGAGAAAAAAGAACTGAAAAAAATGGGCCGGTTCATCCAGTTGGCGCTGGCCTCGGCGGATTTCGCCGTGAAGATGGCGGAGTGGAAGCCGGAACAGTCCGACCTCGACGAAGTGGGCGTGTATGTGGCCTCTGGCATCGGCGGGTTCGACATCATCGAACGCGAACACATCAAGCTGATGCAAGGCGGCCCGGGTAAAATTTCTCCCTTCTTTATTCCTTCGGCCATTGTAAATCTTGCTTCCGGGCATATTTCTATTAGATATGGCGCGAAAGGGCCGAACTCGGCGACGGCGACGGCCTGCTCCGCTTCGGCGCATTCCATCGGCGATTCCTTCAAAATTATTGAACGCGGTGCGGCGGAAATGATGATCTGCGGCGGAACAGAAGCGACGATTACGCCAATGGGCATCGGCGGGTTTGCGTCGATGCGTGCGCTTTCCACTCGCAATGATGAACCGGAAAAGGCCAGCCGCCCGTTTGATGCGGCTCGAGACGGATTTGTGGTCGGCGAAGGAGCGGGAATCCTGGTGCTGGAATCGCTCGAGCATGCGCAGAAGCGCAACGCCCCCATTTTAGCGGAGATCGTCGGCTATGGAATGAGCGGCGATGCTTACCACATCACGCAACCCGCCGAGAATGGTGACGGAGCTTTCCGCGTAATGCGGGCAGCTCTGAAAGATGCCAAGCTTTCTCCGGACGATATTGGCTACATCAACGCGCACGGAACCTCAACGCCGATCGGTGATGTGATCGAAACCACGGCGATGAAGCGCTTGTTCGGCGAGCGCGCTGCCAACAAAAAGCTGCCGGTCAGTTCCACGAAGTCCATGACCGGGCACCTGCTCGGTGGCGCAGGCGGCCTGGAAGCAGGCATCAGCGTGCTGGCGTTGCGCGATCAGATTTTGCCGCCCACCATCAACCAGGAAACGCCCGACCCGGAGTGCGATCTTGACTATGTACCGAATGTGGCCCGCAAAGCGACAGTTGATTATGCGCTCTCGAACTCCTTCGGTTTCGGCGGCACCAATGCGGCATTGATTTTCAAGCGCTGGGCGGGTCAGTAGGCCGCGCAGCGCCGTTTGCTTTTGCCGTTGCAAGGTCCCATTGTGCAGGTGGGCTTGTCTGAAGTTGAGAACCTCCGCTCCCACTACAGGCAAGTCATGCATGAACACATTCCATTCCGCAGGCCCTGATGGAAGGAAACTCCCGTGAACACTATCGTTTGCATTAAACAGGTTCCGACGAAAGATGCGCCGCTGTCCATCGCTGGAAACTGGATCAAGGAATCCGACATAGGATTTGAGATGAACGAGCCCGACAGCTACGCACTGGAAGAAGCGCTGCGGCTGAAAGAAAAGAACGGTGGCGAAGTAATCGTCCTGTCGCTCGGTCCGGAACGCGTCAAGCAGACGATCAAAGAGGCGCTTGCCAAAGGCGCGGATCGCGCCATTCATATTGCAGACGACAATTTTGCGCAGCTCGATCCGCTGGGATCCGCGAAAGTGCTGGCAGCGGCCATCGGCAAGGAAAAGTGTGATCTGGTGCTGACCGGTTTGCAGAGCGATGACCACGGGTTCGGGCAGACAGGCGTGCTTCTGGCAGGGCTGCTGAACCTGCCGCATGCGACCATCATCATGCAAATTGAAGTGCAAGGCGCGAAGCTGAGACTCAAGAGGGAACTGGAAGCGGGATGGTTTCAGTGGCTCGAGTGTCCCCTTCCCGCTGTTCTGTCGATTCAGTCGGGCATCAATAAGGTGCGCTACGCCACGTTGAAAGGAATCATGGCCGCGAAAAAGAAGGAAATTGCCACGGTCACGCGCGAATCGCTGAGTGTGGCCGTGGCGCCGACGCAAACGATTGAGAAGATTTATGTGCCGACAAAAACGAAAAAGACAGAATTTCTGACCGGGACGCCCAAAGAGGCTGCGGCAAAACTGGTGGAGAAATTGAAGTTCGAGGCACGGGTGATTTGAAACGGTCGAGCGAGCTGACGGGATCGGTTGAAGTCCTTCGCTTCGATCCGGATGACAAAATGCGGTGGTCGAAAAGAGGCAGGCGATGAAGATTCTGGTGGTCACGGAGCAGCGGCAGGGCAAGTGGAACAACACCAGTTTTGAGACGCTGGTGGCGGCTCAACAGATTGCCGCGGCCACTGCGGGAACGATTACCGCGGCGGTGGCCGGCAACGGTGTGACGGCGCTCGCCGAAGAACTGGCGACGAAAAATGTAGCGGAGGTGCTCGCCGTGGAAAACGAACTGCTGGAGAACTACACGCCGGATGGTTACTGCATAGCGCTGAAGCAGATTGTGGAATCCACGAACCCTGACTTGGTTTTGTTTCCGCACACATACCAAGTGCGCGATTTTGCGCCGAAATTAGCGGCGATGTTGGGCCGGGGAATGGTCGGCGATTGCGTCGGCTTCCGCAAGGAAGGTGACAAACTTATTTTCGTCCGTCAAATGTTTCAGGGAAAAACGGCAGCGGACGTAAGTTTTGTAGGAGCCACGCCGTGGTTCGCTTCGTTCCAGTCCGGAGCGTTTCGTGCAGATATGTTGGAAGCACACGCGGCCGGGAAGGCCCCCGTAAACGCGGCGAAAGTGGAGCTGAAAGCGGAAGATATTCGAACGAAACCGCTGGAGCTGTTTAAGGAAGCGAAAGCCTCCGTCGATCTGACACAGGCGCCGCTGATCGTGGCGATAGGCCGCGGGATCAAGGCGCCGGAAAATATTGCGCAAGCGGAAGCGGTGGCGAAGGCGCTCGGCGGCGAAATTGCGGCGTCCCGTCCGATTTGCGACGAAGGCTGGCTGCCGATGGAACGTCAGATCGGCAGCTCGGGGCAAACCGTTGCGCCGAAGCTGTATCTTGCGCTGGGCATCAGCGGTGCGATTCAGCACGTCGTAGGAATGAAGGGTTCACGCACGATCGTAGCGGTCAATAAGGATCAGAATGCGCCCATCTTCGAAATAGCCGATTACGGAATCGTCGGCGACATCTTCGAAATCATGCCTGCCCTCACCGAAGAGCTGCAAAAAGCCAAGGGTTAGCCTGACCAGCGGGCGAATTATCGTATAATCAGAAAGTCCGTATGACTCACGAGGATACAAGACGGTTCTATGCCCTCAGGACGGTGGTTCCTGGGTCGCAGAGATTCCTGCTGTTGCTGGGTGTTACGCACTTATGGCGTCGCGAAAAGCGGATTTAGCGGGGTTGGTCAAGGTCTCTGCTTTGATCGCGGAGGAGTTCAGGCGGAAAGGGCAGCGGCTATCGGTGGATACCACCGAGATTATCAATGCCTAGCGCCACAGGGCGCGATTTTCAGCAGGTGGCCCGACTTCTTGGATTCAGTCTTAACCTTACGACAGGTAGTCATGACGATGGATTCATGCGGACGGGCGGGGTGTGACAATGCCGATCCACGGAGGAAAAGAAATAGGTCCTCCGCTCTATTTTAAAATTCTCCGCCAACTTGCATTGTCACACGAAGAATTTGTGAACTTGCACTAGAGGTTTTCTTTATGGCCATCCGACGGGAACAACTGGACGCGGATGTATTGATTGTGGGTGCTGGCCCCGCGGGGCTGAGCTGTGCCTTGCACCTGGCGAACCTGATCAAGAAGCACAATGCCAGCGGAGCCAAGCCAGAACTTTCCGCGGAAAATATTTACGTGCTGGAAAAGGGGCGCGAGATCGGCGCCCACCAACTATCCGGCGCAATCATGAATCCAAAAGCGCTGGCGGAGCTTGTTCCGGATTTCGAGAAGAGCGCCCCGCTGGATACGCCGGTGACGGATTCCGCGGCACTTCTCTTCACACAAAAATCTTCCTACCGTTTTCCTGTAACGCCGCCACCCTTCAACAACGCGGGGAATTTCGTCATTTCGCTCAACAAGCTGGTGAAGTGGCTAGGCGGCCTGGTGGAAGCCGCGGGCGTGAATGTGTTCAAGGAATTCGGCGGCGCCGAGTTGATTCCCGCAGAAAATGGAATTGCCGGAGTAATCACCGAGGACAAGGGAGTCGACAAAAACGGCAAGCCTAAGGACAACTACACACCGGGATACGAACTTCGTGCAAAGGTAACCGTGCTCGCCGAAGGCCCGCGGGGATCGCTGACAAAGCAATTAGTCACAAACCAGAAGCTCGACAACGTCAATCCACAAACGTACGGTATCGGGATCAAAGAGTTGTGGGACGTCCAACCCGGAAAAATCAAGCCGGGATTCGTGGCGCACACGCTGGGCTGGCCGCTTTCCAGGAAGATGTATGGCGGGGGTTGGATTTATGGCCTGTCCAATAATCGCGCTTCGCTTGGCCTGGTAGTTGCCCTGGAATACGCCGATCCGCGATTCGATCCGCACGCCGCATTTCAGATCTGGAAAACGCATCCTTTCCTGCGCAATCTCCTCGAAGGCGGAAAGCTGGTGCGTTACGGCGCGAAGTCGCTGCCCTACGGCGGCTGGTATTCCATGCCACGCAATTATGTGGATGGCGGCTTGATTGTGGGCGATTCCGGCAGCTTCCTGGATTCGCAGCGGCTGAAAGGCGTGCACCTGGCGATGAAGAGCGGGATGCTGGCGGCGGAAACAATTTTCAAAGCGCTCCAGGCGGGCGATACGTCGGCGAAGACGTTGAAGCTGTACCAGGAAAAAATCGACCACAGCTATATCCGGGAAGAGCTGTGGAGGGTTCGTAACTTCCACCAATCGTTCCACAATGGTTTGCTGGACGGCTTCGTGCTTTCCGGGTTGCAGCAGGTCACCGGTGGACGCGGCCTGATCGATCCAATGCACGCGCGCCCCGGATATGAAGCGTATCAAAAGATTCACGGCAGGCCCGCCCCGGAGCGTTTTAAAGGCGACGGCAAGCTTACGTTTGATCGTTTAACTGACGTCTACCACTCCGGCACGCGCCACGAAGAAGACCAGCCCTGCCATTTGAAGGTGCTCGATCTCGACATTTGCTCGACACGCTGCGTCGAGGAATACGGCAATCCTTGCCAGTATTTTTGTCCCGCCGCGGTCTACGAGATGGCGAAAGAGGGCGCGGGCCTGAAGCTGAAAATCAACGCGGCGAATTGCGTGCACTGCAAGACCTGCGATATTGCCGATCCCTATCAGATCATCAATTGGATGGTACCCGAAGGTGGCGGCGGTCCGAACTACGAGGGGATGTAGCTGCTCTAGGGGCGGCGGCTAAAGTCTCGCCGAGTTGCTAGCCTCGCGGCGCGACTGGAGTCATCCCCTGCCATTCCGGCCTTCCATGGTGGCCGTTGAACTTAGGAACTGGGGGACCAGAGCCGGTGAAAGAACGTACGGACGCGGTTCCACGAGGAATCGTCCGCGGGTTTTTTCGCCGCGTCCGTTTTCATCGTCGTCGGAGCCGGTGGCGGGGCAGCCGCTTGCGCTACCACCGGATCGCCCTCGACTTTTCCCTGAAAGATAAGAGTGGGCCGCACGCGCGCGCGCCGCACCAGAACGATCAGATTGGGATCATAATCCTGTTGCACTTTCGCGTTTGCATCGTAGTGCAGCGGCGGCATGAACACCTGGTAGACAGGCTCTTCCTTTACGGGAGGAATCGTCTTGGCCTGCGCAGCTTCCGGGGGCTTTTGTTCGGCAGCCTGCTGCTTAATTTCAGCAGATGAAGCTAACCCACTGACTTGGGTTGTCATCTCTTGAGATTTTGCGCTCAACTGAAGCTCGCAATTGCATTGTCCCGAGGCAATGTGCAGCGTCTCCAGCTGTCCGTTCGCCAGCGAAACGTCGCCGTTCTGCGGGATCAGCAGGCTTTGCCCCGTCAGTTGCTGTTCGATGCGAACCGCGCCCTTCGTTGGGCGGATGCACATCGTCCCTGAGCCATCCAGCCCAACCAGCACATCCTCCGCCGTATTCCCGATGGGTATGGCGTGTGCCTGAATCTGCGCGGTGTATACCGTAAGGGTGAGCTGGCCTTCAATGTGCGCGTGAATCGTGCCGCTGTCCAACGCGATGGTGAGCGCGTTGCCGGATTTCAACACGGAAAAGTGAGCAGGCCCGCAAATGGTCAGGTTTCCACCTTCCACAAGGTCGATGTGCGCCTGGCCGGATTTCACCTGCACTTCGCTGCCGCTGCGAAGAATGGTCTTTACCTGGCCATTGGCGGTATCGACGCTCATCGGTCCCTGTACGGAAATCGCGTCTCCCTCGATGGCGCCCACGGCGTCGGCCAGCGGATTATCGGGGTGCGCCGCGCGAAGATACGTCACCGGCACACACACACAGCCAGCCACGCAAAAAAGCGCCGCAAAGAGCGAAACGCGCCTAAAGGTTCGGGATTGCACCAAGCGAACGAACTCCCATCCTGCACAACGATACAGCAACCCTTCTATACTATATGAAGATGGAAACCAGCGAAAAGCGGCCAGAAGAAGCGCAGGAAGTGATCAGCGCGCATTATGATGTGCGTCTCCCGAAACTGCCGTGGCACCGGCGCATCCAGATTCCCATTATCGCGGCCGTAGTCTATAGCGTGATCCGCGTGCTCGGTCCCACGTTGCGGTTCGAAGTGCTTGGCCGCGCGAATGTGGAGCGAGTTTGGGGCGCGAAGCAACCGTGCATCTGGGCGTTTTGGCATCGTTGCATCATTCCCATTGCGTGGTACGGAAGAAATCGCGGCATCGTGATCATGAATACGACGGCGTTTGACGGGCAATGGACGCGCAAGGTGATCGAGTGGCTGGGCTTTGGCACCGCGCAGGGCAGCTCCTCGCGCGGCGGCTTGCGTGGACTGGCCGTGATGGCCCAGCGCATCAAGGAAGGCCTGGATTGCGGCTTTACCATCGATGGGCCACGAGGGCCGCGCTATGTGGCAAAGGTCGGGCCGGTGTTGCTGGCGCGAATGACGGGAGCGCCCATTTTCGTATTTCACGTGGGAGTGGAGCGCGACAGAACTTTCGAGAAAACATGGGACCATTTCTGCCTGCCGAAATTGTTTACGCGCGCGATCCTGGTCGGTTCGACACCCATTTACGTGCCGCAAAACGCGGATTCCGAGATGATCAAGGCGAAGCACCAGGAAATGCAAAAGGCGCTGGAGCGCGTGCGCGACATCACCGAGGGATGGTTCGCCTTAAGTGAAGAGGAACGCAATCGCTATCGCGCGGAGATCGGCCCGTAATGGGATTGGATATTGCTATCAATTCAACTGAAGAGGGATTCCTCACTTCGCAGCCTCCGTTCGGAATGACGGCGCCAGGCCGGGCAAAATTGATTCGCTGATTAGTTGCCGTCGCGTTCGCCAAGTTTCACGGGAATATCCAGCTTCTTCGCGCCGCGATAGAGCGTCACAGTAACGCTGTCGCCGGGGCGCTTGCGGTTCAAAATATAGTCAATGTCAAACTGATTGGAAACTTTCTGGCCTTCGATGCCCACAATCACATCGCCACCGATCATAATGCGCCGCATTCCCGCCTGAGCCGGTTTATCTCCGCCATGAATTCCCGCTGCTGCCGCCGGGCTGCCTTTGGTGGTCTGTTCGACGAGCAAGCCCTCCTGAACGGGCAAATCGAGAGCCTCCGCGAGCCATCCGGCAACCGGGATCGTGCGCACCCCCAAGTACGCACGACGAACTTTGCCTTCGGTCATCAGGTCATTCGCGATGAGCTTTGCGGTGTTGATGGGGATCGCGAAACCGATGCCCGCGGTGGTTCCTGACGGCGTGTAAATTGCCGAATTAATGCCGATTACTTCGCCGTGCGTGTCGATCAGTGGGCCGCCCGAATTGCCGCGGTTGATGGACGCGTCGGTCTGAATGGCATCGTCAATAAAAGTCGTGTCGCTGGTCTGTACCGTGCGGCCAAGCGCGCTAACCACCCCGGTCGTCAAAGTGGACTGGAAACCAAACGGATCGCCAATCGCCAACACTTTCTGGCCGACCTGAAGTTTGGAGGAATCACCGAGAGTCAGCGCGGCGAGCTGCTTGCCCTTCGGATCGATTTTGATCAAGGCGACGTCGTTGCGCTGATCGGCGCCGATGAATTTTGCGGGAGCACGGGTCTTGTCCCCCAGAATCACTTCAATGGACTGCGCCCCGGCGACAACGTGATAGTTGGTCAGAATGTATCCGCGCGGATCGATCAAAAATCCCGATCCCGCTCCCTCCACGGGTACAGCATCCATGAAAAAATCGTATTCCGTTGCCTTGGTCAGGATGTTTGCCACTGCCGGCGAGGCCTGGCGATAGATGCGGACATTGATGGATTCCTCTTCGGTCAAGCGATCGCTCTGCTCCGGCGCGGCTGTAGGCACGGGAGCTGGGTTGGGACTTTCAGCGATCCGGAGTGCTTCGACGTCCTTCGCCTGGCGCGGTCCATAACGCGCGCCAACCCAAAACGCACCGAGAACGAGAATCAACGCAATCAAAACGAGCCGCCCGGGGCTCAGGTTATTTCCACGCGTCATATCGGTAATCCCTCATCCATCGCACCCTAGGAATAGTATAAGGAATTTCACGGACGCATTCACGGCGGCTTGTGGAGTCAAAGGGACCACAGGACTGCGGAGCGAGTCAGGCTGGCGAGCGAGATGAACTGGCAACTACGCGGCGATCGAGACCACTTTCGACTTGCGGCTCGCTTTCTTCGGCGGTTCCAGCAATTCCATCTCGGCGCGCAGCCAGTCTTGCATGGGATCGCCCGGTGTGCAGCCGCGTTCGAGATAGATGTGATAGGCACGCAGAGCGATTTCGTCATACGTGGGTTTGGCAGTTGCCGCTTTTCGGGACTTCTTTGTGGTCTCCGACGCAGCGGCTTTCGACTTCGGCATTTCGTTTTCCTCCTGGAACAGCTGTCTCCATTGTAAGGAGCCCGAGAACCAGACCGTCTATTGCAATTCTGTAACAGTTGCTGTTTCAGATAACCGGCAAAGAATCGATAGCAGCGAACGAGGAATTTGATTCATGTTTGGGCAACAAAAAAGGGCGGCCGTGAAAGCCGCCCATTTGCCGCGTTTTCGCGAGATGAAGTTAGAACGTGATTTTGGCTGTGAGCTGCGCAATTCTCATATCTGTTGCGGCAGCGGCGAATGCCCCGTACGGAGACGTAGGCGGAGTTTGGGTGAACACGGCCTGGCCGAAGAAAGGTGCATTCGTGTTGGGATAGGGCGCGCCATAGTTCGCATGGTTGAACCAGTTGTAAGCGTTCAGCCCGATCTGGAAGCCGACGCGCTCCGTGAATTGGAAGTTCTTCCGCAAGCTCATGTCGCCGCCCAGGAATCCCGGACCGCGGAAAGCGTTGCGGCCAACAACGTCCCCAGTGAAGTTTGTCGCTGGCGCGAACAAATAGGGCGCTGTTGAACCTGTTCCAGCTATTCCGAAGCAGGATGTCGCAACGCAACTGTCGACATTGGAGAAGTTTCTCCGCGAGAATTCCGGCTGCAGGAGAATGGTGTTGAACGACGGGTTAAGGTTGTCGGCAGCTAGTCCACCAAGCGTTCCTCCATCAATCACGCTAAAGGGAAAGCCTGTCCGATAGAACATGGTGCCCGAGAGTTGCCAACCACCGATTGCCGAATTCAGCAGGCGATGTTCGCTCTTGAAAGGCAGCGCGTAAATGTAGCTGGCGCTGAGTTGATGGCGAGCGTCATAGTCGGCCGAAGCGTAGTTGTCACGCAGGCTATAGGGATTGATCTGGTTGGTGATGCTGGTGATCACGGAGAACGGCAAAACGCCAGCGTTGGAAACCTCATCCAAGGCATGCGAATACGTGTAGCTGAAAGAACCCGTCAGCCCATGCCACGTATTGGCCTTAATCGAGAGAGTTAAGCCGTTGTAGTTGGAGACAGCGCCGCTGGTCAGGAACTTCACTAAGCCGACTCTGGGATCGGGAGCGGTAGCCGGTAGATCACCGAACCCAAAGCTGTTTTGATAGTCGTTGCTGTAAAGCTCGTCGTATCCATAATTGCCAACGTAGTTTGCCGAGACGATCGCCTTGGTTCCCAAGGCGTGCTGGATTTCCAGATTCCATTCCACATACTTGGGATTGGAGAGGTTGCGGCTGACGTCATTCAGAGTCGGAGTTGTAGCGCATCCGGCCGGAAGACCCGGGGTGGCCAGATACGTATTCAGATTGCCGCCGCTGAAATAGTTGGAGTTGAAGGCGGTGTTGCACTGCTGAACTAGGGCCACGCCGCTGGTTGGGAATGCCGTTGTAGAGGGCGATTTCAGATCCCAAGCCAAGCTTCCCCCTGGGACGTTCCAGAGGTTGACCTGTGGGAAGTTGGTATCGATGCCGCTGAGAATCGTGCCCGGATACAAATCGCTGAACAGGCCGACGCCCGCGCGGATGACGGTTTTGCTTCCCCACGGAGTCCAGGCCACACCGAACCGTGGTTGAAAGACCACCTTCTCGACGCCAGGGATGATGGTGGTTAGACCCGTCTGGAATGACTGCTCATAGGGAATGTTAGCACCATGAGCCAGATCGCTGAACTCGTTCACGGGAAGGCCGGCGCAGGCATGTTGGCAGACGCCACCCGAATTGCGATCAGCTCTCATGGTCAACGTCAGCTTTAGATTCGGGTTAACGCGGTATTCATCCTGGAAATAAAGTCCGAAGGTGTAAAAGGCAACGGGTTGAACAGGACTGGTCGCGAAGTTGTATTGCGTGGAACTGGCCACCTCGTCGTTCGCGAAACCAAAGAGCGTCGTCTGGACTGCGGGATACAGAGCCAGCTCAGAGGCTGTGTGATCGCTGATGTCATCACGCCGGAAGTTTACGCCCATCTTGAAGGAGTGATTTCCGCGAGTGACCGAAAGGTCGTCCACAAGTCCCCACTGGGTCACGTTGCGGCCCTGAGGGAACAGGAAGCCCTGGCCAAATCCGCCGGGGTTCCCGGAGCCGAAACCAATGTTGGTCAGTGAGCCGTCGCTGAACGCCAGGTTGCCAGGAAAGAGACTGAGGGCTGGGCTGTTTGCAGAGACGCTCCCGAAAATCGCGGAGTACCACAGCACGGAGCCGATGAAGTTATTGACTACCGTCGGGCTGAAAATATGCGTGTAGTTGAGTTGGCCTTCGTTTTGAGGCTGTGTGCTGTTTGTATCGAAGACCGGGCTAATTGAGTCCGTATAGGTCGGTTGGACGCCGCGGTCGAACTTCATGCGGCCAAAGACCTGATCGCTGTCACTGAACTTGTAATCGATGCGCGCGGAGAGCAGCCATTCCTCGTTCCCCGCCGACACCGAGTCGGTCCAGGATTCAGTGCAAGTATTGCCAGCAAGTGCAGAAGGCAATGTGGCGAGTGTCCAACCACCAGAGCCCGTGCAGCTCCCAGGCGCCGGTACCGCGTTGGCGATGTTGGGCGCTCCGCTATACAGCTTGAAAATATTCTGGTAGAAGGCTTGCGTGGCGGCGTCCTGGGGGATATTTCCCAGAACGTAGTTTTCAAACTCTGGAGTCGGCGCGCTTGCCGAATGGATGGAACCAAAAATGTATCGAATCCCCTCATTGTTCAAAAAGAAGAACAATTTATCCTTGATGATGGGACCACCGAGAGAAGCGGCCCACTGGTTGTTGTTCTCAAAGGGACGGGGATTAAGCGGGCCACCCGCAGGTGAAGTCGCCAGGTTAACCGGGTCGTTGGCATTGAGGAAGCGGCCGGTCCAATTGTAAACCGCGTCTCCATGCCAGGAATTTGTGCCGGACTTGGTGGTGTAATCGACCTGCGAACCGGCCTGGCGTCCGTACTGGCCCGTGTAGGCGTTGTTGGTCACCGAGACTTCCTGCAGTTCGTTGCCGCCGAGTAGCAGGTTGCTGGACCCGGTGTTATTCAGGTTGAGGAATGGGTCGTTATAGTCGTTGCCATTGACGGTGAACAAGTTCGAGGTAGCCGGCAATCCAAAGGTGCTGAAGTTGCCGTAGCCGCCACCCGTAGCATTGTTCATGGTGACGCCTGGAGCGGTCTGCGCAACATACGTGATGTCTCCGCCAGGGTTCGGCACTTCCTGAATTTGCTTGATCTCGTAGCTTGTCGAGATGTTGGCATTTTCGGTCTGCAGCTGCGTGCCGGTATCGGCGGTTACCTCAACCGTTGTCGCGCTGGAGCCGACTTCCAAAGCCGTGTTCACTGTCACCGTCGTGCCGAGTACCACCGTGACCGTCCGTGTTGCCGTCTTGAATCCATCCTTTGCTATCGTGAGTGTGTACTGCCCCGGCTTCAGCAAGGCAAAATTAAATTCACCTGTGGCTGAGGACGTTGCACTGTACGTGTCTCCGGTGGCGGGATTCGCGAGCGCCAGTTTCGCGCCGGTCACAACCGCCCCCGTTTGATCCGTAACCGTCCCCGAAATTCCTCCGGTCACGATGGACTGAGCGAATGACGAAGAAGCAAGAACGAGAAACAGGAGAATAGACAGCAGGGCATTGATGAGACATTTCTTTATCATGTTTTCACTTTCCCCCATTTGAGGATTCCTTCCCTTTCATGTTCATCAAGACCACTCTCCGGGCACACCAGTCCCTCGCCATCCGAGATGGCATTCACACTTCTAGCCCACCACTCGCATTGGACTTTAAAACCTGAAGCCCTAAGCCAAGACCGACCGAAACAACGCAGCAAACCACACGCAGGACCGACTCACTGAGGTGCCCCAAAGCAGTGCAAGCAAGATGCCAATTTGGTTTTTGTAAGTGTAAGAAAATGTAAAATTTATGCGGCAGCAAAACCGCAGGGTTCCTGCTGTCTCTAGATTTTGGAATATTTCTATGAATTTCAGCTTCGGCGGTACGGTATTTGAATTGTAAAATCCAGTTCTTTGCTCCGAATTCTGCGCAGAAGCTATTGCGCTTTGCCAATAGGCGTACCCAGGTCAATGTAGGCGTGGACCGGAATGCCTTCGGTGATCACCGCGTCCGTGCCGTGTCGAAGTGCTGACAGTGGTCCAACCATCGGAATCAATATTGTAGCGTTGGCGAGCTTCGCTTCCGCCTCTTGTTGCGACTCCTTGCAGAGGAATCGGGCCACTCGCGGGGTGGAAACCCTGCCAATCCGGGCCAAAAAACGAACAGCCCGCCAGCTGGCGGGCTGTTTCGATCGAAATGTTTGGATTAATCAGGCGACGGTGATTTCCTTCGCGAGGTAAACGTCCTGAATCGCGTTCAGGAGTTTCACGCCTTCCGCCATTGGGCGCTGGAACGCTTTGCGCCCGCTGATCAATCCTGTGCCGCCCGCGCGCTTGTTAATTACCGCGGTAGCCACGGCTTCCTCGAAATCATTCGCGCCGGAAGCGCCGCCGGAATTGATCAACCCCGCGCGGCCCATGTAGCAGTTGGCCACTTGGTAGCGCGTAAGATCGATCGGATGATCGCTGCTGAGGTCGGTGTAGATGCGCTTGTCGAATTTTCCATAGCTGGAATTGCCCATGTTGAGCGCTTCATAGCCGCCGTTATTTTCCGGAAGCTTCTGCTTGATGATGTCAGCCTGGATGGTCACACCGAGATGGTTGGCCTGGCCCGTCAGGTCCGCGGACACGTGGTAGTCCTTATCCTTCTTGAACGCGGAGTTGCGCAGGTAGCACCACAGCACGGTGGCCATGCCGAGTTCGTGAGCCCTGGCAAACGCCTGGCTAACTTCGATGATCTGGCGATCGCTCTGTTCGGAGCCGAAATAAATTGTGGCGCCTACCGCGGCCGCGCCCATGTCATACGCTTCCTGAACGGTGCCGAAGAAAATCTGGTTGAACTGGTTTGGGAAAGTCAGCAGTTCATTGTGATTTAGCTTCACGATGAAAGGGATTTTATAGACGTACTTGCGCGCGACGGACCCGAGTACGCCAAAGGTGGAGGCCACGGCGTTGCAACCGCCTTCGATCGCGAGCTTCACGATGTTTTCGCCGTCGAAGTAGTCTGGATTTTTCGCAAAGCTTGCTCCCGCGGAATGTTCGATGCCCTGATCGACCGGAAGAATCGAAAGATATCCGGTGCCCGCGAGCCTGCCCGTGAAAAAGAGCCGGTGAAGGTTGTTGAGAACGCGCAGATTGCGATCGGAAGCCGCATAAATACGATCGATAAAATCAGGGCCCGGGATGTGCAGCCGGTCCTTGGAAATTTTGGGAGACTTGAAGCCGAGGAGCGATTCCGCCTTCGCGCCCAAGAATTGCTCAACTGTGGAAAGTGTTGCTGTTGCCATTGGTATCTCCTAGTTAGTTTCGAACATTCGTTGCCAGCATGGAGCCGGCGGCCTGGTCCACCAGCCAAAGCAATTTGCCGTTGACCGGTTGGATGAACTGCGCCGGAAGTTGCTCCGGTTCGTAAGGACCTTCCAGAACCGCTTTCAAGGCCAAAGCCTTGTCCGCGCGGCACACGCTGAAAATTACGCGTTTCGCCTGATTCGCGGCGGCAGCTGTGAGCGTAATACGTTCCGTATACAGCTTGCCGACCCAATTGCGAACCATGATGCGATTGGTGGCGTGCAGTGCTTTGGTGCCCGGAAACAGCGACAGTGTGTGTCCTTCGTCGCCCATCCCCAAAAGCACTAAATCGAAGCGAGGATACTCGCCATCCCTTAATTTAAAGTATGCGCGCAGAACCTGCTCATATTCCAGTGCTGCTTTCTCCGTGTCGGCGTATTCGCCCATAATGCGAGCGATCTGTTCCTGCTTGACCAGCCCCTTGGAGAACAGCGTCTGACTGGCCATGTGAAAATTGCTTTCCGGGCTGTCCGGCGGCGCGTGCCGCTCGTCACCAAAGAAGAACTGCAATTTGTCCCAGGGAATTTTGGAACGGTACGCGGGATCGTCGGTCAGCATGGAATAGAGAGACTTGGGAGTCGAGCCGCCGGCGAGCGCCACGGTGAACGAGCCTTTTTCGGAGATTGCTTCGTTCACCGATTTCAGGAATTCATCGGCCGCACGACGTGTCACCGCCACGAGATCGGGAAGCACAACAACTTCGCGTGCGCCAGCGGTGGTCATAACGCGGAACCCGCTTTCGTGGGGACTCCCGTCGGCGCGATCCTCCCGCGCTCATCGATGTCTTCCTCGCCAATGCGGCGCCATTCCCGGCCGTCGCGTTCCAGCAATTCTTCGGCTTCCACCGGCCCCCAGGAACCAGCTGCATAATTGGGAAAGCCACGCGGGGGAATGGCGTGCCAGACATCAATAATCGGCTGGATCACTTTCCAACCTGCTTCCACCATGTCGCTGCGCTGGAAAAGCGTGGCATCCCCGGCCATGCAATCGCGCAAGAGCCGCTCGTAACCGGTGCCGTGTTCCATGCCGAAGTAGCTCTTGTAGTCGAAATCCATGTTCACCAGCCCGAGCCGCATCACGGCCCCGGGGACTTTGGCGCCAAAGCTGAGAGAGATGCCTTCATCCGGCTGGATATGAATGACCAGGCGATTGGTCTCAATATTTTTCACGGCGGTATTGCGGAACAGGACAAAAGGCGTGCGCCGGAACTGGATCACGATCTCCGTGGCGCGCTGGGCCAGCCGTTTTCCAGTGCGGAGATAAAAGGGAACCCCAGCCCAACGCCAATTATCGATTTGCAGTTTGAGAGCGACGAACGTTTCGGTATTCGAATCGTGCGACACATCCGGTTCATTGCGATAGGCGACCACGCGCTCGCTGTCTACGATCCCCTCGCCATATTGGCCGCGCACCATGCTCTTCAGCACGTCCTCGGGGCTGAGGGGCTGAACGGCGTGTAGCACTTCGGCTTGCTTGTTGCGCACTTCGTCCGCGTCGAAAGAGATGGGCGGCTCCATGGCGGTCATGGTGAGGAGCTGGAACAAATGATTCGGCACCATGTCTCGCAACGCGCCCGCCGTCTCATAGAACCCTCCACGATGTTCCACGCCCACGGTTTCGGCAGCAGTGATCTGTACGTGGTCGACGTAATTGCGATTCCACAGCGGCTCAATGATGTTATTGGTGAAGCGGAATACCATCACGTTCTGGACGGTCTCTTTGCCCAGGTAATGGTCAATGCGGTAAATCTGCTTCTCATCCAACGTTTTCTTCAAGTTCAGGTTGAGTTGCCGCGCCGATTCCAGGTCGTGGCCAAACGGTTTTTCGATGATCACACGGGTCCAGTGGCCGTTTTCTTCTTTCGTCAGGCCCGCGGCGCCCAGTTGATCGACGATGGGTGCAAAAAAGCGCGGAGCCACGGCGAGGTAAAAAAATTTGTTGCCACCAGTATGGTGCGCCCTGTCCGCCTCGGCAATCTGGGCCTTTAGCCTCTGGTACGCCGCCGGATCGCTGAAATCGCCTCTCACAAAATAAATGCGCTGCGACAATTCCTCCCACATCTTCAGATCGATCGGATCGGGAGCGAAGTTGGGCATCTCTTGCCCAAGTGTCTTGCGAAAGGATTCGGTATCGAGATCGTTTGCTGCAAATCCCACGATCGCGAATTCCTTGGCAAGAATGCCTTCTTGCGCCAGATTCAGAAGTGCAGGGATCAGTTTTCGTTTGGTGAGATCTCCGGTGGCGCCGAAAATCACCATGACGCAAGGTTCACCGGCGCTAGGGGTTTCCAGGTGATTCAAACTCATGCAGCGATCCTATCTTCGGACGAATGAAGTCGCAAAGTCAGCTTCAGTGACCGGCCTTTTTCTCGACGTGGCCGCCAAACTGGAATCGCATGGCGGACAAGAGCTTGTCTGCAAAATCGCCTTCCCCACGCGAACTGAATCTTTCATAGAGCGGCGGCGCTCAGCACCGGAGCCGGAGCGGTGGACTCGATTGCCGCAAGAATCGTCCAGCGTCCTTCGCCCGAGTCGGATACGCGCCCCGAATAATTTTCCAGCGTAGGCTGTTCGAACAGGGAAATGGCCGTCAGATCCAAGCAGCCAGGAGGCAACCACGCTGCCGCGGCGCCAAACTTCCGCCACGTCCGCAAGGTTGAATTCGTATTGATAATGTTCAGGATGCCGAAGCGGCGTGGTTTCGGCGTCATCTTCGCGTTTCGAGTGGCCGGCATTGGCATGCTTCAGAATGTTGAGCCCCTCGGCATACGCCGCCATGAGCCCGTACTCGATGCCGTTGTGAACCATTTTCACGAAGTGCCCTGCGCCGGAAGGGCCGCAGTGCAGATAGCCTTCTTCGGCGGTGCCCTTGCCCTTTTTCGCGGCCAGGTGTGCGTTCAATATCGCCGCGTCCGGGAGCAAGCGTCTTGAGGATGGGATCCAGGTGCTGAACGAGTGGCGGTTTCGCCGCCGATCATTTCGCAATAACCGCGTTCAAGCCCCCAAACTCCGCCGCTGGTGCCGACGTCCACATAGTGAATGCCTTTGGCCGAAAGGTCTTTGGCGCGGCGAATGTCGTCGATGTAATAGGAATTGCCGCCATCGATGAGAATGTCGTCTTTGGAAAGTTTCGGAACCAGCTGGGCAATCATCGAATCCACAATCGCAGCCGGCACCATCAGCCAGATCGCGCGTGGCGTTTGCAGCTTGGCCACGAAATCATCAATTGAGGTTGAGCCTGTGGCGCCATCCGCCAGCCAGTTGCTGCACCGTCTGGGCGCTGACGTCGTAAACGACACATTTATGCCCCGCCTTCTCCAGGCGGCGAACCATGTTTGCGCCCATTCTTCCCAAACCGATCATACCGAGTTGCATGGTGTAGATGCCTCCGCGAAGATTTTGACTATTCAAGCCGCCGCGGATCGAACGCGAACCAACCCAGGAGAATCGTTGGTGATCAGCTTCCGCTTCGGGCTAGCGTACGCCGGCGTGATTTGCCCGTGGCGTCAAGCAAAGTTTTGAACGCGTCGGCGAAAAGTTCCACGCCGTCTTCCAGCAGCTTCTGCGTCACTTCCTTCATGGAGATTCCGGCCTTCGCCAGATTGTCCATGATCTTTCGCAGCGCCGGGAACATCTTCGGTCAAGCTGTTGCGCAGCTTGCCGTGACTCGCGGAACGCGTCGAACGTGGCCGGAGGAATGGTATCTACGGTGTCCGCGCCGATCAATTCCTCAACGTAAAGCACGTCGCGATACTTGGGATTCTTGGTGCTGGTGCTGGCCCAGAGCAGGCGCTGCGTCTGCGCGCCCTTGGCCGCGAGTGCCTTCCACCGCGGGCCGCCGAACAGCTCCTGGTATTTCTTGTAGGTGAGTTTGGCGTTCGCGATGGCGACTTTGCCTTCGACACTTGCGAGCAGTGCTTTCTGGTCGCCTGCGGCGGCCTTCAGTTTTTCCTCAATCTTGGAATCGATCAGCGTGTCAATGCGGCTGACGAAGAAGCTCGCAACACTCGCGCTATGGTTGATTTCCAAACCCTTGAGTGTTCGCGCTTCCAATGCTGCCAGAAATGCTTCTGCCACTTGCTCGTAAGCGGATTGCGCGAACAACAGAGTTACGTTGATATTCAGTCCGTCTTCCAGAAGTTGGCGAATGGCAGGAATGCCCGCCGGCGTGCCCGGCACCTTGACCATCAGGTTTTCGCGACCAACGGTCTTCCACAGGCGGCGCGCTTCGTCCAGCGTCCCTTTTGTGTCGTTAGCCAGATATGGCGAAACTTCAAGACTGACATAGCCGTCGCGGCGGTGCGTGGATTCATACACGGGCTTGAAAATGTCGCAGGCATCCTGCACATCGCGAATGGCGATTTTTTCGTACAGGCTCTTGGCATCCAGCGACTTTGCTCCAGGCGATTGCAGAATGTCGTTGTAAAGAGTGCTGCCGATGATGGACTTTTCAAAAATGGCGGGATTGGAGGTCATGCCGCGCAGCCCGTCCTCATCAATAAATTTCTTCAGCCCGCCGCCAGTCAGGAGGTCGCGGCGGATATAGTCCATCCATGGCGACTGGCCGTATTGCAGCAGACTCTTTAAAGGATTTGTGCCGGCCGTATTGGGAATTGTTACCGAGGTCGTCATAAAACATCTCCTTTACCAGATACTGGGGCTGAGCCCCCTATTGTACGCCCCTGTACGGAGCCAAGAATCCAGATTTCAGCTTTTTAACATTTTGTCTTCCAGCGCATGTACTTTGGCAAGCCGGCGGACGTGCCGCTCCTCGTTCGTAAATTTGGCCGGCAAGAATGCGCGTACTACGTCTTCTGCCAGTTTCTCGCCAATCACACGAGAGCCCATAACCAACACGTTCATATTGTCGTGCTCGACGCCCTGGTGCCCGGAATAAGAGTCATGGCAAATTCCCGCACGAATGCCGGTCAGCTTGTTCGCCGCTACGCTGGCGCCAATACCGCTACCGCAGATCAGCACACCCCGCTCTGCCTTGCCGTCCAGAATCGCTCGCCCAACCGCTTCTGCGAAATCGGGATAGTCCGATGGATTTTCATTGAAGGCGCCCACATCCAGAACCGAATGTCCCATCGAACGGATTAAATCGCCCATAGCGTTCTTCAACTGAAACCCAGCATGATCGGAACCAATCACAATTTTCATTTGCGGTTCACTTTCCCAACAATTCTTTGGCTGCAGCGACCACGTGTTCCGCGTCGAAACCAAACTTTTTCAGCAAGTCCTTTATTGGAGCAGAAGCGCCAAATGAGTGCATCCCAATGGCTTTCCCCTTTAGCCCGATGTACCGCTCCCACCCCAACGTGGAGGCCATTTCAATCGAAACTCTTGCGGTCACGTTCGCAGGCAGAACCGATTCCTTGTACGCGGCGTCTTGCTGGTCGAACAAAGCCCAGCAGGGCATACTGACCACGCGCGTCTTGATGCCTTCCGCTTTCAACTTTTCATAGGCGCCAACCGCCCACTGTAGTTCGCTCCCCGTCGCCAGAAGAATGGCGTCGGGTTTACCACCTTCCGCGTCCGCCAGGACGTAAGCGCCTTTCGCAGCGCCTGCGGCGGAGGCATATTTCGTGCGGTCCAGCGTAGGCATCGCTTGGCGGCTGAAAACCAGCGTCGAGGGAGTGTGCGAATGCTGCAAAGCCGATTTGTACGCTTCGGTCACTTCGTTCGCATCGCCAGGACGGAACACCAGCATGTTCGGCATGGCGCGAAACGCGGCGAGCTGTTCGACGGGCTGGTGCGTAGGTCCGTCTTCGCCGAGCCCGATGGAATCGTGCGTAAAGATGAAGAGAACGGGAATTTCCATCAAGGCTGCCAGGCGCATACTTGCCCGCATGTAATCGCTGAAGTTAAAAAACGTAGCGGAAAACGACCGCAGGCCACTGAGGCACATACCGTTGACCGCCGCACCCATGGCGTGTTCGCGAACGCCAAAGTGCACGTTGCGTCCCTCAAATTTCACGGGGAAAAATTCGCCAGCGCCTTCGAGGTTTGTCTTGTTGGATTTCGCCAGGTCCGCCGATCCGCCGACCATCCACGGAATATTTTGCGCCAGCACGTTCAGAACCTTGCCGGAACTTTCGCGCGTAGCCATGCCCTTGGCGTCGGCCGCAAATACCGGCAAATTCTTGTCCCAGCCATCGGAAAGCTCCCGCTTCTGCATGCGGCCGATCTGATCGCTCAACTCCGGATATTTCTTGGCATAATCAGCGTAGAGCGCTTCCCATTTCGCGCGCTCCTGCCCGCCGCGCGCACCAATTCCGTCCTGGAAGTGCGCGTACACACCATCCGGTACCAGAAATTTTGCGTCTTCTGGCCAACCGTAGTTCTTCTTCACCAATTTAACTTCCGCTTCCCCCAATGGCTCGCCATGCGCTTCATAGGAATCTTGCTTATGCGGTGAGCCGTACCCGATGTGGCTGTCTACCACGATGAGCGTGGGTTTATCACCGTGCGCGAGGAATTCCTTGTAAGCGCGCGATAGCTGCAAGAGATCGTTGGCGTCGGCGACGCGCGTCACGTGCCATCCATAACCGACGAATCGCGTCATCACATCCTCGCTGAAGGACCAACTCGCCGGTCCGTCCAGCGTTACGCGATTGTTGTCGTAGATCCAGCAAAGGTTGCCGAGTTGCAGGTGCCCGGCCAGCGAAGCTGCTTCGCCCGCCACGCCTTCCATCATGTCGCCATCGCCGCAGACGGCATACACTTTAAAATTAAATAGCTCAAAATCCGGACGATTGAAATGCGTGGCCAGCCATTTTCCGGCGATGGCCATACCCACACTGTTGCCAGCACCTTGGCCCAACGGGCCGGTGGTCGTCTCGACTCCCGTTGTTAGGTGAGATTCCGGATGACCGGGCGTGCGGCTGTCCAACTGCCGGAAGCGTTTGATCTGATCCAGAGTGACGGATAGGTCCTTTTGTACTTCACCTTTTGCGTTTACATCCTTCACTCCGGCCAGGTGCAACGTGGCATAAAGAAGCATGGAAGCGTGGCCCGCGGAAAGCACGAAACGATCGCGATTGGGCCAATGCGGAGATGCCGGATCGTAATTCAAAAAGTATTGCCAGAGCGAATAGGCAACCGGCGCCAAGCCCATCGGCGCGCCGGGGTGCCCGGCGTTGGCTTGCTGGACCGCATCGATCGAAAGAGTTCGGATGGTATTAATACACAGCTGGTCCAGATGACTCTGCTCGCTCACGGTGTCTCCGGCGCGGGAAGGCGGGTACCCGCGAATGGACTCAGGCGTTAGATGCTCCGCCTGGAGAAAGGGCGCCAGAAATTGTACTGCAAAAGGAATCGGGTGTCTGCCCGGCTACACCCGAGGCGGAATTAAAAAAAATGGTGCGGCTGGTCGGACTCGAACCGACAACGGGGAAATCCCCAGCGGATTTTAAGCCCGATTTACGCATGACTGGAGTCGGCTAATTGGTGAAACTCTCAAGTTTTTGGCCTTTTTCGTTTACTTCCGATTACGTCTGTTTATAGAACATTGAGCACAATTGAGCACAAACTTACCGGGCAGGCTTGGTTTTCCGCTGCTGCGAGCGATGGAAGCGCTCGCTCGCGTCATGAGCCAGGGCGACGTCTTTTTCCAAACCGATGTTGTACCGATTAAAAACGGCATCAGTGACGTGGCCGCTAATGGCCTTGGCCCGCTGGCGCGGTATTCCTGCATCCACCATATTTCTCACCGCGGTATGGCGCGTGTGACGGAGCAGCAAGCCGCGATAATGCAGACGCTTCACCGGAAGCTTACCATGTTTCTTGCAGGTTCTCCCCTCGCAGCGTTCCCCACATTCACGGCACTCGTAATAACCCGCCCCAGCCTTAATGCACGCCGCGCGCCATTGGTCGCGGCAGTCCCCAAGCGGAAATACCAGATCATTCGGCTCCCCTGGCTTGAGGTCAAAGTCATTTGGTAGCGGCACGAGTCGCGGGTCACCCGTCTTCGTAATCTCCGCAGGTAAGCTCACAATGCGCCCTTCCAGATTCAGGTCCCGCCATCTAAGGCGCATCAGCTCATGGACGCGAACACCGGTGAAATAGGAGAGTGTGAACGCGCTCCGCAGCGGTTCCTCTAGATACTTTCTAAGTGGCGCATACCACTCAGGCTTAACGTAGATTGCACCGCGCGCCACGTTCTTCTCTCCGATCATCGGAAAATGACCGGGCATCTCCACCGGGGTAATCAGTTCATCCTTTAAAGCACGTCGCATCATGGCCCGCAGAGTCGCCATGTAGCGATTGGCTCGCACATCGGACAGACCGTCCTCACGGCATCCGATCCGAAATCGCTTTAGGTCGGCAATTGTAATCTCGCCGGCCTTATAACCGCCGAAGAACTTATCAAGACGCGGGAGAGTTTCGAGCGTAACCGCGCCCTCCTTACTGCGCTTGAGCGAGCGGAGTTTCTTGTAAACACAGTTAGCGAGGAAATTTTCGCGCAAGTCCTCATATGAGACCTTATCGGGTTCGATGATGCCAGCGCGCCGGCCGCCGATCTCCAGGAGCTTGCGACGCAGGAACCGCTCTGCGAAGTCGCGGTCCTCCGAATGGGTTGAAAGACGATGCTGGACATAATCCGTCCTACCGTCTGTTCGACGCTTCACTTCGCGGAAGCGGACGTGCCAGATACGGCCACGCAACACGAGTTGGCCGCTGCCGTAACGAGCGCGAGGTTTTTTCTTTCCCTTCATGGAGCGATTACGGAACCGGTTGTGGGTGGAACGAGCGTCTTGAGTTTTCCAGCCGCGAAGCCTTGCATAATTACGAAGGGCTGCATCAGCGGGTTGACAAACCGAAATCGGTAGCTCCGCTTCGCTCCTGTCTTTTCGAGAATTGAACCGCGTTTCGTGTCACAGAATTCGTTGAGGTGTTGAGCAAAACTGGGGATCTCATATTTCTTGCCGGTAACTTCCTTCATAGGCTCTCGGATGTCTTGGGCAGCGAAGAAACCAAGGTCGTCTATTTCAGCAAGAGCACACGCCAAAAGCACATCGGCGAATAGATTATTCTTTCGCGGACTCATCGTCGCCTTGTGCCACGCGCTTCGAATCGACTGCTGAGCATCTTCTAGGGCTTTCTTAATTGCCTCATCAACCACTTGCAGTGTGATTCGCATATTCCCAGCAGCTAACGCGCCGCGCACAGAATCGCGGGCCAGAAGATGCGTGTAGTGAGGAAGACCCTGGGATAAGACCGTGATACGGTTCATAGCATCTGGGTCAATGTTCATGTTTAGGCTTGTGAGACCGTTGCTGACGATTTCCTCAATTTCTTGCACGGACATCCGAGGCATTCTGATTTGAACGAGAGCCCGCTCGACCGACTGGTGTTCACGTATCAACTCACCAACCGAATCTGCGACTCCGACAAGCACGACCGTCACCTGAACGGCATGGTCACTGAGATTCTTGATCGTGTCAGCGAAAGCGGCTTTTACTTTCTGTGGCAGTCTATCGAATTCGTCAATGATGAGAATCGGGAGGGTGCCCTGCGACAGACCTGTTAGGAACCGTCGTATTGAGTCCGGTGTCGCCGGGCTCGTAAGTTCCTCAGATACGGGACGGACTTTCTGCCTGTCCTCGGTCACAAATCCTGTCCCTCGTGCTGTTTGAGTGCGTGAGATTGAGTCGAATACCTTTCTCCAGATTGAATCGAACGAGTCTTGCCCATCACAATTGACGCGGGGAGAAAGGACTATACTGTTCGGAGAGCCTAAGAAAGAAGACAGCACGTTCGACAAGGAAGTCTTGCCGACTCCTCGCTCGCCAAATAATAGCGTGCTGTCCTTTTTGATTGATAACATCGATTACCTTCTGAAGCTGACGTCTCCGTCCAGCAAACAACGCCCGCTCATCAATCGGAGTGGTGGGCGTAAAGACTCGACCCGCCTGAAAAGATAATTGGTCGATTTGTTCCTGTGTCAGTGGCAAGTTACTCCTCCCAACTGACTCATAATATAACCGACGCCGCTGCTACGCCACTGTGGAAGTGCTCGCTGACCCACCTGCCGAGAGAGGAGTTAATAAGGAACAACCGTGATCGTGCGATTGTTCCAAGCGCACTCGCCCTGCGGTGGCCCCACGGCCGCATAGGCCGCAGAGAAAGATTGATTCCCTGGAATCAAGCCAGTCACCAAAAAAGTTGCGGAGCTTTGGACCGCGTACTTCGTCGTCGAAATGTTCGCGAAGATGAGAGCATTTTGGTCGTTGCCTTCGAGCGCACCGTTTTGATTTGGAAAAAAACTCATTCTACATTCGGCGCCTCCGTTCACCTGCACTAGTGCCGTCACAGTGACAAGCGCAGTGCCTGTAGATGAGATGTTCGCCACGACGGATGGGCCCTCGCCGTCCAAGTTCCCATAACCCGTGTCTACGCCCTGAGTAATGATTTGACCCGCGATTTCGACGGAAGAACTCACGGGTAGAGCTCCGAACCCCAGAGCGCCGGGGGGTCCGGTCGCACCTGTCGGGCCGGCTGGACCCTGAGGGCCTTCAGGTCCCGTCGCGCCTGCTGGCCCAGGGATAGTGCTCGCCGGACCGGGCGGACCTTGAATCCCTTGCGGCCCTGGTGGTCCTATCGGTCCTTGCGGACCCGCAGGTCCTTGCGGCCCTGGTGGTCCCTGCGTTCCTTGTGACTGGGCCTGGGGATGGAACGACGAACCGCACTGTGCGAGGAACCACACTGACAAAAGTAGAAAACAGATCGCGATTCGCTTCATACGTGCTCCTTTTTTCACTGCTGCACAGTGATTTGTTGCGCAGTCAAAATCGCCCACGTCATACCCGCTTGAAATTGCGAACCAAGTGCCTCTGTATAACAGGAGAGGGCGATCGAATCGCCCTGCGCGAGCGTAAGGACATCTTGAACCGGAAATGAAATTGCGGTCGGGCCAGGGGAATTCGCAATGTCAACGAGATATCCCGTGGTTGCCACGAAGTTTGTATTTGCTGGATTTGCAACCGAGGCGACGTTGCAGTGCAAAACGGTGTTCGAAATGACGGCCATGTCGGCTTGTACGAGGTACGTTCCCGCTGTCGCAATCGGCCCTACTTGCAAAATTACCAGTGGGGTAGATGGGATCGGCCCGGTGCTCGCAATCCCGGGACAGAGTTGCTGCGCTTGGGTCGCGCCCACGACCGACTGTCCACAAACACTCCAATAGGAAATGGGCGCTGCCCCCCCAGCCGCCCCGGGCTCGCCCTGCGGTCCAGTCGGGCCGCTGGGACCCATCTCACCTTGCGGAATCGCGAAGTTAAAAACCGCGTTACTACTTGTGCCCGAATTAGTCACCGAGGCGGGGCTTCCTGGAGCGAGCGTGGTAGTGCTTCCAACGCTAATCGTGGCTGCAGTGCCGGCGGGAGACGTTGCTGTCTGAAATGCTTGTGGGTGAAAACTTCCGCATTGCGTGAGTGCCCAAGCGCTGAGGGCTAAGAAACAGAAAACGATTCTCTTCATATATTCTCCTCGTCATCCGAATTAAGGGGGCTGGGCGAAGCCCCCGTCTACACATCACTAACCCGCCTCGCTCCTTTCTTCCCGCGTCAAGCCCTTCCCTCTAACACAGGACTCGAATCCCTCCCTGCGTGCCACGCGTCACGAGATTCTCCCCGCGAGAATCAGGCCGAGCAGACTTCCCAGAAGAACGGCCGCGATCAGCCAACGTACAGTCACCTGTTGACGTGTATGGCTGGCGCGATAGCGACACCGCACCAGTTTTTGAGGCGGGTTGAGGTTGTACGGGAAAAAGTGAGGAAGGGTGGTCATGACGCACCCCACTGTTTAAGTGCCTTAGCGAGGTGAGTAGACACTTGCTCCTCGACGTAAGAGTCCACGATCTCTTCGATCGCAGAAACCTCATCCACCGCCAGATCTATCAGATCTCTGATGTCCTCAGCGTGGCAGCAGCAATCGTTACCGATGAGCGCGCAGAACAGCTTCGTGCGCAGTTCAGCGGTCATCGTGGCCTCCAGAGAGCCCAGCCGACGAAGAGGGTTAAGGCTACGACTAGCGTGAATGCGAGCCAGAACGTGGAGAAGAAGAACGAACGCGGGTAATTCATCGCATCCATCCCTTCTTGGCCACAACGTGGTCAAAAACGGCCAGGAGGCCGAATGTGATAAAGAGAAGTGACGTCCAGATGACGAAGTTATCCCACACGGGAATCCTCCTTCACCCGACCCGCGAGAATGAGAAGTTCGCTCATCATCGGACCGTAGACGCTGGGCAAGTAGAGGTAGTCTCGGTGCGCGTGGTCGAAGATCGAGCGGAGAACCGCGATGCCCAGGGGTTTGAAATTCTTCGTGTCTCGGTGTTCGACGGCGATCAATAAAACTGCGACGGTGTTACGGGGTTCGTCGTGGGGTAAGATTTGTGCAGCCATTTTTCAGGCCCTCCAGTGGCCTGTTCTGTGGTTAGGACTGCGAGGCGGTGCTACCCGCCTCGCGGCCCGTGCGTACATGCTCTATTCTTTAGTCCTCTCCTCCTTTCAACTTTTCGATCATTTCGTCGATCAGAAAATTGCGCTCCGCGTCGTTAACTGGCGGGAATAGTACTCCCAAAAACTGCGTCATGTCAATATACAGCCATATACTATATGGCTGTATCTGTATATACTAGATGGCGACACGAGGGAGAGACATCCATGCAGGGACCACTTACAATTTCGCTGGATATGAAACTCATCAAAGCCACACTTTTCTTGAACGCCGCACATCAAAAAGAACTCGCGAAGCTATCGCGCAGAACCCTAGTCCCGGTGTCGGCGCTAATACGAAAAGCCATCGCTGAATTCCTGGAACGAGAGAAGAAAGCAAAATGAGATCCCGCGGCTCGCGACCAAACCAGGCTTTGTTTACGTAAATGCCCTCTACTTCCCTAGTAATATTTTCCCCTTTACTTTCACTGTGTCCTGGGTTACATTTGTGATTGTGGCGGAATGGCCAGCGAGGCCTGAGGAGTAGCCCTCGGCGCTGGTAGTAGTCTTCCGAAACCTTCCACGGGCGGCGTTCCCCAACGCTGAGTTGCCGAACTTTCACCGGTAGCCACGGGTTCTTTTTAGAATTCGGGCTTCACATGGGAATTCAAACTTCAAAAGGAATTCTGTGTGATGCCACGTGCAAAAAAGGCTGCCGCTCCGGCAGTCGAACCCCCGATTGATCCTAGTCTCAGGTGGCTTCTCGTCGTGGAGGCCGCACAATACCTCCGTCTATCCCCGCAAACCGTCAGGCAGGCAATCCACAGCGGTGAACTCAAAGCCATTAGGATCGGAAAAGGCTTCCACCTAGACCGAACGGATCTCGATCGGATGATGATCAGCCGAAAAAAGACGATTCCACCATATCGTCGCGGCACTCGCCCGTGGGTGGCGAAAAGGCACACGCAGAACCGCAAGCGAGCCGTGGCTTGAGCTTCCTCGTCCTGTGAAGGGCGGGTGAGCCGCGGAGGCCTGGTTTGTGGGTTCCAATTCTCCTCCCCACGGCCTCCGCTAGAAAGTTTTGAGTGTAGAGATGCAGACCTCTGAACCGTGCCATCACGAATGTTCGATTTGTGGCCGCGATTGGGCACACCCCGTTTCATGGCAGGCTAAGATTGATAAATTTTGTTCACCCTGTCCCGAGTGCCGCGCCGCCGGACTTCAGCCGAAACAACGACGGACATTTAAGAGATTAGCAACGGGAGGGGAAGACTTTTCGGTGTTGCTCCCCCCGCGCGAAAGACGGGAAGAGCTGTAAGTAAAAAGGAGAAATAGCTGTGATACCAGAAGAACAACAGAGCCGGTGGAGGATCCACGAATCCCGACAGGCCAAAGAAGAAGAGTTGGACGACGCGCCGCTGAACCGCTTTGATAAAGCAGCCGCGAAGGCCAAGGCAACATCGCGTGTGCCGTCGCCAACGAGTCAGTTCGAAAGTGATCGCCAAAATAAATTTACGCGGCACGATTCCGTCACGGCGGAGCGTACGAAGTGGTCGCAAGAGCACGACACGACCGAGCGCAAGGAAGAACTCGAAAAACAGCGGCGTGAATGGCAACGTTCCGATGTTGCGCGCACCAGCAGCGGGACTACGATGGACGCGGAGTTGTCGGAGTTGAAACGAGCATCGGATGCGGACCGCGCGGCGCGGAAGAACGTTGTACCGCTGGTGCTCCCGCAAATTTCTGCGGTTATTGCGTGCATAGAAAAATGGGAACGCGAACAAAGCAGTTTTTTCAAATCGACTTTCAATTACACGTCGCTGTGCCATTACCTCGTGGAGGGCTTCGCGAAAAACTGGTTTGCGCTTTCGGTTGAATCGGTCGCGAGTGCGTTCTCGTTTTTGATGGTCAACGGATACCTGGAGACGGCTCCGGACGAACATTATGACCCGCAAGTCAACGCCATCGTGAGAAAACGAGGCATCTTTTCAAAATCCGCGCCACAAATGTATCCGACATTTGTCGTTGCCAATTCCCTGGACGCGGCCAAAGAAGCTGCCGAGCGTGAGCGTGAACTTGCCGAGGCACTGGCGAAATACGAGTCCGAACGAAAGGCGTTGGCGAACATTCCTTTCGAGGAACTCAAGAAGCAAGCACGAAAAGATTTCAAACCGCCGAAGCCAGGCGGCCCGAATTTGGACAGGAGTTAGCCATGGAAAACACTTTTCCCAGATTTCAGCGTTATGAGGATTTTCCTGGCTATTCCGATTTCCCCAGATCCGGCAATGCCGCTGACGAGGCAGCGCGAACAGCAGTTGCTGCCGAGATCGATCGTCAAGGCTCGCAAGCCTTTCTCGACGCGCATCCAGAATATTTTCCTTGTGATGAAAATTCAAAATTGCTTCGGGCCTGGTTATTTTTGCACGGTGAACTGCCGGCCACGAGGTTGAATTTGGAAATCGCGCAACGAGAACTTGGCGACGATTTACAAAAGGTACCGTCTCCCGAATCGACGGCAATTGATCCGCGAAGGGGAATTATTGTTTCAAGAAGCGACGTGTTAGCGGAATATCGGCCGTCCGCCGGGGAGGCCACCGCGTTGTCCGCAGTTGCAGATTCTGTCGATTTAAATGACCACCAACGCAAGGTGCGGGACCGCAAATTGGCGCTGCTGGCTGGTGAGCAGCGGAGAAAGTTGGCAGCAAAGTGAAGAAGAAAAAAGCAAAGCGTATTGCGCGAAAAATTGCGAAACTCCACGACGCTGGTCAAATGGTTAATCGCGCTGGGAAAACCGCGTTCAAATCAGGCAAGCCTTACGCGCGGGGCATCGATCCGCGAGTCATCGGCGATTTCGAATAGGAGGAAGTGGTGAAAAAGAAAAACTTGGAACAAGTGTTCAACCCAGAAACAATTGAGTCCGGGGTCGCGATGAAATACGGTGTCGTGTGGCCGCGTTACGAGGTTGCGCGAGACGGGAGAGAGAGCCGGATTTTCCGACCAGTAAAAATTCTTACGTTGCCAAATGGCGGTTTGATCGCGCTCTGTCGCGCGTTTACCAACGAAGACAGTTGGCTAATTTTCAGTTCGGAGGGCGGAAAGACTTGGCGGACAGCGGTTTCAGACCAAGCGGGGGAACACGCGTGGGAATATTTGTGCGATCAGCTTACCGGTCCTACGAAAGAGAATCTGATAGCGAAGTTAGAAGGCGACGAATTTTCTCGCGAACAGAGGGATGCCGCAATCGACGAGCTGTTTAGGCTTGCGCTTGGCGATGATGATCTTTACGACGGCGGACTCGTTCCGCCCAGTCCTCAGTTTCGCGCGGAAATAGCCGAAGAGCTGGCCAGCCGCGCTGCTGCTGGAAAATGAAATGAACGACGACAGAATTTGTAGGGATTGCAATGCACCGTTTTTCTTGAGTGAAAACGAAGCTTTGTTTTTTGCCCAACGCGGACTGGACTCGCCGAAGAGGTGCAAGGCTTGCAGACTAAAGCGCCGCGCGGAGCGGCAGCAAGAGCAAACACGTGAGCAACAATAAACCCGCCCGCAAGGTGGTCTATCACGACCGTCCCAAACCCATCAAACCCTCGCGGCGCCACGATTCTCCGCATGCAGGGTTGCGTGAACAGGTGACCGACATTCTGGAGAAGTACGTCCGACGCCAAAATGATCCAGTTTTCGCTGCGGAGTGTGCCGCAGAAGAAGCGCGCTACGATTCCGAGTGCGTGACCGTTCAAGGGAAACGGATTCATCCGACTGAAGTTGCGAAGCAATTCGGAGACTCGCTCACGCATTTGGTGCGAGCCCGAAAAGAATACAAAGATTCGATCTTCGTCGACGTAGTGAAGTTCGCTAAGGAAGCCTATTCCGCTGGTATTGACCTTGGGGGCGACGAAGCAGAGATACAACGACAGCTTTTGGCCAGCTATGGAGAAAGCGGTAAGAAAAAAGCGAAGCAATTGTTGCTGGTTTACTGGCCAGCGAGTGAGCTGTTGAGTGAGTTCGTTCATGGGTAGTAATTTGTGGAAGGATATGCCCTGCGCAATATGTTTAAGCCCTTACCGCGGCTGTCGCCACTGGCCTAATTTTCCCGAGCCGAAACCTTCGGACGAGGCACTTGCGGAAATCTATAAGCGGTGGAAGCATCCACCCACTGCAGAGAAACCTAAACCAGCGCTTCGCGTCTCGAGACCTGTGATCGAGCGTGCACCGCGTCCCGAGAAAAGCGATCCGGGCCGCGAGCCTCTTTATTTGCCGCTCGGAATCCGAGAGTGGTATGAGGCCCTCGGCCGGCGCGGTGGCGCCTCGCGCTCCGAGCGGAAGCAAGAGGCAGCGCGATTAAATGGCAAGCAAGGTGGCAGGCCGCGAAGCTCCCATATGTAGGCTGGTTTTACGAAAGCGACCACTATATGTGGCCGCTTGTGGAAAAGTATCTATTGACAAAGTAACGAATTGTTATTAATTTAGAAGACGCTGGGTGAGAGTCGCACAGTTGATGCGAACTTACTGCCGCAAACTGGGCAACTTAAGTATACGCAAGCAGTCCTTCCATCTATCTGCAGCCTGGTCGTGATAAGAAGCACAAACCTCAGAAAAGTTAATTGGGCTCATCAGGCTCTTCTCCAGCGGCTGCCAAAGAAAAGTTTTAGCGTAGAAACGCACACAAGAATTTCCGTTACCGATTTTTTGCGTTAACTAAAACCGCTTGGCAGCGGCTACCGGGGCCTGGACCTGATGAGTCCAGGCCCTTTCCTTTTTTGGAGCAAATCTAATGGCATCATCTCTCCCCAGCCGCCGCATCGGACTTTTATTTTCCTGGAGTCTCAGCGAGCACGGTGGCTACGGAAAAATTCTCGTTCCGGCTACGAGCCAGCGGTACTTTATCCACCGTTCGTCCATCGTCTCCGGCGATCCCCTCCCAGGCAGTTCCGTGAGTTTCCTTGCAGCACCGCCAGTTGCTGGTGCGAAGTACCCGCAAGCAGTCGATTGCGTGATCGACAACACACAGGTGGTTAAGAATTGCAGGCCGTGCGACAAAGGCGGTGTGAAGTGAAGAATTACAATGACCTTTACTGTCAGTGGTGCGGAAGAAAGTTCGTCGCGACGAAGCGTTTCTCAAAGTTCAGCGATCAAAAGTGCGACGAATGTGTGCGAAACAACGCCCCGCGCGGCAGCCGCTTGCGTCTACACACAATCCCGAAATGGCTGACGAAGCATTCGTTCAGTTTCATGCACGACCAGTGCGAGTGCAACCTGTTCGATCATTGGGGCACCGACGCTGACGGAAATCTCGTCACTGAGCCCTACGCTGGTAACTGCGAAAAGTGCCTAGCCGCGGCCGCGGAGATCGCGAAGCGACTGAACCTCAAACACAGTGTCACGCGCCCCTCATGGCACGCACCGTGGATCGATGAATGCGTGCGCATTACGTTCTACAAGCCAGAGGCGATGGGAGGCTCGCGATGAGCACCAGCGAACAACTTGATCGTTTTCTTCAGGCAGCCAAGGAATACGGGCCTCCACCACTCCCCACAATCGAATCGATTCCTACTGAACTCATAACCAAGCAACGCTGGCATATCTGGTCCTATGTTCCTGTCAAAGGAAAATTGGCGAAGATGCCGGCCGATCCAGCTACAGGTGTCTCCAAGGAATGGCCGGCGCATCCCGGTACGTCCGAACAAGCACTGGAATCTGCTAGATCCCGGGCAGGATACGGAGTCGGCTACAACCCCAAAAAAGAAGACGGATTCGTCTTCGTCGACTTTGACGACTGTTTCGACGAAGCGGGTGAGTTGGATCCGGCCGTCAAGAACTGGCTTCGATTCATTCCGGGCTACTGCGAGATCACGCCGTCTGGTAAAGGACTTCGTGTTGTCGTCAGAGGCACGCTTCCTCGTAACGTCACGAACCACCCGGTGCCGAACTCTGAAGTAGGCTCCAGTTTCGAGATGTACGACGGCTCGTCAAACCACTTTGTCACGATCACCGGCAAGCACTACGGCGAACAGTACGCGATAGAGAACGTCCAGGGCGGCATAGACAGATTACTGAAAGAGATCTGCTTCGATGTCGGGAGCGAAGAGGCTAGCGGCGAGACAACCGAGGCGGCCGCTGTTCGCTACCTGGAACGTGTAGTCAAAGAAGCTGAGACGCTCGAAGAAGGCCGCTACAGTTTCCTCGTCCGCGTATGTTGGTGGATGGGGCGCATCTTGGGTGCTAAGCCGCACGACCCGCGCCTCGAGCTTACTGCCATCAGCACGAGACTAACTGAGGCTATCCAGAAGACGGGCTGGACCGAGCTTCGGCACATTGACAGGCAACTTCGAGCAGGGATGCGGAAGCCGGTCGTGCTCGTAAGCGAAGTCGCGGAAACTTCTCGACTGGTCGTCATGGACTTGGAGCAGTTCCTAGAGACGGAATTCCCGCCTCGCGAAACCTTCTTAAAGCTTGCGGGCAATGACACCCCAATTTTGACGGCCCAATCGCTCAGCCAGATATTCGCGTGGCGGGGTACAGGCAAAACTCTTCTTGGTGGTGCGCTCGCCGTTGCACTGGCCTCTGGCACGGAACTATTGGCGTGGAAAGCGAGTCGCGCGGTTCGGGTTCTCTACATCGATGGCGAGATGCCTGGTGAACAGATGCAATCCCGCTTCAAGGACATCAAGCGTGACCTCGTCATTAAGCCAGGTTTTCTTCGACTTGTCACAGTTGGTCAACAGCCAAATGGCATTCCATCATTAGCGACAGCCGAAGGACAAAAAGCGCTTGAAGAAGCGCTTGGCGAAACAGAAGTGTTGATTCTGGACTCGATCTCAACACTGGCCTGGATGGGGACGAACGACGAGGATAACTGGCTTCTATTCTTGGGATGGTTGAACCGATTGCGAAACCAGAAAAAACTCTGCGTCGTCTTCCTGCACCATGCGGGAAAGAGCGGGATGCAGCGAGGACACAGCCGCAGTGAAGACCTGCTCGATCTCAGCCTAAAACTGTATCGGGATCCGGAAGACGAAGCCGAATGGTGCAAGTTTAAGCTCATCTACGACAAGATTCGCGGCGACCGTACCGGAGTCCGGAATATCGAGGCCGAATTCCGTTTCGGTAAGTGGACGTGGAAAACCGTTGAAGCGGATCAGCTAGCGATCTTGAAGAAATACAGAGAGGAGAATCCCACAGTCACTTCTCTCAGGAAGATCACGAAAGACATCGGGGAACAATTGGGAGTCAAGTCGTATCACACCGTGGGGAAGCTAATCGTGATGCTCGACGCTCAGCAAAAGAAGTTGTTTCCACGCGCCGATGGGGAGGCTTTTTGAGGACCGGATTTTGGGCCGAGAGGGCTATGCCGCACGTTTTGGGTTACCGCTTGGGTCGGAAAAGTGAGCAGTGAGCAATCCCTATATACAGAGAAGATTGCTCAGAATCTTCTCTGTATAGTGTACTTTGCTCAGACACCTGAGCACAGCAGTGCTAAGTGCTTGAAAATAAACGCTGTTTTTTCAGAATTTTGCTCACACACGTGCTCACTTGGCTGCTCAGAGGGTGAGCAATCGTTGAAATGCCTTGCTCACTTGGCTGCTCAGAGGGTGAGCAATCGTTGAAACGCCTTGCTCACTTGGCTGCTCAGAGGGTGAGCAATCGTTGAAATGCCTTGCTCACCCTGCCGATCGCTACGTTAAAAGAGTGCCGCAGTATGATCCTGCGCTAAATCACCTGCCGTCTGCCGCTGTTGTCCCAAGCTGCTTGGGATAATTACGGGGTGCGTCAAAACACGCAGTTGTCCCCGCAGCGAAAAAACTTTTTTGAAAAGTTGTTTTTGAACAATTTCGAAGGAGAAAAAAAATGTTGAAGATCCGAGAAGCCAACTATGAGATGACGACCGGGAAGGACTCAGACCGTCACGATACCGGCCGGGTGAGCATTCGCTTTTCAAACGCCCGAGTCGCGGAGTTTGATGGCATCCGCCGTGACAAGTTTGAGAACTGGGTCGCCACAAACTTTGACCCGCGGCAGATCCCCTACGATCTGGCATTACCGTTACTTGGTTTCCTGCGAACTGCTGGCGCCGGTGACGAGGATGAACTGGACGATGCCGGCGAGCTGGATGATGATGACGACGAATTGGAAGACGAAGACGATCCGGATTACATTCACGAACTAGATTTCTTAGGCCAGGAGACGGGTTACCGCACGCCCGGTTTTCCAGGATACGAGTCGGAAGACGAAGAGGATGAGTGAATCACCATCAGAAAAGCTGGCCCTCAATCGATCGCGGACCCAGAAATATGCAACATTACTTTTAGCGAAAGGCCTAAAAACCGAAGGCCGCGCGCCCCAATCCAAAGGACTTACGCGGCCAGAATGCAACAAAACAGCAACTTTGTTGCTAGCTACAATGCTTGGTTGAACGCTTTGGACAAGGCGGCCGAGGCGTCGGCGTCCGAAGGATTGACGTAGGCGAGGGTTGAATCGAAGGATTTGTGGCCAAGAGCCTGACGGATCAGGAACGCGTTAGCGCCCTGGTGGACAAGCAGCATGGCCGCGGTGTGCTTCAGGACATGGGGATGCTGCAACGTCTCGCCCAGGCCGGCTTTCTTGGCGATCTCCCGGAAGAGCTTGAATACGGTAACGCGGTTTAGCTGGATGCTCTTCTGCGAGTTGAACACGTAGTCCGCGGCATCCGGCTTGCGGATCGCTAGCCAAGCCTTCAGCGCCGCTTTCTCGTCGAACAGCGAGTTGCCCTTCACCTTGAGCAAGTTCTGAGTCGAATCGAGCGAACCCTTCAAACGATGGATGTGGATCTGCTCGTTATTGAAGTTGATATCGGTAAGTCGCAGATTCGCGATCTCTTGAGCCCGAGCGCCGTGAGCCACGGCAAAGAGGAACATCGCGTGCTCGCGCGGCCCATATTCCTTCGCAGCCTGAAGGAAACGCTCAAGTTGTTCGCTGGTCATATACGAGATCCGAGCCCTGAGTTGCGTGGCTCGCTGCTTGGGCATCCTGACCACGTTTTTGACGATCGATGGTGTCATTGGACTTGCCTCCAGTAATGCAACGATAAAATAGTAATGTTGCAGTGTCAACAGAAATCCGCGGCCCGCGGCGCGAATTTCTAATCCCACCCCGGACCCCTTGACTCCGGAGGCACGCCAAAAATCATGGTGGAGAATTCTAGTCCGGTAACAAATAACGCGGCCGCGTAATCATCTCCGCACACAAAATCTCCCGCGATTCGAAACCCGTTTTCCTGCTGGGGCCTCCAGCTAGACCCGATGTCCAGGGCTCTGTAGGATCCCCGCAGCGCGCCGCAACCGCACCGCGAAGGATCCCGCCGTTTCTGGAGGGGAGGGGGGAGGGGGGGGCCTCATCAGGAGGTGGCCGTTTGTGAATGGGACCAGTTGCCCCAAGCGCCGCTCGCGTTATCGAATACGGATCCCTCAGGATGGCCCGCATAATCAAATAGAATCAAAGCCAGCCATTGAAGCGGAAGTGATGAAGTCTGAGCATCAGCGCGTAAGATTAGGCTCGCAAAAAGGCTTCTCCTTCCCTGTTGGTGACAAAATAGCTGAATCCCCATTGGGCGGTAAGGCCGCCGCCCGGTGGGAGGGACTGACCGATGTGCTCCATGAAGTACGCGAGAGTCTGATTTGCGTCGCGGCTGTCGCTTCCGACCACCATCACGGTTGATGACGTCGCGACCATGGCTGGTGATCCTGAACACGCTCGCCACACACCTGCCGTGACGCTGAACCTTGATGATAAAGAGCACAACAATTCCGGCAAGAGTGTCTGCGCCGACTGTTATCTTTACGTGAATGCCAGTGCTGGCTTCGCTTCGCGTGGTGATGAGAAACATAAATTCGGCGGCGAAGGTGGTGTCGTGGTTTGCAGTGAGGCGGGGAAGATCTTTGACGTTCGTCCGGGGAAGGAGTGAGCCGAGGCAGCTTAGACCCCTCACGCAGAAGGAACGTTAAGTTTGGCCAGCTCACTAGCAAAAAGCGAGTTCTCTGGGAACTCCGCGACGAGCTCGGTAAATTGTGCGCGAGCAACTTCTGGTCTTTTCTCACGCAGCGCAGTTAGCGCCAGCAAAATCTTCGCGAAAGGTCGAAGGTAGTGGCCCTGTTTGGCGGCGGTCTCGAGTTGCTGGATGCCTTTTTTCTTGTCGCCGTGAATTCCGGCGAACCCAAGAACGAACTTCTTCGGTCCCGGCAGACTCCCGATGATATAGTTCGCCGTGCCTAGGCCAAGGTACGCATCGGCGGCATTTGGGACGACTTTCAGCAGCTTGTTTGAGTACGTATCTGCTTCGCGGATCTTTTTCAAGCTGTCGAGCTGATGCTTGTCGATGAGGCTGGCATAGTCGGCCTGCATACCCAAACTCAGAGACATAGCGAATAGGGCGTTCGGATCGTCTGGGTTTGTTTTCAATCGAAGCTGCGCCAGGTCCTGCGCTCGTTGGTCCGAGGCGAAGAATGCTGCCCGCAGCTGAGGGTCAGGTTTGAGAGGGATGTTCCCCAGAAAACGCTTGTCGTCCAGGAAAAAATCGGAGGTCAGGACGCCTTGCCGATAGCACTCCTCGAACAGATAGCTCGCCGCTTCCGAGGCGTACCCAAGGGGGTCTTGCGGGTGGGACTTCTGCCATGTCTCGAACTGAGCACGAGCTTCCACGGGCTTCAGTTCGTAGAGAAGGCGAAAGCCGGTGTCGAGTTCCGGAATGTGCAAGACCTCGGTGGGAGTCTGCCCGGGGGCTGCCCGCGCAGCTCGAACATGGAGCACCAGGGCCAGAAACGCGGTGCAGAGAACCAAATCAGCTACCCAGCACGTTAGCGAAAACGGTTTGTTTATACGCGCAGACATTCCTCATCGGTTTCATGCGAAGCACATGAGAATCCCTCACAATGTTTAGATGACTTGACCTGGAAGAAAAGGAGGCCCTCTTCGTACACAAAATGCCGTAGTTAACAATCTGCGTTGTGGCATCTTGTCGCACTGTTTGCAAGGGATTGTAGCCAAGAACAAGCAGGCATCTATAAAAGCAACAGTATCAACTGGCTAAAGATCAAGAATCCGAAGTATTCGCAGGCCGAAGGGCGGCACGAGTTGATGACACGCGCCAAGTAGCGTATGGTTGGTGCCGCTTGCTCCTAGCCCAAGGAGACCCAATGGCCGGCCGATTCGTCCATACCCTTCTGTTTGTTTGCCCCGAATGCAATCTTCCTGTCGCAATCAGCCGCGTCAGCAAAGAAAAGAATTTGGAAGGAGTTGACGCAGAACAACTACACATAAGGTGCAGCTACTGTGAAAAGGTGTCAGACACGACAACCGTAATGGCCAAAAGGCACTATGTCGAGGAGTGGCCGTAGCTTAGCTCTACGCGCGGAACGTAAGTTCGTATCTCTGGTAGATAAGCTTTGCCTTACAGATCGGACATTCGCCCTCGACGCCTTCCGATGGGATTTCGGTTTCTTCGGGAAGAAGTAGTCGATCATGCTTCCGCCTATCTCACAGTAAGGGATAGCTTCGTCGCACTGTTTGCAAGCTAAAATCCAGCTCGGCATCGCTCAGCGCTCCAGCTGGATGGAATCCGCAAACTCCTAAAGATGCCATACAAAGACACAAATCCGCCGAGTAGCCACAATGCATCAAAGACGGCAAACGCCAGTCCTAGAGTCGGTGCTTGCACTTCGTGTAGCATCGACGTGTCCACAGCTAGGTAGGCTATAAAGATTAGAACAAAAGATATCCGCGTCGTTGTTAACCTCATACGAAATCCCATGGCAAGACCCCTTAATCTGTAAAGGCGTAACCCAGCCGCGCCGCTTCATGCAGAAGGCCTTTCGCACTCAGATAAAGCGTGTGCGCCGTGTTCTCCATACTCTCCTGAACGGCCATTTTCAATCGCGCTTGCAGAGGCATAGGTTCTGCTGTGCAATTCGCCAGCATCGACGCAGTTATATCGGCTTGAGCGGCGTAGTTCCTGAATGCACTCACGCAGCTTGAGTGCAACTCGTTAAATTCCTTCTGGTCCACTGAAGGCTCCTCTTCTCCTTAGCAGAGCTATTGTAGGCTCTGGCCATTCGCTCAGTCTGTTCTGTTTAGCACCATCGCGCATGCGACTCGAAAAAATAAGTCCGGTAAGGCGATCATGTTGGATGCGTCGGAACTGTGCGAAATGGAACTGCAACGCTTCCAACTCAAAGTGATGATAGGAGCATGTTACGCAAGAAAGTTAAGAAAGAACCTAAGAACGCGACATATGCCAGGGTCAAGAAGGAAATGGCGAAGCCGCGCATGGCCAAGTCCGCGAGAATAGTGGATGTTGAAAGCCATTTTACGGGCGACCTTTCGAAGAAGTAATACAATTTATTCTGCAACAGTATCCACAGACCCATTTATTCAAAATGTTTCCTAACCGCCAATCCCTCTTCACTTTTTGAGCCTCATGAATGTGATAAAATTGCAATTAGGCGGTTGTTTATGCGCAAAGGAAAATCCACGCCGAATTCAAGCAGCATCAAATCCAAGAGAAATTCCACAGAGCACGCTGCGTTCGATGTCCAAGCTTTTCTTGATTCGGCTGGCATAGCGAGCAAAGTCGTAGAGTTTAGGAAAGCTGGGGTCGTCTACTCTCAAGGTGATCCCGCGCAGAGCATTATGTACTTGCAAAAAGGCGGTATAAAGCTTTCCGTCGTTAATGAGGTCGGCAAAGAGGCGGTCGTAGCCATTCTGCAACCCGGCGACTTCTTTGGTGAAGGCTGCTTGGCAGGTCAGGTCGTCCGCATGGGGACAGCTACCGCGATTGGGCCTACCGCTGTGCTCCAGATTGAGAAGGATGAAATGTTCAAAGTGCTTCACGAGCAGCATGATTTTTCCGACCGTTTCCTCACTTTCATGCTGGCGCGGAACATTCGAATCGAGCAGGATTTGATCGACCAATTGTTCAATTCGAGCGAGAAGCGGCTTGCCCGCGCTCTGCTGTTGCTTGCCCGTTATGGCAAAGAAAACCAGCCCCAAGGCGTACTCCCGAAAATATCGCAAGAAACGCTGGCGGAGATGATTGGCACAACGCGTTCGCGAATCAATTTTTTCATGAACAAATTCAGGAAGCTTGGTTTCATCAAATACAATGGTGGTCTTCAGATTGACAGTTCTCTCTTGACCGTCGTTCTCCACGAGTAATCAGCTCTCGTTTTTTGGAAGAGGCATCCTTGCGAAACTGTTTTATTTCGCAAATGGCGAAGGTGCGCGCAAGTGTTTTTTAGGTTACGGCGAAAACGCTAGATTATAGCCAATTCAGTCTCACTCCGCCAAACTAATCGAACCATGCCCAATATTTACTATTGCCAGGCAGGGAGCAGAGGTCCGGGCATGTTGCGCGCTGTCTTGTCATGGGAGCAGGCCAATGACTTGTTAAGACTGCATCCGGCCAATTATGTTGGTCTGCAATTCCCGGCGACGATTCGTGACCGGAAAACCGATTTCGCGGCATTGCGCGTATTCAAAGCGGAATCGGACAAGGAATGGCGGGGTGGATTCTACTGCTTCGACGCTGACATCACCGCCATTGAAGAGGCAATGCAAATCTGCTCCACAAAACTATCAGAGATCGCCCTGAAACCAGCTGAACCCCACGATGAAAACAAATTAGCCACTTCAGTAGAGACTCCGTCAATCCCGATGAAATCCGGAGAATTGCGCAGCCGTCTGCCCCGGATAGTGCCAGAACCAGTTTGGAGATGGCTCCTCACGCCATGGCATAAGAGGATTTGGGCTCGAAGGAGACGTTAATGGAAGCAAGTGGAAAATAGATGGCTTACACGGCTTACGCAAAGAAAATTGAGCCTCTTTGCCCTGTGGCTGTGAGGATGTCGCAGACCAACGTGCACGCGCCAGCACACGAAACGTGGGGTGTTGTCACGTGCAATTTGTGCGGAGAGCAGTTCGTCATTGGCGGGAACCGCATCGGCGGTTCCCGGATAACCGCGCAAGAGTGCGCGAAAAGATTAGACTCTCTGCTGGCTGCGGATCACCAAAGACGCGATGGAACGCACGAGGACAGCTACGAAATTCCGGACTGATTATCTATTAGTCGTTTCCAGACGGCTGAACTTTCAGTTGGATTCTGTCTCCGGTGCTCTGATCGAAGATAAAGTAATCTCCCGGTTCTGTTGCACCGCGTTGTTGAATTCGTGTCATAGCGTCGTCGAGAGTCACGGCGGGCTCAATCCAAGTCAGACCATGGTTGTCAATTCGGAAGATATCGTATTCGGGAATCATGGTTGCAAGCCTCCAGATATACACACTCCAATCGTCGCGCTGGACCCTAAAGCCTAGGAGAGTGGTGTCCGGCGGTCTGTACAATATTGAACACTTTCAGAGATGAAGTTCGGCAGACCGAATCTCTGGGATTCCTAGCATTCCTAGGATTAGCTATCGGGCTTTCCGCTCCTGGCCGACGGAACAGACCTGTGAATCACAAGCACTGAGGGGAATAATAACTGGTGGGGATTCTCCTTCAGAGAGCAATGGAGCGCAAAAGATAAGGAACTTGTCGAAGTATTCACGTGGCTAACTTCCAGCTTACCGGCAGTGAGCATGATGAATAGCGAAGGCACCTTCTGGGCGCCACGGTCGTGGAGAAAGCTACTCTCCTGGGAAAAGGGATGCTAGGGACCAGAGACTGGAATTAGCGCAACTGCACGGAGAACTTCTCCAGTTGGAAAGTCGCGCGGACTCACTACGCGAATCTCTTGGGAAGGCAATCACGGAATTGTTCGGGACTCACCGCTAAGCATTCCCTGCGCTGTAAGAGGCTGGGTTGGTCGCAAGAGTCGCGGAGGCTGTGGTTTCGCGCTGGCTCCGTCACACGGGCACTTATCACGCTACGCTATATTGACTTGGAAGGTCAAAGAAGGGTTACCGTATGCAACTGCATACCATAGCCCATCCGCTCCCATAATGAAGTACACGTCCTGCTGGTAAAACCACGCCGGATATGCTTCAGCATAGAACCAATAGCCGCCGTAGGAGTACTCCCGGCGTCCATTAGATAGGCGTCCCCCGGTTGCAACGAAGCGGGCATGATGGTCAGGACCGAACTTGCTAGTACTGTACTCGTGCCCACGGCTATCTTTCTGACCATTCTTAGCATACTGGCCTTGTGACTGCTGTTCATGACCGGCTTGCTGTTCCTTTGGCTCCGGCTTGGCTTCTTCCTGCTTTGCAGGCTTGGCTTCTTCCTGCTTTGCAGGCTTGGCTTCATCCTGCTTTGGAGCAGGCTTGGCTTCATCCTGCTTTGGAGCAGGCTTGGCTTCATCCTGCTTTGGAGCAGGCTTGGCTTCATCCTGCTTTGCGGCAGGCGCGGCGCTCTCGTCCTGCGCGAAGGCAGGAACGGTGACCCCGAAAAGTAGTAGCAATGCTCCAACGATTACTGGCTTCATGTGTTTCCTCCACAATTTAGCTGGGACAAAGGCCTCAATCTCATCCTAAAGATCTACGGGCGTCTGTGCTGTCCACTTTGGCACAGACTACGGAAATTCTTATTGGGGGGAAGATAAATATCGTCATCATCGGAATCCTCCCAAGTGAGAAAGTCGATTGGCCCGTTCGAAGAAGAGTCGAGTCGCTTGCCCATAGGACCATGTTATGTGAGGGAAGGACGGATTTCTGTGCACATTGAGACAACAAATCTGATTTAGGAATCTCAACAAACGTTCACAATCGTACAGACATTCTTCTTTCGTATCGTTATCCTTGCACCGTGACCGATGGAACATGGCGGCCACGTCTTTTTGGCGACGCTCCGTTTCGATCTGGTTCTCAGGATGGACCCATGGCGCATAAGAAAAACAACGAACAACCGGAGAACGCCGCACAAGCGAGCGTCAAGAAGGAAATGGCGAAACCACGAATGGCCAGATCTGCAAAAATTGAAGAATTGAAACTAGATACGGATCGAGTTTCGGAAAATCCAAGTACTACCATACCGGGAACCGTCAGTAAGATCATTCGGTCTCGAAGACCTAGTGAGCCGGAGACAGCACAGATTGTTATTGATGAATCTCGCCATCAGGATGGAAATCTGCGCATTGAGAATACACTCGTCGACGAACATGGGAATGATGTCAGCCTTAAAAAGGGTGCTCACGTTGATCTGACGGTTACGGCCAAAGGAGTCAAACCTGACCACTAAATTGCAATTTTTCTGGGGACTGCGTTATTTCTCAGGGAGTCCATCTTCAAGTTCTCGGCGTATACGGTGTCGGCCAATAACAAACTTCTCTCCACGCAAATTGCACGTGACGACGCCAGTTCGCCCAGCAAAGACAGTGCGGCCTCCTAGCAAAAATGGGCGGGAACGCTACAGGGAGTGCATTTTCATGTATCGCCAGAAGTCCGGAATAAATGTGATGCTTTGATGGTAGAACGTATCCGGTCCTCGGCCCTCGTCGGCCTGCTAACGTGGGCCCTGCTGCTCGCTTCTCCAGTACTGTCGCAGTCGCCGGTGGCGGTGCAATACACGGAGGGGGTGGTCCGCGGGTTCCTTGTGCTAAGCACGCTGGAAGGCAACGCCCTCGCCGAGGGTGATGTAACGCAGTTCGCCCGTGGCGATCGGGTGACGATCCATACGGTTCTTCGCTTCAAGGACGGCTCGATAAATGAAGAAACCGTCGTCTTTTCTCAGCGCCATACTTTCCGGTTGGTAAGCGATCACCAGGTGCGAAAAGGCCCCGCATTCAAACAACCGATGGATGTCTCGGTCGACGGTTCAACGGGCCAGGTCACGGTCCGCTATACGGACGACGACGGCGAAGAGAAGACCGTGACCGAGCGGCTGAAACTTCCGGCCGACGTCTCGAACGGCATGATTCTTACGCTGCTGAAGAACATCCGGCCCGATGTACCGCTGACGACACTTTCGATGGTGGCAGCCGTGCCAAAACCGCGGCTTGTGAAACTCTTGATATCACCCGACGGCGAGGAGCTGGTCTCGGCCGGAGGCCTAGCCCGCAAAGCTACGCGTTATGTCGTAAAGGTCGATATCGGAGGCGTCGCCGGAGTGGTGGCGCCCCTTGTCGGCAAGCGGCCCCTAGACACCCACATCTGGATTCTCGGCGGCGATGCCCCGTCCTTCGTCAAGTCAGAGGGTCCGCTCTATGCTGGTGGCCCTATCTGGCGGATCGAATTGACTAGCCCGAACTGGCACGATCATTAGGGTCTTCCGATTCGTCTTTGATTTGCACCCGAGCCTCCTTAATTGTGAGATACACATACTATCAGGGCTTCGTTGATTTTCGGCGTCAGCTGCAAGCGTGCTCGATGGGCTTTGGCGTTCTCATGCTGATAACCAGGTCCTCCCGGCCTTCCTCGTGCCGCTCCCCCAAGCGATTCGCGTCAATCCCCTTGATGGCCTCGCGGGAGTTCAGGGCGGACGCATTGTCTGAGTTTGTCTTAAAAACGACAAAACCTACTCATGAACATCAAGCAGGCCGAAGAAATCGCTCCACCTGCACCTCGATGGAGTCGTATGTCCTCTGCCTTGTAGACAACACCCATCCCACCACCACCGAACTTTTCTATGATTCGGTAATGTGAGATGGTTTGCCCGATCAGCGCGTCGGTGCCCGGCATGTGCCGCACATGTTGAGGTTGCGCCCGATGGCAAGTCAACGAACTGCGAACCCGTACGGTCGTGGCCCCGCCTCATCTCGCGACCCCATCGCTTTGGTAGAATCTTCGTAGCCCTTCCTCTACCAGGAGGGACGACAACCGTGCAGAGGATTGGTACCAGCGAGTTCAGCCTTGAAAATCTTCGCAAACGCTTACAGAAGTTATCTGACGACGAGTTGATTCAATTCGGAAAAGCTTGCCGAGAGATGTTGACGCCGCAATCAAATCTGGGAAGACCACCGCGTGTGGTATACGCATGGCAGAGCTACGTAAAGTAGGCGACAAAATCCGCGTCAGCATGCAAATGCACGGTGGGGAGATCGTAGATGCGACGATCAAGGCGGTTATCGAAACCACCGGTGACTCACAGTATAAAATTGATTTCGGGAACGACCAGACGGCGACGGTCACCGAACGACAGATTGTGAAGGAGTGACGGGCAGGTGGATAAGTGACGTTGTCTGGAGCAACTGCGATTGATTCTGCGGAAAGGGCGGCAAGAGTTGATGACGAGAGTTTTGTGACTAAATACAGGGGTGCTCCTACGCGCTAAATTTGGCGGCCAAACCAAAGAGCGCTGCTGCTGCGAACACCAGAACAGACGTAACACAGAATACTTCAGCGACGACGGAGATAGCGTTGGTCGTGGAAAGTATTGTTAACCCTAGTACTGCAGCAATGGCTAGTAGCGCGAGTTTCCAGTTTTTCACGGATTCTACCTCCTACACCTAACCCGAATTAACGTTACAAAGAAAACCCCCGCAGGTCTGTATAGAAGTGGACAGTAAGGTCGCTGACGTCGCCGTAAACCCACTAGCCCAGCTTATTTGGAAGCGCGAATACTGAATGTGATAAAGTGCTCTTTCACGAAAAACGTCATAGCTGTCCCATACGACGAAGCGCTAGAGTTCGCAAAGGGCGAAGGTGCGCTGCAATGGCACGCAAGCTGGTCTGGATTGAGAGCCAGAATTTTCAGGGCTTTGGCTGCTCTGAGTGTCAGTGGGTGTTCGAGTCTACCAGTCCGTTCGTTGGCCGTTCACTGGATAAAATGAAGGAAGCCTACGAAGCCGAGCGAGACAAGGCGTTTGCTTCCCACGTCTGTGCCAACTTTTCGAGGAAAATCGTTCCGAAAAAATAGATTGCGGCTGGTATTTTTCGCCAGATTTGAATATTTCTAAAGTGTTCAATATTGGACATTCCTGCTCAACTATCCCCAAGTAACATCCAGTCCTCCCTATATAGCCACGTCAGGATATGTTTATGCCCACTCAAAACCAGCTCGGTTGGCTTCTTGAAGATGTGACAGCGCTGGAATCAAATCTTGATCGCATTTGGATGATCTCGCAGACTCTGCCATTGGGCGACGCCCGAGACGGCCTGGAACTAGCGCACCAATGCGCGGCCCAACAGAGTTTGAACGTGAAAAAGACTTTGGCGGAAATGCTGGTGGAGCCACTGTTAGTCGGTGGATGACTCAAGTGTGCAAAATTGGACAGTACAGACGATCAATCATCTTTATGATCTGCCATTGAACGGCGGGAAAGAGCGGTATTGTCTGGTCTGGGCGGGTCGGACAACACTGGTTATCTCGCCGTTCTTTCCGTTTTGATCGGTGCTAAAAGTCATCGGGAGCGTCATCTTGAAGAGTTGCCCACGCTGCCATAGTAAACGAACCCATCTATCAAGGCGCAAAGGGATCGTAGAAAAGGCAATTCTCACGATTTTGTTTGTCAGGCCATTTCGCTGCGATACCTGTGATCAACGGTTCTTCCGTGCGTCATTCACATCAAATCCCGAATCCCGGGCCGCGATTATTAACTTGAATAGATAGAGATTAAGTCGGCGTGCCCAAGCAAGAGGCCTGCGACATTTTCAACGGTCAGGTCAGAAGGTGTCGCAGGCCGGGGGTGAGGAAATTACTGTCGATTGAGCCGAAGTCTATCCTTCTGAGGAGATCGTGTCTGTCCACAACCGCACACTTCCGCGCCGAGTCCGGTTGGATGGAATCCTTAATCCCTTAAAGATGCCATACAAAGACACCACTCCACCGAGTGGAACTTCCAGATCAGAAATAAACGGAATCCCAATCCAAGTCGCAAAGCAGGGAGCGAGTGCTTTTAGACAGATTTGGGCAACATTAGTTCGAACTAAAGTCGAAATCAGGCTGTATCGTTCTGGCGCAATACGTTTTTGCCGGCCCTGGAGGAATTGGGATTGGCGGACATGGACCAACGGTAGAATCGACTGTCGCATCTCTCGCAGCGAAATGGCCGAACGAAGATAACCGCCAGGATTCCTCTTTCTAAGATCCCCTTTCGCCTCGACTGGTGGATTCTTCCACTCTGACACGTTGGACAACCGATCATTGCGATTCTCCTGATGCCGTCAACGACAAATTGCAAACAACTGTCTCTTTCTACCGGATTCTCAGCCTGTTTCCTTTTGAAGAAAGGACTTGAATTCTCAACTTCTGGTTGATCAAAAAAGAAAACGGCGAGGACACTGATACCGTCATACCTGCCCAGTCTGGCCACCACCCCGCCGTTCCACAAGGCGCAGCGAAGCTTAGATCAATGATGGCCGCTGCCCTGAGGTTCTCCACCACCACCACCGTGAGATTGCCCGCCGCTTGCTGGCTGCTGTTTGGCCTGCAACTGTTGGGTCTGCTGAGTGTGTTTTTCCTGCAGTTCCTGCGTCTGCTGCTGATGCTTTTGCTCGGTCTGTTGGTTTCTCGCCTCGCTGGCATTCTGTTTGGCGAGTTGTTGATGTTCATTCTCCTGCTGCTGTTGCAGCTTTTGGCGGTCCTGAGTTTGCTTCGCGACCAGCTTGTCCTGCTGCTTTTGGTAATTCTGGTCCTGCTTGGCGTTCCCTGTGTTGGGAGCAGCGGGGCGCTGGACGGGTGGCAAATCCTTAGGATGGACTGCAGTGCTGGCGTGACTGGGGACGGCCTTGTTCTCCACTGAACCACCTTCGGCCGCTACCGCACCTTTGCCAGTGAATTCGCTGGGTCTGGAAGTTGCTGCAACTGGCGGCTTGCCATGATTCACGGACTGTAATAGCTCGTGGTTTTGGCTGGCCTCGTTCTGATGTCCTGTCTGTGCGGCTGTCGCCTGAGTATGACGCTCATGAGACGCGGTCTCTTCAGCAGCGGTCGCACGAGCTGTGGTTCCACCGTTCCCGCCGTTGTAACTGACGTAGGTTCCCGCCCTGCTGTTGCTTACCGACTTTTCGTAGGTGTTGTGGAAGTTTCGGGTGTCGACATTGTTCACCGATCGGTTGTAGTTGAACTGGTTGTTTCTCCAATATCCGCCCTGATAGCCGTAACCACCGTATCCGTAGCCGTAGTTAATACCGCCATAGAATCCGACCGTCGGACCCCAGTAGCCCTCATTCCAAAGGTATGCGTCGTTGCCCCAGCCCCAATAACCCGGCGTCCATAGAAATCCAACCGTTGGCGGCTCGACCCAGGTGCCGGGTACCCAGAAATAGCCTTCCTGACCGTAAGCCCAATAACCCGGGGTCCACAGATAGCCTTCCTGAGGGCAAATCGGTTGCGAATACGCTACCAGCGTAGGCGGAGCGAGCCGGATAGAAACGCCAATCTGCGCGAATGACGCCACGGGTATGGCCAACATTACAAAAAGAAAAAGTAGAAAATGAATGTACCGCGGAATGCGCATCTTTATTACCTTGCCAGATCATCCTTCGCTTTTCCCGTTCTTGCTTTGTGTCTGCGGGTTGCGCTGATGGAAAGGCTACTGATACACAGGATGACGCAGGTAGGTCCCTAAAAGCTGTTCAATAAGGCTCACTTCTCGGACATTTGCAAACACGCGGCCTAAAACGCCCAACAACACAAGGTGTACCTTTGTGTGCAGAAAAACTGTTGTCCCGACAGCCGATAATTCACGCACGACCTCCCTCGATGTCACCAAAACCCAGAATTGACAAGACGCACGGAATTAAAAAGCTCCGAGAGGTCTTGGCTTCTCTTGCGCAGAGATGATCTTCATAGGTGATGCCTTGTTCTTAGGCGAGAACGACTATCCGGTCGAACAGGCTGGCGTTGTTTGTATTTCAGTTCGCGGTCCCGTCGAGGCCAACCTCGTCACCCGAACAATCCTCGCTTGCATAGGCACAGAATGGCCCCCGGACTTGGAAAAACGAAGATGGTGGCAGAGGTGGCAGATCATCGGCGAGACCAGATTCGCGTCTCGGCGTTCCGCCAGTAGTTGCTATAGCGCAGAAGGGGAGTACGCCACTGTCCAGAATTCACCAAATTATATTGAAAAAGTGTCTCGATGTGAACAGATACGGATTCGCTCATCCTCCATCATTCTACAAGCGGGGAATGTGGGAAGCCGTTCCCCTCGAAAAGGGGACCATTCAATGGCAGAGCCCAAAATGGCGAGATACAACGATATTATTCCTGCAAAGTCCGTGATTGGCAGCAGCATCGTGAACGCAAACTACGAAGACCTGGGCACAATTGAAGACCTGGTTCTGGACGCCGGCGCCGGACGAATCGCATACGCGGTTTTGTCTTTTGGAGGATTTCTTGGCGTGGGAGACAAATATTTCGCTGTTCCGTGGCACGCGTTCCAATTTCATATCGCGGAAAAGCGCATTGTTCTCAATGTAGACAAGAGGCTACTGGAGAGCGCACCGGGTTTCGACAAGGCCAACTGGCCGAACATGGCAGATCCCCAGTGGGGCCTAAGTATTTATAAACATTATGGACTGGCGCCTTATTGGGAAGAGGTAACCGGCGATCGCATCTAAAGACGCACTTTCCTAGATCTGATTACTTCCACGGCCAGCGGGAAGCGTTTAAGGGTGCTGGCAAATTGGAAAATATTAAAGGAGAACTTCGATGTTGCTACTAATTGTTTTGCTGCTGCTGTTGTTCGGTACTGGCGGCGGATATTACGGATATTCAAGGTGGGGGTCGAGCGGGGGCTTGGGGATCGTCGGCACCGTGATAATCATCGCGGTGGTTTTGTACCTGCTTGGCGTCCTGCGGGCGTAGGCAAACTACCGGTTGGAACTCGTTGCAGGGAAATACAAATCGAACCACAGGAGAAAATCATGAAGCGAAGCGCGAAGGACAAAGCCAAAGGAACGTATCACGAGCTCAAAGGCGCGGTTAAACAGAAGGTCGGAAAAGCGACGAACAATCGGCGATTGCAAGCTGAGGGTCTTGGTGAAAGGCTTGCAGGCAGACTGCAAAAAGGAATTGGGCAAGCCGAAAAAGCACTCGAAAAGCGCTGAAACTCAAGTAGCTGTAAAGGACAGCTTTGCAGGCCGCGCAATGCGCGCAGTGCTGGCTATCGTGATTTCAAAATTGAGAGGTCACGGGCGACCCATGGAAGCCCCGGCTTGGCGAAGCACGCGAGGAATAGCAAAGCATCCGAAACGTGGCTAAAGAATACAAAGTCGGCAACCGGAGTTAACTGTAATAGTTAAGTTCAAGAACAATGCTGCATTATACTTGACAACGTAAGTTAAGTGGCGCAAGCTTATTGAGTACCGATAAAACCACACGGCAATCTGAGCTGACACGAGTTATCTGAAATTGCCTTGGCCGAGACAGATCCCAGAAAATTTAAGAGGTGTTTAGAATGAGAACAATGAATCGTTTGGAACAACCATTCCGCGGGGCAACGAACCTTCAGGATCAGATTAGTCGCGTGTTTGGCGATTTCGTAGGACGCACGAACGAGGAGTCAAACTTGACCCCTTGGGCCCCAGCCGTCGACATCTACGAGACCGAGCATGAGCTGGTGGTGAAGGCAGACCTGCCGGATGTCAATCCGCAGGACTTGGACATCCACGTGGAGAACAACGTCCTGACAATTCGCGGCGAAAGGAAGTTTGAGAATAAGGTGAAAGAGGACAATTACCTGCGCATCGAGCGCGCGTACGGCTCGTTCAGCCGAAGCTTCTCGCTGGCCAACTCCGTTAATTCTGAAGCAATCAAAGCCGACTATCAGAATGGCGTGCTGATGCTGAGCATACCGAAGCGCGAGGAAGCAAAGCCGAAGCAGATCAAGGTTAATGTGGGAACCCGGGCGATGGCAGCCGGAGCAGGAGCTGCTCGTTAAAGAGGCCCCAGACCGAAGGCGATGTAACAAGGGGCTGGCGACATCGCCGGCCCCTTCTAGTTAAGAGTTCACAGACCCATGCCTGCCATTTACCAAGGGGCGGCGATGCGAAGTGTCGGCACCAACAAGTTCAACCTTGAAAATATCCGTAAACACCTGCAGTGGTTATCTGACGACGAGTTGATTCAATTCGGAAAAGCTTGCCGGTATATGTTGACGCCGCAAGCGAATCTGGGCAGGCCGCCGCGTGAAGTGTTCGTCATTCAGTTGCAGGAGGCGCGAAAAGAATCCGGTTCGCTGGCAAAGTGAATTGTCATCTCTTGATCAGTTGAAGCTGGCCACTCCAAGTCCCATTCTCGCCGCCAGCCCTGCACTGCAGAACTGAGTGGAGATTAAATACGTCGAAAGTTTCCTCTATTCATGACAAACAAAAATGCAAATGTGTCCGTTAGTGTACAGACCAATCATCCCAATTCGCCTAGGATGGGTTTTGCCAGGAACAGATCAGAAATGGTCTCCCGGTGCGACACAAGCGCTGTTCATACAGTTCCACTTGTGGGAATGGAAACACAATGCTTTGGACAATATTTATCATTCTGTGCGTCCTTTGGCTCCTCGGAATGGTCACGTCCTACACTATGGGTGGCCTCATCCACATTCTCCTGGTCGTGGCGCTAGCTATTTTTGTGATTAATTTGATTCAAGGGAGACGCTCGGTTTAGGCGCTAGCGGAATCACTATGAGACCTTTTATTTGGGGCGGCATTCTCTTCATTGTGCTGGGCGGTTTTGCGCTCGCTTACCGCGGATTCAACTATACACATCAGGATAAGGTCCTCGATGTCGGGCCGATCCACGCCACCGCGGATAAACACGAGCACGTTGATATTTCGCCGCTGCTTGGCGGGCTGGCGTTCGTCGGCGGAATCATTATGCTCGTCGTTGGAATCCGGCAAAAGCCTTAGTTCGGAATTATGAAGATAGCCCGCCTGAGCGTCGGGTAACGCATACTCCTCTCGTGACGCGGTGTGTTGAAAGATCTTCAACCACGAATGTTTGATGAAACTGAATCGATAACGGAAAGTTTTGAACTTGGAGGTCTGTGATGAAGAAATACTTAATTGCCGGAGCATGTCTCATCCTTTTAGCAGGGGCTGTGTCTGCCCAAGATTTGAATAAAGAGCAAAAACGCCTCGAAGAGAGTGGCGTGGTTATGAAGGAAGTGCTCAACATCCCAGACAGCATTCCTCATGATCTCTTGGAAAAGGCGGAATGCGTCATCGTGTTTCCGTCCGTAATGAAGGCTGCGTTTGTGGTCGGTGCCGAATATGGACGCGGAGCGATGGTTTGCCGCACTGGCGATAAATTCCGGGGCCCATGGGGAGCTCCAGCCATGTACGCGCTGGAGGGCGGTAGTTTCGGTTTCCAGATCGGCGCCGAAGCCACGGACTTGATCCTCCTGGTCATGAATGACAGAGGGATGGAGTCGATTCTCAGCAGTAAGGTCAAACTAGGGGCGGATGCCTCAGTTGCCGGAGGCCCTGTGGGTCGCGACGCTTCTGCAGACACCGACGCTTGGATGAGAGCCGAAATCCTTAGCTACTCTCGTTCCCGCGGTCTGTTTGCTGGAGTCTCCCTCGAGGGGACTACGCTTCGTCCCGACGACGATGCGAATGCTCAGGTCTACGGCCATCCCATCAAGGCTAAGGAGATCGTAAGAAGTCAAAAGATGCTCATGCCTGCAACCGGTCGTCAGCTGGTCGACGTGCTCGAAAAGAGCGCACCGCGCAACGAATCGAAGGAAGCGGCTTCGATCAAGTAGGTGAACTTAGCAGCTTGCCGGGACGGATGCTCTATCCCGGCAGGCCACCAATTCTCTAAAAATTGAGATTTCAGGGATTGCGGTCCGGAGAACAATATATGTTCCGAGCAAAGCTATACGTAACAGCACTTTTCTCGATGGCGGCCTTTGCCTGTGACGTGGATCACATCACTGGGGGCGCTGTGTCCTAATGCTCGCAGCTTGTGCGGACTTCGCGTCTCTGGCACAGGCGACCCGTGGAATTAAATATAAAGTCGGCAACCAAGTCGTCGTCCGTCTGAATGACGGGCGCATCGTGGAAGCGAAGATTCGGGCTGTGATCGAACAGCCGAACGGGTTACACCGCAAGTGGATTATAGGCACGATGAGACCGCGCTGATTCATGAGAAGGAAGTTAGGAAAGAATAGGCATACCCCAAACATCAGAATCACTCATCGATAGACAGAGAGCCAAAGGCCGGCTTGCCGGCTAGCGAGAAGTAGAATCCGCATACCACCAATGCCGTGGGAATGAATAGCCCTAGCAGTCCCGTTCCAAAGTACCAAGCAGAAGTTTCGAAGGTAATCGGGAAGTTTCCAAGAATCATTGAGACGTAGAACGAGACGATCAGAGCTATCAATCCGAAGCGAATGAGAATAATTAGTATCAACACATTGAGTAGAATGCCAAAGCCAAGGTTGATCCCGAGTTTCTTTAGGCCGAAATCCGCGGAAGGAATGGTCATCACAAAAGAGAGCAGAACAAATATTCCGTAAACTAGCCAATTTCGTCGGAGAAATGCGCGCAAGAGAGCAATAAACAGAAATAATCCGAGACCGATCACCAAACTTAGATTCACCCGAGTCAACGCATGAACGACTGCTGTTCGTCCACCTGCAAAAATTTCGGATGGATGCACGGTTTGACCCCCACCCACCCAATGTAGAGAGCGAAAACTGAGGATTTCAAGAGCCGAAAAAAGAATACCGAAAGCACTACCGATCAGAACGTCTCTACCCACAAGTGGATCCCGTAGTCTCCCTGACAAGACGCGGCTCCAGCTAACCATCGTTGATGGCCAGTGTCGTCGGGCTAGCGGTTCGAGCGCAAGATATAGCACCCAAGTCGAAGCGCTAACTAATAAAGCGAAGGAAATCGACTTGATCATCACAAGGATCTCTTCGGCGTCGGGAACGTGATGATCGGAAAGAATCGAGATGGTTAAAGTCACGATAAGCACGAATAACGCCAGGTGAAACGCGCCGTTCCGATCGCCACGACCCTTGAGAACGTTCCTCCGGCTCAGCCAAATAGCTCCCAGCAACATGATCCCCACGACCGCCAAGGAGACCGATCCAATCCAATCTGCCGCGGTTGTGTTTAGCTTGTGCTCGTTCTGGCTCCACGGAAATATCGTTTCAAGGAACACAAGTTGTCCGTGATACGCCGCCATTTCGACGCGCGTCGAGACATCAGGGAGATCGGACAGCTTTCCTTGAAATGCGGCGCGGGCATCGGAATATGTTGGGGGAGTTGTTAGTGGAGCTACCGGACTCCAGTCTGCGGCCTCATATCCGGCCCCAGTTAGAAATCGGTTCCATTCAGGCGACGGAACAGCGCTGAGGGCATCGTCTTTCTCTGCAGGCACGGCAATGTATTGCGTGATCCGACCGCTTGCGTCAACCTTCAATCCGATCATTCCAGGAATATTAAACGGCGGTTCTTCCGAGGAAACATCCCCGATAAATGAGTTGCTTACCATGAACTGCGGGCTTTGCCTGTACCAAAAAATAAAACTAAGTGGCGACAGGTTTTCCCAACGCGAGGCTGAAACTGACCTGTTGTTCCAGCCGATGTAATTCATATATTCGCTTATGGGAACAAAGCCGGATGCCTCGTCGATGGCCGGTCCACCGTGTCCTATGTCTTGGATGAATTCTCTGGCGCGTTGACCCAATATTTCAGGGCTCGGAACTTGTTTGATGTGCGTATAAAGTCGAGTAGGGGACTCCAAGGATATTGTTACGGCCATCAAAAGCAAAGTGCTTACCAGTAAGCCCCAAGCGACAACGGGACGTAACCCTCCACTTGAACCCGACGCAGCAATCATTTCCGGTGAAGGAGTTTCTCCGGCAGCGAGTGCTGCCCGGACTGGATCGCCTCCAGGCAAGCAAACCGCTACCCGAATGGCTGAAGCAGGCCGCTTCGCGGTGTCCTCTTGTAAGCACTGCACGATTACATCATCGACTAAGGGATCGAGATCTTTTACCACCGTCGAAGGACTCTTGATTGAAGACCGTCTGCGCTGGCGAAGCAATTCAGAAGACGAAGCCGCTTGGAATACCTGCTCCCCAGTAAAGATTTCGTAGAGCACAAGCCCCAGCGAATAAATGTCACTTTTGAGTGTGAGTGTTCCGCCCTCAAACTGTTCGGGAGCCATGTAGGATGGCGTCCCTGCTCGTATATCCTCGTTGGCAGCTGAGTGTGCCAAGGTAGCAAGCCCGAAATCCATGATGCGTGCACGGCCTTTGGCATCAACCATGATGTTCGCGGGCTTCAAGTCACGATGCAAAATGCCATACTCGTGGGCGGCCGCCAGCCCGCTGCAAATCTGGCGCGCCAAATCGATGCCACGATCCTGCGGGAACCGACCGATGCGGCGCAGCAGGGACCGAAGATCCTCCCCGTCGACATACTCCATCGTCAGGAAGGGGGTGCCGTTGGCATCCTCGATGTCGAAAACGCGACAGACATTTCGGTGTGAGACTTGGCGAGCGGTGCGTACCTCTCGATGAAGTCGCGCGAGCGCAGCCCCATCATACCGGAGCTGTTTCGGCAGAAACTTGAGAGCAACTTCTTGTTCAAGTTCGAGATCTTCGGCACGATAGACTTCGCCCATTCCTCCCTTGCCCAGCAAGGTAATAATTCGGTAGCGCCCTGCGATGACCGTCCCAGTGACCAGGCGCGAGTGCGAGACTTCTCTAATAGAAACAACTGGATTGCGGTCTGGTGCCACACTCTCTGTGAGGTCGGGATCAAGTGGCAACCGGGCGCCACAGGAAGAACAGAAGCGCTCAGGATTCTGTATCTCTTTCGCGCATGAAGGACAGCGCATAACGAAGTTGCTCCGGGACGGAGACGAAGGCTAGATGGGACGGCAGTTTAGCATGGTTGTTCTAGCCGGTATCTCCGAGTGACCCTCCCTCCCCAGTAGCGCCAGCCTGCGCGTGCAAAGCAGAGTGGTTGCGATCGGGATGGCATGCCAGCGTTCTTCGGTTATTGGGGAATCTCCGGCTTTGGAATTTTGCGGGTAGAGGGCAGGAACCACGATGATGCTGCGAACTCGTCTTGATTGTGTCTGGAGGACAATAAGGGCCGCATAGGTTTCTGGGCTACGCAGCCCTGGGAGTTTAAGGGTATGTTAATTGACTCAACCAATACGCCGATGCGATCAGTGGGTCAAGATGGGGCTGAAAGGAAGTAGTGGACTGGCAACGGTAACCTGGATTTGAACGTCGTCCAGCCCCACCAGCCGTCGATTGAGGGTATCCCTGATAGCAACTCGGAGGTAACTCCCTCAGCGCGCAGGTTATGCCTGTGCTATAAGTTCGAGATGCCAAAACCACCTGGGAAGTGGATCCTCTTTCAGTACGTCGATAGAGTCCCTGTGCCGCTATCGAAGCCCTGCAAATCGAAACGACTCGCGGAGAAAGCGCGGATGAAATACCCGGAGCGAGAGCGCAAGGAAATTGGTGTTGGAATAATTCGCGGGTGAGCCGCGTGGATGCCGATCTTTCATTTACACAAATAAAAAGGGCGCTCAGCCTGCAGGCCAAACGCCCATCGAAATGCTGATGTCTGAAACGGGTAGAAATTGCCTAAAAACCCATCAGGTAGCTTCCAGGATACTCTTGCCCGTCAACCTGTACCCATCTAACGTTGTCACTTGCCCTCTTTAGGGCATGCTAGGAGCTTAATTCCGTCCCCTGTCAATGTCAATAGAACGGACTCAATCCATTGACATAACAGCACTTACGTCGCCTTCATCGGGACACCGGCTTCGATGCGCGACAAGAACTTGTCGTATTCGAACACCGGGTAAGCGGTCACAAATCGCATATTTCTATTCGCATCCTCCTTCCCTACTACGATGAAATAATTCACGGCGTCATCTTGAGAGAGAGGAATTGAGGCGATTCCCGTGTACAAGTAAGTCTTGTGAGGTTTTCCGCCTATCATTTCCTCAACTAGGTACACTGAAGTTGATTTGGCCAATACGTCTCTGATCCAGGGCAGCCTCTTGCCGCGCAACTCCTCGTAATTCTCTGAATCGATTTCATGACGGCCAGTCGCGTGATCCTTATACAGAGACCGCATTGAAGCCTGTTCAATCGAAATCCCTCTGCCAAATGCATCTGTGACCTTTCCCATAACTGACGTGTCAAAATATTCGAGGGCTTTGGCCTCCGGGCAAGGCCCCATGTTACTAGCCAAACTGCCGGAAACTACAAAGCGGTACGCTTGGGAATGATGAAATTCAACAAGAGCCTCAGTGGTCACCCAAATCCGGCCAAGCGTGGTCACCCCAAAACCGGCCATGAGTGAAGCCCGGGACATTGACTCCGACAGGAGCCCTTATAGGCTCGGTCGGTATGAGCAATGTCTTGAGCGAAGAGAAAAAACAACAAGTCATCGCACTGGGGAAGCTCGGATGGCCTTTACGGCGCATCGAGCAAGTCACTGGTGTCCGTAGAGAAACAGCAAGTGCTTACCTAAAGTCAGCCGGGGTAGTGGTGTGCCTGCCCGGGTGGGGACGGCGAGCACCAGCAAAACCGGCCATAGGGGTGACCACCGACCCCGATCCGGCAAAACCGGCCAACGAGGTGACCATCGAACCCTCTGAGGCAAAACCGGCCATAGGGGTGACCACCGACTTTGGCCAGCCGATCTCACCTCCGACTGCCCAACAAGATCGGGCCACCAGTGCCTGCGAGCCGTACCGCGAAGTGATCGAGCGAGGATTCGGTCGCGGCCGGAACGCCATGGCCATCTGGCAGGACTTGGTTTCCGATCACGGCTTTCCCCACGGCTACCAGACTGTGAAGCGTTTTGTTCGCAAGCTGCGTGGATCAGAGTCACCACAATCCGTGGGAATCATCCTCACCGCCGTCGGAGAAGAGGCCCAGGTCGATTACGGCAGTGGTCCGATGGTGCGTGACTCGCAGAGCGGCAAGTATCGCCGAACGCGACTGTTCGTACTGACGCTTGGCTACAGCCGCAAATCCGTACGCTTGCTGGTATGGCGTTCGAGTGCACGCATCTGGGCGGAACTGCATGAGAGAGCTTTTCGACGCTTAGGTGGTTGCACCAGACTTGTGGTTCTCGACAATTTGAAAGAAGGTGTGCTGCTTCCCGACGTCTACGATCCCCTTCTCAATCCACTGTTTCGAGATGTCCTCGCACACTACGGTGTGGTGGCGTTGCCTTGTCGGATTAAGGATCCCGATCGCAAAGGAAAAGTGGAGTCGGGGATCGGCCACACACAGAAAACGCCTCTCAAAGGGATGCACTTCGAGAGTCTAGAAGAAGCGCAGGCGTATCTGGACCGCTGGGAAGAACGCTGGGCAGATACGCGTATTCATGGCACAACGAAACGGCAGGTAGCGGTCATGTTCGCCGAAGAAAAACCGCACTTGCTCCCTCTGCCTCTGGAACCCTTCCGCTATTACCAATACGGAGAACGCGTCGTTCATCTGGACGGTTGCGTGGAGGTGGAAGCCGCCTATTACAGCTTGCCGCCGGGATGGATCGGACGGCCGGTGAAGGTGCAGTGGGATGAACTGCACGTGCGCATCCTCCATCCGAATACCAACCAACTTCTGCGCGAGCACCTGCGTCAGAAGCGTGGCGGATATCGCATCCGGGAAGAAGACCACCCCAAGAAAATGCCGCTGAGCACAGCGCAACTCTTGCGGCGCGCCGAACACGCGGGAACCCAGATCGGCAAGCTCTGCCAGTTGATCTATCAGCGGCAAGCAGAGACGGGCATCCGCCGCATCCTGGGAGTGTTTTCCCTGATCAAGAAATACGGGGCGGCCGCGGTCGAAGACGCCTGCGCCATCGCTCTGGACATCGGCGTTGCGGAACACCGCTTCGTGCGCCGTTATCTGGAGCGCCGCCCACACCCGCAAATGTTTTTGCGCCAGATCGATCCCCTGATTCGCGAGCTCACCGAGTATCGCGATTTCGTCAATCTCAAAATCAAGGAGCAACCAGAATGAATCTGATCGAGTTGAATCGTTCCTTACGACAACTGCGTCTCGGTGGCATCGCTGCGGTACTAGAGACGCGCCTGCAGCAAGCCCAAGCGGAACCGATGGCCCCCATCGACTTCCTTTCCTGTCTGGTATCGGATGAACTGACTCGTCGGGGGGACCGGCTGCTGGAACGACGCCGCAAACAAGCGCAATTTCGCGATGCGCAGGTGACGCTCGACAACTTCGATTTCAACTTTAACAAGAAGATGAATCGGAGCCTGGTCTTCGATCTGGCGACGGCCACCTTCATCGCTCGCCGCGAAGATGCACTTTTTCTTGGTCCGCCTGGCACGGGGAAAAGTCACCTGGCCCAGGCCATCGGGCAGGCGGTCATCGGCCAGGGCTATCGGGTGATCTACCGTGAGGCGCACGTCCTGCTCGAGGAAATCGCCGAAGCGGCCCTCGACGGAAAACGCAAAGAGCACATGGAACTGCTGGCCACCGTGCCCCTGCTGATCGTCGACGACTTGGGGATGCGTAAGTTAGGGCCCACAGCGGCGGAGGAGTTGCTGGAGATCGTCATGCGCCGTTACGAACGCACGAGCACGTTGGTGACATCGAACCGCCCGGTCGAGGACTGGGGAAAACTGCTCGGCGACAGCGCCGCCGTCACCGCCATGCTCGACCGCCTGCTCCACCACGGCCATATCCTCAAATGCGGTCCGCGGAGCTGGAGGACCAAGTTGCCGGCCGAACAATGAGCTCCGCGCCGAAAACTACCCGGAAAGCCACGACCTGAACTATGGGAGACTTCGAGAAAATGCAACCACGGCCCTGTAAACGAGATTTTTTCGAGCTTCGAGGAGGAAATGGTCCTCCACTTCGAAATTTCGGAGATTAGACTTGTAAGGAAAGCGAATGGCAGAGTACAACGGCTAAGTCCCGGGCCAACTCCTATGGCCGGTTTTCAAGTGACCACATATGGCCGGTTTTGACCTGACCACTGAGGACAAGAGTAAGCGCTGAGGCAATTTCATTCAACTTGAGCCTCGGTTTCTTTAATCGTTTCTGTCTTTCGTGGACCACCTTTACCGCGTCATAAAATATACGTATGCATCGCTCAGCATTTTGAGGAGTTAGTCTGTCTTGCAGAAGCGTAACGAGGTTAGTAAGTGCGGTCTGAGTATCCACAGAAACTTATAATGCTACAACTAGAGCATTGGTTTCAGTGGTTTGCGGTTGAATGGGTCGAAAGCATTACCAAGGTGGTTGAAAAGCACTTACCTTGCTGGCCAGAGTTCGCTCTGGGGAAATCTTCTCACGTGTCCGTCCTCAAATTTTACACGGTAGAAGGGTACGTCGGTTGTTGTGTCTGTGCCGCAGGATATGACCTTCCCAACCTTGTTGGCGTCCTCGTCGTGGGGGTCTCTGACTTTCACTGATTGTTCCATTTCGTATAGAAACTGCTGCGCCATAGCTACGTCCCCAATGACGGAGCTTTTCACACCCTCACGTCACCAGTCAATCGCACCAAGCCACGCGCCTCGGGTCTCGCGATTTGAGCAATCACTGTGCCTAAAATTGAGCACAAAAATTGAACACAGCAGTCAATTTCTAGGACGTGAGAAACCGCAAGAAACCGCTAAAACGCTTGCTGGTATTGGTGCGGCTGGTCGGACTCGAACCGACAACGGGGAAATCCCCAGCGGATTTTAAGCCCGCCGCGTATGCCAATTTCGCCACAGCCGCACCGGGCGTTTACGCGGCAGAGACAGGATAGCACGCAAGGAGAAGCTCTCGTCAGCGAAGGATCGTGTGAGGCGCACATTGGCGGATAGGCGGCACGCATAACGGACTTGCTTGCGACAGAGGGCACGCCCACTAAAATGAAATAAGAAGAATCCTTCACTTCATGAATCCGGTAAGCAACACTCGCGAAACAGAAAGCGCTCCGATCGCTCAAGGCCTTGCATCGGAGCGGCAAACCGTCATTTTGCTTTCACTCGCGCTGGCTGTGCTCGCGTTCGCTCTGTATCTTCCAGCGTTGTACAACGGTTTTGTGAATTACGACGATCCTGACTATGTCACGCGAAATGGGCGCGTCCTCCAGGGGCTCAACTGGGAAAACGTGAAATGGGCCTTTGGCACCAATAATTCCGTGGCAAATTGGCATCCCCTGACCTGGCTGTCCCACATGGCCGATGTAGAAATATTTGGCTTGAGCCCGTGGGGTCACCATCTCATCAATATTTTGCTGATGGCCGCGAATTCCGTTTTGCTGTTCTGGTTTCTTACGGCTACGACGGAAAAGTTGTGGCGCAGCGCGGCGGTGGCGGCAATTTTTGCCGTTCACCCGCTCAATGTGGAGCCGGTCGCTTGGATAGCGGAACGCAAGCAGGGGCTTTCGTTATTCTTCATGTTTTTGGCGTTGCTGGCGTATGCCTGGTACGCGAAGCGGCCCAGCGTGAACCGCTATTCGCTCGTTGCCGGGTTATTCGCGCTAGCGCTGATGGCCAAGGTCATGATCATCACTTTGCCTTTTGCCTTGCTACTCCTGGATTATTGGCCGCTGCAGCGATTTTCGCGTTTGTGTGCGGTTGGCCGTCCCGCAAGCTTCTGGAACTCGTTCCTGATGCTCGCGAAAGAAAAAATCCCGTTGATTCTCATCACGCTGGCGGTCAGCTGGATTAATCTTGTGGTCCAGCGTAGCCAAGGCGCCGTTGCCGCGGCGATGCCTTTCCGTTGGCGTTTGAAAAATACGATTTTTTCCTATACCGAGTATTTGTGGAAGATAATCTGGCCAGCGCACTTGGCTGTTTTCTATCCCCACCCGGAAAACCGGCTGCCCTGGTGGGAAGTTTTCCTTGCCGCCGTCGTCCTTGTCACGATCAGCGCACTTGTATGGAAATATCGCGAAAAGAAATATTTGCCGGTTGGCTGGCTATGGTACCTCGGCACCGCGTTTCCCATGATCGGACTGGTGCAGGCCGGACGCCAGGGCATGGCCGACCGCTACGCACAGTTACCACTGATCGGCATCTTCATTGCCGTGGTCTGGCTGGTCGCAGACGCTACGGACCGCCGGCCTCAGCTCAGTCCAGCAGTGGCGGCCGCTGGATTTACTGCTGTGCTTCTTCCCCTGATGTTCGTGACTTACCGGCAAATCGGTTACTGGAAAAACAGCGAAACGCTCTTTACGCACGCCCTCCAGGTCACTACGCACAACGGTACAGCCGAAGATAATCTGGGCGTTGCCCTGATGGAAAAAGGGGATCTCGTTGCGGCGTTTCCGCATTTTCTGGCCGCGGTGCAATTCTCCCCGGACCTCGGCTCGGCGCACTACAATTTGGGCGTCCTGCTTCAGCGATCGGGCCGGTTGCCCGATGCCGTGACTCAGTATCGATTGGCGATTTCCCACGCCGGTGATCCTGGGGAAGCGGCTCAGGCGCACAACAATTTGGGGGTGCTCTATCTCGGCTTGAATAATTTGACCGTCGCCAAAGCCGAATTCGACAGGGCCATCTCGCTCAATCCGAATGAACTGAACAGCTACATTGCGCGGGGGACCGTGGAATTCCGGCTTGGCAAGTTCGACGATGCGATCGCTGATTTCCTGCAGGCCAGTTCGCGCGCACGTTCGCCCCTGGCATTCTATTGGCTGGGACGCGCCGAGGAAGCTAAGGGAGACTTTGCCCATGCCAAAGGCGCATATATGGCAGCGCTGCAAATGGATCCAAGCATGCGAGAGGCGCGCACGCAATTGGAATCGCTGCAGGCCCTGACTGGCCAGTGATCTCAGGGGGAAGTTTGCTGGTCCATGGTCAACTCAGAAACGCTTTGTTCTTCCACCTAAACTGAATGAATTCAGCACTGGAAACCCAATCGCTGCTATGTGATTTCGGTCACAGCCCGCTGTGACAGTTCCCCGTACTCTGGGATTGAGGCAATTCCAGTGGCCACGCAGCTACTTTTTGCCGTTGTACCGAAGCTCGGAGCAGCGCCGCCCGTCAGCACGGCGGCAAGGCCGAAGAAACAACTCATCCGCCGCATGGGCGCAGATCACTCGCAGCTTTATCGCCGTGGCTTTCAGGTTGCATTTTTAATTCTGAATTTAGTGCTCGGAGCAAAGTTCTATTTCTGGGTGCGCCAGTTCGAAGTCGGCGTCATCGACACAAATCTTCGCAGGCCGCCCGGAGTGGAAGGCTGGCTGCCAATTGCGGGCCTGATGAACCTCAAGTACTTGTTTCTGAGCGGCCAGATCCCTCGAGTTCATCCGTCCGCACTATTCCTCCTGCTCACGTTCCTGGCTATGGCTTTTCTGTTTCGCAAAGCGTTCTGCAGTTGGCTTTGCCCCATCGGCACAATCTCTGAATGTCTGTGGCGCGCGGGCAAGAAAATCTTCCAGCGCAATTTTTATCTTCCGCGTTGGATGGACCTGCCTCTTCGCGGCCTGAAATATTTCTTGTTGGGATTTTTTGCGTGGGCCATTTCCACGATGTCCGCCGCGGGCATTCGCGATTTCATGCAAAGCCCTTACGGGCTGATTGCCGACGTGAAAATGTTGAATTTCTTCCGGCATATTGGGGCGGCGGGCCTGGTTGCGCTGGGACTCTTTGCATTGGCCTCTGTATTTATTCCTAATTTCTGGTGCCGCTTCCTCTGCCCGTATGGTGCGCTGCTCGGTTTGACTTCCTGGCTGAGCCCGACGCGGATCCGAAGAAATCCCGAAACGTGCATCGATTGCGCCAAGTGCGCAAAAGCGTGTCCCTCGGCGTTGCCCGTGGACAAGTTGGTGCAAATTCGCAGCGGCGAATGCACCGGTTGTCTCGAGTGTGTGGCTGTGTGTCCCGCGCAAGACGCGTTAGCCATGAGTTTGCCGAATCTCGTGACCCTGAAGGCAAAACCCCTGGCCCTTCCGGCCTGGGCCATCGCCGCGGGCATTGCCGTATTGTTCCTCGGCCTGACCGGCCTTGCGAAAGCGACGGGACACTGGAATTCGGCCATCCCCACCGCGGTCTACGAGCGGCTTGTGCCAAACGCAGATCAGGCCGCGCACCCCATGCCGGAACGATGAGGGAATAAAAGGATGGAGAAGGTAAAAAATATGAATACCGCAATACAGCTGCGAAAAACTCAAATGCCCGCCAGAGAGCCGTTTCATTTATGTGATCTTGTCGCCTACCAGGAAGGAATGGTCACCGGCCGTTCCCTAATCAAGCACGCGGGTGGCACGCTCACTCTCTTCGCCTTTGATGTTGGCCAGGGTCTGACGGAACACACCGCCGCATTCGATGCGCTTGTTCAGATCTTCGAAGGAAACGCCGAAATTACCATTTCGGATAAACCCTATCGCGTCCAAGACGGCGAAGCGATTCTTCTGCCCGCTAATCAGCCGCATGCTCTGGCGGCTCTCACGCCGTTCAAGATGCTGTTGACCATGATCCGCGCTGGAAGCATGTAGCGGGTTCTGCGTGATCCAGACGCGACCTATCATCACCCAATTGTGTTCGCTCCCTGTGATATAAGAATCTCTTGCCATAAATGAAGAAGAAATTCGCTGTTGCTTTGGCAGGGGAGCACAAATCGTGCAAAAGAATCTTAGCGGCGTCATAACCACGCTTGTATTTGTCGGCTTGGTGACTCTTGTGCCGCATCTTGCGTGTGCGCAATCTTCCGGGAATCAAAATCCGGGCGGTGTCGCGGTTCAAGTCTGGCAAGACACCGTGGAATTGCCAACTTACGAAGAAGGTTTGCCCGACGAGAATCCGCCGTTCGATCAGTTCGTCAGCAATGGCAGGTACAACTATCCATACACCATCCGTGAAAATCTGACCAACCGCGTGGCTCCGCGCCGCTGGCGCACGTTGAACCTTGAAAATGAGTATTTGAAATGCGTCATTCTGCCCGATCTCGGCGGACATCTCTATCGCTGCATCGATAAGCGCAACGGCGCGGATCTGTTTTACGCCAATCCTTCACTCAAATTCGCGCGCATCGCCTACCGCGGCGTTTGGGCTGCCTACGGTGTTGAGTTTAATTTCCCCGTTTCCCACAACTGGATGACCGCATCGCCAGTGGATTTTTCTACGTCGACTGCGGCCGACGGCAGCGCGTCCGTCTGGGTCAGGAACATCGATCGCGTTTACGGCATGGAATGGTGCGTGGAATTAACTCTGCACCCGGGACAGGCGGCCCTAGAACAGAAAACCACGCTCTACAATCCCGGCAGTGAACGGCACCGTTTTTACTGGTGGACCAATGCAGGCGTCGAGGTCTGGGATGATTCGCGCCTGTATTATCCGCAGGAATTTTCCGTATTTCACGGCTTCACGGATCTGGATACCTGGCCGGTCGATCGAACCGGCGTGGACCTGAGCATTGTCGGAAACCACAAGTTTGGAGCGGTCTCGCGCTTTAGTTACGCCAGCAATGAGCCGTACATGGGGATCTATCATCCGAAGACCAATGCCGGCGTCGTGCACTATTCGACACGCGACGATTTGCCTTCGAAAAAAGTTTTTTCCTGGGGCAGCGACGCCGAAGGCCTGGAGTGGCGTAACGCGCTTTCCGACAATCACAGCGCCTATGTTGAAATTCAGGCGGGACTTTTCCGCAATCAGGAAACTTACGGATTTCTGGGACCGCAACAATCCATTCATTTCACCGAGATTTGGTTGCCAATCCTGGAGATTGGCGGAGTGACGCGCGCGAATCCCGATGCCGTCCTGAATCTTACGCGCACGCCGTCCAACGACTCGAAGGTGGTCTCTCTCGAAGCCGCCTTCAACGTTACGCGCGATTATCCCGGCGCCAAGCTTCAGCTGCTTGATGGTGTGCAATCGATCGCGTCAGAAATCGTCTCGCTCACGCCGCGATCCACATTTCGCAAACGGTTTTCCGGATTGCCCGCCCAGAAGATCTATACCATCGCCCTGTCCGATGAATCCGGAAAGACGATTCTGATGCACAGCGAAGGAAAGTACGACTTTCTTCCCAAATCTGAAGTACCGAAAGAACTGTCGCCTGCCTACTCTTATCCGCCTGTCGAAAAACGCAGCGAAAGCGATTTTCTCGAAATGGCGACAGAGCAGGAACGAAATGGCGAAGTGCTGACGGCCCTCTCAACCTACCGCGAAGGGTTAAAACGGTTTCCCGAAAGCGTAGTGTTACGTCGTGCCACGGGACGCTTAGACGTCGGCTTGAAACAATATGCCGACGCGATCACCCAACTCGCCCCGGTACTCACCCGTATCAGCAACGACAAAGAAGCTTCCTACTATATCGGGCTCGCCTACGCGACAACCAACGAACCGGAAAAAGCCCGGCGCGCCTTTGAGGTGAGCGAGCAATATGGAACATTCCGCGCTCCTTCGTTGCTGGAGTTGGCTGCGCTAGATGCCGGCACGGGCGACCTTCTCAAGGCACACGACAAACTGGCGACCGCCTATACCGAATTCCCGGACGCGTTGAGGCTGAGCGATCTGGACGTCACGCTGCTACGCCATCTATCCGATTCCAAAGCCGCGAACCAGCACTTGGAACAATTGCAACCTGGCGATCCCGCGAATACGTTTCTGCGCTACGAAGCAACGCTCCTCGGTCACGAGGATAATCCTCTCTGGCAACATCTCGCTGCAGATCCCGAACGCATTCTCAACATAGCGGTCCTGTATATGCATTTTGGCTTCTATGCTGACGCCACCACCCTTCTGGAACGAGACTATCCCACTGGACCGGGAGTCGTGAGCGAGCCAGGCATGCCTCGTCCGGAAGCGTACCCATTGATTGCGTACTACCGCGGCTACTGTCGCGAAATGCTGCATGAAGATGGCCGCGCCGATTTCCGCGCTGCTTCGCAAATGTCCACGACCTACGTTTTCCCCAGCCGGCCGGAATCGTTCGCTGTTCTCAGGCGCGCCATTACCGATAATCCAAAAGACGCCAACGCCCATGCGCTTCTCGGTTCGCTCTATATGTCGGGCGGCATGCAGGACGAAGCAATGAAAGAGTGGAACGCGGCGCGCGAACTGAATCCTGCTCTGCCCGCCCTCCTGCGCAACATGGGCTACGCCGCCCTTGATTCGAAGCAGTCGCCGGAGCGCGCGATCGCGTACTTCACCGAAGGAGTCAAGCACGATTCACAAAACGCCGAAAATTATATGGGCTTGGAGCAGGCGCTCGGAGAGGCCGGTCGCCCGATGCAGGAACGTGTCGCCGCCCTGCAGAAATTTCCCGGCCCGAACCCACCCGCGACGCTGATCTTTCAGTTGGCGCGAGACTTGGCCGACTCCGGCCGCTACGCCGATGCGCAAAAAGAACTCGCTACGCGATTTATTTCCCTCGAGGAAGGTGGAACCAGCCAGCTCGGCGTGTATCTCGAAATTAAATTGAAGCAAGCCCGGGCTCTTGCCGCCAGCCATCGTTGCGACGAGGTCCGGAGCTTAATCGAGCACCTGGGCGATCCCGTTCCGCAATTCGCGCTGACAAAAGAAGCATTGTCGCTCGCTTTGCATTCCGAGCGTATGCAAAAGGAAATCGCCGAAGCGCAAGCTACGTGTGCCAACTAGGCCGGCTACATCAGGTCCGAAAGCGATCGCTCTGGCGGCATTGCTCAATCACCGCCTCGAGAAATCGTTCCGTTCGTGGCCAGCCGGAGATTGTGATCTCCATTTTATCCGCCAGTCGATTGGAAATCTGCAGAGCCATATTCGTCCGCACCGCCGGTTCCAGGCTATCCCGGCGATTCAGAAACGTTTCAATCAACCGCACTTCGTCGAGGGTCACCTTGCTTGCATCGATAGGTGGCAGTGACTCATCAATTTTGGTTTCCGCGTAAGGTCGCACTCCCTCCAGGGTCCTTTCGTGGACCACCACGGTGCCCGCCACAAAATCTCCCAACCGTTTACTTTGCCGGCTCACAAAAATGCTTAGCAATCCGATGCCATACATCGCCGGCAGGATATCCACCAGCCGCAACGCATTTCTCACGATGGCTTCATACGCGCCGATGGGCCGCCCATCGTCCTTGATCACGCGTAACTGCGCATAACGTTTGCCGGGAGTTTGCCCGTTCCAGAAAATCTCAAACAGCGCAAAATATCCTGAGTTCAACAGGAAAATCAGAACGATGACTATCGCAACCACCCATTGCGGCGCCAAGCCTCCAAAGGCCGCGACTCCCGCGCCAACGACCATGCCGACGATGAGCACTATAAAGCCCAATACGATTTGGATTGCCGTGTCCGCAAGCAGGGCCAAAAAGCGGCTACCCAACCCGGCAATCGGATATTCCAGCGACGTCTGTTCCGGTGTGTCAATGGTAAGCTTGTCCCAGGATTCCATCGATGATCTCCACCCGCTGGATTGAAAAGCGACGGCCGCACTGGAACCGCCTCGAACTGTTAGTCGCCGGCAGCGGGCGCAGCGGTGTTTCCGGCTTGACGCCCACTGATCTTCAGGAATTAGCTCTATTATATCGGCAGATTGCTGCGGACCTCGCCAGCGTTCGCGAAGATTCCACCAGCACAAACCTTGCCCATTACTTGAACCAGTTGCTCGGCCGCGCCCACAACATTATCTATATGGGCCGCAAGACCGAAGGCCGCAACATCCTTACCTTCTATCGCGATACTTATCCGGTGATTTTCCGTCGAACTTTTTCGAATACCCTTGCCGCTTTCCTCATTTTTATCTGTGCCGCGGTTGCCGGTTGCCTGCTCAGCATCAATGATCCTTCTTTCTCGGCTCATCTTCTTGGGCCGAACATGGTCCGGAGCATCGAACAGCACAAAATGTGGACGGATTCCATTGTGACTGTCAAGCCGCTGGCTTCCAGCCAGATTCTCACTAACAATCTCAGCGTTTCCATCATGACGTACGCGCTCGGAATCACGGCGGGAATTGGCACGGTCTGGATGATGTTGCTCAACGGCCTGCTGATCGGTGTCGTAGGAACCGCCTGCTGGCAGGCGGGCATGAGCTTGCCGCTGTGGAGTTTTGTGGCCGCTCATGGTGTGCTCGAGTTGCCCGCCATCTTTATCGCCGGCGGTGCGGGGTTCCTTATTGCTCGCGGATTGTTGTTTCCGGGCGCCTTGCCGCGCGGCGAATCGCTGGTGCGTGCAGGCAAACAGAGCGCTCAATTATTTTTTGGTTCGATTCCGTTGCTGTTGATCGCGGGATTCATCGAGGGTTTCATTTCTCCCTCGGACCTGCCCGTTGGGATGAAGTTCACCCTTGCAGCAGCTCTCTTCACGTTGTTGGTTTTGTATCTTGGATTCACGGGCAAGACGCAGACTGCCGACACAGAGAGCGACCCCTTTGACAGGTTCGAGCCCGTCAAATCAAGCTCCGGTCTTTCGCCATCAAGTATTGGTTGACGACTGCGGTCGAAAGTTTCGCAGGTTCCACTTCGAGCGTCAGCGCCCCTTGCTGGCGCAACGTGCGCAACAGCAAATCGCGCCGTTGCACGATCTCCGTCGCGGCTGTCTGGCGGAACATTTCCCGCGCGGTTTCCGGGCGCTCCTTCACCATGGTGCGGAGTTCCGGTTGGCCGATCACAGTAAACAGCAGCAAATGCCGCTTTGCCATCTGCATCGCGCTCTCAATCACTTCCGGCGTGGTCGCTGTCTCCGCGAGATCGGTCAACCAGACCACCAGGCTTCGACGCTTCTGAAGAATCGCCAGGGTTTCCATTGCCCGCCGGTGATCGGCCTCCAATTCTTCCGAGCGAATGAGTGCCAGGCCGTCCAGGAGCGCGCGTATCTGCCGCGCACCCCGTCCGGGCGGAAGGCGCTGCAAAATACGGCGTCCATATCCGAGCATGGCCACGCGATCGCCGGAATAGAGCGCTACTTGAGCCAGAGCAAGCGCCGCGCCAACGGCGTAATCCAGCTTGCTCAGGCCTTTCACGCGCATGCGCAGCAGTCGCCCGGCATCGAGCACCAGCCAAACCGTCTGGCTACGTTCGGTCTGGTAGGACTTGCTGATCAGTTTTGCACGACGCGCGGTGGCGCTCCAACAAATGTCACGCCATTCGTCCGACTCGCGATATTCCCGCAAACTCTCAAATTCCCGCCCTTGACCCGGCTGGTGCTTGTATCTTTTTTCCAGCGCAATCTGGCGGCTGCGAATCAGGTAAATCGTGTCCTTCTTCGACTCTTGAAAATTCGGATAAATACGAATCGTCTGTTGCAAAGAAGCGCTAGCCCAACGTTCGGCAATCTGCCAGGTTGTCTGGTAGCGCAAAAATGTGTTGCCGAAATTCATATCGCCACGTTGGCGCGGGCAGATGGAATAGGCAGCGCTCTCGGAGCCCCCCGCTCGGATGCGCACATCCATTTCTGGAATTTCCTTGCGCAGGCCGACTGGCACTTCTTCCTGAACGCGAAGCAATACCGCCGATTTTCCACGGTTCGTGAATTCCAGCGTCGCCTCTGCCGGTTCGCGTAACTGCAGCGTGGAATGAAACACCCGGCGCAGTTCGATCTCTTCCGGTTTCGGCAAGCGTGTCAAATCGGCCCCCCAAAGCAAAAGCACAAGAACATCCCAAAGCGCCAATCCCAGAAGATATTTTGGATTTGCCCAGGCCGGGCCAATCCATACTAGCCCAACCAGCAACAGCAAAAAGAATCGGCGTCCGAACGCCAGGCCCAATTTGCCCTTTGCTTTGCCGCGCGCGCCAACCGGCGCCGGAGCCAACTGTGAAGACTCCGTCATTTCGGAACTTCCACGCCCTTCACCACATCGCGCACCACTTGGTCGGGAGTTATGCCTTCCAAGTCCGCTTCAGGCTTCAGCACCAACCGATGCCGCAGAATGGGCAGCGCCGCGGTTTTCACATCATCGGGAATCAGAAAATCACGTCCTTCGGTGGCCGCCAACCCTTTCGCGAAAAGCATCAAGCTGATCGCCGCGCGCGGGCTGCCGCCCAGGCTGACCGAAGGCCAATTCCGCGTGCGCGCCACCAGTTTTACCATGTACTGGAAAAGCGCCGGCTCCACTTTCACCCGCGCAGCCTCCAGCCTTGCGGCCATCAGCGCTTCTGCCGAAACCGTTTCGAAGTTCACTTTTTTCAACTCGCGCGAGTCGAACCCGTTTTGAATATTTTCCAGAATCTGCACTTCCTGTACTCCGTTCGGATAACCGATACGGATTTTTGCCACGAAGCGGTCCAGTTGAGCTTCTGGCAGCGGATACGTACCCTCGAATTCAACGGGGTTCTGTGTCGAAAAAACCGTGAAGAACGGCGTCAGTTCATAGCTGGTGCCATCGATGGTCACCTGCCGCTCCTCCATCGCTTCCAGAAGCGCGGATTGCGTGCGCGGTGGTGTGCGATTGATTTCGTCCACCAGCAACAGATCCGTGAAGATTGGCCCGCGGTGCAGCGCAAAGGAACTCGTGCCCATGTTGAAGACGTTGGCGCCAATCACGTCGGCCGGCATCAGATCCGGCGTGCACTGCACCCGTTGGAATTTCAGCTGGAAAATATTAGCCAGCGCTTTTACCGCAAGCGTTTTTGCCAACCCGGGCACGCCTTCGACGAGCGCATGTCCCCCAACCAGCAATACCAGCAGCAACTGGTCCATCACCTCCTGCTGGCCAACAATCACCCGCGCCAGCTGGCTTCGCACATGCTTCGCTAAGTCCTGCGCTTGACTCATTCGGATTGCCCCTTTTCCTCCGGCGCATTCCGGATTTCCAGGCGCGCCGTATACTCGTGCAGGTCCTGCACAATTTCCAAAGCTTCGTCGTCTGTCACGTTCAATGTTCTTGAATTGCGATCCGCGCGGGCCAGTGCGCCCAGCAGAGACTGCTCTTCCCAGCCCAGCGTCTGGTGCGCAGCGCGCGCAATCTCCGCGACGGTCGCGTTGCCGGGCATCCCCAATTGGCGCGCCAACAGATAACGCAATCGCTGGTAAGCCACGCGCACGGCAGCGGACCCCGCGTGGGCCGAAGTGTACAGATCGCCCAGCGTATCCACAAATTCCAGCGGAGACAGGCGAGAAATTTTTCCGGGCATCCGGATGGTGCCATAGCGCCGGGAATACGTCACTAAAACGAACCCGAACAGTACACCCAGTTGGGCGAGGACCCCGGGAAGCGGCGTTTTCGCTATATATGACCAGAAATCTCCGCGCGCGCCGTGGAAATACTCGTCCCAAAGGATTCGTTTGCCTTGCATACCGCCGACAGAGTTCAACAGAAGCGCCAGGTTACCCGGCTTCTGGATCCCGCGATTGGTCAGCGGTGAAGGCGAGCCCCACCACACCATCGTTCCTTTACCCACGCCGTAGGTTACAACCGCTGCGGTTTCTGTATTCCCGTACGCTGCAATCTGATCGACGCGCGATGGCCGCCAGTTGATCGGCGGCGCCATGCTGATCTCCGGCGCTCCGGAAGTCAGCGGAGAAGGCAACAGGGCAGGGAATTGCGTTTCGCCTTCCGCGTCATCCATCTCGACGAATCGTTGCCCGCCCGGAAGAAAATCCAAAAAATCGTCGCCCGTCACGACGATCCGTCCGCCGCTATCCAGAAAACGCCGAAGAGCTGCCGTTTCCTCTGACGATGGGGGTTGCGAAGGATTGGCAAGAACCAAAACCTGGTTGTACGCGTCATTCGCTAATTCCGAGGGAGACTGGTCCCAACGGTGAATGTCGTAGCCCAATTCGCCCAAAAGCAGGTAAGCGGCTTTGGCTCCATCCCACGTCGTCGAATAGCTTGAGGGAAAGCCCGTGCGGCCGCCGCGGCGCGAAGGCGTCAGCAGCGACGTGGCGATCGCCAGAACCACCACCACTATGCCCGCACCGGTCAGGAGGGAACGGTCGGTGCGATCGAGGCCTGCAGGCATCCCATTTTCTCCAACTGTTCTTTTGTACCCGCCCAATCGCTTGCGGAGACGGGCCGGTATCCGTACCAGATCAATTCGAAACTTTGCGTGACGGTTCGCAAGATTCCCTGTTCCTTTGGATGTTGATCCAGAAGTTGCAACGATTCACGGGGAGTCCTGGCGCGGTCGCATGCCAGGATGCGAATGTCCTCCAGATGCGCCACGGAACCCCAATATGCGCAATGAACTGCTTCGCGAAAATCGCCACGATCCGCTGCAGCAACGGCGTCCTCGAGCCAACGCCGGGCATCGCTCTGCGTTGGTTCCGCTGGTGCGCGAAAGCTGGCGTCTCCCGAAGATTTGGTCATCCACAGATAAGCCACATAGAAGAGAAGAACCACTGCCAGGAACAAAACGCCCCAGACGATGGCGTTTCCTGTTTTGTGACTGAGGTGCAACAGGCTAAGCAGCTTCAGGATGTGCAACGCGATCCAGCGTATGACTCGCGCGCGCAACAAATCCCACCGCGATGGCCCGGAGACCTCGCGAAACTCCCCGCGCTCCATGATTTTTTTCAATTTATCCGCAGCTTCCATCATGTTCGCGCTGGCAGAGGGGCGCGCAAGTTCCTCTGTCTGTTGCCGCATGGCGTCCAACCGCACTTGTAGTAAGGTCGCCGTGTTCTTCTTGGGATCACGTTCGATTTCCCGAAGTGCTTCGGATATCTCTTTTGTCGGCACGTTATAGACGCGCTCGCCATCCCGTACCGTCCACGATTCGGGTAGCGACCGCCGCAACGCGGGAATTTCCCTGGGGCTCTGGAGGGTTTCTGCGATATGCGACAGTTCGCGCTGATAGGACTGCAGGTCAAGTTGAGTCGGAGATATTGTGTTAACCGGCGTTTGCGCACGGCCGGGAATGCAAAGCAGCAGCCATACCGCTAGCAGAACAACGTATCGCTGCACTTCGCTTTCCGCGCTGCATCGCTTCATTTTCTCTAACGAATTCCGGGTGGATCGGCCAGCGGTCTCGGCGCGCTCGCCAGTGAGCTCATCAGGTGCTGAATGTCAAAACCCTCTTTGCGCACTCGCAAATTGTAGTACATCAGCGCCGCGGAAATGGTCCCGATGGGGCCCACAATGACCTGGGAAACGAATTCCGCGACATAGGAATAGGCGGACACGCCAAAAGAGACCTGCTGTCTGGCCATGGCGGCCTTGAACGCGAAAAACATGACCGGAAATTGCAACAGCCCCGCTACCGCATAGGTCAAAAACACCACCAGCAGAAATAACAGAAATACCTGACCGGCAAATCCCTTTGTAAGCTCCATGCTTCTTTCCATCCCCGAAACCGGAGAATCCTGCTCGACCACTGCCGCAGGCACCGAGACCCCCAGGCGGCAGGCGATATAAAATCCGGGGATGATCAGGAAGATAAATCCCACACCGGTGGCCAGGCCGGCCATGATCATGATCGCGATGACCGTCAGTATGCTTCCCTTGGCTTGTTGATAGGAACGCCCGATGCTCGTTTCCCGGCCCAGGAGCAGATCGGAAACCGCAATTACCGTGGCAGCCTGTGTAATACCAACCATCAATAAAAGGATGATGATCGCCCCCAATACCCCGATGATCGCGCCACCTACGACGCTCGGAGAGGCAAGATTGGGCATCGCGGACGTGCTCCCGGCCCTTGTCACCAGCAGCACGGCAAAGCGAAACAGTAGCATCAACAGATTGGGTAGCGCCGCTATGCCTACGAACAGCAGGAAGTGTTCCCGATACAGAGTAAATGTCCGGTCCAGCACCTCACCGAGGCTCATCGGGCGCAGGTCAACGTTGGCCATGGGTTCTCCTGACGGAATTTACCGAGTTGAGCGCATGTAAACATATTTGTACTCATTCGGCAAGATCGCGCCGGTACCGTTTGCGTTCGTTGCGGGGAAAGAGTGAACGTCGCCAATAAACAAAGGGCGGTGCTGCTCAGCTGGAAGGAGGATGCAGCACCGCATGCCGTGGTTGATCTGGCACAACTTATGCGTTTTTCAATGGTAATAGAACTCAGAGAAATCAAAGAAATCAGAGAATACGGACACTTACGGCACACACTTTTCCCCTCGTGCAAGCTCCAAAAAATATGAAAACTTTCGCCATTCTGATTTCTTTTTCAAACTTCGGCGATGAAGCTGCTGGGTTGGGGCAAGTTGAAATCTTCACCGAAACCTTAGCCATTCTTCGAGTGCCTGCGTCTCCACTCCTTGCGTGCCTCCTGCAACTGAATCACGAATAGTTCACGCGGCGGTCTGCCCAGATTCGCTTGCGGGGTCAACATTCCCCGGCAAGCTTCCCCAAAGCGAATCAGTTCTTCCTCTGACATGTCTTGTAATCGTTTGCGAAGATTTTCTAAGCTGAACTCGCAGGCACCAATACTCTGCACGGTCGTCCCTCCCGGTAGAGGAAGGGGCTTCCAAAATTCTAGCAAAGAACCGGAGGATGGGGGTGGGGCCACAATTGAGGGAATTGCAGCCCCGCCCTATAAGGGCGGATCGGTCTAGAATACGAAATCTCGGGGCCAGCCGCTATCCACTTCTGCACAGCCTGCCGCGAGCTACTCAGTCTTTAGTCTGGTTTTCGAGTAGCAGACGCAAAGGATCCGGCGAAACTGCTCATTTGACGGGACTCCGGGACGCTAAGTGCTTTAAGGCTGCGCCTGAGCGCGCGTTGAGTGCTTTGGTGTCAACTTTGGGAGAACGAACTCTTCAAGGACACTGGCGAGAGACGTTTCCCCAAGTCTGATCAGCGCCGTTGAGAGTATAAAGCTGGATCCGCGGCGGTCGTTGGCGGGGTAGTAAAGATTCGCGAGTCCCGCCGCGGCGAAACTTCCTAGGACATTTGAATAATTGGGCTGCCATTTTCCGTTATCTCCTTTGCAAATAACAGAGTTGCCCACCGCATAGAGAAGCCGCGACATCTTACTGCCTCTTCCTTTGTAGAAATAACGCGGATCCTGCTTCAGAAGCGAAGGGAGTATCGCGCCTCCGATAAGCGTGCCAGAAAAAATATTGGCGTAGGTGGCTCCGTAGCGTTTTCCGTAGCCTTGCGCGCCTTGTCCATAGGCACCCCAACGATCTGTCGCCTGTTCAACACCCGCTAAGACGCCAACCCCGGCAAATGTGACTGGGTCGGTAGCCGATCTCCAGGCAAGCTCGAACTTGTGCTTCGGCGCGAGAGGAGCTGCATTGGGGACGTAGCTGACGTAAAAATTCGGAATGAAGCCAAGCACGCGCTGATGCTCTTGCTCCTTGATCTGCACGTCCGCAAGTTCATCCGCCGTAAGTCCGACGTGTACCTCGGTCACTTGCGTCGCAATCGTCAACATGATCAGCGGGGTATGATAGGCCTCTCCAGGGTTCAAAGTCCCGGAGAACTCCTGAGAGGCGAGACTCTCAGACGCGATTGTCAGCTGAAAGGATCCCGGAGAAACATTTGAAAAGTAGAATTGCCCATCGTCGTCTGAGAAAGTCTCGGTGTCCGAAGTTTGACCTTCTCGCTTAAGTCTCACCACGACTCCGGAGATGGTGGTTCCGGATTGATCAACAACTTTTCCAGTGATGCTTCCGGAAGATTGCTGATCGGTTTGCTGTTCAGGGGTGGAGGCCTCGGTGCTTGCTGAGTCAGGTAAAGCGCTTTTCCCTGTGTCGACTATCGGCGCCTGCTGGGCGCGGCACGGAAAGCCGCAAAGCAGGGCACACAGGCCTACCCAAGCCAGCCCTTCGAGGTAAAAAGGCAATCTCTTTTTCGTAGAAGCCACGGTCGTTACTAGCTTTAGGTCCTTGGTGCTTCTCTTTGTTTCTAGAGTTGTTGCTCTAGTGTAGGCATCCTTCCTCAGCAACTTCTCTAACGGACGGATGGACTGTTGTCTACTGTCAGTAATGACGGTGGCTATAGAAAAGCCTGAAAATAGCGCAAATCGGAAAATAATTCCTTGGCATTTAATACAGGCAACTCCAGGACTGATTACCTTTCCTGAAGGCCTTCTTACCCTGGCCAACACTCGCTTATCGTCCAATCTGACTCACCGGGACATGTGCACCGCCAGTCGGGTTACCGGCAAGTTGAGTACTGGTCTGCTTCAAATCTCTTGTGACGACGCGCACAGCAGAACGCGCGACGCAGGTCTATCTACTTACTGTGCGGGGCAGAGTATCCGAGTCAAGCCTACATCGGAACTACGTAGACCGGTGTCTGGCCGGGTAGCCTGTCTTGTCGAGTCTGATTGTGGGAGGCGCACCATGGGAAAAACCGCCCCACACATGGCATTGCATCACGCAGATTTTTCGGCGTTGCTTTCGTGTCTTGCGGCCGTGATAGTTGGTTGCTTGGGCTGGCTTTTTTACACGCTCTATGAGGCGTTGCGGTGATACCGCGAGCCGCTCTGGTGATCATGATTCTTTCCGGCTTGTTTCTCTCGATTAACTGCCGTAAATGTTCCTTCCTTTCGATAAGTATGAAATTGCGCAAATCTTCATGATTCAGCCACAGCAGATCGAAGGCGTAGAAAACTGGCGTGTCCTGCCGAGAGAAAAGCTGGTTGAAATTGACTGATGCCATTTCCGTTGATACAGATAATCTCTCCGTCCAAGATTGCGTTTTGAACTCGAAGCTTGCCCAATGATTTCTTCAACGCTTGGAACGATTTCAACAAGTTACTGTTGCGGCCGATGAGTCGGCACTTTCCCTCTTCGACGTAAGCGAGCGCACGGAATCTGTCGTGTTTCAGTTCGAAAATGTAGTCGGGATCGTTGAACGCTTTGGCGATGCGGAGGGGCATGGGATGGATTCGAGAGAGCACGGCTGATTCTAGCATTCATCGTTGCATGGGCCGGACACGGTACTAGCCGCCACCGGTTATGCGACGCAAATCGGGAGTAAGCCTCTCGGCGGCAGCGGAAAAACCGCGTTTGCGGTCCATGCCCAATTCACGGTGAGCGTTGCACACCAATAATAGAAAACTCATCCAGGCGTAACCGGGACAAGCAGCCGGTGGTTTGCGGTCGAGACTGTTGGTGTCGCAGCCGACCTTAGCACGGCCACGGAGAGCGACGTATTCACAAAACCCATCGTCGCTATAACAAAGTGCGCAAAGCTTAGAGAATTCATGATTCTGCAAAGTGTGCAATAGAGAACAGCACCTCACTTCTCTCTATGCTCTAGTGAAAAAGCAGACGCTCCCCAGCGCGGCATTCTTACAGCTGACAATCTGCGCTAAGAGTTTTGTATGAACAAAGGCAAACCTGCTGTGATTTTCCTGATGGCTCCGTCTACTCCCGTTCGCACGGGCCCCGTGAGCTTCCCTGAGCCTGGCGATATGACTTCCTCTCTGTATTCGAAGCGCTTTTTGAGAATTCTCGGATGCGCGTCGCTTCTGCTGTGTCTGGTTTCTCGAAGTTTGCCCGCTGGGCAACAAACTGTCGGGCTTGTGCCTAGCCATAGCTTCCTCCCGGAGGCACCTTTACCCAGAGCACGCGCTGCGGAGGGGCTGGCCGGCGTTGCAGGCACAGTGTTGGACCCGAGCGGTGCCACCGTTTCCGGGGCAGACGTCAATTTGATGCATAGTGATGGGACGCAATCGCATCACATGCTTTCCGATGCGAACGGCGAATTTAGTTTCTTAAAGATTCTTCCCGGTACCTACCTCGTTGTCGTCAACGCTAAGGGCTTTGCGCCCTTTACTTCTGGGGAGTTCCTCGCCACGGACCGACAAGTCTACGAGTTTCCCGACATCTCATTGTCAGTCGCGGGGGCGAGCATCGAGGTGGTGGTCCGTCCAACCGACCTGATCGCCGCTGAGCAGATAAGGGCGGCGGAAAAGCAGCGTCTGATGGGCGTCATCCCAAACTTCTATACAAGCTACATTCATGATGCTGCCCCGCTCACTTGGAAACAAAAGTTTTCGCTCGCTGTACGGGGCACGTTCGATCCGGTTGCATTTATCGGCGTCGGCTTCGCTGCTGGCATCGAGCAGGCCAACAACTCCTTTGCCGGGTACGGCCAAGGTGCGTCGGGATACGCCAAGCGTTATGCCGCAAAGTTTGTGGACGGACGGAGCAGCGACTTGCTGACTCATGCGGTCTTCCCCACGCTCCTTCGGCAAGACCCGCGCTACTACTACCAGGGCTCCGGCTCCTTTAAGTCGCGCATCCTACATGCGGCAGGCTCCGCATTTGTCACCCGCAGCGATAGCGGCCGTACTGAACCCAACTATTCTTATTTGCTTGGCGACGTGTGCTCAGCAGCGTTGTCCAATCTGTACTATCCGGAAGCGAATCGGGGAGCGCACCTGGTCTTCACGAATGCTGCCGTCGGCCTCGCGGGACGAGTGGGTGGGAATTTTATCCGTGAATTCCTGTCGAAGCGCTTGACGACAAACGTGACCGGAGATGGAAGACCACCATCATTTTAGTTATGGGCCACTCCGCCTGAGTTCGGGTCAACGGTCCACACGCCCAAACGACGTAACCCAAGTTGATTTAGGTCAGGGAACCTTACCGGTAACCCGACGCTCCCGTGCGCAAAGCACTGACGGCTGCAACTCGTGGGGAAAAGACCGTCAAAAGCAGTGCCACAAGAAATAGCAGGAAGCCAACTTCGGCCATACCGAATAGTTGTCCGGTGATGCGACCGCCACTGGACTCTGAAGCACTGAAATCATCCAAATGAGTCATTGTCCGAGCGACCCCACTGGAGGAGACTGTCCGCCGCACCTGGTAGGAGCGACACAAATACGGCACACTAACTTTCAATGATCACAAAAAAACCGATAAATAAGGGCGGTGCTGCTCAGCTGGGGGGAGGATGCAGCACCGCCTTCGGATCGGGGATACGGACCCTCCTGAGAGAATTCCGGCCCCTATCGAGAATTTAGCCGCGAACGGTCAAAACCGGGCAGATCGACTTGGTCACCACGTTATAGGCGATCGTCAAAGGGGCATGTCCCGCCAGGCTTTTCCTGGCTTTTGCACCCATCACGATCAGATCTGCCTTGCTCTCCCTCGCGGCGATCAGAATTTCTTCTACCGCCGACCCGTAGGTCACTCGAAATTCAGGCTGGCACCAGTTTTCCGAGCCCTCCGGCATCAGCTGCTTCATCCGCGCAATGTTGATATCGCGTTGGCGCGCCACGCTTTCCTCGGTGTACGCCGCCGCAGTCTCGATCACGTGCAACAGCGTCAAGCGCGCATTGTGTTCCTGCGCCAGAGAAAATGCGTGAGCTGCCGCCTTTTCTGCCCCTGACCCAAAATCCGTGGCAAACAGGATGTGTTTGAACTCGATTTCCGGCGCTGTGCCGCCCTTCACCGCCGGACCAACGGTCAGGACCGCCGTACTCGCTTGCCGAAATATCTCTTCCGCAACTGAACCGATCAAAAGCTTCTGGACCTTTCCCCGTCCATGGGTTCCGGCAACCACGAGATCGATCTCGTGCTCCACGATCATTTTGTCCAATGTCGGCCAGACGTTTCCTTCTTCCATCAGAACTTCATGCGGTAAGCCGCGTAGCTTCCCGGAAATCAGGATATCGGTGATGCCTTCTTCCGCCGCCTGACGGACTTTTTCGTAAGTGGCTTGGGCCAGTTGGGGTTCCGCAAACTGAAACGGATCAGGCGTGATTACGTGGGTGAGATAAATGCGAGCGTCATAGCGCCGCGCAAGCGCAATTGCATAGTCCAAAGCGCGATCCGACACTTCGGAAAAGTCGCTCGTCACCAGGATCTTGGTCAAGGTTACTCGTTGATTCCTATCAACCTTCTTTACTTCCCTTTGTTCCGCAGTCTGCGGCATAAAGGCCTCCTCAAAGACACAGCAGCTTTCTACGCACTCGATTGGCTCTCTATAATCCCAGAGGTAAGGGTGCACGTTCGGTACCACAACATCGTCTTGCAGCTCATTCGAAACAAAGATGTTGCAGTCCGTTTTTTTAGAAAAGTTTCTGGCAGTGAGCCAACTCTCGCAATTTCCTGCGCCGATTCACCTAACCGTGTGGAAAAAGAGCAACGAGGTAGATTGGTGTGTGCTGTCCTGAGGAAGGAACTGCCCTGGAAGGGAGTACAAAAACAAGGGCAGCGGCCAGCTTGTTCAGAAGCCCGTGATGCGGGCGTTCGCGTCGTACACACGACGCTCCGTTATAGTTTCGCTGACCGCTGCCTAACTTTTCGCAAAACTTTTTATTGTGGGCGTCCCTTTTTACGACGTATCCTTTCGAGCCTTCACCGCGAGCCCGACCGTCCTAAAAGGAACGCCCACTGCTCAGCATTTTGACAATCGCTCCATTGCCCAACTGCTGAACGTCAAACAGTAATGCATCTCGCATTCCGTTTCGCGCCGTTTTGCACAGATTCCTAACTAACTGTAAATAAAAGTCTTATGCTTTGTGGAGGCGCTGGGCTAAGCTCTAGACGGTTCCCGATGCGAGTTTTCACACTTACTCGGGGCATCTCACGCAGTCCTGTTTGCTTGTTACAGGGAGCGCCCGGGCCTTACTTCGGGTTGCTGGGGGTGGCGGACTCTTCTTCTTCCGAGTGCGACAATCCAAACTTCTTCATTTTGTAACGCAGCGCGTCCCGGCTGATGTTCAGGAGTTTTGCCGCCTTGATTTGGTTGCCATGTGACTGCTGCAATGCCAACTCTACCAGCGCATGCTCTACGTCCTCGAGCGACGTGCCACCCTCCGGGATAGACAGCGGTGGCAATCGCCTCTTACCCGGTGCGGGAGCCGATTCCACAGGAGGCGTTAAGGGGCTGTCGACCGCAGCCACAGGGCCGCTTCGTCCGCTGGCCACCGTGAACGGCAGATCATCCGGCTTCAAGAGCTTGCCATCCTCGAGGATCATGGCGCGTTCGAGGGCATTCTTCAGTTCGCGCACGTTCCCGGGCCAGTCGTAATTCTGCACCAGCCGAACGGTTTCTTCCGTCAATCCCTGCACGGATTTCCGGAATTTCCGGTTGTAATGTGCCAGGAAGAACTCTACCAGCGGCGTGATATCCTCTTTGCGCTCGCGCAGCGCAGGAAGGTAAATGGCGATGATCGCCAGCCTGTAATAGAGATCCTGGCGAAACCGGCTTTCGCGTACTTCCCGTTCCAGATCGCGGTTGGACGCGGCAATCACTCGCACGTCCACCTGAATGTCGCGGACGCCGCCGATGCGGCGAATCACCTGGTCTTCTAGCACGCGCAGCAGCTTGGCCTGCAACAGTGGAGAAAGCTCGCCAATCTCATCCAGGAACAGCGTCCCGCCATCGGCCACTTCAAACAGGCCCTTCTTCATGGCCTTGGCGTCCGTGAAAGCCCCTTTTTCGTGCCCGAAAAGCTCGGCCTCCATCAAAGTTTCCGGAATGGCCGAGCAGTTGATGGCTACGAACGGGCGTTCCGTGCGCGAGCTGTGATAATGGATGGCTTTTGCCACCAGGTCCTTGCCTGTGCCGCTCTCCCCCTGGATCAAAATAGTCGTGGCTTCGCTCGCCGCCACCTTATACACGAACTTCATCAACTCCGTGATTTTGCGGGACACGCCAATGACATCGTGATATCCCGCTCGCCGCCGCACTTCGTCACGCAAAGACTCTACTTCCGACCGCAACGCGCCGGCTTCCAGCGCATTCTGCAGCGTGACGTTCAACTCCTCAAAATTTATCGGTTTACTGACGAAATCGTATGCCCCCAGCCGCAACGCCGCCTTCACGTCATCCAGTTGCGGGTCAGCGGTCATCATGATGATGCTGCGCGTCTCGCCGCTCTGCTTCAGCTTCTCCAATACTTCAATGCCACTCAAATCAGGGAGATGCACGTCGAGGAGAACCAGGTCCACGGATTCGTTTTGCAATGCTCGCAGCGCCTCTTCACCGTTTTCGGCCTCGAGCGTCTGGTAACCAAACTCGGCACATTTCTGGTTCAGCGCCCAGCGCACCAGCTTTTCGTCGTCGACGATCAAAATCCTCTTTTGGGGCATATTTTCACTCTATCATCAAAATCAGTGGCCGGAGACTTTCCCGCGGGCTGGCTTTAAGCGTTGAACGGCCAGCCAGATTCTGAACTGTGTGCCCTTCCCCAGTACACTGGTCACCTCAATTCGGCCTCCGTGAGACTGCACGATGCTGTTCGCCAGCGACAATCCCAATCCAGTGCCCTCCCTGCGCGTCGTATAAAACGGCTTGAAGATTTTTGGCAAGCCTTCCGGCGGAATTCCCCGGCCGGTATCGGAAACTTGAATTACGGCAAACCCCGGATCTTCCCGCATCCCGACTTGCACCTGTCCTGGGCCGGAAATAGCCTGGATGCCATTCAGCACCAGGTTCAAGATCACCTGCTGAATCAAGGCCGGATCATGTTCCACCAAGGGCAAAGCTGGATTGGGCTCGAACAAGATTTGGATGGGTTTTGTCAGCACTTGTTGCCGTGCCATCAAAACGGCCTGTTCGGTGGTTGTGTTCAGATTGGCTGCGTGAAAATCCGGTGGCCGTGGACGCGCGTAGGACAGCAAATCACTCAGGATCGCCTGAATGTGCAGAATTTCGCGATGTACTTCTCCTATGACTCCGCGACTCGGGCTGTTGACCGGCAGCTCTTTTCCCATGATGTCCACAACTCCAGCAATGCCCGCTAATGGATTGCGGATTTCGTGCGCCAGTCCGGCCGCCATCTCTCCGAGAGTGGCTAGGTGCTCTGCGCGAGTCATCTCCCGCGCATGCAGCTCTTCTATTTCCTGCCGGTTTTGATCCAGTTGCTCCACCATTTCATTGAATTGCCGCCCCAGTCGTCCGATATCGTCCTCGCGCTTGGCGAAGCTGACGCGCGCGGTCAGGTCGCCGCGTTGCACTCGTCCGATCGTGTCCATCAATTCTTCCAGTGGCCGCTCGACCAGCACCAACAACACGGCCAGCAGCACAAAGCACAAAAGAATCGCGAAAAATACGGCGGCGATCAGAATCCACTGCACGTCCAAAGTTTCGTGCGAACGCAAAACCGCCCGGATTGCCAGGATGCTGAGAACGAGGACCGTGATAATCGGAATGAATACTTTCCACTGCCACCGGATGCCCGTGGCCCAACGCACGAAATAGGGCAGATTCATGCTCGTATCACATCAAAAGACCTGCCTGCGGTGCAAGTCGATCGCTGGCCAGACACGTTTCGGCACAGCCTGCCGAGTATTTACGTTCGAATGCATCACGCTGCTCTAAGATTATATTCAGTCATTGTTATTAAGAATTTTGCCGGATCTCTCAGGTGTTCTCTGCGGAGGTTGTGTGGGTTCTCCCGAAACATTTGACCTTGTGGTTATCGGGTGCGGCCCGGCTGGCGAAAAAGGCGCTGCCCAGGCCGCTTATTTCGGCAAGCGCGTAGCGGTTGTGGAACGAGCGCATGCCGTCGGCGGCAGCTGCATCAACACCGGAACCGTTCCTAGCAAAACGCTGCGCGAATCGGCTCTCTATTTTTCCGGCCTCAAACAACGCGGCCTCTACGGCATCGATTACTCCCTGAAAGAAAATCTCACCGTCCACGATTTCATGCACCACGAACGAGCCGTTGTGGAAATGGAACGCGGCCGCATCCTGAAGAACCTCGAGCTGCACAAAATTGAGTTGCTACGAGGCCAGGCTTCCTTTCAGGATGGCCACACGGTGGTCGTCGGTGGTCGGGACGGTCAACGAACACTTCACGCAGAGGTCATCTTGATTGCTACGGGCTCAAAGCCTCACCGTCCCGCGGAAATTGCGTTCGATGACGTGCACACCTTTGATTCCGACACATTTCTCCAGTTGCAGCGCATTCCCAAAAGCCTGGCGGTTATCGGCGGTGGCGTGATCGGTTGCGAATACGCTTCCATCTTTATGGCATTAGGCGTTGATGTCACCCTGGTCGACGGGCGAGATCAGTTGCTACCTTTCCTTGACGCGGAAATTTCCAGCCGTTTGCGCGATCGATTCGTCTCTCTCGGCATGCACCTGTGGTTCAACCAGCGGCCCGTCAAAGTCGAAAACCATCCTGGTGGCACGCGACTCTGTATGAAAAGCGGCAAAACCTTGGAAGTAGAGGCCGCGCTTTTCGCGGCAGGCCGCCGCGCTGCCGTCGACGATCTGGGCTTGGAAAAGGTGGCGCTCTCGCTCAACGATCGCAGCTACATTCCGGTCAACGCACAGTACCGTACCGCCGAACCAAATATTTATGCAGTCGGCGATGTTATCGGCTTTCCTGCCTTGGCCTCGACGTCCATGGAGCAAGCACGTGTTGCCGTGTGCCACGCCTTCGGCCTGCAGTATAAACAGCGCGTCGCTTCGCTATTGCCCATGGGTATCTACACCATCCCGGAAATCTCCGCTGCTGGCGAAACAGAGGAATCCTGCAAGGAAAAGGGAATTGACTACTGCGTTGGCCGCGCCCACTACGCGAATAACGCCCGCGGACACATCACCGGCGATACCGCGGGCATGCTGAAACTCATCTTCCATCGCGCGGATCGCAAGCTTCTCGGCATCAGCATGATCGGCGAATCCGCCACCGAACTCATTCACATCGGCATGATGGTCCTCGACAAGGGACTGACCATCGATGAATTCATCGAACAGGTTTTCAATTACCCCACGCTGAGTGAAACCTACAAATACGCGGCCTACGATGGCCTAGGCAATCTGTCCGGCCACAAACTTCGCGAAGGCTAAGTTCTGGCCATCCATCCTGCGCCGCACTTGTTCTTGCTCTTTCGCTGCCACGCCACATGCTGTAAATTTTGTTCATGCATCGCCCACTCATTTTGTTCGCGGCGCTTTTACTTTCCGCGTTTGCGGTCCTATTGGCTCTTCCCAATCGATCCGGCACTGCACAGGTTCAGGCCGCCAGTTACCTCGGCTTCGACCTCAACGAATATCCAGGCGACGATGGACTTCCCGTTCTACGCAAGACTTTTTCTTTCACTGGATATTGGCTTAGCCCTCCGCCGGGAGAGAAGCGTACGAACTGGCTCGGTAAACGCCAACTGTTAGAATCGCAAGGCTTCGGTTTCGTGGTGCTTTTCAACGGAAGAGAAAGTCGCAGTCTGAAATCGTCCGCCGACGCCAAACAAAAGGGCATTGCCGATGGCGACCGCGCCGTTAAGCTTGCCCAGCAGGAAGGCTTTGCAGCAGGTTCTATTATTTTCCTGGATATCGAAGAGGGCGGCCGCTTAAGTCCCGGGTATCACGATTATGTCAAGGCCTGGATCGACACGCTATCTCGATTGCATTTCCGAAGTGGAACGTACTGCTCCGGCATGCCTGTAAACGACGGCGACGGTAAGACCATCACTACCGTCAAAGATCTGCAGGACCACCTCGCCGGGCGCCAGTTGACGTTCTGGATCTTCAACGACGCCTGCCCGCCTTCGCCCGGCTGCGTCTTCCCTCAATCTCCTCCCGCAGTTGCACAGGGTGGGACGGCCGAAGCGGCTGTCTGGCAATTCACGCAGAGCCCGCGCCGCAAACAGTTCACCGCCCGCTGCGCCGCAACCTACGCACTAGACGGGAATTGTTACGCCCCCGGCGATGCCGCACACAAATGGCTTCTCGACGTCAACGTAGCGAACTCTGTAAATCCTTCCGCCCCCCGGCAGTAGAGCAGAGGCTGGTTTCTGCTCCATCCGTCGCGCGCGAAAAAACTCAATTAGAGCTGTCCCAGCCCGCCATCCACGTTGATTTCCACCCCCGTTATGTAGGATGCGTCCGTGGAAGCCAGGAAGGCAACGACGCCTGCTACCTCTTCGGGTTGTCCAAAGCGCTTCATCGGCACTTTTTCTACCAGCCCTTTGGTCCAATCATCGATCACCTGTGGCGGCAATCCCGTGCGCCCGAAGATGGGCGTCACGATTGGTCCCGGCGCCACGGCATTCACACGAATTTTGCGCTCCGCCAGTTCCGCTGCGGCTGTCCGGGTCAGCGACCGCAGCGCTGCCTTCGTTGCCGAATAGGCGCTGGTCGTAGGTGTGCCGGTCGAGCCCGCCACGCTGGTATTAAAAACAATGGAAGCACCGTCGTTAAGATACGGCAACGCCTTTTGAATCGTGAAATATGCGCCTTTGATGTTGATATCGAATTGCTCGTCGAAGATTGCTTCCGGGGTTTCGTTTAGCGGCGCAAACTTTGCCACCCCGGCATTGACGAACAGCACATCGATCTTCCCGAACTTCTTATGCACTTCACCCAGAAATTGCCCGATATCCTCCAGCTTTGCCGTGTCCGCCTTGACGGCCAACACGCCATTGCCGAGCGATTTCGCGGCTTCCTCGAGCGTCTTCTGGCTTCTCCCTGAAATAGCCACCTTCGCGCCTTCGTCCAGAAAGCGCTTTGCCGTCGCCAGTCCGATGCCGCTGTTGCCGCCCGTAATCACCGCAACCTTGCCTTGCAGTCGCTTCATAAAAGCCTCCGCCCCCGTGGGGCTATAAACTTGGATGGCATTACTTCGATACTTCGGTGAATGTCTAAATATTTGGTTACACCCGTTTCCTGCCCGGTTGCGCCGGCGCTTGCCCTTCGCTAGACTCGCTCCTGACGATGGACCGCCAAAAGATTGAACGCATCTCCAAGGCGCTCGCGGACGAGACGCGCCTGCGCATCTTCGAAGCCATCAGCTCCTGCGATCGCATGAATTGCGGTCAGATTGTTTCCTTGCGCGGGGTCACCCCGGCGACTGTTTCCCATCATCTTCGTGTGTTGGAGGGTGCGGGGCTGATCGTCTGCCGCCGGGAAGGCCAGTTTGTTAATAGCGAAGCGAATCCCCAAGCGATCGCTGACTATACGCGTGAACTTGCCGGCTTGACTCGCAAGAAAAGGAAATAAGTTTCAGGAGTGGAAAATTTTCACTCTGTCGGATTCTCTGGAAATTTCTGGTAGGGAAGCCGCACGGCATCGATCACAATCTGATCCGCACGAATCTGCGTAGGCGCTGCAAAACCCGCGGCGCCGCCCGCGGCAACATAATCGTCCTGGTCGACACCGTCGCCGCTTACCCCGAGTCCGCCGACAAGCGCGCCGTTGCGGTAAAGTCCCACGCTGCCCGGGAAAAAAACAATGCCGCTTTTATTGGTGTTCGGGGGCCCACCCTGAAAACCTTGCGTGCAAGGATTCGCCACATCCTGCGTATACAAATTAAAAAATGGTCCGGAAGCGGTGCTATCGACCCCAGGGGGAAAAAGTGGTTGCGCGCCGAAGCCAATCGTTCGATTGGTCACCGCCGTTCCTATCGGCACCTGATTCAGGTCGGCGTCGGTGCGCAGGGCGCTGTTGAAATACACCATGTTACGAGCCTTGGTTACCGCTACATCGATACTGAACACCGTTGAATCGGTCATGCGTCGCAGTCCGATAATCGTGCCGTCGAGATCGGCCACCGCGATGACCATTTTGGCCCGCGATCCAATGGGCAGCCGGATCACCGCACGCGTTTGATTCGCGGTGGTCTCGGCACTGTTCAGAATTCCTTGCACGTCGGCGACGCTGAGCCCTCCGATCGGTCCGGCAGTTGGCGCGATCAGATCCCCTTCCGGTGGTTGTCCCGCGCTGGCCAACGGTCCCACAAGAAACGTTCCGGTGAAAGTTCCCGGCGTCACTCCGCTCGGGGCCGAGGTTTGATTTACAAACGGCAGCGCGATTCCGTTAATGAAAACAACTCCAGGCGCCGCCGGTGTCGGACCAAAACCATTCGAAGTTGCCGCCACATAGCCGGCATATTCGGCAGTATCGGAAGAAACGCCGGCTACACCCACGCCACCAACCACGACACCGCTGCGGAAAATCGGCACGCCGCCGGCATTCACTGCATTCGGATCGCTGTCCAGCAAATCCGCCTTACCGGTAATGATGCCGAGTCCAAATCCGCCGCCAAGCGCCAGCGAAGGTTGCACCGCTTGCCCCGGCAGGAAATTCGTTGCCAGCGTGCAGCCTCGATTCGTATTTTCGATTCCGAAGAGCGGCGCATTGCTGGCATTCGTTACGCCCGGAGGAAAATGGATCCCACTGATAAACCGCACAGTGCGCGAAGAAAGCGGAGCCTGATCGTTGCTGAAGTAAGCGGCAGTGCGCGCCAGACCCACTGCCAGGTCGTTTATATTTACGAGCGCGCCAAAATTCCCCACGGCCGTTGTTGCCGCTCCGGGCTTGCGATATACGGCTAGCACCGTGCCGCCGCGATCCACGACGGCAATCACCATGCTTGTGGAGTCCGCGGCTTGGGCTGCCGCTTCGACTACATTCTGCACGTCGCTGATGCTCAACGGCGCTGAAGAGGGCGGTGCCGTCGGGGGTGGGACTATTGTGCTGCTAGACGAGGACGCCACGCTGCCGCAGCCCACAAGCAAGACCGTCAGCGCGAGCGCCATTCCGAGCGCCAAAATTATTCCTAGAGCGAGGGTCTTCCGTCTGTGCTGGTAAGCGCGCCGCGATTCCACCGGCCTGCGAAGAACATGTTCCATAAACGTATCCGCTTCGTTGGTAACATGTGCGTTCGTTGCGCCACAATTGGCAATCTAAACACAGATGGGGAATCGGTGACCCCGGTACGCCAAAGGGAGGTTATTGACTATCTCCATCTCCTCGCAAAAAAGGTTGCTGTGCCGCGCTGAATCCGGTGTAGTTGACGGAGATCGCGAGACGTTGCACTACCTTGCCCTTTTAACTGAATGCGCCTTCTCACTCCGTCCAAGACGTATGCGATTCCCGCGGTACTATGCTTAATCCTCGCCATAGCGCCCGGTTTTTTGTTGCAGGCGCAGACTCCCGATTCCCCGCAGAACCCCTCAGTGAAAATTTCTTCAGAAACTGCGCCGCCCAAACGCATTCCGCGCGAGCAAGCCCTGACGACGGCAGCACTCGATGGCACCGTACGCGAGCAAGTGTCGTCGTCGGCCTCGCGGCCCGCTGTGGCGGCCCGGCTCTCTCTGCGAAACATGCAAACGAATCAGAACATCTCTGCCGTGGCGTCCGGGGATGGCGTGTTTCGCATTTTCCCACTCCCTCCCGGTTCCTACGAACTTCGCGTTGCAGCGGACACTCGTTCCACATTCTTGATTCGCGATCTATCGTTGAAAGCCGACGAGGTCCTCACCCTGGAAATTGTTCTGGTGTCTTCGAATAACGCCGAGCTTCGATCCCGGCTGCCTCACCAACCTGAACTTGGGCCGCCGCTTCCCGCCGAAGGTGTCATGCCCGCCGGAAGCTATCGGGAATTCCGCCATCGCCTTGATGCCGATCTCAATTACATCCTCGAACTTGCTCCCGAAGTCTTGCCACCCGCTGCCGACGTCTTCAACACCGTCCCGAATCGTTGGGAACTTCCCCAACCCGATTACCAACGCTATCCCGCCCGGAACGATTCCATTTACGCGAAGCCTCACTGGTACGATCCCTTCAATCACAATCGCTTCAAAGGTGACGAACCCATCTGGCCGGAACTTTTCGGCCAGCAGATTTTCCTGGACTTCACCGGCACCGCGGAAACTTTCCTGAATGGTCGGCGCGTTCCCACGCCCACCGATGTCAGCCCTGCAAGGCCAGGCAGCGCGGATTTTTTCGGCCATGGCGACCAGCTCTTCCTGGACCAGGCCTTCCGTTTCTCGTTCGACCTCTTTCATGGCGACACTTCATTCAAGCCGGTCGATTGGCGTATTCGTATCACGCCCGAACTCAGCCTGAACTATCTCGATGTCCAGGAACTCGGTATTGTCAGCCCCGACGTGCGCAAGGGCACCACGCGATTTGACGATCACATCGGCCTGCAGGAAGCCTTCGTCGAGGTCAAACTCCACGACCTAAGCCCCAACTTTGATTTTGTTTCCGCTCGCGCCGGCATTCAGCAATTCAACGCCGATTTCCGCGGCTTTCTTTTTGTGGACGAACAGCCGGGCCTGCGTTTCCTCGGCACGTGGGACAGCGATCGCATCGAGTACAACGCCACTTACTTCAATTTCCTCGAGAAAAATACGAACAGTGGCCTCAATAGCTTTGCCCTGCGCCAGCAACAGGTGGTGCTGGCAAATATCTACTGGCAGGACTTTTTCTTCCCGGGATACACCGCGGAGTTTGTCGGCGCATGGAACAAAGACGACCCTAGCATCCACTACGACGATAACGGCTTTCTGGTGCGGCCCGCGCCTATCGGCAATGTCGTTAATCAGGGTGTCGGTCCAATGCCCCACGGCATTCGCGTAGGCTATTTTGGCTGGCTAGGCAGCGGACACATCCAGCGCCTCAATCTCACCCATGCGTTTTACGAAGCTGCCGGCGAAGATACGTTTAATCCCATCGCCGGTCGCCGCGTCACGGTCAACGCGCAAATGGCCGCCGCGGAACTTTCTCTCGATCGCGATTGGGTCCGTTATCGCGTTTCCACGTTTTATTCCTCAGGAGACTCCAATCCTCGCGATGGACGCGCCAACGGCTTCGACTCCATCGTGGACTTGCCCAATTTTGCCGGCGGCATTTTCAGCTTCTGGAACCAGCAGGCGATTCGTCTCACTGGAACTGGGGTGGACCTGACACAGGAGGGCAGCCTTCTCCCCAATATGCGTTCCAGCAAGGAAGAAGGTCAGGCAAATTTTGTGAATCCGGGAATTTTCTTGCTGAACGCAGGCGCGGATTTCAATCTGACGCCCAAACTCAAAGCGTTTGCGAATTATAATTTTCTTCGCTTCATGCGCACGGAGCCTCTAGAAGACGTTCTCTTTCAAGCCCCAATTCATCACACCGTCGGCAGCGATGTTGGCGCCGGCGTGCAGTATCGGCCTCCCCTGTCTGAAAATCTTGTCCTGAGCGGAGGCGCCTCCATGCTCCAGCCCGGGCAGGGATTTCGTGATATTTACACGGGACGAACGCAGTTCTCCGTTTTTGGTTTGGCGAAGGTTACATTCTGAAGGACAAGCGAATGCCGCGATTTCTAAATCTGACGAAACACAAGGGCAAAGGCCCACGAGGAGTGCGCCAACACCGTCTCGCGCTTTTTTGTGCTGCCGGTTCGCTCTTATTCCTTTCATCGGAAGCCTTTGTAGGGGCCGCCTTCCGAGGCGGGCCGTTCTCCGCTCATTCGCAATCGCAACCAGACGCCGATCGCAAATCCGCCGGGTGCATTACCTGTCACGCCGCAACCGATGAACCCACCATGCATTCCTCCAGAGCCGTGCATCTGGGTTGCACCGATTGCCACGGTGGAAATTCCACTGCATCTATCCCCGCAGGCACGCCGATCAATTCGCAGGAGTACGCTGCCGCCAAGGAAAAAGCTCACGTCCAGCCTCGCGACCCCGCCTTCAAAGATCGTTCCACGATTCCCGAACGTGCATACACGAAATGGCTGAAGGAACCGGCCGAGTACATTAAATTTGCAAATCCCGGCGATCTTCGCGTCGCCCTTGAAACTTGCGCTAGTGCGGGCTGCCATCCCAGCGAAACTCGCGCGGTCTCTACGAACATGATGACCCACGGCGGATTTTTGTGGGGTGCCGCGCTCTATAACAACGGTGGCTTTCCTTACAAAAATACGGGCTTCGGCGAAAGCTACGACCGCAACGGCGCCCCGCAATCCTTGAAAACCATCCCGCCGCCCACCGCGGAAGAAACGCAAACCAAAGGTGTACTATCTGAACTCACGCCGCTCGATCGCTGGGAGCAGTCGCAACCGGGGAACGTCTTGCGCGTATTCGAACAAGGTGGCCAGAAAAAAGCTGAAATTGGCAATCCCACCAGCGATGAAAATCCCGGCAAGCCCGACGACAAGCTCAGCGACCGCGGGTTCGGCACGGAATTGCGCACCGATCCGGTATTTCTCGGTCTTCAGAAAACGCGTCTACTCGACCCCATCCTTTCCCTGCCCGGTACCAATGACCATCCTGGCGATTACCGCTCCAGCGGCTGTTCCGCCTGCCACGTCATTTACGCCAACGATCGTGACCCAGCGCATTCCGGTCCCTACGCTCAATTCGGCCATTCCGGCTACAGCGCTTCGATCGATCCCACGATTCCAAAAAATGAACCGGGCCATCCGATCAAGCACTCCTTCACCCGCGCGATTCCCTCCAGCCAATGCATGATTTGCCATGTCCATCCTGGCACGAATATGGTCACCACCTATTTCGGTCTAACCTGGTGGGACAACGAAACCGATTCCGAGAAAATGTATCCCGCCGAGCAACACAATCTCTCCGAAGAAGAACGCTATCAATCTTCTTTACGCAATCCGGAAGCCGCCGCCGCGCGCGGTCTGTGGAGCAACGAAAAATTTCTCGAGCAAACTGGCAGCCCCGAATTTAATTCGCAACTGAAGACCACACAGTTCGCCGATTTCCACGGCCACGGCTGGGTCTTCCGCGCCGTCTACAAACACGACCGCAAAGGAAATTGGCTGGATAAAGACGGCAAAGAGATCGCCTTCGACGACCCGCAGCGCTTTCAAAAGGCCGTCCACCTCGCGGATATTCATCTTGAAAGAGGCATGCAGTGCGCCGACTGCCATTTCACACAGGACAATCACGGCACCGGGAAAATCTATGGTGAACCGCGCGCTGCCATTGAAATTGATTGCGTCGATTGCCACGGCACCATCCAAAGCAAGGCCACGCTTGTCACGTCAGGCCCTGCAGCGCCGGATCCGCCGCGCCCCGGCGAACCGCGTGGCCGCCACCTCGAAACCCTCCGCACGCCATGGGGTTTGCGCCGCTTCGAATGGCGCGGAGACATGCTCTTCCAGCGCTCCATGACCGGCGAACACACGGAATGGGAAATTGTCCAGACCAAAGACACGGTAACGCCCGGCAGCACGCACTTCAGCCTGAAATCGTTTCGCGCCAAGCTCATGGGCAAAGATGGCCTGGTCCTTCCCCAATCCTCAACCGACGAGAAAAATCTGGCCCATGCCAATTCTTCGATGACCTGTTACGCCTGCCACTCCTCCTGGACTCCCACCTGTTTTGGTTGCCACCTTCAAATGACAGCCAACGCACGACGCCCTATGCTGCACAACGAGGGCTTGCTCACAAAAAATTACACCAGCTACAATTTCCAGGTTCTCCGCGACGACGCTTACTTCCTCGGCGTCGATGGCACTGTCACCGGACATCGCATCGCTCCGGCGCGTTCCTCCTGCGCCGTTCTTGTTAGCTCGCAGAATGCCAACCGCGAGTGGCTCTACTACACGCAGCAAACCATCTCCGCAGAGGGTTTTTCCGGCCAAGCCTTCAGCACGTTCGTGCCGCACACCGTGCGCGCGAAGGAAACCAAGGAATGTTCGGACTGTCACGTTTCCGCGGCCAACGACAACAACGCCTGGATGGCCCAGCTCCTTCTTCAGGGCACGAACTTCATGAATTTTCTGGGACGTTACATCTACGTCGCCACCGGCAGTCATGGCTTTGAAGCTATCGCCGTCGCCGAGCATGACGAGCCCGAAGCCATTTACGGCAGTGACCTGCAGCGCGTGGCCTATCCCGGAAATTTCAAAAGCTTTGTTGCCCACAATCGCCAACTGTCCGCTGTCGCCAGTCACTCAGGCAATGTTCTGGACATTCAGGCGCGCGGCGAATACGCCTACGCTGCCACCGGAAAAAGTGGCCTGCGCATCTATGACGTCGCCAATATCGATAACAAGGGTTTTTCCGAGCGTGTTACCACCGCGCCCGTCTCGCCGCTCGGCCAACGCTTTTTTCTTCCCACCAAGAATGCCGTCGCCGTCGCTTCTCCAACCACGCTGGGCGTCGATCCGCTGCGAGCGCGCGTTCCGGAAAACGAAGAACAGGCTATTCACCTTCTCTACGGTTTCCTTTATGTAGCCGACAAGGAAGAAGGCTTGGTGATCGTAGGCAATCCCGATCTGAAATCGAAAAGCCCTGGCGTGGGCACGCTGCTCGACGGCGACCCCACCAACAATTTCCTGAAGCGCGGTTTAACCTTCAATCCTGGCGGCGCTTTGACGGGAGCACGACGCATCACTATCGCCGGCACCTTTGCCTACATCCTCACGGATAAAGCGCTCGTCGTCGTGGACCTCGACAATCCTCTTGCGCCGAAAATCACGGCCACCATCGGTGGGCCGTTTCTTAACGATCCTCGCGCCATCGCCGTGCAATTCCGCTACGCCTTCGTCGTCGACCATGACGGAATGAAAGTTCTGGACGCCACCGATCTCGCGCAGCCCAAGCCGGAGCCGCATGCGCTTGTCCCGCTCGAAGACGCCCGCAACATTTATGTAGCGCGCACCTACGCTTACGTTTCCGCCGGCAGGCAGGGTCTCGCGATCATCAACGTCGAACGTCCCAGCTCGCCGAAGCTCGGTCAACTCTTCACCGCCGATGGCCAGCTCAATGATGTCAACGATGTCAAAATCGGCATGGTCGCCGGAAGCGCTTTCGCCTTCGTCGCCGACGGCAGGAATGGCCTGCGCGTCCTCCAGATCGTTTCTCCCTTCGACGACCCGGCCCACTTTTCGGGCTTCAGCCCACGGCCGACGCCAAAACTGATCGCCACCGCGCGAACCAAAGGGCCGGCACTGGCCATCTCGAAGGGCATTGATCGCGACCGCGCGGTCGACGAATCGGGCAACCAACTGGCCGTGTTCGGCCGCAGAGGCGCGCGCCCGCTGAACAACCGGGAATCCCAGCTCCTCTACCTGCGCGGCGGCCAGCTTTACACCGTCACCGACGAACCCGTCGAGCATCCGGATAGAGCGACGCCCGCGACCACCGAAACCAGCTGGTGGGACCGCGTCCTCGCCCGTGTATCGTCAATTCGCTAAGTCAACCAACTACCCCGCCTTTTATCGCTTTTTCTTCGCATGAATTTTTTGGTTTGTTGCTTACGCCACACCCTTCATTCCCAAAGTCTTACCCCTGCTAACCTCTTTCCTGTGAACCTTTTGCCGTTTTGGTGCATCTTATGTGTAGGTAACAATTTGTTCACGTTTTCCACGCATAGCACCCATTAAAATTATGAGTGGGGCGGCACCTCCGATTACGGTTAAGGTGTACGCGTGGGGATTTTTCGAGCCCTCAGTCGGGCTCGCGTCCGCCAAAAGCGGGCAGAAAGAGGAGCATTACCCCAATGGCAATGAAAAACTATCTTCTGGCCAGCGACTTTGACCAGACGCTCAGCTTCAACGACTCGGGAGTCGCGCTCAGCGAGCTGATCGGCTTTCACGGCTTTCACGACAAGGTCAAGGGCCTATCGAACATCAATCTCGTCCAACAGGGCGCCGAGCTTTCCTATCTTATCTTGCACGACCCCGACTTCCGCCGCGTTCGCCGCGAACATCTGATCGAGACCGGCAAGAACATCCGTCTGAAGCACGACGTCAGGCTATTTGCTCGTTCGCTCGACAGCCTCGCGGGCGACACCAAAATCTCCTTCTACGTTATTTCCGCTGCCCCGCAGGAAATTATTCAGTCGGCGCTCGAAGGCATCGTGCCCGCCGAACGCATCTTCGGCACGCGTTTCCGGTTCAACGAATCAACCGGCGAAGTCGAATCGATTCTCCGCGCCACCGCGGGTTGGGGCAAAATCACCGTCCTCGAAGAACTACGCGCCGAACTCAGCATCAGTCACGACCACATCATTTATATGGGCGACGGCAGTTCCGATTTGCCGGTGATGATGCACGTGAATCAGTATGACGGGCTCACCATCGCCGTCTCCGAGGCGAAATTCATCACCCGCGTCGCTCGCCGTACCGTGCTCAGCGACAATGCTATGAGCGTGCTCGTTCCCGTGCTCGAAGAAGTGCTTCGTTGGGATTCCCCGATGATTCGTCGCTTCTTCGCCGCCCGCGGTCTCACTCTTCGCGAGTGGGACAAAATGCGCACCGATATGCTCACCATCGACGACAGTACCAGCCCCGCGCCAGCCGCGGCTCAATAAATTTCACGAGAACCGTCCCACACGTCATTTCGACCCGGGGACGGCGCCTTCTGCCGTCTCGAAGTCGCCTATCGAACGCCAAACCATCTCGAATTTGTTATCCTTTTCTCCCGCTCCAGGAGGTTTTCATGCCCCGCAAGAACATTCTTATGCTCGTCGGTGACTACGTCGAAGATTACGAAGTGATGGTTCCGTTCCAGGCTCTACTCATGGTCGGCCACAACGTCCACGCTGTCTGCCCGGGCAAGAAATCCGGCGAAGCGGTCCGCACGGCGGTTCACGATTTCGAGGGAGACCAGACCTACTCCGAAAAGCGCGGCCACAATTTCGTGCTTAACGCCACGTTCGATAACATTCGACCGGAAGACTACGACGCGCTGGTCATTCCCGGCGGCCGCGCCCCCGAATATATTCGTCTGAATCCGAGAGTGCTCGAAATCGTGCGCCATTTCGCCCATGGCCAAAAGCCCATCGCAGCGATTTGCCATGGTGCGCAAGTCCTCGCGGCCGCTGGCGTCCTCACAGGCAAAAACTGCAGTTGCTATCCCGCCGTCTCCCCGGAAGTCACCGGCTCTGGCGGCACTTTTGCCGACATCGCCATGACCGAAGCGGTGGTCGATGGCAATCTGGTTTCCGCCCCAGCCTGGCCCGCCCATCCGGCCTGGCTGTCAAAATTCCTGATGGTTCTAGGCACCCACATCGAACTTTAACTCTAACCCTTCGTTTAGAAATTCGTCATTCCGAACGGAGTCCTGTAGTGCCGAGCGACTCCGCAAGCCCTGCCGCTTGCTCCTTCCACAAAAATAATCACGTCATTCCGAACGGAGTCCGTGGAGTGAGGAATCCCTCTTCGGCTTCAGCCTCGCCATCCAACCACTTCCCGTGTAGCGCTCCCCACCCCAGCCAACCCACCTTCTCCTTGACAGCCTAGGAGACCCCACGTATATTCCTAGCTCATCTAGGAGAATGCCACCCGTGGACAAAGACGCGCAACTCGAACTCCTCCAGGGCACCCTCGAAATGCTCATTCTCAAAGCCGTTTCCCTCGGCCCTTTTCACGGCTACGGTATCCTGTTGCGCATTCAGCAAATTTCAAAAGGCCGGCTGGAGATTCAACAGGGTTCGCTCTACCCCGCTCTCTATCGCATGGAACATCAGGGTCTGATCGCCAGTGAATGGGGCGAATCGGAAAATAATCGCAAGGCAAAATATTACTGCCTCACCGCAGCAGGGAAGCGGCGCCTGCAAACCGAAACGCAAAAGTGGAACCGCATGGCCGACGTCATCGCGGGAATCCTGCAGACCACGCCCGAGGAAGTATGACCATGTGGCGCCGCTTCCGCTCCTGGCTGCGCACAATGGCGCACCGTTCTCAAACGGAGCACGAAATGGACGCCGAACTTCACTTTCACATCGATGCTTACACCGAAGACCTAGTCTGTCTCGGTGTGCCTCGCGAAGTAGCCCTGCGCCGCGCGCGCATCGAATTTGGGGGTGTAGAGCGCGCCAAAGAAGAATGCCGCGACGCGCGTGGCGTGAACCTCATCGAAAGCCTTCTCCAGGATTTGCGCTTTGGCCTGCGCATGCTCCGCAAGAATCCCGGTTTCTCCGCCGTTGCTGTGGTAACTCTCGCCCTGGGAATCGGAGCCACCACCGCGATTTTCAGCGTAGTGAATGCAGTCTTATTGAAGCCACTGGCGATCGAAGAACCCGCGCTTGTGTTTTTCGTGCAGGAACAATGGCGAAATATTTCTCCGGGGCTCTCCGTCGGAAATTTCGTCGATGTCCGGCAGCAAGACGATTTGTTCGCAAATCTTTGTGCATCCAACAACGGAAGCTTCAACCTCGTAACACGCGAAACTCCACAGCGTGTCGACGGCGAAATCGTCACGGCGAACTATTTTGCGACCTTCGGAGTCCAGCCAATCGCCGGGCGGGTTTTTGCGAGCGACGAAGCCCAGCCTGGCCGTTCGCAAGTTGTCCTGATCAGCGAACGGCTGTGGCGCAGCCTGTTCCACGCCGATCGCGGGCTGTTGGGACAAACGTTGCGCATGAATGGCCTGCTCTACACCGTGATTGGCGTCATGCCTAAGACGTTTGACCCATTGCTGCAGAAGAGCGATGTATGGGTGCCGGCCGCATACACGCCACCGCAACTCGCCAATCATGACGACCACTACCTCAACGTGGTTGGCCGGCTCAAGCCGGGCATCGCACCGGCAGCGGTCCAATCGGAACTCAACGTGATTGCGCAGCGGTTGCAGCAGCAATATCCGATGGAAGACAAGGATCGCAGCTTCAGCATGACGCCACTGGCGACCGCACTTCTGGGCGATCAGCAATTGACGCTGCGAATACTGCTGGCCTCCGTCGCATTCTTACTTCTGATCGCCTGCGCAAACATCGCTAATCTACAGCTTGCCCGTTCACGCTCCCGACGCAAGGAAATCGCGTTGCGTGCGGCGCTCGGAGCATCCGCCAAACGCATCGTACTTCAACTGCTGATCGAAAATCTTGTACTCGGCCTCGCTGGCGGTATCGTTGGTGTTTTGTTTGCCTACTTGGGCGTGTCATGGATTGTGGCGAAGGGCCCGGCTGGCGTGCCTCGGTTAGACCACTCCAGAGTGGATGGAACCGCGCTTGTGTTTGCCTGCGCTGCGGCACTCTTTTCCAGCCTGCTCTTTGGCCTTGCACCTGCCGTTCGTTCCGCGTCGATGCGGCTGATCGAAGTCTTCAAGGAAACTACCGCAGCTTCCATCGGCAGCCGTGATCGCATTCGCAGCGTTCTGGTGGTCGGTGAAATTGCACTGGCGCTGATGTTGATGGCTGGCGCCGGATTGTTGATTCGCAGTGCCCTCCTTGTGGCGCGTTTGAATCCGGGGTTGGACGCTGCAAACCTCATTGTCGGTCGCGTCGGCCTGTCGGATCCGGCCTATCATGATCCAACCGTCGCGCGGCAAACATTCGAACGCATGATCGAGGCGTCGGCGGCTTTGCCCGGCGTGCAAGCGACTGGTGTAGTTTCTCGTGCGCCGCTCGCACCAGGGTCCAGTACAAACGGTCTTATCCCCGAGGGCAATGCGCTAGATCCCTCCAACGTGATTAACGCCTTACTCCAGATTGTTTCTCCAAGCTATTTTTCGACCGTGCGGGTACCACTGAAGGCCGGACGCGACTTCACTCCACAAGACACGCGCGACAAAATGCTTGTCACCATCGTCAATGAAACACTCGCCCGTAGAGTGTGGCCCAACGAAGACCCCATTGGTAAGCGCTTCGCCTGCTGCGAAACCGGGCCGAAAGGTGGCATGGATCCTGTCTGGCATCAGGTTACTGGCGTTGTCGGGGATGTCCGCACCCAGGGTCTCGATCGCCAGATCCAGCCTGAGTTCTATCTTCCTTTAGCGCAGATGCCGCCAAGCGCCTGGGATTGGCTTGGGCGCACCATGGACTTGGTGGTGCGAACGCGAAGCGGAACTTTTCCCGCTAACGAACTACGATCCACAGTTGCCTCGATTGCGCCCGGCGTGCCCATTTACCAACTCTCGACGATCCAGGAGAAAATTGCCGGCACGCTTGAAGAATCCTACTTCGACACTTTTTTGCTCACCTTGTTTGCCGCAATAGCGCTGCTGCTCTCCTCGGTGGGAATTTATGGAGTTTTGTCGTACGTGGTCGCCCAACGCACTCGTGACATCGGCCTGCGCATGGCGCTGGGCGCCACTCAAGCGCAGATTGCCCGCGACGTGCTCGGGTACGGTTTGCGCCTTACTGCCGCTGGCATGGCAATCGGAATCGCCGCGGCGTTGGCTTGTGCGCGCCTGCTTTCCTCTTTGCTCTACGGCGTCGGTTCCAGCGACGCCGCCACATTTGCTGTTGCATCCTTGGTCCTCGCGGGTGTTGCGCTGCTGGCCAGCTACATACCGGCTCGGCGCGCCATGCGCATCGATCCCATGGTCGCCCTGAGGTACGAGTGATGACCAGGCACACTTTGCGAGTTTTGTTTAGCAACATCAAGGAAACATGACGATGTGGAACCGCCTGCAATCCTGGTTGCGCACAATGTTGCGTCGCTCTCAAACGGAGCACGAAATGGACGCCGAGCTTCGCTTTCACATCGATGCTTACACCGAAGACCTGGTCTGCACCGGTGTCCCGCGCGAAGAAGCCGTGCGCCGGGCGCGCATCGAATTTGGGGGCGTAGAGCGCGCCAAAGAAGAATGCCGCGACGCGCGTGGCGTGAACCTCATCGAAAGCCTTCTCCAGGATTTGCGCTTTGGCCTGCGCATGCTCCGCAAGAATCTCGGTTTCTCCGCCGTTACCGTACTCACACTGGCGCTTGGAATTGGCGCCAACACCGCAATCTTTACCGTCATCAACGCCGTCATGCTGCGCGCGCTTCCCGTCCAACACCCGGAGCAGTTAGTGGCTATCGGCAACCCTGCGCAGGTGCATTCCTACGGCACCGGCACGCCACGGACAGACGTTTTTTCCTATCCTCTCTATCGCGAGGTCCGCGATCGAAATAGTGTGTTTTCGTCGCTGCTGGCCGGCTCTAACTTGCAAAATCTGCGGATCACCCTTGAACGCGGCGCAGAGAACATCAACGGCAGGCTCGTCACCGAAAATTACTTCCAGACGCTTGGCGTCGGTGCGCTCCTAGGACGCACATTTTCTGCTGAGGAAGACCGAACCCCCGGGGCCGACCCCGAATTGGTCATCAGCTATGGATATTGGCTCCGGCGATTCGCTGGGGATGCTGCCGTTATCGGACGCAAAGTTCGCTTGAACAATTATCCGTTCACCATCATCGGTGTGGCGCCGCCGGGTTTCTTCGGCGAAGTCGTCGGTGACCGCCCCGACCTGTGGGCGCCGATGATGATGCAGCCGCAGCTTATGCCTGGCCGCGACTTCCTGGAGAGTCCCAACGAAGCCTCCCTCTTGCTGATCGCGCGACTGAAACCCGGTGTGACCATCGAGCAGGCTCGCGCTAACGTGAATGCCATAGTGCAGCAAGCTCTTTTGGTCACCCTGGATGCAAGGCTTTCCTCCGATGATCGGGATGCCCTGCGCAAAAGGAAAATCGCCGTAGATGTTTCGTCCGGCAGCCGCGGGCTCTCCAGATTGCGCGGAGAATTCGCGACTCCGCTGCTGCTCCTCATGGCCATGGTTGTCCTCGTGCTTCTCGTCGCTTGCGTCAACGTCGCCAACCTTATGCTGGCGCGTTCAGCTACGCGTCAGCGCGAAATCGCTGTTCGTTTTGCCATGGGCGCGCAAACGGGCCGGATCGTTCGTCAACTGCTGACCGAATCGCTTTTGCTGGCATCATTGGGTGGCGCACTTGGTTTGCTGCTGGCCCATTGGGGTTCGGCGCTACTCGTGAGCTTGGTTGACGCAAACCGCAGCACAAGCACCCCGGTCACCCTTGGAATTGACTGGCGGGTCCTCGCCTTCACAACCGCGACATGTCTATTGGCTGGAATGCTGTTTGGACTTGTCCCCGCACTTCGTGTTCTCCATTTGAAACTAGGCCGGTCTTTAAAAGAGGGTGTACGCGATTTCGGAACCGGTTCGAAAACCAACGCCCGCTATGTTCTCGCCGCTTCGCAAATCGCACTCGGTGTGCTGGTGCTGATGGCCGCCAGCCTGCTTGTTCGCAGCCTGCGCAATCTCCAGGATGCTGATCTCGGTTATACCCGCGACCAGCTCCTCATCGTGCCCGTTGATCTCTTATCCGCCGGTTACAAAGGCCCTGCCATGCTAAATGCGACTCACGAGCTGCTCCTCCGCTTCGCCACCCTCCCCGGTGTTCGCGGCGTCACTGCTTCCAGCAATGGATTGTTCAGCGGAAGCGAATCATCCGACAACGTCCAGATAGACGGTGCGGAGCTCAGCAATCAGCAAGACAATCAGGTTGCCGACGATGAGGTTGGCCCGGATTATTTCAGCACCATCGGGGCGCCCATTATTCTCGGCCGCGAAATCACGCAACAGGATTTTTTCTCTGGTGCCCACGTCGCCGTCGTCAACGAAACATTTGCGAAATTTTATCTTCCCGGGCGAAATCCTCTGGGACACAAAATATCTCTCCCTGATTCGGACCATCCCGCTCGCCCGTCTTACGAAATCGTTGGAGTCGTCCGCGATGTTCACGACCACAGTGTGCGTGACGCGGTTCGGCGCCGCGTGTACGGACCCCTTAGCAGCGCGAACTTTGACGAACCCGATATCCTCTATTTTGAAATCCGCGCCGTCGGCAACCCGGAAATGCTCACGAATTCTGTTCGCAGCACGATTCGCACTGTGAATCCGGATCTTGTCGTAGGCGGCATCGAAACTGGTGGCGCCCTCGTGACCGACACCCTCACTTCGCAGTTGCTGGTCGCAAAACTATCCTCCTTTTTCGGCGCCTTGGTTCTCCTCCTGGTTTGCGTTGGGCTGTATGGCAGCATGGCTTACAACGTCGCGGCCCGCACAAAGGAAATCGGTCTTCGCATGGCGCTCGGCGCTCCGCGCGGCGCCCTCATCTGGATGGTCATGCGCGAAGCCGGTATCGTGCTCGTCGTCGGCGTCGCCGTGGGAATACCGGTCGGCGTTGCCGCCACTCGGTTGTTCAAGGCCATGCTTTTTGGTGTCAGCAAATCCGATCCGTTTTCGATTGCCTCTGCAATTTTCGCATTGGTCGCTATTTGCGTCGCCGCGGCCATCATTCCGGTACGCCGCGCCACGCAAGTGGACCCGATGGTGGCGCTGCGGCACGAGTGATACTTATGCCTGCTCTCGGCATCCCGCTTTCAACACCGGAGGAACCATGACGATCTGGAACCGTCTCCGATCCTGGCAAAGAGCAACGCTCGACCAGTCCCACGTAGAGCAAGAAATGGACACCGAACTCCGTTTCCACATCGATGCCTACGCCGAAGATCTTGTTCGTACCGGCATTCCGCGCGATGAAGCCACGCGCCGCGCTCGCATCGAATTCGGCGGTATCCAGGGTGCCAAGGAAGAATGCCGCGAAGCCCGCGGTGTAACTTTTCTCCAGAGCCTGTGGCAAGACCTGTGTCTCGCTGCACGCATGCTGCGCAACACTCCCGCGTTTACGGCCGTTGCTGTGCTTACGCTGGCTCTCGGTATCGGTGCCAATGCCGCGATCTTCAGTGTAGTCGACGCCATTCTTCTCCGCCCGTTGCCTTACCCGGAGCCCTCGCGGCTGGTGCGCCTCTGGGAATCCGCGCCCAGCCGCGGGTATTTCAGAAATGTCGTGAACCCGCTGAACTTTCTGGACTGGCGAGACAATGCCAAATCCTTTCAAGCCATGGCTGCCATCAGTTCATCGATGACCAATCTCAACACCCACGGTCAACCGGTTGCTGTCCCCGGCCTCGAGGTGTCCCCGGAATTTTTTTCCATTCTCGAAATTCCTCCGCTTCTGGGACGCACTTTTAATCAACAGGACGGTGTTCCGGGACAAAACCAGGTCGTGATTCTCAGCTACGATCTGTGGCGCAGCCAATTTGGCGGAGATGCCGCCGTGGTTGGGCGGAAGATCGACGTCGACGGTTTGCCCAACACCATCGTCGGAGTGATGCCTCGCGGTTTTTCCTTCCCGAAGATCAAGGCCGAAGTGTGGAGTCCCCTCCCGCTGGCGCGCACCGCAGAATGGGAGAGCGGCCGCTACCTTGCCTCCGTTGCTCGATTGAAGCCAAACGTGACAATCGAGCAGGCCCAGCAGGACATGGCGGCCGTTGCGAACAGGACCGCCGAGGCACGGCCCGAGTTTGATCGAGGTTGGAGCGCCCAAGTCGTCCCGATGCTGGCCGACGCCACCGAAGAGGTTCGTCGCCCGCTATGGATCTTGCTCGCAGCCGTCGGATTTCTACTGTTGATCGCGTGCGCCAACGTCGCCAATCTTGTGTTGATGCGTGGCGCAGGCCGGCTCCGTGAAATGGCGGTGCGTGCTGCCTTGGGTGCCGGACGCGCGCGCCTTATTCAGCAGTTGCTTGTGGAAAGCCTGCTGCTTTCGCTCGCAGGCATGGCGGCAGGTTTGTTGGTCGCACAGTTGGCATTGCACAGCCTGCTGGCGCTCATCCCTCCTAACGCGCCGCTCCCTCGCAGCGAGCCAATCACCATCGACGCGCCCGTGCTGCTGTTCACGTTTTTTGCTTCGCTACTTACTGCCGTCGTTTTCGGACTTGTTCCCGCCCTGCGCCTCTCTCGCGTCGACCTTCAAGACGCGCTAAAACAAGGTTCTGTCCGCGGCGGCGTGGGAGGGCATCAAACATTGCGGCGCTCGTTTGTGATCGCGGAAGTCGCGCTAGCTCTCCTGCTCTCGGTCGGCGCTGGTCTGATGTTGCGCAGCTTCTCCCGCCTCGTTGCCGTCGACCCCGGATTCAACCCGGAACATCTGCTAACCATGCATCTATGGGTGTCGCCTTCGCGCTACCTCGATAATCCAAAACGCGCCGCTTATTTTGATCACATCCTGTCGGAAGTTCGCAATGCCCCGGGAGTCCGTGCCGCCGGCTCAACGCATTTCCTCCCGCTCACAGATAAAACCTCAGGATCCTGTTTCGGTCCTGGGGATGGGCCGCCGCCGACACCGGCCGAATCGCCTGACGCGCAATTCCTCATTGTCAGCACTGGCTATTTTTCCGCGATGGGTACTTCGCTACAGAAAGGACGAGATTTCAACGAACGCGACAATTTTGATGCCCCGCCCGTAGCCATCGTCAATCATGCCTTCGTTGAGCGCTACTTCCCCGGCCAGGATCTTCTTGGAAAGCAACTGCAGGTTTGTTGGACCCTTACCAAGCCCGTCGAAATCGTCGGCATTGTCGCGGACGCTCGCCAAGCCGACCTTCAGGAACCCCCTCAACCCACGATCTTTCTCTCCAATTCGCAAGCGCCCATGTATTTTGCGACGCTCGTTGTTCGTGCGGCGGGTGACCCTCGCGCGATCGCCCAATCCGTCCACGCCGCCATCCACCGCGTCGATCCCGATCAAGCGGTCTCTGACGTGCAGAGCATGGAAACGGTATTCTCTGATGCGGTCTCCAGCCCGCGCTTCGAGGCCATTCTATTGGCAGTGTTTGCCGCGATCGCGATAGCCCTTGCGGTCGTAGGCATCTACGGCGTTGTTTCCTATTCCGTCAGCCAGCGCAGCAACGAAATCGGCATTCGCATGGCTTTGGGAGCTCGCTCATCGGACATCGTTGGCATGGTTTTGCGAGAGGCGTTGATTCTTGCGGTTCTGGCCTTGGCCCTCGGTCTCGCCATTTCCCTGGCACTCAGCCGCGCTCTGCAATCGGTGCTATTCGAAGTGACGCCCACGGATCCGCTGACGCTGGCGCTGGTAGCATGCGGCCTTCTCGCAGTCTCGGCTCTCGCTGCGGTGTTGCCGGCTCGCCGTGCCATGCGCGTCGATCCCATGGCAGCCCTGAGGTACGAGTAATGCTCAAGCCCGCTCTCGCGATTTTTCCTCGCGTGCCAGAGAAATCATGATCATGTGGAACCGCCTGAGTTCCTGGTTACTCGCAACACTTCACCGCTCCCGCACCGAAAGTGAGATGGACGCTGAGCTTCGTTTCCACATCGAAGCGTTTGCCGAAGATCTGGTTCGCACGGGCATTCCACGCGAAGAAGCCATACGCCGCGCCCGCATCGAGTTCGGAGGCATCGAACGCGCCAAACAAGAATGCCGCGACGCCACCGGCGCCAACCTCCTTGATTCACTCCTGCAAGATCTTCGCTATGGCCCGCGCATGTTACGCAAATCTCCCGGCTTCACTGCCTCTGCCGTTTTGATTATTGCCCTGGGAATTGGAGCGAACACGGCAATTTTCGGTCTGCTGGACACCGTATTCTTCGGGCACCAGACCGTTTAGTTCACATCTGGACGATTGAGCCCGACGGTGATGTACAAACGCCCACTCCGGCGCAGTATCATGCAGTCCGCGAAGAAAGTGAGTCTTTCGAACAAATCGCGAGTGCTGGGTGGGCTGACTATTTTTATGGTTACGAAGGCTCCGTTCTGCAGAACCTGTCAGGCCTTCTCGTAACTGCAAATTGGTTTCCCACGCTCGGCGTCGAGCCGTTATTGGGACGCAACTTTCGGACTGAAGAACAGATCGCCGGCCCGGAGGCGGTTGTGATCCTCTCCTACAATTGCTGGTACACGCGATTTCGTGCGGATCTGCACATTGTGGGGCGGCAAATCGTCTTGAATCGTCGCTTGGTCACGGTTATCGGCGTGCTACCGCAGTCCCTAGCCCCTTATTACCGGGAGCTGGACATCTTTGCTCCCCTGGTTTGGAAATTTTATAGAGCTTGGCAATCCGGGTCAGGCCTAGGAGTGACATGGGAAGCGTCAGCGCGCGCATTAGCAACTGGATTCAGCCGGTCGATCCACAGCTTTACTGGCAAGTGAGTAGCATGCAGCAACTCATTGTCGATTCCGAATCGCTGAAGGTCACTCTTGCCGGCCTGGCTCTCGGCATACTCTGTACTTTTTCAGTCACAGGCTTTTTCCCGACCGAAGGCATCGGCTGGAGCGGATCGGGCATCTTCCTCTATCACGTCTCCCGAACGGACGGACTTACCTATTCGTTGGTGGCGGGGCTCCTGACAATCGTGGTGCTTGCCGCGTCTTGGATGCCAGCCAGCCTCGCCATGCGGATCGATCCAATAGTGGCTCTGCGCCACGAATAGCAGGGCGCTGTTTTCTGAGAAAATTCAAACCACGGATTAACTGTAATCCTTCCATTCAATTTTTCGATTTGTGATTCCTGTACTTCCTAATTTTCCCGATAAGCCGCATAATCTTGTGTTTGCTACTCCACTCAAAGGCGAGTCTTGCTCCATGGCTAATATCCACGTAAAGAAGGGCGTAATCGGAATTCTCACGGGAGGCGGTGACGTTCCCGGTTTGAATCCGGCCATTCGTGCCGTCACCCTCCGCGCAATTCACGAGGGCTACGACGTCATCGGCATCCGCCGCGGCTGGGCCGGTCTGGTCGAGATGATTCGCGACGAAAAGTACGACAATTCCAATAATTTTCAGCGTCTCACCGAAGACGAAGTGAACCGCGCCGGCCGCACTGGCGGCACGTTTCTCCACTCTTCGCGCACTAACCCCGGCCGCGTCGGCAAGAACGCAGTCCCCGAGCATCTGAAAGGGCAGTACAACGCCGAGAAAAACGACCTAACCGCCGAAGTTCTGAAGAATCTCGCCTGGCTTGGCATCGAGTACATGATTCCCATCGGCGGCGATGACACCCTCAGCTACGGTGTCCGTCTGCACAAAGAAGGCGTGCGCGTCGTCGCCATCCCCAAGACCATGGACAACGATGTCCCGGGCACGGACTACTGCATCGGCTTCAGCACCTGCATCACCCGCACCATTCAGATGACCAACGCCCTCCGCACTTCCGCCGGCTCGCATGAACGCTTCATGGTTCTCGAGGTCTTCGGTCGCTATGCCGGCTTCACGGCCATGCTTCCCACCATGGCGGGCGCGGCCAACCGTTGCGTCATCCCAGAGCACAAGTTCAACATGGAGCAACTCACTGAACTCCTTGTCCGTGATCGCAACCGGAATCCCAGTCGCTATTCCATCGTCCTGGTTTCGGAAGGCGCCATGTTCGAAGGCGGAGACATGGTCTTTCAAAGTGCTGCCGCAGACGCCTTTGGCCACAAAAAGTTGGGCGGCATCGGCGAGCGGGTGGCGGAGGAACTTAGCCAGCTTTCTCCTAAGTTCAACAACGGCAAAAAAATCGAATGCATTGAGCAGAAGCTCGGCTACCTAGTTCGCTGCGGCGACCCAGACGCTGTCGATTCCATCGTCCCCATGGCCTACGGCAACCTCGCGCTGGACCTTCTCCTGAATCACATCCACGGCCGGCTCGTGGTCCTCAAGAACGGGCGCTACGACAACATGCCCATCGACACCGTCACCGCCTCCAAGAAAGTCATCAACGTAAAGGAACACTACAGTGTCGAACGTCTCCGGCCTGTCTATCAAAGCTTTGAGATGAAGCCGCTCTTCCTGATGACCAGCGAACTCGGCTAACCTGTCGTGCGGGCATCCACTATTGAGGCGTTGACATCCTGAGGCTCAGCGCTTTTTGATTAGCCTCAGGATCTCACTTTAGATTCAACAGCGCTGTGACACCGTGGAGCTGTATTCGGTTTTGTAGGGCCCGCCTTCCGCGGCAGGCCGTTCTCCCGATCTGTTCCCTCGTGACCGCCTCTTGCGCCCTCTGGCCGTTTCCTGCATGCTGGCGAGACCTGTTTCTCCCCAACCGCCAGGGAAGGGACTTGGAGGTCCCATGCCACTCAACTCCCCACCCGCCCCCACGCAAATTGAACATCATCACGCGCTGATCGTGGATTCCAGCCCAGAAATCAACTTGCTCCTTACCAACATATTCCAACAGGAAGAGTGGGATGTTCACCACGCGAAAGACAATCATGACGCCCTTGAGCATGCCCGGCAGCGCCCGTACGATCTGATTATCACCGGTGAGCGCACTACCGGCCAGGAAGACATTGAACTGCTTCGCCGCCTCCGCCTGGTCAGGCCGCACACGCGCCTCATAATTCTCACCGACGAATTCATACCTGGCGATGTGCTTAACTCCATTCGCGAGCATGCCTTCAGTTATTTCGCTCGGCCCTTTTCGACCGAACGGTTTGCGGAAATAATCCGGATTGCCATGTGCGAGCCGTTTTGGGATGACGGCATCGAAATTCTTTCGGCCTCGGCCAAGTGGGTGCGCCTCTGTGTTCGTTGTGACGTGGTCGCCGCCAATCGTCTCCTGCAGTTTTTCCGTGAAGCCTCCGATCTCCCCGATGCAGAGACCGAGGAAGTGGCCACCGCACTTCGGGAAATTCTGCTGAACGCCATGGAGCACGGCGGCAAGTTCAATCCGACGCAACACGTGGAAGTTTCCTACGTGCGCACGCAGCGCATGGTTCTTTGCAAAGTGAAGGATCCCGGCACAGGCTTTTCCCTTGAGGAGTTGAAGCACTCCGCAATTGCGAATCCCCCGGATCAACCGTTTCTGCACATGGCAGAACGCGAGAATCGCGGCATGCGTCCCGGCGGTTTTGGCATCCTGATGAGCAAGAAGCTTGTCGATGATTTGATTTACAACGATAAGGGTAATGAGGTCCTTCTGATTAAGTACCTCGACCGCGACCACTCTGCGCAGACGGCGCAGCCTTGAATGAGAAAAGTCGGAACGGCCTGGATTGCGCCGTTCCGCCCTCCGTCCAACTCCAAACTTCTTATCCGTTGCCGAGCTTGAATTCCACGATAACGTTTAACTGTACCGCTACGGGTTGGTCGTTCAAAAATGTGGGCTGGTATTTCCATTGCCGCACTGCGTCGAGTGCGGATTGCATCAGCAGCGGCGGGCCCGAGACAACTTTTACTTCCACCACGTCGCCGTGCTCATCAATGATGGCATCCACCACCACTGTGCCTTGCATATGCGTTTGAATCGCCAGCGGCGGGTACCGCGGATCCACACGTGTGATCAGCGTGGGCTGCTTCACGCGTCCGCCGACACGCACCGGTGCCCGCGGCCCTTTTTCCTTCGGCGCGATGGGCGCCGAGGTCGCGGTACCGCCAATCACTCCGCCGAGCACTCCACCCATGCTGCCGCCTGCAACTCCTCCAGGCACGCCACCGGCAACTCCACCCATGCCTTCGACGTCTGGTATGGGCGCTTCTTTCAGCATCGCGATTTCTTTCGGTACCACTGTGGGAGCAACCAACTTGCCCGAATTTTCAAATACTCTGTGTACGGGCGCAGCCTTGATCAGTGGTGCTGCCGCTGGGGGCGGAGGTGGCGGAGGCGGCGGCGCCACCAGGAACGTTGACGCAAACTGTCTCAGATCCAAAGAATCCGTAAAGTACAATCCCGCGAATACCGGCGCGACCAACAGGCAAGTATTTACCGCCAGACTGATCAACGTATCACGCAGCCGTGATCCGCTTTTCATCCGGTTGTATTCCAACATCGATGCCTGGAATGATCCGTCTGCCGGACGTGCCGTTTTTAGCAACGCTGGTTTAACAGCAACTTTCTTGCTTTCGACTACCTTTGTTTCTGGTTTTCTTCCCGGTTTTACCTTTTGATCGGGAGGTGCCTCAATATGGATGGACGGAGTCATGGCCCACCTCCATACCCTATATGCGCATGTCGCGTACCATTCATATGCGCCATAACTAGTTGATATTATTGGTCTTACCGAAGCACCATTCGCGGTTTGCGCCAGTTAGCGCAAGATTGCTACCCAACCGTGCGTGAGGTTGCTCAGCTGCTATTTCTCCCTTTAGAGGGAAAACCGGTCCGCCTCCGCCGTACTTTATCCGCCATGATTTGAATGCAGCGTTTTCGCGATTAGGAAAGAACACACCACCGCCGCCGCCAATCCCATCGCAAGCCACTTTCGCGATTTGCTCGGTTCCGTTTTGTTCTCCATCCAGTCGCCAATTGTCGAAGCCAGAAGATATAACTGCACGCCAAGGATGATGCTCGCCGCCACTTCCACTAAGGCCAACTGCTGGTACAGCGCAAAAAGAAATGTTCCGCCGCAAGTCAGCGCCGAACCAAATACCGCCAGCACGGCTCGCAAGTGCCCCTTCATCGCACTCTCCTCTAGCCTCGTCCCATCTTCTTGTATCCTCGTTATTGGCCCTCACATCATATCCGCGTAGACCAAGTCTGAGGTGAATAAATGCAAAAACGACGCTTGGGCAAATCCGGACCACTGCTTTCTCCGACGGGGCTCGGCTGCATGGGCATGTCCGAATTTTACGGCGCACGCAACGATGACGAATCCATCGCCACCATCCACCGCGCCATCGAACTTGGCATCAATTTCCTGGATACCGCCGACGCCTACGGCTATGGCGACAACGAAATCCTCGTCGGTAAAGCCATTCGCGATCGCCGCGACAAGGTTTTTCTCGCCACTAAATTTGCCATCGTTCGCGATCGCGCCCATCCCTCGCTTCGCGGCGTGAGCGGCAAACCCGAATATGTTCGTGCTTCCTGTGAAGCTAGGAGCGTGTCCGAGATTTAGCATTTTATAGCGTCGGGCTGGGCTTTTTTGATTGGTATGGCGATTGGAATCCGGTGGATCAGGTTTCGTGAATTACTTGTCTTCCCAAATCTCGCCCGGGAACCGCATTTCTGTCACGGACCTCGGAAAGTTCTGTGCTATCCACTGCAGATGATCTTGTGAAACTTCAAAATGTTGTGAGTCATGCAGATCAGTGCCCACTCGCCCCGTACTTTCTCCAGCCCGCGTAAGAGAAACTGTCGGAAGCCGCGGGCCTGTTTGATCTGTCCGAAGGCTGGCTCCACAATGCATTTTCGCGTCGCATACACCGCTGCCCCAACCTTTGTCTGTAATTTCCGTTCCATTCTCTCGACACGGCTTGCCCCGCTCGGCAACGGCCCTGGTTTGCATGATTCATTCCGCTGACCATGTTTGTGCTTTTCTGTCGCTACGAACCCTTCGATCCTTCGCTTATCCAGGTACTTCAGGTTCTCCTCCGAGCAATACCCACTGTCGACCACGACTCCTTGCGGCTTTTGTCCCGACTGTTGTTCGATCGTCTCCACCAACGGCACCAGCTGCTGTTTATCATTCGCGGCTTGCGTGACCCGCTGCCCGACGATCAACTGGAAGGCTGGCTCGACGGCGATCTGCGTGTTGTAACCCTGCACAAATCCATCCGCCCCTTTTAGGATGCGCGATTCTGGATCCGTAAAGTTGTACTGCATTTTTGCTGTGGGCTTCGCTTCCTCTGGATCCTTCCCCTCTTTCCTGGCTTGTTCGCGCGCGCGCTCTTCCAGAGCTTCTTTGGCTTCTCGGATCCGAGCGATCCGCGTTTCCCGTCGCTGCAACTCTTCCGGCAACTCGTCTCCCTGGCGATCCCGACCGTATCGCTTATCCTCTTCTCTATCCGCGGCCTCTGCTTGGCTCAACAACTTGCGAACTTCCACCCGCAGCCGCTTCTCCGTCTCGTCCATCCGTCCGTAACTCATGGCTTTGTGCTTGCTCGCGTTGGCCTTGAACTTACTCCCATCCATGGCCACGTGCCCCAGCTTCATCGCTCCCGTTTCCAGCGTCAGTCGTAACATCTGCTGGAACATCTCTTCCAGCGCTTTTAGGTGCAGCTTCCGAAAATCGGAAATGGTCCGGAAATCGGGTTGATTACCCGCCGCCAGCACCCGAAAGGCGACGTCTTCCACCAAACGCTTCTGGATCTTGCGCGACGAAAAGACCCCCACACAGTACCCGTAGAGCAGGATCTTGGTCATCATGCGCGGATGATACGGCGGTTGCCCCCGGTCATCCTCTTCATACACGGACTCGATCGCCGATAGGTCCAGCTGGTCCACCACGTCGGACACGAAATAAGCCAGGTGGCCATCCGGCAACCATTCGCGAAGGCTCGGAGGTAACAGTAAACTTTGTTCTGGTAGGTAGGATCGATATGTTTTCGCCATGACTTCAAATAATTCGCACACCACTGCGCAACTTTTCAAGTAAATTCAGCAGAAAAAGATGAATTCTCGGACACACTCCTATCGCGCTGGGAAAAGCGTGGAGGTGGAGGAACCAGAAGTGAAGGAGGGGGAAACCACTTGAAGAAATCCAACGGGTGAAAGTCCCGTGCGGCCAAAGCTAGCGAGCAGGCCGGTAGCGAGTGTTGCCATTCGCCGGGCAACTGGTGGGTGCGAAGCGTACACAGCGAGGAAGCAGGCCGTGAAGATTCAGCTCCGAAATCTGTCGATGATTGCGTATGCCGACGCCGTTAGGAGTGCGGAAGGCAGCATCCGGGTACGACCGAAATTGCGAAGGGCGGCCCGGGATCGCCGGAGTCCCTAGCTCAGGGCATGTTTCCAAGGATTTCCCACGAACCCAGGAGAGCTCACCATCTCCGCTCGCAAGAGTGGTAAGACGGCCGCCAAGGGAAACCGGAGGCGACCGAGGATGGATGGACGAGCAGTCTTACGACCCCGTAGTACCAGCGAAGGTGGGGAACCGCAGGGCTTCCGAAAGGAGCGGCCACGGAACCCACTGGAGGGAAGGGGGAAAACAAGGTGACGCATCTGTTGACGGAAACATAAGCGAGACGCAGAACTCGAGGACCTATGTCCACACAAATCGACAGACTAACTGAACTAGCCAAGGAGGATCCAAAGCGACAATTCTACTCGATCGCTCACATGATCACGCCCGAAGCGTTGTATGCAGCATTTCGAGGATCACGCAAGAAGGCCAGCGCGGGAGTGGACGGCGTCACGTATGACATGTACGAACGGAACGCTGTGGGAAACATCCAAGCTCTCCATGAGCGGCTCAAGAATGGCAAGTATCAGGCCCAACCTTTACGCAGGGTCTATATCCGGAAGGAAGACGGGAAACAGAGACCACTCTCGATTCCGGCTCTGGAGGACAAGATCGTGCAGAAGGCGACGGCCGAAATACTGAATGCCATTTATGAGCAGGATTTTCTCGACTGCTCGTACGGGTTCCGACCCGGAAGAGGGCAGCACCAAGCGCTGGACGAAGTGAGACGAGTCATCTGTACTCGGCCCACGGGGTGGATCCTGGATCTGGATGTCACTGCATACTTTGATTCGATCGTGCGGAAGCAACGCATGGAACTGATCGAGAAGCGAGTCCGCGATGGAAGCGTGCTCCGGTTGATACGGAAGTGGATACAGACTGGTGTCATCGAAGAAGGCAGGCTGCTCGTGAGTGAAACAGGTACGGGCCAAGGGCAGACGATCAGCCCGCTCCTGGCCAACATCTACCTGCACTATGTTCTCGACGAATGGTTCGAGAACGAAGTGAAGCCCCGACTGAGGGGGCAAGCGCACGAGATCCGTTTCGCCGATGATGCCGTACTGTGCTTCCAATACAAGGAGGATGCAGACAGGGTGATGGAGGTCTTACCGAAGCGGTTCGCAAAATACGGTCTGACGCTCCACCCGGAGAAGACGCGGCTGGTGGAATTCGGGCGGTATGCAGAGGCCAATGCGAAGAGGCAGGGGAAGAAACCCTGCACTCTGGACATCCTCGGCTTCACGCACGTATGCACACGCAGTCGAAAGGGGAAGTTCACCGTGCACGTGAGAACGATGAAGAAACGGTATAAAAGGGGCCTGACGGCAATCGCCGAATGGTGCCAAGAGAACCGACACGAGCCGGTGGACGAGCAGCAGAAAACCCTAAACGCCAAGCTCCGGGGCCACTACCAATACTACGGACGACCGACGAACTACCGAAGTATCCAGAAGTTCTATCGGGAGGTCTGTCAGATCTGGAAGAAGTGGCTCAGCCGGCGTACTCGTGGCGACGGGATGACCTGGGAGACATTTAAAGCGATCCTACGGCGACACCCGCTGATGCGTCCACGGATCTTGCATTCTTGGCAAGGTTCAGCGAGCCACGCTTGAGGAACCCGCTGCGGTAATCCTGCACGGTGGGATCTGTGAGGGGGGAGACGTCAGTGGTGCCACGGTGGACCTACACGCGCACGAAGCCGGAAACGGCGGATAGAGCCAAGGAAAACCTACAGCCCACTGCGTTCTCCTCTACTCGGAGCCTCAAGCGCCTGGGTGTGCACACTATCGATCTCTACTACCAGCACCGCGTCGATCGCAAAACTCCCATCGAAGAAACTGTCGGCGCCATGGCACAACTGGTGCGCGAAGGGAAAGTACGCTTCCTCGGTCTTTCCGAAGCCTCCCCGGCCACCATTCGCCGTGCGCACGCCGTTCATCCCATTGCCGCGCTGCAAACCGAATATTCGCTTTGGACGCGCGATCCCGAAGATGAGGTTCTTCCCACAACCCGCGAGCTCGGCATTGCATTCGTGGCCTATAGCCCGCTTGGCCGTGGCTTCCTCACGGGCCAGATCAAAAAATTCGACGATCTTGCTCCAGATGACTATCGCCGCGTTTCCCCTCGCTTTCAGGGCGGAAATTTCCAGAGGAATCTCGATCTTGTCGCGCGTGTCGAACAAATTGCCAAGGAAAAAAAGTGCACGCCCGGCCAACTCGTTCTCGCTTGGCTGCTGGCGCAGGGCGAAGACATCATTCCCATACCCGGCACCAAGCGCCGCAAGTATCTGGAAGAAAACGTGGCCGCTCTGGACATACAACTATCCGCAGATGATTTGCGCCGTCTGGAAGAAGTGGCCCCGAAAGGCGTCGCCTCTGGCGCTCGTTACCCGGCGCAAATGATGACATTCGTAAACGGCTAACCGTGGAGTGCGCACAAAATTCAAAACCGGATACAAGCCTGAGCCGCCGCCTAGTTTATAGGGCTCGCTTTCTGAAGGGGCCGTTCTCTTTTGAATTGTTATTAAGGAGAGCATCCCGTCTACCGTCCACCCACCAAACCCGGCAACGTAAACCCAGCCTTCACTTCCTTCCGCTTCCCCCAGTCATGATACGTATGGCACTCGAAACACCGAGACTCCGCATGTTCCGGCCCCGGCGCGTGGCACGTCTGACAATTCGCAATTCCTGGAAGCAAAACGTCGCTCACTTCTGTGCTCGTCAATGCTTTTGCATGGCAACCCGCGCACGAAAAACCCCGGTGCGCATCGTGATCGAACTTCGCATGTGGCAACCAGCGCTCTCGTTCGCGTGCGGGCGCGATCGTCGGGAGTGGAGGCAAAACGTCTCGTTCTCCATTCGACATAAGAGATATCCGCGTGGCAGTAAAAATCTGAGATTCCGGTGTGGGGCCTGCCCAGCCCGCAGCCACCGTATCTCCGATCATGACGAACCCTGATAGCTCGTGACACTGTTTACACGTTTTTCGCCAAAGCAGTACTTCCGCGTCCCTCGTCCGTTCCGCCACCCATTGCGCCCGACTTAACACTCGCACGTCCGGTGGAGTCGGCTTTCCCGTCAGCTCGCGCCTCGGATCACGCGCAACCTGCAGTTCTGCTGGATGCGCGGCGATGTAATCCCGAAATTTCTTTACCAGAAACGCATGAACTATTTCAGGCTTGTCGTGTGGCACGCCCTCATCGAAACGTCTGTCGAAAGTCAACAAATGGCAACCCGCACACCCCGTGGCGAATTTCGGTGGCGTCATTCTCTCTCGCCCTGTCAACGGTTTCGGACCCGGCAGCGAATCTCCGGGCAACGGGCTCTTCGCCTCCAACGAATACGATGTCTGAACAAAAACGTAAGCCCGGTCCTCGTATGGCCACGGCGCGTTCACAGCCGCTGGGCGGTGACAATCTCCGCACTCGAGTTGCACTATCGGTCCATTCGGCCCACGACGGATCGGTTTCATATGAATCGCGTGGTTCAATCGGACCGTGCCAGGATCCTTCGCGCCGTCACGTAAAGCCGCAAATTCCGGATGACCGTCTCCGAGGCTATGAATTGTCACGGCATAGTGAACCGGCCCACTCGCCACCTTCAGCTTGGCGTGGCATTCCGTGCAGCTTCTATTGCTCGCCGTACTGAGTTCAATCCGCCCGCGATGCTCGACATGGCACGTCGCGCAGGCCGGCACTGCCGACGCCACCTCATTCGCATGGTGCATCGGTCCATCGTGGCAAGCCTGGCACGCGCTATCGGCGGCATTCGCCGAAAATTGTCCGGCCTTCTCCACGTGACACGCCGCGCACTGCCGTTCCAGCACAGCATGTGCTTCGCTCATCCTGCCGCTCGAGTACACCCGCGAATCTCGTGCCAAGCCTCGCCACCCGATCCAGCCCCCCGCCAGAAGCGGCAGCAACACGCTCAGCCAAAATTTCGCGCGCTTGAACGCCGACGGCCTCTTGAAATAATTCAAGTCGACCCGTTGCGCCAGCTTCTTGGTTGTTCGTAGTCGCGCCACTCGTCACTCGCCGCTTGGTTTTTCCTATACTTCCTTCACCTCTAATATCTCAACGCGACGACCGCATGAATCGCCCCCAGCACCATCAGGGCCAACGACAGCGGTATATGTACCAGCAACCATCCGTGCATCCATCGATGCAGCCGTTCCTGCCGCACCAATTGTCGCGTCTCTTCGCAAATGTCTTCCAGGTCGCTGAGTGTCCCGCGAGCCGCTGCCGGCAACAACGTTCGCAATCCCGCAAAAGCGAGCTTTGCCTTGCCCGCATCGCCCAGCCGCTGGCCACGCCTGTCCGGCCGCTCCAGAAACACGCGCAGCTCTTCCAGATAGAAGCGTTTCAGCGGCGCGCTTTCCGCTTCGCTCAATAAGACCGTTTCCGTCGCCGGCGCCACCGCCGCGCTAGCTCCCGCGCTCACTGCCGCCGAAGTCCTCAAAGGCACAACTGTTGCAGCAATCGGCCGCAACGCGGTGAATCCTCCGGCACGCTGGCCCTCCGCTTCGCTCCGCAGCAACCCCATGGATCCGCAGATTGACTCCATCGCCGAGTCCGCTTCTTCGCGCAACAATTTCTGCACGTTTCCAATTTCCGCGTAGATCGTTTCCAGCGGTACCTCTGCTGTCATGAGCCGCGGCACATAATTTTGCAGCACCGCTCCAAACACCCCGCTTCCCACAGTGATGATCAGCAGCCACATCAGCGCGCGCGTCAATGTCCCGCCAAATTGAAAGCCTCCATGAAACAAAATCAGCGGCAAGCTCAGCAATCCCAGCCACAAATGTCCGCGCATCCACGCCTGTGCGCGCCCCACTCTCCACGTTGGCACCCGCTTCCTTGCCCCCAGCAGCGCGGCAAATATCATGAACGCAAATCCAACCACTCCGAAAATCAATCCCATGGCGCTTCCGCCACGCGGCCCTTCAGGCGCCCGCCGTGAGTACGCCGTGTAAGCAATCGCGCTCACCGCCAGAATCCCCAGCCATGCCCACGCCCACGCGCGCTGTGTGCCGTCCATCCTCAAGCGTTCGGCTCCTGTCCCATCAAACCCGCAAAAAATTTTCTCGGATCCACACGGTGCGCTGCGTCATGCGGACACGCATATACACAGCTCGGCTCCTTCAAATGCGTGCACAAATCGCAAGACGTGGCTTTTTGTTGCACCACCGCCTTCTTCCGTCCCGGGTTTTCCAAATCTTCCACACGCACCTCGAACGGGTGCAAGTTGATATTTCCGTACGGGCAATTCCGCGCGCACAATCCGCACCCAATACACCAATCCTCAATAATCACTTCCAGCGAATTTCGCCGCCGGATCGCTCCGACCGGACATCCCACCATGCACAAAGGATCGCGGCATTGCCGGCAGGACGTGGCCACCAGAAAGTTTTCGAATCGCAAGCCCTCGCGTACCAGCCGCGTCACCCCGTCATGCGCGTCAGCGCAAGCGTCCACGCACGCGTCGCACCTCGTGCAATTCTGCAGGTCCAGCACCAGCAGGCTCTGCGCTTCCATTAGCCCCTGCGACAGAAACTGATCCAGTGGCACGCTTTCGACCATTTGCATGCGCTGCGCATTTGCGGCCTGCCGTTCCGCCGCCGCTCGTTCCAGCCCGCTTCGCACTCCCGGGAAGCGCATCACCATTTCGCGGAAGTCGTCCCCGGAAACCCTCACCAGCTCCACATGATCGAGCGCCGTGCAACTCGCCGTTCGCACTCCGCCTCCCAGCAGCCCGATCTCTCCGAAATAATCCCCACGCGAAAGATAAGCCAGCACCAGCTCGCCGCCGGGATATTCCTCGAAGATCTTCACGAACCCGATGCGCACCAGGTAAAAACTGTCCGCCGCCTCACCCTGCCGCGCAATTATCTGCCCCGGTGCGAAGCGCACCAGTTCCACGCTGCCCTTGAAACGCTCGATGAAATCCGGCGAAAGCCCCGCAAACATCGGCACGCCCCGCAAATGCGTTTCCAGCGCTCGCCGCCGGTAGTTTTCGTCCAACTGTGCGCGAAACGTTTTGTTCTTCATCATTATGTCCAGCACGTTCCGCAACATTTCGTATGTCACCACCTCTGTTGCCGCTCGCACCGTCGCCGACCGCGGATAAAAATTCATGCATGTCATTTCACCGAATAAATCGCCTGGCCCCAGCTCTGCCACAGGATTTCCATACGCCAAATCCACCGAAGCATCGATCGGAATCGTCCGGTCGCGCGCCTCCTCTTCGCGATTGTCTTCCTCCCGGCCCACCAACACGCTGGTTAATCGCTTGAAAAATCCCCGCCCGCCTCCGTGAGTCTTTACATGCGCAATCGGTGTGGAGAGCACCACCTGTGCCTGGCCCTCCACGATAAAAAACGCAGTCGACCCGAAATCACCCTCGTGGCAAATCACTTCTCCCTTGCCATAGCGCCGCTTCACAATTGCTCCGCGGTTCAGTTCCAGAAACGTTCCGGATACGCCCGCGAACACCGGTAGCCGGTGCAGTTCCTCCGCCGTTAACGATCGCATATCCGCGCCTAAGGCAATCGATGTTCCCGCCACGCTTTTGTTCGTCAACGCCCCCGTGGGGCAAGACACCATGCACTCTCCGCACGAAATGCACGTCGAATCTCCCATCGGCGCGTTCAAATCAAACGCGATCCCCGCGGAATACCCTTTGCCCATTCGCCCCAGTACAAAATTGTTTTTGATCTCGTCGCACCCGCGGATGCACCTGTCGCACAAAATGCACGCGTCGTGGTCCACGGCGATGGCCAGCGAAGAATCGTCCGTTCCACGCGACGTTGTTCTTCGCGCAAATCGTGGTCGGCCTACTCCTGCCTGCTTCGCCAACGTTTCCAGCTCGCAATCCCCGGAATGCTGTTGCCGCGCGCACGGCGACACGTGATCCGCCATCAGCAGTTCGAGCAGGGTCTTCCGCGCCGCCAGCACTTTCTCTGAACTCGTGCTCACCGTCATGCCTGCTTCGACTGGACGCACGCAACTCGCGCTCAGCACCCGCCCCCCCGTGTCCACCACGCACAAGCGGCACACCCCCACTGGCGTTTGGCTCTGCAAATGGCACAAAGTCGGAATGGCAATCCCATTCAACCGCGCGGCATCGTAAACGGTAGTACCCTCCGGCACGCGCACCGCCCGCCCGTCAATCGTCAATTCCATCAACGCTGTATTCGTCAAGCTCATTTTGGAGTGCAGCGGTTTGCCGCTGCTTCTACCACCTAAACTGTTTTCCAGTCTCATCCATGAAACGCGCTTTCTCTGCGCGCTCTGCGTCCGATCTCCGCGCCCTCTGCGTTAAATCTTTCTCTCCTGTTCGCCTTCTTTTCACGGCCGAATCCCGACCCTTACCAAGTCCGCCATCCTCCCCGCCTCCGAAAAACAAATCCCGCTGGGGCAACTCGCCCGCAACACATGCGCCTCAACCTCCGCCTGAAAATGTTTCAACACGCTTTGTACCGGTGCCGGCACAATCTGTCCCAACCCGCAAATCGAAGTCAGGCTCATCGCCTGAGACAATTCTTCCAGCAATCCCAGATCCGCCCGAAACGCGCTCTCGCTCACGCCGCCGTGTGTCCACCGCGTTAGCAATTCCACCATCTTTTGTGAGCCCACCCGGCACGGCAGGCATTTTCCGCACGATTCATTTCGATAGAATTTCACCGCCGTCAAAGCCATATCCAGCATGCACGTTGTCTCGTCGCACACCACAATCGCGCCCGATCCCAACATCGATCCGGCTTCTGCCAGCGCCTTGAAGTCCAGCCGCACGTCCGCCATCGACGCTGGCAGATACCCCGACGACGGCCCGGATGGCGCAAATGCCTTCAACTTCCTCCCGCCGCGAATCCCTCCTGCGCTCCTATAAATCACTTCGCGCATCGTCGTGCCCATCGGCACTTCGTAAACGCCCGGCCGTTCTACGTGCCCGCTCACTCCCACAAACTTCAATCCTCGGGATCCGCTAGCGCCCGCCTTCCTGTACCAGTCCGCCCCGCGCATCAAGATTTGCGGCACATTCGCGAACGTCTCTACATTGTTAATCACCGTCGGCTTCTGCCACAGCCCCGCCATTCCCGGGAACGGCGGCTTGTTCCGCGGCTCCGCCCGGTGACCCTCCATCGCCTCCAGCAGCGCGCTTTCTTCGCCGCAAATGTATCCGCCAGGACTTACGAAAACCTCCAGCGTAAAATCCAACTCGCTCCCGAGAATCCTTTTCCCCAGCAGTCCCGCTTTCATGCACCGCCGCAGCTCTTCCCCAAAAATCTCTTCCTGCAACGGGTACTCATGCCGGATATACAAGATCCCTTTTTTTGCGCCTGTCACCAGCCCCGCAATCATCATTCCTTCAGCCACCAGATGCGGCAGGTGGCTCAGGATGAAGCGATCCTTGATCGTTCCCGGCTCGCTTTCGTCGGCATTGCACACTACATACTTCTCTGGTCCCGCCTGCTTCCGCACCAGATCCCATTTCATCCAGGCAGGAAATCCCGCGCCGCCCATCCCGCGCAGTTCAGCCTCCTTCAGCGATGCCAGCACGCCGTCATAGTCGCGTGTGCTTACCAATTTCCTGACCGCGCCATACGTTTCTCGCTCGCCGTAAGGATCGGAAGCGCAGGCCACTCGCGTCGTTTCGGGATGCTCCGTGTGCAGTTCCTCGCCGCGTGTCGCCCGCCGCGCCAGTTGTTCCACTTGTTTAGCCGACACTCCCTCGAAAATTGCGTGATTGATCGCCACGGCGGGCGCACGATCGCAACGCCCCAAGCAACTTACATCTTTGATCTGCACGTCCTCCGCGCGCGTCCCTGCAAACCGCGCCGCCAATTCCGCGCGCAGTTCACACGCGCCATTCAACCGGCAACTCATGTCCGCGCACACCAGGACCTCTGCACGGCTCGGCGGTGTCAAATGAAAATGAGGATAAAAACTGGCCACACTGTGGATTTGGTACAGCGGCATCTGGCTGCGCTGCGAAAAGTGTTCCAGCTCTGCCTTGGGCAGATAGCCGTAGCGCAGTTGGATGGCTCGCAGTTCGTCAAAAATCACGGTGGAAAGTCTCGAGAACCAGCGCCGCTTTTTGCCAGGAGCTTTGGGCGCTCGATCAGGTCTACGCTATTTCCGCACACTCATGCCCGCGCCGCTTCCATAATTCTTGCCCCGTTGTCTTTTCGCACAATGCCCTCGAAAAGCTCGCTGTTCCCGTTGACTTGTCCGGCCCCCCAACGCTATAAGCAAAAGAACCGATTCGTCTCACCTCATGCCGCTTCGCAAATATAATCTTTCTCGGCCCGCGCTCTCCTTCGCCGCCCTGTTCCTGATTTCCTCCGCGGCCGCTTCCACATCCAACGATTCCAGCGAACCCGTAAAATATATCGGCCCCGGTTCCTGCGCTGCCACCAGTTGTCACGGCAGCGTCAAACCCGTCGCGGGCAGCCGGATCCTGCAGAACGAATATTCCACCTGGATTCTTCAGGACAAGCACAGCCGCTCCTACCAGGGCCTCACCGGCGAAATCGGAGAGCGCATGGCCCGCATCCTGAAGCTTGGTCGAAAAGCCGAAGATTCTCCCAAGTGCCTCGCCTGCCACGCACTCTACACCACCCCCGAACAGCGCGGCCGTCCCTTCGAAATCTCCGAAGGTGTCTCCTGTGAATCCTGCCATGGTGCAGCTTCCGGATGGCTTGGTGCGCACACCACGCGCGATTGGCCCTACGAAAAATCCATGGCGCTTGGCATGAAGGACACCCGCAACGTCATCCACCGCACAAATCTTTGTCTCGAATGTCATCTGGGTACAAGAGAAAAATTCGTCGATCATGAAATGATCGCCGCCGGCCATCCCGATCTCTATTTCGAACTGGATTCGTTTTCCGCGGTCATGCCGCGCCACTGGAAAGTTCCGCGCGAATCGGCACCGGACAAGCCGGTTGAAGATCCCGCGTGGGCCGGTGTCCGTGATTGGGCTACGGGACAAGCCGTGCAGCTACGCGCGTCGATGGAGCGCCTGTCCTGGCGCGCCAACAACCAGCGCGCCGACAAAAAAGATGCGTGGCCCGAATATGCCGAGCTTTCCTGCTTCGCCTGTCACCACTCGCTCGGCCCCGTCACAGACAGCTGGCGCCAGGAACACGGCTATGGAGGCCGCCGTCCCGGCGATCCGCCCTGGAACGCCTCTCGCTACATTGTTTTTCGCGATTTTGCCCAGCAGGTCGATCTCGCGTCCGCGCAGGAACTCGACCGCCAGATGCTCGCTGTATCAAACGAAATGAGCAAACTCAATCCCGATCGCGCCGTTGTCGCCAACGCGGCCAGCGCCGCCGCTCCCTTAGCCCAGCAATTCGCAGATCGCCTCGCCGCCATGCCGTACGATCAGGCTATCACGCTGCGCACGCTCCAGCGCATCACCGACGACGCCGACACCATCTCGCTCGCTGACGAACGCGCCGCCGAACAAGCCACCATGGCTCTCGATTCTCTCTACATCGCCTACAGCAAAAATTCCAAGCCTGCGAACGAGGCAGAAATCCGCTCCGCCATCAACGCCCTCTTCCAGCAACTCGAAAATCCCTCCGCCTATAACGCCGACCAATTCGCAGCATCCCTCCGCCGCCTCCGCTCCCTACTCAACTAATCCTGGGCTCCACCGCAACCCTAGCTTTCATGCCTTGCTCCTCACCAACCCTCGCGCAACCACAATCACCGCTATCGCCGCCAACGCAACCGTTAGCACCAACCATTCGTGGTACGGCTCGTAAAAATACGACACCGGATTTGCATCTCCTAAAGCAAACAGCTCCCAAAAAAGCCCTACACTTTCCAGGTTCGTCAGCTCCGCGGAACGATAACGTTCAAAGACTTCGGCCATAGGCCGAAAACTCCACAGAAAGATCGCGCCCGACACCAAAAACAGTGCCGGCCCATCATCGGCTACCCGGCAAGCGATCGATCGCCCAACTCCGGATTTTATCCAACCGAACGCAGCACCTGCTTCGAGCACTAGCAAGCTGAGCGCAATCGCCACCGCCAGAATCAGCGACAAAATCGCCGAAGCTTGTACCGCGACCGCCTTCCACCGCAAGGCGCTGACGAGATCGGACATCCATCCCAAATAGGAATGCACTTGCGCTCTCTTGCTTGCTTCTACGTCGCGCAGCTGCCCGTCGATCTCTTTGACTTCGTTGGCTTCACCGTTCGCGCTATATAACTTTTCGAATCCTTGCAAACCACGCTGCGTCACTCCCAGTCCAACACCCCGGTCAAACAAAGTGCTGCCACCAGCGGTCATTCGCTTTCCCAAATTTGTGATTTCGTCCAGCGCGCTCTCCGCTTGTGTCACCTTTCCCGCCGAGCCTGCCCGCAACGCTTCCTGTACCCGCAGGTCCGCATATGCCTGAATCTGCGAGGCGTCGGGAATGCTGTGGGCCCACAAGCTCATCGCGATCAGGCTTGGCGACAGACTTGGCGTTTTGTTCCATCCTTCTCGTGCCAACTCCTCGTGACGTCCGAAATAGCTGTCATACTTCGGCGCTCGTAATGCCTGATCCATTTCCTTCATCCACTCGCCATCAACGCCCAGTACTTTGCCGACACCTTCCGCCGTTCCGTTTCGGTCGCCGCTCATTTTCTTAATCTGGCGTTCTCCCTCTCCATAGGCGCTCACGATATAAACATATGTATTGTCCGGATCGCAGCTCTTCAATTGCGTCAACCACTCCGCGCTTTTCGACCAGTCTCGACCGTCGCGGCGGTTGTATCGGCTGGCGTAGATCCATACCAGGTTTGGATCGAGCGCCACCGCGCGATCTGCGAATTGCATCGCGCGTTCGCCATCCGGATAAGTGAGGGCCACGAAAGCTAGTTCCCGCGCATCTTTGTCCCGCTCGGCCTTCGCAGCGATCCTTTGCAAATTCCGCCGGTCGCCATCCGACGCAACAAATCCCCTCCAGCTTGCCGTCACTGTCCTTGCGGCCTCTCGCCCCATTGGCAAAAGGAACAGAACCGCGGCCGCGAGCAAGACCACCGCGGTTGCCAATCTCGAGTGTTTCGGGAATTGCGGACCACCACTCCCGCTCGGCGGCGCCCCGGCGGAAAAGCCCTCGCCCGCGGGCAGCCTCATCCACTCGAAGAAGTGCGCCACCAACGCCCGGGAAAATAGAAAAATCCCTCCCGCGGCCCAGTCCAACGCCGCGCTCGGTTCCGAGATTTCCCCCATCTCCGCCAGTACCGCTTGGCCCCGCCGCCGGGATTTCTCTGGCCAATAGCGCACGGCAAGATCTACCGAACGCACCGCCATTCGCATCAGCAGGGAATTTTGAGGAACGCTCATACCCCCGCCTTCCCATGTGCGGGCTTCCAGAATTTGCTCTCCCGTGCCGCCCGCAATTCTTCCCTCGCCCACTCCCGCCCGTTGCCGGTCAGCCGGCAAAAATGCCTCGGCGGTCTACCGGGAACCGGCACATCCTCCCACTTCGTTTCCAGCCAGCCGGATTTCTCCAACCGCATCAAGATCGGGTACAGCGTCCCGGAAGCCAGTTCCGTCAGCTGGCTCAGTGCATACCCGTGATGCCAATCGGCCGGCTGGTCCAGCAGCGCTTCCAGCAGCGCCAGCGATTGCCGCGAAATGCGTAGTCGAATACCCATGCGACTAACTCTACATAGGTAGATATAAAAGTCAACCCTTATTTCTCCTTGTTTTTATACCCGAAAATGAACCTGTCATTCCGAACGGAGTCCGCGCAGGGAGGAATCCCGCTTCTCCCTCTCTGTCTGCGCTACACTAAATTTCTTCCCATGAATGCAGCCGAACACTTCCTCTGTTCCTCGTCTCTCTGGCGCCACCTTACCGGCCGCAAGCTGCTTCCTTGGATCCTCGGCGGCGCGGCTCTTGGCGATCATCTCCTGGAGATTGGCGCCGGCTACGGCCCCGCGACTGGCCATTTGCAAACGCGCGTTCGGCGCATCACCTCTCTCGACTACGATCACGACACCTCTGTCCAACTCAAATCGCAAAACAACGTCGACGCAATCGCAGCCGTCCAGGGCGACGCCTCTCAATTGCCATTCGCCTGCCAAACGTTTTCATCAGCGCTCGCCATCCTCGTTCTACACCACCTTAGATCCACTGAACTCCAGGATCAAATGTTCGCCGAAGCCTTCCGCGTTCTTCGTCCCGGCGGCGTTTTAATCGGGTTCGAAATTCCAGACAATTGGCTTCACCGCACCGGCCACATCCGCAGCACTTTCACGCCCATGGTTCCCAGCTCCGCATTTCCGCGCTTCAACGCCGCTGGTTTTTCCAAAATTTCCCTCGATGTCCGCCGGGGCGGCTTCCGTTTTACCGCCACTCGCCCCACTGCGGACACCGATCGTGAGCGATGAACTGACTTAAGTTGACATAGGTTTCTGCGCAATGACGCAGCGCAGCATGGAGGAATCGGAAACTTAAAACTTAAAACTTAAAACTTAAAACTCAAAACTTCCTTCTCTCACTTACTACTTAGCGCCGCGCTCAATTCACTCCGCGTCTGAATAACGCGCAGAATGGCATCCCGCGTCACCATTCCTATTATGTGCGCCGCTCCGTCGTCGCTGTGCCGCACCACGGGCATCTGATTCACGTCCGCGCCCATCAACCGCTCCAGCAACCGCGGCAGCGGCTCTTCCGGCGATGCCCACAAAATCTTGTCCCGCGGCACCATCACCGCCTGCACTGAGTTCATCGACCATTCGTCTCGCGGCACCTGGTTCAGCGCCGTCACATTCATCAATCCCACCAGCCGGTCGTCCATGGTCACAATGTGGATCCGCCGGCCTGTGCGCAACACCTCACCGCTATATTCTTCTAGGCTTAAATTTCCCGGGATTGTCGGCACTTCATGGCTCATTACGTCAGACGCGCACAATCCCGTCAACGTCTCGCGAATCGTCAACTGGCTCACGCTCGCTTGCGCTGCACTCAACAAAAACCACCCGATAAACGCAAGCCAGATCCCGCCCCACCGTCCGACATAATCCGCGATCACGCCGCCCCGATCTCCCGCGAACGCCGAAAAAATGCCCAACCCAATCATCAGGTACGCGATCAATTTCCCGCTGGCCGCTGCCACTCGCGTTGCGCGCGCAAAATCTTTTGTCGCTCCCCACACCATCGCGCGGAACATCCGCCCGCCATCCAGCGGAAATCCCGGCAGCATATTGAAGCCGGCCAGCATGGCGTTCGCGAACCACAGCGGATCAACCACCGCAGCCACCTCGCGTCTGGGAATTGCCACCTTCAGCCCATAAAACAGCGCCGCTAACAGTCCGCTCGCCAGCGGCCCGGCAATCGCGATATTGAATTCCTGGATGGCCTTACTTGGTTCGCGCCCGATCCGCGCCAGCCCGCCAAATAAAAATAGCGTGATCGAAAGGACTTTAATTTTGTAATGCTGTGCAACCGCGCTGTGCGCCAATTCGTGAAACACTACCGACGCGAAAAACAGCACGCTCGTCAGTATCCCCGCCCCCCACTGCTCGGTCATGCTCCATTGCGGAAATTCGTGCTTAAATTGCGATCCAAGCGATAGCGTCACCAGTCCAAATATCAAAATCCAACTGAAGTCCAGATAGATCGGAATTCCCAGGATTCGCCCAATGCGAATCCCCTGTGTTTGCGACATGAACAATCCGCCTCGCGCACTGCGCCGTTCCTAGACTACCCCCGATCCCAACATCCTCAAAATCCCTATCTCCCGCTGAGTTCCAATCGCGCGACTATGATCCAATCTCTTTCGCGCCACCTGCTTTGCTTTAGAAAATGCCGCTCTCGAAACGTTCGCTCGTCGGTTACGACCTGTTGGAGTTTCACCTCGTCTCGTCATTCATCGCCGCGTTCCTTGCCTGCGTCGATAGCGGGCGCCCAGCGCGTCCCCTCAAACACGACGTGTCCCCAATTCCACAATTTCGTTTCTCCAACCAATCATAACTTCTTTAGTTTCAATACGCTAACACTGGTCCTGCGTGTGCCATATCCCCTGCGTACGCCAAACAGCGAGAAGGAATCATGAACCGGCCAACCCACCAAATCGCCCTCAAAACGAAGAAAAGGTCCACGTATGGCTACGCTACGCTCCTCTTTGCCGCTTTCACCCTCTGCGCAAATGCTGCTGCCGCACAAAATTCCCCAGCCACCCTAGCTAAGCCCGCGACGCATCCAGCCCGCCGCATCGTCGTCAGCTACTCCGACCGCAAACTCGCCCTGCTTGAAGGTAATCGCGTCATCAGAGTTTATGACGTGGCCGTCGGCGCTCCCGTCAGCCCCAGCCCCTCCGGCGAATACCAGATCGTGCAGCGCCTGGAAAATCCCACGTACTACAAGCCCGGTGTCGTCATCGGTCCCGGCGCGCAAAATCCCCTCGGCCCCCGCTGGATCGGTCTGAGCGTCAAGGGCTTCGGCATCCACGGCACCAATCGCCCTGACTCCATCGGCAAAAACGCGTCCCACGGCTGCATCCGGCTCCGCAATGTAGACATTAAAGACCTCTTCGCCCGCGTCCAGGTCGGCGCCCACGTTTCTCTCGTCGCCGAACGCACCGACGAAGTTGCGCGCCTCTTCGGCCCCGCGCCCAGCCTCGCCGAAGCCCACGAAACTCTGCAGGCCAGCAACGAAGCGACCGTCATCTCGGAAGCGCACGGCGATCGTTAGAAAATTTCCAGTCCGCCAAGGAGACCTCATGGACGCATTCATCGGATTCGCCGCGGTAGTAATGACCACAATCGTCGCCCTCTTTTCCGCGCTGGCTCTGCAGGCGCTGCTTCTGCGCGGAGTCTTTGCCCTGATGCAACCGGCGACCGCTGGCCGCCGCATCGTGCCGCCATCGGTCGCGCGTGGCACGCAGTTTGGTAGCGTGCGCCTACGCCAAGACCCGCTAGCGGGCCGCACGAATTTCCTGCCACGAGTATGCCGCCGTCGTGTCCGCGCGGTGGCAGCGCGTCAGGAATAGGAGAAAAAGGAAAATACCATGCTCGCTTTGAAGTTTTTACTCACGATCCTTGGCTTCGGCCTGTTCGGCAGTGCCGCCGCCATCGTCGCTTATGACGTATTCGTCGCCACTCGCTTGCGTTGGCTCTTGGAAAATTCGGCTGCACCTTCAGGGGACGGAACCGCGGCGATCCCGCCGCGCCCTTTTGGCGCGGTGCGGTGGAATCTCGTGCAGAAGTTGGCCCTCGTGGGAATTCTGCCTATACTTCTCGCTCTCAGCATCACCGTGGTCCCGGACGGATACGCGGGCATTCGCGTCAGCCAAATCTCCGGCGTTTACCCTACAACCTTATATCCCGGCGTTCATCTGCAAACTCCATTCATCGACAAGATCGTTCTCTACGACACGCGCGAGCAGGTTTTTTCCACCGCAGCCACGCCCAGCCCCAAGTCCACGAATGAAGTGCTCACCGTCCAGGCCCGCGAAGGCCTCAACCTCGGCCTGGCCGTAACCGTTCGCTATCGCCTCGATCCCACGCGCCTGAGCGCCATTCATCAGAATCTTCCACAGCCCGTCAGTGAACAGGTCGTCGGGCCGGTGGTCTCTTCTATCTATCGCCAGCTCGCGCCCAACTACGTCACGCGCGAGATTTTTGCCGTCAAGCGCGAAGAGCTACGTACACAAGCCGCCGATGCCATCAAGACCCGCCTCGCCAGTGACGGTATCCTCGTCCGCGAAGTCCTTCTCCGCGACATCCAACTTCCTCCCGACTACGCCAAGGGGCTCGAAGGCCTTCTTCTCAAAGAGCAGGAGAACGAGCGCCTAGGCACGGAAGAGGAAATCAAGTCTAAGGAAGTGAAAATTGCGGAGCTCGAAGCCGAAGCCCAGAAAGCGCGCGACGTAAAGCAGGCCGAAGCTCAGGCCCAGGTCCACGTCCTGCAAGCCAAAGCCGAAGCCGATGCCATGCAATACACCTTGCCGCTGAAACAAAAACAAATTGAGCAGTCCAAGCTCGAAGCCGAAGCCCGCAAGGAAGCCACGCTACAAAATGCGGAAGCCGCCGCCCAAGCCAAAATCATCGACAGCAAAGCCGAAATCGAGCGTCAGAGAAATCTTGCCGATGCCGAAGCCAACCGGATTCGCGTAACCGCCGAAGCTGACGCGAACCGCATCCGGGTGACCGCTGCCGCCGACTCCGAACGCATGAAGTTCGAAGCCGCGGTCCTCAAGCAAAATCCCATGCTCATCCAAAAGATCATCGCCGAACGCCTGTCAGACAAGCTCCAGATCATGATGGTTCCCATGGACGGCAAGAATTTCTTTGCCTCAGACGTTCTGCGCTCCGCCTTTCAAAGCGGCAACAACAATTCCAATGGCGCGACAGCCGCGGACTCCGCCGATGACTCCGGCGATCCCGCACCTGTCGCGTCCAACTCCGCCCAGCAGCGCTCGGCTCGGCGCCCATGACCTAAAGTTTCGGGGAAGCGGCTAGTGCCGTTTCAACCATTCGCACCGGAGGCGTAGATGACTCACCAATCGAATCACCGCGACTTACCAGTGCAGAAAGCTGGCCAAGCAGTTGGAGCGGCACTACTCCAACTGCCGCTTCCCCGAAATACCGAATTTCGCAGCCACGGCCTCAGGTGGCGCAGCGCGCGTCGCTGGAGGAGACCCCGGGAGCAGGAAGAAAGGCACCGCCGCGCCCGCTTCCTGGCTCCCAGACGTTCTCCCCAACCAGCGCCGCGTACTGCGCCACCTCTACTCTGCAAGAAATGCCCTCTATCAACGTTCTATGCAACGAATGTCGGCCTCATCGCACTACTTGTTTTGCACTTCGCGCGAAAGCCGCGTTGGTCGGGAGGGCACGGCTTTACCCGTGCCGAATAGAGAGCGAGGGTTGGGGCGTTAGCCCCAGAGGTACATCCTCGAAAGCTTCACCATGAATGTCCGCATCCCCAACCCGTAATAAAGGAGCACGTCATGCATACAGCCGCACCATTCCCTCACCGAAGCTTCACCGCAATCATTCCCGTCATCCTCCGTATAACGCTCAGTTTGTTTCTCTGGACCCTCGGCGCTTCTGCCATGGACCTTCGCGTGACGCAGCCGCGACCGAAGCAACATCGCACTGTCTTCAACTTTCCTGTCGATCGCTCCAAGGTCGAAAACCTTCAGCGCTGGGTGAACGCCGGCCACGACACCTGGTGTCGCGACCCGCATTTGGTCGCCGACGCCGCCCTCCGCCGCATCTCTCCCGATCTGGCCGGGTACGAGTCCGCGTCTCTTCCGCTCGCACTCGAAACCAGCCAGAAGACCAGAACCGTTTACGCTTTCCACTCTCTCGACGGACGCTCCACCTATCGCATCACCCTCCGTCGCTACCGTTTCTTGCTACCGGCCGCCGGTGCCATCCGTCAAATCATTTGGATCCCCGAGAGCGCCGAAATCGTCACACGAGATTCCCGCGACTAACGCCAACGGCTTCCACCATAGAAAACAACAAAGGCGACTCTCTCCTTCCGGGCGGCACTGACCACGCCGCCCGGCACCTAAATCCGGGCAGTGTTACTATCCAGAAGGTTCAGTGCGTCGCCAAGAAACAAAAATTGTCATCCCGAACGGAGTCCGCGAAGTGAGGAATTTCTCTTTTCTCTTCTTCCTTGCAATGTTCTCTGCGGCATCCTCGGTATACCCGTGCCCAATTCCTCCTCCTTCCTCGTCCGCCCCCACCTGCGCCGACATTCGCGCGGAAAAATCCAAAACCTACGGCTTCCATCTCGCGCAATTAAGCGAAGCGCAACTCGACGCAAAATCCAAGGAACTGGACGCTTTCTGGAAAGAGGTCCGAGGCGCCGGTAGAGAAGGCGTGACCTGCATTCGCACCCTCCTAGCTGAGGAAAAAACCGACCACGTATTTCAGGTCGACGCTGCCAACATGCTTTTTCCCGTCGATCCCTCCCCGGAAACACGCGATCTCATCCGAGACTCTCTTGCGCAGGCCGACTTCCAGGAATCCGATCCCGCAAACTATCTTTCCCTCGCCCTCGCTCTTGATCTCGTTGGCGTTGATGTCCGCCCCCTGGCCTCCAAGCTTCTTCTCTATCCCAACGCCATGATCCACATCTCCGAACACGACATCGATCTCGATTCAGACACCGCCGCGCTCTTCCTCTACGGCGCCATGGATCCTTCTCAAGCCAGCAATGCGCTTATTTCCTTACTCGATGCCCACGAGCCCTTCGTGCGCGCCGCTGCCGCCCATCTTCTCGCCGAACAAATGACCGAGGAAAGTTTCCGCGCACTCAGCAAGTGGGACGGCCTGTCCAAAATCGAGGAAGAATTCCGCCGCAACGATATTCAAGCCATCATGAAATACAAGCCGCAAAATCCCGCGGACTACGCCAATCCCAAATTCACGCGCCAACAAGTCCTCGAAGCCATCGCCTCTCTCCCGCACACCCAAAAGGATTTTGACCACGTCATGGCCACTAAAGGCGCTGCCTTCGATCAGCAGATGCGTGAGAAAAAGGTCACCCAGCAGCAACTGGCGCAGGCCGTCGCCGACAGCCTCCCGATTTACGGCATCACCGATCACACCGCGTTCCAGACCAGCGCCATCGCCACACTTGAGCCCGAAGATTTCGCCATCATTCGCGAGGCCCGCCGCAAATCCCTGTACGACGTCTCCGACGAAAGCCTTGCCGAATATCTCGCTTACACTCAAATCATGATCGGCATGCTCAACCACTTGGAGCTGTTCAAGGAATATCGCCAGCATTGAGTCGCTGTTCGACAGGTTTTTTATACCGCTGGCTTTTATGCCAGCGCCGTTCGGGTGAAAACCGTCATCTTCAATCGATCCGACAGGAATCGCTGAAGGATTTTCGACCTATGCTCCAGGCACAACTGCAAAATTCATCGCCGTCGACCCACGTAGACCATTCCGACCTCGTGCTATCATCCACTCAGAACGCCGTGCACCCATTTACCGCCCGTCCCTTCCGCTTTTTCTTTCTCCTCTTATCCTTTTCCCTGCCCCTCTCTGCATCTTGTGCACCCGCGGACACTTCTCTCGACGATGCCGTCCACCAACTCGTCGAACGCGTCGCCACCATTCCCAATCTCCACGGCCCCCTTCGTCTTCAATTTCTAGAGGATCCCGCGTTCCAAGCGGTAACCGGGAAGGATTGGCTGGAAACTTTCCGCAAAGAAATCGAAAGTCATCACATCCCCGTGACCGAAGATCCCTCGGCAAGTCTTCTCCGCGTCGGTTTGGCCGAAACTCCGACGCAACTGGTTCTCACGGCCGCCACGCGTGTCTCCAATGAGGAAGAAGTCCGTTTCGTCACACTCCCTCGCACTGCGTTCCGTGCCGCCAGCCTCCCGGTAGCGCCGATCCGCATCGAACGGCAGCTGGTTTATCAAAGTCCCGACCGCATCCTTGACGCTTCATCTTTATGGACTGGATCGACGGGCGGTTTGGCCGTCTTCGTCGATCACCATGGCGAACTCTCCATCCTCCGCGTCGATTCTTCTGGCCAACTCGCACAAACCATTTCGCTTTCCGGTGCCGCCGCTCCACCTACACGCGATCCTCATGGCGAACTGGCAGCGCGCGCAAATGACGCCACAGTTCTCCTTCCAGACCAAGCTTGCGATTTCGCGTGGGCCTCATCCCCCGAAGGGAACTGCCACGTCGCCAAAACCATTTGGCGCCTTCCTACCGTCCTCACGCCCTCCTGCGACGCAGGTAGCTGGAAACTCCTTGCCGATGGCTCCGACTGGGCCATGCCGGACGTGTTGCAAGTTGTTCCGGATGGCTCGTTGCGCCGTGGAAGCGCGGCGTTGTTCAGCGATTTTCCAGGTCCCATATTAAGCATCAACGGTGAACAGGATCCCGCGAGCGCCCTTGTGGTCACGCAAAATCTTCGAACAGGGAACTATGAGGTTTACAAAATCACACTTGCCTGCGGCAATTAGCGCCTGCGGTGGCGACGCTCGTAAGGTCCACGCCGCTCCGTCCTTCGCAGGATGGGTAGAAGAGGGCATAACTTCAGTTGTGCCGCAATGCCCACGCAATCGACGGGCTTTAGCCCCTGCGGTTCGCCCGTTTCGAACCGTCCACACGACCGTTTTCTCGTTGCTACTCCTCCTCGCCCCCAACCTCTGCGCCACCAAGCATCCCAAATACGGCGGCACCCTCCACGTCGAATTGCAACTCGCCAAACTTTCCCTCGATCCGCGTGAATGGAAACCTGGCTCGGTTGCTGCCGCGGAAGATGCAAAGCTGGCCGCTCTTATCTTTGACCGCCTCCTCACTCTCGACGACTACGGCCGCTTTCAACCCGCGCTAGCCACCGAGTGGTCTCACGATCCCTCCTCCAAAACCTGGCAATTCAAGTTACGCCAGGGCGTGAAATTCTCAGACGGCTTCGCGCTCGCATCCAAAGATGTAGTCGCGGCGTTGCAACCTCTTCTTCCGGCCGGTCTGCAAATCACCGCCACAGAAAACGGCGTACAAATTCGCGCCGCGCATCCCGTCCCCGACCTCCTCGAACAACTTGCTTCCGGCCGGTATTTTATTTTCCGCGCGCAAGCCGATAGCTCTCTTCTCGGCAGCGGCCCCTTCGTTCTGGCCGAAAACGCGCAGCCATCCTCCTCCGTGCTTAACCCAGCACACCTGACCCTTCGCGCCAACGAAGACGCCTGGTCCGGCCGCCCCTTTCTTGACTCCATCGAAGTCACCCTCGGTTGGCCCGCTCTTCGCCAGATTCTCAACCTGCAAATTGGCCGCGCGGACATCATCGATATTCCTCCCGATCTTGTCCGCAAGGCCCGCCAGGACAATCTCCGCGTGTGGAACTCGCCACCCGCTACGCTGCTTGCTCTGCGCTTTGATGAGGCACAGCCCGCCTCATCGAACCCTCGCCTCCGCGAAGCTCTTGAGCTTGCCCTCGACCGGGACACCATGGCCAACGTGTTGCTTCAAAGGCAAGCACTCCCTGCACCAGCCCTTTTGCCCCAGTGGCTATCAGGTTATGCTTTCCTTTTCGGTACTCCGATGAACCTGGATCGCGCCAAGCAGATTCGCGCTTCACTGCCTCCTAATCTTGCCGGGGGCGCCGATCCTTTGCGCCTTCGCGTGGACGGTCCCGGCGATCTCATGAAATTGCTTGGCGAACGCGTCGCCGTCAACGCACGCCAGGCGAACATGTCTATTCAGGTCGTCTCTCATCCATCCACCTCGTCGTCCACATCCTTACCCTCCGTCGCTCTCCACCTTTTCGTCTGGCACTATGACTCGCTCTCTCCGCACACCGAGCTCCTGAATCTGGCCCACTATCTTCATTCAGACACTGCTGCCGAAACGCTTCCAGAAACGATGGATACCGAAGGGCTTTATGCGGAAGAGCGTCGGCTCCTGGAAGAGCGCCAGGTCTTGCCTTTGGTTCTTCTGCCGGATTACGTCGGTATTGGTCCGAACGTTCGCAATTGGTCGGTGGCGCCCTCCGGCGAATGGCGCCTCGCTGATGTCTGGCTAGATTCGGGAGACACTACGGCAGCCACTCCCGAAGCGCCCCAAGGTTCCAGCGCTGCACCGGGAGTGCATCCATGAGCTTTCGCAACAAAATTTTCCTGATTTTCCTTGCCACAGTTCTAGCTTCCGTCTCTCTCGTTGCTTACGGCGTGACGCACTACACGCAACGCGCCTTCGAACAGCAGGAAGCCCAGCACACCGAAGCCTTGGTCGCGCAATTTAAAAAGGAATTTGACCAGTCCGGTGAAATGGTCGTCTCGCAAGTGGAGAACATCACCAATGCCGACATCACTGTCCGCATGGTTCTCGATCTCGCGCGGCCCAATGCCGACTCTTCTCTTTATCTCCACGATGCCAATGGCGCCGCGCAAACCCATAATCTCGATTTCGTTGAATTTATAAACACCGATGGCGCGCTCATCTCTTCCGCCCAATATCCCGCTCGCGTCGGTTACAAGGTCGATTGGGTAACCGCTAGCAAAAACTGGGATGGTACCGGCGCCTTCCTGAAGCGCGAGGAGCTGCCTGACGGTGTGGCTCTTTCCTTAAGCGCCGTGCGCGCTTATTCGGTCGGGGACAAAACCGTCTACATCATCGGTGGCCGGCGCCTCGATCAGAATTTCCTTGCCACTCTCGTTCTTCCCGCGGGCATGCGCGCTCTCCTCTATCGCAATTTGGAGACTTCCTTCGTTCCTACGGCCCTGACCGATTCGTCCGGCCCGGTCCAGCAGGCCGATCAGTTTCAATCCCTCATCGAGCAAGCGCAAAGGCAGCCGCAGCAAGGCATGCTCGTCAAAACGATTCAGTGGACCAGCGATCCCGCCAGCGCGGAGACGTTCCACGCCATTCCTCTGCCTGGCCGCAATGGTGAATTGCTTGGCGTACTTCTCTTCGGCAGTTCCGGCAAGGAATGGGTTGTTCTGAAGCGCCAGATTTTCAAAATTGCGGCGCTTGTCACTCTCGCTGCCATTGCCATTGGACTACTTCTGGCGTGGTGGGTTTCCAAACGCATCACTCGTCCTGTCGAAGAACTCGCCAATGGCGCGCGTGATGTCGCCTCCGGCCGTTGGGACACACATATCGATGTGCAGGGTGACGACGAAATCGGCCAGCTCGCGGGTGCCTTCAACAACATGACCCACACCCTGGCCACGCAAAAGGAAAAACTCGTTCAGACCGAACGCGTCGCGGCCTGGCGCGAACTTGCTCGCCGCCTCGCCCACGAGCTGCGCAACCCTTTATTCCCTATGCAAATCACTCTTGAAAACCTGCAGCGCGCCCGCACCCTCGGCCCCGCGCAGTTTCAGGAAGTTTTTGCCGAAGGCACTGCCACCCTCAAAGCCGAACTCGCCAATCTCAACAGTATCGTCGGCCGCTTCAGCGATTTCTCCAAAATGCCCGCGCCGCAATTCACTCGCGTAAGTGTGAACGAATCTCTTCGCAACGCCGTGCGTCTGTTTGAACCGCAATTTACCGCCGTCGGCAAACCCTCCATCACCACCGAATTTTTCTTCACGGAATCTCTGCCGGAAATCGACGCCGATCCCGATCTTCTCCACCGCGCCTTTCAGAATCTCGTCCTTAATGCGTTGGACGCCATGCCCGCCGGCGGCTCTCTCACGCTGCGCACCTCCGACGCCGGCGATAATGTGCGCATCGAAGTCACCGACACCGGCAAGGGCCTCACGCCGGAAGAATGCTCCCGCCTCTTTACGCCGTACTACACCACCAAACAGCTCGGTACCGGCCTCGGCCTCGCCATCGTCCAGTCCGTCATCAGCGATCATCATGGCACCATCTCTGTCTCCAGCGAAGAAGGCCGCGGAGCTACATTCCGCATCGATCTGCCCAAGCGCCAGCAAAACGCCCTCGTAAAGCCGAAGGCGGATACAACCTCAGCGCCCTTGGAACCCGAGCGCGCCGCCAACGCTGCCACCGACTAGGTTTCGTAGTGACCAGCCTTTAGGCTGGTTCCGAGTTGCACGTACTGGCCGAACTTCAGATCGGCCAGAACCATTATTCCCGGAGGGGCGCCGCACGGACGCGCCCCACGTCCGCAGGATCAAAAATCCCCGGACCGAATCCGCTTCGGTAATTCGTAGAAAAGGACCACATGCCGCGCAAAGCCCATCTCCTGCTCATCGATGACGACCCCAACACCCTCGCCTCGCTCTCCCGCGCTTTCCGCCTCGCCGGTCACGAAGCCACGGTCTGCGACAACGCCAACCGCGCCGTCGAAATCCTGCAATCCCAACGATTCGATCTCATCCTTTCCGACGTCGTTATGCCAGGTAAAACCGGCATGGAACTCCTTGAAGAACTAAAAAAATCTGGCCTGCAAACTCCCATCGTCCTGATCTCCGGCCAGGCCAACATCGAAATGGCCGTCAAAGCCACTCGTCTCGGTGCGCTCGATTTTCTCGAAAAGCCGCTCACCACAGACAAGCTTCTCCTCACCGTTGAAAACGCCCTCAAACTCTCCCGGCTCGAGGACGAAAATCGCGAACTGCGCACGCGTCTCGGCAAACATGAACTTGTCGGCTCCGGCCCGGCCATGACCAAGCTCCTAGCCCAGATCGACCGTGTTGCCGCCAGCGAAACCCGCGTCTGCATCCTCGGCGAAACTGGAACCGGCAAGGAACTAATTGCTCGCGCCATCCACGAGAAATCTCCACGCCACGAAAACTCGTTCATCACTCTCAATTGCGCCGCCGTTCCCGCCGAACTCATCGAATCCGAACTCTTCGGCCACGAAAAAGGTTCCTTCACCGGTGCTGCCTCCCGCCACACGGGCAAATTTGAACAAGCCGAAGGCGGCACGCTTTTTCTCGATGAAATCGGCGATATGCCCCTCGCTATGCAGGCAAAACTTCTCCGCGTTCTCGAAGAAGGTGAAGTCGAGCGCGTTGGCGGCGACAGGCCCATTAAAGTCAACGTCCGCGTCATCGTCGCCACGCACCGTAATCTCGAGGATCTGGTAAAGAAAAATGAATTTCGTGCCGACCTCTTCCACCGCGTCTTCGTTTTCCCTCTGACTCTGCCCCCGCTTCGCGAGCGTAAAGAAGATTTTCCCGCACTCATCGCTCACTTCGCCCGCCAGGTCGCCAAGCAAAATGGCTGGAGAGAAAAACTCTTTTCCGAAGATGCCGTCGCCGAACTCCGCCGCTATTCCTGGCCAGGCAATGTCCGCGAACTCCGCAACATCGTTGAGCGTCTGGTCCTACTCTCCACCGAAGACACCGTTAGCGACGATGACGTCCGCCAAGCCCTCCCCACCGTCGAACTCACCGTCAGCTCCGCTTCCGCGATCGACGCCACAACGGGGCAGGGAACTCTCGAGCAGCGCACGGAAGCCTTCGAACGCGAAGTCCTCCTTGCCGAAATCCGCCACCACAACTTCCATATGACCAACGTGGCCCGCGCCCTGGGCCTCGAACGCTCCCACCTGTACAAAAAGTGCCAGCAACTAGGCATCGATCTCCACTCCCTCCGCAACCCGGAGTGAATGGCTCGCTCACAGGAATTCACTCATCCTGCATTCCTGATTCTTCGCTCGGGCGAAGTCTTGCGAGCGAGGAATCCCTCTTTGCGTCCTCCTTGAGCGCCTGAATGGCCCGTGTTCTTTCGTGGGGTGTTCAACCCTTGAGTCTGCATGGCGAGTAGAAAATCCCTCATTTCGCTGCCGATTCTTAACTATCTTTATGTAATGCCTGTATTTTCAGCCTGATGCGATTCATTCCGATTTCTCTTGACAAATTACATATCGCTATATAGAGTTTGCATATCGCAATATTCACGAAAGGCCCCCTCCCATGACTCTCGGCGACAAACTTCGCTCCCTTCGCTCCATCGAGGGCTCGCTCCGGGGACTTGGCCGCCCCCTCACGCAATCTGAGGTGGTCAATGCCATGAAAAAGGAACTGGGCCGCGGCCTCAGTCAGGCTTACCTTTCGCAGATCGAAAGCGGCGCGCGTCCGCATATGACCAACACCTCGCGCGATCTGCTTGCACGTTTTTTCCGCGTCTACCCGGGATTCCTGGTCGACGATCCCCCAGGCTATTCCCGCGAACTGCAATCTGAACTTCGTATGGCCGATGCCACCATCGACTCCTGGCTCTACGCCGGTGCCGACCAATTTGCGGGCGACGCCGAGTTAGGCCGTGCCCTTCGCAACATTGCCCAAGTCGCCGATTCGCGCGGCGCGATCCTGCTCCTGGGCGAAATTCTTCGCACCCCCGGCCTTGCCGAGCGGCTCAGCGAAGTCCTGCAACCTAAATCGCTGGTGGGATCCGGTCATCCCCCGCCAGCCTCACACAACTAACTCCGGCTTTCTTCTGTACTCACTTTGTTCCGAGCGGCGGGGTGTCGCTCCGCGAGGTGCCGTATGTCCTGGTCCGACGTCTATTTGTTCTGTTTTATCGTGGGTGTTGCGCTAAGTGTTTTCTCGTTCATGGCTGGCGCCATCCATCTTCATCTGCCGTTCCATATGCATCTGCCTTTCCACGGTACTGCTGCGCACGCGCACGGTGCCAGCCATGGCGGCGCGCACATCTCCTGGTTCAACGCCTCCACAGGTCTAGCGTTTCTCGCTTGGTTCGGCGGCGTCGGCTACCTGATGACGAAGTATGCGCACGTGCAGGCCTTCTTTGTCGTTGGTATTGCCACACTGGCAGGCGTCAGCGCCGGCTGGGTCGTTTTGCGGTTCCTCGTCAAGCTTGCCGGGCCTTCCGATGAACCTTTGCGCGAGGCAGATCGCCGCATCGTCGGTTCTCTCGGCACCGTCAGCATGACCATACGCGAAAACGGCACGGGAGAAATCATCTTCCCCCTCGGCGGCGGCCGTAGCTGTTCAGGAGCGCGGAGTGAAGATGGTGCGGCCATCGAAAAAGGCAGCGAAGTCGTAATCGAGCGCTACGAAAAGGGAATTGCTTACGTAAAGCGCTGGGAAGAATTCGTTAAATCATGAGTTTCTGAACCGAATTACAGGTGGTGCGCTCGCTGCGGTTCGAAAAAGGGAGGACGTTATGTTCGGGTTGCCAATGAACGTGGTTGTCGGAGCAGGAATTCTGGTCGTCGTCACGATCATGCTCATGACCGTGATCGCCAGGATGTATCGCAAAGCAGGACCGCACGAAGCCCTGATCGTCTATGGCCTCGGCGGCACGAACGTCTACACCGGAAGGGGCACAATCATCTTCCCCATGGTGCAGACTTGCAAGGATCTCTCGCTGGAGTTGATGTCGTTTGACGTCGCTCCCCAGCAGAATCTTTATACCAAGCAGGGCGTCGCAGTCACTGTGGAGGCCGTGGCGCAAATCAAGGTGAAGAATGACAAGGAATCCATTCTCACTTCCGCCGAACAATTCCTTACGAAAACCCCCGCGGAACGCGACGGCCTTATCCGCCTGGTGATGGAAGGCCATCTCCGCGGCATCATCGGCCAACTCACCGTCGAGCAAATCGTCAAGGAACCCGAAATGGTTGGCGGTCAGATGCGCTCCACCTGCGCCGATGACATGAGCAAGATGGGTCTCGAAGTGGTCAGCTTCACCATCAAAGAAGTTCGCGACAAAAACGAGTACATCACCAACATGGGCCGCCCGGATATCGCCCGCATCAAGCGCGATGCCGAAGTGGCCACTGCCGAAGCCGATCGCGACATCGCCATTAAACGTGCCGAAGCATCGCGCGCTTCTGCTGTCGCCAAAGCACAAGCCGACCAGGAACGAGTCGCCGCGGAAACCGCCTCCATGGCCAAACAAGCCGAAGCCACCCGCGATCTCGACGTCAAAAAGGCCAATTACCTGGAGATCAGTAAGAAGGCCCAGGCGCAAGCCGATAAGGCCTACGAAATCGAAACCAATCGCCAGCAGCAGACCGTCATGCTCGAACAGGTTCGCATTCAGCAGGTCGAGCGTGAAGCTCAAGTCAAGGTCCAGGATGCGGAAATCGTTCGCCGCGAACGCGAACTCATCGCCACCGTACTCAAACAAGCCGAAATCGAGCGCCAGCGCATCGAGACGCTCGCCAACGCCGAACGCCAGCGCTTGATTAGCGAAGCCGAAGGCCGCGCTTCTTCGATCCGCGCCCAAGGTGAAGCCGAAGCCGAAATCATCTTCAAGAAGGGTGATGCGGAAGCTCGCGCCATGAACGTGAAGGCCGAAGCCTTCCAGGAATACAACCAGGCCGCGGTCGTCGACAAGCTCATTACCAGCTTGCCCGAAGTTGTCCGCGCGCTCAGCGAACCGCTGAGCAAAGTCGACAAGGTCACCATCGTCTCTACCGGCAATGGCGACGCCGCCGGCGCGTACAAGCTCACCGGCGATATCACGAAGATCGCGGCTCAGGTTCCCGCTCTGTTCGAAGCCCTCTCGGGCATGCAAATGTCCGACCTGCTCGGCAAAGTCCGCCTCATCGGCGACAAAGCCCCAAAGCCTTTGGAGCCGCCAGCAGCAAAGTCCTAACCCATTCGACCGGAGCGGGCCAATCACCCGCTCCGGCCCTTCATCAGTTCTTCGTAGTGGCCGGTCTTCAGACCGGTGGGTTTGCAACAAATGTCGTGCACAGGAGCAACGGGGGAAACGTATCATGGCTTTCACACTGCAACACAAGCGGGCGCTCTTCTGGGGGCTAGGCATTCTCACTGTCTTCGTTCTAACCAATCTGGCTTGGGCCCAAATAGCCCACGCCATAAGCAAATGCTTCAGCCCTTTTTAACCGGGCCGTCAGTAGGCGTCGGTCTTCGGCCCGGCTTTCCTGGTGGCCGACCTTCAGGTCGGTTTGGATCTTTTTCAAAGTTGTCATCCTGAGGGCCGCGTCTTCCGCGGACCGAAGGATCTCAACCGATCGGTTATCACGGGATCAGCAGATCAGAAAATTCGCTTCGCGCCGCAGGGAACTTAGGGGGTCGGACTTTCAGGTCCGACAATTGGCACCCATGACGCGAGGCCTTACCCCTGAGGAATTGGGTTTTCGATCGAACTTCTCGAAAGGAGCATCACCATGGGACTCTTAGAACGTGTCAGCACTCTAATCCGCGCCAATCTTAACGACATGATCGACCGCGCCGAGGATCCTGAAAAAATGATCAAGCAGGTCATCCTCGACATGGAAAATCAATACCTCCAGGTCAAAACGCAGGTCGCCGTCTCCATCGCCGACCAGCATATCCTTGAAAAGAAACTCCACGAGCAGGAAGACGGCGGCAAAGACTGGATGCGCAAAGCCGAGATCGCCGTCGATAAGGGCCAAGATGATCTCGCCCGTGCCGCTCTCGACCGCTTCCAGACCGCCCAGCGCCTCACGCAAAGTTTCCAGGAGCAAGTCAACGACCAGAAAGCGCAGGTGGATACTTTGAAAAATGCCCTCGTCAAGCTCGAACAAAAACTGGATGAAGCCAAATCCAAGCGCGAAGTCCTGCTCGCCCGCCATCGCCGCAGCATCGCCCTCGACAAAGCCGCCAAAGCCCAGGTCGCACTCGGCGACAACTCCAACAGCGCCTCCTTCGATCGCCTCAAGGAACGCGTCAACCGCACCGAAGCCACCGCGTCCGCCGAGGTCGAGCTTCTCAGCGACGATGTCGCCGAAAAACTCAATCGTCTCGACCGCGACACCGAAGTCGAGCGCCTCCTAACCGACCTAAAAACCCGTCGCCTACCCGAAAAAGTCAGCTAAGCGGCGCTGCCACTTTTGGCAAGCTCGTATTACTCACGTAGGCGCAAGGCTCAGCCGCCCGATTCATCCGACTTGTTAGGGGGTCGGATCTTCAGGTCCGACATCACCACCAATCAACACGGGGCTTTAGCCCCTGAGCCGCAAGGGCTTCCGCGACGCCTCGCGTCACGTGACCTGTCATCCTGAGGAGCGCTTTTTTGCGACGAAGGATCTTAACGTAAAAATCAAGCACCACTTTTCTGTCAATCATAGAGCTTCAACCTATTCCGGCAAACTCTAGAAAGGAGCAACACATGAAACTCGCCGCTCTTACTCTCTCGATCCTTTTCGCGCTCGCCGTGTGGCCGCCGTCTGCCTCTACCCGCGCTCAGCAAAAGCCCGAAGAACTCGCACAAAAATCCGCCGAAGCCTGGCTGGCCCTTACCGACTCTGGAAAATACGGGGAAAGCTGGGACCAGGCCGCCAGCACCTCCCGTGATCAATGGATCAGTCAGCTAACGGGGGTTCGCACCCCTCTCGGCAAAGTGGAATCTCGCAAGCTCGCGGGCGCTCAGTTCAAAAGCAATCCCCCGAACGCCCCAGCTGGCGAATACGTGGTCCTGCAATTCAGCACCGCGTTCGAAAACAGAAAAGACAGCACCGAGACGGTTGCCATGTTCCTGGACAAAGACGGCAAATGGCACACAGCCGGCTATTTCATAAAATAGTTCCCGCCGTTCTAGTGGCTAGGCAGATAGTTCCGGGTGCCAGCTTGCGCAGTTCTTTTTGATTCGCTTCCATTTCATAAGAGGTGGTGTGTCACGGGCAGCCTCTGATCCCTCTTCCGGGAATCAGTCCGAGGCAGTTTACAAACCAGACCAACATCAGCGGGCGCATCACTTCCACGAACGTCCCTTTATGTAACAAAGCCCTGCTTGCAGTAACGTCATTGCGATCATCCCGCCGACACCAAACGCCATTCCACTAAGGAGGCCATAGGGAAGGGGCAACTGTTTCGTGACGGGAAGGTTTGTGCCTCCCGTGACTTGTGGTGCCAATAAAATAATCAGGATCGCTGCAAACCAGAAAATCAATCCGTAGAGTGTCGCTTTTGGATCTTTCGCGTTCCGCCTGATTGCCTCGTCATCCCATCGCAGAATCTTCCCAACCTCGCCGAGGTAATATCCAATTCCCGCATCAGCCGGCGGTTGTAACCCGGATTCCAATATTTGGCGCACCTCCGGGAACATCGGCCCGGCACAGTTGTGCGATATTCCGTAGTCCATCCCACAGACTTCACATCTCATAATTGCTCCGGCACGTTCCCTGTCGTACGAGGGCGGACTCTATCACAGATTGTCGTTTTCTCCTTTGCCGCCGGTGATATAACTGCTCCCTCAAATGTCGCTCGTCCCCTCCTCCTTCCCGCCCCGGAGTGGACTCAAATGCTTTTCATCCGGAGCCCCATGATCACGCATTCCCTTAACGCCGCCGACGAACTCCTCGACCTCTGGCCCTCTCTTCGCCGCTCACAACGCGTCGACCGCTTCGAAGCCCTTCCTCGCGAGCTAATGGACAATTTCTTTCTCGCTCTGGACGCGCGCGCTCAATCCGCCCTGCTCCTCTCTCTCCCCGAAGGCGAGCGCCGTCTGTACATGCGCCTCCTCGCGCCCGATGACGCGGCCGATCTCATCCAGGAATCTCCCAAGCCACACCGCCTATATCTTCTCGATTTCCTCGACGACAAAACAAGGCAGGAAGTGAAAGCCCTCCTGGCATTCCGCGAAGATACAGCTGGTGGCCTCATGAATCCGCGCTTCGCCCGCCTCCGTCCTGAAGCCTCCATCGACGAAGCGATCAGTTATCTCCGCCAACAACTTGGCCACGTCGAAACCATTCACTACGCTTACGTCCTCGACGAAAATCAGACCCTCCTCGGCATCGTCTCCCTCAAAGATCTCGTCGCTGCCGATCCTAAGAAATCCGTCAAGGACGTGATGACCACAAAAATCTACACCGTCTCTCCAACCACGGATCAAATGGAAATCGCTCACCTGCTCACGCAACACGGCATCAAAGCCATTCCCGTCGCCGATGAAAACCGCCGCATGCAAGGCATCGTCACCGCCGATGACCTCATTGACGTTCTCCGCGAGGAAGACACCGAAGACATTCAGAAAATGGGCGGCATGGAAGCTCTCGACGGACCTTATCTCGAGACCGGTTTCCTCGCCATGATCAGAAAGCGCGCCGGCTGGCTCGTCATTCTGTTCCTCGGCGAAATGCTCACCGCCACTGCCATGAATCATTTCGAGCACGAAATCGAACGTGCCGTTGTTCTCTCTCTCTTCATCCCGTTGCTCATCAGCAGCGGCGGCAATTCCGGCTCGCAAGCCACTTCCCTCATCATTCGCGCTCTCGCCCTTCGCGAAGTCCGCCTCAAGGATTGGTGGCGCGTCATCAGCCGCGAAGTCGCTGCCGGCGTAATGCTCGGCGCCATCCTCGGCATCGTCGGACTCGCGCGCATCCTGGTCTGGCAAGCGTTTTGGCACACCTACGGTCGACACTACCTCCTGATCGCACTCACCATCGCATTCAGTCTTCTCGGCGTCGTTACCTTTGGCACGCTCGCCGGTTCCATGCTTCCGTTCATCCTTCGCAAGTGTGGCCTCGATCCCGCCAGCGCCTCCGCTCCCTTCGTCGCCACCCTCGTCGACGTCACCGGCCTCCTCATTTATTTCACCGTCGCCAAAATCATTCTCACCGGCACGCTACTCTGAGAATGTTTCTCGCTGCCTTTCCATCGAACGCATCGCCTCTCCTGCCACCATCGATCCCGTCCACCTCACCCGGTAGTCTGTGGAGTGCTACGGCGGCCACCGCTTTTACCAACCAAACCCCTCCAGCCGAATACCCCCAGAAGCAAGATCCTTACGTTTCTGCCGCGCCCTACCCCGCCTCATGGCAGAATATCCAGCATGAATCCTTGGCTCATTGCCGCGCCCGCCTTCGTCGCCGGCATCGCGGGACTCACCGCCTTCGGCGCGGTAAGCCCGCGTTCTCAACTCTTCGGCCACACCGTGTGGCACACCGACAAACCCAAAAAGCTTGCCATCACCTTCGACGATGGTCCCAACCCCGCCATCACGCCAAAGCTTCTCGACCTGCTTGATCGTTATCGCGCCAAAGCCACGTTCTTTGTCGTCGGCAAATACGTCCGGGAATCCCCCGGCCTGGTTCGCGAAGTTTCCGACCGCGGCCACCTCATCGGCAATCACACCGACACCCATCCCAATCTGTTCTTTTGCGGCCACGCGGAAACTCGCAGCGAGCTGCTCCGTTGTAGCGAAGCCATCGGACAAGCCACTTGGGCGGAGCCGCGCTGGTTCCGGCCTCCCTTCGGTTTTCGCAGTCCCTGGCTCGGCCAATTGGTCCTTCAGCAGCGCATGCGCACGGTAATGTGGACCCTCATTCCCGGCGACTGGCGCAATAAATCCGCGAACTGGCTTATCCCGCGCCTGAATCCCATCGCTGCCCACGCGCAAAATCTATCCGCGCAACGTCGGCCCGCCGCACAACCCGCCTTCGGGGATGTGCTCTGCCTCCACGACGGCGATTATGCCCGCCCCAATGGCGACCGCACCCGCACTCTCGCCGCCCTCGAGCATTGGTTGCCACGCTGGCGTGACCTCGGCCTCGAATTTGTTACAATGAGGGAAACGAACGGGAAGGCGGTCGAGGCGTAATGGATGAACGTACTTTTTATACGGAGAAGGAAGAAACACGCAAAGTTAAGCTAGTTTGCCCGAGTTGCCGCGGCGAATTCCTAGCCCCGGTGCGCTGGAAAGTCAGTCGCAAGAAAAAGGAATTGCCCCGCGGCGCCAGTGAAGAAGATCGCCGCAAATTTGCCAAAGCCACCTCCTTCATGGTTCGCCTGGACGATCTGGTCGCCTGCTATAAATGCCGCAAGCGCTTCGAGCTAACCGGCCAATCCACCGTACTGATCAACGACAACCTCGGCGACCCCGACGAAGATCCCGAAAATTTCGGCAACCGCTGAACCATAGCACAGGGCGGGTCTGCGAGCCCTGCGCCCTTTTTCCAAGATTGCTCTTCGACGACGTTTGTCATCCTGAAGGACGCGCCGTTTGCGCCCTGAAGGATGTCAACCCGAGCTCCCAACACGACGACAATTCACATCCGAAACTTAAAACGAGAAAACAAAAAACTCCTCAGATCTCCGGATACATCTCAAAAAACGCCTCCACAGACTGCCGGAACGTCTCCTCAATCTCTTCCTTCGATCCCTCGATCAAGTGCATCGCCACGCGCGCGCTACGTCCGTTCTTTAGCACCACCGTCGCTTCCTTTACTTCGCCCAAGTCATCGACCGGCAGCAGCCGCATCCCATAGATCAACGCCAACTTCGCCATCGTCTTTCCTCCTTCCAACGTTCCCCAGCCTATCGGCCCGCATCCCCCGGGTCAATTCCTGGCAGCACCATTTTGGAGTAGACTTCCTTTACCAGCGAACTCCAGGCATCCGATGCTCAACCCTCCCGCATCGGAAAGGGCAGAAGGAGACAGGCGGTGAAACCCACCATTCAGGTCTACCCATTCTTGCAAGCCGCAGCCTTGACCTTATTTCTCGCCTCCGTGGTCGCAGCGCAAGCCCCGGAAGGTCCGCAGAGCGATGCTCCTCCCCCTGCCACGACTCCCGTGAAATCGGTTGCGCCCCGCCCGACAGGTCCCGGCCAATCAATCGTTGTTCCCAAAGACACCCATATCGGAGTAATTCTCGAAAGCGGCATCTCGACCGCTACCGCCAAGCCTGGTGACTCCGTCTACTTTCGCACGTCCTTTCCTATCACCATCAACAACAAAGTCGTCATTCCAGTCGGTTCTTATTTGCGCGGCGAAGTTGCCGACACCAAGCGTCCCGGGCGCGTCAAGGGCAAGGGGGAACTCCGTCTCCGTCTGAACTCGTTGGTGTTTCCCAATGGCTACACCGTCGACATGAACGCCGAGCCTCACAGCGCGGATGGTGGTCAGGTGAAAACGGATTCGGAAGGCCAGATGACCGGACCAGGTGGCAAGGGCAAAGACGCCACCACCATCGCCACCACAACTGCGGCGGGTGCGGGCATCGGCGCGATCGCTGGTGGCGGCAAAGGTGCCGGCATTGGCGCGGGCGTCGGTGGTGTTGCCGGTCTCGCCGCTGTTCTGCTATCTCGCGGCCCGGACGCTCAACTTCCTCGCGGCTCTTCGATGGACCTTGTTCTGGAACGCGACCTACAACTCGATGCCGATCAGATCCACTACACCAGCACCGGCGGCGGCCCGCCCAGCACGGTAGTCATCCAGCAAACCCCATCTAACCAAAAATAAACTCAAACCGAAAAATAAAAGCGTTGTCATCCCGAGGAGCGCCTTTTGCGACGAAGGATCTCAACGTAAAGACCAAGCGCAAGCGCGTTCCATCATGCACGCACTCCACGCCCTTACGCGCTCTGCCCCCGCGTTGCTTCCAAGAATCGCATGGGACTCACGCGATCCCAATCCACACTCACGTTTTGTGCAACCACCCACTCCCGAATCATCCTCGCCGTCACTGGCGCCAGCAAAACTCCGCTTCGAAAATGTCCCGTCGCCATCAACAATCCTTCCACGTCGGTCGGTCCGATGATCGGCAGGTGGTCAGGCGAGTCTGGCCGCAATCCGGCCCAGGTTTCTTCGATCCGCGCAGTTTCCAATCCTGGCACCATCTTCATAACTTCCCGCAAAATCAGTTGCACACCGCCCGCGGTAACGGCGTGATCGAATCCCGTTCTTTCAATTGTCGATCCCGCAATGATTCGCCCATCTCTGCGCGGCACCAGGTATTTGTGTTCCAGCCACAAAATCCTCTCGATCTCCACAGACTCGCTTCGCAGCGCGATCATCTGTCCCTTCGCCGGAGACACCGGCGCATATTCCGCCGCACCCTCAATCCGTGCCGAAAAACATCCCGCCGCAATCACCGTCCACTTCGCCTCCGCTTGCCCGTCCTCCAGAATCAGGCCTCTGCACCGATTGCCAGCCTTCCAAACCGCCTTTGCTCCGTTCCTCGCAAAAATCTTCACGCCTTTTTGTTCCGCGGCCTTCAGCGTCGCATCCGTAAACGCCCGCGTATCCAGCGAAGCTTCATCCTCGCGAAAAATCGCCGCCTGCAGCTGTTCGGTCAGCGCGGGCTCCATTTGCCGCGCCTGCTTTGCGCGGAGCGCCTTCGCCTTCAACCCCACCCCATGCTGTAACGCGATCACTGTGCTCAACTCTTCTTCCGCATTGCCAGTCAGGATGACGTCCAGCGCTCCACTCTTCCGGTAACCCACGTCCATCCCGGTCAGACCTTCCACCCTGCGGATAAATTCCGGATACAGTGCCACGCTCGCCAGGCTCATTGGCACAAACGGAATCATCCCCGGATTTTCCGGAGCCGGCGAAATCATCCCTCCGCTCGCCCACGACGCCTCCCGCCCAGGTTCCCGCGCATCGAAAACTCCAACGGTCAATCCTGCGTCTGCCAACTCCAGCGCGATCGACGCCCCAATCAATCCACCGCCTGCGATCACTGCATCAAAAGTGTTCATGCCCGTAACTCTATTGCAAACTTTGCCGCTCGGCTGTGATGAATGACGCCTTTACAAACTTGCCACCAGTTGTTCGGACAGCATCTCCGCCTTCTTCGAAAGACTCCTCGCCCTCACCCAGTCCCCGCTTCGCATCGCTTCCTTCGCATTATCGGCGAACCCGCGCACCTTGGATGCCAGGTCTTCCTGGGTGGGATTCAGCTTTTTCCCCTGCACCATGCTCAGATTTTTTTCTGTCATGTCCAGGTCCCGGTGCGTTTCCGTCTTTGCTGTCGTCAATTCTTCCGTCGTCACTTCCGGGGTGATCGTCGGCTCCACATGTTTTTCCGCGGACGGTTCCGGAGTTGGCGGCGCGGCCACATGCGGCTTCGGCGGCTGCATCCGGTTCAGCCCAATCTGCGGCGGCTCCGGCAACTCCGTCGGCAAATCCGGCGGCGATTCCAACCCGGCTGGTGTTGCTCGGGGAAGCACTGGATGCACCGCGGCAATGAAATTCACCACAGGCTTGGCCGGCGCCCTTCGTGTATAGCATCCACCTGTCCATACCCCGCACGCGCACAGCAATGCCACCCCAACCTTCGCCGTTTTCTTTTGCGTATTCATTCTCATGCGGCCAATGGCAATTCGATGCGGAATGTCGTTCCCCTACCCACTTCTGTCGTAAATTCGATGGAACCATTATGTAACTGCACGATCTGGAATGTGCTTGCCAATCCGATTCCGCTTCCTCCCGGCCTGGTCGTAAAAAATAATTGAAACACTTTTTGCCGGTGCTCCAACGGAATTCCTTTGCCCGTATCTCCCACGGTTATCTCCGCCATACCTCCCCGCCGGCTCAGCGTCAGTTGCAGTTGTCCTCCATTTGGCATCGCATCCACCGCGTTCAGCACCAGGTTCAGGATCGCCTGCTTCAGCAACGCGCGATCCCCAAACACTTCCGGCACGTCGATCGGCAAAAGTTGTGCCACTTGCACTTTCGACCGCTCGAGCTGTGGCCCCGCCACTTCCAGTACTTCCTTCAACATATCCGCCAGTTGCGTCGGTTCCAGCCTAACGTCCATCGGCCGCGAAAAATCCAGAAAGCGTTTCACTACCATATCCAGCCGGTCGATTTCCGCGTCCAACACGTTCACTGCCTGCATAGCGCTTCCATCCGTCTGCGCGGGAAGAGATTCCTTTAAATTCTCCAGCCAAAGCCTCATCGAGTTCAGCGGATTTTTCACCTCATGCGCCACGCCCGCGGTGATTCGTCCCAGCGCCGCCAACCGTTCACTCACCTGCAATTGTGTGTTGATACTCTCTATCGAATCCAGGTCCCGCAACGTAACAAGTGCGCCCATTCGTTCTCCAGCTCCTTGAATTTCCTGCACTGTCACGCCGACCCTTCTCGTTCCTTCTTCGGTCGCCAGCTCCGTCTCTGACGCGATTTCTCTCAGTGCGTCGCCCTCCAGTCGCAGCGCCTCAAACAGTGGGTGGCCTGCCGGGAAAATTTGCGTCACACGCCTCCCTAAGAAGTTAGACGCGGGCGCCCCAAGAATACTTCTCCGCCGCCGGGCTCACCATCACCGCCCGCGCATCTCGCGTGAACAGGATCAACCCGTCTTCCAGCCCCGCCATCACCGAATTCATATTTTCCCGCAGTGAACTGAATATCTCGTGCACCCCGCGCAATTGTTGCCCAACCTGTTTGATTTTTCGGCGCACTTGTCCCAGTTCATCGGTGCTCTCAATCGGCTTTTCAATCGCCATCGTGGCCGTGTCGTATTCCCCGGCTGAGATGCGGTCCAGTTGATCGCTGATGTCCCGGATCGGAGCCAGAGCTGCGCCGCTCACCACCGCTGCCAATACCGTCGACAGCACCAGAGCGATCAGCGCAATCGTGATCCACTGCTGCATTTGTCCCCTGATTGTCTTTAGAAGCAATCCCGTTTGCACCGCGACGCGCACTTCTCCAAATGGCGCCTTATGCACTACGAATGGATCCTCCACCTCGTAGACTTGCGGCGGTCCCGCTAGGATTTTGATTTGCCTCACGATCGGGCTCTGCACCAGTCGTGAAAGCGGTGTTCTTCTCGGTATGATCCTTCCCACTTGCGCCGGATCGCTGGACACCAACACCAATCCATCCTTGTCGACAATCGATACTTCGTAGATCGACGGTAACGCCGCGGCTTTCTGGATTTGTGTATTCAGTGCGTCGCTGGTTTCAAACGCCTTCTTCACGAATTCATGGATCTCTTCCGGATCATTGGACGCGGGCCGCATGCCCATCCCTCGCGCATCGTCATCGGCGTGGCTCGCCCAGTCGAATACCGCTTTCGACAGTTCGTCGGCGTGGTCGCTCGTGTCCTGCAGCACCTGCTGTAATTGTTGTTCCAGGAAAACGAGGGACAGCGCCAGGGTCATCAGCAGCACCAGCGCCGTCATCACCATCGTCAGTTTGGATCGCAGCCCTAGCTGCATCTTCACCTACGACTCCGCTTCCGCCTTCTCGCTGCCGTATTCCTTGAGCTTGTTGTGCAGTGTTTTCAGGCTCACGCCCAGCAGTTCCGCCGCGCGTGTTTTGTTGTTGCCCGTAGCTTGCAGCGTTTGCACGATCAGTTCCCGTTCCATTGCGTCCACTGTCGTCCCAATCGGGAATTTGATCCCGGAAAGATCGCTCGGGCTCTTTGTTGACAGCTTTCCGAACTCTCCTGGCAGCGACGACCGCGAAATCAGGTCCTTTTCGCTCATGATCGCCGCGCGCTCCAGCACGTTTCGCAATTCGCGAATATTTCCTGGCCACGTGTGGCTCATGAAAATGTCCAGCACTTCCGCGCCGACTCCCCTCACGCTCTTCCCATGTTTCGCATTGATGTCGCGCAAAATATGTTCCGACGAGCAGCGGAATGTCTTCCTTGTGCTCGCGCAAAGGCGGCAAATGGATATGAAACACATTCAGTCGAAAATACAAATCCTGCCGCAGCCCGCCATTCGCCACCGATTGTTCCGGATCCTTGTTCGTCGCCGCAAGCACCCGCACATCCACCGGCGTTTCCGTCTTGCTTCCCAGCCGCCGCACTTTGCGGTCTTCCAGCACGCGCAATAATTTCGCCTGCGTCGGCGCCGGCATTTCCCCGATTTCGTCCAGCAGCAGCGTGCCGCCATCGGCCAGTTCGAAACAGCCGATCCGCCGTTCCGCCGCCCCGGTGAACGCTCCCCGTTCGTGCCCGAAAATTTCGCTTTCCATCAGCGTTTCCGGGAATTGCCGAGCAGTTGATGGCCACAAATGGTCCGGTCGCTCGCGGCGACATCTTATGAATCGTCCGCGCCACGATTTCTTTCCCCGATCCTGTCTCTCCGGTGATCAGCACCGACGCTGAGCTTGGCGCCGCCATCTCAATCACGCGCATCACGTCCTGCATCGCCTTCGACGCGCCCACCAGATCGCCCAGTCGCCCTGCATCGCGCAGTTGCCGTTGCAGCACTGCCAGGTTCTGCGCATCCCGCGCCTTGCTCAGCGCCCGGTCCAACAGCGCGCGCAACACCGGCCCCTTCAGCGGCTTCTCGATATACCAGAATGCTCCCGATTCAATTGCCGCCACCGCCCGTTCTTCGCTGCCTTTGCCCGTGATGATGATCGCGGGTACATTGTGTAGTTCATCTCCCAGTTGCTTCAGCAGGTCCAGCCCGTTCATCCCCGGCAGCTCTACGTCCGCAATCAACGTGTCCGGTTGAAAATTGTTGAAGCGTGCCAGCGCATCTTCGGCGCTGCCCACACCCACCACTTCGTAGCCCCACCGTTGCAGCAGTTGTTCGTACCCCTTGCGCGCGTTGTCCTCATCCTCCACGATCAGGATCCGGTCTTTTCGCTCCCCCGTTTCCACCGTCCGTACTGCTCTGGTTTCTTCTGGCATTCTTTTGGCCTCACCTGACAAATAACACAATTTGAACAACTTCGGGTGGGTGCTACGACTGTAACAAGTGCTTTCCCGCTTGCCAAGTCTGCTCAACCCGCCATCGCTTCGCGGCCTCTTCCATCGCGGGGAAAATTCGTTGACTCTTCCTTATCCACACCATAGGATTCTTAGACTCAGAGTTTTCCTCGCGGATGCCCGCGCCTCTCTGGCGCGTCGCGACTTTGAACGACTAAGGTTCAGCGCGCACCCGCTTCGGACCTCACCAAGCTTAGGAGATCATGTATGTTGCGCATCAACGATGTAGCTCCCGATTTCACCGCCGAAACTTCGCAGGGCACCATTCACTTCCACGAATGGGTCGGCGACGGCTGGGCCATCCTTTTTTCCCATCCCAAAGATTTCACCCCGGTCTGCACCACCGAACTCGGCTACATGGCAGGTCTTCAATCGGAATTTGCCAAGCGCAATTGCAAAATCATCGGCCTCAGCGTCGATCCCGTTTCCAGCCACGCAAAATGGGCCGCAGACATTCAGGAAACTCAGGGCCACAAGGTCAACTATCCCATGATCGGCGATCCGCAGCTCAAGGTCGCCAAGCTCTACAACATGCTTCCTGCTGAAGCCGGCGATACCTGCGAAGGCCGCACCGCCGCTGACAACGCCGCCGTCCGCACGGTCTTCGTCGTCGGCCCCGACAAAAAAATCAAACTCATGCTTGTCTATCCCATGAGCACCGGCCGCAATTTCGACGAAGTTCTTCGCGTTCTCGATTCCATACAGCTCACCGCCAAATACAAAGTAGCGACTCCGGTGAACTGGAAACCCGGCGAAGACGTAATCATCGTCCCTGCGGTCTCCGATGAAGAAGCCAAGCAGAACTATCCTGGTGGCTGGAAAACGGTCCGTCCCTATTTGCGCATCGTTCCCCAGCCGAAGTAGTCTGTTCCTGTCCCACGTGATCTATTCCGCCCGCGGGCCTGCTCACCGATACGCCTTGTTTTGGGAGTTGCTTCTGTAGGGCCCGCCTTGCGAGGCGGGCCGTTCACTTGACGGAGGTCAGCGTGATCCTCAAACAGTTCTATCTGAATTGTCTGGCTCATGCTTCCTACCTCATCGCCGACGAGGATACACACACTGCTGCTGTCATCGATCCCCAGCGCGATGTCGACATCTACCTGAATTTTGCCGCCGAGCGCAATCTTCAGATTAAACACGTCTTCCTCACCCACCTCCACGCTGACTTCATCGCCGGGCACTTGGAACTTCGCAATCGTGTCGGCGCCGCAATCTACCTGGGCGCTAAAGCCCAAGCCGAGTACCGCTTCACTCCCCTCCAAGACGGCACCCTCGTCGAGTTTGGCCTGGTGCGCATAAAAGCTCTCGAAACTCCCGGCCACACTCCCGAATCGGTTTCTCTACTCGTCTACGATCTCAGCCAAAGCGATTCTCAGCCTCACGCTGTCCTCACCGGAGACACTTTGTTCATCGGCGATGTAGGCCGTCCCGATCTTCGAGTCGCTCTCGGGTGGTCCGCTGCTAATCTCGGTGGCTTGCTTTTCGATTCTTTGCAATCCAAATTGCTTCCCTTGCCCGACGCAAGTCTTGTCTATCCCGCTCACGGCGCGGGCTCCCTCTGCGGCAAAGCCATCAGCAGTGAAACCGTTTCCACCATCGGCCAGCAGCGCCGTTTGAATTACGCCCTCCAGCCCATGAGCAAGCAAGCCTTCATCGACCTGGTCACCGCCGACCAGCCCGATGCTCCACCCTATTTCGTTTACGATGCCGTGCTGAACAGCAAGGAACGTCCCACACTCGACGAAGCCCTGCAGCGCGAAGTGAAACCGCTGACACTCGAAGCCGTTCTCACGTTGCAATCCGCAGGCGCGCAAATCCTGGACACGCGCAATGCAGAGGAATTTGCCCCCGCCCATCTCGCCGGGAGCATCAACATCGGCCTGAACGGCCAATATGCCACCTGGGCTGGCACCGTTCTCGATCACGTCCATCCCATCGTCATCATCGCCGATCCCGGCCGCGAACTCGAATCTGCCACGCGCCTGGGTCGCATCGGTTTTGATAACATCGCCGGCTACTTACAGAACGGTCTGCAAGCCCTCGCATCCTACCCCGACCGAATCGCCTTCACCGAGCATCTCAGTGTCCAATTCGCCGCCGAACTCCTGGCCTCCGATCAACCGCCTCTCGCCGTGGACGTACGTTCGCCCCGCGAACGCGAACAAACATTCATCGCCAGCAGCCTGAGCCTTCCCCTGACCAAACTGGCCGAAAATTTGTCCCAACTCCCCAAAGATCGTCCGTTGCTCGTCTATTGCGCCGGTGGCTACCGCTCTTCGATAGCCGCCAGCCTCCTCCAGCGCAACGGTTTCCCATCCGCCGCTGAAATCGCCGGTGGCCTCGCCGCTTGGCAATCCGCCAACCTTCCCGTCGAATCTCACCAAACGTGAATCGCAGGTAAAAGTAAAAGTGCAAACTAAAGTCTGCCGTCTGCAGTTTGAAACGCCTGCCTGTCACACTCCGCGTCACTTTCACCGCGCTGAAAGGCACAGGTAAATCTCATATCGGCGACTGAAATGTATGACGCCAGGTGTGAAAACAAAAAGAGGCCGCTGCAACGCGGCCTCCCTTTGAACTCTGAAACTTGTTTTGTCTTGATTGCTAGACCATCTTTACGTTGGCATATTTTGCCATTTGAGCATGCTTGGTAACACGGGCCTTCCTCGTTGAGGAGCCATCGTTCGTGGTCTTACCGGCGGCTACGTTGGCCTTCTTGGTAGTCTTTAGGGTATTGATTAAACTCTTCTTTTGAATTGACATTGTTTTTCCACTCCTAGCTAAATTTCTTTACTGCTGCAGACGCTGAGTTCTGGAGCACGAATCACGCCAAACTCAAGAACTGCCCTCAGCGCACCACTGTTGTTGAAAACAAGATGGTTAGTACGACGGTACTACTTGGCGATAAGCCCAGTTCGGGTCAAAATTTAACCACCGGTTAAAAATTAACCACAGGGGGTCAATTTTTGACCGTAGTCGGATTCGGAAATGGTGAGCAATGGTCCGCTTTGCTGGCTGAAAGCGGCTCGCGGCGGAGAGGGAGGGCGGGGGACGTTAGAACTCCCGATTGCGTCGGGTAATCGGACAAATGGCTACTAGTACTCAGTCTCCTCCAAGTACTGCTTTCAGCTTTATCTATTAGTGCAGTCTTTCGGAAAGAACTTGCAGGTCACCCTGCGCGCGTCCTCTTGGGCGACGGCGCAAGCCCGCTCCCCCAGCTTGCAGGCGATGCGAACAATGTATGCTTCGTTCGCTTGAATCCGAGCTTTTCTTTGGGCGTCTGTCTCGCTGATTTGCATGACCACAACGCTACCGAGAATAAGCACGATCAGCAGCGTCGCCGTCAAGAAAACTTCTGCTCTAGCATTCTTCCCATACTTCTTCTCGACATAATCGTACTGAGTTAGATTTGGCCCCCAATGATGTTGCGCGCTTCTGTGCTTCACAAGTGGACCCACAGTTAACGCTGAGTATAGTCCTTCATGCAGAGAAAGCCAGAGATAGCTGGGGCCCATTACCGGATTGGTCTTGAGTAGTTAACAGAAATGGCGATAGCATCCCGTTAATTTGACTTACGAGTTCCCCGCGCAACCATCCCTACTGTTTCAAACCCCAATGTTGCAACAAGCTGCAACCGACAAGGCACTTGAATTGGCAGTTTCGTTCTCGCAATCTTTGTCTCCGTGGGCTCATTCAGAAATGGCTGAGGGCCGGCGTGTTGGAGGATGGAAAACGTATGCGAGTGGAGGAAGGAACGCCTCAGGGTGGAAGTGCCTCGCCACTGATGGCCAATATCTACCTTCATTACGTATTTGACCTGTGGGTCCAAGCATGGCGACAGAAGCGGGCGCACGGTGACGTCATCGTCGTGCGATTTGCGGATGACATCGTGGTTGGTTTTCACAGCAAAGCGGATGCCGATCAGTTTCGGGTGGAACTCACGGAACGAATGAGGAAGTTCAACCTGGAACTGCATCCCGAGAAAACGCGGCTGCTGGAGTTCGGTCCTTTTGCGATCGACCAACGGCAGTGGCGTGGCGAAGGAAAACCGGAGACCTCCAACTTCCTTGGCTTTACGCACATCTGCGTGAAGAACGTGAAGAAGAGGAGCAATGGACGGTTCACGGTGTTGCGGCAAACGATACGCAAAAGGTTGCAAGCGACGCTGAACGAGGTGAAAGCCGAACTTCAGCGTCGTAGGCACGAACCCATTCCCGAACAGGGCAAGTGGTTGCAAGCGGTGGTGCGTGGACACCTCCGGTATTACGGAGTGCCCATGAACAGCTCGGCGCTGGCTCTTTTTCGATTCCAAGTGGGACGGCTCTGGCATCGTGCGCTGTCGCGGCGTAGCCAGAACGGTCGCGTGCTCTGGGATCGTATGCGGCACCTCATCACTCGCTGGTTGCCTATGCCTACCGTCTGTCATCCCTATCCTCTGCGCCGCATGGGCGTCCTCACCTAAGGCAAGAGCCGGATGCGGTAGTACCGCTTGTCCGGATCCGTGGAGGGGGTTGTGTGCAAACATGATTCCTACTCCGACTTTGCTAATCTGTAACGTTGAAAATTTAACCATGGTGTTGCCTTCTTGGCAATGTATTGACGGTGCGTTTACATTATCGGAGGCGGTAATTATGAAGGTGGTGTTACGTGCACCGTGGCATACGACATCGCCTCTGGCCCTGGGACTTGTCCCCAGGGATATGTCTCTGGCGACGTTAAAGTTCCCATACGCCAACGGCGATGGCGATGTTTACGTGGTCAAATTTTCAAACGAATCTGCTCAGGTGGGGGCCATACTCGATGTCACTTATCGCGTCCGCTCATTGAGCGTGCGAATCTCCGACGGCGCGTTTCCCGTGCGATTTGTAATTCGCCGCTTGGCAATCCGCCAACCTTCCCGTCGAATCTCACCAAACGTGAATCGCCTCGCGCAACCCACAAACTTGCCATGTCATCTTGAGTAGCGCTTTTTGCAACGCAGGAGCTCAACGGAAGAACCGGCGGGACTTTAGTCAAACGCTCGGGTTTATCAACCGCTCACTTCCGCACCAAATACAACGTCCGCTCTAGCTCCAATTCCAGCTTCGCCCCCTTCGGCAGATCCAATTCCTCACCCCGCCCCGCTTCCACTAGATACGCTTCGAGCGCTCCCATCGCTGCCCCTTCGGCCGCTTCTTTCTTGTCCTTATTTTTCACGCCCTTCGCTGCACCCTTCGCCGCTCCCGCCGCAGCCGCTTGCATCGCATCTTTTTGCGTGCTCCCGCGCCCCTCAATCACTCCATTCGCAACCGGCCCGGACGCGATGCTGTGGTCCCCCGGCATCGCCGCCACTTCCGCCACAATCGGCAAACTCCCGAACCGCGTATGGATCTCATCAAACGTCAGCCACAATTTCGCACGCCCCGCCATCCCCGCCGATTCCACCCGGCTGATGTGTCCGCGAATCAGCGCCCCCGAAGGCAAAAAAACCCCGCGTCCAGCCTCGAGCGGTTCCACGGTCCGCACACGAAATTCCTGGTTGCGTTTCAAATCCTTGGTGTTCAGTCCATTTTCGAGCGTCACCAGAAAACGTGTCCCCGGCACCACCGCGTACGCCTCGACGGGCAGCCCATGCCTCTGTCCATCGGCCGCATGTGCCGTGTACACCGAATTCGTGGTCGGCGCATCCTGCGCGGTCTCTCTCTCCGCTTCCTGTGCCGCCAAAACCCAGGGCACCAACACCAATCCACACAGGGCACCCAGCGAAAACCATCTGACGCTCCGCGCCACGTCGTACATAGACTGAGTCCTCCTGCCTATCCAAACAGGAGTGCACACTCGGGGCCATTGCCGAGGCTTATGTTCGATGTAACTAATTGTAAATCGATTGCTTACTTCAAATAATGGGGTGCAATTTCAGCTGCCTGCCCGTCCCAGACTCCACCTGCCACCCCTACCTGGCATCCTCTTGGCATAGGCACAACCCGTTGTGCCCGAGGTCTGCACAATCCCTGAGTCTTTTTCGGTCGCACCGCGATCAAATTCCTACCACTACGCCAAAAACCGCCGCACCCGCCGCAATACCTCCGCATACATCGCCGGCGTCAACTTTCCCGTCTGCGTGTTCTGCTGGCTGGGGTGATACACACCAAACAATCGCGGCAAATCCTGCGCGATGTCCACCTCCGCCCCATGGCCAAACCTATACGCTCCGCGCGACGCGATCTTCCCCTCTGCCTTCAAAATCTCCAGATAGCTGTCCCAGGCAATTCTGCCCAGCGCCAGAATTGCCTTCGGCCGCAAAATCTCCAACTCGCGTTCCAGATAGCCGCGGCAGTTCAAAATCTCGCTCGGCAGCGGCTTGTTCGCCGGAGGCGCGCACCGCACCGCTGCGGCAATGTACGCGTTCTTCAATTTCAATCCATCGTCGCGGTGCAGGGAAGTAGGCTGGTTGGCAAACCGCGCTTCATAGAGCGCCTTGAACAGAAAATCCCCCGACCGATCGCCCGTGAACACGCGTCCCGTCCGATTCCCTCCATGCGCCGCCGGTGCTAGTCCTAAAATAAATAACTTCGCGCTCGCATCCCCAAACCCCGGCACAGGCCGGCCCCAATAGTCCCACTCGCGAAACGCCCGCCGCTTCTCGCGCGCCACCTTCTCTCGATATTCCGTCAGCCTCGGACACTTCCGGCACGCGCACACCTGTTCGGCAATAATTTGTAGTGGAGATTTCATAAAAATTCCGGGAGGGCACGGCTTCCGCGGTGCCGTAAATCGCACAAAAATCACTGGGCTCTAGCCGCTGAGGCCCCCAGATTTGCCATCAAGCATCAACTTGGGTGCCCCACACGCCGGTCTTGCGTCTGGGTTGTCGGTTGCCTTCATCAATCCAGTTCTCAACTCACTCCTTGAGCATCCCCGCCAACACCACCGCCTGATTCTGCTTCTGGTCCTTGCTTCCATACAACAACGTCATCGTTCCATGTTCACGATGTAACTTACGCAACTCCCCCAGCAATTCTTTCTTCTTCGTCAGCTCGCTCTTATATCTCTTCTCAAACTCGCTCCAACTGCCTTCTTCATGGTGAAACCATTTCCGCAGCTCATCGCTCGGGCCAATCTCTTTCATCCACAAATCCACGTCCGCCTTCTTCTTCGTCAGCCCGCGCGGCCACAATCGGTCCACTAACACACGGTATCCATCGCCCTTGGCTGGTTTCTCATATACGCGTTTGGTCTGAATCATGACACATCGCTCCGCAGCAATCGCAAAACTTGCTCGTGCAAAATCCCGTTCGTGCTTACGAATCGCCCTTTATAGATCGTCCGCTCGCCATCGATTGTCGTCGATTTCCCGCCCGCTTCTTCCACGATAATCCCCAGCGGCGCTAGGTCCCACGGTTTGGACACCCAATCCACCGCCGCTTCCACCGCCCCTTCCGCCACCAGCATGTGCTGCCAGAATCCGCCAATCGACCGGCTGCTTCGCGCCGCATCCGCCATCCGTCGCATCCTCGTCCGCGCATCCATGTTCTTCGCCCAGCCGGTTCCCGTAGTAAAGAACATCGCCTCTTCCAAATTCTTCCGCGCCGAAACATGAATTCGCTTCCCGCTTCGATACGCCCCCTCGCCGCGATACGCCCACCACCGCGTTCCTTGCGACAGTGCCGGCGCGCTCACCATTCCCGCCACAATTTCTCCGTTTTCTTCAATTCCGATCAGCGTTCCAAACGTTGGGATCCCCCGCGAAAATTCCTCTGTTCCGTCAATCGGGTCGATAATCATTCGCGCCCGCCGGTTGCGAGCCGGTCCTTCCGGAATCTCTTTGCTGGTTTCTTCTCCCACCACGTCAATTGCCAATCCGCTTTCCGCTACTTTCCGCAGGGCCATCGCTTCCACAGTCTTATCCGCCAAGGTCACTACGGTTCCGTCGACCTTTTTCTCCGCTCCAATCTCCGCCGTACGGAAATACTTCATCGCAATCGCATCCGCCTCTTCCACAATCCCGTCCAGCAGCGCCCCGTATTTCTTTCCGTAACTCATCCCGTCTCCTGACCGCTCCGTGCAGCTCTAATTCCGAACTCCCGACTCCCGGCTCCACTCTGCTATCCTCCTTAGAATACATGAACGCTCAACCTAACACCGGCACTGTCCTCGACCGTATTCTCGAATCGCGCCGCGCCGAGGTCGATCATCGCAAACGCGTCCTTCCCGAAACGGCACTTAAATATGGCGTAAAAGCCGCTTGTCCCATTCGCGATTTCGCAGCCGCTCTTTCCCGCGATGCCCTCAACGTCATCGCCGAACTCAAACCCGCTTCGCCGTCTCGCGGCGTCATTCGCGATCCCTTCGATGCTCCCGCGCTAGCTAAATCTCTCGAATCCTCCGGTGCCGCCGCTCTCTCCGTCCTCACCGAAGGCGAATTCTTCGGCGGCTCCCTCAAAAATCTTCGCGAAGCCCGCAAGGAAGTCGCACTATCCGTTCTCCGCAAGGATTTTATTTTCGATCCCTGGCAAGTCTGGGAGACTCGCGCCAACGATGCCGACAGCTTCCTCCTGATCGTCGCCGCGCTCGACGACGCGCTTCTTCGCGACCTCATCGCCCTCGGCCGCGAACTCGCACATGGAGCCGCTCGTCGAAGTTCACGTCACCGCGGAACTAGATCGCGCCCTCGCCGCCGGCGCCGGCATCATCGGCGTTAACAATCGCGACCTGAAATCTCTCACCGTCCGCACCGAGACTTCCTTCGAACTGATCGAACAAATTCCCGAGCACTGCCTGGCCGTAGCCGAGTCCGGCCTGCGCACCCACGCCGATCTCCTAGCTCTACGCGCCGCTGGCTTCGACGCCTTCCTCATCGGCGAACACCTCATGCAAGCCTCCGATCCCGCTTCCGCCCTAACCCAACTCCTCCAGGCGCCGCTTCTCCGGAACTCATAACTGGAAACTGTTAACTCTGAACTAATCCCGCTACACTGTCCTTCATGGTCCGCCTCAAAATCTGTGGCATCACCAAATGGGAAGACGCTAAACTCTGCGCCGATCTCGGCGCCCACGCCATCGGCCTGAATTTCTATGAAGGCAGCCCGCGCTGTGTCACTCCCTTCGCCGCGTCGGAAATACTTCGCCGGCTTCCTCCTTTCATCGCTCCCGTCGGCATCTTCGTGAACTGGACGCAAGTCCCCATCGTCGCTCTCTGTAAAGCCCTGCGCCTCTCCGCAGCGCAACTCCACGGCGATGAAACTCCGCAAGTCGTCGACGCCGTCGCCCGCCGATTGCCCGTCATCAAAGCCTTGCGCCTGGGACAGGGAACCGCCGCGCCTGAATTTTCCAGCTTTCGTAGCGCTTCCGCCTTCCTCCTCGATTCCGCCGCTTCCGGCCAGTATGGTGGCAGCGGCACCACCGGCAACTGGCACCTCGCCCGCACCGCCGCGCAATCCCAACGCATCATCCTCGCCGGCGGACTCACTCCTGAAAACGTAGCCGAGGCCATCCGCATCGTCCGCCCCTACGCCGTCGACGTCGCCAGCGGCGTAGAAAGCCGCCCCGGCAAAAAGGATCCCATCAAACTCCGCACTTTCTTCGAAGAAGTCTCCCGCGCCTCCCGCGAAATCTCCTAGCCTCCTGCAACGCGGGGCGAGTCCCCCCGCCCCGCGGTCGCCACATCATTTCTATAAAACTTGTGATCCCGAGTGGAGTCTTCGCCGCGAGGGAACCACTTTTTCTTTTCCTTCCTGGGTGCCCCACTCTGAGCGCGTCTTTCGCGAAAGGTGGGTCTCGGGTTCCTCCCCATGCGCCACAGAAAACCACCTGTCATTCCGAACAAAGTCCGCGAAGTGAGGAATCCCTCTGCTCTTAGGTGCCCGCTCTAGCCCTCGGAGCATCAGGCTTCAGGCCTTGGGCCAATTATCCATCCCCCACACCTCGAACCCTTGCCGCAATTCCTCGCCCTCAAGGTACAATAATTCACTCAACCCATGACCACCCAACTCACCATTCCCGCCTCCGTCTCCGGCCGCTTCGGCCCATACGGCGGCCGCTACGTCCCCGAAACCCTCATGGTCCCGCTTTACGAGCTCGAGCGCGCCTACGAACAAGCTAAAACCGATCCCGCCTTCCAAGCCGAATTCCAGAATCTCCTCAAGAATTTCGCTGGCCGCCCCACGCCCCTGCAATTCGCCGCGCGCCTCACCGCAAAATCTCGGCGGCCCGCGCATCTACCTCAAGCGCGAAGATCTCCTCCACACCGGCGCGCACAAAATCAATAACGCCATCGGTCAGGGCATTGCTCGCCGTCAAAATGGGCAAGCCGCGCATCATCGCGGAAACCGGTGCAGGCCAGCACGGTGTCGCCTCCGCTACCGTCGCCGCGCATCTCGGCCTGCAATGCACCGTTTACATGGGCACCGAAGACATGGCACGCCAAGCCCTCAACGTCGCGCGCATGCGTATGCTCGGTGCCGAAGTCATCGGCGTCGAATCCGGCAGCAAAACCCTCAAAGATGCAATCAACGAAGCCATGCGCGACTGGGTCACCAACGTCCGCAATTCCCATTACCTCCTCGGCTCCGTTCTCGGCGCGCATCCCTACCCGACGATGGTCCGCGATTTTCAAGCCGTCATCGGCCGCGAAGCTCGCGCGCAAATTCTCACCGCCGAAAAGCGCCTGCCCACCCATCTTTACGCCTGCGTCGGTGGCGGCTCCAACTCGATCGGCCTCTTCCACGAATTTCTCAAGGACTCTGACGTAAAAATGGTGGGCATCGAGGCGGGCGGCCGCGGCCAAGGTCTTGGCGAACACGCCGCACGCTTGGCCGCCCACCAAGGTTTCACCGGTGCGCGCCCCGGCGTCCTCCAGGGCACTTACACCTACGTGCTGCAAAACCAAGACGGCCAGATCGCCGCCACTCATTCCATTTCCGCCGGTCTCGATTACCCCGCCATCGGCCCCGAACACGCCTGGCTTGCCGATCAGCGTCGCGCCGGATACGCTGCCGTTTCCGATTCCGCCGCCCTCGAAGCCGCTCGTCTTCTCTCGCGCACCGAAGGCATCATCCCCGCGCTGGAATCTGCCCACGCCCTGGCGGGCCTCATCGAGCGCCTCCCGCAACTCAAGCCCACGAGATCTCGTCATCGTCAATCTTTCCGGCCGCGGCGACAAGGACATGGACACATACCGCAAGCACTGGAGAGAGTGACTTTTTGCTAATGCGAATCTTTGGATTTTTGTTCGTCAGAGGTCAATCGTGGCATATCTGATCATCGGCGTAATGCGAAGAATTCTCTTTCTAACGATAACCTGCGTCCTCTCCTGCGCAATGCCCCTTTTTGCCCAGAATGCCGCTCAAGCCCCAACGCCCGCGGACTATGACGATGCGGAAGGTTACGCCGTCCTTTCCGTCCTTCTCGACCACTACCATTCGGAAGCCGAAAATACTTTGCAAATTTCTTCGCTAACGGCTTCGGGCACCAAGCCAGACTCCTTTGACACCTGCGCCACGAAGCTTCCCGCCGAGTTCGCAGCCACGGCCAACGACTACAAGGAAAAAAATAAGCAAAACTCGCGCGTGGCCAAGAAATTCAACCTGAAATTCGGTTACAAACTCGTGGACCTGGCGAAAAAACGCCAGCCGCTTGCGCCCACCAACAACGCGAAAGGTCTCCCGCCTCCCTTGTTCGATCACGCGGTTTACGAGGTGTCTGCGGTCGGCTTTGACGCCTCCCGCACACACGCCATTGCCTATGTCTCGGTTTTTTGCGGGCCGGATTGCTCGAGTGGCGCCTATCATCTTTTGGTGAAGGAAAAAGACGGATGGAAGGAATTTGTCAGCTCTCCTGTTTGCGAGTGGATGAGCTTCAATTCGGACTGGCTCTTTGACCGGAGTCCGTCGTCGTGACAGCGCCAACCCGCATCTGCAAGCGCTTCGTGGAACTTCGCGCCACCGGCGAACTCGGCATCGTCGCCTATATCACCGCCGGCGATCCCACGCTCGAAGCCACGCACAAATTTGTTCTCGCGCTGGCCGATGCTGGCGCCGATGTCATCGAACTTGGCGTGCCCTTCAGCGATCCTCTCGCCGACGGCCCCACCATCCAGCGCGCCTCCGAACGCGCCCTGAAATCCGGCACAACTGTGGCCGGCGTCCTCAACCTCGTCCGCCGTATTCGCGAGTCAAGTCAGGTTCCCCTCGTCCTGTTCAGCTACTACAACCCCATCCTGCAAATGGGTCTGGAAAAGTTTGCCGCCGCCGCTGCCGAAACGGGCGCCGATGGCGTTCTCGCCACCGATCTCACGCCCGAAGAATCCGAAGACTATCGCCGCATTTTCCACGCGCACCATCTCGACACCATCTTTCTCGCCGCTCCAACCTCCAGCGACGAGCGCCTTCAAAAAATTTCTGCCGCCACGTCCGGTTTCCTCTACCTCATTTCCCGCACCGGCGTAACCGGCGCAAAGGATTCTCTCCCCGACGAACTCCCTGCGCTCCTGCGCCGCGCCCGCCGTTTCACCGATCTCCCCATCGCCGTGGGCTTCGGCATTTCTCTCCCCGGACACGTCAGCGTCCTCGGAGGCCTCGCCGACGCCGCCGTGATAGGCTCGGCGCTAGTCTCCGAAATTGAAAACGCTCCCTCGCCCGATGCCGCCGCCGCTGCCCTACGCGAACGCATCCATAAACTAAAAGAAGCCGCCCGCCACGGCCTCTCCCGCCGCGAGGCCAGCACCACATGATCCCCATTTCTAGGAGCCCCGCGATCACCAAAACCGCAGTCATCCTGGGGCTATCCGGCAAGGATAGCTTCAGGATCTCAGCCTCAACGATCCCGGCCAAATTAACCGCGCGTCTCCGTTCCTTTATCTCCTCAACCTCCTGTGCCTCCTCTACCCGCTTCCCTGCCGGGTGCAAATCGTGAACATCAGCGACTGGCGCCGCCGCATGGACGAAATCGACAGGAAACTCGTCGAGCTACTCAACGAGCGCTGCCAGTGCGCCCTCGAAATCGGCCACCTCAAACACGAAGCGAATATTCCGCTCTACCAGCCCACGCGCGAAAAGGAAGTCCTGTCTAACGCGGAGACCAACAACAAGGGTCCGCTCTCCAATCCCGCCATCCGCCGCCTCTTCGAACGCATCATCGACGAAGCTCGCTCCGCCGAACGTATCGCCATGGCCCACGAAGCCTCCGCCAGCGACGACGAGAACTCGAAATGACGCCAAAGTCCCAACGCGTCTTCGTAGGCATCACGCTCCCACGCTTTCGTAGTGCCCGGTCTTTAGACCGGTTCTTTGCACTTCCTTCAGGAACAGAGGCACAACCATGGTCATAGTCATGCACGAAGACGCCACCGACGAACAAATCCAGCACGTCATCGATCGCGTCGTCGCCAGCGGTTTCGACGTGCACCGCTCCACCGGCGCATCCCACACCGTACTCGGCGCCGTCGGCGTCCATCGCGATTTCGATCACCGCGATTTCGAACTACTCGAAGGCGTCCGCGAAGTCATCCGCATTACTCAGCCTTTCAAACTTGCCAGCCGCCAGTTCAAGCCCCAAGGCACCATCATCGATCTAGGTCGCGGCGTCACCATCGGCGGCAAGGAACTCGTCGTCGCCGCCGGGCCTTGTTCGGTCGAGTCTCCCGAACAAATTAACGCGGTCGCCGAAGCCGTCTCCAAAGCGGGCGCCAAAATTCTTCGCGCAGGCGCTTTCAAACCGCGCACTTCGCCTTACGCATTCCAAGGCCTCGGTGAAAAAGGCCTGCAGATGCTGCGCGTGGCCGCCGATAAGCATAGTCTCTTCGTCGTCAGCGAAGTTATGGATCTCTCGCAAATCGAAATGATGAGTGGTTATGTCGACATCTTCCAGGTCGGCGCTCGCAACATGCAGAATTATTTCCTGCTTCGCGCCCTCGGCGAAACGCAAAAGCCAGTCCTACTCAAGCGCGGCATGTCCGCAACCATCGAAGAACTCCTTCTCAGCGCCGAATACATTCTTTCCGGTGGCAACTACAACGTCGTCCTCTGCGAACGTGGCATCCGCACTTTCGAGAACTATCTCCGCAACACTCTCGACATCGCCGCCATCCCCGTCATTCAAAAGCTCTCGCACCTTCCCATCGTTGCCGATCCCTCTCACGGCACGGGCCGTCGCGACAAAGTGCCCCCGATGGCTCGCGCCGCAGTAGCCGCTGGCGCCGACGGCCTTCTCATCGAAGTCCACAACGATCCCGATCACGCCCTCTCCGACGGCGCGCAATCCCTCACTCCCCCCGAATTTTCCCAACTCATGAACGAAATCCGCATCATTGCCCCCGCGGTCAACCGCCACATAACGTAGCTTGACCGCCATCCATCGCGGCCTTTCCCGGGTGCCGCACATGCCGATTTTGCATGTGGGGTCTTGGGGCTGCGGCTCAATATCACTTTGGAAAGATCGCCATGGAAAGCAATGTCTCACGGAGGGCACGACTTCAATCGTGCCGAAACGGTCGCAAAAGCAAAAGACTTTAGACGCTGAGGGAATGCCAGCTCTTGCTCCTTTCCCCAACCAAATATCCCCACCCCACCAACGAACGACCAAAAACTGATAACTTATTACTCCACATGTCCCATCTCCTCCAGCGCGTCACCATCCTCGGCACCGGCCTAATCGGCGGCTCTTTCGCCCGTGCTCTCCGCAAATATACGCCAGATATGCACATCGTCGGCTGGGATCGCCCCGAAGTAATTCTCGAAGCGCGAAAGTCCGGCGCCATTCACGAAGGCTTCTTCGAATCCGTCGAACCCGCCGTCCGCCACGCCGATCTGATCTACATCGCGTTGCCCATCGGCGCCACACTCGATCTTCTCCCTGAGCTTGCCCAGCACGCGCCCGCCCATGCACTCGTCACCGACGCCGGCAGCACCAAGCAGCGAATCTGGCAAGCCGCCACCGAAGTATTTGTAGAAGAAGTCGGCCCCATCTTCCTGGCTGGCCATCCGATGGCGGGTCGTGAATTCGCAGGACTCGCTCACGCCGACGCCGATCTCTTCGAGAACGCCACCTACGCCCTGGTCGGCAATCCCGACGACACGCACGACCCGCGCATCACCGCCTTCGTCAAGATTCTCGAAAAAATCCGTGCGCGCCCGGTCTGGCTCGGCGCCCAACAACACGATTACGCCGTCGGCCTCGCTTCTCATCTCCCGCAACTAGCTGTCATCGCCCTGGCTTCATTCCTCTACGACCGCCTGGACGAAAAAGGTCTCCCCATTACTCTGGCCGGTCCGGGCCTACGCGATACTCTTCGCCTCGCGGGCAGTCCCTACAACACATGGCGTGACATCGTCCTCACGAATCGCGAAGTCCTTTCCGCCGCCCTGGACCTCTTCGCCCGCCGCCTCGACGATCTCCGCGAACGCCTCGGTTCCCGCGACCTGGAATCCGACTTCGACGCCGCCAACGAACTCTACAAACTCCTCCGCTCGTTGTAACTCCGATTCCAGCACATTCTCCCCCAACAAATAAATCGCGTTGTCATCCTGAGGAGTCCGCGACGAAGGATCTCAACCCACGGGTCTTGCCGCCCAACGATTCCCATGCCGCTTTCCCGCCCTCATCCAACTGCGGTACACTGCGCGCGGGAACACCATGGACAAACGCATAGCCTCCCCCGACGCCGCCATCGCCAATCTCCGCGACGGCATGACTATCCTTATGGGCGGCTTCGGCCTTTGCGGCATCCCCGAAAAACTCATCGACGCCGTGTGGCGCAAAGGCACCAAAGATCTCACCATCGTCAGCAACAACGCCGGCGTCGATGATTTCGGCATCGGCCTTCTTCTCCAAAATCGCCAGGTCAAAAAAATGATCTCCTCCTACGTCGGCGAAAACAAACTCTTCGAGCAACTTGTCCTGACCGGCGAATTGCAGGTCGAACTCAATCCCCAGGGCACCCTGGCCGAACGCCTCCGCGCCGCCGGAGCCGGCATTCCCGCTTTCTACACCCCTACCGGCTACGGCACCTTGGTCGCCGAAGGCAAGGAAACCCGAGAATTCGACGGCCGCCAATACGTCCTCGAACGCGCCCTCAGCGGCGATTTCGCCTTCATCAAAGCCTGGAAAGGTGATCGCATGGGCAATCTTCTCTACCGCAAAACCGCCCGCAATTTTAATCCCATGATGGCAACCGCCGCCGATTACGTCATCGCCGAAGTCGAGCAACTCGTCGAGCCCGGCGAACTCCCCCCCGACCAGGTTCACACCCCCGGCATTTTCATCAACGCCATTTTCCAAGGCGCCAATTACGACAAACGCATCGAAAAACGCACCACAAGAAAGTCCTGATGATCTCTCGTCGTGATGGCCGCTCCTTTTGCGCCCCGAAGGATCTCAACCAATGACCATTCGTAGAGGAAAGCGCGAAGGTTCTTGGGTTAAACTCAAAACTTAGAACTGTAAACTTTGAACTTTGTACTTCCTATGCCACTAATCGACGACCAAAACCGCAAACGCATCGCCCGCCGCATCGCACTCGAACTCCGCGACGGCTACTACGTCAATCTCGGCATCGGCATGCCTACTCTGGTCGCCAATTACGTCCCCCGCGGCATGGACGTCATCCTGCAATCCGAAAACGGTATGCTCGGCGTCGGCCCGTATCCCCTCGAATTCGAAGTCGATCCCGACCTGATCAATGCAGGCAAGGAAACCGTCACCGAAATTCCGGGCACCGTTTATTTTTCTTCCGCCGATTCTTTCGCTATGATTCGCGGCGGTCACGTCGACCTCACCGTCCTCGGAGCTCTCCAGGTCGACGAAAAGGGAACTCTCGCTAATTGGGCCATCCCCGGCAAAATGCTTAAAGGTATGGGCGGCGCCATGGACCTCGTTGCAGGAGCAAAGCGCGTCTACATCGCCATGGAACACGCCACCCGCGACCTCAAACCAAAAGTCCTGAAAAAATGTACGCTGCCTCTCACCGGCGTCGAAGTCGTCGACCACATTGTCACCGAACTCGCCTTCATCGACGTTACCCCGCAAGGCCTCTTCCTCCGCGAAATCGCGCCAGACGCAACGATCGAACAAGTTCAGTTCCTCACCGAACCCACTCTGCTTGTGCCACCCAACGGTCCCGCACCCATGCCCGTCTAGTTGTACAATGGCCACCGTTTCGCGTCAGCACAGGAGCTAGCAATGAATTTCCTCCGGCATCTGCACTACGTTCTCAACATTGCCCTTCTCCTGGTGCCTCTCTCCGCCACAAGCCAGGATCTCGACGGCCCCACTCACGTCTTTCGCGATTCTTTGCTCGATGACATGACCGGCACGTGGAATCTCACCGGCAAAATCCTCGGCCGAAACGCCAACCACCTCGTGGAAGTCGAGTGGGTCTTGAACCACCAATTCCTCCGCATCCACGAGCAGGATGAAAATTCCGCCACCAACGTCACCCTTCCCTACGAAGCCATGATCATGATCGGCTATGACAACGCTAGCGATCGCTACGTCGTCCATTGGAATGACGTCTACGGTGGCCGCTTCTCAGAGACTCTGGGTTACGGCACTCAAGTTGGCAACGAAGTCCGTCTCGTCTTCGAATACCCGGACGGCCCGTTCCACACCACATTTCGTTGGCTTCCGGAATCACACCGCTGGCAATGGCACATGCAGACCAAAGACAAATCCGGGAAATGGACGGACTTCGCGGACCTCACCCTTGTCCGCGCAAAGCAAACGTAATCCTCCGCCCGAATTGCATTGCAAATGGAGAAAAAGTCCAAACCGTCTGTAAAGAAGCCCTCTTCGAAGCCAAAGAGGCATTCACGCGCTAAATTCCCGCTCATCTCCGAAGAAATGAAGCAATGGTCCGCCATGCTTCAATCGGAACTAAGCTCCTGGCCAGCCATCACCACCAAATCGATGTTTGGTTTCACGTTTTTCTATCGCCGCAGAGCCGTTTTTGCCGCTCTTCCCCTTACACGCGGATTTGACTCTCCCTCATCCATCGTTTTCAAGTTCAATCCCATGCCGCCTGCCTTTCGAAATCGCGCGCAAGCCGATTCCCGCCTCGACGCCAGCACCAAAGCCACCAGCAAAGGCTGGTTTTCCTTCCAACTCACATCCACCACCGACCTACGCGACGCCCTGTGCTGGCTGAACCATGCCTACGAAGCCGCCCATCAGTAAATGCTCGGAACGCCGGTTTCTTCTTGGTCACTCTTTCGGTCAAGCCCGCCCATCACCATCCGCCATGCGTTACACTGAATACGTTCAACGATAGGTCATCTATGAATCCCAATTCCATCGTCATCATCAGTCTGCATTCTCCCAGGGAGAAAATCTGGGGCATTTTGCTCGACATCAATCCCAGCGGCGCCACCGTTCGCGGCATCGACCTCAACTCCTTCGATCATTTCGTCAGCGAAATCAATCAGCTCAATGCTGAACGCATCGGCCTTCCCACCGTTTTCTTTCCCATGACGCGCGTCGAGCGCATCTCCCTCGACGAGCCTTCCGGCGCCATCCCCAGCATGGCCGAAATCTTCGAACGCAAAATCGGCCGCACCCTTTTCGATTACCTCGCTCAGTTCGCCTGATCTGCGCTATCCTGTCCCCCGATGAAAGGCCGCATCTGGACTGTTCCCAACCAAATCACACTTCTGCGCCTTGGTTTTCTTCCGTTTTTTCTGATTCTTGTTTTCTACGAGGAATACCACTGGGCTCTGGCCGTGCTGGTGTTTGTCGCGCTCACCGACGCCATCGACGGTTTCCTGGCGCGCAGACTGCATCAAAAGTCCGCTCTTGGCGCCTACCTCGATCCCATCGCCGATAAATTGCTGCTCTCTTCTTCTTTCGTCGTCCTCGCCATGGGTAAGAAAATCGCCTGGTGGCTCACCATCATGGTCCTCAGCCGCGATGTGCTTCTGCTCGTGGTCGCCGCCGTCATCATCATCGTCCAGGGCTACCGTCCGTTTCCCCCGAGCCTCCTCGGCAAAGCCACCACCCTGTTTGAAATCGCCCTGGTCTTCTTCGTAGTCTTCGCCGCTGCCTACCCCAACGACCGCGCCCCGCTGCTAATCCACTACCTTTCCTACCTCGTCGCCGCCTTCGTCGTCGTTTCCGGCTTCCACTACGCCTTCGTAGTAGCCCGCCGCCTCCACACTTCCTGATTGGTTTTTACTCCAGCGTTCCCCACCCTAGGTTTGTTAGGGTGGGCTCTCGGGTCCTCGTTCCGAGGTTTTCTCTTTGCGCTTTTGTAGGACTCGCCTTCTGAGGCGGAACGTTCTGTTTGAGGTTCGGCGCGACAGTCGCCGCTTTTTATGGGTCCAACATGTAGCGCGGGCTTTTATACCAGCGCCTTTGCCCTTTGATTTCGTGAGCCGAGGGATCACCCCGGAATCGGACCCGAATAATGCAGCAACATCAACGCAAAACTTGCAATTAACACGATTCCCGCAAGCCATCCCAACGCATACGCCTGCGTCCGCTCTCGTCCTGGTTCCGGCAAACGATCCGCAAATACCTTCCCTAATAAAAAGCCAGCCGCCAACCCGCCAAAATGAGCCCAATTATCCGTCCTCAATCCCCCCACCAAGAATCCGAGCGCAAAAATTGTAACCACCCAGGAAATCAGCCGCGAACGCAGCTCTTTCATTTGCATTCCACCGCGCTTCGTCGTAATCGCAATCAGCAAACCGATAATCCCCAGGATGGCCCCGCTGGCCCCAACGGAAAAATGCCCGGCCAACGCGCTCAGCACATAACCGGCGATACCCATCACCAGATACAGAAACAAATAGCGTGCCGAGCCGTAGACTTCTTCGACCATCGGCCCGATGTCGAGCAATACAATCATGTTGAAACCAATGTGGATCAACCCCCCATGCAGAAACATCGCCGTCACAAGTCTATACCACTCGTGCCCAATGAATATGGCGGGACCATAACACGCGCCCAACCTGTACAACGTCTCCCCATCCATCCCCCACAAAATGCTGAGGCCGCCCATTTTCCCCGCGTGCATCGTCCCCATGATCTCCGCGGCAAACACAATCACGTTCAGGATCAAAAGCCCGGTCGTCACCGGGGCGTGTCCGCCAAAAAATTCGCTCAAACCTTTGCTCCAAGCTGCCAGCCCGAATCGCAAATTCGCGCCACACACATGGCATCGCGTCGCGCTGATACCCACAAGCGCCCCGCATGCCGGGCATAGCTGCGGCCTTCGCTCGCCTTTGCCAAACATCCCGCCAAACATTCTCTTCAAGCGCTCTGCGCGCATCTGCCACTGATAGGGAAGGGCCAACACTCCTCCTTGCAGCCTCTTTCGTGCGTTCCTATAATACCGGAATCGCCTTTCCTACTGGCGCAGGAACTTATGGACAAATTTGAAGAACTCGGCCGCCGTCTCGACGAAGAATTAACCCGCCTCCGCAAATATGTGGAAGAAGAAGTCGCGCCCGAAACCGAAAAGCGCACCGCGCAATTCCTTCGTGAAGTCTCTGAAAAACTTGCCGAAGCTTCCCGCAAACTGGAATCCCGCGTCGCAGCTCGCAATTCCCAAAACCAGCAGCCCAAATCGTGACGAGTTCCCGTCTATCGCTCCTCGCACTCTGCGGTTCCATCACTCTTTTCTCTGTAGGCTGCGCTGCAAAACGCCAGGTTTCCGCAGCACCCCCCGCACAGCCCTCGCCCGCGCCAAACTCCACCTCCGAGAATGCCAAAAACTCCACCAATGTTCCCCCAGCTCGCCACGCCAAAACCCCTCCGGCTCCTGCTCCCGTCGGTTACACCGAAGAAGGCAACGCTTCCTGGTACGGCAATCCCTTCCACGGCCGTCGCGCCTCGAACGGCGAAGTCTACGACATGTATAAACTCACCGCCGCGCATCGCACTCTGCCTTTCGAAACCACGGTTCGTGTCACCAATCTCAATAACGGAAAATCCACCACCGTTCGCATCACCGACCGCGGACCCTTCGTCGATAATCGCATCATTGACCTTTCCCTAGCCGCCGCCCGCGAACTCGATTCCGTCGGCCCCGGCGTCGTTCCCGTGCGTCTCGAAGTCATCGGTAACGTCGATGTCGCCGCGCTCACCGAAGGCTTCTTCACCGTTCAGGTCGGCGCCTTCCGCGATCGCACGAATGCCGAGCGACTGCGGGATCGCCTAAGCGTCACCTACTCTCCCATCTTCATTCAGCAGTATGATTCTCCCGACGGCGCCTTCTACCGCCTCCGCGTCGGGAAGGTTTCTGGTGAAGACGCCGCTAAAGAGCTCGCCGCGCAATTACGCGACAAAGAAGGTTTCACCACTCTCGTGTTTCGCTTGGATGATGTAAAACCCGCAGGAGTCAATTGATGGACGAAAACTGCCTGTTCTGCAAAATCGGCGCCAAGAAAATCCCGTCGAAGCTCGTCTATGAAGACGATGACATTTTCGCTTTCGAAGACATCTCGCCGCAATCGCCCACGCACATTTTGATCTGTCCTCGCAAACATTTTGCCGCGCTCCACGATGCTTCCCCGGAAGATCAAGTCCTCCTCGGCAAATTGCAGCTCGTCGCCGCCAAACTTGCCACCGAACGCAATCTCCTGTCCGGCTATCGCACCGTCTTCAACAACGGTTCCGGCGCTGGCCAGTCCGTCTTTCATTTGCATCTGCATCTTCTCGGCGGCCGCAATTTCCGCTGGCCACCGGGTTAGCGGAAATTTGTTGTGCGATGTGGTCTAAATTTGTTGCTCGAAACTATCCGGTGCCGTTAACCACCAAACGTTGTCATCCTGAGGAGTGCCTTTTGCGACGAAGGATGTCAACCTAACACTCACGCAAGATTTCCGGTTGTGCCGTTACGTTTCCCTGGAGGCTTCATGCAATTTCGCCTAATACTTCGCATCGCCACCCTGGCAACATTCCTCATCAGTCTGCAACCCTTTGCGGCCGCCCACCAGGCCGCCGCCGCACAGCCCGGCCAACTCACCGTCGATCGTATCTACTCCCAACCGAGCCTGAGCGGACGCTTAACCCGCGGCATCGCCTGGTCTCCCGACGGCAAGCGCCTCACCTATCTCGACGCCAAGGGTTCAGGAAGAGACGCAAAAACCGAACTTTGGTCTCTCGATGTAGCCTCGGGCGAACGCTCTCGGCTGATTTCCGCGGACAAGCTCGAAAACATTTTCCCTGCTCCTCCGAGCAAGCAATCGCAAGCGACAGGTGCCGGACGTCATGCCCCTTCGCAATATCAGTGGTCCCCCAATGGCGAAGCGTTGCTCTTTGAAGGCACCAACGCCGTAGCGTGGTTCGATCTGAAGTCACAATCCGGCCGCGTCCTCGTTTCCGGCAAGGAAGATCTCTCGGACATAAAAATCTCTCCAGACTCCAACTACGTCAGCTTCGTCCGCAACCATAACCTCTGGATCGTCACTGCCGCCGATGGCAAAGAGCGCGCCATCACCACTGGCGGCAGCGAAGTTCTCCGCAAAGGCGAAGTCGACTGGGTCTATTCCGAAGAGTTGGATATCTATTCCGGTTACTGGTGGTCGCCGGATTCTTCCGCCATCGCCTATCTCGAGATGGATGAAAGCAAGGTTTCGCAATTTTCCCTGCTTAACTTTGAATCCTATACCGGTGAAGCCGAGCAGCAGCGCTATCCCGTCGCCGGGGGCCAGAATCCCACCGTACGTATTCTCGTTGCCTCGCTCAGCGGCGGTGAACCCCGCCCGATGGACACCGGCACGGAAACCAACATATATCTTCCTCGCGTCAATTGGCTCCCCGACTCACGCCGCCTCGTTATGCAGCGCCTCAATCGCGATCAGAATGTGCTCGAACTTCTTCTCGCCGACGCGTCCACTGGAAAAACCTCCACGCTGCTCACAGAAAAAGATCAATGCTGGATCAACATCAGCGACAATTTGCACTTCTTCAAGGACAACAAACGCTTCCTCTGGTCCAGCGAACGCAGCGGCTACCGTCATCTCTATCTTTACGGCCTCGATGGAAAAGAAATCGCCCAGCTCACAAAAGGCGATTGGGAAGTCAACCACGTCGAAGCCGTCGACGAAACAAAGGGCATCGTCTACTTCACATCCACAGAAAAGTCTCCCACCGAGCGCCATCTCTACCGCGTCGCCTTGGATGGCAGTGGTTTCGCTCGCATCACCAAAGGAGACGGATTCCACATGGTGAATCTGTCTCCCACCGCGGATCTCTACGTCGACATGTATTCCAACGCCATGACTCCGCCCCGCCAGGATCTCTATCGCTCCGACGGCACAAAAGCCTCCACCATCAACGAAAACAAGGTGGACGAACTGTCGCAATATCACCTTTCCCCTGTTGAATTTTCCACCGTGAAAGCCCGTGACGGCGTCCTTCTCAACTGTTTCATGGTCAAACCGCCCAACTTCGATCCCGCCAAAAAATATCCCGTCATCGTCTACACTTACGGCGGCCCGCATGCCCAGGTCGTTCTCAACGCCTGGATGGGTCCCAACCTCTTATGGCACGAAATGATGGCGCAGAAGGGTTACATCATCTTCGCTTTGGATAATCGCGGCTCCGCCGGACGAGGCCACGTCTTCGAAGAATCCATCCACTATCGCTTCGGCATCCCCGAACTGAACGATCAACGCGATGGCGTCGCCTGGCTACAACAGCAACCTTGGGTCGATCCCCATCGCATCGGCATCTGGGGTTGGAGTTATGGCGGCTACATGACCCTCGACGCCATGTTCGAAGCCCCAGACTTGTTCAAAGTAGGCTTTGCCGGAGGCCCCGTCACCGATTGGCACTTCTACGACACCATCTATACCGAACGCTACATGGGCCTGCCGCAGCAACACGAATCCGAATACAAGGAATCGTCTCCCCTCAGCCATGTCGAAGGTTTCAAAGGGAAATTGCTCCTCGCCCAAGGCACCGGCGACGACAACGTGCACTACTCCAACACTCTCAGTCTGATCAACGATCTCATTAATCGTGGCATCTACGTCGAAGTCATCGCCGCCCCGGGTCGCGGCCACGGCGTAAGCGATCCCCCAGCCCGCGAAGTCGTTTTCAACCGCGTAACCCAATTCTTCCTGGACAACCTCTGATCACAGCCTGTATGGGCAGGCAATGGAACTCAACTGGAAGGTCACGACTTCAGTCGTGCCGCAAAAACGAACCAAAGCTACGGACTTCAGCCCTTGAGGAATTCTACTTCTCCAAATCCACATCCTTGATCGGCAAATCCCAGTGCGCATCCAGAATCTCAAACCGCCGTTGTTCTTCCTTCTTATACGTCTCTTGATCCGGGAACATCTGCTTCAGCAACGCCGCGGATTCATACCCGTCATGCGCCACCGACGCATTCTTGTACACAATCGTCACCCGGTAATCCCATCGACCATCCTCCGTCGTGTGATACACTGGCGCCACCGCGGACACCTTCAGCAGCCGCCCCATCTCCACTTCTTTCTTCAACAACGGATAGTGATTTTTCTTGAACAGCGTAATGAACTCATCCGCGTGTCCCCATTTCGTCTTGTAGTAATACTCCACCACGAACGGCTTATCAGCCAGCGGCCCGCTCTGCGCCCGCGCGTGGCTCCTCATTCCAAACACAAGCATCACCGCCGCGATCAGCAAACCAAACACTAAAGCGGGCCAGGACGATTTTTGCACGGCATTCTCCCTTGAACTTTTGCGGATCCCCGCATTGTAACTGTTTTCCGGGCTCAGTAGCAGCCACATCACCCATGTAGCGCTGGCTTTTATGCCAGCGCACTACCAAAAGAGCCCCAACTATCAGTACGCCGCCCGCGTCAAGCGGTCGCGAATCGCCGCCCACTCCCGCGTCTCGGGTGGAAACTCCACGGCGATCCAATCCAGACCGCGCCGATCCAGCTCATGCAACAGTCCGTAAAACTGCGCCGCATAGGCCTCCGGCTCCCCGGGCATGTGCACCATCTCCGCCGCACCCGCCTCGTGCGAGATCCACAAATACGCCCCGCGGCCCGTCTCCGGCAGCCGCCCCTGCGTCACGAGCAGCACCCGAGTGCGCGGACTATAGTGCTTCTTATGCTGCCCCGGGGATCGATGCGCGGGCTCCACAGGCTCCGCAGCCGCAACCGCATCCTCCACAAACGCCATCCCAGGCCGCAGCACTTCCAATCCATCCTTCGTCACCGCCAAAACTGTCGACTCCAGCCCAATCGCGCAAGGCCCGCCATCCAACAAGAACGGCGTCTCGTCTCCAAACGCCTCGCGGACATGCTCCGCCGTAGTCGGCGAAAGCTGCGTAAACCGATTTGCACTAGGTGCCGCAATCGGCACGCCCGCCGTCCTCAACAGTTCAGTCGCCACCGCATGCCGCGGCACGCGCAGGCCCACTGTTGCCAGTCCCGCTGTCACTTCATCCGGGATCATCGCCCGCTTCGGCACCACCAGAGTCAGCGGCCCCGGCCAGTACGCCTGCGCCAACGCCTCCGCTTCCTCAGTCCATTCCGCAGCCAACTCGCGTGCCTGTTCGACGTCGGCAACATGCACAATCAGCGGGCTAGTTGCTGGCCGTCCCTTCAATGCGAAAATCTTCTTCACCGCCGCCGCGTCCAGCGCATTGGCGCCCAGCCCGTACACCGTCTCGGTAGGAAACACCACCAGCCCGCCGGAGCGAACTATCTCGGCCGCTTTTTCGATTTCTTCCCGCGTCGCCATTGACTTTCTTCGATTGTCGCAGATTTGCCCTGGCTCGTGCCGCTCTCCACCCCGACGCCCTGCTTCTCGAGGTCGTCAGATGACTTCTACTATTCAGTCGTCACGCTGTACACTGTCGGTTCCTTTTTCGAGGCGCACAGTGTGGAAATTCGAGCGTGATCGAATTCTTTTCGCCGCAGATATGGCCGGCACGCTGCTCTTCGCCGTCGAAGGCGCCACCGCCGGACTCACCGGCAACCTCGACCTGCTCGGACTAATGGTTCTCGCGTTCGCCACCGCGCTCGGAGGCGGCATTGTCCGCGACGTTCTAATTGGTGATGTGCCCCCCGCCGCCCTCCGGAATTGGCGCTACGCCGCGGTCGCATTCTCCGGCGCCGCCATCGTCTTCTCTCTGCATCACTTCGTCCTCGCCATCCCCGCGAATCTCATCATGATCCTCGATGCCGCCGGCCTCAGCCTGTTCGCCATCGCCGGGACCGAAAAAGCCCTGCTCCACAAGCTTCATCCCTTCATCGCTGTTCTCCTGGGTACAGTCACGGCCGTGGGGGGAGGCACGATTCGCGACCTCTTCCTTGCCCGCACCCCCCGCGTCCTCGAAGCGGACGTCTATGCCACCGCCGCCCTCGCCGGCTCCATCGTCATGATTCTTATAGGCAAAACGCGCCTAAGCCCCGTCATCGCCGCTTTTACCGGCGGCACCGTCTGCTTCCTCTTGCGCGTGGTCAGCGTTTGGCAACGCTGGAACCTCCCCAAGGTCCGCGGCTACTAGCCCGCCCCCCACACAGGGAACTTTCCCCATATCGCGCGCGTATCTTAGGCAACGGGAGGTGTCCTTATGAACCGTTTTGCCCTGGTGTTCGCTTTGTTGCTGCTGCTCGTTCCGACCCTACACCACTAAATCAGATGTCGTTTTGACCGGCAAACCCCACATGGAGTTTGACTGCCCGTCCAATGTCCCCTTTCATCTCTACGTTAGGTCGGGCGAAATTCTCATCGTAGGCACCGACGAACAGAAGATCACCGTCGATCTTGCCGGGAAAAATGCCGACAAGATCCAAGACGTCAAAGGCCGTCTCTCCTTCAGGAATAATGTTGCTGTCTTCGACTTAACGGGCGGGCCCAGGTCAGAGCTGCAGATCATCATCCACGTGCCGAAAAATTCCGATCTTCACCGCGCGCATTTTTGCCGGCGAAGTGAACGTGCACGACGTGGCCGGCAACAAGGATTTCGAACTCCACGCCGGCCAGCTCATTATCTCTGTCGACAAGCCTGCAGAGTACGGCCACGTCGACATGTCCGTGAGCGCCGGCGAAGTCGATGCCGAAGTTTTCCGGGATGCCAGGGGCGGCTTGTTTTCGCTCCATCTCCCATGATTCATCGGGAAAATACAGTCTTCGCGCCCACGTCGGCACCGGCCAGCTCAGCCTCCGCTAAAGCATTAAAAACAAGCCTTTTAGGACGCGGCTGCTCACGCCAGTTCGCCCCTTTTTGACTTTCCGTTTTTCGCTTTATGATTTTCCGCCCACCCGCCAAGTTCCAGCGCAACCTCCATACACGCAGCCCTTAGTTCATCCGCCAACTCCCGGTCCTCCAACGCCCGTGCCACGACCATCCCTCCCACGCACAACGCCGCCGTTGCCTGCGAACTCCGTCGCCGCTTCCCCCCTTGCACCGTTGAACTGCGCTCCAGGATGCTTACCATGGCCTTGAACACCGTCTCAAACGCGCCCTTCACACTCTTCCCGTTGCGCGACACGTCCGAAGGTAATGCCACCATCGGGCACGAATTCTCCACATCCTCGAAATGCTCCCGCGAAAGGTAAGCGCGCACCACTTGCGCCCCCACATCCGTCGATTTCAGGTCCACTTCCACACCTTCCCAACAACTCTTCCAGTTCGGGTCCGTGAAAAAGCATCCCAGCACTTCGCTATACAGCTCGCTCTTGCTCCCAAAATAACTATAAAATCCTCCGTGCGTCCGTCCCGCCCCCGCCATGATTTGGCTGACGGAAACATTGTCGAAGCCGTGCTTGTTGAACAACCGCCGCGCGCTCTGCACAATCTTCCGTTTCACTTCGCTTCGATGGCCGCTTGGATACGCCATAAATCCTCCCTGCTTCGATTCGCGCCGCAAGTATGCCCTCACCGCTTCTCCTCATTCCATCAAAATATTATCTTGATCATATTTTGCTCTCATGTTCTGATGCACGGCATTCGGCACGAATAGGGAGGCCCATCTTGCACCCACTCGCGACTGACTCGTTTACCGTCGACCTCATCACGCGGCGCCGCGTCCTTTCCGGCGTCGCCGCCCTCGCTCTCGGCGGCTTGGCCACAGGTCTGGACTCCTGGGCAGCCCCTCAGCAACAAACCATGAAACAAACTCCCGCCACAGCCGCAAATCAATCCCGCACGGCTCTGCACCAGGAAATCGGCCTCAAGGCCGCTCCGCAACGTATTTATGAAATCCTTCTCGACTCCAAACAATTCACCGCATTCACCGGCATGCCCGCCGAAATCGATCCGAAAGCGGGCGGCCCTTTCTCTATGTTTGGTGGCCAAATCGTCGGGCGCAACGTCGAATTAGTGCGCGCAACGCGCATCGTCCAGGCTTGGCGTCCCTCGCACTGGGATCCTGGCATCTACTCGATCGTCAGGTTCGAATTAAAACCAGAAGATCCCGGCGTCAAAGTAATTCTTGACCACACCGGTTTTCCCGAGGGCGATTACGATCACCTCTTCGAAGGTTGGAACAGCCACTACTGGCAACCACTTACAAAATATCTGTCCTAACTCGAGCAGCTTAACTGTCATTGCCGACACCAACCACGATGCAAACTGTCATCCTGAGGCTATCTCGTGAGGATAGCCGAACGATCTCAACTTATGCCCATTGCCAAGTTTCAATTCGCTGAGATTTTCTCAACGCACCCAGACACTCTTTAGGGGTACTACTGCCCGCTCTTTCGAAGGTACCGCTCCGGTATCGGATTCTCCGGCGTCTCCCCGGTCCAATAGACATCCACCACCCACCAGCGCGTGCCATCGTTGAACAACTGGATGCTGTTGATCCCGCGTTCGAACGGCTTCCCGTCCGGCGTCGCCCGCGATTCATATGTGCTGAACACGTGCGTGATGCTTCCAAACGTTTCTACCTTCCGCGAAATCTCCCGTTCGAAAAATCCATGCTCCTTAAAATATTTCCCGGCTCCGTCGACATAGCCCTGCACACTCATCGCTTTGTACGTCAGTGGCCCGTCCTTTTTCTTGAACGTCGCGATCAATTGCGCCTCGGGAATAAACAGTGATCGAAAGCGCTCCCAATCACGATCCCCGGCCGGACCGCTGATGGAGTCATACAACGCCGCCACAATCCCGTCCATGCTGGACAGTTCCGCTGGGCGCGCCACCGCTTGCGCCGCCGGAGCCGCAGGTGCCTTTGGCTTTTCTCCCTGTCCCGAAACCAGTGCGGGCGGGCAAATAAAAACAACCATAAGAGCAAGCTTGAGTTTCACGAATGTCTCCTTGCAGCATGTCGGACGAGCGTTAAGCCCAGAAGTTCTATCATCCCCGCGCGCGCCTTGAAAGTACTTCGTTTCATCTGCTAAATCCCCCGCGCCGCTTAAGCGGTTCACTCTCCTTAGCCTTGGTTAAGGTCCTCTTTCGAGTAAACTGTTTAATTGTAAGTAGTTAGAGGGAGCGGAGAGTAGCCCAAAAAACTGCTTGCAATTGCTATAGTGTTGTAGTTAACTATAACACAAATGATCACGTTCGCCGCTCCCTTGCGGAAGATTAGGAGAATGCATCATGAAATTGCTGCGGTTGATGTTCACAACCATTGCTCTACTCTCACTTTCCGGCGTCGCCCTCGCCCAGTCCGATGCGCAAAAGTCCTTCGACAAACTCAAAACTCTAGCCGGCACTTGGGCAGGCCGCGTCACAACCAACCCTCCGCAAGCTGAGATGGGCGACGGAGCCGTTACGCAAATCTCGCTGCGTGTGACCTCTCGCGGAAACGCGTTGGTCCACGAAATGAAGGCAGCCGGAACACCGGACGATCCCACTCTTTACGACCATCCGGTCACCATGTTCTACCTCGATAACGATCGCCTGCTCCTGACGCACTATTGCGACGCCGGTAATCGGCCTCGCATGATGGCCAGAACTTCGCCCGACGGAAAAACGGTGGAATTCGATTTTCTCGATGTCGCCGGCGGCACGCAATACGGGCACATGCACCATGTAGTCTTCACCCTCATCGATGCGAACCATCACACCGAGGACTGGACGTTCATCATGCCTGGGGACAAACCGCTCAATGCTCACTTCGACCTGACGCGCACAAAGTGACCCGGGGGCATCTCTCGTGACAATTATTGGGAACCCATGATGGATCGTGAGTGGAACGACAGCCAGCCAATTTACCGCCAATTGCGCGATCGCGTCGTTGCCATGATTCTCGACGGCGTCCTCAAAGAAGGTGATCCGCTGCCGTCGGTGCGTACCGTTGCCGCCGAATACCGCGTCAATCCGCTCACGGTTCTCAAGGGCTATCAACAATTGGTCGACGAGCGACTGGTCGAGAGTAAGCGCGGCCGCGGCATGTTTATCAACGTGGGCGCCCGCGATCTCCTGCTTCGGGGCGAACGCCAGAAGTTTCTAGCTGAAGAATGGCCCAGGGTCCACGCCACCATTCAACGCCTCGGCCTGAAACCGCAAGAACTTCTCGATCCTTCCGCAACACGCCTATCAACTCCAAATCCTGAAAAGGAGGAACGCTAAGCCATGGCATGCATAGAAGCACGTGGCCTCCGCAAAGCCTTCGGCACAACCGTCGCCGTCGACGGCATCGACTTGCGTGTCGAAGAGGGCCGCATCCTCGGACTCATCGGTCCCAACGGCGCGGGCAAGAGCACCGCTCTCAACGCCATCCTTGGTCTCACCCAGTACCAAGGAGAGCTGAGAGTTCTCGGCCGCAACCCGTGGACCGAGCGCGAGCGGCTCGTGTGCGATGTCTCCTTCATCGCCGATGTCGCTGTACTCCCACGCTGGTTGCGCGTTTCGCAAGCGCTGGATTTCGTTGCTGGCGTGCATCCGCGATTCGATCGCGCAAAGGCCGAGGGTTTCCTTGCCAAAACCACCATCCTCCGCACCAGCAAGGTCAGGGAATTGTCCAAGGGCATGGTGGCCCAGTTGCACCTCGCTCTGGTCATGGCTATTGACGCGAAATTGCTCGTCCTCGACGAGCCTACGCTTGGCCTAGACATCCTCTATCGCAAGCAGTTCTACGATTCGTTGTTGAATGATTACTTCGATCGGAGCCGCACCATCGTCATCACCACCCACCAGGTCGAAGAAATTCAGGACGTACTCACCGATGTTATGTTCATTAACCGCGGCCGCATCATCCTCAACAGCAGCATGGAAGAATTCGAGTCGCGCTACGCGGAAGTAATGGTGAATCCCGACCGCGTTGCCGCTGCCCGCGCGCTCAAGCCGATTCACGAGCGCCAGGTGCTCGGCCGCAGCATCCTGCTGTTCGACCGCGTCGATCGCCAGCAACTCGCCGCGCTGGGCGAAGTGCGCACACCTAGCCTCGCCGACCTTTTCGTTGCTGTCATCGGCAATCAGACCAACCAGGCACAAGGAGCGGCTTGATGAACACTCCCTCGAACGCCGTGCCCGTCTCTCCAGTCGATTCCCAGGCAATTGTGCCCGCGGCTCGGTCAGCCATCCGGCCCTTCTACTGGTCCGTGCGCCGCGAATTGTGGGAAAACCGCTCGATCTATCTCGCGCCTTTCGCGGTCGCCGCGGTGACGCTGCTCGGCTCTTTGATCAGCCTGATTTATCTGCCGCGTAGCCTGCGTGAAGTACAGGCGATGGACCCGCCGCTCCAGCCTCCCATGCTCGCTCATCCGTCCGCTCACATTGCCATGCTGCTCCTCGTCACCTCGATCGTCGTCGGGATCTTCTACTGCCTCGACGCCCTACACAGCGAACGCCGCGACCGCAGCATTCTCTTCTGGAAGTCGTTGCCGATTTCTGATCGCACGACCGTGCTCTCTAAGGCGGCTATTCCGCTGGTAGTTTTGCCGCTCATCATCTTTGCAATCATCATCGCCCTGCAATGGATTCTGTTTTGGCTGAGCACGCTGGTTCTGCTGGCAACCGGCGCGGGCGCCGCCACACTTTGGAAAGAATTGCCGTTGTTCCAGATGCAATTGGTGCTGCTCTACGGTCTCACTGTCATCGCGCTCTGGCACGCGCCGGTCTACGCCTGGTTGCTCCTGGTCTCCGGCTGGGCGCGCCGCGCCACCTTTTTATGGGCCGTGCTTCCATTGGCGGCTATCGGCGTCTTCGAAAAAATTGCCTTCCGCACTTCGTATTTCGGCTCCCTGATCAAAGACCGTCTGTTTGGATTCGCTTGGCACGCTTTCGCCATCACCGTCCCAAGTACCGGCATGCACGACCCGCACGGTACTCCCGCGGTTGATCCGCACTTTATTCCGCTAACGCTGCTCACCCCCGGCAAATTCCTTAGCAGTCCGGGGCTGTGGCTCGGCCTTATTGTCGCCGCCGCGTTCCTCGCCGCCGCCGTTCGCCTGCGCCACTATCGCGAACCGATCTGATTTACTCCACCGGAAAGGAGCACCCATCATGAGCGCAGCAGTAATGACCGAACGAGTTGCCGAGGTGTCGCCGCGATTGAAGGCCCGGCTAGCCGGTGCCCTCTATTTATTCAGCCTTCTGACCGCTGCAACCGCCGAGACCTTTCTCCATGGCAGGTTGAATATCGCAGGTGGCTACGTCGCGATCGCCGGCATGGGCGGTCTCACGTTGCTCTTCTATGAGATCTTCAAGCCGCTGAACAAGGGCCTTTCCTTGCTCGCGGCATTCTTCAACTTAGTAGGTCTCAGCTTTGAGGCTCTCCGTTGGCAACCTCATGGCGTGAACATCGCCCTAGCATTTACTGGATTCTATTGCCTCCTGATCGGCTACCTGATTTTCAAATCCACTTTTCTCCCTCGAGTTCTCGGCGCGCTGATGGCGTTCGCTGGTTTGGGTTGGCTGACTTATCTGTCAAATCCCCTCGTCCATTATCTGACCCCCTACAATCTCGCCGCCGGTCTCGTCGGGGAAATATCGGTGATGCTGTGGCTCCTCGTGATGAGCGTGAACGCTACACGATGGCAGGAGCAAGCAAGCGCAGCGGGGGAAACGGTCTTGCAAGTTACAGGCAAGGAGAAACGGTCGTGAGCACAGCGGTAATGACCCACCGGTTGGAGCTAAATTCCGGTGCGGACACCGCCTTGAGCGCAACCGCGAAATTCTGGTTCGTGCTGGTCCTGATCGGGCAATCCCTGCAACGGGATCCGGCGAACAAGAACGCCGCCCAGACGCTTCAGCAATTAAACGCACACTGATTTCCGTCGCCGGCACTTTGATCGAGAGGAGGACGCAATGATTCGAGAGCGAACACTAAAAGCCGTTTTGGTGCTAACAGGGCTGCTCTTTTTAGCCGGATTTTATCCCCTGACGCAAATGAACAACCCGGAACTTGCGTGCGAGCAAATGCTTGGCAGCGTCTATGGCACACTGGGAATTTTCCTGCTGCTTGCGGCACGCAATCTGTCGGCGCATCGCAGCCTGATCGCCTTCACGGCATGGTCCAGCCTCGTCCACGGCTCCGTCATGGCGGTCCAGGTATTCCGTCATCTAACCCCGCACGAGGATCTGCTGCGCGCCGTCGTTCCGATTCTCATCATCGGTTTCCTTCTCATCGCGCTCGCGCCCGCAAAGCCGAGGGTCGCAGAGGGGACCGCAAAATGAAATCCTCCCTGGTTTTAGTCCTTCATATTTGCGGCGCGATCCTCGGTTTGCTCTCCGGCGCGCCAGCATTATTTTCTCGCAAGGGTTCTCGCTTACACCGCGCGTCGGGCAACGTCTTTTTTGTCTCGATGCTGGTGATGACCGCAAGTGCCGTGTATATCGCAGTGGCGAAGCAGCAATTGATCAACGTCATCGTGGGCGTTTTGACGTTCTACCTGGTCGCCACAGGTTGGGCGGCCCTTAAGCGCAACGCAGGAAAAGTCGGCCTCTTCGAAATGGGCGCGCTCTTCGTCGCTTTGGCGGACGTAACCTGCGCCTTCCTCTTCGGCTGGCAAGCGACAAACAGCGCCGACGGCCTGAGAGACGGATATCCCGCCGCCGCTTACTTTGTCTTCGGGTCTATCGCTCTTCTTGCTGCAGCCCTGGACCTGAACATGCTAATTCGCGGTGGCCTCTCAGGTGCGCACCGCATCGCCCGGCATCTCTGGCGCATGTGTTTCGCGTTCTTGATTACCGTACTGTCGTTTTTCATTGGGAAGCAGCGCTTGTTCCCAGACGCAATCGTCAGAACACATCTCAACGCCGCGCCCGTCCTGCTCGTCGCCGCGGCAATGTTTTACTGGCTGTTCCGCGTGCTACACACAAATAAATACAAGAAAAGCCAAAACAGCAACCCTAACATCCCTGTCGGCCTTCGCCAGCTCCGCGACTCCCCTAATACCCCTCAGCAGCTTTCATCCTGAGCAGCGTCGTTCGCGATGGAGGATCTCAACCGATCCGCATCCCACAAATCTCAATTTGCCGAAGTCTTATCTTAGAAATGTTTATGCCCGGTCGATGAGACTCGTGGCGGCGGCGACGCAATGCGCGGGGAGCCAAGCGGCACTTTCAGCCATGCAGAAACAGAAGCCACAACCTTGCGAAGTTGATGCATGCGCCCTTTTTCGAAAGGCTGCCTCAGCCACGTCGCGCAATGCTCCAAAAACTGCCGCCCATCCCTCAAAAAAGATCTACCGACTTCGCGCCAGTAACCAGAAAACTCCGGCGCATTACCTTTCCTACAACCGGCGGTGCCGCCGTTTTCACAATTGCTGGAGGCGCTTCGTTTTTTGGTGCGGTCGCTGCAATATTCTCGGCTGCAACCTCTGCCTCCGGCATTGTCTGCGGTACTTCTTCCAACTCCAACTCCCGCGGCAGCACCACCGCGCCACGCCATGGGGATTCGGCGAAACGTGAAATGGATTTCGTTGCAGCCCGGAATGACCAAAAAACTCTTCGTACATGGACGCTCAATTACCGAACCAGGTCTCTGCGATCTTCGCGGAGTGCGGTGATTCTATGGGGGAAGGCTCGTACTACAGAAGTCCTACATGTGGCTATGCGCGTGAAAGAAGGCAGCCGTGACGAAAAAGCGACAAAAATCTATGTGACCCCTAAGGCTGCTGAGTTGGCTAGTCGATTCCTTGTATCTTCAACCCCACAAGTTGATCGATGCTCAAATTCTGCATTCCCCGTGATTTCAGCCCCGAAATGTACTCCGGCGTCACGCCATGAATCCGCATCGCGATCAACTGGTCGGGCTCCGGGTGCTTGTAGCCAAGCGACTGCACCTTCTCAATAAAGTCCGGCGAAACGCCATGAATCCGGAAAGCGATCAGCTTTTGCAGTTCCACGTGATCGTAGCCTTCCTTCTGCAGTTGCTTGATGAACTCCGGCGTCGCGCCGTGGATCCGCATGGCGATCAGTTCATCTTCGTCCGGCTGGTATCCGGCGTTGTGCAGAAACCGCACCATCTCCGCCGTCACTCCATGAATCCGAAAGGCCACCAGCTTGTCGCAATCCGTAGCCGCAATCCCCGCATCCCGCAGCTCCCGGATGTATTCGGAGTTCACATTGAAAATCCGGAAGGCGATCAGCTTGTCCGTGTCCAGCCCTTTCAGATGCTCGTCCTTCATCTCTCTCGCAAAACTCAAACTCACGTCCAGCACCGCCATCGAAAATTGCTTTTCCTCATCGATCCCCGTAAATCCCAGCGCGTTCATCTCGGATGCATACTTCGAATCCGCCACGAAGTGAAATATTCCCGCGCCTTCGCCGCTGTTCAGATAACCTTCGCAGTCCAGCCTTCCGGCATCCCGCGTAATCGTAAACTTCACTTCCTGCTTGCCGGACTTCGAAGTGTCCAGGCCCACAAACACGCTTACCGGCCATGCCGACGAATGCGTCGACGAATTTCCGTGCTGGTGGTGAATCAGCGCGAATTCCAGCTTGCCTGGTTCGTCGCTCCGCTCAATCGTCCAGGATCCGCTGAAGTCCTCAGCGGCACGAGCCGCCCAACCCGCCAGAAGGGTGCAGACCACAAGAATGTAAGCGAGTATTCCATCGCGCCGGTTCATGATGTCCCTCCCTATTTCTCGGCGTCGAACACGCCGGTCTCTTTAAGAGCGATTAGTTTGTCCAACGTCAGGTCCTTGAATCCGTGGCTCTTCACCTTCGCGATGAACTCCGGCGTAACCCCTTGCACCTTCGCGCCGATCGCATCATCCACGTTCACCTCGAACCCAGCCGACTGCAGGTCCTTCAGGTACGCCGGCGTTACCCCTTGCACTTTCATTCCGATCAATTCATCCGTGCTTGGGTGAAAGCCCATATCGTTGAAGCCTTTCACGTATTCTGGCGTTACTCCTTGCACTTTCATTCCGATCAATTCGTCGGAATCCGCTTTCAAACCCAATCCGCGCATCTCTCGCACGTACTCGGGATTGATCCCCTGCACCTTCATCCCGATAATGTCGTCGCCATCGGTTTTTAATCCCATATCGTGCATCTGTTTGACATACTCCGGTGTTACACCTTGCACCTTCATGCCAATAATGTCGTCCGCATCGGTTTTCAATCCAAGGTCATGCATCTCCTTCACGTATTCCGGTGTCACCCCTTGCACTTTCATCCCGATCGCATCGTCCGCGTCCAGGTTCTGCCCCGTGGCCGCGCTCATCTCCTTGATGTATTCCCCAGTTATGCCCTGCACCTTCAGCCCGATGATCGTGTCCACATCAATCTTTCCGCCGCTGGACTTGATGTATTGTTTCATCGACCGGATGTAGTCCGCCGTCACTCCCTGCACCCTCAGGCTGATCAGTTCGTCCGCCGAAAGATCGGTCAGCCCCGCCGCGCTCATCGAATCGATGTAACTTTGCTTCGGCGAATTCGCCGCGCCCTGTGCCGCAGCGGCTGCCTCACCGGCTTTCTCCTGAGAAAAAGTAACGCCCATCGACTCTGCCCAAGAAAGAGCAATCGACACGCCGTTAGCGTGTGCCATTCCTGAACCAAACGACCATGAGAAACGCGGCGCTGGCGCGGGAGCCGGTGCCGGCTTGGGAATCGCAACTACAAACGGTGCGGCCTTGGCCACGGACGCCGGATTCGCGACCGCCGCAGACTTGGCCACTGGTGCGGGAGTCGCAACCGGCGCCGGACTCGGAGCGCCAGCCTGCGTACTCTCCTGCGCTTTGGGTATCACCGGCACATGTCCGCGATACTCTTCCCCTCCGGTCACCAACGCGTCGGTCTCAGCTGCACGAGCCGGAGCGGGCGTCTGCGCCTGCACTTGATGCACGCTTCCTACCAGCGCGCTTCCTGCCAGAAGCGCAGCCGACAAACACAGAACACCCGCCGATAAATTTGCGCCCCGCAAACTCTCTGCTTTGTTGTTTGCTCCGAGCAGCCGCGCGATTCGTTCTACCAGCGGGCTGCGGTTTGCCGCCATCGCCAGTTGCGGCGCGGATTTGCTTTCTGCCATCCGTGTCAGCGCGTGTGCATACGTCACCGGACTTCCGCACAACGCCACCGCCGCGTCATCGCAGCAATGTTCCCGCTCCGCTCGCACTCGGCTACCCAGCCACCAGACCGCCGGGTGATAGAACAACAGTGTTTCCACGCCCACCTGAAACAAATTGACCAGCGTGTCGTAGCGCCGGATGTGCGCCAGTTCGTGCGCGATCACCGCTTCCAGTTGCGCCTCCGTCAGTCCGCTCAGCGCGCTCACCGGCAAAAGCACCACGGGACGAATCCAACCTGCTACCGCCGGCGCATCCAGCCGCAGGCTTTCGCAATACCGTATCGCTCGCGTCAGCCCCATCCGCCGCTGCAATCCCTCGCAAATCTCCAACACTTCTTCCGAAAGCGGCATCGTTTCCTTCCGCCGCAGCCGTTCCACCAGCAAAATTCCTCCCGCCGAGCGCAAGCTCAGCAGCACCACGCCCGCAAACCACAGTTCCACCAGCCACAACGAATACGGCGGAACGCTTTCCTGCCGCTTCACTGGATTTTTTGCCGGGGCCCAAACAGACACGGAAGTTGGCGCAGAGTCATCCGCCGCAAGAGGAATGGTCACGGAAGGTTCGGCGCTGTGGTCCTGTGCGCGAAACACCAGAAAAGTTCCCACCGGCGCCACAATCATCAGACCCAACGTCGCAACGCCAACGGCGTAACGCGCCGCCGCGCTCCGGCATAATGCCATCACCACGTACGCAAGCGCGGCCAACGCCGCTCCTTGCCACAGAAAATGCAGCAGCGAAAGCGCCAGCAGGCGCAGCGTCGCCGCAGATAGCCATTCCATCGGGAGCGTCATCGCATTTTCCTTTCGTGCTCGTTGAGCAGTCGGCGCATTTCGTCAATCTCTTCCTTCGAAGCCTTTTGCCCGGCCAGCGCGTGCATCATCAGTTCGCTCGCGGATCCGTCAAACACGCGCTGAAGGACGTCCAGCGCCAGGTCCCGCTTGGTCTTTTCTTCCGGCTGCACCGCCTCATACACGTGCGCGCGCTGCTCCTCGTTCCGCCGCACGGTGCCCTTCGCCGTCATAATCTGCATCAGCTTCAAGACGCTGGTGTAGCCAATTGGTCTTTTCTCATTGAGCATTTGGTGCACCTCGCGTACCGTCGAGGGCCCTCGCTCCCAGAGCACATGCAGGATTTCCAGCTCAGAAGAAGTCGGTTTTCGGTTTGCCGTAGTAGCCATGCCCAGAAACTACTACGAAGATATTCGTACTGTCAACGAAAATCTTCGTACTTTGTCTTTTTTTCATGTTTAGGGGGTCGGCGGTTTAGCTCCGACATAGAGACCTTGCAAGACCGGCTTCAGCCCCTGAGGAATCCGTTCTAGCTAGACTCAAATCCGCGGAATCGCTAAACCAATATCGCATAAGGGTTTCAACCGGCGACAAGAACAACCTTGCCGATCGACAAGGGAGGAACGAGACCGCCACTTCTGTTTCTTCTTCCAAAACTAAAAACTTAAACCTCAAAACTTCCTACTGCGTCAGCAAATCTTTCGCCCTCGGCTTCACATGCACCGCTGCCAAACTTGCCGCGTCCCATCCGCCGCCCAGCGCTTTCACCAACAGCACCGACGTGACCAGCCGCTGTCCTTGGATAATCGCCGCTTCCTGTTCGTTGCTCAGCAGGTTTTGCTGCGCGCTCACCACATCCAGATAATTCACCAGCCCGCCCACATAGCGCGACGTGGCGATGTCTAGCTGCCGTTTCGCGGAATCCACCGCGTCCGCCTGGGACTGCCGCGCCGACGCCAGCACTTCCAGCCCCGTAATGTTGTCCTGCACTTCCCGAAACGCGTTCAAAACCGTATCTCGATAATTCGCCACTGTCGCGTCATAACCCGCCTGCTGGTATTGCACCTGCGCATGCAGCGCCCCGCCGGAAAAAATGTCCTGAGCCACATTCGCGCCCAAAGCCCAAAAGCCGCTTTCCGCATTCAGCAACTGCGAGATGTACTGCGAATTCCATCCTCCCTGTCCGTACAGCACCAGCGAAGGATAATAAGCCGCCTTCGCGATCCCGATCTGCGCATTGGCGATAGCCATCTGCCGCTCCGACTCCGCGATGTCCGGCCTCCTTTCCAACAAGTCGGACGGAATGCTCGTGTCGATGTTAGGCGGCTCGGCCGCCAGTTCGCGCGCAGGCAAATGGAAATCGGGCGCCGGCTTGCCCACCAGCACTGCGATCGCGTCTTCAAATTCTTTTCGTTGCTGTTGCAGCAGCGTCGCCTGCGTGCGGGTTGTGTTCAGCAGCGTTTCTTCCTGCGCCACGTCTAACCCGGACGCAATGCCTCCAGAATGCCGCGATTTCACCAGGTCCAATCCCTTTTGCAGCGTTTCCACGGTGCGATTCAGGATGCCAATCTCCGAATCCAGTTCTCTCAACGTGAAATAATCCGCGGCCATCTCCGCCGTCAATACCAGCCGCACATTTTCCAGGTCCGCCGCGTTCGCCTGATACGCCACCTGCGCCGCCTCGATCGTCCGCCGCCTCTGCCCGAACAAATCCACTTCATAGCTGACCGTGAACGGCAAATTGTAGTTGCCTTGCGTCACCGGGCCAGTCAGCGGGATCGACGATCCGGTCGGCCGCGTTCCGGAATACCGCTCGCCGCCTGCCTGCGGGCCAACCCCGACCGTCGGAAACAGCGTGGCGTTTTGCACCGCCGCCGATGCCCGAGCCTGATTGAAATGCGCAACCGCCACTTGCAACGTCTGATTCGCCGCCAGCAAATCCGTTTCCAGCCCATCCAGCTCGTCGTCATGAAACAGCGTCCACCAGGTCGTCTTCGGCACCGCATCCTTGGGCTGTGCTTGCCGCCACGGTTCCGTAACCTGCCAGTTCGCTGCCACAGGCGCCGTCGGGCGCCTGTAGTTCGGCCCAACCGTGCATCCCGCGCACCCAAGCAGCGCTGTCAGCCCGCACAGCCTTGCTTTCCCGCGGCTCATAAAAAGGGTACGAACAGTCATCAGGGATTTTTCCCCGGTAGGGTGGTCGCTTTCGGTGTCACAGGAATGGGTGTAGTCGCCTTGTTTGCAACCGGCGCCGGTGTGAGCGGGTTGTTCACTTCTTTCACGTGTACTTCTTCTCCGTTTTCGATGGAATCGGGCGGATTCAGCACGATCCAATCGTCGGATTTCAGCCCGTCAGCACCTCAAGCGATGTTCCGTAGTCGCGTCCGATGGCCAGCGCCTGCAGCCGCACGCGGTGGTTGCTGTCAATCACCACCGCCCGCAGTCCTTCCGAGCGGAACAGCAGCGCGTTCACCGGCACCTGCAGTCGCTCGCTCTGCACGTTAATCTGCAGGTGCACTTGCGCATAGCCGCCCGGCAGCAACTGCCCGGTCTTGTTCGGCACGTCCACTTCGGTCAGTTCAACGTCCGCGTTGCCAGGTCGATCGCTTCCGCCGTCCGCACCACTTCGCCCTGGAATTGTCTGTCCCGGATATTGCGCCAGCTCGATGATACGCGCCCAGTCCCTCGTGAATCGCAGGCGCATAAGACTCCGGCACGTTCACATACAAACGAATCGGATCGGTCTGCGCCAGATAGAACAATTGCTGCGACGTCCCGCCATTTCCCGCATTGATCAACTTTCCGATATCCACATTCCTCTGCGTGATCACTCCGCTAAACGGCGCATACACCTGTTGAAACGATTTCAATTCCTGCAGCCGCCGCACATTCGCTTCCGCAGATTGCACGATGGCCCTTTTCGCCGCTAGATCGCCCGTGGCATTGTCCACTTCCTGCTTGGATACGCCATCGCTCTTTATCAGGTCGCTGTAACGCGCTTCCGTGATTTGCGACAAATGTTCGTTGGCTTGCGCTGTCACCAGGTCTGCCTTCGCCTGCATCAACTGCTGATCCACTTCCGGCGTGTCTATATCCGCAAGCAACTCTCCTTTGCCACTCGGCTGCCGATATCGTGATACCACTTCCTCAAATATCCGTTCGTCCGCGCGTAAATCGGCGACTCCACATACGCCTGCAGCGTGCCCGGCAGCACCAAATCCTCCGCCGTGCCCTGTGACATGGGATGAATCACCGCCACCGTCGGTACCGCCAGCGTTTCGGTATCTTTCGCCAGCGCCTGGAATTGCGCGCGCCGCTGGAATATCACCACCGCTCCCACCAACACCAGCGCCGACCACGATCACGAAAAATACGAAAAATAGCGAGCTTTTCTTGGTCGGCTTGCTGCCGCTCTCGTGTCCCACCGGAGTTTGAAACCTCGCTCATAATTAGCTGCCTCAGCTACCTCTCTCTACTTCCTCAGGCCTGCGCTGGCCGCATGCTCCATGCTCCGCTGACGCTTGCGCTCCCGCCTTCCATGAATGATCGAAAACACGCACGGCACGAAGAACAGTGTCGCCACCGTCGCAAACAGCAATCCGCCGATCACCGCGCGCCCTAGCGGAGCGTTTTGTTCGCCGCCTTCGCCCAGCCCGATGGCCATCGGCACCATGCCGATGATCATCGCCAGCGCCGTCATGACCACCGGGCGCATCCGCACAAATCCCGCTTCCAGTGCCGCGTCCGCGCGCGGTCTTTCCCTTCGTTTAATTGCTCCCGGGCAAACGACACCATCAAAATACTGTTCGACTGTCGCCACGCCCATGCACATGATCGCGCCCGTCAACGACGGCACGTTGAGCGTCGTGCGCGTCAACAGCAGCATCCAGCAGATTCCCGCCAGCGCTCCGGGCAGCGCGGTGATGATAATGAACGGATCCAGCCACGATTGGAAGTTCACCACGATCAGCAGATAAGCCAGCACGATCGCGCCGACCAGCCCCAGCGCCGAGCCCGACGAACGAGCTGTTCATCGTTTGAACCTGGCCTGCGATGACGATGCGGCTGCCGCGTGGGCAATTCGTTTCTGTATATCTGCCACGCGCTTCGCCACTTCGTCCGCCACCGCCGCCAAGGTCGCGTCCCGTAAACCGACGCATACACATTGATCATCGGCTGCACGTTGTAATGCGAAATCGACGCCGGCCGCGCCTCCGTCGTCGTGGTCGCCAGGTTGCCCAGAATCTGCGGAGTCACTCCCGTGGCTCTTGCCGTTAATCGGAGTATTCTGCAGCGCCTGGTAATTGTCCACGCGGTATTGCGGCGTCTGCACCGCCACGTTATAGCTCACCCCATTCTTGGGGTCGAGCCAGAAAGTCGGCGCTGTCTGGAAGCTCGAGCGAAAGCGAAACCAGCACGTTCTGCGCCACGTCCATCGCCTGCATTCCCACGTATTGCGCCGCGTGCGGTCGATATCCATGTGCAGCGTCGGCGAATCAAACGCCTGCTGCACGTGCACATCGACCGCCCCGGGGATATGCCGCATTTGATCTTCGAGCTTCAGCGCCTCCCGCGAAGTTCGCCCACCTGGTCGGTCCCGATGATCTGCAATGTCGATCGGTGCCGGCGTTCCGAAATTCAGAATCTGCGTAACGATATCGGCCGGCTGAAAGAAAAATTGCACGCCAGGGAACTCGCTGCGGCAGCTTGTCGCCGAAACTCGTCCACATACGCGCTCGTCGGTTTTCCCGCGCTCTTGCTTCAGCTGCACCAGGATTTCCCCGTCCGCCGTGCCATAGGTTCCGGAATTGCTGTAAGTCAGGTTGATACTCGCTGTAGGGCAGCCCGATGATTGTCCAGCACCGTCATGCAGATCCTTTGCCGGAATCGTTTGTCGGATGACCTTGTTGATCTGGTCGGCCAGTTGCGCGCGTCTCTTCGATTCGCAGGCCCGTCCGCGCTCTCAAATGCAGCCGGATTTGCCCGGCGTCCACATACGGGAAAGAAGTCGCTGCCCCAGAAACGAAAATCCAAGCCTGAGGAAAGCAGGCAGAACCCGAGGAAACACGCGGAAAACAGGACGCGAATGCTCGAGCGCCGTGCCCAGCGCCCGCCGGTAGCCATCGCGGAATCGCTCGAAGGCCCGCTCGAACCCCTGCTGATACCGCCGGAAAAATCCCATGCTTCTCGTCCGGCATGTTCTTCCGGGATGGTATTCGTCTTCCGAACTCAACAGATACATCGCCATCGTCGGCACGATCGTCCGCGACCACATGTACGACGCCAGCATCGCAAAGAATCACGGCTTCCGCCAGCGGCACGAACAAATATCTCGCCACGCCGGACAGGAAAAACATCGGAATGAACACGATGCAAATGCATAGCGTCGACACAAATGCAGGCACCGCGATCTGCTGCGCGCCATCCAGAATCGCCTGCACCGTTTCCTTGCCCATCGCCAGGTTGCGGTTGATATTCTCGATTTCCACCGTGGCGTCGTCCACCAGGATGCCCACCGCCAGCGCCAGTCCGCCCAGCGTCATGATGTTGATCGTTTCGTCCGAGCGCGCTCAGGCAACAGAATGCTGACCAGGATCGAAAGCGGAATGGAAATGGCGATAATCAGCGTGCTCTTCCAGTTTCCCAGGAACAGCAGGATCATCACCGCCGTCAGGCACGCCGCAATCAACGCTTCGCGCAACACGCCCTGAATCGCAGCCCGCACGAACAGCGATTGATCGAAAAATGTCGTGACCTTCAATCCCTCCGGCAGCGTCGGCTCAATAGTCCTGCAGCGCCTGTTTCACGCGATCTACGATCGCCAGCGTCGATGCGCTGCCGGTCTTGTACACGCTCATCAACACGCCGCGTTGCCCGTTGGCCAGCACGACGTTGGTCTGCGGCGAAAATCCGTCGCGCACGTGCGCCACTTCCCGCAAATAAATCGTCGCGCCGTTTACGGTCTTCACCGGCAGGTCGTTCAGCTGCGCCACCGTTTTCGGGCTGGCGTTCATTTCCACGTTGTATTCCAGCGCACCCATTTTCGCCGTGCCCGTCGGCAGAATCAGGTTCTGCGCATTCACCGCGTTTACGATATCGACCGGCGAAAGCCCCTTGGCCTGCAACGCCGCCGGATCGAGGTCCACTGAAATCAATCGCTGTTTTCCGCCGTACGGAAACGGCATCGCCGCGCCCTGCACCGTCGCCAGTTGCGTGCGAATAAAGTTGTTCCCGTAATCGAACAACGCCTGCTCGCTCAGCCGGTCGCTCGTCAATCCGATCTGCAGCACGGGAACCGTCGATGCCGAATAAATGATTACCAGTGGCGGAGTCGTCCCTGGCGGCAGTTGTCGCAAAAACGTCTGCGAAATCGCCGTCACTTGCGCCAGCGCCGTCTGGATATTTGCGTTTGGTTGGAAGTAAATCTTGATGACCGCAATCCCATTCAGCGATTGCGATTCGATGTGTTCGACGTCGTTGACCAGCGTGGTGATCCCGCGCTCCACGTTGCTCGTGATGCGCTGTTCCATCTCCTGCGGTTGCAGGCCGGTGTATGTCCAGTCCAGCGCGATCACCGGTATATTAATGACCGGGAAAATATCCGTCGGCGTGCGCGGCACTACGACGAACGTCAGCAGGACAATCACCAGTGCCATCACGATGAACGTATATGGCCTGGAAAGAGCTAATCGGACAATCCACATAGGAACCGAAGATTACCTTGTATACGGATAGCATGGGGCCAGACAGGCCTACACTACGCCCTTTTCTTCCGGATTTTAGGTTCTTCTATTAGACTACGAAACTCCCATTTTTAGGTACAAGCCCCCAGAACTTTCGCTTTTTCTATTCATCTGAGCATTCCAAATTGGATCGCTCCACGAGTCCGTGAAGTGAAGAATCCCTCTTCACTCCCGGCGTCTCCCTAGCTAAATCCATCCTACTTGTGCATCATCACAAACACTCCATCCCACTCCGAAACCGGCTCCTCTGCCAAATACCCTTCGCACCTTTTCTCATAAACCTGCGCTGGCCCATCGCCTGCCCACCGCTCCAAAATCCCCGCAAACATCCGCCGCGCCTCGCTCCACTTCCTTTCGCGATACAGTTTCCGCGCTTCCTCAAACTCCGCCAACCGCGCCCGCGCGTCCGTCAGCGTGCCTGTCGCTTGCAAATCCGAAACCCGCGCGAACAATTCGTAAATCGTCACGGGTTGCAATTTCCCCTTCACCCGGATCAGATCCAGTTCGCGAAACAGGAATCCCGCATCCTTCGCTGCCTCATACGTCGACTCGTTCACGATAATATGCGTCCCGTATTCCTTGTTCAGGCCCTCCAACCGCGAAGACAAATTCACCGTGTCTCCGAGCGCCGTATATCCATAGCGCAGCGCCGATCCCATATTCCCCACGCTCGCCGCGCCCGAATTCAATCCAATGCCAATATCCAGAGCCGGTTTTCCCTCCGCTGCCCACTTCTTCTGCAACTCTCCTACGCGCTTCATCATTTCGAGCGCCGCCGAGCACGCCTGCACCGGGTGTCGCCCGTCTTCAAAAGGAGCGCCCCAGAACGCCATCACCGCATCCCCGATGTATTTATCCAGCGTTCCATCGGTATCAAACACGATCTGCGTCATGTCGTATAAATACGAATTCAGAAACAGCGCCAGTTCCTGAGCGTCCAGCTTTTCCGAAATCGTCGTGAATCCACGGATGTCGCTGAACATCACCGTAATTTCCGTCTTCCGCGGTTCCACCAGATCCGGATTCACCAGCAGCCGCCGGATCACTTCCGGGCTCAAATAATGTCCAAACGCGCTGCGCACTTTCCGCTTTTCTTTTTCCTCTACCAGCGCCCGGTACAGCGAAACCGACATCACATTCGCCACCAGCGTTCCTGCGGGCACCGTGAAATTCAGCCACCATCCATGCACAAACGCCAGGTACATCAGCGCCGTGAAGGGAATCAGCAGCCCCAGTCCAAACCAGATCCATCGCGGAGCGGCTAACGCCAGCGCAAATCCCAACGGCAAGCCGAACAACACGATCAGCACTAGGTCGAGCACAACTTGATGCGCGCCTCGCACTAGAAATCCGCCGTTCAGCATGTTGTCGATCACGTTCGCATGCACTTCCATCCCCGGATAATCGATTCCCCCATAGGGCGGCGTTCGCAAATCTCCGATTCCCGTCGCCGAAGCCCCCACCAGCACAATCTTGTCTTTGAATGTACCGGGCGCAAACTTGTGCTGCGCCACATCGGCCAGCGAATAATAGGGATACGTTCCCCGCGGCCCGTGGTAATTGATCGTCATCCGCCCCAGATAATCCGGCCGCACCGTAAGCTTCTTTCCCAACTGCAGCGTGGCAATCCCCGTCGGTCCGTAATTCACCGTGATCTGCTCGGTCTTCAGCCCCAGGTATAACCGAAGCGTCTGCACTTCTAGCGAACCGTATAAATCGATATCGTCGGGATTGTTCGATCGCCCGAACGGCAGCACCAAAAGCGAGCGCCGCAGCACGCCATCCGCATCGGACGAAATATTGAAGAATCCGATCGCGGTTTGTTCGTTGTTTTCCGGCGGTGCCAGTGCGGGAATATTCGCGACCGTCGCGGTGTACCGTGTTCCCTCCGCCTGATAGCCGTTTAGCAGCGCTTCAAAATCTTTCTTGCCGCTCGCCGGATCGAGCGGCACTCGGTTCAACGAATACCACTGCACCATCTCCGCATACTTATCCAGCACCGCTCCATCGATCCCGCGCACTTCCTGCGGCTCCAGAAAAAAATTCCCCAGCACCACCGGGCCGAACCGCCGCAGCGCCGCCGCAAACTGCGCGTCGGAATCAAATTCCTTTGCCAGCTCCACAACCTGCGCTTCCACTTTCGCGTCCGGCGGGCGCCCTGCCTGCTTGTCCTGTTCCAGTTTGCTCAGCAGTGCCTGCACCGGCGCCGCCGTCATGTCCGGCTTATCAAATGTAATGTCGAATGCCGCGACCTTCGCCCCATCCTCATGCAGCGCGTCCAGCATTTCCCCGAAATATTTGCGAGAAAACGGCCACTTGCCCAGCACTTCCTGCGAACGCTGGTCGATGGACACAATCACGATCCGCGAGTCCGGCAAGCTATACCGCGCCGGCCGGTAACGAAATCGCGTGTCCAGTGTGCTGTATTCAAATCGCTTCAGGAAGTCGAACAGCGGTGTGCTGCGGTCACCCAGAAATGTGAAGAAGTAAATTCCCAGTGCGGCCAGCGTGATTCCCAGGCTGATGAAGAAGGATGCGCGGTGCTGCCACCACTCGGAAAGCAAGGTGCGTAGCCGGTAGGCACCTCCCCGCGATCCTCCATGTAGGGCGGCGGCCATGAAAGGGCAGTGTTACTCCCGCACGATGAAGTTCATGCGAATCCCGCAAACCTCGATGAGGTCTCCGTCATTCAGCCGCACCGCCCCTTGGATGGGTGCGCCATTGACGGTAGGGATCTTCGATCCGGTTCCCAGGTAATATCCATCGTCGCGCTGGTTGATTTGCGCTGCCACTTGCGGTTTGAACCATCCGCGCAGGCGCACCGTCGCCATCGGCGATTTTCCGATCACCGTCAGCTTGTTCGTCAGCACGTATTCCTTTTGATCCACTCTTCCGTTGAGCACCACCAGCGTCGGCATCTTCATGCGGCCCGGGGAAAATTGCGACCGCTCGCCCATCGCTGCCGCCTGCTGCAGCATGTCTCGCCGCGCTTTCGTGTCCAGCACCATGGTTTCGTTGATTTTTGGCGCCGCCGCTTTCCGTCCGGTGTCCCACGGGATCGCCGTATCGGCTGTTGCATCCACCTTGATGCTGTGCTTTCCGATCCAGATGGAGTCTCCATCGTGCAGCATCGCGCGCTCCACGCGCAGATCGTTCACAAACGTGCCATTCAAACTATCCAGATCCTCCACCACCAGCCGGTTTCCTTCGTAATACACGCGCGCGTGATACGTCGAAACTGCCAGGTTATCGATCGGAATGTCGTTGTCCGGTGAACGCCCGATCGATACCGGACGGTTGCCGATCGGAACCTCTTTCACTACGTTGTTCTCGAACATCAGACTGAGTTTCGCCATAAGGCTTCCCTCCCTTGGAGGTTTCTAGTCTTTTTTCCCCGTGTCTCGGCGCAGCCAGGAAAACCATCCCTTGGAATCATCCTGTACGCGCACCACAATGACCGTCACGTTATCCAGGCCTCCCCGCTCGTTCGCGAGATCCACCAGTTTTTGCGCAGCCGATCCTGGGTCCGTTTCTGCCTGCAGTTTCCCGGCGATTTCCGGCTCGCTCACCATTCGCGTCAGCCCGTCGGAGCAGAACAGCAATACGTCTCGCGGCATCAAGTCCACTTCATCCACTTCCACATCCACTTCCGGATTTGCTCCGAGCGCTCGCAGCAACACGCTCTGCATCTCGCTCTCTTCGGCCTGCTGCGGCGTTAAAATCCCGCGTCGTACCTGCTCCGCAACCAGCGAATGATCGTTCGTCAGTTGCTGCAACGCCCCCGTCCGCAACAAATAGGCCCGGCTATCTCCCACGTGCGCGATGCTCAGCTTACTTCCGTTAAGCCACCCGGTCGTCAGTGTCGCTCCCATTCCTCGCTGCTCTGGGTGCTTCTGCGCGGATTGGTAAATGTTAAAGTTGGCCTGAAACACTGCGTTTTGCAGTATTTTCGTCTGCGGGCTCCAGTTATCGCTGGCCGAACCGTGCAATGTCACCCCGGAATCTTCCTTGGACGCGTCTGGATTGCTGCAGAACTTCTCCACCGTTTCGACGGCCATCGCGCTGGCCACTTCGCCATGCGCTTCGCCGCCCATTCCGTCCGACAATATGAATAAATTCAATGCCTCCAGAACCCGGAACGAGTCCTCGTTATTGGTGCGCACGCGCCCCACATCGCTCACACCACCGCTGACGATCTGCACAACGTCTCCTTCCAAGCTTTTCGTGAGCACACGCGCAACCCCTGGCGCGGACCTGGTCCCGACCTCTACTTCTTATCCACGCTAGCAGAGCCCTGTGCACTGTGAAAGGCTTTGCGCCCAAGTGATTAACCGCCTTCAGCGCAACTGACCATAGGACCAGTCCGCAAGGATACCCGAAATCCCGCGATCTCCACTACCTTCCTCTAACTCCTTTCCCCTCTTCCCTCCGCCACCGATTCTTTCTTGACTTCCCTCCCTTTCTCTTTCATCATTCGCGCAATCTCTCTTGGGAAAGGCCCCGGAGAAGTCTCTTCTCGCCTCCTGCTCTCCGCCCGATAGCACGTCGCCCACGTGTGCCAGCCAGGTGGCCTGAATTACCTACAGGCGAAAGGATCTTTCAAACATGGATCGTATTCGTAAGACGGTTTTTCTTGCTCTCGTTGCGGCCCTGATGCTCATCGCCGGTGACCTTACCCTGCGAGCTGCCTCCAAGCCTCAGGAAGCTCAGTCCACAGACCAGAGCAGCGACAGCACCACCAAAGCCAAGAAAAAGAAGAAGACCACCACATCCGACGACGCTTCCGCCGATTCCTCCACCACAAAGAAGACTACCTCCAAGTCAAAAAAGACGGATGCCGCCGATTCCACCGCTGCTGGTGACACTTCCGCTTCCACCACAAAGAAGTCTTCGAAGTCCAAGAAAGCGGACACGGCTGCTGATTCTTCCACCGCTGCAGCCGATTCCTCCGCTTCCACAACCAAAAAATCTTCCAAGTCCAAGAAAGCCGACACCGCCGCCGACGCTTCCACAGCTCCAGCTGACACCACCGCTTCTACGACCAAGAAGTCTTCCAAGTCCAAAAAGTCCACCAGCACAGCGGACACTTCAGCTCCTGCGGCTACCGCCGCCGCTGCTCCCGCACCGGCAACCAAGTCCGCAACTCCTGCCGCCACCACGCCTGCCCCCGCGGCAAAGACCGCTACTCCGGCCGCAACTACCACCCCAGCCGCGCCGGCCCCTCCCGCGCCTGCTTCCACACCGGCCAAATCCACAACCACAACCGCCAAGACCGCCGTGCCAGCTCAGCAAACTCCGCCTGCCAATAGCAACGGCATGGTTTGGGTCAACACCGATTCCGGCGTGTACCACAAGCCCGGCACTCGCTATTACGGCAAGACCAAGCAAGGCAAATATATGACCGAGGCCGATGCCGTTAAAGCCGGCTATCGCGCCGCGGAAAAGAATTAGCTTTTACCGTTGTTTTACCGCCCTACACCATTTCAAGGAGAAGATCGCATGAAGAGAAATTCCGTACGCATGCTGCTTGTCGCTCTCGTCTTCATTCTCGGCGTCAGCGTTGCCGTTTCTCATCCGCAAAGCACCACCAGCAAACCGGCTGCTTCGGCTTCCGCCGCCAATCTCGTGGACATCAACAGCGCCACCAAAGAACAGCTCGATGCCCTGCCGGGCATCGGCGCCGCTTATTCCCAGAAAATCATCGATAACCGGCCTTACGCCAAAAAGACCGACCTGGTGAAGAAAAAGGTCATTCCCCAGGCCACTTACAACAAGATCAAGGACCTGATCATCGCCAAACAGAAGTAAAGGCTAAGGAGAAGTAAGGGCCAAACAGAAGCAACGCGTTCCGTTTTACGGAGCGGTCATTCCAAAACGGCCGCTCCTTCGATTCTTCGCAAGGAGGCTTTATGGGTTTGATGGATGAACTTCTCGCAATGGCGGGTAGTTCCGGCGCGCAGCAATCCGAACACACGACCGCCATCACCGCGATCATGAGTTACATCAACAGTCCGCAAGTCGGCGGCATCGCCGGTTTGCAAAGCATGTTTCAGCAGGGCGGTCTTGGTCACGTCGTCAGTTCCTGGATCAGCTCCGGCCAGAAGTTGCCCATTTCTCCGGACCAGCTCCAGAACGTCCTTCACAGCGGCGCACTGACGCAAGCCGCACAGCAAGCTGGCATGAATCCGTCTCAGCTCACGTCCATGATGAGCAGCCTTCTCCCTCATCTGGCCGACAAGCTAACGCCTAACGGCGAAGTCCCCGACGCCAACGCCCTCCAGCAAATGGTGAAAGGGCTAGCCTCCGGCCAGTCCGCCTAACCAACAATTTTTTTCGGAAGTTCCAGGTAGCGCCCGCGTTTGTGCCGGCGCTTTCTTTTTTGCGCTGCCCCTACTTATCCCGCACAATCACTTCGCCGCGCCCCACCATCTGCTCGTTCAACCACAGCCGGTACTTGTAACTCCCGCCCTTCGTCCCCGGCGTCACCGGCCCGCTCAGCAGCCGCATGCCCACCGGCGCCTGAAAAATATTCGACGCAAAGGGGCAACGGTTCGCATCGAACTCCACCTTCAAATTTCCCGCGTCCGAAATCCAGCTTACCGTATCGCCCGCATCGAGCACCACCGCCTGCGGGATTAATCCCACCAATACCGGTCGTTCCGCCATTCTTCCTCGCTTTTCCCTTGGGAGGGTACGGCTTCAGCCGTGCTGTATTACACGCAAAAAAAAACGGGCTTTAGCCACTGAGGGCCGCCATCCGCCTCGCACGATAGCACATCCGTGCATTTCCTCCTATAACCCGCTCTTATAGAAGCTCCTTCTCCCATACTCCTTGACCAATACCACCCCCACCCGTACACTTACTGTGTGGTCCGTGGCAGGGAGCCCGCTTCGACTCTTGCGCGCTACCACTACATCACCATCTCCCGCACAGGAGTTTTTCCGGAATGGCTTCAATCGCACGGCCTCTTTCTATCCCTTTGCCCAATGGCGCGCGCCTTCATCTCGTCTCTTCGCTTCCCTTCGCGCTGATTCATCTCGCCGCGCTCGGCATCTTCTTCTATCCGTTCAAATGGTATTACCCGGTCGTCTGTTTTCTCGCCTACGAAATCCGCATGCTCTTCGTCACCGCCGGCTACCACCGTTATTTCTCGCACCGCTCCTTCAAGACCAGCCGCTGGTTCCAGTTCGTCATCGCCTGGATGGCCATGTCCTCCTCGCAAAAGGGCGTGCTCTGGTGGGCAGCTCATCACCGCCATCATCATCGCTATTCAGACCTCGAAGAGGATCTTCACTCGCCCACGCTATTCGGTTTCTGGTGGTCTCACGTCGGCTGGATTCTCTCCGACCGCTACAACGAAACCCGCTTTAACTACATTGGCGACTTCGCGAAATTTCCCGAGCTCCGCTGGCTCAACAAATATCATCTGCTTCCGTCCACCGTTCTCGGTGTCGCCATGTTCCTCATCGGCGGATTCCCGCTTCTGTTCTGGGGCTTCTTCCTCAGCACCGTTCTTCTCTGGCACGGCACCTTTACAATCAATTCGCTCTCGCACATTTTCGGCAAGCGACGTTTTCCCACCACCGATACCAGCAAGAATAATTGGCTCCTGGCGCTAGTCACTCTTGGCGAAGGCTGGCACAACAATCATCATTTCTATATGGCCAGCGCCCGTCAGGGCTTCTATTGGTGGGAAATCGACATCACCTACTACGCGCTGAAAATGCTCTCGTGGTTCCGCCTGGTCCGCGAACTCCGTCGCGTCCCTGAAAAAGTCCTGGCCGAAGGCCAAGCTCTAGACCGTGCAGTCGCCGGACTTTAGACCGGCCATTCTTGGGGTCCCCGGTAGCACAGGCACTCCTGCGTGTGCTACCGGGGCTTTCCTAATCCCTCTCTCTTCGTCAGGGCGCGACTTCAGTCGTGCCGCATCCGTGAAAAATCCAAAAGGCTTTTGGCCTCTGCGGGCCGCCCCATCATCAATTCGCCGCCGCCGCCCTCTCCTTCATCGTTCATGCAAGGGTGGGTCTTGGGTTGGCACGCGTGCCCGCCCTTTACAAGCGGGAAGGGGTACTTAAACGTGTTACCTATTACTCGGAATTATTGCAACTGATCAACCAATGTCGGCGCTCCGATCAAACTCCTACTGCGCGGCTGGCGAGGGCGGATACAGGCGGTCGAATTCGGGATCGCCGTGGAGGAGGGTCAGGTCGGGATCGCGGCGGGCCCAGATGGCGTCTTTGAAGCCGGCTTCCCAGGCTTTGCGGAGGGCTTCCAGGGCTTCCACTTTGGTTTTGAGCAGGCAATAGTTGCACGCGGCGTTGTACAAAATCGACGCTTCGTTGGCGCGCAGAGTCATGGCCAGATCGGTTTCGCGCCGGGCATCATCCAGGCGATTTATTTCCGCGTAATGCCCGCCGATCAGAATGCGCGCGCGAGCGTCTTCGGGCACTTGTTTCAAATGATTTTCCAACGCGGCGACGCAGCGCAACAAAACGTTGCGGCGAATTTCTTCTTTACCGAGCGCGCCGAGGGAATTCATCACCGGGACGTAAACGTTGTAATCTTCGCCGCTGGCTTCTAGCGCGGTCTCAAACAATTCCTCCACCTCCTGGTAGCGCCCGGCGGAAAAAAGCGCGCGGCACAAAAGATAGTAAGCACCTTCGCAATCGCGTTTGCGCTCGATGGCTTTTTGCACCATACGCACGGCTTCGTCGTGGAGGTCGGTGGCGTAAAGCACCCAAGCCTGGCTGACCTGCACTTCGGGCAAATCCCAGCGCAAAGCCACGGCGCGGCCGGAAGCGTTGCGGGCGCGTTCCACCCAGATGGGATCCCGGCTGTAATTGCAAAAAAACATGGCGCAGGCATTGGCACAGGCGGCATAGGCGAGCGCGAAACTGGGATCCATGGTGACGGCGTTTTCAAACATCTGTAGCGCAAACTCCAGATCCTGGCGCGTCTGGCGTCGCGCGTATCGTTTGCCGCGGAGATACAAATCGTACGCCTGAAGATTTTCTGTGGGTTTGATCGCCAGCGCTTCCAGTTCCTGCGGCGAAAGCGTGACGCGCAACGCTTCGGCGATTTTGCGCGCGATTTCGTCCTGGACCTCGAAAACGTCCTTCATTTCGCGGTCGTATCGTTCGCTCCAGAGCGGAAAATCGGTTGCAGTGTCCACCAGCTGCGTGGTGATGCGCAAACGGGTCCCCGCGCGGCGCAAGCTGCCGGTTAGAACATAAGCGGCTTTCAGTTGCTGGCCGATTTGCGCAGGCGTCACTTGTTTATCGCGGAAGGCCAGAACCGTCGGCCGGGAATAGGTGTTGATGCCGCGAATTTTGCAAAGCTCGGTGATGATGTCCTCGGTGATTCCATCGCGAAGATATTCGTCTTCGCGCACGCCGCTTAAATTTTCAAAATAAAGAACCGCAACGGATTTTGTGGTGACTTTTGGCGCGCCAGATTTCGTTTCGATAAGCTCCGCGGCGCGTTTGCTGCCGGATTCGAGGTCGCGCTTCAAGCGATTGAGATCGGTCTTCAGTTCCGTGGCCGATTGGCAACGCAGCGTGCGATCTTTCTCCAGCAGCTTTGAGAGCACGCGGCCGAATTCCGGCGGCAAATTGGGATTGACCTCAATCACCGGCGCAGCTTCGCGATTGAGAATGGCATCGAAGACCATCGCGGAAGTTTCCCCCGGAAGGGAAGAACTCCGCTGGCAAGCTGATAGAGAACGGTTCCGAGAGAGAACAGATCGGTGCGCGCGTCGACAAGTTGCCCGCGCGCTTGTTCCGGCGACATGTACGAAACAGTTCCCATCGTCGAACCAGGCGAAGTAAGTTCCATTCCGACCATGGTGTCCATCTTGGAAGGCGTAGAACCGTGTTCGGGGATTTCGGCGCGCTCGATCTTGGCGAGGCCGAAATCGAGGACTTTCACCTGGCCGCGATCGGTGACGAAGAGATTCGCGGGCTTAATGTCGCGATGAATAATTCCTTTGGCGTGCGCGGATTCAAGCGCGTCGGCGATCTGAATGGCCATCGGAAGAAGCTTGTCCATGGAGAAAGCCTGGCGCGTCATGAGTTGGCCGAGCGTCTGCCCTTCGAGGAGTTCCATCACGAGGAAATTCTGGCTGCCGTTTGTCTCGATGGCGTGAATGGTGCAGATGTTGGGATGATTCAGCGCGGAAGCGGCGCGCGCTTCACGCTGGAAGCGCTCGATGAGCTGCGAATCCTGCGCCATCGCTTCAGGAAGGAATTTGAGGGCCACACGACGGCCGAGACGCGAATCTTCGGCCTCGTAAACGACGCCCATTCCGCCGCTGCCGAGCTTTCGTGTGACTTTGTAATGCGAGATGGTTTGGGAAATCAGGGAATCGGAGCCGATCATGTCCGTTTGATACTAGACTGCGCGGGAAGTGCGGTCAAGGCGCGGTGTCTGCGGAAGGTTTCTGCGCGACGTAGAGGAGACGAAGAAGGCGGCGTTCGCTGGTCAGCGAGTGAACGGTGGATAGGAATTGCTGGAGACCGCTGAAGTTTTCTGGGCCCTCGATGGCGGCGAGCGATTCGGCCCGGATTTGGCGCGCGTCTCGCCACCGCTGGGCAATTTCCGCGGCCGCTTCACTGGTGTCCGAGACGCTGACGACACGAAATCCGGCTCGCTGCAGCAGGCGTTCATTTTCGCCGGGCGGGCTGAAGAGGTAGTAGCCGATGGAACTGCGCGCCGCGAGTTCCTGATGCGAAATGACGCCAGCGATGACGAGCGCATCGCTGCAGAGGAAACGTGCGCCGGGTTTCAGCACGCGGCATAGTTCACGGAGCAGCACGAGGCGACCGGGAATGTGGCAAAGCACGTCATTCGAGAAGGCCGCGTCGAAGTAGGAGTCGGCGATGGGCAGCGGCTGTGAGGCGTCGACGATCTGGAATTGGGCTTGAGCCACGAGATTCTGTGCCGCGGCCAGGCGATTGGCGTTGTCGATTCCCGGGGCGTTCAGATCGAAGCCGAGGATGCGGCAACCGATCGTTGAAGCGATTTGCAACGCGTAGCGACCCGAGCCGCAGCCGACCTCGAGCACGTAAGAATCGCGGGTGAGTTGCAATGTGCGCGGGATTTCGGCCGATTCCTGCGTGGTGGACCAGCCGGTTTGGCCCAGATCTTCGCCGTAGGTTTCAACACGAATCTGGCGATACGCATCCGCGTCGTAATGCCCGTACGCGTTGTCGTAGAGATCGACTTTGCCCGGCATACGCGAATGATTCTACAGAGGAGCAACAGCCGTGGGAACTGCTTTGATCGGCGCATCGCGCGGCGGGGAAAGCGATACCTTGTGACAGACTGATGCTGTAGTATTTACGGCAAGGCGAGTCCCAACGAACGGGCCGCCAGGTGATCTGTGAAGTGTTCCCTAGTTGTGATGATGGTTGGCGCCGGGTTGCTGTCGCCAATTGTGTTGGTTGGGCAGCTAGCTCCCGGGCTGCAAACGAATGGGACTTACGCGGGCGGAGTGCGCGTTGGCACAGAAAATCTCTATGTTTCTGCCTCGGTGGAAGTGCGGGTGAACGGGCCGGGTGGGGCGCCGGTGGACGGAGCCGTGGCGGTGTCTCTGATTCGAGATAACGGACAAGTCTTTATCACTTCGATGGCTAAGGGAGGGAAGGTTCGGTTCGCGGAAGTTCCGAAGAGCGAGCTGACGGCGCAGGTGATGGCTCCGGGCTATCAAACGGCGAAGAAATCATTCGAGGTGCTGGAACACGGGGAAGTGATCGTAAGAATCGAACTGCAACCGATGACGGACAAGGAAGCAGCCGCCTCCGACCGGGGAATTGCGGCTCTAAGCCCGAAGGCGCAGAAGGACGTGGGCAAGGCGCTCGAAGCTTTGCGGGTGAACCGGCCGACGGAGGCGCGGAGCCACCTAGAAGCGGCACAACGGGACGCACCGAATAGCGCCGAAGTGGAATATCTATTCGGTGTGTACGCTTCGCAACTGAACAACGAAGCACAGGCGAGATCGTATTGGACGAAAGCGCTCGAACTGAATCCCAGTCACTTGAGCACGTTGCTGGCCTTGAGCCAGGACCTGCTGCACGACCGCAAAGCAGCGCAAGCGGCACCGTACCTCGAGCGCGCGGTGCAGATTGAGCCGTCGTCGTGGCGCGCGCACATGCTGATCGCGCAAGCGGACTTGTTCGAGGGCAAGCACGAGGAAGCGGTGAAGGAAGCGGAGCGCGCGCTGGAGTTGGGACACGATCGCGCGGCAAGCGTGCAACCGTTGCTGGCGCATGCGCTGTTTGAGAATGGAGAGAAAGATCGGGCGATCAAGGTTCTGAAAGACTACATTGGGGCGCATCCAACGGATGCAAACGCGCCGAAATTGTTGGAGAAATTGACAGCGCCGCCAGCGACGAAGACAGTGGCGATCAAGACAACTGCGGCGGGCGGGGATGAGACCTCTGACGTGGCGGCTGACGCTTCGGCATTCGCGATTGCGCCGAACTGGTTGCCTCCGGATATCGACGAGAAGATTCCGAGTGTGGAAGCGGGGGCGACCTGCTCTGTCGATGATGTGGTGCAGAAGGCGGGAGCACAACTGGTGACGTTCGTTCATGACGTGGACCGATTCACGGCGACGGAAAATCTGACGCACGAGTCGATTGACAAGTACGGAACGGCGTCGGCGCTGGAGAAGCGGAAGTTCGATTACCTAGTTTCGATCCAAGAAGTGCGCAAGGGCTACCTGGGCGTCACGGAATATCGCAATGGCGGAGGAGGCCAGAACGACTTTCCCGACGGAGTGGTGACCAACGGTCTGCCAGCCTTGGTGCTGATTTTCCATCCATATTACGCGCCGAATTATGAGATGACGTGCGAAGGGCTGTCTCGGGCGAACGGCGGGCTGGCCTGGCAAGTGCATTTCCGGCAGAAATCGGGCAAGCCGAATGAATTGAAGACCTATCAGATAGGAATGCATGGGCCGTCGTATTCCGTGGGATTGAGAGGGCGCGCGTGGATTTCCGCGGACAATTATCAGATCGTGCGAATGGAGACAGACATCGTTGCGCCGCTTCCGGAAATTAAATTGCTGGCGGAGCATACCAGCGTGGAATATGGCCCGGTGAATTTCCGTAAGGACAATGTGAACTTGTGGCTGCCGCAGAGCGCCGAAGTGTACTTCGCGTGGCGTGGACGGCAGGTGCACCGACGGCACAGCTTCAATAATTACATGCTGTTTGCGGTCGACGATAAGCAGCGCATCGCGACTCCAAAGGACGCGGAACCCACGGCCGACGCGAGTCCCAGTGCCGTGCCGAAACCCTGATCCCAGTGAACTGGCCCGAGACCCCACATGCTCTATGGGCATGTAGCGCATCCGCGAAAATTAAAAAGGAAAGAGAATTTGGGCAATCATCGAGATGCGGGCGAGGGAGAAGGCGCAGGTGGGGGTTGCGGGACAAATTGGAAATTGCGAAGGATGATTTCCTGGGCGGCGGTGGGAGTGGATTTGAAGCACCAGAGGTTCATAGCCAGGGGCAGAGGGACTTGGGGAATCCGCGCGGAGTAATCGTCGGGAGAGAAGGCCAGGGTTTGCAGAACGTTGGCGGTTGTGCCGAGGGGTTGCAGGCCGCCCATGATGGTGGCGGCGATGCGCGTGGAGGTCCACTCGAAGCGGGCGGTCGTCAGCGTGGAGCCGTGCGGGTCGTAGATGAAATTGTCTTCCATGGGACCGAGGGCTTTGTTTCCGGTGGATGGGTAGAAGGTGAAGTCGGCGTTGCACCCGTGGCAGGTGTTGTTCCAGCGAGAGAATTCGATGTCGATTTCATTCTCGGCGTCGACGCCAATGCCGGCCCTGGCGCCATAGTTGAAAAGGCCGAGGACAGTGGTTGGATCCATTTTGTCGACGGCACCTTCCACTTGCCACTGATACGTGCCGAAACCGAGGCTTTCCGTGGTGAAAAGTTCGGAGCCGGTGTACGTTCCTTCGCGATTAACGATGCACAAATGCAAATAGCCTTTTGCATCGACGGAAATGTTTGCGGGATCGCCTTTGGCGACACCGGCCATGCCGCCGCTCGTGAGAATCCAAGTGCGGCCCATCCACTGAAGCGTGTTCGCGGGGGCCGGTGCTTTGGCCGCGGCGAGATGGACGCAGATTGGAATTGCCGCGAGAGCGAGCAGAACAACGAGCAGACTGAGTTTTGGTACGCGGTGCACCAAGAATTCTTATATCACAACGGAAGACAAGGAACAGTATCCTGCATCAAACTTGAACGCCCGGAATCGAACCGAGCACCTGGCTGGCTACAAGGTCAAATTCCTTTCGCGCTTTGGAGCTTGCGAAGTGACGGAAGGTCCGGGCGTGGAGGGCCTGGCGATCCTGGAGTTTCCGACGATGACCGAAGCGAAGGCGTGGTACAACCGCCCGGTTTCCCAGGAGGCAGCCAAACACCGGCATCTTGAGGGGGATTATGGAGTGGTGTTCACGGAGGGCGTAGAGGCGACAGCGAGCCATCAGAGGACGAAAATCGAACCTTCGAGGGACTAGCCCAGACATCGGAATAACTTGACCGTCGTGGCCGTAACGGGATAGCCTCGCGGCAAAGTTACGCAGTTCGAGCAAGAGCAGGGACCAGGCACTCGAAGGAGAATCGACATGGCATTTCTTGCGGCGTTGTGGCTGCCGATTTTGTTGTCTGCGATTATTGTTTTTGTTGCGAGTTCGATCATGCATGCGGTGTTGAAGTATCACCAGAGCGATTGTCATAAATTCACGAACGAGGAAAAAGTGTTGGAGGTATTGCGCGGGGAAAAACTGGAGCGCGGGCTACACATCTTTCCGTTTAGCGCGCCGAAAGACATGAAGTCGGCGGCGATGGTGGAAAAGTACAAGCTGGGTCCGGTGGGAATGATGACGGTGATGCCAAGCGGCCCGCCGTTCATGCCGAGATTTCTGGGACAGTGGTTCGTTTTTTGCCTGGTGGTGTCGATTTTTGTGGCTTATCTGGCGTGGCACACGGTATCGGCCGGCGCGAATTACCTGGCGGTGTTTCGCGTGGTGGGAACAGCGGCGTTTCTGGCGTACGGCTTGGGGCACCTCAGCGACGGAATCTGGAAAGGCCAGACGTGGAGCATGACGATCAAGGAAGTGATCGATGGATTGGTGTTTGGGTTGTTGACGGCGGGGGCGTTCGGATGGTTGTGGCCCCGATGACGGAGACAGGAAAATAGAAGATAGAAAAACGAAAAGGCCCCGTTTTTTTTCTTGAGCGGGGTCTTTTCGTTTTCATTGGTGGAGAATTTACCAGTAGAACTTAATGGCGAATTGGAACTGGCGGGCGTCGGCCGCGGCCGATGGCTGGCCGGCGGCGCAAGTTGTGCCCGTCAGGGGATCGCAGAGGTTGTCCACAGAGATGATGTTGGTGTGATTGAAAAGGTTGAAAACATCGGCTATCAGGTCGAGTCGATAGCGCTCGCCAATGTTGATGCCCTTGGAAATGCGGGCATCGAACTGGAAGAACATCGGCATTCTAAACTTGTCGCGACCGAGAGTGCCGACGCAGCCGAGCGGTGGAGTGATTCCAGGAACCGTGAAGGGTTGGCCGGCGTTGGTCCAGCACGTGGTAGGAAAGCCGAAAGAGACGCCGGGAATGTAGGGCGAAGTGGTGCCGCCGCCAAGATTGGGGCGAGCTTGTGAAGAACTGAGCTCGAGACGAGTGTCTTCACCGGAGATCACGTTGAAGGGCAGGCCGGAAGAAACTTCCACGAGCGGGGCCAGGGTCCAGTTGCTGAGGAAGCTTTGCATAAAGCCTTGGTCGGCGACGTGAGGCGAACTCTGGAAGACGCCGCTGGTGACCCAACGTTGCGGCTGATCGTTTACGGAGTTGCCCTTTTCATATTGAGGGAAACGGCTGTCTTGCGGTTCGAGAGTCGACTGAAGGTCGGTGCCGTCGTCGATCGAGTGCGACCAAGTGTAACTGGACAGCAACTGAAAGTGTTTGGAGAAGCGCTTTTCCAGATTGATGGTGAGGGCATTGTATGTAGAGAACGCGTCCGAGACTTGCGTGTCCACGCTGTTATAAGGCACAGGAACGCCGAAACCCGTGGGGAAGCCAGCGGCAGCGGCGAGAGCGACCTGCGTACCATAGCCGCCGGGAACAAGGCCGGCAAAAGACGGATTCGGGCCGGACTTGCGGAAATAGTTGAAGAACGCAGGAGTGCCGACATATTTGCCGTTGAAAGAAGCGAGTGCCGCGGGGCAACCGCCAAGCACGCCGAGAATGCCGGGAGCGTTGGTGGCGCTGACAGAGAGACCACACGTGGATGCCGTTGGGGCGATGTTGGTAGTAGGAACCGCGACGGTAAGAGGACTGGCGAAATCCAGGCCAGCGGCATCGGCGTTGGCTAGATTGGTCGTCAGCAAGGTGGGATTCGTAGAATTGATGTCGATGGGACGAAACAGGTGCACGCCCCGGGACCATTGATAACCGGCGCTCAATTTCCAGGTGCCACCAAGAACGCGTTCGACGGTTAGGTTCGCTTGTTCCGCGTAGCCGTCTCGGAAATTTTTGTCGACCGGTAGGGTGAAAGGAAGAATCGCTAGAGGGAAACCCTCGGTGAGGTAGTTTTGATTGGCGAATAAGGAGCCCGAGGCCGTTGGATTGAAGCGTTGCTGGTTGGGCTCGTAGTACATGCTCGGCAGCGCATTCAGCACACCCTGGAAAATGGAAGAAGCATTCAGGTTGAGAGGTGTATCCAGACCATTGCCGCAAACGGCGGTGACTAAACCACAGGCGGAAGCAGCGCCACCGGCAGCGAGCAACTGAACAGAGCGGCCACCGTCGGCGGTGACGGAGTCAAAAGCAATGGCGAGGAGCGGATGGTTGTAGAAGAGACCGAAACCGGCGCGCACGACGGTCTTGCCATCTCCGAAGGGATCCCAGGCCAAACCGAAGCGGGGAGCAATGTCCTTATACTGACGGGGAATCCCCTCTTGAACGCCCAGAGCTTGTTCGGCGGCGGCGTTGATGGAAGTTGCGGGTGCGAAGAGCGGGGTGAGGTCGGGGTCATAACGCAAACCATAATTGATGGTGAGCTTGCGGGTAACGCGCCAGGAATCCTGAGCAAAGAAGCCGATGGGAATATCGTTAAAGGGTTCGTTGGAAGTGCCGATGCCCTGGATGAAATCGGTGGGAATGCCAAGACCATAGGCCTGGAGAGTAGTAGCGCCGGGCAAGCTAACCGCGGTGCCGGAAGGTAGCGTAACGCTGTTAGGAAGACCAAAGGTGCTCGTAGGAAGACCACCGAAGTCGACGACGCCGCCGAAATCAAGTTCGAAGATTTGTTGTTTGGCGGAACGCAACTGGAGAAGGGTGAAATCCGCGCCAACCTTGAAGGTGTGGCGGCCGCGGGTGATGGTGCCGGCATCGGCGAACTGGAAGCGGCGCTCGATGCGGTCGACGGTGGAGTAAGGTTCGCGGCCGAAGTAAGCATAGCCAGGAATGTTTATGCCGATATCGCTGCCGCCTTCGGAAGGAGAATAACCGAAATGGAGGCCGCGGCGAGCGAATTGAAAGGTGAATTCGTTGTAAGCGGTATCGCCGAGAACGGTGTCGTGTTCAAAGGTCGCGTTGACGTCGCGATAATGCGTTTCACCCACGCGGGAGGCAGAGTTCTGACCCAGGACCTGGTTTTGCGAGGTAGATTGAAGGCCGGTGACTTCCGAAGGGGAAACGCCGACACGAATAAAAGAGTTGTTCTTAGCATTCCAACGCTGGTCGAGCCGCGCGGACCAAAGGCTCGTCTTTTCCATCACCGGGAAATTGCCGCGAATGCTGTTAAGACCGACATAAGAAGCCGGCAAGGGGGCAATCCCCTCGCCGATAGCGGAGCAGGTCATGAGATTTACGGTCTGACCCGCAGGACATGGGACGGGTAATGGGAATTGCGCACCCGGACCTGGATTCAAGAAGCCGCTTGTCAGGCCGGCAGCAACCGCACCGTAATCGAGCTTATTCAAAGCCACGCTCGAAGCGGATCCCATCAGTACGCCATACTCGACGCCCAATTGTTGATACGCGGGAATGCCCGAAGAAAGAAGACTGTTGACCGCGCTTGCCTGCGAGGCGGTCAACTGCACGGGCAACGGGCCCGCAGTCGTCGGAAGAGCAACAGGGACGAGGTCGAAATTGTCTTCGCCGATGTCGGAGAAGCCAGTTTCCTCGCGCTGCGTATATTCGTAAGAGAAGAAATAAAATGTTTTGTCTTTCCTGATAGGCCCGCCGAAGGTGAGGCCGGTCTGTACGCGAGTATAGGCCTGCTTGATGGGATCGAGATTGCCGGTGGTGGGATCGACGTCAAAGGAAAAAGGATTGCGCGCCTGGAAGGAGCGGTTGCGAAAGTAGCCGTAGACGTCACCATGAAAATCGTTGGTGCCACTTTTGGTGACGATGTTTACGACACCGCCGGTGGCGTTGCCATATTCGGCGTTGTAGTTACTGAGAATCATCTGGAATTCCTGAACGGCTTCCTGGGAGACGGTGGAACGAATGCCCTCGACGGACTGATCAACGGAGTTGGCGCCATCAACGCTGACGATGTTGCCGCGGCCGCGCGCGCCGCTAATACTGAGGCCACTGGTGGGAGCAGGACCGATGCTCGGGGCATTATCTCGAGTGACCTGGGAATTGATCAAGGTGAAATTGACATAGTTGCGGCCGTTGATGGGTAGATTGTCGATCTGCTTTTGTTCGACGGTCTGTGCGCTTTCACTGCGCGTGGTTTCCACGGGAGCAGACTCAGAGGTAACGGTTACGGATTGCTGCTGAGTGCCGAGGCTGAGGGTGACATTGACGATGGTTTCCGTGCCGACTCTGACCTCCACGGAGGGATTCTCGAAGGCGGCAAAGTTGGTGCCGCCCTCGACGTGGAGTTTGTAGGCACCGGGAACGAGGCCGACGATAACGTATCGGCCATTCTCATCGGCGGAGGACGTACGCTCGGCGCCATTGAGGAGACTGGTGACCGTAACTTTGGCGTTGCTAACGGCGAGACCCTGCGGATCGGTGACGATCCCGGAGAGTGTGGCTGTGTTGACCTGAGCCAATGACGAACCTACAACCAGAAAAATCGTTACGCACAACAAGACAAACGCAAACAACGACGGCCTGCGTTGCATACCCCGGCCCTCCTTAAGACATCAGATACCCCAACCGCTACCCCTAGCGGTGCGAGCTTTCCTCGACGAATACAAACAATCGATCCAGTGAATAGAATTAGTAGCTTGTACTGCAAAACTCGCAGCCATTGCAACTGTAAACTGGGAGGGAATGGAGAAAAGAGAGATAGGATTGTCGCGTGTCCAACCCGTTAGGAGCAGGAAGCGCGATTCAAACGACCGTTTGGGAGCCGCGTTTACCCTTGTTCGGGCAATTGTTCGCCCAAGACGGGCTTGGAAATGCCCTGGCGTTCCTTCCAAGCTTTAAGGAGGGTGGCGGAAGCGATCAGAATGGCGGTGGCCAGGTTGGTGAGCGCGACGGCTTGTACGTGGAGGATGATGCCGTAGGCCAGCCAGAGGAGAACGCCGAAAAGGTAGAAGGAAAGCGTGGCATAGGACAGGTCGCGGCCACCCTGGCGATAGATTTTGGCGATTTGCGGGACGAAGGCAAAAGTGGTGCAGAACCCGGCGATAGCACCCAAGGCTTCGACCCAAAGAGGGGCAGTCATGCGGATAATGCCTCCTGGTTAAATTTATCTACAGGCTATTTTAGCAAGCGGGGTTGTGCTGAAAGGATTTAACGTTTGGATGGGTTGCATTCAGGAAGTGGGGCTGCAACCCCCCTAATCCAGTAGTTTGAAGTATTGACGCCAGGCTACGCCGTCAGCAACTTCGATGTCCACGCGATAAATGCCGGCAGGGAGTTTCGCAATAGGAATTTGCCACAGGTGCTCTGCGTGTTCACCGCGATTGACGCTGACCTTTTCAAGACCGCTCGAAACCACGAGATGATTATCCATGTCGTAGACCTTAACGATGACGATGGACTTGAAACTGGTGGTGTTGGCGAAATGAACGAATGCGCTGGCGGTGGCGTCGCTGCGCTGAAACCGATATTTGTTGTCTCGGTCGACGGCAGGAGCTTTTTTGTCAGAAGTTTTACTGGCTTGGGTGAGCATCCCGTACAGGACATAGTGGGAATTGATGAGGGGAGGGGTCATTTCTCCCTTGGCCCATAAATCTTGAAGGGAGGCGGGAGAAGAAGGCAAAGATTGCGGCAAGAGATTGGTGGCGACGGCGATACCTCCGACGTCGTAGAACACCAGTTCTGAATCGGATTGGAGCTGCGGAGCGTAGGTGTTCAAAAAAGATTCGGGAAGGGCACCACCGAGGATGCCGATGACGTCGCCGCGATCATTCAGGAGGGCACCACCCATACCCACGGAGTCATAGACGCCGGAGAAATCGATCCGATCACCCCAAAGGGAGGGAGATTTGAGGCCGACAATTTGGCCATCCGAAAGAATGCGGCTGCCGTCGGTTTTGACATCGAGCCAGTAGCACGGATCCCCAATTTTCCAAGTCTTGGGCTCGGCGAGCTTCAAGGGAGCATTCGTTTTGGAGTTGGTGGCGAGGATGGCCCAATCCTGACGGCGGTCCCAAGCGGCGATCAGAGGTGCAAGAAGTTGCTCGCCACTCGAGAGGTGAAGACGAAGACTTGCCGCTCCGTCGATTCCACGAAATGACGTGACGACCGCACCGTCCTTTATCAGGAAGCCCGAACTGTGATGAATGGTGTGTCCTTCTGCATCGAGCTTTTCCACGTCGACCGTGGCAGAGACCGCATGCGAATAAATGTCAGAAGGGGTCGGAAGAGGTTGAACAGGGGTAACGATGCCGACCCCGGCGGGCTTAACAGCGACAGCCACCTGAAATGAAATTTGGCCTGCCGCCTTACCATCCACCTTGCTTTCGAAAGTCCAGCCACCCGGCGGCGTACCTTGTGAAAGTGGAACTCTCCAAAAGCCGCCGAAGCGTGGCTGCGTGGCGACATAATCAAAGCTGGACATGGAAGCCGATTCGCCCCCGGGACCGTGAACGCTACCCTCGCAGTGGTGGACGCCCTTTGGGCCTTCCCACTCGAAATAGACGATGACTTCTCTATCTTCGGGGGCGTAGAAAACGGAGCGAGATTCCGTCATGACGAAAGCCCCGTTGCGCGCTTCGGCTTTGGCACCGACGAGAGAGCGGACGAGACGAATTTGGGTGCCGCTGGCAGCTCCACCTGCTTGATGTGCGGAACCGGCTGGACCCAAACACCATAGGAGCGCGAGGAGTCCAATCACGCGAAGCAGTGTTAAGCGAAACGTTGGAGTGTCGTCGGGCATGGGCGGGCCTCGTCTCGTGAGTAAGGCCAAATTAGCACAATAGCTACCTAATCAGTAATCGCGAATTAGTGCTGGGTGACAGGAACGCGCATCACGAAACACAAGATTTTGGGTAAACAAGGACTGATGCCTGTAAGGTGTGCGGGAAGCTGCTAGGTTGTGGGCATGTGCTTCTGGACTAACTTGCGGAGGCGATCGCGGTCTTCGTCTTTCATGTGCACGAATTCAACGCCGTTGCCGTTGGGGCCAACGTTGCGCACGATGGCCGTGAAATGGATTTTGCGCAAGCCGGCCCGGATTTCGAGCTGGATGGAATCGCCGGGGTTGAGCCGATTGGCGGATTCGACATAAGCGCCGCCGAGACTGATAGTTTTTATGCGCGCCATGCTCATTTGCGGGCCGCTAATTTGCGCGCGAAGAGGAGACTCGAGAGGAATGCGCGCGTAACGGCGAGGCACGACAAAGTTGCCGAGCGGAGGAGCCGCGGGCTCGTACGAAGCGCGGGCGCGAGCCGAGCCGGGGCCTTCTTGCATCAAGGCGAGTGCGTCTTCAGCGGCGGCGCGGAGTCCGCCAGGTTCGGCGAAGGTAAGGCCTTCGCGCTTAGCAGCGAGTTGGCGCAAAAGATCCATGGCTTCGACAGCGCGGAGACGGCCGAGAGCTTCAATGGCCTTGATACGCACGAACTGTTCGCGAAGTGTGTCGTGCTCACCGGCGGCAATCTCCATGAGCAGGGGGACCGCGGTGGCTTCCTGGCCGATGCCAATCTGGTCGATCATCATCGGCACGACGAGCGGATGAGCATCCTGGAGGATGGCAGAAAAGACAAAAGCGGTGCTTTGCGCCGTGGCGCTATTGGTTGGACGTGAAAGTTCACTGACGGCAAGATCCTGAAGGTTCCACTCCCAACTTGCCAGCGCGCGCGTGATACCGCGCAGGAGGCGATCGGGATCCGCGGCGGCGAGCAGACGAATGGCCGCGCTGGCGCGTTGACGGCGGGCTTCGAAGAGTCGCGTTTCGAGCAGCGTGAGCGCAGGGACGCCGATGGCCCGAAGCAGACGAGCCATGGCGGGAACCATGTCCGCGGCGCGCGGTTCGGTGAGCAAAAGAGTGAGGCGATCGAGCAGACGTTCAGGATCGCGCTGAAGCAGGCGAGGCAGCGGAGGATCGAGCGGACGATTGGCAAGCGAAGCGTCCACGAGCAGCATCCAGCGATCGTTGGCGATTAGGCGATGTCCGAGGGCGTTCATGTGTTCATGCTCGGCGTCGCGGGGAAGTTTTTCGAGGGCGATAAGAATATTTTCGAAGCCGGCGAAATCTCCGCGGCTGACTGCCGTACGGCCTAGAGTTTCCAGGAAAGCTGCCAGGAGCCCGGTGGTTTCCGGGGCTTGCTCTCTGGTGAGCGCGGCGAGAGTCAGCTTGGAAAGTTCTTCGGGAAGCTGATTGGGCCAGAGCCGCTCGAGAAGAGGAGAAAGCTCGCTGAGACCGGCGGCAACAATGCGGCGAGCACCAGACTCGGCGTGCTCCAAGCGGCGCGCGTAGTTCAGCAGGATGGTGCGAGCCTCGCGGCGAGGCGCTTCGGCGCCGGCTTCGACCAATTGCGAAAGCGTTTGGCGTACCACCGCAATTGGCACACACCAGATATCGGGGCCGCGCAGGACCGCGGATTTTTCGCGCGGAGCAAGTTCGAGCCAGAAGCGCTCGATCAGTTGCTCGCGCTGACCCTCGTTGGCCCAAGAGGAAGCGAGCGAAGAAAAATGCTGGGAGGAGTGCGGGCCGCGATATTCACCGGCGGCGACGACTTCGTCGGCAAGCTGATTCAGGAGCGGGCGAACGGCTACAGGCGCGAGCGTGCCGTCGGCAAATTCGGTGGTAAGAAGTTCAAGGACGAGAGACTGCGAAAGACGGCGCAAATAAGCTTGTGGAGCTTCACCCTCTTGCGGGCCGTAGTGGGTCATCGCGCTGAGCAAGGTGCGCACGGTTTCTCGGCTGGCACTTTCCATGGAGGAGTGGATGGCGCGGGCGGCGTCTTCCGCGGAAAGTCCGCGGGCCACCTCCATGGGTGGAGTGAGACGGCCGATGAGGCGCAAGGAATCTGAGATTTCGCCAACCTGAGGGGCGTGAATCGGGGTATCACCGGATTCCTCCGGGGCGTTACCGCCATAGGCGACGAGAGCCGCGATGAGGCTGGCCAAAACGGAGTCGACTTTGCGTTCCGTCAAAGTGTTGATCTGGATGCCAGTCACGCGATGCTCCCGGAGACGAGCGGGCCAACCGCCTACTCCGAGGCGTTTTGCCGCTTCCTCCGATCTTAACAGGGCATCCGTGATGAGGTGAGCGAGCGTGTCCAATTCGCCCACATGAAATTTGATGCTGAAGAACATGGCATGAATGCCAGCGCGCTGGAGGTCGGCGGCCAGAGTGTGAAACTCGCCGCGAACGTCAGGCAAGTGGCCCTCGTTGAGCTTGGGGACAACGATGCCACCGCGTTCGATGCGAAGGTCAAAGCCGTTGAGGGTGACGGCTGAAGAGCGCAAACCGTCGTAGGCCTGATCGAGCCTGTCCAGGACGCGGGGATGCGATGAATCGTAGAGGCGATGCGCGCGAAGCAGCAGATTAAAGGTGCGAAGCGCTTGGGAAACTTGATTAAAGCGCGGATCGTCCAGCGAGCCTCGCTCGCGCGGCGGGACAGCGGCCGGGGAGGTGGAAACGGAATGGTTAGTCCGTGGCTTTGCCGCGGAACGTTCATCGCGAAGAGCGTGAGCTGAAGCGAGCTGGGTCAAGAGTGTTACCCAAATTTCACGAAGACGTTACCGGATGAGCCCTAACGCCCAACCCTTAGGAAGGGCGTGCCAAGCGCGGGAGACAAGCCCGGCAGTCGGCGGCAAATCTGGCAAAGTAAGGATGGAAGAGGGTGTGGGGAAAACATATAGTACGATCAGCCCATGGTGTGTAACGAATAGGCACATTTAAGGGCCAATGGAATGAGAGAGATCGGTCTTTTACGTTTTTGTTTCGCTGTACTAGAGCCGGGTCCTACTTGGAGCGAAGGTCTTCCTTGACGAGAACCGTGCCACCTTCGCTGGCCTCTACACCGCGTTTGGCAATCTGGAAGTTCTTTAATTTCAAGGCAATAATGTGCGGCCCGGTCGGAATCTGGATGCGCGCGGGAGTGATTTCTCCGGTGGGCACGCCGTCGATGAAGATCTCCGCGCCTTCGGGATTGGATTGAACCTGGGCCCAGGCAACACGGACCTGGGATTTTTCCTGTAGCTGAGCGTTTATGGTGGTCTGTTGGTTGTCCTTGACGACCACGTGGCCGGCGTAAGGCTGATAACCCTGGAGACGAAGGACTAAATCATATTGACCCTGGGAGAGGGGAAGTGTGGCCGGAGTTTTGCCCGATTGCTTGGCGCCGTTGATGAAGATGTCGGCTCCGGCGGGAGTGCTGGTGATGAAGAGACCTTTGACGATGGCTTCGAGATGCAGCTTTTGGTCCAGGGCCTGGTCCGATTTCAATTCGAGGGCGGTCTGCACCGGGGAATAGCCGTCCTTTGTAACTTGCAAGCTGTAGCGAGTCGGGGCGAGATTGTTGAAGCTGCAAGGGGTCAGACAATCAGAGAGCTGCCGGCCAGCCGGACCGAACAGCGTAGCGGTGGCGCCGATGACATCGGTAACAACGTGGATCGCACTTTTGTCCGCATCGGGCACGGGATGAGCTCCATTTTCACCGTGCTCGGCGCCCGCGACGGGCGTGTCGTCATATTGAATATCATCCACAACACGAACGTTTGACGGCGCATTGCGCATGAATTTAAGAAGGGCGCCGTGCTCGGCAGGGCGCAGCTTGCCGACGAGCATGAGCGTGTTGGCGGTGGCGCTGATCTTTACGCGGCCGGTCAGACCTTTGTCGGTGATGGCTTCTTCAATCTGGCGTTTGTATTCAGCGGCAGCGGGCGTGACGTAAGGTTCGATTTTCTTTGCCACCGGTGGAACGGTCACAGGCTTCTCGGCGGCCGGCTGAGGCTGAGGAGCAGCCGCAGCATCCGGTGGCGGATTGCGCGCGGAATCGTTGGGCGCAGAAGTAAGGACAGTGGCTGCAGGAGTAACCGGCGGGGAAGTGTTTTCGGTTGCTGGCACGGAGTTGTTTGCCGGCTCTGGCTTTGGAGCAGGAGCCAGAGTCGGAGTGGGTGTAGTCGGAACCGTAGCGGGAACAGCAGAAGGATTATTTCTTGCGCGCGCGGCTTGAAATTCGGGGCGCAGGCGCACCACGCCATAAGCAATCACTGCGATGAGGAAAATGGCCGCGAGCACCGTGGTGAAGGCGCTGGTTTTCTTTTCGGGCGTTGTTTCGATTGGCGGGAGCGGACCAGTGCGACGCACCGTGGGCGTCTGCAATGGCGAGAGGCCGTGTTGCTGCAGCGAGCGCGGTGTGGAGGCAGGGCTAAGCTCTTCAGGACGTGGCGTGCGAAGAGGGCTCGCAGGCGTGGAGAACGGTTGGCCTAGGCCCTGGCCGCGCGGGGAAACCAGGGTTGCATCAGGGTTGCGGTCATTACCGCCGAGAGCGCGGTAATTGCGCAAATCTTCGAGCATTTCGCGGCAGCTCTGATAGCGCGCGTCTGGATCCTTGGTGAGCGCGCGCATTACGATTCCATTGAGGCCCGGATGGATGGAAGGGTTGAGTTGGCGCGGCGGAATGGGCTCTTCGTTGACGATTTTGTAGATCACTGTGGTGATGCTCTGACCGGGAAACGGCTTCTCGCCGGTGAGCATTTCATAGAGGACCACGCCAAGGGAAAAAATATCGGTGCGGCCGTCGATAGGGCGGCCTTTGACTTGTTCAGGCGACATGTAGCTGGGCGTGCCCATCACGTGGGTGGTTTGTTGCACCGTACCGAACTGAAGGATTTTGGCGGTGCCGAAGTCGGTGACCTTGACAGTGTCGTCGGCGGTGAGCATCAGGTTGGCGGGCTTGATGTCGCGATGGACAATGTTGCGTTCGTGAGCGAATTGCAGCGCGCTGCAGGTCTGCTCCAGGATGCGGAGGGTGCGGGAGACGGGGAAGGCTTCGCCGCTGTCGAGGACAGCCTGCATGGACTTGCCCGGGACGAGTTCCATGGTGATGTAATACAGGCCGTCTTCTTCGCCGGCATCGTAGACCACAACAATGTTGGGATGCGTGAGCAACCCGGCAGCACGGGCTTCGGTTTGGAAGCGGGAGAGAAGTTCTGGACGAGTAAGGCCGGTACCTTCCTCGGTAAGGCGAATGGTTTTTACGGCAACATTGCGGCCGATGACAGGATCGATCGCGAGGTACACGACACCCATCGCGCCGCGTCCGAGCTCGCTCAGAATTTCGTAGCGTCCGGCTTTTACGATCGTATCCATCAGGTCCCGCGACGCGCGGGAGGCCTTTCTTAAACACCACGAGAACGGGCGGGGTGCGTCGAAAAACGCGCGAGCAATGCGGGAAAGGTAGCTCCCCGTGGAGCTGGAATTTCAGACTACGTAAGAGTCGTCACCTATCCCGGAACACACACCATCGCCATTAGGGACAGTAGCGGGTGGAAATTCCGTGGGTCAACGCTACGGGAGTACTAGTGTGCCGGAGTGGATATGTCCGGAAGGACAGGGAGGCGATTACCTGGAGAGTGCCCTTGCTCGCGCCGACGCAGCCTTGGCGGACCGGCGCACCTTTGCGTTAGCGCCGCGCAGTGGAAGGCGTTTCTGGCAGCACTGGATGCGCCTCCTCGTGTTTTGCCGCGGTTAGAACGCCTTTTGAAGGAACCGGGTTTTTTTGATGCGGACAGCTTGTGACTGAATCCAGGCGCGTCGAACAACTGCGGCGCGACCATAGCGTTGATGACTTCGATTGGGGCAACGAAGAGCTCAATCGATATTTGTTGCGCTACGCTCTTCAGAACCAGCAGGCTGGTGCAGCCCAAACCTACTTGAATTTCGCGGAAGAAGTTATTGTTGGCTACTACACGCTGGCGATCGGCGACGTGATCTTGGAAGGTGCCCCGGATCGCCTGAAAAAAGGGCTGGCCAAGCATCCCATTCCCATCATGCTGCTTGCCCGGTTAGCTGTCGCGCCGTTGGCATGGTCAAGGCGGCAAGGCACTGTTACGAGACGCGATGCAGCGTACCTTGCAGGCGGCTGATATTGCCGGTATTCGCGCTTTTTGCGTGCACGCAAAAGATGAAGAAGCACGGCACTTCTACGAGCATTTCGACTTTATCCCTTCCCCTGTCGATCCCATGCAATTGTTCGTCCTGCTCAAAGATGTTCGGCGGATTCTCCTGAAATAAACAACTGGAATGAAGAAATGGTTTGCCGCTCCGAGTGCGCATGCGCGCTCGTGTGGCGGGTTTGCGTCTTTGTTTGCGGCGCAAAGGCGGCGGCAAACTACCGCACTCTGAACTTCTAAGGGTGTGCCATTTGGTCTAGTGGGATCATGGTCCGATCGGGCATTGGGAAAGTGGATTCGGTTGACGAGTGATTGATGCCCGAAGCAGATTCCAGACCGTCGGTTAGGAGGAAGCCTTGTAGGGCGAACGAGGCGGTCCAGACGGTTTCAAGGGTTTGGATGTACTCGGCTTGGAGTTGGAAATGTTTGCGGCGGACCTCGATCATGGTTGCGTAGGCGACTAGCATCTGGCCGTATTTTTCGGTCATTAGGGTGTTGGCTTTTTTTGCGAGCGGGAGGATTTGTTCGCGGTATTGCGTGGCGATGACTTTTGCAGTGGCGTATTGATCGAGGAGAGCAGAGGCGCCCTCCCTCAGATGGAGTTGGATGCGCTGCTTTTCTAATTGGGAACGATCAAGTTCGGCTTGGGCTCCGGCAATATTTCCTTGATTGCGATTGAAGATGGGGATTTGGACGGAGAGCTCGGCAAGGCCTTCCCAGCCGATCGATTGGGGGATGGCGCCGAGGGGTTCGTTGTTGTACTCGAGTCCGCCAAGAAGGTTTATGTCGGGGATGACCGCGCTTTTGGCGCGCGTAATTTCCGCGGCGGCCCGGGCGGACGCGGCGTCGGCGATGCGCGTGGCGGGACTGAGCGAGGCGATGGTTTCGAGGATTTGCTGCTCATTGATTTCCGGCCAACCGTGTTCGAGATCGCCGGCGACGACGGATTGAGGAAGATCGGGCTGGCCGACGATTGCGGCGAGTTTGCGCCATTCCGCCCGCAGGACTTCTTCCTGGGCATATGCAGCGAGGTGAAGGCGCTGAACTTCGATATCAGTTTCCAGTTTTTCGGATTCATCGACCTGCCCGGTGCGGGCGAGTTCGTCTTGCGATTGCTGGTCCAGTTGGGCGATCTGGCTGAGATCGCGGCGAGATTCAAGGAGCTCCTGGGCGGCGAGAACGCGATAGAAAGCAATTTTTACCGAAGTTTCCACGCGGGTTTTTTGTTCTGCAGCTTCGATTTCAGCGATGCGCGTTTCTTGTTCGAAGACAGTGCGACTCTTGGAGAGTTTGCCCGCGGTGACGATGGATTGTTCGACAAAGAACCCTTGTTTGCCGCCGTTGATCGAACCGCCGCGGATTTCGTCGCCGGTGTAGCCGATGGTGGGATTGGGATAGAGGCCGGCTTGCTGCGTGCGGGCTTTGGCGGCGCGAATTTCGGCTTCGGCCTGGCGAAGAGTGGGATTGGAGGCGGCGGCGAGACGTTGGGCGTCGTCGAGGGTGAAGAGTTTTTCGTGAGATTGTTCCTGGGCCCGACCGAGACGGGGGAAAACAGGTTCAAGGGGTTGCATGTCGCCGTGGTGATGCATGGGCATTTGCATTTGATCGTGGACGGCAGCGCTAGATTGTTGGGCTGCACATGGCAGAAGAGTTCCGATGGTTGCGAAGGCGACGAGTGTGAGCAGTCTTGATTTCAGTTGCATTTGCGGTTCCTTTGGATTTGCTTTGTTTTTCGTTTATGTTTTGCGTTTGTTTTGGGGTGGTTGGTTTCGGCTGTAAAAGTGGCGGCAAGCCGCCGCACTCCAAATGCCTACGTGGATTTGATTTTGTGTTGAATCAGGTTTTGGATTTCGTTGTATTCCGGGTCGGGTAGGACGCGGACCATGGTCATCATGCCCATCATGCCGGCGGACCAGTTGGGAGGGAGGCCGTGAGTTTCGGGCTTGGCGACGGCGTCGTCCATGGACATTTCCATGAAGGCGTCTTGCGGAAAACCAAGAACGGAATTGGCGTTATCCGCTATGGGGGAATGATGGACGTGCCTGACGCCGATGTCATGGGAGAGCGATTCCATTTGGGTGACGGCTTGTGCGTCGTTCGTTGCGGATGTCGGGATGGGACGACTGCGCAGAAGATCGGTCATGCTGTTCATCATGTGATGAGGGAGGTGGCAGTGGATCATCCACGCTCCGGGATATTTGGCTTCGAACTCGATGACTTTACCCTGCGCAACGCCGACGAGAACGGTGTTTGTGGGATACCAGGTGGATTCAGGAGCGCGGCCACCTTCCGTTCCGGTGATGACGAACTGATTGCCATGAAGATGGATCGGGTGGTGATCCATGCCGAGATTGACGAAGCGGATGCGCACGCGGCTGCCGAGGCGAACGATGAGAGGCGTGGTGGCCGGAGCGGAGAGGCCGTTGAAGGTGAGCCAGTTGAATTCCATGGAGGCGGTGTTGGGAACGGAATTGTTGGGTAGAACGGCCCACTCCTGCAGCACAATGCCGAAATCGTGATCGACGTGTGGGGTGTGGGGAGTTTGCGGGTGGGCGACGAACATGCCGAGAAGGCCGATCATTTCCTGCATGGCGCTGTGAGCGTGATAGAAGAACGTGCCTTCCTGGTGGACCGTGAATTCATAGGTGTATGTTTCGCCGGGGGCGATCGGCTTTTGACTGATGAAGGGAACGCCGTCTTGTTCGATGGGAACTTCAAGGCCGTGCCAGTGCATGGAAGTGCTTTCGGGTAGCGCATTTTCGACGAGGATACGGACACGGTCACCTTGCGTGACCTGAATGGTGGGACCGGGACAAGTGCCGTTGTAGCCCCAGACGTCGATGGTTTTGAAGGGCGCGATTTTTTGTTTGAGGGGCGCGGCTTTCAGGCGGAAAACTTTTACGGCCCCATCGAGTTCGAAGGGACAATCGGGGACATCTGGCGTAAGCATGGGGACGGTAGCTTTGGGCGCGGGATTTGTTGGCGTGCGGTGCGGAGAATTCTTGTTGGCGGTTTGCGGCGCAACGGCCGCGTCCAGTCGCGCGCTGAGGCCGAATAAGCCTGCGCTGAAGAGCATGGCATCTTGAAAGAAATTTCTGCGTGAAGTGCTCATAGAAGCTCCTTGCGTACAAGTTGGTTCGTAACGATGGTGAATTGGGCGCGTCGAAACGGCCGGCTTCAGACGGCGGACGTTAGATGAGCGGACGACTTAGGGAATCAGAGACGAAGAGGGAGAGGAGGAGAAAATCTAGGGATAGCGGTCCGCGCTGAAGACGGGGAGAGACCGAATGTCAGGGGTTGCATCGCCACATCTAGATGTGGAAGGGCGATTGAGAAGACGTATGACTCGTTGGAGACGGAAAACGTACTCATGCGCGAGGTGGTGAAAATGAGTTCGGCGGTGGCGCAGGGAGTGGCTGAGCGGGTGGTGAATGTGGGCGCGGAACCGGAGTGGTGTGGAGCATGGTGACAGTCGTTGGCGGGATTATCGTTCGAAGCGGGGACGCACAGAGTTGTGGCACAACGGGCCGCGCAGATGGGGGCGATTGTCAAGCAGGCGATGAGGGATGCAGAAATCAGCGCGCCGACGAAGGAAACCGGGAACTGCGTCATATTCCGAGCCATAAGAGCAAGGTAAAGGTTGTTGCGGTGCCCGTCAAGGGCGCACCGGTCGGGGGCAAAAATCTACATTCGCCTGGATTTTTATCCGCAACCTGGGGCGCGAATTTGACGTCCATGTACATGTAGTCAGGGAAGGTCAGGGCCATGTCTCAAAATAACAATCGACATTTATCCGACAGATTGATCAGGACAATCGAGCACAATGCGGAAGAATTTGCCCAAGGGACAGTTAAGAAGCTACAAAGCAGCCCAAGGACACGGTTGTACCACAAGCTTGCCCATAGTGAAGTGCACGACCGATGCTACGAGATCTACCACAATCTGGGGCTGTGGTTGTGGGAGAAATCCGATCAGGCGATTCAAGAGCGATACAACGAACTCGGGGAAAGACGTTGCGAAGAAGGCATTCCCCTCGCGCAGGTTGAGTGGGCTCTGATATTAACGAAAGAGCGGCTCTTCGAGTACCTCGAGGGCTGCGGAATCGTGGATTCGGCGATGGACCTGTATCAACAGCAAGAATTCGTCCGGTTGATCACGCACTTTTTTGACCGGGCGCTTTGCTATACAGCGGAAGGTTACGAGCGCCAAGCGTCCGCGAAAACGACAACCGGGGAAGAAGGGGCAATGAGGCCAGCGCGAAAGCTATGGCCGCAGCCCAGTCTCGATAGACAGGCACATCCCAGTCGATGATATTAGTCGCCGTGAGAGTCGACGTCCGCGACGACTTTTCCGGCGAAGGTGCGATAAACGAAGATGAAGTAGCCCGCGGCGAGAATCATGCCGATGGTCCACCAGATCAAGCCGACTTTGAGGCCGTAGTCGCCGGCTTTGGCGCTGACGACGGTCATCGAGTAGATCGGATTGCGGGCGGGAAGAACCATGGGATACACGCCGAAGACGACGCTGGTTAGCATGCCAAGAAGATAAGTGCAGGAGGCCAGGAAGGCGTTGCGTTCCTTGCCGCGGCGCAATTCGAACTGGATTCCGGCTAGGCCGGCAATAGCGATGGCAGGCAGGATGAATCCGACCGGCCAAGTTTTGAAATTGGCGACGACTTGCGGCTGCACGGAGAAAGTGACCGTGGTGAGGAGGCTGGTGAAGACGAGAACGCCCCACCAGGTCCATGCGGCGAGGCGAGCGGAGCGTTCGCGAACGGCGGCGGTGGTTTTCAACTGAACCCAGAGAGCGCCGTGAAGCATCAAGGCGAGGAGCGCCGTGACGCCGACGAGGACGGTGTACCAGTCGAGGACGCCGGTGCGGTCGCCGAGGCGGAAGTTCGTCCATAAAGGTTCGAAGAAATAACCCGTTTCATCGAGCGGCACTCCACGAACGACATTGCCAAGAGCGGCGCCAAAGAAAACAGCGAGCAATAGGCTGGAGGCGGAGAAAAGAAAATCCCAGAAGGGAATCCAGATGGGACTGTGAATATGATTGCGGAATTCGACACTGGTGCCGCGAAGGATGAGCAGCCATAAGACCATCATCAAGGGAAGATAGAAGCCGCTGAAGCCGCTAGCGTAGAGAAGCGGAAAAGCGAAATAGAGAGTGCCGCCCGCGGCGAGAAGCCAGACTTCATTGCCGTCCCAGACCGGACCGATAGTGGCGATGACCTGGCGGCGTTCTTCGTTGGTGCGGGCGACAATGAAGTGGATGGCGCCAGCACCGAGGTCGAAGCCATCGAGAAGGACGTACATGGCGACCATGACAGCGACGAGACAAAACCAGAGAGTTTCCATGGATGGCTCCTTAATCGGCTTCGACCAGCGCGGGCGAGTCCGCGCTTGGCACTTCGAGTTCCGGCCCTTGTTCAATTTCGCGGTAGATAAGGAACAGCCAGAGGACGGCGAGCAACGTGTACATGCCCATAAAGCCCAGCAGCGAGAACCAGGCATTGCCGGCGGCAACGCGCGGCGAAAAGCCGTGAGCGGTGCGCATGACGCCGTAGATGAGCCATGGCTGGCGGCCAAGTTCGGCGGTCATCCATCCGGCGGTGTTGGCGATGTACGGCAAAGGAGCGCTGAGCATAAGAAGCCAAAGCAGCCAGCGAGACTCGTAGAGTTTTCCACGCCAGAGGAGAAGCGCGGAAAGAGCCATGATGGCGATGAAGATGGTGCCGAGGCCGACCATGACGTGGTAACTGTAGTAAAGAAGTTCGATGGTATCGGGCCAGTCGGATTCGGGAAACGAATCGAGGCCGCGGACGTGAGCCTTCCACTTTCTGTAGGTGAGGAAGCTGAGCATCGAGGGAACTTCCAGAGGATTATCCAGTTTGCGTTTTTGGACGTCGGGTTGGCCGAGGATGGCAAGCGGCGCGCTCTCCTGGGAAACGAAGAGTCCTTCCATCGCGGCTAGAGTGACAGGCTGATGGTTGGCGACGAGTTTGCCCTGGATGTCGCCGGTGGGAAAGAGTTGCAGGACAGCCGCAATCACACCGACAATCACGCCGATGCGAACGAAGGTTTTGCCGTAGAACAGTTCGCGCTTGGAGAGAATATAGAATGCGCCGACGGCGGCCATCACGAAACAGCCGGTCTGAACCGCGCCGAGCATGTTATGCGCATATTGTGCGAGAGCCCAGGGACTCAGGAGCAAACCCCAGAAACTGGCGAGGGCAATTTCACCGTTGCGAAGGATGCGATAACCGGTGGGATGTTGCATCCAGGCGTCGGTGGCTACGATGAGATAGCCAGAGAGCCACGAGCCGACAAAAACCAAAACGGCGGAGATCCAGTGACCGATGCGGCCGAGCCTTTTTTCGCCGAAGAGAAACAGGCCGAGGAAGCTGGATTCCAGAAAAAAGGAAAAAATGCCTTCCATGGCGAGGGTCTGGCCAATGACGCCGCCGGCAGATTTGGAGAATTCGGCCCAGTTGGTGCCGAACTGAAATTCCATGGGGATGCCGGTGACCACACCGACGGCGAAATTAATACCGAAAATTTTTGCCCAAAAGCGAGCGGCGCGATTGTAATGTTCGTCACCGGTGCGAAGGGCTATGGTTTTGAGGATGACGATGAGCAGGGCCAAGCCCATGGTCAATTGAGGAAACAAATAGTGGAAGGTCACCGTGAAGGCGAAATGGAGACGGTGAATATCCAGAGCGGATCCCATGCGAGCACCTCCCGAGACGTGGCGAAAAGTCCGTTAAAAGGCCAAAAGAGAAAGCGCAGGGAGCGAAACTGCGGGGAAACGACTCACTGATTGTGCCATTTTTAGAGCGGTGGGTAAATGCGAGACTCCGACTGCAGTCGGTGCTTGCCAGAAAACGTGGTGCCGAGCGATCAGTACTTGTTATGGAAGACGGCGCGGTTGATGTCTGGCCAATATTCCTTGGCGATGAAGCTGAGAGCATCCTGAAGCATTTGACTTCCCCAGCGCTGATAGGTTTTCACCCAGGTATTGCCGGGAGGATAGTAGAGATTACTGATGCCGGCCGCGGCGCCAGCGCCGACGACTTCGGAAAAATTGAAGGTGTCATGCCCGGCGTCGTTTCTGGTAATCAGGAGGCGGCTGACCGCGTAGCCGGTGCGTTTGAAGATGCCGCCGTGGCCCAGGGTGTAGTAACGCGGATCTTCCCTGGTGGCGGCGGGAACGATGGCCTCGACCATGTAGTTCTCAATCGTGCCATCGGCAAAAGTGTGGGCATAGTAGAGTCCGTAGCCTGAAGCGCCCTGGCCAAAAGTCGGCTCCGACTTTCCCGCCATGGCAATTCCGGCGACAATGCCCTCATAAATGAAGGCGGAATAATCAAAACTTTCCTGAGTGGCCAGCCAAAACTTTTCCTTGAAGGACTGGGGCGGGAGAATGGTGTTGGCGCTGACGGAACGGAAGTTTGGAACAATCCAGAGGATGCGCTTGGTTTGCGTGCCCGTCTGATCGGTATCCGTGTCGGTTTTGGGTTGCGGGGACTCAATGGTCGAGCCGTTCGCGTGGGGATCTGATTTGGGATCGGCGGGTTTCGGTTGGGATGGATCCTGAGGGGCCGGTATAGCCGGAGGATTCAAGACAGCGGTCTCTTGCGGAGCGTGAGAGATCGAGATAGGCACGATGAATTGCTGCGCGGGGGCGGGAGAGTTGCCAAGCGCAAGGAATAAAAGCGAGAAGATGATCAGAAGCAGAACACGACTTGGTTTCAAAACTTCCCCCAGATCAAGATTGTACTTTAATGCAGCACTGGCATGCTTTGCCGAAAATCTGCGAGCCATCCGCCCAAATTGGATTCTGTAAAGCGCTCGATGGATGCATCGAAGAGGGCCGCGAAAAACGGGATAAATAACATTTTATTTCCCTAAATTGTGGGACGAAGTTCCCGGATTTGTCGGTGGGCGTATTCATGCAAGCACGTACCTTTTTTGTTGACTGTAAAACCCCACTGGACCTACTATCATGCCACCGCGGAGGGAGCGGAATCTGCCCGATAGATTCGAGCGCGCCCAGCGCCCATACCTCTGCCACGCTTTTCTAACCGACGATCGCAACAGCCAACGAGGTTGTTCATGATACTTCAATTGCAGAAAAGCCAGCCCGCGTCGGATGTCAGCCTGATTAAACTCTCCGGCAAACTGATGATGGGGAACGATAGCCGTCAAGTGGAATTGAGCGTTGCAGAGTTGCTGGGCGCGGGAGTAAGGAAGTTTATTTTGGATTTAAGCAAGCTGGACAGCATCGACAGCACGGGAGTGGGAATCATTGTTGTGTGTGAAGGAAAAGTGCGTAAGGCGGGAGGACGGATGCGTATCGCGGGGCCGGTGGGTGTAGTTCACGATACGCTGCTCATGACGCACGTGGACCGGTTGGTGCCGGTTTTCCCGACAGTGAGCGAGGCGACGCTGGATTTCAGTATCGCGTAGGTGGTTAGCGATTACTGGAAGGAAGCAACCGCGTCCTTGGAATCCTCAAATGTGGTGAAGAGATTCAGCAATCCCACCATCTTCAAAGTTTGCACCGTAAATTTGGAAGGCTTCAGAAGACGAATCGCGCCGCCGCCCTGCTTGGCGGTGGTGAGATGACGGACCAGCATGCCGATGCCGCTGGAATCAATGGTGGGGACATCTTCCAGGTCGAGGATGATGCGGTTCTGACCCTGGCCGAGGAGTTCGCTGAGAGTAGCGTTGAAGCGATCGAGAGTGGGTCCCATGGACAAGCGTCCCTTGAGCTTGATGAGCTTGACGCCATCGACAGTCTTGGTCTCAATATCCAAGGCAATCACCCCCTAAGGAAGAGCCGATGAAGGGCTGTTCCGCACGTTGACACTCGAAAAAGCGAATGCTACAGTTCGCGCACAAGTTAGATAATCTTAGCGCAAAAAGCAAGAAACCCAGTCCGACGGAAGGCCCAACGTCCCGAGAATGAAGGGCCGGACGGAAAGTTAGACCTTGGCAAGCTCGGAACAGGAATCCGTTCTGGATCTCTCCCCGCTATCCACCCAATTACTCGCGGAGCAAGAAGTGACACCGCGCGCGCGAGCATTGGCGAATTTTGTAGCGGGCCTGCTATCGGATTGTGCAGTCAGTGTATACACACTGGCCTCCGACGAGAATGCGAATTTTTGGCAACCCAGAGCGGTCGTGGGGGAGGCGGCCATCCACGAACAGGCCATCACCGCCGAATCTGGATTGTTGGGCGCGCTGTTGGACGAAACCGTGCCGGTTCTGCGTGTTGCGCCGGACCTGCGGCGCGAGGATTATCCGCACATCGACACGCGCAAGACGCCGCGATCGCTTGCGTGCATGCCGCTAATCCACGGAGAGAATTTGATCGGAGCCCTGGAAATACTGGCGTTTGACGAACCCAATTCCGAAAGCGACATTCAGGCGCTACTTCCCGTGGCGGAAGTAGCGGCCGCGGCACTGTCCTCGGCGCAAGCGTATGAGGAAGAACGCCACGGCACATTCAGTTCCATCACGCGATTGACGCAACTCTACGACCTGGAAAAAGTGTTTTCGTCGACGCTGGAAATGCAAGAACTGCTTCCGCTGATTGGCGCGAAGTTCTCTGAAATTCTGGCGTGCCAGGCGGTGAATATCTGGTTGTTGCAACCGGACGAGACGGTGGAATTGATGCACCAGGCGGGTGAGGATCCGACAAGTTTCAAGGGGCAAGTACTGAAGGCCAACGAGGGAATTGCGGGGACAATTTCGGATAACGGGGAAAGCGTGTGCATTCCGGACCCGGGGGATGGACGCCTGGCGAAAAGAAATGAAGCGGCGCCGGAGTATCCGGTAATGTCGCTGATCGCAGCGGCGATCATGGACAAGACGGCACTGGTGGGAGTGGTGGAAGCGATCAACAAGCTGGATGGAGCAGCGTTTGACGAAGACGAGTTGTTCACGTTGAGCAGCCTGACGGAGACGGCGTCGACGGCGTTACATAACGCGGGGCTGTTGCTGGCCGAGCGGAAAGTGGAAATCCTGGAGACGCTGAACACCGTCAGCCACGAAATCACGTCAACGCTGAACTTGGAACGCATGCTGCAAACGATTGTCAATGCGCCGCAGGCGGTGATTCCTTACCAACGCGCGGCCATCATGCTGGAGCACAATGGGCGGTTCAAACTGAGCGCGGTGACGGGCCTGACGCAGGTGAACGCGGACGCGCCGGACATTGCGCCGCTGAACGAAATTCTGCAGTGGGCGGCGCTGTCCGAAGAAGTGATTCATGTGAGTCAGCGTGGCGAAGAGATCGACAGCGAGCGCGAAGAGACGCGCGCAAAATTCAGAAAATATTTCACGGAATCGGGGATGCGGGGATTCTACGCGCGGCCGTTGAACGACGACACCGGGCGAGTCGGATTGCTGGCAATGGAAAGCAGCGATCCGGATTTTCTCGGGCCGGCGCACATCGAGATCCTGGAAGTGCTGGCGGGACAGGCGACGGTGGCGCTGCGGAACGCGCAGATGTACAAGGAAGTGCCGTTTATTTCCGTGCTTGAGCCGGTGATGGTGCGCAAGCGGAAATTCATGGCGATGGAAAAGCGCAAGCGAACGTTGTTCCTGGGCCTGGGCGCAGCGGCTCTGTTTTTCCTTGTGGCGTGCCCGCTGCCGCTGCGCGTGGATGGCGATGCGGTGGTAGCGGCGGGAAAACGCGCGCTGGTGCAGCCGGAAGTAGATAGCGTGGTGCGCAGCGTGTTGGTGCACGAAGGGCAAAGCGTACAGCGCGGACAAGTGTTGGCGGAGATGGAAGCGTGGAACTTGCGTTCGGCGCTGGGCGAAGCGGAGGCGCGCTACCAGTCGGCAATGCTGCAGATGAACCGAGCGCTGGCATCGAACGATGGAAGCGAAGCGGGCGTCCAAAGAGTGCAAGCGGATTTTTGGAAAGCGGAAGTCGAACGCGCCAAGCAGACGTTGGAAAAAGCGGAGTTGCGAGCGCCGATCGACGGAGTGGTGGCCACGCCGCACGTGGAGAACTTCGCGGGACGCAAACTGCAAAGGGGCGATTCGTTCGCGGAAATTGTGGATACATCGCAAGCGGTGGTGGATGTGGCCATCGACGATGCGGATGCGGGACTGCTGAAGGTGGGCCAGAAGGCGGTGGTGAAGCTGAATAGCTATCCGACGCGAACGTTTCATGGAGAAGTGATGATCGTTAGCCCGAAGGCGCAGATGCTGCAAGACTCGCCGGTGTTTTATGCGCGGGTGGCGGTGGCGAATCCAGATGGCGCGATTCGGGCTGGCATGGAAGGAAGAGGGAAAGTGCGAGTGGGGTGGTATCCCTCGAGCTACGTGTTTTTCAGGAGGCCGTTTTTGTGGCTGTACTCGAAGATTTGGTATTGGGTGGGTTGGTAGATATGGGTTGGAGGGGAAGTATGCGAACTTCGATGGTGGTGATCGCAGTAGGTGCGGCGCTGCTTGGCGTTGCTTGCAGCGACAGCAGACCCGTCGAGTCCGGCGTGACGAATGCGGCGCCCCCGCCGGCGCCGGTGAGTGCGAAGCCAGCGCTGCCAGAACCCGTGGACACTGGGTTGACTGTTTCCGGCCCGATTATTGTGGAACACCAGGTGGACATCACGGCACAGCGGGACGGCATACTGGAAAAACTGTTTTTCGATGCGCCGGCGCGGGTGAAAGCAGGGACGGTGCTGGCGAAACTGGATGACCGGCAAATTTCGGCGAACCTGGAGGCGGCGCGGGCGAAGTCTCGAAGCATCGCGAATGACCTTAAGAATTGGGAAGCGGAGGCGGGAGTACTGGAAGCGGATTACGTACGCGCGAAGCATTTGTGGGACCTGGGATTGATTTCGCAGGAGCAACTGCAGCACGCGCAGTACAAGGCGGAATCGGACCAGTGGGACATCAAACGGGTGCAGGAGACGCTGAACACCTCGCATGATGAGGAACGATCTTTGGAATTGGAGCTGGAAAAAACAAAAATCACGGCGCCGTTTGACGGTGTAATCGCGCGGCGCTACGTGCGCGAAGGGCAGGAAGTGAACAAGGGCGAGCGGCTTTTCTGGGTGACGGCGGAGGCACCGCTGCTGATGCGATTTACCCTACCGGAAAAATATTTCGGACATGTGCGCTCGGCGCAAATATTTGAGGTTACTTCTCCGGACGTGCCGAGAGAAAAGCATGCGGCGCGGGTGAAGGAAATCAGCCCGGTGGTGGACCCTTCGAGCGGGACGTTTGAAGTGTTGGTGGAACTGACGGGGGATCGAGGGGCATTGCGGCCGGGGATGACCGCAAACGTGCGCCTGGAAAATCAGCGGTGAATCCTGAATGAACCTGACGCGAGTCCTTGACGTGGCTTTGCCGGACCTGCCGGCGCGTGCTCTTTCTGAGCGGCCACCACGGATCGATCCGGGCGTAAATTTCCGCGAGCACGTGGAGGAAGGCAAGACCATCATTCGCGCTTATGTGCCCTGCGCGAAAAGCATGTTCACATTTCAACCCGCAAACTGGAAACTGGCGCAACTATTCGACGGCATCCGGTCGTACGAAGAGATCGCACAGATGCACTCCGCGGCGACCGGGACAGAATTCTCCGCGACGGAGGTGCGGGAATTTGCAGAAGAGCTCGAAGGAATCGATTTCTGGTACCGGACGGCGCAAGAGAAAAACATTCTGTTGATGCAACAGTCGGCGGAGGATCGGCGCAAGAAACTCAAACAGTTTGATCGGTGGGCCGATCTTTCAGACGTGCTGTTTCCGGCGTTCAACCCGGACCCATTTCTGACGAAGTTCCACGAGTACACGAAGTTCGTTTATACGACGTGGTTCACCAGCCTGACGTTGGGGCTTTTCGCGCTGACGGCAGGAATTACGATCACGCATTGGAGGGAGATCGGGCGGGACACCGCGGCGTTTTACAATTTTTCGAATAAGACTTGGGGAGACATCGCCGTTTTATACGTGATTCTGGCGGGGATCGTGGTAGTACACGAAATGGCGCATGCCTATACCTCGAAGCACTACGGTGGACGAGTAACGGCGATGGGATTTGCGCTGGTGTACCTGACACCGGCGGTGTATACGGACACGACGGAATCGGAAGTGACTGCGACGCGGTACGAACGTCTGATGGTCACGGTTGCCGGGGTATGGTCTGAGCTGATTATTTGTTCGATCGCCACGATTATCTGGTGGGGAACGGCGCCGGACACGCCTGTCCACAACGGCGCCTACTTCATGATGATGATGACCGGGATCATGTCGATCTTGCTGAACTGGAATCCGTTGATCAAGCTGGACGGATATTACCTGCTGACGGATCTAACGGGGATTCCGGACATCAAAGAGAACTCAACGGCGTACGTGTCGGCGTGGGTGAAGAAAAATATTTGGCACTTGCCGGTGGAAATTCCCTACGTCCCCAAAAAGCGACGCCTGGGATTTGCCGTGTACGCGCTGTTGTCGGGCGCTTATAGCTACACGGTGCTATACATCGTGGCGCGTTTTGTTGGCAACATCGTGCGCAATTTCAGTCCGGAGTGGGGATTCGTGCCGGAAATTGCGGTGGCGCTGCTGATTTTTCGTTCGCGGATTCGATTACTGGTGAACTTTATGAAATTTCTGTACCTGGATAAGAAAGACCGGATGGCGGCGTGGTTTACTCCTCGCAACACGCTGTTGGCGGGGATTACCCTCGTGGCGGTTCTGACGCTGCCGTTGTGGCATGACTCTGTCTCTGCAAGATTCCTGCTGGAGCCGGCGCATGTGGCGGAGATTCGCGCCCGGGTCCCAGGGATTGTCACGCAACTAAACGCCCGAGAAGGACAGAAAGTCGCCCAAGGAGCGCTACTTGCTACGCTACGGGACTTGCCGCTGCAGTCTAATCTCGAACAGGCGCAGGCAAACTTGTCGATGGCTTCTGAGCGCGTTAAGGCTGCGTCTCTGCATTATGAGGAATATGGCCCCGCGCTGAAGGTGCGCGAGCGCATGAGCGATAAGCTGCAGGAAGCTTCGCAAAAGGACGCCGCGTTGCAAGTTACCAGCCCGATGACCGGCATGGTGATTACGCCTGGGGTCCAGGACCTGCTGGGGACTTACCTGAATGAGGGGCAAGAGTTGCTGGAAGTGGCCGACTTGTCGAAATTGCGCGCGCGGATTTATGTCTCCGAATATGACCTCTACAAGATCGAGAAAGACGCGAAGGCCCGGCTGCAGGTGCTAGGCATGTTCAAGACGTGGGCGGCCCAGATCGAGTCGATCGCCCCGCGGCCGTCGCAATTGGACATGAGCCTTTCGGGGAAAGTGGAACTGCAAGGAATGAATCCGCCGCATTTCTACGTTGTCGACATGTACGTGGACAATCCTGAGGGAGTGCTAAAGCCGGGTATGACAGGTGTCGCGCGGGTGTACGGACGGCGGCGAAGCGTGCTGGGCCTGGTGTGGGAAACGGTATCGGACTTTTTCGGGCGCAAGATCTGGTAGTGCGCCGCCGCTAGGCGGAAGGTAGGGCCTTCGTCTTTCGTGTTTAAGAATAAAAATGGGAAGGCTTTGAATCGCCTCCCCATCGCAATCCCTGAATTGCCCGCGTAGCAGGCAATCGACTCTTACATCTTCACAACGGCCTTCTTGAAGGTGGCCTTCCTGAGAGCAACCTTGCGCGAAGTGCTGCCGTCATTGGTGGCAGGGGCGCTGGCGACATTGGCCTTCTTGGTGGTCTTGAGGGTGCTGATCAAGCTCTTCTTTTCGATGGACATGATGGTGTGAGTGCGCTCCTGATTTAAATTTTTGTAATCCGCAGACGCGTGAAAGTAGAGCATGGATCGTGCCAAAGTACAAACATCACCCGAGGAAAAAGGCCGCACTGAAAACAGGGCAGTTAGTACCAAAGTACTGGTAGACCGCCGAAGGATGTGGGTGAAAACTTAATCGCCGGTTAAAAGTTAATCTATCAGAGATCAGTGCTGTCCCAAGAAAGTCTGAACAGTCCAGCGTAACTGCTTGATTGAACGAAAGTAAGGGGTCTCTGTGAGTTTTTTCGATTTCAATTTTTTGCTTCTCTTTTGGCGCCATCCTACTGCTTTCCAGCTTGCTCCGGAGGCAGTAGATGAACCAAGGCCGAACCGTTTTCTCTCAACTCGTGGACTTCCTCCCAACCTACCAGTTTCAAATTTGCGTCGATCGGTACCAGGGCAATCGCTACGTGAAAGATTTCTCCTGCTGGGATCAGTTCCTCTGTTTGGCCTTTGCTCAGCTCACCTATCGCGAAAGCCTACGCGATATCGAAGCTTGTCTTCGCGCCCAGCAACCCAAGCTCTATCATATGGGCTTCCTGGGACAGGTTTCTCGCAACACGTTGGCACACGCCAACGAGCACCGCGACTGGCGGATCTACGCCGATTTCGCACAAGTCCTGATTGCCGCCGCTCGCGATCTCTACCGCGACGAACCCTTCGGAGTGGAGTTGTCCGAGACGATGTATGCCCTCGACTCGACGACTATCGATTTGTGCCTGGCGCTTTTCCCGTGGGGAAAATTCCGCCGCCGCAAGAGCGCGGTGAAACTGCACACACTGCTGGATCTGCGGGGCAGCATTCCGACCAATGTTTATGTGACTGGGGGCCAAGTTCACGACGTGAACATTCTGGACCAACTGCTTCCCGAAGCAGGAGCGTTTTACTTGCTCGATCGCGGTTATGTGGACTTCGCTCGCCTGTACGTCTTTGCCCAAGCTTGTGCCTTCTTCGTCACTCACGCCAAAAAGAATATGCAGTTCTACCGTCGCAACTCACGTCCCGTCGAACGATCAGCGGGATTGCGAAGCGATCAAACCATTCTGCTGACCGGAATGCGAACTGCCGAGCGCTATCCCGATCCCTTGCGACGGATCCACTATTTCGATGCCGAGAAGGACTCCCGACTGACCTTCCTGACCAACAATTTCCTCCTTCCCGCTTTGACTATCGCCCAGTTGTACCGGGCACGTTGGAAAGTAGAATTGTTTTTTCGCTGGATCAAACAGCACCTGCGCATCAAGGCTTTCTACGGCACCTCGGAGAATGCGGTGAAGACCCAAGCGTGGGTGGCCTTGTCGATCTACGTGTTGGTGGCGATTGTCAAAAAGCAATTGGGGCTCGACTTGAGTCTGTACAAAATTCTCCAAATTCTCAGTGTCACAGTTTTCGAAAAAACCCCAATTTTAGAGGGGTTTTCCAACTTCAACGATGGGTTCATGGATGCCGAAACCTGCAACCAATTGAACCTATTCGACTTTTAATGGTACAGCACTGATCAGAGATTAATTTTTAACCGCTGCAGCGGTCCTCGCGACGGGAAGGACAAGAAGGGCTGGCCGAATTGAAGCCGATCTGGCGAACCTATTCCATTCTGTGCTTGCGGCAGAGATATTTCATGCGCTGCGGGTCGATCTGGAGAATGGCTGCTGCAGCTGATTTCTTGCCGGCGGTGCGGCGCAAGGCAGCGCTGAGGTAGGCGATCTCGATCTTTTCCATTTCGGCATCGAAATCGACTCCGTCTTCCGGAATAAGGATGGCTTCCTGGCTGGCGGCGCTCTGCTGGAGCATGTGTTGGGGGAGATGCTCGGGGGTAATCTCCGGTGCGTTCACCATGACCACAAGGCGTTGGATGATGTTCTCTAGTTCGCGGACGTTGCCGGGCCAACTGTAGTCCTCGAGGATTTCCAGAACGTCTGGCTTGAGGGTCTTCAAAGGCTTTTTGGCGGAGGCGCAGTAGATGCGCAGGAAATGATCCACGAGGATGGCGATGTCGCCGTCGCGTTCGCGTAGGGGTGGAACCAGGATGGGAACAACGTTGATACGAAAATAGAGATCCTCGCGGAAGCGGCCGGTGCGGACGCAATCCTCGAGGTTGTCGTTGGTGGCGCAAATCAGCCGGAAATCAATCTTTTTTGTAGAGCGGCCGCCAAGGCGCTGCACGGAGCGCTCTTGCAGGACGCGCAAGAGTTTGCTCTGCAGACTGGGATGGAGCGTGGTGATCTCGTCGAGGAAAACCGTGCCGGTGTGGGCTAACTCGATCAGTCCGGGCTTCGCGGCATCGGCACCGGTGAAGGCACCTTTTTCATAGCCGAATAGTTCCGATTCCATGAGAGATTCCGGCAGAGCCGAGCAGTTGAGGGCGACAAAGGGTTTTTCCACACGATCGCTGCACTGGACGATGGCGTTGGCGATGAGTTCCTTGCCGACACCGCTCTCGCCACGCAGAACGACACTGGCGTTGGTGCGTGCCACGGCCTCAATGGCCTGGTGGACCTTTTGCATGGCGGGGCTGGAGCCGACGAGGCCGAAAAAGGCGGTACCACTTTCGACCTGCTGGATGAGGCGGCGGCCTTCGAGCTCCAGCACGCGCTTTTCAATGGCGCGCAGGAGAATGATTTTTAGTTCGTCATAGTTGAGCGGGAAGAGAAAGAATTCGTCAGCGCCAGCCTGGCTGGCTTTCAAGGGGATAGAACGGCTGTTGGTTTTCGTGAAGGCGACAATGACAATGTCGTCGCGAATCTTGCGGATCTCTTCAAGGACTTCCAGGCCATCGATAGGACCATCGCCGATGCAATCGAGATTGAAAAGGATAGCGTGGAGGTCGGAGAGTTCGAGAATGGCCTTGATTTCGCTTTCGGTGGTGGCGAGGGAGGCGCGGAATCCATTGCCGAGATGCCTGCGAATTTCCGGGAAGGGCTCGGTGTCATCGGTAATGACAGCCAAGGAGTAGCGCTCCACGCTGGTGGCGGCTTCGGGCAAGGGTGCAGGCTCTGTAAACCAGTGGCGATTATAGGGGAGGGGGGTTGCTGGTGGAAAGGTGAAAGTGGAAATGGGTAGTGCGTGGGATCAAACGCGATCGAAACCCAGTGAGCCGACCGCACGGCGCTACCGGGAGTTTCGTTTTGGCGTTTAGGGAAAGCGGCCCGCGAGCCGCCGCAAAAGTTTAAAAGCGGAGGGTGGAGAGATATTTGTAGCCGGACGTCAGGGTAGCCCAGGGATCTTTGGGGACGTCGTGCTCGAGGAAGTAGTGCTGGATGCCGGCCTCGCTGGAATTGGAGAAGATGCGCTTCCAGTCGATGACGCCGGAGCCGGGCGCGGTCATGTCCTCTTCTTCAAGCTTGTGAGGATTGAAGGTGGCGATCTGGTCCGGCGCCAGATGCGGCAAAGACTTGAAGTCCTTCACATGCACGAGCGGGAAGCGACCCGGATACTTCTTGAAGTAGGCGACGGGATCCTTGCCGGCAACGCTGATCCAGCCAAGGTCCATTTCCATCTTTACGTAATTAGGATCGGTCGAAGAGAGCAAGTAATCGTAAGGAAGCTGGCCGCCGAGAGCGGCATCGGGTCCGAACTCCCACCAATGGTTGTGGTAAGCGAACTGGATGCCGGCTTTCTTGCTGGTTTCGCCGGCTTTGTTGAAGGTGTCGATGACGCGCTTCCAACCGTCGGCGGAATTGCGTTCTTTTTCGTCGATCCACGGACAGACGATGAAGCTGTGGCCAATGGTGTGAGCTGCATCGATGGTTTCAGGCCAGTGATTTTGGAGAATATCGTAGCTGACGTGGCAGGATGGTGCGGTGAGACTGTCCTTGTCGAGCAGCGCTCGAATATCATTAGGGGAATGGTCGAAGTAACCGGCGAATTCGACTTCTTTATAGCCTATGGACGCGACCTTGGCGATGGTGCCCGCGAAGTCCGTTTGCATGAGGCCGCGGACGGTGTAGAGCTGAACGCCGACCTTTTCGATCTGGTGAGAGGCGGCGAAGGTGGAAGAAGGGAGAGAGGAAAGAACACCTGCTGCGAAAGAAGATTCAATAAATGTGCGACGGTTCATGGATGGGATTGTACACGGATAGCAGTTTGGAAAACAGGGTGGTGCATTGAATGGCGGGTGTGTCGACGGTGTTTGCGTTGAGATGCTTCGTCGCGAAAGGCGCGCCTCAGGATGAGAACCGCATGGGGCGCGTGAAGCTGAACTTGAACGGCCCGTCCTCGAAGACGGACCGTACGAAGAACCACGGTTGCGTTGGACACTTAGAACTGGAAGCGCATGCCGAACTGCATGATTCGTCGGTTGTGCGCGCCGTTCAAGACCAGAAAGCCGCCGCAGGTTGGATTGATCCCGATTACCGAACTGAATCCCGTGGACTTGGCAGCGTCAAGGCAAAAGATCCGGCGGAGGTTGCCAGGGGCCGCGGGCTTGTTCGAGAGATTCGGCTACGGCGAGGAGCAGTTCTTCTTCGAAGGGGTGGGCGATCAGCTGGATGTTGATGGGTAGTCCTTCAGGGGACAGGCCGAAGGGAAGAGACAATCCGGGAAGGCCGGCGAGATTCAGCCACTGACAGAAGCGCATGGTATTGCGATAGTTGCAAGGATCGCCGGGGCGATAGCTGCCCGCTCTGTGTGGGAAAGCAGGGGCGGTGGACACGGGTGAGAGAAGAATCGGAATGTCGCGGATTTGGCGAAGGAGATTGGCGCGGAGGTTATCGCGTTCGGCGCAGGCACTCTGGAAATATTGCAACGTGACGGCGGGCTCAAGGGCGGTGACTGCGAGATAGTCTTTGAGCATGGGGCTCAAGGAATCTTCCTTACCACGGACTTCCTGCCGAATCAGGTCGGCGATCACAGGGCCGAAGAAAAACCACCATAGTTCCAGTGTGCGATCGAGATGTGTGAGAGAAACGGGCTCGACGCGATAGTCGAGCTCGCAGAGATGTTGTGCGGCGCGGCGGATAGTGGAGAGAGTTTCCGGCGTCGCGCGGCCGAGTTCAGGGTTTTCGAGGATGCCAATGCGCACGCCGCGGAGATCCTTTGCAGAAACCTGGTGTGGGGAGAATGGCGTCGAGAGCGCGTCGCCTGGGTCGGGTCCGACCATCACCTCGAACAAGGCACGCAAGTCCGCGACGGTTCTGGCCATAGGGCCGACTACGCCGAGCCAACTGAACGCGCCTGCGCCGGGGGGGAAATGGCCAGTAGCGGGAATGCGGCCGGGTGTGGGCTTTAACCCGCAAATACCGGAAAAATGTGCGGGAGTGCGGATGGAGCCGCCACCGTCACTACCGACCCCGCCCATGCTGCAGCCCGAAGCGATAGCGGCCGCTTCGCCGCCGCTGGAGCCGCCGGCGGAATAGTCGAGATTCCAGGGATTGCAAGTTTTGCCATTGAGGAGATTGTCGGTTTCGTAGGCCATAAGGAATTCAGGAGTGTTGGTATTGCCGAGGAGGATCGCACCGGTGGATTCGAGACGGGCAACGAGCGCTCCGTCGGATGTGGGCACGTAATCTTTGCGGAGAAGCGACCCGGCGGGACATGGCCAACCGGCGACGTCGATGCAGGATTTGATGGTGAGTGGAATTCCAGTGAGAGGCTTTGCTGGTTCGCCGCGATGCAGGGAAGATTCAGCGCTGCGCGCGCGCGCCAAGGCAGATTCGGCGTCGACGTGAACGAAGGCGTTGAGCATGGGCTGCAAATTCTGAATTCGCTCGAGATATGCGGAAACAAGTTCGACGGGAGAGAGTTGTTTTTCGCTGAAGAGGCGCAGGGTCTCCGCAATCGAACCGTGGGCAGGCAGGGTCATAGGATCATTTTAGATACAGCTGGGTACGTTCAGCCAACGCGAAACGCGACATTCGTTGGTCGGAGAGTGCGGCCCACGCAGTCCAAACCGGCTTTGAAGACCTGACGCGCCTGGTTGTCGGTGAGTTCGGAATACCGGATGGACGATCCGTTAGCGGAAGAGGAAAGCCAGAACGAGGCTTTTTCCAACTCGGCCAGGGAATAAATACTGTGGGTGGCAAAGTCGAAATATTGAAGCTCTGAAATTTGTCCGGAGTATTCGCTCAGCAGCAAAATACCCTTGTTGGTCAGCGTCCAACTCGCCCATGTGCTCGGGTGCAATGAATGGCTGGGGCGTGGAAAAGAAATTATGGGCCGGCGCTGTACTGGTTGAAGGAAGCGACGGAGCAAGGGAATGCGCGAGCCCACACGAACCTGGGAATTTTGTACATGAACGGCCAGGGAATGACGCAGAACTATGCGGAGGCTCGCACAAAGAGGCAGGACAAAAACGGTTGACGGTGGGGCAGGCAGCCGGGACAATCGGTTAAGACGATTGTGCTTTTGCGGGTCGTCGCATGTCCAGGAAGAGCTTCCTTCGGTGGAATCCATGAAAAACGGTTGGCGGCCGTGGTTTTCTCTTGTTAATGGCGTGATTGTTTTTGTGCTCGTTGCCTTCTTCCTGCCCATGCTGCATTCGCATGCTAAGCAGCCCGAAATTCCTGTACCGATCAATAAAATTTCCAGCGAAGCCCTGCGGCTGAATACGCTGGGGGTAGCCTATATGAACCAGGGAAAATCCAGCGACGCGCAAAAAAGTTTTGAGAAAGCGCTGGCAGCCGATCCGAATTTTGCGCAGGCGCGGATGAACTTGGGCATTTCTCTGCTGGCGCAACAAAAACTGGATGAGGCGCGGGCGGCGTTGCAGGAAGCGGCCAGCAAACTGCCGGATGATCCATACGCGTGGTACAACCTGGGGCTGGCGTACAAGGACGCGGGGCAACCTGAGAAAGCCATCGCGGCGTTTCAGCACGTGGAAAAAATCGCGCCGGATGAGCCGGATGCATTTTATTTCGAAGGGTTTCTCTGCTCGCAATTGCAGAAATATGATGATGCGATTGGGGCGTTCAAGAAGGCGCTGGAGAGTGCGCCGTACCACGCTTCGGCACAGTTCGGGCTGGCGCGGGCGTATCAAAGGAAGGGTGATGGGGACGCCGCGCGCGAGGGAATGAAACGTTTCCAGAAGATCACGATGGAACATCTGGGCACGCCGTTCGGGGCGGGCTATGGGGACCAGGGGAAATTTTCTTTGGCGGAATTTGTGCACGGCGCGGCCAGCGCGGCGCCTGCGCAGATTGCGGTGAGCTATGCGGTGAAATCGCATGCGGAGTTGGGCGGGGCGAGCACTGGAGTTTGCGTGTTCGATTACGACGGCGATGGCAAGCCGGACTTGTTTTTTGTGGGGGCAGGAGGCGGGAAGAGCCGGCTGCTGAAGAATTTGGGTGGCGGGAAGCTTGAAGATGTTACAGCGAAGGCGGGACTGGCGGGGACCGCAGGTGGATTTGGATGCGCGGCGGGCGATTTTGACAATGACGGGGCCACCGATCTGGCGATATGCGAAGCCGATGGCTTGCGACTGTTTCGCAATGACGGGCATGGAAAATTTGCGGATGTAACGGAGAAAGCAGGGATTGCGCGAGAAAAAGGCTGCGTGGGCGCGACGTTTGTGGATTACGACCACGACGGAGACCTGGATTTGTACGTGACCATGGCGCCGGCGAATGGGCGAAAGAACGAATTGTGGCGGAACAATGGGAATTCCACGTTCACGGATGTTTCCGAAGAATCCGGATTGGGGATGGATGCCACGGGCGCGGATGCCGCGGTGACGGACTTCAATAACGATCGCGCGATTGATTTTGTGGTGGCGGGAGGGGCGGCGGGCGCGACGATTTACCTGAATCCGCGCGAAGGGAAATTTACGGCGTTGCCTGCGATTGATTTCGCGAAGGAAAAATTGTCGCCCGCAGTGGGTGTTGCGGTATTTGATTTCAACAAAGACGGATGGATGGACATTGCGTTTACGCACGCAGGCACCCCGGGCATCAGTTTGTGGAGGAACGTGCAGGGGAAGAAGTTGGAGCGCGTGGCCCTGCCAGACTTCGGATGGAAGCAAGGCTGGGGAGTGACGGCGGCCGACTACGATAACGATGGCTGGGTCGATTTGCTGGCTGTGGGAGAGGGCGCGAACGGAGGGGAAATTCGCGTGCTGCGGAACCTTGGCGATGCGGGTTGGGCGGACGCGACTAAGAAATTGCACCTGGATGGCGTGACGCTGAATCAACCGCGTGCGCTGGCAGTGGCTGATTTCAAGGGCGATGGCAGCCCGGACATCGTGGTGACCCAGGCGTCAGGCGCGCCGGTGCTGCTCGAAAATACAGGCGCGAACAAGAATCACTGGATGCAAGTGGATTTGAAAGCGCTGAACGACAACAAAAGCGGGATCGGGACGAAGGTAGAGATTTTTGCGGGCGCGCTTTATCAAAAATTCGAGATAGGCGGGACGTCGGGATATCTCGGGCGGAATTCGGGGATGCTGCTGGTCGGGTTGGGCTCGGAGACAGTTACGGACGCGGTGCGATTGCTGTGGCCCACGGGCGTGCCGCAGGACGAAATCGATCTGGCCGCGAATAAGACGCAGAAGATCGGGGAACTGGACCGGCGCGGGAGTTCGTGTCCTATACTGTTTTCGTGGAACGGGAAGGAATACGAATTCATTGCGGACATGATCGGACCGGGCGTGGTGGGGCATTGGATCGCGCCGGGAGAACGGGATGTGCCCGATCCGGACGAGTATTTGAAAGTGCCGGCGAACAGCGTAAGCACGAAAAATGGTTTGCTGAGTTTCCGGTTCATGGAGCCGATGGAAGAGACGGTGTATCTGGATCAGGTGAGGCTGCTGGCGGTGGATCACCCCGGCAATATCGAAGTGAATCCGAACGAGCGGTTCGCTAGCAATCCACCGTTTCCGGAATTTCGCGTGATCGCTACCCAGAATGCGCGCACGCCGGTTGGCGCGTGGGACGATCGCGGTCATGATGTACTGCGACTGCTGGCGAAGCGCGACCGCAAGTACGTCACCGACTTCCAGGGCTTGCCCTTTGCGGGATTTGCGAAGCTGCACTGGATTGAACTGGACCTGGGCTCTTGGGATGCGTCGAAACCGCTGCGCTTGCTGCTGGATGGATACACGGATTATTTCACGGCGACTTCGATGTATTCAGCGGATCAAGCGGGGATCAAAGTGATTGCGCCGTATGTAGAAGTACAAAACGCGCAAGGCAACTGGGTGCGTGCGGTGGACGATATGGGATTTCCAGCGGGGCTGGCGCGGACGATGGTCAGCGACCTGACCGGGAAAATTCCTGCGGGAACGCGCCGAATTCGGATTGTTTCGAACTTGAAGATTTATTGGGATCGCGTGCGCATCGATCAGACGCCGGAGCAGAAAGATGTGCGTCTGAGCGAAGTGCCATTGGCTACGGCGGAATTGGCGTATTTGGGTTACCCGAAAGAAATACGGCTGCATCCAGCGACGGATACGGTCTATTCCTACACCCATCGTAGTCTGAGCGGGCCATACGCACATGCGGCGGGAAACTACACGCGATACGGGGATGTGAAGACGCTGCTGAGCCGGTCTGACGATAAGTTCACCGTGTTCAGTTCGGGTGAGGGTGTGAAGTTGGAGTTTGATCCGGCGGGGCTCCCGGCGCTGCCCGCGAGATGGGTACGCGATTATTTTTTCTATGCGGACGGATTCGAGAAGGATCTGGATTTTTATGCGGCGAATGCGTTCACCGTCGAGCCACTTCCGCGCCACGGATTGATCGCTTACCCGTATCCGCAAGGCAAAGAGTATCCAGTCGATGGCGACCATCTGGGATACGAGTTCGAATACAACACGCGGCAACGTTCTGACCGTATGCCGGGCAATTTGCGCTACGATTATCTGCCGCCAAAGTGAGGAATCGTCCATGCGCAGAAACGGCGCCTCGACTATACGAGATGTGGCACGAGAGAGCGGGTACTCTGCGTCCACAGTATCAATTGTTCTGAATAACGCGCCACTGTCCCGCTACATTCCGGAAGACACGAAGGGAAGGATTCAAACAGCGGCGCGGCGGCTGGGTTACCGGCCAAATCCCCTGGCGCGGTCGCTGCGTAGCCAGAGGTCGAACATCGTGGGAGTGATGGTGTTCGATATCACCGATCCGTTCTGCACGCCGATCCTGCGCGGATTGGAGAATGCGCTGTATCAGGCCAATTATCTATCACTGCTGGCGGATGCACACAACGAGCCGCACCGTTTTGAACGCTATCTGGAAATGCTGCTGGACCGGCGAGTGGAAGGGTTGATCGTTATTGCGAACTGGCTGGTGACCGACATCAAGGTGCTGGCGGATTTGACGGAGAAGCAAGTGCCCACGGTGATCGCCGGGCGGGCGTTCGAGATCGAGAATATCAGCACGGTTTCCGTCGACAACGAAGGCGGGGCGGCACTTGCGCTGGAGCATTTGTATGGGCTAGGGCATCGTGAGATTGCGTTTTTGCGAGGGCCGAAGACATTGGCAAGCAGCGGGCAAAGGTGGAAGGGCATCCGCAATTTCGCGCAGTCGGTGCGATTACGGCTGGATGCGAAGAGAATTGCGGAGTTGCCCGAATCGCTCGATCCCAACTCCAGTTTTGAGGCAGGGGCGCAACTGACGACGGAATTGCTCCGCGGGGGAAAATCGTTCGGCGCGCTGGTGGCGTACGACGACATTACCGCGCTGGGGGCTTTGCGGGCGCTGAAGAAGAAGGGATTGCGTGTGCCGGAAGATTGCAGCGTGGTGGGATTTGACGATGTGGCGCAGGCAAGCCTTTCGGCGCCGTCGCTGACAACCGTGCGGCAGCCGATGGAAGCGATGGGATCGATGAGCGTGGGAATGATGCTGGATGCGATTAAGGCAGTGGATCAGAAGAAATCGATTCCGGTGGTGCGGCGGAGGATTCCGGCGGAGTTGGTGGTGAGGGAATCAACGGGGAAGTGCGCTTGACGGCCGGGTGTGGCATGGTCAGGCGCCCACAGTGATCCAGGACTTTTCCTGGGCGCTTTGGGCGATGGCTTCGCAGAGGACTAATTCCTCGTGGCCGGTTTCGAAGGTAGGGAAAGAGCGCGGCGCACGGAAATCGCCGGCGGCAAGATAAGCGTAAAAATCCTTGAAGAGTTGGACGAATGTGTCGGGATAGCCTTCGGGGTGTCCGCCAGGGTAGGCGGCGTAGCGGCGAGAATCCGCGGACTGCAATGCGGGATCTTTGGGAAGAAGTTCGCAGGCACGCTCGCGCCGGCCGATCCACAATTGGTTTGGCGATTCCGAATTAAACGACAGGCTGCCTTCGGAGCCATCAATCTCAAACCAAAGACGCGCCTTGCGCCCGGGGCTGACCTGGGAGACGGTCATCACACCACGCGCTTCATTTTCAAAATGCAGCAAGACCGAAGCGTAATCATCTGTGCCAATCATCACTTCTTCCGTCTCCGTGGAAGCCGCTTTCTGGAAAGATTCCACGCGACCCTTGGGACGATGACGCGTGGGAAGGACGGTGGCGAGGTCTGCGCAAAGTTCGGAGACTTTGCGTGTTGGTCAGCCAGGTGACCAGATCGAGCCAATGCGTGCCGATGTCCGAAACCGCGCGGAGTTCGCCGCCGAGTTTGGCTTCGAGGCGCCAATTCCAATCCGTCGGAAACAATAGCCAGTCCTGCAGGAAACTGCCGTGAACAAGCTTTACCTGGCCGATTATGCCTTTGCGGATGAGCACGCGCGCCTCCTGACAGAGCGGGTAATAGCGAAGATTATAGGCAATGGCGCCAACGCCGCCGGTTTCCTTGAGGAGTGAGACGAGGGTGGCGGATTCGCGCGAGTCAAGCGCCAAGGGCTTCTCGCAAAGAACGTGTTTGCCCGCGCGCAATAATTGGCTGGCTTCCTGAAAGTGCAGGTAGTTAGGAGTGCAGAGGTGCACGACTTGAACGGAAGGGTCGGCGGCCAGCTCGTCAAGCGAATTGTAGCCGCGCGGCAGACGAAGAGAGTCCGCCGCGGCCGTGGACCGCTCCGGCGTGCTACCGAGAGCACCCTGAACGGTAATACCAAGCCGGCGTAAAGCTTCCAGGTGAGCGCGGCCCACAAATCCCAAACCAACAATCGCGGCATTCAGCTGCATTGAAACACCCTCGAGATGTGGAATTGAAGCAACGGCGGTATTCTAGCCCGGATTCGGCGAGAGCGGCGGAAACAGGAAGAGCCCGCCCACTCGAAATTGGGTGCGCACTACTTTGCTGGTGGACGAAACGCTTCGATCGGGTCGAGATAACTTTGTGCCCAGAACGCGTCTTTCGTTAGTGCTCCGGAAGTCAATTTCTGGATATCGGCGAGAGTAGCGCCAGAGATTCCGCCATCGGCGGCATCGAAGATGACTACGACGCCGTCCATGGGGGTAGATACCGTCGTCGATTCCTTCAAGGCTTTTTCGAACAGAGCAAGCGAGTATTCCAGGCGAACGGCCGGCCCGGTTTCCTTGGAGTTTTGTGAAACTGGTTGGACCGTATAGATCTTCACGGTTTTTCCCTTGAGTCCGGGCCAATCCGAGGGGAAGGCGCTCATTTCCTCACGTTCAATGTGGAATCCCGGGAATTTTTCTTCGGGGCCATGTTCTTCCTTGGCGATTTTAGAGGCGACGGATTCCGGAAGCAGCACAGTACTCTGACGGACATAACCGCGGGAGTCACCGGAAATTTCGACGTGCACCCAACCGTTGTCCGCATCGAGAAATGCAAATTCGTCATTGGCGGCGGCCCTGAAGAGGAGGCGGGATTCCTCAGCCGGTTTGGAATAAACGGGTGTGCCCGATTTTGCGACGGAAACCGAGATCTTGCGGGTGCGCCTGGTTGTGCTTGATTTCTTTCAGGTTGTTCAGTTCGCTGGTGAGTTGTTGAACGCGCCGCTCTTCGATCACACGTTGATTCCTCAGGGCGGCGACTTCATCCGGGGTTTTTACAACAGGCGCCGACGGAGTGGAAACGACAACGCCAGGCACTCCGGACAAATCGAGCTTCGGCCTAGGAGTTTGCACGCCGGAGGCAGGAGCGGCGGGCGGATCGACAGGTTTGCCGGTTAATTTCTCTTGCAAACGATCGAGGAAATCGAGCTCAAGGCGGCCGTTGGAGGGTAGGACGTCATATCCGGATTTGGTGACATCTCGATCGGCATACCAAGCTGTGATTTTGGCGGAGAGACGAACGATAGTGGCACCAGGATCGCCGGGAAGAAGTTCGATGGTGAACTGGTAGAAGCCGCGTTCGTAATGATCAAGCGGCTTACCAACGGAGGTGACGAAACCGTCGAGGATTGGCAGCTTCTGGCCGGAGTAGGCTTGCAGATCCTTTAGGGCCTGTTCGACTTCGGCTTTGGGCTTTGGATAGCTGCGCGCGTAAGGAACGGCCTGGCCGTGCAAGGGCGGCGCGGGAGCGGCGAGTGCCAGAAGGCAGTAAAGAAACGAAAGTCCGGAGGCACAAAGCCTATTTATGGAAAGAGTCATGGTAGCGCTTCCAGCTGTTCTACGGGGAGCCATCCGCGCTGCCCTTCGGGAGTTTCGATGCCGAGCCAATGAGGTGTGACGATCAGGATGACGACCTCAGCATGGGCTGGCAAGGATTTCAAAATTGCGGCGGATTGGAAAGGGGCACCTTTCAAATCGGCACCGGGTGCCTTGACGCGGCGCTCGAGTTCGTGGCGCAGGGAAACAATGTCCTGTTCCATCTCTTTTTCGCTGGCTTGCGCTGTGCTCAGGCGATTGGATTCTTCCTCGCGTTGGCGGGTGTAACTCTGGCGGACGAGCTCGGCGCTCATGGCGCGGCGGCGAGCATCGGCTGCGTCCATAGCGGCCTGCTGCAAGGAATCGAGGGCATCCTTGATTTCGTTTATTTCACTTTTTTCCACGCTGCCGTCGGAAGGATGTATGGTTTTGTGGGCGGACTCGACATAGACGGCGTCCACTTTGACGCGAGTGCGGTCTTCCGTGATCGGGATGATGACGTAGCGAACACCGATGGTGCCCCGATCTCTCGTATCCAGGAAATGTCTTGGTGAGATTGCTTCCTCGCGTATTTTGTAGAAAACCTCGCCTGGCCCGGACCAGGGCTCGAAAAGCGGAGTGGAGTTGACGGCTTCAGCACCCGTGAGGACGGGCTCCTTATCGAAAACGAGCGTGCCGTGGATGATGTGGTCTTTCTGAACGGAGACGACGGCTTGGCGAACATCGCTGATAGGAGCCAAGAACTCTCGCATGATCCCGGGCGTAGTCAGTTCTTTACGATCGCCATGAGGCGATGCGTGGGCCGGCGGAAACGCAAGGAACACGAAAAAAGCCAGGCAAAAGAGCAATTTGGCGAGCCATTTGGCCCAGCGAGAAGTGCGTCTGCGCGGATGTCCGAAAAACATAGTCGTGAACACGTGAGTACCCTTGTTAACGCGAAGGAAGGGGTCCTGTCAAATTCACCCGAATCACGGCCTCGTATAAGCAGCGAAAATTCGGTACCGGAACCACGTGTTGAGAACCCGGAAATAATTTTTTGGATGCTTGCAAGAAATCTCTTGCATTCCATTTCGGACTCGGAGTAGCATCCGGCTCGGTTCAGGGGCTGGGGATTTTGCTGCTGTCCTTTGACGGAGAGACGCGGCAAGGTTTTCAGTAAGCTCGGTGGAGCAGCCCGCGCGCTTGGGGTAAGCTGCGCGGTAACTCGCCGCGCTGGGTGTTAGGTAGCACACTCCCTTCAAACAAAAAACTAGAACGAAGCCCTAGATGTCTGCTCGACGTTGTCCCCACACGTTCGTAGGAGGCAGTATGGAATGTTTGCGTTCAAAGGAAGTACGGAGCAGGGCCGCCCGTGCGGGGAAAGCCTTGCTTTATTCCGTGATATTGGTGGCAGTACTTTTAGTGAACTGTTGTCCGGCGAGTGCGTTACCAGCTTTCGCGAGAAAGTACGGGCTACCTTGCTCCTCGTGCCACGAAGCGTGGCCGATGCTCAGTCCCTTTGGCCAGCAGTTTAAAGATAATGGCTATCAGCTAGGGAATGACCGAGATGCCCCCATTTTCCAGCAAGCAGCTTACTGGCCGGTAACGTTTCGAATCACGCCAATCTGGCACAGAGAAAGCACTGGCGAAGCCCCGGTAGACGGCTCGAACGGGCCGGGCGGGAACTTAGCGAAGATCACCACGCAGGGGTTCGATTTGAGCGGCTTGGACTTCCACACCGGTGGAACTCTGGCGAACAATTTTTCCTTCTACGTGTTGCCGTCTTCCGATGCCACCGCGTCGTTCCACTTCGAATCCGTGTGGGCGAGGCTAGACAATGTATTTCATACGCCCTGGATAAACATCAAACTGGGCAAATTTGAATTGGACAATCTGTTGTCCGAAAAGCGGATCCTGACGCTGACCAACGTGGGCGGCGTTTACGAGAACTACCACTTCCAGCCATTCTCTTCGCCGGGGGTTCCAGAAAACTACACCTTCGGTATCGGCGACAATCAACTGGGCTTAGAGTGGCTAGGACACTCGGCAGATGACCGAACGAGAGTTTCCGCGGCATTGCTGAGCGCAAACGATGGTCAACGTCAGCCTGCCTACGAGCCGCGGTTACGGTGGATTCTTCACAGCGAGCCGCGCTTTCGAGATTGGAAGCCTTGGCTTACAGCGTGTTGGCGGGTTTGCCTACCTTGGCCAGGAGCCAACTTATTACCAATACAATCTGACGACGACAACACCGATAGGCGTAGATAGCGTCACCAATGCGCCGGTGAGTCGCGACGACGACGACTCCATACGCCGGCACCGGAATTGGCAACAAGCTCATTCAGCGTTACGGCTTGCTGGGCATGTGGTACATCAAGAAGTTTGATATCACCACGATTTACTTCCATTCGAGAGACAATGCGTGGCTAGGGACAAACACTCCGGCGCTGCCTGGCGCTGTTTTGCCGGCGGGTGCGAATGCACCGACGTGGAATGGCGCGCTGTTTGAAAGTCATTACATGTTTAATCCGCAAGTCATCCTGATCAACCGCTACGAACTGGTGAGGATGAGCCAGCAAGCGTTTTCGACCAACCCAAGCAACCTGGGCAACGCGGACGTGCTGACATTTGGAGCGCGCTACTACCCGTTCATTTCGAGCCGCGCGGGATTTGCATATCACGCGGAATATTCGATTATCTGGCAGAAGGGTGCTTCCGTCGTCTTTACACCATTGGCCACGAGCAGCTTGCTGTTCGGTTTTGACTTCGACTTCTAAGGGAGAATGAACATGCTGAACATCAAGAAAACCTGCTTGAATGTCGCAGTCGCCTTCATCCTTCCATCCGCATTGTTCGCGCAACTGCCCAGCAGCAGCGATCAGCCCGCAGCGAAACCATCGAAGCACATGGAATCGCACATCGGGAATCTGACGGGACATTCCGAGGCGGGAGCACAGCTGTATTACCGCTACTGTTGGGGGTGCCACGGGGCACGCGGGAACGGGGATGGCGAAAACGCTCCTTACCTGAATATTTTGCCGCGCAACTTTGTCGCCGCAGTATTCAAATGCCGGTCGACGCCAACGGGCACGCTTGCCGCTGGATTCCGACCTGTACAATTCGGTCTATCGCGGATTTAATTTTACAAACATGCCCTCGTGGAAGGTACTGACCGCGCAGCAACGGGCCGACCTGGTGGGATTTATCAAGACCTTCTCCGCCCGGTGGGTCACGGAAAAACCGGGAGATCCCATCCAGGTGCCGCCCGAACCCAAGTTGACAGTGGAAAGCATCAAGCACGGCGGCGAGCTGTTTCAGAAGCTAGAATGCTGGAAGTGCCATGGCCAGGAAGGCCGCGGCGACGGACCTTCCGCATCCACACTGACAGACAGCAACGACCAACCGATCCGGCCTTATAACTTCACGACCGACAATCGTTCGAAGTGCGGCCGGACCAACTCAGATCTCTACAAGATCTTCATGACTGGTCTAGACGGCACCCCGATGCCCTCCTTCGCGGATGTAGTGAAGCCGGACGAGGCCTGGGATCTGGTGCATTACCTAAGAACATTGCAATACAACAACCCGAGCCCAGAGCTGACGTTATGGCTGAGCACGCCGGAAGGGAAGGCGATCGTCGAAGCCAAAAAGGTGGAAAATACTAATACCGGCTCTGGAGTTAATCCATAGTGTAAATAAGTAATTAGCTATAAATTTCGGGAGGGAGAATCGAATGCAAACGAAGCATGTAGTTCTTGCCGGAGTGGCGATGCTAGCAGCCTCGGCCCTGGCAGTAGCCGGGCCAAAGCCAGCCGGAGGCACCATCAGCGGCAAGGTAACGTATGAAGGAACACCCGCCAAGATGAAGCCAATCGACATGTCCAAGGAACCGTCCTGCGCGAAGATGTATCCGACGCCGCCGCTCGCAGAGGCGGTCGTGACCGGGCCTGGGGATACTCTGGAGAATGTGGTGGTCTTCATTTCCGCCGGAGCGCCGGATGACCCTGCGCCATCGACCGCGGCGGTATTTAACCAAAAGGGTTGCCGGTATATCCCGCATGTCCTGGCCTTTCAGGTGAACCAGGAACTGAAAATCGTGAATGAGGATCAGACCTCACACAACATCCACCCACTGCCGAAGCTGAACCGCGAGTGGAACAAGTCGCAGCCACCGGGAACGCCGCCGATCAGCGAGAAGTATGACAAGGCGGAGATTTTCCCCGTGAAGTGCAACGTTCATCCCTGGATGCACGGGAACTTCGCGGTGCTCAAGAACTCGCATTATGCCGTGACCACCGACGGCGGAACATTCACGCTGCCAAACCTGCCGCCGGGCAAGTACACCGTGACGGCATGGCATGAATCCTACGGCGATCAGTCGCAGGAAGTGACCATTACCGGATCGGAAACCAAGCCGGTTAACTTCGTGTTTAAAGCCAAGCCCTATTGAGGGCTTGGCTGTCCCGGACGGTTCAGGGCCAGTTCGGAAACCAAGCGCGGCAACAACGCGGTATCGCTCCCGATTTGGGGCGGAGGCGAGGAGCAATGGGGAAACTGTTAGCGGTCGTATTGGTAATCATCGCCATAGCGTCGGCTTACCCGATCGTGACGCACATGTTCCCGCTGCCGCAGGACATCTCCACGCACGGTCATGCGATTGACGAACAATTGAATGACACGATGTGGGAGGCTGGGGTTTCCTTTGTGGCGGCCCAGTTTGTTCTGGCGTTTTTTGTGTGGTCATTCACTGGCCGCAAGCCCGGCAGTCCCCTGAAGGATTTCCCTGGCGGAGCGCGCGTGATGGTGATCGGCGCGTTCTTGTTAGTTGGTACGGAAATTCTGGCGCTGGGAGTGTTGGGGCAGAAGGCGTGGGCGACGGTGTATTTTGCGCCGTCCAAGCCGGGCGCGCTGCAAGTCCAGGCGCAAGCCGAACAATTCGCGTTCTACTTCCGTTATCCGGGACCAGACGGGAAATTTGGCGGCATCCATCCCGACAAGATCGACGAAGGTAACCAGAATTATTTCGGGTTGGATCCGGCGAATGATGTGGATGCGCGCGACGATATCGTGTCCGGCGAACTGGTCGTTCCGGTGAATCGCGAAGTGCAGCTGCTGATGCACGCTAAGGACGTGGGCCACTCGTTTTACGTGCGGGAACTGAGGATTCAGCAGGACTTCGTGCCGGGACTGGACCTTTCCGTACATTTCACCGCGACGCAAATCGGGAAATACGAAATTGTATGCACCCAGTTGTGCGGTTTGGGGCACTACAACATGAAGGCGTATCTCAACGTGATGTCTGAAGCCGACTACGAAAAATGGCAGAAGGAACAGTCCGCCCAGTAGTAAGGAAAATTCCCGTGCCGTCGCGAAGAAAATGAATCGCGAGCGGCATGGCAATTGTCGAGCGAGGTGATGCGATGGAAGAGGCGTCGGTTCAACAGGCTCACGTGCACGCACCGCCGGAAGGGTTTCTCCGGAAGTATGTGTTCAGCCTGGACCACAAAGTAATCGGAAAACAGTATTACGGCCTGGCGCTAGTGGCCGTATTTACGGGAATGTTTCTGTCCTGGCTGATGCGCATACACATGGTTTGGCCGACGGCGAAAATTCCCTTGCTCGAACATCTGTCGAGTGCCGGCGCGCCCGGAGGAGTAATCACCCCTGAGTATTACTTGTCGCTGATGACCATGCACGGAACGCTGATGGTGTTCTTTGTGCTGACAAATGCGCCGTTCGCGGCGTTTGGTAATTACTTTCTGCCGATCCAGATCGGCGCGGAAGACATGGCGTTTCCACGATTCAACATGATGTCGTTCTGGGTGACGTTTGTCGCGTGGGCTGTGCTGATGCTGGCGTTTTTTATTCCAGACGGGCCGCCAATCGCCGGCTGGACGAGCTATGCTCCGTTGAGCGCCGTGGGCAAAGACGCGGGACCCGGCATGCAATACGGAATGAGCTTGTGGGGATTGTCGATCGCCTTGTTCTGCATCGCTTCGCTGCTGGGAGCGCTGAACTTTATCGCCACGACGCTGGATTTGCGCGCCAAGGGCATGACGCTCATGAGAATGCCGTTGTGCACTTGGGCATGGTTCGTCACTTCGTGCATCGCCTTGCTGGCGTTCGCAGTGCTTCTGCCGGCTTGCATTCTGTTGATTCTTGACCGGCACGCGGGCACAAGTTTCTACGTACCGGGCGGGCTGGTGGTGAGCGACCGGCTGCAGCCGCATTCAGGCGGTTCGCCGTTGCTGTGGCAACACCTGTTCTGGTTTTTCGGCCACCCGGAAGTGTATATCGCGATTCTGCCGTCGATGGGAATCGTTTCGCACATCCTAGTGAACAGCATTCGTAAGCCCCTGCTGAGCGCGAAGGTAGTGATCTACTCGATGATGTCGATCGGGTTCCTGAGCTACATGGTTTGGGGCCACCACATGTTCCTGAGCGGCATGAATCCGATGTCGGCGCTGGCGTTTTCTTTCCCGACGCTGACGATTACGATTCCGGCGACGATTTTGACTTTGATCTGGCTGGGCAGCTTGTACGGGGCAAATATCCAGATCAATTCGGCATCGCTGTTCGCGCTGGGATTCATTTCGATGTTCGTCGCGGGAGGGGTGAGCGGTTTTTTCCTGGCGCAGCCTTCGATCGACATCTACCTGCACGCCACGTACTTTGTCGTCGGGCACTTCCACATGGTGATGGGCGTGGCGTCCTTGTTCGGTGTATTTGCGGGGACTTACTTCTGGTTCCCGAAAATGACCGGGCGGATGATGAGCGAGCCGCTTGGCAAGCTGCATTTCTGGTTTACATTCATCGGGACCTACTGCATTTTCATGCCATTCCACTATCTGGGATTGATCGGCAACGTCCGCCGCTACCAATCCTTTGTAGACGACTTTATGGCGCCATACCTTGGTGTGCATAAATTCATCACGGTCTGTGCCCTCATCACCGGAGCAGCGCAGTTCATCTTCCTGTACAACTTGATTTACAGCCGCTTCAAGGGCAAGCCCGCCCCCGAGAATCCGTGGAATGCCACGTCACTGGAATGGTCCATCCCTTCGCCACCGCCTTGGAACAACTTTGGCGACAAGCATCCGGTCGTCTATCACGATCCGTACCAGTATGGGGTGAAGGGTTCGAAGGGTGACTTTGTGATGCAGCACTCTCCCGAGCAGGTCGTGCCAGCGAGTGGTGATTAGCAGAGGGAGGCGCGGCGCGAGGTCCGCCATGTCCCTCGCGCCGCGAGTCAGAGAGCGGGATAGGAGAATATGTCGACGATAGTCACAACGGTGAATTCCCAAGCGAGTGCACTCCAGCCGCCCAAGCGCGCCTCCGCCCAAGCGCTTGCCTATAGCGGACGGGAGCGAGCATCGAGCAGCGGCATCTGGGTAGGCGTATTTGCCATTACCATGAGCTTTGCCGCGTTCAGTAGCGCGCTGTTTGTGCGTGAGGGTACGACAGACTGGAGCCACCTGGCGCTGCCGTCGGTGCTGTACTTCAACACGCTGGTACTGTTGGCCAGCAGCCTGACGCTCGAGGGGGCGAGGCGGGCGCTGGCTTCGTCTTCGTCTGGGCACGCTGCGGAAGGAGCCCGGAAGGCGAGCGCGTGGGTGCTGATCACGTTGCTCCTTGGCCTGGGATTCTGCGCGGGACAATTTCATGCGTGGCAGGAGCTTCGCGCCGAAGGAATCTACCTGGCGACAAATCCGAACAGTTCGTTCTTTTACCTACTGACGTTCTTGCACGCGTTGCACGTGCTCATGGGAATCCTGGTGCTGGTTTACCTGGCGGGGCGATTGATGGCGAGCCATACGACGTTTCGGCGAAGCTTGTTCGATAACACTGCGATTTACTGGCATTTCATGGGTGTGCTATGGCTTTATTTGCTTTTGCTGTGCCGGATGAAACTGTAGCGGAAGCGTAGGGGGAGACAGTGAGCGAAACCGATGTGGCAGTGCACGGGCACGGGTCATTTATAGAAGAATCGCCGTACGCGATCCCTGCACGCAAGTTCACGATGTGGTTGTTCATCATTTCGGACGCGGTGACCTTTGGCGCGTTCCTGATGGCGTACGGATTTATTCGCGTGGGAACACCGAATTGGACGCGGCCGTTCGAATCCGGCAGCGTGATCAACGTGGTGATCATGACCATTGTGCTGATCACCAGCAGCTTGACGATGCTCGGTGCTGTGGATGCCTCCAAGGTTGGAGACAAAGCCAAAGCGATGCGCTTTCTGTACTCGACCATGGTACTGGGAGCCCTTTTCGCCATCCTGCACATTCGTGAGTGGCACGAACTGATTTCAAGGGGCACCACGCTTAGTTCCGGCCTGTTCGGGCAGACATTTTTCACTATCACCGGGTTGCACCTGCTGCACGTAATCAGTGGCGTAATCGCGCTGCTGATCGTTGGAATGAAGTACTCGAAGGGGAGCCTGACGCCTAGCCACGTGGAAACCACGGGGCTGTACTGGCACTTTGTCGATCTGGTCTGGATGTTCGTGGTGCCGCTGGTGTACCTGACAAATATCGCGCACTAAAGTAGTACGGCAGAGAAGGAGAGACGATGAGCGCTGCTTCAGGGAATGTCATTCGGAAATACTTGCCGGTTTATTTCGTGCTGATCGGGATCTTCCTAGTCGAGCTGTTCCTGTCGTTTCGGATCGCGAGCACGAGCAAGCTGGTGATTGTGCTGCTGCTGCTGGCTGTCTGCAGTGCCGCGCTCGGGCTCTTGTATTTTATGCACCTGGCGGAGGAACGGCGGGGCCTATTCCTTACCTTGATACCGGTGACCATATTTGTGCTGCTGATGATGAATATGTGGTGGTCGGACAGCGTCAGGCTCTTGCATATGAGGCCTGCAGGGCAGTAGGCTGTCTGCCTACAGCCGAGACAGTTGTGGTTGAGAGGGAGTGAACAAATGTTGAGCTCGAGGGGTCGTTTGGCACGTTATGCGGCGCTTGCCCTTGCACTCGGCACTCCCGCGCTTAGTTTTGCCCAGAGCTGCGCGCTTTGCTATACACAGGCGGCTGGATCCGGTTCCCGGATGATCGCTGCGCTGCGCAGCGGGATTCTGATATTGGCGATTCCGCCGACGCTGATTTGCGCCGGAATTACCTGGATGGCCTATAAGAAACGCAATCAGTTCAACGAAGATTCCTCCCCCGATGCGTCGGAGCCTGGTTCGGGCGATTAAGCTTCAAACCTAGCACCCACAAAAGGTATGCTCGACCGACCAGTGAGGCTGCCCAACCGTACCTCGTGCCCCGGGATGCCGACACTTGCGCGCAAACTAAACCTTTGGAACTATTTCGCACTCGGCTTCGGAACCATGATCGGGACCGGCTGGGTGGTGGTGATGGACGACTGGCTGGGCCGCGGAGGCCCGCTGGGTGCAATGCTCGGATTTGCGCTGGGCGGCGTTCTCCTGTTGCCGGTGAGCTACGTTTACGGCGAGTGGGTGAAGCGACTGCCGGATGCCTCGGGCGAGGCGGCTTACACTGCGCAGGTTTTTCCCCCGCTTGTCAGCTATATCACGGGCTGGGTCATGTTGCTGGCGTATTTTATCGTGTGCCCGTGGGAGGCTGTGGCTGTCGGGAAACTGGTGTCGTTTCTTTTTCCGCAGTTGGATGTGTGGGAGTTATACCGCATCGCCGGCCAGCCCGTGTTCTTGCCAAGGTTGTTGCTGGGCGCTGCGTTGACGCTGTTTTTGGCGTGGCTCAATTGCCGAGGAATCCGCGCCAGTGCCATGTTTCAGAACTGGACGACCACGGCGGTGCTGGGAGTGTTCCTTTTTCTCGTCGCTGTTAGCGGGCACATGGGGACCGCTGCAAATCTCCGTCCCTATTTCAGCCACACACCCCTGCTTTCCATCCTACTGACGCTGCAGATCGTGCCGTACTTCATTACCGGCTTTGAATCCGTTCCCAAGGTGGCGGAAGAGTCCCATCCGGGATTTCCGCCTGGTGGCTTTTTCAAGGCGATTGCCATGGCGCTGGTGGTTGGCGCGGGATTTTATGTACTGGCTGTCGGGGCCGTTGCGTATATCACACCTTGGCAGGGCTTGCTCGGCCGGCGCTTTGCGACAGCGATTGCGTTCGGTGAAGGTACGGATTCGAGCTGGCTCGTGCGGCTGATATTGGGCATTACGCTTGTCGGATTACTACAAGTATTCAACGGGAATTTTGTGGCCGCGAGCAGGCTGCTGTTTGCATTTGGCCGGCGCGGGACGATACCGCCCGTGTTTGCAAAGATCGACGTGGTTCGATTGACGCCTAGCATGGCCATCACCGGAGTGACCGTGGCTACACTGGTGGGACTGCTGGTGGGAGATGCTCTGCTGGTCCCGGTGACGGAAGTTGGGTCGATGGCCTCGGCGTTCGGGTGGCTAGCGGCCTGCGTATCCTTATATATGGTGGATCGGAGGGTGCGGCTGCGGTTGGTGGCGTCGGCGGGAATTATCGTGTCTTTGCTCATGGTGTTGATGAAATGGGTGCCGGGCGTGCCGGGGCATTTTACGTTGTCCGAATGGATCGCACTGGGGACGTGGCTGGCGCTCGGGATGGCGTTTCACTGGTGGCGCCCCCGGGCTTGAGAAGCAGCCTCGTGTATACTTTTGAAGTGCATGACGAAAATTGACGAATGATTCCCTACCTTCACCTAGGGCCTTTGACGATCCCCACATTTGGATTGATGGTTGCGCTGGCGTTGATCGGCGCGGCCTATATTTTGCAGGCGGACTTTGACCGGCGAGGGATGAAGGCGGACGCGTTCTTCATGATCACGGTCGCCGGCCTCACGGGAATTCTTGGCGCGAAGCTGTACCACCTGCTCGAAGAGCCGGGCATATTTTTTGCGAATCCTTGGGGGCTATTCTTCAGCCGTTATGGGTTTGCGTGGTTTGGCGGATTTCTCGGCGGTTTTGGAGCGCTGCTATTGCTCGGCCGGCAGGCCAAGCTGCCGCTGCTGCAATTTCTGGACGCGTGTTCGCCTGCGGCCGCGTTTGGCTATGGCATTGGGCGCATCGGCTGTTTTTTATCGGGGGATGGGGATTACGGCAAGCCGACGAACCTGCCATGGGGAATGAGCTTTCCAAATGGCGTTGTGCCGACGACCGATTCGTGCGTCCAGTGGGGATGGCCCGCAAATTGTAGAGTGCATCCGGCGCCGCTGTATGAGCTGGTGATTTGGTGTGTGATTGGGGCGTTTCTGTGGCATCTGGGAACGAAAGCGCTGAAAGGTTCGAACACGAAAACAACGGCGGGAACTATTTTCTGCGGCTATCTGATCCTCACGGGAATCGGGCGCTTCCTGGTAGAGATTATTCGGATCAACCCGCGCTCGTTCCTGGGTATGACGAATGCGCAAGTCGCCAGCGTGGCATCTGCAATTGCCGGCGTGTTGTTACTTTGGTGGATTAAAAGCCGAACAGAGGCACAGAAACAGGCTCACAGATAAGTTCCCATTGCCAGAAATCCTCAGGCCGCTTTAGTAAACGCGGGTAATCCCCGGAAATCCATCGAAGCCGGAATCGAAACTTAGGATTCGTTCGATTCCATGTCGCTGCATCACGGCGAGATGAACGCCATCACGCGCGGAGAGGCTCCTATAAGCCAGAACAATCTGCTTCGCCTGATCCACCACTGCTCGGTCAATGGGCACTACCTCGTCTACAGTTCCGAGCAATGCGTCGAAAGCCGGTTGAATTGCATCACGACGATTGATGGCTGTGTAGCGGTGGAGGATTTCCTGGAATACCTCGGCGTCCGTGACAAGCCGTTGACGGTCGGCGACTAGTTTTTCCAGTAATCGTTGCGAGTCAGTCTTGTGGGGATGTGGTGCACCGACAAGGTACATCGGGATGTTCGAATCGATCAAGATCACGGCTGATCGCCGCTTCCGTAGCCTCGCTCAATCTCCGCCAACATCTCGTCGATGTCCCCGACAGGGAATTCGTGCTTTGCCGCGGCGCGGATCGTTTCTAACTTCTTGCTGAATTCTGTCGAAGGTTCGCGGCGGCGCGCCAACTCCAAGGCCTGCCGAACCCATTCTGCGATGGACATATGCCGCGAGCGCGCGGCCCGCTGGATTTCCCGATAATCGGGGTCTTGGAGAATTACCTGCAGTCGTTTAGCCATATGCATGAGTCTACTTGACTCATGCATATGAGTCAAGGCTACTCGAGCATTTGGCGGAGGACATATTGCAGGATGCCGCCGTGACGGTAGTAGGAGACTTCTTCAGGTGTGTCCACGCGGATGCGCGCCTGGAAGGTCTTGACCTGGCCGTCGGCGGATTTGGCATGGACGGTCGCTTCTTTTCGCGGAGTCAGAGTGGCGACGCCTTTCACGTCGAAGACTTCGTGGCCAGTGAGGCCGAGCGATTCCTGGGTTTCGCCGGGCAGAAATTCCAGGGGAAGGACGCCCATACCGACGAGATTACTCCGGTGAATGCGCTCGTAGCTTTCCGCCAAAACCGCGCGGATTCCGAGAAGGCGCGTACCTTTAGCGGCCCAGTCTCGAGATGAGCCGGAGCCATATTCTTTCCCGGCGATGACCAAGAGCGGCACGCCGTCTTCGCGATATTTCACGGAAGCATCGTAGATAAACATTTTTTCGCCGTCGGGGAGGTGCAGCGTCCAACTGCCTTCGGTGCCGGGAGCAAGTTCGTTGCGCAAGCGGATGTTGGCAAAGGTGCCGCGCATCATGACTTCATGATTGCCGCGACGTGCGCCATAGGAATTGAACTCGTGGGGCTTTACGCCGTGCGCGACGAGATATTTTCCGGCCGGTGAATCCACGGCGATCGAGCCGGCAGGGGAGATGTGGTCTGTGGTGACGCTGTCGCCGAGAACGGCTAGAACACGCGCGCCATGAATGTCCGCGAGAGCCGCGGGATTCTTTGGCATGTTTTCGAAGTACGGAGGCAATTTAATATATGTGGAGTTGGCATCCCACTTGTACAAATCGCCTTCGGGAACTTGCATGCCCTTCCAATGGGCGTCGCCTTCGAAGACTTCGCCGTATTCCTTGCGATATTGTTCCGTGCTAACCGACGCGCGCACGGTGGCTTCCACTTCCTGCGGGGTGGGCCAGATTTCGCGGAGGTACACAGGCTTGCCGTTGGAATCCGTGCCCAGAGATTCCGTCGTGAGATCCAAATCCATACGGCCGGCTAGAGCGTAGGCAACGACCAGCGGAGGCGATGCCAGATAATTTGCTCGGACAAGGGGATGGACGCGTCCTTCGAAATTGCGATTGCCGCTCAGAACGGCGACCGCGACCATATTATTTTCCTTGATGGCCACGCCAATTGGTTCGGGAAGCGGGCCGCTGTTGCCAATGCAGGTGGTGCAGCCGTAGCCGACTAGATGGAACTTCAGTTTTTCGAGATAAGAGATAAGGCCGGAGGCTTGCAAGTAATCGGTCACTACTTTTGAGCCCGGAGCCAGACTGGTTTTCACCCACGGCTTCACTTGCAGGCCGCGCTCGACGGCCTTTTTTGCGAGCAGGCCTGCGCCGAGCATGAGCGAGGGATTCGAAGTGTTTGTGCAGCTGGTGATGGCGGCGATCACGACTGCGCCGCTGGAAAGCTGGAAAGCATCGCCATTGTTTCTTACGGAGACTTCCTTCGAGGGAGAGCCTTCGACTACCTTTGTGAAGGAAGACTTGGCGTTCTTCAGCGCAACGCGATCTTGCGGGCGCTTCGGGCCAGCGACCGTCGGCTCCACGCTGCCGAGATCGAGTGCAAGCTTGTCGCTGAACAGCGGTTCGGGCGTGCTGTCGGTGCGGAAGAGGGATTGTTCCTTGCAGTAAGCTTCGACGAGTGCGATTTGTTCGTGGCTGCGCGCAGTGAAGCGGAGATAGGAAAGCGTTTCGTCGTCGACAGGGAAAAAGCCCATGGTGGCGCCATATTCCGGAGCCATGTTGGCGATAGTGGCGCGATCGGGAACGCTGAGGCTGGACAGTCCGGAGCCGTAAAATTCGACGAATTTGCCGACGACGCCTTTCTTGCGCAGCATTTCCGTGACGGTGAGGACCAAGTCCGTTGCGGTGGAACCTTCCGGCAAGCGCCCGTGCAAGTTGAAACCTACGACTTCGGGAACGAGCATGGAAAGCGGCTGGCCGAGCATGGCTGCTTCTGCTTCAATGCCGCCGACGCCCCAGCCGAACACGCCGAGGGAGTTAACCATGGTGGTATGCGAATCGGTGCCAACCAGGGAATCCGGGAAAGCTTCCAGTCGATTGCCGTTGGGCATGGCGCAGACGACGCGCGCGAGATATTCGATGATTCACCTGGTGACAGATGCCGGTGTCCGGAGGTACGACCTTGAAATTGCGGAAGGCGTTCTGTCCCCAGCGGAGAAACTGGTAGCGTTCGATATTGCGCTGAAACTCGAGCTCGGCGTTGAGACTGAAGGAATCGAATTTGCCGAAGCTGTCCACCTGAACGGAGTGATCGATCACGAGTTCGGCAGGGAAAAGCGGGTTGATGCGCTTGGGATTGCCGCCAAGTTTTTGCATGGCCTCGCGCATTGTGGCCAGGTCGACGACAGCAGGCACGCCAGTGAAGTCCTGCAACAGCACGCGGGCAGGCATGAAGGCGGTTTCTTTCTGCGGGCCGTTGGGGGTCCATTTCGCAAGAGCGCGAATATCGTCGGCATGCACAAAGCGGCCATCTTCGCAGCGCATCAGGTTTTCGAGGAGGATGCGGAGAGAGAAGGGAAGATTGCCGATGGAAGCGAGCCCCTGCTCTTCAAGCTTTTCGAGGCGATAGACTTCGAAGACTTGCGCGCCAACGCTAAGTTTGTCTCGGGTATTGAAGGAGTTTGCTGCGGAGATGGGCATTCTCAACTTCCTTTCGAAAGATCAACGGACTTCTATGATAACCGAAATCGCGGGTGCGAGCAGAGGCGGCTATAATGAATCATCGTGAGGATTGTCCTGATTTCAACGTATGAGTTGGGGCGGCAGCCGTTCGGGTTGGCGTCGCCGGCGGCGTGGTTGAGGAAGCGGGGGCATGCGGTGACCTGCCTGGACTTGTCGCGAGAGGGGCTCGATGAACAGGCGGTGCGCGAGGCGGGATTGATCGGATTTTATGTGCCGATGCACACGGCCACGCGATTGACGGTGGAATTGCTGGAGCCGCTGCGGCGAATCAATCCCAAGGCGCATTTCTGCGCTTACGGGCTATATGCGTCACTTGCGGCAGAGATTTTGCAAGCACAGGGAATCACCAGCTTGTTGGGCGGCGAGTTTGAGCAGGCACTGGTCGATCTCGCGGAGCATGTCTCTGGGCTGTCGGCCATGCCGCACATTCATCCTTTGGATTCGAATGTATCGCTGAGCCGGCTGCGTTTCATGGTGCCAGATCGCACGGGATTGCCTTCACTGCGGTTGTACGCGCACCTGGTGCTTCCTTCCGGGGAACACCGCGTAGTTGGCTACACGGAAGCAAGCCGCGGCTGCAAACATCTTTGCCGGCATTGTCCCGTGGTGCCGGTATACGAAGGCGTGTTCAGAATCGTGGATCGCGAGGTGGTGCTTGGGGATGTCCGGCAGCAGATGGCTGCAGGGGCCCGGCATATCACGTTTGGCGATCCTGATTTTTTCAATGGAGTGGGCCACGCAATTCCGTTAGTGGAGGCGCTGCATCGTGAGTTTCCCGAACTGACGTATGACGTGACCATCAAGGTGGAGCATCTTCTGCACGATGCGGAGTTGCTGACCACGCTGCGAGCCACAGGCTGTCTGTTCATCACCTCGGCGGTGGAATCGCTGGATGATGCGGTGCTGCAAAAGCTGGATAAGAATCACACGCGAGCGGATTTTTTTCGCGCCGTGGAGCTGTGCCGTCGCGAGGGAATCGTACTTCAGCCGACGTTCATTCCGTTTACACCGTGGACCACGTTTGAACAGCTCCAGGATTTGTTCGAGCAACTGAACAGGTTGGATCTGGTCGAGGCCGTGGCGCCGATCCAATTGGGGATTCGACTGCTGATTCCGCCGGGCTCGCGGCTGCTGGAACTCGAAGAAGTGCGGGGTATGGTCAGCCCCTTTGACGCCAAGACGCTGATCTATCCTTGGAAAAACCTGAATGCGGGGATCGATCGGTTGTGCGAAGATTTGCAGGAAATCGTAGCCTCCAGCGAAAAATTGAAGCGCGGGCGTACGGCAACGTTCGAGAAAATGTGGCAGGCGGTGAACCATGCGGCGAACCGCGAATGTGAGAAGCGGGAGCAGCCGTTGCTGGCATCACGGGCGACGGTGCCGTATCTCAACGAGCCTTGGTATTGTTGAGCAGAGCCGACGCGGGACCAGTTGGTCCCGATAGCGAGAGCGAAGGAAGCGGTGCGCCAGGCGGAAACGTTTTTGTAGAACTGCGGCGATAAAACTCGATGAAACCGGGAAAGAGAATACTGTTGTTCGCCACCAAGCTGGGCTACCAGACTCGGTCGTTCCATGCCGCGGCGGATAAGTTGGGCGTGGAGATTGCATACGTGACCGACCGGTGCGCGCGGCTGGACGATCCCTGGAACGATCATGCGCTGGCGGTACATTTTGAATTGCCGGAGGGGGCGGCAGGGGCCGTGTTGGAGGCGCAGCGGGGCTTGCCCGTGGATGGAGTTTTGGCGGTAGGAGACCGACCGACAATCGCGGCAGCATATGTGGCGCCGGGATTGGGGCTTGCGGGGAACCATCCTGCGAGCGTGGAAGCCTGCAGAAACAAGCTGCGGATGCGGGAAGTGCTGCGGGATGCAGGCGTGCCAGTGCCGTGGTTTCGAAGCGTGAAACTCGACCCACTGCCGGAACCACCGCTGCTGGGAATCCCGTACCCGTGTGTGCTGAAACCGCTTTCGCTTTCGGCCAGCCAAGGCGTTGTGCGCGCTAATAACCGCGGGGAATTTTTGGCGGGAGCCGCGCGATTGAAGCGCTTGCTGGATTCGCCGGAGATTCGCGCCAGCCGCGAACCGAACCTGGATCAAATGCTGGTGGAAGGCTACCTCGAAGGCAAGGAAGTGGCAGTGGAAGCTCTCCTCACCAGCGGAGAATTGCGCGTGCTGGCGGTTTTCGACAAGCCCGATCCGTTGGAGGGACCGTACTTCGAAGAATCGATCTATGTGACGCCCTCGCGGTTGTCGCAGGCGCAGCAGCAATCGCTGGAAGCCTCTTTGCTCAGCGCAGTGCGGGCCCTTGGACTCACACACGGGCCAGTTCATGGCGAATTTCGCATCAACGACGATGGCGTTTGGCCCATCGAAATTGCGGCGCGGCCCATCGGAGGGTTGTGCGCGGGGGCATTGCGCTTTGTTGTGCCGGGCGAGTTAGAAAAAATTGGGCTGGAGGAACTTCTTTTGCGACACGCCTTGGAAATGGGCGGAGGTGACGCCCCGCGCGAAAGTGCCGCGTCCGGCGTAATGATGATCCCGGTGCCACAGAGCGGGATATTAGAAACAGTGGATGGGCAGGAAGAGGCGAGGGCCACAACGGGAGTGACGGGCGTGGAAATCACCGCGCGGATTCATGACTACATCGCGGCATGGCCGGAGGGATCGAGCTACCTGGGATTTTTGTTTGCGAGCGCCGAGGAGCCGGACGAAGTCGAAAATGCGTTACGCGAAGCACATAGCAAACTGAGATTTGTCTTAACGCCGAGGCTCCCGGTGGAACATCCGCTTCGTCACGCAGCTCTCAAGGCGTAGATGTCGGTTTTCGGGAATACTACTCCTCCTTAAAACGTGCGACTCCAGAACTTAGGACTCCCTCAGCCTTTGGCCTTAGGCGGGACGTATCCTTCTGGCAGCTTTGAGCCTTCACCGAAGAAGAATTGCTCCATTTGTTCTTCCATGATTTTTTGAGAATTGGGGTCGAGGGGATTCAGGCGGTATTCGTTCATAACCATCTTGGAGTGCTCGATCCAAAGCTTCCAGGCGTCCTTGGAAACATTTTCATAGACGCGCTTGCCGAGTTCACCCTTCCAGGGGACACGATCCAGGCCCGGAAGATCCTTACCAAATTTCACGCAATGAACCATGCGTGCGCCCGGCTTCACAGGCTCGCTTGGCGGCGGTGTGGGTTCACAGGAATCGTTGGCCATGAAATCCTCCCCAGGAATATTCATTGTGCGTCAGGTACCGGCCGCTTGCAACCGTGCTCCAATATTGGCACGGTCCGGTTATTCGGTTACACCCTCGCGATGAGTGATCGGACTCGTTGGATTAGCTGATCAAGCGTTCAAACAAGCGTTGCATCGATTCACGGCTTGAGGCGCTTTTTTTCTTCCGTCCGGCGCACGAATCTGATATTCCTCGTGGACTCTTCGGGGGAGGGCTCTTTGTGTCAGAAATAACCGCGGTATTTTGGGATATTGGTGGCGTGATCCTGACCAACGGTTGGGACCACAATTCGCGAACGGAGGCGGCCCAGATGTTCGGGCTGGACCTGGAGGAGTTTCGCGATCGCCACGACCTGTCTTTTCCCGCTTTTGACGCCGGCCAGATTTCGCTGAATCAATATCTGGACCGGACGCTTTTCTACCGGCCGCGGTCCTTCACACGAGAAGAGTTCACGGCATTCATGTTTGCTCAATCGAAGGAATACCCGGAGACGCGGGCAGTGCTAACGGACGTGGCGCAAAGCGGGAAATATTACGTGGCATCGATCAATAATGAGCCGCGGGAGTTAAACCAATACCGGATCGAGGCGTTCGGACTGCGCAAGGAGTTCCAGGCGTTTTTCAGTTCCTGTTTCTTGAACGCCCGCAAGCCGGAGGAAACAATCTACCGAATCGCGCTCGAGGTATCGCAACGTCCCGCAGAGGCTTCCGTGTTCATTGACGATCGCAGCTTGAACCTGGAGAACCCGCGGCGCTTGGGGATGCACGTGGTGCACCATCAGAATGCCAAACAGTTACGGGCCGACCTGAAGTCTATTGGGATTGAGGTATAGTTCTGAAGCCGAGTAGCATCCAATCCTTGCTTTGCGATCTTCCGGAGGGAATCTATGGCTGAAGAGACAGCGCGACGCGGATCGGTTTACGGAGGCACGGCAGAACCGTGCTCCATTGTCCTGTTTGGAGCTTCCGGAGACCTGGCGAAACGCAAAGTGATTCCTGCCATGTATGACCTAGCGCAGCACGGTTCCCTTGGCGAGCGATACGCCATCCTCGGATTTGCGCGCACACCCATGACGGATGATTCCTGCCGGAACGCCTTGGGCGAAGCGGCTATGACGATTTCCGAGGTTGGCCCGATCGAACCCGCCAAGTGGAATGAGTTTGCTTGCAACCTTTATTATTCCCCCGGTGATTACAAGGACCCGGAATCGTATGCGAAACTCGCAAAAAGGCTGGACGAGTTGGACACGCAAAAGAATTTGGGCGGGAACCGGTTATTTTACCTGTCGACGCCTCCGGAGGTTTATCAAGACATCGTGGAGCAGCTCGGGCGCGCTGGATTGGCGCGCCCATCCAAACCCGGTTCGTGGGTGCGAATCATCATTGAAAAGCCCTTTGGGCGCGATTTGGCGTCGGCGAAGGAATTGAACAAGATTGTGCTGAATGTTTTCGAAGAGAAGCAGGTTTACCGCATCGATCATTATTTGGGCAAGGACACAGTGCAGAACCTGCTGGTGCTTCGCTTCGGGAATGGCATTTTTGAGCCGCTGTGGAATCGCAACTATGTGGATCACGTGCAGATTACCGCTTCAGAAACGCTGGGAGTGGAGCGCCGGGGCGGTTTTTATGAAACAGCAGGAGCTTTGCGGGACATGATCCAGAGCCACGTGCTGCAGCTCACGTCGTTGGTTGCTGTAGAGCCGCCGGCTTCGTTTGATGCAAATTCCGTGCGTAACGAAAAACTGAAAGTACTGCAATCAATACGGCCATTCAATCTGGAGATGGTGGCGCAATGGGTTGTGCGCGGGCAATATGCACCGGGGAAGCTGGGGGATAAACTGCTGCCGGGCTATCGGGAAGAGCATCAGGTGAGCCCAACTTCGCGCACGGAAACGTTTGTCTCCATGCGCGTGCTGATCGACAATTGGCGCTGGGCTGGCGTGCCTTTTTATTTGCGGACGGGAAAACGGCTGGCCAAACGCACCACGGAAATCATGATTCAATTCAAGCGCGCGCCTCATATCGTTTTCCGGGAAAAGGACGTGAAACCGAACCGGCTAGTGTTGAATATCCAGCCGGACGAAGGGATTTGCATTTCGTTCGGTGCTAAGAAGCCCGGAACGGAGATGAACATCGGAAATGTGGCGATGGATTTCAGCTATATCAAAGCGTTTGGAAACGGATCGCGAAGCGCCTACGCCACGCTCTTGAGCGATTGTTTGCGGGGAGACGCGACGTTGTTTGACCGGGGGGATTCGGTGGAAGCGGCATGGGCGCTGGTGGACCCGATCCTGGATGTGTGGAGCGCCGCGAAGACCGCCACCGTGCCAGAGTACCCTTCTGGGAGCTGGGGACCGAAGGAATCGGACCAACTACTCGAAAGAGACGGCAGACAATGGTATAACCCTTAAAACGGTTTAATATAAGGAATTGGTCGGGAGGCAAGGTGATCCTCGCAGGCGACGTCGGTGGCACAAAATGCAATCTGGCACTATTTGCGGAAAAAAACGGAAAGCTGGAATTCGTATTTCGCGAGCGCTTTGCCAGCAAGGAATTCGCACAGTTTGATCTGATTATCAGGGAATTTTCACGACGTGCCGCGCCCCACCTGGGGCAAGAGAAAATTCGAGCCGCGGGATTCGGAGTAGCTGGTCCGGTCATTGATAACCGCATTCACGCCACCAATTTGCCATGGATTGTGGACGCCGAAATATTGGCGCATGAAGTGGGCGTCAAATCCATCGTGTTGGTGAACGACCTTGGCGCCACTGGCCACAGTCTTGAACATCTTGCTCCCGAAGATTTTTGCGTATTAAACCAGGGAACACCCGTTCCTGGGGCGTCGCGGGCGTTGCTGGCGGCGGGTACCGGCTTGGGCGAGGGAATTTTGTTTTGGGATGGCAACCGATACAAGGTGGTGCCGAGCGAGGGCGGGCATTCCGATTATTCGCCGCGGTCCGATCAGCAGATCGAGTTGTTGAAGTTCATGAGGCATCGCTATCCGCAAGTGAGTTGGGAATTGATTCTCTCCGGGCGCGGCTTTCGGACATTGCATGAATTCATCGCCCCGAGCGTGAAGCACCCTATCTTTGAAGATCCGGATGCGGATCCCGCTCCGTTTATCACTAAGAGCGGGCTGGACCATTCGTGCCCTGTGTGCGTGGAAGCTTTGGATCTTTGGACGAACATTTATGGGGCCGAGGCCGGCAATCTTGCGTTGAAGGTGCTGGCGCTTGGCGGTGTCTACGTCGCGGGCGGCATAGCAGTGAAAATCCTGCGGAAGATGAAGGATGGAACCTTCTTCAAATCGTTTCAAGACAAGTGGCACTTTGAAAAGATGCTTTCAGACGTGCCGGTTTCGATCGTGCTGAACGAGTCCGCGCCACTGATTGGCGCTGCCTATGAGGCCTACGCCTCGATAAAGTAGGGAATTCCAAAAGACATAAAGCCCTATTGCCATACCGGTTGACGAAGCCGATTGAGCGTAGGTGCTATGCCTAGTCAAGAGAGTCTTTGATGGCAGGCAACTCCCCAAAAAACACAGACGGCGAAAATAGCCGGGCCGGCTTGGCAGGTGTAGACCGTCAAGGCGCGATTTGGCGAGGTTTCCGACGAGCCAGAACTGAAGGACCGCAGATTATCAACCGGCAGGGCACGGAAGCCGCAGTGATGATTTCCCAGAGACGATAGAACAGGCCTGGAAACATGGCTTGAGACAGAACTCCGGGAGCGTTTCCGCGACAGGGTGTTAGCGATCGACGAAGGCTCCAATGCAAAGAAGAATGGGAAGGCCCTTTCGGTCATTGATGGACTTTTGGCAGCGACAGCGCTTCAGCACAATCTTACGATTGTTTCGCGCAACGTAAGCGATTTTGCGGAGGCGAGCGTGCAGTCATTAAACCCGTGGGAGGCGTGAGGCGGCGCCCCTAACGCCGGCATTTTTGATAAACTGGCACTGACGATTTTCGGTTCGATGGACTATCCTTCATATGGCAAGCCCTGTCACTCGCCGCGAAGCGGGTGGAGGCACGGAGCCCTGGCATGAGCAGTACAGCAACCACCCCAGTAACGGAAATTCTGAATTATTTTGGCGGCGCGTGGCAAAAATCTTCCGCAACGGAATTTACGGATGTCATGAATCCCGCGAGCGGCGATGTGATCGCGCGAACACCGCTTTCTTCCAAGGCCGATGTGGACACGGTGGTGCAAGCCGCAGCCGCAGCATTTCCAGCATGGCGCCGCACACCTGCCGGGGAGCGCATTCAGTATCTGTTCAAGCTGAAGTTTCTTCTGGAAGAACATATCGACGAATTGTCCCGGCTAATCACGCTGGAAAATGGCAAAACGTTCGGCGAGGCGAAGGCGGAACTGCGGCGCGGAATCGAAAACGTGGAAGTGGCCTGCGGCATTCCGATGATGATGCAGGGCTACAACCTGGAAGATATTACTCCGGGGGTGGACGAAACGTTGATCCGCCAACCGCTGGGAGTGGTTGCGGCAATTGTGCCGTTCAATTTTCCGGCGATGATTCCGTTCTGGTTTTTGCCGTACGCGATGGCGTGCGGAAATACGTTTGTGTTAAAGCCAAGCGAGCGCGTGCCGATTACGGTGCGTCGCATCATCGAACTGGTCGAAAAAACAGGCATTCCCAGGGGCGTGGTTAATGTGGTGAATGGCGGCCGTGAAGTGGTCGATGCGCTGTGCGATCATCCTGCGGTGCGAGCGGTGAGTTTTGTGGGCTCCACGCCAGTGGCGAAGCACGTTTACCAGCGTTCGGCGGCAGCCGGAAAGCGCATGCAATGTCAGGGGGGCGCGAAGAATCACGTGATCGTGCTGCCAGATGCGGATATGGATCTGGCCAAGCAGATCATCAGTGATTCCGCATTTGGATGCGCGGGCCAGCGGTGCCTGGCGGTATCCGTTGCCGTGACGATCGGCGAAGCGCAGAAGACGTTTCGCGATGCGATCGCAGACGCCGCTTCGTCCATTAAGGTTGGGTTCGGCTTGGACGCAGGCGTCCAGATGGGGCCTGTGATTTCGAAGGAAAGCAAGTCGCGGATCGAATCTTTAATCGGCACGGGCGTCAAGGACGGCGCGAAAGCGATCGTCGACGGGCGAAATACAAAAGTTGCCGGGCACGAGAATGGCAATTTCCTGAAGCCGACGATTCTGGATGGTGTGCCGGCTTCGAGTTCGCTGGCCAATACGGAAATTTTCGGTCCAGTGCTCAGCCTGATTCACGCCGACAGCATTGATGAAGCAATCGAATTTGTGCGTAGGAGCCCGTATGGCAACCAGGCTTCGCTCTTCACCACCAGCGGAGCGGCAGCGCGGAAGTTTCGTTACGAAGCGCCCGCAGGAAACATCGGCATCAATATCGGCGTGGCTGCGCCGATGGCATATTTCCCCTTTAGCGGGTGGAAAGAAAGTTTCTTTGGGATTCTCCACGCGCAGGGCAAGGACGCGGTGGAGTTCTATACGGAATCGAAGATCGTGGTGGAACGCTGGTCGCGACAGGAAACGCGCAAGTTCTGAAGCGGAACGCTTAGATTAGTGCAAACCGGTTTGCGGAAGTGGATCCGTTGAGATCCTTCGTCGCAAACGGCGCTTCTCAGGATGACAACATAAGAGCTGGGCGAAATGTGGCAGCGTGCAGTTGGCGGGCCGCTGTCGACTCTGGTAGCTTCTTTCCATGACGACTCAACCCATCCGGGTCGATGTAAATCCACAATTGGAATGTGCGGAGACGCTGGCTTCGCGGTTTTATACGGAGCCGGGAGTGCTGGCGTCGGAGAAGGAGAAGATTTTCCGGCGGACCTGGCAACTTGTGGGGACGCTTAACCAGCCCTGCGGCGAAGGGAACGGCAAGCGGCGAACGATTGCGGATCCGGAATCGTATTTCACGGTTGACGTGGCGGGTGAACCCGTCGTGGTGGTGCGGGATGCAGCGGGCAAGCTGCGCGCGTTCAGCAACGTTTGCCGTCATCGAGCGGGACCAATTGCGGAGGGCGCCGGCTGCCGCAAAGTCTTTAACTGCGCGTATCACGGCTGGACGTACACGCTCGACGGCAGGTTAATCGGCACGCCCGAAGTGGACGGCATGGAGTTTTTCGATCGCTCGAGCATGGGAATGGCGCCGGTGCGCTGCGAAACGTGGCAGCAGTTCATCTTCGTTAATTTTGCAGCCGCGGGGCCGTCGTTGTCGGAATATCTGGGCAATATCCCGGAATTGGCGCGCGAGTTTTCCTTTTCTGGTTTGAAGTTCACGGACCGGCGGGATTACATCGTGAATTGCAACTGGAAAGTGTATGTCGACAACTATCTTGAGGGCTACCACATCCCAATTGTCCATCCCGGGTTGATGAAGGAGATCGATTACTCCCGCTATCGTTGTGAAACCTTCCGCTACCATTCGCAGCAGCTTGGGCCGGTAAAGGAAGTGAAGCCGGGTGAGGGGCAGGAACGCGTTTATGCGCCAGCCGCGGCAGGGTTGAAAGAAGCGCTGTATTTTTGGGTGTTCCCGAACATCATGTTGAATTTTTATCCGGACAATTTGTCAACGAATGTGATCGTGCCTCTGTCACACGACAAAACGCTGACAATTTTCGAATGGTATTTCCACGACGCGGATTTGCCGCAGGCTCGCGAGCGCGTGGCGAAGGCCGTTGCCTTCAGCGATAATGTGCAGAAGGAAGACATTCACATTTGCGAAGCAGTGCAGCGGGGATTGCAGTCCGCTACCTACGACCGTGGCCGCTATTCGGTAAAGCGCGAAAACGGAGTGCACCATTTCCATATGCTGCTGAGCGAATTCATCGCGGGCTGACGATCTGAGAGAGAATTAGAATGGCGGCTTGTCTGCCTTGCTGAATTTGCCGGTGACGTCCCCGGAAAGTTCCACCTTGTCTGGATTCAGAATCATCACGGGATCGCCTGGGGCCATATGGAACTTCGTGAGGTCGGCCCACGGCACACTGGGGCTGGTGGTGAGCTCAAAAAAGTACAGTTTGCTGGTGAGATCCATCACGGTCCGATATTCGGTGTTGTAGCCTCGCGCGCAGGTCCATTGGACTACGGGTGCGCAGGGGCTGGTGTAGGTGCTGGTGCCGTTGCCGGCTTGTTGAAATCGAAATTGACTTTGGGGGCTTGGCGGGCGCCCTCATCGGTTTTGAAATAGGCGTCGTTGCGTGTGAACCCGGCGAAGCTGGCGACCAAGCTGTTCGGGAACAACGAAATATACGTGTTGTAGTCCTGAACCGTGTCGTTATAGCGTTTGCGCTCGACCGCAATTCGATTTTCCGTGCCTGCCAGTTCGTCTTGGAGGCGCATGAAATTTTCGTTGGATTTCAATTGCGGATAATTTTCGACGATGACAAGCAAGCGGCTGAGAGCGGAGTCCAATTGTCCGTTTGCAGCGATCTTATCGGAGGGAGTCTTTGCGCCCACCAAGGCTGCGCGCGCTGCGGCGATGTCGCCGAAGACAGTCTGCTCCTGGACGGCATAGCCTTTGACGGTTTGCACCAGGTTAGGGATGAGGTCCGCGCGACGTTGCAGAACGACGTCCACCTGAGCCCAGGCCGCGTTCACCGCCTCTCGCTTAATGGCCATTTGATTTCGCCGGCTGACGTAGGCCGAGCCTAAGACAAATGCCAGGATCAAGAGAACAACCAGAATTACGATTCCCGCTTTCATATCCACCTCGATCGATTGAGTTTCAGGTTTCTACTGCGTGACCCGTTTCCACTCCTTCTTCGGTACCAGGCGATCCATCGCAATGACTACTTTTTCCAGGGCGTGGATGTAATGGTCGTAGAGCACGAAGGAATCGTCCGTTAACGCTTCACCTTCATGAAAGTCGTATGCGGCCTGGAACGCCGCGGCCTCCGCCCCCGTGAGGGCGGCAATGCGCTCGAACAGCGCGAAAGGGGCCGCGGTAGGTTCTTCGCCAAACGCCAGCAAGGTGTGGCGCAACAAAGTCAACGCGCCGGAGGCAGTTTTTTTCAGAATCGCGGTGTATTCCAGTTCATTATTTCCGGCGTGCAACACATGTTGGCGCAAACGCAAAAGCAACAAACGAAGATCGCGTTCGACTTGTACGCGATGCAGGTTCATGGGAATGTCCAGATCAGCGACAGGATCGGTTCCGAACAGCACGCGATGCGCGCGTTTGACGTCCAAGCTCTCAATGGGAAAAACGTCGGTAGAACGCTGCAATTCTTCGGTGAGGAAAAAAAGCGGGGTTGGTTCTTTTTCTTCGCGGGTCCACCACAGAACCACCGGCGCGAGCAGTTGCAACTCGTGGACGTCGATCGTGACCAGCGTGCACAGCACATTCAAATCCGATGTTCCCGGCCGGTACGTGCCGCTGGCGGCGGATCCATAGAGGACCACCGACTCCAGATTCTTGCCGGCCGCTTCCTTCAGTCGACTAACCAGTTCTTCGAGCTTCGTTTCCATAATCGCACCCACACCACTCAGTGAATTTCGCTTACCAGCCCCCGCTTGCACCGCCCCCGCCGCTCGATCCGCCACCAAATCCACCGAAGCCGCCACCTCCGCCGCCCCAGCCACCTCCCCCGCTGCCACCCCAACCGCCGCGGCTTCCGCCCCACCCTCCGCCCATCATGGGGCCAATCCACCACCCGCTACCCATGCCACCACCACGCCGATTGATATTACTGCCAGAACCGCCAGAACGAGACAGAAGAAAAACGAGCAGGATAATACCGAGAAAAATCCAAATGCCCAGGCTACCGGAATCTTTTTCTTGACGGACCGGGCGCAACTGCGGCGCGCCGGTAAGCGTGACGCCTTTGTCGTCGGCCACGTATTTCGCCAACTGCCACGCGCCTGCGGTAATGCCACTGCTGTAATCGCCTTGGCGAAAGTAAGGAGCCATCAGCCGGCCGACGTCACCGGCTCGCGCGTCATTGATCACAGGCTCCAAGCCATAACCGACTTCGACGCGATAGCGGCGATCGTTAGGTGCAACAAGCAACAGAACTCCGCGATCGTCTTTCTTTGGTCCGACCCCTAGCTGCTTATAGAGGTCCGCAGCATAAGCGTCAATGTCGTTGCCATCCAGGGATTTGACAGTGACGATGGCCATCTGCGCGCCGGTTTTTTGCTGGAGTTCCGTAATGAGCGCTTCGAGCTGCGCTTTGGTCTGGGCATTGATGATTCCGGTACGGTCGGTGACATAGCCAGTGGGCTTGAAATTCTTGAAATCGTCAGCGCGTGTGACCGCGCTCACGGCTAGTACGAGCCCGGCGACGCACCACGCCCGTGTAATTCTGCGGAGTTTCATGGATTCCCGAATGAGCCTAAAGAGGCTGCCACTTCTGCGCAACGCGAAAAAGTGAAAGCCCTCGTGTAACAGTGAGCGGAAGAAGCTGGCAAATGCGGCCAACGGCGCAGCCTCTGCGCGAATTCTCTCACAAATGCGGCGCAAAAATCCCCACTGAATTTTTTTACTATAGACGCAGGCCGCTCTCGCGAAATGACTTGCGGAATTATCCTCAGGTTTGTTTTCACGGTGCACGACTTGCACTCACTCCACAGTGGATTCAGAACTGAGGAGCGAACTGTTTCCGGATGGGCAAATCCCTTGGACGCACTTACCTCAGGCGCCCCACTTCCTCGAGCTTTGATTCATCCTCAGTTGCTCCTCTCGCCAGATCGTAGTTTTGGTAATGGAGGATCGCATGATCGAAAACAAACTTGAAAAGGCCATGAAGCCAATACCGGTACCATACGAGGAATTCGAGAGCTTCCCGAAGCATGTCGAGGAGTTCTTTGACCTCATCGCCCGCCGCCCGTACGAACTGTTGCAGAAGACGCCGCTGCTGTTCGGCCGCGAATTCGAACACCTATGGAAGACTGAACCCGAACTGCTGCGGCCCATTTTCCTGAAACTGTATGAGACGGAGGAGAATCTGGTGGTACGCGCCGAAGTGCCGGGGTTCACCGAGAAGGAACTGAATATCGCCTGCGAGCCCTGGCGCTTGGTGATCACTGGCAAGAAGGAATACAGGGAAGAAGCCAGGACCGAAAAGAAAGAGGAAATGCCGCAGCACATGGAGAAGCTAAACATCTACAGGACCATCAAGTTCCCGGTCGAAGTGAGGCCAGAGAACGTGAAGGCAACCCTCAAGAACGGCATCCTCGAAGTTACTTTGCCCAAAGCCGAAGTCATCCGGAAAGTGAAGATTGAAGTGAAATCACTGTAGTTTTGGGAAAGCTTCCTCCGAGGTGTAGTTTTAGCGGGCGTCTCTGTCCTTGGGGACGCCTTCTGAAATCGTGTGAAGGCATTTGGGGGTGATTGACCGCAGTGCCGTCGAATCATACTCTGTACACGGCATGGCCACTTCGACAACGAACATTCCGCGGCGCGGGTGGTGCGCGCTCCCGCGTCCAGTGCTCTTGGCGTTTGCGGTGCTCTTGTGCGCGTCCACAACGCTTTATGCGCTGGCGTGGATGCACGACGTGCGACACCCGGCGTCGCATCTCGTTGAAATCGGTTTCAATTCGTCGCGGAATACGTACTTCGATCCGGCGACATCCTCGATCCCGGTCTTCAATGTTCAGGCCGGAAGTCCGGCAGAACGAGCGGGGCTGCAAGCGGGTGATCGGATCACAGCCCTCAACGGCGAGCCGCTGACTTCCTATTCGATCTTCAATAAGGTTTGGAGTCATGCGCAACCCGGCGACAAAGTGGATGTCACCGTTCGGCGCGCTGGTGAGTCTCAGCCACTGACCTTCCGTGCCATATTCCGCTCCGTGGAAGCTGGCAAGGCTGCCGAAGGATTTGCTCGCGAGTCGGCCGAGGAGATTCTCGGTTTTTATCCGATCTTCTTTTTGCTCGTGGGTTTTGCGGTTCTTTTTCTTCGCCTGGACGACACGAACGCATGGCTGCTGGCGTTGCTGTTCGCCGGATTCGTCGCGGTACCTAGCTTTAACAACCTGCCCGCGCTGCCTGGCGTGATACAGACAATCGTCTCACTGTATCGGGGGATCTTTTTTTCGCTGATCTCGGCTTTGTTCTACCTCTTTTTCGCGCTGTTCCCTGAGAAATCCCCGCTGGAACGGCGCGCCCCGTGGCTGAAGTGGGTCTGTCTGCTGATTGCTGGATCACAGATTATTCCTGGATTGCCGTATGGCGAAGCACGCTTGCCTGAATTTGTAACCAAAGTGATAGGCGAGGGTAGAGCCGAATTCCTGCGGCACGCGTTTACCTATGGATTTCTCGTTGTGGGTCTTATTTCCTTGATTTGGAACTGCTACAGCGCCGAAACTTTGCCCGAAGCCCGGCGCAAGTCACGCGTGCTGTTGGCGGGGACGCTGTTCGGGGTAATCCCTTACGTCATCGGGCACATCTTGATCGACTTTACGAACTACCGGCCGACTTTTTGGGTCGACGTAAGCCTCAACTTTCTTGTCCTGCTGTATCCCTTGTCGTTTGCGTACGCCATCATCAAGCACCGCGTGCTGGAAATCCCGGCACTGCTGCGGCGCAGTGCGCGCTACGTGCTGGTTCAGCGGGCGTACTTTGTTTTGCTTTTTATCGCGGCATTGCTGGCTATTTTTCTGTTCGCGCGATTTTTCTCCGGGTTCTTCGCCGAGAATTCTCAGTTTGGCATGGCCCTTAGCGCCACATTCGGCGTGGCCCTTGTGTGGGTTTCCGGGCCGATCGTGAAGCGTGGCACGGACCGCATCGACCGCGCCTTTTTTCGAAGTTCCTATGACGCGCGGATGATCCTGCAGGAATTGAGCGAGAAAATTCGCGTTGTGTCTGACCGGCGCGAACTTGCCGCGCTGTTGGAACGCCATCTCAAGCAAGCATTCCATCCGCAATCGATGGCCATTTACTTTGGCGGAACAAACGGCGAATTGGCTGCAATCGGCCCGCCGGTTCCCCATAGCCTCGTTACACTTTCTGCCGATCTGCCGTTTCTCCGGGGATTGACGCTGCGTGGACGCAGTTGGGACATTCCTCCGATTGGCGATCCGGATGCGCCGCGGAATTTTGCGCTCGCGCCACTCTCACCGGAATGTTTGGTGCCGCTGCTGGGGCATGACGCGCGATTGGTGGGCTTGTTGGTTCTCGGCCAACCACTCTCCGAGGAACCGTACTCCCGCGAGGATAAACGCCTGCTGGATTCCGTGGCTGGGCAGGCGGCGGTTTCGCTGGAGAACATGCGGCTTGCCGAACAAATGGCCGACCGAATGGAGCTGGACCGCCGTGCGGATCGGGAAATGCAGATTGCGCGCGATGTGCAATCGCGACTGTTCCCGCAAGTGAAGCCTCCACTGGCCACGCTCGACTATGACGGCAGTTGCATTCAAGCGCGACAGGTTGGCGGGGATTATTACGATTTCTGGGATCTGGGATCGATGCATTTGGCGCTCGTGCTGGCGGACATTTCCGGGAAGGGAATTGCGGGTGCGCTGCTGATGGCCAACTTGCAGGCCAATCTGCGTAGCCGTTCCGCGGTTGCGCGGGAGGATTTGCTGAATATCAAGCGCGAGGGGAAATGGCTTCCGGGGCTGCTGGAATCTGTGAATCAGCTGTTTTACGAGAACACGCCGGACGACCGCTACGCTACGTTGTTTCTGGCGGTCTACGACGACACTTCGCGGCAATTGGAGTATGCGAATTGCGGACACAATCCGCCGCTGCTGTTTCGGGCGCGGGGTGGAGTGGAACGATTGGAGCCGACGGCATCGGTGATCGGACTTTTTCCGCGCTGGGAATGCAGGACCGAAATCGTTACGCTGCAGCCCGGCGATGTTTTGGTTATTTATACAGATGGAGTAACGGAAGCGAATGACGAAAATGGAAACGAATTTGGCGAGGATCGACTAAAGAAAGTTGTGCGAGAACATCTTACGGCCACACCCAATGTGCTTCTGAAAGCGATTGAAGGCGCGGTACAAGAATTCAGCGCGGGCGAACAGTTCGACGATCTGACGCTGGTTGTGGCTCGTTCGCGCTAGCGCGTCCCATTTATTTGCCCTGCAAAGCCGTCAATAATGCGGAGCCGTTGGGAGTGCCGAGGCCCGTGCATGCATCCCAACCAGGTCCGGCAGAATAATCTCCATTGTTGCCCGAAGTGATGTCGTGAAACGTAGCTTCGGGCTTCGCAGTGTATAGAAGCGGATTGACATAGCCGACATTTGCGCGGAGCGACTGGTTGATCAGCGCGAACAAACCTGCCCACAACGGGGCCACCGCACTTGTGCCGCCAATCACCGTTTGCTGGCCGTCGACGACCACGTTGTAGCCGGTCTCCGGATCGGCATCGCCCGCTACATCGGGCACACCCCGGCCCACGAACCCATTGGGAGCTTGAGGGACGTTCACGCTTTGCTGAAAGGTGGGAAGAGCGAAGAGTTCGCTAACGCCCCCGCCGGTCGCTCCCTCATTCGAAGAAAGTTCATTCCAGACTTGCTCGCTTACGATCGTGGTGCCGGAGAGCGTCAGTCGGGTGCCTCCGCAGGCGACAACAAAGGGACTGGACGCGGGAAAGTCCACGGTGGGCGACGAAGTCCCATCTGTGGCGCCATCATCGCCGCACGCAACCAGAACGGTGACGCCCATGGTCGAGGCGTCCTGGCAGGCGGAATTGAGCGCATCGCGAGATTGCTGTGTCCAGGAGCTTTCCGGGCCGCCCCAGCTGATGGAAATAATCGAGGGCTTGAGGGTTGCGTCATGAATGGCGGTGGTCACCGCGTCGATGAATCCTTGATCGGTGTTAGGCGCGAAGTAGGCGGCGAGCTGTGCTCCTGGCGCGATTGATCCGGCAACCTCCAAGTCCAGCTCCACTTCGCCGTCGGGGCCGCTCGGATCGCCGGTCGGGGAATTGGTAGCTCCATCGACGGAGACAGCCGTGACCTGCGGCGGAGAAATGCCCAGATTGCTAAAGAAGGAATCGAGATCGCTGGTGTTGTAACCTCCGCCCAATTCGATCACCGCAATGCACTGGTCTGTGCCGGTCAGGCCCGCGGGGAAGTTGTAGGCTTCGGCGACCTGAACGGGCGAATAGGAAGTGGCGGCTGCTTGGGCGACGACGTTTGGTTTTTTGTTCAGCAAACGAAAATGCGCTTTCGCTTGCGGACGATCGTCGAGTCCGAAAACGCCTTCGACGATAGGCTCCAATTCCGCGGGGATTGTCAGCGTGCCGGTGCGGCCGCGAAACGTGCCGGACGAATGTTGGTAGCGGCGCAGGTCCGCGCCAAAGGCGGAGTTGAAAGCTTCGACTGTGCCGCTGAGTTTTACCATCCTGCTGGCGCGATCCTCGCTAACGACTTTCAGTCCATATTGCCCGGCGAAAGCGCGCACTTTTTCCAGATCGGAGGGCGACGCCCCATGCAGACGCGCGAATTCTTCACGGCTAAGATATTTTCTTTGGCGAGGGGGGAGAGCGCCCAATTCCGCGGATGCGGGAAACTTTCCGGGTAACGAGCCGCGGCGCAGAAAGACGCTGACCTCGATTTGCTGATTTGGGTCAGCCGGGCCCAGGTCTTGACCGCCGGGAATTGGCGCTCGCGCGCTGCCCTTGAGTTCCACCCGATCCTGTCGCTTTGCCATGATACGCCTCCAGGAAAACATGCAACGGCCGGGCGGAAAAAGTATATCCCGAATCCCCGGAATCGCCGGGAATTCGGTTTGGGTAGTTCGAACAGTGCGACTCGAAGCTAGGCGGAAGAAGGCATTTTCCCTTTGACAAGGAGCCATGAACGGCATAGAAAGGCAGGATACCGTCCCTATGGAGTTGATCATGGTAAAGGACGTCTCGCGCAGGAAGTTCCTGGAACAAATTGGCGTTGGCACCGCGGCCGGCATGGGTTATTCACTTCTGGGCGAATGGGCTGAGGGACGTCCGACGAACCCGGACGAGTTGCCGACGCGAACACTTGGGCATACAGGTGCGAAGGTTTCTATTCTGGCGTTTGGCTGTGGCAGCCGCTTCCTGATGTATGAGGACGAAGCGGAAGCGCTCAACATTCTGAATCACGCGATCGATCAGGGCATCACCTATTTGGATACGGCTTACGCATATGGCGACGGGAAGAGCGAAGCCCGTGTCGGCAAGGTGATGGCGACGCGGCGCAAGGACGTTTGGCTGGCCACGAAGATTCCGGACCGGACGCGCGATGAATTCATGCGGCGGCTCGAAGGCAGCCTGAAGCGCTTGCAAACCGACCACGTGGACTTGCTGCACATCCATGGGCTGGGCCAGGCCGATGACCTAGCTAAGATCGAGGCTCCCGACGGCGCGCTGAAAGGTTTGCTAGAAGCGCGCGAACAGAAAATGACTCGAGCCATCGGCATGACCAGCCATACCAATGGAGAAGTGATGGCAGAGGCGATCAAGAGGCACGATTTGGACTGCGTGCAAATGGCGTTGAACGCTTCACAAAACGGGAAATTCGAAGAACTGGGTCTTCCCGCCGCGCGCGCAAAAAACCTGGGTGTGATTGCGATGAAGGTTACGGGCCAAGAGTTTCTGCTGAAGAATACAGACGGCAAGAGCGACATCGATTCGCTGCTACGATATTCGATGAGCCTGCCGGTCACCACAGCCGTTGTGGGGATGCCGCGCAAAGAGATGCTAGACCATAATATTGAGATCGCGCGGACATTTACACCGTTTCCCGAATCCGATATGGACCGAATGCGCAAGTCCTTGCAGCCTTCACGCCAGCAGTTGGAGAAAAATCTCACCGGCCACCATGATGGACCCACACTGAAACCGCATTTGTTCTGGGCGTAAAGCGGTCCAGGTTTCAGCCGTCCGCGTTCGTCTAGTATCTGCCCGACGAGCATTTACAATTCCTTCCCCGTAACCGTGGCCCGGGGCGCCGCGTCAACTAAGAGGGCTTTTCTGCCGGAGGATTGCATTGGCGAAGCGAGCGGTTGTGGCTGTAGCGTCGATAGCAGCTACAGTCTTTACAGTATTTGTGGTGTTAGGGCTGCAAATGACCCCTGGTGACCCGCAAACGCCGGGTACGGCGACGGTGCTCACGTATCATAACGACGTGGCGCGTACGGGCCAGAACCTCGAAGAGAAAATCCTGACGCTCAGCAATGTGAATGTGGAGCGGTTCGGCAAGGTTGGGTTTCTGACCACGGACGGAATGGTTGATGCCGAGCCGCTGTATGTCTCCAGTGTGGCCATTAAGAGTACGGCGCACAACGTGGTGTTCGTGGCCACGGAACACGATTCCGTTTATGCCTTCGACGCAGACTCACTGGCGCAGCTTTGGCACGTGACCGTGCTTGGAGCAAATGAAACTCCCAGCGACGACCGTCAGTGCGGCCAGGTCACTCCAGAAATTGGGATCACCGCAACGCCGGTGATTGCCTTCAACGGGGACCGTGGCACAATGTATCTGGTGGCGATGTCCAAAGATAAAAATGGCAACTATTTCCAGCGCCTCCATGCACTCGACATTACTTCCGGCGCTGAAGTCTCCGGCAGTCCTACGACAATCGAAGCGAGCTTTCCCAATCTCCACGGTGTGACTACTTTTGATCCTAAACAGTACAAGGAGCGCGCTTCTTTGCTGCTCCTGGATGAGATTCTCTATACCAGTTGGGCCTCTCACTGTGACGAGGGCGAGTATACCGGTTGGGTTATCGGCTACAGTGCCGCAACGCTGAAGCGAGCGAATGTGCTCAATCTGACTCCCAACGGGAACGATGGTGCGATCTGGATGTCTGGTGCCGGACCAGCCGCTGATGCACAAGGCAATATTTATCTCCTCGATGGCAACGGCACCTTTGATACCACGTTAAACTCTTCGGGCTTTCCGATTCACGGAGATTTCGGCAATGCATTTCTGAAACTCTCGGCCAAGAATGGAAAACTGACAGTTGCCGATTACTTCAATATGCACAACACGCTGGCGGAATCGGGTCGCGACGAGGACCTTGGTTCTGGCGGCGCGCTGCTTCTGCCGGATTGCGTGGATGCCTCCGGCCACACCTGGCAACTGGCGGTTGGCGCGGGAAAAGACCGGCGGATCTACGTGGTGAACCGGAACTCCATGGGCAAGTACACTCCCAAGAAAAACAGCGCCATTTATCAGGAAATCGATCACGCCTTAAGTGGGCCTGTTTATTCGATGCCCGCGTATTTCAACAACACAGTGTACTTCGGGGCCGTCAACGACACGCTCAAAGCATTTTCGATCTCGAACGCGAAACTTGTTCCGGAACCATCGTCGAAAACAGCCGCGCACTTTGCCTATCCCGGTGCGACGCCTAGCGTTTCGGCGAACGGCACTTCCAATGGCATTGTGTGGGCGGTGGAGGCGCGGGGTTCGGATGCGGCGGTCCTGCATGCCTACGACGCAAAAAATCTAGAGAACGAGCTATACAATAGCACCCACGCGCACGGCCGCGATGCGTTCGCCGACAATAAATTCATTACGCCGATGATTGCGAATGGAAGGGTTTTTGTGGGGACGTTAACGGGCGTAATGGTCTTTGGCCTCCTCCAGCCGGAGGTTAGCGGCGACTGATCAGTTTGCGAATGTAATTCCGGCAGCGGCCTAGCGGGACCTACTTTTCCACTTCCTCGATTGGATGAATTTCCCACCAGTGCGTGCCGACCTTGGCGTCATAGCGGGTGATGCCCTTGACCGTGACGGGATGGCCGATTTGCGGCAAATCGCAGGGAAGCTTGGGTATGCACTTGGCGACGATGCAGCGGGCGCGATCCATGCCTTCGATTTTGGGGTTTTCGCAGATGCGAATGTCGGTATCTCCGTCGTCTGCTTTGGCGATCTGAGTGACGAAGCCACCGATGGCGGCACGGGTGGACATTTTGTCGGACCAGCGATTGGCATCTTCGGCCACCAACTCGCTGATGGTCAATTCCGCATATAGATTTTTGGGAGGTAGCTCCACGGGCTTGGCCGCGGCTGTGGTCGATTTTGTCGTGGTTTTCTTGGTTTTGGGTTGTGCGGTCTGGGCGGCGCACAGAGCAGGAAATGCCAAGAGCGAAGCAGAGAGGATGGCAATGGATAGTTTCATTTTGCTCCTCATAAAAGATTTTGGATGGCTGACGCAACCCATCATAGATGCCGGGTTTGCGCAAAGCAGCGGGTCGTGAGGAGGGCCTGCGCCAAAAAGTACCCGGACGTTCGGACAGGGCCGGAACGCTAGTTGTTCCAGGCTTTTGGCAGGAACAGGTAGCGATCCCGGTGGGCATCGGGTTGGGCGGAGGAAGGCTGACCAAAATGCATGACAAGCCAGCCGTCCTTGGCGTTGTAAGTGGGCCAGTTTGGGAGTCCGTCACTGTTGGGATTGCCGGTTTTTGCGAAATTGGTCCAATAGGTCTGGATGAGTTCGGAAAGCTTGTAATCTTCGGGGCGCCAGGCATAGCCCTTGCGGGAATCAAGAGTGCCGAAGACGTATTCGATCTTGTCTGAATGAAAAGCGCCCAGAGATGAAGGATGCTTTAGATCGCCCGGAATACCCAAATCGAAGATGAAGCGATAGTCTGCGGGCACGAGAATTGACTTGAGCTTCGAGCCAGGACCAGGTGCCAAAACCCACAAAGGAATCGGCCGCAAAATCGTCGGCGGCACGCACGGCTTCTTCGTCATTGGTGGCGCGGTAGACCTTCAGAATCCCCTGCATGAAGGCCGAATTTCTGAAAGGCCAGGCCGTTGAGATTTTGCACGGTGAATTTGCCGGTCTTGCCGACGCTTGCGAAACTGGTTTCATTTTTCTTCCATCCCGCCAGCAACGGGATCTGCGCCTGCTTGTTGGCGCCGAAGATGGCGGACACACTGTCGGGAAGGAAGTTGCCATCGATGATGGGTCCGAATTGAGGAACGCTCGCGAAAGGTTTGGGGGAAGTTTTCTGGATCAATTCCTCGGCGGAGACGGCGCGAAGAGCAGCGAGATTGTCGGCGTGAAGCGTGTTCTTCGCGAATTTTTCGTCATCTTTTTTCGCCGTGGCGAGGTCTACAACGTTGACGGCGCTTTTGCCAAGAGCCCCGCCACTCTCCCCGATGGCATGGGTCAACAGCTGGCGCGAGACCGGCGAGGCCATGAGGAAATTGACGGAAAAGGAACCGGCCGATTCGCCGAAGATGGTGATGTTGGCGGGATCACCGCCGAACGCCGCGATGTTCTGCTGCACCCAATGCAAGGCGGCGCATTGATCGAGCAGGCCGTAATTTCCAGCAGCGTGTTGAGGCGATTCGTCGGCCAGTTCGTGACTGGCAAAAAACCCGAGGATGCCGAGGCGGTAATTCATGGAAACCACAATCACGTCCTTGTGAGCGAGCGTTTCGCCATTCTGGCGCGGCTCCGAAGTGGCGCCCGATGCAAAGCCGCCACCGAAGATCCACACCATTACCGGGAGCTTGGCGGACTCCTTCGCGACAGGAGCCCAGATGTTGAGGGTGAGGCAATCTTCGCTCATGCCAGGGTCGGTGAAGACCATGTCTGGACACAGCGGAACCTGCATGCAGCGCCAGCCGAAGGAAGTGGTATTGCGCGGCTCTGTCCACGCCGCGGCGGGTTGGGGTGGCTTCCAGCGCAACGGCCCGACCGGAGGGGCGGCGTAAGGAATACCGAGGAAGATATTAAGCTTGCCGTTGGCGGAAGTCTTTCCGCAAACTGGACCAAGATCGATCTTGATGATAGGACCATCGTCGGCAACGGCATTAAGCGGCAGGAAAAGTGTAAGCAGAAATACACCGACCGAAATGGCGCGAGTGAAAAGGGGCACGTGCGAGTCCTTTCGTAGGGAACGGAGCGCATTAGCCACGCGCAGGGCGAGAGACAGGTGCGCGAGCGACGTATTTGAGAGCGATTTTATACCACAGGTCAGTAGTGTCCCAACGTTTTGCCTCTTGCCTTGCGTAAATTATTGATGAGAAACGCATAAGCGGGAAATTCTCTTGGTCTCGATTTGAACTTGGAATGCGGGTTCTGCGACCCTGCGAAGCATAACTTCGTGGGGGGCAGCGATGAACCGAGGCAAGCTGGTGTTTGCGCAGCTGATGCAATATCTTCCGTTGACCACCTTCCGTCGTTGCGTCACCCGCTATCGAGGCGCGTTCAAAGTGAAGTCCTTCTCGTGCCTGGATCAATTCCTGTGCATGGCGTTCGCTCAGTTGACCTTTCGGGAGAGCCTTCGAGACATCGAAGTATGTCTGCGCGCACAAAGTTCCAAGCTCTATCATCTCGGGATTCGTTCGGCGGTGGCTCGTAATACGCTGGCCAATGCCAACGCTGTGCGCGACTGGCGCATCTATGCCGATTTTGCGCAGAGCCTGATCGGCATCGCCCGGCCGTTGTATGCGCAAGAGTCCTTCGGCGTCGATCTGCAAGAAACCGTCTACGCGCTCGACACCACGACGATCGATCTGTGTCTGTCGGTATTTCCGTGGGCGGTGTTCCGCACGGCCAAGGCAGCCATCAAGTTGCATACCCTGCTCGATCTGCGCGGCAACATTCCCACCTTCATTCACATCAGTGATGGCAAGGTGCATGAGGTCAACATCCTCGACCAACTGCTGCCCGAGCCCGGCGCCTTCTACATCATGGATCGTGGTTCCCTCGACTTCGCGCGCCTCTATCGCTTTCACGAAGCCGGCAGCTTCTTCGTGACCCGCGGTAAGTCGAACCTCAAGGTCCAACGCCGCTACTCGCATCCGGTTGATCGCACGACGGGGTTGATCTGTGACCAAAGTGTCGTCCTTACTGGCTTCTACTCGCACCAAGGCTTCGAGGCACCGCTGCGCCGCATCCGCTTCAAAGACCCCGAAACCGCCAAGACCCTCATCTTTCTGACCAACAACTTTGTCTTGCCAGCATTTACGATCGCCGAACTATACCGCTGCCGTTGGCAAGTAGAGCTCTTCTTCAAATGGATCAAGCAGCATCTGCGAATCAAAGCGTTCTTCGGAACTTCGGAGAACGCGGTCAGGTCACAAATCTGGATCGCGGTCTCCGCCTACGTTCTGGTCGCCATCGTCAAAAAGCGATTGCATCTCTCGGCCAGCCTGTATGAAATCCTACAGATCCTCAGCCTGACCATGTTCGAGAAAATCCCGTTGGATCAACTACTTGCACAAACGATGAGCGACGAAATTCAACCCGTTTCCGATAACCAATTGATTTTGTTCGCATAACGTTGGGACACTACTGACCACAGGTGGGAGAGAAAACGCGCCACGGAAATTGCATTACTAACTGTGAGGGGGTGGCGGAATAAACGGGTGTACGTTATCCTGAGACGTAAAGAAGTTGTTAAGACTTCCGACGCGGAATGTCCCCCAACATCAGGAACACGATATGAGCGACACGAAAACCACTACGCCCGCAATCAAGCCCGCGCGGCCTACCTGGAAGCCGGCGGGAAAAGTGCATGCGGCAGAACAGCCATTCCAGTACCCGCTGAAGCGGGAGTTTATCGAGCCGGACTGGCGGCGCTTGCCTGGCTACAAGAATGTCAGCAAGGAAGAGTGGGAGACAGCACTGTGGCAAAGGCGCCACACGGTCAAGAACCTCGGCGAGTTGAAAGAGGTATTTGCCGAGTTGATGCCGGAGACGCTGCTAGCCAGCCTGGAGCGCGACATCAAAGAGCGCGCAACCATGTCGATCCTTGTTCCTCCTCATATGCTGAACACCATGGATGACAAGGATCTGTGGAACGATCCGGTTCGGCGGTACATGTTGCCGGCGTTCGACGACCGCCATCCGGAATGGCCCAGTCACCCGAAGGCCAGCCGCGATTCTTTGCATGAAGCGGATATGTGGGCCGTGGAAGGGCTGACGCACCGCTATCCAACAAAGGTACTGGCGGAGTTGCTGTCGACTTGCCCGCAGTACTGCGGACATTGCACGCGGATGGATCTGGTGGGGAACGACGTGCCTCAGGTGGTGAAGCTGAAATTCCAGATACCGCAGAAGGATCGTTACCAGCAGATGCTTGAATACCTGCGCGTGACGCCCTCGGTGCGCGACGTGGTAGTGAGCGGCGGGGACATCGCGAACACCCCCATCGGTACATTGGAAGATTTTTGTTCGAAGCTGATGGATATTCCCAATATCAAAGATATTCGGCTGGCGACGAAAGGGCTGATCGCCATCCCGCAGCACTTCCTGCAGAGCGAAGTTCTGGCAGGACTGGAACGGCTGGCGAACAAGGCGCGAGAACGCGGCGTGGATATTGCGGTGCATACGCACGTAAACAACGCGCGGCAGGTGACCCCGCTGGTGCGCAAAGCGGTGCAGGCATTGCTGGACATGGGTTATCGCGATGTGCGCAATCAGGGCGTGCTACTACGCGGTGTGAACGCCACCCCCAACGAACTCCTGGAGCTGTGCTTTACCCTGCTCGATCACGGCAAGATCATGCCGTATTACTTCTACCAGTGCGACATGATTCCTAACGCTGAGCACTGGCGCCTAGCAATTCATGAAGTGCAGAAACTGCAGCACGACATCATGGGTTATCTGCCCGGGTTTGCCACGCCGCGCATGATCTGCGACGTGCCGTTCGTGGGCAAGCGCTGGGTCCATCAAGTGAAGGAATATGACCGGCAACTTGGCATTTCCTACTGGACCAAGAACTATCGCACGGGGATTGAAGCAGACGATGCTGAAGCCTTGAGCCGGCGCTATGAATACTTCGATCCCATTTATACTTTGCCGCAGCTCGGCCAGGATTTCTGGCGAGACAAGACGGTACAACAGACGCTCTCGAAGTAAAGGGCGAAGGCCGTGGTCAGGCTTGATTGACCAACTTCTGCTTCATGGCAAAGCGCAGAAGCTCGGAATTATTCTCCAAGCCAAAATCCTGCATGATGCGGTATTTGTGGAAGGCAACCGTGCGCGTAGCCACATTTAAAATGGCTGCAGCTTCCTTCATGGTATGGCCTTCGGCGAGAAGTTGCAGCACCTCACGCTGGCGCGGGGTGAGGGTGCGAGCGGTTGCGGATCGAGCATCGCGGGCTTCGATGTCCGCTATAGCATCCTGAAGGGCTGGGGTGATGTACTTCCCACCTCGCAGAACATCGCGAACCGCTTTCAAGAGTTCGCTGCCGGCGGATTTCTTCAATAAATAGCCCGACGCCCACTTGTCCATGGTTTCGGCGGCGATCTCGGGATCTTCGTTCATAGTGAGAACGATAATTTTGATCTTGGGTAGGATCTGTTTTAGCTGCTCGCTGGCGTCTAGGCCATTAAGCAGCGGCATATTCAGATCGACGAGTACCAGATCCGGCTTTAACTGCGGAGCCAGGCGCAACAGGGCGCGGCCATCACCGACCGTGCCAACCACCTCGCATTCGGGCTCCAAAAGACGCTTGAACGCTTCGGCAACAAGCGTGTGATCATCCGCAAGAAGGATTCGTGCCTTCGCCAATTCGGCCTCCGCCTCAGGTCTCGGATTGCTTGAATCGTATTGGAATTTGGCGCAAATGGAAAGCGAAAGCGAGAAATTTCTACGCGCAGACGGAAATTTGCCCCGCCCGGCGTACGGAAGGGAAAGAAAATCGCTGTGCCAACCGTCGAGCAACCCAACTCGGCCTAGAAAATCTCCGCCCAAGAGTTTCTAGATGCACTCCGCCCCGTTAAAATAACGAAACGATCTTGCTAACCGTTCGGGCTGCTCGAAAGTGGGCACAGGAGGCGCTGCGCAAACGAACATGCAGAGAAACTTCCACGCAACCACGTTTTGAGGGCATGAGGATGATGCAAAAGGAACAGTATGGGAACTGTCAATAATTACAGTTCTTTAGCCTTCAACCAGACCCATTTTCGTTATCGAAAATTGAAGAGAATTTAGCTTCGATGTAAGGCGAGTGGAGTAGGGCTGTCGAAGGCCGTTGGCGTCGACAAAATAACGATATTCTATTGAGTATTCTATAGAAGTCCCCATCCTGACCGTCGACAGATCACGCGGAAATGCCTGTCTGACAGCCATACCAACAATTTGTTGCCATGATTCGCTTCACAGCTATACTTGGCCCACAGGAGCTGACCCAGCCCGGTGCCAGTACAGAAAACTACAAACCCCGTTAACGACCTGTCCGAACAATTCGTGGGCCTTTATGGAATCGAGGCGCAATTCGTCCAGGCCCCGGTCGAGTGAATTTAATCGGAGAACACACCGATTGCAACGACGGGTTCGTGCTTCCCGCGGCGATTCCGTTCCAGACCACGGTGGGGATAGCGGCGCGGACGGATCAGCGGCTGGTACTCTTTTCGGAAAATTACAGCGAGCGTGTGGAGTTCGACCTGGAACGTCTTCCGCAGGCGGCCCAGCATCACTGGAGCGATTATGTGGTGGGAGTGGCGCAAAAGTTGGCGGAGCGAGGAATTCAGCTGCCAGTGCAAGCCTGCTGATTTTCGGCGATGTGCCACAAGGGGCTGGTTTGAGCTCCTCGTCGTCCCTGGAAGTTCCCGTATGCCAAGCGTTGCGCGGCCGGAGAGAAAATAGACGGAACGGAGATCGCGAGGGCTGTGCCAACGCGCCGAAAACGAATTTGTGGGAGCGCGCTGCGGAATCATGGACCAGTTCGTTTCCGTCTACGGGCGAAAAGATCATGCTTTGTTATTGGATTGCCGCTCGCTGGAGTATCGGCACCTGCCGATTCCGGAGGAGGTGCGGCCGGTGATGTGCAATACAATGGTGCGGCACAGCGCGGCTGGAGGGGAATACAATCAACGGCGCCGCGAACGTGAACTGGCCGCGGATTACTGCTCGAAGTTATTGCCGGAAGTGAAAGCTTTACGCGACGCGTCCGTGAGGGATTTTGAGGAGTATGGCGGAGGATTGCCGGAAATTATTCGCAAGCGCTGCCGGCATGTGATCACGGAGAAATGCACGCGTCATCCAGGCGGCGGAAGCACTCAACACGCAGGACATGGCGCGATTTGGGCGACTGATGAAGGAATTGCACGCAGTTTGCGCGATGATTTTCAGGTGAGTTGCCGTGAACTGGACGTGCTCGTCGAACTTGGGGATCGCGTGCAAGGCGTGTATGGTTCGCGGATGACCGGCGGAGGTTTCGGGGGATGCACGATCCATCTGGTGCGGACAGAGAACGTGGGGAGGTTGCGGGCGGAACTCACCATGGGTTATGAGAAGGCGACGGGAATCCGGCCGGAGATTTATGTTTGTACGGCAGCCGATGGTGTGAGGTCTTTGGCGTGAGCACAGCCCCGACGAGCGGTACAATGCGTGAGGGTTTCCGGCCATGAAACTGCTAGTTACGGGCGGCGCGGGGTACATCGGAAGCGTGGCGGCCGAACAGCTCTTGGGAGCTGGCCACGAAGTTATTGTGATCGACGACTTGAGTAGAGGACATCGTCAAGCGGTGCCGAAAGGCGCGCAACTGGTTGTTGGCGACCTGAGCGAAAAAGAAATCCTCGCGGCACTGTTTCGCGCCCATCGCTTTGATGCGGTGTTGCACTTCGCGGCTTTTATTGAGGCCGGCGAGTCCATGAAATTTCCGGAGCGGTTTTTTCGGAACAATACAGCGAACGCATTGGCGGTTCTGGAGGCGATGATTGCGGCGGGCGTGAACCGCTTTGTCTTTTCATCGACGGCGGCTCTCTATGGCAATCCCTCGAGAACGCCGATTCAGGAAGACGACGCGCTGCGTCCGACCAATGCTTATGGAGAATCAAAGCTACTGGTGGAGCGAATGCTGGAGTGGTTCCACCGGATTCATGGGCTGAGATATGCAAGCTTGCGGTATTTCAATGCCGCCGGCGCCGCCGCGCCTGATCGCGGAGAAGCGCACCAGCCGGAGTCGCATCTTGTGCCGCGGCTGATGAACGTCGCTCTGGGCCGGCAGAAGAATATTGAGATTTTTGGTACGGATTATCCTACGCCGGATGGCACGTGCGTGCGCGACTACGTTCACGTGAGCGATCTGGCGGCAGCGCATTTGTTGGCCCTTGATGCCTTGGATGGCACCGGCCGGCTGATTTATAACCTTGGAAACGGCTATGGGTTCACCGTAAAGGAAGTGATTGACGGAGTGCGGCGCGTGACTGGGCGCACGATTCCGGTTGTGGAATCGCCACGGCGCGAAGGTGATCCGGCGGTGCTGATCGCCAGCTCGGAAAAAATCCAGAGGGCGTTGAACTGGAAGCCAAAATTTCAGGAACTGGACGCGATATTAAGCAGCGCGTGGACGTGGCACAAGAATTTCCCCAATGGGTATTTGGGGGTTAGATAAATCGGCTGAACTGGCTGGAACGGGCTGCGCGCAGCAACGCAAGAGGAGTCAAGGGATCTCATGGGACAGTTTGAACTGGGAGTGCATCCGCACCGGCGGTTGAACCCGCTCACGCGGGAATGGGTGCTGGTTTCGCCACACCGCACACAACGCCCGTGGCAAGGGCAAATTGAGCCGACACTATCGGAAACTTCCGTAGCTTATGATCCGCAGTGTTATCTCTGCCCGGGAAACGCGCGGGCGGGAGGGGCGAAGAATCCCGAATATAAGAGTACTTTCTTATTCGACAATGATTTTGCAGCTCTTCGCCCGGACACGCCGTCTGGGGGATTTCAGGACGAAGATTTGCTAAAGGCACAGAGCGAAGCGGGGCGATGCCGCGTGATTTGTTATTCGCCGCGACATGATCTGACACTCGCGCGGATGAGCGCCGATGAAATCACGGTTGTGGTGGATACTTGGTGCGAAGAATTTGCGAGGTTGGCCAGCTTGGAAAGCGTTCGCTCCGTTCAGATTTTTGAGAATCGCGGGGCGATGATGGGTTGCAGCAATCCACACCCACATGGCCAGGTATGGGCAAATGAAACTGTGCCAGACGAACTGGCTCGAGAAGTGCCCACGCAGCAGGAATATCTCCAAGGGCACAGTGCTACGCTTCTGGCTGACTATTTGGATCTGGAACTGAGGAAAAACGAGCGGGTCGTCTGCGCCAACGAGCATTTCGCGGCGCTGGTGCCGTTCTGGGCAGTATGGCCGTATGAAACACTGTTGATCAGCCGCAGGCCTGCAAGTTCTTTGCCGGAATTAAGCGATGCGGAGCGCGAAGACCTGGCGCAGATTCTTCGTTTGCTGACTATTCGCTATGACAACTTGTTCAAAACCTCTTTTCCCTACACTATGGGCTTTCACCAGCGTCCCACAGACAATGCGTCGTATCCAGGATTTCATCTTCATGCCCATTTTTATCCGCCGCTACTGCGCTCGGCGACCATCAAGAAATTCATGGTTGGTTATGAATTGCTGGCGATGCCCCAGCGAGACATCACCGCGGAATCCGCTGCAAAACAATTGCGGGAACTGCCGGATGTGCATTATCTGGACGCTTTGTAGATCCAATCCTCAGGAAGGCTAACTAAATCAAGGAAGATAAATTATCGCGTGAGAACCGCCAGTTCTTCACGAAGCTGCCGGCGCGCGCGAAAGACGCGCATCTTTGCGGTGGCCTGCGTGATTCCTAATTCTTCCGCCATTTCCCGGTGCGTCCAGCCTTCATATTTATGAAGAAGAAAGGCCCGCCGCAGCGCAGGGCTCAGGCGGTGCATCGCTTTGGAAGCAAGATCGCGGTGCATGTGCTGCCGTTCGTTGTTCACGCGTGTGTCCTGGAGATCGGCGATACCGTGGCCACTGCCATCTGAATATTCCAGATCCACAAAACTGTCCTGACGGCGCGACCGGTTCCGCCGCAAGGTCATGAGCGCTTCATTGAAGGTGACACGAAACAGCCAAGAGGAGAAACGCGCGGATTCTTCAAAACCATCGAGACGCTGATAGACCTTGACGAGGACGTTCTGGAGAGTGTCTTCGGCGTCCTCATGATTTTTCACGACGCGGCGCGATATTCTGTAAATCAGGTGCCAGTTGCGTTGGACCAACTCCGTAAAAGCCGCCTCGTTCCCACTCCGAGCGAGCGCCACTAATTCTTTTTCAGGACGGCACGCATAATCGAACCTCATGCCCTTGCCGCCCTTCCGTAACTGAAAAAACTGGCGAGCCAAAAAGGAGAGCGGACCAAGACGACGAGAAAAGCGAGGAAAACCAGCCTTCCGGTATCAGACAGCGCGAGGGCAGGCTCAAAAAGAGCCAGCAGAACGGCAGTCAAAGCCACGGTCATGAAGGCGGGTACGCAGCGAAGCATCTCGTTCTTTCTCCTCCCACGGCCTGGCAAAAAACGGTCGCAATCGCGACGTGAGAATAGGTTGGCTTCTTCAGCAATTTTCAATGTTCAGGAGCTCAGGCACCATCGGGAGAATGCCTTACCCCAAAAAGTGACCTCCCCGTGCCAGAAATCGCCGATTGAGTGGCGCTATCACATTTAATTCAAAGAGTTTGTAGCGGAAGTACGTTTCCGTGAAGGTCGGGAACGGCAAACAGAAGATCGAACACCTGTGGCTCCGGATCATGACCCAGCCGGAACGGAAGTAGTTGTCCATCTTCGTAGCGAAACGGTTTGTATCCATACTGCGCCAGGAAGTTTGTGACGGAATGAACGCTACTGCGGCCGCGGCCGGACGAGGGCCCGCGAACCTCGCACCAGAGCGGAGCCGGGGCTGCTCCGGACAGATACTCGCGCATGCCCTGAACGGTGAGTTCTTCATTACCTTCTACGTCGACCTTGATCAGGCGAATGGAAGCCGGATCTATATGCAGTTCTGCAAGCGCAAAATCAAAGGTGCACAAACGCACGGGGACCGCTTGCTGGTATTCCGAATGGCTCCAACCGCCTTCCGGCATCACAAGGGAACTGCTTCCGGGATTTGTTGGTCCGGACACGAAGAAGTCCGTCGTGCCGGAGCGATTGCTGAGTGCACACGCTACAGCCTTGCCGATCGAGCTTGCGTTACGGATGAGAAACGCGAAATGGACAGGCTCTGGTTCGAAAAGCAATGCATCCAGCCCCATCGTTCGCGCCAGAAGACTGTACAGCCCAAGGTTTGCACCGATATCGACAAACAAGCCGGATCGAATGGCGACGCGAGACAAGATCGAAAACAGCGGCGAGTTGCGGTAGCTCCGCAACAAGTTGTGCGGGGCGTAGTAGAGAAGGCGCTCGGACGGATTAGCTAAATCCAGGCGCAGTGTGGCGGTGCCGACCTGAACGGACACTTCGCCGTGATTGCGCGCGTCCGTGAAGAGGCGATCGCACGTTGACAGCAGAAGCTCCTTGCGCTTGCCACTGATGTGAACTTCAAAGCCGGCGTTGCGCATCAAGGTGCGGGCGATTGCGGGAAAATGCATGGTCTTCTCCAGATTTGGCGCACAGCAATTTTGTGAAAACGCGAAACTTGGAAACGCTAAAGCGGGCGAAGCAGGGCGGGGCGAAACTTGTTCAGAAAATCGCGCAGGCGGCGGCGAAACGGGCGGGGGAACAAAAACATGGCGGTGAAAACACAGATTTCCCTAAAACGCGGCTTGCCGTAGCGAAAGAATTCGACCGCGAGCGGGAGGATCGCGGCGAAGGCTTTTGCATCCGAAGCTTCGGGAGCCACGTTGTTGATGATAAAACCGGAATAAGAGCGCGGAGTGAAGAGTTCGCGGTTCTGGCGCGCCCAATCGAACGAATAGCGCCAATTGCTTGCGCTACTGGTGCTGGCGCGCTCTTCCTCGATGTAATGGTGGGCCAGGACTTCGTCGACGAAGAAAACGGTGAAGCCAGAAAGCTTTGCGGCGCGCAGCAGCCAATCCGTGTCCTGATGCTTTAGCTGGCCGGGACGAAAAGGACATGCACCGAAGAGTTCGCGCTTCCCGAAGAAGGTAGAGGTTTGAATGGACCGCTCGCCTCGAAAGAGGGAATCGCGCGTAAGAAGATACTCGCTGAGCGGCTCGCTTGCTTCCGGGAATCGCCGCGGCCACTCGTAGTTGGCGCGGGGAGTGATGGCCAGAAGGCGGCAAGTGACCATGAAATTCGGCTGATCGACTCGGTCGGCCAGTTGCAGTTGAAGTTCGAGCTTACGGGGGAGCCATTCATCATCGTCGTCCAGAAACGCCACCCAACGGCCACGGGCAACCTGAACGCCGCGATTGCGTGTTTCTGAACCGCCAATGCGGTGCGGCAACGACAGTAGGCGCAGGCGCGAATCCAAGATCGTTTCCAGTGCCTGCTCGGTCTCGCTGTCAGGACCATCCATGACCACAATTACTTCAAGGTTCGATACCGATTGCGTCAGGACGCTGTGAATGGCGCGTAGAACCAATGCTGGCCGGTTGCGCGTTGGAATAATGACGCTGACCACCGGCTCTAGAGACGGAACGGAGTTGGTCATAGAATTAGTTCGAATTGCGGAAAAGACCGATGGAAGTGGAATATAAATCTTCGAGGAGTGCGCACTGGCGATCCAGGCTAAACGAGCGTCGAACGCGTTCGATGCCAGCAAGACTCATTTCAGCCCAAAGAGAATCGTTCTTGAAGAGATCGACGATATAGGCGGCCAGTTGTCGCCAATCGCGCTCCTTGGCGAGAAAGCCGGTGTTACCGTGTTCGACTGCCTCCGGAACGCCACCGGTGGCGAAGCTAATTACGGGCATGCCCATGGCCTGCGCTTCGATGAACACAATGCCGAAACCCTCGGCGTCGCCGGAGCGCGCAACGATGCTGGGAACACAGAGCAATTTGGCGCGCTGCATCCAAGAGCGCACCGTGGACGAGTCTTGCATCCCCAGAAAAGAAAAATTGTGCAGCTTCTCAGCGGCCAGGGTTTGCAACTCGTTGCGCAGCGGACCGTCGCCGATGACGAGCAGCTTGATATCGGGAACGGCCGATTGCACTTGTTCCATGGCGCGAATCACATATTCGCAGCCTTTCTTTTCGACGAGGCGCCCGACGAAGAGAACCACATTTTCCCGGGGGATCGCCGGATTTGGCACGAACTCCTCGGTATTCACGCCGATGTAATGAACGACGATTTTGTCTTTCGGAAAACCACTTTCCACCAGGCAGCCGGCGAGAAAACGAGAAGCGGCAATGATGCGGATCGCCGTGCCTGCCAATTCGTGCCGGCGCCGCAGATAACGCCGTCCTGAGTGCGATTTGCTGAGCGTCTCCAGATTCGCGGTCGCGTCCCAGCCGTGAAACGTGACCAGAAACGGGATGCCAACACGGCGAGCTAAGGGAAGAATGTGCGCGGCGTCGCGTCCGAAGTGCGCATGAATCAGGGAGGGAGAAATCGTGTGTACCGCACGATCGAGCGCGTGCGGCACGGTGCCGAGTTTGAGGCTGTACTCGCGAAAGTATCCCCATGCCCCGCCGCGATTGAGCAGGTAGGTGCGATCCTCGGGAAGTTGCAAGCCATCCACGGGACGCATGCCAACATAATATGGCTCGAACTGTCGCAACCCTTCTCCCTGCGCGCGGATGAATGTCTCCGAGGAGGGAAGCAAGTGATCGCGATAGAAGATAACTCTCGGTTTCGGTGTTGGATGCATGAGAATAAAGGCTTAACGGCCGGAGTGCAAGACTTCCAGCGATCGTTTCAGCGCGTATTTGACGGAGGGCCAATCGGGCAGTTCCCGGCGGCGCAGTTTTCGCCACATCATCACAAACAGGCCGCCTCGCCGCATCCATTTGCGACGCCGCTCTTGCGCGATCGTATGGCGCTGCTGCAGCCAGGGAAAACTTCGATAAGTATCGACGGGTCGCGGCACCACGCCAAAAACCAAAATGTATCCAAAGCGCGGGTGAGCTGAAATGTTTGGGCCGGAACAGTGCAACGTGCGTGGATGATGGATCGTGCAATCGCCCGCACGAAGCGGGCAAGCCACAGCCGCGTCCACATCGAACGCACGGACACATTGGAGAGCATGGCAGGAAGGATCATCGTTGGCGAAGCCGTGATCGAAAACGCCGGCACGATTCGAACCCGGAATGAAGCGCAAGCAACCGTTCTCTACTGACGTATCTTGCAGAGCGATCCAGATGGTTAGCTCGGTGTACTCGAAATTGGGATCGCGAGATGCTTCATCCTGGTGCCAGGGCGTGGGAGCGCCATTCTCAGGAGTTTTGAGGATGGCGAAGTCCCAAAGGCACCGAGCTCTCTCGCCCAAAAGTTGCTTCGCAATGGCCAGCGCGTTCTGGAAGAACTGAGCTTGATGAAGGCGCGGCGCATAATTTACGGGATTTGTGATCTGCGGAGAAGTCTCCGGCTTACCAGGAGCGACCAGATCGAGGTGCGCGCCTTCCTTTTCTCCAGCACGCTTTTCGAAAAGATCTTCGATGGTTTTCTTCAGTTCACGGAGTTCGTCATCCGAAACAAGGTGCTCGAAGGTAAGAAATCCGTTCGCTGCAAAAGATTCGGCCTGGTCACTGCGGAGAAGCGAATGCGTGGCTAGACGCTCCATGGTCGGTCTCCTTATGCTGGGCATGCCAAGCGGACCGCGGTGTTCTGACTAACTTTGTGAACTTGGGAATGAATGTGGAACCATGAGCAGGAGCGGCTGTTAAGTCCGGGAAGATTCTTCGAAGGCGCGAACCATCGCGTTCCAAGGCGGCGCGGGTTGATACGACGCGTCCAACGGCAGCGGACGAGCCTGCGCATTATCCTGACGAGGTTTGTATCCGCCAATCCAAGTGTAGCGGTCGGAAATGCCCCATGTGAGAACCGCGATAACAGATTTCTCGCGCAGGACGGTTGAGAGGTAATCGTAGTAGACGTTGGCAACAGTCTGATCGCGAGCGCCAGGGTCGGCAGGCAAGTCCGAATCGATCACGTCCATCTCTGACACCATGATTTTCACGCCGAGATCGGAAACGCTGCGAAGGAATGAAGTGAACTCCGGGTAGTTGAACGTCGGAGAAGTGCCGGGCAAGTGAGACTGTAAACCGATGGCGTGGATGGGCACGTTGCGCTTCAAGCGCTCCTGCAAATTCTTCAGCATCGCGTCGCGTTTTGCTTGCGCCCAACTTTCCCGCGTCTCGAGGTGATTTTCATTCCAGACGAGAATTGCGTTGGGATCTGCCTGGGCCGCGGCATGAAAGGCCATGTCGATGTAATCCGGGCCGACGAGATTCACCCAGGGTTTGCTGCGGAGACCGTCCGGGCGCTTCTCATTTGGATCGAGCGCCTCGTTCACGACATCCCAGGAATGGACTTTGCGCGCATAGCGGCCTACGACCGTGGACACGTGATTCAACATGAGGTCTCTGGCATTTTGTTGCGTAACGTAGCCGTCAAACCACTTCGGCAATGATTGATACCAGACGAGGGGGTGGCCACGGAATTTCATCTGGTGCGCACCGGCGAAATGCTGCAGCCAATCTACGGGGCCAAAGTTGTAGGTGTCTGGCGTCGGGCGCAGTGCATCCCATTTCAATTCGACTTCCGGCACCAGAATTCCGCACTGGCCGGCAAAGGCAGCGGCGAATGCGGGGTCATTCGAAAGATGTGTTTTTGTCGCGGCGGCTCCGTAGAGCAAGCCGCGAGCCGCAGCAGCTTCCTTGAGCGAGGAAAACTGCTGTGGTGAGTTTGGCGCGCACCATGCGGCGGGCGCAAGATACGTCGCGCCTGATAGCGCTGCGGCCTGAGTCAAAAAATCGCGTCTTGAATATGTTGGACTCAAGGCAAAGGTCCTTCCATGCCGGGCGACGCAGCTCGTTTGAAGCGGCTTGGATTGGTTACCCACTCCTTCGTAAGAATTCCCGCCAGGAACAGCGGTTCCAGCAAGTATCTGTGCCACAAGCGGCGCGGCTCAGCTGAAAGCCGGAAAGCCCATTCCAGTCCCATGCGGCCCGCCCACCGAGGAGGTGTACGAACCGCTCCGGCGACGTAATCCATCGCAGCGCCCGCCGGGAGAATGACATTGGCACAAACGTTCGCACGATTTGCATGAATCCACAATTCCTGGCGCGGCATGCCCATTCCCACGAGCAAAAGATGAGGTTGGTAATCGGCAAGGGCATGCAGGATCGATTCGTTTTCCACGGAGACGGATTGCGTATTGAAATATCCATCGCGCGTTCGAATCTGCAGTTGGGGATGTTTACGCCGGAGGAGTTCCGCGCCGAGTTCCGCCACGCCCGGTGCGGAGCCGAGGTAGAAAACGCGCCATTGCTCGGCGGCAGCGGTTTCCATCAAGAGAGGAAACCAATCCGCATAGGTGACGCGATGATCGCGGCTCGCCGAATAGCCGAACAAGCGAGCAAGGGAAACGATGGGCATACCGTCGATATGAGTCCACTCCGCCTTCGCATAAAAATCGTGCAACTGCGGTTGGCGATGGAACAAATAGAGACTGTGGAGGTTGTGGTTGGCGATGACGGCCTTGTCACCGGTGCGAATAATGTGCGCGACTAAAGCCTGCAATTCGGCCATGGTCCTGAAGTGCACGCGTATGCCGAGAAACTCAGCGGCGTCTGCTGTCGATGGCAAAGACACGATATTCGAAACCTCATTCGTGTTGCGCGCGCGATCTTCAATTGGCGACGACGGATTGATAGATGTGGACATACGGGCGAACCACCTCTTTCCAGGAGTAGTTTTCTGAGGCACGGCGGGCTTGCTCGCCCATCTGCGTCAACGCTGCGGCCTCGAGGTTCAAAGCGGACCGAATGCCGCGCGCGATGGCGGCGGGGGAACCATCGACTAGGAATCCAGACTTTCCGTCTTCGATGATTTGCGCATGAACTCCCACCCTGGTGACGACCGGGGTGGTACCGCTGCTCATCGCTTCGATAGTGGAAAGCCCAAAACCTTCGTAACGCGAGCCGGAGGCGAAGAGATGCGCGCGGGAGAGCAGATTGTAAAGCTCGGAATCTTCAATACGACCTGTGAACTGAACTCCTTTTGCGATGCCCAATTCCGCGGCCAGGCGATAATACGATTCGGTGCGGCCGATTTCGTCGGGGCCGATCCATACCAGATGCGCATGGGGATGAGTCTCGCGGACTTGTGCCAATGCCCGCAGGAGTTGATCGATTCCTTTATTTTCGGCAACGCGTCCGACGCCAACGATCAGGCCGGGCGTGATTTGTTTCTGCAATTTCAAATAGGGATCGAGCGCGACGCCGTTGCCCACCATATGAAGCTTCTGTTGCGGCACGATTTCGGAGAAGAGTTCGTAATCGTGGCGGCTTACGCACAACACCGCGGCAACTCGTTTCAGCGAGAGCCGCGTTGCCGTCCGAAAATACGCAGATTTCAGCCAGGACAGCCATTTTGTATGAAATATTCCGCCGTGCGTGCTGAGGACGATCGGATGTTTGTGATACGCCTGAGACCACGCCAGGAAGTCGACGAAGAAATCGATGGCGTGGATGTGCAGAACGTCATGATTGTTCAGGTGCCGCAGTACTTCCGGCGCGATCGGATAGCGACGGATGCCCCAGTGACGAATCCTGGAAACGGACAGGCCATTCACGATCGAGTGATCTGGCGCGGCCTCTCCCGTCGAAAAGATTTTCTTCAACGTGACGATGCCCACCTGGTGGCCGTGATTTTGCAATGCATGACTCAACCCGTCGACAACGGTTTCGATTCCTCCGGTGGAAGGAAGAAACTGGCGCGTGATTTGCAGGATTTTCACCGCTCTGGCTCAGGATTCGTAAACGGGAACTGCGTGCTCTGGATTGCGGGAACTTGATTCGCTCCACCCCGGGCCTTCTTCACCGACGATTTCACCGGCCGCCGACTTCGACTTCGCTTCCATTAACGCCAGGGAAACGCTGGTGGCCACGAACGGTATCCACATGAAAGTGGCCAGACGAATCAGATCGCTTTCATGAATGTTTTGCACCGCGAAGAAAATCAGGAAAAGTAGCGGCCATTTCGGGGTGCGCAGAAGATCGCTGTGAAGCGCGTGCACCCCGCGGCGCATTGCGGAAGCGAGTGTGCAGAAAAACAGGGCAAGACCCACGATTCCGAGATCCAGTCCCAAATCGAGATAGCCATTCTGCGCGCTCAGAGCGTTCCATCCGGTGGCCAATACTTCCTGGAGGCTTCCGGATTGCCGCACCCAGAAAATCGCGTAACCGTAGCCCAGCCAGAATCTCCTGCCGATAGCGTGCTCGATGGCGACCCAGAGAGGGACACGGCCCGTCAAGCTTGCGTCGCGCCCAAAGGCGGAAAGAAAAGCCCCGGCATTGGCAATCATCAGAATCGCCACAAGCAGCACGAGTGGAAGCAAGCCGATCCATAGCGGTGGGCTGCTGCGACGCGATAGCCGCGGGATGCTGAGCATCGCGTAAATGGTAAGAACGACGATCAGGGAAAGCAACGCGCCCGCGGAACGCGACAGCGCGAGGAGTGGGAATGCGGCAAGGAGGCACGCGCCACCAACCCAGCGCGGCATGCCCAACGGTTTTCCAACCATCACCGTGAGGATCCCAAGGGCCATCTGACGGCCTAGAAGATTCTTGTGGGAGAACATGCCTTTGAACGCGCCCATGTGCATGTCGTGCGATATGCCGAATTGTGGCGCCAACACGACCATCAGCACGCTACCGGCGATTGAGACCATCAAAAGCCAGCCGAAAATCTCGATTTGATCGTCCCAATCGAACGAAGAACCGAAATAGACGGCGAAGACCGTGGTCGCCAGAAAGACAATGGCGCGCCGGAAGGTGAAGAACGGATCGTCGGACCAGCCTGCGGACAAAACAGCAAACGCGCAGATCGACAAAGGCCAGAAGGCATGGCGCACGCCGCGCGCGATGTTATTCCATCGTACGAATAACAGAACCGCCAGAATGGCGAAGACAGCGATCTGAGAAAAATAGGAAATCCGATCGAACTGCCACGAGCGACTGGCGACGTTTTCGCCAATGTCGCTTGGGCTGAAGGCGCCCACAAAATAGAGCAAGGCAAAGAGAACGTAGAATTTCTCAGGCGTGTGGAACGCCGCGCGGATACGTTCAAAGAGATTGCTGCGTCGAAGCGCTGCGGAAGTTGTGTACATCGGTTCAGACTGTTTGATCGCTAAACGCCGAATCCGGCCTGCGGCGTGAGGGATTCCTCGGTTTCGAGTTGGGTTGCCACGAGATCTTTGGGAGCGCGAGCGCGTTCCTTACCGATAAGATGGCTCAGAACGGTCCAATTGGCGACGGCGAGCAAGCCATCGGTTAAAAGACTTGACCACGCCGCACCGCGCCACGAATACGCCGGAATCAGGTACAGGTTCAGAGCGAAATTCATTCCCGCTACGGAAACCTGGCAAGCGGTGCGATAACGCTGGTAGCCGGAACCAGTGAGGCTATCGCCGGCGCTGAGATGGAGGCTGCGAAAAACTGGCAATAAGCAAAGCCATTTCAAAACCGAAATACTCTCCGCGAAGCTTTTTCCCACGATGTAGGGAATGGCCGAGGAACAAAAATAAAGCAGCAAAGCTGAGCACGCGGCGCATGGCAGCGTCGTCGAAAGGATTTTGCGCGCGAAGCCGAGGCTGCCCTTCGCGCCATCGATTCCTTTTTTGAAGAAGCGAGGTAACGCTGCCGAATGCAGGGAACGAATGGGAACGCAGCTGATGTCGACGACTTTGTACGCCATGGAATAGACGCCGTTCGCGGCCGTCATTCCGTAGCGGCTCAACATTGCTTTGTCGAGGTCGTTATAGATCGATGTCGAGGACGAAGCGAACGAAAACCCCAAGCCTTCCGCCGCGTTCTTGAAGAGCAATCGCGGACGGAAAATGGGCATTCCAAGGCGGAGAGAAACGGCCGTGATCGCAACGGAAGCGGAAATCAGAGAAACAATCACCGACGCCCACGCCCATTGCCCGGCGGTGGCATGGCGCAGCATCACGATCATGGCGCAAACGGTGACGAGCCGGACGGCGCTCGTGAGCGTCGTAAGGATGGCAGTCATGCGCAGGCCTTCGAATGCCTGGAAGGCTTGGCCGGCACACTCTGCAAGCTTGGCGCATGTGCATTCGCCGAGAGCGACCAGCACCAACACGGATGCGCTAGCCGTACCTACGAGCATCCTGCCCAGAAAGTTGAGCGCGATGATGAGAGCGAGGCCGACAACCAGCGTTGTGAGAATCGCGTTACCCCAAAACTCGGCGAACTTGCTGCGATCCTGGCTGACGTAACGGAGCAAAACCATTCCCGAGCCAAGCGAACTGTACTGACTTACGATGGACACCAACGCCGCGGCGCCGACGAATATGCCGTACTGTGTGCTGCCCAAGAGGCGTGCCAGCAAAATGAAGTAGCCCGCTTGCAGGCAGAAGCTCAAGCCCTGGCCAAGAAAAACCCATGCGGCGTTTCTGCCCAGGCTTCCGCTTTTGAACCGTTCCAGGATTTTCACGGCGCACCACACAAACTGTCGACGAGTCCCCGATATTGAGCGTGAATCTCCTGCCAGCGGTAGCGTTTTTGAAATGTCCGATATCCTTCCGAAGACAATTGACGTCGCTTGGCGGAATCTTTGAGGAGTAGTTCGATGGCCGTAGCCAGCGCGCCCGGAGAATTGCTGGGAATCAGCAAGCCGCCGCCTTCCTGAAAGATTTCTGGAATCCCGCCGACGGCAGTTGCAATCACTGGCAGCGCCGTAGCCATGGCTTCAACGTTCACCATGCCGAAAGGCTCGCTCCAGGTGGAAGGGCAGCAGAATATTTGGGCTTTGCGAAATTCAGCGGCGAGGGCCGGCCCGGAAATGTAATCGGAAAACTCCACATTCGAAGGCTTGTTTTGCTTCAGCTGATTCACGTACTCAGACGTCTCATGTCCTCCAAAACCGGCGCCGCCCACGATCCGAGCGGTTACTTCGACGCCGTTTGCCTCGAGCAGTCGCATGGCCTCGATAAAAATGTGGACACCCTTTTCCGGAATGAGACGGCCCACGAATAGCGCGACTGGATTGTTGGGTGTCTGATCGGCCGCATCATCAGAAGCCGCGGGGAAAAAGCAACTTTCATCCGCGCCGTTTGGTATGACCGTTGAACACTTGGCCTTAAAAGAGAAGTCCGAGGCTTCCTGTTGCAAGTAGGCGCTGCAGAACACCAGGGCATCGACATCCAGTTGGCAGGCAAATCGCGAAGGAAGAAAGCGAAGATGCGAGTTCTGCATGTGCAGGACGACACGTGCTCCGGCCTGAAGGCACCGGGAACGCAGCGCGAGCGCATACTCGGGGCGATTGTGGATGTAGACGACGTCCTCTTTTTGCAGCTTTCCCATCAGCGGGCGAAATAAATATCGTAATTGCAAAAGCCGAGGCCGTAATGCGGTGTGATAGCGCAGCATACGGAAATATTTTGAATGTTCGCGCAGGCCAGGAAGGCTCCAAACGCGGGAAGTTGAGAAATTCCAGGTGGAATCGGCCCAAGGACAGATGACTGTAAAATCGTTGTCGTGGCGGAGAACGTTGGCGGTCCAGCGGGAAAGCGCGCCGCCCGCGTGTTCGGAAAATGGTTCGGATTCCGTCAGGACGTGATAAATCATAGGCCGAAGACGAATTAGGCTGCTCCGGTACCTTTCAGCACAGCGGGAATTGTGAGCGCAAGAATCTTCAGGTCCAACCAGAGCGACCATTCATCCAGATATTGAATGTCCATCTTCATCCATTGATCGAAGGTGATGGCGTTGCGTCCGTTGATTTGCCACAGGCAAGTGATTCCAGGGCGAACGCTGAAGCGACGGCGCTGCCAGTCTTCGTTGAAGCCTTGAAAATCGCGAACAGGTAGCGGCCTCGGCCCAACCAGACTCATTTCGCCAATCAGCACATTGAACAGTTGTGGCAATTCGTCGATGCTGGTGCGCCGCAGAAAACGGCCCACTGGCGTGATTCGCGGGTCATTCTTGATCTTGAAAACGGGGCCGTCCATTTCATTCTGCTGTTCGAGCTTTGGCATCATTGCTTCTGCATCGGAAATCATGGTGCGGAATTTGTAGATGTGGAACTTGCGCTTGTTGATCCCGACGCGCTCCTGGCGAAAGAACACCGGACCTTTCGAAGAGAATTTCACCGCGATCGCCGCGGCGACAAATACCGGGCCGAGCAGGATCAGAGCCATGAATGCTCCGAGGGTATCCACGCACCGTTTCAAGATCATGCTCAGACCGTCGTGGGCCTCCGAACAGATGTGATAACCGCCGTCAAATTCTTCCGCGTTGATGTACGTGCGTTTCAGGCCAAAGATGTCCGGATCGAATCGCAGCATGATTCCTTGCTGCTGACATAGCTGGGCGACGCGCGAGGCATGCTCATAGAAGGAGCGCAGCGGCAGGAACATCGCGATTTCGTCCACGACGTTAACGCGCAGGAAAGCGGGCAAATCTGAAAGGTCGCTGAGCAAGGGCAAGCCGGTTCTCTGAAATTCCGGGAGGCGGGGCCAGTAGGTGTCCATGAAACCAAGCAGACTGTACCCGCGCTCCGGTTGTTCGTTTAACTTGCGGGCAAACTCGATGGCGCGCTCGTTAGTTCCGAGGACAAGGATATGACGCAAGTTTCGGCCACGCCGGCGGAGAGAAGCCTGAAAAGAACGGATGCAAATGCGGGAAAGCACAAGCAAAGCCGTGCTGATTGCCCAGAAAATCAGCATGAATCGCCAGCTTCGGATGAAGCTGATGCGAGCGACGAGCGCGACGATCCATAAGAGGGTTGAAGCAAAAGTGGTGGCCTTGAACACATCCGGAATTTCCGACTGGGCGTCCGACAGGCGCCGGGATTGATACAAACCGCAGAGCGAGAAAATAACAAACCACATGTAGAGAATGAACGCGAACAACACGCAATTGGCGATCGACACGCGAATGGCCAGAAATTCGGGCAAGGAAATGCTGGCATCTGCGGAGACGACGATGACCGTCGCCAGCGCAAAGGACAGCAATTGCAAGTCTAGATCGAATAAACGAACCAGGCCGAGCAAAAGGCGTCGCCGGACTGTGTTCATTGGGGCTCCATGGGCGGATCGAAAGAGTTAAATTAGAAATGCGAGGTCCGTGTTGGTTGGTGGCGGTAGAGAACCTTGCTACAAGAGGTTGTAGAGCGTTTCCGGGATCGGAAATGTGCGCTTGTTGAGAACCGCCCCTAGAAGCTTCACATGCATCGAGCGAAGATGTTCGGCCACTTTCACCGCCGATTCCCGGCGCGTTGCATTTGCTTCAAGGATCAGAACGACGCCGTCTGCAAGTTGACCTAAGGCGATAGCATCCGCGTAGCTGTTCAAAGGTGGAGCGTCGATCAGGATGTAGGCAAACTCATTGCGCAAGTCCGTGACTCGCGCCCGCATGTTTGGAGACGTCAACAGCGCGACCGAGTCTTTTGCCCCCGAACCGCAGGAAAGTACCGCCAGATTCTCGGGGCCGACGCAGGTGACGAATTCGGTGATGGGACCGGGAGAGCGCAGTGCATCGGTGAGTCCATAGTCATTGTTCACTTTGAACGGATGCGACGACGACGGAGTTCGCAAGTTTGCATCCACAAGACAGACTGGCGCTCCCGCTTGCCCAGCCAGCGTTCGCGCGACGAGAGAACTGACGCGGCTGCAACCGTTACCCGAATCAATCGCGGCAAAAACCACAACGCGATTGGAAATGTTGCCGGGCGATAGGAAGAGGTTATGAACCAGCTTCGATGCCTCTTCCCGCGCCAGTTGGTTTTCGTTCACTGCGGCCACGGCATATTCTCTTGCCGTCCATTTTTCTTGCGCGGGCCCGCTTCTGGCGCCCCGCACTTCCGTTTTCGGAATCGTGCCCAGCCCGGGTGCGTCATAGACGGGCGCAGCCGCTTCCGCAGAGAGATTGACTCGTAAGTCACGCAGCATTTCGAAGTTTTTGCTCACAAACCCTCCAGCTAGGCAGCCTGGCGCGGAACAGCCGCCAGGACAGGTACGTTGAGTGTTTCGGCAACTTCCGCGGGTGTGCGGAAAGATGGATCCAGATATTCGGCGATGTAGCCTGCGGCCAATCCAGCACAGATGGCCAGAATGAATCCCAGAATGCTGATGAGCACGGGACTATGCGCTGGCGTCAGCGGAACATTCGGCGGAACGGCGATGGCCACGTTTGCGACTTGCAGGCGATCCAGAGCATCGGAAGTGCGCTCCTGGTCACGTTTGTTGAGATAAAGCATGTAAGTGCTCTCGTTAGCTTTCACTTCGCGAAGCAGTTGCGCCTGTTTAACGGCCTTGCCATCAAGGCCCACTAATTCGTCTTGCATGGTGTGGACGTTGTTATTCAAAGCGGCGACAGTTGCCTTTTGCCCCGCGAGATCGGACTCTGCACGGGCTAGCTCTTCGCGCAAAAGCTCGTAGGTTGGATCGCGATCCGTGGTTTGGTTGACGTAACGCGCTTGTTCGGCGTCGGCAATGGCCGCTTGTGTCTTGGCGATTTCCGCGTCGGCTTCCTGAACCAGGGGATACGATGCGTCATATTTCGTGACCAGTTCCGAGCGCTTGTTCTGTGCGGCTAACAAAGTGGATTGCAGGTTTTGCAGCAACAACTCTGAGGAATTGGAAACCTCCGCGGTCTTCGAGCGTTCAGGCGTTACAGCCATCTGCGCTTTTATTTTGGTGATTCGCGATTCATCGGCAAATACCGCATCTTTTGCGGCATTCAGGGAGGTCATGGTCGTTGCGGTTTGCTGTGCCAGGTCCGTCCTCAAAACATCCGGAGCGGCTACCCCCTCTTCTTTTCCAAAATCCACCAAGCGCGCTTCGGATTCTGCCAGCGCTTTCTGATATTTGTCCGCTTCCTGCGCGAAGAAGTCGGAAGAACCCAACGGACGCTGCAACTGAACGTGTTTATCCAGATAAAGCTTGCTGAGATTTTTCAGGACGCAGGGAGGTGTCGAAGGATCGCCCATGTTGCCATATTTCACTTCGATGACGTCTGACGTGGTGAGAGCTTCCACTTTGACCGCTTTCGCCAACGTAGAGGCTGCATGTTCCTTCTTGACGGCCTTACGGAGAGCGGGATCGCTCGGTAGAAAAACGTCCACTACAGAGGGTTTTTCCCCGAGGCCACAAGCGTCCGTGATCTGCCGCATCATGTCCTGCCCTTGCAGCAGCGCCACTTCCGAACTGACCTGGTCGGTCGTGACGGGCTTATAACTGGTGATGGCGGCGCTTTGACCAGCGCTGATCGCGGGATCGGTGCGAGCTTCCTGTACCACGACCTGCATGCGCGAAACGTAATACTGCGAAGCCCACAGCCAAGCCACGAGCAACGAAAGCACGAATACCGCGGAAAACGCGGCGAGCACCTGTTTGCGGTGCCGGAACACTGGTGCCAACAAATCGCGCATCGTGAAATTTGGCATTGGTTCCTGCCACTGCAGAATCTTTTTGTCAGTTGAATTCATGTTTGCCACCCTTCCAATTGCAAAGGCCCGAATGATTTCTCTAAAAGCCAGCCGAATAAACTGATGTTCCGACCGAATAAGGAATGTATTTGCGGATTTTTGTGATGGTTTTCTCGGGGACGAAGATCATGTCCCCCGGGCGCATGTCCGAATCTTCATTCACGTTTTTGCCGTGCAGGAAATCCTTGAGCTTCAGTTCCTTGGCTTCCACCCAGCCTGTGGAATTGCGATGGTAGAGAAATACCTGAGTTTTGGCCGTAGGCAAGAATCCGCCAGCGATTCCGATGGCCTCTGAAACGGTGATGTCGGAACGCAGATCATACTGGCCGGGCTTGGTCACCTGGCCAGTGACGATGAAATAAGGTTTCTGAAATTCCGTTAAGTCCACCTGCAACACGGGTTCATGCAGGACCTTGGCGTAGGCGTTTTTGATCGCCAAGTTGACTTCGGGAAGGGTCATGCCAAGCACGGAAATGCTATTGGTGCCTTGAAGGCTGATGTAGCCATCGGGCTCGACCATCACTTTTTGGTTGAATTCTGGCGTGAGCGGGAATGTGAGCACCAGAACATCGCTTCGCTGGACCTTGTAGCGAGGGGCGCGTTCGCCGGGCTGCGGAACATATACGCCTTTGGCGTCGGTGTGCGCCGCCGCTTGTTGTGGAGCGGAAGTCGTGGGATTTTGCTGCGCGCTGGCCGGGGAAGCCGCTACGAGGAACAAAATGGCTGACGCAAGCGCCATTGCGGAACGAAGGGGTCCATAAGACGACATACCTGTTTCTCCTCTCACGCAAAACTTAACGGTGGACGGATTCCTATTGCTGGCAATTCACCGCCCCCGGCAACAATTTGTGCGGCGCAACTCGCATCGAAAAGGAAAGCCGCGCTATACTGAACGAACCCCGGCCGTTCAACTGTAGAAACAGGGGAAATTGTTTGAAATGTTGAACCGCCTTACGGGCATCCGCGCCGTTGCCGCCATTTTTGTGGTTTTCTTTCATTTCGGAGACAGTTTCACCGCTCTTTTTCCTGCGTTTGGCGTTCTCCGCCCCATTTATAAGTCCGGCGATATGGGTGTCGATCTTTTCTTCATGCTGTCCGGATTTATTCTTAGCTTGAATTATCTCGATGGCTTTCGCACGATTTCTCGAGGCAGCTACTGGAAATTCCTGCGCGCGCGTTTGGCCCGGATTTATCCTGTACATGTGTTCACGCTGTTGTTGCTGACTGCCTTTGTGCTTTCCGCCAGAGGCGCGGGAGCAAAGCTGAATTCGGCGCACTATACGGGCTTTACGTGGGTCACGAATGTTTTCCTGATACACATTTGGCCGGGATTCAATCGCGGGCTCTCCTGGAACTTCCCCTCGTGGTCGATCAGTTCCGAATGGTTCGCCTATTTGCTGTTTCCCTTGTTTGCTTTCTGGATTGGCACCACGAAGCGTCCCTATATATGGATCGTGTTGGCGCTTTCGGTTTACGTGGTGCCGTGTTTCTATGGAATCGAGCACAACCCCACCCATTGGGCCTTGCTCCGGGTTACGGCGGAATTCGTTGGCGGATGTTTTTTGTTCCAGATTTATCGGCGTGGCTGGAAATGCCCGCTGCCGCCGTGGACCTCCGGGGCGCTGGCACTGCTGATCTGCACGGTGTCCACCTATTTCGACGTAACCCGGGCGTGCAGCCTGCCTTTCTTTGCGCTGCTGATCTGGGGCCTGGCGGTGAACACGGAAGGATGCCTTGCGGGATCGGTTGCTGTTTATGGGGGCCAGGTATCGTATTCGCTCTATATGACGCACGGTTTGTGCCAAATCTTTCTGAATCGCGCTTTGCCGGCCGGCCATTTCGTGACTTCCTCTGTCGCGATTCGCGCCGGATTGGTGGCGCTCTATCTGTTCCTGGTCGTTGTGGCCGCCGTGTTGACCCATCACTATGTGGAGACACCGGCGCGTCATTGGCTCAATCGCTCTGAAAAGGGTACGGTTCGTGTGAAAGAAATTTCTGTTCCGCCACCGCTGGAGGAAGAGCAATCCGCGGAAGCTTAAGCGCGGCGGCGATCTCTCAATGCTCAGTGCATGGGGTCAAGTTCCGCAGGAAGCGTCATAGACTGACCTTGGCGCAGGGTCTGGTAGATGTCGTGAATCTGAGGGTTGGCCGCTTGAATCGTCTCCACCGTGGCGCGATCCGCTTTCCCGTAGTGCTCCATCGCAAACTCGAAAATGGTTTGCGTGTGCTCGACTTTCACGTTGACCGGAATCGGCAAAGACTTGTGTTGCGTCTCCGATGCTCGGGTACTGTTTCTCAGTTTGTCGGACTTGCGCGCCGGCCTCGCCGCGCTCGAAGTCGTTTCGAATTCCGATGGAATCATCACCGGAGTCCCTGGCGGCAACGCTTCGGGTGGCGTGGCAATGCCGGGGTTCAATTTGAGAACCACGGCAAGAACTTCCCCAGTGTGCGCTCCGAAGTAGCGGCGGGTTAGCTGCTCCACATCCTCCTTGCGCTTTGTGCGGACGATCCGCGTGTCATCGGGAGCGCGGACTGGTTGCGGAGTCGCTTGCATCTGTGGCGGATTCGGTTGAATCGCGTCCGGCGCCTCTTGCGCTGTATCCGTAGCCACTGGAGCCGGTGAATTTTGGGAAGCGTCGCTGGATGGCGCCGCGGAAGGCGCTGCCGCAAGCGACGAAGCCGCGATTGTTGGAACCGTCGGCGCGTTCATCGCGCTAGACTGCATTGGAGCAATAGTTTTCGCCGGGGCGCTTGGCGAACTCATACGCGAATAATAGGAAAGAATTTCCGCAGGTAGCAGTCCTCCATGAACCAGGAAGGCAAACAGCGCAATCCCTATAACAACTCCCATTCCCGCCTTTAGTCTCGATCCTGATTTCTTTGCTGCATCTGCGCCGAGCAGACTCGTTTGTAAGGGGGGAAGGGAAGGCACCAGTGGCACAAAAACCGATGATTGCTGGACCGGCGGGCGGTAATAACCCTGTTCAGGGTATGCGGCGGATATGTGCGTGTGAGCCGCTCCTGCTGATTTCAGTTCGAGAGCGCGAGCGGCACGTTGCACCGCATTCAAATCGAGTGACGGCAAGCGGCCGGCATATCCCAAAGAAAGCGCATGAAAACAGAGATTATTGATGTTTCTTGGAATCCCCTCACTCAGTTGGGCAACGAAATCCAGCGCATCCCGCGTAAAGAGAGGCTCTCCCGTGTGACCTGCAATGGCCAAACGCCGCTCGACATATTCCGAAACCTGCTCTCGCGTGAGAGGCGCGAGATGAGCCACCACAGAAATTCTCTGACGAAGCTGCGAGAGTTGAGGCGAAGCCAGCTTTGTGGAAAGAGCCGGTTGACCGGCAAAGATAATGTGTAGAAGTTTTGCTTCCGGATTTTCGAAATTGGACAGCAGCCGGATCGCTTCCAGCGTTTCATCGGATAGATTCTGAGCTTCATCCACGACAATGACGAGCTGCCGATCTGCTTTCGCTTCCCGTAAGACTGCGGCATTCAGAGCCCTCTGCATGTCCGCCAAGTCGTCGCTGGCCGCCGGCGCTTCAATGTCCTGGAGCAGCGCGCCGAGGAATTCCTTGGTGTTGCCGTGACTCTGAAACAAAAATGCGGTGCGGGCAGAATCTTTCAGCAGGAAAAGCAACTGCATGATCAGGGAAGTTTTGCCCATCCCGGGCTTGGCAATCAGGACGGAAAAGCCACGGCGCTCGCAAACCGAATTGACCAGCGAAGTCAAGGCGGCTTTATGCATGGAACTGAAATACAGGAAGCGCGGATTGGGAGTTACGCCGAACGGTTGTTCGCGCAAGCCATAAAGATCCATGTACATGGTGGTCAGCTCAGTTGATCCGTGTTGAATTTGCGTTGAAGGTAAGGCCTGCCTGTGGAAGCCGGGAATTCGTGCCGGAACCTTGTTCGCACGGTTTTACGTCGCGCGCGTCGATCTCAACCCCTGCGGAACGGCCAAGAATATCGATGGAAAGAACCAGCCGCAGCGCATCTTTTTTCCTGGCGAGCAATCCTTCAACACCTTCGAGCGGCCCTCGCGTGACCCGGACGCGGTCACCTTTGTTTAGAAAGGGAAATGGTTCCAGGGGCAAGCGCTCATCGGACGCTATACGCAGTCCTGCAATTTCGTCGTTGGGAATGGCTGCAGGCGAGCGCCCGGTGCTGACGATGAAGTGCACTCCTGGAGTGAACAGGACATGAGCATGCCTTTCGAGCGGCGAGCGAAAAAAGACATATCCCGGAAAAAGCGGCAGTGTGATTTCTTTTTTACGATCTTTCCAGCGGTGCAATTCGTTATAGGTCGGATAGAAAGTCTCGAAATCCTGCTCGGCAAGAAGAGACGCAACTTTCCTCTCGTGCTGGTGGCGAGTATAAACCGCGAACCAATCATCCGGTCGGACGTTCGTCACAGCATTTGAGTCGGCAATTTGCATAAAGCTTCGCCCTGTGAGTCACAGTCTCATCTTTTTCCTCCGAAGATGAGTTCCGTGCGCCTGGTTGCTCTAAGAAACTCAATTCCCGCAACTTCCGGGACTATTCCTCTTTGTCGAGGCCCACGCGGCTCGACGGACCGTACATCACGGTCTTCGTGGCGTTAATTGCGAATCCCCACTTGGATTCCCGGCCAGTTGGGGTCTCGACGCGGTAAACTTCGCCGCGCATCTCTAAGCGAGACGAGGGCGCCCCAGTCTGCTTCACGGGTAACTGCACCGTGAGTTCGACGGTCGCGCCCAGCGGAGGCAACACCCGCGAGAAAACAAACGCACCGCCTTCGCTAATATCTTTGGTCCTGGCCTTCATGCAACCTTTCGGCCCAGTTCGCGCCAACCACTGCACCGTCACCGCAACGCGAATCGGATAACGAAGATGGCGCCTCCGTTGAAAGAACTGGCGATTTACGGTGTCAATGGCCACCGCGGTCGCACCGCTATTTGAAATCAGAGCAGCTCTCATTTTTGTTACACCTAACTGCTGAATGCGAAACTAACGGTAGAGCGCAAATCCGACAAGGGAAGGAATGTGTGAACGACTAGGTTGTTTTGTGAGGGTCGCGAAGAGTGGAACAGTTGTCTCGGGGGAAACGTCGAGGTCTAAGGGATACCCTGTAGAGGAAGGTAGAGACGAATATACTATGCTAGTTCATGCAGCCCCGAAAACTCGCGATGGTGGCACCGAAAGTGCACTTAGGATGCGGGTATGCCAGACAGAAGTCGTCATCGAGGGCGGATTACCGGGTGGACTGGCGAGGCAAAAAATCGGGGCAAATACATCGCGCACGATGCATCGTATGAATTTCTGCAGTAAATTGGAAGAACAATGAGGTATGAAAATAATTGCTTTGGAGTGAGCAAAGAATGATGCAACGGGATGGCAAATCCTCAGGTAGTGTAAGAATTGCCGGAAGGTATAAGAATTTCAATGAGCCAATTTGTCCCAATTGGATATCGAAATGCACTCGGGTTGAATGTCTCAGAACGACGGTTCGCGCAGGAACTTTTTGAAACACGCCGGGTTTTCAGGAAGGAGGCGTCTAAATCGCCCGGTAATTCCTGTGTTGCACCTCGCTTCAGCTTTCCCGGCATGAACTGCAGTTGGCCAGCCCTCAGTCAAGTAGAAAGCCCAGGAACAAAATTTCGAGAGGATTGACCATGCAAGGCATGAATGCCACCAATGAAAGTAGTGCCATCACTCTCCTGATCGCGGAATCTTGCCAAATGAATTGCGAGTTAATGGCGGCGGCACTCGAGCGCAGCCCCTATCCGCTTTCCGTGATTGCGGCGGCTACAGATTCGGAAGAAGTGTTGAAACACTATTCCTCGCGGACGCCGGACGTTTGCATCATTGGATCTCGTCTTAAGGATGGAGCGCGTTCCGGACTCAGCGTTACCCGCGAACTCTGCCAGCTTCATCCCTCCGCCCGTGTGATTCTGCTGCTCGATTCAGAGCAGCCGGAATTGGTTATCGAAGCATTTCGCGCGGGTGCGAAGGGAATATTCTCCCGCGAAGAACCATTCGAAGCGCTTTGCGAGAGCGCGCACAAGGTTCACGAAGGTCATATTTGGGCGAGCAATCGCCACGTGCACTACCTTGTGGAATCCCTCGCCGATTCCCGCTCCGCGCCATCGCCGGAGCCAAAAACCATGCCGCTCTTGACCAAGCGCGAGCAGAGTCTGGTGCAACTGGTCGCGGAAGGCCGCACCAATCGAGATATTTCCCGGGAGTTGAAGCTCAGCGAACACACAGTAAGAAATTATTTATTTCGAATTTTCAACAAGCTCGGAACATCTAACCGCCTGGAACTCGCGCTTTACGCGCTAAATCATCAACTTACCAGTCGCGATGATTCCGTGGAATAAAAAGCGCTATGCGGCGAGCAAGCGGTAAAGCAAAGCCCTCAGAACGATCATGGTCAGTATGACGTACAAGAGATCGTGCTCGACCGCAAAAGCTGCGATCGAAAAGGCCACGCGGGCGACCGGAGTCAGGTCAGTAACAGCAGTGTACCGCTCACCGCAACTTACCCACGCAGTTAAGAGCAATTCAGATCCCGGGTAACTCTTCTATTGTTCGACAGAAGGCATAGAAAGTTATGACGACAGCAATCGTCTACGGGTCGAATTGGTCGTTCAGCTTATCTTGTGGATATTTATTCGTTCTAAATCGATGCTAGAAAAGAATTCCTGCGACCTGCTCGCCGACGAGATTGGCCTTTTTGCGGCGCATTTCTTGCGTCATCGACGGATCATCCGCCGCGCTGGAGCTAACGCTGACAACAAAGGCTTGATCGCGCACTCTGCCCACAACTCTCTCGGTGTATTGGTCTCCCTTGCTCAAACTGCAAATCACGGCCTCATTGCCAACGGCCCGAACAGGAGCACTTTTGGGCGGACATCGCTCGAGGTACTTGGAAAATTGTGCCGGAGTGTCGGTCATGATGTATACGGAGATGCTCAACTGGAGATTCGTTTTCCCCAGTGATCGCGAAAATTCGCAGACGCCTCCTCCCCGCTCCATCAGGTTGACGGTCATACTGACGTCGCCGCCGAGAATTCCGCGCGCCGTTGCTTCATTGATCCAAGGGCACTTCGCTTGTCCATGGCAGGAGGTGGAGACAAGCATAGTCAGGCCGAGCAAAAGTGCATGAGAGCTTCGCATCTGTTTTTTGCCATTTCTCCGCCGGCCCAACCCGCTACGATTTCGTCGCAGGTTTCAGCGTTTCCGCCTTGAGGATCTTGCCGCCCTCCTGAATGACGTAGAGGCGGTTCACGTCGAGATCCTTCAGTTGATCAATTTGCCCGCTCAGCCAGCGAATCTCCACCATCTCAACCTTGGCCGCTTTCTCCAAGCCAAAGTGCATGCGCATGTCATTCTGCGAAAAGTAGCTACCGCCACTGCGAAGTTCATCCATTTGAACCAAGGGCTTCTTAGCGTCCGGCTGAGTCATCGCCGTAACGATTACGCGGCTGCCGATTCCCGTGCGATTCGATTTCACGCCGACGAGTTTGATCTTGATCCAATGGCGATCGAGCGTTGTATCGCAACGCAAAAGCTGCGGAATAGAATTGATACAATTGACCGCGATGTCCAGATCGCCATCGTTGTCATAGTCGCCGAAGGCGCAACCACGAGCCGGAGCGCTCTCGACGATGCCGGGCCCGCCCTGGTTGGTGACTTCTTCAAATCGGCCGTTGCGCAGATTGCGATAGAGATATTTATGCTCGGCGTATTTCAGATCGGCTTTAGATTTGTCGACTTCCGGATAAACATGACCGTTGGACATAAGAATGTCGAGCCAGCCGTCATTGTCCATGTCGAAGAAACCCACACCCCATCCGAGGAGCCGCGTGTTCACGCCGAGGCCGCTCGGATAAGTGTGGTCTTCGAAGACAGCATCACCGAGATTTGTGTAGAGCGAATCCGTATCGCCCGCGAAATTGGTCTTGACGATATCGAGATTCCCGTCGCGGTTGTAGTCGCCGATGGAAACGCCCATCCCCGCCTGCGGCTTCGCTTCGGGAGAAAGCGCCGCGCCGTTTTCAATGGCAACATCCTTGAAGGTGCCGTCTTTCTGATTTAGATAAAGCGTAGCGGGCGCGGAATCGTTGGCCACATAAATGTCCGGCCATCCATCGTTATCGAGATCAGAAGCCGCAACGCTGAGGCCGTAGGTGCCGATCGCATTCCATATCCCGGCTTTTTGGCTTACATCCGCAAAAGTTCGGTTCCCTTCGTTGTGATAGAGAATATTTTTTGTGCCGGAGAGGCCGGGAGGGCCGCAGGCGACGACGATCCCTTTGTAGGTGCATGGACCCTCTTCGGGCAAAGGAGCGGTCTTGATGTCAAAGTCCACGTAATTTGCGACAAACAGATCGAGATGACCGTCACGGTCATAATCCACCCAGGTGCAACCCGTATTCCAACGTATTTTCGGCCCAGGTTGGATCAGGCCTGCGCGTTCCGTAACGTCGGTAAACGTTCCATTGCCATTGTTGTGATACAGGGCGTTCTGGCCGTAGTAAGTGACGAACAGATCGTCATAGCCATCGTTATCGTAGTCACCGACGCAGCAGGCCTGCCCCCATCCACTCCGAACCTCCAACCCGGAACCTTTGGTAACATCGGTGAACGTGCTGTCGCGGTTGTTCTTGAATAATCGGCAATGCGGTTCGTGGCCTTTCGCGAATCCTTCCAGACGCCAGCCATTGACCATAAATACGTCCAGCCAACCGTCGTTGTCGTAATCGTAAAACGCGAGGCCGCAGCCGGTGGTTTCGAGCAAATATTTGTTCTTACCCACGCCGCCGTAGATGGTTTCCACATCGAGGCCCGATCCCTTCACTACATCCACGAAGCTGACGCCGAGCGGCGTGCCCTCGATCGGAGATTTGGGGCCCGGAGGAGGAGGAGCGGGCTTGGCGTCGTAATTTCGCTCGATCGGGCCAATCTTTGGTTTGGGCGGTGTTGGTTCTTGTTGCTGAGCGGCGAAGGAAAGAATATCCGTGAACGGTAGAACGAGTGCCGTGCGGCTCAGCGAGCGTAGAAACTTGCGGCGATCCGAATGAGACAAAAATCCTCCTCCGTTAGTGCTGGCAAACACCGTTGTTCCCGGCGGTGACGTCGGCGACACCAGGCTGCAAATCCGTATGCATGTGCCAGGGTACGCTCTCGGTGGAGATTTCAGGATGCTTGCGCAAATAATCCAGCGAATATGTAGGAGCTCCCGGGTCGACGCTTTTGGTGGCGTATAACGCCGCCTGCGCCGCGGCCTCCGTCTTTCTACCCTTGCGGCGATACAAGATGGCGAGATTATAATGCGCGGCAAGATCGTCGGGGTCGATGGCTTGCAACGCTTCAAATTGCGCCATGGCGTCGTCGGTACGATGTTGTTGATAGTAGGCAATGCCGAGTTCGCGGCGCGCATCGCGGGATTGCGGATACTGTTCCACGACCTTCTGCAGGTCGGCGACTTCCGCTTCGGGATGCGCCTCGCGGCGTTCCACCAGCGCCAGATAATAGAGCGCGCGAGCGTAATCGGGATGCAACTGCAGCGCTTTTTCCAAGGCGGGCCGCGCTAACGAATATTTTTCCCATTCGATATAGGTGAGACCCACATTTACGTAGCCGTCGTCGTAATCCGGCCGCAGTTTCAGTACGTGCTCGAATGCGTCAACGGCGTCGGAGTATTGCAGTTGGTCGAGGAATCCGATGCCAAGATTGTTCCATCGCATCCAATCTTCATTGTCGGTGGCTACGGCTGGCGTAGCTTGATTCGCCCCCAAATTCAACTCGCGTGTGCGGGAAGCGATCTGGATTACCGGATACAGCGGGTGATCAATGCCGAAGACGTTATTCAGATAACTCTGGCGCAGATGACGATAGTTGACCTGCGCAGTGATCGTGAGAGGCCCCTTGGCGTCCGGCGGAATGCGAAATTCATAACGCACCAGCGCTGAGCGCCCGGACTGAATCGAGTTGTCGTAGGCCATGGAATGGATGGTCCAAACCTTGTGATTATCCACAAACTCGCCGGACAGATTTACGGGACGGTTAGTGAAACTGTGTGCGCGCTTGTCCAGCAGGGCATCCGGCTGCAGGAAGCCGCTGTGATAGATGTCGTGACCCGCGCCGTCCTTGACGATGACCTCAACCCACGATTCGTAAAGGTCTCGCACTTCGGGGATCAGCGAGTGGCCGATGTTTTTGTTCTGTACCACGACGTAAGCGTCCACAACATCATTCGAGGTAAGCTGAAAGGCCACTGACCCCAGCGGCGCGATCAGACCATCCTCGCCATTCCGTTTCAGCGCGAAAATGTCCACGTTAAGGAACTTACCGGATTGCAAGAACTCAATCGTCTTCTGAAGTTGCTCCTCGAATCCATAATAAAAAGGCACAGCTGTATTACCAGCGACCCACCGGTGCGATGCGAACATGCCGTTTTTCGCGCCATAGTCATGGAACATTGTGGCAGCCCGTGGCATGTGACAGTTCTGGCATTTAACGAAATCGGATTTGTAAAAAGTCAGTGGGTTCCGCTGGGAGAACTTGGAGTTCTGCCACTCGTCGTAAACGGTAAAAGCGCGGATGAATTTGTAATCGTTCAAGGGATTCGGCAAGTTGGCCTTGTGGCAAGCGGCGCAGAATTCCGGCGTGCGGTAAAACGACTGCATCACCGCCTTTGAGTGTCGCTCTGGATGTTCGAAGATGTCGCCGAATGGAACCTCGCCAGGAATGCGCTTGTCGTTCTCATCCACCATCACGGCGGGAACGCCCAGCACGTAGCCGCCGTTGCCGGAAGTCGACTTTAAGTTCTGGATCGAATGACAGACGGTGCAAGTAAGTCCGTCTCGGTCAAACGAACGATCCACGTGCGCATCCTTCGTCAGCGCCCCAGAGACCACCGCGATTGGATTGTGGCAGCTATCGCAATGCCGCGAAAATTCGATGCCCTTCGTACGCATCAGGATGTTGACGCTGGCCCGGTAAAACGGTGTACGGAAGGAATTGGAATGCAATGCCTGGCGCCACTGCCGGTATGCCTCTTCGTGGCAATGTCCACAGTATTCGGCCGGCGGAAAAGCACCTGCCTGGATAAATTGGTTGTCCACGGTGTCCGCATTGCCTGGCAAAGAAATGTTGTCCTTGCCGAAAAGAAAATTGTAGGACTTGCTTATTTCGCCGGAGTAATCCTTGTCGCTAGAGTCTTGCGCGGACTGTGCGTGTGTGGCGGAGGGAACACTTCTGGTGAGCAATGCTGCGCTCGCCACGAAGCTTGCGGCAACCACGATGATGCGGCCCATTCGAGGCTTCATCAATCCCTACCTCAAGCGAAACACAGTACAGCTCTTCGCGCGGGATGTGCCAGGCACCCTTGTATATCGCATCGCGAGTGCCCTGTAAATGGCGGCCTTGCAGGGAATCCTCAAGCGAAGAAACCAAGTTACGGCCGAGGCTTTTCCAGTTGCTCCGCCTTTTCTCTCTCCACCGCGGCCTCTATCATCTTTCCCTGGCGTTCGAGCGCCCTCGCCAATCCGCGATGAGCTTCGGCGTAGTCGGGATCCTCGCTCAGCGCCTGCTGAAAGCGCTCGATGGCATCGGCCACCTGGCCCTTTTGCAGCAGCGCGTTTCCGGAGTTTGTAGACACGGTCGCGCGCTGACGATGCATGGCCACTCGCTCGAGATCCGCACCTTTTTTCCGCTCCGCGGCCGCCTCGGTCGCGTCGCCCTGCTGCGAAAGCACCGAGGCGAGTAAAAGGTGCGGATCGGGCTGATCGGGCATTCTGCGGATCGCTTCCCGCAAGGTGTCGGCGGCTTCCGGAAGTTTGTTCATCTTTACGTACAGGCTCCCAAGCGTCGCCCAACCATCCGCATTGTCCGGATGCAGTTTCATCGCCGCCGTCAGCTCGCGTGCCGCGTCGTCATAGCGCCCGTCCTGCATATAAAGGACGCCGAGCGTATAATGCGGCTCATGAGCGGAAGGGTTCAGCTTGGACGCAGTTTCCAGTTCGGGGATAGCCGCGGCGTTATCGTCTTTTAACTTGAGCGCGAGCCCCAGATTGTAATGAAGCTGGTAGTTCTCTGGATTGCGGGTGAGGCCGGACCGCAGTATACCGATGGCCTCATCGACTTCGTTCATTTGCAAGTAAGCGGCAGCCAGATTTTCATAGGCTGCGGGATGGCCAGGCTTTTGCTTGAGCGCGTGTTCAAGAAACGGAATTGCATCCTTTGCATTTCCTGCGACGAGCAAGGCCAATCCGAGGCTCGCTGCCGCCTCTGAGTTCTTCGGTTGTGCTTGCACCACCTGGCGCAGTAAAGGAAGCGCGTCCGCCTCATTGCCGCTGCTTTCCAACGCCAAGGCCAATTGATATTTGGCGTCCATGGAATTGGGATCGAGTTTGATCGCGCGTTGAAATTCCGCCACGGCTTTGGCGCCTTCCTTGTTCGCCGCGTAGGCTTTGCCCAGTTCCGTGGCGGCAGCGGCGCTATCCGGTGCCAACTGGCACGCCAGCGCTAGCTCCTGAATCGCCGGCTCCACGTGCTGTTGCGCGAGGAGTGCCGCGCCCAGATGCAGGTGTGCCGCAGCAAACCGCCGATTCAGTTCGATCGCTTTTTGGAACTCGGCGACCGCGACGGGCCAGTCCAACTGCTGCGCGTGCAGCGAGCCCAAGGCATCATGGAGGTCGGCACTCTGAGGCGATTCGGCTACGGCTGCCTTCATTTTGGTAATCGCTGCTGGAACCTGGCCTGTGGCAGCAAGCGCGCGCGCGTATGCGGCTAGAAGAGACGCAGGTAACTTGTGGGCTGGATCGGACGCGGGCTTTGCCCGTGCTTCGATTTCCACTTTCTGAAACAAATCAATGGCTTTTTTATAGGCACCTGTTTGTTCGTACGCCCAAGCGAGACTGATTTGTGCCGTCACGTCGCTTGGCTTCAGAGCGAGTGCCTGTTCCAATTCCTTGATCGCTTCCGGAAATTTACCGAGCTGCAGAAGAATCGCGCCCAACGCGCGGTGGCCTTCTTCGAGCTGGGGCGCCAGGTGAATGACCTTCTCGAGCTGGGACTGTGCAGCCGCGAAATCATTCTTCACCGCTGCTGCTTGTGCCGCTTGATAGGCTTCCTGGACCTGTTTGTTAATTTCGGCTGGCGATCCGGGACTTGCGGATGACAATTGTGCCATACAGCAGGGCTGGACGGCCAAACTTAGTAAAATCAACCGGAAGTAGGCGCGGAGCGGGGCGGCGCAGTGTACTTTGTTCGCCAAGCTCGTCTCCCTTCCTTAACGCGCGCCTCAATCCGTGATGCGGCCGATAAAAACGCCATAGGGCTGGAGTTTTATGCTCTTGAGCGCTCCGTCCGGAACCGCAGCCGCATTTTCCAACAGTCCTGTAACCTTTGCGGAAGCAAATCCTTGTTTTGTCAGATCAAAAGTCGGATTCTGCTCTGTGGCCAAGAAATTCAGAACCACCAAAATTGTCCCCGCGTCGCTCTTTCGCAGGTAAGAAATCACGTTCCGATCGGATTGATTCAGCGGAACATAGGCGCCCTCGAGCAAAGCCGGTTCCATTTTCCGAAGATGGAGAAGTTTTGTGTAGAAGGAGAGCACGGAATGGGGATCCTTGCTTTCTGTCGCAACGTTGTGCGTTTTTGCCGACGGCGGAATGGGCAGCCACGGTTTCCCGGTCGTGAACCCGGCGTTTAGTCCATCATTCCATTGCATCGGCGTGCGCTCGCCATCACGGCCCTTTTCGCGTGGCCAGCCGAGAATGCCGATGGGGTCCTTTACGTCGGCTTTCCTCGTGGGATCATTATTCTCCATCCCGATTTCTTCGCCGTAATACATGATCGGAGTGCCGCGCAGGGTGAGATAAAGGCCGGCCATCATTTTCGCGATGTCGTCATCATGTATGCCGTCGCCATAACGGGAATAGGAACGGCGGATGTCGTGATTGGTGATGACATACGTCGGCCAGCCGCGGGCCGCGTCCACGGCGTTAATATGCTCACGGAAAGCCTGGGCGGAGAGCGGCAGATTTGTCAGCATCAAATCCATGGGCAGCTGCAGCTCATTCCCGTTTTCGCCGTAATACTGTTCCAGCTCTTTGACCTGCGAGGTCCAGGTCTCTCCGATCAGCACTGCTCGGTATTCGTCAGCCACTTTTCTTAACCGCTGCAGCGCAAAGTGCATTTCGGGCAGCTTCTTGTTGTATTTCTCCTGCATGTTTGGGCGGCCAAATTTGTCCGTGCCGGGCAACACAGGATTATCGGTAAGGTTGGGATCTTCGAACAGGGAATCCACGGCATCGAGGCGAAAACCCGCAACGCCGCGTTTGTACCAGAATCGCGTTACGTCAAACATCGCCTTTTCCACCGCGGGATTCCGCCAATTCAGATCGGGCTGTTCGGGGTAAAAATAGTGATAGTAATACTGTTGCGTGGTGGGATCGTATTTCCACGCCGACAGTCCAAACGTTGATAGCCAATTATTGGGAGGTTGAGCGGGGCCCTTGCCATCGCGCCAGATATACCAATCGCGGTGCGAGGAGGTCCGCGAAGATTTCGAATCGATAAACCATGGGTGCTGGTCCGATGTGTGGTTGACGACAAAATCCAGAATCACGCGAATATCGCGTTTCTTTGCCTCGCTGACGAGGTGATCAAAATCCTCGAGCGTGCCATACATTGGGTCGATGTTGACGTAATCTGAAACGTCATAACCAAAATCAACCTGGGGAGACGGAAAGCACGGAGTGATCCAAATGGCATCCACGCCAAGCTTCTTGAGATAGTCAAGCTTGGAGGTTATTCCGTTCAGATCCCCAATTCCGTCGCCGTTCGAATCGGCGAAGCTACGCGGATACACTTCGTAAAAGACAGCGTGCTGCCACCATGCGTGTCCGCTGGCATCCTTGAGAGGTTGTGCGGATCCAAGTCCAGCGAATGCCAGGGCACAAGCAATCGCTAGCATCCGCAAATTCGACCGAATTTTCATGGAGGCACTCCTGGCTAAAAATGCCACATTCGCCCGAATGGGTTCCCCTGAGCGCACCGCCGAGCAAAACGTAACACACGCACGTGGTCTACGGAAACTCTATTCGTGCCTGGATAGCCGACCAGCGTGCAAAAAGTTCCTATTGTGTCGACTCACTTGCAATGTGGCCGCCATGTCCGACAATATAAAATGACTCTCGCCGATTTTGGCTGAAACACATCCGGGGAAGGTACGGGCTTGCCATCAACACGCCGCAGTTTTGTGAAATCGCTCTGCCGTACCTCACTTGTGTTGTCCCTGGAAACCATTCTTTCCCAAGCGATGACTGGACTTGGAATCCGCAGCCAAAAACCAAACGATAACCCTCTCGGGATCCAAGGAACCTCGCCCGGAGTAAATTTCGTCAACACCGCAAAAGCCTCCGGACTCAATGTGAAAACCATTTTTGGCGGCGAACACAAAAACAAATATCTTCTGGAAACCACTGGCTGTGGAGTGGCCTTCTACGATTACGACAACGACGGTTGGCTCGACATCTTCCTCGTAAATGGAACACGTTTGGAGGGGTTTCCCGCCGGTCAGGAGCCGACCAACCATCTTTTCAAGAACAACCGCGACGGTACCTTTACCGACGTCACTTTGAAAGCCGGTTTGGTCCGGACCGGCTGGGGACAAGGTGTTTGCATCGGCGACTACGACAATGACGGCTATGAAGACCTGTTCGTCGCGTATTTCGGGAAGAACGCGCTGTACCACAACAATGGCGACGGCACGTTCACGGATGTCACGGACAAATCCGGTGTCGCCGGCAACGGTAAGCGTTGGAACACGGGCTGCGCTTTCCTGGATTACGATCGCGACGGCAAGTTAGATCTTTTTGTGGCCAACTACATCGACATGGATCTGGCCACCGCCCCGGTCCCGGAATCCGGCCCGTGCCTGTACAAAGGCATCAAGGTGGCCTGCGGCCCTCCCGGCTTGAATGGCGGCAAAAATATTCTGTACCACAACAATGGCGACGGAACTTTTGTGGACATGTCCGAGAGCGCCGGCCTCTGGCAGGCAAATGGAACCTACGGGCTGGGAGTCCTAACGGCAGACTTCGACAATGACGGCTGGCCAGATATTTTTGTCGCCGATGATTCCACGGCTAGCGCTTTGTATCAGAATCAGAAAAACGGGAAATTTGTGGACGTCGCACTCGATGCGGGTTGTGCTTTGAGCGCCGACGGAAAGCCACAAGCAGGCATGGGGGTATCGGCGGGCGATTACGATCTCGACGGGAATCTGGATATTGTGAAAACGAATTTTGCCGGCGATACTCCGACGCTCTACCACAATCTCGGCGCAGGTGCGTTTGAAGACACTACCTTCCAGGCCGGCCTCGGCATGCACACACAATATCTCGGTTGGGGATGCGGTTTTTTTGACTTCGACAACGATGGTTGGCCGGACATCCTGATCTGCAACGGCCACGTTTACCCGGAGGTGGAGCAGTTGCGCACGGAAGCGGGGTATCCGCAACGCAAACTGCTCTATCGCAATCTTCGCAATGGAAAGTTTGAGGATATATCGCTGAACGTGGGACCTGGCATTTCTGATCCCAGCGCTTCGCGCGGCTGTGCGTTCGGCGACGTCGACAATGATGGCGACATCGACTTCGTGGTGAATTGCGTCAACGATTTCCCGCAGCTGGTGCGATGCGACTCTTCTCTGCAAAATAACTGGATCAAGGTCCGCACGATTGGCACCAAGTCCAACCGCAGCGGAATTGGTACACGCTTGCGCTGCGTTGTGCAGATGCCAGGAGGGATGAAGCCTCACCAACAAATCGACGAAGTTCGCAGCGGCGGCGGCTATTTTTCGCAGAACGATCTGCGGGTGCATTTCGGGATTGGCAAAGCGCAAAAGATCGATGTCCTGGAATTGCGCTGGCCCAGCGGCCTGGTGGAGACGCTGAAGGACATCCAGTCCAACCAGTTGATTTATGTGAAAGAGGGAGAAGGCATCGTGCGAAATGTGTCCTTCAGTGCGCTAAAAAAGAGTCCCGGAAAAGCGTAGCAGTTCGTTCTACGGAATAGCGCCCGGCGCAGGTTTACCGTGGCCCTCAGTCAGCGTCAAAATCCTGTCCACGCTTGGATTTTCAGAAAGTTCCTTCAGGCCGCTCGGCCATCGAATCTCGATCCAATCGATCTTTGTCACCGGCCCCAATCCGAAATGCACGCGGCGATCGCTACTCGATAGATAACTGGAACCGCTTCGCACTTCATTTACGAGTATTCTGTTGCCGGCCTTCACGCGAATCTTCGCGCCGATGCCATCACGATTGGATTTTACCCCTCTTGTCTGTACCGCAATCCAATGATTGTCATTGTGCACCTGGTTCACGAGCAGGCTCACGGGCGCATTCATATTGCTAACCACTGCTGAGATTCTACCGTCATTCCAAAGATCGCCGACCGCCAAACCCCGCGAAGAATTCGCCGTGGTGATTCCCGGGCCTGACGTCGCGGAAATATCTTCGAACGTGGCATTGCCTTTGTTGTGGTACAGAATGCGCGGTTCCTGATAATCGCTGCCAAGGTGCGCCTGATCCACTTCTGGATAAACGTGACCGTTCGCCAGCAGCAGATCCGGCCAGCCATCATTATCGAAATCAAAAAACATCGTGCCCCAGCCCAAATACTGCGTATGCAGACCTAGACCTGCCGCGAACGTCGCGTCGTTGAAAGTGCCGTCACCGTTGTTCCGATACAGCGTGGACGTATCGTCTGAGAAATTTGTTTTGAAAATGTCTGGCCGGCCGTCCCCGTCGAAGTCGCCGACCGTCGTGCCCATGCCTGCCTGTTCCATACCGTCTTCATTGAACGCGGCGCCTGCAAGCACCGCGACGTCAGTGAACGTGCCATCGTGATTGTTGCGATAAAGAATGCTGGACGTGCTGTCGCACGCAACGTAGATATCCGGCCAACCGTCATCGTCGAAATCGAGCGTTGAGACGCTTAGTCCGTAATGGCCGTTTGTTTTGTCGATGTGCGCCTTTTTCGTGACATCCTCGAATGTCCCGTCGCCTCGATTGTGATAAAGCATGTTCGATTTCCACGGCAACCCTCGTGGTCCGCACATTACCGGAACACCCTTCCAAAGACAGTCGGTCCGCTCGCCCGGTTTTGGCGCGCTGGCGATGTCGAAATCAACATATGTAGCCACGAGGAGATCGAGTTTTCCGTCGCGATCGTAGTCCACGAACGCACAACCGGAGCCCCAGGTTTTGCCAGTACCGGCCACGCCAGCCTTTTCGCTCACATCGGTGAACGTGCCATCGCCATTATTGCGATACAAAATATTCTTGCCGTAGTAGGTAACGTACAAGTCCTCAAAACCATCGTTGTCATAGTCTCCGACGCAGACACCCTGTCCCCAGCCGCTGTGCAGCAAACCCGCCTTCTCGGTGACATCCGTGAACGTGCCATCGTGATTGTTGCGATAAAGATGATTGGTGGGAGCGACTGCGGAAGAATGGGCCTGGTCGAGCGTGGTGCCGTTCACCAGGAAAATATCGGGCCAACCGTCGTTGTCATAGTCGAAGATCGCCACGCCTGTGCCTGTGGTTTCGATAATGTATTTCTTCGTGTTCACGCCGCCGAACACATTCCTCGCGGTAAGCCCTGCTTTTGCGGCTTCGTCAATGAAATAGGCTATGGGTTTGGCAGATTTCGGCGCCGGTTCCGAACGGGTTGGCAAGTACACGAGCGAAGCGCCTAGAAGAGCGAGCAGACCGAAGGCGAGAGAACTGTAGGAGAAAAACCTCACTTGGGAACTCACAAGGAACTCATCGTATGTGGCGTCGGCGGAGCGGTCAAGTGGCGCGGTCGCCCTCGACCGAAGCTTGGCGAAGTGATGCTAGTATCGAACCTGTCTGGAGCAAATGTTTGCAAGAACGCTTCGAGAGACGCATCCGGAGGTTCTGGCGCTTGTGCATGTCGGGCGTGCTGCTGGTGGTGTTCGCAGGCTTCCCACCAGCACTGGTTGGGCAAGAGGCGGCGGCATCTAGCGAGAAGACCGCACATCAGGCAGAGGCCATTTACGCGAAGGGAATGGAAGCGCTGAAAAATGGCGATCTTGCGGCCGCGCAGGTGTGTTTCGAAGAAGTGATTAAGATGCTCCCAAACAATCCCGAAGCACACAATGCATTAGGTTTCATACTGCTCACCGACGGAAAATACGACGCAGCCATCGAGCAGCTTCATGAAGCTCTGAAATACCAGGCGAAATTTGTGCAAGCCCGCAGCAATCTGGCGAACGCGCTGCTGGCCAAAGGAGATTTTGCCGGCGCCATCCGCATGGCCCAATCCACGCTTGCGATTTCACCAAACGATGCGGAATCGCATCGCCTCCTGGGTCACGCGCTGGATGTCTCGGGGAAGACCGCCGACGCCACTGCGGAATTGCGCCGTGCCGTGGAGTTGGATCCAACCCGGCCTGAATTACACGATGATCTGGGATCACTGCTGATCCGCCAGTCGCAAATGGCTGAGGCTGAGGCGCAGTTCCAGGAGGCTTTGAAGCTCGCGCCGGATTTTGCGAGTGCGCATTTTCATCTGGGCGTGCTGCGCTATAACGAGAAGGCATTCGACGAAGCGGCCTTTCACCTGCAAATGGCCGTGCAGGAGAATCCCCTGGAGGCCAGCGCGCATTACTATTGGGCGCTCGTGCTAAAAAATCTTGGCGATCAAGATGGCGCGATCAGCGAACTGCAAATCTGTGTGCGCCTGAAGCCTGACTATCCCGATGCGCAAAATACCCTGGGCCTTTGGCTTCAGGGGCGCGGCGAGCTGGAAAAAGCGACGGATGCATTTCGTGAAGCCGTGAAATTTCAGCCGGACAACGCGGACCGGCACAACAATCTTGGCTTGGCGTTGCTGCAAACCGGGGACGCCAGGGGAGCGATCGCGGAATTCCAGACTGCCATCCGACTGCAACCAAATGCTGCAAACTATTTGGGCAACTTGGGCGCTGCTTATCTGCAAATGTCAGAGTTTGCTTTGGCCCTCCAGGAATTCCAGGTGGCATTAAAGTTGGCGCCGAGCGATGCAACCTTGCATTACAACATGGGACTAACACTGAAACTCCAGGACAAGCTCGACCAAGCAGAAGCGGAACTGCGGAAAGCGTCCGAACTGGATCCCGCGCAAGCCGACGCGCACTACACACTGGGCGTCACTCTATGGCAACAGGGCGATCTTGAGGCTGCAGCGACGGAACTCCGCGCTGCAACTGTGGTCAAGCCGGATTACGCGGAAGCCTTCTACACACTCGGAACGGTCTTGAAGCAAAAGGGCGACCTGCCAGGAGCAGCCACTGCGTTGCAAGAGGCGATTCGACTACAGCCACAATTCGCCGGTGCGCACACCACACTCGCTGCGGTGCTGCGACAGCTTGGCGACAAAGAGGGCGCCGCAGCTGAAAGCAAATTCGGCGCTGACATCGTTAAGAAAGTCAATAGCGAGCAGGCCGCGCTCTTTGCCACAAACTCAGGCAAGCGGCTCTTAAAAGCGGGGGACATCGACGGCGCCATTTTACAATTTCGCTCAGCGGTCGCGGCCTCGCCGGGATTTGCGATAGCGCACTTTGAACTAGGCCAGGCGCTGAGTCAAAAAGGAGATAAAGCAGAAGCGCAAGAAGAGTACCAGAAGGCCGCATCTCTCGACCCTCGACTGGCAATGCCGGCCGCCAATTGAGCGCCAGACTCCATCAGCTTGAAAGCTTGTGCAAAGCAACCAACTCCGAGTTTACGGGCACGCCGCGCACGACTTTCGTGCGGATTACGGCTTCAAACGGTTTGAGATCGGCGGCCGAGGAAACTCCTAACTGACGCAGGAGCTCATTGAGAGAGTTTTGGTCGCACACGAATTCGGCGGCCGCCTGCGTGCCGATGGTCGTGGTTCCCGCAAGAATCAACACGGAGTGGCTGGACTTCAACCCACGTACCAAAGCAATCACCGCATAGTCTTCGGTGAGTGGTTTTTCCGAAGGGGTGGCCACGTATTCCTTATCCTCGCCGACTGCGGGATGGTTATTGACGATCTCAATGTTCCCCTCTCGCGAGCAGCAATGAATCGTCTGAAAGGAAAAATCCCGGGTCGTCGGGATTTCCAGCAAGGTCAGATTCTCCGAAGGCGAGCCGAGAAAGATGAGGTAGTTGCTTTTGGCGTCATCCAGGGTAAACAAACTACCCCGTTTGACGCGCAGCTCCCGTTGCAACTGCCGGAAAACACTGTCCAACGCATGCACGGCGAGCACCTCGCCGACGCCTGTGTAGTGGTCGAATATAGGCTTCTTTTCGTCGCGCTTGGAATCGTAGTAGCGCATGCCGGTGTCCGGTCGGCCAACAAAGGAAGCGTTGCTGAACACGACCCAAGGAGGCTCGTTGGCACCCAGAAATCCATTCCAGAACGTGCGCACAGACGCCGGGGCCACCGAAATGTCCTCCGCGGAATGAGCCTGAGCCACGCGACGAAGCAGTAGCCGGTCAACGGCGATAGCCAAGGCTGCGGTCAAAATCATGGACAGCACAACGAGCGCGGCGATCCAACGCGAAGGCGAGACAGCTTGGACGATGGGAACCGGAGTGGGATCCTTGGTTGCCGGTTCGTGCCCATTCGGAGTTTGGGGAGACGTGCGCCCAAGAAAATTAAGGGCATAGCTGCCTTTGGGCACGTCAACAATAATGGTGTCGTGTGCCCCTTCCGAGGCATAGTACTCGGCCAGCTTCGATCGAAGCCGCGCCACTTGCACTCGAACCATGGAGTCCTGGTGCGGGTCAAAATCTCCAGGTCGACCGAAGACTTCCGTCGCAATTTGATATTCCTTGGGAGAGGTGCCGGGGTGTTCCAGGGCGTAGTGTGCCAGGTAGCGCAGGAGTTTGCAGAGAGACTCGGAACCATGCAAGGCATGACTCACCAGAAGTCTACCAACCTGAGCCTGAGTTTCCTGGCTGCCAATCATGGGGGCACGTAGGTCAGGCATTGTAACACCAAAGTTAACCCAGGGATCAGGTGCTTGAAAATTTGTTGGTTAACGGTTGTAACGGTTTCAAGACCCAAAGATACTTTCCAGCGCACTCAAAAAACTGCTACAAGCCATCGCAATATTGGAGCGCGGCAATTTGTTCCGGCCGTTTTGGTATTCATTGAGGGTCGTACCAAAGCGTGCCAAGAACAAAAAGGGGATGCCACATTCCCCCGGTGCTGTGGAGCGTTGCGCTTGGCCGAGGAGTTGGGGGCTTTCGCTGGGTTGGACGTGGTTCGATAGAGGATTTTCCGGTCCATTCTGAAGATAGAAAACTGCGCCGTTTTGTCGCTGTAGGTCTCTGTTCGCGCTACATGGACTCGCTATCAAGCCCGACTTGGCTAGCCTCTTCATGGGCAATTACCTGTTGGCAGCCGCTGGCCCGAAGAAGCGGCTGTATGGGGAGGGTAAATGAAGCGGCCGTCTACTTTCGTAGGGATTTTTCTGCTGTCGATTCTATGGGCCCTGTCTGCGAATTCAGCTCGAGGCCAAGCGGTTTATGGCAGCATGATCGGGACTGTTACTGATCCGCAGGGCGCAGCGGTGGTAGGCGCGAAGGTTACGGTGACCTCTGTGACCAAAGGGACCTCGGAAGAGACCGTTACCAATGAGAGCGGTTCTTATACGGTCACCCATTTAATCCCAGACACTTATAGGATCAAGGTGGGAGCACAGGGATTCAAGACTTATGAAGTAGCGTCTGTGCCGGTTAGCGCGGATACCTCAGCCCACGTTGACGTCCAAATGCAGGTCGGAGAGGTCACTCAGTCGGTTGAGGTGTCCGGCGAAGTTCCGCAGCTCACGACTGACCGCGCCGACGTAGACGTGCAGTTCAGCCAGAAATACGTCGAAGATTTGCCGGTACTTAATCGCAATTTCACGAGCTTTGAGTTGCTCTCTCCTGGCACGCAGAAGATGCCTGGCTTCAACCACGCCGCAACCGAAAACCCGCAGGGCAGCGGGCAGATCGCGGTCCAAGGCCAACACTTTAGCGGAGTCGGTTATGAGTTGGATGGAACCGACAATCAGGATCCGATCCTTGGCATTATCGTGGTGAATCCCAACCTCGAAGCGATTACCGAAACCAAGATCGCGCTGCAGGATTTCGACGCCGAGCAAGGCAAGGCCATCGCTGGTCTGATCACCGTGCAGACCAAGTCTGGCACGAACGAGCTTCACGGCTCGGGCTTCTACTTTTACCGCGATAGCGCGCAAGAGGCTCGCGACCCCTTTACGAACAAGCCCGGCGTTCCGCTTCCTAGTGCTACCTGGAAACAATTTGGAGGTTCGATTGGCGGGCCGATCATCAAGGACAAACTCTTCTTCTTTGGCGATTATCAGCAGACCAAGCAGATTCAGGGCATTACAAACCTGTACAGCGTCCCTACGACGCTGGCCGTTAGCAGTTGCAATCCTGCGACAAACACCACTGGTTTCTGCGACCTGAGCCAATATCTAAATGCCTACGGGACAACCAGCGGGCTGCCTACCGGCCAAGTCTACAATCCCGCGACCGGCAATCCATTGGACGGTACGGGCCGTACGGCGTTTGCGGGCAATATGATTCCCATCGGGGACATCAACCCAAACGTCGGCAAGCTGCTGGCGCTGTTTCCGGCACCCAACACCGGCCCCGCCGGTGCTGTCAACAATAACTACGTAGCTTCGGGTTCCGGACCGTTCAACCAGTATTCGTGGGACACGCGCGAAGACTGGAGTGCGCCGCATGGCTTTCAGGTTTTCGGGCGTTTCAGCTTTGATTGGTTCAATCTCTCGGGGAAGGGCGGTCTCGGAGAGCTTGGCAGCGCTGGTTTTGGTCCGGGCACTTTGAACGGGAGCTCAATCAATCACGACTACAGCGTGGCTGCGGGCTTCGACAAAACGATCGGTGCGAAATGGCTAACCGACTTCCGTTTCGGTTGGTTCCAATACAATCCGCAAACGGCCTACTCGGACGCCGGCACCACTCCCATGACCAACTTCGGTTTCCCGGGTCTGAACATTGGCGGCCAACCGGACACCGACGGGCTGTCTGGATTCTTGTTTACGAACAACGGCGGTAATGGGTTTAATGGCGCCTTGGGCAACCCTGGTGGCGGCACGTACGCCTTCGGGAATGGCTTGGATGCCGCTCGTTGCAACTGCCCATTGACGGAGAGAGAACATGAGCTTCAGTTCGTAAATAACTGGACGCGCCTGCAAGGCAACCACACCATCAAGTTTGGCGCGGATATTCGCTACGCGACAAACCTGCGCGTACCGAGCGACCAGAGCCGCTCCGGTCTGCTCTACTTCGACCAGTTGAATACTGGCGATGGTCCGCTATACGGATTGGGCATCGCCACCATGCTGCTTGGGGATGTGACCCAGTTCCAGCGCTTCGTCAGTACCACCAGTGACGCAATCGGCCACCAATATCGGACCTTCTTCTATGGTCAAGACTCCTGGCGCGTTAGCCCGAAATTCACCTTCACTTACGGCCTCCGCTGGGAGATTTACACGCCAGAATCAGTCAATGCGAAGGGCAATGGCGGCTTTGCGGACTTGTCCAATGGCACGCTTCGCGTCGCAGGTTATGGGCCGTACAATTTGAACGGCAACGTCGAGAATACCTGGAAAGCCTTTGCTCCACGCCTTGGTGCTGCGTATCAGTTTGATGCCAAAACGGTGCTTCGCCTAGGTTACGGGCGCAGTTTTGACCTCGGCGTCTTCGGCTCTAACTTCGGTCACGCCGTGACGCAGAACCTGCCGGTTCTTGCGGCGCAGGATATCGCGGACTCGAACATCAATTCGGCCGCGACTAATAATCGCACCGCCGTTTTCAATTTGAATCAGGGTCCGCCAGCCTATAACTTCGCGGGAACCCTTGCTGATATTGGGGTTGGTACTCCTGCAGGTACGCTGCCCTTGTTGGGTCCCGACGGCACGGCAGGTACCTACATTCGTCCGACGATTCAGCGGCTGCCGACAGTCGACGAGTGGAACGCGACGCTTCAGCGTCAGCTTACTCCAACACTCAATCTGAGCATCGGTTATGTCGGCAACAAAGGCACGCACGTTTTCGCTGGTACCGGCCCTTCGTATAACGTGAACCAACCTGCGGCCGGCGACGGCACAAACTTCGTATCTTGCACCGTAACGCCCATCCCCGTAGGTGGGTGCCCGACGGCGGATGTGGCGCTCAGCGGATTTACACCGTTTGTTCCGCTAAATAACAGGCGTCCTTTCTTCCTGAACGGTGTGCCTGCGTTTACATACCCTGGATCCACCTTCACCACCGCCGGCGGACAGGTGCTGCCGACGCCCGCGTGTTGCGCGGTCGACCTCGGCAATTACTTCGGCAACGACGCCAGCAACAAATACGACGCACTACAGATCAAGGCGGAGCAGCGCTTAAGCCACGGGCTTCAGTTCTTGGCCCACTACACCTTCTCGCACGCGTACGCCTACAATTCCACTTACTACAACATTGATCCGAAGATCGCTTGGGGTCCCAATCCATACAATCGGAATCAAGTCGTGGTGTGGAGTGTGATCTATGAATTGCCGGTTGGCAGAGGCAAAACATTCCTCGGGAACGCGGGCCGTGTCACCGATCTGCTCCTCGGTGGCTGGCAAGCTTCCAACACCACCACATATGGCACGGGACTGCCCTTTAGTCCCTCCATCAATGAGTGCGGCCTAGTCACAGACACGGGGCCCTGCCAGCCCAATGTCACCGGACAGGTTCCGGTTGGCAAGAAAACCATTACTTCTGGCTGCAGCACGGGAGGCGAGTGCGGTGTCTATTGGTTCACACCAGTTCAGCCGCTCGCTTACAATCTGACTCCGGCCGACATCGGCAAAGACTCCTGCACCTTGCCACGGCCTGTCTCCGGACCGCTATCTCTACCGGCCTGCGGGCAAATCGGCAACATGGGATTCAACTCGTATTGGGGCCCACACGCCTTCTACGATGACTTCTCCATGCTCAAGAATTTTAACATCACCGAGCGCGTCAAAGCACAATTCCGCTTCGATGCATATAATCTGTTCAACCATCCGGTCCTCGCCATACCAGGCAACACCTGTTTGGATTGCTTTGGAGCGGCGAGCGCTGGTCAGATCACCGATATCGAAGCCGATTCCGCTCCCGGCGCTCCCATCGGCATGCGGCAACTGCAGTTCGGCTTCCGCGTGGTTTTCTAACTCGCACCCCAAATAACCGGACGGGGAGCCTCACAAGGGCTCTCCGTTTGTGTTTAAGGGCGAGTTGCAAGGCGTAGCAAAGTCATATGGACAGTACACTGCACCGCAAAGTAGAATTCTTGGCCTCAGTCCTTTGGGACGCGTCAATGTTTCGCTCTAGTTTCAAGCCGCTTCCGCTAGCCTTCCTGCTTCTGCTGTTGGATTCACTCCTCGCTGTGGCGCTGCCCTCTTCAATCGCCGCTCAGAAGATGGCTTTGCACCTCGATGGCACTCCAGCGGATCCCTTCCTGGCTGCTCCGGGAAAACCGGTTGTGCTCCTTTTTATTCGCACGGACTGCCCCATTTCCAATCGATATGCCCCGTTGATCAAGAAAATGAGCGCGGAGTATGGCGCGAAAGTGGCCTTCTGGCTTGTCTATCCCAACCGGTCGATTACGGCGGAGAAAATTCGGCAATACGAGCGTGACTTTGGCTATCAGTTGCCGTCCTTGCGCGATCCGCAACACGTGCTCGTCGCACAAGCCCAGGCGCAAGTCACTCCCGAAGCTGCGGTTTTCGACTCCAATCATCACCTTCTGTATCACGGGCGGATCGACGATTTGTACCAGGATTTTGGCCGGGCACGCTCAGCCGCTACCACTCATGAACTCGACGACGCCATCCAAGCTGCTTTGAACGGCAAGAAACCGCCAGCCAACGCCCCGGCGATCGGATGCTACATCGCGGACCTCGAATGACCATTTCGTACCGAACGATCCGTGCATGCATGTTTGCACTGGGCTGTGCCTCGCTTGTGGCTTTCGCGAAGCGGGAGAGCGCGCCTGTTCCTCTCCCAGCGCGCAGCGAAAAGCGCGTCACCTTCAATCGCGACCTTGCTCCTATTTTTTTCCACTACTGCGCGCCGTGCCATCACCCCGGCGAAGCTGGCCCCTTTCCATTGCTCACCTACGCCGATGCCAAGTCTCATGCCCGCCAGATTGCGGCATTGACCGCCAAGCGTTTCATGCCACCATGGCTACCCGAACCACAGAAACTGAAATTCGCTGACGAGCTTCGCTTATCCGATGAACAAATCTCTCTCATCCAAAAATGGGTGGACCAGGGAGAGGCCGAAGGCACGCCAGTCGACCTTCCCCCGACGCCCCAATTTGTGCCTGGCTGGCAAATCGGCCGCCCCGACAAAATCGTCCAAGCCGAAAAACCATACGTTCTTCCGCCAAGCGGCTCGGACATGTATTGGAACTTCATTTTTCGAGCACCCGTCGACCGCACCCGCTGGCTGAAAGCCATCGAGATCCGCCCAGGCGACAAGCGTGTCGTTCACCACGCCAACATTCTCGTGGATCGTAATCAATCGGCTCGAGCCGAAGAGGCGGTGCCGGGCGCCGGTTTTGCCGGCATGGAACTCAAAATCGAATCGGAGACTTTCGATCCTGACAGCCACTTCCTATTCTGGAAGCCAGGCACAGTCATACAGCCGGGACCGGAGGGCATGGCTTTGCGTCTGGATAAAGATACGGACCTGGTTCTAAATGTGCACTTGCAGCCTTCGGGGAAGCCAGAAAAGATCCAGCCGAGCCTGGGCCTTTATTTCACCGACCATCCTGCGACCCTGTTCCCTTTGCTGCTGCAAATGGAAAACGACCGGCAACTGGACATTCCGCCTGGCGCGAAACAGTTTCTGGTAACCGACGAATTCACGCTACCGGTCGACGTCGATTTGCTGGCGATTTATCCTCACGCGCACTATTTAGGAAAAGACCTGCAAGCGATTGCCACGCTGCCAGACGGTTCCTCAAAAACCCTGATTCACGTACCGCAATGGGATCCGAATTGGCAAGCGGTTTACCGCTATGCGGAGCCCGTGGAGTTGCCCAAAGGCACGACCATCACCATGCGCTACACCTATGACAATTCCACGGAAAATATCGCGAACCCGAATCACCCTCCGCGCCGGGTCGTGGCTGGCAACCGCTCGACGGATGAAATGGCGCATCTGTGGCTGCAAGTCTTGCCGCATGCCTCTTCCGATCCCAATGTCGATCCGCGTATGTTCATACAGGAAGCGATGGCCCGGCATAATATAGAAAAAAATCCTGCTGACTTTGAAGCACATTACAACTTGGCGGCTATGTTGCAAGCTCAAGGCGCGCGAACGGAAGCGATCCAGCAGTTCGAATTCACCCTGCGTCTTCGCCCCAAAGACCCCACAGTAAACAACGCCTTGGGTGCGTCATTGCTCGCCACGGGGCAGGTCGGGGAAGCCATACCTTATCTGCAGGCAGCCCTCCAAGCCCAGCCGGACAATTTTGACGCCCATTACAATTTGGCGAATGCCTTTGTCTCTCAAGACCGATTTTCTGAAGCGATCGAGCAGTATCGTGCCGCCACCCGTTTGCACCCGGACGATGCCAACGCGGAGGCTAACCTTGGAAGCGCGCTGGCGGTAACAGGCAATCTCGCGGAAGCAAAATTGCATTTTGAACGTGCCCTGCGCATCGATCCCCAAAACCAGCTTGCTAGAGAGAACCTGCAACAAATCAGCGGTGATCAGCGTGTACAGCCGTAGAGGAAATTTTGCGGTCCAGTGTGCACACACGACGCGACACCGGATGCCATGACACAGGGGACCGACCGAGTGATCGCAGGATTGCAGATCCGCCATGAATTGCTCGTGGTAAGCGCAATTTTCCATTTGATGTGCTGCATCATTCTTTTAACAGCTCCGCAGCGTGCTCTGACTCAAGCGGTTCCGGAGATCACGCCGGATGGCGACGGCTACGTTGGCAATGAAGCCTGTGCCAAATGTCACGCCGCGATCTATGAATCGTACATGCGCTCGGCCATGGGTCATAAACAGCAGGACTGTGCTTCGTGCCATATGCCCGCTTCGCTTGGCACGGACGTGGCCCACACCGAAGTGATCGACCATCGCATATTGCAAAATCCGGCGAGCGCATCCGCTGCGCAGCCGCCCAAAACCGCACTTCCGGAATTGGTCCCATTTCCCCAAGTGAACAAGGCAGAGCCACCCGTGCGAGAACTCGCCCTCGCGTGGCAATCTATGGTGGACGCTGGGATGACTATGGCGCAAACGCAAGCCGAACGGCTGTTGCAAACTGCTTCGCGCCAATTTCCCAACGATCGCGCGCTCTTGTCCGCCCTCGGCTATTACGCTCAGAAGCGCGGTGATGACAACCAGGCAGGCGCGCTGTACAACAGAGCATTGGAGTACGATGCCGCTTCGGTCGATGCGGCAACAAACTTGGGCGTCCTAGAGGCAAACCGAGGCCGCGCCGCGGAAGCCATCTAGCCATAGCAGGCGGCGTTCGAGCGTGCCCTAGGAAGGAGTGAAATCGGGATGAATCTGGCCCGCCCGTTCTGCCAGACGGAACAATTCGATGCCGCGCGTGACTCCGTACTCCGCGTGCTCCGCTTTAATCCCGATCTTGGGCCTGCCAAAACGCTACTTGGGGATTTGAACGCCAAGCCTCCCCGGTGTGGCCCATGAATGATCTCTTCACTATCGCTGCAGCGATGCGGAGGATCCGTTTATGCGATCGCGGTTGATAACAATTGCGGGATTGCTGTTCTTGCTCGCTCCCCGGCAAGCCACAGCGAAGCTGGCCCAAACCCAGCAGCCAGAGACCACGCCTTCCACCTCACCGTTCGCGGATGTGGACCGATTGTTGCAACTCGGGAAATTCACAGAAGCCATTACCCGGCTCGAGGCAATGCAAACGCAATCGCCGCCTCCGAAAGGTCTGGCCCGCGAATTGGGAATTGCCTATTACAAAAAGAACGACTTCGTAAACGCTATTCCGAAAATGCAAGAAGCCCTGAAAGAGAATCCAGATGACGGAGAAACCATACAGTTGACGGGGCTCTCTTTGTATCTAGCGGGGAAGCCCGCTGAAGCGATTCCGTATCTCGAAAAGGTGCAAACCTGGTATCCACGCGCGAACGTGGACGCCTCCTATATTTTGGGCGTCGCGTACATTCAGACCAAACAATATGCCCAAGCAAGGGCAGCCTTCGCGAAGATGTACGGCGTGCCGCCCGATTCGCCCGCGGCTTATCTATTCTGCGCGCGCATCCTTCTGCGATTGGACTTTGGGCCAGTGGCGGAAGAGTACGCGCTGAAAGCCATCTCTCTGGACCCGAAACTGCCTCTGGCGCACTATCTCCTCGGTGAACTCTATCTATACCAATCGAAAATAGACGAGGCCATCAGCCACCTTGAACAGGAAGTAAACATCAATCCTGGCTATGCCAATGCTTATTATAAACTGGCGGATGCCTACACGCGTGTGCAGAAGTTTGATGATGCGGAAAGGATGCTGGAGCGTTCCATCTGGCTGGACGCGAACTCCAGCGGCCCATACATCTTGATGGGGAAAGTTCTGGAAAAGAAAGGCGAGACAGAATTGGCGGTTCGCGCGCTGCGGCGTGCCATCAGCATGGATCCTGGCAATGCTATGGCGCACCAACTCCTCGGCCAGGCATATCGCACGCTTGGACAGACGGCGGATGCAGAACGGGAACTAAAACAAGCCGACGAACTGACTCGCAATCCCACCAAGCCTTGAGGCGCTTTCACAGAAAAAATCAGTGAATGTTCTGGAGCTCCGCGCGCTTCGCCGCGGGAAGCTCCGCGAGGAAGTCCAGGTAAGCCGCATTGGTCCAGCCAAACCCGACGACATTTATCTGATAGCCGGTTGTAACCGCCGCATCCGTCGAGCGTGTGACCGCGTTGTACTTTTCCACGATGTAGCCTTGCTTGGCATAATTTTGCGCAACAGTGCTGGCGAATTCGAAGGACACGCGTTCCGCATCCCCCGTGAAACCATAGCGCCTCAGTCCGTCCACTAAAATCATTTGGGTAGGCGCCCACGCATATGGAGAATCCCATTGCGCGCCGGTGTCGTAAGGACTCATTACCGCGCCGCCGGGCTGTTCGAAGACTTTCAAGTTTGCCTCCACCGCGCTGGCTTGCTGCGGCGTGGCCAGCCCAACCCAGAGCGGATAAAAGGTGGTCAGATATTGATAGGTGGAGCGCTTCTTGTTCATGAAATCGTAGTCGAAGAATTCGCCTTTTGCTTGGTCCCAAAGATATTTGTTCATCGCTGTCCGCCGCGCATCGGCCTGCTTCCGCCAGGATTCCGCGTCGGCCTTGTGTCCCAGAATGTCGCTCATTTTCACCAGGTCCAGTTCCGTTTTGTATAGCAGGCTATTCAAGCAGACTGCCGCGTAATGATGCGTATCGGCTCCAAATGGTCCGAAGCGAAAAGAAATATCAAACCCGGACTCGCGCATGGCTCGATCGCCCTTATAAAAATCACGGCTCAACGACAGTTCGCGTATCTGATCGCATTCCGCATGCCCCATACCCTGCGGTTCATCGCACAGCCTCAGCGTATAGATCATCCCGGGGCCCAGTTCCTTGGTCTGCCCGGGTAATCGTTCGTCCACCCGACCCGCGGTCTGGTCCGGATGATTCAAGAAATATTCCATCACCTGCCGGTAATGATCTACCTCGTCTTTCAGGCTTTCCGGAGCAGGCCCTTCCCCAAAATCGAAATAGCGCGATAGCCCCGTGTCACCGGCAAGCAACTCTGGCCGCAGCCACATCTGGTGATCGCGCGTGGCATACCCATAAGCTCGCTCGAGCCATGCGCGATCCTCGTGGCCTTTTTCTTTCTCTGCGTTATAAACCGCAAAAATCATGGAACTCAGGAATGGCTGCTGGGAGCGGCTCAGATAATAGGTGCGGTTGGCGTTCAGTACGCTGCCGTAATGTTCAATTTCGAAAAAGAAATTTTCCACCATGTCACGGGCGAGGTCGAGCCGGCCGTCTCGCAGCAAGCCACGAATGATAAAATAGCTGTCCCACCCGTACATTTCATTGAAGCGGCCGCCGGGGACGACATAGCGTCTCGGCAAGTACAACAAGCCCTGGGGATGGAAGGAATTTGTGTCAATTTCCCCCGCCTTCGTGATCACTTTGGGCAACCCACGGATTTCCACAGCGCAGCGTTTTTCAAGCTCGCGCATATCTGCGGTCACGGCAAAATCCGCAGGAATATAAAGGACTGACTTGGAAGTAACTTTCGGATCGACCACAGTGGCGCAGTCGCTTATCGACCGCGTTAAGCTGTCCCAGCCCTTGGCGATGTAATCGGTGATTGGCGGTGGAGCGACTGTAGGAGCAGTTTGTCCAGCCCTAACACCCGGCCACAAGCACACTGCTGCCGCGCAGAAAAAAAATGCTGCCAGTCCCTTACAAAATAACCGCGGCATGGTTGTCTCCGGGGCAAAATCAGGGCGATCGCGGATGCGCCAACCCATTGATTATATAAGGTTTATTTGCGGTTTGCACGTTCCGGATTGACCGCTGTTTGATGGTTTAGTCCACGGCTTGACGCCGCGAAAGCATCTCTGTATTAATCACGACCGAAAACAGGAGCTATAAAACAGCCTACTCCGTGCGCAAAGTCTGCGCTGGATCCGTCGCCGCCGCCTTCCGGGCTGGAATCATCCCTGCCAGCGATGATGCCATTCCCAGAGACAAAATCGCCATCACCATCACTGCGGCATCTACACCCTTGATCTCATAAAGCTGCGACTCCACAAACCTCACACACAGCAGCGCCACTGGAACGCCAATTGCCAACCCAATCGCTGTCTGGCTCATTGCATCGTGCAATACCATTGCAACCACGCTGCCGGGTTGTGCCCCCAGCGCCATGCGTATGCCGATCTCGGAAGTCCGCCGCGCCACCGTGTATGCGGTCACGCCGTACAGTCCAATCGTTGCGAGCACCAGCGCTAGTCCGCCAAACAACGCCGTCAATCGCGCCACCATCCGGTCATCGTTAAAGCTGTCTGCAATCTGCTGATCGAACGTTTGGAATTTCACCACCGCCAGATTTGGATTGACCTCCGCTAGAGTCTTGCGAGCCAACTCTTCCATGTTGTTCATTGGCGCTTGCGTTTCCACCACGATTGCGCCGGCGTACAGCGAAGTATCTTCCTCGATCGGTGACTTATCGCGCGCCAGCCGTTGCAGCATCGGCAAGAAATACATTTTGTGATCCTTCCAGCGCACGGTCGTATAAGTCGTATCCTGAACAACTCCCACGATCTCATAATCCCCGCTCGAGTTTGGTCCCGGACTGCCGAACCTCCTTCCGAGCGGGTTGTCACCCTTTGGGAACATACCTTTCACGAACATCTCATTCACCACCGCCACAGTCGGCGCTGTGGCCGTGTCCTGCACGCCGATTCCACGTCCCATCACCACACGGGTTCCTACCGAATCAAAATAATCCGCATTTACTCTCACGATCGAAGCTTGATCCGCATGCGCTTCCCCTTGCACCTGCACCGCGGTGCCCCAGTTGTTGTCCTCCAGTGGTGTGTATGAACTGATGCCGACATTCTTCACATCGGGCAGCGCGTGAAATCGTTGCTCCATCATTCGGTACAGCGCCTCAAGTTGCGGCTGTGTGTAGCCTGCGGCTTGTGGATTAATGTGTATGATGTACCTGTTCCTGGAATCCAATTTCAGATCCGAGCCTTCGAGTTTGCTCAGGCTCTGCGAAAACAATCCTGCGGCCACAAGCAATACCAGTGACAGCGCCGCCTGCAGTATCACCAATCCCCGCTGTAGCAGCGGAGCTCCCATCGTTGTTCCGCGCACGCCGCTGCGCAACGCATCCGCGGGATCGGTCTTCGCCGCAATCCACGCCGGGGCCACACCAAATAAAATTCCCGTCAGCAGAGAAAGACCGAAAGCAAATCCGAGCACTGCAATCGATGGCCGCGCGTCTATCGGGACTCCCTTCGCTCCGGGAAACACCAGTGCCAGCAGCATTTGCGTTCCCGCAAAAGCTACCGCTAGTCCCACAATCCCACCCAGCCCAGACAAAACAACGCACTCCGTCAGCAATTGACGAACAATCCTGCCCCGCGCCGCTCCCAGCGCTGCTCGCACAGACATCTCCACTTTTCGGCGCATCCCCCGCACCAGCAGCAGGTTGGCAATGTTTGCGCACGCAATCAGCAGCACCAATCCGGAAGCACCCATTAACAGCTTCAAGTTCGATGCGTACTGCTCTCGCAAGTCCTGAATTCCCGCGCCGCCTGGCGTCAACGTGACATGCACTCGGTCCAACAGTTTCTTACTTGTTTCATCGGAGAAGGACTTCGTCTCGGGCCAATAACTGTTTCACATTTCCACTGATTTTCGCCTGCAGCGTGGTCACGTTGACGCCGGGCTTCACACGGCCAATCATGTACAACCAGTTCACCTCGAATCGTGCACGTAAGGTATGTTTGCCAGCGTTGCCATCGACTCAATCGGCAAATAAAAATCCGGAGGAGTGCTGGCCAGCCGGTCCCCATAAAATCCCTCCGGCGCGATTCCCGCAACGGTCACCGCTTTGGTATTGATCCAGAATGTGCTCCCTATCACCGAGAAATCGCCGCGATAGTTCCGCTTCCACATCTCGTAACTCATCACTGCAACGATCGGCGCACCCTTTACGTCGTCCTCGTCGGTGAACAGACGTCCCGCCTCCGGCCGCAAGCCAAAAGTGCGGAAATAATTCCCAGACACGAATTCGCCCATCACCGATCGCGCGCTCTCCGGCGTTCTGTCCCGCCGAGCGATCACAGGACGGAATCCGAAGCCCGCCTGCATCGCCGCCAGATCTTCGAATTCCGGCACGTTTTTTCGCAACTGTTGTATGTCTCGGTGGAAAACAGCGCATAATTACCATCGTCGCGCGCGCCTCTATTCACGCAGCAATCATTGTTATCTCCAATTCGCACCAGCGTCTTCGGATCGGTCACCGGCAGATTCTTCAGCATCACGGCATTCACCAGCGTGAAGATCGCCGCGTTCGCACCAATCCCCAGCGCGAGCGTCAGCGCTGCCGTCGCCGCGAATCCCGGCGTCTTCCGCAATTGTCGCAAGGCATAACGCACGTCTTGCACGATCTCTTCCAGCCGCGACCCAGCCCCACGCGTCCCATGCGTGTTCTTTGCGCCTGTGTACCGTTTCCAAACGTTCTCATAGCAGCCCTCCGAGCCTCCAGCGGCTCCATTCCCGCCGCAAGGTTTTCTGCAATTTCTTGGTCCAGATGAAATTGAATCTCGTCGTCCAGTTCCTTCACAAAACGGTGACGTTGGAACAACGTCTGCAAGCGCATCCATAATCGTCACATCATGGCTTGCTCCCCTAAGACCTTTGCACCACAAGATTGATCGCCGCGGACAACCGGCCCCAATTCGCGGTCTTCTTTTTCCAATTGCACCCGCCCCGCGGCAGTCAACGAATAAACCTTCGCTTCCCGTCCCGTTTCGGTTTCGCCGCGTTTGCCCTTGATCCACCCCTTCTGTTCCAGTCGGTGCAAAGCGGGATAGAGCGACCCTTGTTGTACTTGCAATACTTCTCGCGAAATTTGCTGAATCCTTTTCGCGATTGCCCACCCATGTTTCGGTTCCAGCGCAATCGTCTTCAGAATCAATAAATCCAGCGTTCCCTGCACTAAGTCGTTTGGTTTTCCCATACTATGATTATCTACAGTACTCATTATCGATAGTCAAGATATCTGTCTTTGTTCACCCTGCCAGACCGGTTTCGGTCTGCGAGATACTGGACGGCTGCTACGGAGAGCGTGAATTGACGGGAGAAGAGAAATACTCTAGCCTTCGTGGGGCATTGCAGTAAAAACAGTTATCTGACATTTTCCGTAGCGCGGCAGGTTTCTTTGTTGTGAATGGAAGCTCTTGAGAAAGCGAGGTTCCCTTGCCATTGCGTCAGTTTCTGAGTATCTGCCTTTTTGGCGTCCTGACTCCTGCAATCCTCTCCTCACTATGCGCCCAACAGGTTGCTGCGCCTGCACTCGCTCTCAAGCCTCCCCTGGGATGGAATAGCTGGGATGGCTACGGAACAACGATCAATGAGGCGCAGGTAAAATCCAATGCTGAATGGTTTTCCAGGAATCTGAAACCATACGGTTGGCAATATATTGTCGTTGATATGGAATGGTTCGTCACGAATCCGACTCCTGAAGGAAATTCAAAGTCTTCGTTATACAGCATGGATTCGAACGGCCGCTATGTCCCAGCCGTAAATCGATTCCCATCGTCGGAAGGTGGCGCAGGATTTAAACCCCTGGGTGAATATGTCCATTCCTTGGGATTGAAATTCGGCATACACATTCTGAGAGGAATTCCTAAGCAAGCTGTGGAAGCAAATCTGCCAATCGCTGGTTCTGCGTATAAAGCAAGCGATGCAGCGGATGTGACGGAAATTTGCCCATGGAATCCGGACAACTATGGAATTGACGCCACCAAACCTGGGGCTCAAGCGTATTACGACTCCATCGCGACGCTCTATGCGAGCTGGGGAGTAGATCTTATCAAGGTGGATTGCATCAGCAGCCATCCCTATCGCGGTGAAGAAATTCGAATGTTGAGTACTGCGCTGGCAAAAACCCGCCGGCCCATCGTCCTGAGCCTTTCGCCGGGCCCGGCTCCGATCGAAAAAACCGAAGAGATGAGGAAGTATGCGCAGATGTGGCGCATCTCCGACGATATTTGGGATTTGTGGCACAGCGATGTGGCGTATCCACAAGGTCTCGGAGATCAGTTCGCGAATGTGCTGAAGTGGGCGGGCAAGTCGCAGCCTGGGCACTGGCCCGATGCAGATATGTTGCCGCTTGGGTATTTAGGGCCCGCTCCCGGTTGGGGCAAGGCCAGGCAGACGCGGCTGACTCACGATGAGCAACGCACCCTTGTAACTTTGTGGTCGATTTTTCCTTCGCCTCTGATGGTCGGTGGCGAACTTCCTTCTGCGGGTGCGTGGACGAAATCTTTGTTGACGAATCCGGAAGTGCTGTTGGTGGACCAGCAGTCCACGGAAAATCGTCCTGCCATCGCGAACGATTCAATTGTTGTCTGGACTGCAAAGTCGCGATCGAATGAAGCGTTCTATGTCGCTGCGTTTAACCGGAGCGAATCGTCTCAGACGCTGCACTACTCTTGGGCCGATCTCGGGCTGCCGTCCAACGCATACGTGCCAAGAGATTTGTGGGAACGAAAGGATCTTAACTCGATCCCAACGTTGTCGATTGTTCTTGCCCCGCATGCCTGCGTTTTATACAAGCTCACGCCGCCTGGAAAATCACGTTAGCAAAAAAAAACATGAAAGCTCTGATCATCAGAAGGCCGGGAGAGGCTGCAATCGAGGAGGTTGCAGAGCCGAAGCTGGACCGAGAAGACGTTTTGCTACGTGTGCGGATGGTGGGATTGTGCGGGAGCGATTTGAATTCCTACCGCGGCCGTAATCCCATGATGCGTTTTCCACGAATCCCCGGCCACGAAATCGCCGCCACGATTGTAGAAGGGAATTGTTCGTCCTCCGGACTTGCTCCTGGTACGGCGGTCACCATGTCTCCCTACACGAACTGCGGGAAATGCGTTTCCTGCCTCCGAGGGCGGCCCAACGCATGCCCGTGCAACGAAACTCTGGGCGTGCAGCGCAACGGCGCGCTTACGGAATACATCACCATGCCGCCCGACAAACTTTATGCGGCGGCGCTCACGATCAAGGAACTTTGTCTGGTCGAGCCCCTCACAGTTGGCTTCCACGCTGTTTCGAGAGGGCGTGTTGATTCGACCGATACTGTTGCCGTTATCGGTTGCGAGCCGTGGGTCTGGGCGCGATTGCGGCTACGCGATATGCGGGAGCGAAACGATTGCGATCGATGTGGATGATCAAAAGCTTGAGATCGCCAGAAAAGCGGGCCGGGCCCACATTTTGAATTCAAGCAAAGATGCACTTCACCAGCGATTGCTGGATCTTACTGACGGCCGAGGCCCTGATGTGGTCATCGAAGCAGTCGGCCATCCCCAAACTTTCCGCGCCGCGGTCGAGGAGGTGGCCTTCACCGGGCGCGTCGTTTACATTGGCTACGCTAAGGAACCAGTGGCTTATGAAACCAGGCTCTTCGTCCAGAAAGAGATCGATATTCTTGGTTCGCGAAATGCTCTGCCCGCGGATTTTCGAAAGGTGATCAAGATGCTCGAGGAAAAGCAATTTCCTGTCGAAGATGCGGTTGGCTCGATCGTTTCCCTCGAAGAAGCGCCAGATATCCTTGAAATGTGGAGCAAGAATCCGTCGAAGTTTACCAAAATCATGGTACAGGTTGACTAATCGCAATCTTCACGTGCAACTGGTCCACCTTCGAAAGAGGATTCGACGATGACAACGGGCCAAACGCGAAGCACGCTCACGGGAAATGGATCGTTGGCACGCCATGCGTTGTTTCCCGCCGGCCACATTATTCCTTTCCTTTTGGTCACTGCGCTTTTTTTTCTCTGGGGTGTGCCCAACAACTTAAACGATGTGCTCATCCGGCACTTCATGAAGTCCTTCGCGATCTCCCGCTTTCAGGCGGGATTGGTACAATCTGCTTTCTATCTGGGTTATTTCCTCTTGGCTATTCCCGCCGCGCTGATGATGAAGCGCGTGGGGTACAAGGGTGGAATCGTGATGGGCTTGCTCCTTTTTGCGGCAGGCGCGTTTTTGTTTTGGCCCGCGGCTTTGGCCGGTAGCTACGCTTTCTTCCTGTTTGCCCTCTTTGTGATTGCCAGCGGACTATCATTTCTTGAGACCGCCTCCAATCCGTTTATCGCGCAGCTCGGGGATCCGGACAGTTCGGAGCGCCGGCTGAATTTCTCGCAAGCATTTAATCCGCTTGGGGCCATTACCGGCGCACTGATCGGGACGATATTTATCTTTTCCGGCGTCGAGCTGACCCCCCAGCAGATTGCAGAACGCCAGGCGCTACATACCTACAACGCCTATCTGCGATTTGAGACATTGCGTGTGGTGCGTCCCTATCTGGTGATCGGTGTTGTAGCGGTGATTTGGTCCTTTCTTATCCTTCAAACAAAGTTCCCGGCGATCGCCAGCGAAAGTGAATCGGACGCCGATTCCGGCAAGCACGGCAGTTTTCTTCAGCTCCTCAGAGAAAGACATTTTATTTTTGCCGTGGTTGCGCAGTTCTTCTACGTCGGAGCACAGGTCGGCACCTGGAGCTACTTCATTTCTTATGTTCAGGAGTATGCCCAACAACCGGAAAAAACGGCCGGCTATTTTCTCACCGGCACGCTGGCTGCATTTGGCGTGGGCCGTTTTGTTTCCGCCTATCTGATGCGCTTTCTTTCTCCCAGTCGTTTGATGGGCGCCTATGCCATCGCCAATATTATCCTGGTGTCCATCGGCGTGTTTAGCCCCGGATGGATCGGCGTATGGTGTATTTTTCTTACCAGTTTCTTTATGTCCCTTATGTTCCCAACGATTTTTGCTCTCGGGCTGAAAGGCCTCGGCCCTAACACGAAGATTGGCGGTTCATTTTTGGTGATGGCGATCGTTGGCGGCGCGGTCCTTACCCCGATCATGGGGCTGGTTTCGGAAAAGTTGCATAGCCTGGCATGGGCTTACTCGATTCCTCTGATCGCGTATGTCTGTATCTGTGCATATTCATTTTTGGGTGCCCGCCGCGAAGAGTTCGTGCCGGCCCGTGCCGAGGACGCGGGATCGATATCTCCATAAAGGATCCACAATAGGACTCGATTTTTTTGCGAGCCACAAAAGGAGAAACGCCAATGATAGAACACCCGCCGCGGACCTTGCTATTTCTCGCGCGCCTCAGCCTTTTTCTCTTGCCGTCGCTCTCCACGTTTGCCCAAGTTCCGTCATCCATTACAAAGCCAACCGCATCCCAATTGGCCGAGCAAATCGACCAAGTCTGGCAGGAAGCGAATACAAAATTTGATCCTGGGCGTAATGCTTTATTGGCCAAAGTAGACCGCATCGCTAGTGCAGGACCTTACCGTGCCGACTGGGAATCGCTGCGCAACTATGAAACTCCCGATTGGTTCAAAGACGCAAAGTTTGGAATCTTTATCCACTGGGGAGTCTATTCCGTCCCGGCATTCGGAAGCGAATGGTATCCGCGCCTGATGTATCAGGAAGGGTCGGAAGAGTACAAACATGAGATTGCGACGCACGGCCCGCTCTCGAAGTTCGGCTATAAGGATTTCATTCCGCAATTTACTGCTGAACATTTTGACGCCGAACGGTGGGCAGCTCTATTGGCAGAGTCCGGCGCAAAATATGTCGTACCCGTCTTCGAACACCACGACGGGTTCGCGATGTACGATAGCGGACTCTCCGATTGGACCGCGGCGAAAATGGGTCCGCACCGGGACGTTTATGGGCAGCTAGCCAAAGCGCTGCGAGCGAAAGGTCTTCGTCTGGGTGCTTCGTCGCATCGGATCGAGCATGACTTTTTCATGGACGGAGGACGCAAGCTGGACTCGGACGTCAACGATCCCCAGTATGCGGCATTTTACGGACCTGCCCATGCGTGGTTGGAAAGCAAGACAAGCCTCCTTGAGGATTGGACTTACCTGAGCAACCAATTTCTGGACGATTGGCTGGCGCGCGATGCGGAAATTGTGGAGAAGTACAATCCAGACATTATGTATTTCGATTGGTGGATTGGACAACCGAACGCCCGCAAGTACGTCGCGAAATTCGCTGCGTTTTACTACAACCACGCTGCGGGCGAGGGCAAAGTCCCGGTCATCAATTACAAACTCAGCGCGATGGAGGAGCATTCCGCTGTTCTAGACATTGAACGCGGCCAGCTTGCTGGCATCCGTCCACTCTACTGGCAGACGGATACGTCCATCAGCACCAAATCATGGGGTTACATCGTAAACGATACTTACAAGCCGGCGGAGACGATCGTTCATCAGCTCATCGACATTGTGAGCAAGAATGGAAATTTGCTGGTGAACATTGGGCCGCGCTCCGATGGCACGATACCCGAGCAGGTGCAAACCACCCTCCGAGACATTGGTTCCTGGCTGGAAGTGAACGGAGAAGCAATCTACGGCACGCGTCCTTGGATCAAGTTCGGGGAGGGGCCCACCGAAATCGTGCAAGGTCCTTTCCACGATACAGACGTCAAACCTTTCACTCCGCAGGATTTTCGCTTCACGACCAAAGGAAATTCGCTTTACGCCATTGAGATTGCGTGGCCTGATTCGCGAAAAGCGGTAATCCATTCGCTTGATCAACCTGGGCTTGGAACTTCTCAAATCGCATCGGTTTACTTACTTGGCTATAACGGCAAGCTCCCCTACGAACAAGAGGCCGACGGCATACACATTCACCTGCCCGCCCAGCCGCCAGGAAAATATGCCTACTGTTTTAAGCTTGATCTGACACCGCTCCACTGACAGGCCGGACCCAAATAAAGTGGCGCGCCCGGGAAGATTCGAACTCCCACCTCTGGGCTTAGAAGATAAATCCAGATGTGCTATCTCGTTGCTTTTCCTTGGCTCTGCATACTTGTTGTACTACCGTTTCCCGGGGCCTTCGGGGCCTGCCCAGGGGACCGTTACACTAGCCTGCTTACCATACTCAATCCAACAAAATTCCAACAAGCTCAAGCATCTCGTCATCATCGGAATCTTCCCAGATCGAAAAGTCGATTCGCCCATTCGAAGAGCGGCCGAGTCGCCCTCGCATGGAAGAGGGGAATGGATTCCCGTACACATCACCAAATCTGATTTAGGAAACTCGACGACCGTTCACAATCGCGCGGACATTCGCCTTGACTTAATGGCTGGGATGTCTCTAAACGGAATTAGTGCGACTACCGCTGGCCAAGACCGCCAGGACAGCCAGCCCGAATACGAAAGCGAAGAATGCCGCCAGGACCTGCAGTGCGAAGCCTCGCCTGATAGTGTGGATTCTGCATATCGCTCGCTATCCTCTTTCGGACAGTTTTGTAGAAACCGTCCGCCAAACAAACACCAACACCCATGTACGATCGGCGAGTGATCTGCAACAGGCCAGGAGTGCGTTCATCAAGCGCTAGCTGATTCAGAATTTTATTCTCACACGCGTGCTGAACCGGACATTAGCGGCGGTGCGAGGGGTTGCTTAACCCGCATTTACCCAAGTAGACGTCGTTCGAGTGACCAAAAATTCCCGTTAAGAAGTGCAGATTCCAGGTTTCAGAGAACTGCCAAGGAAGGGACGGGAATGCCGTCTCAGCGGAGTTTAGGTTACTGACTCGCAATAACAACCAAGAATATGAAGCAGCAGAGAGCTCATAAGGCGATCATTAGACTACACCACGAAAGGCAGGAAAAGTATGGAGGAGACCAAAGAGCAGCAATCCGCATATTCGGACGAACCGATCGAGATAACGGGACCGGATTCGCTGCGAAGCCCGACAGCAGCTACGGAGTCTTCCGGGGCGGAAAAGACCGCCTCGAAGCAGACACAAACGGCGCAAGAGGTGGTTGCGCCGAAGGTCAGCCAGACCCGCGTCGCTGGGACGATGTCGGAGCTTCCGAAGTCCCCGAAACGCACGAAACGCGTGTGGTTGATTGTTGCGGGAGCGATTTTCGGAATGATAGCGGTAGTCACGGCGGTGATACGCATGTCCGAGCGGGCCAGAAACGCAGGGGAGAAGCGGCAGGAACAGGCAATACCAGAAGTGATCCCGGAAAACTTGATCAAGTGGTGCGGCCCACCGGCGGAAGACGTGACGAAAAAAATGTATCCCGTGGTGTTACGGACGATCAGCTACCAACGCGGAGAGAACGAGAAAATCGTATTCGAGTTCAGCAGGACGGCAGAGGCAAAGAGCGATTGGGTGCTTCTGTCCATGAAAGACCCGAGCGGAACAAGGAGTTTCGAAACGCCGGAAGCGAAGATTGCTGCGCTGCCGTGCCTGGATTCGATGAAGTGAACGTAACCATTAGCTTTTCGCGCTCGCAAACGTTTATCGGGTAACGAAGGTATTTGCCTTCGACCTGTCGGCGCGGTTACGGGCTTCCACAGTCTCGAACAGCATCATCCCAATCCGTGCAGACGCCATCTGCCTTATAATCGTTTGAGCCTTGTTCATGACAACCCAATCTGAACCCGCCGAGCTTTACCTCGACTTAGTGAAGAAATGTCTGACCCGATACATTTTCCCAGAGACGCATGCACCGTTGTGTCGCCCGCCGCTCACAATCAAGCATCTGGCGTGGGCTGCTTATCCTTCAATCGCCGCAGTCTTAAAAAGAAGGGGAATCACACTGTACCGTGAAACACGCGTTGATCTATCACGGCGAGCAGAAGGAAGAGATTGGCCCCCTGACGCTGAAACGATGATCGGCCTAAAGCGAATGGATAATTTGCATTTCTGCGTCCAGCAGGTAATTCAGCACGGGGTGCCTGGAGATTTCATTGAAACTGGCGTCTGGCGCGGTGGCGCGTGCATTTTTATGCGTGCTGCCTTGAAAGCCTACGGCGATAATTCGCGTCTGGTTTGGGTGGCGGATTCGTTTGAAGGTCTACCCAAGCCCGACGGACGGTATGCACAGGATGACGGGGACCGTCACTGGAAAAAGAGCGACATTCTTGGCGTATCTCTCGAGCAAGTGAAGGCCAATTTTTCACGGTATGACTTACTAGATGAGCGAGTCCGTTTCCTTAAAGGTTGGTTCAAGGACACCCTACCCACGGCACCGATTGAGAGACTCTCAATTTTGCGGGTCGATGGCGATATGTATTCTTCCACCATGGATTCGCTCATGAATCTCTACCCAAAGCTTTCAATTAGGGGGTATGTAATCATCGACGACTATAACGAGATCGATTCGTGCCGTAAAGCCGTCGATGATTTTCGTGCCCGGCACAGAATTGAAACCCCGGTAAACCGGATCGATTTAAGTGGAATTTATTGGCAAAAAACTGGTTCCGATTCCTTCGCGATTGTTAGCCCTCTGCGCAATGAGCTTGGGCGCTAGGATTTACATTTTGTTGTTGTTTCGAACGCCCCATAGCTTTGTAACCCTCTAAACGGCGCACTGACTACTCCTATCTCCTTGCTCGCATCCGGCCGTTGAATTCGCGAGTTGCCGTAAACGCGCTGGCAATTTCCTGGCCCAATTGAATGAGAAGTTGGTAATTCGAAAATCGAATGGGGTGCTGTCATGCCGGGTTAAAGTGGGTTAGCCCGATTGGTTGGTCTCGCCTGGATCACGTATATCAAACCTAGGAGGCTCGACTTAGCTCTTCACGTATTACGCGGCGAATGAGTTTCTCAAGGGGTTCACGAGCCCGCTGTACATGTTGTCGCAGCACCTCGTTGATGACGCTCTGGTAGTTTCCGCTGCCCGCGCGTTCGACCTGATATCGGAACCAAGCAAGGATTTCGTCATCGAGACGGATGGTGATGCGCGTTTGCCCTTCGGAAGGGCAGCGACAGCGCCACGTTTGGCTTTACTGAAATCGTATTCACGCTTCATGGTGTTCCTCATATTGATTCTTTTCACGCGGCGTGGCTACACGTGCTGAAATCAAGCGCGCATGATCCCCTCGCCATGTGTAAGCCACAACGAGTAGACGGTCCCGCCTTCCCCGAAGTACGGCTCAAAAGCGGGCAAGGCCGTCTGGAACCTGCTGATCGAGGCCGCGAGCGGCGTTTCCGGACAGCCGGACGACACCGCCGCTGCTGTCGCTACCTGGTCCTTCTTGCATGGCTACGCCACCCTTGAGCACTCCGGTGCGTTCGGGGCTTCCGGGCCCAAAGGTGGACTGGAGCGAGGCGTGGAAGCTTTCTTGAGCAACTTCCGCAGTCGCGCCCAGCAGGTTCGGAACGGGCATTGGACGCGAGCGACAGACGTTCGGCGACGGAAGAAGCCATGAATCGACGAAAAGTCCCGATATGTCGTGCTAATCGGAAACGTTGCGGCTGTTACCGTTTGTCAGGCTCATCCGACGACGGATGCTAGAATCAGGCGTGCTGCCTCGAATCCATCCCATGCGTCTTCGCGTCGCCAAAGCGTTCAACGACCCCGAATACATCTTCGAACTGAAACACGGCTAATTGGGAGGCTTCATAGTGCAAAGTACTTCACATAATTAGTTTCCTAAGTCACTTCTGGAGGTTCGGATGGATGTTTCATTTATGAAACAGCCGGGTGCCTACCTTCCAATGGCAATGTCCCTTACCGCCTTTGCTTTGGTGTTAAGTCACGTGCTATTTGTCGTAGTGCATGAAGCCGACGAAGGAACCGCAGCTCATCTGTGGCAATTACTCATGGTTGGACAGGTACCTGTAGTGGCCTACTTCGCGTTGAAATGGCGCCCCTTCCAGGTCCGGAGTACTGGCTGTGCGAAAGGGGCTCAGACGGAATCAATGGCGCAGTGATAACCGTGAATGGCGTCGGCGCCTTTGCTGCGATAATTGACCGGAAGGGAACTTGAGCCTCCGGAAGCAAATTAAGAGATAGGACATGTGCCGTCAGTACTTGCTGAGCGCATAAACTCTCGCTGCGGGCCTACTGCGACCTTGGGCAGGACCGCCGTGTCTTGTATCTTGGGCTAGCTTGTTTCGCGCTCTGCCAGTTGAGGAGGAAACAATGAGCCGGGTCGTGCGTATAGTTGCGGTTGTGATGCTGGTAGCCGTATCGGTTCAGGGGCAGGCCGGGATGGAGAAACCGGTTGCGGCGTTGAGTTGGCTCGTTGGCGGGGTGTGGACGGCGGATGCATCGAACCTGGGGTCGGGAATGCAGAAGATCGAGACTCGTTACGAGTGGGCGGACAACAATGCGTACATCCGGTTTAACACGCATTTTATTTCCGACAAGGGAACGGAGCACAGGTACGACGGGAATTTTTTCTGGAATCCGGTCCAGAAATCGCTGGCCATGTGGTACATGGACGCCGAGAACGTCGTCGTGGAAGGCCCTGTGGAAGTGAACGGGGAAGTGACCAAGATGGGCTTTCGCGCGCAAGACTTCGAGGGGAAAATGTCAGAAATGCGGGTATTGGTGACGCGGCGAAGCAAGGATGACTATCGGTGGAGTCTGCAGGAGAAACAGGGAGAGACATGGAAGGAATTGGCAACATTGGAATATATCCGGAGGGGTGAGCCTGAACATTGAGAGAGTACGGACATTCCGAAAGATTGCAAAGCCAAGTCTGTTGAGCCGCAGTTGCAATGAAATGACGAAGGTGTTTCAAGTGTTGCGAGAGGGTAGCTAGCCCGTGAAATTGGAAGCAGAGACTGACAAATCCTGATTTATGCGCAAACCGCAAAGGCATATCAGTGCGGCCCTAACGCATGCTTGAGACATAATGTCGGATATGGCTGTTGGCCCAGATTCCCCGCTTTTGCTGAAAGATACAGGAACCGAAGATGTCTACTCCCTCCCTGGACTGGGACGAGAAATAACGTGCCCTTCTCTAGGATTTTGCGCCCGCAACCCGGATTGAATGCTAAGAGATCCGGTTGCTAAAACTCCGTGCACGTTCCCACTCAGCTCACCGTCGTCAATCATCTCTTGCTTGAACACATGCCCGGCCGGGCCATAGTATTCCGCTGCCGGGACCCGTTGGAGCAACGATGTGCCACTAAATTCATAAAACTGGGAATCATGCGTCGCCCTTGGCTTCGCGCCTGCCATTGGCCCTGTTTGACGATAACTGCTCCGAGTTCCGCGGCATAAATTTTCGCGTGCTTGTAGGGCCGTGCGTTTTGAATGGCAACGGCGGCGGAGATCGAAAGTGTCTGGGCGACGCGGAAGTGTTTTGCAGTAAAAGCACCGGGACGCGAATGCCCGATCGAAAGAAGGCCCAAGAGCGTTCCGATGAGGGGCGTTCGCCGGAAGGAATGAGCGCCACACAGATCCAGGAGCGCACGCCTTGGAGGGCGACGGCATCCTCCCAATCCGTTTCTTCTGTAGTATCGTTGGAAGTAGAGCAGAAGCTCGGCAGTACCTTAATCCAGTGACGTGTCAGAAGTTAAGTGGCGCGCCCGGGGAGATTCGAACTTCCGACCCTCTGCTTAGAAGTCGCTTGAGTACTTTTATTAAAACTTGCCGGAGTGAGCGCAAAGCAGGGGAGAATCAGCAAGTTGTGACAACTTCTGGTCAACTACTTGCTCCTTCTTCATCACCTTTACGCAGTGATTTTGCCACGATTTGTCACAATTTAGTATTACGTTTTTATGACAGAGAAAATCGTGGATACCATCAAGATATCGTGCACGGGATTTATTTTGGCCTATTTGAGAATGAGGGAATGACTGGCGGTGTGGGAGCAAAAGAAATTGTGATGGACGGTGTGTTTAGAGACAAATCTGTCCTAAGAGGCAATTGCCACAATCTTCGGTTGCACCGAGGCAAACCGGTCACTGGCGTTAGCCGCGCTGCGCGCCTGGTCGGACTCCAGGTCCACGAAGGCAGCGTAGAGTTTCATCATCTCCATATTCTCGTGTCCCATGATCTTGGCGATGTCGCGTAGGTCCAGAACACGAGCGCATACCTGGTCCGTAGCGAACGTATCCCGAAAGCGATGGCAGCCGGCATCGGCCACGCCAGCAACATCTGCGATTCCTTTAATGATGCGGAGGAAGTGTCCTTCCGGTCGCCCGGTGTTCGCGTTGGGGAAGATCAAGCCGGTCTTACCGCGCTCTCGGAGGTCCAGCAAACCATCGCCCAGGGGAATCTTGCGAGTCCCGGCTTCGGTCTTCGGACTCCAGCCGTACTCCGGCTTGGCCTGCACCTGGATAAACTTCTTTCCGTAATTAATGTCGGAGAACTCCGCATGCGCAACTTCCTGCTCCCGGCAGCCGGTGGCGAGGAAAAATCGGAGCAACAGATGATGCTGCCCAGCCGAGGCGAACATCTTGTTCAGTTCGCCGTCCGTGTAGGGACTCGGTTCCGTGTCGCGTTTCTCGGGCCAGTCTTCGGCATGGAGCAGTCCGGTGACGGAGACGACCGTGTTTTTCTTGAGCCAGGTACAGATCGTCATCAGCTTGTTAAGAGCCGTGACCGGAGCCTTCCCCGCATCCAGCAGAAAGTTCCGGTAGGCGATCAAATCCTTGCGGGTGATCTCCTCCACGCACGTCTTGCCGCAGAACTTGGCGAACGCTTCCAATTCGGATTTCTTGCTCTTGATGGATTTCTCGGGACGACGGTTTTCCCGCAGGTCGGTTAGGTAGGCGGTGATGACATCGGGGATACGATGGCTCTTCTCGGCATTCTCGGGCTTGCTCTCCTCCGGAACGACGAATCCCTGGCTATGGGCCTTGAGTTTCCGCTCCGTGCGGATGAGGGCAAGTTCCGCCTCGTGGTAGTCGCCCTCCACGCGGTCTTGCTTCATCTTGCTGCCCAGGTAGTAGCGGATGTAATAGGTGCCAGCCGGATCGGTCTTGCCGTTTGCGTCTACCCAACCACGGCCCTCGCTGGCCGGGAGCCGCAGAACGATCTTTGCTTTTAGGTTCGCCATTTCAGATTCTCCTCGGTGTTTTAATACTGACCGCCAAGGAAAATCTGATTTATTGCCCTTACCTCGCCCTTACCTGCTGCTTAACTCCTCCCTTTTCAGGGAATGGCGGAGAGGGAGGATTCTGTCCGAGCACCCTAAGAAATTCTCAGTAGTGATGGTAAAACGCAAGTCTTTTGGAATCAAAGAGCAATTTCTCGTAAAACCATTTTGCCAGTGTCATTGGGAAATCTGAGGTCTCAGTTTTTGCGCAAAGTCTTAGGAAAAGCTTAGGATACTGGAGGATGGCTTTGGCCTGTCGATAAGCGAGGGTTCGTCATCCAATGACTGGCGACCGGCGGAGGCACATCCGTTTGCACTTGCGCGGTGAGCTGAGGAGCAGCGAGTCCAGCCGCAATCGCAATTAAAATCCCGCCGAACCATCTCGAGCTCGTCATGGTGAACCTTTCTTGAAACTACAAGGCTTCAGATAGCTGTCAACAGCGAAACCTGCTTCGCGACAGCTAACTCCTAGTTTCGAATGCACGATAGGCACGGTAGCGTTGCATCGCGTTCCTATTCCGGCAGAGTCTTCGTTCCCTTGACCTGGAATGATCCCATCACTGTCGGGGCGCTAGTAGCTAGCTGACCGCCTCCGATCGACAGCGAGTATTTGCCTTCGGCAATGATCGGTTCGCCAGCTTCAGTGACTATGCTCAGATCGCGGTCCTTCAGTTCGAATCGCACATTCTGAGACTCGCCCGATTTGAGATGCACGCGCTTGAACCCACGCAGAGCACGCAACGGCGCTCCCGGGACATCGGGGAAGCTAAGGTAGAGTTGCACTACTTCATCGCCCTCGCGCATGCCGGTGTTGGCAACGGTGACTTCCGCGATGAGAGGATCGCCCGCGTTGATAATTTTTTTCGGTAGGCGCAGCCCGCGATAGAAAAATGTGGTGTAGCTCAAGCCGTAGCCGAAAGGATAGAGCGGCTTGCCTGCGAAATAGCGGTAGGTGCGGCCCTTCATGGCGTAGTCTTCAAATGACGGCAACTGGTCGACTCCCGTGTAAAAGGTGACCGGAAGCCGGCCCGCCGGATTATTCGCGCCGGAGAGTGTTTGCGCGATCGCGGTGCCCCCCTCTTCGCCTGGATACCAGGATTCAAGAATTGCATTGACGTGTTGATTGGCCCAATTCACGGCGAGCGCGCTGCCGTTCGCGAGCACCAGCACCACAGGCTTGCCAACTGCAGCGACCGCTTCGAGTAGATCCTCCTCCGGCTTGGGAAGATCGATGCTGGTGCGGTCGCCGCCCTTAAATCCTTCTTCGCTAACCGGCATTTCTTCGCCTTCCAATTCACTGGTGATGCCCAGAACCGCCACGACGACGTCCGCGTTCTTCGCCGCTTGAATGGCTTCGGGACTGGGCCGCGGATCATATTTCGACCAAATCAACTGCGCCTTCACTGGCCCAGCGCTGCCTTGCCCGTAACCAACTTTGACATAGACCTTCTTTCCCTGCTCCAGGTGAATGTGCCCGGCTCGCGCCTGTGGCGCCTCATCGCCGACCCAGCCGTGGGCCAGTGGTTTTCCATCGACCTCGACTCGCGCGAACCCGCCTTGCAGACGCACGCCGACGGTGTAGTCTCCCGTTTCAGTTGGGGTGAGGAAGCCGCTCCACTCGATGCGCAACGGATATTTGCCGGAAGCGTCCTGAGGGATGTCCTCTGCCTTCAAATCGAGATTGTTCACCGGCCGCTCCGCCAGGACCGTTCGTTGCGGCCCCCACATTTCTCCGGTGGAAAACTCAGCCGTGAGCCCCGGTCGACCATCCAGAGTAGTGAGGAACGATGCCAGTACGACATCACCTTCATAACGCAAGAACTGCGTTCCAGGCGCAAACGTGACTTGTGCGTCAGGAAATTCCGCTTTGATTCCGTCCAGCACGGAAACCGTGTGTGTAGGCCTGCCGTTGTAATTGCCGAGCAGATACCGGGTCTGGTCAGCGAGCGGGCTTACGACAGCGATCCTGATTCCGCTTTTCTTGAGCGGCAGAATGCCGTCATTCTTGAGCGGGACCATGGATTCGTTGGCGACCGTCCGGGCTAATTCGCGGTGCGCAGTACTGTCGAGTTCCTTTTCGTCGATCTTCGTATATGGAACCATCTCGGGCGGGTCGAACATGCCCAGCTTGATGCGTGCCGTGTATAGCCGGATCAGTGCGGTATCAATGTCACTTTCTTTCAGGAAGCCCTGTTGGTAAGCGTCCAAGTAAGGCTTGTAGTCGCGATCGTCCTTGATGTCCCCGTAATTCAGGCACTCGTTGTCCATCCCGCGCTGGATGGCTAAGGCGGACGCTTCCGGCTGCGTCTTAGTGAAGTGGTGGTCGCGAAAGATATTGACGATAGCGGCGCAATCGGAGACTACGTAGCCCTGGAACTTCCACTTCTCGCGCAGTTGATCCTGCAACAGGAACTCGCTGGCGCATGCGGGCTGGCCGTTGATGCTGTTGTAGGCGCACATCACTGAGCCAGCCTTGCCTTCCGTGACGGTGGCACGGAACGCAGGAAGGTAGGTATCCAACTCATCGTGCTTGCTGACTTTCACGTCGGCGGTGTGGCGCGTGGGCTCCGGCCCGCTGTGGACGGCGTAGTGCTTGGGCGTAGAAATGGCACGATAGTATTTCGGATCATCGCCCTGCATTCCGATGACATAGGCCACGCCGAGGCGCGCACTCAGGAACGGGTCCTCGCCGTAAGTTTCCTGCCCGCGTCCCCATCGCGGGTCGCGAAAGATGTTGATGTTCGGTGCCCAGAAGTCCAAACCCTCCTGGGCGCGGCTGTGGCCGGCGCGCTCAAACTGTGCCCGCTTGATGCGCGCTTCAATACCGATGGCGATGGCCATGCGATGGATAGCGTCTGTGTCAAATGTAGACGCCAGGCCGACCGGCTCGGGAAACTCCGTGGTGCCGCTTGAGGCGACGCCGTGCAGCGCTTCGCTCCACCAGTTGTAGGCGGGTATGTGCAGCCTCTCGATGGCACGCGACTGGTTGGTCAGTTGGGTGACCTTTTCTTCCACACTCATGCGATGTACCAGGTCGGCGGCCCGCTGCTCCGCAGGCAACGCCGGGTTCAGATATGCCGGCGGCTCGGAGTTCTGGGCGTGTGCGCGGCTCGCGATCAGGAAGACAACAGTCGCAGCAAGAATCTTGAAGTTCGATGATCGCATGTAGGAATGTGCCTCCATTTGTCTTCTCTAATTCGCCCGTCTAAAAGATCGATCCCGCTTGAGTTGCTGGTTTGCACGCTCATTGAAAGAGCCTTGGCGCAAAGTCCTTAAGGTCGCGGCGCCACGTTTGCCACTCGTGGTCGGTCCCGGGGGATTCGTAGAAGACATGTTGAATGTTCGCTTCGAGCAGCGAGGTGTGCAATCTCTGAAGGCCTGCGCGCATACGCTCCGGCTCGGTCGTCCCCACTCCGATCCACAGCAAATGCACTTTCTTTGCGAACGCGGCCGGATCTGCAAACACGCCGTTGTAGTCGGTTTTGGGATTCAGCTTCCGGTCTCCAAGCACGAGCATGCCGCCCGCTCCGCTGAATCCTCCGATGTAGGAAAAGAGATCCAGATGATTAAGCGTGACCTGAAAAGTTTGCATTCCGCCCATGGAAAGACCGGCCATGGCGCGATGATCGCGATCTGTCAGCGTGCGAAAGTGGGAATCGATGTACGGGATCAGAACTTGCGTCACGTCATCTTCAAACGCGGCGGCCATATCCTGCATGGCCTTTAGCATTTCAGGAGAACCGAAGGGCTTTCCCGTCAGGTCGGGAGCAGGCTGGCCGGCGCGCCGCGCGTAACCATAAGCCATTACCACAATCATTGGCTTGCAATTCTTCACGGCGATCAAATTGTCGAGTATGAAGTTCGCGTTTCCCTGTCTGATCCAGCCCGTCTCATCCTCGCCTCCGCCGTGCTGAAGATACAGCACCGGGTATCTGACATCCGTCTGTGAGTCGTAATTGGGAGGAGCGTAGACTAGCGCGTGCCGCCATGTACCTGTGACCTTCGAGCTGTACCAGACTTCGCGCACTTGTCCGTGTGGGACGTCCTGTGCCGAGTAGTAGGTCGAACCAGGCTCAGGCACCTCGATTGCGCTCGCGTACTTGCTTCCACCAAAAAAAGCCTGACTGCCAAGGTCGCTCACTTCCGCTCCATCGATAATTACGGTGTAGTAGTGCAATCCTGGAACAAGCGGCGGCGTCGTGACCATCCAGTAGCCGTCCGACTGTTTCTCCATATCCGACTTCGGCCCGCTCCAGAAATTCACCTTGACCTTCGTGGCGGCGGGAGCTCTGACACGGATCTGGGCCCTTCCCGCGCTGTCAACTCGCGGGTATTCAGCTCCCCACACATTTGTTGTGGCCGGATGAAAATCCCCTGCGTCTTGTGGGTAGCACTCCCGCGTCCAACATAGGCTCGCAAACAGCAGCAGTGCAATTGCGACTGGCTTCATGGCTTCACCTCTTAACCATCGATTTTGGCTGTGCCCCATCGAACGGCTTTGGGCGCCGGCTAGATGTGATCGAGTAAACGCTCGCTCCAAAACTCTTCATCCGTTGAACTTTCTTCACGGCACCCTGCCTTTCATCGTCATCCGACACGAAGCAAAGAAACGCTTCATCGCGGTAGCGCTTTTCGCGGAGAGACTCTGTGCTTGTTCGTTTCAGCGGCCCGCGTGCTGAAACTTCACGCGAAGCGCGTAAGCATACTTTGCCGGCGGCGAACTGGGTAAATACACGTGCAAACCATCCGCTTTCTGCTCGAATCGCAAGCTTGGGTCGCCGCCGAGCAAAGCCACCGACGCCACTGGTTCGCTTCCCACGGTGGCGGCCAGCGAGCGGACCACCGCTCCGCCATTTGCAGGCCAGGCAAGTCCGATCACATAAAGCGTGTCGCCCTTGGTGGTGAAGCGAAAATCTTCGGCAGTGTAGTTGGCGGTGTCGGTGTCGTGGAAGGAGCCACCGGCGACTTTGGTCGGCCCTTCGCCGTACGCCCGCCACGGCCGCGTGCCGTAGATCGCTTCGCCGTTGACATTGAGCCAAGCTCCCACATCCAGCAGAACCTGCTGCACCTGCTCCGGAATCGTACCATCCGACCGCGGCCCAATGTTCATCAGCAAATTCCCGTTCTTACTCACGATGTCGATGAGCTGATCCACCACGAACTGCGGCGACTTGAATGTGTCGTTCTCAATGTAGCCCCACGATTTGTTGCTGACCGACGTGTCCGTCTGCCAATAAAGCGGGCGAATGTCTCCCAACTGGCCGCGCTCCAAATCGAGCACGCCGGAATGCTCTTGCATCGCGTAGTCTTTGTAATTAATCACGCCAACGTGGTCGCCGTATTTCAGAGAGCTGTTGTAATAGAACGCAGCGAACCGCGCGAGATTCTCCCGGATCGCCGCCTGCCCGATCCACCAGTCGAAATACACGATATCGGGATGGTATTTCTCGACCAGTTCCGCAGACCGCGCCAGCCAATCGTTGGCCCACGCCGAGGAAACATAAGTGAAATCATTGTTGAGAGGTGTGCCCCACGGGTTCATAAGCCAGGTATGGGCAGGGCCGTACAGCATCGCATATTGCGGGTCGTTCACATCCGAAGAAATTCCGCGGCCCGGCCCAAGGAAGAAATTATGTTCCACACGGTGCGACGATACGCCAAAATGCAACCCGGCGGCCCGCACGGCCTTCGCCAATTCTCCCGTGGTATCGCGATGCGGTCCCATTTTGGCCACCGTCCAATCGCTCAACCTGCTCTCGTACATCGCGAATCCGTCGTGATGCTCGGCCACGGGCACCACGTATTTCGCGCCGGCTTTTTTGAATAATTCCGCCCAGGCCGCCGGATCGAAATGCTCCGCCTTGAACATCGGGATTAGGTCTTTGTAGCCGAATTTGTCCTGCTTACCGTAAGTCTCGATGTGATGCCGGTATTCTGGGGATCCCTCGACATACATCATGCGCGGATACCATTCGCTGCCGAAAGCAGGAACCGAATACGCTCCCCAGTGAATAAAAATTCCGAACTTGGCGTCCTTGTACCACTCCGGCGCTTCGTAGTTCTTTAGCGATTCCCAGTCCGCGCGATAGCGCCCCTCGCGATCCGCGTTTTCAACGTCCTTCAAGAGCTCCGCTCGCTGCCCGTCATACTTGCTGCTTGCCTTCTGCCAGATTGCGTCGATCGCTTCCGGGTCGATAGAAGCGGTTGGAGCCGTCGGACTCTGGGCCTGCGCTCCACGAAGTGCTAAGAGCGCGAGCAAGAAACCACCAAGTGCAATCGTCAACAGCGAACGGGCAAGCATGATTCCTCCCTCCTGCAAATAGAATAAAGCTCTGATGCCGTCAATCCACGGAGACCATGATCTTTTTGAAGCTTGCCGGATTCTCGCTCCACGATCGCAGGGCATCCGCCGCTTGTTCGAGCGGCACCACCAAACTCACAGCCTGGTCCACAGGAAACTTTTTCCCCTCGAGAAGATGGATTACTGCACGAAAATCTTCCGGCAACGCGTTTCGCGAACCGAGAATGTCCAGTTCTTTTTGCACGAAGAGTCTCGTCTCGTAGCGCACCGGTTCTTTTGCATAGCCGATGTACACCACTTTTCCCGTGAAGGCGACTTCTTCAACAGCGGCTCGAAAGGTTTGCGGTGTTCCGATCGCTTCGATCACCACATCCGGGCCGCGGCCTTCCGTCAGTTCTTGCAGGCGATCGTGTAGCGATTCCTTCGCGGTGTTGATCGCATCAGAACCACCCGCCGCTCGCGCCACGACGAGCTTCTCATCATCCAGATCAACACAAATCGTGCGAGCGCCGCGTGCGTTCGAAGCAGCGACGGCTCCGAGTCCCACGCCGCCGCATCCCAGGATGGCGACAGTGTCGTCCGCTTTTATTCTGCCGCGCGCCACAGCATGGAATCCCACAGTCAGCGGTTCGACCAGGCACAACTCTTTCCTCGTGAGTTTCGCCGGATACAACTTCTCTCGAGGCATCGCGACAAATTCCGCAAGCGCTCCGTCCCGTTGCACGCCGAGAGTCTGATTGAACTGGCATGCATTCGGACGTCCCCTCCGGCACGAAGCGCACCCGCCGCAGCTCGTATATGGAGAAAGAGCTACATCTGTTTCAGCAGGCAGCGAGCTATCCCCCTCGATGACCGTGGCTGACACTTCATGTCCGGGGATCCGCGGAAACGTGACTAGTGGGTTTCGTCCGCGAAATGAGTTCAGATCGCTTCCGCAGAACCCAACCATTCGGACTCTCAGTAATAATTCTCCGGGTGCGGCCACCGGATCGGGAACGATTTCAACGGACGCTTCGCCCGGCTTCTTGAGTACGAGTGCCTTCACGCTGGAAGTGGCCCCTGGAATGATTTGCGACAGCACCCACACCGGAGTTGAGCGTCCATTGTGTTCGAGTCCATCTCGAGAATGCGTGGTGGATTGTCCATCGTCACGCTGAATGTATACTACCTGTTTCATAAACTGAACTCTGAAAGACAATGCACAAAAATGTTGGATATCAATCCGGTGCAAACCTAGCCGAACCTCAGAAAGAACAACAAATGACCCAAGAAATTGCCTTCAAACCTTTTCGATCAATTCAGTGCCGAATCCTGCGCCAATCCCAGGTCCGTCGGACATTCCTGTTTGCGTTTCAAGCGGGATCTCCGCTCGTGCGTTCCCTTTTTGCCAGCTTGACTCTGCTCGTTGTGGCTACGGCTGTGCCGGTGGCGACTGCGCAGAAAATCCAGCTATCCGTTGACGTTTCCAAGCCCGGCCCGAAGATTGACCGCAATCTTTTCGGCCAATTTGCCGAGCACCTCGGCCACGGTGTTTACGAAGGAATCTGGGTCGGCCCGGACTCGAAGATTCCGAACACGCGCGGGATCCGCAATGATGTCGTCGCGGCGCTGAAAGCGATAAAGGTGCCGAACGTCCGCTGGCCCGGAGGGTGCTTTGCAGACGAATACCACTGGCGCAAAGGCATCGGTCAGCAGCGAACGGTCACACTCAATCCTAACTGGGGCGGCGTCATTGAGCCGAACACCTTCGGGACAACCGAATTCATGGACTTCCTCGACCAGATTGGCGCAGAGGCATACCTCTCTGTCAACGTTGGCTCAGGCACTCCACAGGAAGCATCGGAATGGCTCGAATACTTAACCACTGCTCAGCCTACGACGCTCGCCAAGGAGCGCGACGCCAACGGGCATCCTGCTCCTTATAAGGTTGCGTTTCTTGGCATCGGCAACGAAAGCTGGGACTGTGGCGGCAACATGACGCCCGACTATTATCTGAGCCAGCTCAAGATCTACAGCCGCTTCGTCCGCAACTTCAATCCAGCACAACAAGACAAACAACAGATGCTCAAGATCGCTGTGGGACCCGGGGGCGGCGAACCCCGCTGGACTGAGTGGACCGACGCTATCATGAAGGCGTATCAGAACCACACCTGGAGTTGGGATATGAATGGGCTTTCGATGCACTCCTACACCGTTGTGAAATGGCCGCCTTCCTATGCGTCGGTAGGATTCGGGGAGACCGAGTACGCGCAAATTCTAAAGTTCACGCTCGAGATGACCGATCTTGTTGAGAAGCACTCGGCAATCATGGACAAATATGATCCGGAAAAAAAGGTGGCGCTTGTTGTGGATGAGTGGGGCGGCTGGTACGCGCCGCTTCCCGGCAGCAATCCCGGCTTCCTGGCACAGCAAAATAGTTTGCGCGATGCAATACTAGCGGCACTGAATCTCAACATTTTTGCGCGGCATGCCGACCGCGTTCGCATGGCCAATATCGCGCAGATGATCAATGTGCTCCAGGCCATGATCCTGACCGACAAAGAGAAAATGGTTCTCACGCCCACATACTATATATACAAAATGTACGTACCGTTCCAGGACGCCACCTTCGTGCCCGTCTCATTCGACGCCGGCACGTACACGCACGGCGATATCATGTTGCCTCGTGTAGATGCCATAGCAGCGAAAGATAAAGCCGGAAAATTATGGCTTGCAATAACTAACGTCGATCCAAATCAGTCCGCTGAAATCGAAGTTACTCTGGCCGGTATAAATGCTAAATCCGCGGCAGGAGAAACGCTGTCTGCATCCAAGGTCGACAGCGTAAATACCTTCGACGCGCCCAATACGGTTGTTCCTAAGCCGCTTTCCGCAAAAGCGCAAGACGGCAGGCTGACCCTCAAATTGGCTCCCAAATCGGTAACGGTGGTTGCAGTCGAGCAGTAAAGCTAGATGGCTCTCCCAGACCGATGCTGTTTCAAGAAAGGGTCACCATGACAAGCGCGAAATGGTTAGGAGGGATTTTACTTGCGATTGCGGCTGGACTAGCTCCTCAGCTCGCCGCGCAAGTGCAAACGGATGTGCCTCCGGCGGTTGCCGGTGCAAAGCCAGTGACGGTCGAGCACATCAAAATTCACGGAACGGCTCTGGAAGGCAATTTGGAAGGAGACGCGGTTGATCGCGACGTGTTTGTGTTCCTTCCTCCCAGCTATGCGCAAGATAAGTCCCGACGCTACCCAGTCGTTTACGCCCTGCACGGTTACTCCATCGGCGCAGAGCAATGGACGCATGAAATCCATGTTCCCGAGACTATCGAAGGCGCCTTCGCTCTAGGCGCGAAAGAAATGATCGTAGTCCTCCCCGATTCGAAGACGTTGCACAACGGCTCGATGTATTCGAGTTCCGTGACTACCGGTGATTTCGAGCTGTTCATCGCTCGAGACCTGGTCGCATACATTGATGCACATTACCGTACGATTCCTGAGCGCCAAAGCCGGGGACTCGTCGGCCACTCAATGGGAGGTTACGGCGCTACCCGCATTGGCATGAAGCATTCCGACGTGTTCGGGAGTTTGTACATCATGAGTCCGTGTTGCTTATCTCCCCGGCCCGCCGGTTCCATGAACCCAGAAATCGCGAAGAACCTTGAGGCTCTTAAAACACCTGCAGACTCTGCGGGGCTGCCGTTTTTTGCGCGCGCCACGTTGGCGTCGGCCGCCGCTTGGTCACCCAACCCGAAGAATCCTCCGCTTTATCTCGACCTGCCCACGAAGGATGGAACGCCACAGCCCGACGTTTTTGCAAAATGGGCTGCAAATGCTCCACTCGCTTTCGTTGATCAGTACATCGGAAGTCTCCGGCGGTATCGTGCGATCTCCATCGATGTGGGTGACCAGGACGGTCTGCGAGCCGATACCGTAAAGCTCCACGAAGCTCTTGATAAGTATGGGATCGCAAATAGCCTCGAAGTGTATTCTGGCACTCACACAAGCAAGGTAGCGGGCCGTTTTCAAAATCATGTGCTCCCGTTTTTTGGCCAAACACTCTGCTTTCAGGCGAGCTGCCAATGACGTCAATCATGAACAAATGTCTTTCCGTCCGACGCACGCAACACCGCTGGCCGCGGTTTTACTCGCCATATAGATGCTTGGGTGTTCGTACAACGTGGGCCGTGTTTACACTGTGCGGTGGTGCGCTGCACTGAAGACCCATTGAACTGTCTGAGAAGAATCCACGGCGCACGGTCAGTCCGAAGCAACTGCTGCTTGTAGGCTTGCGCAAGGCAGTGAATTAGTCACGCTGGGTTTGCAAACCCGCGGACCCATTTCTAGTCAGCTACAAGACAGTCAAAGATTCGGGTGACGGTGTTGCGCTTTGTTCCACGCTTCGATCAATGCGCCGAGGCGAAGAATCGTCGCTTCATCCAGCCACCGCGAGACGAGTTGCACGTTGATCGGCAACTGCTCTGAACTAAACGTAAATGGCACGGAGAGCGCGGGCAAACCAGCCAGATTGAAGGGCACCGGGGCACGCATCATGTGCGTCGAGCAACTGTTCAACAGTCGCTTCTGAACTTGCTTTCATGCGCAGTTGCGCATCGTCGTGCGGTCGCCAAGGGCGAGTGGAATTTCCTGACCCGACCCGCTCGGAGCCGCGGGGCGCTTTTAGTACTGGCTCTACTTTGCTTCCTTAATGATCGCCTCCGCAGCGTTCCCCGCTACCACCCAGCTTGCCGAACCGGCCACCACGGCTTCATCCTCAAACCACAGAAACCCGAAGTCATCGATGCACTCCGGAAAATCCGGCTTGATGATGATGTATCCCGGAATCACGGCGCCCGGAATGTACGAATTGTCTGCGCGATTGTTGCTGTAGGTCTTCGTCTTCGACACCGTTCCCACTCCAGCCACATACGAAGTGCTGGATACCGGGTGCGTCCCAAGAATGTAGTTGACCGCGCGAAGTGTGTATTCGGGACTGACCAGATCCGGAAAAGCCTTGTGGAGGAAATACATTCGGATGGCCATGTCCACCACGGCGCCCGATCCGCCCCACGTGCCGAGACTCGGTGGAACCCCGAAAGGGGTTGCGTCCAGGCGCTCATCCAAACCCGCCATATATTTCTTCACCGCTTCACGCATTTGATCCTTCGCGCCGGCGTCCAGATAAGGCAAAGCCCGCACTGCGCTCCAGCCGCGCGAATCCATCTGTTGCGGCGTGATCATCTGCGGGAACAATTCCTTCAGCCGAGACTTGTATGGCTCCGCCCCATTCGTGGCGATGGTCAATTCCAGCGCCGCCGCCCACTCCAGTCCGGGGCCAGATCCGCCACGGCCCGAGCCGGCCGGGACAGTTGTTTGTGCGCCGGCCGTGCCCGTACCTGTCGGAGCGCCCGCGCTGCCCGCTGCGTTACCACCACTTTGAGCGCCAGAGACCACGCCCTGCGACGCGGCCAGCACGCCACCTCCCGGCGCGCCTGCCGGAGCCGCTCCGCCCAAGCCGCCGCCCGCCGGATTCTGCGTCGGATGAGCCTTCTCCTCGTTCCAAGCCGTGATCGCGGTATCCAGGCAGTCTCTCGCCAACGCATCGTCCCAGCCTTTCAGCACATCCGCCGCTGCAGCCAGCGCTGCAATGGCGTTCCACTGGAAAAACGGGTTGTTCGTAGTGAAGATCCAGCGATCGTCCGGCCTGCCGGAGTAGTCACCTTGCGTTTCGTTCGGGCCGAGCTTCGGGTCGTAGATGCGGCCGTCCGTTTTCGAAGCGCCGTCGCCCACCTGGGTGTACTGCCGCAGATCTGGCTCGTGAGTGCCACGGATGGCGTGGCCGATGTTGTGGAACTGCGCCAGGATGAGCAGTGCGCCATGCTTCACCTGCTGCACCGTATCCGGCACGCCATCGGGCCGGTGCATCTCCACCTCACGAGCGTTTTCATCCACCGTAAGCTCGTCGTACGTGAGATGAAATTCGCGATACGCCAGCGCCAGGCTCTGAATCACGCTCAGTTGCGCCGGTTCCTCCAGGTCGAAATCCCCGGCGTCATACCACCCGCCCACATTCATCCCAGGGATGTGATCGCCGCCTTTGTACTTCCCATCCGTCGCTGTGGCCTGGTTCCAGCCGTCAAATTGCTCTCCAACCACCGGCGCCATGCGCCCATCATCCAGGTGCGAAGCGCCATGCCACACCCGGTATCCTTCGCGAACCGCAACGTGATCCATCTGCTCCGCAAGGTGATGGTCCAGGCTGTCCTGCCAGATCTTTGCGTAGACGTCCTGCGAAATCCGGAAAGGGGCCGTGCGCTGATCTGCGTACTCGATTACGTAAAGGCCGGGTTCCTTCACGGAGGTGAAGTCGAATTTCGAATACACGTAGCGCAGCCATGGCGTCGCGGGCGTGATCGGACCCTCGAACACTTGCTGGTACGATCCGTGTTCCGTCAGGCGCAACACTCGGGCCTTCTTCGGGCCGTCGTATTTCGGGTCGAGTTCGAGCACCGCCACCTTGGAGAAGCCCGGCGCATAACCCACCTGGCTGTGCGCGATCATCGGCGGCCGTGTCCAGTTCGGGATCACGTCCGGACGGATGTGCCACACGATGGCGCTCGTGGTTTTTCCCGAAGGGATCAGCGAACGCAACACGAACCAGCCGTTCTGCGCGCGGTCGCGCCCATCGAACAGCATCAGGTTGGCCGTATCCGATATCACGTTCACTCGAGCCAGCGCGTCGTCTACACCCAGAATGATGCTCTTGCCTTCGGCGAACGGCAGCGGCTGCGTGTATCCTTTGGCCTTGTCCCAGTCCTCCAGGTAGTACGCCTTTTTCGGCTCATCCACCAAGGGCAAAACTTTCGTCATTGCGTCGTTCGGCGTTCGCGGGAAGATGCCGGCTTTGGTTCCGTCCACCACGTAAGCCTTGCCCATGTAGATCGACGGCAGAAACTCCAAATTAAAGCCCGCCCGCCCCTCCAGTTTTTGCGGTAGCGGCTTATCGAGATTGATGCTGACCTTCACCCCGCCCGGCTCCGCTGCCACTTCCAATGTGTAACTGAAATCGAACGTCGGGAAACTGAGGGCGGCAATCAGCCGGTCGTTCGCCTTGTCCGCATGGCGGCCCTTAAGCGTTGCCACCAAGTCCCACTGCTCCGGCGTTGGCATCAGGCGAACGTCTCCGTTCGTGGCGATGCGCTGGCCGTGCAGAATCATCTCCATGGCCGTATTCTTTTGGTCCACAAAAACGGGGTGGTACGTGCTGTCGTAGAGAAAAACGCTGAAACCTTGAGTGTCGAGGTAATTCTTGTCGGTCACCTTCATGGAAAAATCCGTGCCGGACGAGCCTGAGGCCGAGATCAGGACCAAGAGGATACAAACGATTCGCGTAAGCATAAATTGGGATTGATACTGCTCCTTTGCACCAACATGATATGACATACAGACGGTCTTGGCGCCCTTTGTTCCGCAGGCTACCGCAACCCATGACAAACGCACACAGCGCGTGAAAGTGGCACGTTCGGGGTCTCCGTTGTAGAGAAAAGGAACACATTCAATTTCCAGATCCTCGACGATACGCGGTGTGGCGCAATTCTCCAGAGTTTTGACATCGCTCAATTGAGCGTGATTGCTCTCAGTGTTGGTGAGTCATTCGGCCTGCGGCGGTTTTCCAAACCGACGCCGCTGCCCGAATGCTTTGGCTACAGGATGAGCATGAACCCAACCACGCACTCCAAGTGATGTTTCTTAAAAACCTGCCGCTTAGGCGTTGCGGTTTGATCTTGCCGTTCGGGTGAAACACGGCTCTGCAGTAACGCCAGCCTTTCCCTGTGCGAATGTATTTGTAGATGCTGAGCTTTGCCACCGAAATTCCTCTGCAGTCTAAGTACTGCGCGGCCGCAGACTTTTTCAGCCGATTCGAGGAATCTCTTAGGAAGTGTCTTAGGAAGGATTGCAACCCACTGAAAATAAAGAACTGGCGGAGAGGGGGGATTAAACCCAAGTGAGGAAGCGTGAGGAATGGTTTATATGCGTTTGTATCTGTCGCGAAATCTAAAGGTTGCAGATAGGCTTTTCGGATCTACCGCATCGTGTTGCCAGAATGGGACTTTTGCGGGCTTAAATCGCCTCCAAGAAGTACACATGTACTGATGAAAACAGGCTATTTATCGGCCAGTTTGTCGCTTTCGGAGGCGCGCATTTGATATTCGGGACGACATCCGCAATGAGCCTGTCCAACTCCCGGTCGCGCACACGCCTACATCCTTGATAAAACGCTAACGTTTCCGGACCGCGGCACATATGCCCGAGAGGCAGACTCGAAGTCCAGTTGCGCGCCAATCCTGCGCGGTTTTGCCGCTAGACTCCCTCGAGAGAAGGTTCTCTCATTGAGACCTCTTAAGCGACGAGTCGCCGAAGTGATTGTATTCTCTCTTCAAAATAACTCTCATATTGAAGCAGGCCTGCGTCGCGATAAACACCGCGGGCAGACTCAATGGCAGTCAGCGCTTCCTCCAGTCGCGCCGTCCCGCTCTCCCGTTTGCCCAACGCCTTAAGCGCGGTGCCGAGGTCGTTCTGCGTCATCGCCCAAGTCAACGGCACTCGCTCCCGGGTGCGCTCCTTCAACGCCTCGCGATACGCGGCCACCGCTTCCTCCAGCCGCTCCGTCCCGCTCTCTCGTTCCCCCAACGCCTCAAGCGCGTTGCCGAGGTTGTTCTGCGTTGCCGCCCACTGCAACGGCACTCGCTCCTGCGTGCGCTCTTTCAACACTTCGCGATACGCGGCCACCGCTTCCTCCAGCCGCTCCGTCCCGCTCTCTCGTTCCCCCAACGCCTCAAGCGCGTTGCCGAGGTTGTTCTGCGTCATCGCCCAATCCAAGGGCACCCGCTCCTGCGTGTATTCCTTCAACGCTTCGCGATACGCGGCCACCGCTTCCTCCAGCCATACGCGGCCAACGCTGCCTCCAGTCGCGCCGTCCCGCTCTCCCGTTCGCCCAACGTCCCAAGCGCGTTGCCGAGGTTGTTCAGCGTCATCGCCCAAGTCAGCGACAGCTCCTCTCGCCGAATCTCCGCGAGCGCCACTCGGTACACGGCAATCGCCTGTGCCAACACCGCGTTATCCCCTCGGTAGTCTCCGTATTCGCGTAGCGCGCCTGCGTAGCGATTGAGATAACCAGCTCGCAGCTCAGATTCATCGTGACCTACAAGCTCCGCGGCCGCCTTGAAGTGTTGCCCCGCCTGCAGATAGTCCAATCGCGTAAGACTTAGCTCGCCCCGTTCTGCCCGGGTTGCCGCAGCGCTGAGCCGCTTCCTGCTCACCGCTTCCTTCACCTCTCGCTCCAGTGCCTCAGCCGCACGAATCGCCCGCATGTTCGATGCTTCCACCTCTGCCAGCAACGCGTCAGCACAGTCATAGGCCTCCGGTGTGTCAGCAGTACTCAGAATCGCTCGGGCCTGCTCGATGTAGGCCTTGATCTCTGCGGTATCCGGGTCCAGTGCCGATAGTCGCTGCAACATGGCGCGATGCCGTTGCGCGATTTCCTCGAGCTTCTGCGGCAGCTTCTCTACCGGCACCTCACTCGCGCTCAGGATCTTGAAGAACCCTCGAACCGCTTCGCGCGTCGTATCGAACTGCTTGCTTAGGTCATCGATGACTGCCTGCTGGGCTTCGCCTGCGGCCCTCCATGGTCCGTCCAGCTCGTCTGTTCCGTTCCGCAATCGTACTGAAGCCTTCGACACTGCTAGGGCTTCACCAAGCCATTAGCAAGCGAAAGTACCGCATGCTGTTCTCACCGAATCGCCGTCGGAAGCCCGGCCCGAAAGGACCGAGCGCAGAACTCATCCATGCGGTCGTCGAAATGAAGCAACGTAATCCCAACTGGGGCTGTCCGCGAATCGCACAACAGATCGCCTTGGCGTTCCACATCCAATTCGACAAAGACGTGATTCGAAGGATTCTCGCCCATCGCTACCTGCCGGGACAGGACTCCGATGGTCCTTCCTGGTTGACCTTCCTGGGCCACATGAAAGACAGCCTCTGGAGTATGGATCTGTTCCGGCGCGAGTCGGCCACGTTGCGGACCCACTGGGTCCTGGTGGTCATGGATCAATATACGCGCCGGATCATTGGCTTCGGCGTCCATGCCGGCGCCGTCGATGGTGTCGCACTCTGTCGGATGTTTAACCGCGCCATTCGAGGCCAACGCTGGTTGCCGAAGTACGTCAGCTCCGACAACGATCCCCTTTATCGGTTCCACCAGTGGCAAGCCAATCTGCGAATACTGGAGTTACCACAAATCAAGTCCATCCCCTACGTGCCCCTGTCCCATCCGTTCGTAAAAAGACTAATCGCACCATTCGACGCGAGTATTTGGATCACCTGTTGTTCTGGACGACTGTAGATCTCGAACACAAACTGCTCGATTTCAGGATCTACTTCAATAACCATCGCACGCATACCTCACGGGAAGGGCGAACGCCGGATACGACTGTGGTCCGACCAGTGGCAAATCTCCGCTCGTTTCGATGGCAACCTCACTGTCGTAACTTATATCAGACCCCAATGGCTGCCTGACTTTTCAAAGTCTCGGGCTCACTGCGGTATCCGGTCAACCTCTGCAAAAAACTGGAATGAAATCATCCGATGTTTGCGTTCTTATTTGCAGAGCGTTGTGCGGATCCGATCGTTTCACTGCCACCGGGTGCGTTCCGAAAGTGAGACTCAGCTCACTTTCGAGCGCGATTACCGGCAAATCGGTTCCCCGTACCAATTCGCCCGGAACAGGTCAAACCCAACCAGCCGATCACTACGGTTAAAACGGCTTGGAAGACGACGCTAAGAAACGCGGGAGTAGCTCACTTTCCGATCTACCATTTGAGGCATGTGTTCTGCACGCGCCTCAGTTGGGTTGCGCCTGACGCCGTTGTGCAGCGCGCGATGCGTCATTCGAGCCCGGAAACCAAGCGCCACTATCAACTGGGGATGGTGGAGCAGGTGCGGCAAAACCTGGAAAAAGCAAATGAGAAGGTCTACGGCAAGGGGAAAGTATTACATTTTTATGACGGTCAGCCCGCTGCCGGGAACGAACAAGAAATGACCGCGTGTAAGTAACGGATGGAGAAGGAGTAAGTGGCGCGCCCGGGGAGATTCGAACTCCCGACCCTCTGCTTAGAAGGCAGACGCTCTATCCAACTGAGCTACGGGCGCATCCTTGGCTACTCTTTCATTCAACAACAGTTGCGCCGTGAGTTCAACCACTTGTACTGCGCGTCGGGAAACGGAGCCTGAACTCGAGCGAATCAGAGAGATAAGCTGTTATTTCGATCAGTGGAATCAGCAGATAGTTTCAGGCGGGTAGCAAAGACGGTGCGGGATAATGGTGTTGCTCGCGGCCGACTGCTGCGTCATATTTTTTTGTGGTCTTGAATAGCTCGAGGCGGCCATCGGCGGCAAGTGTTTTGCAGCGTTCACGCAGGGAAGCCATCTCTTCTTCGCTGAGTGGTTTGAATCCACATGCGATTGCCAAGTTCTGTGTCAGAACTTCCATCGAATCCATCCCGCTAATCGTGGTGGCGACAGGCAAACTCATGGCGTAGCTCAATCCTTCCGTAGGCGTCACTCCCCCCTTCCGCACCATCTCGCCGCTGCCGCCGAGACTTTTCATTCCAAAAACAGCGAGCCCGCGTTTGTTGGCCTCTGGCAAGACCTGTGTTTCGAAGCTGCGGAAGGTGGCATCGAAGCAGTTGAGCGGCATCTGAATCGTGTCAAAGGGAAAATCGTGCGAGAGCATTTTTAGATGAATCGAAGGATCTTTGTGTCCCGTAAAACCAATAAAGCGCACTTTGCCTTGTTGTTTGGCCTGCAAAAGAGCTTCAGCAGCGCCGCCCGGGGCAAAGATTAGGTCGGGATCATTTTCGTAAATGACCTCGTGGATCTGCCAGACGTCAAGGCGATCGGTGCGCAACCGGCGCAAGGATTCTTCGAGTTGCTGCATGGCAACATCTTTTCCGCGCCCGTGCGTGCACACTTTGGTCATGAGAATAACTTGATCGCGCTTACCCGCGAGGGCCGTGCCCAGGCGAGATTCGCTCAGGCCATCGTGATACTCCCATGCATTGTCGAAGAAATTGATGCCCGCATCCAGAGCCATCGCGACCATCTCATTGGCATCGGTTTGGTCTTTGGCAGAGCCAAGATGATAGCCGCCGAGACCTATATAAGACACTTGCAGGCCTGTCTTGCCCATAGGTCTCTTGGGTACTTCCTGATTGCTTTGATTTTGCGCAGAAACGTTAATGTGTTTTGAAGTCAACGAAGCCGCTCCAATCCACGCAGCTTTCTTCAAGAAATCGCGGCGCGAACGATTCGATTTTTTCATCACGCAACCTCCTGGTGGGCGGCTATATCTTTGGAAAAGGATGGCCGGTGTTGTTGGTGGAATCCATCATTTCCTTCACTTCTTTTTGCTGCAGATCGAGAGGATATTCGTGAGCCAGGCGCGCTTCGGGATTATCGAACTTCAGAGACACCTTGTAGAGCTCGAAGCGCCCATCGCCAGCCATCTCTTTGCACCGGTCTCGCAGCGCCTGCATTTCTGCCGCAGAATATGGCTTGAATCCTTGCGCGACATTCAGGTTTTGACGCAATACATCCAGCGATTCCATGCCCGTGATGGTTGTAGTCACGGGCAGGCTCATGGCATAGCGCAGAGACTCTTCTGCAGTCAGAACACCTGATTTGACAGCATCGCCCGCGCCGTTGATAGGCTTCATTCCCAGCGGCGCAATATTTCTTTTGAGAAGTTCGGGAAGCACCCGTTGCTCGAAGCTATGAAAATTTGCATCGAACACATTCAGCGGCATTTGGACGGAGTCAAACGGGAAGCCGGTTTGCAGCATCGCGAGATGAAGCGACGGGTCCTTATGGCCCGTGAAGCCAAGAAAACGAACTTTGCCGGCTTTCTTGGCCTGTAGCAGGGCTTCAGCCGCACCACCTTTGCGTACGAACAGTTCAGGGTCGTTTTCGAATGAAACGCCGTGAATCTGCCAAAGATCCAGGTGATCGGTTTGCAGCCGCTGCAGGGATTGATTGAGCATCTGAAGCGCCAGGCTTCCGTCCCGGCCGTGCGTGCACACTTTCGTCATCAGAAATACTTTGTCGCGCTTGCCCTTTAGCGCTCCGCCCATCCAGTCTTCACTTTTGCCGCGATGGTATTCCCAGCAGTTATCGAAGAAAGTCACGCCACCGTCGATTGCTTCGTGAACAATGGCTTTGGCCGTGGTCGCATCCGGCGCGTCGCCAAGATGATGGCCACCCATTCCCAACGCGGAAATTTGAACATCGCTGCGACCGAACTTGCGAAGAGGAATCGGTTGAAGAGCATCAACAGGCATGATTTTGGAATCTTAGAGATTCTCGGGAAATGAAGCGCTCGGGCAAAAATGGTAAGAACCACGTCAACTCACTGTAGTGACGCGTATGTCTCCTTGCGATAGGAGCCGCTGATACTCTGGGTGGAACGAGTTTGTAGAGGGCGCGCCACGAGATGTTTGGTCCATCTTCCCCCCAGTGACCGGGATTTTAATTTGCCTGTCTCTGCAAGGCCAAATACCATAGAGGTGACAAATTTCACATTTTAGGATTTTTGATATGGCCAAAAAGCCTTTTATTCTCGCACTGGATGACGATCCTGCTGTCCTCCGCGCCGTGGAAAGGGACCTGAAGTCCAAATTTTCCGCTGACTATCGGATTCTCGCGGTAGATGCTCCCGATAAAGCCATGGATTTTGTGCAGCAGCTCACCACTCGCGGCGATCGCATAGCGCTGTTCCTTGTCGACCAGCGCATGCCGCGCGTCAGTGGCACGGAATTTCTTTTGAATGCTCTCGCGCTGCAGCCCGATGCCCGGCGTGTTCTGCTTACCGCCTACGCGGATTCCAGTGCCGCGATCGACGCCATCAATAAAGTTCGGCTGAATCATTACCTGATGAAGCCATGGGAGCCACCGGAGCAAAACCTTTACCCCATCCTTTCGGATTTGCTTGAGGATTGGAACGCCACCAGCCGCGAATCCTTTGAAGGCATTTATGTTGTCGGCACGCGCTGGTCTCCGAGCACTCACGAGCTCAAGGATTTCCTGGCCAAGAGCCAGATCCCTTACCGCTGGATCGAACCCGGCTCGACTTCCGATCCGCGCATCGCCGCTGCGGTCGGTGATTCTCCCGAAAGTCTTCCGGTTTTAATTTTTGCCGATGGCTCCATCCTGCAGAAGCCCACACTGCCGGATGTGGCAGCGAAGCTCGGGCTTACCACTGCCCCGACCCGCGACTTTTACGACGTCATTATTATTGGTGCCGGCCCCGCAGGACTAGCCTGTGCACTCTATTGCAGCACCGAGGGCCTTCGAACCATTCTCGTTGAACGCGAAGCTGCAGGCGGCCAGGCGGGGCTCAGTTCGCGCATTGAGAATTATCTAGGTTTTCCTGCGGGCCTCAGCGGCGCGGATTTGGCGCGACGTGGCGTGTCTCAAGTAAAACGATTCGGAACCGAAGTCCTTGCACCGGTTCAGGCGGAATCGCTTGCCGTTCAAGGTGAATACCGCGTGGTCAAACTTTCCAGCGGCCAGGAGTTGGTGGGCCACAGCGTGGTCATCGCCTCCGGCGTGCAATGGCGGCGCCTCGATATACAAGGGATGGATCGCCTCACGGGCGCCGGGGTTTACTATGGTGCTGCGAACACGGAAGCGTCCTCGTGCAAGGGCGAGGACGTTTACATAGTCGGCGGCGCCAATTCCGCGGGTCAGGCGGCAGTTCACTTTTCGCAATATGCCCGCTCCGTGACCATGTTGGTGCGAGCCGAATCGTTGTCCCGCTCGATGTCTCACTACCTGGTGGGGCGCATCCAAACGATGCCAACGATCAAGGTTGAGCCGTGGACAGAAGTGCTCGAGGTTCACGGCGAAGACCGTCTGACCGGTCTCACCATCCGTCATCATGATACGAAGACAATCGAGCAACGCGAAGCCGGGGCGCTCTTCATCTTCATCGGCGCCGAACCGAGAACCGATTGGCTCGAAGGCACCATTTGCCGAGATGGCAAGGGTTTTATTCTCACAGGAGCAAGTCTCTTGCGCGATGGCAAGCGTCCTCCAGGCTGGACACTCGATCGCGATCCTGCCTTGTTGGAAACCAATGTACCCGGCGTCTTCGCCGTTGGCGATGTGAGGAATGGCGCCGTGCGGCGCGTTGCCAACAGTGTCGGCGAAGGCTCCATCGTCTTATACTTCGTCAACCAGTATCTGGCGAACCGCTAGGGAGGTCCGCACGTGCCCGTTCCTTTAGACCGCCTGACCACCGACCAACTGGCGCAGATCCCGCTGTTCGCCGACGATGATCGCGCTGCGCTGGAATGGCTAGCCGGCCATTTTCAGGTCCTCTCGTTCGAATCGGGCGAAACTATCGTGCACGAAGGTTCTCCGGCGAAGGACTTCATAGTCGTTCTTGCAGGAGAGCTTCACTACCGCCGATCGAACGATCCTTACGCTCCCGTCTTCGTCCGTACCGCGGGCCAACCGACCGGTGTGCTCCCGTTTTCACGCATGAAGGTTATCGGTGGCCGCGGCACGGCAATTGGACCCACTCGCATCGCTGTCATGCCCGCCACGGAATTACGCGAACTCGTCTATCGCGCTCCCAACCTCGCGCAAAAGCTTGTAGGAGAAATGACGGACCGCACCCGCGAAACGGCGCGTAACGAAGAACGCACCGCCAAAATGTTGGCACTCGGAAAGCTTTCCGCCGGCCTGGCTCATGAGCTAAACAATCCCGCCTCGGCCGTCTTGCGTTCTGCCACACTGATGCGCGAAGCGCAGAATAGCCGCCGCCGCGAAGCCATTGCCCTGCGCAGCGAGGTGATTCCTCCCGAAGCGCAGGCGCTGATGGCTAAACTCAGCGACACCATCGCCGAATGCGGTGCGGGTACCAATAAACTCGACGCGCTACAGCGTGCCGATCTGGAGTCGGATCTGGCCGACTGGCTGGTGCAGCGAAACTTGCCCGACGATCTTGCAGGCGATTTGGTCGATGCTGGAATTCGCGTCGACGATCTGGACCCGCTCGTGAAGCTTCTGAGGCCCGAACATTCCCGTCATGGGCTGCGCATCCTTGTCTACGATCATCAGATTCTCTGCCTCACCCGTGAAATCGAAGAAGCCTCTCACCGCATCTCCGATCTTGTCCAGGCGGTCAAGTCTTACTCGTACATGGACAAAACTCCAATCAGCGAAGTCGATGTCGAATATGGAATTGACGTCACGCTGCGCATGTTTCAGCACCAACTGAAGCATGGCTTCGAAGTGAAACGCGAATTCGCCGGCAATTTGCCAAAAATTCCGGCCAACGGCAGCGAATTGAACCAGATCTGGACCAACGTGATCGACAACGCCATCGGCGCTATGAATTCGCAGCCGAACGGAGGGAAAACGCTTACGGTTCGGACTGTTCTGGAGCCGGAAGATGTGCTTGTCGAATTCATCGACAATGGTCCCGGGATTCCTCAGGAAATTCGTGGCAAGATTTTCGAGCCATTCTTCACCACCAAGCCGGTGGGGGAGGGAACCGGCCTGGGCCTCGATATCGTCGAACGCATCGTCCGGAGTCATCAAGGCAACATTCACATAAACTCACGGCCAGGGCACACTGCGTTTCAAATCCGGCTTCCCCTCATGCGCCTCTCGGCCGGTTCTAAAGGCTAGATCGTCTGGCGCATCCAGGCATGAGCGGCTGTGCCAACGAATCTCCGCGCTTTCAAGCGATTCTGACGCGAGTTTGTTCACAATCGGTGCCCCAGAGGTAACGCTAGAAGTACTATCGGGATTGGAACTTCGGCACAACGCGCCACGCCAAAGCTCTTGCTCCAGAACGAAACGAGGTGCGAATTTTCGTCGTTGCTCGCGCGAAAACACTTGTTCTGCAAGCATTTACGGACATTCGCGAGTGTCTCAGCGCTCGCATTGAAGCCGTGCTCCCCATTAAACCTTCGTAACTGTCCCACTGGAACCTACGGCCGGGTGTCTCTCGGCTGCTCGGAACCCGTCCCTCCGTCCAGTTGTCGCCTCCTGGAAGAAGGAGTTAACTCTCGATAGGACCAAGAACTGGCGGAGCGGGTGTACCCGTGCTGCACACGCAGCATCTGGCCTTCGAACCGGCCCTCGGGCTGGCTCGTGGGTGCGGAAACACCACGGAGGTTTACCGTGAATGTCAGTTCTCTGAGGGATTGGAAGTCGCCCATGAGAAAAACAAAACGAGACGAACTTGGCTTCAGCTTACTGGAAACACTGATGGTCATCGGGATCATGGCAGTGCTCACAGGCATGGCCATCGTTCAGAGCTTTGGCTCCATGGAATCGTATCAGGCAAACTCCGCGATGGACGTGGTAGTCAGCCAATTGCGCGTCGCACGGCAGTTGGCGATCTCCCAAAGGCGCGTCGTGCAGTTCTGGATTGACAGCACGCCCGAGAGTGACGGCCGCTATCACATCAAATATCAGGTTCAACCGGCGCCTCTGACGAATGAAGTTGCCGGAAAACTTGTGAGCGTCCCGATACCCGGAACGGTGCAGTTCGTTCTTGAACCTGGCGTGCCGGATACTCCCATGGCCTTCGGAAATCTCGCCGCCGTTTATATCGGCAATCCTCCCGTTTCCGGTGGGCCGCCGATCATGCAATTCAATTCTACCGGGACCTTCACGGATAACACCGGCGTGACCTTGCTGTACGGAACAGTTTTTATGGGTGTCCCAAATAAAGCGGCCAGCGCGCGTGCTGTCACCATCATGGGTGGCACCGGCCGTGTTCGAGCCTACAACTTCGAGGGCGGCACCCTCGGATGGCAGGAATAGGGAGTCGCTCATGAAATTAAACAAACTGATTCGCAAACAAAAAGGCTTCACGCTGCTCGAGACCATGATCGCCATGGCCATCCTCAGCTTCGGTGTTCTTTCTGCTGCTTCCTTCTTTTCACAGGGCTTGAAGAACTCAAACGCTGTGAAGATGCAATATGTGGCCAATCAAAAGGCCCAGGAAGCTCTGGAAACGATCTTCACGGCACGCGACTCTCAGTTGCTCTCGTTTTCGCAGCTCAACAACATCAGCGCGGGCGGAGTCTTTAAAGATGGTCCCCAACCTTTGTGGGCGCCAGGTCCAGACGGACTTGTTGGTACTGCCGATGATGACTCCACTAACCCCGACGTGATTGTTATTGGCCCGGGCCCCGACGGCATTCTCGGTACCGCAGACGATCTAACGATTCCTCTGAATCCCTGGATGAAGCGAACGATCGCGTTCACTGCGGTAAACAGTTACTCCAATATGGTTCAGGTCGTGATTACGGTGAGCTACCAATATCAAGGGCAGACCGGCGAGGTTCAGCTGGTGAGTTACATTTCGTCGTATTCGTGAGGCGCACTTTCATGCAACCGAAGACAAAACGCAAATTGGCCGGCTTCACACTCATCGAATTGATGATCTCGATGGGCGTTGTCATGGTCCTGCTGTATGCCGCGGTGCTCGCTTTCCGCGACGCCTCGCAGACAAATACAAAGGTCACCCAGGATGCGGACATGTCCGATAACCTGCGCAGCGCTTTGAATTTGATCCAGACGGATCTTCAGCAGGCCGGATCGGGCATTCCAACGGGCGGCATCCCAATCCCGTACACATCGAATAACTCTTCCACGAATCCTTGCGGCACCACGCCCCCTCCAAATCGTCCGGTCCTCGGTGGCGAAACTACCTTTCCGGCATGCCATTCGACATTCCCCGGTGTGGAACCTGGGAACGCTTTGGGTCCGCTGATCACCGCGCCCGACGCGACTACCGGTTTGCCGTCGAATCCGAGCAATTTCACTGACGAAATCACCGTCTTTTACGCCGACAATCTCGGTCTGGACTCGCGTCCGATTAACGCGCTGGCCACGACGAATCCCTCAAATCCGGGTTGCCCGAATGGTTCTCTGACTTTATCCGGAAAAACGCTGACGGCTGTATTTGATGGCAGCACCATGAATTCGAACGGCAACTATAACTGCGTAAACTTTTTGAAAAACGGAATCACCATCAACCCTGGCGACCTGATCATGTTCAGCAACACGCTGGGCGAAGCCGTGCTGGCAGTCACGTCCGTTAGCGGACAGGTGTTGACCTTCGCTTCTGGTGACGCCTTCAACCTTAACGGGCGCACGGAAGCCGGAGGAACCATCAACCAGCTTGAGACCAGCGGTTGTGGCGGCACCAACGCTTGCTTTGCGAACACAACCGCGACACGCATCTGGATGGTCAGCTATTACCTGGACAACATCACTAGTCCGCCGTACATACGCCTGATCCGCCAGGTTGGCTTCAATACGGCGACGCCGGTCGGCGAAACCCTGGAAAATCTGCAGTTCACTTTTAACTTCGTGGACGGCAACGGCAATCCTGCGAACCAACCCACGGTGCCCACAGGCGACTCGGAATCGCAAATCATGTGCGTCAACGTCTATCTTGCAGCGCGTTCCAGTTACCTGCTTCGCCAGGGCAGCACCACTCACTATTCTCGAGACAACTTGATGACCCAAGTCAGCCTGCGCAGTATGGCTTATCAGAATGTGTACTAATTCAGAGGAGCATGCGATGAACCTGAATTTAATGAAAAAATCCAAGCGTTTTCGACAAGACGCGGGAATTGCTCTCCTGACCACCATTCTCTTGCTGTTCCTCATGTCCAGCTTGTTGGTGGGCTTCTCGCTCTTGCTGCTTTCGAACCAGCAACTGGCTGGCGCGAATAACGACCAGGTCGTTGCGTTCTATGCCGCCGAAGCCGGCATGGAGAAGATGACCGCGGACCTCGGCAATCTTTTCTCTCTCACGTATTCGCCGAGCATTGGACAGATCAACGGGCTCGAGACTTCTCCCTATGGGCCGCCGCAAACCTCTCTTTTCACCGCACTGAACCCCAGCGAGTCGGTCAGCTATCTCACTGGCGACGGAAATCCCGGTTACACGATCGTTCCAGCGGCTACGGATACCAACGGCAACCCGGCGCCAACCATCACCACGATTAAGTCCGGACCGTATCAGGGAATGACCGCCATGGCCACCGAGTACACGCTGACCGTCAACGCGCGTACGAACACCGGACGCGAAGTGGACCTGATCCGCACCACCCAGACGGTAGGCATTCCGATGTTCCAGTTCGGAATTTTTGCCAACACCGACCTGGACTTTTTCCCTGGCCCCACGTTCAACTTCGGTGGCCGTACGCACACCAACGGAAATCTGTGGCTCGCGGGTCAGAGCACGTTGACTCTTTCCGACAAGGTCGATGCTTACAAAGACGTGCTTCGCACGCGACTGGAAAATGGGTACTTAACGGCAGGCACCTACACCGGCACAATCGATATAGCGACGCAGCCCTGCACGCAACCCTGCACGCCTAATGTCCGAGCGTTGGCCATGACGGAAGGCAGCCTCACCGGAACCGTGGCGCCGTATGACACCCCGGTGCGCAATACCAACTGGGGCACTATTTCGCAGACCGACTACAACTCGAACCTCCGCAACGGTGCGGGCAGTGCCTTCCCGCAATTTTCCACCGGTGCCAGCCAGTTAAATCTTGCTGTTGTCACCATCGGCGCTGGCACTACGCAGAGTATCGACCTGATCCGCCGTCCCTACGGTACTACTGAACCCAGTAACGTCACCAATGAACGCTATTTTTCGCAAGCCAGCTTGCGGATTCTTCTGTCGGACAATCCCGCGGACATCATGAACCTGCCGTGCGTTGACCAGACCACCCAGCCGTTCGATTTGAGCATGATGGCGATGGCTCCAGGCGTAAATGGAGCCAATTGGCTCGCGGCCACGGCCCCGGCGACACTCCAGGCACTGGCCAAACAGATGATCGCGGACGGGACAGTGATCCTCCCGCTCGCCACGTCCGCGTCGGCCCAGGGGACCACTTACTCTTCGGCCGCGGCCGATGGTTATTGGCTGCCCCCAACCACTAACGTCTACGGCGCCGGCAATAAGAATTATTTCCCGATTATCAAGGGCTACATCAAGATCGAAGAGCAGCTCGAACCCTACCCGACGAGCGGGTGCACTTCTGCCGATCAAAAAGACGTCACTATTGAGGTTCTGGCTCTCGGCTATGTAGGCCGCAACATTAACCCGGTTTCTCAATCGATAACCCCAGCATCTTCGGGCTCGACCAACGGTAAGTCGCTCAACCCGGAATGGCCTGGGGTAGGCACAGCGGGTTGCGCCAATACTACGTCCTGCACGGAGATGGACCCATTGTCGAGCGGCACCACCGCCGAATACACGCTTAGCCCGTATAACGGCGTGCCGCCTAACGAGCTAACCACGATTGCGGCTGGATATTCCTACCCGCTTCCGACGCTGCCGACTGCGGCAGTTGGCTACCAGAACGCCACTGCCATGGCTGCGGGAAGTTATACCGGACAAGCCGGTTCGTGCATGGATCCGCACCCGAACGCGATCATCCGCTTGGAAAGGATTCGCGATAATCCGTCTTCCCTATATGCTGCCCATTTCAAGAATGCCTCGAATAATTGGGTCAATTACGTGGCGAACGGAGTGTTCTCGACAGGTGCCAACCCACCTATGGTGGCTCCGGTGGCTGTCGTTTGCGGCGTAGATCCATCCACCAAAACGCTGCCGGTGATTGCAGACGCCACCGGCAAAACAGCCATGTGGACGCCGGAACCTTGGGATTTTTGGCCCAACACCTTGTTTGACACGCGTGAAGGTACCCTCCGCGACGAAACGCCCCCGGCGCCAGTACTGCCTACTTTGAACGGAACGATGCATTACATCGAACTCGATGCCCACAACGTCGCGCAATTCTTCGGCGGCAAGGTGGGGAGCATCGCGACAAGCGGCGCCAACACCAAGGATCCGGTGGTTGCCCCTGACAACTTCCTGGTTTACATCTCCGACCGTCGCGGCAATTATGACAACAGTGCGGCGTTAGCCGCGTGGCCACCGACGTCTCCCTCAAGCTTTGAGACCGGCGAATACGGCTGGAACGACCTAGTCAATTCCAGCACCGACCAAAACGGCTGTCCGGACAACGCGCTGGAAACCGGTGAGGATCCGGACGCCGTGGGTCAACTCTATACTTACGGTGCGAACGCCAAGTACATCCACGGGGGAGGACTTGGACTAACCACCTCAGCTGTCCTGGGCAATGGCCAGTACGGTATCTTTGCGAATCTCGCGGGCGCCGCCCACACGTTTGGCGTGACCGCCACAGCCACGAACTGCACGACAACACCAGCATACTCGAACACCACGAATAGCGACGGCATTTGGCCTATGATGGTGCCGGGATATGTCTATGGCATCGCCAACGGCAACGCGCTGCGGGAAAATCCCCCGCTATTCTTTCGGCGCGCCGTGAAGATCGTCGACGGTGCCGATCTGACCCCGGTCGGCGCTTGCCCTGGCGGTGTGAACTGCGGCTTGTCGATCGCCGTGGAGAACCCGGTTTACATTCAGGGCGATTACAACGCCAACGCGAGTAACAACGGATGGAGCAGCACGGAAATCGCGTCGTCCGTAGCCGGCGACGCGGTCACGCTGCTTTCCGATCAATGGAACGACGTAAACTCCTTCGCTGGTCCTTATAACTTGGGGTTGCGCGCGGGAAACACCAGTTGGTATCGCACCGCAATCGTCGGTGGGGCTACCGTTCCGTTCACTCAGCCGACTTTCGGCGGAGTTTCCGCCGACTTCGGCACAGACGGCGGTGTACACAACTTCCTCAGGTACATCGAGTCCTGGGGTGGCACGTTGAACTACAACGGGTCCATCGTCGACCTCTACACCAGCCGCCAAGCTACCGGCACCTTCAAGTGCTGCACAACGGTTTATAGTCCGCCAACTCGCGGCTACAACTTTGACACCAGCTTCCTGAACCCGACATTGTTGCCACCGCGCACGCCGTTGTTCCGCACCGTGAGCACCACGGGATGGACGCGCGTGCTGGCTCCGCAGTCCAACAGCTACAAATAAGAAAGGCTGTATTCCTTCTTCCGAACGTCCCGGTCTTTGGCCGGGACGTTTTCTTTGTGTGCCGAGCATGTTCAGCAGCCTGGAGGTGAAAGTCCTGTGCGCCGGGATAAACCGGCATGAAGCAGAGAATGCAAGAGTCTTACGAGAAAGGGTTATTGACCTGCTCGGCCCCGAGTTTTGCACTAGGTTCCGCAAGGCGCCTAGTGAAGCGTAAACAGGGAAATAGGTGGGCTGGGTATTGAGCTTCGAAAACACCCAATCAGGACGCCGACGTCATAGGACTGGCGGAAGGCGATATGATCGTGAGCGATAGCGCGAGCCCACGATCAGTCCTGCGTAGTCGTAGACCCCAGACACGCCTAGAAACTTCATGCACGAGAACCGGGAGACCTCGGAGATGCTTGCAGCGCGCAAGCGCTGCAGGACGGCGGGAGAAGGCCATGGCCGTACGGCCTGCGTGCACGTTTCCGAGGAGTCGGACAGCGGAATACTACCTATGAATCGTTCGAACAAAGACGGGAAGCCGTTGGCGGAGGATGAGGAGGGAAGGCCGCTGATCAAGGAGAACGCTTGTCAACCTAACACGTACCCGGCACAGAGCGAGAAACGCGTGTCACAGGGGCTGGCGGGCGTGCGGAAAGCAGCAAGGGGAAACAAGGAGAGGAAGTTCACCGCCTTGCTCCACCATCTGACAGTCGATCTGCTGCGGAGAAGCTTTTACTCATTGAAGAGAAAAGCCGCACCGGGAGTAGACGGCGTAACGTGGCAGGAGTATGAGACTGGGCACGAAGATCGACTTGTTGATCTGCACAGCCGGGTCCATCGCGGGGCGTACCGAGCGATGCCATCGAGGAGAGTGTACATAGAGAAGGAAGACGGGCGGAAACGCCCCCTGGGAGTCGCGGCGTTGGAAGACAAGATCGTTCAGCAGGCCGTGGTCACCATCCTCAACCAGATCTACGAGGAAGACTTTCTCGGCTTCTCGTACGGATTTCGCCCTGGACGCAACCAGCATCAAGCGCTGGACGCGTTGTCGTATGCGCTTCTGCGAAAGAAGGTGAACTACGTTCTTGACGCCGACATTCGAGGATTTTTCGGTGCGCCAGGCTAAGCCCGGCGCTTCCAGCGGGTGAAACTCCCGCCCCGGAAAGGGACGAGCCGCCCCACCGGGAATCGAGTCTTGGGCTCATGAAGGAGACGACATGAGTTAAGCGTAGACAGAGCGATGCCCAGGCCGTAACGCAAGTGAAGCGATGGAGCCTCGTGACACATCCGGAGGCCGACAGGGTCGAAAACCTGGAAGGCAACAGTAAGCGACCGCAAAGGCGATGGTCGCTGTAGACTCCGGCGGGGTCTAAGAGCACGGCATGGACAGAAAAGGAAGCGTCATGGCACCTGGGAGATCCACTGCCGTCTCGGCCTGGAACGCAGGCCGAGTATGTCAACCGAATGGTTCAACCTGAGGGCGACAGAAGCGACGGTGGAAGTCGGACTCGCTGATAGTACTCAGAGTGCGGGAAAACCGCGTACAGGGGGAAGCGGCGAGGCAGGTTGAGTAGCTGGTCCAGGGAAACATTCCCTGCACACTCAGAGGTAGGAGAAGAATGTCCACACAACTGGACCAGATCGCGAAGAAGGCGAAGTCGAATCCGAAGCTACACTTCACGTCGCTAGCGCATCTGCTCACCCCGGAGTTCCTCACGGAAACCTGGAAGCAGATGAATCGGCGGGGTGCGAGCGGTGTTGATGGTGAGACGACGAAGGAGTTTGAACAGGACTTGGACACACGAGTTCAAGAGCTATGCGAACGCTTGAAGCGAGGGACCTATCGGGCTCCACCGGTGCGACGAGTGGAGATACCGAAGGGACCTGGCAAGGCAGGGACGAGGCCGCTCGGAATTCCGACGGTCGAAGATCGCCTGCTACAAAGAGCAGTGGCGCGGATCTTGGAGGCGGTGTTCGAGGCGGATTTCCTGGAATGCTCGTATGGATTTCGGCCGGGACGTAATCCCCATAGTGCCCTACGGGAGCTACGTAGGATCATCGTCACGAAGAAGGTTGGACACTTATTCGAGGCCGACATCCGCGGCTACTTTAACCACATCCGGCATGAATGGCTGCAGAAGATGGTTGCTCATCGGATTGCAGATCCGTTCATCCTACGCCTAATCGGCAAATGGTTGAACGCAGGTTTCATGGTGGGAGGAGTCGTTACGCGAACGGAAGAAGGATCGCCACAAGGCGGGCCAATCAGCCCGATCTTATCCAATATCTACCTACATTACGTTCTTGATCTCTGGTTCGAGAAGAAGATCAGACCGGCATGTCAAGGGGAGGCGTACCTGACGAGGTTTGCGGACGATTTCGTGGTGAACTTCCAATACCGGCGCGATGCGGAAGAGTTCCAGAAGAACCTGAAGGATCGATTCGGGAAATTCGGATTGGAGTTGGCGGAGGAAAAGACGCGGGTGATGCGCTTCGGACGCTTTGTCCGGGCGGACCTAGAGAAGACCGGCGAGCAACCGGATACGTTTGACTTCCTAGGATTCAAGCATGTCTGCGGCACCGATCGAGGCGGCAAGTTTGCCTTGGTGCGGGTCCCATGCGACAAAAGCCGCCGAAAGTTCTTGGCCAAATCCAAGGAATGGCTCAGCAAGCATAGGCACTGGAAGCGGCGGGATCAGCAAAAGCAACTCGTGATGATGCTGCGTGGCTTCTACCAGTATTTCGGATTGCATCACTGCAAGCCGAAGCTTGACGGGGTCCGGCGCGAGGTCGAACGGCAATGGGCCCGTACGTTGAGACGACGGAGTCAGCGACACCGACTCTTCTGGTCCTACCTCAAGAGCCAAACCTGGTTCGAACTACCTTCTGCGATGTCGACACGTCATCCTACGGTCTGACTGCCCTCCAACGAGTGCAACCTGGGGAGCCCGTTGCGGGAAATCCGCTCGGCGGGTTCTGCGAGGGGGGACGGGCACAAGAGCGTTGCTCAAGGCCCGTCCCTACCCACCATAACCTCGACAAAAGTTGGCTGATCAAGTTCGTCGAGCATCGCGTAGCCGACCCCCGAATCCTGCGGCTGATCCAGAAATGGTTAAACGCTGGGGTGATGGAGGAAGGCGAGTGGTCGGAAACGAAGAGGGGTACACCGCAAGGGTCGGTGATTTCGCCGACGCTTGCCAATATCTACCTGCACTACGCTTTCGATCTCTGGGTAGACGCCTGGCGCAAGAAGTGTGCGCAAGGAGACGTGATCGTCGTGCGATATGCCGATGATACCGTTCTAGGTTTCCAGCACCAAGCAGAAGCAGACCGTTTTCTGGAAGATCTCCGAGAACGGTTGAGGAAGTTTGGTTTGGAACTCCATCCAGACAAAACGCGCCGGAGCGAGTTCGGAAGATTCGCCGAACAGAACCGAGAAAAGGAGAAAGTAAGCCGGAGACGTTCGACTTTCTGGGTTTCAGTGTGCTGCAGAAGCACACGGAGGAGGAGTTCATCATGAACTGATTCACCGTGAATAAGCTGCGCAATAGATGAGGGAAGGCCCCTCGGGATCGGCTTTCAGGAGCAGGTCTCAAACCGCCTACAAGCCGCTGTGGTAAAGAGCCATGGTGGTGAGCGTTGGAGGAAAAGCGCGAGAACAAACTCGTGCAGGTGAGCATCCGAGAGACGAACGAAAGTGAACCCTTCGAAGACGCGTCGTTAAGAAATCAAGAGTCGTCGAAACCAGGAGCGTGTATCCCACCTGGGACAAGTCCGTAGGGTGCCTGATGACTGAGCGGACGGCGACCGGCGTAGAGAGGGCGTGAAGCGGATGCAGGCTATCGCGTGGAACTGCAGGAACCAGTCGCTCCGATGTGAAGGGAGAAGCCCAAGCGGCGAAAACCGCGAGGCGAGCGTACCGATGCGGAGCACTGGGGCGGACCGACTCGTAAGAGCGAGGAAGGCTCGTAATGGGGCTGGAGCGAAGGAGTCGGGTCAAGTGGTCGCATGACCGAAGCAACTGGAAACAGGAGGACCTCGATGCGTGCGACAGACAAGCCGTTCAACATCGATAAGAAGCTAGTGTATGAAGCGTACAAAGCGGTCCAATCCAATGGAGGAGCGGCCGGGGTGGACGGGCAGACGATCGAGCAGTTCGAAGCCGACTTGAAGAGGAATCTCTACAAGATCTGGAACCGAATGAGCTCGGGAAGCTACTTTCCTCCGCCGGTGCGCGCCGTCTCCATTCCCAAAAAGTCTGGAGGACAAAGGATTTTGGGTGTGCCCACAGTAGCCGATCGCGTGGCGCAGATGGTGGTGAAACAAGTCATTGAGCCGATTCTGGACCCCATATTTTTGGCAGACTCCTATGGCTACAGACCGAGAAAATCGGCACTCGACGCCGTAGGAGTTACGCGGCAGCGGTGCTGGAAGTATGACTGGGTGTTAGAGTTTGACATCAAAGGCCTGTTCGACAACATTGACCATGAGCTTTTGCTACGAGCCATTCGGAAACATGTGACGTGTAAGTGGGCGCTGCTGTACATCGAAAGATGGCTCAGAGCGTCAATGATGCAGGAAGATGGAACCACAATTGAGCGAGACCGCGGAACCCCTCAGGGTGGTGTGGTCAGCCCAATCTTGGCGAACATTTTTCTCCACTATGCGTTCGATCTCTGGATGACGCGGAAACACCCGGACCTCCCGTGGTGTCGGTATGCGGACGATGGACTGGTGCACTGCCGTAGCGAGCAAGAAGCACAGGCGCTTAAGTCTGAGCTACAAGTTCGCCTGGCAGAGTGCCGCCTGGAGATGCATCCAACGAAAACCAAAATCGTCTATTGCAAAGACAAGAAGCGCAAAGGCAAGTATCCGAACGTCAAATTTGACTTTCTTGGGTACTGCTTTCGGCCTCGTCTGGTGAGACGTTTCCGGGATAACACGCTATTCTGCGGTTTTAATCCCGCAGTTAGCTCCTCGGCGATGAAAGCCATGCGGTCGACGATTCGGGAATTGAAACTTCGTCATCAAACACAGCTGTCTTTGCAGGATATTGCCCAGCAGCTCAATCCACTCCTGCGGGGTTGGATCGAGTACTACGGACGATACGCCCCATCGGCTCTGTACCCCTTACTGCGGCATGTAAATCAGATGCTTGTAGCCTGGGCGATGCGAAAGTTCAAGCGCTTTAACGACCATAAGATCCGGGCGAGCCAGTTTCTACAACGGCTTGCTGCGGAGCGCGCGGAGCTCTTTGTACATTGGAGTCTTGGTATGATCGGCACGTTTGCTTGATGGGAGCCGGATGCGCCGAGAGGTTCACGTCCGGTTCTGCGAGAGGCTCGAGGTGAAATTCCTCGGGCCTACTCTACCGCATATCTGCGCGAAAAACCGGAAGACCGGCGGCTTTTCGGTCGATCGCAAGACTATACGTAAGCGACTCTCCGTAAAACTCAAAGCCGTACGGGAGGAGCTTCGGCGGCGCTGGCACGAGCCAGTGGCCGAAGTCGGGAAGTGGTTGAGGTCCGTGGTACAAGGCTACTTCAACTACTATGCGGTTCCTGGCAACATCGATAGTCTGCAGAGCTTTCGGGCCCAAGTCGTTTGGCACTGGTCCCGCGCGCTACAACGGCGGAGCCAGAAGAGTCGGATGCCCTGGGAACGTTTCGGTCCGCTTGTCGCTCGTTGGATCCCGAGTGCTGTGATCCTGCACCCGCGTCCTGCCATGCGCTTCAACGCCAGGTATCTGCGGTAAGAGCCGTATGCAGTAATCCTGCCCGTACGGATCTGTGCGGGGGGGCGCGGGGTTAACTCGCGTCCCTACCGCGACTGTGACAGGGAACGCCGGCGACCGCTTACCTATGTCGATAGCGGCCATGCTGCGCCCGGCCGCGCGTCTCGTATTGCAGTGCGTTCCCCTCTTCGTGATACTTTCAAGAGCACCGCCCGAATCCAGAACGATTGCGCGGCTGAAGCCATGAATCCGATCGAAACATTAAGCCTTGTGCTCGGAACCGGGTTTTCCTCCGGGTTGAATCTGTACGCCACCGTTGCCACGCTCGGATTGCTCCAGCGCTTTGGCATCATTCATTTGCCGGACAAGCTCCAGGTGCTTTCGCATCCCATTGTTCTTGGCGTGGCCCTGGGACTTTATGTCGTGGAATTTCTGGCGGACAAGGTTCCCTACATCGATTCTATCTGGCAGGCGGTCCATACTTTTATCCGTCCGCCGGCCGCGGCGCTGTTGGCGTTCAGTGTGACCGCCTCGGCTGCGGAACCATGGCGCTGGGCAGCGGCTTTGCTGGCGGGGAGCATCGCGCTGACGTCCCATGGCACAAAAGCCAGCGCACGTGCTGCGGCGAACATGTCCCCGGAGCCGCTCAGCAATTGGGCGCTGAGCTTTGGCGAGGATCTGCTGGCGGTGTGGCTGACATGGTTTGCCGCCGCGCATCCGACGGTGGCCATCATCCTGGTTGTGGTGTTAGTGGTCGTTTCGCTGTTTCTGCTCTACCACTTGTTTCGGTTTCTGCGCCGCACGTTTCAGAAGCTGGCGGAGACGTAGCAATCGCTTCCCGACGATTTGTCTGGCAAGAAGTTACTTCACGTAAGTTGCCAGAAAACCTAGGAACGTTTTGTACCAAAGCTGAGCATTTTGCGGCTTCAGGACCCAGTGCCCTTCATCGGGGAAAACTAGCAATTCCGAAGGCACGCCTTGGCGTTGCAACGTGTTGAAGAGTTCGAGTGACTGCGTGTACGGCACACGGAAGTCCCGTTCGCCGGTAATCACCAGAGTGGGCGTTTTGTACTTGCCCAAATCCGCCGCATACGTGGAGGGTGCCCACTTCTTGTAATTCTCTGGCGCTCCCCACGGTGTGCCTTGTAGGTCGTGCTCTTCAAACCACAGCTCCTCGGTTGCGTACATGGAAACTTTGTCGTAAACGCCCGCATGACTGATGATCGCTTTAAATCGATCGGTGTGCGTGGCCAACCAATCTGCCATATAGCCGCCGTAGGAACCGCCCGCCGCGGCCAATCGGGACTTGTCGATGAACGGATATTTCACAAGCGCCGCGTCGGTGCCCTTCATGATGTCGATGTAGGGTTCACCGCCCCAATCGTTGGTGATTTCGTCGGTAAATTTCTGGCCGTAGCCTGTGGAGCCGCGGCGATTGATCATCAGGATCACATATCCGGCTCCGGCAAAGACTTGCGGATTCCAGCGGTAGCCCCAGGCATCAGACCACATGGTTTGCGGGCCGCCGTGTAGCAGTTCGAGCATGGGATATTTTTGCGCGGGGTCAAAGTGCGCGGGCCGGATCAGCATGGCCTCGACCTTTGTGCCCTCGGCGCCTTCGAACCAGAATTTTTCCGGCTCATTCATTTCCACTTGCGCGAGGATCGCGTCGTTGGCGTGCGTCAGTTGTTTCAAACCGCCGCCCTCTCCGGCGGAAACGAAAACTTCGCTGGGCATCATCAGGCTGGTGCGGGTGGTTACGAGAGTTTTGGTATCCGCGCTGAAAGCAAACTCCGCATTGAAGCCATCTAGAACCTTTTTCGGCGTAGAACCTGCATGCGCTTCCATGGAATAGATGGGTTGCAGAGTTTCATTTTCCGCGAGGAAATAAATGGTTTTGCTGTCGGGAGACCACGCCAGGTCTGAAGCGCTGCGATCGAAGTTTTCAGACAGATTTTCGCTTTTGCCCGCTTGGCGGTCGTACAGCATCACCCGCCACCGGTCGGACTCATAGGCGGCGGTGAGCTGGGCGTGGTACGCAATGTAACGGCCGTCGGGGGAGTACACAGGATTCCCATCAAACCCGGGCTGCGTGGTGATGCGTTTCGATTCGCCACCGGCAACAGGGACGGTGAAAAGATCCCCGTTCGTGCTGATCGCTTCCACTTTGTCGGTGACGGCGGTATAGCAAATCTCCTTGCTGTCCGGAGAAAAATTGAAATCGCCAGGGCCGCTGCGTTCTTCCGGTGGCACATCGTAATCGGCGCCTGGCGTCAAATCCCGGGCGGCCGAACTGCCGTCGGCGGGCTCGACGAATAAGTGGCTGCGCTTGCCTTCCGACCAGTGATCCCAGTGGCGATAGAGCAGGTGATCGTAGATACGTGCCTTGACTTTACTTTTGTCTTTCTCCTGATCGCGTTTGGCGTTGCAAGGATCGTCTTGGCAATCAGGATACACGGATGAAGTGAAGGCGATGGTCTTTCCGTCGGGCGACCAGTGAAATAAATCCGCCCCGGTGGACAGTTGCGTCAATTTTTTCGCTTCGCCACCTTCCATAGACAGCAAGTAAATCTGGGAATTGCCGTCGCGCGCGGAGAGAAACGCCAGCGTCTTGCCATCTGGCGACCAGGAAGGCGAACTGTCTCGGCCGCCTTGCGAGACCTGAATGGGATCACCGCCCGATGCGCTGACAATCCAGATATTCGTAACCGAACGATTTCCCTCCAGGTCTGGCGTCGAAGCGCTGTAGGCCACCCATTTTCCATTTTGCGAAATGGCCGCGCCGCTGATGCGATGCAGCTTGATCATCTCGTCGAAGGTCATGGCGTGCTTGGCCGCGGTTTGTGCGTATGCGGAAAGTGCGAGTGCCAGCGATGCGAAGAACAGACCACAGCGAATAATTCGTTTGGGCATGGGTGCCACCTTTGTTTTACAGAGAGTTCGGAAGCGTGTTCAAAACAGTTGATGATGCCACGTCTGCGCGGCGATTCCAAGAAGCGGCTATCGCACGTATCGCACGCGTCAATTTTTCGCGGCTTTTTCGTATATTGGCAGTCCGACGGTCCAGATGTAGCCGTCCGGATCAAGGAGCGTCAATTCACGCCAGCCGTGCGCAAAATCCTTTGTGGGCTGGACGATGGTGGCGCCGGCGCGTTTTGCGCGTTGTTCCACCTCGTCCGGATCAACACCAAGGATTCGCAGTTCCGCGCCCACGCCACGCTCCCGCGCTGCTTGAAGAAGCGCGTACAAGGGATGGTGGTCGTACGCGTGATCGGCATGCAGCATGAAATCGGTGCCCAGCAGGCACAGTGCGGCAAAATCGCTGTCGGAGTAGCGCACGGTGACACCCAGGACGTCGCGGTAGAAGAGCAAGGATTTTTCCACCGAACGAACCAGGAGGTTGACGCTGAATTTCGCCAGCGCTCGGCCATATTCACCCGCATGCATAAAAGCATCGCCAGTGCGTGTCTGGGTCATTCTCTTTCCCTCCGCACGAAGATCCAGTTTAGCAGCGCAATCGTGCAGGTGGCTCCTACCACATAAAATTCGCCTTTTCCCATTTGCGTCAGCAGAACCACCGAAAAGAGCAGAGCCAGTGCGGCGAACAAATTGGCAGCAGGCAACCAAAACTGCGCTTTTCCGTCGTTGCGCCTGCGCAACACGGGCACTGCAATCGCAATCGCTCCATAAATGGCTAGCCGCGAGACGGCAGACAGCATGGCGTTCCATTGAAAATTACCAAGCGCGGCGAAGACAAAAACGATCAGCGCATAAAGCAGGATAGAGAAGTATGGAGTCCGATATTTGGGATGGATCGCCGCCAGGAATCCGGGGAAATCGCCTTGCTCCGCCATGGCAAACGTGATGCGCGGCGAATGCAACAGGTTCGCGCTCAAATAGCCGTAGGAGGAAACGAGCGCCGCGAGCCCCATCGCAACTGCTCCCGCGGGCCCAAGCAAATGCTGCGCCGCATCGGAAAGTGGTCTGGAAGAGGCTGCGGCACTGGGAAGCGTGACCACGGTAACGAATTGCACGCCCGTATAAATGATCGTGACTGCCGCCAATGCGAGAAGCAACGCGATAGGAGTATCGCGCCGGGGATTTGTGCTTTCGCCGCCGACAAACAAGGCGCCTTCAAACCCGCCGTAGGCATAAACGAGAAGCAGAACCGCCTGAAAACAGTTCGCCACAGTTAGTGTGGGTATGGTGAGTGGTACACGAATTTCCGGTCGAAAAATCAGCACAAGCAATCCCGCAGCGACGAAAAACAGCAGGAAGCCGACCTTGGCGACCGTGAAGAAATTGCTTACATCCTTGCCGAATTTCACGCCGATGTAATTGAAAAACGCGAGATGACCAAGCAAGACGGCGAGCACGAATAACTTGCCATTGTGCGTTCCCGCCAGCCGGAAAAACTGCGCCAGGTACATGCAAAAAAGATTCGCCACTGCTGCGGGGGCGGCGATGCGCGTGAGCCAAGTCAGCCACGCGACCAGCAGGCCCACGAACCGGCCTAGCGCATCGCGCGCGTACAGATAAAGGCCACCTGTAGCTTCGTAGCGCGAGGATACTTCCGCGATGCAACCTGCAACCGTCAAGATGCCGGCGGCAGCAAGTAAGTACGCAACAGGGCTGAGGCCACCGAGTTTCGCCGCCAGCAGCGAAGGCAGTCCAAAAATTCCGCCGCCAATGATGGAATTGACCATCAAGGCCGTGAGGCTCCAGCGGCCGATGGTACGAACCAGACCGTGCGGCGGTTCCGTCACGCGCGGAGGATCCTTATCTAGCCTAATAATTTGTGGGCAACGGGACTGCCGGCGCTTTCATTTTCGTGATTTCAGTAAGCAGATCCGTTTTTCCGCCGATCGGTTCGAGATGCGGGTAACGTTCTCCGCCGTGATAGTCGATGCGATAGGTTTGGTAAAAATCGCCGTTCTCGGTGAGTAATTCAATAGGTTCTTTGCCGTTTTTCGCGCGGGCGATGGCATCACGCAAAATATCCGGATTCCATTTGCGGCCATTCACGGCCACCAGGCTCATGGCTGGCGCAAGACCGGCATTTGCCGCGGGCGAGCCCGGAATCACGTCCAAAATGTGGCCGCCATCGTCCCCACCGGGAGCGTGCACGAGAAGCCCCAGCGAGAATTGCAGCTCAACTTCTTGCGTAGCCAGCTCGTTGATGTGCTCGTATTCGTTCTGCGTATCGGTGAATACCAGTTTCCACCCACTATTATCGATGCCGCCGAGCGGCGCCCCTGGACCGTGCGATTTCAGGCGCGTGGTAAAAAAGTCGCGCCAGTCGTTAGGAGCAACTTCGTTCAGGCCGGCGACCACATCGTCGAATGTGTAAGGCACTACTTTCGGCGGAGCACCCTCACCACCATGAAACGCCCGGCAAAAATCGTCCAGCGATTTCTTGTCATTGGTGAGCTTGCGGATCACGGTATCGGCTTCGAGCCAGATTAGCGTGCCTTCATCGTAATAATCCACGCCGCGGCGCCACGAAGACCACTCCGTCGGAGCGGCATACAGAATTTGCGCGGCAATCGCGGTGTCCTGCAAGTCCCGCCAGGTACGCCCGGGGCGGTCGTTGAGATAAGCGGCGGTTGCGGCCAGGGATTCGCGGAAAAGATTGAGTGGCGTAATCCCGGAGCGGGCCGAAAGCACGACGCCGTAATATTGTGTGAGGCCTTCGTAAACCCAGAGCAAATCGCTTTTCATCGGCGTTTGGTAATCGGGTGTAGCAAGACCCACCGGCCGTCGATATTTCCCGTTCCAGGAATGCGTGAATTCGTGGGGCAGAAGGTCGGAGGATTCAAACAGGGCCGGATCGGCGAAGTAATCCTCTTCGGTGCGATCGTCGCTGGATTCGTGATGCTCGACGCCATCGGGCGGCATGCGATCGCTGAGGGTGAGCAGGAAATCATAACGCCGGTAGTGCCGGGCGCCGAAGAGCACGCCGGTTTCCGCGACCAATTGGCGGAGATGCTGAACCTCCGCGGGGGTTGCTTCAAGCGGCGCGAGACCGTCCGCGGCAACATGTACGGTGTGCGCCGGTGTTTGTCCGGGTGAAAGATCGATGTGGCGCAAGTACAAACCGGCGAGAACGGGGGAGTCAATCACGGTCGCGAGCGGAGCGGGTGCGAATTCGATGAGGCCTGCGGATTCTTTGGCGACAGGCAGCGCGGTGCCGTACTTCCAGCCTTGCGGCAAACGCAAAGTGGCCAGGTAGATGAGATCGGCGGGTTTTTGCCCCAGAGGATAGAGCGTCACCATATACCAATTCAGGACCGCGAGTTTCGCCGTGGAGGACGGAGCCTCGCGCGAACTATTGGAATCGGCTGGAGAGACATAGTCATACGACAAGTCGAGAGAGTTGACACCTGCCGGCACATCAACGTGGAACGCGAACATGTCGACATCATCGCGGCGCCACGGAACTTCTTTGCCAGCTGCGGCGATCTTCAGACCCACGAAATCGACGATGGGGCCTGTGGGAGAATGTTCTCCAGGAATCCACTTTGGATACACAAGAGTGAGAGCGCCCGAGGCGACTGGAAGCGCCAGCTTCGCATGAAAAATATGGAGCGGAGCATCGCGCAGGTCCACATCGAGATGGGCGGGATTCTGCGCCGTCTGTGCAGGACTAGCGCGCGGATGAAGAATGTAAACAATCGTCAAAAAGCCTAGGAAATAAAGATGATTTCGCTGTAGCAAGAGCGCTCCTTCGAATCCGCGAAAGCGTACCACACTTGCAAGGTGGCTGTTGCCGAAGCGGCCAACTTGGCTGGTGTAAGTGTGACGCGTTGGAAGGCTCCGCTTCCGGGGCTTCTGCTACAATTTTGCTATGAGTACGGCGACGGGCGCGACCTCACTGTTTTCACGAAATCTTCGCAAACACTATCCGATCGCGGTGCGCGGCGAGGGTTGCTGGATTGTTGACGCGGAGGGCCGGCGCTATCTCGATGCTTCCGGGCAAGCCGCGGTGGTGAACATCGGTCACGGAATGCCGGAAATCGGGCGCGCGATGGCCGAGCAATCCGGTCGCATCGCGTTTGCGCATACCACCCAATTCCATTCCGAACAGGCAGAGAAGCTGGCCGCGCGCGTGCTCGCGATTGCCCCACGCAACTTCCGCGACGGTGGACGCGTGTACTTTACTTCCGGCGGCTCTGAGGCCACGGAGACGGCGATAAAGCTGGCGCGGCAATATTTCCTGGAAAGCGGGCAGCCCGCTCGCTATCGTGTGTTGGCGCGCAGGCAAAGCTATCACGGGAGCACGCTCGGCGCGATGTCCGTAAGCGGAAATGTGGCCCGCCGCGCGCCTTATGGCCCCATGATTCCGGAGTGGGGACACGTCGCCCCGTGTTTTTGCTATCACTGTCCGTTTGACAAGATATATCCGGAATGCAATCTGGCGTGCGCCGATGACCTCGATGCGTTTTTACGTGCCAATGACGCTTCGACGGTGGCCGCATTTTTGTTTGAGCCTGTGGTCGGCGCCACCTTGGGCGCTGTGCCCGCGGTCGATGGCTACACGGCGCGCATCGCGGAAATTTGCCGTAAGCACGGAATTCTGCTGATTGCCGACGAAGTGATGACCGGCATGGGACGCACGGGCAAGCCATTTGCCAGCGAGCATTGGGGGCTGGAGCCAGATGTAATTTTGACCGGGAAGGGAATCGCGAGCGGTTATGCGCCTCTTGGCGCTGTACTCGTGTCGCCACGGCTGGTAGAAGCTTTCGAGAAAGGCACGGCCGCATTTATGCACGGGTTTACGTACCAGGCGCATCCGGTGGCGACGGCGGCGGGGAACGCGGTGTTCGACTACCTGGAAGTGCACCGTTTATTTGAACGGGTTACGCCGGCTGGAGAGACGCTGCGTAAGGCGCTCGCCGTTTTGGAAAGCCATGCGCATGTCGGTCAAGTGCGCGGGATGGGACTGCTGCAAGGCGTGGAATTCGTGAAAGACAAAGCGACACGCGAACCCTTTGCCAAGGAGGCGGGAATCGCCGAAAAAATCCGCCAAGCCGCTCTGGAGAAAAGCGTGTTGCTCTATCCGGGGCAAGGATGCGTTGATGGCGTGCGCGGCGACCATGTGTTACTGGCACCTCCCTTCATCATCAAACCGGAAGAATGCGAACGCATCGCCGATTCCTTGCAGTATGCCTTGAGCAAAGTCTTTGCTACGTGATTGCGCTAGAGTAGTGATTTAATACGATTCAAGTAATTTCATACCCCTGGAGATTCCTTCATGAGCCAAATTCTGCACTCATTGGCGGTTTTTTGTGCCGTTGTACTGGTCGGAGTCATGTGCCTAGCGCAAGACAAACCAACGGCGAAGCCTCGAGCGCGCGATCTGGGTGTGCCATTTGACGGGACACCCGGCCCGCTCAATGCGATCACGGATGTTGCCGGCGTAACGGTGGGGCACACCACGTTGATCTCCGGAGAGGGGAAACTGGTAGTCGGCAAAGGGCCGGTGCGCACGGGCGTGACCGCCGTATTTCCGCGGGGGAAAGATGTGGACGACGCGGGAGTGTTCGCAGGTTGGTGGACACTCAATGGCAACGGCGAAATGACGGGAACGACTTGGGTGGAAGAATCCGGAATTCTGACCGGGCCCGTGACGATCACCAACACACACAGTGTCGGCGTGGTGCGCGATGCAGTCATCCAGTGGACCGTGGCGCATCGGAAAGTGGGACCGGACGACGACTGGTGGTCCCTGCCGGTAGTGGCGGAAACGTGGGATGGCTGGCTGAACGACATCAATGGATTTCACGTGAAGCCGGAACATGTGTTTCACGCGATCGAATCCTCGCGTGGCGGGCCGGTAGAAGAAGGCGCGGTCGGCGGCGGTACGGGGATGATCTGCAACGGATTCAAGGGCGGGATCGGCACGTCGTCCCGGAAATTATCGGAAAAGGATGGTGGTTACACGGTCGGAGTGCTCGTGCAATGCAATTACGGATCGCGGCAGAATTTTCGCGTGGCAGGCGTTCCCGTTGGACGCGAAATTCCGAGCGAAGATCCATATGCATTTGCGCCGGGCGACATCACCGAGCGCGGATCCATTATCGTCATTGTGGCGACGGATGCGCCGCTGCTGCCGCACCAGTTGAAACGGCTGGCACGTCGCGTTTCTTTGGGATTGGGACGCGATGGCAGCATTTCCGGGAATGGCTCCGGAGACATTTTCATCGCGTTCTCCACAGCAAATGTGGGCGCGGCAGCGACCGACCACGTTGTGGATCTGAAGATGTTGCCGAACGACAAAATGAATCCGGTGTTTGAAGCGACAGTAGAAGCGACCGAAGAAGCGGTGATTAACGCCATGGTCGCAGCGACCTCGATGACCGGTATTGATAATCATCATGTCAGCGCGCTGCCGCACGACCAGTTGCGCGCCATCTTGAAGAAGTACAATCGCTTGAATCCATAATCGCGCCGTCGGAATATCCCAACAGTCTGGCTGCTGGAGAACCGGCGGGATAGAATGATGTGTGGCTACTTCTATTCGCCGATCAGCGATTGGTTTTGTATTTTCGATTCTGGCCGCCCTGGCGTTAGTTTGCTGTTCCCCTTCCCGCTCCACCCGAATTGCCATAATAAATGTAACGGTGATTGACGCGACTGGCGCTGGGCCGCAGCCGAATTGCACGGTGCTGATTTCCGCTGGCCGCATTTCTGCGATTGGACCCGCCGACAAACTTACCATCCCGGGCGATTACAAGATTGTGGATGGTGCCGGCAAATTTCTGATTCCAGGCTTGGCGGATATGCACATTCATTTGACCGGGGCAGGAGAACCCGGCGGCAGTCGTGAGTTCATTATTCCGTTGCTCGTGGCCACAGGAATTACCACTGTACGGGATATGGGCGGGAAAGTGGAGTATCTGAAAGCATTGCGCGAGGAGATCGATTCCGGCAAACGTTTGGGGCCTCAGATTTTCTTCACCGGGCCATATCTGGACGGCAATCCACCATCGTTTCAACCGTCGATCGTGGTGCAGACAGCGGCGGAAGGCGTTGCCGCCGTGGACAAATTGAAGAAGGAAGGGGTGGATTTCATCAAGGTGCAATCTCATTTGCAGCCGGATGCGTATTACGCGATCGCACAGGAATCGAAAAGGCAGAAAATTCGCTTCCTCGGGCATGTTCCGGATTCGATTACCGGGGCGGCTGCTTCCGATGCCGGACAGGTCAGCATTGAGCACCTTACCGGGGTGCTCCTCGGGTGTTCCACGCGCGAAGAGGAATTGCGGCAGCGCAAGCTTGTTGCCCAGCCGGCGGGTCAGAACAAGGAAGCGATCTTTGCCCAAGACCGCGCGTGGACCAAAGACCTTCTCGATTCCTATTCGCAACAAAGGACCGCAGATCTGGTCAGGAAATTCGCGGCCAACCGGACGTGGCAAGTGCCGACTTTTCCTATGCTCGTACACTTGGGTTATGTGACGCCTGACAGCGATCTGGGGAATGATCCCAGGTTGAAATATGTTCCATTGAAGGTCCGGCAATTTTGGGAGCAGGGACGAAACGCGCAACTCGCGGATCGCACTGCGGCGGACTTTGCGCAGCGTGCGGAAATCATCCGGCTGTCGCTCGAGATTATCGGGAAGATGAACGCGGCAGGCGTGCCTATCATGGCGGGGACGGACGCGGCGGCACCGAACGTGTTTCCGGGATTTAGTTTGCACGAAGATATGGCTTACCTAGTCGAAGCCGGGTTGACGCCCATGCAAGCGCTGCAGGCGGCAACCGTCCGGTCGGCGGAATTTCTCGGGCGCCGGGCAGAGCAGGGAACAATCGAGATGGGTAAGCGTGCTGATCTCGTGCTGCTCGATGCAAACCCGCTGGATGACATTCGGAATACGCAGAAAATCCGAGCCGTGATTGTTAATGGAGGACTGCTCGAACGCGCCGAACTCGATACGTTACTGGCTAGCGTCGAAAACTTCGCGGCTGCACGCTGAGGGATGAGGTGGATGCCCAGGATTGCGTAGGCGCTAAGTCCAGACGCTCACGATCTGTCCTGCGCTTCTCGCTATGCAAAGGGCGCCACTCGGCTCGCAGGATAGTTAAAGAGCGAGAGCGGCGGTTTTGCGCGCAGGATTGAAGAACGGTAACGGCACAATTTTGGCCGAGACGGTTTTGCGCGACGCTTCGACGGTTAATTCCATGCTTAGGGTTGTTCCGGCGGCTGCGCTTTCACGACTGATCGAGGCCAGCGCGATCATGCGTTTCAGCGTCGGTGACCAGGTGGTCGAAGTGGCTTTGCCAACTTGGCGCCCTCCGCGGTATACAGGCACAGCTACGCGCGACGCTGTCGACGGCACCTGTGGCGCCATGCCAATTTTTTCGTAGAGAGCTTCCACTTCACTCCAATTGATTTCGAGCCCGACCAGCGAACGCGCCGGACCGCCGCGTTTGGCCTCGTCGGCAAGAGCATCCCGCCCGACGAAGCTTTCCTTCTTGAGATCGACAAGCTTGGCCAGGCCGATTTCCCCGGGAGTATATTTTTGCTGCTCGATAATCGCGCGCTTGCTGGAAATGTAGTCCACTTCAATGAGGATGAGGCCGGCTTCGATGCGCGCGATATCCAGCGCGACCATGCCCGCGGGGTGGATGTCGAACGGAGCGCCCTTGGCCATCAATTCATCGAAAACTTTTAGGGCGTCTTTCCACGGCACCCAGATTTCGTAGCCGAGATCGCCGGTGTAGCCGGTGCGGGAAATGTCCACGGCGACTCCGGCGATTTTTCCGTGGGTTACACGAAAATATTTTAGGCCGGCAATCTTGGCGTCGGCGACGGCGCGAAGCAGTTTTCCGCTCGTTGGTCCTTGCAGCGCGAGTGCCGCAACCTTCTCAGAAATGTCTTCAATTTCGACGTCGAGGCCTAAGGCGTTCTGGCGAAACCAGCGCAGGCTGGGATCGGCAGCCGTCCAACGATATTCATTTTCGGCGAGGCGCGTGATGGTGCCGTCGTCAATTACTTTGCCTTCGGAGTCGCACCAGCAGCAATAAATGACCTGATCGACGGCGACCTTATTGATGTCGCGGGAAATGACGCGATTGACGAGTTTCGTGGCGTCGCGGCCGGAAACGTAATACTTGAACAGCGGCGTGATATCGATGAGCGCGGAGGAATTGCGGATGGCGTTGTACTCGTGCTCGTGGGTCATTTCGTAGGCGCCGACCGTGTAATAGCCTGACCATTCCTTGAAATTCAGGCTCTCGCACAGGGCGAGGGTTCTCTCGTGAAAAGCGGTTCCGACGGGCACGATTCCTCCGGTCTGGATGCTGGCAACAGGGCAAAGTTCAACTGTGGTGAACGAACAGCGAATTATGGTTCGATTTTGCTGCGGCCGCAAGGCCGCTGTGTGACCCGATGAGCGCAAAGTGCAGCAAAGGAGGTTTGCGCGGACCGTTTCCGTTTCGCGCCAGCGACCTTGAGAAGCGCACTGGCTGTCTATAGAATGACTTGTTCTGCACAGCGTCGTTGTCCTTTTCCAACTGGAGTCTTGTCGAATGGCTCAGTCCTACGATGTAGTGGTGATCGGGGGCGGTCACAATGGTCTGGTGAACGCCGCGTATCTGGCGAAAGCGGGAAAGAAAGTATTGGTTCTGGAGCGCCGCAGTGTTTTAGGAGGCGCTGCGGTGACCGAGGAGATTGTCCCTGGCTTTCTTTTTTCCGAATGCTCCTACGTGGTTTCGCTCTTGCGGCCAGAAATCATTCGCGAGCTGGATTTGCCGCGCCATGGACTGGAGATTCTGCCGCTGGACGGCACGTTTTCGCCGATGCTGAATGGCGATTATTTGTGGCGGGTAAACGATCACGCGAAGACACAGCGGGAAATCCGGCGGCATTCGCGGATGGACGCGGAAGCTTATGACGAATTTTCGAAAATGATGACGCCGATGTGCCGGTTCGTGAAGCCGCTGCTTTCGATGATTCCACCGGACCCAACGACCCTGTATCCCAAAGACCTCAAGCAGCTGAATTTCCTGTTGCAACGCTTCCGCGAGCTTTCTTCGGATGAGCGCTACACCTTGATCCAATTGATGACCATGAGTGCGGCGGATTTTCTGGACCAGTGGTTTGAAACCGACGTGCTGAAGGCCACGATGTCCGCTTCAGGAATTATCGGAACGTTTCTGGGAATTCGCTCGCCGGGTACCGCCTATGTTTTGCTGCATCACTACATGGGAGAAATTGACGGAGCGTTCCGGTCGTGGGGATTCAGCCGTGGCGGAACAGGCGCAATTTCGTTGTCGATTGCCGCGGCGGCGCGGGAATTGGGTGTGGAGATTCGCACGCAAGCATCGGTGGAGAAAATTGTCGTAAAGAACGGACGAGCAGCGGGAGTGGCACTGAAGTCCGGCGAAGAGATTTCCTGCAACGTGATTTCGTCGAGCGTGGACCCGCACCTGACATTTGAGAAATTTCTGGAGCCGAAGGAGCTGCCGGGTGATTTCCTGGAAAGTGTGAGGCGATACAAATTCCGCGGTTCCTCGGGAAAAGTGAATATAGCGTTGAGCGGACTGCCGAGTTTCCGGGCGCTGCCCGGTGTGGGGGCGCATTTGCGCGGAGCCATTTCGATTTCGCCTGGAATGGAATATATGGAGCGGGCGTACGACGATGCGAAATACGGGCATTTTTCAAAACGGCCGTACATCGATATGGTGTTGCCCAGCTTGACCGATCCTTCGGTGGCGCCGCCGGGGAAACATGTGCTTTCGTGTTTCGTCCAGTACGCGCCTTACAAGTTGGCGGAAGGCACGTGGGATGATCAGCGAGACGCTTTTGCAAACAACGTGATCGACACGATTGCCGAACACGTTCCGAATATCAAGGAACTGATCATTGACAAGCAGGTGCTTACTCCACTCGACCTCGAGCGGGAATTCGGATTGACACAGGGTAATATTTTTCAAGGTGAGCTTTCGCTCGAACAGTTGTTCTTTCTGCGGCCGGTGCCGGGCTGGGCTTATTACCGTACTCCCGTGGACAACCTTTATATGTGCGGATCGGCGACGCATCCGGGCGGAGGGATCATGGGGGCGAACGGACGAATCGCGAGCCAGGTGATCCTGAAGGAATGGAAGAAGGCGGCGAACTGATCATGCCCATCGGACAGAAAGTTGTGCTCATCGGCGGTGGTCACAACGCATTGATCGCCGCGTTTTATCTGGCGAAAGGCGGGTTCAGGCCGGTGGTGCTGGAACGCCGCTCGATGGTAGGCGGCGGAGCGGTCACCGAGGAATTTTATCCGGGATTCAAGGCGTCGACGCTGGCGCACACGCTCGGACCGTTGCGCGCCGATATTGCGCGCGAAATGCAGCTCGATCGATTTAATCTGCAGATTTTCCGGCCGGACCCGCGCGTGTTCGCACCAGAGCCGGAGGGGCGCGGGCTGCTCTTTTACGACGACGCGGCAAAAACGGCCGGCGCGATTTCGCATTTGTCCGCGAAAGATGGCGCCAAGTATGCGGAGTTTGCGAAACAACTGGAGAAAATCGCCGGGGTATTCAGCCAGATTGCAGCAATCACGCCTCCGAGTATCGACCAACCTTCGCCGGAAGATTTGTGGAATTTGCTGACGACCGGGCGCGGGGTACGACGCCTGGGAAAACGGGGAATGCTGGACCTGCTGCGGTGGGGTCCGATGGCTGTGGCGGATTTTGTTGCGGAATTCTTTGACACGGAATTGTTGCGTGCAGTGATCGCGGCGCGGGGAATTTTCGGAACAAATTTAGGGCCGTGGTCAGCGGGTTCGACGGCGGTTTTGCTGCTGCGCGCGGCAGGCGATCCACATCCGGTGGGCTCGGCCACATTTCCGCGCGGTGGTCTGGGGGAATTTTCGCGTGCGCTTGCCGATGCGGCAAAGAAAGCAGGGGCGGAGATCCGGGCGGACGCAGAAGTGGCGCAGATCCGCACGAAAAGCGGCGCAGTGAGCGGAGTTGTGCTGGAAAATGGAGAAGAAATCGCGTGCGAAGCGGTGGTGTCCGGTGTCGATCCGAAACGGACGTTTTTCGAGTTGCTGGAGCCGGCGATTCTCGATCCCGTGTTTGCGCTGCGAATGAAGAATTTCCGGGCGCGGGGAAATGTGGCCAAGGTACATTTAGCGCTGGGTGACTTACCGGCATTTCCGTCCCTGGCGAACGCGGTTGGGCCCGACGGATTCCACGAAGCGCTTTCGGGACGAATTCACATTGGGCACGAAATCGATTATCTGGAAAAGGCGTTTGATGCTACGAAGTACGGCGAGATTTCCGCGACGCCGTATCTTGACGTGACCATTCCGACGCTGCTTGATCCTTCGCTTGCGCCGCCGGGCAAGCACGTGCTTTCCGCGTACTTTCAGTTTGCTCCCTTTCGGTTGAAAGAAGGGAACTGGAATAAACGGCGAGGCGAACTGGCGAACAGGGTGATCAAAACGCTGGGGAATTATTCGCCGAACCTGGCGAACCTGGTGGAAGCGGCGCACGTGATCACTCCGCTTGATCTGGAAGAAACGTATGGATACACCGGCGGACACATTTTCCATGGCGAGTTGGCGCTGGATCAGATGTTCACGATGAGGCCGGTGCTAGATTGGGCGCGGTATCAAACGCCGGTGCGGGGATTGTTCCTCTGCGGGAACGGAACTCATCCGGGAAATGGATTGACGGGCGCGTGCGGGGCGAACGCGGTAAAGGAAATCATTCACGAGTTGCGGTGAGCGCGACCTTCGCGACAGCACCTATTAGGACCCTCAAGCCAAGAAAATCTCAGTGTTTGTGCCCGATGAAGGAGTGTGTCGCACCTACGGCGCTCGGATCTTGTCGGGGACGATACCAGCCCTTACGGGCTGGCCTAACTTGTGGCGCGCCTTCGGCGCTGGCACCTGGGCGCGCTGTGGACGACAACACTGTGCGCGCGAATGCTCTCAGGATTACAAGCCGACGAAGGTGCGGACGATGACGACGATTGACCGTGGGCGATTAGGAAAGTTGCGGGCGCGGGAAGAAAAACGGTTCGTGGAGGAGCATCCACGATCGGCGGAGTCTTATGCGCGGGCGGAGCATTCACTGCTGGGCGGCGTGCCGATGAACTGGATGAAGAAGTGGGCGGGTGCGTTTCCCGTATTTTTGAAGAGCGCCAAGGGAGCGCATTTCCTATGTGTGGACGGACGCGAGTACGTGGATCTTTGTTTGGGCGACACGGGTGCGATGACGGGACATTCGCCGGACGTGGTTGTGGAAGCTGTGGCGAAACGGGCGCGTGAAGGGATTACGCTGATGTTGCCGACAGAGGACGCGCTGTACGTGGGCGAGGATCTGTTTGAAAGGTTTGGCTTGCCTTACTGGCAATTTACGCTGGCGGCGACGGATGCGAACCGGTTTTCGATCCGGATTGCGCGGGAGATTACGCAGCGGCCGAAGATTCTGGTTTTTCATTACTGCTATCACGGGACCGTGGATGAATCGTTTGCGGGGCTGCACGACGGAGTTGTGGGGCCGCGGCGGGGAAATATCGGGCCACCGGTGAATCCGGCGGCGACGACGCGCGTGGTGGAGTTCAATGACCTGAATGCGCTGGAAAATGCACTGAAGCACCACGATGTCGCATGCGTCCTGGCGGAGCCGGCGATGACCAACGTGGGGATCATCCTGCCGGACGAGGGATATTGGAAGGCGGCGCGGGCATTGGCGCGACGCTATGGGACGCTGTTGATCGCGGACGAGACACATACGATCTGCGCCGGTCCCGGAGGATGCACGGCGGAATGGAAACTAGAGCCGGACATGCTGGTGTTCGGCAAGGCGATTGGAAGCGGCATTCCCGGCGCGGCATATGGATGCACGGAAGAGGTGGCGAAACGGATTGCGGCGCGGATTCACCTGGAAGATTGCGACGTGGGAGGAATCGGCGGAACGCTGGCGGGCAATGCGCTTTCCCTGGCGGCGATGCGGGCGACGCTGGAGCATGTGCTGACGGCCGGCAACTTCGAGAAGATGATTGCGCTGGCGGTGCGATTCAAAGAGGGCGTTTCCTCGGCGATCAAGGAGGGAGGCTTGCCGTGGAATGTGCAGCGGCTGGGATGCCGGGCGGAGTATACGTTTTGCGGGAAGGCGCCGCGGAACGGCGGGGAAGCGGCGGCAGCGTCGGATTTTGAGCTGGAACGGCTCCTGCATCTTTACGCGCTGAACAGGGGAGTGCTGCTGACGCCGTTCCACAATATGGCGCTGATGTGTCCGGAAACGACCGAGGAGGATGTGGACGCGCACACCGCGATCTTCGGCGAAGCAGTGGCGGAATTGGTGGAGAGATGACCGACGAATCTCGGACTGTGCGGATTCTAAAAGGTTTACACAATTTCATGCTCGTACCTGCCGATTCTGCAGGGTTTGCAAGGCCTTGTTTTTGATAATGATGTGTAACTCCACATTCTAAAGGAGCTAGAGGGGCGTTTTTTTTTGGTAAGTGCAGATTGTAAGGGAGTTACGCCCTGCCCCATTTCAATTTCATTTTTCAAGAGCTGCGGCCGGTCGGCGCGGAGGATCGCTGAGATCCATGAGGGATTCGCCACTTCGCGGACTTCGGAATGACGTGGGTTTTTGTGGGATGGAAGCCAAGATAGCGGCCTGAGTCTACAGCGCTCCGAAAGCCAGCTGGTGGCCGGCTCCCTTGCGATAGAGGCGTTCGGCGGCCGGATCAGGCGGAGGCGCTTGCGGCTCGGGCGGCTTCGACTTCGAGAAGCTTGCCGGAGCGGACGTCGTAGATGTAGCCGTGGACGGGGATGGAATTTGGCACGAGCGGATGATTTCGAATGCGGGCGACATCATCGACCACGGCCTGCTTCTGATCCTTGATGGTGAGCCACTCGATATATTCTCCTGCACGGGAGCCGGAACCTTTGCCGACATCGCGAAAGCCGCTGGAGGAAAGTTCGGCGGTTTCGAGGCTGGAGTTCAGCAAGCCGCGTATAACGTCGTTGGTGAAAAATTCCATGCCGCACTCGGTGTGATGGATGACGAAGAATTCGTTGGTGCCGAGCAGCTTATAACTGATGACCAGCGAACGGATGGCGTCATCGCTGGCGCGTCCACCGGCGTTGCGGATGACGTGGGCATCGCCTTCGGCCAGCCCCGCGAATTTTGCGGGATCGAGACGGGCGTCCATGCAGGTGAGTACGGCGAAATGGCGGGCGGGCGGAAGAGCGAGTTTGCCCTTTTCGCCGAAGTTGGCGGAATATTTTGCGTTTGCTTCCAGAACTTCCTTGAGAATCTTGCTCATTTCGTGCTCTCCTTGAATTTTGAATTGGGCGATTCGGCCGATCCTTACGTCGTTTTAGTTCACCTGAAAATGAAAAAGCCCACGAAGCGAATCGTGGGCCAATGGGAACCAGGTCTAGAGATGAGAAAAACTAGCCGCTGGAATCCGTTCGCCCACACTGTGGACAACACGTACAGGAGCGGCAAGCGGGCGCGCAGGCAGTGGCTGAGGTGAATCGGGACGATTTGGAAGGGCCGAACATGGGAAGACAGAGTACGTGGCGGCCGATGCGAAGTCAACGCATTGATTCGCATTGATTTCGCGGCTCAGCGGCTAAACATGCTGGGAAGCGCTGAGAATGTTGCCATCGGGATCTTTGAACCAGGCAATTTTGTCACCGGTGGGGGCCGTCCAGATTCCCAATTCCTGATCCTGGGCGAAGGGGAATTTCTCCGGCGGAACTCCCTGATCCTTGAGCCATTTGGCGACTGCTTCTATGTCCTGGACTTGCCAGCCCAGAATGGTTCCCTGCAGGGGAGTGAAGTTGGGAATTTTCGATATGCGGATCGTGTGGCCGCCGGCGCGCATGACCAGTGCGAATTGATCGAGGCTTACAAACTGAAATCCCAGCTTTCCTTCATAGAAGGCACGGGCAGCGGCATAGTCTTTTGTGGGAATGAATCCGACCATTTTTCCAGTAGCGAGCATGTTTCCTCCCCGATGACTTTTTGCGGCTTCAGGGATAACACTTGTTGGGGCTAATTTCTTTCGCTATTGTGACAAGAAATGTCGCTCAAGTGTCACAGCTTGTTATGGGGCAGAAATGGCCGTTTACTCGCGCACCTTGCGAGCGTCTCGGCCGACCTTGCCGATGGCCACCAGATCCCGGAGCACTCACATCCGGAAGACCAACTCCTGTTTGCTTCGAAGGGCGTGATGACGGTACGGACGAAACAGGGAATATGGGTGGTGCCGCCGCTGCGCGCCGTATGGATTCCGGCGAACACGCCGCATTCGGTGGGCACATCGGGCCAGGTTTCGATGAGAACGCTGTATTTTTCGCCGGAACTGTGCCGGGCGCTCCCGCGGAAATGTTTTGTGATGAACGTTTCGCCGCTGCTGAAGGAGCTGATTCTGCACGCGTGCAGATATGCCAAGTTGAATAAGACGGTTCCGCTGGAGCGCCGGATTGTCGACATCATCGTGGACCAGTTGAAGGGAGTTGGGTCTATCCCGTTGCAATTACCGCATCCCTTGGACTCTCGTTCGATGAGAGTGGTCCGGGCGCTGATGGCGAATCCGGCCGACGATCGAACGCTGGCAGAGCTCTGCAAAGACTCTGGGGCGAGCAAAAGGACGATCCAGCGGCTTTTCCTTGAGGAAACGAAACTGCCGTTTGGGAAATGGCGGCAACAGTTTCGCCTGCTGCGAGCGATGGAGCTGCTTGCTTCCGGGGAAAAGGTGACGGCCGCTGCGCTGGAGGCGGGGTACCGCAGTCCGAGCGCGTTCATATCGATGTTTCGGAAGCAGCTTGGAACCACGCCGATGCAGTATTTCAGAAGCGAGATGGGATGATGAAGCGCACGTGCGGAAGGAACGATGGAACCTGGGAAAGGCTGGCGTATACTGGCGGGGGAATGATGCGGAATGGGAGGCGGAAATGGCGGAACACTATTTGTTGAAAACAGAGCCGACAGAATATTCGTTCGCCCAATTGGTGAAGGATAAAGAGACGGAATGGGATGGCGTGAAAAATCCCGTGGCGGTGAAACATTTGGGCGAGATGAGGCCGGGCGCGAAGCTGATTATTTATGAAACCGGGGACATGCGGACGGCAGTGGGCACGGCGACGGTGGTTTCCGTGGATGCGAAGAACCTGAAAAAGCCGGTAGTGAAGATTAAGGCGGGGAAAGCGCTGGCTAAGCCCGTGAATCTGGACGAGATCAAGAGCAATAAGCTGTTTGCAGATTCGCCGCTGGTGCGAATCGGGAGATTGTCTGTGGTGCCTCTAACGACGGAGCAGTATGGAACGCTTGCAGGTAAATGAGCGGGTGACAATTAATAGACGCCGGGAAGCAGGCGCTTTGTGACTTTACTGTAATCGATGTATTCCTCACCGAACGCGCGTATCAGCGCGGATTCTTCCACATGAATGCGATAGAGGACGGCCGCAGTGGCTGGCATGACGGCAACGGCGAGACTGAGCCAATTGCGGGAATGAATGCCGACGGCCAGGAAGACGAGGATGAGGCCGAGGTAGGAAGGATGGCGGACGAAGCGATAGAGGCCGGAACGATTGAGTTTTTGAGAATCGAGAATCGCAACGTTGGAGCTGAAGGATTTGCCGAGAGTGTAAATCGCGGACCAGCGGATGATGAGCGCGAGAATCAGGATGAGCAAGCCGGCGGTTTTCAGGGCGTGGATGCCGCCGAACATGTTGGGAGGAGTGGCTTCGCTGATCCAGATGGCGGCGGTGAGTGAAGCGAGGATGACGATCCAGAGAAGAATGAGCGAGCCGCGGTCGTGCGTTTTTCCGGTGCTGTGTTTGGTGCGCGTGGCCACGGCGATGATCACTTCTGAAGCGACCCAAACCCAGTAAAGGATTTGCCAGAGAGAGGAAACGGTCATCGAGTTTCCCGCGGTTTTGCTTGAGGAGCGGCGGGATCGCCCGGTTGAAGGAGGTCCCACTTGTTGCCGTAGAGATCTTCAAACACAGCGACGGTGCCGTAGGATTCCTGGCGGGGAGCTTCGAGGAAATTTATACTGGCGGCTTGCATGAGGCGATAGTCCCGCCAGAAATGATCGGTGTGAAGGAAGAGGAACACGCGGCCGGCGGCTTGATTGCCGACTTGTTGCAATTGCTCCGGCGTGGTGGCTTCAGCGAGGAGGAGGCTTGCAGCATGGGAACCGGGAGGTGCGACGACGAGCCAGCGCTTTCCACTGGGAAGAGGAGCATCCTGGACGACACGGAAGCCGAGGGATTCGGTGAAGAACGCGAGGGCCTCGTCGTAATCGCGGACGAGGAAGGCAACGTGAGCTAGCAACTGAGGCATGACGTTTGATTATCCCATGTGGTGAGGAAGAGCGGGGAAGTTAGCGAGGTTGCAAAAATGAAGTGCGACCTACAAGCTGTTATGCATGCCGGAACTGCCGGATATTGCCGCGTACATCACCGCGCTCGAACGACGTATCGTCGCGCAGCCGCTGGAACGAGTGCGGATTGCGAGCCCCTTTTTGCTTCGAACCGCGCAGCCGCCGCTCGCGAGTGTGGAAGGCCGCGCCGTGCGCGAGTTGCGGCGCGTTGGCAAGCGTATTGCGATCGGAGTTGAAGGCGAGCTCTGGCTGGTGTTGCATTTAATGATTGCCGGGCGGCTGCACTGGCGGCCGGTAAACACAAAGCTGGCTGGGCGCAACAGTCCTGCCGCTTTCGATTTTCCTAATGGCTCTTTGGTGCTTACAGAAGCCGGCACCAAGCACCGCGCGTCTCTGCATGTGCTGAGTGGCGAAGAAGGTTTGCGTTCAGTTGACCCGGGCGGAATCGATATTTTCAGCAGCGATTTGCGGTTGTTTCGCGACACGCTAACGGCAGAAAACCATACTCTTAAAAGGGCTCTTACCGATCCGCGCCTGGTGAGCGGTATCGGCAACGCGTATTCCGATGAGATCTTGTATGCGGCACAGATGTCGCCCATCACACAGACACGCAAACTGGAGCCTGATGAGTGGGAAAGGTTGTTCGCTGCGACGCGACATACGCTCGAGACGTGGATTGACCGGCTGCGTGCCGAGGCGGAGTCTGACTTTCCGGAAAAGGTGACCGCATTTCGCAAAGAAATGGCGGTGCATGGACGCTTTGGACAGCCATGCTTGAGATGCGGAGAAAAGATTCAACGAATTCGCTACGCGGATAACGAAACAAATTACTGCGTGCGATGCCAGACAGGCGGAAAAGTTCTGGCGGATCGCGGTTTGTCGCGGCTGTTGGGATCAGACTGGCCGCGCACGCTCGAGGAACTCGAAGCACTGAAGCGCCGCTAGGTGTGAGGCGCGCTCGCCGACTAGTCCAAATTGCCTCGGAATTGTGATTTTTATTTTGTGACCAGCTCGTTTGAGTTGATGTGATAGCCGTAAAGAGTTGCTTCGTTGTTTCTTATGTGCCAAACAAACTGTTCGATGCCGGCCCCCGTCAGCGAATTTGGTGTCGTAAACAAGTGTGACGGTCGTCCCTTGCCCGGCGAACCAGGCAATCCCCGTGGTACGCAAGTTGGACTGCCGAACGTAACCGAGCTTCCTGTGAATCGCTTCCAAGAGTTTGACGAAGTCGGATTCGCTGGTGACTTGGTGGAATTTCTCGTCGCATGCTGCGTAGGCGGCCGCGTACTGTTCCGTATCAAGCTGAGAATGGAATTGCTCAACATTTTGCTGCGCTAGTTGAATGCTCTTGGTAGACGAACCGCAGGCAGAGAGCAGGACGCATGTTCCAAGCAGCAGTCCGAAAGCATGCAGCGTTCGCAGAATTGGAAAGTTCCGACTCCCAAGTTTCATCGTAAGACTCCTCCAGTCCCGACTCTAGGCCTGCCACCCAAGATCAGAAACTGCACGAGCGAACATGTATAACCCAATTAGCAACGTACCTACGAAAGTCCGCGGTCATGCCCCGGGACGTCGACAAGAGAAACGTGAAGAACGGAAAGGCGTAGAAATGCAGTGGGTGGTCAGTTGATTTCGGGAGGCCTGTCTTTGTCTGTCGAGGTGGCGGGATTGGCGAGTTCGGGTTGAGGCGAAGTGGTTAGTCCATTTGCGGTGGCTGTTGGCTGGTCCTTGAGAAGGGTTTCCATTATTTCCAACAACTGCGCGGCAGCATCACTCTTGTTGACTACTTCTCGTATGCCCACTTTCTTGGCCTCCGCAATCATTTCAGGAAAGAAGTGAAGGGTGCAGAGGATGACCGGCAAAGAGGGACGAGTCTGCAAAATTTTGGAGGCGACTTGCAGGCCATTCAGAATCGGCATGGAAAAGTCCACTACGACTAGATCAGGCTTGAGCGCGATGGCTTTGTCGACGCCCTCCTGACCATCGGCGGCTTCGCCACAGAGCTGCCACCCGGGGTGAGCCTCAATGAGCACCTTTAAGAGCGCGCGAATTTGCGGATTGTGATCGATTAAAAGAATTTGAGCCAATCATCCCCCTGGCGGTAATTCCGAGGTTCAAACTTCAGATTTCACTCGGCAGCGCGGAGGAGAGGAATAGGGCGGAGGAGGAATGGTGCGCTGGCGGTGATTGCTGGAACCGTTTTTTTTTGCTAGCTCATCGCGTTTTTACCCTATGTCGGGTACCCTACAAAGCCGAAAAGCGCTTGTGAATACGGCGATTACAGTATAGAAAACGAAGGCGATGAACCAAGCCCAAAGCGCGCACCCCGGGGAGCGAACGAATCCCGCCGGGAAAGCTGTTCGCAACAAACCGCTTCTGGCTGTGCCCGACGAAGAATTCCGCGCGATTCGCCCGCATCTGCAGTTTGTGGATTTCCCGCATCATTTGAGTCTGCACGAGCCACACCGGCCTGTGAAATTCGCACATTTTCCAAACGAAGGGCTGATTTCCCTGGTGGTTGAGTTGAAAGATGGAAAGACGGTCGAAGCAGGTTTGGTGGGGAACGAAGGCGCGACAGGAATGCCTGCGATTCTCGGGCTGCGGAGAAGTCCGCTGCGGGAGATTGTACAGATTGCCGGTAATGGATTCAGGGTGAGAGTCGACGCTTTGAAGGAACTTTTGCCGTCGACACCGAAACTGCAAGCGACTTTGAGTTGTTATGCCGCAGGGCTGGCGATGCAGGTGGCCCAAACGGCGGCGTGCAATCGGCTACACAAGATTGAAGAGCGGCTGGCGCGCTGGTTATTGCTGGCTCAGGACCGGCTGGATTCCGGGAAGGTGCCAATCACGCATGATTTTCTGGCGACGATGCTCGGTACGGACCGGCCGAGCGTGAGTTTGGCGGCGGGGATTTTGCAGAAGAAGGAACTGCTAAGGTATACGCGCGGGTCTCTGCATATTTTGAATCGGAAGAGGCTTGAAGAGTTCGCGTGTGAATGCTACGGGGTGATCAGTCAATATAACAGTTAGCAGTTGGAGTGTCTTGAGGGGCTGAAGCCCAGATTTTCTTGGTCCTTATTGTCGGAGCTGAAGCTGCGACCCCCTAAAGAGATGAAGCTCATGGTAGTTCGGACGGTGGTCAGGAGGCGATTGTGGGCTCTCTGAAATGTTGGATGAGTTTGGGCATTGTCGCGTTATTGCTGGCCGGATCTGCCTTCGCCGCGGAAAAGTCGACGGCTTCACACCTGATTGAACTGGCCAGTTCCAACAGTCCTGCGCTTCGCGATGCGATCACGGCTACGTTTGATGCCAAGGATTTGAAGGAAGCGACGGCCTGGATTGGCCGCGGTCCGGATTTTTTCTTTGCTGCGGAAGCTACTTCGCAACCCGCGCTGTTTATTGATGGAGTTGCCGGTCCGCAGATGCGGAGCTTGGCGGGGTCTGACCTCTGGTATGCCGTAGCGCACATCGAGCCGGTCGGAACGCTGCACTCGTTCTACTACGTGATCGCTGGGGCGAAGTTTGGAGGAGGGCTGGATCTCCCGGCGTTTACGCAATTGTCCTATCAACAGGCCGGTGTTCCTGCGGGCACGCTCTCGGCCAAGATTCTGCACACCAGTAAAACCTATGACGGCATGAAGAGCGAATACTGGATTTATGTTCCGGCACAATATGATCCGAATACGCCTGCGGCGTTGATGGTATTTCAGGATGGTGGTTGGTACATCGACCGCGACGGCAACAATCCTGCGCTCAACGTTATCGACAATTTGATTGCAGCCAAGAAAATTCCGATGATGATTTGCGTGTTCATCAATCCGGGCAGCATCGACGATTCTCCGGGGACGCCTACGTATGCGTTCGTGAAAGCGTATTCGGATAAGTGGAAGCGCACGTTGAAGGATTCGATGCGCAGCATGCTTTATGACACTGTGAGCGACCGCTATGCGCGGTTTCTACGGGATAAAATCCTTGCTGACGTTTCGGCGAAATACAATATCCGCAAGGATGCGTATAGCCGAGCGATCACTGGGCTTTCGTCCGGCGGAATTTGTTCGTTCAATGCGGCATGGCAGATGCCGGAGCAGTTCAGCCGGGTGATTTCGTGGATAGGTAGCTTCACGAGTATCCAGTGGAAGGAGGATGCGAATGTTCCGGATGGCGGGCAGGATTATCCGGAAAAAGTGTTGCGCGAGCCTAAGCGTAATATTCGCGTGTGGCTGCAGGACGGTTCGCAGGATCAGGAAACAGGCAAATACGGCAGTTGGCCGCTCGACAACATTCGCCTGGCGAATGCGCTCAAGTTGAAGGAGTATGACTTCCATTTCAGCTTCGGCAGGGGCACACATAACTCCGGGCATGGGGCAGCGGAGTTTCCCGAGGAGATGGTTTGGCTGTGGCGAGATTACGATACCGGGAAGACGGAACAGAGTTATGAAATGCAGCCTGCGGAGAAAGCCAAGCCGGTGTTTCGAGTGTCGGTCACGAATCGTGACGGCGAGTAGCGCGGACGAAGAGAGGCGTTTGGTTACGGTCGTTGGTCGACAGGAGGGTCGAGATCGTTCGTCGGAAAAGACGCTCCTCAGGATGACAGGTGGCGGGAGCGGCAGTCGGTCTGGCTGCAAAAACGAACGGCCGCCTCGCAAGGCGGGCCTTACAACGGCGAGACGATGAGGAGATAAACCCAAGACCCAGCCTTCTTAGAAGGCGCTCATCGTAGGCACCCGGGAGAGCGAATGGAAGTCAGGCTTGCTTGTCGTGGTTGGAGGAGGGGCACTATAATTAAGTGTTGCGAATTGAGGAGGAAGACGACCATGGCGACGGCAGACGCGAAGGTGCATGTGGCGGAGTTTACGAACGAGCCGTTTATCGATTTTTCGAATGCGGAGAACCGCAAGAAGATGGAAGCGGCGCTGGCGAAGGTGAAGGCAGAGTTTGGTCGCGAGTACCCGATGTGGATCGCGGGGAAGAAGGTGGTGACGGAGAAGAAGAGAAAGTCGACGAACCCGTCGCGGCCATCAGAAGTGATCGGCGTGTTCCAGGATGCGTCGAAAGAACAGGCGGTTGAAGCGATCGAGGCGGGGAACAAGTATTTCGATGTCTGGAAGAAAGTGCCGGCTCAGGAACGGGCGAAGTGTTTGTTCAAGGCGGCGGCGATTGTACGCGAGCGGAAGTATGAGCTGAACGCGCTGGTTTGTTATGAAGTGGGGAAGACGTGGGTGGAAGCGGACGCCGACATCGCCGAAACGATCGATTTTTGTGAGTTTTACGGGCGGGAGATGCTGCGGCTGGCGGAACCACAGAAATTGACGCCGATGCGTGGTGAGAGAAATTATCTGGTGTATATCCCGCTGGGAGTCGGGGCGATTATTCCGCCGTGGAATTTTCCGATGGCGATTATGGCGGGACTGGTGGTGGCATCGCTGGTGACGGGAAATACGGTGGTGCTGAAGCCGGCGTCGGATTCGCCGACAATTGCGGCGAAGTTTGTGGACATTTTGTTTGAAGCGGGAGTGCCGAAAGAGGCCGTGCAGTTCCTGACGGGAGCCGGTGGCGCAGTGGGCGACACGATCGTGCAGCACGCCAAGACGCGGTATATCGGGTTTACGGGATCGAAGGAAATTGGATTGCGGATTGCGGAGCTGGCGTCGAAACCAGCGCCGGGACAAATCTGGATCAAGCGGACTGTGCTGGAAATGGGCGGGAAAGACGGGATCGTGGTGGACGAAGAAGCCGACATTGACGCGGCGGTCGAAGGCACGGTGCAGGCGGCGTTTGGGTACCAGGGGCAGAAGTGCTCGGCGTGTTCGCGAGTGATTGTGAGCGAGAAGGTGTATGACACCTTCCTGAACAAGCTGGTGGAGCGGACGAAGAAGATTAAGGTGGGACCGAGCGACGATCCGAACAATTACATGGGACCCGTGATCAACGAGTCGGCGATGAAGGGAATTTTGGACTACATCGAAATCGGGAAGAAGGAAGGACGCGTGGTTGCGGGAGGCGGACGCGGGGCGGGCGATGGGTATTTTATCGAGCCGACGATTGTGGCCGACGTGGCCCCGAAGGCGCGGCTGGCGCAGGAAGAAGTGTTTGGCCCGGTGCTGGCGGTAATTAAGGCAAAGAATTTCGATCACGCGATGGAAATTGCGAACAATACGGAATTTGGATTGACGGGCGCGCTGTATTCCAAGAACCCGGAGAAGATCCGGAAGGCCGAGGAAGATTTTCACGTTGGGAATCTGTATCTGAACCGGAAGTGCACGGGAGCGATGGTGGGCGCGCATCCGTTCGGGGGATTCAACATGAGCGGGACAGATTCGAAGACGGGCGGGAAGGATTATTTGTTGCTGTTTTTGCAGGCGAAGGCAGTGGCGGAGAAGGTAAGTTAATGAGGTGCAGGAAATAAAGGAAGTTAAGGAAGTTAAGGATTGGAGAGGGGCGGACTTGAATCCGCCTCTTTTTTTATTGCTGGGTGCACGTTGGGAATTGGATGGTGGAGCTTTGTGTTGAGATCCTTCGTCGCAAAAAGGCGCTCCTCGGGATGACAGCCATTGGCGAGGGTTGGTTGTAGGAAGAGAGAATTTGTTTGGCGCGATGGGCTGGGAGAGACAAACGGCCCGCTTCGGAAAGCGAGCCCTACATAGATTCGGAGGGAGTGCGGCTCGAGACGAATTTTAGGAGGCGGAAGGCGGGATAGCTGCAGGCCAGAGCGATCATGGTGAGATAGCTGTTGGTGGGGTCTTCGTGAATGGCTTCGATCAGGAAGCCGATGGAGCCTAGAAGGGCGATGGCAGTGGTGTAGGGATAGCCCCAGGCGCGATAGGGACGGGGAAGAGCGGGTTCGCGGCGACGGAGCAGGAAGAGGGAGATGAAGGAGAGAAGATAGTTGGTGACGAAGAAGAAGGCAAGCATGGCGATGACACGTTCGAAGCTGAAAATGGCGAAGGCCACGCCGACGAGTGCGCTGAGAAGGAGGCCGACGGTGGGCGTGCCGCCTTTGTTGACGCGGGAGACGACGCGGAAGAAGAGGCCGTCGCGGCTCATGGCATAAATCACACGAGCGGCCATGAGGTGCAGCGCGTTAATGGAGCTGAACAGAGCGAGCACCATGATGGAGCGGAAAATAAAGTCGCCGTGACGGCCGAAGACGCGCTCGGCGGCGAGGCCCAGGGAAAAATTATTGCCCGCCACTTCGTGCATAGGGAGCACGTAAAGAACGGCGGCGTTGATCAGAAGATAGATGACGAAGACGGCGAAGAGGCTAGCGAAAATCGCGCGTGGAACGAGATAGCCGGGTTTTTTGATTTCATCGCCGAAGTAGATCACGCCGTCCCAGCCGTCGTAAGTAAAAATTGTGGCTTGGATGCCGAACAGAAGAGCGGTGATGAGAAGCGCGCCGACAGGGATTATGACAGGAGGGGCGGCATGAGCGAGAGGAGCGGATTCAGCGGCTTGGCGAAGATGACCGCCGAAGGAGAAGCAAGCTATCACGATGGCGAAGAAGGCGAGGCCTTTGAGGACGGTGGTGACGTTTTGTACTTTACTGCCCATGATGATGCTTTTCCATTGCAGCAAAGCGAAAAGGATGATCACGGAAACGGCGGTGATTTTGATTTTGAGCGCGCCATCCATGGCGGGGAACATGTGCGCCATGTATTCGCCGATGACGATGCCGACGGCGCCGGTGCTGCCGCAGGTGGAGAGCCAATCTCCCCAGCCGACGATGAAGCCGGCGAAATCGCCGATGGCGCGGCGCGAGAAATTGTACTGGCCGCCGCTTTTTGGTATGGCAGCGCCGAGTTCGGAGAGTTGGAAGGCGCTGACTAGGGCATAGAGCGCGCCGCCGAACCAGACACTGAAGAAAAGCCAATGATTGGGAAGGCGCGCGGCGATGTCACCGGGAGTGCGGACAATGCCGGCGGAAATGGTGTTGCCGACGGCAACGGCAATGCCGAAACCTACGCCGAGAACTTGCAGGAGTTTGCCCTTTTCCTTGCGGGAATGCGTCGGGCGCATGGGAAGGTCGGCGGCTAGGGAGTCAGTGGGCGTCGACAAGGCGAGGTCTCATGCGCGCCATCATACGTTTGTTGGGGGGAAAAGCAAGGGGGGAACGCGGGACGTATTGAGGTGCGTTTGCGTTTTCTGCGAATTCAGGCGGGCACGAAAAACGGCCCGCTTCGGAAAGCGGGCTCTACGAAGACAAGAACCCCAGGGCAAGAACCCCAAGGACGGCCTGGAGCGCGGCGCTACCAAGACCCAAGACCCAAGACCCAAGACCCAAGACCCAAGACCCAGCCTTCGCAGAATATGCTCAGTGGGGGCGTCACGCGGAGGGTTATTGGGGTTTGGAGTTGGAGTCGAGAAAGGCGGCCACGTTGGTTTTTAATTTGTTTTGATCTTCTTCGCGAAGATACATCATGTGGCCGGCCTCGTAGAATTTGTGTTGGATATTTTTCTGGAGGTCGGCCGGCAAACCGAGATGTTCTGTGGCGTACTGGGCTTCGAAGAAGGGCGTCGCCAGGTCGTAATAGCCGTCTTCCATTTGGACCTGAAGTTTGGGGTTGGTGATGATGGCGCTGGCGAGATCGAGCATGACGCTGGGCGCGCCGGGGAAATAACCATAGCCGCCTTCGTGCTTCCAGTCCCAATGATCGTTTTTGAAGTCGGCGAAGACGTGATACGACCGATCTTGAGTGAATTTAAGATCCTCGCGGAGATACATATTGAAGGCAGCGACGAACGCGCCGGTGATGGCGGCCGATTGCGGGTCATAACTGGCAGAGGAATCGATCAGGTCGTAGGTTGGGCCGGAGAAGCGAGCGTCCAGACGGCCGGTGGTGAGCCCGCGGCTGAGCTGCAGTTCCTGCATAAAACGATCGAGGCGCACGCGGAGATTGGATTTGATCAGGTAGTCCTCGTTGAGTCCGGTAAAATGCGCGAGCTTTTTGGCGGTGGCGGCTTTGTCTGTCTCGCTCAGCGTTTCGCCTTTGAGAAGGGCGTCGGCATATTCGCCTTTGGCGAAGGCGCATGCCTCGTTGAGGAAAGCTTCGAGATTGTCTGGTCGGTCTTTCAGGACTTTGTGATACCAGGCGGTGGCGGCGTAGCTCGGGAGATAAAGAATGTAGGCTAGATCCTGGCCGGGGTAGAACGAAATGGTGCTGAGATCCCAGACAGACGAAACCATAACGAGGCCGTTGAGATAGATGCCGTTTTGGCTTTGCAGAAGATTGGCCAGGGCGGCGTTGCGAAACGTGCCATAACTTTCGCCGATTAGAAATTTGGCAGAGTTCCAGCGGCCATTGCGAGAGACGTAAGATTGCACAAACTGCGCGAGGGACTTGGCATCCTGGTCGACGCCCCAAAAGTCTTTGTCCTGCGCTTTGCCGACAGCTCTGCTGAAGCCGGTGCCGACGGGATCGATGAAGACCAGGTCGGACTTGTCGAGGAGGCAGTTGGGATTGTCTTCGATCTTGTACGGGGCCGGGGGCGTGATGCCAGCGTTCGCGGTGATTACTCGCTTGGGGCCGAAGGAGCCCATGTGCAGCCAGAGAGAAGAGGAACCCGGGCCGCCGTTGTAGAGGAAGGAAAGCGGGCGCTGGCTGAAATCCTTGACGTCGGAGCGCGTGTAGGCGGTGTAGTAGATGAGGGCTTCGGGTTCGTCCTTGTCGTTTTTGAGTAGGATGCTGCCGAAGGTGGCTTTGTAGGGGATGGTCTGGCCGGCGATTTTGATGGAGTGGTCGGTGACGGAGGATTCTTCCTTGGGTGGCGGCGTTGCCTCTGCCGGTTTTTCCTTCTCCGCTGGCTTCGCTTCCTTGGTGTCTTTGTCCTGGTCCTGGGCAAATACCGCGCACACGTTGAGAGGAAAAAATAAAACAGCCGCGCAGAAAACACGCGACCACACTTTTGACGTCATGGGCTGAAATCTCCTTTGAGGGAATGCCGCCAGAATTGACCCGAGGCATTCTACCTTATTGTGGGTTGGCGGCGCGCTTCGTTGGTGGAGATTTCGAGCACAAGCTGACCTGCTGGCGAGTCCGCACAGATGCGCATGGATGAGCAGTCGTTCATGACCCAGTCGGCGCCGGCGGCAAGCAGGACGGGATCGTCAACGGTGGTGCGAACGGCGAGGACGCGAGCGCCGGCGGCTTTGCCGGAACGGATGCCGAACGGCGCATCCTCGATGACGACGCAGGATTGCGCGTCGAGATGAAGGGCGGCGGCGCCTTTGAGATAAGGCTCGGGATCAGGTTTTCCACGCACGATGTCGGAGGCAGTGACGAGGTGGACTATGTGGGGCCAAAGATCAGTCGCGCGTAAGCGGACTTCAGCGAGGGCGCGCGAGGAGGAAGTGACCACGCATAGCTGCGAGGGAGGAACTAGCGCGAGGAGTTGTTGCGCGCCGGGAAGAGCGACGACGTCGGCGATTTCTTCGATTTCGCCGAGCTCCATCCAACGATTTTCTTCGAGATGGACTTCGGGATCGGCTTGGGGAAGAAGTTCGCGGATGGAAGTCAGGCTGGTGCGGCCGTGGGCGAAGTGGACGACGTAGTCCGGATCGAGATTGTGCTTGAGGGCCCAGCGGGTCCAGACGCGCGCGACGGCGGGGGTGGAGTCGACGAGGACGCCATCCATATCGACGAGGAGGGCTTTGCAGGAGATTGGCGGCATGGCCACATTGTAACGGAGCAGTGATTTCTCAGGTTTCGAAGATTGCAGTAACTTTCACAACCCAAACTCAATCCGGGGGCGATGAGCCTGCTCCGCAACGGAATGGGACTCCCCCGGGGCTACTCACCCAGGACCTACCGTGATGTTCTGCGTGCGATAGCTCGGAAGATTGGAGTGCAGGCACAGAGACGGCGGACAGGCTTATTCATGCCGCAGAGCCACTATGGGATCGACGCGCATCGCACGCCGCGCCGGCAAATAGCTCGCCAGCGCTGCTACTGCGGCGAACAGAATCGCGCTGCCGATAAATGTAATCGGGTCTGTCGCGCTGGTCTCAAACAAAAAGCTGGTCATCAGATGCGTCAGTGCAAATGAAGCGACGAGCCCGACGGCAATTCCTGCAAGCGCGAGTTTCAGCCCGTTTCCAATCACCAGCCTGAAAATGTCTGCAGCGGATGCGCCGAGGGCCATGCGAATTCCCAATTCCTGGTTCCGCTGCGCCACCGAGTACGCGATCAAGCCATAAATTCCGACGAGAGCAAGAATCAGCGCCGTCGCCGAAAAGACGCCGATCAGCAGCATCATCGATCGCGATGGCGCGCTGGCCGATTCGAGACGTTCTACCATCGTCTGCACATCGGTGATGGGCTGGCCGCGATTTACCGCCGTGATTTGGCTGCGCAGCGCCGAGGCCAGCGCGTGCGGCTCGATCGCGCCGCGCACGGTGAAGTAGAGCGTCGGCGATGCCAACTGTGGATACGGCAAAAACACTTCCGGCTGCGCGGGCGTTGCCAGCGTGTTGTTCTTCACGTTGGCAATCACGCCGACCACCCTGGAGGCCGGAAGCGTCCCGACCCACACCGATTTCCCGATCGGATCGTCATGCGGCCAGAAGCGCCGCACCGCCGCTTGATTCACCATGACCACCAGAGCCGCTTGCGGGTCATCGAAATCGTTGAAATCGCGCCCCTCCACCAGCGGCATGCCCATCGCCCTGATATAGCCGGGGCTGATCGACTCGATCAGCACGATGGTGCGCCGCCCGAGTTCAACCTCGGGCTCGCCTTCGAAGCGCACCGGCGTTCCATGCGTCGGCAGCACGGGCAGCGCAGTCGAAATGCCCGCGGCTTTCACGCCGGGAATCGCTCGCAGATTTCGCAGCGCATCGTTATAGAAAGCGATGCGTTGGGCGGGCTGCGGATAAACCGGCGGCGGAAGGAACGTCTGCGCGGTCAGCGTGTTTTTCGCGTCGAATCCCGGGGAGACCATGCGCAGTCGCACGAAGCTGTGGATCAATAATCCCGCGCCAATCAGCAGCACCATCGAGAGCGCCACTTGCGCGGCAACGATCGCACTGCGCGTGCGATTGCGCCTCCGGCTGCCCGCGGCGCTTCGTCCTTCGTCGGACAAGGTCGCCCCGGGAGTGTGCCGCGACAATTGCAGCGCGGGAGCCAGCCCGAACAGGATTCCACTGAGCACCGAACTCGCCAGTGTGAACGCCAGCACGCGCAAATCCACCGGCACGTCGGCCATTTGCGGCAAGTTCGTTTGCGCGAACGCGCCCAACGATTTCGTTCCCAGAATGCCGAGCGCAATCCCCAGCGCGCCGCTCAGTACCGCCATCAGCACGCTTTCCGTCAGCAATTGGCGCATCAGCACCAGGCGCGGCGCTCCGAGCGCGCTGCGAATCGCGAATTCCTTACGCCGCCCGAGCGCCCGGGACAGCAGCAGGCTGGCTACGTTGGCGCACGCGATGAGCAGTACGAAACCGACGGCCGCAGAAAGAATCAGCAACGTTGGGCGCACATCGGCCACCAGATTCGATTGCAGATCGCTGACGCTCATCACCACGTCCGACGTCGCGTCGTAATTGCGCGGCTTATCCTGCTTGTATTGCTGAAAGATGAGGTTCGTTTCCGCGCGCGCCTGCGCCGTTGTTACGCCCGGGCGCAGGCGTCCGATCAATTCGTAATACATCCCGCCGAGATTGATGCGAGCCGGCGTAGTCATGCTGAATTCGAAGATGCGCGGCATCCAGATTTCCGCCTGGCGGCCGAGCAACTGCACGCCGAATTTCGGAGACAGCACGCCGATAATCGTGTGGTCCTTGGAGTCAAGCACCACGTGCTGGCCCACGGCATTTTGCTCGCTGCCGAAAAGGCGCGTCGCCAGCTCGTAGCCGGCCAGCACCACCTGATTTCCGCCGGGGCGATCTTCTTCGGGCGTGAAGGTGCGTCCCGTCAGCGGCTTTGCGCCCAGCACATCGAAGAATGTCCAAGTCACGCGCTCGGCGTCGATTTGCTCGGCCATCTGGCCGTTCGCCAAGTTGGCGGTTTCGAATTGATAGGCAGCTACACCTGAGAATGAGTGATTGGATTCCGCCAGCAACGTGAAATAAGGAAGGGAAGCACAGCAACTGCCGTCGCGATTCGTGCTGATGCGCGCCAGCCGCGTTGGGTCCCGATATGGTAGCGGCCGCAGCAACAGGGAATTCGCGACGGTGAAAATCGCAGCGTTGGCGCCGATTCCGAGCGCGAGAGTAAGAATGGCGATAAGCATAAAGCCGGGCGATTTGCGCAGCGTCCGCAGCGCATATTTCAAATCCTGCCAGAGCGTCTGCATAGGCACACCTCTGAAATCCAAAAAACGGAGTGCAGAAATTCTTCCGAACTTCCTCTTAGTCAAGTCTATTTGCTACCTGATCTTATCAGCATATCGACAAAGAGGAACGGCCCCGGAATTGTTCACTTGCGGAAGAAAACTGTTGCGGAAACGGACAGCCGTCCACGGTCAGATTCCGAATGGTCGCCTAGCCTTGATCGGAAACGCTCGGCCACACAGTTCTGGGTTCGGCAGCGTTGATTGGGACTTGATTCCTTGTGGCGGTTGTCTGAACGCCAGAGTTTAGGCCCTCCACCCTTTTCGCGTTCAACGAAGATGATGCAATCAGGTTTTCAGTTTGTAAGGCTTGGGGTGGGAGACGGGGATTGAACCCGCGACATTCGGTGCCACAGACCGACGCTCTACCAGCTGAGCTACTCCCACCGCCGTTTGTTATCAGTTAATTACGAGGCACTGCCGACAGCAGATGGCGTTTTGTCCCCGTTTTGTCCCTGATCCGAAGCCTGTCCGGCACGAAATTGTTCGATGGTAGCCAGAGCCGCACGACGCTGCTTGCGATTCTCGATCGCGTAGCGTTTGTAAACCGATTCCGTCTTGTGGCCGCTGATCTTCATCACTTCATGCCTCGGCGCTCCGGCATGCTCTGCGTCGGTGATGAACGACCGCCGCAGATCATGAAAGATGAGTCCAGTATAAACCATCTTCTGCTTGGGATGCGAGTGCGCGTAGCGCGGGGATCATAGACGGCGTTCCCTTCCTTGTCCGTGACCGGTTCCCACTTCGCGAGTCCAATCTTCACGCAAACGCGCCGCCATACTTTTCTGAAGTCGCCGATGCCCCGAGCATGGCCGAGCTGTCCCAGCGATAGCACACGAACGGACAATTCGGCTCGCGCTTGGCGTGTTGTTCCCGGAGGATAGATTCGAGTTCGCCAGTAAAGGCAACTTCGCGAACTTCGTCATTCTTAGAGTCCGGGATCCGGATGATGCGATCGATCCACTGGACGTCATTCCAGGTCAAGGCCAGGATTTCGCCCAAGCGCATGCCGGTCGAGTGACCGATGGCCACGACCAGGCGCAAATAATCAGGCAGCGCGGCGAGGAGTTCCGGATATTTTTCTGCGCAAGTGTCCCATGCCGCGGTTTGCCTCGTCCAGCATCGGGAAGTACGGCAGGTAGTGAACATTTTTGGCGCGGTAAGCGAGCGTGAACATGGCGCGGAGACTTGCAATGCTCCGATTGATACTGGCGTTGCCGTAGCCTTGTTCTTGCATCTTAAGTTGGAACTCCTCCATCAGCTCGCTCCCGATCTCGACGACCCGGCAACCCGTGAAGAAGTCATCCAAGCGGCGGACCGATTCCAAATACGGGTTACCGCAAAGGCTTCTTGCCCTGGATGGTGTAGTGCTTAACATAGGCATCGCGAATCTTTTCGTACCGCAGCGACCCGGAAGCTTCGACGATGCCGTTGGCGACAGCACCGATCTTCTTCCTCAGAAACTTTTCTGCTCGCTTCTCGTCGTCCGTGGCGGCAGTCAATCTGACCTGCTGGCCACGAGTGTTGTAAAACTGAATCCACCAAATCTTCCCTCGCCGGAAAATACGACCTTGGCCGCGTTCACGCTTCGGTTTGTCGTCGCTCATCGCGCACCTCGTTTTTGTTTCTTCGGTATCGGTCCACGTTTAAAACTTCCCGCCAACTTCCGGCCACGACGGATATCCGCATCTGTCCACCGCCAGAGCGTTCGTCCGCCGCTGATCGGGAGCGCCATTGCGCGAATCCGCCCCCTGGCGATCCAACGGTCGATGGTCGGCCGTGAGATCCCCATCAACTTCGCCGCATCGGATTGAGCAACGAGCGTGGTGAGGAATGGCAGTTGGAAAGAGGTTGGCGTAGGGGATACACGCGTGTTCAGCTGGTGATCCCGTTTCACCTCGACCTGGCAGTGGCGTCTTATGGCTGGTCGGGATCGGCACCGATCGGTGGCGTCGAAGCGGACGTGCTGCTGGTGGATAGTACTGCCCTTGAAGTGGAAGTACGGGAGCGTTCCGCCAATTGGGCCGGCAAGATTCTTCTATTGACGCCGAAAGACCCAAAACACTTTGATTTGTTCCGCTTCGGAAAGTGGACCCTTCAAAGACGGGAAACGGCTCGCGGATTCGCACGGCGGCACGATATAGCCTGCCCCTACGTCGGCAGAATAATTTGGGGAAAAGCTGTAGGGCTCTCGGGCGCGCCCTCCGCTATGGGAGAGCGGCTGAAGAATGCGTGGCAGGCTTGGATTAATTTGCTTGATTAGGTGATAACGAGGAGGGAACGCGGCGCGGAGGTAGGGGCTGGATGGGGGTATGGGCTTGCTAGACTCGATGAATAGCAGCCGACTTAGACGGTGGTGTCGGCGATGCTGGGCGAAAGCTCAGCGCTACATGGGAGTGTGTGTCCCCGCACATGAACCCGCAAGCGTCGGATCGACTCCATTTCGAGATGCAGATCGCGTATGCGCGGCCGGCGATCGCGTTGCTGGCCATCGCGTGCCTGCTGGAACTGCGTTCGGTGAAGGAAGTGGAGCGAGCGCTGACGCTGCTGGTGGCGTACTTGGTGGCGGCGGTTGTGGTGATGGGATTGGAGCGGGTGCTGCGGACCTACAACTGGCACTTGCCGCTAGCGTGCGATGTGTTGGTGGTGGGGCTATATCTATACTTTTCCACGGAGATGATGCCGGCGTGGTTTCTGGTATTTTTCGTGGCGTTTGCGGCGGGCTACCGGTGGAATTTGAAGCTGGCGATGGTGCTCTCGTTCGGATTGTTGTTGCTGGCGGTGGCGCTAAGGCTGAACAGGTTGGGACCTGAAGGACCGGGGACTTCGGCACTGTTTTATTTGCCGGTTTTCGCCGCGACGCTGATGGGCGCCGGGGGCATGGCGTTTTTAGGGGATCGCAACCGCCGATTTACGGAGCAGCAAGAATTCCTGAACCGGGTGACCGAAACAATGCATGTGGAGTTGGGCCTGGCGGAGTCTTTGCGGCTGCTGCTGGAGGATTTGTGCGGCGAATTTGACACTGAGGGAGCGCTGCTGGCTTACCGGGACGCGGACCTGGAGAGGATTTTCCTGTGGCAATTCAAGTCCGGCGAAAGCGAGCGCATGACGCCGGAAAACCTGCCGTTGACCCGATCGGATGGATTTCTGCTGGATGATATGGAAGCGTCACTGTGCTGGAATTCGTTGGAAGGACGCGGCACCGGGTTTGGATGGGACCGGCGGAATAGGCAGGGGCTCAAGATCCTGCCGCGTATACCAGGGCCGACGCTGCAAGAATTCCGGATGCAAAATTTTCTGACGGTGGCCTTCGATCAGGGAGATCACCCGGCGGGGCGACTGTTTTTGATCAACCGGCGGGGAGGACGGCAGCCGTTCACCAAGGAAGAGTTGGCGTGGTTTGAGAAGATTGCGCGCCAGGTGAGCGCACCGCTGGAAAACGTGTTTTTGCTCCGGCACTTGCGCGTGCGAGCGATCGAGGCGGAACGTTCGCGAATTTCGCGTGATCTGCACGACGGGATTTTGCAGACGCTTTTGAGTATAGAAATCCAATTGGATGTACTGCGGCGCAAGGTGGGCTCGCAGCCGGAGCACCTCGAGACAGGGTTGACCTCGCTACAACAGACCGTGCGGAATGAGGGCGCAGAATTGCGGCATCTGGTGACGGATTTGAGGCCGCTGCGCGTGCAGTCGGCGGATTTGGTTGATTTGATGCGCGGATTCGCGGAACGCTTCCGGAATGAATCGGCGCTGGCGCTGGATTTACTGGTGGATTCGGTGGATTTGCAGGCCCCGGACAGGGTTTGCCGGGAGATTTTCCAGATTTACCGTGAAGCACTCAATAACATAAAAAAGCATGCCAAGGCTTCCCATGTCGTGGTAAAACTGACGCAGGATGACAGCCGTCTTTCTCTCGTAGTAGACGACAACGGCGAAGGATTCAGCTTTGCCGGGCGTTTCACGGGGGACGAGTTAGACCGCCTACGGCTGGGTCCGATTTCCATCAAGGAACGAACGCGTACGGTCGGGGGAGTATTGACTGTGGAGTCAAATCCTGGGCATGGTGCGCGTCTAACGATTGAGGTTCCGCTCGACTAATTATGGCGAAAACTAAACAGCAAATCCGTGTGTTGATGGCCGATGACCACGCGATATTCCGCGACGGGTTGCGCAAGCTATTGGATGGGGACGACGAAATTGTGATTGTCGGGGAAGCGCAGAATGGCGCCGAGTGTATCAAGATGCTGGCGAAATTGAAGCCGGATATTCTGCTGCTGGATTTGCGCATGCCGGAGAAAGACGGGTTGGCGGTGCTGGAAGAAGTGAATTTTGACCAGATGCCGACGCGGGTGATCGTCCTGACGGCCGCAGAGGATGACCGCGACGTGGTGCGGGCGATGCGGTTGGGCGCGCGAGGCGTGGTGTTGAAACAGTCCGCGACGGACTTGCTGGTGAAGAGCATTCACCGTGTGCACGCCGGAGAAATCTGGCTGGACAACCGCATGACGGCGGAAGTGATGAAGGCCTTCGCGAAGTCGTCAGAATCCGGGCCACGGCGGGAAAAACCGCTGCTGTCTGACCGCGAAAAAGAAATTGTGCAACTGGTGGCGCAGGGATTCCGAAACAAGGAAATTGGGGAGAAGTTGTTTATTTCCGAGCAGACGGTGAAAAACCACCTGCATAATATTTTCGATAAGTTGGGCGTGTCTGACCGGTTGGAGTTGGCGCTGTATGCGATTCATCACCGGTTGATTGATCAGACGTAGGCCTTCGTTGTAGCAATTCCGTTGTGGTTCCCACCCAAAGCAGATCCCTCGCTTCGCGCGGGATGACAATTGTTAGTGCCATTGCCTGTTGGTGGCATTGCGCCCCGATCGTTCTGGGAGAACATTCTTAAGCGCGCAGTTCCTATAGATTCGCTTACCATATTCAATGCTGTTATTGAGTTCTGGGCGTCATGGCAGCGCGAAAGATCACGGTCGAAGTGCCCGCGGAGCTGCTGGAAAAGACGCAGCAGGCGAGTGGCAGCGGCATCACCCAGACGCTCCGTTGCAACTGATGGCTGCGTCACAGACTTACGCACGTTTGCGGTGGCTGCGAGGCAAGGTGCGATTCACACGAAGCGCCGCAAAGCTAAAAGCGGACCGATGATCGCGGCGGACACGAGCACGTGGAGCGCTTACCTGGAGGGGCAGGATGTCGACGCTTCAATAAGGCCCGGCAAGACCGGCAAGTGCTAATGGTGCTGGTGGTGCTAACGGAACTGCTGAGTGATTCCGAGTGCCCTTGGATGCACCAGCGCGGTGCAAATATCCAGTTTCGGTCTCGAGCATGGGAAGATTTGACAGAATTTCTGACACACATCGCGCCCGAAGGTGTTGGGGAAGCGTCGGCACGCGCACCTTGACGATGCGTTGATCGCGCAGGGCTGTGTGGATCATGGCATTTCTCTTCTGACGGGGGGATCGGCACTTTTCGGAGCTCGTCGAAGCCGCTGGCCTTGCCCTTGTAGGAGGGCCGGGAAAGGGCTGAACTCAGCTATGGCCGTTGATCTAACGGAGAAAGAGTCTTCGTTGTGACAATCCTGTCTGTGTTTTAGTTGAGATCCTCGTCGCACAGGACGCTCCTCGGGATGGCAGTTTGCTTATGGCCCGGCGGCCATGTGGCACGCCGCATTAAGGCGGAAGTGCCAGTTTGCGCGAACGGGGTGGTGAGCCTCAGAAGATGGCAGGACGCTAATACTTTTGTGTTATTGCGCAGAGGGGTGAGTGCTCGTATTCTCGCGCGAAGTTTTGACGGTGGGTGCGATTTAAGGGGAACCCGCGGTTTCCGATACGTATAGGTGAGGACAGCATCGTGTCCTTCGCATCCGGTGCGAGGCCGGATGCCGCTACCTGAAGCAATGGCAGGGGGATCCATTGAAAGCACTACTTGTGTGCATGATGTTGCTTTGCTGCGGTATTGTGGCGATGGCACAGGATGATGTGACGCCGATACAGCTGGGGTCGGTAACGTTTTCGGGGAGCGTTCGCGAGCGATATGAGGGATGGGAATGGTTTCAGCCGACAACGGCGAACGCGCAAAACTCCTACGGATTTTCCGGGACGTTGATCCGGCTGGCATTGTCTCAGAATCGCGAAACATACGATTGGAAGATTGAGTTCGCCGTGCCGGTGCTGCTGGGAATTCCTAACAAAGCCGTGCTTCCGGCACCGCAAGGGCAGCTCGGGCTGGGAGGTTCATATTACGCGGCAAACGATAAAGAACAAAACACGGCATTCATATTTCCTAAGCAGGCTTACGTACGACTGAAGGATGGTGGCTCCAGCTTGCAAGCCGGGCGATTCGAATTCATGGACGGGAACGAAGTGAAGCCGAAGGATCCGACGCTGGCCATTTTGAAGAATGATCGAATTAACCAACGGCTCATTGGAACTTTTGGATACAGCGACGTGATGCGCAGCTTCGATGGATTACATTATGCGCTGTCGAGCGACGCATGGAACTTCACGGCGGTGAGTGCGATTCCCACGCGCGGCGTCTTCCAAGTGGACGGCTGGGGATGGGTGAAGACTCCCGTCACATACGTGTCGGTGACGCACGAGACAGAAAACGGCGAAGATCAGCCGCACGCGGAATGGCGGCTGTTCGGGATTTATTACAACGACGATCGTGGCGTGGTGAAAACCGATAACCGACCGGCGAGCGTACGCGCGGCCGATCTGCAGCCAATCAATCTTGGCACGTACGGCGGGCACGTGATCGCAGCATTGCCGACCAGCGCCGGTACATTCGACGTTCTGGGTTGGGGCGCTTTACAAAGTGGCAGCTGGGGGACGCAGAATCAGCGCTCATCCGCGTTCGCCGGTGAAGTGGGGTATCAACCCAATATTTGGGAATCGCTGCGGCCGTGGATTCGGGGAGGGTATTTCTATTCTTCGGGGGATGGAAATCCGAACGACCACGTGCACGGGACATTCTTTGCGATTCTGCCGACGCCGCGCGTTTATGCAAGATTTCCGTTCTTCAACGAAATGAATAACCGGGACCTGTTTGAAGAAATCATGCTGCGGCCGGGGAACAAGCTGGTGATTCGCAGCGATATCCACGGTTTGTGGTTAGATAACAGTCACGATCTTTGGTATACAGGCGGGGGCGCGTTTCAGCCGTGGACGTTTGGATACCAGGGACGACCGTCGAACGGGCACACGGGTCTGGCCACTCTGTATGACATCAGCGGAGATTATAACTGGGGACATGGAATCGCCACGACTCTCTACTATGGGTATGCTGTCGGTGGAGCGGTAATCAAGGCGATCTATCCGAAGGACAGCAACGGATCGCTGGGGTATCTGGAGTTCAATTACCACTTCTGAAGAATTTTTGAATAGTGCGGGCTTTCAAGACGCTCTGATCTTGCCGACATGGGGCACAACAGTGTTGTGCCCCCATCCTGGGTGCCGGCTGGGTGTGCGGCGCGAGAACGAAGAAGGGTTCCTCACTCCAAAGACTCCGTTCGGGATTACGGTTTTAACTAACCCAACCATCTGAGAGGCCGATCCGGAAATCGTGGAATAAGTGTGTTTTTGGGCCTATTTGCGGGGCGGTCCTAGTACATAAGTACTTTTTCCATGTGGGAAAACTTTGTATCCCAAGTTCTATTGTTCTATGGGTAGGGGGCGGCTAGACTCAGTCTTTCATTAGGGAGGTCCGCCTTGACAGGCTCAGAGCGCCGCACGACCCAACGGTTTTCCATGCGGTTACCGCTAACGGTGCGGTGGACAACAGGGGCAGCAGTTGGAGAAACAAGTACCGAGTCCCGCGACGTAAGTTCGCGCGGGGTATATTTCTTCCTATCCAAAGACGTAAAAGAAGGGTCTCCGGTGGAGATCCTGCTGACATTGCCAAATGAAATCACGTTGGCCGGCCCAGTGAAGGTACGCTGCCTGGGGCGCGTGCAACGCACGGAACCGCGAGAAGAGGGTTCGGTGGGAGTGGTAGCGGCAATCGAGCGTTACGAATTCTTGCGGGGTAGCGAAGACCACTAGTCGGAAGGGAACCGTAAAGAGTTTCCATGCTACAGGTTTCCTTGCTCGCTCACTGCGGAGGCGGGCGGGAATAATAGCCGGGGTGCCTCGGCCCCTCAGCGGAGCGCCCCGGCTGATTTATTTTTGGATGAATTGTCGTGCTTGATCGGGAAGAGTTTGTGCCTGCCTCGAAGTGAAAATCCCTAGAAAATTTACAATCTGAAACTTTGCGTTGGGTTTAATGGCTGTCGGGTATTGGGCGACGGGCTTTGCCTGTAAAGGGGTGGCCAGCCGTTCGCACTCGAAGTAAGCCCGCAAAGAACGGCCTAGAAAGGCCGGAGACCCCAAGCACCCGGATGCGACGGCGGCATGGGGCCCTCCCTAGGTTGCTGGACTGGAAGCGCCTGTACTTTGGGGCAGGCGCTTTTTCACAGAGGGATCGGCGAAGATGCAGATATCCCCTGTACGGGCGAAAACTCACAGCTTCTCGCGTGGGGAAGCGACAGGAACGACCACTATGCCGGAATCACCGGCCAGAAATTTCTTGGGATTCAGTTGGGGTGGCGGGGCGAAGCCTACAGAAAGGCTTGCCACGCCGGAAGAACTCGCGGAATATGGTGCCCTCGGCCCCGATCCCGAAACCGAAGCAAAGATCCTTGCGCTGTTCGAAGAGCAGTTGTTGCAGGATTTGATCAAGGAAAGTCCAGTCCCAGCAGCAACGGTTGTACCCGGTAACCCAGCCGCCGCGACCGAAAACACAATGGAGAGTTCAGTGGAAGCGAAACAGCCCGCGGAGGCGCCGAAACTCGAATTATTTCCTGGAAGTTTGTTGAAAGAGATTACCGCAGAGCCGGCCGCGGCAGGTCCGATGCCGTCTGCATTTGAGGTGGTGGTAAACGATACGGCGGAAACCGCTGCGCAAACGCCGGTGGAGATGGTTGCAGAAAGTGCGCCTGAACCTGCGCCGGAAGATGTGGCGGCTGCGCAGGCGCTGCTAGCGGAAGACGCCGAAGGTTTGGAGATGGCGACGGAACCGCGCGCGCCTGTGGAGTCACGCGCGACCGCGCACGATTTACTGGAATTTGCGGAAGTGCTGGATCAACACCGGCGCTGGGTGGAGTCGGGAGGAACAGAAGGCGCGCAAGGCCATCTGTCCGGCGCGGACCTGACGGGTGTGGACCTGACTGCGGCGAACCTGCAAGGGGCGGAATTACAGAAGGCGAATTTGCGCGGCGCTGACCTTTCGATGGCGAATCTGCGAAACGCGAATCTGGTGGAAGCAGATCTGCGCGAAACGAATTTGCTGGGGACGGAATTTTCCGGCGCGAACTTGATGGGCGCAAATTTGTATGGCGCACAGGGTTTGTGGGCCGGGCGGCTGGGTGGAACGAACCTGTTCGATGCGACGTTGCCGGAAGCGGTGGCAACGCTGAACGGTCGAAAGACCATCGAGCAGTTCACGCAATCGGCGCGCTGGTTTTACCTGCTGCTGATTGCGGTGTGCGTTGCGGCATGCGGGCTGATCGCGTTGACCACGGACGTACGACTGCTGCTGGACGAATCGGCGACGGTGACAGCGCGCATTCCGAAAGTTTTGCCATTGCAGGGATTTTATCTGGGAGCCCCGCTGCTGCTGACGGCGTTTTACCTGCGGCTGCAATTTTTGCTGTTGCGGCTTTGGGGAAGCATGGGCGCGCTGCCTGCATTGTTTCCCGACGGACAGACTCCGGAAAAGGATGGGCGTTGGTACTTGATGGGGCCGATCCGGCCGTATTTGCGGTGGACGCGCGATCCACATTCGGCGGTGGGCATGGTGGAATGTTATTTGTCGATGCTGATGACGTATTGGCTAGTGCCGGCGGTGCTGCTGGTGTTCTGGCTGCGCTACCTGGTGATGCAGGATTATCGCGGTACATTGCTGCAGGTGTTCTTGTTTACTGTGGCGAGCGCGGCGGCCTGCGGTATGCCGCGAATTGTGAAGCGCGTGTTGCGGCCGGGAGACTGGACCGAAGAGAGCACGCCACAGTTTTTGCGCGATGTGCTGCGGGCGACGCGCGTGCCGGTGCTGGTTGGATTGACGCTGTTTCTTCTATCGATTGGAGTGATTCGGGGCTTGCCGGGAGATACGACATTGCGCCCGGAAGTGGGGCGAGCAGACCCCCGGCGTTGGGCATCGAGCGCGTTCGAATTGGCGGGCTATCGCCCCTATGCTGATCTGACGGAAGAAAGCATTTCCGGGCGGCGGGGAAGCGCGGGGCCCGCAAATGGTCCGGGCGAAGCGAGCGGGCCGCGATTGAACGAAATTAATCTGCGCTATGCGCGCGGCTATCATGCGGAATTCGCAAATGCACGGATGTGGAGAACCGACCTGGAAGGCAGCAGCCTGGCGGACAGCGATTTTCGCGGGGCAAATCTGCGCGAGGCGAATCTGCGATCCGCAAGAATGGATCACGTGCAGGCAGCGAAGGCAAACCTGGTGAGCGCTGACGCGCGCGGAGCGGCGTTTAATGGCGGAGATTTGCAAGAGTCGGATTGGTCGTTTGCGAACCTGCAGGGAGCGACGCTGACTACCGTGAACCTGACAGGGGCGACGATGTACGGGGCGAATCTGCGGCAAGCGAATCTGCTGCGGGCGGAGCTGGCGCATACGGATTTGCGCGATGCGCACCTGGAGGAAGCCGTGCTGTCCTTGGCCAAGCTGGAGCAGACGGATTTTTCCGCGGCGAAGATGGAAGGCGCGAACCTGACAGGGGCGCAGGCGAAGGGCACGATTTTTCTGGAGGCCGATCTTTCGAAGGCGGACCTGCGCGGCGGGATGTTTGCGGGCGCGGTGCTGCGGCAGGTGAAGCTCGACGGCGCGAACGTGCTCGGGGCAGACTTTCGCGGGGCGTTAGGCCTGGAAGCGTGGCAGGTTTGTTCGACGCAAGGATGGCGCGGGGCGCAATTTGACGCGGACGTGCAGGCGGCAGTACAGGCGAGTTGCGGGGCGGCTAGCACGCAGCCGTAGTCGTGGATTGGCGGTTTGGTCGTAACTCCCAACAAAGACCATAAATTTTGATCTCGCCCAGATGGGGTCCAGCGTGCTGTACCCCTACAAAGAAGTGCGCTGCGGCAGTAGCAAAACCCAAGACCCACCCTTCGCGAAACCGCTCAGAGTGGGGCACTCAGGAAAAGCGAAGAGAAAATCTACGGGCCGAGCTGGCCGTTCCCCAAGGTACATTTTGACAGAAAAGCCGGGGGCAATGCAGATTCGCCCTGCGTTAGAGGTCGCGTTGTTGGAAGCGGTAAAGGGCGAGGGAGAGGGCGATCAGCATATAGAGGATGGCGTAGAGGATCATGGTGAGGCTGGGGGCGGAACGGGTGCCGAATGGGGACAAATCTATGGTGCGAGCGATTGAGGATTGCATTACGTAAGAGGCGCGGCGCCAGACGGATTCAGTTGGCATGAGGACGCTCGAGAAGATGCCGAGGTTGATGAGGCGGTCGGATTGCGTGACCGAGCCAATTTGTTCGAGCCAGCCGCCGATGAATGCCAGGCCGTGTAGACCGAGGACGATGACGCCATTTGTAAGTGTGGAAAAGATAGTTCCGAACAGGAATGTGGCGGTCAGGACGATCAGGCATTCGAGGTAAATGAGCGACGCGCCCTGAAACGCGTTGTGCTGCCGGAGGCTGCCGACAAAGTACCCGACAGCGAAAACTCCCCCAAAAACCAGAGCGACGTAAGCGGCGATCATGGCCGCAAAGCCGAGCCATTTGCCGAGAAGCAATTGCCAGCGATGAATAGGTTTGGTGGCGATGGCTTGAATGGTGCAGGAAGCGATTTCGCCGGAGAGGGAGTCGACGCTGGTGAGAACAGTCATCAAGACGGCCAGCATGTCGATGGCGTAGAACCCGACCTGGAGCATGGTGCTGAGAATCTGATTGCGAATCAGGGGCGGGATATTGGCGAAATGAGGACTTCGAACCTGGAAGTGCATGCCGGTGCCGAAGAGAGTGAGAAATGCGGCTGCGGCGAGTAGCGCGGTCCAGAGAATCTTACGGCGAGCGGCTTCCTGAAAGGTGAGACGGGCGATGATCCAGAGTTGCATCACTGGCCCTGATCCTCTCCCATAATTTTCAGGAACGATTCTTCGAGTGAAAGATGCTGAGGAGTGAATTCAAAGACATCGACGTTCGAAGAGACGAGATAGCGAAGAATTTGGGGAAGAAAGTCTCTGGAGCCGGTAGAGAGGGAAAGGCGATCGTCGATGATTTGCGCGGAAGTTGTCCATTCCGCGAGGCCTAGAAGAAGATCCTGGCGCAGATTGTGGGCGCGAACGTGAACCTGGATTTCGCCGTCAGGTGAGGAACGAAGATCGCGAGAGGCAACGACTTCGCCATGCTTGATAAAGACGACGGTGTCACAGGTGATTTCGACTTCGCTCAACAGATGGGAGTTGAGGAAGACGGTGGCGCCGCGCTGGCGTTCATTGCGGATGATGTCGCGGACGAGATGGCGGCCCATGGGATCGAGGCCGGAAGTGGGCTCGTCGAGGAAGACGAGTTCAGGCTCGTGAATGAGGGCTTGGGCAAGGCCGATGCGCTGCATCATGCCTTTGGAAAAGCCGCGGAGACGGCGGTCGCGATGAGGCGTGAGGCCAACGAGATCGATATAAGCGGGGACGCGATCGCGAAGTTGCGCGTGCGTTAGCCCGGCGAGACGGGCATGGAGAGCAAGAAGTTCCGAGGCGGTCAGCCAGTCGTAGAAACGAAAATCTTCGGGGAGGAAGCCGACCTTGCGGCGGACTTCGACATTTGAATACGGATGGCCGAGGATTTGCGCCTGGCCGCCGGTGGGCTTGACGAGGCCGAGAAGCATTTTGATGGAGGTGCTTTTGCCAGCGCCGTTGGGGCCGAGGAAACCAAAGATTTCGCCGCGACGGACCTGGAGCGAAAGACCACGAACCGCCACCTTGGAGCCGAATTGTTTGCGAAGGCCGATGGTTTCGATGGCCAGGTGATCGGTCGGCGACAGAGACTCCTCCGTTTTAGGCAGTGCGGCCCTCAGTGGCTAAAGCCTTTTTCTTTCGCGATGGGTACGGCAAGGCTGAAGCCGTGCCCTCCCGCTCCTGTCGAACGCCTTGTGCCGGCGCTCGATGAAAAGCAAGAGGGATTCCTCGCTACGAAGACTTCGTTCGGAATGACGCGAGATTAATATGTGACTCCTCAGGAATTACGAGCGTTTGAAATCACTCACTGGAGCGAGCTGGCTAATTGTACTGCGGAAGTTGGGTCGCCATGGCCGATCAGGTTATAGATGACGCCGTTGTCGATCCAGATGAGGGCGAAGGACGGACGCTGGTTGTTGGGATTGGGGAATTGTAGGAGCGTGCCGCGCACGCCATTGACGGTGACGGTTTCGTAGGATTCTACAGCGCGGGGAATCGGAAGAACGAGAGTGGACTTCCAATCGACGGACTGGCAGAACTCACGAGCTTTTACCGGGCTCCAGCCGGCTAACTGGAGAGCAATTTCCGCCAGTTGCTGGATGTTGAGATCGGAAGGGACATTGACGGTGGGACTCGGCGCCTGGATTACAACGAGGCATGGATTAGTGTTGGAGGAAGAAGACGCCGCCGCCCGAGGCGTCTGATCCGTACTCTCCTGCTCGCCTTTCTTGCACGCACCATACTGGACTGCGACCGCACGGGGAACCTGGACAGAGACGGTAGCGCCATCGATGGTGGCGGGAAGCAAAAGATCGGGACGCCCCGCCTGGTCGAGGACGTCCTGCAGGCGACCACGATCGAGAGTGAGATGAAAGGCATGGACGCCGGAAATTTCAAACTTGGGAGTATCCGTTCGCGTGGGAAGCAAGCGAACCGGGAAGCCAACGGCTTGTGTGGCGGCTTCGCGGGAATCCGCAAAGGATGATTTTTCATTGGTGGTTACGACGGCATTCTCTGAAAGCAGCTTGGCAAAGGCTTCGAGAGGCTGACGGGAAACGCCAGGCTGCACAGGGCCGAAATCGATGTTGACGGTCTGGACGCGTTCGACGCGAAGCGTAGCGAGCAGGCGTTGGGCGAAGCTGCGCGTGGCGGGGAACATCAACGAGATCACAATGATGGCGGCAGCCAAGGAAGCGGCCCAGGCAAAACGCCAACGTCCGGACAAGATGCCTCCGAAGAGGGGAAGTTGTTGGTCTTCGGGCGCGGGAAGATTGGCCTTGAAACGGGCGAGAGCGATTTGCGGATCCGTTTCCGCGGCGGAAGGCGCTGCGTCCAAGGAAGCGAGATGCGAGGAAACGCGCTGGGCAGCGGCCGAGAACGTTTGAAGGCGCTGTTGGCAACCGGAACAGGACGGAAGATGTGCTTGCAGTTCCGCGACCGCCACGGGATCGAGTTCAGTGTCAAGATAAGCGCGCAACGTGTTATCGGTGGGGCAGTTCATAGAACCTCCTAATCCTTTTCACCAAAAAGCTCCAAATAGCATTTTTCGAAGCCGGCTTCCGCGCGGATTAGCAAGGTGCCGACGGAAGTTGCGGGTATGTCGAGATGAGAAGCGATTTCCTTATAGGAATACCCGGAAGCGCGCAGCAGAAGAATTTGCGACCACTCGGGTTTGAGCTTCGACAGAGCGAGCCGGACGCGTTGCTGCGTTTCGGCGCGAAGAAGGAGTTGCAAACCGTCTTCGGGCCGATTAGAAGAGGAAGCTTCGTGAGAAACCTGGCGGGCAACCTTAACGTGACGAGTTCGAGCGCGCAGATCATCTATGCCCAGATTCATCGAGGTGCGATAGAGCCAGCCGGGAATGTTGGCGCGAGCGATTGGCGGCAGGATGGTGCTGTGCAACTTCAGAAAGGCTTCGTTGGCCAATTCTTCCGCACGGCCGGAATCGCCCAACATGCGGCGGAGAAGGGAGACGAGGCGAGGATAAGTGGACAGAAAAAGCTGGTCAAAGGATTGTGGAGGAAGCGGGCCAGTGTCAGAGGTAGACATGGAGGGTAGGGTTTTCGGCAATGGTTCTATGACGCCTTCCAGCACGGTTGTTTTCCCCCTGTCTGAAGGTTATACGCCCAAAGCTGGGGAATTGTGACAGTCGCCCATTGGCCGGGATAGGTCGGTGGGTCCAAAGTACCGTTTCGCGAGAAGTGCAGGAGTGTGTATAATCCACGACGATTGCTGGGGTACCCCCGTTAGAAGACAATTCTGACCTGGAGCGAAGACATGTCTGACACAAGCACGCAAGAAATCATCAGCAGGAAGGCGTTGGCGTTGTTTTTGATTTTGGGGTCGCTGGGTGCCATTATCATGAGCTGGATTTCGTATTCAGCCATGGTGGGGCGAGCGCTGTAGAAAAAGATTGAGAAGCGAGGCCGGGTAATCGGCGGGTGAAACCCAAAGAGCCCGGCCGTAGTGTTTCAGGCTGGCGGAAGTGCGCAGGACCTAGGGCTGATTGGCGATCTCTCCCGAATGGCGCGGGCGGATGCGGAAACGGTGCCGGCAATACGCCACGCGAAAGCGCCATGCACGGTTTGGAGGTTGGGATTGCAGTTGCCGCGGCCGACGGACTATCTGTATGAAATCGCCGGCGCGATGACGTGGAACGACAGGGAATACGCGTTGCAAACGATGCAAGCGGAGACGATGAAGCAGCCAGGGAACGCGGATGTACACCTGATCTACGCGCATCTGCTGGAGATGTCCGAAGACTGGATAGCGGCGTATGGGGAAGCGACGACCGCGGTGAGGTTGGCGCCGGAATCGACATACGCGCACGCGCAGCGCTCAACTCGAATATGAGGCGCGTTAAGTTCGGCCCGACGAAAGTTAGCTAGCGTTCCTCGCCGAAGCGCTTTATGTCTTCCGGGCCCTCGTTGAGGGGCATGATGTCGCGGCCCTGGACGAGTTGGCGGATCTGGCCGACGATATCCGGATTGGCGAGCGTGGAGATGTCGCCGGTGTCCATGTTATTGGAAATAGCAGCGAGGACGCGGCGCATGATTTTGCCGGAGCGCGTTTTGGGCATATCGGGAACGATGTGGATGCGCTTGGGGCGAGCGATCTTGCCGATCATGGTTTCGATGGTGGCGGTCACCTTTTCGAGGACGGCCTTTCTTGGAAGAACACCAGGCTTCAATGAAATATAAATTTCCGGCACGCGGCCTTTCACTTCGTCGACCACTGGGACGACGGCGGCTTCGGCAATTTCGCTGACGGTGAGGCAGGCGGACTCGAGTTCCTTGGTGCCGAGGCGGTGGCCGGCAACGTTGATGACGTCATCGACGCGGCCGAGGATGCGGTAATACCCATCGGCAGGCAGGACCGCGCCATCGGCGGCGTAGTAGGGCCAATCGCGCCAGTCTTTGCTGTGCGGATTGGAATTGTATTTTTTGTAGTAGTTGCTGACGAAGCGGTGCGGATCTCCCCAAATGGTTTGCATGATACCGGGCCAGGGATTGCGAATGCAAATATTGCCGGCGGCGTGGGATTCCAAAGAAACTTCCTTGCCTTCCTCGTCGCGGATGGCGGGATAAATCCCAAGACAAGCGGGACCAGCGCTTCCGGGCTTCATGGCATCGAGCGCGGGTTTCGTGGTGCAGAGAAACCCGCCGGTTTCCGTTTGCCACCAGGTATCCACAATCACGGCTTCACCTTTGCCGACGACTTGGTGATACCAACGCCAGACTTCAGGCTCAATGGGTTCGCCGACCGTGGTCATATGCTTGAACCGATAGTTATGTTTTTTGGGCTCGTCCGCGCCGGCTTTGCGGAGCATGCGAATGGCGGTGGGCGAAGTGTGGAAGATATTTACGTCGAGGCGCTCGGCAATGCGCCAGGGACGGCCGGCGTCGGGAAATTGCGGCACACCTTCGTAGAGAACGCTGGTGGCGGCTAGGGCCAGCGGTCCATATACGATGTAAGAGTGGCCGGTGATCCAACCGATATCGGCCATGCACCAGTAAACATCTTCCGGGTGAATGTCCTGATAAAACCTGGAAGTGCCGGCGACGTAGGCAAGATAACCACCGGTGCGGTGCTGGCAACCTTTGGGCTTCCCGGTAGTGCCGCTCGTGTACATGAGGAAGAGAGGATCTTCGGCATCCATGGAGACCGGCTCGATGACGCGATTGCGATAATCCTTCAGGAGATCGTCGATGAAATAATCGCGCTGCATAACCATGGGGGAATCGGAAGTGTACTTGTGGTGATAACGCTTCCAGACGAGGACCTTCTCGATGGCCTGGCCTTCTTTTTTTGCGGTTTCGACGGCGATATCGGCGCTGCCCTTGTGATCGACCCAGCGGCCGTTGCGATGGTAACCGTCGGCGTAGATTAAAACGCGGCTGCCAGAATCGGCGGCGCGCAGACCGCAGGCTTCCCCAGAAAAGCCGCCGAAGACAACAGAATGGATGACGCCGAGGCGCGCACAGGCGAGCATGGTGATGGGCAGCTCGGGAATCATGGGCATGTGAATGGTGACGCGATCGCCTTTTTGCAGGCCGGCAAAATCGCGGAGCAGAGCAGCAAACTCGTTGACGCGGCGATAGAGTTCCTGGAAGGTGATGACGACGTGCGATTCGTCTTCTGGTTCGGGAACGAAAATGAAGGCGGCCTTGTTCTTCCACCTGGCCAGATGGCGGTCAACGCAGTTGTAGGAAGCGTTCAGGCGGCCGCCGACAAACCATTTCCAGAAGGGAGGATGTTCGGTATCCAGCGTGGTGTGCCAATACTGATCCCAGTGGAGGAGTTCGGCATATTCGCGAAAACATTCGGGGAAATTCTTTTCACTGAAGCGCTCGACGATGCGGGGATCGTTAAGATTGGCCTGGGCAATGAAACGAGCGGGAGGGCGAACGTAGTCCTCTTCCTTCCAATGAACGGCAATCTGGGCCTCGTTTAAACCTTCCTTCTTGGGGCGTGGCTTCCGTTCAGGCTGCTTTTTCTCGAGGGATCTCGGCACGGCACTCTCTCCAGTGAAGATGAGGAAGTCGTCAGGCCCAGCACATTGCGCAGGGAGTGGCGCTTGTTCGGTAACGGGACAAGACGCCGGGGGACCAGCGCCGGTCCAAGGCCAGAGTGAGAATCATCCTATGGCGAGAGATGTGGCGTCAATTGGGAGGGGAGGATGCGAGCTTCGTGGTTGGATCGTGCTGAGGCTCAGCTTGAGATCGTTCGTCGCGGAAGGCGCTCCTCAGTATGACAATTTGATTTGGTGGTAGCGATTCAGAAAAGCCGCAGGGCTCGCTGACTCGCCATGCGCTACAGGTCGCGAATCCAGACTGTTTTGGCGTTGGTGAATTCGCGGATGCCGTAGGGGCCGAGTTCGCGGCCGTGGCCGGAGGCTTTCACGCCGCCGAAAGGGAGCCGGGGGTCGGAGGCGACCATGGAATTGATGAAGACCAGGCCGGATTCGAGGTCGTTGATGAAGCGCTCGCGCTCGGCCGGATCATTGGTCCAGGCGCTGGCGCCGAGGCCGAAGCGGCTGTCATTGGCGATGCTCAAGGCGTCATCGATGTTTTTCACGCGGAAAATGCTGGCGACGGGGCCGAAGAATTCCTCGCGATAGGCGGGGGAATCTTTAGGAATGGCAGTAAGAACTGTGGGCTCGTAGAAATTGCCGGGGCCTGCTCCGGGCTTTCCACCGGTGAGGAGCTTTGCGCCAGCCTGAATCGTTTTGCGGACGTCGGTGTCGATGTCTTTGACCGCGTCGGGAGTGGCCAAAGGGCCGACATCGGTTTTGGCGTCGAAGGGATCACCGAGTTTGAGGGACTGCATCTGGCGGACGAATTCCTTTTCGAAGGCATCGGCGATTTGTTCGTGAACGATAAAGCGCTTGGCGGCGATGCAAGATTGACCATTATTGATGACGCGCGCTTTTACAGCCGTGGTGGTGGCTTCCTGAAGATTTGCGCTGGGCATAACGATGAAGGGATCGCTGCCGCCCAGTTCCAAGACGACTTTTTTGATGCGCTTTGCGGCGGAGATGCCAACTTGAATGCCGGCCTGCTCGCTTCCGGTCAGAGTGGCGGCGGCCACTCGCGGATCGTTGAGGATGCGATCGACCTGCGCGGCGCCAATGAGAAGAGTCTGGAATACGCCTTCAGGGAAACCGGCGCGGAGGAGAATGTCTTCAATTTTGAGAGCGCATTGCGGGACATTGGAGGAGTGTTTCAGCAGACCGACGTTGCCGGCCATCAGGCCCGGAGCGATGAAGCGGAAGACCTGCCAGAAAGGGAAGTTCCAGGGCATGACGGCGAGAACGATGCCGAGCGGTTGGTAACGGATGAAGCTTTTGGAAGCGGCGGTCGGAATGACTTCGTCGGCAATAAATTTTGCGGCGTGCTCGGCGTAATAACGGCAGCCCAGGGCGCACTTTTCGGCTTCGGCGATGGCGGAGCCGAGAGTTTTGCCCATTTCGAGGGTCATGAGGCGGCCGATTGGTTCCTTTTCGGCTTCGAGAATTTCCGCGGCTTTGAACATCCAGCGGGCGCGATCGGCGAGCGGGGTGTTACGGAAACTTTGGAAGGTTTTAGAGGCTTTGGCGATTTTTTCGTCGACTTGCGCATCGGAGAGCGCGTCAAATTTCTTTATGACTTCGCCGGTGGCGGGATTGATGGTGGCAATGGCCATGAAACGATGCTCCGTCCGAGAACTCGTTTGCTTCACGGTGAACTCGTGGAGGTAGTCTAACGCAAACCTTACTTTTTTACAGTAGAGATATTCCGTTGTCGCTCTGATTGCCGGCGGGCGGTCAGAATTGTAAGGCAAACCGGTTGTGCAGTTCGCGGCGACCTGCACTTGTGACGTTCAGCGCGCGGCTATCGAGTTCCTGGATCACCCACTGACGCTTCAGGGCGAGTTTCAGGAGGGCTGCGCCGAGTGCGCCGCCGAGGTGGGGACGGCGCTCGCTCCAGTCCAGGCACGGGCAGGCAAAACGGCGGCGAAGAGATTGTGCGGCATGGAGATCAATGCCGAGGGATTCGAACGCCAGTTGCCCAAGTGGAGTCACGTCGTAAACGTGGTTCGCGCAGTGCGCAGAGGTGAGGGCAAGCCAGCGCAGCGCGTGAAGGCGGTCGTGCAGAGCGACGCCGACGGTTCCGGCCATATGGTCGTAGCAAGTGCGAGCGCTGCGCAGATTGTTTGGTGTGGGCGGAACGAACTTCGATCGAGGAACGCCAGCGAGAACACACAATCCTTCTAGCGCGCTGGCTACATCGGGGCTTTGCAGACTGTAAAAGTGGTGCTTTCCCTGGTGAATTGCCTTGACGAGATGCGCGGCTTTGAGGCGATGCAGGTGCACGCTGGCGGTGGAGGGAGTGACGCCAGCGACGACGGCAAGCTCCGTGCTGGTGTGCGCGTGGCCGTCCATGAGGCAGTAAAGCATGCGGGCGCGTGCCGGTTCGCCGATGGCGGAGGCGATGGCAGAAACGGCGGCATCGGGATGAGACGTCACATTCATACTTTGATGGTAGACGAAGTGTTGCTGTGCGGCAAGAGGCACACTGACCTGCGTGGACCCAAAGGATCTCAAAAGCACATCAATGGGCCGTCGCGAAGCCCTTGCGGGCGTGGCAGCACTTTGTGCCGGGTTGACGTTTTGGAAGCGATGTGTCCGCAATGCCGGCGACAAGGAGCAAGACGATGGCGATTACCTGTGTGATCCGCTACCAGATCGATCCGTACCAACGCGAAGGCTTCAAGAAGTATGCCGAGAATTGGGGGCGTATCATTCCGCGCTGTGGCGGACACCTGGTGGGATATTTTCTGCCGTATGAAGGGACGAACGATGTTGCCTGGGGATTAATTGCATTCGAAACGCTGACGGCCTACGAGGCGTACAGGGCGAGATTGCGGTCCGACGCTGAAGCTCAGGAAAATTTTGCGATGGCCGTGAATAAACGGGTGATCCTTCGCGAAGAGCGAAATTTCGTGGAGGTTGTAGACGGAACGTTTGACGTGCCAGCAAAATAGCCGGGGAGGGCGACTGGACGCAAATGAAGACGCAAAAAGAAAAAGGGGAAGCATTTCGCGCGCTGCATGCGCGCAGCGGGGCCTTTGTCATTCCGAATCCGTGGGATCTGGGAACGGCGCGGATGCTGGAGCGATTGGGCTTTGAGGCACTGGCTACGACCAGCGCGGGCTATGCGTTCTCCGTCGGGAAACAAGACAACACTCCAGATCGTATGGCAGTGATGAAGCATTTGGCGGAGATTTCGACCGCCACGGACCTGCCGGTGAGCGCGGACTTGGGGAACGGATTTGGAGATGCGCCGGAAATTGCCGCGGCAGCGATCCGTCTGGCTGCGGACGCGGGAGTGGTGGGAGGGTCGATTGAAGACGCTACCGGGCACCCGGACCAAGCGATCTACGAACATACGCAGGCTGGCGAACGAGTCAAAGCAGCGGCGGAGGTGGCACGGCGCCTGCCCTTCGCGTTCACGTTGACGGCGCGTGCAGAAAATTATCTAAACGGTAGGGCAGACCTGAAGGACACGATCAGACGCTTGCAACTTTATCAGCAGGCGGGGGCGGATGTTCTTTATGCTCCCGGACTCACGAACAGAGAGGATATCCGCGCGGTGGTGAAGTCGGTGGATCGACCCGTGAATGTCCTGGTGGGATTGCGCGGGATGAATCTGACGGTAGAAGAACTTTCCGAACTTGGGGTGCGGCGTGTGAGCGTGGGCAGCGGGCTCTACCGGGCCGCGCTTGGCTCATTTTTGCGGGCTGCGCGAGAAATGAAAGAACGTGGCGCATTCACTTTCGCGGAGTTGGCGGTTAGTTCGCAGGAAATCAGCGCGCTGCTGAAGGGTTGAGGCGCCAAAAAAGGCGCTGGCTCTGGAAGATTGCCCCGCGAAAGAGTATTATCCAACTGCATTAGCAGAATCCAACGACCTACCATTTCGCTAATGGACCGCCTACGGACGTATGGAAAAAATCTGAGGATGAACTATGAAAAAAACACTGATTGGTCTTAGCTTGGCTTTCGCATTGGCTCTTCCCTTGTTCGCACAGGACAAGGAATCGGATCGCGTGGAGAACGCAGGGAAGGTGATGCAGGAAATTCTGAACGCACCGGACGGCATACCGCAGAGCGTGCTGGACAAAGCGGATTGCGTGGTGATTCTGCCTTCGGTGCTGAAGTTCGCTATCGGCTTTGGAGGAAGTTACGGCCGCGGGGTGATGACTTGCCGTGGCGGGAAGGACTTCCGTGGCCCGTGGGGAGCGCCGACGATGATGGCGCTTGAAGGGGGCAGCGCGGGATTGCAGCTTGGCGGAAATGCCACGGACTTTATTTTACTATTGATGTCTCCACGTTCTGCCGAGAACATACTGAAGAGCAAGGTGAAGCTCGGTGCGGATGCATCGGCTGCAGCTGGACCGGTGGGCCGGACTGCTTCTGCGGAAACCGATGCTACCCTGCGGGCAGAGATCCTGTCGTATTCGCGCGCGCGGGGATTGTTCGCAGGCATTTCGCTCGAAGGATCGACGCTGCGGCCGGATAACGGAGCAAACAAGAATCTGTACGGCAAGGAAGTGAGCGCCTCGGCCATCGTCTTCAATAAGGCTGTGCCGGTACCGGACAGCGCGAAGACGCTGCTGGCTACGCTGCAGAAGGCTTCACCAGTGAACAAGAGCAAGTAATTTACTCGCGGACAAATCGAGTTGAAAAAAGGCCGGTCCCGCAGGACCGGCCTTTTTTCCGGGGCCGCATATTGGTTGAACGGCCCCCTCAGAAGCCGCCCCTACAAGCGGTGGATGTCGTGACGCGGGGCAAACGGGTTTTGAAAGCGGCGAGAAGCCGCCGCAGTCCAAGGGATGGCGCCCTACAGGAGTTAGAACTTGAATTTGGCGGTGACTTGCATTACGCGGCCCGGGGCGGAACTGACAACGTGGCCAAAGGTGCTGCCGAGGTCGCTGATGTTTCCATCGACGGACGATGGGCCGTAGAACTGCGCGTGATTGAAAGTGTTGAAAGTCTCGATGCGGAACAAAAGGGATTTTGATTCCGTAAGCGACAGGGTTTTGGCTAGGGCCATATCGTAGTTGTCGATGCCAGGCCCGTGAAAAAAGCGGCGGCTGGCATTTCCGGGAGAGCCGAGCGCGTTGAGGCTGAACAAAGAGGTATTGAAATAGAGCTGGCCATTTTTGCGCGGATTGTTGCTGAGATCGAGTGGACCCGGGGTGTAGTCCGGAAGATCGATGCCGAAGTTATTAATTCCGTTCGGTTCGGCGCCCAGCAACGAATTATCCCCGAGACTAAATAGCGTAACCGGAAATCCGGTACTGAAGCGGGAGATGCCGGACAAGGACCAGCCTTTGGTCCAGCGATTGGAAGGCAGCAGTTTGTCTACGGGAAGCTGATATTCATAGCTGACGACAAAGTTATGAGTGAGGTCAAAGCCGGACAAGGCTTTGCTGAGTGAAGGATGGAAAGGATTCACTTCTTCGCCGAGATTCGAAGCGTTGTCGAGGGATTTGCTATAGGTGTAAGCGGCGAAAACTTCCAGGGTTTTGGAGTTGTGGCGCAGGCTGAGCTGCAAGGCATTGTAATTGGAATTGCCGATCGTGGTTTGATAGGTGTTGCTGCCAAAGTTTGGGCCGAGCGGTCCACGCGTGCCATTGATGATTTGGCCAGAGGCGCTGGTGAAGACGTTGTTTTCGCCGAAGGGGCCACAGGTGGCGGAGCCGGGGGCGACCTGGCTTGGCTGGCTTACGCTGAGGCACAACGTGGGGTCACCGGGATTCGCTTCCTGAAGGACGAGAAGATGATGCGCTTGTGTGCCGATGTAACTGGCGCTGACCAGAGTACTGGAGCCGAGCTGCCGCTCGAGAGAGAGTGTGTACTCTTCGGCGTAGGGAATACGATTGGTGGTGGAGTATCCAGGAACGCCGGAGATAGGAAGAAACTGCGACCAATCGATATTCGAATCGGGATTCTGCGCCCAAACTTTCTGATCGGCCAGAACAACGGGGAATGGCTGGCCAGCGAATTGTCCATTCGATGCGGTGATGAACGGCGTGGCAAACAGCGGCGGCGCGGGGCTTGAATAGGTGAATCCAAACGGAGGGTTGGCGGCGAGGATGCCGATCGTGAGAGCTTCGATTGCGGTGTAGTACGTGCCGAAGCCGGCGCGAACGCTGGTTCTGCCGGAACCGCCAATGATTTTGCCGAGGATTCCGTCGCCGTTCGCTGAAGGAGACCAGGCAAGCCCGATGCGCGGCGAAAAATCGTGATTGCCCGCCGGCGCGATTGTGTCTGACACGCCGGGGTCTCCCGGGAACAAGATGCCTTCGGGTGCGCCGGGGAACACGGCGGACTGCCTTCCAGGAATGAAGGTGGAAATTCCATTGTTCTTTTCATACCAGGGCTCGATGCGATCCCAACGAAGGCCGTAGGTCAGGGTTAGATCTCGGCGAATGCGCCAAGTGTCTTGCGCGAAGATGCCGACGTATTTGTTCCGGCCGTAAAACGGGTTGAGTTGGCTTTGATTGTATTGACTAGGAATGCCGAGGAGGAAATCGGCAAAGTCTGAACCGGTTTCGCTGCCGGTGAAAAGGAAATTGCCGTTGAATTGCGCGATAGGGTCGGTGTTGATTTCGTCGTAATGGAACTCGAGTCCGAACCGCAGCGTGTGATCGCGCAGGATTTTTGAGAAGTTGTCGAGTACTTGATAGGTGTTATTGACCTGCTTTAGTTCGTTGGCGTTCGTACCGATAGAGAACGCGTTGAAGACAATATTTTCCACGCCCTCTCCCGATGGATTGAGCGGAACGATCCCGGGAGTGCCTGTTCCGGTGACAAATCCCTGGGAAGCGAGAGAGGTGCCCTTGCCGCCCTCGGGCTGGCCCAGATCATTGTTCGCGCGCATAAAGCTGGCGTGAAACTCGTTGACCATCGAGGAGCCCAGCGTTTTGGTGTCGCCGAGGCTAAACAACTGCGCGCGGCCAGTGTTGAGCGCGTTGAAACCGGGCACGCTGGCCCCGCTCTGAGCCACGGGATAAGGATTGTTCAAGGAATATTGATCGAGGAAATAGTAGAGGGAGAGCAGGCCCCACTGGCTTTGATAATCGACGCGCGAGGCGCCCTTGTCGTCTTCGAGAATTTCATTTTGCGAGGACGTGGAAAAAGTGTTCCCGCCCGCGTTAGGCTGCGGAATGTATTGCAGAAGATTTTTCGCCGGCGCTGACCATGCGGTGGTAGGAATGATAGCGTTGGGAAAGACACACTGGGCAGAACTGGTGCAACCTGCGGTGTAATAGGATTCGCCGGTCGTGACGGCGTAGCCGAGTTTTTGCGACAACAGAGAGGCCCAGTATTGGCCATTGACCACACCTGTTAAAGAGCTGGCGAGATCGGAAAGATTGCCGGAATGGTCTTGCGTCGATGGCACCGCGATCAAGCCGGTGTCGACGCCTTGTTTCATGCGCGTTCCCTGATAATCCACGAAGAAAAACATTTTCTTGCGAACGATGGGTCCGCCGAAGGTGCCGCCGAACTGATTCTGTTGGAAGATTCCGCGTGTTGCAGAAAAGAAATTCCTGGCGTCCAGATCCGTGTTTCTGAGGAATTCGAAAGCGTTGCCGTGAAATTCATTCGTGCCGGATTTGGTGACTACATTGATCTGGCCCCCGCTATATTCGCCGGACTCGGCATTGACGTTGCCAGTGAGGATGCGGAACTCGGCGATGGAATCCAGATTGGGGATGATCGCTGTGCCGGAGTTGACGTCTTCTTCTGTGTCGCTTCCGTTCACGATAAAAGCGTTGGCAAATTCGCGTTGGCCATTGATCGAAATAGTTCCGGGATTCAAGCCGCCCGAGGGTGACAGAGCGCTCACGCCCACATCCTGCTGCGTGTCGGAGGTCAGGGAAGTGATGGGGGCGACGCCGGGTTGGAGCGACAGCAGGTCAGTATAGCTGCGGCCGTTAAGGGGAACCGCGGTCATTTTCGTGCCGGTGATTACGTCCCCGAGTTGAGTGTCCGAAGTTTCCACGTGAATGGCGCCCTCTTCGACGGCTACGGCTTCGGTTTCTTTGCCGAGTTGCAGCTTGGCGTCGATCAGGAAAGCGCTGTCTACATATAGGATCACGCCGGTGCGGCGGTAGGGACGGAAGCCAGGATTCTCGATGGAAATGTCATAGCGGCCCACCGGTAGATCGGCGAAGGCGTACGTCCCGCTGGCGTCTGTGACGGCGGTGCGAACAGCGCCTGTGTCGCTGTTGGTGACCGTCACGCGCGCGCCGACGATCACAGCGCCGGTGGCGTCCTGGACGGTGCCCGAAACACGCCCCCCCTCCCCTGCCCGAAGCGGATACGCGAGCAGAGAAAAAAGGATCGCGAGGAGCAGAAGCGCCAGACAACCCGCCGCCGAAGACGTGGAGTTGCCATTACTGGATGCGGACTTGAGAAACGAACACGGAATCGACGGCACCTGAAACTCCTCCGAATTTTTGGAACCACGGCCGGCCACAGGAGCGACCCGGGAAACGAAGCCAGGCCACGGGGAAGACGCCACGCAAGGGATGCACAGTCGGCACTGTGTTGCAAATCACTTGCATCTTCAAATTAAGACATAATTGGTCGTATATCAACCCTGTGTCAGCGAATGGCGGGGTTTTTGGGTTTAGCGGCGGTTTGGGGCGGTTGTGTGGCCGAAATCGCAGCCGATTCTGTGTGATTGGTCTTTTCTGTCAGCTCAATTTGGTACTAGCGGCCGACCCGCGGCCATGCCTTCGACTGGTTATGTCGGTCAGCCGAATGATCACACGTTTTCCGAGCGCCTTGGCAGCCCGCGAGATCGTACAGACACGTTTTGAGGGTCCATCAGGCAATTGAGCTGCGAGCGGCTGTGCGGAGCTGCCTGGCCAGTGTTTTTTTGGTCGTTTGCTGTTTGTGTATGGGTTGGCGGAGTTGCCACGCCAGTACCCGCTTGAGGGCGACCGCCTCGAGTTCCTCTCGGAATTCCTTCTTCTTCGAGAAAGCTATCGAGCGTTGAACCGCTGTGCTCTTCATTGGTGGCCCGGAGGCGGAAATGTTTCTAGCCCTCCATCTAAATGGGAAGTACGCGACCAAATAGGCTGAGAAATGTGACACGCGTGCGAGAGGTGAAGAGGCGAACACCACGGGTGCGGCACAAAGGTCGCTGGAAAGGAGATTGACAGGAAAGCAAAAAGAAAGTAAAAGAAACAAAACGAAGGTAGGGGTACGGTTCTCGACCCGTACGTTTTTTGGTCCCAGGGGGTGAAATGCCAGTTTCCACGTGTAGGTGTCTGAGATTTCTTTGCGTCCTTTGCTTAGTGCTGTGCTTGAGCTTCCTGGTGGGCTCGGCGGGCTATGCGCAGTCGACGTATACGGCGCAGTTGACCGGAACGGTTACCGACGCGAGTGGTGCGGTGATTCCCGGTGCGAAGGTCACCCTGACGGATGAAGCCACGGACGTGGGCTCCACAACGACGACGGACGCCCGAGGCGTTTACGTGTTTACCGGAGTGCGGCCGAGCACCTACACGATTCGAGTGGAAGCGCCGAATCTCGCTTCGCAGGAGCGCAAAGGGGTGACGCTTGCTGTGAGCCAGCAAGCCACGCTGGATTTTACACTCAAGACCGGTACGGTCGCGGAGACAGTTACCGTAACGGAGCAGGCGCCATTGCTGGATACGGGCAACGCGGCGTTGGGCACGGACGTAACCAACGAATACGTACGCGACATTCCATTGATCAACCGCAGTATGTTCGGGTTGGTCTTCCTTGCGGGGGGCGTCACGGAAACGACGGGATCCGGCACCCAGGACTCTTATCCCTCGGGAACGAATTTCGTTTCGAATGGGCAGCGCAACGCGACCGCGGAAGTGCGGCTGGATGGAGCATTGACGAGCGCGCCGGAACAGGGAGAAGGCGGAAACACGAACGTGTATTACCAGCCTTCGGTTGAAATCGTGCAGGAGTTTAAGGTCGAGAACAACAGCTTTTCCGCGGAGTACGGCAACAACGGCGGGACCGTGGTAAACATGGTTCTAAAGCAGGGCGGGAATGACTTTCACGGGAGCGGTTGGTGGTTTGGACAGCGCTCCGCACTGGATGCGAACGATTTTTTTAACAACGCGGACGGGATTCCGCGACCGGACCACGTGCGAGACCAGTATGGATTTTCTCTTGGCGGACCCATCCGTAAACAAAAAACGTTCTTCTTTGTTGATGTGGAATTTACCCGGGAGCATGACCCTGTAAATATTACGGGGACGGTGCCCACAGACGCGCAGCGAAACGGAGATTTCTCTCAAACGATGACTGCGGACGCGAACGGGAATCCGGTGTTGCAGACGATTTATAACCCGCTTCAATGCACGCCGCAAAATGGGACGTGCGTGAGGCCACAATTTCAGGGAAATATCATCCCACAGCAGGACATCAATCCGATCGGCCAGGCTCTTCTGAACCTCTATCCCGAACCCAATGTTTCCGGCGATCAATTCGGGCTGGATAATTATCGGACATCGATTCTGACGAACGCGCCGGGGCACCAGTTTGACGTGAAGGTGGACCATTATTTCAATGACAAGCAACGGGTCGCGATCCGGTACAGCCAGAGCTATGGGGAATACAACGTTCCATTTGTCCTGGCGAACGCGAATTTCAACGACGGCTTCACGTCTTCGACGACGGTGCACAATATAGGCCTGGAATATAACTGGACGTTGACGCCCAACACCGTGTGGACCAACCGGTTCGCAGTGGACCGTGTTTCCGCGCCGGAGAACTCTGCGTTCCCGAACCTGCAGAGTGTGGGATTTCCGTCGAGCCTGGCGGCCAACGGACTGGATCGCATGCCCAGTATTCAGCTGGACGGCACGAACGATTGGCTTTCGATGTTCACGCAGTGCTGCACGGACACGAGTTTTGCGCACACGTTGTACAGCTACTCTTCGGCGATAACCTGGGTGAAACACGAGCACACGATCAAAGTTGGTTTCGAACAGCGGCAATTCTTCAATAACTTCTGGCAGCCGAACTATCCGACCGGCAATTTCTACTTTCCACAAAGCGTAACGGCTTCGACACCAATCACTACGGATACGACGCAGGGCAACTCCTTCGCCAGCCTCCTTCTCGGGTATGGCGCAAACTCTGGAGCGCAAGGATCGAGCTTCATTAATGTGCAGCCGTCGGTGGCGGATAAATCATGGGAAACCGCGTTTTACGTGCAAGACGACTGGAAGCTGACAGCGAAACTGACCATTAACCTTGGATTGCGTTACGAGTGGAGTTCTCCGTACACGGAAAGATTCAACCGGCAGCAGTTCAGCGATTTCAGCGGCAACAGCGGGGTCTCCGTCTTCTTGCCAAATGTGTCGAACCCACTGCTCGGAGTGGCGCCGCCGAACCAGTCCTCCGCAACGGAGTTGCTGGGGACTACACTATTTCCAGAACAAGGCGGCTTGGGCCGGAGCGTTCCGACCGACCGCAATAATGTTGCGCCGCGTGTGGGCTTCGCATGGTCCTTCATGCCGAATAGTGTGTTGCGCGGCGGCGCGGGCGTTTATTACGGCCTCAGCCCGGCGACGAACTTTCAGTATCCGGGCACAGCCTTCAGCGCAACCGATCCTGTCCTGTTTACTCAGAACAATTACGTGACGCAGAATGCCACGCTCGAAAATCCATTTCCCGCGGGGATCTCGGCACCGCAGGGCCAGAAATATGGACAGCTGGCGATGTGGGGATACGACAATGAAAATAACCTGGGGACGGAGGAGGCACGCAACGCGGACATTTATCAGTGGAACTTGGGGATAGAGCACCTTTTCCCTGGTGAAATTACTATCGGCGTGGACTATTCTGCGAATCGCAGCACGCATCTGCCTTGGGGAGGCTATTCGAGCACACGAAATCGTAACTTCATTCCTTCGAGCGAGCTGGCGCAAATTTCTTCGACGTTGCACGCTCAGGATCCGAACTGCGATGTGGACAGTTGTGTGACGAATTATCTGCAGCAGTTGGTTCCCAACCCGTTTGCATCGCTCTTCATTGGGCCGGGTGCGATATTCAATGAGCCTGCGTCGGTGTACAGCCAGGTCGATCAGAACGGAAATCCCCTTCCAATCCCGCTGAACTACCTGTTGCGGCCTTATCCGCAGTTCGCCGGGACATTTCAGGGGCTGCCGAATTTTGGCGCGAATTCCTGGTACAACTCGCTGCAAGTGCGTTTTCAGAAGCGGATGAATCACTATGTCAGCTTTGAAGGGAATTACACGCGCTCCAAATCGGAGGATGATTCCTCGATCGGGTTCAACGCGTTCGTGGGAAATCTGAATACGGTGTATGGATACACGGTGGGAAATCCGCAACAACTCGACCGTTTGAAGAACGAGTGGGCCATCAGCGCCAACGACGTCCCGAACCGGTTTGTTCTTGCAACGATTGTCGAGCTTCCGTTGGGAAGAGGCCGATGGATTGGGCGAGACATGAATCGCATTGCAGATGGAGTGATTGGCGGATGGCAGATTGCAGCTATTATTACGCTGCAAAGCGGCCAGCCGCTTCCGATCGCCATGGCCGTGCCGCGGCTGCAGGATGGCAACCAGCGGCCGAACGTGCTTTGCAACCAATTATCCAGTGGGCTGAGCTACCACCAGGCGGCCGCCAACGCCCTAAATGGACTTTCCAACGCGTCTTTGTTCAATGCTGCCTGTTTTGCGGATCCGGGCGACCAGGTTCCGGGAAATGCTCCGCGGTATTTTTCGAACCTGAGGGGCGACGGCATCCGCAATATCGATCTTTCGTTCACCAAGGAATTCGCTGTAAAGGAGCGGGTGACGCTACAGCTGCGCGGCGAGTTCTTTAACTTCACAAACACGGAACGATTCGGATTTCCAGACGTCGGAGTAGGCAGCGCCACGTTTGGTGAAGTAACTTCGTCCGCCCCAGGCTTCACACCTCGCGTTATGCAATTTGGCTTGCGCTGCCAGTTCTAAACAGAAAGGCGGTTCATGTGCTACGCCGCGCATTCATGAAGACAGGTGTGTGGGGCGCCGCTGCGGCGTACGTCCCGGCGCACAATTTCGACAAATACGATTTCGGCAGCGGCCCAGCAATAAAGGACCGGCTGAATCAGGGCCCCTTTCCCGCTGACCTGTATCCAAGTTGGACGGTGGTGATGGCGCTGACGCCATCCCGGGACGTGGTGAGCAACCGTGGCATGGGATTGGTGACCTACCTTTGCGATGAGGTTGGTTTGCTGCGGCGAAACGGAATGAGCCTGGACGCGGCGCTCGAAGACCTTGCGCGATTCCCGCTCGGGACGAATTTATATATTCGGGTCAACTGGAAGGATATTCAGCAGAGGCCGGGACGCCTCGATCCGAGTGAAATTTGGAAGACTTCGTTCGCTCTTGCGAAACAGTACGGTAAGAGAGTCGGGTTCAGGGTGATGATTAGCAACCCGGACATGACAGGCTATGCTCTGCCCGATTTTATTCGGGAAAAGGTGCCGATGGTGAAACTCGGCAACTGGCAGAAGCGCGAAAGAGAAGAGCCGCGGTGCGACGATGCTTACTTTCAGGGAGCATTTGAGGAACTGATCGGGTTGTTGGCGGCGGAATATGACGGACACGCGGACCTTGAGTACGTGGACACATGCATGTACGGATTCTGGGGCGAAGGCCACACCTGGCCATTTGAAAAAAATCCGTACCCGGATTACAGCACCGCCGAAAACACATTTGTGAAGATGTTTCAAATCCAGACCGATCACTGGAAGAAAACCCCGCTGGTGACGAACACACAACCGGATTTCAGCAACGTGGGAAATTCGGAGTTGGTGGATCGCACGATACGAGGCGGGGAGTGGCTCCGGACAGATACGATTTTCATCGAGAACGAGCAGATTGAAGCGCTGAGCAACCGGCCGCCGTGGACCGCGGCGTCCATTGAGGTAGGAATTTCCGATGGCGCGCCGGAAACCCTGCGTGTTGACGAGGACGTCACCTACTCCGACAACGTGATTTCGCACGTGAAGGATGTGGGCGCCTCTTATTTTTCGCTGTGGAATTGGCACCACATTTCCGCGGCGGGATTGCAGCGCTATTACCAAGCGTATCCGCATGCTTTGGATGATCTGGCGCGGAGGATCGGCTATCGTGTGCGGCCGTCCTGGGTTTGGACATATGAAGAGCGAGGCGAACCCGGGCTCATCGTAGGATTTGTGAATGATGGGATTGCGGGCGTGCCTGGAGCGCTGCGAATCAGCGTGCTGTCGCCCGGCGGGCAAGAACTCTGCGCCGGTCACTTGGACCCTGGTTATCCTTTGCCCGGCCATATACGCCAGGCACTTTTGCCGTTGCCCAAAGGAACTTCCTGGCGGGGGTTGCGGCTAAAAGCAGAGATTGAAGTCAAAGGGCAACGCCACGCCGTTCGGTGGGCTTGCCATCAAAAGCTGAATCAGGACGGCAGTTTGACGCTGCGTCCCACCGCGGGGCTGGATGTTTCCGACGCGACCGGAGGAACAGGCCGATGAAACTAATCATCGTTGTAAGTGCAACATTGCTGACGATCGCGATATTCATCGGCGTAGCGGGCGAAGAACTGAAGCAGAACTGGACGCATTACGTGCGCATTGCCGCGTACGGGCTGGAACCGGGACATGCGGAAGCGATTGTCCGTGACGCGCAAATAGCTCATGTCTACGGCATCGAAGTGGACAACGACATCGAAGGACGATATGAGAGCTTCCTCGATCCGACGGAAAAGCTAAAGGCAATTCATTCGGTTGCGGACGCCGCGCACAAAGCAGGGAACAAGGCTTTCGTGTACATCGCGGGGACGGAGTGCATCACGGCGAATGCAGACAAAGCCGCGCACTCCGTGATGAAGGATCACCCGGATTGGGTGCAACGAAAGATTACGGGAGAGCCGGCGGTGTTCAATTCAGGCGCGGCATTCTGGATTCACGCCGGGGATGAAGATGTCTGGATCAGTCCGTACGCAAACCCTTGGCGCAAGATTTATATGGAACGCGTGCAGCAGATTGCGGGAACGGGGATTGACGGAATTTACGTGGACATTCCTTACTGGATGACGCACTTCGAAGGCTGGGAGGATACCTGGGCGAGTTTTGATGATGCAACGGTGAATGCGTTTCGCGAAAAGACGGGGCTGAACGCGAAAACAGATTTGAAATTGGGCAATTTCCAGGATGCGAATTTCCGGAAATGGGTGGATTTCCGCATCGCCACACTGACAGATTTCATGCGAGAGATTCGAGACAACGCGCGGAGCGTGAACCCGCAAATCATGGTGATTCCCGAAATTTATCCGGGTATTGAAGAGGAAGCGACACGCGTGGGCGCGGACGTTTACGAAATGTATTCCGTGGTGGACGCGATCGCGCACGAATACGAATTCGGGAATGGCGAACACATGGCCGCCTCGCGTACAAAGGCGGACTGGTTTCTTTATCAGGCGGGGATGCTGTCGTTCCGGGCGTTCGCCGAGGGCAAAGCCACCTGGATTTTGAACTATTCGTGGGACGGCAATAGGGGCGTTGAGAAGAGCGACGCGATGAAGAACCTGGCCATGTCGATCACCATGGTGGGCGCGAATTTCTGGGACGCGCAGGGACACGAAATGGCGCGATCGAACGATCCAGCCACGCGCAAACAGATCTTCGAATGGATCGAAAAGAACGAGAAAACGCTTTACCTGCCGCGAACGCCGATGCGTCCTGTGGGCGTATATTTTTCGCCCAAGAGCCGGGATTACGCGGCGAACAGTTTTCTGCCATCGTACCGGGGCGCGCTGGTATCGTTGCTGCAAGCGCATCGGGAACTGCAGGTGGTTACACCCAGAACGCTAGCGAAGTTTCGCGGGCCGGTGTTCGTGTTGCCGAACGTGAGCGTGCTGGACGACACGGAAAAAATGCATATGAAGAGCTTCGTGGAGCATGGCGGGCACCTCGTGATTCTGGGAGTCGACACGACCGGTTTGCCTGTGTCGCCAAATATATCCGTACTCTCTTCTGATCCGGCGACCGCATTTTACACCGAGCTGTTGCGTGACTTTGACGCGGCTTCGGCGAATCCACCGGCGGAATTTCTGAAGGCTGCGGATGCAAAGGCTGATATCGAACTCAGCGCGCCGGCAACTGTGGCTGCGAACTTCGGAATCGTAGATGACGCACCGCATATTTTTATTGCGAATTTTGGCGGATTGGTCCCCAACAAGGTTGCGGTGCAGGAACCAGCGCGGGGAATTGTGGTAAAAATGCCCAAAGCCATGGGAGATACGCTGACGTTTCTTCCTTTTCTGGGGGAAACGCAAGTAGTGAAAGGTGAACAAAAAGGCGGCCAAGTGGAGTTTGTGTTGCCGCCGGTCGAGCGTGGGGCAGTGGTCTGGGCCGCAAGAAGCAAGTAAACGCGCTCGCGAATTTTGCGGATTCAGACAGAACGAAAGAGCAATGTGAGCACTTATGCTGAGTGAAGAACGGCGTCGCGCCATAGTGGAGATGCTGCAATACGACGGTCGAGTGCTGGTTGGCGATCTTGCAAGGCACTTCCGTACCTCGCTGATCACCATCCGCAAGGACCTAGAGTTTTTGCATCATCAGGGCCAGTTGGAGCGCACGCACGGCGGAGCGCTTCCGGTAAAGACCGGCGCGGTGATGGATAATTCGCTGCAAGAAAAAGAGCGACAACACCGGCAAGAAAAGATCCAGATCGCGGCCGCCGCCGCGCGCATGATCGGCAAGGACCAGGTGGTGATTCTGGATTCAGGGACTACCACGATGGCGATCGCCAGAGCCTGCCGGCAGATGAAAAGCCTGACCATCATCACGAACGCCACGAATATCGCGACGGAACTTGCGGACTCGCCGGTCGAGGTGATCCTGACCGGAGGCGTGCTGCGAAGAAATTCGTATTCGCTGGTGGGCCCGTTAGCGGAAGAGTCTCTGCGAAAGTTAAGCGCCGACCTGCTATTCCTTGCGGTGGACGGCTTCGACGTACGGTATGGGTTGACTACTCCCAATTTGCTGGAGGCGCGAGTGAATCGCGCCATGGCCGAGTCTGCGCGCCGTACGGTGGTGGTGTGCGACTCCAGTAAGTTTGGCCGACGTAGCCTCTCGCTGATTTTGCCGACTTCCGCTGTGCACGAAACCATCACCGACAAAAATATTCCGAAGCAAGATTTGAAAGCACTGCGTGACGCGAAGGTGGAAGTCACACTGGTTTAGAATAGAAATGCAATTGCGCCCGGAGTGGGAAGCCGCCCGTTTTTACGGGGCGGGGGCGGCTTCCAGGAGTAAATTGTCTGTGAAATCCACGTTTAGTTTCGCGGTAGGTCCTGTGACCGTTCCAAAATCCTTGTGGTGGACATAATCAACCACGTGATACGTTTTTGCCGCAAGCCCGCGCAACTCGACATCTCCCGTCCAACGTGAGGACGAGGCAGTTTTGTTTGGAGTGCCGGTCTGCGTGGGGGCGTAAAACGCGTAATACATATGGCCGTCTTTCTCAATGGCGTACGCTTCCGGCACATCGAATCCGTAGACGTACAAGTTCAGGAAATTTCCCTTCGATAGCATTTTCTCGTTGTACAGGCCGATCCATTCTTTCCAGTGCGCTTCTTTGTCCGGAGAAAGATAAACGTTCTTGAATTTCGGTCCGTAATCCGGCCATGTGAATTTCGTTCCCAAGACACCGCCGGTTCCGAGAGTCGAGGCAAAGTCGCTTCCCACGTCCTGCTCGTCGTTGCTATCAGCGTTGGTGATGCGCGTCAATTCTACGTGATCGCCGTAGATCGCTGCCCGTGGGCCGAGAAGCGCCTTGTACATTTTGACGCGGCGGCGCACTTGAATCGAACCCACGGGATCGGCGGTGACAGCCTGATCCATATAACGGAACCATGCCAAATTCGGCGGCGTGCCGCAGGGGCAACTTTGCGTGACGCTGTCGGGTTTGAGCGCCCGCGTAGTTTCGAAGATGGTTTTATACACGTCTGCCATCGCGTAGACGGAATCGTAAGGCGACTTATGGTGATGCTTCGGGTTGTAACAGAGGGGAGGAGCGTAAATGTTGTCGAGCTTACTGCCGTCGAATCCCCAGTCACGGATGAAACGTTCGGTCAGTTGTTTGTAGTAGGCCTGCACTTCCGGCAGCGCGGGGCACAAAGTGGCCAGATTGCGCGCCATTCGCGCGGGATGACCTTGTTGATCGAGGACCAGCCAGTCGGGATGTTGCTTCACCACATCGGACACTTCAAATTTCCGGCCGCCGTAACCGTTCTTGCCATCCTCCACGGCGAGTGGCAACCACCAGAGCTGGACCTTTATCCCCTGATCGTGAAATTTCTTAACCATGTCTTGAATAGCCGTGCCGGCAAAGGCAGGCTGACGCGGTTGCCAGTCACCGTAGTTGTTAAACCAACCGTCATCCAATGTGGCCCAGTGGATTCCCAACTCCTTTAGTTTGGGAACTGTATCTAGCATCTGTTTCGGTGTAACGGCAAACTCGTAGCCCCATCCGCACCAGGCAACCGCGTAGTTCTCGTCATTATTTTCGGGCTTGGTCAATCCTTCTTTGGCGATTGCATCGGACCATAGCTTCAGAGGTTCGTAAAAATCGCCGGAATATACGGACAGAAATGTGCGCGGAGTGGAGTAGACATCGCCAGGTTTGAGAACGGTCTTGGCGGGGATGCTCACACTTGCTTCCACTTGCCCATCCTTGGTGGTTTGCACCGGGACGGAAACCACGAGGGGAAGCGTTTCGATATGTCCGATGGCCTCACCAACATCATGAGACCAAAAAGCGACCACTGGAATTCCGCCACCAACATGACCGAGATCGTCCTTGACAGCAACGGGCGCCCCGAACGGATTTTCTTGCGAGAACTTTGCAGGAACGGGGAAAGTTTCATCTTTGCCCCACTTCAAACTTGAACCTTCGAATGTCCACAGTGGAGATTTTCCCGAGGGCGCGTCGGAGGCAAAACCGTGGCGTTGGAGTACCACGCTATCGAGTGATATATCTTTCTGGCCAGAGTTGCGCAGGCGCAGCGAGAGCAGCGCGAGATTAGGGAAGCTGTCGTATACCTCCAGCGTGAGACTTTCTTCCAGATCGGTTCCGGGAACTTTTCCGTTGACGACGATTTGCTTCCCAAGACTCCCGAGTTTCCCCGTAGCTTGACCCACCTTGGCATTGCCGGTGTCCAGAAGCACGCCAGGATAGTCCTTTTTTGCCAGTGTCAGAATTTGCGCGGCGCCCATCGATTTGACGTCCAGCGTCGCGGAAGTGCCGTCTTTCTGAAGAGAAGAGGTAAGCGCGCCGCTTGCGGTGAGTGTGAACTTCGCTTTGGGCGTGAGAACTTCGATCGCGTCGGGAGAAGTTTTGACCTGCACCGCAGATACCGCGACGGGCTGAGGAGCCGATGCTGGCGATGTTTCTTTGTTGCGGCAAGCCACAAGCGTCAGTGCGACGACAGCAACAATGCAGAAACTGATTGAGAGAAGCGCTTCGCCCTTCCAGTTCTTTGCTGGTTGGGAAGGCTCTGCAAGACTTCGGCGGAGATTGATCATTTCAGTGGATACCCCAGGACGAAACGAGTGTACCCAAACGAAAGGAAAAGAAACAATAAGAAAATAATCGCAGCTTGAAGCGGGTAGGAGTGTACGATGCCTTAGCTGCAATTGGGCGATTTCTGGCCTAAGCACAACGTGGCAATCGTACCGCTGAAAGGCTCACGTTACGTTGATCTGCTTCGCGAGTTCCTTAAGCCGGGCGATGATGGAATCGAAACTGAATGGCTCGCCCTCAAACATGCCATCGGCAATCATCTTTTCGTAATCGGCTCCAAGCGTTTTCACAAAGCGCGCGAGAGATTGATCCACAGCCGCACGAGTGCCAAGAGCGTTGAATTGGGCCGAGGTGAAAGGCTCTCCAATCCCGATCTCATTGATTCGATTACGAATGGCATCCACTGTCGTCACGATTACCTCCTTGTCATAAATATAGTATATATATAATATATCTATAAAGGTAAGTACAATCATGGAATTGCGCAATGGGGGGAGCTACCTGCTGAAGTATTGATCGTTCGACTGCGACCTCGAACCCCTGTTCCAGCAACTCTTGCAGGTGGGAATCAACGCAGAAGTAAAAGACGCCACTGCGGCTCCAAAGCATCCGCAGTTCGGATACGGGTATACGCCAACGCTGATCAACTATGCGTTTCTCGCCCACGCTGTTCTGATAACGGACGATGCGGTCAAAAAACAATGGAAAGTCCTGCCTGATCGCTCGCCTGAGAAGCATGTGCGCGAATCCAAGAGGTTGATCAGTCCGCTGCACAAGTTTTTCGGATTGCGGCGAGGTTCGAAGAGATCGCACCAGGTTCACAACCTAAGAAATGTTGGAGAGATCGGCGATGTCTCGGATGAGGACATCTTGCGGACAGTTCGCGCTTACCGTATGGAAAGACGGGGGCCGGAGATCACCGTTGCCGCTGAAGGGTAGAAAGCGAAGACCTCGCGGAGTTGAGGATACAAGCGTCCTTGTCGCAGGCATTTCGGGTTTCAGAAAGCCATATGTCCGAGGTAAGAATCCTAGTGCTGATTTGCTCCACACATGGGCAAACAAGAGAAACTTCTTATGTCTCGTGACCGAAGACATACTGGACGAGTACAAGGTCTTGAGGCGGCGAGGCGTGCGGTCAAATCTAATTGATTCAGTAGGGTCCCCCTGCTACCTAACCTTTTACATGTTTGGAAAACTAATAGTTTCCAAATGCCCAAAGGCAGTACTTTAGGGACCTAAAATGAGTCAGTTGCAGCCGTGCTTTGGTGGGGGATTTTTAAACAGGGCTTGCCGGGCCTTGTAGCGGTATGTAAAGCAGTTGCAGGGCTTATCCCTAACGCAGTGCCTATAGCCCGCCAGGAGGCCCCCTGCGCACGTAGGCTTTTAATGGCGGCCGGGTTAGTAACCTTGCGGGGCCTGCCCAGCTTTTTGCCTTTGGCCTTTGCATTCCGCAGGCCCGCCCGCACACGCTCCACAATTAGGCTGCGCTCAAGTTCAGCGCCGAGCACCGTAAAGATCATCTTGCCTGTTGGCGTCGAAGTGTCTACCTGTTCGGAGAGGGAAACAAACTCGATGTCGAGCGAGCGGAAATTCTCCAAGGCCTTTAAGAGATGCGAAACAGAGCGTGCAAAGCGGTCAAAACGCCACACAACAACTGCGTCGAAATAACGGCGATGTGCGTCGTGCAAGAGCTTGTCCAATTCGGGGCGTTTTTCCTTACCGCCGGAAATGCCGACATCTACATATTCGTTGGTTATGTCCCAACCCCGTCGCTGGCAGTATTCTCGCAACTCGCGTAATTGCACTTCAGGATCCTGGCCGTGATTTGCGGTGCTTACCCGCGCATAAATTGCTATTTTCACTTTAAAACCTCCTAAAGCCTGTTTTTGCCCTTTTACGGGGTTTAAACCCCCGTTTAAACCCCCTGCCAAGGGCCCTACGGGGCACGAGGCGGGGCGATCGGTTGCGCATAGCCCTTTACCCCTTTAGGGGGCAACATGCACTGTCTATTGACTATTATAACTGGACTATTCTATATGTAAACTACAGCGTATATAGATAGAGGTCTTGACCAAGTAGAGTTTAGTCTAGGAGGCACGATGATCGTCTGCCGGCTAAAGGAAGTTCTCAAACGTAAAGGCTGGACGCGCTACAAACTACAGCAGAAGACCGGCATTACTTATCCAACTCTGCATGCACTCTTTCACGGGCGAAGCAAGGGTTACAGAGCCGATGTTTTAAATAAGCTTTGCTACGCACTGAAATGCACGCCGGGAGATTTGCTAGAGTGGCGGCCGGATCGGTTTCCGAGAGATAAAAAGAACAGATAGATGCCATCAACAACGCATTGCACCCATCGATATGGATTTTTGATTACGGTGAAAAACGCGCCTCCGGTAAAGCACTGACGTTATTAATAAGGACTTAGCATTATGCTTCTTGGAGACCAAACGTACATAGCGAAAGGGAGAGCCGTGCGGAAGGGCATTTTGGCCGTGTTGATATATGGTAAGTGGAATAGCTTCGGGCGGTCGTTTGGCGGAGCGTTTAGGCCGCAGCGGAGGGAGTGGCCAGCGATGGGCTTATCCGATTGGCACTTCCAGCTTCTTCAGTACTTCACGAGCGTTGTCATTTTGAGGATTCAGATCGAGTGACCTTTTGTAGTTTTCGATGGCCAACGTCTTGTCGCCTTGTTTCAGATACGCTTCTCCAAGTGAGTCGTATACGTTTGCATCCTGAGGAAATTGTTCAACGTTAAGGCGAAAAACATCTATGGCAGCAACGGTGTCGCCCTTGCGAAGCAAATCGTAGCCCATGGAATTCAACTGCAAAACTTCAAAATCATATTTGTCTGGAGCGTTGCGGCGCAGCTCATGGTAGCGTGCGATGGCCTCTTTTACGCCTTTCGATCGGTAAACTCCGTATAGAACCGCACGAATGTCAATCTTCGGGCACTCCACATCCGCGCTTTGGCCCGCCGCCCATTTTCGCCAAGAGCAGAGCAGGGATGAAATCACTGCGCTTCCGTTGGAACTGTTCGTCATAATCACGATACCATCGCCCGTAGAGGGTACGATCTGAAAGAAACTCTCCCAACCGCGGTTCGACCCGCCGTGCCCGATTCCAACTTTGCCAACAAGTTGGGCGGGGCGAACCGTGTAGCCAAGGCCGTATTGCGGGTCGGGTCCATAGAGGTCGCGATCCGCCCAACGTGAGTCTGGCGCCGGAGTTTGCATCAACGCGACGGTCTGCTCTTTCAACACTCCACGACCAGGAGGCTCGCCACTTGGCCCTTTTAGTCCCGCAGCGGCGAATGCCGCCAAGTCGCGAACAGTCATTGTGAGCCCGGCGGCGGAAAGCTCGTTGTACCGGAGAATCGGCAGTGCGCCTCCGAGTCCATCGTATGGCGTAGCCATCACGTCCTGAAATTTGGGCCGCAGCCCATACTGACTATTAGACATGTGCAAAGGCTGAAAGACATTTGCCTTTACGTACTCCTGAAAGCTCTGGCCGGACACCTCTTCAATGAGGAGTTGAAGAATGGCATAGTTCGCGCCGGAGTAGTGAAAACCTGAGCCAGGCGTTGATACCACCCGCACCTCTCCGGTTCCAGTTTTTCCCGAGAGAGTGTCCTCAATTGGGGGTAGCGCGGTCTCCGGATCCCAGCCATGAAAATCATGGTTTGAAATTCCAGACGTGTGGCTGAGCACCCGCCGCACGGTGACCTGAGTGTTGTCAAAGGCGGACGGTGGCAGGTGCCATCGTTTCAGGTAGAAATCGACGGGGCGGTCCAAATCTACCTTTCCCCCATCCACGAGCCGCATGACCGCCCACGCGGTTGGCGACTTCGAGATTGAGCCAACGTTGAATACCGTGTCTGGTGTGATAGGGGCTGCACTGGCAGCTTTGGCGAAACCATAGCCGTGCATCCAGACGACTCTGCCTTTCTGAATCAGCGCGACCGCAGCCCCAGGTACCGCATATTCCCGCAGGAGGCTAGGTGTTTCTGCATCTACCGTTGACGTGAAAGAGTGCGTGTCTTTCGACTTTGCGGTTGCGGTGCTCCGGGGTTGACCGGACGATTGTGCGGTCTGGCCTTTAGCGCTTGCCGCCGGAAACATCGCAAGAAGAAAGAGGAACCACAGCAGGGATATTCTCATGCTACCGAATACGAGAGCCTGTCAGTTTTGTTCCATTCAAAGTTTAGCTCCAGGATCCTAACTCCTGGTTCGTCGCAAAATCGAAACATGGGTACTAGACCGCCGCCAAAGTGAAGGTGCAAGGGGATTGAGCTATTTGGCGTTCGGCTCTTGAGACTGGTTTCCCTTGAACGTTAGTGAATGCGATTCAACATAGCTAGAGTCCGGTCGGCATTCTTCTTGATGAGCGGGTCCGTGGCATGGTCGCGCATTTCTGTCACATATCGAATGGCGGCTTCCACGGTGGTCCACTCGGTGGTGTCAGAACCATCAATTAACCATCGTTCCGGACCCGTCTCTTCCTTCGGAGACCCTCCACGCGGTCCGGCCACCCAGCGCTTGTCCGTAAGAACCAACCGGTATATGGCGCCCGCCTTGTAAGATTGAGAGTATAAAACGTAGACGAGAATCTATGTTTCCCTGAGGAAGAAATTCCACTCGCACCTCTGCGACCTTAGAGTCTTTCATAACAGCGTCCCACACCGAAAAATTCCTGTAGATTACTGTGATTTCGTTGCCGGGCGGCCGTTGGCTATCACGGACCCAAAAAGCACTTCTTTTTTGCCAGCCCTCAGGGGTTAACCTTCCGCCGTCTGCCTCGAATCTAAAATATTTTTCAACGACCTGCTTAGGCGACTCGGGCTTATAGGCCGGGGATTGGGATTGCAAGAATTCTGTTCCTAGTACAAGAGCAAGCGATAGAACAAACGACCATGTCATTTGAAAAATCCCCCCGTTTATCACCACTCCGTTCTATTGCAAACTGGAGGCGGGAATCACCGACATACGTAATCGCGACTAGATTCTTCGTAGCGACAGCGATAATTAGCGTAGAGCGCTCCTAAAGCGGAGGCTGGGTCGTAACAGAAGCCCAAACAAACATCCTTTCTGTCCTCAGCTGTCTCCTGCGTGCGCGGAAGTTTTTCGATGTCATCGAAAAGGTCAACAACCTCTTGTGGAGGTGCTGACTGATTTCCTTGCGTGTGCGTTGTGTAGGCCTGCCTTTCTATCTCCTCGCCTGTAATGTACCAGCCCTCAGCATTCCATTTTCTCAGCGGCTTGATTGGCTCTCCATTCGATTTCAGTGCCTTTGAGGATCGAATCAAAGACGCGAGGCGTTCGCCGAGCGATTTTGGCACTTCGACTTGGGCGGATCGTTGCGGGAATCGGTACTCGAACAGGCGACGGTCGTTCCACGTGACAGACACGGACTCTGGCATACCTCTGTATCCCCTAACCTTTACGCTCGTTTCGTGATATTGAAGCCCGCGCTTCTGGATATGCAGGATTTGAAAAATAAGCGAACTTGAATAATCGACGGCTCCGGGTATTCGGTATGGCATTACGGATTGGCTAAACCATACCTCGAGGAAGAGAAAGCTCGCGAGAAAGGCTGGCCACGTGCGGGAAGAGAGTAGTAGACCGCGAGCCGTCGCACGATCCTGGAGGAGGCGAAGGCCGGCGGTCACAACGCCAAGCACTAGCAGGGCAACGCTGATGATTGATGTGATCGCGGGCACGAGACCGTTGTACATGCCAAGATCGCGGTCGGGCACGTTGAACACGATCCATTCGTTCCAGTAGATATTTCCGCGCAAAACGCTTGTGTAGATCCACGGAATCGCGGCGATGCCAGCAAGGGCGGCGGCGTGAGCAGTCTTTGGGTAATGCGCAAGTGCGCCTGCGGCAAATGCGAAGAAAACAGGGGCGAGTAAACACATAAAGCATAGAGAGGCAGCCAAAGAATCTTCACTTAGGTGACGACGATCAACAAACAGAAACGCAATCAGGAGCCAATAGGGCCAAAACAAGAAAGAAGAGAATGCCGCTAATGACGATTTCCTTCTGAATGTTATGGAGAGTGTGCTGACAAAGAATGTGGTCAATACGACTAGAACGAAACTAAGAATCATCCATCCGACACGGTCAGGCAAATTCAGGGTGTGGGTGCGCTGCGCATAGGTGGCGAAAAGCAAAATCGCGAGGAATGCAAGAGCCGCATGGACCATGGCAGTGCGGCGCAAGCGAGATGGCGTCGATTGATCGGCGGCAAAGAGGCTGCGTGTATAAACGAATACAAAGAACAGCGGGATGCCAGCCAGCAGAATCCAATAGAGCACGCCCACAAAAGAGGAAGGGCCATCGCTTCGGCGAGTAATCCATAACCAAGAAGTGGCGGCCGCCGCCGCAAGATAGATAGTAGTTGTGATGAATGTGCGACTCAAAGCGTGTCGATTTTCTGGAACGAAGTCTTAGTCTACGACGCTTCGTTACCATGGAGCTGACCGCGAGCGACCCTGCACCCAATTAGACACCGGAGCAAGCCATAGGTTCCTGTCCAATCGCGCTTGGTAAGTCGCGAAAACGGAAAAGTACCTCATAGTACCGATATCTCAAGTGACCGCGTTTTGCTGCTAGTTGATTCCGTCAACCTAATTTGGCCCACTTTGATCACCCCCATTGGCCCACTCCCTGGGTAAATCAACTCCCGCATCCCGGTCGGAGCGAAGCCCTGCGGCGCCCGTAGGGCGGCGCGTTTAGGGCATAGCGTAGACCGGGATGCGGGAAAAGTTCTAGAAGCGTGGCGTCAGCGTCTCCCAGGAACGACGATCTCCAACTCGGTCGACCCGTAGCATCCCCGTTTTCCGAGGAGCTCGCTGCCCGTTGCCTCATCCCTTGCCGCCTTTCTTCTTATTCAGGGTTCTGCGGAAACGATACGACTCCGTCCCGGTCTCGATGATGTGCGCCTGGTCGGTCAACCGGTCGAGCATGGCCTTGCACAACCTGGCATTCGGGAACATTGTGGTCCACTCCGAGAACGGCAGATTCGTTGTCACGATCACCGCCGCCCTCTCGGCCCGTCCAGCAATGATCTGGAACAACAGCTCGGCGGCGGCCTCCGGCATCGCCACATACGCCATCTCGTCGATCACGATCAACTCATAGCGCATCCACCGGTTGGTCACGCGATTCAGTTCGCTCTTGTTCTTGGCTTCCGTCAGTTCGTTCACCAACTGCGCCGCCGTTGTGAACCGCACCCGTTTTCTTTGACGACAAGCCGCTATCGCTAGCCCCGTCGCCATGTGGGTCTTACCCGTTCCGGTTTCCCCAAGAAAAATAACTGGCTCGCTTCGACTCAAGTAGCCGCCCTCTGCCAGATTCCGAATCTGTGCGGCCGGAAGATGTGGCGCATCGGAGAAGGCAAAGTCCTCCAATGTTTTCACCTTGGGGAAATGGGCATCGGTTATCCGCCGTGCTACCCCATGCTGATAGCGATCTTCCACTTCCGCTCCGAGCAGCGCTTCCAGATAACTCAAGTGCCCCTGCTTCTGCTTGGCTGCTTCTTCGGCCATCGACAGAAACTGCCCTCCCACGGTCGCCAGCCTCAGGTCTTTGGCATACTGCCGAATCGTCGCCTGTTGCACGGGAACCGTCGCGGCGCTCATTGAATCACCCCGCTCCCGGAATAGTTCTCCAGCAACTGGTCGTAGTTCCTGGTGGTCGGTTGTGGCCGGTCATACACTCGCAAGGCCCCGACCTCGACTGCTTCACGCGGCTCTCGTTTCCCGTTTCGTTCCGCCTCCAGGAGCAGGCGCACGGCTTGCACATCGAAACAACTCATCTCCAGAGCCTTTTCGATTGACACTTGCAGCCGCGGGTAGCCGTGCTGCCGGCCCAGCAAAAGCACCTCGATCATGGCGCGTGTTCCAGGCTGCTGGCCCCTTCGTTGCTTCAGCATCTCCCAGTAGCGATCGAAACTGGCCGGCCAACGTCCTTGCGCCCGCCACTGCTCGAGCGGTGTTGAACCAGCGAACGCTCCGGGCTTCTTGGTCAGCGCCTCCAGGTAGTGCTCCAGGTTGAGTACTTTCTGCTGGCGGTTGAAGCACCGTTCATGCCGCGCCACACATTCTCCCTGATGCCATATCTCCACGTAGGACGAATGCACCTTGGCCTGCACTTCCACTCCGACGGGAAGAGGAGCCGAGTAGAAGTTGGTAAGCACCTTCACGCAGCCGCTGGCGTTTACGTGCGGAAAGTGGACCGCAGCGAGGTCGAAACCTTCCTCGGGCAGCGTGCGCAGATGTTCCCGTTCAAGGTTCATCCCCATGCCGACCGTCTGCGTCCGCCCGTTGATCATCCGCTGCTCGTCGCCCTTAGAAGCCTCAAGCAGCAGGAGGTTCAGTTCCTCCCAGCTGTCGACCTTCGGTACGGGCACCAGGTGATTCCGGCGAAAGTAACCGCCTTCTCCCTCCACGCCACCTTTTTCGTGCCCTTCTCCTGGTGTGCAGAACTCCGACTCGAAGCCCCAATGCGATCGGAAGGCGATGAATCGCGTGGTCTCCTCTCGCTGGTGTCCTCGCAAAATCTTCTTCACGGCACTCGCGAGGTTGTCATAACGACAGAGAGCAAATACCCCGCCAAAATAGGTAAACGCCCATTCGTGCGCTTCCAGAAACGCTTGCTGACTTGCGTGTGGGAAGGCGCAATGGAACGCTCCTCCGCTGGCCATGCTCCTCAGGCAGAACACATAGGCCAGCTGTCTCTCTCCACCGATATCCGCGAAGGCTTCATACCAGTCCACCTGCGCTTCCGTGCCCCACGAATAAGACTGGGGAATGAACGTCTCGTGCCCGATGAGTTGTAACTGAATCTTCCGCTCGCGCACATAGCGACGAATTGATGACTCGGCGATGCTGACTTCCGGAAGTTCCTTGCGGATCCGGCACCAGATCCGATGTGCGGTGTGTCGCTGCTTTCTTGGTGCCTTTTGATCGCTCTGCAGAATCACTTCGATGAAAGTTGTCGCTGCTTCCAATTTCGGCTTCGGTCGAGTGTTGATCTTTCGCTCCCTCGGAACCGCGTCAGCCAGTGCTTCCCGCACCATGCGCCGATGAATCCCGAGCTTCCTCGCCACCCCTTGGATGGTCCCCGCGCCATGGTTGTATTCCCGCCGAATCTGCTCAAATAGTTCCACTTTGGCTCTCCTGTTCAACCGGGTCTCCTTGGGGGCTCGCGAGCCCAAAACGAGATCCACGGTATATGGTTTTCAGTAGGTGGGCCAATTTAGATGATCGTAGGTGGGCCAAAACAGAGTATCGAAATCACTAGTTTGGGCACAGGTCGATGTGTAGCGGCGTCTATGAGAGTAGGGTGTTCTTAGGGCACCCTCAATCAATGATTTCTAGATTATTTGTCGTGGCCTGTGCGTCCAGTCTAATCTGCCTACTTCTCTCGTGCTCACGACAAGTTACCGGCCCGCCACGAACGGTCGCAGTTTCAGCTTGCCCAGATTCTATTGCTGGTGCCCATCGGATTGCGCCCCTCCACCTTCGCTTCGATGTACCTGAGGACAGGTTTAGAATCACGCAGGTGCAACGCGATATGCCGCCTGAACTACTTTATGTGGTCACGCTAAATGGTCATTCCGACGTGAAGCTAGTGATCTCGCCAGACCGTAGCGACTTCCGCGATTTGGAACTAGCATGGCCGACTTTTTCCAAACACGTGACCGAGAGAACCATGCGAGACGCCGAGGGACGCAATTTCGGCACGGACCGCTGGGGTTATTTGCGGAGCGGAGAACGGTGGAGGCACGTAAAGTTCTTGACTGGGGACCATGCCGGATATGAACCTCTGCCTCCGAGCCAGGCAGACCTACTGGACCAAATTGTCAGTTCAGCGTGTTTCACACCGGACGAAAACCTGAAAAAGTAAATCTCGCAATGGGAGTTGCTCCGACAACTCCCGAGTTGTCGCGTTACCGTCTATGTGGCTCACAGTACGCCATGTAGACGATTCGCGCGTTAACCAGGGCTCACGTGGGAGTAACTTTCCGGCACCCGCTGTTTTCGGCACGGTAAAATGGAAGGCGTGAAACGGACCCGCCCAATCCTCATTCCATTTCTGTTGGTGGCTGTACTGCTGCATGGAAATCCTTTACTGGCTGCTCCCGGTCACGACACGGGGTGGTTTCAGTGGGTTTGCACTGGAGAAGAATTCAAGATTACTAAAATTCCCCACATGCCTGGCCATCAAATCATTTTCTTTCTAACGATAGGCTCACCCATAGACCCCAAGAATCTCCTGCCGGGAATGGTGGCGTCAGTAGGCAAGCTTTGCACAAGTGACACGCAATGCGAAAATACTAGCAAAGCAGAGTTCTGGTTGGATGAGTTCAGCAAAAACCACGAACAGGTCTTGGGGAAATACAAGCTCGATGTGGGTAGTCAACATCTTGAAGGGACCTTCGTACTAAAATTCAAACTGCATCACGAACAACCCTACATTTGCGAATGAAAGAGCGGCTTGCGAGACAAGTCTCCTCGCACTGTAGGGTGAGGATGCCCCGGGTTTAGTTGAAACTTGAGAACAAGAAGCAGCGGCTCTCGCCCGAACTCAGATAGAGTTCGAGTTGAGAATCCCTTTTAAAGGAGAGAGCCGCCGTGAGAAACAAATACCAGAGGAAAGAGCACAAGTCCAATCACAAGTTCGAGGTGGTGGGAGGGCAAGAGTTGTTGGTGCGGGTCCCGTTGCCGATAGCCGAGGTGTGGGCGGAGATGCAAGCACAGGTAGAAGAGCTGACCGGGAAAGCTGGGCTGCAGATCCTGCGGGCCATCTTGGAAAACGAAGTCACACATCGGGTAGGCCTCCGCATCGGCCGAATCCCAGCGCCGGCTGTGTCCGTTGGGGGAAGCAGCCGGGTTATGTGGTTTTTGGTGGACAGAAGATTCCGATGGAACGACCACGGGTACGAACGCGCGAGGGCCAGGAAGTGGAGCTGGAGAGCTACGGGCAGTTGCAGCAAGACGGAAAGCTGCAACGAGCGGTGCAGGAACGCATGGTGGCCGGGTTGTCCACGCGGAACTATCGGCGAGCGGTGGAGAGTGTTCTGGAAGGCTACGGGATCGCGAAGAGCAGCGTGAGCCGGCAGTTCGTGGCGGCCAGTAGCAATCAGTTGCGGGTGCTGTGCGAACGGCGCTTGGAAGATCTGAATCTGGTGGTGCTGATGATCGATGGCATTCACTTTGGCGGTCAGGTGCTGGTGGTAGCCCTGGGGATCGCGGAAGGCGGAGAAAAGCACGTTTTGGGAGTGTGGCAAGGAGCGACGGAGAACACCACGGTGGTCAAAGGGCTGTTGGAAGATCTGGTGGATCGAGGACTGGATCAGAAGCGGCGGTATCTGGTGGTGATGGATGGCTCGAAGGCGCTGCGGGCCGGCGTGGAGCGGGTTTTCGGGGATCAAGTGGAAGTGCAGCGCTGCCAAATTCACAAGCGGCGGAATGTGAAGGAGTATCTGCCGGAGAACTGCCAGAAAGACTACGACCGGCGGATGAGGAATGCGTACGCGATGAACAACTACGCGGAGGCCAAAGAGGCGTTGCAGAAAATCTTCCGGCAACTGGAGCGGATCAATCCAACCGCGGCCCGGAGCCTGGAGGAAGGGCTGGAAGAAACACTGACGGTCCATCGCTTAGGCATAGGAGGAGTGTTGCGGCGGAAACTGGCCACCACCAACCCGATCGAATCTTGCCTGTCAACGGTGCAGCGGGTGGCGCGCAACGTAAAGCGTTGGCGAGAAGGAGATCAGCCGCTGCGCTGGACGGCGGCAGGGCTCCTGGAAGCAGAAAAGAAGTTCCGCCGCATCAAAGGTTATCAAGAAATTTTGTTGCTGAAGGAACGCCTGAATCCGTCACGCATTCAGCAGAAGGAGGTCCGGACCGTAGAAGTCGCTTGAACCTCGATGATCGTGTCCCTCTATCATCACCGTCATATGCCGCGGTTGTGATGGCAAAACAGAGGATGCTATAGGTCGAGCGAGATGGGAATCGTTGCTCCTAGGGCATCCTGGCGCGAAATTGTTTCGAGGAAAACAGAAATCGGCGCAAGAAAGGAAAAACGGAGCATTTCTAGAAAAGTTTGACCGGACAGTAGAAGTCGCTTGAACTTGGTTGTAGGTAGGCTTACAGTGCCGAACATCGAGAGTCGCTGCAATCAACTAAAACTCGGACATCCTCAATGCGGTGTGCAATCTGTCGTTAAACCAGTCGTCGAACCTCATTCTCCGAAGCTCGCTCAAGCGACAGTTGAAGTTCCCACGAAGCCATTTCTGCTCATTATTGGCCAGAGAATTGTAAAACGTCGGCTGATGACTATCTGTGAGTTTTGCCGTAACAGGGGAACGGTCGCTGAGCACGTCCTACTGGTGGGTCCTGACGGGATGGGGAAGCGGACAATTGCTCATGCATTTGCCAATGAACTTCGCGTTGAATTTGCGGAGTTCGACGCTGCTACATTGAAGCGTCCTGCAGACTTATCGGCGTTCACGACGAGTCTGGAAAAGGGACAGGTATTATTGGTTGAAAATATCGGTAGCCTGCGTACAAATCTCCGACAACAATTGTTGACCGCTTTGCAAGAGTTTCGGGTCGACCTTAGGATTGGTCAGGGCTCGGGCGCACGCATACATCCATTTCACATCAACCACTTCTCCTGCATTTCTACCGTCAGCAGAGAATCTGATTGCCCACCCGAGTTGCGGGAGGCGTTTGCGATGGTGATTCCGATTGAATCTTATGAGGTGGAGGATCTTTTTATTCTCACCTACTTAATCTCCAAGAAGGTTGGGGTGAAGATTGACGATGATGTAGCACGGTTAATTTCACGAATCTGTGGTGGGACCCCCCATCAGATCGAGAAAACAATTCAGCGGCTGGGAAAACTGAAACTAGATATTGTTACGGAGAAGGACGCCATCGAGGCTTTGTCCACCTATGGAGTTAACCTCTCGACGAGCGGTCCCTCACAACCGTCTGCGAACTTGCACAATCTCACAGGAATACAGTTCGAGGAACTGATCACCTCTCTTCTAACGCGGGAGGGATTCCGCGCCCAAATGACAAAGGCAAGCGGGGACGGGGGGATCGACGTGGTCGCTGTGTTGGAGAAGCCCCTGGTCGGGGGAAAATGCCTGATCCAGTGCAAGAGGTTCGCCCCAACAACGCTCGTTGGCGCTGCTGTCGTGAGGGAGTTTTACGGAGCAGTTTCAGCCGATCGAAAAATTGTCAAAGGCATCCTGATCACAACCTCTGGTTTCACAGAGCAGGCGAAGTCATTCGCGGAGGAGGTAGGCATAGAGTTGGTTGATATGGAAAAACTAAGCCGACTGCTACGTGGCGGAAACTCGTTAGATTGAACAAGAGGATCGAGGCGCTGCTGGACGAGCGAGAAGCGTTGGGTGGATAAATTGAATCCACAGGATTTCCTTAACAAGGAACCCAAAGGCTCTTTTCACCAAAAATCTCGGGACGTGCGGTGAAGTAAATCCAGCCTGAGAGAGTACAGGCTAAATTTTTCCGTCTCCAAAAAGTATCTCCACTGTATCTCCAATAAGGCCCTTTTTAGACTCCCAACCGCTCCCTGGGACTCCCGGGCGTTCCTTCGAAATACTCTGTTTTATTGGGGAAAATGTCAATTCCTGCGGTATTGCAGTACTTTAAGAAGAAGATGGTGCGGTCGAGTGGATTCGAACCACCCCGCTCGCGAACAGGTAGAGCATTTAAAAACGGGCCTTGGTGTCTGTTTTGGTGTCTGCGAACAACGGGCAGGAAAATCTGATCTAAACATTTGCCCGAGTTGAGCGAGTGGGAATGAGGAACGCGGAATTCATTGCTCCGCCCCGCATAAAACTCAAACGGAGGAAACCGTTCTCCACTTGTAAGGCTCATCACATCGAAAAGACTGTCACCAACAGCTCCTCTGGAGGCGTGAGACTCGGCGTTTGCGGTCGTCTTCAGCACTAGCCAGAACTCTCAGAATTGAATAAGTCCCTATTAGCACCGATTGCGTCTTTGACGCGTCGCGGGTGCCAGATCCATCGGTGTCCCTGCGTGTGAAAGTGGATGTCTATCAGTGGGTTCCTATTATTCATTGTTTATCTCGAAAGAATTCTTCTACACTCTTGGCTTGGTCCGGTGTAGCCGGGGGCAGATTCATCGTTTTCTTCAGCCATGCCGCGTACTTGCCGCGAACAGATTCGGGCGTTATTAAGCTAAGCTGCAAGGCGATGTCAACTGCGTGCGACCTGACACGTGTCTCGGAACTAGCCAGACGTGGCAGAATATTCATTACCACCGCTGCGGGTACGTCTCCGCTGCCCGTCAAACTTTCGAGATCACCGGCTAGCGCCAACCTCTCTGGTCCATCCAATTGCCGGTATCCGTTCTGCATCAGTCTGTCCAGCAAGTCCGCTTTCAACGAAGATTTGTAATACCCACTTCCATAAGCATTGGGGAAAATCCACGCGGGCATCCTGGACAGCGACAATTCCGTGTGAGAACCGGTCACTACTTTGCATCGCCGCCCCATGCCTTCCAGCTGAAAACATACAGGTACTGCCCAGGGATAGGGATAAGCATCTTGCTCGACATCGATCTTTGTGGCTCCCTCGGCAGAAATAAGGGAGATCCGTAACACGGGCGCACCGGGACGATCGAGAAAACCAAAAAGAAGCGTGGAGACGTCCTTGCCTGTTTCCTGTTTGATCGCGTGTGCCAAGTCCTCCGAAGTAGCAGTCCCAAACTCGTGTTCCGTTAGGTAACGGTGCAACGATCGCCGGAATGGTTCGGCGCCCAACCAGTCCTCTAGCATCTCGAGGATGCTGGCTCCCTTTTCGTACACGATGTCATCGTAGACGAGGTTTATCTCTTTCCGCGAATGCATTTCGAGTCGCACAGGCCTTGTCTGGAGCGAATCCGAAACTATCATTTTGTCCCGAACTTCGGTTATGGTCAGGCCGCGCTCAAATGGCGGAAACTCACTGTCAGATATCTTTATCCCAAGCCAAGTTGCAAATCCCTCGCTGAGCCAAACGTCATCCCACCATGCCTGTGTTACAAGGTTGCCAAACCATTGGTGGGACAGCTCGTGAGCCATGGTCTCGCGCAGGATTCGTTGTCGACGTGGCGTGTCGAGTTTTGGTGGGGCCAGTAAGAGCTGGTCTTCATAGGTGATCAATCCGGGATTCTCGGTGGCTCCAAAGGGCATGTCCAATAGGGCAATGTAATCGAGCTTGTCCCATGGATAGGGAATGCCTGTGTAGTCTTCCAATCGAGCCAGGATCTCGGGAGTGGCAACGCGCGCAGCCGCTGCCTCATCGGCCCGCCCTCGCGGAGTAATAATCCGTACTCGAATGTGTTTCTGCCCCGCAACACCAGCGTCCACCACATCGAAGGGGCCAACGGCAAAGGCAATAACTTCTGAAGCTAGGGGTTGGGTCTTTGCGAACGTCACGCGCTTCATGCCATCGGGCTCATCGGTGCTCGAAACGGCGGGCGCATTGGACACAGCTACCTGGTCGCGCTTTACGTGCAACGCGATTTCCCAGGGAGCCTTGTATCCTGGCTCATCAAAACAGGGAAAGGCCCGTCGCGCGTCGATCGGTGTAAAGGAAGTGTAGACGTACCAATCGTTGCCCGATTTTTTTCGGTAGGCCCCGACATTCGTGTTTTCATCGAGCTTGCCGACATACCTAATTTCGATCTCGATAGCGCCTGGTCCTGTCGCCTCGGCAAGTTCCACAGCGAGGAACTCTCCCGACACGTGCCATCGCAGAATCTTGGTGACTCCGGCGCCATTCCCAACGACTTCTTGAATCGTGAGGTCCTTGGCATTGAGCCACACGATGTCTGTTCGTTCTGCTAGCTCAATGTCGATTATCGCGGAGCCGTGAAAAGTCGATTGGCTCGGCAGAATAGTAAGGTCCAACTGGTATCGAGTTGGATGTGCGGCATTACGAAGACGGAACTCTGGGGTCGGCCGTTGTGCCGCTCCCGAAACACAGCCAGAAACGAGGAAGGTCGCCAACAGGCACTCGACGGTTTTGCGAACATGATGGGTACACATGGACGGGAATATAGCATGGTGACCCGAACCGGCTGAACCTGAGCCAAACACTGATCCTGACAGGTCAAGTCCGTCCCGATTTGCACCGATTGCGTCGTTGGCTGGTGCCAGATCCATCGGTACCGGAATATTTTGGATATGCACGGGCCCTCCAAGTTTGGGCCGTGGAGCCCTCATTATCGACACAAAACGGCTAGTTGTTGCGGAGGGCCGGGAATTCTTCAAAATTGCAGATTCTCAGGGAAATTTGGTCACGAAACTGACTGCAGAACTGCTGCAGACGGCGACGGTATTCCGTTCTAGTAAAGAGCGAGTTGCCAGTTTCCTGGCCAAGGGTACCTGTACCTCTTTGGTCCTTTTCGTCGTTGATCTCTCCACTGTGTTTGTGTTCCCTTGTGGCTTGTCGGATTTGCATCAGCACTTCGGTAACAAGACGTGTGGGAAGGAAGCTTCGTGAGCGACAAAAGTCTTCAGGTCTCCAAAGACCAAACCATAGCTCCGCAAAAGCTAAATGCTGCGGATCTTTATGCGCTTTGCGAACAGCGCGAGAAAAAGATTGAAGCAAAAGATTATCGGCAAATCCTACAGCTTCTGTTCCAAGGCATTCTTTTTCGCCGCCCGCTCTTTGAATCGGAGCCTTTGGCTGGTTATAAGCCGTTTGACAGGTTCAATCAAGGGCTGTATCCCTACACATTTTCTATCGCGCAGGGCCTCTCCATTCCACGTTCGAACGCCGGATGGCGCTACCAAAAGCTCCTTGAGAATTTGAAAAAACTGCCAACTTACGAATTGCGCTGGCTCCTTATTGCTCGATGGCTTAAGCAGGAAGGAGTCTGTGAACCAGAACAATTCCTACCAGACAACGTGCTTCGAGATCTAGTAAAGAAATTCTGCGAACGCGGAAAGCTTTCACCAACTGATTTTCGCGGCAGTTTAATCATCCACGCATGGCTACCGTACTTTGTGCAACTCCAAGCAGAATTGTCGGCAAAAAAAGACCTAAGGCGCGCGCGAGACGAAGTGGCCAAGCTGGGGTACGACATTGAAGCTATTGGATACGTTTACCGTAAGCGCAGCCTAATCCAAGCTATCTGTGCATGGGTCGGTAAACGCAAGAACCTAGCCCCCCGGACTCTACGCAACATCTACTCCCGTCTCTACGGCACCCAAAAAAAATTGAGGCTAGTTGAACAGTAACTTCATCTAAAGACAAAAGATATCCATCACAAAAACAACCCCCACTGATTTTTTGAAGCCCGTCCATTGCAGAAAAACTACCCTCGCCTTTGGAGGGTAGCGATGAAACCGAAGAAACTAGAAATCAAGAAGATCGCGAAGAAATCGAAGCGGCAAGTTCGCAAGATGGCGCGAATCTATATTAGACAGGGCAAGCGCGTTGTTCCAATTCCACCTCAAGAGAAGGCGCCACGGCAACAGGGGTGGCAAGAGCTCCTGATAAAAACATCGGAAGTCCCCGAGTATTTCAATGCCCAGGATAATATCGGCATTCTGCTCGGCGAGCCAAGCAAAGGCCTGGTAGACATCGATCTCGACTGTGAGCAGGCGATTTTTCTGGCTGCACTTTTTTTGCCTGAGACACAACGGATTCACGGGAGAAAATCGCGGCCGAACTCTCACTATTGGTATTGGTGCACACCAACGCCTGCTCCGCTAAAGCTATGCGATGTCGACAATTCCTGCCTCGTGGAGATCCGTTCTACTGGCCAACAGACAATCGCCCCACCGTCCATGCACCCATCTGGCGAAATTATTCGGTGGTTCGCTAAAGGTTGCTCGGGTCGCGTAGGGGAATATGCACTTCTCTTGTGCGTCAAACGACTTGCAGCGGCAACACTCCTCGCTCGCCATTGGCCTAACCAAGGGAGCCGAAATGATGCAGCCTTAGCGCTCGCAGGAATGCTATTGCAGGCAGGATGGCACGAAGACGGGGTAGAGAACTTTATTTCATTAGTAGCGCAAGCAGCAGGCGACGAGGAATCGAACGCTCGCAAGGGCGCAGCCCGCGCAACTCGGAAGCGAAAAGACAAAGGCGGCACGTTTACCGGCAGACCACGTTTGGAAAAACTGCTGGGTACCACAGTAGTAGATCGCGCCTGTGAGTGGCTAGGTATCGGGAGGTTGTCAGCCCCTCCGGGCGGTGTACGAAGTGTCGAAGTCGATTGGCCTAAGCCTCTCTCAAAACGCGCGTATTGGGGTCTGGCTGGGGACATTGTGCGGGCGGTTGCCCCCATAACTGAAGCCGATAAAGCTGGGCTTCTCGTGCAATTCCTGATTAGCTTCGGAAATGCAATTGGCCGGAATCCGCACTTCCGGATCGGGGCCGCAGAACACCACTCGAATTTGTTCGGCGTTCTAGTGGGACGGACTGCGAAGGCACGCAAGGGTACGTCCTGGGCCGAGATTCGGCGATTCTTCGAAAATGCTGATAGCGTCTGGGCAGGGCGTTGCCTACAACCTGGAGGATTAGCATCGGGAGAAGGGCTCGTTTGGGCAGTACGCGATCCCATCGAGAAGAAAGTGAAGCCCAAGAAAGGAAACCGACAGGATCAAGAGATAACCACAACCGTAGACGAGGGTGTACGAGACAAGAGGCTTCTCGTAATAGAAACGGAATTTGCCCTCAGTGGTCACCCAAATCCGGCCAAGCGTGGTCACCCCAAAACCGGCCATGAGTGAAGCCCGGGACATTGACTCCGACAGGAGCCCTTATAGGCTCGGTCGGTATGAGCAATGTCTTGAGCGAAGAGAAAAAACAACAAGTCATCGCACTGGGGAAGCTCGGATGGCCTTTACGGCGCATCGAGCAAGTCACTGGTGTCCGTAGAGAAACAGCAAGTGCTTACCTAAAGTCAGCCGGGGTAGTGGTGTGCCTGCCCGGGTGGGGACGGCGAGCACCAGCAAAACCGGCCATAGGGGTGACCACCGACCCCGATCCGGCAAAACCGGCCAACGAGGTGACCATCGAACCCTCTGAGGCAAAACCGGCCATAGGGGTGACCACCGACTTTGGCCAGCCGATCTCACCTCCGACTGCCCAACAAGATCGGGCCACCAGTGCCTGCGAGCCGTACCGCGAAGTGATCGAGCGTGGATTCGGTCGCGGCCGGAACGCCATGGCCATCTGGCAGGACTTGGTTTCCGATCACGGCTTTCCCCACGGCTACCAGACTGTGAAGCGTTTTGTTCGCAAGCTGCGTGGATCAGAGTCACCACAATCCGTGGGAATCATCCTCACCGCCGTCGGAGAAGAGGCCCAGGTCGATTACGGCAGTGGTCCGATGGTGCGTGACTCGCAGAGCGGCAAGTATCGCCGAACGCGACTGTTCGTACTGACGCTTGGCTACAGCCGCAAATCCGTACGCTTGCTGGTATGGCGTTCGAGTGCACGCATCTGGGCGGAACTGCATGAGAGAGCTTTTCGACGCTTAGGTGGTTGCACCAGACTTGTGGTTCTCGACAATTTGAAAGAAGGTGTGCTGCTTCCCGACGTCTACGATCCCCTTCTCAATCCACTGTTTCGAGATGTCCTCGCACACTACGGTGTGGTGGCGTTGCCTTGTCGGATTAAGGATCCCGATCGCAAAGGAAAAGTGGAGTCGGGGATCGGCCACACACAGAAAACGCCTCTCAAAGGGATGCACTTCGAGAGTCTAGAAGAAGCGCAGGCGTATCTGGACCGCTGGGAAGAACGCTGGGCAGATACGCGTATTCATGGCACAACGAAACGGCAGGTAGCGGTCATGTTCGCCGAAGAAAAACCGCACTTGCTCCCTCTGCCTCTGGAACCCTTCCGCTATTACCAATACGGAGAACGCGTCGTTCATCTGGACGGTTGCGTGGAGGTGGAAGCCGCCTATTACAGCTTGCCGCCGGGATGGATCGGACGGCCGGTGAAGGTGCAGTGGGATGAACTGCACGTGCGCATCCTCCATCCGAATACCAACCAACTTCTGCGCGAGCACCTGCGTCAGAAGCGTGGCGGATATCGCATCCGGGAAGAAGACCACCCCAAGAAAATGCCGCTGAGCACAGCGCAACTCTTGCGGCGCGCCGAACACGCGGGAACCCAGATCGGCAAGCTCTGCCAGTTGATCTATCAGCGGCAAGCAGAGACGGGCATCCGCCGCATCCTGGGAGTGTTTTCCCTGATCAAGAAATACGGGGCGGCCGCGGTCGAAGACGCCTGCGCCATCGCTCTGGACATCGGCGTTGCGGAACACCGCTTCGTGCGCCGTTATCTGGAGCGCCGCCCACACCCGCAAATGTTTTTGCGCCAGATCGATCCCCTGATTCGCGAGCTCACCGAGTATCGCGATTTCGTCAATCTCAAAATCAAGGAGCAACCAGAATGAATCTGATCGAGTTGAATCGTTCCTTACGACAACTGCGTCTCGGTGGCATCGCTGCGGTACTAGAGACGCGCCTGCAGCAAGCCCAAGCGGAACCGATGGCCCCCATCGACTTCCTTTCCTGTCTGGTATCGGATGAACTGACTCGTCGGGGGGACCGGCTGCTGGAACGACGCCGCAAACAAGCGCAATTTCGCGATGCGCAGGTGACGCTCGACAACTTCGATTTCAACTTTAACAAGAAGATGAATCGGAGCCTGGTCTTCGATCTGGCGACGGCCACCTTCATCGCTCGCCGCGAAGATGCACTTTTTCTTGGTCCGCCTGGCACGGGGAAAAGTCACCTGGCCCAGGCCATCGGGCAGGCGGTCATCGGCCAGGGCTATCGGGTGATCTACCGTGAGGCGCACGTCCTGCTCGAGGAAATCGCCGAAGCGGCCCTCGACGGAAAACGCAAAGAGCACATGGAACTGCTGGCCACCGTGCCCCTGCTGATCGTCGACGACTTGGGGATGCGTAAGTTAGGGCCCACAGCGGCGGAGGAGTTGCTGGAGATCGTCATGCGCCGTTACGAACGCACGAGCACGTTGGTGACATCGAACCGCCCGGTCGAGGACTGGGGAAAACTGCTCGGCGACAGCGCCGCCGTCACCGCCATGCTCGACCGCCTGCTCCACCACGGCCATATCCTCAAATGCGGTCCGCGGAGCTGGAGGACCAAGTTGCCGGCCGAACAATGAGCTCCGCGCCGAAAACTACCCGGAAAGCCACGACCTGAACTATGGGAGACTTCGAGAAAATGCAACCACGGCCCTGTAAACGAGATTTTTTCGAGCTTCGAGGAGGAAATGGTCCTCCACTTCGAAATTTCGGAGATTAGACTTGTAAGGAAAGCGAATGGCAGAGTACAACGGCTAAGTCCCGGGCCAACTCCTATGGCCGGTTTTCAAGTGACCACATATGGCCGGTTTTGACCTGACCACTGAGGATTTGCATCATCTTTGAGAGTAATGCGACGTGAAGGCAACATTTTATCATCCACCATTCGATCCGCCTGGGATAAAGGGGATCTAGCAAATCTAACCAAGCAATTGTCCGCCCGTGCGACTGGCGCACATATTTCTATCATTGGGCACATCACGCGCGAAGAGTTACTTCGTGAACTCAGCGCTGCCGAAGGAAACAACGGCTTTGCCAATCGCTTCCTGTGGGTCTACGTGCGTCGTACCCAATTTCTGCCTCTTGGCGGGCGGCTGCCGGAAAAAACATTCCGCGCATTACTAGGTCGTCTTCAAGACGCGATGGCTGCAGCACGCAAGAAGAGCGAGCTAAGGTTCACAAAAGAAGCAAAGAAGGTGTGGTGCAAAGTCTACCCCAAGCTTGGTGCCGAAGTTCCCGGCCTGCTTGGCGCGATTACATCGAGGTCTGAGCCTCAGGTGCTACGCCTTTCATTGTTGTACGCTCTGCTCGATCGTTCATCGTTCATCACGAGAAAGCACTTGCGTGCCGCCCTCGCGGTTTGGCGGTACTGCGAAGATTCGGCTCGGTACATCTTCGGAGATTCCTTCGGCGATTTTGTTGTCGACGCGATCCTTCGACGCTTGCGCAAAAGTGCGGAGGGGCTAACGCGGACTGAAATTCGAGAAATCTTTAGTCGTAATCGTAGCGAAACTGAGATTAGCAACGCATTGCGCGTACTAGAAGAAAACGGCCTTGCCACATGTGTTCGTGAAGAAACTGCCGGGAGGCCATCCGAACGGTGGTTTGCAGTGCGCTAGGGTACGCCTTAAACGCCGTAAGTGTCTCGCCTGGGCTAAAACTGTTAGCGCCAGTTTAAAACGGATCCACTTTCGCCGGTTTGGGGTGGGCCACTTGACGCGGCGGCGAGTTCGGAACACACCCGTGCGCTGGCTGCTGCATACGAGCATGCAGTCTTGAACTCTGGTTTTCTCCCTGCAACGTAGATCTTTACCTCATGAGCGATCCTCCCGCGCCGTCAGCAGGAGCAGGAGTTGTAGAACATCGGCTGTGTTTGGTGTCCATCTTGACCGACTCAATGACCAGGTACAGTTTGTCCGCACTGTTGACTTTTCCCGACACGCAGTAGTATTGGCCTGACGTGATCTGTTGGGATTTGGTGAAGTCATACAGGCGGTAGACCCGGTGGGTGGAGTCGTCTTGCATGAGGAACACGGCACAGGTTCGGTATTCTGTCCGCGAGAGCAACAGCAGATGGTTGGCGCTGAAGTTGAACATGGAAGTAGAACGGGAAGAACGAAAGATCCAGACCAGAGAGCGGGAGTGATGAGCTCCCGCCCCCGCCGGTAGCGCCGTTGAGGGGTTACCCGGCGGACTCCTCCGCGCGGGATATCATCACAGAGCGGCGCTTCATCTGAGCCAGTCGTTGCTACTTACTCCGTCGGCGGCTGGCCCTTATTGGCTTTGCGAAGGCTTTCACCGCCGAGAAGAATGATCTCGGAGTTTTCGACCAAGCGGTCGGCGATGGCCGTCGCGATGGTGGTGTTGTGCAGGATACTCCCCCACTCGGAAAAGGCTGTGTTGGTGGTGATGAGCGTACTTCTCTTGTGGCTGTGACGAGTGGAAATGACCTGATAGAAGAGATTGGAGGTTTGCTGGTCGAGAGAAAGGTACCCTAGTTCGTCGATTAGGAGAAAAGTTGGCTCGGTATAAAGCTTGAGCTTGCGGATCAGAGAGTGATCGACCTGCGAGGCCAGCAAGTGGTTGAGCATGTCCATGGCGGTTGTGAACAGCACGCGGCGGTTGGCCTGACAAGCACGCCAGGCGATGATCTTCGCTAAGAACGTTTTCCCCACACCAGGGTTGCCGATCAGCACAACGGCGGTGCCTTTCTCGAGAAAGCCAAGATCCAAAAGGCGGAGGATGCGACTTTTGCACTGTAAGCGAGTCTTGTGATGGTTGAAGTTGAAGCTATCGATGGAGTGTTTGGCTTGCAAGCGAGAGAGACGGAAGCGGCGATCGATCGAACGGGTCTGACGCGCTTCGAGCTCACGGTCCAGCAGAGCTTCGAAAGCTTCCGCGGCGCTGAGATTCTTGCTGGCCGCATCAGTCAGGATCTCGTCCAGATGCTGGCTCATCGTCGTCAGGTTCAGTTGATTCAGTTTCTGTTGGAGTGAGTTCATCGGCGTTCCTTTTCGAGCGAAGGATAAAAGTGTCGTAATCGGCCAGCGACAGCGGATCGGTGATCAGTTCGTTCAACTGAGGGTCTTTGAACCGCAGCGGCGGCTGCACCTCGCGCCGCAGAGTTTGCTGGCTGAGGATATTGGCGATGTAATCGGCGCCGAAGGCACCAGCTACATGGGCTTTGCCAACAGCGGCGGCGACCGCCTCCGGTCCATAGTCACGAATCAAGGCGAGCAGTTCTCTCACCTGCCGGGCCAGGGAGCGATCGGTGTCCGCCAGGCGCCGTAGATAGATTTCCGAAGTAGGACCCAGCAAGTCGATCAAGCGCTGTTGTGTTGCGGATCGCTGGGCCGCGGCCCGTTGTTCGAACAGTTCTTTTTGAAAGTGTTCGGCGCCAAGCACCTGCCCGCGTTGCCAGCAGCGAGCATAGGAGACGATTTCCTGCTGCTGATCGTAGATGGTGAGCGAGGAGGCATCTGCTTTGATCGTGAGCTGACGGCCCACGTAGCGTGGCGGCACACAGTAGCGATTGCCGTCGAACGATAGCCGGAGATCTTTATGAACCAGAGCTTCGGTGGTGTCGCGATAGTCAGGCGTGATCACCGGCAAGGAGCGCAGTGCTTCAAGCTGAAAGCGTTCTCGAGGAGTCTGGCCCGTTTCACGATGGCGGCGCTGGTTGGCGACTTCGTTGAGCCATTGAAGTGCTTGCGCATTGACATCGCCTAGGTCGGTGAACGTGCGCAGTGGCCAGAAGCTGGTTCTGGCATAACCGATGGCTCTCTCTATTTTTCCTTTTTCCCACGCCGCACGCACATGGCAAGCCCGAGGGAGGAAGCTATATTCGCGAGCGAAGGCCAGAAAACGCGGATGGAAACGCACCAGGTTGCCGTCATGTTCGGCAACGGCGGTCGCGAGATTATCAAACCACAGCTCGCGTGCGATGCCACCCATGAAGCGGAACGCGTGGATATGACAGCGAACGAACGTTTCAAAGCTCTGACTGTGGGTGAACTCCAGATACAGTTTGCGGCTGTGACATTCCACTAGACAGAAGGCGTAAAGTTTTCGCGCATGCCCCTGATAGGAAAGCGTGTCGAAGTGTCCCCAGTCGACTTCGAAGCGTTCTCCAGGCCCCGGTTCCATGCGCACGTAGGCGCGTGGGGCGTTGGCCTGCGCGCGCACCCCATGCAAATACTCTTTCAGAATGCTCAGACCACCGCTGAAGCCGAGCGGCCGGAGTCGTTGTGCGATCACCGTGGCACGGGCATGAGGATCCTGCTCCAGGAACTCGGCGATGGTGGGCTTGAAGGGATCCAGCTTGCTCGAGCGCTGACGGGAAGCGGCGGTCTGCGCCGGCGCCACGAGATATTTGACGATGGTTCTGCGCCCGATGTGCAGCTGACGGGCGATTTTGCGCACCGGCCAGTGCTCGGCCCAGTGCAGGCGATGAATTTCGTTGATTTGCTCGGCGCTCAGCATGGGGCTGAGTTCGGGTATACGGACAGTGGGGTGCACAAGCCATAGGGATGTTCCTGTCAAGACAAGGCAGACGTCGGCAGGCAAGTGGCCAACTGACGGTAAAATAAGCACTTGCGCCGAAGCTAAGTTGTTCCTGTCAAGATCGCGCACCTTGGGCCCCAGCAACCAAACCTCTGAAACTGAACGCGTTAAATTCAAAGCTAAGTTGTTCCTGACAAGACGCTCGACACGACGCCTCTGGTCCCGCCCTCGTTGTCGCTGGCGATTGCTCTCGACCAGCACGGGATTCTGCTGGCGGTGCTGTTTCTGGTAATGAGGATGTTCGTCCCACCACTGCTTCTGGCTATCGCGAACGACCTGGCGATATTCCGGATCTACTTCGAGCTTCCGTCGGTGATAGTCAGCGCGGCGCCGACGTTGGCATTCCGGTCGGCTGCACACGACTTGTTGTGGACGGTAGGGAGAACGCTGAAAAGTGCACTTGCAGTAGACACAGCAGCCGTTCTGGGGCACGTCGACTCCTCAGAGAATTTCACGAGACGAATCTCTGAGAAATAATCGAATGGCCAGCGACGTGCAAATTTAGAAACTAATATAGAGTTCTTACCGCATCCTTACCAGCGGGGCTCTCGGTGGATCACTGGCCCCGCCCAACACCGGCCAGAATGGCTCCGTTTTTCGCCGGCGTCGACATAAAACCCCCTTTTGGCGTATATGGCGTACCCCTTGGGTAATGGCTGGCGAAGTGTAACCGGATGCTAGGGGCAATAGACAATGCCGGTAGCGGTAAAACTCGCGCAGGTCTCAAGGCTGCCAAAGTCTCCCGAAGAAACTGGGCGCCTGCTCCGGGCCGAAGATGTGGCGGGTATTACAGGTCTTTCAGTGGAGACGCTGGCGCAGTGGCGAAGTCAGCGTAGGGGCATCCCGTTCGTAAAGCTGAGCCGCAACTGCGTGCGGTATCGCGAAGTAGATTTGTATAAATGGGTTGAGGAGCGTATAGTTCGCGTTAATGATTAATTAGTAAATAAAGGAGAGATTAATCATGGCGATCTATCGACGCGGCAAGGTCTGGTGGTACAGCTTTGAATTCCACGGAAGGAGGGTGCAGGAGTCTTCAGGTTTCACAAATAAAAAGAGAGCTATCGATGCTGCAGCAATTCGGCGAACCGAGTTACTTGAGCGTCGAGCGGGGCTGTCGCAGAAGAAAATGGCTCCAAAGTTTGAGGAACAGGTTGAGAAATTTCCTGCTTGGTCAAAACAGCAGCACAAGCCAAAAACACGCGAGCTTCATGGGACCAATTGCGACACGCTATTGCGCTTCTTCCGCGGGTGTTGGCTTGATGAGATCACGGCGGGCATGGTTGAGGACTTCAAGCTGGCGCGGGCCGGGGAAGAGCGACGAAATGCCAAGGACGGAAGCATTGTTTCACCAGCCACTGTAAACCGCGCTTTGACGACACTAAAGAAGCTATTTCACCACGCTGAAAAGGATGGTTATGGGCTTTCCAATCCAACACGGGGAGTTGAGTTCCTTCACGAAGGCTCTGGGAGAACGCGCGTCGTTAGCTTCGAGGAAGAACTAGCGTATATGGCCAAAACCAGTCAGCCCTTGAAGGACATCGCCCAAATTATTCTGGACACGGGCCTGCGACCAGAGGAAGTTTTCCGAATCAGGATTGAGAATTTGGACTTCGGTGAGAGCACGATCTTCAATCCGTTCGGCAAAACAAAAGCAGCGCGGCGAAAGGTGAGCATGACGGCGGATGTCGCGGAGCTGCTGAAGGGTCGCGTAAAGAAGACCAAAGCCACGTTCGTGTTTCCCGCAAAGGGCAATTCTGAGCGCCCAATTGGAAGTGTCAGAAAGGCGCATGACGCCGCCGTCGAGAACGCTGGCATCAGGGAGCATTTTCGGCTTTACGATTTGCGGCATACGTTTGCGACGCGTGCGGTGGCCGCGGGAGTCGATTTGCCAACCCTTTCCGCCATCCTTGGGCACACGAGCATCCAAATGACTATGCGTTACGTCCACCCGGCCGAAGAGCAGAAGCGTTCTGCCGTTGGGAAGTTAGAGACTTTCCGGCTTGCAGGAAGCGTGAAAGCGATTGAAAAAAGTCTGCGGGCCGCTACAATTCCCGCTACAGTGCAGTGAAAACGAAGAAGAGCGGTTGTCCACAACCCATTGAAAAATATGGTCGGGGCGCCGAGATTTGAACTCGGGACCTCCTGCGCCCAAGGCAGGCGCGCTACCAGGCTGCGCTACGCCCCGACATGCACTGCTTTACTCATTCTAAAGCACTTTCCAACTTTACTCCTAATCCGAGCCATCATTTTTGCCCCTGACTGTGCCACGAACTGTGCACGAATGGGGCTTATTGAATCGTGGCTGTGCCATAATGCCGGTGCGCCCAACACATGCATCTCGTTGGCTTGACGGTTGATTTTCTCCAGGGCTTCTCGCTTCATCTGGAATTTCATTTGCGAATACTTCTTAAAGACTTGCGCGTCTCCCTGACGAAGCAGCTGTGTGACCCATTCGTCGGCTACTCCACCCGCGCTCAACCTGGTCGCGTAGGTCGAACGGAGATCATAGATGCGAAAGTACGTTACTTTGGCTCGTAGACAGCGTTCTCTTCCAAGCCTTCCGTAGATTCTTGTGGTGCCCCGACGGATTGAGGTCACTGGGAAAGAGGAACGGACCATCGCCAGAAATGGCAAACTGGCGTTGAAAAGCCTGAACGGCCAAAGGGGTTAGAGGAATTTCAGCGATTCCGTTTGGGGTTTTAGAATCGGGTATCCAGACAACAGCGTTGGCCAAATCCACATTGTCTTTTCTCATGGGCGTGAGTTCTTTGTAGATTCGGAGGCCGGTTTCCGTAATGATCTGCACAATATTGCCAAGATGTTCCGGAGCATGGGATTCGATTCGCGCTGTTCGGACCATGGAACGTAGTGAGGGCGAAACATGCCCTTCACGGCAACTGGGAACTCCACTCCCGAACACGGATTGGCCGCCAAGGAGTCTTTTCCGAACGGCGATATTGAGCATGCGCCGCAGGACTCGGAACTCCTGATGGACGGTTGTAGGCTTTAGGAGGTCTCGTTTCCCGGTAACCGCGCTGGCTCTTGATTCGGACACGTTGGCGGAGCCGGTCACGCAAATAGAGTTCGATCGCGTCCGCAGTGAGGTCCACAATGTCTGCAATTTGCAAATGCGGACTTGAGATGCTTCGCACAGCGAAGATTCGTTGCGTGAGTCTTCTCCGCTCGTACAGGCGGTCTGGAATAGTTTTCCAGGAAAAAATCCGCCCATTGTCCGTATGCCAAGTTTTCGCCTTTCCGTGTGACTTCTAGGACGTTGTCGTCTCTGGCTTGAAGCCTTCGCGTAACTTCTTCTGGGCCTCATGCCAATCAGCGGACTGGCTGGATTCTCTTCGGGCATCCCGTTTCTGTCCCGGTAGCGAATCCACCAAATAGCGGTTCCATTCCGCCGGTACACAACCCCGTCGTATTTTAGTCGCTCTAGGCATTCTCCATCTCCTGTCTGAACGACGCGCGGAATGTTTCGAGATCCGATTTGAGAAACCGGATATTGCGACCCATTACGCGGAGATGGGGAATCTGCTTCCGCTCGACCCAAAGATACACAGTTTGCGCGCTGACGCCAAGATATCTGGACGCCTCCTTTACGGATAGAGGACGATCATCGGATGGCGTGGAATTGTGTCGATCGATCTGAAGAATTGTCTCTCGAGTCATAGCGCGCGCCTTTGGTTTCAGTTCTGTTCGATCGCTACGGTTGTTCGGTTCTCTCAGGACTTGATCTTTTCCCCGCCAAATCGGCCTGGGCTTACCTCAGCGTTTTTCCGATGGCGCCGAAATAGACAGAAGACTTGCGCGCGCTGGAGTCCTTCAGCATACTATACGTATAGCACCATGGAAAGTGTTTTTAAGGCACGTCCGTATTACTCGACCTGGCGGTTCGTCATTCATCGGCTACCATCGCCTTGAGAGTGTCCCTGTTTTTATTCGATATCTCTTTCGCAGCGGCGCGTATCAGCTTGTCATAGCGCAACCTGGCGCGAACGCGCGCCGCTGGCAGCGCATCTTCTGGGGGTTCCACAACACACGTAATGACGTACTTCAGGAGCACGTCCGTTAGGGCGACCTGCGCCTGCGCAAGCGTGTGAAGACCCTGCACCTGCTGCGCCATGTTCGTAAGCGTGGCCGCCACGCGAGCCTCAAACTGCGTTACGGCTTCGGTGTTATCGCCCTGCCGAAGTTCGTGCTCACAAGCGGCGATCAGGAACGCTTGCTCGGAACGGAAGCCACGTTCTTTGACAGCTATGCGAACTTTTTCCCGTAGTTCTGCGGAAGTGTATCGAAAGTTGCGCGAAATCGCTTTTCTAGCCATGAAAAATCACCTTTCTGGAGTGGTACCAAAGTGGTGCCACAATGTGCCCAAAACGGCCCTCTGCAAAGAGTCTGAAAGATAAGCGGTTAACGAAGAAAAACAACACGAAGTGGCCACATCCCTTTATGTTCCAATACGTGTGTCGGTCCGCTGATAATCCGCCTGCATTCCATGCACGCTGCCCCTATCGCTGTTGAAGAGTGTCGACTTCTGTCGACTGTGTAATGCTGAAGAAGTGTTGACTCGCGTTGAGATTTGGAGACTTCTGACGACTTTTGTTGATTTCTGTTGACTCAGAACCTTTTCATGGGTTACATCAGTACGTCATGCTGCTATATGTACAGCAGTGTGAGAAGGCGTGTCAATGCAAAAAGACTACCGCCCCTGTCTGGAAAAACTGGCCGGCGCTCCCCCGAAGAGAAAAGCCGCGCTCATTCGATCTCTTCTACCGGGGATAGAAGCGGCGCTGCACTCAGGGCAGAGTCTTAAAGATATTTGGGAAGCATTGGGAAACGAAGGCTTGCAGATGACCTATCACGTTTTTCACATGACTGTCTGGCGCGCGAGAAAAACTAGAAAACCAACCGCAACCGGCTCCTGGGGAAAACAGGATAAACCTTCTGAGCCGCAAGGGCTGCAGGAAGCAAAAGTGGAAACAGTTGAAGGGCGGGACCCATTTGCGAATCTAAGGCGATTGGAGGAAGACAGGCCTGGTTTTCACTGGCGGGGTACACGAAGCTTGAAAACATTGGTGCGTGGAACGGAGGGCACGAATGACAAGAACAAACAGTGATGGAAGCCGTGGAACAGAATTGTAGGGGGAGTTGAACAAGAGGTGAGGGTGGTGTATATATTTGCATGTACGAGCCGTGACGTAATTTCAGTTGCGGCAACCCCATCCTGAAGACAGTAGGGAATCGTGACCAAGCGGCGAAGCGTTCATTTCGGAGTCTACAATGTCCGGCTGTTAAGTGCCCTCGATAAACTCCTGCGGGACAAACCGAGATACATTGGAGAACTGTCGACTTCGATCAACAATGCGCTTTTGGCGGTCGACCTGAATACTGTCGGGCTCGTGACCCTTCAGTCCAGACTGAAACAAACGGGGAGAGAAACGCAGGTCGTCATCTTGCGACGACTTCGCAAGCGCATTCATCAAGTCGCCAAAAAGCGGAATTGTTCGATGAATCAGCTCGTGAATAGTGCTCTTCTGGCTTACTACTCGAAGGATGGAGCAGGCAAACTCAAGAAAACACCCAAAGGACGGCCGCCGTCTCATACATTCGTATGACACAATGTCGGAGTCGGAGCGTCGAGAGCTTCATCAGATGCTCTCGGGGCTTTCGGCATTGCAATCAGTTCCCATCGATGCGGAAGAACCCGATGGAACATATTACGAATACGATCGGAACCTGAAAGCGACAGTGAAAGTAACGCCTGACGGGGAGCGAGCCCCCGTTGAGAAATTAGAAACAAGCTTTGAGCCCACGCGCCGGAAGGGTACGCGTAAAATTGCACACGAGGAAATCGCGTCCTGAGCCGAGCAAAAGCCAGCACTGTTTATCATCGCGGGACCGGTGGGCGCCGGTAAGACAACTTTCTATGAAGCCTATTTGAAAGAGCCATTCCCCACACTTGTTCCCGCGTTGAGACACCAGCAACAACCATTTCTTGAGGAGCGTCGTTCTTTTGCGGTCGAAGACATTCGTGTGGACACGCAACTACTCGACCAGGCTAAGGCAGCAGGGTATTCGACGAAAGTTCTTTTTATCTCTACGGAAGACGCAAATTTGAATGTGGGCCGGGTGTTGGTGCGCATGAGTCGAGGTGGACAAGCTGTGCCCGTGTCCAGCGTGATTGACTCCTATCGGGAGTCAACGAAGAATCTCTCCGAAGTCCCCAAACATGCCGATGAATTGCTCGTGTACGACAACACAGTGCATCGCCGCGGCTTCCGCGTAGTGGCGCAGTTTATCGGTGGCGAAATTGAGTAAAACCGCACAGACAATACCGGACTGGGCTGCTAAGGTGTTTGGCAAAGAGCTGCACGCGGCAAAACAACACGAGAAGCCCGGGCGTGGACGCTAACTTTTTTCTCGCCTTAATTCACTGTGTGCTCTGGCCCCCACTCACTCTTTTCCCCGCTTCGGGATCCTGTAAACAATGAGCGCACGGCTTAGCAGAGCTGCAGCGACATCATGCGAGCGATATCTCCTCGGTTTTCATGAGGTTAGCACGGCAGGATTGGCTATTGCCTATGCCAGGGCATAATGCATAATTCCCCAAGAAAGTAAGGGGATTGTGCTATGGCGGGACCATACAAAGAAGCCGCAAGACGGCTCTACGAAATAGCCCAATCTCAACAGGGGTTCTTCACCACCAAGCAAGCCACGCGGCAGGATTCGCCGAAAAGACCCATGCCTACCACGTGAACGTTGGAAACTGGATCCGGGAGCATCGTGGTATTTATCGGCTGGCCGATTTTCCCACGGCGGAGCGCCCTGATCTGATGCTTTGGTATCTGTGGTCGCAGAATCGTCAAGAAGTTCCGGAAGGCACATACAGTCACGACACGGCTCTCAGTCTTCACGAACTCTCCGATATCATGCCCTCGAAGCTGCACATGACAGTCCCCAGACATTTTCGACGCAACAGCCGAATCCCGGAAATTCTGATTCTTCACCGAGCTGATCTCAGCGAAAGCGATATCGAACAAATGCAGGGTGTGCGAGTTACACGCCCACTGCGCACGGTTCTGGATCTGCTCCAGACCGGCCATGTAGACCGAAATCTCATCCGGCAAGCTATCGACGAGGCAATGCGGCGCGGGCTCATCACCGGGAAACAGATTGACTCACTGCCACACGATAGACTCCGAGACTCATTTCGAGAGCTTGCCGGACAACTCCGCTAATGGATGAAGTAAAGCAATATAAAACGGCCGGTGCATTTCGCACGGCTCTAGAAACCAGACTGCAAACGCGGGCGCAGGTGGAACGGACGGACTTGCAGCGCCTGCGCAGGCAAGTCGCCTTTGATCGCTTTCTGGCGAGATTATTTCCGAAGGGGCCAAAGGGAACGTATCCGTGGATCCTGAAGGGAGGTTATGCGATGGAGCTGCGGATTCGCTCGGCACGAACGACGAAAGACATCGACTTGACGCTTCACGACGGAACTCGCCTAGCCAAAGACCCCGACGAGCGGCGGAAGCAAGTACGGGCAATGTTACAAGACTCCGCCGCGATCCAACTCAACGACTACTTTGAGTTTCTCGTGGGAGAGCCGCGCGAAGAGTTGGACGGAGCGCCCGAGGGTGGAAGTCGCTACCCTGTCGATGCTCGGATGGACGGTCGAGGATTCGCGCGTTTTCACGTGGATATTGGGATCGGCGACGAAGTGATGGAGCCTGTTGAGGTGGTCGAGGGACGGGATTGGCTCGGGTTTGGCGGAATCGCTCCGCCTTCCTTTCCCATCATTTCGCGGGAACAGCAGTTTGCAGAGAAACTGCACGCGTACTCACTGCCGCGCGAGGATCGCGTGAACACCAGAACGAAAGATCTGATCGATATGCTGCTTCTGATTCGGCAGGGAAAGCTTGACAATCCGAGACTTGCGGCCGCAATAAAAGCAACATTCGCAAAACGGGCGACACACCCCATGCCTTGGAAGCTTGAGCCACCGCCCGCGGTGTGGGAACCGGTGTTCCAAGCACTAGCTCAGGAATGTGATCTCGATGTAAGGCTGTCGGCAGGGTTCGAAACCGTGCAAGGTTTTGTCAGCAATGTCTTGGGAAAGCAAACAGACTAAGATAATTGGAACGCGAGCTGCTTAGAGAAGTGGGCAAGCACTCCACGACCCGAGTCACTGACAATCTGCTCAGTGCGGCTCGGGCATGCTCCAATTGTGGAATTGAGAACAGGAGGTGGGTGGTTCAAATCCGCCCCGATCGCGTCTCCTTAGAATCAACGACTTGCTCTGACGAACCCGCTGAATAGCGGGCAATCCGGGATCCTGAGGCGCGCCTAGATTCCAACTGAGCACGCACAGGGTCGTGGATCGAAAGCCCACTGCCCTATGTGGATCGCCTGCCTCGTGAGCAGATGATCGAGACAGTGATCGCTGGCATCGATGGACCTACATCGAGCCCGCATGGATCGCCTGCGAAATTTCTCGTCACTTCAAATGTGCGGTGACGTTTGCGTGTCCGTTGTTGCGCACCCTGCCGGTCCACGGCTTGAATCCACGCTTGCTGATGGTTATATCGTGAAAGCAACAAGTCAGTTCAATTTCCAGGGGAGTAGTGCCGACGTAGGCTCCATCCACCTTAATATCTGCACCCGTGGGAATAGAGTTGATGCGTGCATGGATTTCGCTGGTCGATCTCTCCTGGCCAAAGAAAGCAGGTCCCATGGTTAAAGCGATGGCCATAGTTGCAAAAAAACGAAATAGTGCCTTCATTCGGTACTCGCGCTTAAAGTTCGACCTTCCAGAAACAGCTTCGACCAACATTCGATGTGGGTACCTGAAAGAGCTCGGCGCCGGTCTGCGGCGCTGGTTTTCCGATGGGCGTGCTCACTTCTTTTCTCCTTCTGCTTTTGCGAGAGCCGCCGTCGAATCTCGCCGTAAGTTGGCTTTCAAAAAATCGTCGGTTTCGGGCAGCACGGTTTTTCACACAAGGCCTGTACCGGCAGCCGAGGGTCCGAAGCAGAATCGATGGAACGTGGTGACTGTAATTGGCCGTCCGCGAATGGGCGTCCTATTTCCGGAGTGCTGGGTACAGCCGTTTCCTGCGCGACCATCGGCCCAGCGAGGAAAGAACCGCGTCCGGCTCTGACGGCATTGGCGAATGCGCTAGCCATCTGGACCGGATCATTCGCTCGCGAAACGGCAGTATTCAGCAGCACGCCATCGAAACCCCACTCCATCACCTGGCATGCATGAGACGGAAGTCCAATGCCCGCGTCGACGATCAGCGGAATCTGTGGCGCGCGTTGACGCAGTTCCCGCAAAGCGCGAGGGTTGCGTGGCCCTTGGCCGGTTCCGATGGGAGCGGCCCAGGGCATAAGCGCTTCGCAACCAGCGTCCATGAGACGCCTGCAAAGAATCCAGTCTTCCGTGCAATACGGCAATACGTGGAAACCAAGTTTCACGAGTTCCATCGCAGCTTCAACAAGACCGAAGGGGTCCGGCTGCAAGTTAAGCTCATCTCCGATGACCTCGAGTTTTACCAGGTTTGTTTGAAAGAGCTCGCGCCCCATACATGCCGTCTTTACAGCCTCATGGGCGCTGAGACACCCGGCGGTGTTCGGGAGAAGCGTCCGTTTGGTTTCGCGCAGTAGGTTCCAAAAGGATTCGCCGGACTCTTTCGAGCCCGACAGCTGGCGTCGCAGGGAGACGGTCAGCAGCGCGGGGTTCGCAACGCCGATCGCGTCAGCCAGGAGGGAAGGAGAATCGTAGCGTGCTGTCCCGAGCAGCAGGCGGCTGGTGAACCTTCTACCGTACAAGATGAGTTCGTCTTGGATCGCTTGCCTTTCCATATCAACCTCCCGCAGTTGGATGAACGATGTCGATTCTGTCATTCGGGTGGACGAGACAGTCCTCGTACGTTCCTTGGGGAATAAATTCCTCATTGAGAGCGACGGCAAACGGGGCCGGGGGCGATAAGGAACGCAAAAGCGCAGCGAGCGTTCCAGATTGCGGCAACGGATATGCCTTGCCGTTCACAAGAACAAACATTCGCTCACCTCATCGTGGTATTGCAGGGAGGCCCAGCTTTCGACGCGCGTCGGCGGCTGTAGCGATAACTGAACCAAGACGTCTTCGACGACGGCGGGTGTCAGCAAGAATCCGTGCCGATAAAGTCCGTTGATCCGAAGGATTCTTCGTTCACGATCGAAGCGGATGGCGGGCAGATTGTCCGGGAGGGCCGGCCGCACTTGCGTGTTGAATTCGAGGATGCGCGCTTCGGCGAGGGCAGGCAGCACCGAATGCGCGGAAGCGAGGAGTTCCAGGGCTCCCACGAACGGAAACAGGGGAGCGATCATCACTCTCGATGCTGGTAGCGCCGACGACCAAGCGTCCTTCGGCGCGGGGGACAATGTATACCGGGTAGCGGGGATGCAAGAGCCGCACCATGTGCTGGAGTTCGATATCGGGCGCATGGAGGCGCACGATCTCGCCGCGAACGCCGCGGAGGTTGCGCCAGTCATGCTTAGCACCCACGCCGCGGCAATCCACGACGATTCCGGCGTCGGGAAGTGCGTGGTCCGAGACAAACTTGTTCCAGTGGCATTCGACACGGGTTTCTTCGAGAGCTAAGGCAACGGCTTCGAGGAATTCCCGATTGTCGACTTGCGCTTCTCCGGAAATGTATGCGGCGTGAGACAGTCGTGAATTGAGGGCGGGTTCGAACTCGCGGAGTTGCGGATTCTCAAGGCGCTTCCAGCCAGCCTGTGGGAGTCGCGAAGCGAGCCTTTGCTGCGCCCGAACTGCTTCGGCGGAATCCTCACGATGCCAGAGCAAGATGGTTCCGCTGTCACGATAGAAGACCGGGACAGGCAGATCGGCGAGCCATTGCGGCCATAGGGTGAGGCTATGCCTTCCCATGGAAGCAATTTGAACGTCGGCATCGATGGCTTCCGCGGTTGGAGCAATCATTCCGGCTGCGGCCCAAGCTGCGGAGTCTTCTCCTTTGCTGCCCGCCGCATCGTAGAGGGCAACACGCGCGCCCGCCCGCGCTGCGCGCCATGCCAGGGAGCGGCCAAGCAGGCCACCGCCCACGACGGCGATGTCCGGGAGCGTCACGAATAGACCTCGCCACCGCGCTCAACAAACTCGCGAGCCTTCTCCGCCATTCCCGCCTGTGCATCTTTCTGATATGTTTCGCGGATCTCTTCGGTGATTTTCATCGAGCAAAATTTCGGCCCACACATCGAGCAGAAGTGAGCCGTCTTGGCGCCTTCGTGAGGCAAGGTGGCATCGTGGAACTCACGAGCCCGGTCGGGATCAAGGCTCAGATTGAACTGATCTTCCCAGCGGAACTCGAAGCGCGCTTTGGAGAGTGCATTATCGCGAAGCTGTGCGCCGGGCCATCCTTTCGCGAGGTCTGCCGCATGTGCGGCGATCTTGTAGCTGACGATGCCCGTACGGACATCCTCTTTGTTGGGAAGACCAAGGTGTTCCTTGGGCGTTACATAGCAGAGCATCGCCGTCCCGTACCATCCGATCTGAGCCGCACCGATTGCGCTGGTGATGTGATCGTAGCCGGGAGCAATGTCGGTCGTGAGCGGCCCCAGGGTATAGAAGGGAGCCTCGAAACAGTGCCGCAACTCTTGGTCCATGTTTTCGTGGATCAACTGCATGGGGACGTGCCCAGGACCTTCGATCATCACTTGGATGTCGTGCTTCCAAGCCAACTCCGTCAACTCTCCGAGAGTCCGCAACTCCGCAAATTGCGCTTCGTCATTGGCGTCATGAATGGAGCCGGGACGGAGGCCGTCACCCAGGCTGAATGAAACGTCGTAGGCCTTCATGATTTCGCAGATCTCTTCGAAATGTGTGTAAAGGAAGTTCTCCTCATGGTGGGCCAGGCACCACTTCGCCATGATCGAACCTCCGCGGGAGACGATGCCCGTCAGGCGATTCACGGTCAGCGGAATCCACGGCAGGCGAACACCGGCATGGAGTGTGAAGTAGTCGACTCCCTGCTCGGCCTGCTCGATCAAAGTGTCGCGCATAAGGTCCCAAGAGAGTTCTTCCGCGCGGCCTCCCACTTTCTCAAGTGCTTGATAAATGGGCACCGTTCCGATCGGCACGGGGGAGTTGCGAAGAATCCATTCACGGATTTCGTGGATGTTCGTGCCGGTGGAAAGATCCATGATGGTGTCCGCGCCCCAATAGGCGGCCCAGATCATCTTGTCGACTTCTTCCGTCAGGAGAGGATGTAACCGCGGAGTTGCCAATATTCGCGTTGATTTTGACTTTGAAATTGCGGCCGATGATCATCGGTTCAAGCTCGGGATGGTTGATGTTAGCCGGAATTATCGCGCGCCCGGCCGCCACTTCCGCCCGAACGAATTCGGGGGTTATCTGTTCGGGAAGGCTCGCACCCCAAGGTTGTCCGCGGTGCTGGCGGGCAAGGGATGCGTAATAAGGATCCTGCAATAGGCGCTCGAGCTGCATCGATTCCCGCAGCGCAACGAATTCCATTTCCGCTGTGACGATGCCTTTGCGGGCGTAGTGCATCTGGCTGACGTTTTTGTTCGTGTGGGCGCGTCGAGAAATGAACGGAGACGGAAAACGCACGTTGTAGTTGAGAAGGTTGTTGTCGGACATGCGGGCATATTCGGAACTCGGGCCAGAAAGAATTTCCGTGTCGTTGCGTTCTTTGATCCAGTTCATGCGCAGTTCGGGGAGACCCCGATCCAGTGCGATCCGCACGTCGGGGGCTGTGTATGGGCCGGAAGTGTCATAAACCGGTAGAGGAGGATTTCCTTCGACGCGCTCGCCGCGGCGTGTCGCAGACAAAGCGATCTCCCGATAGGGGACCCGCACGTCCGCGCGGCCGCCAGAAAGGTAGCGTTTCTGCGACGCGGGATACGACGAGGGCGTACGAATTGTTGAAAAGGTTGTAGATTCCTTCAGCATCTGATCCTCTTTTCTGTCCGAAAATCTGTCTCCCGCAGTGCGCAGGCCACGCCCGTGCGGGCCTGCGCCGTTCCTCTATCGCTCAGAACCTGATAGTTGGCTGCAATGGCGAGAGCGTTGTTTGCCTTAATGTTGAGCCCTGGTCCGATGTTCGCGCCGAGGTGACCGGTCCCAATGTCGATGCTCCATTTCGAATCAGGGAAACGCGAAATCCTTAGTGCGTAGATCAGGTCGGTGGGTAATCTTGCTGTAGGAACGTACTTGATTCTGCTGGGTTCTTGATCGATCTCGAAAGCAGGGGTAATTACGAGAACGTTCTTTATGGGAATTGGGAAAGCGACGCCGCCGAATGCCCGAGCTTCCCAGTCCAGGGTATTTCCGCCATAGCCGTACTTTTGTGCGTTGGTGCCGCGAACGCCGGCGCTCCCTACGAAGCCGAACTTTTTCCCGATCATGAAGAGTTTTGTTCCAACGAGGTAGACATCGCCATTCGTTGCATTCTTGTGCTTGACGGCCTGTACGACGAAGGGATCATTCGTTCGGAGCACTCCGCCCACAGAAATGGCCGGCAAATATTTGTGGCCGTGATAGTTCGCCGGCAGGACCTTCGCCTTGAAGTTAAAGATATTCATCCCACTGAAGTTGAAAAGAGGACTGATCGTAGGATCTCCGCCGTCCGTGTGGTTGCTGCGGGTGTACCCGAATTCCAGCCAGTTACCAAATCCCTCTTCGACTCCAATGTTGATGTAGTTTCCGGCAACGGGGCCAGCGTCGACAGCGTGGAAGCTGACCGTTGGGCCGCCGAACTTGTGTTGCGGGCGACGGAACGACATCGGCCAATGGCTGCAGGAAGATTCCGGACTCGCCGTCCATGGTCAACGATTGCGCATTCGCTCGCGGTACGAGAAATAATGCCGCGAGGATTGGCAGGATGAATGAAACAGACTTCGCAATGCTTCGCTTAATTGTCACTTTCTTATCCTTGTTTGAATTCACTGGGCCGGCCCGCCGACTCCGGCCCGGCCCAGTGGCGGAAAAGCTGCTAGTCGGCTATCAAAGGAGTAACTGGAACGTTATACGGCCGCATCTCCATACAATTCCTTAATGCGGGTATGCGCGAAGGCGAGAGCTTTGGGCATATCCATTCGCCCCCCAATGATCTCGATGTACGCGCCCGATCTTACTCTCGCGGGCCGCTTTCATTGCGGCGTCGAGCTCGCCGAGCGTCTCGACACGTGCTGTTACCCAGTCAGCGCATCCCAACGCTCGCGGCAAATCTGCATAGCGCCACTTTGCGAGATCGTTGTAGGACCAGTCTGGGTAGGGTTCCAGCGCGCGCTCCACCATATAGCCGTCGTTGTTGAGAACAAAGATGATCGGCTTGGCACCGTAGCGCCCCATATTTCCGATCTCGTTGGCGGTTAATTGGTGAGAGCCTTCGCCAGTGATGAGGACCGTTCTCCGGTTCGCGTTAGCGAGCGCTATCCCGAAGGTGGCTCCCGTGGCCCATCCAATCGATCCCCATAACATTTGAATGTGCACCTGCACATCATTGGCGAGCGTTTCTGGCGCGAAGTCCCAAGGTGGAACTCCCGCTTTCCAGAACAACGTTATCGCCCGGCCGGATAAACGCCGCGTAGCGAGGATAGAGTTGATCCATCGTGATCTTGTCCGATGGCTTTCCAGTTACGGGTTGAGCTTGTTCTGACGTTCTCTTGAAGGACGGCAGCAGGCGATTTGAGTTTTGCGAGTCGCAGCGAGCACGTCGACGAGTCGGACATTCCCGAACACCTGTTCTCCAATACGAACATCATTCAGCCCGATCGAGACGAACCGTGCGGGATCAAGTCGCCCAGAGAAGCCCGCGGTGGTTTCGTCGTTGAGGCTGATCCCGCCGAGATCAAGCACCAATTCTGCGTCCTCGACAATCTGCCGCGTCTTCTCTGCGGACAGCCGCTCCCGCATACACGCCGGCAAATTGCGGGTGGCTTTCGTCGATGATGCACTTTTCCATCGTCGTGGTAGCAAACGGGCAGCCCAGCGCCTCGATCGCCTGCTTGGCCTCCTTCTGTAAGCCGAGACGCGACAACATGAACGCCGGGAAGGCGACAATGGATTTTGCGCCTCTTACCCGTTCCGCTATGGCGGCGACTGCTTTTTTGAGGGACGCTTCGCCCGACTTCAGCGTCGACAGGACTCACCTCAGTCGGCGTGAACGGTGCCAGCGCATAGTCCCCGGGAACGACGATGTAAGCGGGTTGGTTATTGCGGCGCGCCTCCAGGATCACACGCTCCATTTCAATCATGCAGTTGTCGGGGTCAATCACGGCGTGGCAACAGGCTGCTTGAGCGGAAATGTTGACGAAGTTCCCAAAAACTCCGTCTCCAAAAGTGTGATGCATTATCTTGTGCAAGCGCTGGTTCTGGTAGGACGGCATGCCGACGACATGGTAGACGAGTGAGCGCTCGGCTTTCGCACCCATCACTCCGTTGATCGCCGATAACTCGCCCACCGCATAGGTCGTCGACAGCATTGCCGCGCCCCGAACGCGTGCATAGCCATCGGCAGCGTAGGACGCATTCAATTCATTTGAGCAGCCGACCCATCTGATGTTTGGGTTGCGATCGACTGCGTCACAGACCGGGAACGCATAGTCTCCCGGTACGCCGAAACAGTCCGTGATGCCCTCATCAGCAAGTCGCTGGACGATATAATCAATCACACTGGTTGCTTTCCCAGTCGAAGACTCTGCGTTTTCCTTTTTCGTTTCTCTCATCGGATAACTCCTTTCATTTCGAGACCGTCGGTGCTCATCGCTAAATCTCCTTTATGTAATGTCCTGGTCGGCGTTGGATCGTCACTGTGTATGTGTCCAATCACAGCCGAATAATGGCAAGTTCCGGCAAGATCTTGAAAACGTGAGCAACGGTTAGCTCACGGTGATGCGCTGCTGGTTATCGTGTGGATCGATAGGCCAAATCGGGAATGCGACGCTGGCAGAGACAACTAGAGCAAGGCAATCCATATGGTATGAAGAGGTACATCAAGGAAAGGAAAAGTCTGAGGTACGATCGGAAAACTCCAGCGTTTTTCAGCGCGCGGGGCCTGCGCCTAACGCTCGCCACGAGGGTCAAGCGCAGGAGAGAGGTTGTCGAAATTGCATTTCACGACGAGAATCGTCACATCATCATGGAAACCGTTTTCCCCAGAGAAACTGGCCGAACTCTCAAAGATATCTCTCATGAGCTGTTCTGCCGTGCACAGGCTTCCTCGTCGTACCACATCGGAAAGCCGTTCCATGCCAAATTCTTCGCCCGAGCCATCCTCCGCTTCCGTCACTCCATCGGTGTAGAAAACCAACAGATCACCGCTTTCAAGCTCAACCGAATCGAGCTGGTGGCTCTCACGTTCGAAGAGACCAATCGGTGGCCCGCTCGAATGTAAGAGCGAGAGGCCGCCGGTCCTGCACCGCAGCAGAAGAGCCGGATTGTGGCCGCAGTTGATGAAATGCAGCCTTCTTTCTTTTACGTCGATTTGGGCGAGGATCAACGTCACGTAGCGTACGCCTTCGTCTGAAACTGTGTGGATTCCGCCGTTCAATCGCCTCACAATCTCCTGCATGCTTTGTTCGCGGCCAGCTTCCAGCTGCACCGCTGCTGCCGTTGCCGACATCAATAAAGCGGCCGGTATGCCCTTGCCCGACACATCCGCGATCACGATCTGAATCTTCTGATCACTGATCGGAATAAAGTCATAGTAGTCTCCGCTCAAACCGCGAGCAGGCCGCATCATGCCCACGATTTCCATCCCGCCGATCGCGGGTTTCGCCGTTGGTAGGAACAGTCGCTGGACCTGCGCGGCAAGGTTCACGTCTCGAACAAGGTCGTCACGCTGCTTACCGATCGCCTTGGCCAGAGCTTCCCGCTGTGCCATATATTTATGGATCACATAAAGCACGAAAGTGAAACACACCAAAGCCGAAAGGTCATGAAAAATTCGAATCCCCAATGGGATTCGGCGCGGCGAATCGAAGTAGTGAAGCAGGATGCAAGCAACGATGAGCGAGTAGCTCAATTCTTTGCGCAAGAACATAGCGCCGACGCTAAGCGGCAGAATGTACAGGTAAATCAGAGAGATTGACACTACGAGATGGTCTGCGTACGCAACGACGGCGATCGCACCCAAGACCAGGATGAGCGGCAGCCGTGTGCTCCCGCTCGAAGCAATGTCCGTTCGCAGGAGCGACTTCAGGGGAAGACGAGGCACGAACGAATAATGGCAAGTTCCGGCAAACCTGAAAACGTGAGCAACCGTTAGCTCACGGTGATGGACCTCACAACGTCGTTTCAACGGAGGGCGGAAAACAAGTGAGTCAAGTAATCCACACAGACGGAATAACTAATTGCGAGGGGGGAGCAGTTAAACCGAAGACTACGAGACTGCGGTGTTTCTCAGGGCGGGGAGCCGGCGCCACACGACTCGCAGACGTGGCGACCAGCGGAATGGAAAGATAGATACCGGCGATTCCGCCCACCGCTCCCCCCGCCATGACGGTGAATATGGCGAGCAACGGATGAATCTCCAGTTGATGTCCCATGACTCGCGGCGAAATCGCGTAGTCCATGACGACTCGCCAGATTCCGAGCAAAGCCAGCATCCAGATCCAATGCGAGTGCGTAATGACTCCGAAACCGGTTATGGTTGTTGCGGCCATCATCCATCCGGCAATGGGAATAAATTCCAGCATTCCCGCGAGCACCCCGAGCGCGAGCCAATGGGGAAAACCGAGCGACAGCAACGCTACGGAAGAAAAGAGAAACGAGAGCAGACCTAGAATGACCTTTGCGCGGATATAGCGCTGGAGCATGAGGTTGAGGTCGACGACGAGCGAGCGAACGGCATCTTGATCGGACGTCGGGGGAACCAGAAGGACGACCTGATTTACCAGCTTCTCGCCGTCGCTCAGGAAGAAAATGGCGAGAATGGGTATGACTAGAACAGCGCCCGCGATGGTAACTGCGGATCGCTGGATCGCTTGTCTTGCACTCTCGATGTCGGATCTATGTCCCTGAAGAAAAGTCTTCAGTCTCAGCGTCTGAGCGTCCGTCCAGCCCAGGTTTTTCCCAAAGTTGTTCGCGATTTCCCCGCTGGCCACGCTGTCAGCAAAGGCCGGAAGATTGCCTAACGCACCTGGACGGCTACGGAAGTCGGGAGCGAATGCATGCACGAGTAAGGCAAGCAGAATGAGAAATCCCAGGTAAGCCTGAAAGATGTGAGGGCCTTTCAAATCTTTGAAGAACAGGGAGTACCGCTGCAGGACTCTCACCGCAGGATTGATCAGATACGCGAAGAGGATGGAGAAAGCAAACAATACGAGAATGGTCCGCACGACGTAGACGAGTGCGACCGCTAAGACAAAGACGAGCGTGGTCAACAGGACGTTTATCGTGCGGCGATCCAGCATCTGTGGTGGTCTATCCTTTCGCGAGTCAATCGGTCTGGGCTTCGAGTCTCTGTTTGATTGTCGCGAGTGCTCGTTCGAGCGAAGAACGCGTTTTGTCGACGGCCACTTTCCGCACGAAACCGCCCTTCAATCCGGTCAGGCCCGCTTGTTGAGAGCCTTTCACGGTGATGAGATAGAAGCCCGGCCGTTCGCGATTTTCGGTTGCCGGCACACAAAACGTTAAATCCAGAGCTGTCTCAAAGTAGTGGCTTGCATAGAGCTGTTTGACTGCTATGGCGTATGCAGGGCCCGCGGTGCCAGCGTCCCGGTAAACGATGGCCTGAACTACCCGAATGGTGGGCTTGAGGCCGAAGTTGACCTTCTCCCAGTAGAATTTCGACTGGATATGTTCCGATGGGGCATTCGGGTAGTCGAGGAGATAGTGATTAAGCTCGGGCAGGTACACGGGAAGGGCCTTCGAGCGGCTCAACAGCGATCGAAACGTGTCCGCTACAACGGTTGGGTGGGACTTATCCCGGTATGTGCCAAGGGCGGCGTTACCGCCTTGCTGGTATCGCGTAATCGCTTCGAGAGTCATCTTTTTTGCCAAGCGGTTCACCTGCTCTGCCGCGTCCGGAGACGACCAATCCACGGATTGTTGGAAAGCCTCGATGGCTTCGCTGGGCAATTGGACCTCGCAGTGGCCTGGTTTGCACTTCTTGAGTTCCTGAATGTCTTGCTCATCGAGCGTGAAGCCATCCAGGTCCGAGAGTTGAGGCGGGTCGCTGAACTCTTGGATCGCGAGATAGTTCGGAAGTTTCCGCAGCGAGTCTATGTTTGACGCGAGCTTGACGTACTTCTCTGGAGTCGATTCCACATACACAGCGCCGAATACGAATACTTCATCGGGAGTCCGTGATTCCAGGACACGCGCCAGCGCTTTCCCTCTTCGGATCGTGGCGATCTGATCGTCATTTAAGCCAACGTACTCTCGAAAAAATCTAAGTGGTTCCGGAGTGTCGTCACTTCCTTGGGGGGATGCTTCGAGAACAATCAGAAGCGTGAGGAACAGGAGAGTGAGAGATTTGAGTTTGAGCTTCATCTTTATCTCGTTTTCTTCTGTGGACACGAAGCGCCAATTACACGGAGGCTTGCGACTCATCGGGAATCGGTCCAAGCCATCACTTCGCTGTGATCTTCGCGACACTCAGCTGGCCGCCCGTCAATGTAAACGCAAACGCTCATATCAAATTCTTCGAGCTGAATCGCGATCGTTTTCACTTGATGAGAAGTTAATTCTCGCCCCAGAGATCGCACGCTCTTGCAACAGGCGTCTCCCGCGAAACAGTCGCGCTTTGTAGGTTCCTGGAGGAACACCGAGGGCCGAACTTGCCTCAGTGACCGAGAGTTCGTCGTAGTACGTCGTCACGACTGCTTCCCGAAGCAGTGGATTAAGTTCCTTCAGGTGAGCTTCGAGAATTTCATAAGATTCCGCTCGCGAGTAGGCCAGTTCGGGATTCGGCTGGGTATCCGGAGCCGTTTCAGCGAACACAGACATCGCCGCGTCCATTTCGTGGCAAAGAGCAGCGCGATTCTTCCGTTTACGCCGAGCCATCAGGGCGGCATTCATGACGATACGAGTGAACCAAGTCGTGAGAGCAGAGCGGCCTTCGAATTTACCAAAGTGACGGCACGCGGAGAGAAACGCGTCTTGCACAGCGTCCTCGGCGTCTTCGTTGTTCCCGAGGATCCGATATGCAATTCGGATAAATCTTTCGCGCGACGTCAGAAAGAGCTCTTGAAGGATGTTCTGTTGTAGCCCGTCCGACCGAGTGGGTCCGCACTCTGGCGTCGACTTGAAGATCGCTTTGATGTCCGTCGTCTTGTTACTCGGGACAAATTGGAAGAGCATGAGTTCGGAATTTCTCCTTCGTCCAGCAGGACTGATATGACGCTCGCTGGCGTCCTGGATAGCTGATGGCTCGTAGGGATGTTCATTGTCGGAGTCCCACTCCACCTGAAGTGCTTCTCTCATCGCTTCTTTGGAAAAAGAAACGTCATGTTAAATCTTGCGGACCAACTGCTGGTGCCATCCGGGCGCTGTACGTTGCGAAAGAATTGGGTGTAGACATTCACGGGCTGCTTCCCGAAATGCACGATCTTTCCTACGCCTCCGCCAACAGGCACCACCCAGCGTTCGCTGGATCTTACTTCCCAATTTGCAGTAATAATCGGCGAGGAGGTCAGATACCACTTGTGGGGCAAGTTGTAGTTCACGAATGGCTGGAGCAGCATTTGATTCACATCTGGTCGCCCCGACGGTCCAGCTACAGAGAATAAGTTTTGCACTAACGATCCGAACAGCCAGTGTCCTTGGCTCCTAAGTACGACAACTGTTGGCCCGAGACTAAGTTTCTTTGTGCCGAGGATGCTTTCCGTTGCGGTAGGAAAAGAAATAACCGGCCCGGCACCCCAAATCACGGGACCAGCTTTTGTCGGCGATAGAAATAGCGACTCCTGTACGTCGCCCAAGCCGCCTGTTCCGTTCACGCCCGGGGCCAGATCGGGAACTTGGATTACGGGAATGATCGTCCGTGTAATCAGATTCCAGTCATTCGACAAACGGAAGGGAACGACAGGCTTCATCTCGAACACGTAGCTATCTTCTTTGTTGACACCGGTGTGAGGATTGAAGTCGTTTTCGAGAGGGACGGAAATTAGGCTGGCGATAGGATTTTGCGCCTGTTTGGCTATGTCTGAGCCCTCCTGTGCGCGAGTTGGTTGGACATCCGCACTTAGAACGGTCAAGCTCATCAGGATGACTCCGCATATCGCCCGTAACGCGATGCGGCGCACCTGTGCCTTGGCCTCGATTGCGGTGATCTCGTTTGAGTTGTTGCATAAGCATGCCCCGAAGGGGTTCGCCGCGTGGTCCGAGAATACTCTTTGAAATTGCCTCATCATTCCTCCTGTTTCGATTGCGAGATTCGCACGTGCTCGAAACTAAGGGAATGTGAGCAACGGTTAGCTCACGGTGATTCGCCTGCGCCGCATGCTTAGAGTTGGATCGTCTGGACTCGCTGTACCTGAGTCCCGAACTGCGCGCTGAATGGACTAAACTCTTAAGTGCTAATGTGCTTCGTGGCAAAGGCTAAGACGTCAGCTGGCGCCTCGATGCGTGGAGGAGCTCAATGTTTGGTCAGTCGGACAGGCTTGGTCGGCGCCTTCCGTTTGAACGACCCGATCGTTACCGCCTGCGGATTGTCTCGGTGTAATATGCCGCTATGGCCTCTCCTCGAGTCCGAATCGAAACAAGTCCTTGAGGCGCAGTTGCGAGCGACTCTGGGCGTAATACCGGCGTACACCTGGTACGCTGTCGCCTCCTGCAATCACGAACCTAAGCTTTCTGCCCTCCGCCTCGCAGACCTGTCATATAGACGCGGATCGATGCGAACGCTGAAATTCATCGGGTTGGCGTTGTTGCTGGCTCTTGCGCTGAGCGCATTCCGCGCGGGCGCGCAGACGGCGACTACGGGTCAGATCCTGGGCAATGTCATCGACCCAAGCGCCGCACTCGTGGGGGGCGCCAGCGTCACATTGACCGGCGAAGATGGCACGCAGCGCAAAACGGCAAGCTCCTATACCGGCCAGTACGTATTCTCGCTGCTTCCGCCGGCAACCTATGATCTGGAGGTGAGCGCTCCCGGGTTTGCCGTGGCGAAAATCGATGGAATTGTCGTGAAAATTACGGCGACAGCAACCGTCAGTGTGCATTTGGAGCTGGCGACGCAGCGGCAAGAAACCGTGGTGGTCCGGGCAGCGCCAACTCTTCTCCAAACGGAGGGCCCGAAACATGGCACCATGATCGATCAAACGGAAATTCGCCAGTTGCCTCTGCCGACACACAATTTCCAGCAACTGCTCACGCTTACGCCCGGAACCTCCGGTCCGGTGCAAGATTCATCGGAGCTGGGGCGCGGGAATGCGCCGATCTACGTTAACGGCATGCGGGCTACTTCCAATTCGGTAATTATCAATGGAATTGACGCCAATTCGATCGGGACCGGCTCGACTCCCGACCTCGCTGTGCCCGCGACGGATTCTTTGCAGGAATTCATTGTGCAGACAAGCCAGTATGACGCGTCGCAAGGGCGCGTCGCGGGCGGCGTTGTCGCTGCAGTGACAAAATCCGGAACCAATCAATTTCATGGGAATCTTTATGAATTTTTCAGGAACACAGCGCTCGACGCCAACAACTTCTTCCTGAACGCTGCCGGCGTTTCGCGCCCGCCGTACGAGCGCAATCAATTCGGCGGAACATTTGGCGGACCAATACTGAAGGATCGCCTGTGGTTTTTTGTTTCCTATCAGGGCAGCCGCGAGAAGAATGGCATCTCGCTGACCAATTCGATCGGCACGGCGTTCGTTCCGCAGAACCTTACGAACGATCGCTCGACCGCCGGACTCGATGCCTTCGCCGCCTCGTACGGTTTGGCGCCCTGCACCACGCCGCCTACCACTTTCACCTTTCCGGCTTGCTTCGACCCGACGGCGGAATTCCTTCTGCAAGCCAAGCTGCCTAACGGAGCCTATGTGATCCCTTCAGCTCCGCATCCGGTTCCGGTCGCGCCCGGTGCTGTGCCGCGACCGGTTCCGGTGCCCGTAGTTGCCAACTCCACATTCCGCGAAGACCAATTCAACACGAATCTGGATTATCAGGCCACACCCTCCAACCGCATCTCGGCGAAATTCTTCGGCGCCAACAATCCCGCGCTTCAAGGGTTATTCAACTTGTTCGGGTTTTCTAATGCTCTTCCAGTGCCGGGTTTCGGCGGCACCGCGAACCTAAATCAGCGCGTCGTTTCGCTGGATGACATTGACGTGATTTCCTCGCATCTGGTGAACGACGCCCGCTTTGGCATGGCCAGCATCACCACAAGCTCTAGTCCGCAAGAGCCTTTCACCGCCGCAAAACTGGGAATCACCTCGCCGCTCGGCAATCTGTTCCCGGGTATGCCGGAAATTTCCGTGGCCAATTATTTCGACGTTGGCGCCAACCCATTTTCCGATAACAACGCCGGCGAAACAACGTATACGATCGGTGATACGCTGACTTGGCAAAAAGGCCGGCACAATCTGAAGTTTGGCGGCGAGTTCAAACATCACGGCCTAGACGAAAATTTCAACGTCTACACTCGCGGGCAGATTTTCTTTCTTGGACTCCTGCCTACCGGACCTTTCGCAGGAAACAGTTTTTACGATTTTCTCGGAGGCTTGTTCGATTCCACCGGACTGACCATCATGGGCTCCGGCGTGAACCATCGGAGTATTCGTGCCTGGGATTCCGGCGGCTTCGTGAATGACGATTGGCAGGTGTCTGATAGGCTTACGCTCACGCTGGGTCTACGCTACGATTATTTCGGTCCTTTCACCGAAGCGAACGGTCGCTTCGTCGGCTTCGATCCGACGCGCCTGCAGACCACAACTATTCCGGGATTTCCGGCGGGCGACAACACCGCTATCACGGGCGGATTTGTGCAGGCGTCGAACGCAAAAAATCCTTTGCCCGGAATTCCGGAAATTCGTGCATCCCTGGTTCCTCCAGATACTACGAATTTCGCGCCGCGCGTAGGGTTCGCGTGGCAGCCGCTCTCCGCCTCGAGCCGTCTGGTTTTGCGCGGCGGCTACGGGATTTATTACGACCGAGCGAATTCGCGGCTACTGAACAGTCAGTTATTCAATTTTCCGTACTACACTCTGGCGCAAGCGCTGGAGACACCCATCGCCACGCCCTTTGTCGATGTTCCCCAGCCGAGCGCTTTTCCGCTCGCTTTCAACAACCCTGCCATCTTCCCGTCTGGCGGCCCTCCGGGATTTCTACCCCAAGCGCCGACAGCTCTCGCGCCCACAGGAGAAGCCGTCGTTTCGGCCAATGGCATTTATCCCGACATTCACGATTTCCGCACGCCTTACGTGCAGCAGTTCAGCCTCGACGTTCAGAAAGAGCTTGGCAATGAATGGCTCCTTGATATTGGTTACGTCGGATCGGTTGGCCGCAGAATGTATCGTTTGATGGACGCGAACCAGGAATTGGCGCCCCTGCCATTCAGTCCCGGCCCGCTGAGCCCTGGATTGTCAAGCCTCGCTGTCCAAGGGTTTGGCGTCCACTTGATGCAAAGCTCCGCCAACTCCAGCTACAACGCTCTCGAGGCCAGTCTCACAAAGCGTGTCGGCCACGGCCTCGAATTCCTTGCCTCTTACACTTACAGCCATTCGCTCGATGACTATTCTGGCGATCCCACGGGCACGAGCGACGTCACCGTGGTTCCGGGGAACCAAGTAATGCTGGATAACTACGCCAGTTCGGACTTTGATCGGCGACACCGCTTTGTGTTCAGCGGCATTTATGACCTACCGAAATTCTACAAAGGTGGCTCGCCTTTCGCGCGGCATGCCGTAAACGGGTGGGAGCTGGCTACGATTGTCACTTTGCAGAGCGGCACTCCGTTTTCTGTATTGACCAACGCCACTGCGTTCGTCCAGGCGCGGGCCGATTTGGTTGTCGGGTGCAATCCGGCATTCGGCGGCAGCGTGGAGTCGCGGCTGAATAAATTCTTCAACACCTCCTGTTTCGTCCCCGCCACGGCCGTTGGAGGTTTCGGCGATACCGGGCGGAACCTCCTGCGCGGACCGGATCAGGAAAACGCCGATATCTCTGCCATCAAGCACTTTCCTGTGGCTGAAAGCAAAGACCTTGAGTTCCGTGCGGAGTTCTTCAATGCATTTAACATGGTCAGCTTCGCCAATCCGTTCAATGTCGTCGAATCGGCGAACGTCGGACGGATCGTCGCGACTACGACAGGTCCACGCGTGATTCAGTTTGCACTGAAATTCAGTTTCTGACACAAAGACCTGCTGCCCAGGCGAAGGGCGATGTTCTCTCGGGTTCCACATGGGATTGCTGCGGGCTGAACGACAAGTGCCAACGTGCTTCCGGGCAAAGGCTAAGACGTCAGCTGACGTGGTTAGTCAAGCGCCTCGATTCGTGAAATAGCCCAATGTTTGGTGAGTCGGACAGGCTTGGTCGGCGCCTTCCGTTTGAACGACCCGATCGTTACGGCCGTGTGGATTTCTCTGGGTGTAATATGCCTGCCATGGCCTCTCCAGGACACGAGTCCGAATCGAAACAAGTCCTTGAGGCGCAGTTGCGAGCGACTCTGGAGGTGATACCGGCGTACACCTGGTACGCTAATCCGTCTGGCGCGCTCACTTTTGTAAATGAACGACATGCCGATTATCTCGGCTTGCCGAAAGACCATCCTCTTCGATTCGGCATTGCCACAGCCGCAGCGTGGGATTCGCATATTGCGCTTGTTCATCCGGACGACCACGAAGAGGCACGCAGAATCTGGTCAACCTGTTTGCGCACTGGCTGCGCCGGTGAATTCACTTTCAGAGTACGTAACGCAGAAGGAGTCTATCGCTGGTTCATCACTCGTGCCGAACCCCTCCGGGCGAGCGATGGAACTCTCCTCTATTGGATAGGGGTGAATCTCGAGATTGACGACCTCAAACAAGCACAGTTCTATCTTTCTGAGGGGCAGCGGCTTGCCCACATGGGTAGCTGGGCATTCAATCCAACTGGCTTCGAGTATTGGTCTTCCGAGTTGTTTCGGGTCTATGGTCTTAACCCGAGTGGCAAGCCTCCGACAGTAGAGGAATATCTCGACCTCGTACACCCAGAGGATCGGGAGTTTGTCATGCGCGAAATTCAGAAAATGTTGGCAAACAATAGCGCATTCGAATTCACGAAACGCATTGTCCGGCCTGACGGAAAGATTCGGCGCGTACGTTGCGTGGGTATCCCGACGAATTCCGCGGGGACTGCCCAACGATTCGTCGGGACAGGGCTAGATGTCACTGAGCAAGAGCAATTAACGGAAGAACTACGCCGCAGTGAAGCATTTCTGGCCGAAGCCCAAAGGCTCAGTCACACGGGCAGCTTCGGCTGGAAACCTGATACAGGCGAGATTGTCTGGTCAAACGAAACCTATCGCATTTTCGAGTACGAACGCTCGGTTAAGCCAACAATAGATTCAGTGATGCAGCGCGTCCATCCGCAGGACCGGGCCGACCTTCAAAAGGTCATCGATGGTGCCTCTCGGGGCGCGACGGATTTCGAGCATACCTATCGCTTGATGCTTCCTGACGGGCGAGTCAAGCACGTCCACGCGATCGCTCACGTTTTACAGGATGCATCCGGCAATCGCGAGTTTGTCGGGGCGGTGACTGATATCACCGAGCGTAAGACGGCCGAGGAGGCCCTCCGGACGAGTGAAGCGTACCTGGCGGATGCCCAGAGACTGAGCCATACAGGCAGTTGGGCATGGAGTCCAGACCAGGATATCGGGTACTGGTCGGAGGAATGCTCCCGTGTTTTGGGTTTCGATCCACAGGATGGTTGGCCCCGATTCGAAGACTTCTTTCAGCGGCTTCATCCCGACGACCAACCCGGTTTCAGGGAACTAACCCAGACGGCTATCCGCGAGAAGGCAGAGTGGGAGACGGACTACCGCATCGTGCATCCGGGGGGCGCCGTCAGGGACATTCACGTCTTAGGTCATCCTGTTCTGAGCACGTCCGGCGACCTCGTTGAATTTGTGGGTACCGTGATCGACGTCACTGAGCGTAAACAAGCAGAGGAGGAACGGCGCAGAAGTGAAATGGAGCTCCGGCAGATGCTGGACCTTGCGCCGCAACTCGTTGCAGTTTTCGGTCCTGACGGGAACGCTCTCTATGCCAATCGCGTGGCGCTCGATTATTTCGGTGTCGACTGGACGAATGGCGGCAAAGCTGCATATGGCGCTGACTTCATCCTGAGGATCGCGGAACGGCTCTAAGGCCTAGACGGATCGTGCTTTCTCGAAGTGACGCTCCTCACGAGTTCGAAGATGCGACTGCGCAAAGCGGATGGAAGATATCGCTGGTTTCTGGCTCGTCTAAATCCCGTACGAGACAACAATGGCCAGGTCACTCGATGGTATGTTGCCAGGTACCGACATTGAAGACCGCAAGCAAGCCGAGGAGAGACTGCGCATGAAAACGTCGCCCTCCGAGAGGAAATCGACAAAGCCTCGATGTTTGAAGAGATCGTTGGAACCTCGCCAGCTTTGCAGACTGTGCTCTCGCGCATTTCCAAGGTTGCGCCAAGCGATTCTACGGTCCTCATAACCGGCGAAACGGGAACGGGCAAGGAACTTGTTGCGCGGGCCATTCACCGACGATCAGATCGCAGCTCGCGCGCATTCGTTAGCGTGAACTGCGCGGCAATTCCTCGCGATCTTATCGCTTCTGAGTTGTTTGGCCATGAGAAGGGCGCCTTTACGGGCGCGACTCAGCAGCGCTTGGGTCGGTTTGAATTAGCAAACGGCGGTACGCTCTTCCTGGATGAAGTCGGAGAACTTCCAGCCGAGACCCAAATTGCCCTACTGCGTGTTTTGCAGGAGCATGAGTTTGAACGCGTCGGCGGGACACGTCCGATACGCGCTGACGTTCGGGTGATCGCAGCCACGAACCGTGACTTGCAGGCCGCTATCAGCGCTGGGTCATTCCGTAGCGATTTGTTTTACCGCCTGCATGTCTTCCCAATTGAGATTCCTGCTCTTCGAGAACGAGGAGAGGACATTCCCTTGCTGGTCGAATACTTCATCGATCGCTATACGCGAAAAGCGGGTAAGCGCATAACGACTGTCGAGAAAAGGACACTGCAAGTACTTCAGTCCTACCATTGGCCTGGAAACATACGCGAATTGCAGAACGTCATCGAACGGTCTGTAATCGTGTGCGAAACAGACAATTTTTCCGTGGATGAGAGCTGGCTTTCGCAGCAGCCCGTCAAGAAGAGCGCCGGGAGCCAGGTTTATCTCTCGCAGAAGGTGGCAGCCCAAGAAAAGGAAATCATCGAAGCAGCCCTGCGAGAATGCCAAGGGCGGGTGTTCGGACCGTCGGGCGCAGCCGCCAAGCTAGGGATCGCGCGGTCCACGCTGGAATCGAAGATTCGGTCACTAAAAATTAACAAGAATCGCTTCAAGGATTCGCCCGGAACCTGACAACACGCCCCACCATATATGTGGCCGCGTTAAACCTCCTCATCACGCAAGCTCTCGCCAATTGTTCCGCCCGGAATCTCGCCAATGTCGAAAAACCGGGCGTCGCCTGCAGCGTTAACCACCTTCCTTTCAATAGATTGTGTTTGGATGCGGGATTGCACTTCTCCTACACGAATCTCATCGAAACAAGCCCAGCGCAATGAGACTCAGCCCAAACGTCTGCAGCGAGTAATGGAGAAGTTATGGCGACAGCAACAAGACTGATCCAAAGCGAGGAGCTGGATCTTCAAAAGCGGAGTTCGACGTCGCGTCTTTTCGAAGAGGAGCTGCGGCAGCGCGTAGTTGGACAGGATGAGGCCGTGCAAGCGCTCGTCGATCTGTATCAAGTTTTCTGCGCGGGCCTGCATGCTCCCGGCCGCCCAGTGGGAAACCTACTATTCCTGGGACCGACCGGTTCAGGAAAAACGCGCACCGTCGAGGCCGCAGCTGAAATTCTGTTCGGTGACAGCCGGGCTGTAATAAAGATGGATTGCGCCGAATTTCAGCACTCTCACGAAATCTCCAAATTGATCGGTTCGCCGCCTGGTTATCTGGGCCATCGTGAAACACACCCACTTATCACTCAAGAGGCGCTGGCGGCAAGTCATCGCGATGGACTCAGGCTGAGCTTTCTACTGTTTGACGAGATCGAAAAAGCGAGCGACGCCCTGTGGCAGCTGCTGCTGGGGATGCTGGATAAAGCGACGCTGACGCTGGGCGATAACCGGAAAGTGGATTTGTCGCAGACATGATCTTCTGACCTCGAATTTAGGCGGCAGCCAGATCGCCGAACTGATGCAGGAGGGATCGGATTCGTCCAGCCGTGAGCCGGACAAAAGCGACAACGGGATTGGACGAAAAGGTTGAAAGCACGGCGTAGAGGCGGCAAGACGGAAGTTCTCACCGGAATTCATGAATCGCATGGACAAGATGGTGGTATTCCATCCGTTGCGGCAAGAGCAGTTGGAACAGATCCTTGAGATCGAATTGGCAAGGGTGCAGCAGCGGGTGATGGATGCGGCATCGAGGCGCTTTCGGTTCAGCGTGACTCCCGCGGCGGGAGAGTTTTTGCTGCGCGAAGGAACGAATCTGAAATATGGAGCCCGGCATTTGAAAAGGGCAATCGAGCGTTACGTCGTAAATCCATTGGCACGGTTGGTAGCGACCGATCAAGTGAACACAGGAGACATGCTTTTGATCGATCGCCATCCCGGCGACAAAGGGTTGGCTTTCTTACGGGAGCGCAACAATCCCCGAGTCTTGCAGAGATGCTGCTCGCTGCTCCGAATTCGAGTCTCGTTCCCTGCACGGAAGTTAGATTTTGACGCCTTGCGATTTATCAAGCTCGATTCAAACGGAGGCAGGTAGCATGCTCAGAATTCAGCGATCAGCGAACGGCCGAGTCGTCTTTAAGCTCAGCGGCCGAATTGAAGCCGAAGACTTAAAGGAATTAAAAGAAGTGCTCGCTCTGGAAGCAGACAGGGCGACAGCTAGTTTTGGATTTGAGGGACGTGACACTCATCAACCAGGATACAGTCAAATTTCTCGGCCACTTGCGAGGCAGATAGCATAAAGCTCGAAAATTGCCCGGCCTATATCCGAAAGTGGATCGACCAAGCAAGAGGTCGTGGCTGGCAGAAATAGATGAGTGCCCAATCGGATTCAGGTTTTCGATTCGCTTGATGAATGGAGTTCCTATGAGAGAAAGCTTGGTTATCGACGAGGTTATGAACGAAGAAAAGATTTCCGAAGAAGCAATTCGTGAAGAGCTTTCACGCATCCTAGAGAGCTCAATGTTCATTCAATCCGACCGCCTTGGCCGATTTCTCCGCTTCACCGTTGAAACGACGTTGGCCGGCGATTCGGAGATTTTGAAGGAGTATGTGATTGGCACGGAGGTGTACGAACGGAAGCCTCCTTACCATCCCAGCGTGGACTCTATCGTTCGCGGCGAGGCCCGGAGGCTGCGCAATAAATTGAAGGAGTACTACGAATCGGTTGGTGCGGACGATGCAGTCCTCATCTCTTATCGGCTGGGCAGCTATGTGCCTGTCTTTCGGCCTAACCCCACGCGTGACGACGGTAATTTGAAAGATGACGGTCAGAGTGAGTTTTTCATTGAAGGACGGGGAATCCGCACAGCAGTTTTTCCTTTCGTGGATGCATCAGACGGCGAGTTGTCTGGTGCCTGCGCGCAAATTATCACCGATGAATTAATCCACGAAATCGGCCGCGTCGAAGGCTTTCGCGTCAGCGCCGCCAGTTCAATAGCACCACTGGTCGCGCAGGCTCTTGACCTTCCCTCTGTCGCCCGCAAGCTTGATGCTCAGATCATCTTTGAAGGAATCGTGCGCGAGGATAACAACCAGCTGCATATTACGGCTAGGGTCGTTAATGCCGATGGCTTTCTGATCTGGTCGGAGCGTTTCGAAACGGAACCAGACATACAAAGTCTGTTCAAAGTCTCCGAAAGAATCGCATCGGCGTTGATCAGTCGCGTTCCAACGGAAAAATCGTCGATCCGCAAACGCACGGCCAAGAACCCATGGTACAAACTCCGTTCCTCAGTGAACAGTGGATCGGATCGCATGAGATTGTCGACCGGGAGGTGAAAAATGGTCACCAGCGGCACCAACATTTGCGCCCACTGCGCAGCGGAAATCGAGGAAGGACAGAGATGGGTCCGGGAAAAGGTTTACGAACCAGCGCTCGCCGGGCGCGAGCCACGATACCGCCGCTACCACGCTGAACTCTCCTATGGGCAAGAACTGAGCTGTTGGGAAAGGCATCTGCAACGAATAGACAGGGATAGACTCGCCGCTTAGCACTTCTCCTGTGCCAAAACTGTGCCAGAATCCAACGTTTTCAATCGATTTGAGTTATCTTTGAGCGAAAAGCAGATCCCCCGATTTGTTGGAAACGTTAGAAGTTAGAAGAAATGGACGGAGTTGTTGGAGTCGAATGCTGTGCGCCCAAGGCAGGCGCGCTACCAGGCTGCGCTACGCCCCGACACGAACTGCTTCATTCATTCTAAAGCACTTTCCAACGGTACTCCTAATCGCTACCACTACTTTTAGCTCCGAGTGCACACGAACTGCGCACGAATGGGCTATTGCAGCAAGGCTATACACAATGCCGACTTGCCCGGCGCCGGCATCTCGCTGGCCCGACGGTTCATTTTCTCGAGGGCTTCACGCTTCGTCTGCAATTTCATCTGAGAATACCTTGGCCGTAGCGTTCCGTACAAGCCTACAAACTGTGTGTCTTTGGGGAGCGCATGCGTCACGCTCGGTGCTTCTGCCAAAGCGCGATCACCTGCTGGCAGGCAGGGGCGCTTTCCACACGCGAGAAAATGGAGATCGGAACTTGCCCGCAGCACTTCGTTACTTAGGAAACGCGTCGTTTTGACTGGTCAACTATTGCGACCTCGCGTCAAGGGCCGTTATGCGAGTTGCCATTATCATCTGCAGGTATTTTTGTGGCTCGTGGTGGTTGGTCCGAGGAAAAGCCGTCATTCTCGCTTCTCAGGGAAAAGTCCCGGCATCCATCGTTCCGCGAGGGCGGCGGGGAAAACGAGACGTACCGGCGCATAAGGGGTATCGGAAGTGAGAACGCCTGCTTGCGTCAGTGCTGAAACAATGCGTGTGGCCGTACGTGTTGATGCACCGACGACACTGGCTACCCCACTGCGCGGCAAGTTCCCACGATAAAGTACGGCCTCGAGTACACGGCGCGAACTAGGCGGCAACTTCGACAATTCAATTTGTTCCTCCGCCCACAAAAGAATGCGTGTGCGCAGTGCATCTGGCTGCATCAGTCCCTCCATGAACTCCACTTGGTCGATGCAAACCTCCAAGAAAAATTTCGCGAATGCCGCCAGCGCCTCCTCACTCAGCGCGGCGCGCCCGTCCAGATCATTGCGCCGGGGTGAGTCGCAGGCCGCGAGATGTCTTTTGTACTCCGCGACTTTTCGGGCGAGACCGCGAGCGACCGACCACACCGCACCAGTGTCTAACCTCTCCAAAAGCACGGCGTGTGACATCAACCGAGCGACGCGTCCGTTGCCGTCCAAAAAGGGATGAATCCACAAGAGCCGATGGTGCCCGGGAGCGGTCCCGAGAATGGCGTCAGTCTTGCCGAGATGGCCGTAAATGTGTTCAAACCGGGCGAGAAATCGTGAAACGGCACCGGGGCTGATCGGTGCGTGGTTTCCGACCTTAACGTCTCGTCGACGCAATTCGCCCGCCACAATCTTGATCCCTTCCTTTGTGTCTGGATCATCGACCCACAACAGTTCCTCGGGTAATTCCGCGCAGAAGCGACGATGAATCTCGCAAATGCCGTCTTCGGAAACAGCTTGCCCGTTTCGCAGCCCGCCGCCATCAATCCATTTTTGGACGGCGATATGGGCTTTCGCCTCGAGCTGCAAATTGCGCTTGTGAGGTTCCCTACTGTAGTCGTTTTTGAGGGCGCGCTCGATATCGACAGGGTGGGTGTTATGTCCTTCGATCAGATTGCTGTAATAGCAATTCATCGAGCGGACAAGATCCGCCAGGGAATTGAGCAAGCTTGAGGGCAGGCTGCCGCGAAATCTCGCGGACTTTTGCACGAGATCGATCGCGAGGTCCGTTAAGGGACCTCGAAATCTTGATGTCTCGCCAATCAGCAGGGGCTCCATTTCCGTGGCGGCTTCTCCGCGATCCGGAAGCAGGGCGAGCCCCTTCTTCTTGGCGGCTCTTTTGGCCGGATATTTGGCGAGATCAATGGCGACTTCATCTTTCATGATAAATAACTGTATATCATTATGTTAGGAGATAATCAAGGATGGTTGTAGCTATATAGCTGGCTAGGCTTTTGGCGAGATGGATGGCGAGATCTCACTCTCCTTCTGCTGTTTCAGCGTACACCCTTCCGAGCGCGGCAAGACCATTGCTATAACCGATGGAGTTCGCTGCTATCAGGCGGAAACTATGGGTAAAACGAGAACGGATGCGAGAAGAAACGAGTTTCGTGCAATAGCACACCTGCCTCCCAAGCAGGTGTGCTATTGGTTGGAGAAACGGAGAGGGCAATGTCCTCGAGTTCCGTCTCCTGAGTCACCTTACTAGCGATACCAATGGCTCGCAACTCTAGCTCCAAGTAGGGCATTGATGATTTCGGATCTACAGGTGCGGAATTGCCGTCGTGTTCTGGAGCAGGGGAAGAATGCGTGTCTTGGTTGCAAGTAATTGCGATCGGTGACCTTTGACGAGGTTATGGCGAGAATCTACCTCTATGAGCGCGCTGACTGGCCAAAGTTTAGGTCAACTGGAGGAGGGAGCTTTGTGTAAGCGTTCGCTGACATTTTCTTATTGTCAGCGATCGATGACAATCAAGGAGCAACCATGAGGATCTAAACAGCGACCGAACTCGGAGCCCTGATCCGGAACGCGCGGATGAAACAGGGGCACGATCAGGGGTCGCTCGCCGGAAAAGTTGGCGTGAGCCGGCAGTGGATTGTAGCCATTGAAAAAGACGCACGCCGGGCGTTGCGGGCGCACCAACTGCACCGCGCCGGCACAGGCCATATGGCCTAGCCTGAAAAATTCGTGAATTTAGAGACACGAAAAGCCTCCCTCATGGTAAAAAGCTGTTGTTCACGCAGTCTTTACACCAATCCGGAGGCTTTCGTGCCCGAGCATACCACGACACAGTGTGTTCTCTTTCCGGGAATTTTTAAGCGACCTGTAATTGCCAAGTTCGATCAATCGCAAGGCAGCTCCGATGGGGGAGCGGTGTTGCTCAAAGCCGCCGACCGAGAGTTAGGTTTAATAACGGCGTTGTCAGCTTGCCTGAAAGACGACCGCCAAGAGGCTAAGGTCCGTCACGAAATCGATGAGCTGCTCACCCAGCGGGTCATGGCCATCGCCTGTGGCTACGAAGATGCCAACGATGCCGCCCGACTGGCGTGCGACCCGGTGCACAAACTCCTGGTCGGTCGTGATCCCGTGGAAGGGGAAGATTTGGCTTCGCAATCGACCCTTTCGCGGTTTGAAAATAGCGTGGATCGTAAAGAATTGTTTCGCATGGCCGAAGCCCTGGCGGACACGGTGATCGAACGCCATCGCAAGCGGCTGCGCGGTCGGGCTGGTCTGATCACCGTGGATCTGGATCCCACCGACGATCCTACGCATGGTGCGCAGCAATTGGCGTTTTTCAATTGGCATTACGACACCTACTGCTACCTACCGATGGTAGGTTTTCTGACCTTCAACCACGAGGCGGAGCAGTATCTGGTCACCGCGGTATTGCGTCCGGGGAACGCGCCGGGCTCGTCGGGAGCGGTGGGCCTGCTGCGCCGTTTGATCGAGCGGCTGACGGAAGCTTTTCCGAAGGCCAAGATCCGGGTGCGCTTGGATGGTGGTTTCGCAGCGCCGGAAGTTCTGGATTTTTTGGACTGCGAGCCGAAAGTGGAATACCTCGTCAATTTCGCAAGTAATGCGGTGTTGCAGCGTAAAGCCGAGTCGGCCATGAAATGCGTCCGTCGTGATTCGAAGATCTCCGGGCAGACCGAGCATGTCTACGCTGAATGTCAGTACCGGACGCGCAAGACCTGGCCGTGGAAACGTCGCGTCATTTATAAAGCGGAGGTAGTGCGGGCGAAGGGCAAGAAACCCAAGGACAATCCGCGCTTCGTGGTAACCAACATGAAGCAGAGTCCACAGTGGCTCTACGAGGAGGTCTATTGTCAACGAGGGGACCTCGAGAATCGCATTAAGGAACTGCATTACGGGATGGAAATCGGACGCACCAGTTGTACGAGCTTCTGGGCCAATCAGTTGCGTGTCTTGATGACCGCGGCAGCCTACGTGTTGATGCAGGAACTACGCTCCGGCCTGGCCGGCACCGCTTCTGCGCGTGCACAAGTTTCCACGTTGCGGGAGCGCTTCCTGAAACTCGGAGCCCAAGTGGTTGCGTCGGTGCGCCGGATCGTGCTGCACTTGCCGTGGTCGTTTCCTTATCTCCATAGCTTCCATCGCCTCGCGTTGCACTTGAGCGCGCGAAGTGGCTAGTCGGCCAGCGGAACTTCGCAGGAAATTTTTACTCGTCACGCGATGATACTGGTGTCATCTTTTCAGCAAAAATTGTGCCTCGCGACTTACCTAAATGCTTCAGAATCAAGCACTCGGTTTCCCGGAAAGTTTCGCGTGGTCAAGTAGGGTCTTACGACCGAAGAAAAACAGAAAAATTGCTCACGAAATCACTCTTCGTGAATAATGTCGGCTAGGTCATCGCGCGAAGCGCGGTGCGGAAACGAAGCGCTAAGGGCAGGTTTTTGCCACACACCCTGTTTGCGCAACGCCTCCCTACGACCGTTTTTGCCAGTTACAAACGGCATCTTCCATGGCTTTGACGGGAACGCCGAGATGCATTTGGAATTGTGCGATTGAGGTTTCGATTGCCGGGCAAATCCGAGCCTTCCTTTTCCTTAGGACCATTTTTGCCGTGCCGCACTTAGGGCCTGTGCTTTCCGCGAGAGTGTGGCGGCGAAATTCGCGGCATGCCCAGATTGCCGCGAAGTCGAAGGAAATCAAATCGCGCCGGGTTCAGCCATCGTCAGAGCCGATATTCTGGAGCGGGCTTTGGTATCTGAGGTCCAGAAGCTATTATGGTGAAATCGCAAATTTACGTGTCGACACATGGGGAGGTAACCGGTGGCTTTGGAAATAACACAACGTGAAATAAATGGAATCTACCTTCTGGCGCTGCAAGGCCGTCTTGCGCTCGGCCAAGAGAGCACCGGGCTGGGTACAATGATCGACAATCTCCTGACATCCGGGGCTACGCGGATCGTCATTAATCTTGAGCACGTGGATTATGTCGACAGCGCGGGGCTCGGCGCACTGATCGAAATGCATCGAAAGACAAAAGCCAAAGGCGGACGCCTCATGCTTTGTCATCTCGGACCGAAGTTGAAGCAAGCGTTGGACATTGCCCGGCTGTTGCCCATTTTTGAAACGTGTCCAACCGAAGCGGCCGCTGTTGCGAGTTTCTGACGGCGCCGGGTCATGGCGTAATCCTCTTTGAAAGTCCCGTCCGTTGTTCTCCGATGTGGGGTCGAATGCTGCGAGGTATTCAATGCTTTCCACTTAGGGCTTGCTCTTGGCACTTATCCGTTTTGGGGGGATAACTTCTGTTGCGGCTTCACATCCAACGACTGGGAAGAAATGGCAGTGTCAAATGCAGGAAAAGTTTGTCGATTCAAATTTGCGCTGAACGGGATAGCGCTGGGTGATGCATAGAGGGCGCCCGTTCCGGGTACGGATGGAAGCAGGTTGGAGGCGCGGTTAGCCATGGAATCACAAGTCGGTCCGAGTCCGGGAAAATCGCTCGCGGAACGCCATGAAGCGCTGTCGCGGGTGTCGCGTGCGGTCGGCGAATACTGGGATCCGAAGGAATTGTTCCGCGTGCTGGCCAGGGAAAACTTCGTCACGCTGTTGATTCGACTTTGTGGGGATGTTTCTCTACAACGAGGCCACGCACACATTTGAAAACCCGGGCGTGCCGTCGGAACCGCTGGAACGCAGGCCAGACATTGCGGCGGGAGAACGGCGGATGGCTGAAGCTAACCAGCAGATCGGAATTGCACGTGCCGCTTATTTCCGACATTTATGCTAGACGGTTCCGCCGGCTTCGAAGGCACTTCGCTTTTGAATTGGTTTGCTTGGCCGAACAGATTCTGGGCGATCGGTCCACAGGCGGTCGAAACGCTATTTGATGGCGGCGTCGGCACGCTGCTTCGGAAGGCGCATTGGCCAATTACGACGGCACAGTGGCCACATACCGTCAGACGACACTTACGGCCTTTCGGCAAGTCGAGGACAACCTGCCCGCGCTTCGCATTCTCGGCGGCGAAGCGCAACAGCAGCAGGAGGCCGTTGCCTCGGCCGAAGAATCGCTGCAGCTATTCACGAACCGCTACAAAGGTGGGTAGATCCATATCTGCAAGTGATCAACGCGCAGACGGTTGCGCTGTCGAACGAACCCAATAATGTCGACATTCTTCGCCGCCGCATGGATGCCAGCGTATTGTTGATCAAAGCCCTCGGAGGAGGGTGGAACGTTTCCGAGTTGCCAAAGGAAGCAAGCCTGCGATAAGAACGACGAGAGGCAAACCGGGGAATGAGTAAGAAGCAGCTGCTAGTGACGCGACGCATGGTGCAGGAAGTCGAGTCGCGCATCGCACGCGACTATGACGCGCGATTTAACAGCGAGGACACACTCTACAGTAGCGATGAGCTGATTCAGGCAGCAGCCGGGGCCGATGCACTGCTGGTTACCTCGCAGGATCTGTTGGACGCGCAGACTCTGTCACGCTTGCCATCGTCCGTGCAGGTGATTGCCACATTATCTGTGGGTGTCGATCATATTGATCTTGGGGCTGCCGCTGCCCGGGGAATCCGGATTACCAATACACCAGAAGTACTGACCGACGCGACCGCTGACCTCACGATTCTTTTGCTGCTGGCCGCGTCGCGCCGGGCAAGCGAGGGACTGGCGCTGCTGCGCAATGGGGAATGGCGCGATCCACGTCCAACCGAATTGCTGGGTACAGAGTTAACCGGGAAAATCCTCGGGATTTATGGAATGGGCCGCATTGGCCGAGCCGTGGCGGCTCGCGCCCGCGCATTTGGAATGAACATTCACTATACAGGTTTGCGGCGATTGATTCCGGAGCTGGAAAGGGGCGCCGTGTTTCATCCGGATGCGCGAGGTCTTCTGCGTGTCAGCCAGTTCTTGACGCTGCATGCGCCGGGAACGAAGCAGACCGCGCAATTCCTGAACGCGGAAACGATCGCCTTGTTGCCGCCGAATGCTATCGTTGTGAATGCAGCTCGAGGCAGCCTTGTGGACGATGATGCATTGATCGAGGCGCTTCGCACGCGGCGAATTGCGGCCGCGGGGCTAGATGTCTATAACGGCGAGCCGCATCTCAGCAAGGAATATGGCGCGCTGCCCAACGTTTTTCCTCTGCCGCACATGGGCAGTGCCACGGTCGAAACGCGAATCAAGATGGGCATGCGCGCCCTGGATAATCTCGATGCCGCCTTCGCCGGCAAAATTCCTCACGATCTCGTTACGCTGCCTGGCGCCGCACGCTGAGAGGCGGGCACGCTTTGCAGTGCGGGAAGCTTGTGATAGGGTGCAGGGGTTTGTGAATGAAGGTGAACTGTGTGTGAGAAGATCCACCAGCCTGGCCATACGTACACGCACGACCAACGCGACGTCGCTTCCCGCCGCGCATTTCTCTCCTCGCTGGTATCGGCGTTCGTATTTCTGCCGTTCGCCTACGGACAGGAAAAGACTCCAGTCGGGATGGCCGAGCAATTTCGTCGAATGTCGGAAGAGTACGAAAAGGAAGGACTGGCCGCCCCGTTTCGAGGCATCACCACAAGCTCTGGCATCGTGCCTGACATCTTCCAAATCGGTCCGAGCGGAGTTTCGACGGAACCAGTGCGAAATGCGGCCGAGAAGTTCATTGCGTCTCTGGACAACGTACAACTCGTGAAGACCATGTTCCCGGTCGACGATGTGCAATGGCGAAAATGGATGAACCAGCATTTTTACGTGCGGCAAGGCATCAGCATGCAGGAGATGACGGAAACGCAGCGCGAACTGGCGTTCGGGCTGATGCGCACTTCGTTGAGCACGCGAGGTTTCGAGCTGACGCGTAACGTGATGCGATTGAACGAGACGCTCGCAGAACTGGCCAACGACCCGATTTTTCTCGGCGAATGGCTGTATTTCATCACGATCATGGGAAGGCCATCGGCGACAGAACCTTGGGGCTGGCAGTTCAGCGGGCACCACGCGATCATCAATTTTTTCGTATTGGGCGATCAGGTGGTCGTGACGCCGTTGTTTGTGGGTTCCGAGCCGGTGCGGGCCACGTCGGGAAAATACAAAGGCGTGGTGATTCTTCAGGAAGAACAGAATGATGGATTGGAGTTGGTCAGGGCGTTACCAGCTGCCCAACAGAAGAAAGCGATTATCGATTTCTCTAAATCCGGGAACAATAATTTGACCGAGGCGTTCAAGGACAACGTTGTGCTGGACTATGCAGGTATTCAAGGGAAGGATCTGGAAGGCCCGGTACGCAAACAGTTGCGCGATCTCGTGGGATTGTACGTGAGCAACATGGACGACGGGCACGCGCGCGTCAAGATGAGCGAAGTAGAGAAGCACATCGAGAACACGTGGTTCGCCTGGGTTGGCGGCACGCAAGACGACAGCGTGTTCTATTACCGCATTCAGAGCCCGGTGATTCTGGTGGAATTTGACCACCAGCGGCCTGCAAACCTGGCAAAGTTTGCGAAAGATCCTAAAATGCCGACGCAGCAGCACATTCATTGCGTGCTGCGCACGCCGAACGGAAATGATTATGGGAAGGATTTGCTGCGGCAGCACTATCTCACGCATCCCCACGAAGCCTGAGAGCGACCGGATAACAGCATCCGGCATGCATCCATGCGCGCGTGGACCGTTTATTCACATCTTAGAGCGATAACGGGGTCGATGCGAGTGGCGCGAAGAGCGGGAACGCAGCAGGCGGCGAGGGAAGCCAAAACCAGTAGCATAGAGACGCCGAGCAGAGTGGATGGATCGGTGGGACTGAGTTCGAAGAGTTGGGATTGCAGCCAACGGCTTACCGCAAACGAACCCAGCAAGCCCGCGGCGATTCCGATCGCGACGGTGAAAGCACCTTGGCGCAGGATCATGCCGACGACCTGGCGCGTTGTGGCACCGAGAGCCATACGCACACCAATTTCACGTGTGCGCTGAGCGACGAAATAAGAAAACACACCGTAAATCCCTGCCAGGGCCAACAAAAGAGCCGCGAGAGAGAAAATTGCGACGAGAGTGACACTGAATTGCCGCGCACCCACCGAAGCGGAGTAAACCTGCGGGAAAGTGCGAAAGTGGGGAGGAACATTCGGATTAAGATCATGGAGAATGCCTCGTGCGGCACCGAAAACCGCGTCGGGTTTATTTGAAGTGCGCATGACAAAGGTGAAAGTCCAGGTTTTCCTGGGACGTTGACGATAATCGACGTACACGGTTGGAAAGGGAACGGCCTCTAGAGTGTGATCGCGCACATCTCCCACAACACCAACGATGGTGAGAAGCCGAGCATCGCCGTCCATATTCCCAAATTCCAGCGTATGGCCGATGGGATCCTGGTTTGGCCACTTTTCCCTCGCGAGAGATTGGCTGATGAGAGCGACTTGGGGTGAATCCGCTGTGTCGCGCTCGTCAAACACGCGGCCCCGCAACAGAGGGATGTCTAGGGCTTTGAAATAGCCACCGGAAGCCACGACGAAGTCCGCGTCTCCCAAGTGGGACTTATCGTGGAAAAGCTGGTCGAAGAAGCTCGACATTTCGGCGAGCAATGCGGGATCCTTGTCAAGGTTTCCCGTCGCGGCGCGCTCGAACAAGTCCTGCATGTGGGGAGAAATCTGATCGGGGTTCATCAGAATATAGGAACCGTCGGAAAAGCCGGAACTGCCAAGCGGCAAATCGCTAGTGCCACCCACTTGCCTGACCCCGGGGATTTCACGGAGTTTCGCCAGCAAGTCGTTGAAGAATTCCACGCGGCTCGTCATATTGTCGTCGTAGGGAAAGACGAGGTCCATAGTAACTATGCCCTCGGTGCGAAAGCCCGAGTTCATCGACAACACGCGCAACAGGCTTCTGCCCAGAAGTGTGGCGCCCACCAAGAGCACGAGCGCCATGGCGAGCTGACCCGCGGCGATCAAGCGGCCTATTCTCTGTTTGCTGCGGCTTCCAGCGCCTGCCCTGATTCCTTCATTCAGAGCGGCGTGGGCGTCCCTGGAAATCGAGCGAAGGGCGGTGAACAAGCCCATGGCAATCGACACAACGAAAACGATTCCGATGGAAAATAAAAGCACGGCAGAATTCATGGAGACATTTTCGAGGCGCGGCAGGTCGTCCGGTGCGAGTGCCAGGAGTCCGTTTAATCCCCAATAGGCGAGTAGGATTCCGAGTGCGCCGCCGAGCAAAGACAGCAGAAGGGATTCGGTCAGAAACTGGCGAATGAGGCGCGAACGCTGGGCGCCGAGTGCCGCGCGCATGGATAGTTCTGTTCCGCGTCCAGCGGCATGCGCGAGCATCAGATTGACAACATTGGCGCAGGCAATCAGAAGGAGGAAACCAGAAGCGCCTAGCAAGAGGATAAACGCGGGGCGCACGTCGTTGGTCATTGCTTCGCGCAGCGGATCCATGGCGACGGCGACCATGGCCGTGTCCTGGCCGTATTGCTGCTTTAGTTTTTGCGCGATAGAAGTAAGTTCGGCGCGCGCCTGGAGCAAGCCGACGCCATCGCGAAGGCGTCCAATCAGTCTGTCGTTGTGGGCCGAACGGCTTGGCAGCGGCGCAGAGAGCTCGCTCGATATCCAAATGTCCGAGTTGTCCGGAAAGCGAAATCCCGGAGGCAGAACACCGATGACGGAAGCCGGCTGGCTGTCGATTTTCAGGCGAATGGAGGAAAGGTCCGGAGTGCTGCCAAGAGTTTGTTTCCAGTAGGCGTAACTCACCAGGGCCACGGTGGGGGCGTTGGGCCGCTGCTCTTCTGGAGCGAAGCTTCGACCAAGGACAGGCTGAACGCTCATGACAGAAAAGAAATCGCGCGACACAGAGGCCGTCGGGGTTCGCGTCGGCTCACCGTGGCCTGTAACAGTTGCGATTCCGTTGTGATATACCGCCAAGCCACTTAAGGAATGGGCTTGGCGACGCACGTCTGCGAAATTGGGATCCGCGAAATTCACGCGGCCGCCGGTTTCGTTCTGCTCCCACAAGCGCACGATTTGTTCTGGATTACGGTATGGCAGCGGACGAAGCAGAACGCCGTAAACGACACTGAAGATGGCCGTGGTTGCGCCGATACCGAGAGCCAGAGTGAGAACAGCGACGGCGGTGAAGCCCGGGGATTTGGCGAGTACGCGCAGGCCGAAGCGAATGTCTTGCAGCCACTGTTCGAGCCAGAGCAAACTCCACACTTCCCGCGTATCTTCCTTGGCGATGGTTACATTTCCGAATTTGCGTAGAGCCGCGTAACGGGCTTGTTCCGGGGACATGCCTCGATCGATGTTCTCGCGAGTGGCAATGTCGATGTGCTCGCGGATTTCCTGATCGAGATCCTGCAGCATGCGTTTGCGGCGGCTCATGATTCGCGTTCCCCGGTCGGGCGAAGAATCCGTGCGATGGCGCCCGCCAGTTTGTCCCACTTGCTGGTTTCCAGCGCGAGCTGCTTGCGGCCTTTTGCGGTGAGACGGTAGAACTTGGCGCGGCGGTTGTTTTCAGAGGTGCCGTCTTCCACGGAAATCCATCCGCGCTTGATGAGGCGGTGAAGGGCCGGGTACAGCGAGCCCTGCTCGACCTGTAACACGTCGTCAGAATTGAACTCGATGGCTTTGGCGATGGCGTGGCCGTGAGCCGGACCGAGCAGGAGCGTACGGAGGATCAGTAAATCCAGGGTACCTTGCAGGAGTTCGATACGTTCTTTCTGTTCTTTAGTAGGCATTCTAGGTGATGCTATCGAGCTTCCAGTAGAATGTCAAGGGGAGTAGACGCCAGCCGTAAGTTTGGCGCCGGCGATTACTTATTGTCGGCGATTACTTATTGTCGTTGATGGTCCAGGTGACCCCGCCGTCGTTGGTTTCGAAGCTTTGCTTGTGAGATGCGGTCCAGATCGACGCGCGCTTCGCGTCTTGCGCAAACACTCCTTCGACATCACCTTTGATGGGAGAAGAGAGTTGCTTCCAATGTTTACCGCGATCGGTGGTCAGCAGAATCGTACCCGCCTTCCCCACTACCCAGCAGACCTTGCCGGAAGGAGCGGAGCCTCCGGTGAGATCGGCGGTAACGCCGCTTTTCTGTGTCTGCCACGTGCGGCTGTTGTCGAAACTGTATTCGATCTTGCCGCCGGGCCAAACGCGCCAGGAGTACTCGGCAATCGGAGCGACGATGACCACTCCGCCTTCGGGAAGCACGTCCATCGGTGACTGAGAGGCAGGAATTGCGGTGGGGAGTGCCTCAACCGCGCTGTGTGTGGTGAACATTGCTAAAGCGCAAATAAGCGAAATGCGTGCAGCAACTGGGCGCATCCAAGTTCTCCTTTTTGGCCTCAAGAGCAGCATCATTGCACGACCATACCGCCGGAATCAAAGCCACAGGAATTGTGGATGCCGGGCGATTTACCGCGCACGTTCCTTTAGGATGTGCCGACAATTTCGAGCGGTTGCCCTGCGGCACAGAGCGGACATTGAGAAGGCGTCCACAAATTGTTGGGCATATGCTTCAGAAGTTCGAGAGGAAGATCATGATCGGCAGCGAACGCGTGGATTGTGCCACCCAACGCGAGAAGCGCGCCGATGGCAACGACGTTGGCGCCAATCGATTGCAAATCTGTAAATGTCCCGATCACAGCCGATCCGGCATTGATGACGTCGTTGACGATGGCGACGCGTTTGCCTTTGACGACGGATTGCAGCGCTGCCGGGAGGCGATACTCGACTGTGTATAAACCCTGGCGCGCGGTGTTTGGGAAACGCTCGGCGTACACGAAATCGCAGCTCATTTCGAGAGAGACCAGCAAGGCAATGAAAGCGCCCTCGACGAGAGGCCCGCATACGACTTCAACTTGATACTGTTTGAGCTTGGCTGCAAGTTGTGCAGCGAACGGCTGAATTTGACGCGAGTGCTGGCATAAAGCCTCGAGCTGGAACCATAGGTCTCCGTGATGTCCCGATTCGAGTTCGAAATGACCGCGGCGTCCGCTTACCAGGGACAGCAGTTGTTCTTCCATTTTCGTGTGGGATCAGTTCCCGCTCGCGCAGACAAAGTTCGCGGCATCGTTGGTATCGCCGCTGCCTTTGTACTTGGCTTCCTGTGGATAGGGGCAAAGTGGCCGCGTGATCTTGACCTTTGCCGCGGGTCCCATGCCTTCCAATTTTGATGCGATGACTGTGGTTGGAGCGACGCCGGTCTCCACCCATTGTTCCAGTGCCATATAAAGGTTGTGCTGCGGATCGTGGACCGGGCTCATTCCGTATTGGCCAAACACATCGGCTCCGGGGCCGCCGCCGCAATGTTGCATGCCTGGCACCATATACAAGCGGACGAAAGAGTCGGCCTGCGGCTTGCCCATTTTTTCTAGGACGCTGGTGTAATAGTTGATAGTGTTGAGCGGCGATATCGCGGCGTCGCTCCAGCCGTGGTAAATGATCAGCTTGCCGCCCCGGGTCTGGAACGCTTTCATATCGGTTTCGACTGCGTTCAGCACGTTGCCAAACTTCTCTTGGGAAGCCTTGACTGCATCCTCGAGATTAGCCTTCTTATAATCCCAATCGGCCTTGCCATAAACCATGTCCGCAAAATATCCGTAGTTGAACGCAAACAGCAGGGCTTTTTCCGGCGCTGGACCTGTGATCCATAGCGGCCAGCCGCCCTCGCCATTCTCGCCTCCCGGCATGAATCCGGGAAAAATCTGTTTGCCGTTGGAGTCGCGCGCGCCTTCATATAGCTTTTTCAGCGCAGTTACCTGAGGTTGGGTGAGACAAGAATCGGAATCGCTGGCTTTGCAGAGCATGGTAGCCGGATCGAAGTGGCATTGGCGCGGGTCATTCAAGATGCCATCCTTCACTCCGTCTTCTGTGTCGCACGCGGCCAGTACGGCGTCGGCAATCGCGGGTACTTTGCTGCTGGGAATATAGCTGGCTGGGTCGAGCGTAGTGGCCTGCGCGTCCCACAGCGCGCTCGACAAGAGGTGTGTCCAATAATTTGCCGGAGCGCCCGCCAGGATGCCGTCGTAATCGTCTGGAAAACGCTGCGCTTCCATCAACGCTTGGCGTCCTCCATTAGAACAATCTGAAAAATAGGATTGTTTCGGGGTGTCGCCGTAGAATGCTGTGGCCATCGCTTTGCCTACCAAGGTCATTTGGTGAATCGCACGATAGGCGAAATCGACGATCTTCTCCGGATGTCCTAGCGCCCACCGGGCATCGCCACTGTCTCCGGTATGGCCGGTGTCCGTGGCTGCCGAGGCGTAGCCTTGCAGGATCGCCACTCCGAGCGCGCGATAATCAATTTCTCCCGCGAATCCACCGTTACCCTGTCCGCGAAATCTGCCGTTCCATCCCGCTGCGGGCATCCACACTTCGATCCTGATGTCCGAATCCGTTGTGGGCTTAGCGACGGCAGTCACATGGCAAAATGCCGGCAGTTGCTTATAAAAGGCGGCGGGAGCGGCCATCCACGCCGCTCCTCCCGAAGGTGGCGGGAATGCGCCTGCCGCGACGGTTTGTGCGGAGATGATCTGTGTGTTGGGCAGGGCGAGTTGCGCCAACCGCTCGCAAGGTTGCCTTGGCGCGGCATGGACGCGGGGAACAAATCCAATGCTCAGTAGCAGACACATGACGACAATAAATCTATTCGTGGAATTCATGCGCACATCCTAACTGAATTTGGGCCCTGGGCGAAGCACGGAACGAAGCAGCCTTCTCCGGTGCAGACGGTTCAGCCAGCCCACCCGAGAGCGCTATTTGCGCGCATTGGCATATACTCACTGCAACTGCTTCAGGCAATCGGCTGATTCATCGACGATGCTATTGATGACCAGATTGAGAGGGCAATTCGATGCATGCTGAAGATCCCCAGAAAAAAACAGTTAAACAGAAAGTCGCCCATGAGTTTGAAGAACTGGCCATTCTCACTTTGTACCTGGCTTTTTTCTTTTGTGCCTTAGTGACGTATAGCATGCTTTTGCTGGACAAGTTTCACATCTCTTATTTTAATTATGGCGCTGCCTTGATCAACGCCTCGGTAGTAGCCAAAGTGATTCTGATCGGAGAAGCGGTACACGTTGGCACGAAATTCGAGGCGAAGGCTTTGGTGTACTCGGCTATCTGGAAGGCGTTTATGTTTGGCTTGCTTGTCTTTGCGTTCCATATTCTTGAGGAAATGATCAAACGTCTGGTGCATGGGCAAGGTTTTGCCGGAGCGCTTCACGAGATTCGGATCGACGACCTGCTCGCGCGCACAGTCGTCGTTTTTTGCACCTTCATTCCGCTGTTTGCCTTCCGGGAACTGCGCCGGGTGATCGGCGATGACAAGTTTCGAGCTCTGATTTTTCACTCAGATCCGGCCGCCAAGGCAAATCCATCGAGCGCGCTGTGATTCGGATGACTGCGTCGTGGTCGGGCGGGTAGTACGCGTCGGGAGCAGCGGCGACGAGTTCGCCGCGATCGTCGAAATCCAAGCGGATGACGAGCGAATCGGGTCCGGCGGAACGGTGCGAAGGAATGCAGGCCACAATTGCGGTTATCAGTTTTTTGGGTAATTGCTATTCAACGGGGATCGGAGACTCCATGCCCCCGACGATTCTGACTTTGCCAACCATAAACGCCAAAATGTCTTTCTTCTCTGATTCGACCGCTGCCAGCCCGAAAATAGAATCCCAGCTGGGCAAAGACGATAGGAACTAGCGGTAGAGAGTTGGAAATTCGTGCTTAAGATTTTTTACTTTTGGGAGGTCGAACATCGCGATGTAGGGATTGTCGGGATGCAATGTTGCGTAGTCCTGGTGGTAATCTTCGGCGCGGTAGAAAGCCTTGAACGGGGCGATCTCGGTGACGATACGGCGGGAAAAGAGCTTCGCCTGATTGAGCTGACCGACATAGGCTTGGGCGATGCGTTGCTGATCCGGACTCGCAAAGAAAATCGCCGAGCGATATTGCGTGCCTTGGTCCGGACCCTGGCGATTCAGTTCCGTGGGATCGTGGGCGACGGAGAAAAATACCTTGAGAAGTTGGCCCAAGGTGATCTTCGAAGGATCGTAAACAATTTCCACTGATTCTGCGTGGCCCGTGCTGCCGCTGCTGACTTCTTCATAGCCGGGATTTTTCACAGTTCCACCCGAGTAACCTGCAGTGACATGGTCTACGCCTTTTACGTGCTCAAATACCGCTTGAAGACCCCAGAAACAGCCCCCGGCGAGCACAATTGTCGAATCGCCGGTTTTTGCGGCGAGAGTATCGTCCACTTTGGGGTCGGGGATTGCGGTTGGCCCGCTGCTCGCGGCAGCCCACGAGGTATGCACAAGCCACAATAGGACGACGAGCAACAAAGCCGAAGCGATTTTCAACAAGCGATTCATGGGTGGAACCCCCAGTGGCCAGTCAGCCGGCACTCGTTCCGTTAGAGTCGCAAAGCCGCGAAGAGTTACAGAGGTTCGGTGGCGTGACGACCCGTGGTCGCTCGACCGAGTTTGCCGACACGGCTGTTCTTCGCGTTCTTTCGGGGTTGCGCTACCATGAAAAGAGCAGGTCAGAAGTCCAGCTCCATGCTTCGATCGTGAAAGGAAATTTTGATGAACCGGGCATTGTGGGCGGCGCTATTGGCGGGATTGCTGCTCTTGGCGGGTGGCTGCAAAGCCAAAACGGACGAGAAGGTGGCGATTCGTGACGGCGTGATCAGGCACATTGCGGGCATGAATGGTCTAAACGTGAACAACATGACGATCACGGTGACGAAAGTCACCCGCAATGGAGATAAGGCGCAGGCTGACGTTGATATCCGCGCAAAGAGCGGTGATCCGACCGCGCCTGCAATGCAGCTGACCTACGAACTGCAGAAGCAAGGGAATGAATGGGTGGTGTTGAAAGGTCAGGCGACCGGTGGAATGCAGCATCCCACGGCAGGGGAGATGCCGCCTCCACAAAGCAATTTGCCGCCCGGCCACCCGTCAACGAACGGCGCTAGCGGCCAAATGCCGGCGGATCATCCGGACTTTAACGCCATCATGAACAGCGCGCAGCCTCCAGCGGAGACGCCGCAGCCATCGAGTGGCCAGCCGCCGGCGCAGCAGCCATCGAGCAGCTCCAAGCCATAAAGCTGAACCTCGTTCGCGATAGTCTTCCAAAAACCCCGCAGAACATTCAGACAACGGATCCGACTCAGGAATCAAACGGTTTTGTCTTTGGAGTAACAGAGGTGCTCAAGGTTGCAGTCGATACACCTGGGTTTGCGAGCTACGCAGACGCGGCGCCCGTGCCAGATGAGCTGATGGGAGAAGATGATCCATTTATTTTGCGGGATCGCGGTCATCAGATCATGCTCGATTTTCTTGGGGTCCTGGTGGCGTGTCAGGTCCAGGCGTTGCGAAAGCCGCATGACATGGGTGTCAACCACGACGCCGCTGGTGACGCCGAAGGCGGTGCCGAGAACGACGTTGGCGGTTTTGCGGGCAACGCCGGGAAGGGTAAGGATTTCGTCCATGGTGCGAGGGACTTCGCCGCCGAATTTCTCGAGGATACCTTTGCTGGCGCCGATGATCGATTTTGTTTTATTGCGGAAGAATCCCGTGGGGCGAATTTCATTTTCTAGTTCGGCGGGATTGGCATAGGCGAAATCTTTTGGCGTCTTATATTTCTTATAAAGTTCCTGGGTGACTTGATTTACGCGCACGTCGGTGCACTGCGCGGAGAGAATCGTCGAAATGAGCAGTTGGAAGGCGTTTTCGTATTTCAGTTCGCAGGTGGCGGCGGGATAGGCTTCGTCGAGTTTGGCGAGGATGGCGGCGACCCGCTTCGGGCCAGTGCCCTTGGCGCGGGTGTTTTTTCTGCCTGATGGCTTCTTTGCGGGCTTGGCTTTTTTCTGGGCCGGCATGGGTTCTCCGAGAGTGCTAGTTCGGAAGGATATGTTACGCGAGTTAAGGGGTGGTAGGCGAACGGTTGGCGGTGTTTGAAGTGGACGTTGAGATCCTTCATCGCAAAAAGCGCTCCGCAGGATGACATCGCGTCTTTATAGTGCTGCAGGCCGCGTGACCGAACTTCGTTCACTTCAGAATCTCCATCAGGCGGCGGAAGGCTATGCCTCTGTGGCTGTGCTGGTTTTTTTGTTCGGCGTTTAATTCGGCGAAGGATTTTCCGAGCTGAGGGAAATAAAAGACGGGATCATAGCCGAATCCGCCGGTGCCGCGTGGTTGCGACAGGATTTCGCCATCCACTTTGCCGGAAACCACGGCCAGACATTGGCCGCGCTTTGCTAGAGCGCTGACGCAGACGAAATATGCGGCACGCCCCGGGCCTGTTTTGCCCTGCAGCTCTGCCAATAATTTTGTGTTGCGTTGTTCGCTGCTCGCGCCGGGGCCGGCATAGCGAGCCGACAATACGCCCGGCGCGCCACCGAGGGCGGGAACGACCAGGCCGGAGTCGTCGGCAAAGACCAAGCCATCGGAATGTTTCGAATAATAGAGCGCTTTGCCAGCGGCATTTTCGGCGAACGTCGGCGCATCCTCAGGAAATTCCTGAATAGCCGAAAAAGCGGGAAGTAACTCCAGTTCCAGTTCCGGCTGGCCTGCTGCCAGCACCTGATATTCCCGCAACTTGCCAGGATTGCCAGACGCGAGGATGAGTTTTTGCGGGGAGTGAGGCTCGATCATCGGCCGCCCAGGAATTTTGCGGGCAGTATGGTGCGCTGCTCTTCGGTCAACCGGCGAATTCCGGCCGCAGCGAGCGCCAGCAGGTCATGCATTTCTCCACCAGTGAAGGGACGACCCTCGGCAGTAGCTTGAATTTCCACAAAATCGCCGCTGCCGGTCATCACGACGTTCATATCCACTTCCGCGCGCGAATCTTCTTCGTAGCACAGGTCCAGCACAGATACGTCATCGACGATGCCGACGCTCGTGGCGGCCACCGTGTCGATGAGCGGAGAAGATCGCAGCATACCGGCGGCCACCATGCGCTCCATGGCCAACGCCAGAGCAACGAACGCGCCGGTGATGGATGCGGTCCGCGTGCCGCCATCGGCTTCGATCACGTCGCAATCGATCCAGACTGTTTTTTCGCCCAGGGCTTCCTGGTCGATAATGGCGCGCAAGGAACGGCCGATGAGACGCTGAATTTCCAGTGTGCGGCCGGATTGTTTGCCTCGGGCCGCTTCGCGTTGCGTGCGAACCTCAGTGGCGCGGGGCAGCATGCCGTACTCGCTGGTCACCCAGCCTTTGCCGGTGCCTTTCAGGAAGGAGGGCACTCCGTCGTCCACAGTGGCCGTGCAGATGACGCGCGTTTTGCCGAGCTCGATTAGGACGCTGCCTTCGGCTTGGGAAATAAAATCGGGGATGATCTTCAGTTGGCGTATTTGGTCTGGGGTTCGGCCGTCGCTTCGCAAAGGGCCTCCTGGCGATGACTGCCTAGGATAGTCCGGAAATGCCTGTGCGGCTACGGGTGTGTGTGGACTTCTTATTACTTCTTGGTGGCGCGCTTTACCTTATCGATGGCTTTTTGTATGGGGGCGGTCAGCACGGAAACTCCAGAGCGAGATGGAGCGTTGCCTGCATTGCTCATGCTGACCTGAAAGGTTTGCGTTAGATCCAAATGGCCGGCGAGGGTGTCGACTTCCTGACCATGGATCAAGATTCGCAAACGCTGAACCCGCGGCACGTTGGCTTCGAGCGTACGCGTGATGGAATCCACGGCCAACTGTTCACTTTGAATTCCTGAAGGGATGGAAGTAGCCAGGGCTTCGGAAAAATCCGCGACTGCGGTGCCGTCAGGAAGAATATAGAAGGCCAGAAGCGCGGCATCCGGCGGCAGTGTGCGGGCCTCGGGGTCCACAGGGCCGGCCAGAAGGGTGTTGAGCAGTTCCTTGGCACGCAGCGTTGGATCGCTCGAAAGAGGAAGCTCAATGGTTACCGGCACGAGGGTGCCATCGCTCGAGGCGGATCCCCAGTACATGCTGGCCTTCACTCGGGGTTCGCCGCTGGTTACAGGGGCTACCGGCAAAAGCTCACGTCGAGCCTGTTCCGCTGTCTTTTCGGTGATGGTTTTGGCTTTGTAAACTTGCCGGCGCAGTGCAGGGAAGTAGATCGCGGCTGCAATCACAGCGACGAGAAGTCCGCCTCCCAACCAATACGGCCATTTCTGATTCACGGCTGCACCGCCAGGGGTGTACCAGGCATGACGGGAACGACATAAGAAGGACGGAAGGCGACCACGCCGTGAGCGATGGCATCTGCCACTCCGGGAATCATGCGGTCCAGGTCCGCGCGATTTTCCACGGAGACGCTGGAAATTTCCACGGCGATTGCGGGCGCGGCGGTGGTGCGCAACTGGCGGATGGGTGCCATTTGCGCGACTTCCGGCGAGCCTTTGAATCGCCTGGCAAGCTCGGCCTGTACCATGTCGCCCAGCTTATGGCTGAGCGGCTCGAACGGAAGCTGCGCCTGATCCCAAGGGATCAGGCCGGAGGGGTCGCGCAGTGCGGGGCTCTCTGGCATGACGTAGGTGCGGACCGTGCCGGCGAGGCCCGTGGAAGCGATGTGAAGGGTGATGAAGACGGCGCCGCGTTGGGCATTTGCGCGCGCGGAGCGGTCGTCGAAGGACGGATTTTCGTTGCCTTCGCGAGTCTGAATCACCTGAAAACCCTGACCCTCCAGCGCGTGGCGAACCTGCGCTGCAAATTGCAGGACCACTTCACTCTCGCGAATGCCTTCGGTGCCGCGTGCTCCGAGATCGGTTCCTCCGTGGGCGGGATCTAGGACCACGATATTCAGGCCGACGCTGGGTGCTTCGCGGAGTGGTGCCGGTGGTGTCGTGGCAGGTGCTACCTGGGGAGTTGTCGCTGCCGTGGAAGGAGTTTGCGGATTGGCGGGAGCTTGCGAACTGGCGCGCCGTGTGGCGAGAAGAAATGGGGCAGTGAGGGCCAGAGCGGCTGGCAGGGTCGCGAAAATAAGTTTGCGTTGTCCGCGGAAGAGGGTCACGAAGAGAAGAATATCAAATCTGGTGAGTTGCCGTGGAGGGACGTTGGTGGGCAGAGCGAAAAAGAGAAGGGGCTAGCCGGCTTGCGTGGGTTGGGCGGCCAAGTCGGCGGCATAGCGGGCGCGCAGCTTGCCGGTGGACAGGTAGAGCGCAAAGCCGGTCAGGATGATGAGAACGCCGAAGAGCAGGCCGTTCATGTTCAGAATTGATTCCTGTTCGCTTTCCACCATCGCCAGGATCAGCAGGCATAGCGGGAAAATGCCGCAGCTCACGGCGCCGGCCATGCCGCCGGGCACGCGGAAAGAGCGCCGCAGCTTCGGTTCGCGAATGCGCAGCGCCACTAGAGTCACAAATTCCAGCATCAACGAACCGCCATATAACATGATGTCCAGCGTCACCAGGCGCTTGAAGCCGAGACCAAGGCACAAGGCCCAACAACTCGCCAAAACCACGATGGCCACCCACGGGGTTTCGTTTTTCTTAGTCACTTTGCCGAATACCTTCGGCAACATGCCGTCGCGCGCCATGGCCAGCGGCAGGCGCGAATAGCTCATCACCAGAGCGTTGAACATCCCGAAAGCGCTCATCATGCCACCAATGGTGACGAGGAAGCGGAGCCACTGAATGCCAAGGATGGTGCCGCCCAGGCGACCAGCGACCGAAGCCCAGGAACCGTCTTCAGCGAACGCCGAGGCCGGAGTGCCGGTGAAGTACACGGCGGCAAAAGGAAGAATATAGGTGAGCGAAACCAGGATCACCGCGGCGATCATGGCTTTGGGATACGTTCGCTGCGGCCGCTCGACTTCCTGAGCGATCGTGGACGCGTTGTCCCAGCCCATGTAATTCCACATGGCGACGAGCACAGCGCCGAGAAGCCCGATACTGGCGCCGGCCGAGGCTGCTTGCGGCTCGGCGAAGGCTCCTGCGCGGATCGGCGAGAGAAGCACGATAAGCCCGAACGGCAGCGACAGAAGGAAGAACAGCCAGAGCGAAGTAATCCCGACGACGCGAATACCCGCCAGGTTCAGCGCGGCGCAAGTGACCACCACAAACAAGCTGGCGTAAATATCGTGATGGCCGACGGCAAACCACGGAGCCATCTGCTTCAGATAAAACACGAAGAGCGTGGGGTAAATCGCCATATCGAAGATGCTGGCGGCCAAAGAGAGCCAAGCTTCCTGGAATCCCCAGAAATTGCCGAGACCGCGTCGTACCCAGGCGTAGTAACCGCCTTCTTCAGGCAACGCGCTTGAGAGTTCACCGATCATGAAAGCTGTCGGCAGGCACCAGAGCACTGGAAGGAAAAGTAAAACCAGGATGCCACGACCATATCCCGCGCCCGCGATGATGGATTCCGTTCCGTAGGTGCCACCGGACACCATAAAGAACGTGGCGGCAACAAGCGGCCAGAGAGTCAGTTTTGCGACTGCCTTTCTTGTTGTGGGAAATACTTGGGAGGGAACTTGTGCGGGGAGCGATATAGTGCTCAATTTTTTTCTCTCGTCCTCCTAAAAGTGCGCGTCGCTATCCGTTTATGCAAAGCAAGCGCACTTTTTGAAGAATACAAGTTCTGCGCGTGCGTGCAAGAAAAAAATGAAGAAAATGAAAAAAAGTTTGGAGCAGAAAACTGTACGCGCGGACGGGTCTCTGGTGACGGAGGGGCGATGTGGTGTCAGAACCGAGCTGCCGGAGGAAATGCGCGAAGAAAATCGACAGGCAGAGCCGGCGCTTGAGTCTTGGACTGGCTCCGGGAAAGCCGCTGGACTCGCAAGACTCGTCCCGCGCTACAGGAACGGAGCCGGCGGGCCATGCTACACTCGATTCATTCGCATTTATCCTTCATTTTTCGGGGGAATCATCCGCATGAAGCTCCGCCCAGTGTTCGTTCTGTTCGCGCTTGCCTTCACTAGTTCTATTACTCACGCACAGCAGACTCAGGTGCCGCGTCCGGTTGGCGTCGACGATTTGTTCGGGGTGCGCGAGGTACACGATCCGCAGATTACAGCGGACGGGGAAGTGATCGCCTATACCGTCAGCTCGACGTCGCTCAAGGACGACAAGAACAGCACGCAAATCTGGATGGCGCCGGCTGCAGGCGGCGAACCGCTGGCGCTCACGTCCGAGGATACGGTCTCCGATCATCCGCGATGGTCTCCCGATGGGAAATTTCTAGCGTTTTTGTCTTCGCGCAAGGGCGCGGATGGCGACGACGGGAAAACGCAGGTGTACCTGTTGAACAGGCAGGGCGGAGAAGCGCTGCGCCTGACCGAGACGATCCAGGATGTGGACGACTTCGCATGGTCGCCCGATGGCAAGCGCCTGGTGCTGATTCTGCGCGATCCGTCGCCGGAGGAGATCGAGACTGCCGGCGCGAAAGGCAAGGATGAGGATGGCGCGGAGAAGCCCGCCGCGAAAAAATCAAAATCGCAGCGGCCCTGGGTAATTGACCGACTTTATTTCAAGGAAGACACCGTCGGCTACCTGGAACGGCGGCGCACGCACCTCTATGTGTTTGATATCGCGACAAAGTCCATGAAGCAGGTTACGTCCGGAGACTACGAGGACACCGAACCGGCATGGTCACCCGACGGCAAGGTGCTCGCGTTCGCCAGCAATCGCTCCAAGCCTGACCCAGACGCAACCTACGGCGTGAATATTTGGGTGGTGGCCGCGGACAACACAGACAAAGGCGCGACCGCTACGCAGGTGACGACGGGATTGGCCGGCGATCACGATCCAGCGTGGTCTCCCGACGGAAAGTGGATCGCGTTCTCGACACAGCTCGATCCCAAGCTATTCGAATACGGCACAAAACACATTGCGCTGGCTCCCGCGAATGGCGGGCAGGCTAAGGTGCTGACCTTGGTTCTGGACCGGAACAGTGTTACTCCGCGCTTTGCCCCGGACGGTAAGTCCATTTTTTTCTTGGCTGACGACGACGGGACGCAAACGCTGGCGCAGGTGAGTGTGGCGGACAGCGCGGTCACACGGCCGGTCGGCGGGCGCATGTTCGTGGATGGCTACACGGTGGCGAAAGACGGCAGCCTTGCCGCCGCCATCTCCACCATGGACCGCCCTTTTGAGCTGTTCACCGCGCCTGGCGGAAAGCTGACGCGTCTGACACACGTCAACGATACGTGGCTCTCAACCTTCAAGCTTTCGCCGGGCGAGTACCTGTCCTTCAAGTCAAAGGACGGCACTGTAATTCACGGTTATATGTACAAGCCGCTGGGCTACGTGGCAGGAATGAAATATCCGACGATTGTGCGGCCGCACGGCGGACCCGTGTGGGCCTATTACGCGGAATTTCAGGACCTGGCGCAGTTGTTGGCCGCAAATGGATACGTGGTGCTTCTGCCCAACCCGCGGGGCTCGTCCGGCTACGGCCAGGACTACTGCAAAGCCATCTTTGCGGACTGGGGCAACAAGGACTATCAGGACGACATGGCGATTGTGGATTATGCGATTGAGCAGGGAATTGCAGACCCGGACAAGCTTGGAGTGGGCGGCTGGTCCTATGGCGGCATTTCCACGGACTTCATCATCGGCCACACCAACCGGTTCAAGGCGGCAATTTCGGGGGCGGGGGCGGCGGAGTTCACGAGCCTATGGGGCCATGACGAGTATGTGCGAGACTACGTGGCTGAACTCGGGCTGCCATGGGAGCATCGCGAAGTGTGGGACCGCGTGGCGCCGTTCTGGCATGTGAAGGACATCCAAACGCCGACCATGTTCGTGGGCGGGAACATCGATTGGAATGTGCCGGTCTTAGGCGGTGAGCAGATGTATGAATCGCTGAAGGCGCTGGGGCGCGACACGTTGCTGGTGGTTTATCCGGACGAATACCACGAGTTCAAGACGCCCAGTCACATCAAGGATTTAGAGGAACGCTATCTTGCCTGGTACGCGCATTACGTAAAGGCGGATGGAACACCGGCGCGACCTGTGGAGAAACCAGCGGTCCAACCCAAAGCGGCGGATTAGCCAGCGCTGTGATCAAGGCAGACACTTCAAGCTAAACGCTGATACAAAAAAAGCCGGTCTCACGCAGAGACCGGCCCTTTGTCTTTTGTTAGCGATTCTAGCGTCCCACTTTCACGCCGATCACTTCGCCAGAGACGATGATTTCCACGCGGCGGTTCATCTTGCGCCCTGCCGCAGTGGCGTTGTCCGCAACAGGATCCGCCTGGCCTAGTCCTTTGGACGTGATCGTGTCCGCGGACAGCCCCTGCGAAACGAGGAAATCGCGGACGGCGTCAGCGCGCTGTTGGGAAAGCTTTAGGTTGTAGTCCGGTGTGCCGGTTGTGTCGGTGTAGCCTTCAATCGCAAGGTTCAAGCCGGGATGCGCTTGAATGATGCCGGACAGTTTGGCCAGCTTGAGCTGGGCGTCCTGGCTTAAGGCATAGCGATTCGTTTCAAACAACACATCGGCCATATTCACAACCAGGCCTCTCGGCGTGTCGGTCGTCTGCAACACGTCGTTGAGCTGCTTGAGTAGCTGGGCGCGGAGCGCGGCGGTAGCGGCCTGTGCGCGCGCAGCCTCATCTCTCGCGGCTTGTTCCTTCGCCTGCAGGGCAGCTTGTTGCGCCGCCGCTTCTTGCGCAGCTTGGGCAGCTGCGGCCTGTTGTTGAGCCGCTCGAGCGTCGGCTTCGGCCTTCATCTGAGCTTCTTTCGCGGCAGTTAGTTCAGCTTGACGTTGTGCCTCGGCCGCTGCTTCAGCATTGGCTTTGGCGGCGGCTGCAGCTGCGGCGGCATCCTTTTCCTGCTGGATGCGCTGCGCTTCCTGGCGCTCGGCGGAAAGTGCGCGGGCATCTTCCGCGAATTGAATGGTCTGGCGCGCGTTGGTGATGATCTGGGACTTGTCGGCGTTAGAGGACAAGGCATTCTCTGCCATCTGCAGGCTGCTTGTGGCTTTGGAGTAAATTTCAGGGGCGTACTCCTCTGCCTTTTGCGATTTGGCGATGTCAACGGCATTGCGGGCCTCGTACATATCCAGTGGCACTTTCTTGAGGTCAGGCGTCAGCGCCAGAGGATTGCCGAGCTTGGCGTACTGGCTGCGCTTCATGAGCTTGTAGTCGTTATCCGGGAAAATCTTGCCTTTGGTGTTTTTCTTGGTGTCGTTTTCGAGCACGACCACTTCGCTGGGCAATTCCACTGCGAAATACGGTTCGGCTGTCACGATCATGGCGAAAGTCTGGGATTGCGCGGTAACAGTGAGTTTGCCATTGCCCGTCTTGTCGATGGGAATTTCGCCGAGGTTGGTGGTTGAACCGTCAGGCGTGATGGTCCAAAGGACGTAGGTGAGGAATTCCGCTCCGAGCGTGGTGGGCTGAGGCATTCCTTTCACTTTCAGATCGATATCCGTGCCCGCGCGCTTGGCGTCGACCTTGGCTTCACCGCTGGCCTGCGGTGCGGCACTTGTGCCGAGAAAGATGACCTTCGTGGCGCCTCCGCCAACTTCGTATCCCACTGCTTTGATGGATCTGCTGATCACATCCGCCGCGGGGATTTCCTTCTTGTTCTGTGCAGCGGCCGGTCCGGCGGCAACGCACACACATAGAATGGGCAGAAGTAACTTCAAAAGACGATTCATTGCAACTCTCCTGATCAGTTCGTGTCGCCCATAGGGGTGGGCGGAGCGCTCGGCGACGCACGGATTGTATCTTATATTCGAACGACAGGCGTGGGCATTGTCATTTGTAACAGGGTCCACTCGAACGCACTATTTGGCGGAATTGGCGGTTCTTCGCAGGTTTCCGCGCCCGGCTGGAACTTGTTGGTCAGCCAGTGCATAAACGCGACATTGTCCCAGTAATCGCCATTCATTCCGCCGGCCAGGAGGGCGCGGCCGGCCTTCCGTTGCTTGGACCAATATTCGGAGTGAGCGTCGAGAGCTTTGTTGGCTTCGGGATCGCCCGGCCCCTTGCCGGTGTCTTTCCATTTCGCCAATAAGTCCTACCGAAGACGAATTAGCATCACGGAGGCGGAGATTTTGGCCTTGTTGGCTTTGCCCATACAGGTTTTGGATCCAGCCGGCGCAGCGGTTTCGCCTGGGCGGCCGGGAAATCCGGCGAAAGAGCTAGAGTCCAACGATTGCCGTGGTGCGAATCATGGCCCACTCCGTTACTTGGATTCTTTCAATTGTTTCAGCTTCTGGATGCCGTTCTCGTTTTTCGGATTGAGTTGCAATGATTTCTCATAATTGGAGATGGCCAGATATTTTTGGCCTGCATCCATGTAGGCCTCGCCGAGGCTGTCGTAAACGTTCCAGGATTGCGGATATTCCTGGACGTTTCGCTGGAACACGGTAATGGCGGCGGGCGCTTGGCCTTCCTGCAACAGCAGATAGCCGAGATTGTTAAGGGTTTGTTCGTTGACGCTTTTCGCATCTGAAGTTCTTATTTCCGTGTAACGCTCGAGGGCCGCCGCAGGGCCTTTCATCTTCGCCAGCAACAGAAGAGTGGAAACAGGGTCAGGAGCAGCTTTGTAATTCCAGCCATATTCTTTGGCTATGCTGAGCATAACCAGTTGTCCCGCGAAGATGCCACGGTCGGAATCGGCCATGATGGCGACACCTTTTCCAGTGTTTGTGTTCATGGTCAGCAGCGCTTGAAAACCTTCGTCGGCTCCGTCATGTCCAAACTGTCCGGGATTATTTTTGTCCAGGAACAAACCGAGTCCGGCTTCGTCCATTACCGGAGTTAGCATCTCGTTGGTCATTTTTTCCGAGAGCACATGGTTAGCTTTGCCCTGCTTGGACAGCGCGATTTCGATCGCAAACTTCGCCAGATCCGTGGGAGTCGTCCACAATCCTGCCGCAGCCATTTCGGGATAGATGTGCCAGCGCTCATGAACGGGCTTTCCGTCGGCGTACGTGCCTGCGGCGGTGCGAGCCGCCCAGTCGGCGGGGAGAGGCTGGGCGTAACTGCTGTCGGTCATACCAATTTTTTCTAGCACAGTGTCGTGCATGAATTCTGGGAACGTCGTGCCGGTCACGTCAATCACGAGCTGTTGTTCGATGGTGACTCCGCCCCCGGAATAACGCTCCAGCGTGCCGGGGACGGCGTCTACGCGAATCGGGGCAGTGTTGGCGGGCTTTTCGCCATTGAAGATTTGCACCAGCGTTGGCCGGGACGCCTCCAGGTCATAGCCAGGGAAGCCATGGATCGTCAGGCCCGCGGTGTGGGACATCAGGCGGCGAAGTGTAACCTTTTGAGTCTTTGTGAATTCGTTCTCAGGTACTTTAAAGGTTTGCAGCTCTTGATTCACATCTTCATCGAGCGAGAGCTTGCCCTTCTCGACCAAGTACAACGCGCCCGTGGCGGCAACCGGTTTGCTGATGGAGCCTGCCTGGAACAGCGTCCTGGTGGTGACCGGCTTGTTCGAGCCGGCGTCGGTCACTCCGTACGCTTTTGCCCAGACGATCTGGTAGTTGTCGATCACCGCGAGACTGAATGCGGGAATTTTGTAGAGTTCCATTAACTTTTGCAGGCTCAATTGCAGCGGCGGTTCGTTCGGACCAAGCGACACATCGACGGCGGTGTCCTCCAATTTCTGGATCTGTGCCTGCTGATCGGACGGTTTCGACTGGGGCCATGCCTGCGAGCTGGTGCAAAGCACGCTCGCGATGAGCAAGAGAACCGTCTTTCTCGTTCTTGCCAAAGACATTGGGAAGCTCCCTTCATGCGGTATCACAATCGATTTGCGAAACGCCGGTAGGTTAGCACACCCGCACCAGACACAGTCCGGCGATCCGCTACCAGATATACGGAATCAGGTGGGGCCTGGTTCGTTGACAATATTCGGCGTAGCCCGGCAAGTCCCGGCGCAACACTTCTTCCTCGTTCAACAAGCGCGCGGCGAAGATTGGAATCAGCAACACAAAAAAGGGCAGAGACACATAAGACCCGAGCGAGGGCGCGATGGCCAAGCACATCAGTGTGGCGAAGGAATACATAGGATGGCGAACTACGGCGTAGGGTCCGGTGGAAATTACTTTCTGGCCTTCTTCCACCTGGATGGTGCGCGCCGCGAAGCGATTGACGTGAATCACCCACATCGTTCCTAGATATCCGGCCAACACCAGGAGTTGCGTGACGATTTCTACCCACAACGGGACGCCACCCCTCAGCCGGCGCGTCCAGCCAAAGCGATGATCCAGGCCCGGCATGAGCAAGCCCAAAACAGAAAGCATCGTGGCTGCGCGGATGATCCATTGCTGCTCTTTGACTTTTTCGTGCGTCTGCATGCGGCGTTGCACGAGTGCGGGATCATGCTTGTAGTAATAAACCGAAAAAATCACCATGGGAATAAAAAGGATTCCCAGGAAGACCCAAGCTTCCCAGAAATCCAGCGTGCCGGCCGGGAGGAACAGGAGTGCGAAAGCAGCGGCAAAGGTAAAGAGACCTTGAATAATGATTCTGGATTTCAGACTCATGGAATCTTCCTATGGACCCTAGTGTGCTCCTACTTGTTTGTTGTGGCCACGATTCGATTGGGCAGTGGAGCCGATCGCGCTGGCGCTGCGGAATTTCGGGCTAACGCACTACGCGCAATGAACTGTAGATTGGCGGCTGTTTCAGGAACGTAGCCATGCTCATCGCTGTGAAAGCCGCGGCGAGCATCGGGAGGAGCAAGGAGGAACTTCCCGTCAGCTCAATCACAAGAATGATGCCGGTAACGGGTGCGCGCACGACCGAAGTAAAAAACGCTGCCATGCCTACGATGGCAAACTCCTGCGGCAGAAACGTACTGCTGTGAAAAAGCCGAATCCAAAGCCAGCCCATCAGCAAGCCCGCTTGCGAGCCGATCGTCAGCATCGGTGCGAACAAGCCGCCGGGAGTCTGCGCCGAATAGGAGAGCGGGCCGAGCACAAAACGAATCAGAAAGATAACGGCGATGGCGCGAAAGAGGACGTTGCCACTCAGGGCCTGCCGAGTGAGGATATCGCCTCCGCCGATCAGGTCCGGGGCAAACCAACCCAACAAGCCGATAATGGCGCCGACGGCGGCCGCGCGCCACTCCACGGCGATTCGGTTTAGGCGAGTTTGCACCGCGATCATGCCAAGGATCGCGCGAGAATAGGCGACGCCCAAAACTCCTAAAACGATTCCCAACAGCAGATGCGACCAGAGATTGCCGACATCCAGGTGCGCGAGCATGGGAACGACAAAATCGGGGTCGCGGCCCAACAGCAATCGCGCGATGCCGATTGCACCCGCCGAAGTGCCGAGGGTAGCAATCGAAATGGTGACGTCGAATTCGCCGACCAATTCTTCCAGTACGAAAACGGCGCCTGCAATCGGCGCGTTGAACGCCGTGGCCAAACCTGCGCCGGCGCCTGCCGCCAGCAAAACGCGGCAGTCGTTGTTATCTCTACGAAATGTTTCACCCAGGAAGTGGCCGATGACTGCGCCGATCTGAACGGTTGGACCCTCGCGGCCTAACGCCAAACCGCCGCCGATGGCCATGAGTCCGCCAACAAATTTGACGGCGATAATGCGAAGGGGATTGCCGGCCCAGCCTTCGCGCAACTCTTTTTCCACATAGGGGATGCCACTTCCCGTGGATTCCGGCGCGATTCGGCGAACCATCCAGGCGGCGAGAGCGGCAAGCAGCGCGGTGACGGAAACGACAACGATAATTCCGCCCCAGCCCAACGCGTGCGCTTTCCCGATCAGCAACGTACGCCAGAGATCCAGGTGACGGAGTCCGATTCGAAAGAACGCTCCAACGAGCCCGGCCACCGCCCCTACCGCAAGAGAGAGAAATGCGAGCCCGAGTGGGTTGCGCGGTCCAGCCCCTTTCGAACGCAGCAGTTGATTTTCGTCGCTCATCGAAGAGAATTATCTGTCGGGTGCGCAAGGTTTTCCGTGGTGACCGTGTGAATTTCTTTGGCAGCGCACAACAAAAAGCCTATAACACATGCGCTTTGCTCGATACCTGTTTCTGACAGCGTATCTTCTGCGGGGCATGCTTACTACTGGTTTGCCCTTCCGCAGGTCAGGAGTTATTCTCCTTTGGGTCTATGGAGGAAACCGATGCGCTTGTTGAGACTCGCCCGCTGGATTGTGTTTGGAAGCATGGTTGTGGCGGCGACGATGACGCTGCGCGCACAACAATACGATCAGAAACTTTTCTCGGAGATGCGCTGGCGCTGCATCGGGCCGTTTCGTGGCGGACGCACGGTGGCGATTACCGGTGTGCCCCACGAACCCAACGTTTTTTATATGGCTCCGGTGAATGGTGGCGTTTGGAAGACGGACGATTCTGGAAATACGTGGAAACCCATTTTTGATGACCAGCCGATGGGCTCCGTCGGAGCCATTGCCGTGGCAGCCTCGAATCCGAACATCGTTTATGTGGGAAGCGGCGAAGGACTGCAACGGCCCGATCTTTCCGTGGGCGACGGAATTTATAAATCGACGAACGCGGGCAAAACATGGACGCGTCTGGATTTGAGCGATGCACAGCAGATTACAGCGATCGTGGTGGATCCAACGGATCCAGATCGCGTGTTCGTTTCCGCGGAGGGCCATCCATACGGGCCAAATCCGGTGCGCGGCGTGTTTCGTTCCATAGATGGAGGGAAAACGTTCGAAAAGGTTCTATATAAGGATGAAAACATCGGCGCCGCGGATGTGGTGATGGACCCGAGCGACCCGCAAGTTCTGTTCGCAGCTCTCTGGGCTGCGCGCGTGGCTCCGTGGGAAGTGCGCAGCGGCGAATATTTCGTCATTCCCGGCAGCGGATTGTACAAGTCCACCGACGGCGGGAGCACGTGGAGGCCCATCACGCAAGGCTTGCCGACGGACGAAGATCGCCTCTCTCGCATCGGCATCGCCATCGCGCCCAGCAATCCGAAGCGCGTGTACCTGAACGTCGAAACAAAGAAAGACAAGGGTGGAATCTATCGCTCCGACGATGCGGGCGAATCGTGGCAACTGGTTAACTCTGATCATCGCATCGGCGGGCGCGGGCCCGGCGCCATGGGTATCGCGGTCGCGCCGGATAATCCGGATGTGATTTACGTTGCTAACACCGCTTCCTGGAAATCCACCGATGCCGGCAAGACATTTACAGGGTGGAAGGGAGCGCCGGGCGGAGACGATTACCAACGCATCTGGATCAGCGCGGAGAATCCGCAGATCATCGCAATCTCAGCAGATCAGGGCGCGGCGATCAGCGTGAACGGCGGCACAACATGGAGCAGTTGGTACAACCAGCCTACCGCGCAGTTTTATGACGTGACCACTGACAATCGTTTCCCCTATTGGGTTTATGGTGGGCAGCAGGAATCCGGCAGCGTGGCCACGAAAAGCCGCAGCGATTACGGGGAGATTACGTTTCGCGATTGGACTCTGCCGGGTGTATTCGAATATGGCAGAGTAGCGGTCGACCCCAAGGATCCGAATATTGTTTTTGGGGCGAAGCTCACGCGCACGCAGCAGGATATTGGTGAGGTGGCTGATGTTGCGCCCGAACCCATTCGCCGCGGCGAGTATCGATACAATCGCACGTTGCCGCTGATATTTTCGCCGCTCGATCCCAAGGTGTTGTACTTCGCGGCCAACGTTTTGTTTAGAACGACGGACCAGGGGCGCAGCTGGTCGGTTATCAGCCCGGACCTGACGCGCGAATCTTATGCGGTGCCCGCAAATCTCGGCGTTTTCTCCGCGGGCGATCCGGAAAATGGCAAGCATCGTGGAACGATTTATGCTGTCGCGCCTTCGCACAAGGACGCGGACACGATTTGGGCCGGGACCGATGACGGCCTGATTCAAATCACCCGCGATGGCGGCAAAACCTGGAAAAACGTGACGCCGCTGGCGCTTACGCCCTGGGCGAAAGTATCCATCCTCGAAGCTTCGCATTTCGACGCGGGCACGGTGTATGCCGCCGTGAACACCTTCCGGCTGGATGATTTGCGTCCGCATATTTTCCGGACGCGCGATTATGGAGGGAGTTGGCAGGAAATTGCCGCTGGATTGCCGGCTACGGCCCCGACCAATGTGGTGCGCGAAGATCCTGAGCGCAAGGGATTACTTTTTGCCGGGACAGAAAACGCTGTGTATGTTTCCTTCAATGACGGCGATGTGTGGCAGCCGCTGCAGCTCAACCTGCCGCACACATCCATGCGCGACCTGACGATCCATGGCGATGACCTGATTGTCGGCACGCATGGCCGGTCGTTTTGGATTCTGGATGACATCACGCCGCTGCGGCAGTTGACCGATAAAGTGGCTCAGCAATCCGTTGTTCTGTTTGCCCCGCAAGAGGCTTTGCGCTGGCGCTGGAACCGGAATACGGACACACCGTTGCCGCCCGAAGTTCCGGCGGGGAAGAATCCGCCGGACGGCGCGATCCTTGATTATTATCTGGCGGCAAATGCGGAGGGACCGGTAACGCTGGAAGTTCTGGACTCCAGCGGAGCGCCGGTGCGCCGCTATAGCAGCACGGACAAGCCATTGCCGATGGAAAAATTGGCGGCGGAACACCCCATTCCGATGTATTGGGTTCGCCCTGCGCAAATCCTTTCCACGGAGGCGGGCATGCACCGCTTTGTGTGGGACGTGCATTATTCGGCGCCGGACGCTCTCGAGAGGGAATTCCCGATCTCGGCAATTTTGCACGATACGCCGCTGCTGCCGCTGGGCGCGTGGGCGCTGCCCGGTTCGTACACCGTGAAGCTGACCGTGAACGGGCAGAGTTATACGCAACCGCTGGGGGTGAAAATGGATCCGCGCATCCACACGCCACTCGAAGATCTACGCAAACAACAGGAAATGGAGATCGGCGCGGTGGAAGGAATGAACGGCAGCTACGACTCGTTGGAGCAGGTTAAATCGGTGCGTGAGCAGATCAAGGAAGTGTCAAAGAAAGTGAACGGCAAGGAGAAGCTGGCCAAGGAGCTTGCGGCGCTAGACAACCAGTGCGCCGAATTGGAGGGAGGCACTCAGCATAGTTTCTATGGCGTGCCATCCAGCGGCAAGACGCCTGAAAATTTCTCGACGCTGAATCAGCACTTCGCGGCGATCCTGGCAGTAGCCGATAGCGCGGATGCGGCGCCGACCACTCAGGCTGAGGCGGCTTATCAGGATTTGGAGCAGAGTGAAACCGGCCTGCGCCGCCGCTGGAGCGCAATCCGCGAAAAGGACCTACCCGATTTGAATAAGGGATTGACGAAAGATGGCCTTTCTCCCATCGATCCCAAGAAACCGCTCGAAGAAGACCTCGGCGGAGCATCCGACGGAGACGACGAGCCGTAAGACGCGTCGCGACCCTGAGCAACTTTCGTGTGGGGGCGTCACTTGCCGTCGGCGGAAGGCCTTACGGATTCGGCTGCGTTCGTGCCTATGACGATATCCGTGCCTTGTTCACTCTGCCTGAGCACGGGATTTTGCTGCATTTTGAATTTAGCGGAAACATTTTTGGAAACCTGATCGCGAACGTCGGCATATACTTTTTCGATGGAGTCCTGACCCTTGCTCTTTTTCAGCGATCACCAACAACCCTGCAAAACCGGTGACGGTCAAAAAATAGCGTCACTTACCGTTCTTCCAGCCTGGCAGTCGCGTATAGCCGCAGCCCGCCGTCGACGCATTTAACATCAGTGTAAAAGCCTGCAAAAGTCTGGTATTGTCTGCGGGGGGGGTGCAGTATGGGGAAACTACGTATGTGGTTCGTTTTGGGCGCGGCGGTGGTTGTGGTGGCTGGGCTGGCGTTGCTGGCGAAAAATCTGCGCGCGGGCGATAAAGCGCCGGCGGTAGGCACGGAAGCGCCGGATTTCACGCTGAATTCGCAGGATGGCAAGCCGATTAGCCTGCACGATTTTCGGGGCAAATGGGTGGTGCTGTATTTCTATCCGAAAGACATGACCACCGGATGCACGATTGAAGCGCACAATTTTCAGCGGGACATGGCCAAGTATGAGGCGAAGAACGCGGTGATCATCGGCGTCAGCGTCCAGGACGAAAAATCGCACCAGGAGTTTTGCGCGAAGGAAGGCTTGAACTTCAAGCTACTGGCCGACACGAATCACGACGTTTCGGAAAAGTACGATTCCTTGACAAATTACGGCGTGGCGAAACTATCCGCGCGGCACACTTTTTTAATCGATCCCACCGGTAAAGTGCGGAAAGTCTGGACCGACGTGGACGTCAAGAAGCACAGCGACGAAGTGCTCGCGGCTCTCGACGAACTCAGCAAATCCTAACTGGAATAAAATTCAAAAATACAGGAAACCGGGGCCTTTGCCATTTTTGGTGAGCAGGATTTCCAGAGCGATCTGCTCCTCTCGAATCTGAACGCCACTAAATTTTGTTTCTGCAACCAGTTTTTCGAAGCTGCTGCCGGTGTAAGCGCGTTTGAGCAGCATGAATCGAAACGTGAGCTTGGTGATGATGGCGTTCACGGGTCCAATATGCATGCTTTTGACCGCCTGGTTGATGGCTCCCTGTGGCGCATCGCCCCGCAGGTCGACGATCAGTGCGCGACCGCCGGGCCGGAGAACGCGATACATTTCTTCCAGCGCGCGCTTTGGTTCCGTGAAATTTTTGAACGCAGCGCTGCAAACGAGGAAATCGAAGCTGTCGTCTGCAAAGGGCATACTCGAAGCGTTGCCGTGGCGAAAGTCTACCCTTACGCCGGCTTTGGCGGCATTGGCGGTTGCGATTTCAATGAAAGTCTTGCTGATGTCCAGCCCGGTAATTTCGTAATCGCCGAGTTTGGCGAGCTCGATGGCGAAATATCCGGGGCCGGGTGCGACTTCGAGGATTCGGGCCGGTGGCGGAACCTGTTCGGCAGTACGGCGAGCCAAGTCCTTGAATCGTTCCAGAGATTTTTGAGTAATGCGGGCATACCATCTGGCGATGGCGCCCTCCATTCCCATTCCTTTATAGCCTTTTGTAGCAGTGGATGCGTATGCGGACATGCGATCCTCCTTTTCTGCAGGAATCGTAGCGCGATGGAAAAACGGGCTGTAGAGGGATTCGGCCAATCCACGCGAGAAATCGGCAAACACGCGGTTCTGACCGGCGAAAAGCGAACAAGAAATAAAGCGTCGAGATGAATCAGGGGGTAGCGCCAGGTCTTCGTTGCCCGCCGACTGGCTGAGTACCGGAGCGGCCGGACCTTTTTGGGGGACGTTCCGACTGACGGCGGAACTGCGGCGATTCCGCTGCAAGAACCTATAAAGCAGATTGTTTTTGTCAATTCAGAATCGCGATTGCGGCGATTCACGGCGCCTTTTTGGGTTTCGGCTCAAGGTCGCCGCTCAACCGCTGGATGGCGTCTTCCAGTCTTTGGCTGCGTTTCCAGAAATCGGCCCATAAATCGCCCTTTTCCCCCAGGCGTTCGGTTAGCGACTTGATATTCAATTTTTCCGGCTTGAGGCTGGTGCGCAGCTCGCTGGGTTGTAGCGGAGTGGAAACCGGCGCTTTCGGAAAGGCGCGCACCACATAGGCTGCCGCAAGGGGCCGGCCCTGCGCATTTTGCTGAACATCAATCAGCACGCGGCCAGCAGGTCGTTTCGCGACGCTGCGCTCATTGGTCACCAGGCTGGGGTGCTCGGCAGTCACCATGCGCGCCACGATTTCCGCAAACGTGCGCAGTTGCTCGTAGCTGTAGACCGGCTCGACGGGAAGATATAAATGCATTCCAGTGGCGCCGGAAGTCTTCACGAAAACATTGAGTTTTAATCCTTCGAGCTTCTCGTGGAGGGCCTTGGCGATTTTCACTACCACAGGAAATTCCGTGCCCTCCGAGGGATCCAGATCGAAGAAAAAATAATCCGGATGCTCGAGGTCGCCGACGCGGCTGCTCCAGGGATTGTGGTCGATGCATCCGAGGCCGGTCAGGTAGAGCAGGGAAGCGCGATCATTTGCGAGCGCATAGTGAATCTGCTCTCCTCTGGTTTCGGAATCGATGGCTACGGTCTGGAACCAGTCAGGGAGGCCCAAGCCTTCGCGCATATCTTTCTGGAAAAACATCTGGCCCTTGATGCCATCGGGATAACGCCGCAAAACCAGCGGGCGGTCTTTCAAAAACGGCAGCACATACTCCGCCATGCGATAGTAATAAGCGACCAGGTCGCGCTTGGTATAGCCCGATTCCGGGAAATACACTTTGTTCAGATTGCTCAACCGGAAGCGCTTGCCGTCCACCTCCAAAGTGACGTTTTCCGCGCGACCCTTGAAGAGTTCTGCTTCAATCTGCGCTTTCGTGCTTAACACTTTGCCAACGATGGGCGGAGCGTGCACAACGTGGGGATTTTCCGAAGGCGGTTCCGGGGCTGCAACCTCATTTTCCCGGCGACAGTCTTGCGGTTTTGCGTCTTCGCGCAGACCGAGAAATACCGGATGCCGCAGCCGTTCTTCCTGGGTCCATCCGCTGTAGCGAACATGCGCCACGAGGCTGGGAGTAACCCAAGTGGCTTTCTCATTCGATTCCGGAAGTTTGTCGAAGGGGCATTTGTTGGTTTCCAGCCTTTTGAGTTTCGCCGCGACGGCCTTGTGCGTCTCGGCGTCGAATCCGCTTCCCGCGTGCCCGATGAAACGTAGTTTCTTGCTTTCGCACAATCCGAGCAGCAGCGAACCAAACGGCATGCCAGCGCCGCGAGCAGCGGTCCAGCCGCCGATGACGGCATCGAGTGTCTTGGAGGTTTTCAGTTTCAACCAGTTGACGCTGCGTTCGCTGACGTAGCGGCTGTCGATGCGCTTCGCGATGATGCCTTCTAGTTCATTCTGTTTTGCCAGCTCGAATAATTCCTTGCCCTTTCCCAACTGATGGTCCGAAAAACGAATTCGTTCGGATGAGTGGAGGAGCCGCTGCAAGAGTTGTTTGCGTTGCAGCAGAGGCGCAGCACGAAGGTCGTAGCCATCGCAATACGGAAGATCGAACGCAAAATAGACGACAGGAAATCCAGAAAGCAGTTTTTGCCCGGGAGCCCGCACATGCATGCGTTCTTGCAGCTTTTCGAAATCGCTGCGACCGCGCGCATCCAGAACGGCGATTTCTCCGTCGAGGATAGCGTTTTGTCCACTGAAGGAAGCGGGAAGGCCAGCCAATTCAGGATACTGCGCGGTGATGTCCGAACCCGACCGCGCATGCAGCGTCAACTTGCCCTCCTTGATCCATCCGAGTGCGCGTACTCCGTCCCATTTAATTTCAAAGAGCCAGTTGGGATCGGAAAAAGGACGCTCCGAAAGCATGGCCAGCATGGGCGCCAGACGCGCCGGCATTGGGCTCTTGCGCGCATCTTCCAAATCCGCGGCATGCAACGGGGTTGCATTGCGTTTTGGTGGTTGCTGCGCTTTGATTTCCTCGAGAACGCGCCCAGTCAGCGCGGATCCGTCGTGCTCGTCGATGTTCCAGTGGGGATCCACGGCGGCGTCTTTGTGCTTGATCATCAGCCACTCGTTGCCCTTTTCGCTGTTCTTTAACTTCACAATAACGAAACTGCCGCGCAGCTTTTCGCCATTCAGCGAAAATTTGATTTCGCCATGCTCGACTTGTGTTGCGGGGTCCGCTTTGCCTTCCACCTGAAATGTTCCGCGATCCCAAACCATCACGGTTCCCGCGCCGTAGCTGCCTTCGGGAATGTTTCCTTCGAAATTGGCGTAATCGAGCGGATGGTCCTCGGTCCGCACCGCCAGGCGCTTGTCATCGGGATTCAGCGAAGGACCTTTCGGGACGGCCCAGGATTTCAACGTGCCGTCGATGGCCAGGCGAAAGTCATAGTGCAGGCGGCGTGCGGCGTGCTTTTGTACGACAAATGTGTTCTCGGTCTTCCCGGGACTTTCTACGCCGGCGGGCTCCGGTGTCCGGTCAAACTGCCGCTTTTTTCGATACTCTTCGAGCTTGCGCGGTTTCGCCATGAACGCATTCTATCGCAGGCATTTCTACAGCCTTTACATGTACTTTTTGGGGCTTTTGCCCAGGTTTTCGGCTTGCATCCGGGCGGGCTGCTCGCTAACCTTAGAGACTCGTTCGCCGCCCATTCGCTCGAGGGAGGACACTCACCATGGCGACCACGGTCTGGAAAGGCCACCTGACCTTCGGGTTGATCTCGATCCCAGTGCGCATGTTCGCTGCCGCTCGCGGCGAGCGCGTCAGCTTCAACCAACTTCATAATGTTTGCCATTCGCGCCTGAAGCAGCCGCTATTCTGTCCGGTCTGCAACCGTAACGTAGAGCGCTCCGAGGTCGTAAAAGGCTACGAATACGACAAAGACCAGTACGTGCTGTTCAGCGAAGAAGATCTGGATAAGATTGAGCCACCGTCTGCGCGCGTGATGGAAATTATCGAGTTCGTGAAACTCGATGAGATGGATCCGCTTTACTTCGACGCCTCGTATTACATCACGCCGGAAGATCCCGGATTGAAAGCGTACATGTTGCTGATGAAAGGTATGCAGGAAACCGGCTATGGCGCGATCGCCAAGATTACCATGCACCAGCGCGAACATATCGTGATTATCCGTCCAGGCGCCAAGACCATGACGCTGCACACTATGTTTTATTCCAACGAAATTCGCGCGGCTGAAGCGGTGCCCACAGACAAGATCGAAGTAAAAGATCAGGAGAAAAAGCTGGCCGAGCAGTTGATTGAAAGCTTGGCCGTGCCTTTTCAGCCGGACAAGTATCGCGACGAATACAGCGATAACGTTCGCGCCATGATTGCGGCAAAGCTCCAGGGCCAGGAGGTCGCCGAAGCACCGCATCCGCATCTGGCTCCGGTGATCGACTTGATGGACGCTCTAAAAAAGAGCCTGGCGGAGAAACATGCCCCGACTCCTGCCGCGGCGAAAGCTCCCCCGGCAGCACAAGCCGGCCCGGTTGCCGTGCCCTCCGGCAAGAAACCGCCTACCCGCGCCGTTCAGCCGGCGCCCGCAGCGCAAAAACGGGGGAAGAAAGCGGCCGGCTGATTTCGGATGGGTGCTACGGATAGATTCAGCTCCGAAGACGTGCAACGGATTGTCGGTCTGACCCGCAGACAGTTGGACTATTGGGACAAGCTGCGTCTGGTATCGCCGCAAAACGAGCAAGGAGCGCGCTACTACGATTTCCGCGATCTGATAGGGCTTCGCACAATCAAGCAATTGCTGGAAAAAGGCGTGTCCGCGAACCGTCTGCAGCGGGCCCTTTCGGCTCTGAGCGAGAAACTCTCCCAGGTCAAGACGCCGCTCTCTCAGCTGCGCATTCTTTCCGATGGCAAAGATGTGTTGGTCGAACAGGGGAGCGCGCGCCTGGAACCGCTGTCTGGCCAGTTTGTTTTGAATTTTGAGACACGCGAATTGGATGAAAGCATTCGCTTCATCGCGCGTCGCAGCGGGAGCGATTGGCTGGCCATGGCCTTATCCTACGAAGCCGACAAAGAGACGCGGGCGCAGGCGTTTGATGCCTACGACCGGTGCGTGGATGCCGATCCCAATAATGCCGACGCACTGCTGAACTGTGGGACGCTGTACTACGAAGACGGCAATTTCGAAAAGGCCGCGGACTATTTCCGGCGCGCGCTGGCCGCGCAGCCGCAAAATCCCCTGGTGTATTTTAATCTTGGCAGCGTGCTGGAGGAAATGGGGGAACTGGAAGAATCCCGTCGCCATTTACGCCAGGCTCTCCTGATCGATCCAGATTATTGCGATGCCCACTACAATCTGGCGTTTGTGTGCGAAAAACTGCATGCCTTTGCCGAAGCGCGCGAACACTGGCAGGCTTACATCAAGCTCGATCCTGTGGGGCCGTGGTCGGCGTATGCCCGCCAACGTCTTGCTGTCCAACACGCCAGGTCTGCTACCTAGACGCTGGAACAGATTTTCTGACGCGTGCAATCAGGTTAAACTAATAACCTCTGCCCATAGTCTGGCCCAGCTGGGTAAATCCTTTTCGGAGCGAGTTTTCATGACAGCAAAAAAGAGCATTGTTCTTAGCACTGTATTTTGCGCAGGATTGGTTTGTGGCGGGGCGTTGTTCGCCCAAAGGCCGGTGATGAATATCGATCCGCACCGGCATCCGAATCTTGCCGAAGCGCAGAAACACCTACAGGAAGCTTGGGGAAAAGCGGACGAAGCGCAGCACGAAAACAAGGATGAACTGGGAGGTCATGCTTCAAAAGCCAAGGAGCATATCGAAGCGGCCGACCAGGAGCTGAAGGCCGCCGCGGAATTCGCAGACCACCGCCGCTAGTGATCTTCTAGACTAACGGGACTCATCAAAAGAAACCGGCTGATCGGGCGAAGAAGATTCACCGATCAGTCGGTTTCGTTCGTGTGCCTGGCTACCGCTTGTTGTCCACTACGTGACCGCGCCCGTCACGCATCTCATTACCTTTGAAGTTCTGCTCTTTCTCTGGATGTTTGTTCGGTTCCGGCTTGTCGCCGCGGTTTGGCACTGGGCCTTTGTAGCCGTGTTGTTTGTCGAAGTGGTTGTCGACGTTGCCGTGAAAATTTTCCGGGCCGTGAAACCAAGGACCGGCTCCAACGAACACGCCCCCCAGAAACCACTCGGGACCGTAGTAGCCGTAGGGGGCACAAGCATACGGAGCGTAGTCGTAGTAACCATAGGGGCAGTCCGGGGCGACCCCCACGTCGACACTAACCTGAGCCTGTATTCTCGGTGCATACACGGCAAAGCAGAATCCGGCGGCAGCGACAAGCGCGAGACGGTTGAGTGTGTTCATATTAGTTGCTCTCCTCGTGTGAAGGACATATTTCAATCATTAAGCCGGGCCAAAGAAATCATGGCCGCTCAGGCATTCGTAGCAAACGCACGGTTCACACTATCTAAGCGTGAGACGCAGCAAAATCCGCCGAAAGCCGTAATCGATCCGAATATTGTCCTCATCGCTGCGGGGGCTGAGTACTGAGGGCCTACTTTATGGGGGTGCTGCTCAATGGTCATAACCGGCGTTTAAGTATTTGGGATTTGTGTCGATTAAAGATTCGCGCCTCCGAAGGGGCCCGAAAAATCACACTTGAGCCCCTGGAGCGAAATGCAGGCCCTCTGTTCGAAAGACAAAATGTGCAAATGTTTTCCCACTATGGTGGCGGGAGACCCTGCGGTTCTCGTTTCGCCCCAGCAGACACCGCAGAGTGGGCACGCCAGCTCTCCAAATCCCCAAGCTACAGGGAAGTTCGACCTCCAGATAACCCCAGGATCGATCGCGATCCCAGGCCACCGGACGGGGTCGACACCGTGGAGTATTTTGAACGGAACAAGAGATCCAGGAAGCGATAATTGCGAACGGACTCCGGCGGCCGACGTTTCCTCCGTCGAACTCACGTCCGTTGCCGACGAAAGGCAACATGCGCGACCAGGTCAAACCCACGGACATGAAGATTGCATAACGGACTCGGCCAAATTCTGAAGATTCAGTTACTTAGTATTTCCCGGCACTCCGAGATGGGTGTTTTGATACCTTACAGAAGGGAAGTTGCTTTGTTATAGTTTTACTCGAGTTTGCTGTGGGCCGTAGAATTTAATTTATATGACCGAAACGACGAATCGTCCAGACCAACCGGGTGCTCCCAAGGCGCTGATCACTGGCATCACCGGCCAGGATGGATCTTGCCTCGCCGAATTCCTGTTGAACCGAGGCTATGAAGTTCACGGGATTGTTCGCCGCGCTTCTACATTTACCACGGAGCGCCTGGACCACATTTACATTGACCCGCACGGACAAGGCGTGCGGTTATTCTTGCATTACGGCGATATCACGGATGGTGCTGGACTGCACCGCATCCTCGCGGAAGTTGCGCCCGATGAAATTTATAATCTTTCCGCCCAATCCCACGTTCGCGTGAGCTTTGACCAGGCAGAATACACCGCTGACGCGGTCGCCACCGGCACTCTGCGTCTGCTGGAGGCAATGCGCGAATTCGCTCTCACAAAAAAGACCGTGCGTCTTTACCAGGCCGGATCCTCGGAGATGTTTGGGGCCGCGCTGTCTCCGCAAAATGAACATACCGCCTTTTACCCGCGCAGTCCGTACGCGGTCAGCAAGGTAGCGGCGCACTGGTACGCCACAAACTACCGCGAAGCGTATGGCCTTCACGTAACCAATGGCATTTTGTTCAACCACGAATCGCCGCGCAGAGGAGAGACCTTCGTCACCCGCAAAATCACGCGGGCACTGACCCGTATCAAGCTGGGCCTGCAGAATAAGCTGTATCTTGGCAACTTGGAGGCCAAGCGCGACTGGGGCTATGCCGGAGACTATGTCGAGGCAATGTGGTTGATGCTTCAACAGCCTAATCCGGATGATTACGTCGTCGCAACCGGGGAGTCGCACTCCGTGCAGGAATTCCTGGATCTGGCTGCGTCCTACTGTGACGTCGATTGGAAAAAGTTTGTCGAGAAAGATCCTCGCTACCTTCGTCCAACCGAAGTCGACTGCTTGTGTGGGGATGCAAGCAAAGCCCGCAAAAAACTGGGTTGGGCGCCTAAAGTGACCTTTTCCGAGCTCGTCAAGATGATGGTAGAACACGATCTTGAACTGGCAGAACAAGAAAGAACCCTCGCAAGGGCGGGACACCATGTCGTACAGCGTGGCTCGTCGCAACGTTAAACCGCCATGAATAAGAATAGCCGAGTTTTTTTAGCTGGCCATAAGGGCCTCGTCGGTTCCGCGATACATCGCAAGCTCGGTTCCGCGGGTTACCACAACCTGATCGTGCGAAATCGCTCGGAGTTGGATTTATCCAACCAGGCAGCCGTGGAACGTTTTTTTGCCTCTGAGCTGCCCGAATATGTTTTTCTGGCAGCCGCCAAAGTGGGTGGAATCCTTGCCAACGCCAATTATCCCGCCGAATTTCTCCGCGAAAACCTTTTGATCCAAACAAACGTGATCGATTCGGCGCATCGTCACGGCGTGCAGAAATTGCAGTTCCTTGGCTCCTCGTGCATCTATCCCAAGCTTGCTCCCCAGCCGATCCACGAAGACGCGCTGCTTACCGGTAGCCTTGAACCAACAAACGAAGCCTACGCCGTGGCGAAAATCGCGGGATTGAAAATGGCCCAGGCATACCGGCGGCAATATGGGTTTCATGCCATCTGCCTGATGCCCACGAATCTCTATGGCCCAGGTGATAACTTCGATCCAGCCTCTTCGCATGTGGTTCCGGCATTGATCAACAAATTTCATGATGCCGTGGAGCGCGGAGCGCCGGAAGTGGCGATCTGGGGCACTGGGACGCCACGCAGAGAATTTCTGCACGTGGATGATCTGGCTGACGCCGCGCTCTTCCTGATGCGCAACTACGACGACGAGCCAATTGTCAACGTTGGAGTAGGAAAAGACATTTCGATTCGAGAGTTAGCCGAATTGGTAGGAGAAGTGACCGGCTATCGCGGCCGCCTAGTCTTCGACACGTCCAAACCCGACGGCACACCTCGCAAATTGCTGGATGTCTCACGTCTAGCAGATTTGGGCTGGCAAGCGAGCATTCCCCTCCGCGAAGGCCTCCAGCAAACATATCGCTGGTACGTGTCTGCCGGCCATGATCCCCAGTAAGATAGTGTCCTGGAACTTATCATCGGAGTTGCGTATGAAAGATTGCCGACAATTCTACATTAACGGGAAATGGGTCAATCCAGCCAACGCGCATGATTTTGAGGTGATCGACCCGGCCGCGGAACAGCCCATTGCGACGATTTCTCTCGGATCCTCCGCTGATGTCGACAATGCCGTTGCCGCCGCAAGAAAAGCTTTTGCAGCTTATTCCGAAACCAGCGTAGTCGAGCGGTTGGCATTACTCGGGAAAATCATCGAGATCTACCGCGCGAAGATGGACGAAATGGCGGAAACTATTTCGATGGAAATGGGCGCTCCGCAATGGCTGGCTAAATTGGCGCAAGCGCCCGCGGGTCTTGCGCATTTAATGGAAATCGCAAAAGTTCTGAAAACGTTCCAATTTGAAGAACACAAGGGCGCGACCTTAATGCGAAAAGAGCCCATCGGTGTCTGCGGCTTGATCACTCCGTGGAATTGGCCGATGAACCAGGTTCTTTGCAAAGTGGCACCTGCGCTCGCCGCTGGCTGCACCATGGTGCTCAAGCCCAGCGAAATCGCTCCTCTCTCCGCGTATCTGTTCGCGAAAATCCTTGACGAAGCAGGCGTGCCCCCGGGCGTCTTCAATCTGGTGAACGGCGATGGCGCCACCGTTGGCACCGCGCTTTCTTCGCATCCCGACATCGATATGGTTTCTTTTACTGGATCAACGCGAGCCGGCGTCGCCATTGCAATGGCCGCGGCTCCAACCGTAAAGCGCGTAACGCAGGAGCTTGGCGGAAAATCCGCCAACATTATTCTGGACGATGCCGACCTCGAGAGCGCCGTTAAAGACGGAGTGCAGACCTGCTTCCGCAACAGCGGCCAATCCTGTGATGCGCCCACTCGAATGCTCGTCCCACACGCAAAAATGGACGCGGCGGCAGCCGCGGCAAAACAAGCAGCAGACGCCACGATTGTTGCCGATGCCGCAGCGAAAGGAAGTATCGGTCCTCTCGTCAGCCAGGCACAGTTCGACAAAGTGCAAAAACTCATTCTGAAAGGTATCGAAGAAGGCGCAAAGCTGGTCGCCGGTGGGCTCGGCAGACCGGATGGCGTCGATCGCGGCTATTTCGTCAAGCCCACGATTTTCTCCGCCGTTCGAAATGACATGACCATCGCTCGCGAAGAAATTTTCGGACCCGTGCTCTGCATCATCCCCTACGAAGATGAAGAAGACGCCGTCCGCATCGCCAACGACACGCCCTATGGCCTCTCCGGTTATGTCACGTCGGGAGATCTCGACCATGCGCGCAAGGTCGGCAAGCGGCTCCGCTCCGGCAACGTCCGCTTAAATGGCGCGCGCATCGATTTCGCCGGCTGTTTTGGCGGCTACAAGCAATCCGGAAATGGACGAGAGTGGAGCGAATCAGGCCTGGAAGAATTTCTGGAGCTGAAAGCAATCTTCGGCTATGCTCCGCCGCCTGCCTGAACCCAGCGAAGACCAAATCTTCAGCGGTTCAGGCTAGATGAAATAATCCGCCGAGAAACTTCTTCACGTCCGCATGAGCTTTTTGATAAGCCCCTGAATCCGAACCGACCGAGGCGCCGCGCGTCACGCATGCATCTTGATTCGTGAAAGGCTCGCCGGTGTCGAGATTGATGATTTGAGTGTCTTTCTCCGCCAGCTGGCAATGGCTGGAAATTTCTGCGTCGCTGAACGTGAATATCGGCGGATACGTGGTCGAGTCAAACGCGTGCCGAGCGCCGGGGTAGGTCGTCAACGAAACATCTTTGCCGGCAGCCTGCAGGCGAGCCACATATCGCCGGACAGGCTCGACGGGGACCCAATCGTCGGCCTCGCCGTGGAAAATTCGAATGGGCCGGTCCGCAACATCTTCATCTTGGAAAAAAGCGATGTCGCACCGTGGATAGAACGGAAGGTAACCCGCGAATTCAGCTCCGGCGGGTGCAAAATAACCCTGAAAGCGTTTCATGCTGGCGTATAAAGTCGCGAATCCACCTTTGGAAAAGCCCATCAGCGCAATGCGATTTGCATCAATACTCGGTTGTTTCACCAGGAACTCCAGAGCCTGGTACGCGTCGAAAATCATTGTCAGACTGCCGAGCTGGGACTGGTCCGGAATCGTCGAACGGATACCGCGACCCGAAAAGCAGTCGAGGATAAACGCGGCCACACCAAAGTGGTTCAGTTCCACCGCCCAACGATCGACATTTCCGCCAACTCCTCCGGAGCCATGCACGAGCACGACAGCGGGGAAAGGCCCATCACCGGTTGGCTGCCGCAATTCTCCGGCAATCAGCGCAGGGACGCCTGTTTTGTTCCCGGACAGAAACTGGTGGTCGGAAAGTGTCTGGGTGGAGATCGGATAAATTTCGATGCGCCCAGTACACTGGAATGGTGTGATCGTCATGTCCGCACTTCAAGCAGGATGCTTCTTCAGCCAATCCAACGCCTGCTCGGCACTCTCGTTTGGCGGAAACACAGGATAGAGGACTTCTTCGATCTTTCCATCGCACAGGATCAAAGTCAGCCGCTTCAGCAATCTCGTTCCGTCCACGTCAAACGTCGGCAACCGCAGCGCGTCGCAGAATCTGAACTCTGCATCGCTCAGTACCTCAAACGGCACCTTCAATCTCTCCACCATCTCCGTCTGATACGCGGTCGTCTGTGTGCTCAGCCCGAACACCTTCGTCTTCAGCGTTGAAAACTCGTCAAAACGATCGCGGAATCCGCACGTCTGCGGAGTGCATCCTCGCGCGCCGGGAATCAGATCCCAGCCCTCTGGAAGGGTTTTGCCCGGCACTCCTGTCATGGGGTAACAGTACACCACAGCGCGCACCCCATCGGCATTGTTCAGATCGACGAGCCCGCCCGATGTGGAGTGCAATAGAATACTCGGCAAGTGCATCCCTCGCGGATGGCGCGCAGCTCCATCATCGACCGGCACCGGTAGGTTAGCGGGCAGTTGAAAGTCTTGCCGTTCGGGCATTGCGCCCTCCATTGCAACTGGCTTCGCGCATCATGGTCTCAAAAAACCTGGGAATTCAGTAGGTTTAGCGTTCAGGTGGGCTGGCTCGTGGCTTGTAGCATGCAGAATTTCTAACGAAAATTGCTCTCACCGTCCAGTTGGAACTCCTTATGTAGCACGCCGAGTGTTCTTTCCATGTCCTCTGCCGCCACGACAAACGACAGGTTGCAATCCGACGCGCCCTGCGAGCTCGCAATCACCTGAAGCTTCTCCCGGCACAGCACCGCGAATGCCTGCTCGGCAATCCCCGGCAAATCGCGCAAGTGCTGACCGACCACGGTGACCAGCGCCACGCCATTCTTCACCCCGATTTCGCGAATGTACCGGCGATCCGCGTCCGAGCCAAATTCTGTCTGCAGCGCTTCCATCGTCCGTTCCGCAAGCGGAGAGCGAACTACGAAGCCCAGTTCGCAGGTAGAACGAGTCTGCGCAGTCATCAGGATGTCTGACCGCGCTGCAGCCAGGGCCGCGAACGCCCGATGGGTCACGCTTGCAGACTCTTCCATCCCGGAAACGGTCACAGCAATCATCTGGATGTCGCTCATTGCTGCCAGCGCTTTCACGCTAACGTCGCTGTGTGGACCGTGCAAAGTAATTTTCGTTCCCGCGCGCTCAGGCGCAAATGTGTTGCGGATCCAGACAGGAATGCCTCGTTGAATCACAGGCTGCAGGGTCTTCGGATGCAGCACTTTCGCGCCGAAGTAGGCAAGGGCCGCCGCGTGCTGGTAAGAAATCTGTGGAATCGTGGAGGCTTCCGGCACCAAACGGGGATCGGAAGTAAGAAAACCGTTTACGTCTGTCCAGATAATTACTTCCTGTGCATCCAGAACGGCGCCCAAAATGGACGCAGAGTAATCCGAACCGCCGCGGCCGAGGGTTGTAAGCGATCCCTCCGTGGTTGCGCCCAGGAAGCCCGTCACCACAGGCACGATCTCTTTTTGCAGTAACGGCCGCAATCGCGTCTCGCAGCGTCCGCGCGTCAATTCGAACGACGGATTTGCCGCTCCATGGTGGGCATCGGTTACCAGGCATTCCCGCGCGTCGACCGCCTCGCTTTTCACGCCCAATTCCGTCAACGCCGTCGCAACCAGCGGCGCGCTCAGGCTTTCACCGAGGCTGGAAATCAAATCGCGCGCTGCGGCCGTCAAGTTGCGCGTTGACAAAATTTCCTGACAGATGTGCTCACCCTCAATAAAACGTTCCTTCAATTGTTTATTGAGCCGCGCTCGCTTTGCGGCAGAAGCAATCAGCGCGTTCGCCGTCGAGCGGTGCCTTTCCTTCAAGTTCTTGAAGATTCGGGCGACCGCCTCGGAATCTCCGGCCGCGGCACACATGGCCGCTTCCAGCAGAAGATCAGTTACGCCCGCCATGGCGGAGACAACCACCAGCACCCGGTACTCGCCCAACGATCCCCGGACAATTTCGAGCGTTTTTTCGATGCAGCGTGCATCGCCCACCGATGTGCCGCCAAATTTCATCACCTGAAGCGGCTTGTTGGACTCCGAAACCTTTCGCGCCCGCACTGCACGCCGCCTAGGAGTGCGCGGGGGCGGCAATACCAAGGTCAACGAATGCGAAGGAAAATCAGCCTGAGCCGAAAGGGAAGCGCCAGCCGCGCGATGGTCCTCGGGTATAGCTACATTCTCGGCAGAAGCGTCTGCCGCCAGGGCTTGCGACCTCTCATGCAGTGCATCAGGGACGACAACGTTTTGGGGCTTTAGACTCAATCTTCAACATTCCTTCTCTGGTTAAACGGCCCGGTGGGAACTGTACGACGACACATTGACGCGACGGGCAGACAGCCCGTAGGCTCTAGACTAGGCAAACGAAGGTCCAAACCGGCCGTCAAGGCCCGCCTAATCCAGTCTCCATCTATTGATAATAAAAGAGTTGCGAATGTTAACGAACTGCCTTACGGAAACCCTCGCGGAAAGTGAAAACTCCTGCCATTTTTTGGACAATTCACGCCAGTCTTAACACAACCCGAAACTGGTGGAGGCGGGGAGGTTCGCGATCGTCCCGGGCGTTGCGCCTGCGATTATTAGCGTAAGCAATCGTCGACATTGTAGTTCCGGTTTCGTGTTTGGATTATAATCGGTGCGCTTGGGGGCGGTATGGCGAAGGTGAGTAAGCGAATCCAAAACCTTTTCTTGAGGTTGCTGAATTTCCCGCCAGAGTTGCTTTATAAGACTCAATTGGAAGCGAGAATCCAGAACATCAGTATTGATGCCCTCATCCGCGCAGCAGTGGACAAACATCTAAGAGACCGGACGGTTGCGCGCGAACAGCAGGAAGCGGCGTTCGGAGACTGTGTGCGTATGAGATTGCGGGCGCATTTCGCAGAAGATCGAAACGAATTTCTAACCGAAGACGATATCCGTGTAATCGGCCGCTGACCCGCGCCGAAGTCCGCAACCAGGGAAATGTGGTGGAGGCGGGGGGAGTCGCACTGCTTGCGGGTATTGAAAGCACGTAAGTCACTCATTTTACGTAACGCCACAAACGCTAAAAAGGCACAATTTGCGGAACTGGGATACACCGGAGCGTTGCCAGCACCCAATCCTGGAACCCTGAAAAAAGTTGTGGATTTGCGAGCACCCACTAACTCAACCGGGGAGCTCTCAATCCAGTTCGCAAAACGGCTGACCGCCCATATAGTTGAGAATGGGTGCCCGCTCGGCGGGCTTGCTTTGGAGAAGAACATCAAACAAAAAAATCGGTTTCAAAACCAGCGCAGGGATATGACCAGCGAAACTGGAAAAACGCGTTGCCTAATCTCCCAAATACCATCGGGTTCTTCCGATTTAGATATGGCAGCTTACCTGTCTCTTTTCATCCAAGCGTATAATCATCATCAATCATGGCGTTCGTTACTGGCACCAAGCTGGGCTCTTACGAGATTCTTTCGCTCCTTGGGGCTGGTGGTATGGGAGAGGTGTACCGTGCTCGGGACAGCGAGTTGGACCGCGACGTGGCGATCAAAGTGCTCCATCCCTCCGCATTCCAGGACGAAAAGGCACGCAAACGCTTTCGCAACGAAGCATTGACTCTCGCCAGATTGAACCATCCATACATTGCCGCCATTCATGAATTTAGTACGAAGGACGGCATCGATTTTATTGTCATGGAGTATGTGCCTGGCGAGTCTCTGGCACAAAGATTATCGAAAGGAACGCTTCCTGATCGACAGGTCGTGGCTCTGTCACTGCAAATCGCGGAGGCGCTCGAGGAAGCGCACGAACAGGGTGTCGTTCATCTGGACCTGAAACCCGGTAACATCATGCTGACCCCCAAGGGCTGGACAAAAGTCTTGGATTTCGGACTTGCAGCCCGTCTCCAGCCGATCGATGAGCGCAGCACGGCCGGGCTCACCGGCAGTTCACTAAGCATTGCCGGCACACTCCCGTATATGGCTCCAGAACAGTTGCTCGGTATGGAAAAGGATGCTCGAGTCGATATATACGGTTTTGGCGCCGTTCTATACGAAATGACCACTGGCCACCGACCATTCAACGCCTCTTTGCCTACTCGCCTAACAGATGACATATTGCATCGAGTTCCTGCGCCTCCGAGCTCCCACGGCCGCCAAATTCCTCTCGAACTTGAGCGAATTATCTTTAAATGCCTAGAAAAAGACCCTGAAAACCGATACCAAACCGCAAAAGAGTTGAAGATCGATTTGCGCCGATTGTCCGCACAAAGTGGCGCAGTGCTTCCCGCGGATAAGCCCCCGTCCATTCGTTTCTACTGGTGGCGAAGACACCCACTCGTGCCTGCTGTTGCCCTTGCTCTCTTACTGGCTATAGGGGCTAGCGCTGGTCTATACCTCCGGCGCCTCAGCTCTTCGGCTCATTCCAACCTGCTGCAAATCCGTGCTTTGGCCGTTCTGCCCTTCGAGAATTCCTCCGGGGACCCGCAGCAAGACTATTTCGCTCGGGGCATGACCGATGAGCTGACCACGCAGTTAGGCAAGATTGGCGCACTCCGGGTGATTTCGCGCACTTCAGCGAGCCGATATCAGGATAGGTATATTTCGTTACCGCAAATTGCAAAAGAGCTAAAAGTGGATGCAGTCGTCGAAGGTACAGTTATGCGCTCGGGAGATCGCGTGCGCATTTCAGCTCGAGTCATTCGCGCCTCCACCGATGAACTTGTTTGGGCTTCGGATTATGAGCGCGATGTGAAAGATATTTTTGCGTTGCAAGAGGAAGTTGCCACAACCATTGCAAATGAGGTTCAGGTGAGCTTGACGCCCGATGAAGAGGCCAGGCTCAAGAGCCAGCAAAGCGTAAATCCTGCGGCTCATGAGGAATATTTGAAGGGAAGGTATTTAAACAAAGGCACCGATGCCCAACAGAAACGCGCCAAAGAGTACTTCGAGGAAGCCATCAAACTCGATCCGAACTATGCTCCAGCCTACGCTGGACTAGCCGACTTCTATTTCTCTTCCGAGGAGAAGAGTCCGTTAGTGTCTATGCCTCGAGCCAAGGACATGGCGCTGAAAGCTCTCGAGCTCGACCCCAATCTCTCCGATGCACACTTGGAACTTGCCCTGATTCATTTCTACGCGGATTGGGATTGGGCCGCCGCTGACCAGGAATTCAAGAGAGCTCTCGCACTCAGCCCCAACAATGCGGAGGCCCACCGCACTAGAGCATACTTTTTGTCAGCACTTGGCCGTCAACGAGAATCGCTGTCCGAAATCCGCGAAGCTCAACAGCTCGATCCGCTTTCAATTTGGACGCAGATTACTGCAGGATATGTGCACTATTTTGCGCGCCAGTACGACGCGGCCATTGAACAATGTCGCAAGGCTTTGGAACTCGATCCCAACTCTGTGGGAGCCGATGACTGCCTCGGAACAATCTACCTGGCCAAAGGCAGGATCAACGATGCTATCGCCGCTTCGCTGAAAGCCACTTCTTTGTCGAACGGCGATCCTTCCCGGTTAGTCGGGTTAGGTCGGGCATATGCCGTTGCAAGACAGCAATCAGAGGCTCTTTCTGTTATTCAGAGGCTAGACAAACTCTCTGAACACAGGTACGTTTCGCAGTATTTTGCCGCCACTATCTATGCGGCGCTCGGCAACAAACAACAAGCATTTGCTCGCCTCGAACAAGCATTTGGCGAACGCGACAGTTACCTCGCGTGGTTAAAAGTGGACTTTGCTGTCGACCCCTTGCGTACCGATCCGCGCTTTCAGAATTTATTCCACCGGGTCGCACTTCCCGAATAAACCGCCAATAAATGGAATCTCTCCCGCTTCAGTTAACCAACTATTTGCTTTCTTTTTCGGAAGTCTTTTGCCAAGCAACGACCACAGCGGTGCTATGGAGAGTGTGGGGAGTGAACACATACCAGTCCTCTTCGTTATGAGCAGACACCACATCCCCGAATTTTAGATTAATCAACTTTGCTTTAAAGAACTTCTGGCTGTCGAGATACTTCATTGCGCTCTTCTTATTGGCAAAATACTTGTGATAGTTCGTGTTGGACATCTTCAGAAACAAGACTTCTGGAAGACCTGGCCCCAGATCAGTCTTCCACACCCCACCGCCTAAGTCTTGCCACTCAGGCGTTTTCAGGCTTTCCCGCTCCTCCTCCGTGGCGAAGCTTTGGCCTCTAAGCGAGGAAAATATGGTCAAAAAGATGAGTATTGCGACTCGCAGAAACCGTTTCATGGAAGTGGCCCTCCTTCCGTGCACAGGTAGTCGGCACGTGAACTACGTTCTACAGCGGTGCTGTTATCAAGTCAACGAATCCAATAGGGAGTTAACATCACGTTCATTGACATTCCGATTTGCGATTTGACCAGTTCGGAGTCAATGATCCCCAAGATCACCCAGCCCTTTAATAGAAGCGTCGACGACTTCTCGGGGATATTTTTAGTGGAGGGTTGGCGTTTGTATTCACCACATTTTTGGCTGGTCCGAAAAACCAACGAAACCTAGGTGCACCGGCCTAGCCCACACTCTTTTCTTTCTTTCTTTCCTTCGTTTTGCGTGGTGAGGAAAACAAAGGAAAGCGACTACCACCCCGTGACTTTTCCGTAGGCCGTTGCAATGTGCTTAGCCATCCCCTGGTCCGTTTGTCCAACCAAATTGTCGAAAAACCTGTGCGTGGTCTCAACTTCACCCACTGTCAGCCTGATACGACCGCCGACAGACTGGTTCCAGGGATACGGAGGCAGTGAGAATCCATGAGCGAAGCTGTGTCGGACTTTAAGAATCTGATTGAGCCTGTCCTTGACATGCTGAAAGGCTGGCAAAACTGTTCGACCTTGCCGAAGTACCGAGGGGCCACGCACATCGCTTTCGCGACATGTTCGCAGTTGAGTGATTACTTGCAGGCGTGCCAATCGAAAGAGTCTCAGTCCTGCTTGGGCACCAAAGCGTGCGAATAACCGAGAAGCACCACTCTCCTTGGGTGCACAGTCGCCAAGAGCAGCTTGAGCAGGATTTGAAGCGTAACTTGGGACCAAGACCCTGTGGCACTCATGGAAACGAATTCGCCGGGAGAACCCAGGGACCCGGGCATGACTCCATCCTGGCGGAGGTGGTGTGAAGGAGAAACTGGGCTAAGCTTGCGCCCACCACCATCCCTGGACCGCTTGGAGCCGGCGATGTCGCGGAGGTAAGTGCAATGACCAAGAGAAAAATTTTCGACGAAACAATGGAAGGCGTCGCGGCGGACGATTACGCCGCGGCACACAAAAAGGCTCCCCTTTTTGCTTGCTTTTGCATCAAAGTGCTATCTCCGGACCAAAGGAAAGGGAGGACGCAATGGCACTATTAGGGGCCAACCAGGATGCAAAAACCACAAACGGCAGCGGAGAGTTGCTGGGTGAAACCGGAGCGATGGAAAAGCATCCAGCGCTCCTGACCGCAGGAAACATGTTCGCCCGATTGGCAAGTATTGGCGTTCTGCTGCTGGGTGTTGTGGGAGCGTTTCTCTATCTAGGCGGGTGGTTCAGCCCCCAGAAATTGACGCCTGCGCGGTTCGTCGATGAGTTTGAGCGGGTGGACGGCACCCACTCGGGTTTCCGTCGCAATCACGCGAAAGGCGTATGCGTTCGAGGATTTTTCGAAAGCAACGGGCGGGGGGCACTCCTCTCGAGGGCTATCGTCTTCCAAAGCGGCCGTGTGCCAGTGATCGGGCGCTTTTCACTGGGCGGCGGCGATCCCCACGTCACCGACGAGCTGAGCACCGTCCGCGGCTTGGGGCTTCAATTTTCTCTGCCCGACGGTGAACAGTGGCGGACCGCGATGGTCGATCTGCCGGTGTTCCCGTTCAAGAATCCGCAGGCCTTTTACGACAACCTTGTGGCATCGCAACGCGACCCCAACACGCATCAACCCAATCCGGCGAAAGGGGCGGCGTTCCTCGCGAGCCACCCGGACACCGCGCGGGCGCTCGCAATCATCAAGAGCCATGCACCGTCGTCCGGTTTCGACAACACCGCCTACTACGGTCTCAATGCGTTTCGATTCGTCAACGCGGACGGAGCGTCTAGCTACGTGCGCTGGACGCTCGCGCCCGTGCAGCCGTATGAGGCCGGGGCCGGGGCAAGCCAGGACAAGAATTTCCTCTTCGATGGGCTAATCGCGAGCATCCAGCAGCACCCGTTGCAATGGCACTTGGTCATAACGGTCGCACAGCCCGGTGATCCGACCGACAACGCCACTATCCAGTGGCCGGAAGGACGGGAGCAGGTGGACGTGGGAACGCTGACTCTCGATTCTGTGGAAAGCGAGGAAACCAGTCCTGCGCGCGACATCAATTTCGATCCGCTGGTTTTGCCGGTGGGCATGGCGCCGTCCAACGATCCCTTGCTGAGCGCGCGGTCGGCGATTTACTCGCAATCGTTTACGAGGCGCGCAGGCGAAACGAAAGAGCCGAGCGAAATCACGCCTTCAGAGGTGCGAAAGTGAGCGCCAGGACGACGACCGACCGGCAGCAATTCACTGGGTCCATGCGGTTCCTGCACTGGCTGATGGCCGCGATGGTCCTGACCATGCTGGGGATTGGCGTTGCCATGGTCGCATCGCTGGGCGACTACCATCGCCTAGTTTCCATCCACCGCCCGTTGGGGATCGGCATTCTGATTTTGGTCGTGATTCGCTTCGTGAATCGCCAGTTCAGTACCCTGCCGCCATTTCCGGCAACCATGTCCTCGCAGGAGCGCTTCATTGCACACGCATCCGAAGTATTGTTGTACACGTTGCTGTTTGTGCTGCCGCTGGTCGGCTGGGGGATGCTGTCGGCGGCGCGATATCCGATCGTCCTGTTCGGGTCACTGCATCTTTTTCCCATCGTTCCGCACAGCGTGATGCTGTACGCGGCCTTGCGGAGGACGCATACGTTTCTCGCCTATCTCCTATTCCTCGCATTCCTCGCCCACTTTGGAGCCATTTTGTTTCACACGCTGATTGTGCGAGACGGGATGCTCAGCCGCATGGTCCCGTGGCGGGCCCATGCGCGATAGCTTCGTCGAAACGGCATTCCTCTTGGCGCTCCACGACAAGCAGGGTCACCTCGTTGCGCTGGCTGCTCGCCCAAGCGGGAGTTGTTTACCGGGGTCGGGCTTCTTCGTCCTTTGGAATCAGTTCGAATTTATGGCCGTTCCATTTGCACATTCCTCCTGCACATTGCGCATAAGATAATTCCAAGCATCAAATAATGCATGGCGTGCTTAGAAGTGAAAACAAATTAGGCAGTAGTTCAGCATGATCCGCAAGATGGTGGACGAGATTCTGAAGGAGATGTCACCGAAGTTCGCGAAGCTGTACTCCGATGTGGGGCGTCCGTCGATTGCCCCGGAGCGACTGTTGAGGTCACTGCTGTTGCAGGTTTTCTATTCGGTGCGTAGTGAGCGCATGCTGATCGAGCAACTACAGTACAACATGCTGTTCCGGTGGTTTGTGGGGATGGAGATGGATGAGACGGTCTGGAACCACGCGGTGTACAGCAAGAATCGAGAGCGTTTGCTGAACGAAGAGATCGCGGAGTCGTTTTTTCAACGAGTGCTGGAACGTGCGCGGCCGTACATGTCGGATGAACATTTCACGGTGGATGGGACGCTGATCGAGGCTTGGGCCAGTCAAAAGAGTTTTCGGCGGAAGGACGGGAAGGGGAAACCACCGGGACCAGGAGGAGAGGTCGACTTTCACAAGGAGAAGCGAAAGAACCAGACCCACGAATCGACGACGGATCCCGACGCTAGATTGTTCAAGAAGTCCAAAGGGAGCGAAGCAAAGCTCGGCTACCTGGGACATGTATTGATGGAGAACCGTAACGGACTTCTGGTGCAGACTTTTCTGACCGAGGCCAATGGAAGAGCGGAGCGGGAGGCAGCAATGCTCATGGCCGAGGCAATCCCCAGTGGAAAGCGGGTCACCTTGGGAGGAGACAAAAACTATGACACGCAGGAATTCGTACGAGAACTCCGCGGGATGAACATTACCCCCCATGTGGCGCAGAACGATACGAACCGCAGGAGCGCGGTGGACGAGCGGACTACGCGGCATGTCGGGTATGAGGTGAGTCAGCGAAAGCGAAAACGAGTGGAGCAATCGTTCGGGTGGATGAAAATGGTGGGGATGTTACGGAAAGTAAAGTTGCGAGGGATTGACAAGGTTGGGTGGCTGTTTACCTTCACCGGCGCTGCTTACAACCTCTGCCGATTGCGAAACCTGATAGCGGAAGCATGACATCGGGTTTCGCTCCGGGCCAGCTGAGCGCATAGAACGACCAAACGGCTCTCATGAAATGCAGTGATAACTCTTGAAATTCAGAACCGCAGTCTCACAAAACTCAATTCTTCAACGAGCTGCTAGAGCGAATATGAGTTCTCAGCGCTTTTCCAAATACTCAATCGCACGTCGAACTATTTCGCAACGTGCTTCCCACGCCGTGAAGCGTTGATTACCAACGAAAAATGTGTGAGACGAAAACGCCAAAAGAGACAACCAGGGAAATCGCGGGTCGCTCTGACGGGCCGATATCTCGTGAGCGCTCCGTTGCAGTTCTCGGAAATCGGCCAAATCAAAGCCCTGAAGATATTTCAGGAGATGGCGCGAGTAGCTGACGCTGGAGGTCTTCAGCCGTCCTGCCCCATAGGGCAATTCCGAGCGTCATTCGGCGACGCAATCGAATGTCCGCCACAGCCGATCCAACTGGAAGATCTTCGACAAGCAGAACCCGCGGTGCGGCGGGTGAAGCGGGGCAAGGGGCGGCGGGCCCTGGCGAACTTCGAGAACCTTCCGGCCCAGACACACGTATACGAGTTGAGCGCAGAAGAGTGGCCCTGCCCAAGTTGCGGTGTGGAGCGCAAAGAGATCGGCAGCGAGAAGAGCTGGCAGATCGAATACATTCCGGGACACTTCGAACGGCTCGAGCATGTACGCAAGAAGTATGCGTGCCCCGATTGTGAGCGGAAGGGAGAAAATCCACAGATCGAAGTAGCCGCCAAAGCAGACACCGCCATCGAGAAGGGCTTTGCCGGGCCAGGGCTTCTGGCTTTTATCGTAACCAGCAAATTTGCAGATTACCTACCACTCTATCGGCTGGAAGATATTTTCGAGCGACAAGGGTTCGAGATTTCCCGGGCCACACAATCAGTGTGGTGCGGGGATGTTGCCGATGTGGTCGAGCCGTTGTACCAGCGGATGGCCGAGCAGGTCAGGAAGTCACATGTAGTGGCCACCGACGATACCGTCCTGCCGATGTTGAGCCCGGGCCAAACGCATCCGGCCCGCATGTGGGTGTATGTGGGCGACGAAGCGAATCCCTATAACGTGTTCGACTTCACCTTGAACCGTAGTCGAGAGGGCCCGAAGGAATTTCTGAAAGACTACACCCAGGTTTTGTTGGCTGACGCTTACGGTGGCTACAACGGGGTGGTGGCTGGTAACGCGATCACGCGCGCAGGATGTTGGAGCCATGCCAGACGCAAGTTCGTAGATGCGGAGAAATCGGCGCCGGAGATCGCGCGCGAGGCGGTCGCCCTGATGGACGCATTGTTTGCGGTGGAAAGACAGGCGAAAGACGTTTCCGTATCTGAGCGTATGGAGTTACGACAGAAACAGTCGGTCCCGATTCTGGCGGAACTACATCGCAAGCTGCTGATCTGGAAAGAACAGTTACTACCGAAGCATGTCATGGCCGACGCAGTGGACTACACGCTCGGCCAATGGGAAGCACTAACTGTGTTCACCACCGATGGCGCCGTGCCCATAGATAATAATGTTAGCGAACGGGAGATGAAGCGGATCGTACTCAATCGCAAAAACTCCCTATTCGTCGGCAACCCTCGCGGCGGAAGGACCGCAGCGATCCTGGCCAGCTTGACCAGCAGTTGCCGCCGGCATGACATGGACCCACATCTCTATTTCATGCAACTACTGGTGAATCTCGCAACCTGGCCAGCTCGTGACCTCGACGCTTGGCTTCCCGACCGTTGGAAACAAACTCATATCGCTCGGTGTGCCGCTCTCGGAATTCCACTTCCTCCCAATCCATAGCACCTGCACTTCACGTATCGCTCACATGCATTGAAGGGTGTTGCATCGATCGGTTGAGCTGGCACGACTTACCAGGAGTTGGACTCTCGGAGTAGACTCTCACTTTGGCTTAATGTTCTGGTTTACGCGGAACAGGTTCGCCGAATCGTACCGCTTCTTGATCTTTGCCAGACGATCGTAATTCTTGCCGTATGTCGCCCGGATGCGTTCTTCGCCCTCTTCCATCATGAAGTTGATATACGCGCCACCAGCAGAGTAAGGATGTAGCGCGCTCCAGTATTCCTTCGCCCACGTGGAAATTTTTTCCTTGTTCGCTGGATCCGGATCGACCCCGACAATCACTGTGGCCCACATCGCGTCGCGGTAACACCACGGCGTTGCGCTGTTCTTGACGCGGCTCGCCGCACCGTTGATTGGGTACATATGCATAGTCGACTGCATGGTCGGTAACTTTTCCGCGTGCTTCAGATGCAAGGCGATGGCTTCGTCGGAGAGCGTACGCACGAAATCGGCCTTCCAGTACCATTGCAGGCCCGACGGATAGAGACCATCGAACAGACTTTGCAGTGCCGGATGCGGAATCGGGCCGACCATGTCGAGCGCTGGAACTTTGAAGCTCCGAATCGGCTTGAACACCTTCTCTGCCTTCTTGACCGGGCCCGTGTAGCACCACACGATGCCGCACATCTTCTTGTTGTGCAGAAGCTCGGGAAACGGCGGGCCCGGTGGAACAGTGATGAAAGCAAAGAACCCATAGACGTCATCGGGCGCCTTCGCGATGAAGCTGCGATACCAGCGCATCATCTCTGCTGCGTCTTCCATCGGCCACAGCATCGGGCCGCCGTAGTCGGTGTGCACGGGTTGCGCCTTGAACAAAAATGAGGTCACAACGCCGAAGTTGCCGCCCCCGCCGCGCACCGCCCAGAACAGGTCGGCATTTTCCTTGGCGCTTGCCGTGACGAATCGCCCGTCGGCCAGCACCATGTCAACGGCTAGCAAATTGTCGATAGTCAGGCCGTATCGTCGCGTTAAGTAACCGATCCCGCCACCCAACGTCAGTCCAGCCACACCGGTTGTCGAAATGATGCCCGCAGGAACCGCGAGACCGAACCCGTGCGTCGCATGGTCCACATCGCGCCACAGCGCGCCGCCGCCGACCAGCACGGTCTTCTTCTTCGGGTCCACGCGAACATAGTTCATTGGTGAAAGGTCGATCACTAATCCGTCATCGCACACTCCCAAGCCGCCCGCGTTGTGCCCGCCGCCACGGATAGCCACGGGCAGCTTCTGCTCGCGGCCGAACTTAACTGCCGTCATGACGTCGGCCACGTCGGCGCACTGCGCAATCAGTCGTGGGTGCCGGTCGATCATCCCGTTGTACACCTTGCGAACCACCTCGTAAGTGGGTTCTCCTGGCTCGATCAGCTCTCCGTGCAAGTTAGCCCTGAAAGCTGCGATTATCGCTTCGTTCAGCATCATTACCTCCAATCCCGCATAATTTTGACGTGTTCTAGTTCGGTTGGTGCATAGCGGCTGTACGGCGCGTCAGTGGACAAAAGCTGCGCATCCGCCAGTTTAGCCGAAATCCCCGGATTCAACCTTTGGCTGGCCATCGTACGCTTCTCATCGTTTGGACACAACGAATTTGCCACCGGGCAGGCCCGATTGAAACCGTGTGGATGGGCCAACTCCTGGTAAACGGCGAATCTCTAACAAGGTCGGCCGGTGCCAAGAGTTTTCTTCATCTTTTTTTGAAGCTCTGCATCTCTTTCTTCTCCATCAAGCACACCCCTGTGCGTGCGCGGGAGCGTCCCTTCGCTGGACGGATCTTTTGCCGTCGTCGATCTCTGTTTTGTGTCCACCCTACGCGCTCAGCCCCGTCAGTTCATCACTTGGGTGCTGCCCACCAAACATCTCTTCGATCCTGACGGACCATGATGAGCTATCCGAACTCCCTGGCTATACAGGGAGGGCGGGTCGCCTAATCAATCGGTCGGTGACTGTTCGCACCATTCGCGACTTCAAGCATCCCCGCACAGGCTGCACCACTTTGGTGCTTCTGTCCGCGACGACAGAACTCTTCATAGTCAATCTCGTCCCGCAACATGATCCACAGTCGGATCCCGAGCTTGCGTGCTACCGCCACGCGCGCTCTCCCCAAACCTTTCTGAACCAGTTTGCGGCGATAGAAACGTTTCAATTCCGGATCGCGGCGTACCGCATGAGCACCGGCTTCACACCAAAGAAACCGCAACAGCGGACTGCCCTGTTTCGTGATTCCACCGAACCGCTGGTTTCCTCCACTGGAGTACTCCCTCGGGATGATCCCTACGTAACTGGCCAGCGCTTTGCCATCCACGAACCGCCTCGGGTCGCCCAGGAAGCGCTGTTACGGTGGACACCGATACAGTTTACTCGGCTCGTCATGAGGCCGACCTTGTTATGACATCATCGTACAAGTGGATAATGGTACAGGACATCCAGGTTGCCCACGCCGAACTCCGCTTGCAGGTGCTATAAACGATGTGCTCACCGCAGCCACCCAATACGCCCGAGTCCGGCCCAGTACCACTTCGGCGGTAACGGCGTTATAGCCAAGTGAATTATTCCAGACAAAACGCCTGCTATAATCACGTTCCCCACGGAGGCTGCGATGAAATACTCGTTAGTTCCGGCCATACTCCTCGCTGCGACCATCGCCCTCACACCTCAAGCTTCACCTGATGAAACCGCCGTTCGCAACATCATTCAGGAAGAGACTACTGCGTGGAATGTCGGCGATGCCGTCGCCTACTCACGTCATTTTGCTGCGGACGGCACTTTCACGAATGTCCGTGGGCAATTCTTTATTGGACGCCAGGCTTTTATTGAGAGGCACGATTTCGTATTCAAGGGACAATTCAAGGGAAGCACTCTCAAACAGGACATCGTTTCTCTGAAGTTCGCCCGCCCTGATGTTGCCATCGTGGAAGTGCTCACGTCGGTGACCGGAATTCAACAGCTGCCTCCCGGGACGAATACAGATGCCAAAGGGCGCAGGTCATGGTGAAAGACGGGGGTGAATGGAAGATCGTCGCCTACCACAACACGGATGTGAAGCCGGATGTGCCGGTTCCCGATCCACAATAGCGTCACCAAGCATTCTGAACTACTCGTTCGCCCGGCTCATCCGACGACCGATGCTAGAATCAGCCGTGCTCCCCCGCGTCCACCATGCGCCTGCGTCCGTCCCAATACCAACTCGGCGGTTATGCCGTCAGGCGTCACTGAAGTTTACGGCCAGCTCTCTCTACCAAACCTCACACCGTTCCCCAGGGGGGCGTACCATCGCTGCACCATTCCTACATCCAAACGCCTCCGCAAATGCTGGCAGGTTTGACAGTGGCCCGATTACCCGGTACTTCGCAATCGGGTGCTCGTCGCCCTGGATCATCTTCCTTTGTGCCGCGGGACGAATCTCATCCCCGCGCCACTGTCCCCAAGCAATGAAAAACTGCTGGTCGGGCGTGAATCCATCCAAAGTGGGAGCCGGATGCTTCTCTTGCGCCTTCTTAAAAGCTAAGTACGCTATCTTCGTCCCTGCCAGGTCGCCTATGCTCTCACCCAACACCAGCCTGCCGTTGTGGTGGATTGTTGGCTCGATGAAATAACCGTCGAATTGACGCGCAACGCACTCCGTCTTTTCTTCAAATCGTTTCTCGTCTTCCGGAGTCCACCAGTTCTTGAGCTGCCCTTGCGCATCGAACTTTGCGCCCTGATCATCAAATCCATGGCTGATTTCATGGCCAATTACAACTCCAATCGACCCGTAGTTCACCGCATCCACTGCAGTTACGTCGAAAGCCGGTGGCTGCAAGATACCAGCCGGAAAAACAATTTCGTTCAACAGCGAATTGTAATATGCATTGGACGTCGGCGGTGTCATGCCCCATCGGTTGCGATCCGTCGGTTTCCCGATCAAATTCCAGTCGTCATCGACCACGTTCCATCGCTCGGCAGCGGCCTGATTCTTCCAGAAGGAATCGCGGCTCAATGGAATGTGGCTGTAGTCCTTCCATTTGTCTGGATAGCCAATCTTCGGATTAAGCGTCGACAGTTTCTCTAACGCCTTCTTCTTGGTCTCCGGCCCCATCCAACTCAACCCTTCAATGGTGTCATGCATCGCGGCAATGATATTCGTGACCATCTCCTGAGCTCGTGCCTTCGCCTCTGGAGGGAAATACTTCTCCACATACTTCTTCCCGAGAGCCTCTCCCAAAAGCTGGTCCGTGGACTCCGCGCACCGCTTCCACCGCGGCTTGATTTCGGTTGCCCCGCTCAAATACTGTCCCTGAAACGCGAAGTTCTCATTCACAAACGCTTCCGACAACGTATCGGCTTTTGCGTTGAGAAGCTGCCAGGTGAGATACGTCTTCCAGTCAGCCAATGGCGTTTCTCGAAGCTGCCTGTCCACTTCCTTCATAAATTTCGGTTGCGATACATTCAGGTCTGCCCGAGAAATCTTTGCGGAGGAAAAATAGCCATCCCAGTCCATTGCTGGCGCCAACTTTGTAAAAGAGCCATAGCTCATCTTGTGATCGGTATTCGCAGGGTCCCGCAGCGCTACATTGTCCAACGAGTTCTCCGCCAGCTTTTGTTCCATGTGAAAAACGGTCTCGGCGGCGGCGCTCGCGTCTTTCTCGGCGTATCCCGCCAGTTTGAACATGTTTGCCACGTGCGCGCGATACTTTTCGCGGGCCTCCTGGAATCGCGGCTCTGGCTTCAAGTAATAGTCGCGGTCCGGCAGCCCCAGTCCGCTGGCAAACACGACGGCAATCGTCTCAGCTGGATTGTGATAGTCCGGCTGCGAACTCAGCCCGAAAGGAACAAAGATGCCCTGCTCGTTGAAATCAAGGATCATCCGCTGAAGATCCCCCGCACTCTTCATTTCGCGAATTTCTTTCAGCAACGGTTGGGCCGGTGACAGTCCAAGTTTTTCGATCTGCCCCTCGTCCATGCAAGACGCGTAGTAGTCCCCAATCAGCTGTTCCACGCTTCCTTTGGGCCAATCGGTGCGTCGTGATACTTCGTCGAGTATCACCTTCAACTGGTCTTTTGCTTCTTCCCCCGCTTGCCATCTTCTGCTCCAACGATCCATATACGCCGGAATCGGATTCTGCGCGTGCCACATCCCATTGGCATACTGCGCAAAGTCCGTGCAAGGATCGCACTTCTTGTCCAAGTCACTTGTCTGAATCCCATGCTGGGCGCTCGTTTGCGCAACCAAAGGCGCACCACAAGACAGCACAATCACTAACAATCGAAGCACACGCATTGTTCCTCCCATTGGCGACGCCGCTATCTTAACTCAGCTCTGGAAATCCTTGAGAACGAGCGATCACCCATGGTGCCCCAACTCGGCATAGCTAACTACCTGGATAAAGTCCCGGTAAGTCCTGGTTTCATAGTACCCGTTCGCCCGTGCACGCCACCACGGATGCTAGAATGCAGCGGTGCTTCCCAGAGTCCATCCGATGCGCCTCCGCATCGCCAAACCTTTCAACGACCCCGACTACATCTTCGAACTGAAACACGACGGCTTCCGCGCGATCGCTTGAAACGCTAGACGCTGATTCGGAGACGGATACTCAGATTTTTTTTTCACTATATTACTTTCGTTCGCAGCCAATCCGTCATCGCTTCATAATAACCGTCGCTTGCGCGGTGCTCGCTCATTTGTAGCATTTCGCGCAACCCGCCCGTCCGGGGCTTGTTGTAGATTGTGGTTACCATCGGGGAAGGTTCGGATTGTCAGACTAGCGTTCGGGTTTTTACCGATTGTCTTGGAATAGAGCGCCACAGTGTTACGCCAATTCACGTTGCGGTCCTTCTCACCAAAGATGGCGAGCACAGGAACGTTCAGCCGCGCGAGCATCTGCTGGAAGTGGGGCACATAGATCATAAGACCGGTTGCTTCATCGACCTGAAATGTGCCGCTCAGGAATTGCTTCTGCTCCGCGAGAAACGCCGCCTCGTCTTCGTCCTTGCCGCCGGACAGGAACACCATGAACGGATCACGCCGAAGGGTTTGCGTCGCCGCGAGATAGTCTTCAAACGTCCCACCCCGACTCGTGATCTCGAAGCCGTGCCGCCATTCACCGAGCAAGAGTTTGATTTCCGCTTCCGTTCGACCCTCGATGCGCAGATTGGATTCCAGGAGATAGGGAAAGTTTTCCTTGTCGTCCGTGCCACTCACCGAAATCCAGAACGCAATTTTGGGATCTTGCGTGATCGGCGTCGAAGGTCCCTTCGCTTTCGCCGCAACCTGGCTTGTCCCATATCAACGTCGAGATCCCGAGCTGGGTGAACCGGCTGCGCAAGTCGTAATATGACGTGCGTCCGGCGACGTCCGTCTTGCCATAGCCGTGAATGATCACGATCATGGCTCGCGCGGCTTCCGCCGCTGGAACATCGACAAAGCCGGAGAGCCGGTTCCCGTTCGAGACGAACTCGAACCTTTGCGTGGTCATTGTCGCGGCGGACGGCTGGTGCGTCGCCGGAGCGTGTCCCGCAAGACCGGTCATAAAAGCGAGCAGCAGGAAGTGGTTCAACTTCATAGACGCGCAGGGTACACCCAAATCTCTTGGCGTTAGCATGACTGTTGTCGCAACAGCGTCGGCTGGCTAAAGATCAAGAACCCGAAGGATTCGCAGGCGGAAGGGCGGCACGAGTTGATGACGAGGAAAAATAGAGAGTACTAGTAACCACCTTTCCGATTACGCTCTCGGGAGTTGAGCCCTACCGTACGTCGTTGGGAAGGGAAGGAACTCGCCAGTCTGCGATGCGGAAATGGATTGTTGGGTTGACATCTTACCTGAAGCGGATAGAATACTTGGGTAAAATGTCGACCCAAAAGGATAAAGAAAAGCTCGAGTTGCTGCAGGGCACGCTGGACCTGCTGATCTTGCGTTCGTTGATCTTCGGACCGCAGCACGGACAAGGGATTGCTCGCGCCATCCAGGAAACGTCAGACGAAGAACTGCTTGTCGAGCACGGCGCGCTCTATCCCGGGCTCCAACGGTTGGAAGAGCGGGGATGGATTTCAGCGAAGTGGGGAACCTCTTCAAATAATCGCAAGGCTCGGTTCTATACGCTAACTGCCGCGGGCCACAAACAACTTGTCAAAGAAACCACAAAGTGGAGGAGGCTGGCGAAAGCCATCGCCCGGATTCTGGGGTCAGAACCTGCGGGAGGTTAAAAGCCATGTTCGGACGCAAACGCAAATTGGATGACTTTAGCGAGGAGATTGACGCCCACTTACAACTTGAGTTCGAACGCCAGCGAGGACTAGGTCTGAGTGAAGAGGACGCGTGGGCTGCCGCGCGGCGCGCCTTCGGCAATGTCACGCAAGCCAAAGAGCGTTTTTACGAATCCGGTCTCTGGCTCTGGTGGGACCATTTCTGGCGAGACGTGCGCTACGGCGCCCGTACGTTGCGCAAATCTCCCGGCTTTACGGCAGTCGCTGTGCTCACCCTCGCCCTCGGAATTGGTGCCAACGCCGTGATCTTCAGTCTCGTCAGTACCTTCCTACTCCGGCCTTTGCCCATCCGCCATCCCGAGCAAGTCTGGGCCATTCATCAAGGCAAACAAAACGACCCTTCGTATTCCCAATCGATGTCCTATCCCAACTACAAAGATCTCCGCGACCGTATCCAGGTCCTCACCGGCATGGTCGTTTATCGTTTCGATCCCCTAAGCCTGAGCCACAACGGTCGGAACGAGCGCGTTTGGGGCTACCTCGTCTCGGAGAATTATTTCGATGTCCTCGGTGTTCGTCCAGTTTTGGGACGTACCTTCTTACCTGAAGACGGCAATGCTCCCAACGCAAATCCCGTCATGGTGTTAAATTATCGCACTTGGTTGCGTCGTTTCGGCGGCGATCCTGCCATCCTGGGTTGCTCCATCATGATCAACGGTCGCACCTTCACCGTCGTAGGCGTGGCTCCGCCCGAATTTACAGGCACCGAGAGACTGTTCACGCCGGAATTTTGGATTCCGAGCATGATGCAGGAGTGGATCGAAGGCTACAGCGGACTAACGTCCCGCGGCAACGGCCAATGGCTTGCCTTCGGTCGCCTCAAGCCCGGAGTAACACCGCAACAAGCACAAGCTCAGCTGAATAATGTGGCGCAACAACTGGGCAAAGAATATCCCGGACCGGATGATGGAATGACTCTTCGCCTGAACCCGCCGGGCTTGGTGGGGCCAGATTTGCGCAACGCGGTGATTGCTTTTAGCTTGGCTCTCAGTCTGATGGTCGGCTTGGTCTTGGCCATCACTTGCACTAATTTAGCCAGTCTATTGCTGGCTCGCGGCGCACATCGCCGCAAAGAAATTGCGGTGCGCCTGGCCATCGGAGCCACTCGTCTTCGTGTCGCGCGGCAATTACTAACCGAGAGTCTTCTGCTTTCTGCGCTCGGGGCGTCTTTGGGATTGCTTCTCGGTGGTTTCCTCATCCAACTCGTCAAAGCTGTGGTCCCTTCTGTTGACTTTACCCTCACGCTTGATCTGCGCATGGATTGGCGCGTAGTCAGTTTTGTAGTCGCACTGGGGCTGCTCACCTGTATTGCTTTCGGTTTGTTTCCCGCGCTATACGTCAGCCGAGCAGACCTCCTCGGCACATTAAAAGATGAATTGACTTGGGGACGTCGTAGATCGTGGTTGCGTGGCGGCTTGGTCGCCATGCAGGTTGCGCTCTCGTCCATCTTGCTTATTACCGCAGGACTAACCGTCCGAAGCCTGCAGCACACACAGAGTCTCGGCCCCGGTTTTGATCCGAATCATGCCTTGACGCTATCCGTTGATCTAGGTCTGCAAGGCTACGACGAAGCGCGTGGACGCAATTTTTATCAGCAACTCCTGCAAGCCACACGAGCGCTTCCAGGAGTCGAGTCTGTTGGCCTCATCAGGAGTCTGCCGCTGGGCCTGGAGTACAGCACCACCGGCGTTTACCCCGACGGCCGGCCCGAACCACACGCGAATGAGAAGCCTTCCGCATGCTACGAGAGCATCAGTCCTGGATATTTCGCGGCCATGGGCATTCCGCTGCTGGCGGGACGCGACTTTTCCGAAGCCGACACCGCCAAATCGTCTGGCGTCGCCATTATCAATGAGACTCTCGCAGAGCAGTTCTGGCCCGGAGAAAACCCCATCGGCAAGCGCTTGCATTCCGGAAATACCGGCTCCAATGCGTTAGAGGTCGTTGGCATCGCCAAAAATGGCAAATACCAAACCCTCGGTGAACTCCCGGGCCTGATGATTTACTACCCTCTCTCGCAGGTTTATTCGTCCGACGCTGCGCTCGTGGCGCGCACGAATTCTGACCCCAAGCTGGTGATCGCCAACGTTCGTAACGAAGTCTCAAAGCTCGATCCCAACCTGCCGATTTACGAAGCAAAAACACTGCAGGAACACATGAAGCTGCCACTCTTTCCTCTACACGCTGGTGCCGTGGCCGTTGGCAGCTTCGGTCTACTTGCTATGATTCTCGCCGCCATTGGGATTTACGGACTGATGGCCTATTCGGTCGCGCAACGCACGCACGAAATTGGTATTCGCATGGCCTTAGGTGCACGCGCTCGGGATGTCTGGACGATGGTGCTGCGCCAAGGCCTGATCATTATGGCCGTCGGCATAGCCTGTGGCCTGCTCGGCGCCATCGCGCTTTCGAGAATTGTCGCAAGTCTACTCTATGGCGTCAGTGCCACTGATCCTCTGGCTTTTTCTCTGAGTTTGCTGTTGCTCGCTGCTGTAGCACTTGCGGCCTGTTTCTTCCCAGCAAGGCGTGCAACCAAGGTAGATCCCGTCGCTGCGATCAAGTGTTTGTAAAGCACTGTTGAAGGGACGAGGTCCTGTAGAGAGGGGAAGAAGAAGATTCAAGAGTGGGTCTAAACGACGTTCTCGGCGTAGGTAAAACGCCGAAGTAGGTACTGGACCGCACGCATCATTTAAGTGCCGGGCATCCATTCTTTCGAAATTCTCTGTAACCCTCTTTGGGTTCTCGAAGTCAGATAAAGCAAGCCAACAAACAGCCGGTTAGCCACCCTCCGTCAGGCTAATCGGAATAAAGGGAGGCGAGTTGACCTGGCTTGCCTCCCTCCTTTTTGTGATTAAGAGTTAAGTCGCGAATCACACCAACCCCAATTTTCTTCCGCTCTCGTTCCGGATATTTCGAGCGCGCTTTCTCCGCGAGCTGTTTCGTTTTGAATGGCTTCGACAGAAAGGCCACTTCACCATCGATGTACTTGAACAGCAGCCACTGCACAACGGATTTGGGCATCCCGAATTTATAACATGAGGAACCCGTGTCTGGGCGTCTATGGTTTCGAAACGGACGACGCATTTGGTGATGAGGGCAAAGCGTAGTCTCTTCCCATAAAGTGTCGTGTTGCTTCGGGGTGTTCAATGATGATTGATTGCGATAAGAACATGATCGCTCATCTGCTTCGGAATTGGCGTCCGAATAGGTTGCGACCGCAAGGTTTCCGGCTTGCAAACGAACGGCCCGGCTGATAACGATGCAAAATGGCATCTGTCCGCTCTGCCCAAAGCCGTTAGTCAACGACGGCAACGTCGCGCACATTGACCACCTCGTGACGGTGAAAGCATTCTCAGACAAAGTTCTTCAGGGCGAACTGACCTTTGATGAGGCGTATCGTCAGTTGTGGGAAGATTCAAATCTTCGCGCGGTTCATCGCGGGTGCAATTACGAACGAAAAGTTGGACGGAGTTTGGCGTAAAATTGCCGATGACGATGTCGCGATGTATATATTGCCGCCGTGAAGATCAAGAATTTGACCGCGAACACGTCATCCCGCAGGCATTCGGGAATTTCGAGCCGAACTCCTTCATCCTCTACGATACAGTTTGCAAGGACTGCAACAAATCCTTAGGCCATACGCTTGATTTCGAGTTGTCTGGCGACAGCATGGAGGCCTTGCTGCGATTTCGGTGTGGCACTAAGTCCGCTTCCGAGGCCCGAGACCTGCGTTATCGCAAACTCGAATTGAAGATAAAGCAAGAGGGACCTTGGCTCGGTGCAATCGTGCTGATGGAAACCGACGCTACGGGTAAAGCAATTGAGCCGGTTCCGGTTCCTCAGGCTGCCTTCCGGTGGAAGGGAGCCCAACTCTGGGATTATTTGGTCGAGCGAGATCTTCAGCCCGACCGTCTGGCACAGTACCTAAATCCAACTCCAGGGACTCTTGAGATTCGAGTGCTGGGACCGGCGAGAACTGATCATGAACGAGTGATTCAAGTGCTCCAAGCGGCGGGAATCAAGTTTCTGCAACGGGTTCTTTAATAGAGCCGATCGCCACGGGCAGCATTTTGGTTGAAATCGCTACAGCCGTTGATCAGATCATGTTTCGCGCGATCAGCAAGATCGCATTCAACTACGTGGCACACCAACACGGGGCGGATTTTGTCCTGCGCACCGAATTCGACGAGATCAGAGATTACATTCGTTATGGGAAAGCACCGGAGTGGGCCGCGAAGATGCCAGTTGTTCTTCCGGTTCACAAGGCAATTTTGTATGACGATACACGACTGTCCCGGCAGACCAACGGACACCTCGTAACGTTTGACTGGAACAGAGGGCAAACAGGTTTTTGTCACAGGTCAGCTTGTTCAACACCATCACCTATCACATAGCGATCTGTCCAGGGTTTAAAGGAATTTGGCGCGACGACTATTACCGGAGCCATCACTTCAATATTGATGACAGAACCATCCAGCCGCTTCTTCGCGTTTCAAAATCTTTGTTGCGTCCGCTTCCGTGAAAGATCGTCTTTTTACGGCATGAGGCGCGGATGACATAAAATCGAATTCCCGCACCTCCTCTACCAAGAGGCTGCAATGGCTGTCGGTTTTGAGTCTGAGGAAGTTGGTCTACGCAAATTACGGGAACGTTTGCAATCGATGTCCGACGAATAGTTAATCAATTTCGGGAAGTATGCGCGCAGCTTGCCCCAGCTTGATGAGGCGCGCAAGGACTGGCGAAGACGGTATCCGAAACGTGGCTGACGAATACAAAGTCGGCAACCCGATCGTCGTTCGGTTGAATGACGGGGCGCATCGTGGAAGCGAAAATCCGCGCCGTCATTGAACAGACGAACGGCTTACGTCTGCAAGTGGATTATGGGAACGATGAAACCGCGCTGGTGCATGAACGGCAGATCAGAACATTCCCACGAGCGTAGGCTCGTCTTCGCTCGCGAAAAGATCGTTGGTAACGTCGAGCAACTTCCCGTCAATATAAAGGCGTGCGCCATCTGTCGGTGTCTTCACGACACGAATCTCGTGGTCGGCGTAGGAAACAGTGAGTTCGTTCGCTGGCATGGGACCTCCACAGCGGAGGCTAACACGCCGTGGTTGGCTGGTTGACGGGCGAGATTTTTGGGTCTGTGGATAACGAGATTCTCGAAGCGTCCAGCAGCGCGTCGAGCGTACCGATGGCTGGCATCTGCAAGTGGATTCTCGCGTCCAGTTGAAAACCAGATCACAAACAGAGTAGTTCGTGGCAGGCTGTGCAGAAGTGGAAGCGGCTTGCCCTGAGATTGCTTATTCCAGACCGATCCGCCCTTTATGGGCGGGGCAATTCCCTCAATTGTGGCCCCCACCCCAGGATTAATTTCCGTTCGCAGGCGGAAGGGCGGCACGAGTTGATGACGAGGGCGAATAGACGGGGGGTGCGGCAAATTATCGATGCTGGTTGTAGTCTCGTCTGGTCACCGCATAGCGGCCTGCCCCGCAACATTATCCGCAACATTATCTGCTTGACAAAACTTAGCTCTGAGGGCATCTTTCCTCGTCACAAGGCGGCCAATCCCATTTTTTTTCTCAGCGTAGTACTTGTTCCAAAACGTAAGGCAGATAGACAGGTAGGCGAGATCGATTCTTTTCCGGAGGACCTCATGGAAACTGCTATTGGAGTTTTTGATTCACCCGAGCGCGCGAAAGAGGCGGTGCGGGAACTGTTGGTCAGCAAAGTCCCGCAAGATTCGATCATCTTTCTGACTCGCTCGGGAACGGACGCGGAAGTCGTTGGTAAGGAACTTAGCGCGGGGGCGGTAACAGGAGTAACAGGAGTGTCCATGGGGGCCATCGCCGCGTCGATGTTGCTGGTTCCGGGAATTGGCGGAATCGTGTTCGGATTAGGCCTAGGCGCGGCCACGCTGCTGGGACTGATCGGGGCGGAATCCCGCAAGGCCGAACAGGGGAAAGCAGCCGAAGATGCCGAGTTTTTCCGCGGCGTGTTGAAGGAAGGGCATAGCTTGATTGTGGTGCGCGCGGAATCGACCGACACGGCTCGCGCCGCCTGCGGAATTCTCGACCGCTTAGGACTCAGCATTCAAGAGCGCAGTACGACTAAGGCGCAAACAACCGTTCGCCAGATCGGTGATATTGCCGTGATTGACATAGTTGGCAGGATTACGTTCGGCGAGGGCAATGTCATGTTGCGAGACAGCATTCGCGATCTGCTGGCCAAAGGAAATAAGCAAATCCTGCTGAACTTGCAAGGCGTCAACTATGTGGACAGCGCAGGCATTGGAGAAATGGTGCGGAGCCACGCGACGGTCCGCAATCAGGGCGGCCAATTGAAGCTCTGCAACCTGACCAATTTGATTAGCGACTTGCTAAAGAAAACCAAATTGCACTCGGTGTTTGATATCCACGCGGACGAGTCGACGGCGATTCAGTCGGTCCGTTCCGCATCCAGCGCCAGCGCCGGGTCGTGAAACGACTTCGGCGTATTTCTTGGACTTTGTCTACACCCCCGGGGCTGCACATAGGAAGGTAACCGTGTGGCCCCCTAATTCTCCTCTGAGACTTTGGCCAAATCCACCTCCTTGATCCGCCGATCACATCGGCTAATGGTTGGTGTATTCGAATACCCTTAGCGCAGGGGCGGCACCGCTCATCGGATGTGGCCCCGTTCTTCACAAACTCTATTGACCCACTCAACCGTTCAGCGTATTTATTCAAGCGTAGTTCGCAACCTAAGGGTCGTGGCTTCCCCCCAAATGAAGCTGCGGCCAATTACCGGCTTCCCGGGAAGTGGAATTGGGTCGTGATGTTCCTCGGGTTGGCGGTTGTCGTATTGCTTCAGATTTTGGCAAACAAGAAAAAAGCCCCCCAATGGGTCGCAGCTGTCGCAGCTGCTCTCTCTGTGTCTTGCACTTTGTATCTTGCTTTCTTCCCATCCGCAGATTGTTCACTGACCACTACTTTGATCTTTCATCCTTAATTCTTTGGTTCTTCGCGACTACCTTGGCGGTCAAGCTGGAATTCGAAGCACGATCTAACAAAAATCTTGCGGAAGACGCAGAATGGTCCAAGCCGCTGGCTCTTTTGTTCGGGTTATTGCTGGTTTTTTCACGGGAAATTTACCCGCACCTCAAGGGTCGTGGGGCGGCGGCACACCCGCAAACGTCACCGCATCAACGGCCAGCGCATCAAGAAGCCGTTGAACACGCGCAACTGGTCTGAAGCTCAGCGAATGGCACGCGAGCTTGAGACCGGCGGCATCATTGAGCAGCGCACCGCGCCGCTCGTAAAGGACGCCACAGAAGCGTTCTTGAACGATGCACGGGCACGAGGGCTTCGCGACTCCTCCATCTACAAGCTGAGACTGTTGACCACGCGCCTTCAAGAGTTCAGTGCTAACAAAGGATTCGACTTCATCTCCGACTACAACTTGGAGCGCGCCTCGTCCTTCCGCGAGACCTGGACCAACAAAGGAACGGCCGCGCGTAAGAAACTGGAAGCCCTGCGGACCTTCTTCCGATTCTGCGTTGATCGAAAATGGTTGGACAGCAATCCTGCCAAAGCTTTGCAGATGCCCAAGAACAGAACACTGAGCCACCTGTTGAACCTTTCACGCCTGAAGAAATTGAGAAGATCTTGGCGGCGATCGAGCATTATCCAGACAAGCAGAATGCCATCCGGCTCCGCGCCCTGATTCTGCTGCTGCGCTACCCGGGCCTGCGCCTGGGCGACGCCGTGACGATTTCGCGAGACCGTATCGAGAACGGCACACTGATTCTGCGAACTGAGAAGACAGGAACGCGGGTGAGGGTGCCGCTGCCCCAGGAGGTGACGGATGCGATCGCCGCCTGCCCTGGTCCACGCTATCCCTTCTGGTCCGGGAACGGGAAGCGGAAATCCGTGGTGACCGACTGGCAGCGAGCCCTGAAGAGGCTCTTCGATATTGCAGAAGTCCGCGGGGCGCCCGCCCACCGGTTCCGGCACACGTTCGCGTGCGAGCTGTTGATGGCCAACGTGTCCCTGACGATCGTGGCGAAGCTGCTGGGCCACGCGTCGGAGGCCATCACGGAGCGGCACTACGGCGCCTGGGTAAAGGGCAGACAGGAGCAGCTGGAGGTGGCGGTGCGGCAGGCCTTCCCAGCCCAATTCTCGCAGGCGCGACCGGTCGAAAACCGGTCGAATTCTAAACAGCGAGTTCGTAAGCCATTGAAAACTAAAGGGAAATAGATGGTGGAGGCGGGGGGAGTCGAACCCCCGTCCGAAAAGCGCTACGCCACGGAGCCTACATGCTTATCTCAGTTCGTTTGTTTCGCCAGCCGCGCTTGGAACGAGCAAGAAACACCGCCGGCTAGTCCGATGGTTCTCGCCTAAGCCTTACGGACCGAAAGGCTCAAGCCAGCTCACTGTATGACGCTTCTTGCCGGACCCATGAGCAAAGCCCGGGGAAGCGTGTGCTTAATTAATTAAGCAGCAAGTGCCAAGTTGTTGTTGGCAGTTCTAGTTTCCGACCAGTTACGGGCGGTTGGCCCCCGGCATGCCTCCGGGACGCGACAGCTTCCGTCGAAACCGTGTCGCCCCCTCAAGCTTCTATTTTACCACGCCACCCGCCTCTCAAGCGTCAGCATCGGTTTCAACTCGGTCCCTTCCGTCGTCTCCATGCTAGAATGCGGCGGTGCAACCCGCTTGTCGTGCCAAGGCATCCAGCAACGCAATGAGCTTTTGTCTTCCAAGGAACTCCCCGGGTGAGTTAGTTCGTTATGCAGCCTTGTGTTCGATGGGAACGAGTTGGTAGCCCAACTGTTTGGCTTGCCGCTTGAGCTTCATTTCCCATCGCTTCTCTCTGTGGGCGTCTCTGGTGGCCCAGATGGATTCGTCATATTCAACCTGATTTTTGACCATGGTGTAAAAGATCACTGCGATCTTGTGCGCTGTTGCCGTGGTAGCGGCCCGGGGGCCGAGCTTAGCTTTCATTCGGCGCAGATAGTTGCCCAAGGGCGTAAGGCTATGATGGAGGGAAAAGGCTGCCAAGCGGAAGAGATGGCCGGCACGATTTTTTACCGTTCGTACTCCTCGCCACAGTAGCTTTCCACCGCTGATGTCGTTGTCCGGACAGAGTGCAAGCCAGGAAGCAAAGTGTGCTGCGGTGGGCCACTTGGACATGTCTCGGCCTACCTCGCTGAAAAGTGGCAAGGCATTTTCTTCTAAGCCTGGGATCTGAGTCACATCCACCTCGAAGAGTTTGTAGGTTTCTGTACGCAGATCGTTCTTCCTTCTCCTTTTCTTTCCGGCGCGATTTCGCTTCCGATCAGATGGCAAAGGCCTTTCCACGGGGTCCGTGCGCGGCTCGAATGCGTGCAGCATCGTCTCGATTTCCAGATCACAATCCACTATCAACTGCTGATAGGTCCGATACAATTCGCGCGATTGTTTGAGCGTGAACAGATGCTCCGATCGCCAGTTGCCCACCAAGGATTTGCGGATCGTCTCCGCTTGGACTTTGATGTGTGGATCCCGCAGCTTGGCTAACTCTGCGGCGTCCCGTTGCCCAGCCAGAATGGCATCCACAATAGCAAGACCGGTCACCCCGGTAATATCACTGATGACATGGTGGATTTGCAGATTCATTTGCGTCAGCGCCTTGTGCATGTGCTGCACGTGTTGACTGGCGGCCATGACCAGCTCACTGCGGTGCCGCAAAACGGTCCGAACGACGCAAATGTTCTCCTCGGGTCGAAACGAAGCGCGCAGTAATCCGACCGAGTGCAGGAATTGCAGCCATTGGCACTCGTGCCAGTCGGTGCGGCGTCCCGGTACGTTCTTCACTTTGCGCACGGAACTTGGAACCACGCTAGTGATCGGTGTTGTGAAGCACACCACTGCTTAAACGGCCTACTTCCGTCGCATGTTGCTCCACCAAAGAATGCAGGATTCGCTCCGTCGAGCCCAGTTCCTTTCCGCTTTGCCCCGGCCGCCGGCCGGGCCCCCTGCTAGGGAGGAAACATGCGTCATCTAATGTTTCCGGGTCTCGTCCTGATGTTGCTCGCATCGCTTTCCAGCGCACAATCAGGTCAGCAGTCCAACAAGCCAGGGCCGCTGGCTCTGTTGGCCTCCGCGAAGTTCGTTCTACATCGAACCTTACGAAGGGCCTAACGCCCCGGATGCCATCCGCGATGCCAGCGCATCGCCCGGCGATCGGGAAGCTATCGGAAGCGGCCCAGACTCAGTCCGCGATCCACGTATCACGCCCGAAGACAGGCAAGCGGTGGCCGACGTCCAAAACGCCATCCAGAAGTGGGGATATTACCCGCTGACGATTCGCCGCAGCGAAGCAGACCTGGTTGTCTTCCTTCGAAAGGGGCGGACTGCCGGTGCCTACGTCGGTGGCCACGCGGGTACCGGGATCGAGTTTCCCGGCGACCCATTATCCACGCATAAGCCCGAAGTCGGCGTTGTCGCTGGGGCGGATGCAGGTTCAAACGTAGACATTTTTTGGGTTTACTCCTTGAATCCGCAACGTAAGCTAACTCCAGTTTGGCAGAAAGATTTGAAGGACGGGCTGGACAAGCCCAAAATGATTCTCTTCGAGGATTTCAAGAATGACGTAACTACTGCCGCCGCCCGCCAGGCAAAGAAGCAAACCCCAGCGCAGAAGTCAAACCCTTAAAACTCACCAGCGGCACCGTGCCTATTTTGCAGGCCGATCATTCCTATGATGCCGGCATACAATCTTTCTATGTCTATTTTTATCCAACGCGCGACCAACGCCGACTTCGACACGCTTCTTCTTCTGATGAGCCACATGCAGGCCGAAGATCCGTGGTCTGAACCTTTCGACCTCACTACCGTCCGCAGGCATCTGATCGAGCTCCTCGACAATTCTCACTACGGCCTCGTCTATCTGGCGCGTGACCAGAAAAACGCTATCGGTTACCTGGTCGTCTGCTTCGACTTCAGCCTGGAATATCGTGGCAAAGGGGCATGGATCGATGAGCTTTTCGTCGAGTCGTCACACCGGGGGCAGGGAATTGGAACACAACTTCTCGACCTGGCCGAAACCGCCTCGCGCGAAAGCGGCGCCGAATTTCTTCACCTGGAAGTAAACCACGGCAATCGCGCCAACGAACTCTACCGCCGCCGTGGCTTCGTCGACCACAACCGCTATCTCATGACCAAGGCGCTGAATCCTAGCGCATAATTCGGCAACGGCAACTCTCACCGGAATTCGCGCCCTATCGCGCGTCAACCGGAACGTGCGCGAATGTATCGCGAGCGCGTTCGAACCCCAGGGGCTTCACGTGGACCGAACCTTGAAACGGCCGGGCAATGTCCCCAATTGCCACCAGCGTCAGCGAGACCAATAGCGTCAACAAGAACACCTGCACCAGGTGCAGCCGGAAACTTTCGGTACCAAATAAAGACGCCGAAAAAATCGTAATCCCACCCCCCAGGATCATCACCAACCACAGAATGCCTGGTAGCTTCGATTCGCTCTCCAGCTGCCGCAGACGCCGGTACTGCGTCATTCGAGAAATTTCCGTCAACGTCAGATTCATGCTCGTTTGTTCCGCAAAGGTCACCGGCTTCGCCTGTACCACGGTAGCCCACAATTTTTCAACAATTGCATGGCTTGCCACGCTTATCTCCCCTCGATGCATCGCCGGCCATTCCTGATCGACGACCACCACTGCGTACTCCCGTGCCAGGCGATGAATCTGTTCCTGCTGCGCTACGGGCAGCCCGTCCGCCAGCCGGAACACGTTCACCAGGCAGTTCGCCTCGTTGTCCGCATTGATTTCGGCCGCCTGGAACGTGGTCCAAACGGCATATAACATGAATCCCATGATCACCGCATAGGTCGTGCCCAGTACGCTGACTTGCCAGCCGATAATGTCGTTGTGGAGTCGACGGTTCGCAGCGGGCCAAACTCGTTGCAGGATCCAGGCGAAAATTAGCGACAACAGAACGCAGGTAACAATAATCACAACGTCCTGGGTTATGGTGAGCATGACCGCCTCATCCTATCGTGTTTGCACCTTGCACGGAATCCAACCCCAAGCGGGCCCCACTGGCTACTCTTAGGGCAATTTGCGGCCTTCCGGGGTACCCTCTGAGCACGGATTGGGCACAGCGCCACCCGCAGACCGTTGACGCCCCACCCCCCACCCCCCAAAATGGCAAAACAGGGGAAATTGCGGCAAAAGACCCCTAAAACAGGTATGCCACCAGAACCGAACGCAGTTGAACAAGCGGTTGCCCGAGCGCTTCGAGACAACCTCGAAGGTATCCAGCGCTCCGGCGTCGAACTGCAGCAGGCCATCAATGACGTGGTCGCGGCTTGTTCCAGCAGCAGGCCCACGAACGCCCTGCCGCCGCTATTGCGCGCGCAGACTTTCGCCGCCTCGCTGTCCGCTGCACTCGATGTCCTTTCCCGCTTCGTTGCTTTGTCTCTGCAGCTCGGACCACGTAGCCCGCTCGAAGAGAAGATTACCCAGGCCATCGGCCTCCAGATGCCCGAAGGCCCCGCCGCTCCGGTTCGGCCCGTTCCCCAAGTGCCCGTGCCGCAGGCGGCGTCCGCTTCCACACCATCAGTACCTTTGGAGCCTGAGGTCCAGGACTTTTCGCCCACGGAGTCGCCGAAGATTCCGGTAGAATTGGAACAAGCGGAAATCTCCGTTGCCGCCGACGCGGAATTTGACATCAACCGGTTAACTCCTGAAGAACAGGAGCTTCACCGTCGTGCAAATCGCGTGGCCAAAGTTTCGATGCAGGATATTAAAATGTTAAGGCCGGAGCAGGTCAAGCTCGGCCGCGAACAGAAAGATATCTGCACCCGATTGAAAGATGACATTGAGAAGGCTCACAGAGAATACGATCGTAGATTTAAACCCATCATGGACCACCCAGTGGATTACTTCTATCGCTGGGCGGTGGAAATTCTCGCCGACGGAGATGCTGCTGCGCTCGGCGATTATCCCTACGCCGCGGCAGGTAAGTCGCGCTAGCTCGCACAATGTTTTTTCTCGTGCGCTGACCTTCCTCGTTTGCGCCGCACTGCTGTCCCTCGCTGGTTCGGCCGCCAACGCGCAGACTTCCACGCACAAGAAAAAGTCGCCCCGCCCGCACTCGCCCGCCTGCCAGACTGGATGCAAACCGGATACGACCGCGCCTGCTCTGGATTCCTCCACACCTGAGGACGCTGCTGCTCAACAGGAATTGGCGCCGCTCGCGCGCAACCTTCATCACGGCACTACGGCTGACCACGACAAGCTCGCCGCCTTCGCGAACAAACATGCCGCCAGCGTTTGGGGGCAGCGTGCTGCTCTCGCTCTAGGCTACGACGATTATTCCAAGGCGCGCTTCCCGCAAGCGCTCGCATGGTTTGAGAAGGCCAAGGCCGATTCGCTCCTCGGCGAGTACACGCTCTTCTGGACCGCGCAAACCGATCGTGCTCTGCGCAAGAATGGCGAAGCCGCGCAGGAATTCGCAGCTTTACTCGAGGATTATCCGGGAACGGTCATAAAGGAACAGGTGCTCGAAGCCTACGTTCCCACGACTGTCGATGTCGGCCGCCCGCAGGAAGGGCTGGAAGCTCTCGCCGCGTATGCTGCTGCTTCTTCGAAACCGGCGCTGATTCTTGATCGCGCGCGCGCCCACGAATCCGCTCGCAGACTGGTCGACGCCGTCAAGGACTACCAGACGCTCTATTACAAATTCCCGATGTCCGATGAAGCCAAAGATGCCGCGCTCGCGCTTCCGCGCCTCAACAAGCAACTCGGCAAAGAGTTCCCGTACGCTACGGCCGATCTTCAGGACGGGCGCGCTGAAATTTTCTACGATGCCCACAAATGGAAAGAAGCGCGCGTGGAATACGAAAAACTCGCGGCCATGCTCAAGGATTCCGCTAATCCCACGCGCCAGCGCGCCCTTGTGCGTGCCGCCGAAAGCCGCCAACATCCGAAAGCTGCGCCTTATCTCCTTGCAAATTTGAGCAGCAGTGATCCCGAGGCCGATGCCGAGCGCCTCTTTCACCTTTCCCAGGCCTACCGCTCCGAGAAAAAAGAAACGGAGATGCTTACCGACATCGAAAAAGTGGCCGAAAAATATCCGCAGAGCCATTGGACCGAAGAATCCCTGATGGCCGCGGGCAATTATTATTGGGTGTTGCTCGATCGCACCAAGGCTGCGCATTATTACGAGCGCGTCCTCGAGAATTTCCCGAGCGGCAAGAACGCCTACAACGCCGAATGGCGCATCGCCTGGGTTGCGTATCTCGACCGCCAGCCATACGCCGACGACAAGATGAGTGTTTTCCTCCGCAAATATCCTGTGTCCGGCGGCGCCGTGAATGCTCTCTACTGGCTGGGCCGCAATGCCGAGCGCAGCGGTAATCCCGCACACGCCCGCGCTTATTTCGAAAAAACTGTCGATCGTTTTCCCACCAGCTATTTCGCCGACGCGGCTCAGGTTCATCTGGACAAACTCGGGCCAGGCGCTGAAGAAGCTCCCGATTTCCTGGCGCAGCTTCCGCCGGCCCCGCCGCTGCACTCATTTGACGAGCCCATCGCCCCGAGCGTTCTCGATCGCTGGAATCGCGCGCAAGCTTTACGCACCATCGCCTTCGATGCTTCCGCCGAACTCGAACTCAAATCCGCCTACGCCGTCACCGCCTCTCCGCGTTTCCTGGTCGAAGCCGCGCAAGCCGCGTTCGATCAGGGCCACTTTGCGGCGGGCATGAACTATGGCCGCCAGGCCGTCTCCAGCTTTGACTCGCGCAAGTTTGCTGAAGTCCCGCCAAATGTCTGGAAAGTGCTCTTCCCGCTGCCCTACGAATCTCAACTCCGCCATGAAGCCGAGCGCAACGACTTTGATCCCATGTTCGCCGCGGGCTTGATTCGCCAGGAATCTACTTTCCAATCCGACGTCGTCTCTCATTCCAACGCTATCGGCCTGATGCAGATTTTGCCGAAGGAAGGCCGTCGCCTCGCTCGCGAGCGCAAAGTCCGCTACACCAAGGCCACTCTGTTCGACCCCAATATCAACATCGAACTCGGCATGCTCTACATTTCCGAACTCACGCGTAGCACCGGCGCTCCCGAATATGCCGCCGCTGCCTACAACGCTGGCGAGGACCGCCTCACGCTCTGGAGAGCCGAACGCACCTACGACGAAATTCCCGAATTCGTGGAATCCATCCCCTTCAGCGAAACCCGCGAATACGTCCAGATCGTCCTTCGCAACGCCGACATGTATCGCAAGCTCTACGGCCCAACCAACAAAAACACCGTCTCCGCCGCCATCCAATCCGCCACCCACCCCAGCCGCTAACGTTTTCGTTCGCCCTCCATGTAGCGCCGGCTTTCACGCCAGCGCTCTTGGGTTCCGCAAATGCTTGCTTGCCCCAAGAAACTTGCCACCGACGCCACCACCACGGTAACTTTCGCGGTCACCTGTACGTCTCTCAACTCGAGAGCGTTCGCGCGACAACTCTGCCGCGGCCCGTTCGCATCATACTGTCCGCGTCCATTGCAGTGCGCGAGGAGCGTGCTTATGCCTGTCCGAGTTCGCCCGTCCGCGGCACTTCTGGTTCTCGCCTTGGCCGGTATAGTTTGGCCTTATTCGTTCGCACAGGAAAAAAGCGGCCAGGGAAGCGGGTTCCAAAGCCAGGTGGATCTGGTCTCGGTCTACTTCACAGTGCGCGACGACAAGAAACGCCTGCTCAGCGATCTGGCGCAAGACAGTTTCAACGTGACGGAAGACGGCCAAGCGCAAGCCATCAAATTCTTTGCCCACCACAGTGACGTGGTCCTCAACGTAGGCCTGCTACTGGACACCGGCACAAGAATGTCTTGGATACTCGGCGAAGAGGCGCAGGCCTCCGCGTTGTTCCTCAAGCACGTCGTTCGGCCCACGGACCTCGGTTTCGTTGTCAGCTACGCTTCGCGCGTGGAAGCCGTGCAGTTGCCGACCTCGGACATTGCGCTCCTCAGAGAGGCGACTTCAAGCATAGGCAGCGGGCGAGCGGCGATTGGATTGGGAGATGAAGGCTCTGATTCGGGCCCGACGATCCCCGGCGGCGGGACGGTCGGCATCAACGGGCGGCGCGTTAACGACAATCGGGAAGCTCACCTCTATGACGCCATCCGTGTCTCCACGCACCGCTACCTTCAGGGCGAGGTGGGACGCAAGGCCGTGGTTATCGTCGCCCTCTCCGGTGACGCCCACAGCGAATCCACAATGGCAGACGCGCTCGAAGCCCTGCTGCAAAACGACGTGATTGCGTATGTCCTGCAGATTTACGATGCCTCAAAGCACGACCACTGCGACGTGCTGCACATCTTCGATAAAGACAGTCACGGAGAACCGCTGCTCAAGAAACTCGCCGAAGCTACCGGCGGGCGCATGTTGGAAGTCCGTGGCCTCGATAAACTCGAGGCTGCGCTCGACGAGATCTCCGACGAACTCCACCACCAGTACAGCCTGGGCTACTATCCTGAAAACAAGCATTGGGACGGAAAGTTCCGCACCATCCAGATTTCTGCTGGAGAAAAATCCTACAAGGTCTACGCCCGCAAAGGCTATTACGCTCGCCCACCGGCAGCAAAAGAGGCGGAAACGCACTAAGCAGCCCAGTGGACAAAAGGGACCGCCGATCTTTCCGTGTCATGTCTCCGCTGCAATGAACTTGGGGTGTACCCAGGTTGTCAGGGTGGGTTCTTACAAACTAACAAATTAACGCCAGGCAATCTCTGCAGCGGAGAGTTCTGCACATTTCCGGCGCGAGCGTGCTGCCACGTTGCCGCAGAACACGACGACGTTCGACGTAAACGGGCAGACCACGACCTATTTCCCGGGCGGCGCAATCACCCCAGCGAACCGGTCGTTCTTCGAGTCTCCGGGACCAACGGGCGTACTTGCTTCAGCTGTCATCAGTCGCAAAACAATTGGTCGATCACACCCACGACGCTGCTTACTACCTATGTCACCACCCTGGGCAAGGATCCGTTGTTCGCGCCGGTTGACGGCGCGGATTGCCCAACTTCAGGCGCTGCTGCGAACACTTTCGGTCTTAAATTCATACACGCGCGCGTCCAGCTCTTTACCAAGGGTTACTTCCGAATTTTCCTTTCGGCTCCGGCGAACCCGCAGTGGGTTTCTGTCGCCGTCAGCAGCGATCCGACCGGTTGCGAACTGAATCCCACCTACGGCTTGCCATCCGGCGGACTGTCTTTCTATCGCCGGCCGCTTCCTGCCACCAATATGATTTACACATCGCCCGGTCGTCGCAAGAATCCGGACGGCACGCTGGTCCCGAACATTTGACTGGCGCCGACGGCAATGGCGCGTCCGGCGGCCTGGTGGCTTTGTACAACTATTCCGATACCACCCTTCCTCCTCCTCCCGGGGACCAAGGGCCTCGCAGGATGCGCAGTAGCGGAGCTTCCTTGCCCGGGCTCCACAAGACCTCGGATCCCGGCTTTGGCTGGATCACAGGGAGTGCAACGACCTTGGCAGATTCAAGGTTTCTTCGCTGCGCGGAATCGGAGCGCGTCCCCCGTTCTTCCACGGCGGGCAGGCGCCCAACATGACCGCAGTGATTGTGCTTTACAACAACCGGTTCAACATCGGGTTGAGCCCACAAGACATCATCGGCCTGACCAACTTCATGAACGCCCAATAAAATCAAGGGACAAACGACTTACTGTCGCAGCAAATGGGGGCCAACCTTCCTTGGCCCCGAATCATTTTTGCACCATCAAGCAGCGCTGGCTTTCATGCCAGCGTGCTTGTCTCTCGCCACGGCTGCGGCTTTCACCCGCTCGTGCGCTACAATATTTCCTCTAATGTACACACCCGAAACCAACATGTCGCAGATGCGACGCATGCTCTCCGCCAAGGCGGAGCAATTCACCGAATCGGTCATCCGCGAAATGACCCGTCTTGCCCTGAAGCACGGCGCCGTCAACCTTTCCCAGGGCTTTCCCGATTTCGCCGCTCCCAACGAAGTGAAGGAAGCCGCGCGCCAGGCCATCGCCGACGACATCAATCAGTACGCCATCACTTGGGGCGCCAAGCCTTTGCGCGACGCCATCGTCGAAAAGGTCGCCCGCACCCAGGGCGTCACCGTCGATCCCGAGCGCGAGCTCACCATTTGTTGCGGCTCAACGGAAGCCATGATGTCTTCCATGATGGCCATCATTAATCCCGGTGATGAAATCGTCGTCTTCGAACCCTTCTACGAGAATTATGGTCCCGACGCAATTCTCTCCGGCGCCCGGCCACGTTTCGTGAGAATGCGTCCGCCGCAAAACGGCGACGATGTCTGGAGCTTCGACGAAAGGGAACTAGCCGCGGCCTTCGGGCCGCGCACCAAAGCCATCATCCTGAACACGCCCAACAATCCCACCGGCAAAGTCTTCACTCGCGCCGAATTCGAATTCATTCGCGATCTCTGTGTCCGTTGGAACTGCTTTTGCATCACCGACGAAATTTACGAACACATCCTCTACGATGGCACCGAGCACATTTCCATGGCCCGCATTGACGGGATGCGAGATCGCACCATCGTCATCAATGGCATGTCCAAAACGTACAGCGTCACCGGCTGGCGCGTTGGCTGGGCTATCGCTCCCGCGGAAGCCACGCAGTCCATCCGCAAGGTCCACGATTTTCTTACCGTCGGCGCTGCCGCCCCGTTGCAGCAGGCTGGAGCAATCGCTCTCAAGCTTCCGCAAACGTATTACGACAATCTCGCCGCCACATACGATAAAAAGCGCGCACGTCTCCTCAGCATCCTCCAAAATTCCGGCTTCACCGTGTACAAACCGCGCGGCGCCTACTACATCATGACGGACATTTCCCGCTTCCATTTCGACGAGGCCAAATATCCCGCCGAATCCCGCGACGTCTCTTTCGCGAAATATCTCGTAGAGAATATCGGGGTGGCCTGCGTCCCAGGCTCCAGCTTTTACAACAACGCCCAGGACGGCGCCTCCGAGGTACGCTTCACCTTCTGCAAGAAAGAAGAAACCCTGGCCGCCGCCGAAGCCCGCTTCGCCAATCTCCACCTCTAACTCTTGGGGCCCTACGGTTGGGCATCACCGGCCTAGAACACTTGATGTGCTACACTCCGGTGAAAATCGAATTTACCGCGTCAGAACGGCCAGCGGGAAATTTTTGCAGGAAAGGAACTTCCCTATGCTACAGATTTCGCTAATTCCTTCCGGAAGCAAACTTGAATCCAGTGCCGTTGGCCCTGCCGTCGACGTCTCCGCCAGCGAGACCCGCACGTTTCTGTGTCGTCTGGCAGTCAGCGAGCAGATCGAACAGGAGTCCTTGGACGTCTCCATCTGGGGCTCGGCCGACGGCCAAAATTTCGGCAAAAAACCGCTCCTTAAACTTCCACAGCAGTTTTATTGCGGCACAACGAAAATGGTACTGGACATTTCTGTTCGCATGGAAGTAAAGTTCCTCCGCGCAAAGTGGGAATTGAACCGTTGGGGCCGCGTTGCGCCGACGCCCATGTTTGTGGCAGCATTGGACCTAACGGAAATTCCCCCCATGTCACGAGATTGGGGGTCCGGCAAAGCATTCCCTGCAATTCAGTCCTGATACCGGGCTTGCGGTTTTTCTGCGCCGAGTTTTTCTCTTAGGAAAGGGGTAGGAGACTGTTGGTCGGTTGCCCTGTGGTGGTCAGCCTCCTACCCCGCGAGTGGTCTTGCCTGTATAGACGAGAGTCGCTTACGAAATGTTTCTTAGTTCCCGAAAAATTTTACTTATTTAAATCCATTTAGTGGACCAATATGGCCGCCCTAACTCTTCCCTGAATTCCATTTTTCGTATCCTATCTCTCATATCCCCACGGTATCGAGATATCGTGGGACCGCCGCATTCCATTTGAAGTTCTCCGAGATCGCCTGCTGCAGTGATTGGGCTGCGGCGGGCTCCCCATGCGTTAAGTACACTTGTTTCGGCGGTTCCTGCAGGCCTGTCAGCCATCGCAGCAGCTCACTCTTCCCCGCATGTGCCGAAAATTGTCCCATCTCAACGATTTCTGCCATCACTGGGACAGGTTTGCCGAACAGGCTCAGTGTCTTCGCTCCTTCTTCCAGCGCGCGCCCACGCGTTCCCTCCGCCTGGAAGCCGCCGAGGATCACGCAATTCCTCGCGTCTCCCAGTCGCTCCGCCAGGTGATGCAGCACCCGCCCGCCTGTCACCATGCCGCTCGCCGAGACGATGATGCACGGCGTCTTTACGCCATTGATCTGCTTTGACTCTTGTACGCTGCGCGCCAAATGGAATTCGTGCACGTTCAGCGGGTCTCCGCCATTCCGCTCGTCCCGGGCAAAGAGCGGATCATGATCCTCTTTGTACTTCAGATAAAGATCCGTCGCGCTCAACGCCATCGGGCTGTCCACATACACAGGAACCTTGGGAATGCGCTGCAGATTTTCCAGTTGCCGCAAGTAGTACATGAACGTTTGTGTCCGTCCAATCGCAAACGCGGGAATCACAATCGATCCCCCGCGTTTCACCACCCGGTTCACGATATCGCCCAATACCTGCAATGGATCACCGGAGGCATGTTCCCGGTCGCCATACGTCGATTCGCACAGCACCATGTCGATCTGCCTCGAGTCTGGTGTTTTCGGATCGTTCAGGATCGGCTGGTCGTACCTTCCCACGTCGCCCGAAAATATCACCACGCTCTTCTTGACATTTTCCGAGATCGTTAGCACCAGGCTCGACGAGCCAAGAATGTGGCCCGCGTCATACGAGTCCACGTGAAACTCCGGGGAAATGTCGAATCCGCCGCTGCGCGGCATCGGCTTCAACAGCCGCAACACTGGATCGATATCTTCCGACGTATAGAGAGCCTGCGGATTCGCGTGTTTGCTCCACTTGTGCTTCTGCGCGTCCTGCGTTTCTTCCTCTTGCAGGTGCCCGGAGTCTTTCAGCAACAATCCCACTAGATCAATAGTCGCCGGGTTCGCGAAAATCGTCTTGTTATATCCGTCCCGCACCAACACCGGCAGCCAGCCCGTGTGGTCTAGGTGCGCGTGTGTCAACAACAGGTAATCGATCGTCTTTGCATCCAGCGGCAACGGCTTCCAGTTTCGATCCTTCAGGTCGGCCGTACCCTGAAACAATCCGCAATCCACCAGCAGCTTTTTCCCCGCCGCCTCCACCAGATATTTCGATCCCGTCACACACCCTGCTGCACCTAAAAATGTTAGTTTGGCCATGGCACCGGCATTCTATTCGGATTTTCTAACGTCCGCGTGAGTTGGTAGCCGCCTCAACAAATGCGACGCTTAGGTTCACGAAACAATATACTTAATAAAAGCAAAAATGAGCTACAGAAAACTACTCTTGCGTGCAGTGGGATCTTTCCTCGTCCTCATTTTCACCAACCATTCCTCTCTCGCGCAGTCCCGCACTTCCGTTGTGCATGTGTTCGTCGCTCTCGCCGACAACCAACATCAGGGAATCGTTCCAGTGCCGACGAAGCTTGGCAATGGCCGTGATCCATTCAATAATCTTTACTGGGGTGCTGTGTTCGGGGTGAAATCCTTCTTTAAAACCAGTTCCGATTGGCATCTTCTGACTTGCGGTCCTGGAACTCAGCCAGCTGTTCTTGAGCGCTGCGTTTTTCGTCATTATGATACTAACGCAATTCTTGTTGCGGATGCCTACGATGGAGCCAGAATCCGCGACGCCGTGTCCGATTTTGTTTCCTCGGCTGCGGCGCTACGTACAGAAACTCTCTCCGTTACACCCGATGGCAAAAAGCTTGCTCTTTCAATCGCCGGAGGCGCCGATTTGCTCGTCTATGTCGGCCACGATGCGTTCATGGATTTTCAAATTCCGTCGGTTCTTGGCAAAACGGGAGCCCATAAGCGCCAATTTATTGTTCTCGCCTGCGACAGTAAGACTTTTTTTGCGCCGTGCATGCGAAACACGCAGAGTCAGCCACTGCCACTCCTCTGGACAACTGGTCTGATGGCTCCTGAGGCGTACACTCTGAAGGCCGCATTGGATGGATGGCCTCTGTCGGAGAGCGATGAAGCAATTCGACAACGAACAGCCGTCGCCTACGACAAATACCAGAACTGTGGCCTCGGCGCAGCTCAACACCTCTTTGCCGCAGGCTGGTAACTGTCTTAGAAAGCCATTAATTCCGGTGATTACCGACTACTGACTACTGACTCCCGACTGCCCCAAGTACTCATTGACCTGCTTCTCCCAATCTGGCCCCGACGACCTATCTCCTTCCGCCATTTGCCGCACATGCGAATCGGCTTCCACGCTCAACGCCGTTCGGTCATATTCCACCTCAATACGCGTCTGCTTCCCGTCCGGCGTCAATTCCAAAGTAATCACTGTCACCAGCGCATCCGGAATCACGTATACATACTGAATCCGGCCATTTTTCAAATCGAATTCGCTGTTCACCCACACCGCCCGCAGATGACTGTGCGCTACCGTGAACACCATCCCCGCTTGATCCGCCGCCGGGAGCGGGTGGATGAATTGCGGATTCCATCCCGGAGACCACACCCGTTCCTTGGCCCCGCCGAATAGCGGTGCGACGATCTCCATCGGTGCTTTCGCCGTGAACGCGAATTTTTCTTCTGTGTGCGCTCGCCCCGCGCCAGATCCGCTACCATCCTGCGAACGATGCAGAGCGCCATGCAAGTGCGCGAAAACTCTGGGGCCAGCCATCACCGCCAACCCGCAAACCGCTCCCAGCACGAACAACAACGCGCCCTTCACGACGCTTTCTCCTTCAGTTTGTGGCTGTCCGTCGCGCGCAGTGTCATCCCATAAATTTTCTTCAGCTCCCCAATCTGCCCGAGCGATTCTTTCCCAAATGGCGTCTTACCCTCGAAGGCATGGAGCACAATGCCTTCCAGCAAGTCTCCCAGGGTAATGTCCTTCAACTCCGCGAATGCCTTCAAAACTTTCAACAGCCGCTTTTCCATCCGCACGCCCGTTTGTACCCGTTCCACCTCAATCATGACAGCCTCTCAAATCTAATCAAGATAACTATGTACCATGGTACCAAACTGTTGTCAAGCGCGCAGCAAACTAGATTTTGTAGGACCCCCCCTTCCGCGGCGGCCGTTTCCGCTGCTGCCGAAACAAAAACCACAGCGCCTTCCTCTCGCTCCTGCTCTCGGGATAATTGTGTTTTTTCCTCGGACACGCAGGGACCAACGCACGACCGCAGTCGTTTTTACTTTATTTCTCGAATTTGCGGTGCCGCGAACGCGCTCTCGAAACTAACTGAGATCGTCGAACCTTTTCTGACGTTGTTCACAAGTGCCGGCCGGAAACAGGCGATACAAATTCCGCCTCTATGTCGCACGCTTGGATAGACAACCCCCGCCGATCCATCATCGAGCAACTCACTCGCCAGACGCTGTGATGCCTGGTAACTATTCTTGTCTAAACAATCCGCAAAGTGCTTGTCACCGCGAATGTCATGAAACTCGCCTCGAAAATCAGCAAGAAAATCAAAGTACGAGAAGCTCTCGGGCTCTTCCCAACGAACTTCTTGCAGTTCTTTACCCTTGTGGTAAACCACTTCGCGTTCTGAAGTCGCCCGCAGGAACCCCGCGTACCATGCTCCTCGGGTCGATCCGTTGAAGCGGCTTCCTAGAGGATTCGCGTGCGTAAAGGCCGCATTGATAATGTGTGCGTAAGGAATGCCAAACACCAGCTCCCGCACACTGATGCCCGGAAGCAGTCCGGCCTCTCCCAGAAGGCGGTCATTGGTCGCGCCTTCCAGTTCGAAGAGCGCCTGCAGTTCAGCGGAATCATCGATGAGGCGCGTCAGAACACTTTCGTCGCGGTCCGTATATCGGGCGGGAATCAATCGATGCGTATCGTCTTGCAGTACTTCGGAAACTCCAGGCAGCACTTAGCGCCCGCCCCGGCGAGCGTCCAGAAGCTGTCGTACTCGCAACATCGCCGGTTGGCCGCCTTTAATCATGTATGCAAGCGGAGATTCCCCGCCGAAGACTGGGTTGTCATTTGGCAGTTGTACCCACCGGTCCGCCAGCTTGCTACCGTATAGGATGTTTAGCGCCTTAAAGATCCCGGTCAGGATGGAAATTCTCGTCAACCGGTCCTGGTCCATTGCGCCGCGCCCTTTTCGCTTCAATTCATAAAACGCGCCGTTGGACATACCTCCGAGCAGTTGTCGGGCGTCTTCATCACGCAAGTCCCAAAGTTCATGGATTCTAAAGAACGCCTGCACAGCGGCAGGCCCGAGGCGCCGCTGTACCTCTCTGCGAGACAGATCGGCGGGCTTCTCCCAAACCACGCCTGCTCCAAGTCGATTGAGGGTAGCCAAATGTTACTCCCCTAACCATTCCATATACGGAGCATTATACCTCCATTTACGGAATAAGCCAAGTAAGCCGTTATGCCACTTATCCCATGCCAACCACACACGTTCTCGACCGCCCGGCCAATGCCCTCTCTTTACCCGTTACCAGCAGTCCGTACTCAATCTCCGGATAGCCACTCCGCGGGCGCAAAGTTCCTCCCGTAATTCCACCACTCCCCGAGAAGTCTCGCGGTCCCCCGGCACGATTACGGCCCACTCCAAGTTTTCGCGAAACCCCTTCGACCGAATCTCCCACTGCTCGAAGGACGACGATTTCGGCTCCCCGATTTCGATCACGGACCAGTACCGCGGCAACGCCAACGCGGTGTCGTCATCGGGTGATGGCCCGGACAGGGTGAAGTGGTTGTTTCCATGAACCAGGATGCCGACCATTTAGTTTCAAGCCTCGAGGCGCGGATCTTGAAATCAAGTACCCGATGGCGAATGATATACAACTTGTCCAATCTCAAGGGACAGCCCCAGATATTGGTTCACTCGCTCATCAAAATGACGGATGCCGGTGGCCCGTGACTGTTGGCTAAATGGTGCCCGCGCCAAAAGGTCGCAGCCGGATCGAGATCTTCGGTAAATGGAAAGGGCAGCTCGTTCGAGAGCTGCCCCATTGCAAAGTCAGAATTTCGTCAAATCCTGCCAAGCAGGTTGAACCTGTTAGCTAGCTTATCCTTCATATCAACCATCCGTCTGTCCACAATTGCACACTCCGCCCTTCTTAACGAAGGGGCCGCTGCTGCATCACCAAAAAATCAACCCACCCTGTGTGGGTCAGGATACCTCGGAAGGAGTAGGTTAAGTGCCGCCGCGACGAATAGCGCAATAGCAAGCGAAATCAGCAAAGAGGAATAAGATCCAGTCTTGTCGAATGCGCGGCCCAGTATCACCGGGCCGGCCGCACCTGCGGCGGCATAAAAAGTCCAAGTGAAACCGTACAGCGTGGAAAATGCCCGCAGCCCAAAGTAACGGGTCAGCAAGTAAGGAGTGATCGCGGCTTCCCCGCCGGCTCCGATACCAAGAAGCGCCGCCGCCAGCGCACCCGCTGCAAAACCATTCGCTCGCGCCAGAACTACAACCCCCGCTGCAGTAATTAAATTCACCACCACAGCGACGCGGGCTCCGAAAACCCGATCGAGCAACCAGCCCGTGCCGATTCTGCCAAGCACACTCAAACCGCCCAAGATGGAGGCGCACAAAGCCGCATCCCCAGGCGTAATTCCCCGATCGGTTAGTAACGCCGAAAGGTGCGTGATCGCTCCATTCATGCTGATCGAACTCACAAAAAGAACCACGACGATGATCCAGAAGGCAAGCGAGCGTGTGCCTTGCTGCCAGGTCAGTCCAGAATGAACAATCGGCACGGACTTTTCTTGCTTTGGACCGCGATCGACGATGTACCGCCAAGTCAGCGGCAAACCCAACAACAGGGAAACCGCGCCAAGCGAAAGGAACGCCGCCCTCCAGCCAAATCGAGTGACAACGGATTGCGCAACGACGGGCAGGATCATCGCGCCTAAACCTGCTCCGACCATTACGAAAGCCAGGGCCATGCCCAATCGCCGCTGAAACCAGGTCGAAATCGACCGCGCGTACGCCAGATGCGCCGCACCATTGCCAACCACGCCGATAACGAAGCAGGTCAGATAAAACTGCCACAGGAGCGAACCCAGTAGCGCCAGCGAAGCAATGCCGCAACCGAACACCGTCATGCAGGGAAGAATGATGCGGCGAGGGCCGAAGCGATCGATCAGGCGGCCGATCAACGGCGAAGACAGTCCCACCGTCACGGCGGCAATCGCGAAGCCCAGCGAAACCAATTCGCGATTCCATCCGAACGCCACACTCAACGGTTTCACAAAAACTGTGAAGGTATAAACGAACAGGGAGCCAAACCCTGCCATCACGCCGAGACAGGCCGCCAGCACCACGCGCCAGCCGTAATAGCTGAGATTCAATTCGCTCTGGCCCGGAACCAGCTCGGCGCTTTCTTTCGATTGCTCGTCGACGATCACGACCCGGCGACTTTCTTGACGGAGGATCCTTGTTTTGCGGTGATTGCTTCGAGTGGTTTCTTATAGTCTCTGCCGACATATCCCAATCGGGCCGTGTGCTCACCAATTTCCCGGTAAACCTCTGGATCGTGCGGCTGCCACGTCGCCAAACCATCCACATACCGATTGAACATGCAGAATGCTGCGGCAATCAGGACCGTGTCGTGAATCTCTTTGTCGGTTGCGCCTTCTTGTCGGGCTCGTTCAACATCGGCGGTGCTCACTTGCTTCCCGCCTTTTTGTACCTTTCCTGCAATGTTCAGGAGCGCTTTCATTCTCAAGCCTGCGTGGCTTTTGGCGGTTCCCGGAATCGATCCATTCACTTTGACCTGTTCCACCAACTCATAGTTTCCATGCAGATGAGCCGCCGCCGCGGCGCTGTGCGAAAGTCGGCAGAAGTCGCACTCATTGCGATAGGACACGTGCGCGGCGATCATTTCGCGCTCCGCGGAAGTCAGCGTATTCGGTAAGACTTCTGCGAGTTCAAGTAGAGGTTTGCCCGTGTCCGGGCTGTAAGATAGTGGACCAATGATTCCGGGCACTCCCTTGGCAGCTGGATGTGAGCGATCGCATCTCCTCATGTGCATTCCAAAAGATCGCGAGGAGTCTTAAGGATCACTGGGCACTGCACAATGCTACGAAAATACTATGCGGTGGACTCGCTCGAGAGCTTTTCCTCGTCCATTTTTGTTTTCTAATTCTTTTCAATTATTGTCAGGCAAAGTAAGGCCAAGTATGCTCGCGCGAGTTTTACGGGTGTGTTTTGCGGCTTAGGGCCGCGAATCTCTGGTCAACGATGGAACGAGTGAGTCTGCGAACGCGTTTCGCCCAGGCTGCAACACGGGTGTGCGTTCACTGCTGCCAGAGCCGATTGTAACAAACCGAATTCTGAGGTGAACCGCTGATGTCATCAGCTCCGGTGAACATTTTTTCGAAATGGGCTTTTGTGATGCTGTTCGCAATTTTGTGCGCGGCTGGGATTCGCGCACAGGAGATTTCTGCAAGCATCCGCGGAACGGTGACGGACGAGAGCGGCGGGGCCGTGAACGGCGCGAAAGTGACGGCGATCAACGCCGATACGGGATTGCAGCGGACAGCGGCGACCAATTCGCAAGGTGCATATCTGCTTGTGGAACTACCGGTGGGCCGTTACCGCGTAGAAGCGGAGGCGCAGGGATTCAAGAAGTACGTTCAGGAAGGAATTTCGCTCGACGTGAACCAGCAGGCTACGGTAGCCGTCCATCTGGCGGTGGGAACGGCGACACAGCAAATCCAGGTGACGTCTGACGCGCCGATCATGGAGACCACCTCGACGAACCTGGGACAGACTGTCGGAGAGCGGGAAATTCTGGATTTGCCTTTGAATGGGCGAGATTTCACACAGCTTGGGCTTTTGCAGACAGGCGTGGTGCCCCTTACACCAGGTTTGCTGGAAGCGGGCGGTCCGGCGCGTGAGGGACAGGCGTACGCGGTGAACGGACAACGGCCGGAATCGAATAATTTCCTGATCGATGGAGCGGATAATTTCGACACGGTGGACGGCGGATTGGTGATGAAACCGCCAATCGATGCGATTGCGGAATTTCGCATTTTGACGCACACGGCGAATGCGGAGTTTGGGCACAGTACCGGATCGACGACCAATATCATCACGCGCTCGGGAACCAACGACTATCACGGCACCGTCTGGGACTTTTTCCGGAACAACGCGATGGACGCAAAAAGCTTTTTTGCAGACAGCGTGGAGCCGCTGCACCGGAATCAGTTTGGGGGCGTGTTCGGCGGCCCCATCGAGAAGGACAAGACGTTCTTCTTCTTGTACTACGAAGGAGTCCGCGACACGCAAGGAGAAACGACGCGCGCTACGGTGCCATCGGATGCCGAGCGCACGGGAAATTTCGCGGATCAATGTCCGCTGAACGACGGTACATTCAATTCGCAGGGGTTGTGCATCGACAATTCCACCGGGCAGCTGAGCCAGAACGGCCAGCTTATCAACGAATTCAGCGGACAGCCGACTCCGTACAATCAACTGCCTTTCATCAATCCGATCTCGCAGACTCTTCTGTCATATTATCCGCTGGCGAATTCCGGACCGTTTACTTACGTCGGGACACAGTCGCTATCGAGCAATGCGGATCAGTTCGGCGTGCGCGTGGATCACTATTTGACGAGCCGCGACACGTTGAATTTCCGCTACAGCTATGGGCAACTGAGCCAGATCGATCCGCTTCCCACTGGAGGCGCAAACGTGCCGGGATTTCCCGTGGGAGAGAATCAACGCGACCAGAATTTTGTGGCGCAGGAAACCCACACGTTTTCCCCGACCGTAGTCGGCATCTTGCGGGCCTCCTACCTGAGAAACAAATTTCTCCTGGGGAATAATATCAATCATACAGACCCGGCAAGCTTGGGCTTTCAGTACGAGCCAACGCTGGAGGCGGCGATCGGGCCGCCGTTCATCCAGGTGGGCGGCTATGCGTCGATCGGCGACCCCATTACCGGTCCGCGAAACACCTACCAGAACACGTATGACTTTTCGGGTTCCCTGACATGGGTCAAGGGGCGCCATCAGTACAAGTTTGGCGGAGGTTATCAGTACGATCAGATCAACGTGTTGCAAGGCATCGCCACCAACGGGTTTTTCGTATTTTCGAACTTTCCTGTGAACAACTCGTTTGCGAGCTTGCTGTTTGGGCAACCGGTGGTGTTTTTGCAAGGCGGAGGGAATTTTTATCGCGGGTTGCGCGGGCAAGCATTCAATCTGTACGCGCAGGACACCTGGAAAGTGACTTCGCGCCTGACTGTGAATTACGGACTAAGGTACGAAGTGCCCTCGCCGTACACGGAGATTCACAACTACCAGAATTTGTGGATCCCGGGCAGGCAGTCCGTGGTGTTTCCCAGCGCACCGGCGGGCTTGCTATACCCCGGAGATCCCGGCGTGCCGCGTGGATTGATTCCCACGGACCGAGCTGCGTTTGCGCCGCGCGTGGGATTAGCGGGGGACGTCCGAGGCGACGGGAAGTGGCTGGTGACTTCAGCGTACGGAATCTTCTACGATCCTTACTACACGGGAGAGGGCGGCCCGTTACAGGATCCGATTAGCGCGCCACCTTATTTGCAGACGCCGCAGGTGAGCACACCCAATTTTGCCGATCCGTTCAATGGACAGAATCCATTCAATGGAACCTTTTCTCAAGACATGACCTTGCTTGTGCTGAATCCTCATCTTCGCCTGCCGTACGCGCAGGATTGGAATTTGAATATCGAGCGCGCGCTCGGCAACGACTGGCTGCTGGAGATCGGCTACATCGGAACAAAGGGCACGAAACTGCCGCGGTTTATCGAGGCGAATCCGGCTGTATACCTTCCAGGAGAATCGACGCAAAACAACGCGGACCAGAGGCGCTTGTATTCGGGTTGCACTGTCACCGGAACCACCCCGTGCACCTATTCTTCGGTTGGCGAGATCGCTGGGATTTCAGACTCGTCGTATAACGCACTGCAAGTCAGCTTGAAGCGACGATTCGCCCACGGGTTCTCGATGTTGGCATCCTATACCCTTTCGAAGACGCTGGACGACGTGTCATCGTTCAACATCACAGGCTCGGCTTCGCAAAGCGTGGCGGGCGAAAACGATCTGGCGCAGAATCCGTTCGACGTGATGGCAGAGTGGGGCCGGTCGATGTTCGATGCCAGGCACCGGTTGGTGTTGAGTTACCAGTGGGATTTGCCGTGGTTCAAGCATCCTGAGAAATGGTACGGCCACATTCTGGGAAATTGGCAGGTGAACGGAATCACCACCTTGATGAGCAACACGCCGTTTACCGTGTACGATTCGAGCAATCCTTCATTACAAGGAAGTGCGCCGGAGATTTCCGGATTCTTCAGCAGCCGCCCGAATATTATGGGCAATCCAAACGCCGGTACGTGTCCGGGAGGTGTGCCAGTAAGGACAGCGGGATGCTGGTTCAACACAAATGCATTTGCGCATGCGGCAACCGGGCAATTTGGAGATGTGGGACGCAACACCATGGACGGACCGGCGTTCCAGCAGTGGGACTTCTCGGCGATCAAAACGATTCCGATCCGAGAGAGCATGAACCTGCAATTTCGCGCGGAAGTCTTTAATATTTTCAATAACGTGAATTTCGCGTTGCCGAACAACGACATCAATTCGCCAAACTTTGGCCAAATCGTAGCGGCGCAACCTGGCCGAATTGTGCAACTGGCGCTAAAGTTTCAACTCTAGCGGTTCGCGCCAGTTGACAGTCCGCGCATGAATGAAGCCCACCCAAGCCTGTGGATAGGGGCACTTGCGCTCAGTCGTGAAGTACGACGCTCAAACGGAATTGTGCTCAGGATTACTTCCATCGGGAGGCGCGCGCTGAGTTCGCCCGAAACAACCGTGCCTTCGCCGCGCTTACCGATACACCAACGAGGCCCGGAGCAGTGGAAGATGAGCTTGTCGTTTATGGGCAGAAATTCTCTAGCCCTCTGCTGCTCGGCACAGCCACCTACGAATCCCCGCTGCAACTGACCGATGCGATTCGTGCAGCCGCCTCAGCTGTTGGTAGACGTGGTCTCCCTCGACGTGATCTCATACTTGAAATTATCGGGATCGAGGCTGTCGAGTCGGCCTTCGCTCGTTTCCGCCTGCGGGTACATGAGGAAGCCGACTGGCGCGCCCTTCGACCCGGGTAGGGCGACATCGTGCGCGAAGTTGTACGCCATCCAATTCATCTCCCATGACCCGAATAGACGCGCGCGGGCGTCCTTCACTCTGTTGTCGTCCAGAGGGCGATTTCCAGGTGGTTCCTCGAGCACGACCTTTCGCACATCCGCGGGGTCAACGGGTACCCAGCCGTAGTCATCAAGATAAACCTCAGCGCGGCAATGTTGCGCCTTCGTCACGTTCTCTGACGACGCTCCAAGGCTCTTGTATCCCAGTTCGGACTTGGTAACGCGGATACCAAAAACGTCGCGCGCCGGAAGCCCGGCAGCACGGGCCAGCCCGACGTAGAGCGAGTTAAGATCTGCACACTTGCCGCCCAGATCTTTGGACTCCAGCATGAAGCGAATGTCGCCGACGCCGCAGCCGCGCGTCTTTGGATTTCGAAAGGTGTTGTCAACGATCCATTCGTAGATCGCCTGCGCCTTCTGGGGATCCGTCTTCGCGCCCTTCGTGATTTCGGTGGCTGTCGCTTTTACGATACCGTCGGTGGGCAGGAGCTTGGTGGGCCGCAGGAAATGATCCAATTCCTCGCGGCTCTCCTTCGGCGCTCTGCCCCTTGCGGCGAGGTCGACCACACAATCCTTCGTGGCGATCTGGTTCGTCACCGTGAGGATCGGCCTTGCCCCGGGCGGAAATTCCGCGGCGATGATTCCCAAAGCATCAGTCTTGCTCTCAATCATCTTTGCACTACCGCCCTCGCAGTTGAAGGCGTTCGCAAGCGTCTTCTGGAAGGGCGCTTCAGTAATGAGTGCCGCCGGCACCCATATACGCGTCGTCCCCAGAGGTTTTAGAACTTCGACACGGGTCGTTACTTGAAATGTACGCCAACGGTCGACTGCGGTGACCTGAGAAAACAAGCGCCTAGCCTTCGCAAAGCCGAGGCTTGCTGAAACAATGCCTCCTGATTGCAGAAAATGGCGACGGTTCATGATTCCCACCTTTGCACCGTGATTTTGTGACTTATCTTTTGGCGAATACGGTACATCCGACCCTCTGCTCCTACTGCCGGCGGCTTCCTCCTAACGGGAGACCCCGAACAAACATGCCCCCTGTGAGGTTGCATACTTATTTTGCTGCTCTTGGCTACGTGGCCGCAAGACCGGCCGAAAGACTTAGGTACTGGTTCTTAGAGCGATTGGAATTGAGAACGACGCGGCTTGAGGGTCGCATGCTGATGACCGCCAAGGCCGCCCGTGAAGGCTTCGAGAGCGGCGCGAAAACGTCCGGCGCCTCGATCGCGCTTGGCGTTGGGCTCACCAACGAGGGCAACCTTAAGTGTGCGTTCTGCTACCGCGACCCACTCGCGCCGACCGGTAGAACAGCGCAAGTCGGTGATGGAACGCCTTCCGGTTCGCTCCGTGAATTTAGGGTTTTTTGCGGTGGGTTTCAAACCAATTTAGGGTGTACACGGTTTTGGCGATCTGGTGGCTGGGGCGACGGGCCAGGCCGTGGGGCTCGCCCGGGAAACGGACGAGGGCAGATTCGACCTTTAGCAGTTTGAGGGCGGCATAATATTGCTCGGCTTCGGAGATGGGAGTGCGGAAGTCTTCTTCGCCGGTCATGAGCAGCGTAGGCGTCTTCACGTTTTTCACCAAAGAAATCACTGAGCGTTTCATATAGTTGTCTGCATCGTCCCACGGATTGGCGCCGAACCAGTATTGCGCACCGAACGAGGGAAGGTCGGAGGTGAGGACCCAGCTATACCAGTTGATCACAGGATAAAGACTAGCGGCGGCCTGGAAACGGTCGGTGCGGTCGATCATCCAGCAGGTGAGAACACCGCCGCCGGAGCCACCGGTAACGAAGAGATTGTCCTTGTCGATGTAGCCCTTGGCGAGCACTGCGTCGACGCCAGAATTGAGATCGTAGAAATCGTCCCCGGGATAGGAGTGGTGGATGAGGTTGGCGAATTCTTCGCCGTAGCTCGTGCTGCCGCGCGGGTTGGTATAAAGGATGACGTAGCCCTTTGCAGCCCAGATTTGCGCCTGTAGGTCGAAACGATCACCGTAGTTGGAGAAAGGACCACCATGAATCTGGAGGATGAGGGGATATTTTTTGGCGGGATCGAAATCGGGCGGCTTGATGATCCACCCTTCAATTCTGCGTTTGTCTAAAGACGATTCGTACCATAGTTCTTCGACCGCACCGATTTTCTTACCTTTGAAGAATTCGCGATTGAGAGCGGTGAGGACGTTGAGTTTGGGATCCGTAAGAGACGCGACCGCGACGTCACCCGGATCGGAAGGCGTGTCGTACTGAATCGCAAAGGTCCCGTTTTGAGCGACGGTGAAATTCGCCCCGAGACTCAGATGGTCGGCGAGAACTTTGGGGGAACCCCCGAGTGGAAGATAAGCAAGTTTCGTGTCGCCCTGATCGGCGTAAGTGAAGAAGATACCCTTGCCGTCACCGGCCCAATGGAGGGCGGAAGCATCACGATCAAGTTTCGGAGTGACTACGCGAGGATTGCTACCATCGCGGTTGGCAACGTAAATGTAGGTCGTCTGATGGCCCTGGTAGCGGTCGTCGAAGCCAGTGTATGCGATTAGTTTGCCGTCGGGAGAAACATCTGGGGATTCATTGGGGCCGTTGCGGTGAGTGAGTTGCTTGAGTGAAGCGTCTGCTACACCGAGTTCGTACAGTTCGGTATGGAGAGGTTCGTACTCGTACTTGGTGGTGCCATTCATCGCAACTATGAGAGATCTTCCATCGAGAGCCCAGATCGCATAGGAGCCACCAAAATCGCCGACGCCTGGACCATGGGGGAAATTGCCAGTGGTGAGTTGACGCGGCGCGCCGCCGTCGGAGGCGATAACGAAAATTTGTGAATAGCCGGGTTTCAGGTAGCCAGGTCCGTTAAAGCGATAGATGAGGTCCTCATAGATCTTCGGGGCCTCGGCCCACTTGGCGCCCTCGGGTGCGGCGGGAAGCGAGGCAATTCTTGCGGGAGTGGAAGAGACGAGCGAGGTGAAGGCGATCTGCTTTCCATCGGGAGACCAAGAGATGCCAGCAGGAGGATTTTCGAGGTCTGTCAGTTTGGCGGTCTGCCCGGAATCCATCCAGCGAACATAGAGCTGAGACTTGCCTTCGCGGTCGGAAACGAAGGCGATACGCGTGCCATCGGGCGACCAGCGCGGGGAAGAGTCCCCATATGCGCCGGTGGTGAGGGGGCGATGTTCGGAGCCATCAACATTGACGATCCAAAGATTGGAAACACGTCGATCGGAAGATATGTCCGCAGACTGGCGAACGTAGACAATGCGCTTCCCATCGGGAGAGATTCGCGGATCTGAAGCAACTTGAACGTGGAAAATATCCATGGGTTCCAGAAGATCGGCGTTCTCCTGAGCGACACCCGCGAGAGGAAGAAGGAGCAGATAGCTGGCTGCAGCGACGAGGCGCAATCTCTTAGACACAATGGGGCTCCTTTTGCGGATGGATATTAAGGGCCAGGTCGGAGGAAAGTCAATGTACGATTATGGAGTTTTTCGGTAACGCCGTTTGGAGTTGGTAGGCACTATAGGTTTGTTTTACTGCGCGCCGAGCGTACCGCCTGACCTATCGCGTCGATCACAACCTCAGGCTGATCTATCATGACGAAATGCCCGCTGTTGTCTGCGGTCATCTCCAGAGCCAGTAATTGCTTCTGCAGCTCCGCGCCCGCATTTTGATTTGTGTCCACATCCACTAGAGGTTTGTCACGCAGTGGCTGGCTCTGTTCTTTCGCGAGCGCATCCGCTTCTGCAAAACAGTCTGGAACTATCTCATGATTGGCTTGAAGATGTTGGCACGGAGGGGACCCGAGTGGCTGTCGAAATCTGTTCAATAAGACTCACTGCTCGTACTTTCGCAAAACACGCGCTGTCTAAAACGCAGGCAGCCGCCGTGATTGTCCCGGGAAGAGCAGTCGTACCCAGCATCCAAATCCGGCCTCTTTGCCCCAAAGATCAGAATGTGTTCCTTAGTGAACAGCAAGCTTGCGTTTTAATGGCTACTATTCACCCCGGATCTACGAGTGTTGATTTTCAGCTAGGAGAATTGAAATGACCGCTATCAAAGCCGAGAAGTGCGCGCACCCAATCTGTTCCTGCATGACAACGTCCGGCGGATACTGCAGCATCGAGTGCGAAGCAATGCAAAAGATGGCGGACATCGCTTGCCACTGTGGACACTCTCTATGCGCAGGCGACACGGATCACCTTCCATCGCCTTCCACGTTCCCCTCTTGAAGCCAATGGTAGAGCCGCAGTGAAAAAACTGATCGTTTTTGATTTGGACGGCACGCTTGCCGATAGCAAATCACACTTGATCCCGGAATGGCGGCATTACTGCATCACCTTCTCGGTATCGTCAAGGTGGCTGTGATTTCTGGTGGCGATTGGCCACAGTTTGAAAAGCAGCTGCTCCCCAGTCTCGCGCGTGACGAAGTCTTGGTGAATTTGTCTGTCCTTCCGACCTGCGGGACAAAGTTCTTCCAATATACAGACCGGTGGAACAATCTCTATTCAGAAGACTTCACTGCCGATGAAAAAGAGAAAATCGTCAGTTCTTTGAACCAGGCAGTCACAATAGCCGGCTTCAAAGTCGAAAAGGCCTGGGGAGAGGTTATTGAAGACCGTGGAAGCCAGATAACATTTTCCGCACTAGGCCAGCAAGCTCCCTTGATAGAAAAGATCAAATGGGATTCCGATTTTACCAAGCGGAAGGCGATCAAAGCGATTCTTGATACCTTGATTCCTGAGTTTTCTATCCGAGTGGGCGGCACGACCTCCATCGACGTCACCAAACCCGCGATTGACAAAGCCTACGGAGTCAAAAAGCTGCGACAGGTCTTGGGTTTCTCTTGCGCAGAGATGATCTTCATAGGTGATGCTTTGTTCGTGGGCGGGAACGACTATCCGGTCGAAGAAGCGGGCGTTGTTTGTATTTCAGTTCGCGGTCCCGCTGACACCAAGCTCGTCACCCGTACAATCCTCGCTTGCATAGGCACAGAACAGTCCCTGGGGCTTCGAAAAAAGAAGATGGCAGAGGTGGAGGATCGAGCGGCGCGACCAGATTCGCGTCCTGGCGTTACGTCAGTAGTTGCCCTGTAGTGCGAAGGCGCAGTATGCCGCTGTGCAGAACTTGCCAAAATATATTGAAAAGTGTCCCGATGTGAACAGATACGGATTCTCTCATCCTCTATGATTCTGCCTGCGGGGAATGTCGGAAGCCGTTCCCCCGGAAGAGAAAAAGAATTGAGGGACCATTCCATGGCAGAGCCGAAGGCAGCGAGATACAACGATATTATTCCTGCAAAGTCCGTGATTGGCAGCAGCATCGTGAACGCAAACTACGAGGACCTCGGCACAATTGAAGATCTGGTCCTGGACGCCGGCGCCGGACGGATCGCTTACGCGGTTTTGTCTTTTGGAGGATTTCTCGGCGTGGGAGATAAATATTTTGCGGTCCCCTGGCACGCGTTCCAGTTTCATATAGCGGAAAAGCGCATCGTTCTTAACGTTGACAAGCGGCTGCTCGAGAGTGCACCGGGTTTCGACAAGGCCAACTGGCCGAACATGGCAGATCCCCAGTGGGGCCTAAGTATTTATAAACACTATGGCCTGGCCCCTTATTGGGAAGAGGTAATCGGCGATCGCTCATAAGACGCATCTTCCTGAATGTGAATGCTTCCACGGCCAGCGGGAAGCATTCAAGCGCACTGGCAAAGTGGAAATCCAAAAAGGAGAATTTCGATGCTGTTACTAATTGTTTTGCTGCTGCTGGTATTCGGTACTGGCGGCGGGTATTACGGATATTCAAGATGGGGATCAAGTGGGGGCCTGGGGATCGTTGGCACCGTCATAATCATCGCCGTGGTTTTGTACCTGCTGGGCGTGCTGCGGGCGTAGGCAGGCTGTCGTTTGCGATTCGTTCGAGGGAAATGCAAATCGAATGTTAGGAGAAAACCCATGAAGCAAAGTGCGAAGGACAAAGCAAAGGGAACGTATCACGAGCTGAAAGGTGCCGATAAACAGAAGGTTGGGAAAGCGACGAATAATCGGCAATTGCAAGCGGAAGGTCTCGGCGAAAAGCCTTCTGGCAGATTGCAAAAGGGAATTGGGCAAGCCGAGAAAACCCTCGAAAAACGGTGAAACTGAAGTTGTTTGCATCATTGAGCCGCCAAGGCTCTCCAGAATTAAGTCAAGGTATCGAGAAAGAATTGGAGAAAGTTCATGAATCTGTCACAAATAACTACGACACAAATTGGCATCGTCATCGTAGTGCTGTTAATGCTAGCAGCGGGCCTTGCGATTCTATTTTCGATTCGGAAACGCCGTACAGAAAGGCTGCGCAACCAGTTTGGCGGAACTGAATACACTCGTGCGGTAAAAGAAGGTGGAAACCAGCGGAAAGCAGAAGCAGTGCTGGACCAGCGAGCCGAGCGCGTCGAGCGCTTGCATATCCGTCCACTCGCTGCCGCCGATCGCGCCCGATTTGTCGAAAGTTGGGCCAGAGTCCAGGCACGCTTTGTTGACGGTCCGGGAGGCGCAGTCACAGAAGCCGATCAACTGCTCATCGACGTGATGTCCACGCGTGGCTATCCAATGGCCGACTTCGAGCAGCGCGTCGCGGATATCTCCGTGGATCACCCGGTGGTTCTCGACAATTACCGCTCCGCCCACGAAACAGCGCTTCGTCAAACGCGTGGTCAGGCACGCACCGAAGACCTGCGTCAGGCCATGATTCACTACAGAACGCTTTTTGACGAACTGGTTAACGATGCAGAGCCGGTGCGTCCGTAGACGGGCGCCGGCCTTATCGGTCCTTCAACAGAATTCTCAGTTCCTAAGATGGATCTGAGCGCCACTGAATGGTGTCGATAAGGCAGTGGGAATTTAATCTAAGGACTTCATCGCACAGGGAGACGCGCGACCAGCGGCGATCTCGTACTTCTTCAGTTCTTCTCGGAGGGACGTGCATCGCAAAAGAGTTCAAGGTTGGCGATCAAGCCGTCCTTAAATGTCATCAACACGGCAGTGCGCCAGACGCCCACCGGCTCGCCAAAATCGACATCGTAAGTCAACATCGCGTTCTCACTGGAGCCGAACGTCATATGCATCGTCAGACTCTTAAGGAGAGTCAGAAATTGCTTGGCGGCCTTAAGTACCGCTTCCTTCCCAGCCAGGTCAGAAAGAGGGCCAACAAACTTCACGCCAGGATGCAGGTGCCGCGCGGCTTCCACAAAGTCTCTTTCCTGCAAAGCCTGGTAGTAACCCTCGTCTGAAATTACGTTGCTCTCTGTGGTTGTCGTCATAGTTTTTTCCTTATCAGATTGCGGCGCGCGTTAAGAATGGGCGATTGCAGGTCCGCGATGAAAGGAACGGCCGGATGAGCGATGCTGTCCGACCCGCCCAGACCGGACAAATCGCTCTTCCCGCTATTCGTTCGCAAATCTTAAGGTTCATCGCCTGTATACGCTGTTCACTTTTGTACACTTTGCCCAGCGATTCGCTTATTCTCGTGGATCCTTTGCCTGCTGCAATTCAAGACACTTTCCGCTATCTGATCGTCAATGGACTTGATTTCTATCGCCATACGGATATCCGACGGATTTTTCGCGAATCGTTCAAATAGCAAATTCCTTCTTGCTCTCAATTCTTCCAGTTTTGTCTGTTCGTTCGTCTGAGTCTCAACCACGTTGGTGGACTCCTCTAAAGGAACCGAAGATCATTTCGATCAGCGTGAGTTGGTTTCCTTCAGTTGCAATAAGTAGTAGACAGCATTTTGCAGGTCGATGCTGTGCTCGATTGCTGCCGGTGTGACGCACAACTCCAAATAGCGGCCAAAAATTGCACACTTTGCCTTGGCGATCAGTGGAGCCCGTTTGGCCGGCTCGGCTTCCATTACCGCCTGGGCATAGGGCTGATGCCATTTCTGAGAAGTCAGTATGCCCTTGGTTCCGAATGGGCCGTGGACGGCGAGACCCTTGTGATGCTTAACGAAATCCACGTAGGAGACAGCCTTGCGGTTGGTGCTTGGCTCCCACTCGGCCGCAAATCCGCGGCGACGTGCGGGTGCGGAGTTGACAAAATCCACGGTGTTACATATCACGGACGCTCTACATTCGGGGTCGATTTCGTCGAATAGCATGAGAACCTCTTGCTAAGGAATAGCAGGCTCTCATCGATGCTGTCTGTCTCATTCAGCACAACCTTCTGTGAAGCCCTCCGAGGCAAATTCTTCAAGCGCCTTGTCCAATCCGGTACAATTTCTTCTTTCACGCGGTGTGATAGTTCGCCTTGGGCGCAGCTTGGTTGGTTTGAGTTTGGAGCCAAGTTCCAAAGAGATTCTCAAATGTCCACACAAAATTCAGTTGTCGCAGCCGGCCTTACCGTTCTATTTTCGATACGAAAATGCAAGACGCCAAGAGCTCACATCGACTATGGCGGCCCCTGAGTGCCGTCCCACAGGCAATGATCGTCCTTCGCATGAAAGAAAATTTCGATTGTCCTTGACACCAACACCCACGGGGAACAGGATGATCATGCGGTTTCGCTAATTGTTGCGAGACTCCCGCTTCGAAGTCCAAGTGCATTTTCTTTAAGAGCCAAGCTCAACAATCGAGCGTTAAGAGGGGAGTACCTCCTCGGCTGGTTGTTCTCCGCACGCGCGGCGAACAAACTTCCTGTTCGACGTACAGGACTGCACGCGCAAGACCGCAGCGACTCCAGACCACGCCAGGTCACCAACTCGCCTAATGCGAGAATAAAATCGAATTTCTTGGAAAGAGTAAAATATGTCTGAAGCAAACAAAGCTGTCGTTCGTCGTTTGTTCGAAGAGGTTTGGAACAAAGGTAATCTGCAAGTCGCAGACGAGCTCTTCGGGCCCAGCTACACTCATCATGACGCTTCCACGCCAGATCTTGGGCGCGGGCCCGAGGGTGAGAAGAAAAGAGCAACTCTGTATCGCAATGCCTTCCAGGATTTCCGCCTAACGGTCGAAGAACTCCTTTCCGACGGTGAAACGATCACGGCCCGTTGGAGCTGCCGAGGTACCCATAAAGGCGAACTGAACGGAATTGCGCCGACAGGGAAGCAAATCTCCATCAACGGGATCAGTATTGCCCGTTTCGCCGGCGGGAAAATGGTGGAAGGCTGGGTTAACTGGGACGCTCTCGGATTGATGCGGCAGTTGGGTGCAGTTGCCGAAGCTGGCAAAGCGCATGTCGCCGCAAGGTAGCTATCGAGCCTTAGCGAATACCTACAAACAGAAAGGTCCGACCCGCCCTCGGGCCTTCTGTTGCACTACATGCTTTTGATTCAGTGCACACTCTCAATTGCCCGACCATGTTCGGTAAATGGAAAGGGCGGCTCGTTCGAGAGCCGCCCCATTGCAAAATCAGAATTTCGTCAAATTCGCCGATACAGGTTGAACCAGCGAGCGGACTTATCACTCACGTCCATCTGTCTGGTCCACAACCCCTAAAGTCCTCCATCTCTCTTCAGGTTAATTATCTGTCGGTGTGCAGTTCCGATTCCATCAGTCGTGCAGCACTACGCTCAAGAGCGAACTGTTGATCTGCAGGCCGCCGTTATATTTGATGAAGCCTAATTTCCGGAACTTGTTCATGAAAAAATTCACACGCGAGCGGGTTGAGCCGATCGTTTCCGCCAGCATCTCCTGAGATATTTTGGGAAGCACCCCGTGCGGCTGGTCGTCTTTGCCGTAGCGCGCTAGCAGCAGAAGCGCTCGAGCCAAACGCTTTTCGCTGGAGTTAAAGAGTTGATCGACCAGGTCCTCTTCGATTCGGATGTTGCGAGTCAGAATATGGGAGATAAAGCGGTCCGAGAGTGCGTGTTCCGTGCGTAGCACGCGCATCATTTCGTCTTTATCAATGGATAGCACGGATGTCGGCAAGATCGCGGTGGCTGTTCCCATACAAACAGGCTGTCCGGCCAAGCATCCCTCGCCGAAAAAATCACCCGGGCCGAGCACCGCTACGACCGCCTCTCTGCCGCTTTCGTTGATAACAGAAAGCCGGACACCGCCTTCCCGGATGTATTTGACACTTTTCGCCGGATCACCTTGATTGTAAATCTTCTCCGCCCGCCGAAACTTCAGAAGGCGTCGTTTCGCGCCCGCCGTTTCAAGAAAAACTTGCAGATCAAACGAAAACCTGTCCGGACGGGTTCTGCGGATCTTTCTGAGGGTTGCCCTGGTCATATGGCGTGTCCCGCGCGAGCGACTGGGTTCTGCCAATCAAACAGTTCAGAAATGAATGGCAACGTCTCCGAGTATATCACCGTGGTCATACATGCAAGGAAAACGCAGACCGCCGGAAAAACTTTGAACATGTACACAAGTGAACAGATATGTGCGGTAGCAAAGCATAGTATGGCCTTGCCGTAAAAGGACCGTTTTCCTAGGCAGTCCATCGCCGAAACTCATTCCCCGCGGCGGTTAGAAGCTTCAAGGATATCGAGCCAGCTTAATCAAGGGCCTTGGCGCAGGAGACGATTCAAGTTTTGCTCAGCCAAGGTGTTCGAGCGGGCTCTCTGGGCGAGAATTCGCACGGAGATATTCCGGCCAGTCTGGAAGTGTCTCTTTATGCGAAAGAAAGGACAAAGAGTATGCCTCTCATGCAAGTTCTAATAGCCCTGATTGTCGTGGGCGTTTTGTTGTGGTTGGTAAATCGCTTCATTCCCATGCAGGGAACCATCAAGTCAATTCTGAACGGGGTGGTAGTCATTGCCGTAGTGCTCTGGCTGTTGAACATCTTCGGATTATTTCATTCCTTCGCACACATACGCATCGGAACGTAGCTAAATGGTGACACGCGGCTCCGTCGAGGCCCGCAATTCGCGGATCAATAATTTTTCAATCAACAAGAAACAACGCGGCCGGCGTCTTAAACGTCGCGCGCGAGAATACGCGGTAGTGGAGAGCACATGAAGAAATCAATGGGAGTATTGAGTACCACAGCACTGTTTTTGCTTCTGGGATTAACTGTCCCTAGTTACGGACGACAAGATAAGCCTGAGAAACAAGAAGACAAACCTAGCGCCCCCAAGCAGGAGCAGCCGGCGAAGCCGGAAAAGCAACAGCAAGAGGCGAAGGCTCCGAAACAGGAACCGCAAGCCAAGCCAGAGAAGCAACAGCAGGCTAAGGCTCCGAAGCAGGAGCCACAAGCAAAGCCCGAAAAACAACAGCAGCAAGCCAAGGGACAGCAGGAGCCACAACAGAAGCAGCAGGAGCAGGCGAAATCCACCAAACAACAGGCGCCGCACGCGCAGCCAGTTAGCGCGAAGCATTCGGATCAGAAGCAGGCCACATCCTCAAAGGGTCCTCAGCGCACGCAAGAGGAGATGGCCACGCAGCACGCGCAACCGGCACTTCGCCTGAGCTCCAGGGGCAGCGGTCGAATTCCCGACGAACGCTTTCGCTCTAACTTTGGCCGCGGCCACGAATTCCGCATGGGTAATCCGGTTATGGTCAGCGGATATTCTCGCTTCCAGTATGGCGGCTATTGGTTCGGGTATGTTCAACCTTGGCCGGCAGACTGGTTTTACACCGACCAGTTCTACATCGATTACGTCGACGGCGGCTATTACATGTACGACCCGTACTACCCGGGCACTCGCTTCGCCATCACCGTCATTATCTAACGTCAAAATCCGGCTCGTTGAATGAACCTAACTCTGGCCTGGCGCGATCATCTTTCCACAAGCGGAACGCGCTGGGCCCGGGAGAGCAAGAAACACCGTACAAGTCTCGCCTCAGCGGAGGAAAGAAAACATGCTCGGAACCGTACTGATCGTCATTTTGATTTTGGCCCTTTTGGGAGTATTTCCGCGGTGGTCACACAGCCGCGATTGGGGCTACGTCCCGACCGGCGGCATAGGACTGGTTCTCTTCGTCGTGGTCATCCTCGTCCTCATCGGACGTATTTAGTAGTTCCAGTTGATCACTCGCTGGCTGTGACCAACTTTTGCGGACAGTTCGAAATTGCAGGCGGATCGTAACGGTCGATTCTCGTCTTTAGGGCAGGCTCGGTTAGGGCCAAGTCGGAGGTGAGTGATGGATGAGTCCAAACGGCGTGCGGTCAAGTTTCTGGAGAAGGAAATCAAGACGTACACGGCGTTATCTCTATTCCTGTCGAAGAAGGGCATCAAGCAGCATGTGCGCGTGGGTGCGTCAACGGTGCTGCTCAGCCCCTTTTTCTACAAAGAGAGAATGAAGGAGGCAAAGAAGCTTGTCTCGGACCTCAAAAAACCGGATTAGTGCACTCTTGCGACGTGTAACGTCCCGTGACCTGCGGCCGATGGTGTACTCGCCTGGTCGCTTGCCTCCTGGCTGCTGTTCTTGGCTGTAGTGGTTTGTTCGCATATTCCGTGCTCACCCAGGAGGAAATCATAGACTTGGTGTGGAGATTTCCATCACTGACCGACGATCAACTCAAAGAGGCACGCGCTTACGCCTAAGGCGGCGCGGTCATCCAGGACCTCGGTTATTATCCTTTTGGCAGCGTGGAATTCAGCGACTTAGTGCACTATGTTCGCAGCGGTGACTTCGTTCGAGAATTGCTTGTGCAGAGCCAGAACGCGAACGAGCACGCGTTTGCCCTGGGCGCGCTCGCGCATTATGCCTCGGACATCGCCGGACGTCCGGCGGTGAACCTTTCTGTCTCCTTCCAATATCCCAAGCTGCGAGCGAAGTACGGTAAGTCCGTCAGATACGCTGAGGACCGCACATCTGAAAACGGAATTCGGATTTGACATGGTGCAAGTCGCCAAAAACCGTTATGCATCGTAGCAGTATCACGATTTCATCGGATTCTCGGTTTCCAGATCGGCGCCGAAGCCACAGACTTGATCCTACTGGTTATGAATGAGAGAGGGATGGAGTCGATTCTCACCAGCAAGGTCAAACTAGGGGCGGATGCCTCAGTTGCCGGAGGCCCTGTCGGTCGCGACGCTTCTGCAGACACTGACGCTTGGATGCGAGCCGAAATCCTCAGCTACTCACGTTCACGCGGACTATTTGCCGGAGTCTCCCTCGAGGGGACTGCGCTTCGTCCCGATGACGATGCAAATGCACAGGTCTATGGCCGCCCTATCAAAGCAAAGGAAATTGTAAGAAGTGAAAAGATGCTCGTGCCCGCAACCGGCCGTCAGCTGGTCGACGTGCTGGAAAAGAGTGCGCCGCATAACGATTCGAAGGAAGCGGCTTCGATCAAGTAGGTTACGGAACAGCCTGCCGGGATACCACTATCCCGGCAAGCTCTCAGCCCTTCGAGAAAACCCTTCGTTACTCGTAACGAAACTCATATTGTGTCCACTTCTGGACAGATTTTTCCCCACATCCAGCGTTTAATTCAAACCAGCAAATACTGATCGCGACATGTGGATGGCCTCTGGCTCGCGAGTGAGCAGGTTCGTCTTGACAGAAAGGCTGTGCCACTTGTTTCGCGCGAAACTCCTGCTCCTGCCGGTCTGCGCACTCCTGCTCGCATTGCCTTGTGGGCTTTTTGGCCAGGCACCCCTCCTCAAGTCCCCCAATCTAGTCATGGAAAGCGGCACTCCGGTAAAACTGCAACTGGCGCAGACGATTTCTTCCCGGCGCGCACATAAGAATGATCCGCTTGAGTTCGTAGTCGATAAAGATCTGGAGATCGGTGGTTTCACCGTAATCAAGGCGGGAGCTAAAGCCGAAGGCTCGGTCGTCAGAGTGAAAGGAAAACGCCCCTTGGGCATTGGGGGAAACGTAATCATCAAGCTGGACTCGGTCGAACTCATGACAGGCGAGAGCGTGCCATTGACCGCACGCAGGGAATTCAAAGGCAAATCTCGCACAGTTCGCATGGCGGTAGGGATGGCGGTAGCGGCAGCCATCTATTTTCCAGCTGCGCCCGCATTGCTGCTGACGCCTGGTCGGGATAGCACAGTCCTGAAGGGCACGGAAGTGACGGCGTACACGAAGACGGATCTTCCGTTAGACGCAATGGTGCTGCCCCTTGCCCAGGGAAATGCTTCCGACCTGGCGGAGATGATCAAACTGTTGCCGCCTCGGGTTCTCAATGGCGAAGGGCGCGAGGGCGATATGCTGAATCTGATTTTCGCGGCTAAAGAAGACGACTTGCAGGAAGCTTTCGCGCGCGCCGGCTGGGTAAAAGTGGAAAAGTCCATGCCCCAGATCATTTGGCATCTAATATGGCAGCGAAAACACTACACCAAGCTGCCCATGGATAAGCTTTACGTTTTTGGCAGGTCGCAGGAGTATTCCTACGCGCTGCCTGATCCCACCTCTATCGTCGCGCGGCGGCACCACCTGCGCATCTGGAAAACGGACCGGGTAGTAGGCGACGTTCCCCTGTGGGTCGGTGCGGCAACGCACGATGTTGCCATCGAATTTGTGAAGCATAAGTTTCGCCTCTTTCACAAGATCGATCCGAACGTGGATGCGGAGCGCGACTTCATCGCAACGGATCTTGCAAGAACCTCGCAACTCACACGCGAGCACTTCGTGACTTGCATCGCGCCCGTGTTCAACGGGCAAACCGCCACCGGGCAGGCCTACCATTCCGACAGCAGAATGCTCTTTCTCGAATTGAACCAGCGTTCAAACCTCGCAGCGGCCGCAGGCCCCGCGAAATAATCCACGAGACTTTCATTCAAGCCGCCAAAGTGTTCGTTTTTGCGCAGTTTTTGGGTTCACCTGCACCCTGAATCCCTAGGCACAAACCACAACCACCTATGCGCCCTCTGCTGTTCAACAGCCTTCGAACAAATCAGCCCAATAACAACCGGTTCAACTGGTTGATCGCTACTTCTCTGGGCTTGTTCCACGTAGGTGCTTTGGCCGCTCTGTGCTTCTTCACTTGGAACGCGCTCTTCGTTGCCATCTTCTCATATTGGGCTTTCGATATCGTTGGAGTTGGGCTGGTGTATCATCGCCTGCTCACCCATCGCAGTTTTCAAACTCCGAAGTGGTTTGAGTACTTGCTCACTATCTGCGCGGTGACCGCCGCAGAAGGCGGACCGCTCCTATGGGTGGCTACCCACCGCGTGCATCAAAAGTTCACCGACGCGAACGGCGACCCGCACTCTCCCCGCGAGGGCAAATGGTGGTCCCAGATGGGCTAGATCCTGGTTGGCAACGCCCTGCGGCAGGACGATGTGACCCTTGAGCGCTATGTCCCCGACTTGATGAATGACAAGTTTCACGTCTGGATTACCGAATTTCATTTTGTGCCCACGATTATCCTCGGCATCATCCTGTTCCTCGTTGGCGGATGGCCTTTCCTGCTTTGAGGTATCTTCTTTCGCACCGTCACGGGACACCACGCGACTTGGCTCATCAATTCCGCCACACATATTTGGGGTTCGCGCCGGTTCGAGACTCGTGATCGCTCCACCAACAATGAGATGGTACGAATTCGACTCTAATTTAGATTAGCCAGGAATACTTGTTATTCGTGGAGGACAACGGTCAGCAATGATTTGTTGACCTTGATTTTACCGTTGTATTCGATAAAGCCCAGCTTGCGGAATTTGTTCATGAAGAAATTCACCCGCGAACGCGTGGTTCCCACCATGCTCGCCAGCGTTTCCTGTGAGACTTTCGGGAGGATGCGGTCGGGTTGGTCCTGTTTCCCATAACGCGCGAGAAGCAGAAGCGTGCGCGCCAGGCGCTTTTCGCTGGAGTTGAACAGTTGATCCACTAAATCTTCTTCAACCCGGATATTGTGCGCGAGCATATAGGCGATGAAATGGTCGGATAATTTATGCTCGGCGTGAAGTACGCGCAACAATTCGTCCTTCTGAATGACTAGCAGGGTAGTCGGCGTGACCGCCGTTGTCGTGCCCATCCGCAGCGTCTGCCCGGCCATGCAGCCCTCGCCGAAGAAGTCCGTCGGGCCAAACATGGCAACGACCGCTTCCTTTCCCGAGCCATTCACAACCGACAATTTCACGCCGCCCTTCTGAACGTACATCACCGTCTCTGCAGCGTCGCCTTGAGAATATATGGATTCGTTCCGGTGGTATTCGCTTACTTTTCTTGCTATCCCGGCGGTATCGAGGAACTCTTGTGCATCGAAAGATTCGACTTTATGGTTGTTTTTGGGTTTCTTTGGTTTCATATACATATTGAACACCGCCTACACACAGGCCTTTCGCGGCGATGTTGAGCTTATCAGTGGGCCTTCCGCAAAACTGTGCAAAAGGGAACAGTTTGCCCTCACTAAAATCTGTACTCTTCCTACTGGACGGTGGGCGTGAGCGCCATTGACCGGTCTGGGCGGGTCGGGCAATTTTGTTCATCTCATCGCCCCATTCATTAGGGCCGTGGAAGACTCCCTCTCCATCAAACCTGACCAAAAGCTGAGGATTTGTTGATTTTACGAGGCGGTCATGGTTTGTTCTATAAAAGTCAAGAAAAAAAACTTCTCTCGCGGCTGGAATTTTTCTACTTCCGCAGCCCACTTATTGAATCCCGCATAATATAGCGAACCTTTTTCCAGTATCCTGCGTCTAACTGGATATGGGAAACGCTGCTGGAGTACCCCGCGATTTTGAAGCCTTAGAGAAACGACGCTTTCAAGCCATTCAGATGTTGGAGCGCGGACTGAGTCAAGCCGAGATTGCTCGGCAACTCCGCGTTGTCCGGCAGACGGTAGCTCGTTGGGTGCATGACTATCGCACCGAAGGTAAGTCCGCACTTCGCAAAGCGGGGCGCGCTGGGCGCATGCCGCGCTTGAGTGAGAAGCAGCGGCAGCAGTTAGAGAAGCACCTGGTCGCAGGTCCGGAGCGGCTCGGCTATGAGACCCCGTTGTGGACCTGTCCCCGTGTAGCTCATTTGATCGAGCAGGAATTTAACGTTCGCTATCACGAAGGCCATGTCTGGAAAATTCTGGTTGGTCTAGGCTGGAGCCCGCAGCGACCGGAGGGGCGAGCGCGAGAACGCAATGAAAAGCAGATCCTCAATTGGAAGAAGAAGGTCTGGCCGGGACTAAAAAAAAGCGCACCGGGAAGGGCGTATCCTCGTCTTCATCGATGAAAGCGGACTGAGTCAGCGACCGCATCGTTGTCGCACTTGGGCTCCTCGTGGACAGACTCCCATCTTGCAATACAACTTCAATTGGAAGAGTCTGTCGGTCGCTGCTGGCCTCACCTTGTGGAACTTCTACTTTCGAATCTATGCCGGGACCATCAAGAAGGAACAGGTCGTGGACTTTCTGAAGGCCTTGGTGCGTCACCTGGATCAGCCGTTACTGATCGTGTGGGATCGCCTGCCCGGCCATCGCAGCCGGCTGGTGCAGGACTACATTGCCGGTTTGCAAGGTTGGATTTCCACTGCCTATCTTCCGCCCTACGCTCCGGAACTAAACCCGGTCGAGTACATCTGGGGTTACTGGAAGCAGCACGAGCTACCCAATGTCTGCCCCCAGGACTACTGGCACCTGAGCGAAGCAGCGCGACGAACGCTACGTCGCATGCGCCGCCGTCCGCGGCTGATCACCGCATTCTGGAAGCAATCTTCATTGTGGTCAGAATGACTTTATATTACGCGGGACTCAGTAATTGAGCAGGATCTGTTCTGACGTTCCGCGCCATATGCTCGGTTGCTGGATATGGCGACGCAGCGGTTTGGGTTTTCTCTACCAGCGGTTTTCATCGCTCGTTTGCGACGAAGCCTGTCAGTTCCGAAACCAGCAAGCAGAACGTTGGTCAGGTGGCGACCATGGTTCTATCTGGGACTCGTGGCCCATAGCTTTTTCTGGTTATCCGAGAGGGCCTAAGGTCGCGTGTGAGACTGCGTGCCGAAGCACACAGCGCCTAACAAACCAGCTGAGACTCGCTCTCGAACCAAGGTGTCACGAGAACCCACAGGCCACCGCTAGAGAAGATCCCCAGCATGGAGCGGATTCGATCAGAGACACTCAAGCTGTTTGTGGTTTCAGATGATTGGCGTCGAAGCACACCCCTTTCTTCCACACAATTAAAACAATGGTGGTAATCTTCCTGGCTAAGGTCAGTCGCGCCATTTCTGGCCGCATACCCTTGGCCACTAAAGCCGTGTAGAACTCCTGAAAGGGGCCCGACTTGCTGGAAGCTACGGCGGCCGCACCCTTAAACAGGTTCTTCAGATCGTGATTGCAGTTGCGGTTGAGGCCCCGCACCAAGACATTCTTCCTGGATCGTTGCAGTTGTCCGTCGACACTTCGGTGATCGGCGCTACTGTGCATCTCAATCGCTAAACCTCCGTAATTCCACAGCGGCCGCTTGCTGCGAAAACGATGCGGCGTCTGTAGGATGCCCAGCAAAACCGCTGCTCGGATCGGGCCAATCGAGGGAATCTCACAGAGCCGTTTCCAGGCCTTGTGTTTCTTGCTCTCCGCGAGTAGATCCCGCCGCACTTCCTGGCGCACCGCGCGCAGCGCATCGAGTTGTTGGTAATAAAATTCTGCCCGCCGGCGCACTCCTAGTTCGCTGATCTTTCCGAGCCACTCGGCGCGATGACACCGCGCATAAACCTGCTTGCCGGTACAAGGGATGGCCCAACTTCGATAAATAGCTTTCACCCGGGACTTCACTCGTGCCAGATCTTTGGTGATGGTCAGATAACTGCGTACCAACTCCTTCAGCGTTCGTAGGCCATGTTCGCCATGATAAACCGGAGTGAGATGATCGAGGCGCAGCAGCTCGGCCAATCGGCGAGCATCAATCTTGTCGTTCTGGTTGCCTTCCCGCATGGACTTGTTTTTTCGTGGATCACACACCACCACTTTGGTGACGTGCGGTTTCAGTAGGTCGTACAACCAGGCCGCCGACGTTCCTTCTTCAAAGGTGACCTGCAAATCTCCGTACAGCCCGTCGATAAACTGCAGAATCATGCTGGCTTTTGTTTCGATGACGCTGTCCATCACTACCTTGCCGACAGAGTTCATCACCGCAATCGAAATACTTTCCTTGTGCACGTCCATGCCGATATATTTAACGCTGTTAGTCATAAAGGGTGTCCTTTCTGGAAGGGTTGAGCCGAACACTCAAAACCCTACTCCAAAAGGGGCGCCCTTTTATATTGCGTCGCATAAGGTTTTCTGCAGGACTGTACAAAACAGAACAGCGCTTTCATATGGCGGTCTATAACATCTGTCATTGGACGGTGAGGCCGAACACTGATGGCAGGTCTGCCGGGATACACCGTATCCCAGCACCAGCTGGTAGCTTTCGCTGAAGGAACGTCCATGGACGGCATTTACAAGTTTGTGTAGTCCACCTTCCAGAAGATCACCGCCACTGCAGGTAGATAAGAGTTCACGCCGGGTTCGTTTGAGGGCAGGCCAGTCAGTCCGAGTGTATCGAATTCGACGGGACAACGAGGGAGGTATGCATTAACTTGCATGGATTTTCATCGGGGTTTTGGTTAGATGGGGCGCGGGAAGGATGTTCGAGGGGGAATAGCTATAGTCCCTTTATGGACGCTGCGATCCGCTCTGCCGCAAGCAGGGGTTTTGGACGCGCACCAATCGTAAGAGCTCCGCAGTCGACCACCGTACGAATTCTGAAAGCTCGAGGAAGTTTAAATGGAAGACATCAACAAATTCGAAACCGTCCTTATCCGAGACAACACAGTCTTGCCGAACGACTTGTCTGTAGACACTGAAACTGTATGCTCCGGCTGGAAAGCCGTCCGAAATCTCGACGGCTACGAATTTGGCCGGGCAATCCACAAGGCCAACTGGAACTTCTTTTACCTTGCCGGAAAGATTCACGCTATCGTCTTCGGCCACAAAGGGCAAAAAGCGCGGCTCCAGGCAGTGAAACGGATCGTCAGCAAATTGCAAGGGAAGCAGTTTAATTGCCTGGAGATCACGTCGGTCTTTCAGAAGCGCTTTCTCGGTTTTCCGTTCGTAAGTGTTTCCGCCAATTCTCGACACATACAGGAAAGTGTTTATCTGATGCCTTTAGGTGCTCTTAAGCCTTCGATGACGGCCGCGGCTTTCTCAGTCAACAAATTGGATAGCGATGAAACGCTGCACCATGGACAAGTGTTTCCAAAACCGGATGTGGCCCCGATCGGAAGTTTCTAGTGATCTGTGGAGATATCAAAATGAAAACCATTCGCAGCTCGATTCTCTGTGTCAGTGCCTTACTTGTGATAGCCTCTTTGCTCCAGGCACAGGAGCTTTCTAAGTATCGTGGTTTTTCAATCGGAGCAAGCCTAGCCAATGTTTTGAAACTCAGCGGTGAGAAATTGCTGGACGTGAAAACCATTCACACGCAACCAATGCTGATCCAGGAACTTTCCTGGTGGCCACCAAGCACTCTCGAACGTTCCCAGCCTGACAACGTGGAACAGATCCTGTTCTCTTTCTCTAATGGCCAGCTCTATAAGATCTCTGTCACATACGACCGCGGTTCCACCGAAGGGCTGACCGCGTCCGACATGGTCAAGTCCATTTCGGCGAAATACGGCGCGGCCACCGAGGTTGAATCGGACATTGACCCGGCCATGGACACGCTTTATGAATTGAAGCCAGGACCTCTCGCGTCTTGGCAAGATCCCCAATATTCCTTTGATCTTGTGCGTACTTCTTTCAGCGATCACTTTGGCCTCGTTATTTATTCGAAGGAAATCAATGCTGAGGCGGAAGTCGCTACTGCGGCAGCTGTGAAACTGGAAGAACAGCAGCGCCCCAAAAAAGAAGCCGACGAAAAGAAAAAAGTAGCGGACGATCTTGAAACGGCACGCGAAAAGAACCAAAAGAGTTTTCGCCCGTAGCGCTGGCCTGGGTCCAGAAAAAATAATTGTTTTGTTTTTTGTAGATCAATCGAATGGGGGTCAAAGAAATGTCAGTAAATATTACTCCTCTGCATGACCGGGTTCTGGTTCGCAGGTTGGAAGAGCAGGAAACCGCCAAGGGCGGAATTATTATCCCCGACACGGCTAAAGAAAAGCCGCACGAGGGCGAAGTGATCGCCGTTGGCGCCGGAAAAATGGAAAAGGGCCATCGCGTACCGCTCGACGTGAAGGTTGGCGACCGGATCCTATTCGGCAAATACACCGGCAACGACATCAAGATCGAGGACCAGGAGTACCTGATTCTCCGCGAAGAAGACATTCTGGCGAAGGTTGGCGGCATCGCGAAAGCAGCAGGCAAGCGGTAGTTAGCGGCAAATTAAAGAATTTAACGGAACAGAAGTGTTCGATCACCCGGGAGGGTGCAGTCTCATGGCAAAACAAATTGTAACTGGTGAAAATTCACGTCAAGCGATTTTACGCGGTGTCAATATTCTGGCGGACGCGGTGAAAATCACTCTCGGCCCGAAGGGGCGCAACGCGGTGATCGAGAAGAAGTTTGGCGCGCCCGTCATCACAAAAGACGGCGTAACCGTGGCGAAAGAGATCGAGCTGCAGGACCCGCTCGAAAACATGGGCGCGCAAATGGTGCGCGAGGTCGCGTCCAAAACTTCGGACGTAGCCGGCGACGGCACAACCACAGCAACCGTGCTGGCCCAGGCAATTTTCCGTGAAGGTGTCCGCACAGTTGCCGCGGGCGCCAGCCCCATGGCCCTGAAGCGCGGCATCGACAAGGCAGTAGAAGTTGCCGTGGGAGAGATCAAGCGCCTCTCTCGCGAAGTTAAGGGCGACATGATCGCGCAAGTTGGCTCCATCAGCGCCAACACCGATAAGCAAGTTGGCGACATCATTGCTGAGGCCATGAAAAAGGTCGGCAAGGATGGCGTCATCACCATCGAGGAATCCAAGACGATGGATACCTCTCTTGAAATCGTCGAAGGCATGCAATTCGACCGCGGTTATCTCTCCCCGTATTTCGTTACCGATCCGGACCGCATGGAATGCGTTCTCGAAGACGTTCGCATTCTGATTCAAGAAAAGAAGATCAGCTCGATGAAAGACCTGCTCCCATTACTGGAGCAGACAGCCAAAATGGGCAAGCCCCTACTGATCATTGCTGAGGACATCGAGGGCGAAGCCCTGGCAACCCTGGTGGTGAACAAACTCCGCGGCACGCTACAGTGTGCTGCCGTAAAAGCCCCCGGCTTTGGCGATCGCCGCAAAGCCATGCTCGAAGACATTGCCGTTCTCACGGGGGAAAGGCCATCACTGAGGAACTCGGCCTCAAGCTCGAGAATGTCAAACTCGAAGAACTCGGCAGCGCCAAGAAGGTGACCATCGACAAGGACAACACCACCATCGTCGCGGGCGCCGGCAAGACCACCGAAATCGAAGGCCGCATCAAACAACTCCGTGCCCAGATCGAAGACACCACCTCGGACTACGACAAGGAAAAGCTCCAGGAGCGCCTGGCCAAGCTCGTCGGCGGCGTCGCCATCATCAAGGTTGGCGCGGCCACCGAAACTGAATTGAAAGAAAAGAAGGCTCGTGTCGAGGACGCCATGCATGCTACTCGCGCAGCGGTCGAAGAAGGCATCGTTGCGGGCGGCGGCACTGCTCTCCTTCGTTGTTTGCCGGCCCTGGAAAAGCTGAAGCTCGACGGTGATGAGGCCGTCGGCGTCAACATTGTGAAGCGTGCGCTCGAAGAGCCTGCGCGCCAGATCGCCCTGAACGCTGGCCATGAAGGCGCCCTGATTGTTGGACGCGTTCGTGAATCGAAAGAAGAGAATTTCGGTTTCAACGCGGAGACCGCAGAGTTTGGCGACCTCGTTAAAGTCGGTGTGATCGATCCGGCAAAGGTGACTCGCCTAGCGCTACAGAACGCCGCATCCATCGTTTCCTTGATGCTCACCACCGAAGTGCTGATCGCCGAGTTTAAGGGAGACGAAAAGTCAGCTGCGGCTGGCGCGGCTTACGGGGGAGGCATGAGCGGCGGGTCCTACTAGGCGTTCTACTCACCGATAAAGTCGATCACCGCCGGCGAACAGCCACGTTCGCTTCAAAGATAGGAAAAAATGTCGGTGCCAAAGACAATCTCTCCAATAGAAAGAGCGGCCGTTATCGATATCCGTGACGATGGGAAAGCAATCGAAATCTCGAGTCTCCAACAAGTGGTCACGCTAGAGGTAAACGAGGAATCTAACTCTGTTAGACCGGTTCATCCACGGCCGATCCTTCCCAGCAGGGTCGCCGTCATCGGGAATTACCTTCCCCGGAGGTGCGGGATCGCCACGTTCACAACGGATTTGTGCGACGCGATCCACGCGGAATACGGCGCCACGGAACTGTTGGCCTTGCCGGTCAATGACACGGAGGAGGGTTATAGCTACCCAGCGCGTATACGCTTCGAACTCTCGCAGGATGATCTGGCCTCCTACCGGCAGGCCGCGGACTTCCTGAATTTCAGCAACATTGATTTGGTTTGCCTGCAGCACGAATACGGAATTTTTGGCGGGCCAGCCGGTGCTCATATTCTCGGAGCTCTTGCGCCGCCTGCAAATGCCGGTCGTCACCACGTTGCATACGGTGCTTCGTGAACCGAATCCCGATCAGCGCGCGGTAATGGCGGAAATTGCAGTCTTGTCGGATCGCTTGATCGTCATGAGCCGGCAGTCCGCGGAAATCCTGCAGGAAGTGTTCCACGTCTCAGCCTGCCAAGATCGATTTGATTCCGCACGGCATCCCCGATTTGCCGTTCACCGATCCAACCTTCTACAAGGACGCGTTCGGGACGGAAGGCAAGGAAGTCCTGCTCACTTTCGGCTTGCTCTCGCCGAACAAGGGCATAGAAAACGTCATCCAGGCCCTGCCGAATATCCTGTCCCGCCACAGCAATGTGGTCTATATGGTTTCCGGCGTCACCCACCCGCATATCCTGCGGCGTGAAGGTGACAAATACCGGCAGTCTCTCCAGAAACTGGCGAGAGATCTGGGCGTGGAAGCCAGCGTAATCTTCCGCAACCGCTTTGTGAGTCCGAAAGAGCTGGTTGAATTGATCGGCGCTGCCGATATTTACATCACGCCCTACAAACATAAGGGCCAGGTGGTTTCCGGAACGCTTGCATATGCCTTGAGCGCTGGAAAGGCGATCATTTCCACGCCGTATTTGCATGCGATTGAATTGCTGGACGAAGAACGCGGCGTGCTCGTTCCATTCGACGATCCGCAGGCGATCGCCGAAAAAACAATCGAACTGCTGGACAACGGAACCGCGCGCCATGCCATGAGGAAGCGTGCCTATCTCTATACCAGGGACATGGTTTGGAATCGCGTGGCGCAGCAATATATGGGAAGCTTTGAACGCGTGTACAACGAGCGTTTGCGAAATCCGCGCGCCACATTTTCCGCCCAGAACACGGAAAAGAATCTCGACCGGCTCCCGGCCGTAAAGCTCGATCATTTGCATCGCATGACCGACCACACCGGAATCGTGGAGCACGCGGTGTTCGTGCGTCCCGAATTACCCGGAAGGCTACTCGACCGACGACAACGCCCGAGCGCTCATCGTCGCCATTCTTCTCGAAGAATTCGGCAGTGCCGCTCCGCACCGGCTCGCTGGATCTCGCCTCTCGTTATCTGGCGTTTCTGTGGCTCGCTTTCGATCCAATAACAAAGAGGTTCAGAAATTGTCTGAGCTATGAACGCCAGTGGCAAGAGCCGGAAGGCTCGGAAGACAGCCACGGACGGGCCTTGTGGGGCTTGGGTACCGTTCTTGGCAGAACCAAGGACGTCGGGCTTGCGAGGAGCCGCGGGACGCCTGTTCGAACTGGCGGTTCCCGCAGCCGTGGAGTTCAAGAGTCCCCGGGCTTGTGCGTTCGCTTTGCTCGGACTGCAGGAATATCTCGAATCGTTCCCCGGGGATCGCGCCGCCCTGAATGCTGCCGACGCGTTGGCGAATCGCTTGCTCGAGTCCTATCGAGCCCACCGATCGACAGACTGGAAATGGTTCGAGAATGAACTTGCCTATTCCAATGCCCGATTGCCGCAGGCGCTGATACGAGCCGGAACACGCAGCGCAAACGATGCCATGGTTTCGGCCGGGCTCGAAGCATTGGATTGGCTGGCCGCAGTTCAGCGGTGCGAAACAAAGGGCCACTTCGTGCCCATCGGCTCGCACGGGTTCTACTCCAAGAAAACCGAAAAGGCTCGCTTCGACCAGCAACCTGTCGAAGCCTGCGCCGCCGTTTCCGCTTTTCTGCAAGCCTACCGCGCCACAGGAAAAGGACGCTGGCGCAAAGAAGCGTGGACTGCCTTCAATTGGTTCCTCGGCGACAACGACCTGCAGGTTGCTCTATACGATCCCACCACAGGCGGCTGTCGAGACGGCTTGCATCCTGACCGCGCCAACGAGAACCAGGGCGCCGAATCGACGCTCTCTTTCCTGATGGCGCTTCTGGAAATGCGCAAACTGGAAGAAACGGACACAACCGATCCGAAGGCCTGACTACCCGCAGTTGCCCCTTGTGCTTTCCTGGTTGCGCGTGACCTCAGTTTTTTTGCTGTTGAATTTTCCTTGAGAGAAAAATGATGCTCCCACACGATCCATTGTTTATCCGGCACGTCGGTAATCCGATCCTGTCTGCTAAGGATTGGCCCTACCCGATGAACAGCGTTTTCAACGCAGGCGCCGCGCGTTTGCCCGACGGCTCCACGCTTCTTCTGTGTCGCGTCGAAGATCTTCGCGGCCTTTCTCACCTATGCGCCGCGCGTTCGGTGAACGGTGTCGACGGTTGGCAGATCGACCGAGAACCGACGCTCGTGTCCGACCCCGATCGCTATCCCGAGGAATTGTGGGGCATCGAGGATCCGCGCATCACCTTCGTCCCCGAACTCAAGCAATACGCGATTGCTTATACCTCCTATTCGCGCGGCGGCCCGGGCGTCTCGCTGGCTCTAACAAAAGACTTTCGTAACTTCGAAAGATTTGGCGTAATTATGTCGCCAGACGACAAGGATGCAGCTCTCCTCCCGCGCCGGATCAACGGATTCTGGGCGTTGATTCATCGCCCCATGACGCCACTGGGCGCGCACATCTGGATTTCTTACTCACCCGATCTGCGCCATTGGGGCAGCCACAAACTCATGCTGGAAGCGCGCCGAGGCGCCTGGTGGGACGCCAACAAAATTGGCATCTCACCGCCACCGATCGAAACACCCAGAGGTTGGCTGATGATCTATCACGGCGTGCGCAGGACGCCATCCAGCTCCATCTATCGCCTAGGTCTGGCCCTATTCGATCTGCAACAGCCCGAAAAGTGCTTGATACGTGGAGATTCCTGGATGTTCGCTCCCGAAGCGGATTACGAACGCCACGGCGATGTTCAGGACGTGGTCTTTCCCTGCGGCTACACAATAGACGCGGACTGCGACACCATCAATCTCTACTACGGCGCGGCAGATTCCAGCATCGCGTTAGCCCGCGGGAGCATCCGTTGCCTACTGGCATGGCTGGACGCCAATGGCCATTCCGAACAGGCAAACGAACGAAGGCAGCGGCGCGAGTAATTCGAGAGCTAAGTCTTGAAGGGAAGTTCGAAACAACCCACGCTTGGCATTTCAACGACTTACGAAGTAGGGCTCGGACTGGAAAAAGAAGGAAGGACTTGGCAGTCCTTGGAACCCTTACAGCCGCCACAACGCCGCCTTTTTTCGCATGATGCTGCGAACAACTCTGCGATTTGCTTCGCGCACTGCTCTTGAGGCGAGGCTCATGTCCTATTTGAATTGGATACCAACCTGCATTCCTGATTTCTCGAGGTCTCGTTATCGAAGGTCCAGCGAACTCTATTCTCTCATTGGAGCACTCGATGTCGTCACTAGCTCCGGAGCTCGACTAGGAGAAATTAATGAGGCAAGAGTTGGTACGAGATTCGCGCAATTTGAGCCAGTTTGCACGACTTGCGGGCGCTGTGGAAATTCTAGAAGAACAATTTCTCCAACTGCGAAACGCGCGCGATGCACTGATAGATGCGCAGAAAGAGAGGTTCAAGGCAGGCCTTGTAGCGAGAGATAGCCTTGACAGCGTGAAGATGATTGTCCTTCTAGAGAGGTCGAACAGCCAGAGTCGACTGGCTGGCGCTTGGCAGCGAAGACAGGCCGACCGTTTGAGTCGAAAAGCGACGCGCTGTGTGTCAAGGCGCTCCGACGGCAAAAATCAAGAGTCCTTACAAACTCCGGCGAGTACTCAGAAGCGCAAAAGTAAGAGGAGCTATACGAAGGATTTCCGGGCGTCGGCGCGTGTCAACGACTTTGAGACAGGTGGTGACAAAATTTAGTGAGTTTTCATGCATTGGGTTTTCCACAAAGAAATTTCGCGCCAGGATCGCCTAGGAACGACGATCGCCAACTCGGTCGACCCACAGCATCCCCACTTTTGTTTTCCTCAGGCGCATTTCGCTTTTCCAAAGTACATTGCTGTTGGCAGCTGGTCGGCTTGTTAATCCAGACCTCACCGGGAAGGGCCGGTGGTTTGGGAGCGCTTCGTACAAAGCGCTCCGGGTGACGTTGGTAGGCAACCTCGAGCACATCCTGGCGCTGCCTCAGGATGTTTTCCGCTTGGCCATAGTGAACCGTCGCTGGCGTCAACAAACCTATGCCGGAATGACGGTGGTCGTCGTCGTACCACCGAAAGAAACTCTAACAGAAAGCACGACTGTCCTGGATACACCCGAAGCGGTCCGGGAACTCCGGCCGATATTTTAGGGTTCGGAATTGGCTTTCGCGGCGTTGTCTCGCCTGAGAGCCGTCAGCACTCACCGTCCGGGTCGTCATCGCGTTCGACCAAATGCGGCAGGCTTCGTTCGCGCTTAGAAGCTTCCAGGCCCCACTGGATCGGTTTGCTGATGTAGCGCTTGTTCTCGAAAACGTCGAGTATGTCTGGCGGCTTAGGCGGCGGTTTATCTGGATCGAAGGGTTCGTTCAACTCGTCCTCCGAACGAACGGGCGGCATCGTCCACCCGGGAGGCAATTCCCGCCATTCTCGAAGGCTGTAAGGGCTGCTTCGCATCTGGAAATGTAATTCCAGGGCGTCCCGCGCATCGGATCATCCCACACCAAACCAATAACGGGATATTGCCCAAGCTCATGATCTTGCCAGACGATTTCTAATTCCATTTCAGGCGAAGGACCACCGCAGATTTTCAAGTGGCGCCGGGCGTTCCAAATTCACCAATAAGCGCAGTAGGCATGGATTCCCTCACAAAAAAATTGACCAAGTCTTCGGGGAAGTTAACGTAACTCAATGTCAAAATGGAAGGAGCTTTTACCTGCGCGAGTTTCTGACCGAGCGGTCGATATGGAAATCCGTATCAAATGGTTCTGATTCGGCGTCCCGTAACCTATACATTCTCGGTCCCGAACCGCAGTGCGTTCGTCCTCTACCAAAGGATTTGGTTTGGTACGACAAAGGTCAATCCTTATAAGCCGAAAGTGTGGGTTCGATCCTCACCGCCCCTACCAATCTAACGGACTGACTCGCAATGAATTAGCACTAATCCGTTTTTCCGTGTACCACTGGTGTACCCTGGTCGTCAGACAGCGCAATTGCGTCTTCTTCCATCGGGTCGAACTGGGTTTTGTCCTTTTGACCTGCAATTTTCTGCGGAAGCTAAATATCGCTCTTCTCTTCGATTGCCACTCCGAATTGCGCGGCATGACTGCGTAACGCCTGAAACACTGTTTCCTGCTTTTCCATGCTCACCGGTGGCGAAATCTGCCCCGCTTCCAGATCTGAAAGTACAACTTCATCCCGCGCGGCATCTGCGACAGCTTCGGCCTGAACTGCGGTTCGTCCGACGATAGCGCCAGCGGAATTATCTCGCCCTCCCGAAAAGAGGTCCGGCCGTCGGGAATGGCGATCGTGACCTTAGCATCTGTGACTGTCGGGGCGAGCGAGCACGGATCTGGAGGCGCAGCCAGGACGGCTGAGCCGGATAGCAGTATCGCGATGGCGGCGACTCGGCGCATCACGACACATTGTATCCGCTTTGGCAGCGAGCGACCCTGCTTTGCGCGCGCTGCCCGGTTGAAACTATCGATTGGAGCATCGCTAATACACTGGGTGTAGAATCACCGGTACTGGATTCAGCGCCCCAAGAAACTTCCGTTCGTCTAAGACTAGATCGCAACCCTCATAGCAACCCGCGGTCGACCATCCCGAGTGCGAACTCGTCGTGCTTTCACCGGAGCCACAGCTTTGTAAACCTCGCTCCGGTTAACGGCGCGTTGAAGTATCCACTCGCTTCTCCGATGGATGGTGGCGCATGCCTGACACCACGACCCTCGCTTTATTTTTTCGGGCAATGCCTTCCATTCATGCCCCTCTGCGCATCGCCACTGGAGAACGGTGCGCTCATTCACATATCTCTCAGACAAACACAATCCGCCTCTGTTTGCCGCAATCGTTTGAAAGAGCGGCAAACTGAGTCGCCGATTGCGGGCACACATCGGACACCAAGTACCCTGGACGACGTAGGATGGCGATGCTCGCCAGCGATGCCCGAACTCACATTTCCAGGTCAATTTGAATTTGCTACCAAGGTATTCTGAAGATACGCACGTGCCCCCACGTGAGATCGCCAAATCTCTCATTGGTGTTATGCTTAGTTTTTCATGGAATCTTCGTCGCTCGTTGTAACACTCGCTGCACCAACTCCCTTTTCTTCGGAGCCCAGGTTTAACATTGGCGGCACATGCTTTCCATTGATGCCCGCGTTTGCAAACCCACAGGAGAGGCGTACTCGCATTCTTGTAGCTGGTCGATAGGCACTTCCCGCCGCGCACCCGAGCGATTTCTCGCATTTCTTCTAATCTCAATTTCTGGTTGTGCGCACAAACCGGGCACCAATATCCAGCCCGGATCGAGTGAGGCCTAGCAAGCCATTCATGGCCGGCGGCACACTTCCATCGGATGGGACGTGACGAGTTCAGATAAATAAGGGATAGACAGCAACCACCTTTTAGGGCTGCGATTCGTTGCAAAACATGCAAGTTCAATGGAGCGACGCGAGCGCAGAAAGGACACCAGTGCCCCTTCTTAACCTGAAGAGGTGTAGCGCTCCATTCGTGACTCTCCGAGCAGCACCACACCAATTTTGTCGCAGTATTGCGATAGCGATTGGAAAGGCATCTTCCGCCGCGAGATTTGGCTATCTCGCTCATTTGTTCGAGTGTTAGCCGCCTCACACCTGCACAATCTGGACACCATGTTCCTTTTCGAATGCTCGCTGGAACAGCGCTCCAACGGTGAGCGCTTGCGCATTCCCACAGCAGAGGGGCAGCGGAGTCGACATAGCGCGTTGAAATGCACCGCCCTCCTCGTTTTCCAGCGAGCGCCTTCATCGTCGCAATGTCCAGCTTCAGCATCTGATTAGTTCTTCAAGCGATTTGGAAGTCTCGCGGACAATCTGACCTGTCCGCGAGGCAGGCTTGTGTGGCTAGGTTTAGAAGTGGAAACCCAACTCGATCGTTTCCGCTCTTGGCGTCACATAGTGCGTGCCGCTGAAAGTGGAAATGAAGTTGTACAGCGCCTCTTTGTCCGTCAGGTTGATGACGGTAAACCGCAAGCTCCACTTATACCGATCGCCGTTGAACAGATTGTCTTGACCCACGGCAATGTCGAACAGGTTTCGTGGCGCGATGCGTTGCGGATTGTGGTCGTTGTTCTCGGTGCCGGGCGCAGGGATCACTACATACTTGCCGCCATAATTTGCCGCGGGGCAAAGATTCGCACCAAATGCCGAACTGATCGGCGTCGTGGGGGTCGCAAACACGTTTCCGCAATACAACCCCGCCTGGAACTGTTGATCCGGTGTTAGGCCCGACACATCGACCAGGTTGTTGGGTCCTCCTCCATTCGGCCCGTTCGGGCAAGATTCGCCCCCGAAACACGGCACCGGACCGGCCACTAGGCCGCTGTCATACCTCCAGTTGAATCCGAGCCATGGCCCCCGCTTCCACGGCTGATATTGCAAATGGGTAGTTTGGTTGAAATGCTCGTCGTGGTCGATACGAAATACAGAAGAGCCCCCAGGCGTGGGTGGCGTGGCACCAATGCCGGCGGCCTGCGGAGTAAAGAACCGCGCCGCCACGCTGGACATGACTACATACGCCGTAAAGCCATGGTAGTTCGGAACGGAGGCGTTAACGGCGAAGCCGGGGATTTTCGAGTTGTGCCACTCGATCGGGTATGTGATTGGAGTATCGCCCAACACGCTGAAGTCGAACGCGTTGTGTGTGTACTTCCAAATGTATTCTGCATTGATGACCAGATACTTTCCAAAGGCTTGCGAAAGACCGGCGTGGAACTCATTCCGCAAGCCGGGGGTCAGCGGTGGCACCGATGATGAGAAGCACTGGCCACCGGGCACCGATTGCTGAAGATCATATATCACCGGATCGTTGCATCCGGTGCTCGCCAGGATCAGGTTTTCGTTGAACGGCGACTCCAGGGTGCGGGCGTAAGAAACGCGCAGCACGGTGTTCGTTTGCTTGACGTTGTAAGCGACACCCAAGCGAGGTTCCGTTTGTTGGGCGCTCGAAATTCCGCGGTATATATCTTCACGTAACCCAAGGTTGAAACTCCAATTCTTTACGGTAATGGTGTCCTGGAAGTAGAGCGCGGCTTCCTTTATGTTGGCGCTCCTGTCGAAGTTGTACAAACTGCTGGTCGTCTGCCCTGCGGGACAACCGTCAGACGCAGGCAGCGTTGCGGTCCGCGTCAAGTCGTAACAGCCCAGCAGCGGTATAAACCCGGGATTTACTGTTCCCGCTACATTGCCTACTCCGCCGCAGAATGCTGGATCGGTTATCAGAGGATTTGTATTTGGGCTACCATCCGCATTTAGACAAACGGCATTCGCCGCCGGATTGACAATTCCGAATCTGTCGTTTTCGGAAAGCGCTGTGTTTTCAAAGTTGATCCCCGCCTTTATGTTGTTCTTTCCCTTCACGTACGAGACGCTTGCGCGGATTCCGCCATTCGTCAATGTGCGGTACTGACTAACGGTCTCGAATTGCAGATCCGGTGTTAGGTCCGCCGCGGGATCCGCGCTTGGATAATAGTTGTATCCATCCCTCCGCACCCAGCCCGCAAGCGTGAACACCGTTTCAGTATTGATCAGACGCGTCCACGATGGCGCGATGTTGAAAGTTTGGATCTTGGACCGTTGATCCTGCGCCCCTACAGGCTGCCCGTTCGGCCCTAACCCTCCGCAGTTTCCGCTCTGTCCCGGCGGGCACATAGGATCCACCGCGTTGAAAGTCCATCCCGTAGCAAATTGGGCATCATACGAATTTGGCGTCTGGAACCAAGACCGCGTGTACTGGAAGTTGAGGCTGAGCGTGTCCTTTGTCGTGGGTTTATAATCCACACGATCGAAGACATTTTCTTCGTTTCCTTTATCGTGGAACACATTAAACTCGGGCCCATCCAAAAAGCGCCCGGTGTTCAGACCGTTCGCGGAAATGAAATTGCCCCATTTATCGGTGCCGTAGCCTAGATCGAAACCCCCATTCACCGTGCCGAACCCGCCGTAGGAGGCCGTCACGTCTCCATGTGGCTCTTTGTCCCCCAAGCCCGATCTCGTGGTCGCCACAATCACCAGGCTGGTCTTGCCTCCAAATTCTGCCGGAGGTGCTCCTGCGATCACCTCCATCGATTGCACTGCATCAGCGGGGAGTTGATTCGAGAATACTTTGCTTTGCTGATCCGTGATCGGCTGTCCATCTATGGAGAAGGAGTTCGACGCATGGTCACCAAGACCGTGGAATAGCCCGTTCGAGTCCGCGGCAATTCCCGGCGTTGTCAGCGTCACTAGCGAGCTAAGTTGAGAAGTTGCGCTTTCTAGCGGTACGTTCTTGAACAGATCACGATCTACGTCGGTGTGATATGTCGAATCGTTCTCCACCAAATCCGCACCGGTCGACTCCACCGTCACCGAAGTCACTTCAGTTCCAACTTTCAAGCTGATTTCTAAGTTGGTGGGGACTGCCGAGCGCAGTTCCACGTCTTGTACATAGGACGCGAATCCACTCGCCGTCACCGTCATGTGATAACCGTTAAACGGCACGTTGGTGAAAAGAAAAGAGCCGTCTGCAGCCGTGTTGGTGGCGCGCGTAAAACCGCTGACCACATCGCTAATTTCCACTGTGGCTTTCCCGATCGCGGCACCCGATGGGTCCTTGACCACACCTTCTATGGATCCGGAACGCCCACCCTGTGCGGAAGCACCAAGAACAAACAAAAATAGAGAAAGTGCGAGTATCGCAAAACTTCGAAGAGCGTGATGCATTGTTCCTCCAAGCCCCTAGGGAGCGATTTGACGGTGCGTTGGTAGGCCCGCTTCCAAATGAGCGGTCGCGCGGCCTTATTGGGGCCGGCGCTAGATACATTGAATAAATTTGGATTTAGAGCGCGACTTCTGTTGGGGGTGCGCGAGCGGGGAAACCGAAGGAGAAGTCCTCCTCATGAACGGTCAGAGCCGGTTGCACGACCGGTCCAGTCGACACTAAAGCTGCGGTCGGCACTGGTGCATTAGCCGTCGCCACGATGCCGGTGTGCGTGATTTGGCACAGCTGGCACGCTGCTTGTTCCTGTCCATCTGGATGAATATGGGAAACAGCCTGAACGACGAAGATGAAGGCAGTCAGTGCCAGAGCAACAGCCATCACTCTGACCAAACCCTGTCTAATTGTAATCTTGCTCCACATCCCCGCTAATGACCGTTACCCCGATTCCTTTGATCGGCAAAGGAACTGACTGTAAGCGGCACTTCCTCACATCTTGGGAGTGCAACTGTCTCAGTACAGAGCACGAATGGTATCACTGAAGGAGGCAGAAACAAATGCCCTTCGCTTCGCAGTGAGCAAGGCGTTACTCCCAAGGAAGCCGGATTGCATTTATCAGACGGGACTTAGGGCATTTAGTCCTGAGGGACGATGTGATTCCTGTAATGGGTACGACACTTAGAGTTTATTTCATTGCGCGAGCCCAACGCCCCAGCAAAGAACAAACGCCCCTCACCGGGTCGCTATCAATAGGCCGCCGCTTATGCCTTTCGATTGCTCGCGTCCCCGCCCGACGTTGTATTCATAGCTTCCAAGGAACTCCCCGGGTGAGTTAGTTCGTTATGCAGCCTTGTGTTCGATGGGAACGAGTTGGTAGCCCAACTGTTTGGCTTGCCGCTTGAGCTTCATTTCCCATCGCTTCTCTCTGTGGGCGTCTCTGGTGGCCCAGATGGATTCGTCATATTCAACCTGATTTTTGACCATGGTGTAAAAGATCACTGCGATTTTGTGCGCTGTTGCCGTGGTAGCGGCCCGGGGGCCGAGCTTAGCTTTCATTCGGCGCAGATAGTTGCCCAAGGGCGTAAGGCTATGATGGAGGGAAAAGGCTGCCAAGCGGAAGAGATGGCCGGCACGATTTTTTACCGTTCGTACTCCTCGCCACAAGTAGCTTTCCACCGCTGATGTCGTTGTCCGGACAGAGTGCAAGCCAGGAAGCAAAGTGTGCTGCGGTGGGCCACTTGGACATGTCTCGGCCTACCTCGCTGAAAAGTGGCAAGGCATTTTCTTCTCTAAGCCTGGGATCTGAGTCACATCCACCTCGAAGAGTTTGTAGGTTTCTGTACGCAGATCAACTCCAGGATTGGGATGTCCGTTCTTCCTTCTCCTTTTTTTTCCGGCGCGATTTCGCTTCCGATCAGATGGCAAAGGCCTTTCCACGGGGTCCGTGCGCGGCTCGAATGCGTGCAGCATCGTCTCGATTTCCAGATCACAATCCACTATCAACTGCTGATAGGTCCGATACAATTCGCGCGATTGTTTGAGCGTGAACAGATGCTCCGATCGCCAGTTGCCCACCAAGGATTTGCGGATCGTCTCCGCTTGGACTTTGATGTGTGGATCCCGCAGCTTGGCTAACTCTGCGGCGTCCCGTTGCCCAGCCAGAATGGCATCCACAATAGCAAGACCGGTCACCCCGGTAATATCACTGATGACATGGTGGATTTGCAGATTCATTTGCGTCAGCGCCTTGTGCATGTGCTGCACGTGTTGACTGGCGGCCATGACCAGCTCACTGCGGTGCCGCAAAACGGTCCGAACGACGCAAATGTTCTCCTCGGGTCGAAACGAAGCGCGCAGTAATCCGACCGAGTGCAGGAATTGCAGCCATTGGCACTCGTGCCAGTCGGTGCGGCGTCCCGGTACGTTCTTCATGTGGCGCGCATTCACTAAACAGGGACGGATTCCACGTCGCTCAAGAATCTCGTAGAGTGGAATCCAATACACCCCAGTGGATTCCATGGCTACGGTGATCACCCCGCACTGCAAGAGCCAATCGGCTAAGCGTTCGAGATCTTCGGTGAAGGTTGCAAACACCTGCACGGGATGCTCGTCTCGTCCTGGCGGTACGGCCACAAACATTTCTCGTGCGCCAACGTCGATACCGGCCGCATTGGGCTCTAAAACCGGGCGGTCCTCCAAACACATCCCCTTGTTTCGTTTCCGGCGTTTGGGCTTTGTCTTGCTCGACGGCAGATGCTCTTCCTGTGGAATGTTCATCGTTGCTCGCTTTCTGAGCTACAAGCAACGGCCAAGTCGCGCTAGGGAAGATACTCTTCCAAACGGAATCAGCCAGGTGTCCCCAGCTGTTAACCACTGCTTTGCGCACGGAACTTGGAACCATGCTAGTGATCGGTGTTGTGAAGCACACCACTGCTTAAACGGCCTACTTCCGTCGCATGTTGCTCCACCAAAGAATGCAGGATTCGCTCCGTCGAGCCCAGTTCCTTTCCGCTTTGCCCCGGCCGCCGGTCGGGCCCCCTGCTAGTGAGTAAGTCCCCTCTTCGATGTAAGCGAGCGCACGGAAGCCGTCGCGTTTCAGTTCGAAGATGTAGTCGGGACCGTTGAACCGCTTGGCGATGCGAAGGCGAAATGATATGTGGAGCACAATCTACCCGGTTCCATTCTTGCAATGAGATGAAGGATCTAGCGGTCGTCGCAGCCGATAAATGGAAATTCAGAACATCCGCAAAGTGAACGACATACTGTATTCTCTGTCGGAATGGTAATCCGCTGGGCCGATTGCGGCTGGGGGCATATTACGACGAAGCTGATCTTGATAGCATCTTTGTTTCTTTGCGCCGGAAACGCATATGCCCAGTCAGTCGAGAAGGAACCTACCGCAGCCGTCGAGCTTGGCGGGGCGGGTAGCTGGAACGTCAAAAATGGCGGCTCAGCCTTCGGTCCCGCTGCGGCGGTTGAAGTTACCCCGATAGAGAACTGGCTCGAACTTGAGGCGGGAGTCACGCCGCTTTTCAGCAAGCACACGACTGAATGGGATATCGACCTGCTATTCAAGAAGCCTTGGACGCTCTCGAAAAAAGCGGAGTTCATGCTGGGCGTTGGACCGGCATGGGTGCATTCGACGAAATACGGCATCACAACGAACTCTGTCAGCGGTGAAGTGGTGGCGGATTTTATGTTCTGGCCGTGAGACCATAAAACAGGGCGTTTTGGTCCCAAGATGGTCCCAACGCGCTCCGGTTGAACAATGCCCGCGGCTCCAATCCCCCACTTTCCAGTTCCCCCTAGCTAGCCGTCCTGGTCGGTAAGAAGTACCCGTCCCCGATCTTCGATCATCGCTCGCACAATGAAGCTCCGCAGGGGGGCACCTCACCGCTTTCTGGGGAAGGTCGCGGCGCGAAGGGATTGCCTTTTGCGCGGGCATTCCACAGTCCGGCTTTCACTCGCTTCACGATTAGGGAGAGCTCCAACTCTGCCACAGCCACCTAGCACCGTGAAGACCATCTTCCCGGGCAGTACAATCAAAATCCGGCGACTCGCCAGGGGGAACAAAATGGCAACAAAGAAGACGAAAAGAAAATACGTAGTGATGGTTAATCCCCACATCAACATCAGTCTCGACTTCGAAGTCGAGGCGACAAGCGAAAAAGAAGCAATCCGTATTGTTCAAAAGAGCGCTCGGAAAGAACTGCAACGCGAACTGGCTGCGCTCGCTCGCGACAAATCTCATACTCGCATCTGTACCGCAACAATCAGAGCTGCTCCAGCTATCGAGGGAACAAAACCCACGAATTGGGAAGAAACGACACGTGATGAATTGTCGGAGCCGCGCCCCTCCAGCGATTGCGTCGAGGAAGAGTGGAACTTGTAAGCAACAGCAGGGCACCCGACTCGGATTGCCGGGGTGGAATGGAGAGATGAAATTAGAGGCGATTTGCGGGAGTGATCACGAGGGCAAAGACGGAACTCGCGAAACACTGCACGGAAATAATGCTGAGTCCAGACGGGACCTACAGGCTAACGGAGAGTGGGATTTGCTAGGGGATGTACGTTCGGATGGTGCCCGGGGACGGATTTGGACCGAACGCTTGCCGGTGAGATTTGTGTGGTTGGCAGCCGCGTGAAATTCAAAAGCTTCCCAAGCTTGGGACGGGTTGGATTCCCATCGCCCGCTCCATAAATCTCGAGGATTCAATTGCCCTTACGCGGCTAAGTTACTGAAATCCCCTCATAAAATGGCCGGTTTTGGACGCCCGATGGACGCTCCCTGCTCCAATTGGACGCCGGCATCGACCATACGTGCAGAACTCCACACCTGAAGACTTTGAAGTGACCCAACGGTAAGACGCTTGGCTCTCGTTTCCGTCGCTAAAGTAAGCCATGAACGAACCTAGGCAGCCTAAAGCAAAAGTGACATACTTTAGAAATCCCGCAAAGTGGTAGGCTCACACCATGAACGACGAGAAAACCCAAACCGGATCAGCCGATTTCGAAGACAAGAGCTTAGAGAAGAATCCCGCCGTCGAAGAGAAGCTCGAGAGCAAGAAGATCGAGGCCATCGATCTCACGGAAGAGCTTATGGAACAGCTCTCAGTTGTGGCGCGGAAACTCGCTACCAGTGCCTGAATCAAACACAGCCATCGTAACAGCGGGACGCACTGTAATTATGATTTGGAGCCGCCGTGATGGGCAATTACCGGCTCGTCTCGGTTGTTCCTGAAGCGCCAACACCTGCCCAACATTCCTTCAGAGAAGGCTTTGACCTTCGGGTTATGAGGGGGAAAGTTGAGAGCACAGCAACAGACGACAGCCGATAACAGCCTAAGAAATCAAGCACGGCAGGGAACTGTCTTCGGTTCGCGTTGGATGGCTTCGTACCCAGTTCGCGGACAATTACACGGACACTTTCAGCGCGAGCGTTTGCGTTTGCTTGGACTATTCGCGAATGCTCCTCGTATTTTGACCAAACCGAGATGCTTGTGGCCCCTCATCGAGACCAATCGGTTACTTCCTGTAAACCGACATTAATGAAAAATGCGCTAGCGGTGACCGTTGGATTGCTGTCGAGAAGCCGACTTTTTCCCGATACTAACTTCTTTTTCGTTTCCTTGTAGGAGTGTCCAATTCCGGACAGATAGTTGTTGTTTGGTTCATTAGTGTCCTAGACAGAAGGGAGACCTAGGAGTGCGTTAAAGATGACGATCCATCGCAACATCTGAAACCGAAGTCGAAAAGATGACGAACCTTCCATTCGCGCTGAAATTCCCAGCTGTGCTGCGGACAATCTCTTGGAAAACCAGCGGCCGTTGTTTCCGGCACGGCCACCGGCAATTCGGCATGGGCAATCGTGCACGCCCGGTGTTATTTCTCTTTACTGGTCTCGGCGCCCGCCTGCGCTGCGCCTATCTGGTCGTGGCCGCACTTATCGCGCTGCCTTTCGACTTTTATGCCGGTTATGTCCGGGCTCACGCCGCTGGACGGTCGGACCAGACGTTGGCGAATTGGCTGAAGGGCGAAGCCGTGCCACTCGTCGTCAGATTGGTGGTCGCGTCGCTGTTAATCTGGTTTCCTTATCGATTGATCGCCAGGAGCCCGCGGCGCTCGGACTTCTCCGAGCTTTCCGACCCCGCTTCACTGCCGCTGATCGTGTTCCTTTTGACCTTCTTTTGGCTTGCCTTCCCGCCGTTTTTCAATCTGCTCAGCCGGCATATCGAGCTCGAAGCCGACCGCTTCGGTCGAGTTGACTCATCAGAACCACGCCGCGGCGATGATATTCGTCAGGGATGCTCAAACCAGTCTCGCCCCCGATTGGGGCACTTTCTTCTTAGTCTTTGAAGCGGATCCCTCCATTCGCACACGGATCGAATTCGCCAACAGCTATAAGCCCTGGGAACAGGAGGTGCCGTTGGTCTACGGCAAGGTGTGCAAATCTGAGTGATTAGAGCCGGCATTCAAGAATCCACGGGTGGGCAGAGGCCACTCATTACGTGGGGGCTTCAGGATAGAGCGTCAGAACAAGTCGAGATTCATGAAGAGTAACCCTGATCTCCTCCAAATTGAAGAGCCAGGGTGGAGGACCAAGTGCGGAACCGATGGAAGTTCACATGTGTATTCGTAGTGGCGGCACAGCTGGCGAGTGCCACTGTCGCGCAGCAAGTCCTGACGGAGTTCGGCAGCATATCCGGAATACGGGCAAATGGGCTGAGTGTCTACAAAGGAATCCCATTCGCTGCCCCGCCGATGGGCCACTTGCGTTGGCGTCCCCCAGTACATGCCTCACCCTGGACTGGCACGCGTAAGGCAAATGCTTTTGCTCCAGCGTGCATGCAAGTTGGAGTCTCCATGCCGGGCGAGACGCCTCCGGCAGTGAGCGAAGACTGCCTCTATCTTAATATCTGGACGCCGGCCAAGACCGCGCACGAGCACCTGCCGGTAATCGTTTGGATATACGGGGGCGGATACATTAACGGGTCCGCCTCGATGCCCTTGTACTGGGGCGACCGGCTCGCGCAAAAAGGTACCATCGTTGTCACCATCGCTTATCGCCTTGGCCCGCTTGGTTTTCTCGCGCTTCCTGAGCTAACGCGCGAGTCCCCGCACCACTCGTCCGGAAACTACGGCCTGATGGATCAGATCGCCGCACTCGAATGGATTCGGAGGAACATCGCAGCCTTTGGCGGTGACCCGAAATGTGTAACCATCGCCGGTCAATCCTCAGGAGCGATGTCGGTCAGCATGCTGATGGCCTCGCCCCTTGCGAGAGGCTTGTTTCAGCGCGCCATCGGAGAGAGCGGCGGTCTGTTTGAGCCGGTCGCACTCGCACCAAAATTCCTGTTGGCCAATGCAGAACGCGACGGGGAGAAGTACGCCGTTTCGCTGGGTGCGCCCTCGCTCAAGGAACTACGCCGGCTTCCAGCGATCCTGCTTACCGGCAATGCCGGCGGCATCGTCCACGCGGTGATCGAACCATATGTGCTTCCCCTTTCACCCTACGAGGCATTCACTTCGGGGCAGCAGAACGATGTCCCGCTGCTGATCGGGTCGAACGCCGAGGAGGCACGAGCATTGGTGGATGTCACGCACGAGACGGCCGCCACATTCGACAGCGACCTGGAACGTAGCGTGGGCCAACTTCCTCCTGCGCTGGTTACAGCGTATCCTCACGCGACCGACGAAGAGGCGCGGCAGGCGCAGCTCGGCCTCGAGCGCGACCTCCGCTTCGGCTGGGACATGTGGGCATGGGCGAGGCTGCAAGCCGGAACCGGACAGAGCCCTGTCTTTTATTACTCGTTTCGACAGCAGCCGCCGTTCCCGGCCGGCTCCGTGTACGCGGGTTGGGGCGCGAGCCACTTTGCCGAACTCTGGTATGTCTTCGACCACCTGGACCAGTCGCCCTGGAACTGGACTGCGGCTGATCGGAAGCTGGCTGAGGAGATGTCCCGCTACTGGGTCAACTTTGCAAAGTCAGGCGATCCGAACGGTCCGGGTCTTCCTTCGTGGGCTGCATTCACCAACGCCGAGAGCAAGATCGAATACCTCGCCGATCCGATCACCGTCGGTGGAGTGGCAAATCTTAACAGCCTGAGCGTTTTCGATGCTGTCTACACGAACGTGCGAGGAGCGCCATTTGCAGCTCGGGCGACATCCGTGAGCAAGGGGACACCATGAACGGTTTTGACAGGCAAGGAGAAGGCGCCGCGGATTCGGAAAATATCGAGAGAGAGCCAGCACCGGGGGCGTCTTCGAGAAAGTGGACTGTACGCTCGTCTTTCATTGGGCCGCAGGGTATACGCTCCGGCTGGAGCATGCTGATTTTCATCGTGATTCTTATGGTCGGGGTCCTCGCAACCCGCGCGCTCCTGTCAACCACCTGTTGTCCTCTATGAAGCATAACCCGAGTCTCAAGGACGCTGGAGTCCGGTGGTCGCAGCGGCCACATTCCTGGACCGTTCTGGACCGAAAATTGAAGGCACGGTGAACTAAACAAAAAGGTTAATTGGTGGAGCCGATGGGATTCTCGCCCGAACTGCAAAATCATTGGGTTTTGAAGGCCCGCTTCCTACTTCCCGCGCGTGCTGCTCAATCCTCCAGCTTCACCACGTCGTGCGCGCCCACCGTCGCCGTTTGTGAGTGCCCGAAGTCTACGATCAACTCGTCCGTGTGGTCGAGCACCGCTCTGATCTTTGCCTCGACGGGGATGCCGTTGATTCGCACGACAATGGATTGGCCGACTTTGTATTTGTCAGCCATTCTTCGGGTGTCGCCTTCTCCACTCTTTTCGTGCTTCCTGCAAACTGAATAACGAACACTTCACGCGGTGGTCTGCCCAAATTCGCTTGCGGCGTCAACAATGATCGTATCCGCTGATGGCCGATTGAGACTAGAAGCCAAAACGCATCAAGTTCCGTTAACCCCACATGGAAGGGGATAAACAGGATAAGAATACATTTCTGTTGAACCTCAGTGATAATGTCCCCTTTTTGTCCTCGATAGAAATGTCCCCTTAAGCTGAGCTCGTTCAGGAGGTCAGCTTGGGGCGGACAAAGATGAGCAAGCGGGAGTTGGGGAGGGTGGAAGTTCTGGCGCGGGTGCGAAGCAAGCAGCTGCGGGTGGTGGATGCCGGGCGGCTGCTGCAGGTGAGCTACCGGCAAGCGAAGCGACTGTGGAAGCGGTATCGCGAGGAAGGCGCCACCGGGCTGCAGCACCGCAGCGCGGGGCGGCCTTCGAATCACGGTCACGCGAAGAAGTTTCGACAGAAGGTACTTGGGCTAGTTCGGGAGAAGTACGGTGGTGAAGTAGGGGAGCGGTTTGGGCCGACGCTCGCCGCGGAGCACTTGGCGGCCGAGGATGGTCTGCAAGTGGACGCAGAGACGCTGCGTCGCTGGATGCTGGCAGAAGGTTTATGGAGCCGGGAGCGGAAACGGCGGGGACATCGACGGCGACGGGACCGCAAGGAACATTTTGGGGAGATGGTGCAGATGGACGGGAGCTTTCACGCCTGGCTGGAGGAGCGCGGACCGGAGGGATGCCTGATCGACATGGTCGATGACGCCACCAACACGACGTGGGCGCAACTTGGGGAGCAAGAGACGATCTGGGCGGTGGCCGATGCGCTGCGTGCATGGATCGAGCGCTACGGGGTGCCGATGGCCCTGTATGTGGATTGGAAGAATTTGTACAAGCGGCCGGCGAACGCGAGGGAACGGTTGCGGGGAGAAGAGCCGGTGACGCAGTTTGGGCGGATGTGCGCGAAGTTGGGGATCACGCTGATCGCCGCGAATTCTCCGCAAGCCAAGGGGCGTGTGGAACGTCAGCACGGCACGCATCAGGATCGCTTGGTAAAAAAGCTACGACGGAGGGGGATTTATAGTTACGAAGGAACCAACGTTTATATGGAGCGAGAGTACTTGCCGGAACACAACCAGCGTTTCGCGCGGGCCGCGGCGCGGCCGGAGGACTATCACGGTCGCGCGCCGCGAGGAGCGGAACTGGACCGCATCTTTCGGCTGGAGAGTGAACGCACGGTCAGTGACGATTGGGTGGTGCGGTACGATAATCGTTTTTTCCAACTGGAACCGCAGAGCGGGCACATCGTGCCCGCGCGGAGCAAAGTGTGGGTTTGCGAGGGACGGTACGGCAGGATGAGCATCGAGTACGGGGGGCACGAACTACGCTGGCGGGAAATCGCCGCGCCGGCGCAACCGCAGGTTCTCGATGTAGCAGCCCGCAGGGGGACCCGGGTACCGATTTCGGTCAAGAAACGGAAGTGGACGCCGCCGCCCAGCCATCCATGGCATGAACCGCCCCGCCCGAAGGTGCAGAAGCGAGCCTCCAAGTTGGGAGCCACCGCGCCGCGCTCGTCATTGGTCCGGCCCTACGCTTCGCCCTAAACGCTCCGCCCTGCGGGCTACGCAGGGCTGCGCTCCGGGCCAGACCAACCAGTCAGAAAACACAGGGATGCGTATGTCGACCGAGAACAGGATCATCGTTCCTAGGGCTTGCTAGAGAGAAATTTTCCAGGGAAACAGAAAAAAAAAGCACAAAGAGGTACAAAACAAAAAAAGGGGACATTTCTAATGAGGTAAGAAAGGGGACATTTCTAAAGAGCTTTGACAGATAAGAATACATTTCTTGTTCACGCAATACCGCCGATATATGATGTGCGCCAATTCTCCCAAGCGTAATGGGAAAATAACGTATGACCCGCCGATGCTGGCTCAATATCTTGTATACAGTTTGCTTATGGGTCTGCCTGTCGAACGGACTATTGTGCGCTCAAACGGGGATGTTGGTGGTGAATGTACAGGATGTGCATAAGCATCCGATATTTGGAGTGCAGATCGGAGTTGAGGGGGATGGCGGTTCAGGCGTAACCGATGATCACGGCAAAGCACGGATTCGTTTGGCAGCGCAGAACAAACAGAAGGACTGGGTTTCTCTTGAGATCCTGAAGTCCCCTCGCGGAAATGACCTGGTGATGGTGTCGCCCTGGGATTCTTGGACCCAGGTTCCGTCCTTTGAGAATGAATCGGAGAACTTCGTCAGGGTGGTGGTGGTAGGGTTCAGCGATCGGGCGGCGCTAGAGGATGGTTCTGTTCTGGCAGCGTTGACTGCCAAGATCAACAAAGCCAACGCTCCCAAAACGGTCGAGAAAGAGGGGCATGAAGAAGATCCTAAAGCAAACCTGGCAGCAGTGGCCAAGAAATACGGACTCGATCCCGAGGAGTTGGACAAGGCGATTCGATCCTGGGGAGAGGGGACGACCGATCCTTACGAAGCAGGATTGGCTGCTCTGTATCAGAGGAACTATCCCGCAGCGTCGGCGCAACTAAAAGAGTCACTGCAGAATCGCGAGGGGAAACTTGCAGTGGATCAAAAGGCGGTGACTGATGCAGCCTTCTTTCTGGGGCAATCGCTTTATGAGGATGGGAAATACAAAGAGTCAGCAGAGGCATTCCGGCGTTACCTTCAGTTGAGACCAGATGACGCGACCGTTCTGAACAACTTAGGCACCAGCGTGATGGATGCGGGCGACTATGCAGGAGCGGAGCCGTTGTTCCGGCGGGCGCTGGCCATCAGAGAGAAGACGCTAGGCCCGAATCATCCCGACGTGGCGATTGACCTGAACAACCTCGCTCTGTTACTGCAGAACAAGGGTGACTATGCAGTAGCAGAGCCGTTGTTCCGGCGGGCGTTGGCCATCGATGAGAAGGTGCTGGGCCCGGATCATCCCTACGTGGCGACTGACCTGAACAACCTCGCTCTGCTGCTGCAGAACAAGGGTGACTATGCAGTAGCAGAGCCGTTGTTCCGGCGGGCGCTGGCCATCAGAGAGAAGACGCTAGGCCCGAATCATCCCGACGTGGCGATTGACCTGAACAACCTCGCTCTGTTACTCAAGGCCAAGGGCGACTATGCAGTAGCAGAGCCGTTGTTCCAGCGGGCGCTGGCCATTGATGAAAAGGCGTTGGGCCCGGATCATCCCTACGTGGCAACTGACCTGAACAACCTCGCTTCGTTACTCCAGTCCAAGGGCGACTATGCGGGGGCGGAGCCGCTGTACCAACGGGCTCTGGCTATCAATGAGAAGGCGCTGGGCCCGGATAATCCCGACGTGGCTACAAGCTTGAACAGCCTCGCTTCGTTGCTCCAGGATAAGGGCGACTACGTGGGGGCGGAGCCGCTGTACCGGCGGGCGCTGGCTATCGATGAAAAGGCACTGGGCCCGGACCATCCCGACGTTGCGACTGACCTGAACAACCTCGCTTCGTTACTCCAGAACAAGGGTGACTACGCAGGAGCGGAGCCGTTGTACCTGCGAGCGCTGGCCATCAGAGAGAAGACGCTAGGCCCGAATCATCCCGACGTGGCGACTGACCTGAACAACCTCGCTTCGTTACTCCAGAACAAGGGCGACTATGCGGGGGCGGAGGCGCTGTACCGACGAGCCCTGGCTATCGATGAGAAGGCTCTGGGCCCGAATCATCCCGTGACCATGACCATCAGAACCAACTTGCAGGTGCTGATCAACAAACAGTCTGCTAAACAGAAGGAGAAGTGAACCGTGTGACAAAAAGCCCTCGAAGTCGCAGGCCATATTACCCATCCTGTCGCTATCGATGCATACAGCCAAAGGCGAAGGTCAGGCTTGTGTGATGTACGGCGCGAGAATAGGACTTAGAAACGCGCACAGAGGACAGCGCCTTGAAATGTTTCAAAGATTCGATGACCCGTACGATGAGATGGCGAATGTATTTCTTTCATTCCGAGTCGCGCCCCTGTATTCATCGAATTGCAAGCTTGGCCCACGATGCCACAAAAGCGATATGAGGCGTACAAGGGCTCTTTCGGTCTTGGTGCGAACAAGGTGACCTGAAGAACGTCGTCTCGGATTTTTCAACTCGCAAAGAGGAATGGCGCTTGGTCCAGCAACGACGTGCAATGATTTAGCGCCAGGAATAGAATTGGGCGGGCGACATAGGAGTGGTTGTCACGCCGCCTGGGCCTCGCGGCGTCCCTCCCAATAATCCTCAAAGCGACCGTTAAGATGAGAGCATCGCAGAGTCAGGATCGCGTTGGCTCCCCGCACGGTCCAGAACATTCCGGATTGTTTCAGACGTGAACCAATGACCGTTTTGCATCCGGCTTCGATCACCCCCGAGCCCACAAACAAGTGCTGGCGGCGAACGTTCTGCATTTCTTTCGAAGTAGTCTGCCTCCGCGCGAATCTTCTCGGCCATTTGTAAATTGTTGGTTTCGATGGCCCGCAGCGCTCCCACCAGTTTTTCGATTTTTCCTTTGTCCAGCAGACGCTTCTGGTGGACCTTCATCCAAACTTTCTGTTTGTTTTCCTCCTGGGGATACCGTTGGCGAGCCACCTCCCAGAGGTGCTGGCGCGCGTGATAGAGATCGACAATTTGAATCGCGTCCGGAAAATGCTCGGCCACCAGATTCCAAATCCATTCCGCACCGTCACCGATCACCACCTTCTTCTTGGCCCAGCGCCAACCTCGTTTTAGCGCTTCCCGATAGATGCGCTTGCCAAAATCGACCGCCGTTTCGATGGCCCCGGTGTAGGTGGTGGAATCCGGATCGCGGATGGCGAAGCCTTCCTCGTCCCAGGTGCTTTGTGTGAACACACATCCCAACTTGGCTTCACGTGTATGAGCGGGTTGGCCCGCGATTTTGCCTTGCCGCCCCAACGTCTCTTGCTTCACCACGGGGACTCCGGTCCCGTCCATTTGTACATAGAGGATGGGAATCGGCGGGCCAACGGGAATGGGCAGATCTAACTGCACCGCTCTCTGGATCTCCTGTTGTTCCTGCTGAGCGATATCACCTCCGATCGTCTCTGCCGTACGCTCGACCGACTTGGTCGTCACTTCCAAACCAGCCAGAACTCGCAGCTGCTCGCGGCCAGAATCAAAGGGAACCTGCTGGCCTACCAGGGCCTGCATGCGGCGCACCCCGGGAGAAAATTCCGTCCTCTCAATATCCAGTTCGACATCGACAGGAAATTGGCCGCTGTGACAGTGCGGACATAAATAGTAGGGCCGCCAGACTTGCACCGGGCCTACGGCGGTTAGCACCGGTTTGCAGCGTAATTCGCGATACCGGGCTAGCTGGCCGCAGGCACAAGCCACCGTGCGTTGGGCGTTGGTCGGTGCCGCGAACTCCAGCAGTTCGCTCAAGGCGGCCGCGCCAGCCCGGTGCATGGCCGAGCGTATGGCCATCTCGATCGCTTCCAAATCGAGACGTCCAGTCTTGCGCCGACCCTGGAAAATGACCCGCAAGAGTTGATCTACTTCGCGTGCGACCTCTTGATGGATCGCTTCCGCCGTTTTTTTTCCTGCTCCGTTTCCAGCCTCTCTTCCACTGGCCGCAAGCGGCAGATTTTGGCGTTGGCTTCGATAAATTCCCGACTGAGTTCCTGGAAATTCCGGAACTCCGCCACTTCGCGCGCGGCCTTGCGGGCAGCGGCCGACGTGGGCAACGACTCCGAGAAGGTTTTGCCGTCCACTTTATAAGTGAGCCGGAGATTCGGGCCGTGACCCGGCTGGCCGGGCCGATGGCAATGGCAGTTCGGCTTGCCACAACGGCCCGACGTGTTAGAAATGGAACCAGCTCGAAGATCACCGAGTTCCGCGATCCGCTGAGCGATGGCGTTGCGACGCTCCTCTAATTCGGCAAGGGAGTAGGGCGTAAGTATAAGCTTAGCCTCCTTTATCCTAGCGTATTACATACGCTAGGATAATCGCTACAAAAAAAGAAACCCAACCATTCTCCCTTCCATGTCGCCCGCCCAATAGAATTCATCTGCTTGACAATCCACTTTGGACGTATAAACTCGGTGAACGCACAAGGTCCCGAATTCAAGGATTTTCTCCGCCCCAGAAGTAATTCGGAAGCATGCCGTATTGCTCAGCGCAGTGCTGCTAGATGGAGGGAATATGTTCAAGCACGCCGCCCTGCTTATTCTCGCCCTACTCTTATTTTGTTCCGGTGCTTTTGCTCAAGGTCCTTGCTCCATCCAAAGTAGTGCTCTCGCGTGCGTGCTTCCGCAGGAATACGGCTCGAATCCGAGTAGAGCATTCACTCAGGTGCTGTACGATTACCCCGGCCCTCCTAACTATAGCGATGGCCATCCATTTCACTATATAAATGAGTTCGCCACTACGCTGAAGCCTTTGACGGCGGATATAGGCCGTCAAGCAAACCTGCTTCCGCTCGCCTCGCCCTCTTCTGGTATCATCCTGGTGTACGATCCCACGCTCAAGACCTTGGTCTCCGGCACGGACAGCTTGGGACCGATCCTGGGCGAACGCGCGGAAACGGTCGGACGCCATCGGCTGTTTCTCGGGTTCAGCTATCAGTTTTTTGATTTCGACAAGCTTGACGGCGTCAATTTGAATAGTTTTCCGGCTATTCTCACACACACCGACGACAGTCGTGATAATTCAGCGCCAGCACCTGCCCCCGCTATCTTGTGTTCAACCAATGGTGCCGTCAATGGCCCCAGCAATCTGAACGGCTGTGGTTTTGTTCGTGACCGAATCGATACGATGAATTCCATCAGCCTGAAGGTGAATCAGTACACTTCCTATATAACTTATGGACTCACGAAGCGGATCGATATCTCGATGGTGATTCCTGTGGAGACCGTCAGCCTATCGCTGTACTCGCAAAACACGATCGTCCCGGGCACCAGCGGATTCATCACCCCTACTCCCGGCTCTCCTGACTCTATAGCATTTAATCAGAACGGATTAATGAATGGCGCGCCTTACTTTTTTCACGTCTTCAAGAATTGTCCCAATACCAGTCCCGCATCTGGCCTGCCTGGTCTCGACCCCGTTTGCTTGAATCATACATTCCCCGATTTTTCATTTACAGGGAGTGGCAGCCAGCCCAAGAATGTGGAGAGCGGCATTGGAGATGTGGTTGCTCGCATCAAGTGGAATTTCTGGGAGGGCGAACATGCAGGATTCGCCGCCGGTATGGACGTGCGCTTTCCGACCGGTGATGCCTTGAACTATCTCGGCTCCGGATCGTACGGCTACAAGCCATTCGCGATTTTTTCTTACCGCGCGCGAGTCTCGCCTCACGTGTTCGTTGGCTATGAGTGGAACACCCAATCCATTACTGCCGGTGATGTGACGACAGGCGTGAAAGGCACCGTTCCGAATGATTTCGTTTATATCGTCGGCGCGGACGCTTGGGTGACAAAATGGCTGACCGGGGATTTTGATATTGTCGGAGAGCGCGTTTTCGGCACCGAAACGGTAAGCATCACGCAACAACAGTTTCTCGGAAATTGTGGCTCGTGCGCCACGGGCTCGAATACCCCCAACATAACACAACCTAACTTATTGACGTCAACGAACCAGTCCTACAATATCACCAGCGCCTCGATGGGCATCAAGGTTCGCCCATTTCCCAGCCTCTCGAAACTGGTATTCACTGCCAACGTGCTGGTCCGACTGGATGACGGAGGGCTAAGATCCAAGGCGGTACCGCTGGCCGGGGTGGGTTACACTTTCTGACGCGGCGGGGGGGCAGTAGTGGTCACGGTTATCCGTGACGCCCTGAATCGTTCAGTCGTTCGTTGGTTATCGGACATTAAAAGTGAGGTCTACTCCACTAGAAGCTTTCGGGTCGGGTCTGCCAACTTCATACGATTCATCTGAGCCGCTGACTTCAAACTTAGATCCGTTGAATTCGCCTTTAGCTGTAACGGTAGCTTCCATTGGACGGAATCCGTTCTCCCGGATGCGCTTGCGGAGGTCACTCATCTTGACGGTGTTTCCCGGCACGAGCACAATTTCCAATAATCCTTTCTTCAGGCTCACATCCACCGATTTCACTCCGGGCATCCTCTGAATCGAGGCACTGATGCCACGAGCGCAAAGCCCGCAGTCTAAACCGTAAACTCGAAGTTCAATTCGCAAGTACTCCGCTCGAACCGGCGGACTGCCACATAGCAGTCCGACCGCGCCAAGCAACGCACACGCACAAGAGAATTTCATTTGTGTCGCCCGAGAAAATAATACGTGAAGCCAACAGCGGCACGGTACGTCTCATGCTTTTGTGTGCCGTTCGGTTCATCTAAAAGCGGAAACAACACGCCGCCCTGTACTGCCACGCTCCGGTACGTGACCAAAAATGTCGGGCCGGAAAATACTCCTGTCCCTCCCGAATTTGGCAAAACAACGATGCCGCTGGCATTCGGAGGCGGGGGCGCACCGTGGTCACCGACGGATGGGGACGGTGAAACGTCGCGCTGTGCCAAGCCGACCTTTTCGGCTGTTGTTTCCCAGAAAACGCGGAACTCTGCATGTGGGTAGTCTCGGTTTAGGAACGGAGGTCTCCAACCGACTACGAGACTGCTTAGCAACGAGTCCGTCTGGTGATCATCTACGTTGCTCGTCCAGCGGGCATAATGCTGGTAGCCCCCGCCAATCCACACATCATACTCTCGCGTCACGTGTCCTACTGCGACAGCACCGTACAAACCCGGCTGCCGTGCGAGCGGTGGACCGTCACCTCGCGGCACCTGCTGAGTTAGGGCAGACGCTCCAGCGTAAAAAGTGGCTTCGTTTCGTGTGCCGACGCCCGTGGATGAATGAAGGAACCGCCAACCCAAAAGGACCTCGACCGAAGGGTCGCCAGGCATCAACGCCATAAAGCGACCCGTAGGATGCTCACCCTGGCCGAGGTCGAAAGGCGCGGTTATCGAGATTTGCAGATTCTCCTTCAATCCGTAGCTGAACTCCGGGCCGAGCATCGTCACGCCGGAACGCCAAACCGCCTCCGTCCCGACACTGGCATCGCCTAAGCCCAACGTGGCCGTGGAATAGCCGAAGATGGGCCCGTGACCATCGGCTCTAACACGCTGCGCACCAATGCAAATCAGGCCGGTGACAAGTATCGCGATTTCCCAGCGTTGCCTCAGATTTCACCTCGAGTATCAATGCAGCCCGAACGAAGAGGGAAAGTTGCGGGATTGTATCACCAGGCACTCACCCTTTCAACTACATTGCCAACCGAACTCGCAACGACCCCTCGCGGGGGCTACGCTGCATTTTGCATAATCAGGGGCGGCTTTTGTGACCTTTACATTGGCCCTTTCGTTTGTAGGGGCCTAGCGGCTCACCCTTCTTCCTTCAGGATTTCCTTGCTGATCGAGTTCGCAACCTGTGGTTATTTGGCGTGGATTGCTTCGGCGAGGTGGCCGTTCAATGCGATTTGGGGAATCAGATTGGCCGACCTGGTTGCTGCGCTAGTCTTTGCTCCCAGTGATTACCCGTGGTGGATGGGACGCCATTAAGGGAAAGCCTTGCTGTGATGCAGGATAATCAGATGAATGCTTCATCAGCACTTCAAAGCAATGGCTTAACTTGCGATTCGATGACCTCGGTATACTCGAACCCAATGACCTTAGACCGAAGGAGCCCATTGCGGTCATAAAGCATCGTGGTCGGCAATCCCTCGATGCCGCCAAACTTCTCTTTCAGGTCGTCCGTCGCCACAGCTAGCGGATAACGAACGCCGAGTCTTTTTGAAAATAGACGCGGGTCTTCCGAGTCCATCATCGTGTCAAATTTCAGGCCGACAACGGTAAACCCACGAGAACCGTAGCGGTCAGCAAGTTTCTGGTAGCCGGGCATTTCCTTTTTACAGGGCTCGCACCATGTCGCCCAAAAATCAATGAGCACTACCTTTCCTCGAAGGTCCGCCGAAGAAATCTCATATCCGTCCAAATCTTTCACAGAAAATTCCGGCAAGCGTGAGCCAATCTCTCCCACCGCGATTGCAACTTCTTTCGGTTCAGGACGACTTGGTGGGTGCTGTTTGCACCCAGCGACGCCACAGATAGCGAGGCTTAGAACTAATAGATGTTTTCTTTCCATCCATCTATTCCTCCTTGTGCACTTCCACATCAGGAGTTTAGCGTAGGTCGCCTGTCAGCCAACAGGGCCTGGGCAGGCAGACAGGCACTATGAACCGTGCTCTACCGTCAGTAATGAAAGCGGTAGCGGAACTCGGCGTATATTTGGCGCGGATCGTTATAGTGAAAGCCACCGAAGGTCAGGCTGTTGTCCAGAAGTACGCGGCGGTTGGCGACGTTAACGGCATCGACGGAAAGTCTGTATTTCTCGCCGAAGGATTTGCCCAGGGCTATGTCAAAGGTTGTGTGCTGGGGCAGATAGGCGCCGGGGTATTGGGCGTTTGGCATTCCGTTGGTGAAGCCCGAGCCGTAGTAGACATTGAACGACCCGAACGATTGCCACGGAAGATTGCTGTTGAAGCCAAAGTTCAGCGTGTTGCGTTGATCGTGATCGACCGGCGAGTATCCCGGCGGAATATCGAGTCCGCAAGTTGGCGACACGGGCGGGGGGCAAATCAAACCTCCCGTGATGGGAGACGTTGCCTTAGCGATTTGGTTGGCGTATGCGAGATGAAACTGACCGCGATGCCAAAGGCGAGGCGACCGTAGCGTGAGTTCCCAGCCCTGGATTAGCGCCGAATACCACGTAATCGGCCAAAAGATATTGGATTCGCCGATATTGTTATGGTCCAGCCAGTTGGCCGCCAGAGTTTGGTAATTGTCAGCATCGAGAGCCCACCCGCGAAAAGGAATGGTGACGCCAAACTGGTGTTCTTCGTCTCTCTCGCCGTGGAGAGGAGCGAAAGTAAAATTCTGGCCCGCAGCCAACTCCAGCAGTGGGCCGGTAATCGTCAACAGCGGCGGCGGTTGGTAATACTTGCCGTAGAAGGCGTGAAAGATCCATTTGAGTTTCGGCACCTGGACGGCAACGCCGAAGCGGGGATCCACGGCATTTTCGACGATGTCGGCGGTAAAGTGCGTTTGGCGGAATCCTGCGATCAGAGTCAACCACGGTGTTACCCTGAATTTGTCGCCGATAAATGTCTCTTCAACGCCTCCGGTAATCGCTGCAGCGGAAATGGAAGGGTTGTTCGCGGGCGAGCAGGGCAATACGCAAGGTTGAAAAGAATTATCGAAGTAGTTGCTCTGATTTTGAGCGAAGCCGTACACGCCCCCTTCGATCTCATTTTTCCACACCGTAGCGTTGAAGGAAGCCTGCACTCCGCCGTAGTTCGAAGTTTGATTTACGTTGGTAACTACCGGAACGTCGTTTGGTGAGGCTTGGTAGTGGGCGTCGCTGTAGTGATAAAAAGGAGAAATCGTAAAGTACAAATTGGAATCGACGGTGTGAACCCAGGAGAAGGCGACGTAGCCATCGGTTTCGTGCTCGCCATCGCGAAGGCCGTAGCTGGGATAGACCTGGTTGCCGGGTGAGTCGGGATTGGGATCAATGGGAATTTGGTAGTAATCCTGACGCAACGAGGTGACTAGGCGAAGCTGGTTTTTGGCATTGACGTTGAAGATGAACGTGGCGAATCCACCGTAACCGTTCTCCGCGTCGTGAACTACCTCTCCGATTGGTGCTTGTAGCCCATAGTTGCTGCGATTACCGTTTAAGCTGACGTAGTAAGCGAAGCGCTGGGTGTGGCTCCCGAAATTGATTTGGTCGTTGGTTTGATACCAATTGCCGAGACTTAACACCAACTCCCCTTCATTGTTACTTTCAAAGCCGGTCCGCGGCACTACATTGAACATGCCATAGGTGCGATCGCCGTAATCCGGTTCGTAACTCCCTCGCAGGACTTCCAGGTAGTCGATGTCTTTCGGATCGATTTGAGGCCCAAGGTTGGTCGCGATATTCGTGTTGGGTATTGGGACGCCGTCAATGAGCCAGTTAACTTGGTGGCCGCCGCGCATGTGCAACATATCGTGAGTCACATACGTCGCGGGCACGTAATCGGTGATCATCGCCATGCTGTTGGTGCGGTCGGCGCCGGGGGTTCGCACGATATCCTGACGATCAACGAGCGTCGTAGGCGTTACGGAATCGATGCCCTCCACCTGTAATGGTGACGCGGCGATTACGGTCGTCGTCTGATTGACGGTGCCGATGTTGAGCTGAAAATGAAGGGTTGGAGTGGAATCCGCCACCACAGTGACAGATTGCTGTTCGTCCGCGAAGCCAATTTTTGTCACGGTCACGACGTAATCGCCGACGGGTAGCGCGTTGAACGAAAACAAGCCATCTTGATCGGATTGCACCGCCTGGCTCCAGTCCGAAGTTGCTGACTTGATCTTTACGGTGGCATCGGCCACCGGCCTGTGCTGCGGGTCGTGCACCACCCCGCGGATGTTACCGAAGACTGTGGCTAAGGCCGCGGCTGAAGCGACCACAGAAATTACGACGAAAAGCAAAATCTTTTGCAGCATGAATCCTCCATGAGCGAGTAGTGGAAAAACACCGCGGCGGATGCAAAGATCCGGGTACGAGCGACTTGGACAAAGGTGAAGTTTGGATCAGGAGAGAAGCGGGCGAGGAGGTTGATCCGGTGGGGCGATGCCGGAGAGAGGCGCGCGTTCGGTGCTGAAATTCAGCGGCCCGATAGAGCGCGGCGAGTGTGGGAGAACAATGGTCTGCGGCAATAGAAAGACCATGGAGGCGACAAAGAAGGGGGCTTCCGTCTGGTCGCAAGACATGAAGCAGGGAGCCATACTGCCATCACCGTGAGGCGCGCACATAGTATGGGCTTCCGAAGACCCGCTTGACGTCGGATAATCCCGAGAGTGTTTGGAGTGCTGGTGCGCGAGACACATACCGCCACCGCAACAACTCATTCCGGCAGACTGCCATGCGACGGCCCAAAGGGGAGACCAGAGTAGAACGGCAGCGACAAGGCACACCCACGCGCCAATTTTTTCTTCCACAGTCAGTAGGGGCGCGGAGCGATTGTCTCATTCGCCGCCAATGGTAGCACGGCCAGAAACTGGCCAAGTGTAATTTTCATGTCAACTAGAGATACGGATTGTTGTCGCAGACGTTGGTGAGCGCGCAACTGACGCGGTAGGGACGATCATCACGGATCGCCCCCGCACAGATCCGTACGAACGCGTCTACGCATACGGCTCCCACCTTGGATGAGTGGCGAGGAAGGCGTACGAAAGATTACGAGCGAGCCGTGGTCGTCGATGCAGAGGGTAAGAAGAAAACGAACAAGACCACTCGCAGGAGTGAATGGAGAGGTGTGCAAAAAAAAAAGCTTTGCAAAAGAGAAAAAAGGACTTGACAGACATTGCTAGAGATGCCGGTTTAACCCGGCGCTCCCTGGTTAACCGCCGAAGTGGTTTTGGGACGGACTCGGGCACATTGGGTGGATGCGGGGAAGCACGGCTGATTCTAGTGTGGTGTCCCAGCTAATTCTTTGCAACGGCGCACCTTGTCGAGGATGACATCAGCCGTGGCCTTCCAAACGAAAGGCTGGGGTTTGTTATTCCAGTTGGCGAGCCACGCATAGATGGCGCGTTCGAGTTCTTCAACGCTGCGGAAGGTGCCACGACGGATCATGCGTTCCGTGATCAGGGCGAAGAAGCGTTCCACCTGATTGAGCCAAGAACTGCTGGTAGGGGTGAAGTGGAAATGAAAGCGGCGGCGCTTGCGGGGTGTCAGCCACCGCTTTACAGTGGCGCTCTTGTGCGTGCTGTAGTTGTCCCAAATGATGTGCACGTCCAGGTCCGGAGGGACTTGCTTCTCCACTTGGTTGAGAAACTTTGCGAACTCTTTGCCGCGATGACGCGGCAAGCAACTGCCGATGACTTTGCCGTTCAGGATATTGAATGCCGCAAAGAGGGTGGTCGTTCCGTAGCGTTTGTAATCATGGGTTTGCCGTTCTGGCAGTCCGGGACGCAGCGGCAGGATCGGAGCGGTGCGGTCCAGAGCTTGAATCTGGCTTTTTTCGTCGACACACAGCACCAGAGCGCGTTCCGGAGGGTCCAGGTACAGACCGGCGATATCGCGCACCTTTTCCTCAAACTGCGGATCGTTGGACAGTTTGAATTTCTCGACCCGGTGGGGCTGAATATCGAAACGCTGCCAAACCCGATGCACCATCATGCGCGACACGCGCAAGTGTTTGGCGAGCGTTCGCACGGTCCACTGCGTCGCGTCCGGCGGTCTGGTTTTGAGCGTGGCATCCAAAATCTTTTTCTCCAACTCCGGTGTCAACGTCCGGCGCAGCCGGTTCCGCGTCGGCTTGGCGGTCAACGCTTGCACTCCGCCTGCGCCGAACGTGGCGCGGGCGGCGATCACCGTCGGGCGCGACAGACCGAGTTGTTTGGCGATTGAGCGATTCGACATCCCTTCGTGGGCCAGCAGAATCACCCGGCATTTCTGCGCCACTCCTTGTGGCGTTGTTCCAGAGCGGACCAACGATTCCAGTTGCCTCTTGGCCTCGACATCAACGGAAAGAGCTGCGGCGGTGGCAAACATGCCCCCATTGAAACATGGTCAGCCCATATCGTCAACACTTATACGGGACGGGACACTAGCATCCGTCGTAGAGTGACCGGTGAAGTGGAGATATGCTGATCCTTCGCGCCATATCAGTACACACAATCAGTTGTCACATGCCACGGGTAGCCACATTTCCGGTAACGCGCAGTCAAATCGGGACTTGAACGCAAGGTCAGATCGTCAACTGTTGAATTCCGTTGATTCCGTTGAATTCCTTGACCAAAGGCTGGGTTTCCTATAGGCTCGGTCCGCATCAAGTTGTGGTTTCCCTCCATAGTATATACGCCTGTCAGCGATCATCTGAATCCGTATTTTTTTGAACGCTCGCCGGATGGGATTCTTGTGCGATGACCTTTTTCCCAGTGAAGGGCTGCATTTTGCGGCGAAGATATTCGATGTAAGTGTCGGGAACAGGATTGTGAAGGAGTTCCTCGATGACTGGCCCGAAGTAGGCCAGGGAATGAATCGGGGACAAGGCTGGGGCGTCTGGTGGTCTCAGGAGTCGCCGCAAAGAACCCAACAAGAAAGCCGCCTCGATCAGCGTCAGAGGGAGTCTGCGTTGTTGCAGTTGATGGGCATGGAGGCGGTCCCGAGAACTCGGCAGCGCGGGCGTTTCCGGGAGCTGTTGATAGAGACTCAGAACGGTGCGCACGTACTGTTCGGCGTCGCGATCGAGGGGATTCATGGTTTCTTCCTCCGTGCGGTGGCTTCCTGTTGGCTTTCACGAATTCGGTAACTTTCGCCGTCCAAGCGCGTCACATCGGCGTGGTGCAACAGGCGGTCCAGCAGCGTGGCGATACAGGTAGCATTGGGAAAGACTTGGTTCCATTCTTTAAACGATCTGTTGGTAGTCAGGATCACAGACTTGCTTTCGTAACGGCGATTGATTACTTCGTAGAGGATGTCGGCAGCCTTATCGTCAAACGAGAGGTAGGCACACTCATCGATGCATAACAGATCGACTTTGCTGTAGGCCCGTAGCTTGCGTCGGCGACCTTCGAACATTTCATGACGCAAGTTTTCGACGATGGCCGCCGCGGTACGAAAGAGAACCGAGTAGCCGGCTAAGACAGCGAGGTGGCAGACGTTTTTGGCGATCATGGTCTTGCCCAGTCCGTTCGGTCCGATTAATACGAAATTGCGGGCTTCGCGAAGGAAGTCGAGCGTGAGGGCCTGTTCGATGACGTCGCGTTCGATCTTTTTGGGCCAACTCCATTCGAAGTCGGCCATGACTTTGAACTTTTTGATCCCCGACATGCGTAGCCGCCGCTCCAGGCTGCGGTGGGAACGTTCTTGATTTTCCTCCTGGGCGAGTTGCTCCAGCAGCATACGCGGCGACCAACGCGCTTTGCTGGCCCGAGCGAGAAAGTCGTCCAGGTTGCCGGGGATGGTCTTCAGACCGATCTGCTTGAGTTGTGCCGGCAGATCATTCGTCGGGCTCATGGTTCTGGTCGGTGGTGAGCTCATCGTAGGACTCCAGGTCGTGAGGGGTGATATCGAGAGATTGCACTTCCGGGTGGCGGCGGAGATCCACGGGAGTGGGAGCGGTGTGTTTCTGGGAGCGCTGCCGGCGGCTCAGGATGAACGCGACCGAAGAAGCATGTGGCGTATTGCGCTCGAGTGCTTCCCGGATGGCACTACGCAACTCGACGGCCCCGTAGGTGTCCAAGAGCTTGAGGAGCTGCGCGGTTTGGCTGCCCGCCGATTCTCCCCGCGCGAAAGCGGTATCGAGCAAGGCTTCGCTTTCCGGCACCGCTTGGGCTAAGCGACCGCCGGGGGTCGATCCGAAGGCTTTGCGCTTTTCCTCCAGCAGCGCTTGCTGGTGCGTGGGATCGAGCACCAGTTGGTGTCGATCGAAGGAGCGGCGATGTTGGGCGATCTCCTTACTACCGTCCAGGATGCGCACCCTCGATTCTGAGGCCACCAGGGTCAGCGGACGTCCTATGGCCTCCGGAGGGATGGAGTAGTCGTTCAGGTCGAAACGAAGATAGATAGTTTTGCCCGCGTGGATGGGAAGAACCAGATCTGTCTCGAACGGATGTGCCGGTACGGGAAGCAGTCGTGGTTGTTCTTCGGCGAAGGCTTGCTCCACGGTGCGGGAATCATCGTCCGGCCAAGGGCGTTGATGGGCCACTTGGTCACGCCAGAGAAAGGCTTGACGATTCAGCTCTTCAAGCGTGGTGAAGGTTCGGCCGGCCCAGAACGATTCGCGTACATAAAGCACCGCTCGTTCCACTTTTCCTTTTTGATTTCCTGCCCGTACCTGGCACGGACGAGGAGCAAAGTGATAATGCGAGCACAAGTCCAACAGGCGAGGATGAAAGTGAATCTGGTCGCCGCGACGTTCGAGCACGGCACTGCGAAGGTTATCGTACAAGAGGATTCGCGGTTGGCCCGACCACGCCTGAAACGCGTGGACATGGCCGCGCAGAAAGTTTTCCATGCTTTGATCGAAGAAGAATTCCAGATACAGGGCGCGCGAGTAGGAAAGAGTGATCAGGAAGCAAGACAGACGCCGACAGGCACGGCCGACGGCGACTTCGCCGAAATGGGCCCAGTCCACTTGTCCTTGCTCTCCCGGAAAGGTACGTAGTCGCAGGAAGGGTTCCTGTCGAACCGGTCGCAGGCGGGCCACCACGCGTCGCAACTGCACAACGCTTCCGGTATAACCGCGCTCCCGGATCATGTGGTAGAGGCGCGTGGCACGCAGCCGGGGATAATTCTGTAAGGTCTGCTGGATGAACTCTACGAATGGGTCGGTCACCAAAGGACGAAGAGCCTTGGCACGATTGAACTGTTCGGTGTCTAGCGCATGGCGGACGGTGTCCGGGTGCAGCCCAAGTTGCTGCGCGATGGTGCCGACTTTCCAATGTTCGGCGTAGAACCAGTGACGGATCTGTGCTCGCAGGTCGCTGCTTAGCATGTTCACCTCCGGAAGATTCGGGGGAACGGTTCCACGAAGCGTCCCAGGCGACCGCAGAGGACACAGCGAAGTAAGCCATGGTGCCGCTGCAGGGCGCCGTTCGCTTGGGCATGCGGATTCCGGATCGGAAGCACACCGCTCGGGATTCTGCCCTCGTAGGAAAGCATCCGGGAAGATACATCCGTCACGCGAGCTGATCGGTGACGCCGCCGATACTCGCGCTGGCGATCGCGATGGTCCTGGCGCCCTTCCGGACTCTGCTGGTGGCGGCGGTTGGCCAGGCGGTGTTGTTGCCGGCGCGTTTGCTGCCGACAAAGGTAGCTGCAGTAGTGCTGTCCCCGGTCACAGTGGCGACAGATCCAGAAGACCTGGCCACAGCCGCCAGCACGACAAACTCGTTGACGGAGGACAACTTCGGTGTGGGCCGCCATCCTCGCCCCGCGGTGGGACTGGACAACGGCGACCGATCATGGCAGCTTGAACACCTGTTGATGTTTGGCTACCTGATGAAGGTCTGCCACACAGGGAACTCGACCGCTGTAACGGTCGGGTTCCCATTTCCCACCACGGTGAGCAAACTACCAGATGAGTGAAGATGAGGGGTGTGCGCCTGCGGCGCAGATGCTGATATGTTTTTATATTTCCGGCGAGCGTTCAAAAAAATACGGATTCAGATGATCGACGACAACGCCACCCCAAAACAGATTTGAATTGAATAGAGGAGAATCAAAACGATGAGAAAACTCAGCAGGTTATTAGTGGCATTGGCACTCGCGGCCACATATGCGTGTGTGATGGCAGCACAGGAGATGACTTCCGGTAACGCGTCGATACCCAAGGTGTTGCAGATCAGTCGAGAATTCGTCAAGCCCGGAAAGCAGGAATGGCTCACGACAAGACAGAGGGAGCGTTCGTCGATGCGATGGCGCGTGCGAAGTGGCCTACGCACTATATCGCTATGACCTCTCTTTCGGGAAAATCGCGCGCCTTGTATCTCACGTCGTATCAATCCTTCGAAGCTTGGCAAAAAGACGCGGATGCCGTGGATAAAAATACCGCCCTTTCGACGGCGTTGGATCGTGCCGCGATGGCCGATGGTGATCTGCTCGAATCGATGGATCAAGGCGTGTTCTATTTCCACGAAGAGATGAGCATGCACCCACGCGCGGACCTCTCCCAGATGCGCTACATGGAACTCTCGGTCTTCCACGTGCGCCCGGGAAAGGAAAAGCAATGGACCGAGGTCGTGAAGATGGCCAAAGCCGGTTGCTACGTCCAGGATGACTGGATCAAAGCTGATCCTGAATTCTGGAAGCCAAAGCCGCTACCGTAGAACGATGGAGTGAGCTTGCGGTCAAGGCCGGATTAAACGTAAATGAGGCCCTTGGACACAAAAGGCCCATAAAATTCCCGGTGAACGGGCAAGGAACGCCTCTGATTTTGTGAGGCCTGCTAGTATTACTACGTTAAGTAGTAGTTAAGGGCCGCGTAGGCCCCCTGCTTTCGCCCCGCAGTAGGCACAGAAGCCTGTCCAGGTGAAGAGCAGATATTGAATTTCACGGCGCGTCCGTGGCAGGGTCCAGCCAGAAGTTTTTTTTGCTGCGGAGCATTTCCAGAGTTAGAAATGCGTGAGCCAACATCACCAGCGTGGTGTGGTGGTGCCAGCCGATCCAACTCCGCCCTTCGTAATGATCCAGTCCCAGTTCTTCCTTCAGTTGCTGGTAATCTTGCTCGATCTTCCAGCGACACTTCGCCAGCCGTACCAATCGTCGCAGTGTGTAGGTAGCTGGCAGATCGCAAAGGAAGTACTTGGTCGGTTCCTTTTCCGACTCCGGCCATTCGCTCAGTAACCAAACTTCCTTGTGCGGTGGTTGCCCACGGACGAAACCATGCGAGGGCTGTACTCGTAAGGCCACGAATCGCGATTCCAGCCATCCCTTTGTGCCTTGCCGCCAGCGAATCCTCTTCCAACCCTTCGCTTGGACCGCCGCGCCCTGCGCGGAGTTCGGCCGCTGTTTCCCATAGGCGTAGCGCGTCGCGGGAGCGCCTCGTCCCTGATAGCGGGGAACTTTTGCTTGCGGAGGTTTGCTCCATACTCCCGTCGTTGAGGAAATACCTACGACATAAGAGAGTTGACGAGTCCCCAGTTCCTCGCGAAACTCCGTGGTATCTCCATAACCAGCATCCGCCACGACAATGCGATTCGCTAAGCCCCACGCGCGCACCTGATCAATCATGTCCAGGCTGAGTTGCCACTTCGTTTTGAAAACGACTTCTTCCGGAATGCCCGCTTCCTCACGACGCTTACTGTCCTTCGTCCAGCTTTCCGGCAGATATAAACGCCAGCCGAGTACCGTGCTGCCCTGTTCTCCAACATGGTGCAGGCTGACCGCCACCTGGCAATTCCCAACCTTGCCGAGCGTCCCCGAATATTGTCTTTCCACTCCCACCGAGTGCTTCCCTTGTTTCGGGAAGCCCGTATCGTCGATAACCCAAACCGGGTCCGGCTCCAATTCCGCAGTCATGCGCTTCGCCAGACGTTCCCACAAAGGCATGCAATCCCACGGGCTTTGTCCTACGAACTGCTGTAGAGCTTGTACGTTTCCTTCCTCCGAGTGATCGGCAAGCGGCTCGATGGACTTGCGTTCCCCGTTCAACAAAAGTCCACGAATGTACACCGCACCCCAGTGCCTTCGCTCGCTTCTGCCCATGGGCTCCAGCAGATCCCTCAAGAATTGTTCCAGGCGTTTTCGGCATCTCTCGACTTGAGCATCCGTCATGCTCGCGACGGTAGCACCCGCAAAACCAAACGTCAAGCACTTAACGTAGTAATACTAGGAGTGTGTCCGAGAATTCATCTTTTTCTGCTGAATTTACTTGAAAAGTTGCGCAGTGGTGTGCGAATTATTTGGAGTCATGGCGAAAACATATCGATCCTACCTACCAGAACAAAGTTTACTGTTACCTCCGAGCCTTCGCGAATGGTTGCCGGATGGCCACCTGGCTTATTTCGTGTCCGACGTGGTGGACCAGCTGGACCTATCGGCGATCGAGTCCGTGTATGAAGAGGATGACCGGGGGCAACCGCCGTATCATCCGCGCATGATGACCAAGATCCTGCTCTACGGTTACTGTGTGGGAGTCTTTTCGTCGCGCAAGATCCAGAAGCGTTTGGTAGAAGACGTCGCCTTTCGGGTGCTAGCGGCCGGTAATCAACCCGATTTCCGGACCATTTCCGATTTTCGGAAGCTGCACCTAAAAGCGCTGGAAGAGATGTTCCAGCAGATGTTACGACTGACGCTGGAAACGGGAGCGATGAAGCTGGGGCACGTGGCCATGGATGGGAGTAAGTTCAAGGCCAACGCGAGCAAGCACAAAGCCATGAGTTACGGACGGATGGACGAGACGGAGAAGCGGCTGCGGGCGGAAGTTCGCAAGTTGTTGAGCCAAGCAGAGGCCGCGGATAGAGAAGAGGATAAGCGATACGGTCGGGATCGCCAGGGAGACGAGTTGCCGGAAGAGTTGCAGCGACGGGAAACGCGGATCGCTCGGATCCGAGAAGCCAAAGAAGCTCTGGAAGAGCGCGCGCGCGAACAAGCCAGGAAAGAGGGGAAGGATCCAGAGGAAGCGAAGCCCACAGCAAAAATGCAGTACAACTTTACGGATCCAGAATCGCGCATCCTAAAAGGGGCGGATGGATTTGTGCAGGGTTACAACACGCAGATCGCCGTCGAGCCAGCCTTCCAGTTGATCGTCGGGCAGCGGGTCACGCAAGCCGCGAATGATAAACAGCAGCTGGTGCCGTTGGTGGAGACGATCGAACAACAGTCGGGACAAAAGCCGCAAGGAGTCGTGGTCGACAGTGGGTATTGCTCGGAGGAGAACCTGAAGTACCTGGATAAGCGAAGGATCGAAGGGTTCGTAGCGACAGAAAAGCACAAACATGGTCAGCGGAATGAATCATGCAAACCAGGGCCGTTGCCGAGCGGGGCAAGCCGTGTCGAGAGAATGGAACGGAAATTACAGACAAAGGTTGGGGCAGCGGTGTATGCGACGCGAAAATGCATTGTGGAGCCAGCCTTCGGACAGATCAAACAGGCCCGCGGCTTCCGACAGTTTCTCTTACGCGGGCTGGAGAAAGTACGGGGCGAGTGGGCACTGATCTGCATGACTCACAACATTTTGAAGTTTCACAAGATCATCTGCAGTGGATAGCACAGAACTTTCCGAGGTCCGTGACAGAAATGCGGTTCCCGGGCGAGATTTGGGAAGACAAGTAATTCACGAAACCTGATCCACCGGATTCCAATCGCCATACCAATCAAAAAAGCCCAGCCCGACGCTATAAAATGCTAAATCTCGGACACGCTCCTAGTGGAAATTCGCCGACGGCTAGTGGAAATTCGTGGAAATTCGTTGTATAGAGTGCAACAGAAGTGTAGGATGCCCCGAACTGGGAATCCAAATAGGAACTCCCGGTTCAATAGACCCTCAAGCGGCACGGTCCCTCGGCAGACATTCGTGAAGTGGTTCCATTCTCTAGGTCATCGATTCCGATGCTTGCGAGCGGCTGTGCATCTGGAAAAAAGGAGAATGTCCATGTATGCAATTTGCTATCGCCCATGGCTGGTTCCTTGTTGCGCCGCTCTGTTCGCAGTATTTTCGCAGAGTGTCGCGGCTAAGACCCTTTGTGTGAATCCCGCAGGCTCCTACCCGTGTTATTCAAAAATACAGGCGGCCGTCACTCATGCGTCTGCCAACGACCTAATTAAGGTTGCCCCCGGTACCTACAAAGAGTACGTCACCGTTGGTATTCCACTTTCCATCGTCGGTGCTGATGCCAAATCGACTATTGTTGACGCCACGGGTCTCGCGCACGGCTTCTTTGTGGACGGATTCGACAATCCAGGCCTCACCAACGTTACCATTACGGGATTCACGGTGGAGAATGCTATGTTCGAAGGTATTTTGGTGGTAAGTGCCTCGAACATCATCATCCGGACCAATCACATCAATAACAATGACGCCTCTCCCGGCCTGGAATTCACCGGCGCCACCATGGGTTGCCCAGACCAGCCGGGGAATGGGATTTATGAGAACGATGAAAGCGGTGACTGCGGAGGCGCGATCCATTTAATAGGCACGAGCCATTCAACGGTTTCGGACAACCTCGTGTCTGGCAACGCTGATGGACTCCTTATTAGTGACGAGACCGCAGAGAGTCGTGACAATCTTGTTCTCCGAAACACCTTTCAAGACAATCCGTTAGAATGCGGGATCGTTCTTGCCTCCCATCCTCCAACAGGACACGTTTCTCCCCCGTTTGCTCCTCATTTTGGAGTTGATCACAATACCGTGGCTGAGAACATTTCGACCGGCAATGGTGTGCAAGTCGGAGGCTCCGGAGTAGGTCTTTTTTCCGACGGAAATGGCCCCGGTCGCGTTGCCGGTAACTTGGTCATACACAATAAGCTGATAGGCAACGGGCTTGGGGGCGTCAGCCTACATACGCACGTTGGTCCCGCTTTTGGGGCGCCCGCGGATAACATGGATGGAAACATTATCATCGGAAATTTCATAGCCAAGAATCTTGCCGACGCGGCCGATACCGCGACGCCCGGACCCGTGGGAATTAACATCAACAGTGGAGGTGGTGGCTCCCCCGTTTACGGCACCGTGATTTCGTATAACGTCATTCGCGACGAAAATGTGGACATTGCCGTAAACACTCCGGCCGAAGTCGACATCCATCTCAATGACCTGGGTGGCGGCAAAATTGGCGTCGCCGACGTTTGCGCTTATGACCAAGCCACGGTTTGTACCGGCAGCATCGATGCCACTGAGAACTATTGGGGATGCCCCGCTGGCCCCGGTGGTCCCGGATGCACGACAGTCAGTGGATCCGACATTCGTTTTGTTCCTTGGCTTCAGTCGCCTTGCGGTTACCTTGATGACCGCGATTCGGGCGACAACGTACTCAATTTAGAACTCGCTGATCGCCCGTACCTAGTGGCGGCGTGGCGTTCCTCCGGACGAGACGGACTTTTTATTCGCAATGAGTAACGCCAGAGCGGTAATCAGCTTTGAAGTGGCAGAACATAACTGCGATGATACTACCAACCGGTGGATTTCCGCCGTCAGTCTTGATTAAACGGCGTTACCGTCCACATATGTACCAGCGTCTGCCCCGGTTGGCGAGCCATTTCCAAGGAAACATTCCTATGATGATGAGTAGGGCCCCGATGATGATGACCCTACAATTCGGACATTTCAATTTACCTTCATCCCCGATACAGGAATTTCAAAGGGTTTCACCCAGGTCGGATGAGACAGATGAAAGTACCCGCAGCACGTGCAAAATCGAATCTCGTCTTCGCCGTACGAGGCGGGGTGCTCCGACCGAAAGGCCTCCGCCTGCTCCACCGTCGTGAAGAATGCGCGATCACTTCCGTTGCTGCGTTTGCAGTTCATTCGATTCTCCAAAATTCTGAGGACAGCCGCCTTTGATCAGCAGTCCCCGTTCGTACATCGGCTTCTCGTGCGACGGCAAACCCTTTCCGACGCTAAGGTTTTCGCGGCTTTTGCAACGCGCGAAGCGCCGCATCGATTAACGTTTGTGCGCTCTTGGTCGGAACAACGATGTGGTATACGCCGCCGCGATGTCGACGGACTGTCGCGGGCGTTGATTGCTCGCGGAGCGGTCGAGTCGGAATTTGTTTGATCAGATTGTCGAGGATGATGGGGTCTTCGACACTGATTTCGTCACTGGTATCAATAACGTTGGTGGCGTCGGCAACGCTGGCGGCGTTAAACGCCTGTTGAATTCTGTCGCGAACCGATTGCAAGCCGCTACCGTCCAAGATTTTTGCGCCGTTCGGAGACAGTTTGTCGCTCATTAGTTGATGGTCTCCTCGGGCGCACTGACTTCGCTCTCCTCTTCCTTCGGTTCGATGTCCCACAAAATTTCATGACCCACGAGTTGCAAAAGAGCCGACATCGTCGTGTTAAAACCCCCGAGTTCCTCTCCCGTACCCTCAAGCAGAAATGTTGTATGGGCGAGCGTCCCGAGTTTCAGACGTGGAAGTTCCTGCGGCTTGATGTCTAGCACTCGTGCGATGCGTCTTTCGAGGATGCTGCGAATTCTTTGTGCGACTAGAGTCGTTCGTATTTCGTCCGCCAAGCCCTCAAGGGGTTCTTGAAGCGGGAACTTGCGAAAGTCCGAAGCCCGAAAGAGCAAAACGACGTAGGGCATACGATGAAATCAGACCGTTCGCTGCTGCTTTCCGCCGACGACAAGGCGGCGGCTGACGACAAGGCGGCGGTCATCGCCGAGATTAGAAAGTTATTTGCGCGGTTGGAGGAGGACAAGAAGTCATGAATTCCCAAAACTCATTCGCGGAATCGGGTTCCAGCCCAGGATCGTCGTCGCGCACTTCGCGCTCGCGCTCCCCGCGCGAGTACGACGGCTCCAAGCCCTACCTCTATTCGCGATACCCCGTAAAAATTTGGCGCGTTGCCGTCCGCAGTGTGCGCCGCTATGACACGACCAATGTTGTGTCGCGCGTCAACGGCACCCCGCGTGTGGGCGGTGCGTGATGTGGATGCGGACAGACCTTACTGGGCGCATCTTCGGGCGACTGACTGCCATAAAAGCGGTTGGCAAACGAGGCTCTTACCTGTTGTGGGAGTGCCAATGTTCTTGCGGCAACACGAAGACTATCCCTTCTGGTTGGCTGACGTCTGGAAACACGAAGAGTTGTGGGTGCAAGGTGAAATCTCCGCTCCAAGTGATGTTGGAGGAGAAGTACGGCGGTTCCTGGCTCGATTCCCCTGAGCGCAACGCTTTCAACCGTGCGCGACTATCGTGCACCAGTCAAAAGTCTAGTGATTGGAAGACCGCTGGTGCTTTAGGGATCAAGTTCAACTTCAACAGTTTTGAAGAATTTTTTGAGGAGGTTGGGCTGAAACCTAGCGGCAACCCACGCGAAGTCTATTTGCGCCGCATCGACAGAACGAAGGATTTTGAGAAGGGCAACGTGACGCGGGTTACGACAGCAGAAGTCCCGCACCTCGGCAGAGTGAACCAAACGGCGGAAGAGTTGTCCAAATATATTCTCAAGCTGCTTTTACGAGCTAAAGGTGAGATATCTCTTTCCGTTTTGCAGAATAAATCCGCTCAGAAATGGGGCAAAGAGATGTTCTTGGCTGTTTTGAAGGAACTGGAAGAACAAAACGTTATCGAACAGCTCCAAGGCGGCATAGAAGACATGCGCATGGTCGGTCTTGTTGGCGGCGCAAGATATCAGCCGTGATATCTTCCCTGTACTGCACGCCGCAATTGTCGCGGAAAGCCTCCACGGCTCTTTTGTAGCCACGCTGGGTTGTGCGTGCGCGCTCCCCAGTCTTGGTGGCATCGGCTAGGTCTTGCAGGTAGACGGCAACCGCGTGGGCGATCTTCATGCGCCCTGACGCGTCTCTCACAGGGCCGAGTTCGGTGATCGCTGACAGCCCCATCCGCGTCCTGGCCTGATTCAATTCACGGTTCTGGAAGGCGACGAATGCACGGGATAGGTCAGAGCCGACAGCTTCGACCCGCTGCTTCCCCTTCTGGCTGTACTTCAAATAGTAGGATGTGGGTTCATCTGGCTCGACAGGTTTGCCATTTTTTATCTTGACAGCTTCAAATAAATACCGCTTTCCAACCTTCACCCGAGCCAACAAAGCAACCTTTGGTCTCATCTGGCGGTTTTATTGTGGATTCCGGACGATGCCGATCGGTGTTCCGAGGCCTGCCGATCACCGATTCCGCGATCATGGCGATCACGATTCCGGGATGATGCCGATCACTCGTTCCGGGATGATGCCGATCAGTTGATCACGATCGTCGGAACGGCGATCGTGAAGCCCGGAATGGTGATCGCGGATATCGATCCTGCCTCGGGATCATCCGACTGGCCGAGCAGTACTCCTCGACTCGGATGGAAGCGGCTGCCGATCGGGCCATACGGACCGGTGCTTGCCGCTTCAAGAGCGTGAAATCGATCCTGAAGAACTCCCTCGACCAACAACCACTCCCAGAACCACTCCCAGAACCACCGCTACCTCTTCCGCCATCGCATGACAACATTCGTGGCGCTGAGTACTTCGAGTAAAAAGGAGAACTGATCATGTTGCAACAACTGATGAAAGAAAAACTCTATGCACTCAAGCTTCAGGGAATGATCGAAGCACTGGAGCATCAAGAACAGGATGAAGCGACGCGGGAGTTGAGCTTCCTCGACCGTCTGGCACTGCTTGTCGATCAGCAGTGGAACTGGCGCCAGAACCAGGCCCTCACCAGACGAGTCCTGGCGGCTCGCTTACGGGGAGCTGCCTGCGCCTGGCACGCGCCGATGGCAGTCTGCGGCAACTGCTGAGGAGGCTGAATCGGATCGATGTTTTGGTTGTCGATGATTGGGTCATGGCCCCGATGTCGGAACCGGAGAGAAGAGACTTCTGGGAGATCGCTGAGGATCGCTACCAGACGCACTCGATGATCCTGACTTCGCAGTTGCCGGTGTCTCGCTGGCACGAACAGATCGGAGATCCCACACTGGCCGACGGAATCCTCGACCGCTTGGTGCACAACGCCCATCGCATCGAGATGCGCGGGGATTCGATACGTAAACAGAAAGGAGTAAAAGAGGAAAAGTGAATGAATCGGCGGCCCAAAAGCTGTGGAAAAGACGGGCATAAAAGCGCCCTTGGAAATCCCTTCGGGATTTCCGCTTTTCGCACAGCTTCAACAACAACAAGGTTGACGATCGCGATCACTTTCAACAAAATGCAAAAACCAGCGTCGCTTCGCTCCGAGGACTGATCGGATCATCCCGGAACACTGATCGGCATCAGAGCGGAATACTGATCGACTTCATCGGAATCCCCGCAACCTTCACCCGAGCCAACAAAGCGACCTTTGGTCTCATCTGGCGGTTTTATATCACGGGTGGAAAAGACACTAAGAAAAATTGTTCCTAATGTGTTCCTAAAATGCCCGATTTTAGACTCCCAACGACTCCAGGGACTCCCACCCATTCTCTCGAAACATGCTGTTTTGTTGGGGAAAACGACGATTTCTGTGCAATTACTGGGGATTCAGTTCTGCTTGGTGGAGCCGATGGGAGGCTCTACCCTTGTTCACCCGGAACAACTTAGCATTTGGCGATGCCAGTTTTTACTTCGGAAACGCGAAACATCCGGTAGCAGTTCCCGGTAGCATAATCCGCCCGGACGCTGCGGAAGGCAAGATGTTCATCTAGTATACGAAGTTCTGGGCTTGGTATCCAGACGGTCTCCTGCTCGCCAGCAATCGATGAGTGGCGGAGAAGGGGGGATTCGAAAACCCGTCGGAGAAAGAACCCAGGAAGAAAAAGTAGATTTATCGCGCCATTTTTCGCTCGGTATTACCACTGATCTCCTAGAAATTATCCTCATTTGTCCCCGAGGGACACCTTGTAGCCGCCGGTGCAGTGCCCGCGGTATCTGCTCTTCAGGGTGACCTCGCTTCGACATCCTGGCCCTCCTTCCTCGCGTTCACAGGACCACACCGAACGCCGCCTCCTCAACTTATCGCTGTCCTAGTGTTCGGGTTTTGGGTCAGTCTCATTCTCAATATCGCTACCGCAGACCGACTTCACGTTCGATGAAATTTTGCGCAACTACGGGCCTGGTTTCCTATTCGAGCCATTGGTTAAATTGCTGCCTCTCTTAAAATCAGGCGAGCCTGGTGAAACCGTCCGCGCTCCAATTTTCCGATCCGACGCCGTTATGGACGAAG
>CAWBOF010000002.1:0-763891 GCA_963790355.1 Candidatus Acidiferrales bacterium
ACAATACGTCCGCAACCCTTGCGGCCAGCTAAGAAAGAAAAAACTCCTACTCTCGGACAAGTGATGGCCGCAACACGCGAAGCATGCGTCGTGCCTCGTCGAGTGACCGTGATTTTCGAGATCCTTCAACCCAGAGAGAGGCGTAGCCATGGACGCAGCACCACGCAGCCTCGAATCGCGCTGCCAACTCATCCTCCGACAGCGGCCTGGTCCAATGCTCGTTCGCATGTATCAGTGCATCGCGCAAAATTCGTTCTCCACGTTCCCGTGCAAGCCGAAGGCGAGGTGACTGCTGGTCGAGCAGTTCACTATGCCACATCACTCGAAAATGCTCCGGCCACTTCATGGCGAACTGTATGTATCCCAATCCGGACGCTTCGAGATCATCGTCTGCATTCTTTACTCTCGTCTGATCCATGGCTTCCGCCAGCCGCTCGAATCCGTCGGCAGCGAGTTCGGTCAATAAACCGGTGATATTTCCGAAGTGATGAGCTGGGGCACCGTGGGAAACACCCGCCTTCCGCGCACACGCACGAAGCGTAAGGCCCTCCAGACCGGAGGTCCGTATGATCTCCTCCGCGGATTTCAGCAGGGCGGCGCGAAGGTCTCCATGATGATATCCATCACCTTTGCGCGTCGCCGAAGATTTCTGTCGAGATGTTTGGCTCATGGCTTCAGAAAGGATAAATATTTGAATCAATCTTGACAATGTCTAGATCATATCGACAGGAGACTCATATGGTCACTGTCAACTGGATCATCAATGCTCACAAGATTCTCGTCACCCCCATCGTCCTCGCCATGATGTGGTATTTCCATAACTGGAGCGCCGCGGCGTTTCTTTACCTTGGCTTGCACGGCACCTACACCCTGCTTTGGCTTGTCAAGCAATCTGTGTTCGCCGACAAACGCTTTGCTCAGCCGATTCCGCTATGGATCGGCGTGCTGACACCTTTCCTGCCGTTGATGGCTTATATGATTGGCCCGTATCTGCTCATTTCGGAACACACCGTACCGCCGAACTGGGTCTTCGCTCTCGCATCATTTCTTTGCATTTCCGGCGTGTTCCTTCACTACGTCAGCGATGCACAGAAATTCTTTGTATTGCAGCTGCGCAAAGGACTGATTCAAGACGGGCTCTTCGCCAGAACACGGAACCCCAACTATCTGGGCGAATTACTGATATATGGCGGATTCGCGCTCGCCTCATGGCACTGGCAGCCGGTCCTGGTGCTTGCTGGATGGTTCGTGTTCTTTTTCCGTAACATGCGCCGGAAAGATAAGTCGATGTCCCGCTATCCCGAATTCGCCTTCTACAAAGATCGGACTGGAATGCTCCTGCCTTCGCTCGGTATCCGCGGAGCAGCCCTAACGAGCACACATCAATGACTGGAGACGTCCGAATCGCCTTTGCAACCGGTTCAGGGTCGTATCACCGGTTAACCGGAAGTTTCGTGGAACCCGGGTCGAAATGTCCGCATTGCCGACGACCCGCCAGGAACGCGAAATCTGCAGTTGAAAAGCGAATTTCGACCGGCGGGCACACTCCTGCCTGTAATACATTGCAGTTCGCTAGGCACGCACTCCCGGTTCGAACTTATAACAGGACGAGGTTATTGGACGAGGGCACTGAGATGCCCTAGCTGCTGGAACATGCCTAAGTCGTCGCGAACCGCAAAATGCTCGACAATCTTCGACTCCTTCAGCCGGAAGCGATGAATGTGCTTGACCGTGAATCTTCTGCCATTGGGAGCAAGCGTCGGCCCCTGCAGCGGAGGAATCATTAGAAAGTCGCCCAGGTGAGTGCCCGACAGAGTCACCTCGCACATGATCGTGTCGCCCTCTCCAACGAGTGCGTCGATTTGAAACACCAAATCAGGAAAGGCCTGGCGCCATGTGCGGACGATGTGCTGAATGATGCCGCGCACATCGGAATATCGAACGCCGAAATTGGTAAAGTCCTGGGAAAAGAACTCGTCGATCTTTTCGATTTCTCCGTGATTCCAAAGCTCCTCAAAGTGGCGTTGGACGCAATCCTTGTTGGCACTTTCCTTCATGGATAGTCCTCCAACTACACAGAGCAGCATACACCCGTGCGCAGGCGTGGACATCGGTCAATCCTGGTCGCTGCCACGTCCCGATGTTTATCTGCCAATTGTTTCTTTTGTTTTGCCCGAATCACCGGCAATACGGAAGTTTCGAGTTGAAATGTCCGTATAGCCGACTAACCGTCCAGAACCCATCAAATGAGTGCTAAGTCCTGTTATCGCCAGTTGGGGAAATGAATCTGCCGGAGATTCAGCAATCGCGGAGCTTTCCAAGAATGATGTTTAACCGGTGACGTGTGTGGAATTCGTTCCAGCTCCCCTTCTCACGACCGGCAGAATTTGAAAGGGTGCCCTACTCTCAGTCCTGTGAATCGGCCATACTAAATCCAACTCCGGCTCTCGGGGAGCAACTCAATGAGGTACGTGCTTTTAACCTTAGCCATCTCCTTTATCTTGGCGATCCCACCTGCGACAGCGCAAGCAGCACCACGTATGGCCACGCGCATGGAGCGAGCTGCAAGCTTTTACCAGAATCGCGACGGCTTTATGGGAATGGTGGCTGTCGCCAGGGATAACCAGATCGTCTTTCAGCATGGATATGGATACGCCAATCTCGAATCGAAGATTTCCTTCACACTGGACACGCGCTTCCGCATAGGCTCTCTTACCAAGCAATTCACCGCGGCAGCCATCCTACTGCTCCAGCAGGATGGAAAGCTGAAGACAAGTGACCCCATCGGCCGCTTCTACCCGAACTCCCCCGGCGCGTGGAGTAAGATCACGCTGCGCAATCTCCTCAACCACACCTCCGGCATTCCCGATGTAGACTTCGGTCTCGTGGCCAAGAACTCCCTGCGCACTCCGGAAGAACTGATGAAAGGAATACCGGAAAAAGCTCTTGAGTTTCAGCCCGGCACTAAAAACGAATACGCGAATATCAATTTCATCCTCCTCGGTCGCGTCATCGAGAAGGCCAGTGATGAGCCATACTGCCAGTTCATTCAGGAGCGCATCTTCAGTCCGCTGCAGCTCACTGAAACCGGCTGTGACACCAACTCCCACCTTGGCCCCGACAATGCCGTTGGCTACCGCCCATCCGTGCATGGCCCAGTCGGTGTCGAAAGCTACGCCCTCTCCACCCTCATCGGCGCAGGAAATCTTGATTCGTCAGCGCGTGACCTGATTCGCTGGACCGAAGCTCTGCACGACGGCAAAGTGCTATCCTCTGCCTCGCTGACCGAGATGACAACGCCGTTTCTTGACGACTACGGGTACGGTCTCCAAATTGACACCGAAGATGGCGCTCTCGACATCTGCCACAACGGCGCCGTTGACGGGTTTTTCTCCTTCCTCGATTACATTCCGCATACAAAAACGACTGTTGTTGTACTGTCCAATCTCGTCGGCGAAGGCAATCACACCACTCCAGGCACCCTTGCCCTCGACACCGAGCTCGTGCATCTTGCCATAAGAGATGACGCCATCCTTCCCTCGGAGGGAAAGGAGGTAACCGTGCCGGGAAAGACCCTTCGCGCGTATGCCGGCAAGTATCGTTCGACCGATGCAGAACATCCTGTGTTCATCGTAGTGACCTATGCGGATGGTCATCTTTACGTCAAGAACGAAGGCTCGGAGGGTGACCCCGCACGCATGTTTGCTGAGACCCTATCGAAGTTCTATCTCACGAACCAGGAGGTTGAGCTGACCTTCGATCATGGCGTCCCCGGCAGTCTCGAGTTTGTCGACTTCAGTGGCATCGGGGGCGCCCTCTTCATGCGGGTACCGGAGGACGGAACGCAGCTGCCTGATCATGGGCCGAGCAAAGGTGCCGCGCCCTCTCGCTCCCCTCCATAGGCAAAGCTTCGGTTGGGGTCCTTTAACGCCCGATATTGCCACCAAGGGCGATTCTCGGCTGATGACAAACTCAAGCCAGATAATGTGTTTGCTTTGCCACCATGACGACGGTTTTTCGCTCGCGCTCAATGAACGTTTCCTATGTCGCTCCGTTCGTTGGTCGATGTTTGATAAGTCTTAGGGCAATACTCGCGATTGACGGTACAGCCGCGCACACCAGAGTGCAAATCGCGTGGTCAGTGCAACCAGGCCGCAGCCCGTCAATAGTCCGACAGGGAGGATCCACCAACCAAGAACATCTATGGCGCCAATGGGCGGCCCGCCAAATCCCATTCGGAGAGAAAGATCGAGGCCGCCAGTGCTGGCCGGATAAGCCCATAAACCTGCAGCACGCGGATGAATCAGCTTCAGCAGTGCGCTTAACATGAGGGCGCCCCCAAGAACATATCCTACGATTGAGGCGGCCACCACAAGAAGACCTTCGATACTAAAGCTGGCCCAACGGAATAATCCCTGTAGGATACGTACCGGTGAGCGGTTGATCTCCGCTCGCGAGAGGAGTGCGACAGTAAGATACTGGTTGGCAAGGGCTTCCGGGCTCCCCAGTGCATCAAGAGTGAGGTCCACCGGGAACGTCGTGGCTTCGCCCGTGACGGCCGTCTTGTCTGCAATGTGAGCGCGCAGTTCCCGTATGATCTCCTGGACCTCATGCTCGTTCATGCCGCGCAACCGGCCGCGCAGCTCCGCCAAATAGGCTTCTATTTTTTGCTGTTGCTCATCGGTTGAACTAATCATTTACTTTCCCTTCCCGACGGGAGCAAGTAATTTGCTCATCCTCGATGAAAACCGCGTCCAAGTCGCCGTCATCTCGACTGTTCGCTGTTTTCCTGCGCGGGTAAGCGCATAGTATTTCCGCGGGTGTCCGGCTTCCGATTCCACCCATTCACTTCCCACTAGTCCTAGCGTCTTGAGTCGGCTAAGCAACGGATAGATTGTGCCCTCCGACACAATCAAATCGGAATCGTTCTCCAGTCGCCGAAGAATCTCAAGACCATACAACTTTGCATCCCACAATGCAGCCAGAATCGCCAGTTCCAGACAGCCCTTGCGGAGCTGTACTTCCCACTTATCCCCGGTTTCTGGATTGTGTCTCTCCGTTTCTTTCATAACAAGATACCTTGCACTGCAAGGTATCTTGTTGTCAAGAGTAAAGGCGACCGCGCATTTGTAAACACAAGACTTGTCAGAGCTAATTAGCATTTTTTCGCAGGCTCCCCAGCAATAAATACTTTACCTATAGAAATAGCGCCCTGCTCTCCTGTATTTTTGTAATTCGGAACCGGGAATAGGGCGCTCTCATGCTTGGACGATACCCGCGTCGCCCGCCTCCCCTACAGGAGAACCCATTGAACTCTCGCATCCAGCGTCATTTGGCCTTCGCAGTATGTGCAGCCGGTCTCTCGGCTCTGCCCGCCTCCGCCCAGTTCGATATGGGCGCGCCCAACACCGTCGTCGTCCACTTCGACAAGACCCTGCTCATCTCCAGGTCGACGCCGACGCTTCAGGTCGTCGTCAATCCTATGATCGCCAAAGGATCTCCCATCCATGACGGCACCTTCGCCGCCCTCAAGGAGCTTGGCGCGGACTACGTCCGCTACGTGCCGTGGAACCCCTATCCAAAGCTATCCGTCGCCGAGCTCGAGCCTCCCAAAGACGGCAAGACCTCTTGGGACTTTTCCCTTATCGACCCCTATACCAAGGACTTCCTCGCTGCTACCGAAGGTCACAGCACGGTGATGAACTTTTCCACCATTCCCACCTGGATGTTCAAGATCGATAAGCCCGTGACCTATCCCTCCGACCCGAACCAGGTGGTCTGGAACTATACCCAGGGCGTCGAGCCGGTGGACCCCACCAACAAGCAGATCGGCGAATACATCGGCCGCCTCGTCGCTTGGTACACCGACGGCGGATTTATCGACGAGCTAGGTGTGGAACATAAGTCCGGGTACCACTACAAATTTCCTTACTGGGAGGTCCTCAACGAGCCCGATATTGAGCACGGCACCACGCCGGAGATGTACACCGCTCGCTACGACGCCATCGTTGAAGCCGTGCACAAGGTCAGTCCCGACACTCAATTTGTCGGGCTCGGCCTTGCCTTCGCCACTCGCAATCCCAAGTACTACGAGTACTTCCTTGACCCCAAGAACCATAAGCCCGGCATCCCGCTCGATTACATCTCTTACCACTTCTACGCTCAGCCGGAGATGACGGAGAACCTTGAAAACTGGCAGTACACCTTCTTCAATCAAGCCGACCAATTCCTTGCCGGCATTCGCTTCATCAACAGCATCCGTGACCGCCTCTCGCCCTCGACGAAAACCGACACCGACGAGCTCGGAGTCATCTTGCCGACCGACATAGCAGAGATCATGTCCGCGATGCAGAATCCCAACTCGAAAGGCGCCCTGCCTGACCACATCCCCCAGGCCTAAATGCAGCTAAAATATGGGGCTTCGTCTTCGGCCAACGGTCGGATCGAGTTGAGTTGGTCGCATGACTTGAACGGGATCCTCGAACTTCGCTGGACCGAGACAGGCGGCCCTCCAGGGCTGACTTCGACGCACGAAGGCTTTGGTGGACGGGTCATCAGACAACTAGCTGGAAAGCTGAACGGCAGATCGCGGTTCGACTGGCGTGCGGAAGGGCTTAAGTGCGAAATCACGGCTCAGACGTGAAGTTTTGAAACGCCTATATCGCGTACGCCCCTTTGTTTTCAAGGAGATTGATCGAGGGAACTATTTACCTTCACATGCGGAAGAGCGATGGGTCGCGATGAAGTGGCCCCGCGCAGCGGGACCGTTTTTGGCGGCGGCTAAGTTGGAAGTGCGTCTGCTGGTTGTCCTTTATCAAGCCGCCAAGGGTTCTGTCTGCTGCTGTTTCTGATCCGCCTGTGGGCATGTGGTCAACGCGTTTGCGTTGTCCACATGTCCATAGGCCTTGGGCAGCGGGCCTTCGCGCCAGACGGCCATCGGCACGCGATAGCCGAGCGCCTGATGAAGGCGGCGCTCATTGTAGAAAATGATCCAGTCGCTGATGCCGGCTTTCGCCTCGCGCCCATCGGCGTAGCCTTTGAGATAGACGTCCTCGTATTTCAGCGAGCGCCAGAGGCGCTCGATGAACACGTTGTCCATCCAGCGACCGCGCCCATCCATCGAGATGCGCACGTCAGCCTCGACCAGCGCGCCGGTGAAATCCGCGCTGGTGAACTGGCTGCCCTGGTCGGTGTTGAAAATCTCCGGCTTGCCGTATCGGGCCAGCGCCTCCCTAAGCGCCGCCACGCAGAACGAGGCGTCCATTGTGTTGGACAGCCGCCAGGAGAGAACCGCCCGGCTCGCCCAGTCGATGACGGCGACCAGGTAGAGAAAGCCGCGGCCGATCGGGATATAGGTGATGTCGGCCGCCCAGACCTGGTTTGGCCGCTCGATCGTCAGATCGCGCAGCAGGTAGGGATAAATCTTGTGTCCCGGAGCGGGCTTGGTCGTTCTCGGCTTCGGCCAGAGCGCCTCGATCCCCATCAACCGCATCAGTCGGCGCACGCGCTTGCGCTCAATCGGAAAGCCCTCCTCGCTCAGTGTGCGGGCGATCCGCCGGGCCCCGAAGAACGGACGCGCGGTGAACAGCGCGTCGATGCGTCTCATCGCCTCGAGGTCGTTGTCGTTGGCCGGTCGGGGCTTGCGGTAGACGCCCGAGCGCGCCACGCCGAGCATCGCGCATTGCCGGCGCACGGATAAATCGGGATGATCGCGATCGAGCTTGGCTTGACGGTTCGACGCGCTCATTTGCCGAACCTCTTGGCGAAAAAATCGTTCTCGATCGTCAGCTGGCCGATCTTGGCGTGAAGCTTCTCGATCTCGCGCGCCGACGCCGCTTCCGCGTCGACGCCGACTCCCGAATCAAACGCCCGCGCCGCATGGTCCAGAAGCTGTTTCTTCCAGGCGTAGATCTGGTTCGGATGAACCTGATGGCGCTGCGCCAGGTCGCTTACCGTTGCCTGCTCCCGCAGCGCCTCCAGCGCGATCTTCGCCTTCAGCACCGCGTCAATCCTCCGTCTCGTCTTCGTCATGCTCCGCTCCGTCCTGTCGCATTTGGAGCAGACTTCTTTCAACTTAGCGACCGGTCCCAAAATCCGGGGCCACTTCAGCGATGCCTTTCATGCGAGCCATGCTGTGGGCAAAAAAGCTCGAAGTCGACTTCTCGCTGCGGTCTTTTCTCTCTACCAGAGCCGCAGGTGACGTCGTAGCGGCCAAAGCAGTAGTGCCACAGCAAACCATATGACCGCGGCAAGAGCCAACGACGCCGCCCCGACATTTTCAGCAAGAAGCCAGATCGCCGTGGCAAACGCGGCGAGCGCAACGCTTCCAAGCCCGGCGCCCGCGGCATCGAGCGCCGCAGCATTCTTTCCACGCTTTCTGCCTTCGAGGCCTTTGCCTTCCTTCCGGGTCCGCTCGTGCCGCTCGATTAGGGTAGCGCTTGCGCAGAAGATCGCTGGAAATGCGAGAAACAAGCCGCCAACACCTGGGCCCCAAATATGGGCAATCAACCCCGCGGCTGCCGTCGCGAGGCCGCCAAGTGCAAATCGCATGAGGACCTCGTGCGGACTAGCTCGCGTGAAGGCGGAAAAGTCTACGCGCACGACCATCTATCTCAGCAGAGCCTGTTCGAGACCAATTGCTACGGCCAGCCATGCGGTGATCGCCGCCACCGTCGCGGCCAAAGCAGAGCAGCGCGTGCGCATCAACAGCTGGCAAACGAGGAGACTATAGGCCGCGAGGGCGACAGCGCCGAGCACCATCGACCGCCCTTCGACCGAAACATAGGAACGTTCGTCGGCCCAGAATGCGAGGCTAAGCGTTGCAAGCGCGACAGATGGGGCAGCGCCGAACAGTCCCGCAAAGCTCTTCGGGCGCAGGATGTCTCCCAGCATGGCGAACACGGAGACGACAAGCCCTCCGGCGACAAATCGGATCACATAGTCCATAGGTGGCGCTCGAACACTCCTTTCCTTTGAACGGTGGGCGGCGGGAAGGGGAACTCAACCATTTCCGTCCTCTGCAAACGATTTGGCGGCCACCTTTATGGCCTGCATCGCAGCTTTCGGTCCTTTCCAACCGAGGACTTCGATACTCTTCTTCTCCAATTCGTCGGTGGCGTTGAAGAACTTTTCAAGCTCTTGCTGGATGGGCCTGGACAGATCGCGCACGTCGCGAAGCGCTTGCTCCGAGTGTGATCGGCGCGGCACGGCGAATAGGCGATCGTTTCGCTCACGCTTTCCGTTGCTCTTCTGCTCGATTTGGAGAACGCCAATGACGCGGCAGGTGAGCATTGTGCCCGGGAATGTCGTGGCGTCGTGAACAACCATGACGTCAATCGGATCTCCATCGTCCGCCTTGGTCGACGGCACGAAGCCCCAGTCATGCGGGTAAGTAAGGCCCGTCAAAAGCGATTTCGATAGTTCAAACATTTCCAGTTTTGGATCGTAGTCAAATTTGGCCCGGCTACCGCGAGGGGTCTCGACGACGACGTAGACATCGCCATCCTCTGTAAAGGAGGGCAGATTGATTAAATTTGGCATTGGATACGCGCTGCTCGTTTAGGTAGTTCCGAAGGCACCTAGGCAACTCAACTGCAGGTCAGCACCGGTCATGTTTTAACTATTACGCCGAGTTTTTCTTCGGCACCTTTTTGCCTTTCGCACGCGCCTCAGAAAGCCCTATCGCTATCGCTTGCTTTTTACTTTTGACGGTCTTGCCGCTTTTGCCGCTCTTGAGTTTTCCGGCCTTTCGGCGCTCAATCGCGCGTTTGACGTCCCGTGAAGCGGACTTCGCGTATCTCGGCATGAGATCTTCTCCTCCTTGGCGAACGCCGATCAGGTCCAAAAGTTCCATGCTGCGGGGTTCAGCTGAAAGGCAGTGGCGAGAGAGCGCCGAGTTATGGCGACTCACAGGTCTTCGCTCTTGGAGTCTCCAACGAGGGATTAGCAAGGCCTCCTGCGTCGTGAAAAAGCGACATCCGCCGTTTTCCAAACAATACCGACAATTCATCACCTACCGACGCGCCCCCAATCTCAGGTTCGAACGAAACAATTCTGGGCGCGAGGAACGACAGCTTCTCCGCTGAAGCCGACCTTGATCGCCGCACTTGGAACGCCCGCTTCGTCGAACTGACGCGTTCGGGAGCCGGACGGGAACATGTGCTTCGAGGCCGATTCCGGTTTGTCAGGTTGCCGCAACCTGGTGGGTCCGAGTGTTCGGGTTCGGATAATGGGTTTGGCATGCTTCCTCGGCTAGCCAAGTGAGTCAGCTCCCGCGTGGCATTTGCGATTGCTTGCGGACTGACACGTGGCGCAACAATGGTCTGCCGCCGCAGGTGGCGAGTGGCGCGGAAGCTTTCCGAACGCCGTGGCTGAGTAAGAGTGAATGGTTTGAGCGCATTGACCGACGAAGTGCGCCAGAAGTCGGAACGAGCGCTGTTGGCGCCCGAAGATCGTGCGGCGGCTCATGATCCTCAAGCGGCCAAGCTGAGAGGAGACGGCGCTTACGCGCCGCCTCCCTTCGCCTATGTCGCCTGGCCGAACTTCCAGACCGGGATCCCGAGCTTCCTTGCTTTGTCGGCCAGGTTCTCCTGGATGCCAGTGCCGGGAAACACCATGACGCCGATCGGGAGCGTCTCGAGCATGGCGTCGTTTCGCTTGAATGGGGCGGCCTTGGCGTGCTTTGTCCAGTCGGGCTTGAAGGCGATCTGCGGAACCTTTCGGTTGGTCGCCCATTTGGCGGCGATCAGCTCGGCGCCCTTCGGTGACCCGCCGTGCAGCAGCGCCATGTCGGGATGCTTGGCGCGCACCCTGTCGAGACGGTCCCAGATCAGCCGATGATCGTTGAAGTCGAGGCCGCCGGTGACGGCGACTTTCGGACCGGTGGGCAAGAGCGCTTGGTTGTCGGCACGTTTCTTTGCGGCCAGGAAGTCGCGACTATCGATCATGGCCGAGGTCAGCGCCCGATGGCTAACCTTCGATCCCGTGCGCGGCCGCCAGGGCGAGCCGGTATGGCGTTCGAACTGGCCGGCGGCCTGGTCGCGAAAGAGCTCCATGCTATTCCTGCGCTCGATCAATGTGACGCCTTCGGCTGTGAGGCGCTCGAGTTCGACGGACCGTATCTCTGAGCCATCCTGCTCCTTCTGGCTGCGCCGTTGCGCCTGCTCGTTGTCGTCGAGCTCACGCTCGATGCGGTCGACGGCGCGGTGGAAGAGATTGACGGTCGACCAGAGCAGGTCCGGTAGGTCGGGCTCGAGCCGAGTGTCGCTCAGGGTCGAGACCAGGGCGCCGAAGATGTCGGCGACGGAGCCTGCGACGGCGTCGGCTTCGGGAAGCGGCCTTCGATCGGGCTCGTCGTGGAAGGGGCGGTAGCCGTAGAGCTGAAGCTCAGTGAGAACACGATCGGTCGGGGATGAGGCGTGCCGCGGTTCCAACTCGGCGTCGTCGTGGTCGGTTGTCATGTGGAGGCCCTCTGCCGGATCGGCCGCGCCCGTCGCGGCCTTCGTGGCGATTAAAAGAAGGCGGGCGGATCGGGCCAGAACCCGAAGCGAAGCGGAGGGCCGCAGCGTCAGCGGAGGATGGCGAAGCCCGGCTATTTTGCTTCGCGATGCAAAGGCCCGCTGCCGGGTCTCCACGCGACCAGTCGCGGACAAGGGCCGGCGGAAAATAGCCGGGCACAGCCATTGCCGGCTCGGGCCGCCTGCCGTTCGATCGCCCTCTAGAAGGCCAGGGGCGCGCCTCTATTCGGGAGATGGCCTCGCCCGACCGGCCATGACGGCGCTCGAACCGCCGGCGCTTACCCCGTCTCGGCCGTCGCCCAGAGCATGAAGCGCACGACGTCCTGCGACGCGAGCTGGATGCGCAAGGCCGCGCGAAGTTCGTCGACGCCAAAGGTGTCAATGGCGCCGCGATTTTCCTCAAAAAGGGGCGCCGCAAAATTCCCCAGTCTGGCGGGTTGGCGATCAGCCGTGGGTGTGATCGGCTTCTCCGTTTTTGGGCGGCCGGCCGCGACGCTTCAGGGTCGGTGGAATGGGATTGGCGGCGGCATTCGGCTTGAAGCGGACGTTTTCGGGCAGGAGGTCGGCGTGCTCGCGCAACCGATAGCTCGACCCTTCGATCTGGATGACGACGGCGTGGTGAAGGAGCCTGTCGAGAAGGGCCGTCGCGACGACGGAATCGCCGAAGATGTCGCCCCACTCGCCGAAGCCGCGGTTTGAGGTGAGGATCATCGCGCCCTTTTCGTAGCGGGCGTTGACGAGCTGGAAGAAGAGATTGCCGCCGCCGGACGTGACTGGGAGGTAGCCGATCTCGTCGACGATGAGCAGCGCGAAGCGGCAGTAGTAGCGGATCCTCTCGCGAAGAGCGCCATCGCGTTCGGCCTTGGCGAGCGAGGCGACGATGTCGGCGAGCGAACTGAAGTAGACGCTGCGGCCGGCTTTGACCGCCTCGACACCGAGGGCGAGACTGAGATGGGTCTTGCCGGTTCCGGGCGGACCTATGAGATGGAGCGCTTCGGCGCGATCGATGAACTGCAGTCCGGCGAGCGCCAAGATGCGGTTTCTGTCGAGTGAAGGCTGGAAGGCGAAGTCGAAACCAGCGAGGGTCTTGATCGCCGACAGCCTGGCCATCTGGACCGCCATCCTGACGCGGCGGTTCTCGCGCGTGGTCAGCTCTTCGGTGAGCAAGGCGTCGATGGCCTCGACGGCGCCGATCTCGCCGCGCTCGATGCCGCGCAGGGTGACATCGAGGACCTCGAGCGCCCGCGGCATCTTCAAGGCGACGAGACTGGTCTTGACGCGCTCGATGAGGGAAGGCGCGCTCACCGGACGCCCCCGATAGCTGCGAGACGGCGGCCGACGGCGGCGTAGAAGTCGAGCGAGCGACGAACGACGCGGTCGCCGGCGCGCGTCAGGATCAGGGGCTCATCGCGCAGGTTGCGGCGGCAGGAGCTGACGGGCTTGCGGTGCGAAGGATCGAGCCGCTTCTCGCCGCGTCCTTCCAGAGGGGCATGGGTCGCAACGAGCGCTCCCTCTTCGAAGATGCGGATCTCGTCGGCGAGAACGTGGACGTCGAAGACGCGCCGCCGCGTCGTGTCGGGCACGCTGTAGAGATTGCCGCCGACGCTGACCATGCCTTCGTGGGAAGCGCGGCGCTCGAGCCGCAGCGCCGCCCGGTAGGGGGCGACCGGGAGGGCTTTCAATGAGGCCTTTTCCTCGGCGAAAGCCTGGTTGACGACCCTGTTGGTGGTCGCGTGCACGCGCTGATTGGCGACCGTATCGAGCCAATGACGGAGCTGATCGTTCAGGTCGTCGAGGTTGCGGAATGCGCCGCCGAGGAAGAAGTCCTCGCGGATGTAGCGGAACGGCCGCTCGACCTTGCCCTTCGTTTTGGCCCGATAGGGCCGGCAAGCGCGCGGCTGGAAGCCGTAATGGCGGGCGAGGTCGACGAGCGCCCGGTTGTAGATGACGAGGCCGTCGGCGTCCTCGCCGATGACCGCGGTCTTCATGCGATCATAGAGGATCGTGCGAGGCGCGCCGCCGATCGCCTCGAGGGCGGCGATGTGGCAGCGCAGGACGCTCTGCAGATCTTGGTGGAGGACGAACCGTGCCCAGATCAGGCGGGAGTGGCCGAGCACCATCGAGAACAGCCAGACGATGCGTTTGGCTCCGGGCTCGTCGGCGAACTCGACCTCGAACCGGGCGAAGTCGACCTGGGCCTGCTCGCCTGGCGGCGTCTCGAACCGCACTTCGTATCCGGCGTTGCGGACGGGCCGAAGATCGCGGACACGGTCCCGCACGACGCTGTAGCCGCCAGAAAAACCGCGCTCCTTGATCTCGCGGTATAGACGCCGGGCGGTCAGGCCAGGATAGGCCGCCAGGCGCTCGCGCAAGTACGGTTCGAAGCGATCGATGACGCTCGGCGCCGGCGGGCGCTTCTTGTAGGCCGGCGGCTCCAGCCCTTTGGCGATGTAGGTCCTGACGGTCTTTCGGTCGACGCCGACCTGCCGGGCGATGGCGCTGACCGATAGGCCCTGGCGATGCAAATCCAGAATCACGACGAGTTCCCCAAGTTTGATCACCGGGTCCTCCCTCCCGCCAGCAGGAGGAGCCTCGGCGATTCGGCGCGCCCGCCGACCATCCCGGGCATGCCCGGGATGGTCCGCAGTCATGAAAACTGGGGAAATTTCAAATGTCACAAGTGGGGAGAATTGCTCCGCCACTCACACGCCGCTGGAAGGCCACTTGTTCCCATCGGGAAGCCGACGGCAAATTCCTCCATAGATATGCCCAGACCGGCGAGAACCGAAGTGCGCATTGTGCTGAACGACAGCTCGGCGGCCTCATCGCCTTCCTCCAGCACTTCCTTCAGGATGTGACCGGCGACGCCAAGGAAATCAAGCCTCCTACCATGGCCGCTAACGTCTCGAAGTGCACCCCTGTCGCGTGGCCTAACCAGAGGCCGATGAGGGACATGACCGCCTCGAAGGCCGCAAAGGTAAAAGCTGGCCGAGCGGGTTTAATGCCGCGCAAGCCTAACAATTCAGTTTCAGCCAATAGATCGCGGAATATGCAGACCCCGCTCCGATGAGGTAACGGGAGCGATGCGCGCCATTTTCCAGTGGAGTGATGCCGACTGGCCGAAGCATATTCTGGCTGTTCGTCCGTCCAATTCTTGACAAGCGGATAACAGCGCAGCGGGCTGCTTCACCTTTCACCCTCCGGCCGTGTTGCCGTTAAAAAAACGGCTGCAAAACGGGATGCAGGCCCAACCGTCGTCGTCGTTCTATTTTGGTTTAGCCCACGGAGGATCGACCCCCATAATGTTAATGGGGGGCGAGCATTTCTCACAGATCAAGGCCCCATACGTATTCACGATGATCGTAACGTTCTCGTCGGTCAAAACTTGCACGCCAACGCTGCCGTCTGGCCGAACAATAGCGACCATGTACCCGATGCGGTTGTTAGTCGGCTCGCTTCGCCAATGAAAGGTGACGTTCGGATCGTCGCCAATGAGTTCTCTATCCGAGATGGTCCCCTTCGACCCGGCCGCCTTTTGCAGTTGGGCTAGCGATTTGAAGCCGTACAACCGGCGCGCCCACGCGACTGTAAAATCTGTTTTGGTGACGTATTCGGCCGGGTCGTTCGGCGGCCATTCGACCGAGTTCGCGCGAGCGTCTATAGCCAACGCCAACAGCATCGAGGCTAAAGCAGTCTTCCAACGGGAAAGCATGTTTTCGACACTAAGGCCAAAGGGAAGGATAGTCGTCGGAACGGGGCGTCCCGGCGGCGAAGCAGGTCACCGACCAGAAAACGGTCAACGGAAGCGTTCCGACGCTCATGATGACGAGCAGCCGCCTTTGCAACGCTGCGTCGCTGCTCTCAAGAGGATCTGCGCCGACGCGCCCGGCCAGCACGACCAGCCTAGCGGCGGCGCCGGTCGCCCAGCTGAGCCGATGGATATCCGGGGTCCCGTCCCTCTCCATCTGCGCCCTCAGGCGGCCCAGCCTCGATAGCGAGCTGGTTTCCAACCAAGATGATAGCGGCCCTTAAGACTAGGGTTCAAGGCCCAAGACGACGATCTTCCCGGTTGCGACATCTGTCGGCCAGCTGATGTTGGAGAGGCCGGTCGCGACCGCTACTTTCTGCGCGCCCCCGGAAACGTAGGTGATGACCCCCCCTCCCAGCGCGCCGCCAACTTTGCGACCCCACAGCTTCCGGCCGGTCGCGGCGTCAAGCGCATAGAAGTTGCCGCCAACGTCGCCGAAGAACACCAGGCCTCCGGCGGTTGGGGTCACGCCGCTCACGACAGGATAATTGGATTTCAGCCGCCATTTCCAAACGCCAGTGTCAGCGTCGACGGCGTAGACCCAGCCCCCCCAGAATGCGCCGGGCTTATCATATGCGCCGAACGTATGAAGCGGGTTGAAAAACGCAGTTCCAAACCACGCCGAGCCGGTTTGCACCTCCCTGACTTCCTGATCGGTCTGCAGCACCACTGTCGTGCACCACTCGATCTCGCCGGTAAGAATCAAGTTGGTCTGCGGGTCGTAGGCTGGTCCGTTCCACTCAGCCCCTCCCGCGGAGCCCGGACAGAAGCGGACCGGTTTGCCGACTACAAAAGGCGCGTCGGCATTCTCGATCTTGGTGACCGGCGCCTGATAGAGAGGAGCTTTGGCGGCGCGGTCAATTCCGTACAGGTAGCCGTCCTTCGGCGCGACTAACAGCAGCTTTTTGCCGCCCGATGTCTCGATCAGGCTCGGCGGGGACGAGACGTCCCAATCGTGCCAGTCCCGCGGATCGAGCTTGAAATGGCGCCTGTAGGCTCCGGTCTTGGCATCGAGCACGACGATCGAGTCGGTGAACAAATTCTCGCCTTCGCGCACTCCGATTGCGTAGGCGGGCGAGGGATTCCCAACGGGTACGTAGAGTTCTCCCGCCGCCGGGTCGAGCGTGTAGGAAGTCCAGGTCCCGCCGCCGCTGATCGGGATTCCCGGCGCGTTGCGCCAAGTCGACGTGTCCAGTGGCGAAGCGCCTTGCGGTCCGCGCGTCGCGTCGTCCTCGGTCTTGGGCACGAGAAGAATTCCCAGACTATGTTGCCCGTCTTGGCGTCGAGGGCGTACACGCGCCCCTTCAGGCCTTTGCTGTCGCCACCGGCGTTGCCGATGAAGACCAAGCCGTTCCAGGCAAGCGGAGCGCCGGGTACAAACTGGTTCCATCAGGGTCCGCTATGGCCCTCTGCCATATTCGCTTCCCGGTCCTGAAGTCATAGGCCAACACGCGGCCGTCGTAGGCCCCGCGGAACAGCACTGCCGTCCAGCGTAGGCAACTCCCCGATGGGCTGACAGAATTTAGCGGGGCCAAAGTCCTCACGTGTGCGCCAGTTCTCGGCGCAGGTCGCGGGGTCGATCGAGAAAATGTCGGCAAAGGTCGTGCCGATCAGCGAGCCGTTCACCATGATCAGGCCGAACTCGAAGCTTGTGTGCTGCTGCGTATCGTAGGTGCAGAGGACGGCTTGAGCTTGCCGATAGTTCTTTGTATTGATCTCGGTCAAGCGGCGAATAGCGCTCGGAGGTGAGCGTCCTGTTGTAGCTCGGCCAGTCCTGAGCGATGCTCGTCGGCGACGCCGCGGAAAGAGACGCCAGCCCAGCCTCAGAGCCATGGTAAGCCGGGTTCAGTTCCGTTGCCACTGCGCCGCGAGGCGCCGTCCAGGACCAAATGTAGTTGCGCGTTAAGCCAGAATAAAGGGTCGCCTGAAAGGGGTAGGAGCGGTAGAGCGCGCGCTTCGCTCAGGGGGAGCATCGCCGCGACCGAGGCGGCGGATGGCCGAGATGGCGATGACGAGGAATTTTTTTCTCACCCAGCCAACCCCCTTGCCGCTTGGCACGATAGCACCTAACGGCGACAGCATGTCCAGCTGCGCAGGCAACGCGGACGAGGTGATCGCTCAATCTCCTCTGCAAATACCCGGTTCCCGGCCGAACTTCGCCTTCAGGCGAAAAAGACCGCTTTCCCGCGCTTCCGGCCCGTCTATGGCGCTATGCGCCATGTCCGCCTCCAGCTTGACGCCGGCAGCCTCGCGGCTTCCCGCGCGACCTGTTCAGCTTGGCATCGACCTGTTCTTGCATCAACAAGACCTAAACACGACCACGCCCGCGGGGAGGCGATGTTTCAGATGATGGGCTTTTTCGCGGAATTCGAGCGGTCGATGATCCGTGAACGGGTGAACGCCGGCCTGCGCCGAGCGAAAGCCGCCGGGAAGACGCTCGGCCGCCGGAAACTTGAGGATGAAAGGGACGCTGAGCGACGAGCGGTTGCGGAAGCCGTCCGCGCAATCTCCGGGAAGGCGGCGTCGGAATTCGCAAACTCGCGGCAATTCACGGCGTCGGCGTCGGCACCGTCCTGAGGATCAAGGCCGACATGCGCCGTCAACTTGGTTCAAATTTCAATTAAACCTGTTAGGGCTGTTTATGAAGGCATTACCGCCGTTCGCGAGCACCCGCGCATTGGGGTGCCTCGCGGACAGGCGACCGATAGCATCACTTTCGTCGGTGTCGTCGTTCACCATTGACTCGCTGCGGCGCTGGCTCGCAGAATTCGGCCGACAAGTCTGCACCAAAGAAACGAGGCTCGAAATTCCAATTCGAATGGAACGCGATCGAACGCGAAGCAATCCGGCTCATGGACAAACTAGGTGACTTTTCGCCGATCAAGGAGAATTGACGCACGCAGGGCGACTCAAATCCAAACTACTTGATCGGGAGCTGCATCACCTCGCCTGGCGTCAGCAATGGCCGAAGTCTCATGCTGTGACACCGTCAAGTGCCCTAGCCAGGGGCTGAGCCGATGTCCGACGTCGTCTTGGGAGGGACCGGAGTCTTCGCGAAAGCCAGCGTTCCAGTGCGAGCGCGAAATAGCTTTAGCGCCCGAAGCGGGCAGCCTAACACTTCAGCGAGCCTCGCATGCGGATGGCTTGCGAGGCTGAACTGCTCTTCGCGAACCGCACTACGCAGCAGCTTCGGCCGTTGTCGGGTCAATGACGGAACGCACGCGAGCGACACTGTTTGCCGGGAAGCCACCCTTTTGCGCATGTGCGTGCACCGCCGCCTCGTCCGGTGCGATATAGACACAATAGATCTTGTCGTCGGTCACGAAACTTTGGAGCCACTGGATCTGCGGCCCCATGCTCTGGAGCACGTCGCACGACTTCTGCGCGATGGCCTGCAATTCGTTCTTCGGCAGCTTGCCGGCACCGGGCAGTTCACGCTCGATAAGGAACTTAGGCATTGGCCTCTCCTCGGGTTGGGGTTCCCTACTTGACAAGGTGGGCGCGCCTGAGCCGCACCTTTGCGCCGCGGGTTTTCGCTCCCCCCGTCACGCTGCGTTGTACGTTAGCGGATGATGGCGGCGACCGTGTGGAGAGCCGCCGCCGCGTGTCATACCGCCATGCCAGCCGAGCGCCGCTTGCCCTGCCGAGACCACTTTCCAGCGCTTCTCGCCCGTTTCACAGCGCCAATTCTGGAGGTCGCCGTCGGGTCGAATTGACCCATTCGTCAGACCGTCCCGCAACGACCGCTAAAGTCCAAGGGAGAGATCCCCTGGCTTTGCCGGGGTGGCAGTAGCAGTTTAACTTTTACGGCGGTACGCGCGCGGCTTCCCTCTCATGACAAATTCCAATTCTTTGCAGTCGCGCCCATTGATTTCCGCGCGGGGCAAGGGCTGCTCAACGGCCGGAAGGCGATCCTGACCAAGTCGTCATACCTGCAACGAGTGTCAACTCGTGGCGCGTCCTCAAAGGTTGTGGAAATTCGGCCCCTTTGAGGGGCCCCAAATCCTAAAGCCCCGGCTTTGCCGGGGGATGCCTACTTGCGCATTCCGGCCGGAGTCGACGTGAAACGGTCATTCCCGATTGCGACGGTGGATGTCGTAGTCGCAGGAAGGCGACATTCGCAAATCGCCAGTCGGCGCAGTGAAGATCAACGTCAACTTGCCTGCGCGAGCGTCGCCCTCACTCCTCCGGCAGCCCCGCCTTGCGCAGGCCTTCATAAAGGCGGTCGTAATAGCTGCGCAAATTAGGAGTGTCGTATGGCTGGCGCGCCTTGAATTGGGCGATCGTCTTCGGGATGTCGAGCGGCAGCGCGAGATAGCGCCGCAGCGTCTCGCGCGCCTCCGCATCGTGGCCTGAGAGCGCGAGGGAGGCCGTCAGCCTGATGTAGGCGAGCGCATACTCCGGGTACACTGCAATCGAGCGTTTGAAAAACTCGGTCGCCTCTTCGTAGCGGGACAAGGTGAATAACCCGATCCCCTTATCGTTGAGAAATACATAGGCAAGGGAGTCGTGGGGACTGAGCCGCAACGCCGCATCAGCGTATTCATCGGCCTTTTCTGTGCGTCCCGCCGTCCAATTCGCGATCCAAAGCGGAAGTGTAGGCCGGAAGGAAGCTCGGATTGAGAGCGAGAGCCCGCTCGGCTTCGACAATCGCCTCCTCCGGGCGCTGCGCCGCCAGGAAAACGATCTGGCATAATGAGCGAGGTAATTGTTCGAATCAACAGCAAGAGCGCGCGATATCAGCTCATCGGCTCTGACGACGATCGGCTTGGGGGTCGACGCTTTGCAGATTGCACACCCGCGACCATGAGCCTTAGCGCCAAAATCACCAGCGCGCGAACATTGCGGTTATCGATTTGCAGGGCCTGCTCGCAAAGGGCGATAAGCTGGCAGCATTTCTTTCCGTAGGAGACCAAACGCGAAGATAAGCGGCCTCGCATTGCAGGGCGAGTTCCTCGGCGTCCGGATTTTCCGGGTGCGCCCGCGCGACGCGGCTCGCTTCCGCCGCGGTCAATTCGACTTGTAGAGCCCGGGCAAGGCGGGTGACGATCTCGTCCTGCATCGTGAGGAGATCGGTTTGCATCGGCGTCGAACTGATCCGCCCAAAGATGAGCGCCGGTCACCGCGTCAATAAGCTGGGCGTCGACCCGCACGCGCGTCCCGCTCTTTTGCGCGCTCCCCTCCAGCACATAGCGCACGCCGAGCTCCTTGCCGATCTGCTTTACGTCCATCGCCTTGCCGCGATAGGAGAAGGCCGTCGTGCGCGAGACGACGAAACTGCCGGGCAGCCGCGACAGGCTGGTGGTCAGCTCTTCGGTCAGAACGTCGCCAAGATAATCCTGGCTCGCATCGCCCGAGAGATTTGAGAAGGGCAGCACGACGATGGAAAGTTGTGCGGCCTCGGCGGGCGGGGCGCGGTTGGCGCCAAGAAAATGCCAAGCGCCGGCCGCGATCGCGATCAGCGCGGCGACCCCCGCGACGACGCAGCGCGGCCATCGAGCGCCGGGATGGAGCGACCGCCTTGGCCGGCTTCGCCGTCGCTGGATTGCCGACCTCGAGCGAATAAGCGCGGATCGGCTTTTCGATATTCTTGAGCTTGGTCGGGCCGAGATCGGTCACCTCCATGTCGAGCCTGCCGCTCACCTGACGATAGGCGTCCTCGGAAAGGCAGATCGCGCCCGGCTTGGCGATTCCTTCCAGGCGCGCGGCGATATTGACGCCGTCGCCCATCAGATCGCCGTCGGCCTCCTCGACGACGTCGCCCAGATGAATGCCGACGCGGAACTCGATGCGGCGCTCGGGCGGCAGGCCGGCGTTGCGCTCGATCAGGCCGTTCTGGACTTCGATCGCGCAGCGGACGGCGTCGACCACGCTGCGGAACTCGATGATGGTGCCGTCGCCGGTGCGCTTGACGATGCGTCCGTGATGCACGGAGATGATAGGATCGATCAGGTCGCTGCGCAGCGTCCGGAGCCGCGCCAGCGTGCGGTCTTCGTCGGCCCCGGCGAGCCGGCTGTAGCCGACGACGTCGGAGACCAGAATCGCCGCGAGTTTGCGGGTCTCGGCCATGGCGCGCCCTCACGCGCGTGATGCAGAATAGCACAAGGACGGTGAGAGTGGCCCCGCCTAGTGACGGCAGAGCGAGCGGTGCGAAGGAGAACCGCCCCGAGCCGGCCGCCGTGAGGATCGGAACCATGATGCAGTCGTGCGCATCGGCGGCGAAGCTCCGAGGCGGCGGGCCCATTCTAAACCGCGGCTCGAAGGCCATGTCCAATATCGGGTTGCCGCCACCTCGGCTCGTCATCTGCGGCTTGGTCTCGACCGGAGAGCAAACCGCAGAACCTCAGTCGTGCTTGCCTACAGGCAAGTCATCACGCCGTCGGCCGAAGGAGCAGACCTGCCGGCGCCTCGCCGGTGGTCGCCAGCCGCCAAAGTGCAATGAGGAGCTTGCGAGCGAGCGCCACGATCATGGTCTTGCGCGTGCCGCCACGGGCGTCCGCGGTTCGTTTCCTATACCACTCCGCCAGCGCGCCGTCCTTCTGATGCAACAGATGACCCCAGGCGAGCTGGATCATCCCCCGGCGCACGCGCGCATTGCCTGCTTTGGCGAGTCCTCGCTCGCGTCGTTTCTGGCCGCTCTCGTCCGGGGCCCCTGTCAGGCCGGCATATCGCGCCACCGCTTTGCGATCCCGCAGGTTGCGCGAGAAGACCTCCTGCACCAGCATGTCCGCAGTCTCGACCCCGACCCCGACTACCCGGGCGAGCAGGTGGACCATCGCATTGCGTCCTTCCCTGGCCGGTCGCTCCAAGCGTTTGGCGCGCGTCGTCTCGATTTCCTTGATTTGCCGCTTGACGAAGCAAAGGCGGGTCATGTCGCGTCGCAGCTCGGCCAACGTGTTCGTCGGCACGGCAGCGCCCTCCGGTGTGCGCAAGGTCTCGAGTTGCCTCGACGCCTGAGCCAGGGACGGCCTGAAGCCGCGAATGCCGAGACGGGCGAGATTGGCCTTCACTCGGTTCACGATGCGCGTGCACTCCTTGACGAGGCTCTCGCGCTCGCGGCTCGGCCGTCTTGCATCCTCATCCTCAAGCGTGGGGATCGCAGCCATGCTGCAATGCTTCGGTTCACCGCGCAGCCAGCCGAGAAAGGCACGCTTGAGTAGCTCGGTGTCGAGGCGATCCGTCTTCGCCCGTCTGTGCTCGCGCGAGACCGGGACGCTCGACGCATGGATCACGTAGGCCTCGATCTCACGGGCGCGCAGCCAACGCGCCAGCCAGAAGCCATCGCGGCCGGCTTCATAGGCGACGGCGATCCGCTTGATCGTGCGCCCAGCCTGAACGGCTTCATTGCGCCAACGATGCAGAAGCTGCAGCAGTCCATCCGGGTCGGCCGCGAGCTTCTTCAGAGGCTGGCGTTCGATTCCGGGCACGACACCGGCGACCAGCCAACTCGACTGGCCCATCTCGATCACTGCGATCAGTGTTGCGTCTTGTTCGAGAGCGACGAGGGATCTGCTCAAGTCGTTCAGCTGTGGCATGGGGCGCTCCATCGTTTCGTTGCGGCGACGATGGTGCCATTGCCTCGCCGCGCCCCATAGCATCTAAACCGCTCGCGCGGTAGGGGCGGCGAGCGGACGGCGGGAGGTCTGAAGGGGCTGACGAGGAGACGCGAAGGCTCGGGCCTGTCTCAAGATCGTGGGGTTCAACCCCATGCGAGACAGGAGCTTTCGCGATGCCCGACAAGCCCATCAGCCCGCTGCGTCAGCGCATGATCGACGACATGACGGCGCGCCGGTTTAAGGAGAAGGTGCAGAAAGACTACGTCCGGCACGTCAGGACCTTCACGGCCTTCCTCGGCCGTTCGCCGGATACGGCGACGAGCGAGGACCTTCGCCGCTTTCAACTGCATCTGGCGCAGCAGCAGATCAGCGCCGGGTCGATCAACGCCGCCATCGCCGCGCTGCGGTTCTTTTTCACCGTGACGCTCGAACGGCCCGACCTCGTTCGCCCTCTGACGACCGTGAACGAGCCGCGCAGGGCGCCGGTCGTGCTGAGCCAGGAGGAGGTGGCGCGGCTCCTCGAAGCCGCGCCCGGCCTCAAGTACAAGGCCGCGCTCAGCGTCGCCTACGGCGCGGGCCTGCGGGTGTCCGAGGTCGCGAACCTGAAGGTGTCCGACATCGACAGCGAGCGCATGACGCTGCGGGTCGAGCAGGGCAAGGGGCAGCGGGATCGCTATGTGATGCTCTCGCCGCAACTGCTCGAACTTTTGCGCGACTGGTGGCGGGCGGCGCGACCGCAGGTCTGGCTCTTTCCCGGCCAGAACCCGATCAACCCGATGACCCCCCGTCAGCTCAACCGCGCCGTCCACGCCGCCAAGGATCTGGCGGGCATCTCCAAGCGCGTCTCGCCGCACACGCTGCGGCACAGCTTCGCCACCCATCTGCTCGAGCAGGGCGTCGATATTCGCGTGATCCAGGTGTTGCTCGGACACGCCAAGCTGGAGACGACGGCGCTCTACACCCGCGTCGCCGTCAACACGATCCGCGACATCAAGAGCCCGCTGGAACGGCTGGGCGTCAACCTCGCGAGGCGATCGCCGCCCGCCTGACCGGCCCGCATGGCGCGGCCCTCGCCTGGAGGTCGCCGACATCTTTCGCGCCCATGGGGCGGCGTGGCGCAAGGCCAACGCCGGCCATGTGAGCCTCGCCCAGCTGAAGGTGATGTCGGCGATCGAGACCTGCCGGACCTCGGCGCTCGGCGGCCACGTCGAGCGCTGCGAGGACTGCGCGCACGAACGCATCGCCTACAATTCCTGCCGCAACCGGCACTGCCCGAAGTGTCAGGGCGCGGCGGCGCGGCAATGGCTCGCAGAGCGCGAGGCGGAGCTGCTGCCGGTTCCCTACTATCATGTCGTCTTCACCCTGCCGGCCGCGATCGGCGCGATCGCGTTCCAGAACAAGGCCGCCGTCTACGACCTCCTGTTCAGGACCGCCGCCGAGACGCTGACCACCATCGCCGCCGACCCGAAGCATCTGGGCGCGCGCATCGGCCTCACCGCCGTGCTGCACACCTGGGGCTCGGCGCTGACCCATCATCCGCATGTCCACGTCATCGTTCCCGGCGGCGGCCTGTCGCCGGACGGGTCGCGCTGGATCGCCTGCAAGCCCGGCTTCTTCCTGCCCGTGCGCGTGCTGTCGCGCCTGTTCCGCCGCCTCTTTCTCGAAGGCCTCGCAGCCCTGCATGCAGGCCGGCCGCCTCGCCTTCTTCGGCGATCTCGCCCCGCTCGCCGACAAGCGCGCCTTCGACGCCGCGCTCGCGCCGTTGCGCCGCTCCGAATGGGTCGTCTACGCCAAGCGGCCCTTCGCCGGACCGCAGGCCGTGCTCGCCTATCTCGCCCGCTACACCCACCGCGTCGCCATCTCGAACTCCCGGCTGATCGCGCTCGACGAGGCGGGCGTCACCTTCAAATGGAAGGACTACCGGATCAAAGGCCGCGACCGGCTCAAGACCATGACGCTCGACGCCGCCGAGTTCATCCGCCGCTTTCTCCTGCACGTGCTGCCCAGCGGCTTCCATCGCATCCGCCATTACGGCCTGTTCGCCGGCACGGTTCGAGCGCACAACATCGAGCGCGCCCGCCAAGCGCTCGCCGCGCCCGAGGCCTCGCCCGTGAGCGCGCCCGCCGAGGCCGACAGCGAGGCCGAAACGCCTTCGCCTGCGCGCCGATGCCCGTGTTGCGGCGGCCGAATGATCATCGTCGAAACGTTCGAAGGCGCGCGCCCCGCGCGGTCGCCATCGCCGAACCGGATCAGGATCGACACCTCATGATCGTCGCCGCGCTTCCCGCCTCGCAACGCCGATTGCCTTCGCCTCCAGCCGCGCGCCGGAGCAGGAAGCGCGATGTCCTCACAAGGTCGCCAAGCCTCCTTCGACGCGCCGCGCCTGCGCCAGCCCGCGCATCCTCGCCACCGAAAACAGCCCGCCGCTCTTCGCTCCCGCCGACAACACTGCGCGCCACCCGCCCCCGCAGCCACCACGCGCGCTCCGTCCGCGACCCTCAAATCCCCATAGGTCGCGCCCGACCAAACAGCGCCCCTTCCTACCCGCGGTTTCCTCCTTGGGAGGCTTTCGAACGCCGGCCCCCGCGCTCGCACGACCGTCCTGCAAGGGGCCGGCGTCCGAAACCCTTCACCATTTGCGACGTACAAGGCTCGTCCGCTTCACGTGGACTCCGGCCGGAATGCGCAAGAAGGCCGTTCCTGGCGCGACAAGTGATTAGCGTCGATCCCTTCCTGTCATCGGCTGATCGTCGCGAGCATTTTATGCTAGTCTTAAGCCAGCCGGAGAAGGCGCAATGGGCGAGACCCGCAAGCTCGCGGCGATCCTGGTCGCCGATGTAGTCGGCTATAGCCGGCTCACTGGCGCGGATGAAGAACGCACGCTGGCACGGTTGCGGGCGCTGCGGGGCAACCTGATCGACCCAACCATCGCAGCGCACCACGGCCGCATCGTTAAACGCACCGGTGACGGGCTCCTTGTCGAGTTCCGGAGTGTGGTCGAGGCAGTTCGCTGCGCGATAGAATTCCAAAGCGCCATGGTCGAGCGGAACGCCGGCGTACTGGCGGAGCAGCGGATAGATTTCCGCGTCGGCGTCCACTTGGGCGATGTCGTGCAGGAGGCCGACGGCGACCTGATGGGCGACGGCGTCAATATCGCCGCGCGGCTGGAAGGAATTTGCGAGCCGGGTGGGATTTACATCTCGGGCTCAGCCTACGAGCACGTGCGCGACCGGGCAAAGGAGACCTTTGTCGACCTCGGCGAGAAGGCGCTCAGGAACATCGCGCGGGCGGTGCGGGTCTACGCGGTCCAAACCGGCACGCGAAGCCCTGCGTCCCCGCCGCTTGTGTCTGAAGCAAGGAACGCGGGTCCGCCACGCCTTTCGATCGTCGTTTTGCCCTTCGCCAACAGCGGCGGCGATCCCGAGCAGGAGTATTTCGCTGACGGCGTCACCGAGAGTTTGACGACAGACCTCTCGCGCATGAGTGGCATGGTCGTGATCGGCCGCAGCACCGCGTTCACGTACAAGGGCAAGGCGGTCGACCTTAAACAGATCGGGCGCGATCTCAACGTGCGCTATGTCCTGGAGGGGAGCATACAACGCGGCGGCGGGCGGATGCGCGTCAACGTGCAGCTCATTGACGCGGAGGCCGGCAGCCATCTGTGGGCGGAGAGGTTCGATAAGCCTGTCGCCGATCTCTTCGATATGCAGGACGAGATCGTCGCACGACTGGCCGCCCAGTTGCAAACAGAACTGATTGTTGCCGAAGCGCGGCGCGCAGAACGCGCCGTAGTTCCCGACGCGATTGACCTCGTTTATCGGGGCTGGGCGACGTTCAGCGTTGTATGGTCGCCTGAAAATGTGGCCAGGGCGCGCGATTTCTTCGAGCGTGCTCTGGCGCTCGACCAAGGCAACGTCCAGGCGAGTTTCGGCAAGGCGACCCTCGACTTCCAAGTGGCCGTCTCTTTTCAAGTTGATGACCGGGCGGCGCTCCTCGCATCGGCAGAGAAGACGTTCACGAAGGTCTTGGCCCTGGAGCCCGGGTTTGCCCGAGCCCACATGATGCTCGGCCTAGTCCAAATGACGACCAACCGCCCACTCCTAAGCATCGCCGCCCTCGAGCGGGCGCTGGCGTTGGATCGAAACCTAGCGACTGCCCACGCGGCTCTCGGACAAGCTAAAAGCTTCATCGACCGTGCCGAGGAGACCGCGGCCCACGTGCAGGAGGCGTTGCGTCTGAGTCCGCGAGACAGGCTCGCCTTTCTCTGGTTTTTTTATGTCGCCGCAGCAAAATCGCAACTTGACGCACACGAAGAAGCGCTCGTGTGGTGTCGACGGTCGATCGAAGCCAACAGAAATTACCCCAGCGCGCATTTCCTCCTCGGAGCAATTTTGGAGCGTTTAGGCCGAAAAGACGAGGCGCGGGCGTCGATCGAGATCGCGCTTGCGCTCGCCCCCGGCTTCACCATCCGCCGCTTCAAGGCGGGCATGCCGAGCGATCATCCCAGCTTTGCGGCGTGGTATCAACGAGACCTCGACGCTCTGCGCGCGGCCGGAGTGCCGGAGGGCTAATTTCACCCCCAGCCTCACCGCCGAACTCGTCCGACGACCGCTTCCCGTCCGGTTCCTACCATTCGGCCAACGGTCGCTGTCCGCCCAAAGCGGGCCTCTATCGAGATGCACTTTGGGCAGACCCTCATTGAGGCTTTCAGCAACACTCTGCGACCTCCAACCACAACCCCGTGCCCACGCGCGCGGGTGTCCGGCTCGAGTGCGTAGGCGGATGCTGAGCGCGGCGTCGAGCTAATGACGGCAATCTCTCCGAAGAGTTCGCCGGGACCGATTTGATCCAGGAATTCCTGCCTGCAATCGACCCTCTTTGACAGGCCGACACGCCCCGTTACGACAATGAAGAACGTCGCCCTCGCTGCCCTCGGCGAAAATGAGTTCGTCACGCTGATATTTGGCGAAATGCTGCCGGGTCATCACGGCCTGCCAGTTGGCTTTGTGGACTGAAGGGCGGAACCGACGAGTATTCTGCGTGTGATCGGCTTCTAGGCAAGACGAAACTGTCATTGTTTCACATAGGGCTGTGCCAAACGTCCACTTCCCTGATTAGCCCGACCCTACCGGCGCTGTCCTACGGAGCATCCCGCGCCCGCTTCGCCTTCAGCGCCGAGGCCGGTCTTTTGGTCGGACCATCAATCAGAGGCCTCTGGGCCGGCGGCTCCGTTCTCGGCGGCGACGGCCTACCACATCACCGACGGAATGATGACCGCCGTGCCGCAGCTGATGCGGTCGATCAATGGGTTCAACAAGGTTGAGACAAACACGGACGGCTCGATCGACCTCTATTTCGGGCCGCAGAAGCCGGCGAATGTGGCGGACCCAAACTGGATCGCTGCGCAGAGCGCGATACAAGGCAACTTCGCTCCGGCTCGTATATGAAAGGCGGTTGCAGTGCGGGCACACGAAATTGCGGCCGGGTCGCCATCACCAGCAGCATCCGGGTGCAGCCCTTGGCGATCGCCTTGATCGCAGCATTGACGGCGTTGACCTGATAGTAGCGCGGTGCCTTCTCGCCGCGTCGTCGTAATAATCGTGAAGCACGACCTGCTCGGCCTCAGCTTCGAGGCCCTTTCAGGCGCGATACCGCACCCACTGATCGGCCGGCGATGGGAAGGCATCGAGGCCGAGATTAGCCTTCCGCGGATTGCTGGCACCGGTGCGGTCGTGGAACACAAAGCCGTCGCCGCTCGAGGAAAATACGAAGGGGATGTCGTGCGTGGTGGCGTATCGAGCGCCTGCTGGATCCCCTCAGGTGTTCTGCAATTCCAACACAGGCCTTACCGCAGCCTTCCAGGACGATCGTGCTTCAAGGCGGTCGATCCAGGTTGAAACGTGCGGCACATGTTCAAGGGATATGTTCGAACCTTTCCGATAGACAAAGGTGCTCGCAACGGCGAAGTCGGCAATGCTCAGTTCACTCGCCACCCACTCCTTGTCGGACAGGTTTTCATCGAGAACCGCCAGGAATTGCGCGATGTCCTTAAGCGGACCCTCCAGCGCCTTTTCGTCCGGTTCACCCATACCGAATTTGGACTTGAGAAGTCGCTCGAACGCAACGCGCTGCATCGCCGGACCAAGATGGATAGCCTGCCAGTAGGACCATTGGTCTACAATGGCACGTTTTCTTTTATCCTCCGGATAGAGCCCCTGTTCCGATTTCAGGCTCGCAAGATAGGCGTTGATCGCCCGGCTCTCCCAAAGCACAAAATCGCCATCGACCAAAACCGGTACCTTGCCGTTGGCGTTCAATGCCAGAAAGGCTTCGGACCTATTTTCGCCTTTTCTCAGATCCACCTCCACTATTTCGAGCGCTATGCCTAGCTCGTGGGCAACCGCGCGAACCCGCAATGCATTGGGCGAAAGATTGGCATTATAGAGGCGCATTGACGCATTCCTTTGGCCGCATATTGATCAAAATCGAGCAATCTTGCCGCCCCTGGCGCGGCGTGTTGAGGCAAAGAGGTCCAAGGTGTGTCGATGCACACGATAAAAACGAGACCAGCATCATGTAGCTCCGGAACGTAGCCGCCAGCTCGCCCCTGATCCCGTTCTCGCGCACCATCAACAATCGGCAAATTCACCCGACGCTTTTTCTCGGTTCTCGAGGAGGCCTATCTGGCCGCCGTCGAGATCGCGCAAAAGCAGGCCGCGCGCAGCTTCGGCCTTAAAAGCTTCGCTTGCCCTTGGCAAGCTCTACCAATCGGCCGACCGGCTTGCCGAAGCGAACGCCGCCGTGCTCGCGGCCGCGCTCCCTACGCCCAAGATGCCTGAGATCGCCGAGGCGCAGGCGCTGGTCGAGCGTTTGGCGTAGTGCCGCTTCGGACAGTGAAGGCTATTTCGTGCTCGCAATGGAAGGGAACGGCGGCTTTGGCGCGAAATCCCGACCTTCCAGGGGCGACCCGCTTAGGCGCGCCTCCCGCCCAACTGCTACGTCCACCGTCGCGATCCGCAATGTCCGGTGAACGTCGATACGAGCCGTCGCGTCAAACGTCTCAAATGCGCAAAGGGCGGCCATTCGCGGAGGGCGGGGCGACCAGGTCAAATCGACGACATAGTGTTTTCCTTCAAAGGGCCTGCGCGGCGACGCCCGTCGCGAGGGTGAGCAGCTCATCGACGGACCACTGGTCGTAGGCGTCGGAGCCGTACTTCACCGCGTTGATCCGTCCGGACGGCGCGATCAGGAAGTCGGCCGGCAGCCCTAAGGGGCCCCCGGCAAGTCGCAGGCCGAAATGACCGTGCGCCATACCGCGCATCCCGGCCCCCAGGGCCTTGAGGCTCATGAAGCCGAGCGAGGTTTCGACCCCGAAGTCCTTGTAAATGGCTTTCTTCGGATCGCCGACCATCATGAAAGGGACACCCTTCTGGTACGAGCGGATTGATTTCGGCGAGGAATGAAACACGATCACTTCCTTGATGCCGGCAGCTTCGATCTCTCGCGCGCGCTTTCTGAATTCGGCGATATGCGTGTTGCAAATCGGGCAATCAACGAAGCGACGGAATTGCAGGTGGACAAGGCGCTTTGCACCAGGGAGGTTTATGGCTTCCCCGGTCACGGCTTCCATCACCGTCGTCGGCAGCATGTCTCCTGGCTTGAATTTCATGGCTTTCCCTCTTGCCTTAGCGATCCTCGACCGATTTATCGCTTCCCCTCTCAAACGATGAGCCAACTGCGGCGTGCGGGGACAGATAGGTGACCATGCCGATGACGTCCTCGGCGAGTAGCCTCCCGAGCGGACCGCTGGAGTAGACTGCGTTCAGGGATCTTGCCCTCAGGCGCCTCTCCGCGACCGATCCCGCGAGAGGCGCCGGCAGAACGGGAAGAATGGCTAACGCATTTGCTGCTTGGCGACGTCGGGCCAATTGTGATTGGCGTTCTCGATAGTGCCGCGACGTCTTCCTGAAAGAGTTTCAGCGCCTGCTCGTTGTTGTTGACGTAGAGCTTGCCGCCACTGATGGCGAATTCGTGCGGGTCGGCATCGGCCTTTACCCCTTTGCTGGTGGCAAAAGCACAGAAGCCGCCAAATTGCGGAACGTACTTCTCAGGATTCGCCTGAAAGGCAGTTTGGTCTTCCTTTGAGGCGAATTCGTAGGTGACGCCGTGATACATAGCGGTCAGCTGCGGCTTGCCTAACACTGCCTTGTTCTGGGTGAAGTAAGCGACGGGGTCGAAGCCATGCAGCGCGATCCCACCCATCGTATTGACGTCACTTACTGAGTCGGCTCGCACACTCGGTGCGATGAGCGTCGCGATCACGAGTGCCGCGCAGGCCGTTGAAATCATTTTCAAAGGCATTTCCATCACTCCACTAGAAATGGGTTCGTCGGACCGCCTTTCAAACCTGCGGCCACCCGAGAAAATGACCTACACACGATGCGGAGAGTAGATGCGAAGAATGTAAATCACTTATACACTACAGGTATGAGTGATCGGTTTCAGGAACTCTCTGTGTTCGTTCGGGCTGCCGAGACTGGCAGCTTCTCGAAGGTTGCCCGGGAGTTCGGCATATCGCAGCCCTCGGTGTCGCGGATGGTGGCCAGCCTGGAGCGCCGGCTGGGAGTGAAACTGCTCCTGCGCACGACGCGCCGGGTCGCACTGACCGATGCCGGCGTTGTCTTTCTTGAACGCTCCCGCGGGATCCTCGGCGAGCTGGACGAGGCCGCACATGCCGCGCGCGGGGTCGACAGCCTGCACGGTGTGCTGCGGGTCGTGATGTCTGGCGCCTTCGCAACTCGCGAGGTGATTCCGCGTCTGCCGGCATTTCTGGAGCAGCACCCACGCTTGAAAATCGCGCTCCTCGTCTCCGATCGGACAGATGACCTTATTGCCGAAGGTGTCGACATCGCGCTGCGCCTGGGGCATCTTGCCAACTCCGCCTTCGGCGCCCGCTTGCTGGCCTCGGCGCCGCGGCTGGTCATTGCGTCGCCGGCGTATGTAGAGCAGCGCGGCGCTCCGCACACGTTGGCGGACCTGTCGCGACACGATTGCATTGTCGGGCCCGGGCTGTTGGGTCGCCGCGGCTGGGCCTTTTGGCGCTCTGGCGCCGTCACTTCGGTTGCCGTCGACGGCCGAGTGCAGGTCTCGTCCGCCGACGGCGTGATGGCCTGCGTGAAGGCGGGGCTCGGGATTGCCGTGGTGTCGCGGTGGATGTGCCGGGCAGAGCTCGAGGGCGGCGAGGTGTTTCCGGTCCTTTCCGACTACGTGCTGGAGCCGGTCGATGTGCACGCCGTCTATCCCGCGGGACCTCACCCACCGCCGAAGGTGCGTGCGTTCTCGGACTATCTCGCGGCGAAGCTCGGATAGACCACAGTCAGAGCGTCGCACAATGACCGCCCCTCAGTTTTTTATCCGCTCATCGACCTTGCCGCCGCCAACGCCTGGCTCGGCAACATGAAGGAGGCGAAGGAGCCGCAGGCCCTCGGAGCTGGCATTTGGGCTAATGTGACGAATCCAAGGGGGACGCGATGAGCGAGACCCGCAAACTGGCCGCGATCTTGGAGGAACTCATGCCGCTCAGCTTGCGCGCGCAGACAATCGTGCTGGCGAAAGGGACGGAAGCGTGAGCGCGTTCGCGACGCATTCGGCAAAGTCGGCATGGATCGGCAACCCGTGGTCGGTCGTCGCCGGCGCGGTTGCGGGGCTGACCGTAAGCAATGGGCCGGTCCTAGTGTTCACATCCGGCGTCTTTCTCAAGCCGATCGCAGCGGATATGCAGTGGCATCGCTCGACCGTCTCTTTCGCGCTCTCGTTGGCCGCGTTCGCGAGCGCGCGGCGATGCAAAGAAGGGCCATCGGATCAGCTATGAGGGCGTGGCAGGCGTCCTGAGGGCCACGCCCGCGCCGGGCTGCTGATCGCAGTTAAGGCTCACTATCTCGCCGGCCCCGCGACGATCGCCGAGCTTCGCGAGCAGGCGGCGAAGAGGGCGGAAACGGCAACCTCGTCTGTCTTTCACGGTTAGCAAATATGAAAGTCTCTGCACGTTGAAGTGTAGGGGCGCGCTACTATGTATCTGTTTGAGCGAGTTGTACGCGGAGCAACTCGGTGTGTGAGAGGTCTAAAATAGACAGAGGTTAGATCGATGGCGCTGGGCATTAAGACCGGGGGACGGAAACGGGGTTCACTCAACAAGAAAACTCTTCTGCTTTCCCAGGCCGCCGAGAATCTCAGGATTGACACCGCTTGAGTTCCTGCTCTCGGTGGTTAGAGATGAAACCAAAGACATAGCGGTCCGGCTTGACGCGGCCAAGTGTGCGGCACCGTACCTTCATGCCCGGCTGCAGACTACCACGGTTCAAAGTAGCCCGATCCAGATTACGATCACTCCGGAAGATCTTAAGCTGTGACCTGCCTTGGCGCGCCTACGTTTGAGAGGATCACCCTGTTTAGCAGGGCGCAGGGTTCCGCACGAATGATCGCTTCCGTTTGCGTTTTTGATCGTACCCTTGCCCTCCGAAGGCAGAGGCCACAGGTTCGAATCCTGTCGATGAGATCGGAGTACGGGGCCCGATGCCGCGCCTTTGGCACTCTCTTGTAACAAGTGCCAGCTGCGTCTATCTACGGCGCGCTTGAAACCCGAGCCGACCGTCAGGGCATCTGCGCCCTAGGCCGACATCGCAGGTAAAACCGGGAGCGAAACTCATGAAATTCCGTCCATTGCACGACCGCGTCGTCATCCGCCGCATCGAAGGAGAGGAAAAGACGAAGGGCGGCATCATCATTCCCGACACCGTCAAGGAAAAGTCGCAGGAAGGCGAGGTGATTGCCGCGGGGCCGGGTGCTCGGGACGAGAGCGGCAAACTGGTTCCGCTTGATCTCAAAGCCGGCGACCGGGTGCTGTTCGGCAAATGGTCCGGCACGGAGGTCAAGATCGACGGCGAAGACCTTCTGATCATGAAAGAGTCCGACGTCATGGGCGTCATCGAAGGCGCGTCCGCCTCGAAGAAAAAGGCGGCCTGAGGACGCCTGTCCGCTCACCTCAAACCAGGGAGTGAAACCATGCCCGCCAAAGACGTACGCTTCTCTTCCGACGCGCGCGACCGCTTGCTGCGCGGCGTCGATATCCTCAACAACGCTGTCAAGGTGACGCTCGGTCCGAAGGGCCGCAACGTCGTTCTCGACAAGTCATACGGCGCGCCGCGCATCACCAAGGACGGCGTCACCGTCGCTAAGGAGATCGAACTCGAAGACAAGTTCGAGAACATGGGCGCCCAGATGGTGCGCGAGGTCGCCTCGAAGACCAGTGACAATGCCGGCGACGGCACCACCACCGCGACGGTGCTGACCGCCTCGATCATGAAGGAGGGTCTCAAGCTGGTCGCCGCCGGCATGAATCCGATGGACCTCAAGCGCGGCATCGATCTGGCGGCGGCGGCCGTCGTCAAAGACATCGAGCGCCGCGCCAAGAAGGTCCAGTCCTCCGAGGAGATCGCCCAAGTCGGCACGATCTCGGCCAACGGCGACAAGACGGTCGGCAAGATGATCGCCGACGCGATGAAGAAGGTCGGCAACGAGGGCGTGATCACGGTCGAGGAGGCCAAGACCGCTGTGACCGAACTCGACGTCGTCGAGGGCATGCAGTTCGACCGCGGCTATCTCTCGCCCTATTTCATCACCAACGCCGAGAAGATGATCGCCGAGCTCGAGGAGCCCTATATCCTCATCCACGAGAAGAAGCTCTCCTCGCTGCAGCCGATGCTGCCCATCCTCGAGGCGGTCGTTCAGGCTGGCAAGCCGCTGCTCATTGTCGCCGAGGACATCGAGGGAGAAGCGTTGGCGACGCTGGTCGTCAACAAGCTGCGCGGCGGCCTCAAGGTCGCGGCGGTCAAGGCGCCGGGCTTCGGCGATCGCCGCAAGGCGATGCTCGAGGACATCGCGGTCCTCACCGCCGGCACGATGATCGCCGAGGACCTCGGCATCAAGCTCGAGAACGTGACGCTGCAGATGCTCGGCAAAGCCAAGCGGGTGCGGATCGAGAAGGAGAACACCACGATCATCGACGGCGCCGGGTCGAAGAAGGATATCGAGGGCCGGATCGCCCAGATCAAGGCGCAGATCGAGGAGACGACCTCCGACTACGACAAGGAGAAGCTGCAGGAGCGGCTGGCCAAGCTCGCCGGCGGCGTCGCGGTGATCCGCGTCGGCGGTTCGACCGAGGTCGAGGTCAAGGAGAAGAAGGACCGCGTCGACGACGCGATGCACGCAACCAAGGCGGCCGTCGAAGAAGGCATCGTGCCGGGAGGCGGCGTCGCGCTTTTGCGCGCCAAGGCGGCGATCGGCAAGCTCAGCGACGACAATGCCGACATCCAGGCCGGCATCAACATCGTGCTCAGGGCGCTTGAGGCCCCGATCCGCCAGATCGCGGAAAATTCGGGCGTGGAGGGTTCGATCGTCGTCGGCAAGGTGCTTGAGAACAAGTCGCAGTCCTATGGCTTCGACGCCCAGACCGAGCAATATGTCGACATGCTGAACGCCGGCATCGTCGATCCGGCGAAGGTCGTGCGGGTCGCGCTGCAGGACGCTGCGTCGATCGCCGGCCTCATGATCACGACCGAGGCCATGGTCGCCGAGACGCCGAAGAAGAAGGAGGCTCCGGCCATGCCTGGCGGCGGACGGCATGGGCGGCATGGACTATTGATCAGCTAAGATGCCGAGCCCGGGGCCGCCGCAGGCGGTCCGGGGCAGGCTACACCGACCGCGAAGACGGCAAATCGCGGCGTAGCTGGAGCTGCGGCGAGGTGGCTCAATCTCCGGCAGATCACGAACCGATTTGAATAGGCCCTGCCATCGCCGCGGCGGGCCGGCCCGACGGAGCTTGCGCTGCAGTGCCTTCATTAAATCATCTCTCGGGCTTGAAACCCACCTCGCTCCTGGGGTCTCGCGGCCGCGGAGCGCTGGCCTGAGTGAGCTGGTCGCCGGATTGACTTGGGCGAAGCCTGCGCGATCCTACAGGATGCAATCCGCCTGCAATTCGCCGCAACCGTTACAACCTCTATGGCTTTAACGTGGGCGGTCCGGTGACGTTCGGGAAGTTGTACAACCCGAACAAGACCAAGACGTTTTTTTTCTACAACATGGAATGGCGCAGCCTGATTAAGGGGCAGACCCTGAACGTGACCGTGCCCGAGGCAGCCTTTTATGGCGGCAATTTCTCCACCGCCGGATATAGCCTTTCGCAACTGCACGCTCCAGCGGTTTGCCAGGTATCGGCAGCCATTCAGGCGCAGTTTGCCGCGGCAGGCCAGACGCTCAGCGGATGCACGAACGGCGCACCGGATTCCACGAAAGAAGTAGCCTTCAACAACAACACGATTCCGGCGAGCCTCTTGAACTCGAACGCGCAGGCGTTGCTGACGGCCGGCGGGAAATATGGCGGCATCTTCCCGGCGCCGAACAACGGCGCACAGTTCCAGGGCGGCAACAATTTGCCGACGAACGTGCGTGAAGAAATTGTCCGCATCGATGAAAACGTCACGGACAAGTTCACCATCTTCGGCCATTTCGTGGCCGAGCAGGTCAACCAGAACTATGGCACGACGATGTGGAGCGGCGACAACGTGCCTTCCATCGGGAACACTTTCGGGAATCCTTCCTACGCGGCGGTCGTACACGCGGCGTATGTGATCAGCCCGAACGTGGTTAACGAAGCTTCCTTCAGTTACAACGGGAACCGCATCGCGATCACGCCGTTTGGCCTGGTTGGCGCGCCAAGCGATTACACGTTCAACCGTTACTTTGATGGGCCGAACGTGGACGACCGCATTCCCTCGATCCAGTTGGGCGGGAGCACCGGATCGCAATACACGGCCAACTGGACGCCGTGGAACAACGTGGCCAACAGCTACCAGCTTCGCGATGACGTTTCCTGGACCAAGGGCCGGCACCAACTGAAGATTGGCGGTGACTGGCTGCTGTACAAGAAGGTGCAAGACTGGTTCCAGAACACGCAAGGCGGCTACAACTTCAACGGATTCTACACCGGCAATGACTTTGCCGACTACCTGCTGGGCTATGCCAACAGCTACAACGAGAACGCGGTCAAGAGTTCCGGTCACTGGAACAACGTTTCGGTGGGCTTGTACATACAGGACAACTACCGCGTGAACAACCGGCTGACCTTGAACCTGGGACTGCGGTGGGATGGCATTCCGCACACCTATGAAGCCAACAACGTCATGTCCAATTTCTATCCCAACCTATATAACCCAGCGAATGCAGCGATCCTGAATCCGGGGGATCAATCGATTAGTCCCACCAGCCCGGGATTGGGCACCAGCCCGAACCCGATTTTGGCGGGGCTGCCCCTGTATTTGAACGGCATCGGCACCTGCGGGGAGAATGGACTTCCTGCCGGCTGCGTGAACGGCGCCTGGAAGAACTTTGGACCGCGTCTTGGCTTTGCCTACGATTTGACGGGCTCGGGCAAGACGGTGATCCGTGGCGGCTACGCGATCATGTACGAGCGCGTGCAGGGCAACGACGTGTACAACATGGCGGGCAACGTTCCGTTTGCAGCGGGCGTGAGCTTCCCCAACGTGTTGCTGTCGAATCCCGGCACCAGCGTGCTGACGGGCAGCACGGTGTCGGCATCGACCCCGGTGAGCAGCATCGTGGGCATGGACCAGAATAATTACGCAGCTCCCCGAAGCACACAGTTCAGCATGGGCATCCAGCATTCCATCGGGAAGTCAGTGCTGTCGGTGACCTATGTGGGCAGCCAGAACCGCCACCAGAACTACTACACGGAGACCAACCTGGTGCCGGAAAGTCTGCTGCCGGGGATGATCACGAGCAGCGCGCTGGCGCAGACCTACAATGCCAACGTGCCGTACCTCGGCTATAACAGCGTGAAGATGGCGCTGAACGAGGCCAACAGCGACTACAACTCGGTGCAGTTCTCGTTCCGCGGCAGCACGCTGAAGAACGACCTGACCTATCAGGTGGGCTACACCTATTCGCACACGAACGATTCGTTCAACAGTTCGGGTAGCGGAGGTGATCTGTATCCGGTGTCCGACCCCTATGAGGGATGGAAGTATGATTACGGACCGTCGGCCTTCGACATCCGCAACAACTTCTTTGCCAATTTTGTGTATCAGGTTCCATTGCTGAAGAACAGCAGCAATAAACTGCTGAAGACGACGCTGGGCGGCTGGGAAGTCTCGGGCATCGTCACGGCCATCACCGGGGCACCGCTGAACATCGGCGTGACCGGGCAAAACGTGTGCAGCGTCGTTCCCAACTGCGCCAACCGTCCCGACGTCACCGGGCCGCTGAACAACCCGCATACGGTCAACGAGTGGTTCGATACCGCGGCGTTTACGATGCCGGCAGCGACGTCGGTAAGCACCTTGTGGGGCGATACCCCCCGCAATTATGTGCGCGGGCCAGGGCGGCAAAACTGGAACATCTCGTTCTTCAAGAACTTCATGTTCAATGAAGAACGCGGCACCAACCTGCAATTCCGCGCGGAGTTCTTCAACATCTGGAACCATCCGCAATGGGAGGGAGACACCCTCAATGGCGGGGTCAGCACCAACCTCGGCGCCAGCAACTTCGGTGCGGTTACCAATGCCTATGACCCCCGGGAAATCCAGCTGGCTCTGAAGTTTTCGTTCTAGCCACGGTTCCCGTAGCTGTTAACCCATGCGGCGTGGCGGATCACCCCCCGCCACGCCGCATTTTTCTTTCCTCCACCGGTAGACGTCCTGCTGAACACGATCAAGCAATAGCCAAGCACCGTCTCTCAAAACACGAGTCTACTCGCAAGTCAGTAGCGAGCACCGGACAGCGTCCGGCTCCTCACCAGACGCCCCAAACTATCCTCACTTCATGATTCGACGGCAAACTACGGGGTAGGATTGCTGACCGCGTGGATTTTTCCATTGGCGGCCAAACCATCCAGCCAACGCTTGGCAGTGGCCGCATCCGGACTGTTTGCATTGGCCTTCAGAAATTGGCGGAGGACCAGCGCAGCATCCTCGTAGCGGCCAACGGCAGTAAAGCACTGGGCGACGAGCAATTCCAGCTGCGGAGCGGAGCCATGTGCTGTAGTCCGCGCTTGCTGTGCCATCTCGAGCGCTTGCTCATACTGCTGGTGATAGTAGTAGGCTTTGGCGAGTGTCCATTGTGTTTCCCAACTCGAGGTAGCCTCCAACTTCAGGGATTTTTCTAGCGGCGGGATAGCCTCGTCATATTTTTTCTGATTACAGAGCGCCATACCCAATGCCACAAAGACACGCCCCTGATTAGGGTCGATCTGGGAGGACCTTTCCAGAACCGATTGCGCTTCGGCCCAATCGCTGCGTTTCATGTACAACATGCCCTGGACATACAGAACCTCAGGATTGCCGGGAGCCAGCTTCATGGCCTCGCCGATACGCTTCTGCGCCTCGTCTAGTTTGTTGTCGCCCATGGCTTGCAGCCCCTTTACCAGGGCTTCCTTGGCCTTGGGCGCGAGGATTGGGCCCGCAGGAACACCCACAGTCTCATTCGAACCCCCATTCCGTTGCAGAGTGACGTCCACCTCAGCCCTGATGGGAGAAGATACCGTGACATCTTTTTGTGCAGTCTTATAGCCCGAAGCTTCGACAACGACGCTGAAGTCACCCAACCCGCGAACCACGAAAAAGGCCCGTCCACGAGAAGTCGAGGACTGATCGATGGGCATGCCATTGCTGTACAGTTTTACGGTGGCGGTGGATGTGATGGGCTCGCCCGAGCCGTCTCGCACGGTGATGGCAAGCTCCGCGCGGCTGCCACGGGTCATGGTGCCTTCCTCGGCGCTGTCTTGAGGGAGGGCAGGAAGCGCACAGAGAGAAAGGCCCATCAGAACCAGAAGCGAAACTCGCGCGAGGAGCGACGGCAAGCGGACCTTCATGGAGGGCCCTCACTGCACCCAGGAATAGGGCCAGAGTAGTCTTCGCCCCGGGAAGCGTCAAGCAGAACGTTCTCGAAAAAGCGTGATTCATCTGCGGAGCACACGTGGACGAGTTCGCTCTGTTGAGGCCGAGGTTGCAAGGCTATCGTGTTCAAGGATAATAAGCGGATGGGAAAAAGTAAGAGACAGGTCGGGGCAAAGAAAAGCCGAGGATTGCTGCTCGCCTGGGCCGCGCTATTGTTGCCGTGCTGGGCGGAGGGACAGAGCGCAAGCCCCGCGGAAGCTATGGCGCTGGAGCAACAAGGCAAGCTGGAGGAAGCGGCGCAAGCGTGGCGGGTGGTGATTCAGCAAAATCCAAATGATGCCCGGGCGTTCGCCAGCCTGGGGGTTGTACTATCCAGGGAGCAGAACTATCCGGAGGCGGCCAAGGCTTACCGGAAAGCCCTGGCCTTGAACCCGAGCTTGCCGGGTGTGCCGTTGAATCTGGGACTAGCGGAATTTAAGCAGGGACAATTCGCAGCCGCAATCCCGCCGCTGCATGCGGCGCTTGAGGCAGATCCGCAGAGCATGCAGGTGATAACGCTTCTTGGTCTCAGTTGTTATGGCGCGAAGGAATTCGCAGAGGCTTCGAAGTATCTGGCGTTAGCCGCCGCCTCCGACCCAGGCAACGCGGAATTGCACCAAACTCTGGCGCAGAGCTGCCTCCTGGCCAAGAAATATCCGTGCGCGTTGGAAGAATTCAAAAAACTTCAGGAACTTAACCCGAATTCCGCGGCAGTCCATATTTTCACTGGGGAAGCCCTAGATGGCGAGGGTAAGACCGAGGAAGCCATCGCGGAATTTCAGGCGGCGGTGAAGCTTGCGCCTCAAGAACCTAACCTGAATTTTGGACTTGGCTATCTTTACTGGAAGGCACATCAGTATGACGAGGCAGTGGCATCATTCGAAGCGGAACTCGCGATCGACCCCAAGAACGCGCAAGCGCTGACCTACCTGGGCGATATTGCGATGAAGAAAGAAGACCTGGAAAAAGCGCTGAAGTTGCTGAGAGAGGCGACTCAATTACGCGATGACGTCCGTATGGCGTATATGGATTTGGCGAGTATTCTTGTGGACCAAAAACAATATCCGGAGGCGCTTGCAGCGCTGCGGCAAGCGGAAAAGCTGGATCCCAAGCAGACCGACGCGTATTTCCGGATGGGGCGTGTGTATAGCCTGATGGGAGATCAGGCCGCCGCGGAAAAAGAATTTGCAAAGGTGCGCGCGCTAAAGCAGAAAGAAGAAAAGGAAGAAGAAGACGTCGCTTCGAAGTTGGGGAAAGGTCCTGCGCGCTAGGGTAAGCGGGAATGGGCAGCTCGGAGGTCCGGCCCCAGATTGACTGACTTACGCCTATTTTGCCGGAGTCGGAGGCTTAAGATTTGGGTCCAAGCGATTTGCTTCGGCAAATTGCGCTTGCGCGGAATTGGAATCGTTCAGGCGAAGCAACGCCATGCCGAGATTATAGTGGGCGTGCGCGAAAGAAGGATTCAGGCGGACGGCTTCGCGATAATTGGCAGCGGCGTCCTGAAATTTTCCCGCGCTGAAGAAAGCAGTGCCGGCGTTGAAGCGGACATTGGCGTCGTCCCGCTTCATGGGTATCAGTTTCTGATAAGTGGCGATAGCGTCGTCAAATTTATTGGCGGCTAACTGGCTAGCGCCAAGGCCAACAAGGGAATCGGGAAAGTCTGGCTTTTGCGCAAAGGCCTTTTCGTAATAGCCAGCGGACTTGGCGTAATCCTTCTGCGCGTAATATGCGTTCCCTAAATTATAAAGAGCGTAAAAATCGTCCGGCTTGAGAGCTAGCGCCCCTTCGAACGATTGGATGGCTTCCGGGAGTTTGCCTTGATCGACCTGCGTCTGACCGAGGGCCAGGAGGACATCCTGCTGATCCTGTTTGAGTGTTAGGCTCTTCTGAAAAGCGGCAGCGGCCTGGTCGTAGCGTTTGGACTTGTAATCGACATGACCGAGTTGCGCCCAGGCCGCAGGCTGATCGGGATGCTTGGTGGTCAGCTTGTGATAGGCAGCGATCGCTTCATGCGTTTGGCCGGTTTCGTCCAAAGCGCGCGCATAATTTTCCAGGAATTCGGGAACGTCTGGCCGCAACGTGTGCGCCTTGCGAAGAAAGGGCATAGCTTCCCCGGCGTTATTTTCGGAGAGCAGCGCGGAGCCCAGATTGCCCAGGGCGTCAGCGTTTTTCGGATTGCTGGCGATTGCAGAACGAAGCGCGGCAATGGCTTCGTCATTCTTGCCGAGATGAAGAAGTGCAGCTCCCAAACCATTTTGCGCTTCGGAGAAATTCTTGTGATGTTCTAGCGCTCGGCGGTAGGCGGCGGCTGCGTCTTCGTATTTTCCCTCGTGAAATAGAGCAAGGCCTTTGTCGGCATACGTGGCAGCATTCTGCGGGGCTAGTTGGATAGCTTTGTCGAAGTCGGCAATCGCTTCGCTGTCTTTGCCGGTGGCCTCGAGAGCTCTGCCCAGGTTGTCCAACGCGTCGGGAGATTCGGGTTGGAGCTGGAGAGCTTCGCGAAAACTTGCTGCGGCCTGGTCGTATTCCTTCCTGTTGAGATGCTCCAGGCCGCGATGATTCAGCTTGGCCGCTTCTTGGGAATTCTGAGTATCGGTGTTGGCAACGGTTCTTGCCGGACTATTGAGAAGAGGAATGAGCGCAATTGCGAAAGCAACGGCGCAACGACTAAATGACATTCTCATGAATTTGCGGCTCCGTAACTCGACCTGAGGCGGAAGGAGAATAGTACTGAAAAGTGAGCAGAGATTCACGCAGGTGCTGATTTGAAAACAACCTAGATCTTGTTACGGCTGAATCGGCTCCAAGGCAGGAGGCGGTTGTCCCGTCGACGTCGCAGGCTTTTCGGCGCTCGGATGTTTTTTATTGGGAGAGCCAATTCCCTTCCCAGCTTGCTGCGAGAGTCGCTTGAATGGCGACACATCTCCGCCAGCGATTCGCCTTAGAATTAAAGTGCTGTCGCCGTCCCCCAGAAATAGCTTCACTTCATCTTTACTGAGCCATTGAACGGAGGCAGGCGTCACATTTTGATCCGCGAACACCAAACGGACTGACCAGAAAGTGAGATCTCGCTTGTCAATGGAGTACGTCCCCTGCGATCCCAACTGATCGAACACGCCTTTCTGAAATTCGGTCTTACCGAAGAAAATTCTCTGCGGGTAGAGCTCGATCGGTGCCTCATCTGATTGTTCATCCTGCTGCAGAATTGCCCATGAACCTTCGAGTCCGGTGGTTGGAATCTCTGAAACAATTTCCGCGGCTGCATCCCGATCAAGCTGTTCTTTTCGGGCCATAGATTCGGTTCGCCTCGCGGTGTCGGCGGGATCGCTGAAAATGGACAGACGCAACGGCACAGGTAAGGTTAAGCAATGAATCGCTCCTTGGGACTTCGCTGCCGCCGTAGCCTCGATGGTGACAATTTGCGTATTGGGACCAAATGCGGCGTGAATCTGTTTCAAAGCTGCGGACTGTATGCCCGGCTCGTAATCCTTATACGATGGGCCAAGAATCTGCCTGGATCCGTCGCTGCCTGTCCGTACGAATGCATTTAGCACACTGGGGTAGTAAGTGTGGCCATTCGCGGGAATTCTTGGGAACGGCGAAGGGACCAAGACCACGTCGTAGCCGAGAAGCCTGAGCCGTTCGGCATCCAATTTCATGGCCAGATCGGCGTTCAGAGCCAAATCGCGTTCCGCATCGTTCAATTGGCTCCAATACTCTGCCGCGAAAGGTGAGGAGAGGTCGTAGGAAGCCAGCAAGATACGATTGCCGCCGACTGGAAGTGTGAACATATCGATGTGCTCGATGACTGGACCGGGCAGAGGATCGAGATAGGTAACATCCTTACAGCCGCCGAGTTTCTCGAGTTCCTGGTCGACATTGATGTTTTGATCCTTGTTGCGAGAGAGGAGTACCCGGGTTGTGAGGCAGCGGCCATCTTCCAGCTTGAGAAGATTTCCTCCGTCGAGCGAAACCGCCGAGCTTTTGTAATTGAAATCAGGAGTGGCAAGGACCGCGTCCGCAATGTCATAAGCGGAGTTCTCGTCGTTGGAACGTTGCGGAGAAGCTTCGCTCAGAATTTCAGAATACTCTCGCAGGAGATAAAGCTTATCGTCGATGGTGGAAATCGCGGCCTTGCGAGCTTCCGGCGTCGGCTCTTGAGAAAAGGCATCCGGCTTATCCTCTTGTTGCCGGGTTTCGAGCAACCTTAACCGCGCTGCCTCCAATTCCTGTTGCTTCTCTCGCTTGGCCTCTTCTGTTCGAACATCGAAATATCGCCAATGGACGACATAGGCGGAATTTCCGGCTGCCTCAATTTGCGGGCCGAAGTCACGGATCCATACGCCATCATGGGGCACAACTTTAATGCGGACTTGGCCGATCTTGAACAGTTCGCAAATCTGAAACTCCTTACACCTTTGCTGGACGGCGTTTTTTGTTGTCTCATCGGGAGCCAATAGAAGGACAGGGCCAAATTTGGCGGTTTCCCGGACAATGTTCATCTGAATATCGAGGAGCACCTTCTCTACATCGAGATCCGAACCGAAATTTCCAATCAGTCCTTCTCGGACGTGTTGGCGGTGCTCGACGCGAGGATCCAGGGCTTGCAGCGATAGCAAGACAACGTCATTCGCCTGGCGTTGAGGCGGAGTTGGGGCTGGTTGTCCGCGTAGACTGGCGGCGGGAAGAAGAATAAACACAGGGAAGAGAACGAACAGTGAGCGAGTTCGATTTCTCTTCTTGAGACGAGACACACCTTGGAGCCAACTGACCAACACCTGGGTGAGTGCTTGCACTTTGGTTCTGGGCGCCCCCATAAAGAACTATTTCCTTAAGCGCATAAAAAGGTTCCTGACCGACCGAGGGGGCCTGGCACAATCACAACCAGCAACGAGATCCTCTTCGCTAGCACCATAGCCCTGCTTTTGAGATATCCACGAAGAACGTCCACCTGGGGAAAGAGTGAGACTAGATGAGGGCCTTATGGGGTCGTGGGAGAAGACTTCTTCGGAGTGGCGGCCAGGGGTCCCTCGTTCCTTCTCCTCGCCACCGCATGTTGAATGGCATCCACAGCTCCCGCAATGTTCTCGCGTGGCGACCAGGTCATCATTCGCCGCCGTGCCGCGTGCCCTAACATCTTGAGGCGACCACCATCAGCCCGTAGTTCGCCGAGAAGTTTCGCAAGGGCCTGCACATCTCCGCAAGGATAGATAAGGCCGGGATTGACAGGAGCAATCAAATCGGGGGCCGCGCCTACACGGTCGCTGGCGACCACGGGGCAGGCGCAACAGGACGCTTCGTTGACCACAACCGCGAAGGGCTCGTAATCCGACGGCAACACCATCAGGTCAGAGGCAGTGTACACGTCAGGCAACTCAGATTGGTTCTTGAATCCGAGAAAACGCACCCGGTCTGCTACTCCCAGAGCTCTCGCTTCCCTTTCCAGTTCCTGACGTTGCAGCCCTTCGCCAGCGTAAACCAGGAGGGCGTTGGAAAGGTTGGCCTGGGCGAAGGAGCGGAGCAGGTCCAGAGGCCTCTTCCATGGCTGCAGCTTCGCGCAGAATAGAACCACGAAGGTATCTTGCGTTGCACCCCATTCCGCACGAACTGCAGCGGGATTCGCTTTGTCGGACTGGCCTATCCACCAGTCGTTGTCGACCGAATAGGGGGTGAGGGTGATGTGCTCCGGAGGGATACGAAGCGCGAGCATTAAATCGCGCGTGGAAGTCGAGGGAACGATGACCTGATCTGCCAGAGAAAACAGTTTCGGCCAATAAGCGCGTTTCAGAAGGGTCTTCCACGACTTGCCATTTCGCGGAGCCAAGCTGGAAGCATCCGTTCCGAAGATAAATGCGGTTCCAGCGCCCTGACTGGCGAAATAGGAAATCCAAAAGGAAGCACACAAATAGCTGAGGTAACAAAGAACGGCGTCAAATTTCCCTGTTCGTATGAGTTTAAAAAGCCCCGGATTACGAAGGCCCCAGAAAGATTCGGCGCCTGAGCCACGATTGGGAATCTCTTGCCAATTGTAGCCGTCGAGCAGCGGAATATCCCATTTCACGGTGATGTTGAAGTCCGGGTCATGGACGGGTTTCGCACCTCGAAGTGTGCAATAGGCCACGGAGAGGTCCAATTGAGGGTGCTGCGCCATGCGACGGAGGATAGGGGCCATGTACTGAACTGGATGGCTGCAAATCGCGAGTACACGGTAGCGGGTCTCAAGCAAACGAGGCGACCTCAGTTGGAAATCATGTCACTTGGCAGGAACCGAAAGTATATATCAATTTCGCGGTTCACTGCACGGCTGGTTATGCATAGACTTAGGGCGCGACGACCAAATGGGCGACCATTACCTGAAGGTGCAGCCATCCATCGTCAAAGAATACAGCAACCGTTGGAATTTATGATTCGATCCGAGCTAGTGCCCCCTTCCAAAATCAATTTTCTGATTTCGCAGCTTGACGATGATCTTCAACAAGAAAATTTACGGGAATTTGGAATAGAGATGGGGTCTGGCTCGGAGCGAGAGAGGTCGACGACGTGAATTACGACTGTCCCTTGCCGCGGATCCTTGCGGGTCACCGACAAATTCACTTCGAGATCGGGAGAATACCAAGACTCCTCAATGATTGTTGCGCTTTGGCTACCGCTTGATGCGCCGAGCGTTTCGGCCGGAACCCGTGGCTGTGTTCGGAGAATGTCGGATCCCAGCTGCGTTGCAGAACCTGCATCACCGCCTGCTGGATCAAGCGATTCAGCACCGTCGGGACGGTCAACGCGAACTGCACTTGAGCACAGTGAGCATTTGGGATGGGCCGAGATCCGTCACCCGTACCATCCACTGCGCGGTCAACGTTTTCCAGTACTCAAAAAGCGACGCATCGCTGGCAATGACACGCTCATTCTTCGCGGAATGGATTGTGGCACTTTCAGTGTCGCGCGGGAATGGACCGATTGGGCAGATCCTTCGCCAGCGGACTCGTTGAAACTGCCCCTGCGGCGACTTGACGCCGAATCTCTTCTGGCTTTAGTTACCCTCTTGGAGCAACTCCCCCAGCGATCTACAGAAAAAGGTTGATTTATGAATTCATTTGAAATACTGTCAGACCATTCTTTTACGTGGTCTGCTAGCTATGCAGAAGAAATCCTCTGCCGCCCTGCGAAAGCGCCGTCAGGCTCTGCTAGGCAAGCTGCCGTCACTCGCTGGCATCCTTCGCGGTTCTCTCATCGAACGCTACAAGCCTTGTGGCAAGCCTGGCTGCAAATGCGCCAAGGGCCGCGGTCATGGCCCCAAATACTACTTGTCTGTGAGCTTCCCGAATGTGTGGCCGCAAGTGGACTATGTTCCGCAGAACCGTCTTGCGGAGACCAAGAAATTCCTCGCCCATTATCAACGCGCTCGCGAAATCTTGGAGCAGATCTGCGAGATCAACCGCGAGTTGCTGCGTCGCCGAGAGGCGCTCTGAGCGCACACGATGAGCACCGCTTCTTCCTCGCTCATCGTGCCCATCGATCCCCAATTAGCAAGCATGATCGTCGCCAATATGCTCGAGAGTTGGTTGGACTTTCTCTCCAACACTTCGACAACTGCGGAGGTCACCGATGAACCCGAAAATCTCGGAACAGCAGCAGAGCAAACCGGCTTACATTTATGTGCGTCAGTCGACGCTTGCCCAAGTGCGCCACCATCAGGAGAGTACCGAGCGTCAGTATGCGCTGCGAAAGAAAGCTTTGGAACTGGGCTGGAGCGAAGCGTCGACCCGCATCCTCGATCGGGATTTAGGAGTATCCGGTGCTCACACGACGGGACGCACGGACTTCAAGACCCTGGTAGCGGATGTTTCCATGGGCCAGGTGGGCGCGGTGTTTGCCTTGGAAGCTTCCCGACTGGCACGTTCGAATGCCGATTGGCACCGGCTCCTGGAGTTATGTGCGCTGACTCGGACACTCGTGATCGACGAGGATGGCTGCTACGATCCGGCGGACTTCAACGATGGTTTATTGTTGGGACTCAAGGGCACCATGGCGCAAGCAGAGTTGCACTTTATCCGCGCGCGCCTCCTGGGCGGTAAACTCAACAAAGCGCAGAAAGGAGAATTGCGATTTCCCATCCCCGTTGGATTTCGTCACGACGAGGATGGCCATATCGTCCTTGACCCCGACGGAGAAGTGCGCGGCGCCGTATCTTTGGTATTTCGCTTGTTTCGAGAAACAGGCAGTGCCTTTGCCGTAGTACAGAACTTCGTTAAGCGGGCATTGCGTTTTCCCAAGCGCGCCTATGGCGGGGCCTGGAACGGCAAGCTGGTATGGGGCCGTCTTACTCACACGCGTGTGTTGTGTATGCTCAAGAACCCGTCTTATGCCGGCGTGTATGTCTTTGGTCGCTACCAGTATCATCAGAAAATCAGCACGACCGGCGAGATTCAGAAAAAAATGCGTGCGGTCCCCATGCCCGACTGGCGCGTCCAATTGAAACAGCATCACGAGGGATACATCGGCTGGGAAGAATTCCTGGAAAATGCCATGCATTTGGAAAAGAATCGCACCAATGGGCCAGAAACGATGCTGAGCGGCCCGGCTCGCGAAGGCTTGGCCTTGCTGCAGGGGCTGCTCTTGTGCGGCCACTGTGGCCACGCCATCACCGTCCGTTACACGGGCAACAGCGGCATCTATCCGACTTACCTTTGCAACCGACAACGTCGCGAAGGACTGGCGACCAAAGATTGCATGAGCTTTCGTGGTGATCTGCTCGACGCCGCCGTTTCGGAAGAAGTGTTGAAAGCGCTGCGGCCAGCCGAGCTCCAACTCGCACTCGCCGCTCTGCAGGAACTCGAAGCGCGCGATCAAGGCATTCTGCGTCAATGGCAGATGCGGCTCGAGCGCGCCGAATACGAAGTTGCTCTCGCCGAACGGCGTTATCAGGAAGTAGATCCGTCCAATCGGTTAGTCGCCAACACGCTGGAACGTCGCTGGAATGAAACCTTGCTTCATCTGCAGGATCTGAAAAAGCAAGCTGCGGAATTTCAACGGAAAGAAGCACGGGTCTTTACACCGGAGCAAAAAGCGAAAGTGCTCGCATTAGCGCGGGATTTCCCGCGTCTGTGGCACGCACCCAGCACGCAAGCCAAGGACCGCAAACGAATGTTGCGGCTCCTCATCAAAGATATTACCGTCAACAAATTGGTCGAGCAAAGACAGCTCTCCGTTCACATCCGCTGGCAGGGTGGCGCTTGCACCGATCTCTCGGTGCAACTTCCGCCGAAAGCTGCAGACCGTTTTCGATATCCTTCCGCGGAAGTCGACCGAATCCGCGAGTTGGCGCGCCGTTTGCCGAAGGCACAAATCGCTGATCAGTTGAATCGAGAAGGTCTCCGTACTCCGAAAGGACACTCCTTTACGGCAAAGGCGATTCATTGGGTCTGTTGGCGTTATGAAATTCCTCCTGTGCAACTCAAGGAAAAAGAAGAATTGACCGTCCAGCAGGTGGCCGAACGATTTGGCGTAGGTGTCGGCGTGGTTCATTACTGGATCAAGCATCATATAATCCAGACGCGACGGCTCAACGAAAGAGCTGCGTATTGGATTACACTGAACACCGAGGACGAACAAAAACTGCGCAATTGGGTGCGAAATTCAAGCCGAATTCACTCGGATTCCTAACGTGATTGGAGGGAGGTGCATTATGAAATCATCATCGGAATTCCGAGCGGCCTCATCCCTGCCTTGCCAGGTCCCTTCGGTATCTCCACTCGACGTACCGGTGGAGCCCGATAGGCTCCTTGCTTCAGACGCTCGCACAGTTCTTGTACTCGTGTGCTCAAGTCTTGTTCAAACTCCTTCGTCGTCTCGCCATCGATTCCGCTAGCACCCCGCCGATTCATCTGCTTCCAGGTCTCTTTGAGAAACTCCGGTGTGAGCAGATGCGCCAGTGACGTGAAGCGTAGCTTCGGATTCGACTTCGCCTTCTTCGCGATCTGGTCCAATTGTGTGGACATTCTTCTCCTACCTCTGAGTGTGCAGGGAATGTTTCCCTGGACCAGCTACTCAACCTGCCCCGCCGCTTTCCCCTGTACGCGGTTTTCCCGCACTCTGAGTACTATCAGCGAGTCCGACTTCCACCGTCGCTTCTGTCTCCCTCAGGTTGGTCCATTCGGTTGACATACTCGGCCCGCTACCTTCGGACCGAGACGGCGGTGGATCTCCCAGGTGCCATGACGCTTCCTTTTCTGTCCATGCCGTGCTCTTAGACCCCGCCGGAGTCTCCAGCGACCATCGCCCTTTGCGGTCGCTTACTGTTGCCTTCCAGGTTTTCGCCCCTGTCGGCCTCCGGATGTGTCACGAGGCTCCATCGCTTCACTTGCGTTACGGCCTGGACATCGCTCTGTCTACGCTTAACTCATGTCGTCTCCTTCATGAGCCCAAGACTCGATTCCCGGTGGGGCGGCTCGTCCCTTTCCGGGGCGGGAGTTTCACCCGCTGGAAGCGCCGGGCTTAGCCTGGCGCACCGAAAAATCCTCGAATGTCGGCGTCAAGAACGCCTCCGTGTCAACATCCCTGAGACAAGTCTAGTACCCTTAATTAATGAGCAGAAGGGCGAGAAAGAAGCAGGCAGGGATGATCAGGAATTCTCTTGGTGTTGTTCTTTCTCCTGGAGGTTTGGCTGCCGCGGAACGGAGCGAAGGCTCGGTTTGTGAGCCTGAGCGTAGTGCAGCGGCAGCCAAAGTAGGCGCCGGCGCTGTGCCAGTTTTGCCGCCGGATTCCGAGGTTGTCGCCAACGCAAAACGTCGTGTCTTCACCGCTGCATACAAACTGCGCATTGTGAAGGAAGCCGAAGATGCTGCAGCCACCCCAGGTGGCGTGGGCGCGCTGCTTCGCCGGGAGGGTTTGTATTCCTCGCATCTGGTCAGTTGGCGGCGGGAACGCCAAGCCGGGAGCCTGGAAGCCTTGACCCCACGTAAACGCGGCCGCAAATCCCAGCGTGATCCGCTGGCGGAGGAAAATGAAAAGCTGCGCCGCCAGCTAGGCCAGCTGACGGAAAAACTCCGAAAAGCGGAGATCATCATTGACGTTCAAAAAAAAGTGGCGGCGCTGCTGGGCCGTCCGATCCCGGATCCGGAGGAGAAACTGTGATGACCGCGGCCACCGAGTTGGCCACGATCGTGGGCATCCGCGCGGCGTGCCAGGCGCTGGCTCTGCCGCGAGCTTCCTACTACCGCAAGCTTCATCCCGGTTCTTCGGCTTCGCCGATTTCCCGGCGGCCGCCGGCACGGGCTTTGCGTCTTGAGGAACGGCAAACGGTTCTCGCCTGCTTGCACGAAGAACGTTTTCAGGATCGCTCTCCAGCCGCTGTTTATGCGACGCTGCTCGATGAAGGAACGTATCACTGCTCGATCAGCACCATGTATCGCGTGCTCGACGAACACGACGAATCGCACGAACGCCGCAATCAGTTGCTTCATCCGCCTTACCAGAAGCCCGAACTGATGGCTACTGCTCCCAATCAACTGTGGAGCTGGGACATCAGCAAGCTGCTCGGCCCCGTCAAGTGGACCTATTTTTATCTCTACGTCATCCTCGACGTGTTCAGCCGCTACGTCACCGGCTGGATGGTCGCTTATCGCGAAAGCGCCGAGTTGGCCAAGCGATTGATCGAGGAGAGCTGCAAGAAACAAAACATCCAGCCCGGTCAACTCACCCTGCATGCCGATCGCGGTACCTCGATGAGGTCCAAGCCAGTAGCGCTTTTACTTGCCGATCTGGGGGTCACGAAAACGCATAGTCGGCCGCACGTCTCGGACGACAATCCCTTCTCCGAGAGCCAATTCCGAACCATGAAATATCGGCCGGAGTTCCCGGACCGCTTTGGGTGCATCCAGGACAGTCGTGCTTTCTGTCAGAGTTTTTTTCAGTGGTATAACCAAGAGCACCGTCACTCCGGCGTAGGTTTGTTGACGCCAGCGGCGGTTCACTATGGGCAAGCGGAAAACATTCTGCAGCAACGCCAGGATGTGCTCAACGTTGCATACCAACGTCACCCGGAGCGCTTCGTACAAAACCCTCCCAAACCACCGGCCCTTCCTAGCGAAGTCTGGATTAACAGGCCGGTTTCCACTCTGGAACCGCTAACTGGAGGAACGTAGATGAGACCGACGCGATCCGCTTCGAAAAAACGAAATGTGCTTGAGGAGAGACAAAAAGCGGGGATGCTGTGGGTCGCCCCAGTTGGCGATCGTCGTTCCTACGCGATCCTGGCGCGAAATTTCTTGGTGGAAAAACTCAACAAACAAAAAACTCACTAAATTTCGCGAGTACCTGTCTCAAAGTCGTTGACACGCGCCGTTCATGCCGGTTTATCCCGGCGCACAGGACTTGCACCTCCAGGCGCTGAACATGCTCGGCACACAAAAATAAAGGTTTGCTCGAAACGGAGCAACCCTTTCACTTTCTGGAATGAGCGATTGAGTTCTCCCGGTTCAATGCACATAGCTCAACGTCGTCTCGATCTGAACCACTTTCGGACTGGTCAGTGAAAAAACCGATTGTCCAGCAAGAGGCAGTAAGTACCGGGCGATGACAACACTGCGCCGAGCCTCGCTTGCGTCACCTTGCCACTGTTGAACTGCGTCGTGGCAGGGTGGGTGGCCGTTCTTAAAGTCACGAAACCGAGCTGGGATTTTGCGGCAATGGTAGTGGCAGGTCGCATAACGAGAGTGGAATCGATCAACTAATAGAGAAATGTTGCTTGACTCGCCAGTTGGTCCAGAGTAGCGTGCAGCCAGTCCCTCCAAAAGAAAACCGTAATTATGGAGATATAAATGGAAAAACAACTTTGCACGATAGGTTATTGGCTAGGCTTAATCTGCACTGTCATGGCCGTGATCTTCAGATTCACCACGGCTATAAGTCTTCATCTTCCCTTTCTGGGTGTTCCCGGCGGGACTGCCATTTCTTACACAAGTTTTTTGCATGGTGGCGTCTTGTTTTTCGTGTTGGCGATTGCGAGCTGGTGCAGGACCGCAAAGTCCTAGCCAGTCTTTGTAGAGTTGCCCTCGTGGATTTAGCATTATGATGCTTAAATTCGGAGATCGAGGCTCAGATGCTTTTGAACGACTACTGGCTGTCTCCGTTGGGGGGATTGTGAGAACGACAGATTCACACCAGGAAAAGTCTGCTGTCCGAACTGCAAACGTGAACTTGGGCAGCAAGTACCACCGGACAATGGCGCCAACTATTGAGGATCACATAATATAGTGACTAGAATAATTCCGCTTGTACCCAGAAGCCAGTGACCAGGGTAGTTCGTCGACGCATGCGGCGAAGAGCCTTGCGGGCATAATGGCTCAACTGCCAGAAGGTTTGCGGGCAGAAGTTTGGCAGTTCGTGTTGTTTCCAGTGTGACCAGAGATACTCGACCGGATTTAATTCCGGGGCGTAGGCGGGAAGAAATTCGAGCCAGAGTCGTCCTTTCTGTTCCCGGACAAAGTCCCAGACCAAACGGCTTCGATGCGTGCGGGATCCGTCCCAAACTACCAACAGCTTGCAGTCGAGATGACGCAGGAGATGTTTCAGAAACTGCACGACCTGCGGGCTGCGAATCGAGCCCGGGAACAACCGGAAGTAAAAGTTCCACCACGTTACACCGGCCATGGCCGACAAAGTTTTCCAATTGAAGTGATACTGCAGCACGGGAGTTTGTCCTCGCGGTGCCCAAGTTCGGCAACGATGCGGTCTCTGGCTCAGTCCGCTTTCGTCGACGAAAACGATCACGAACCCTTGTTTTTGGGCTTTTTTTTTATCTCCGGCCAGCGTTTTCGCTTCCACTGGGCAATGGCTTTTTCGTCGCGTTCCAGAGCTCGTCCGGTCGGACGTTGGCAACTCCAGCCGAGTTGCCGCAATAGGCGCCAGACATGTCCAGGGTGATAGTCAATCCCACATTCCTTTTCAATCAAATCCGCCACTCGCGCCGAGGTCCACAAGCCAGTGTCATAGCCAAACGCTTCCGGTCCGCGCTTCAGAGCGCGTTCGATCCGTTCTAGATCCTCAGCGCTCAAGCGTGGCTTCCGTCCGGCTCGACCGGCTTGCGCAAGCCCCGTTCGGCCGTCCTTTTCCAGTTGCTGCGCCCAGCGACTAACTGACTGACGATGTACACCGACTTGTCGAGCCACTTGCGATTGACTGACGCCCTTCTCGAGCAAGCGTGCCGCCCGCAGACGCCGCTCCTCTAGTGCTGTGAAGTCGCGCCGTACTCCTTTAGGGTTTCCCATGCACAAACGATAGCATAGAACAGTTAGAATGTCACTATATTATGTGATTCTCAATAATCTGTCCGCAAGAGGATGCAGCAGGTTGTATAAAGCTTACCAAGACACTTGGAAGCCAGGAAGACATGACAGCGTGGATAGAGCTGGGATGGGATGCGACGGCTTGGGTATGCAAGCAAAGTCCGAATGCCACCTGAGAACTTGATTCACTTCGCCCGCGCCTCTCCATTCACTTACCTAACTTCTTACACGCAGAGCAGGAAGCACAACAGTCGGCGGAAGGCAGCATAATACGTTCGCTGCCTTCACCGCTCCGGCAAGACTGAGTGCGATCACTGCCATCAACACCACTGCTTTAATTTCTTCATGGATTTTCTCCTTTCAAAAATCAAATTGGTTTTTGTCAACCGATGGAAATGCCGTCAGCGTTAAACCAAGGCAATACTTCTGGTAGGGATTTCTAAATGCGGAGCAATCGCGTTTCGAGAAGGGTGTCTCTTCCGCTATGCCAGACGGGCTGAAACAAAATTCGACGGAATGATAGAATCATCTTGTTGCCAAATCCGAGGGGTTGGAAGCCAGAACGTAGTGTTGTGGAGGAGCAGCCCCCCATCGTGGCTGCGTTCCACATCGCAGCGATAGTAGCCTTAAGCGGGCAACACAGCATCCCCGTGGCTGGAAGGTTTTCCATCGCTCGGTTTTACAGGTGACTCGCTGCTGGAGTGTCAGCAATGCTCAACGTTTGTCATCGGCCCTGACCGGCGCTGGTCCGCCAAAGTTGGCAGCGCGCAATCCATGAAGCACGCCAGTACGCCTATCCACAAGGAGGTGTGCAGCGAAGAACGCATCGCGTCCAGCGTGTACCCCTCGATTCTCGAGAACAATAGACCATTGCGTGTGATCAGATTTTCGGCAGGAACAATAGGCGGGGCTGCGGCCGTAAGGGGTGAGCGTGCGGCGCCGAGGGAAGAGGGTGAGACTTGTTAATACGCCGATGTGTTCGGCGGGTCAAGTAAACCTACACAAACTATACGAATTTCGGTATTCCCGCATAATGGCGTGCGCATCCAGAATAAACATCCGCTCAGAACTTGCCATGGCACTTTGGGTCCTGATTTGCAAGCGTTGCGGGGAGACTTTCGCTTATTGCGAGACCGGCGAATCGCTGCTTGATTATTTCTTCCCAAGAAGCCCGAGATGCCGCCTGAAGGCATCGAGTGTGAGTACCCGGCCTGCAAAGCCAAATTTATTTACCAGCAATACGAACTGATGTTCGGTAATTAGAGCCGCTGGAAAATTAAAGGGGCCGAAGCTACCTTCCTCCCCGCCCAGGAGCAAGGAAACATACAGCCCCCTCGGGTAATTCAAGGTTGTAGTACGCCGAAGCAGCTAGCACGTCAAGTAGAAATCAGGTGCTGGGACCCGTTTGCTAGTTGGTTGAATTCTCCCCGTCTCGGAAGTGTTCAGTTGTGGACAGAAGCGATTTCCGCAGAAGGATACAATTCGGCCAAAACTTCAGTAAATTTCTCACCACAGGGCCTGCGACAGTCTGACCTGACCAGTTGACAACATCGCAGGCCCCGTCCTCCGGGTATCGCGACTCAATCTATCTATTCAAGTTAATAATTACGGTTCGGACTTCGTTGGGATTTGATGTGAATGACGTCACAGACCCGTGCTGCCATTGCACTGACTTAGAGTTTCATCAGGGACCAGATCAAACGACCATTCGTTCGGTTTTAGCGGTGCTAAGTGGCATTGGGAGCGTCATCTTGAAAAGGTGTCCGTAGTGCCATAGTAAACGAACCCATCTATCACGGCGCGTGTCAACGACTTTGAGACAGGTACTCGCGAAATTTAGTGAGTTTTTTGTTTGTTGAGTTTTTCCACCAAGAAATTTCGCGCCAGGATCGCGTAGGAACGACGATCGCCAACTGGGGCGACCCACAGCATCCCCGCTTTTTGTCTCTCCTCAAGCACATTTCGTTTTTTCGAAGCGGATCGCGTCGGTCTCATCTACGTTCCTCCAGTTAGCGGTTCCAGAGTGGAAACCGGCCTGTTAATCCAGACTTCGCTAGGAAGGGCCGGTGGTTTGGGAGGGTTTTGTACGAAGCGCTCCGGGTGACGTTGGTATGCAACGTTGAGCACATCCTGGCGTTGCTGCAGAATGTTTTCCGCTTGCCCATAGTGAACCGCCGCTGGCGTCAACAAACCTACGCCGGAGTGACGGTGCTCTTGGTTATACCACTGAAAAAAACTCTGACAGAAAGCACGACTGTCCTGGATGCACCCAAAGCGGTCCGGGAACTCCGGCCGATATTTCATGGTTCGGAATTGGCTCTCGGAGAAGGGATTGTCGTCCGAGACGTGCGGCCGACTATGCGTTTTCGTGACCCCCAGATCGGCAAGTAAAAGCGCTACTGGCTTGGACCTCATCGAGGTACCGCGATCGGCATGCAGGGTGAGTTGACCGGGCTGGATGTTTTGTTTCTTGCAGCTCTCCTCGATCAATCGCTTGGCCAACTCGGCGCTTTCGCGATAAGCGACCATCCAGCCGGTGACGTAGCGGCTGAACACGTCGAGGATGACGTAGAGATAAAAATAGGTCCACTTGACGGGGCCGAGCAGCTTGCTGATGTCCCAGCTCCACAGTTGATTGGGAGCAGTAGCCATCAGTTCGGGCTTCTGGTAAGGCGGATGAAGCAACTGATTGCGGCGTTCGTGCGATTCGTCGTGTTCGTCGAGCACGCGATACATGGTGCTGATCGAGCAGTGATACGTTCCTTCATCGAGCAGCGTCGCATAAACAGCGGCTGGAGAGCGATCCTGAAAACGTTCTTCGTGCAAGCAGGCGAGAACCGTTTGCCGTTCCTCAAGACGCAAAGCCCGTGCCGGCGGCCGCCGGGAAATCGGCGAAGCCGAAGAACCGGGATGAAGCTTGCGGTAGTAGGAAGCTCGCGGCAGAGCCAGCGCCTGGCACGCCGCGCGGATGCCCACGATCGTGGCCAACTCGGTGGCCGCGGTCATCACAGTTTCTCCTCCGGATCCGGGATCGGACGGCCCAGCAGCGCCGCCACTTTTTTTTGAACGTCAATGATGATCTCCGCTTTTCGGAGTTTTTCCGTCAGCTGGCCTAGCTGGCGGCGCAGCTTTTCATTTTCCTCCGCCAGCGGATCACGCTGGGATTTGCGGCCGCGTTTACGTGGGGTCAAGGCTTCCAGGCTCCCGGCTTGGCGTTCCCGCCGCCAACTGACCAGATGCGAGGAATACAAACCCTCCCGGCGAAGCAGCGCGCCCACGCCACCTGGGGTGGCTGCAGCATCTTCGGCTTCCTTCACAATGCGCAGTTTGTATGCAGCGGTGAAGACACGACGTTTTGCGTTGGCGACAACCTCGGAATCCGGCGGCAAAACTGGCACAGCGCCGGCGCCTACTTTGGCTGCCGCTGCACTACGCTCAGGCTCACAAACCGAGCCTTCGCTCCGTTCCGCGGCAGCCAAACCTCCAGGAGAAAGAACAACACCAAGAGAATTCCTGATCATCCCTGCCTGCTTCTTTCTCGCCCTTCTGCTCATTAATTAAGGGTACTAGACTTGTCTCAGGGATGTTGACACGGAGGGTCAAAACGCAAAGGGATCGTAGAAAAGACAATTCTCACGGTTCTGTTCGTCAGGCCATGCCGCTGCGATACCTGTGACGAACGGTTCTTACGTGCGTAACTGGCGCTCTTAACTAGTGTGGTGTCCCAGCTAATTCTTTGCAACGGCGCACCTTGTCGAGGATGACATCAGCCGTGGCCTTCCAAACGAAAGGCTGGGGTTTGTTATTCCAGTTGGCGAGCCACGCATAGATGGCGCTTTCGAGTTCTTCAACGCTGCGGAAGGTGCCACGACGGATCATGCGTTCCGTGATCAGGGCGAAGAAGCGTTCCACCTGATTGAGCCAAGAACTGCTGGTAGGGGTGAAGTGGAAATGAAAGTGGCGGCGCTTGCGGGGTGTCAGCCACCGCTTTACAGTGGCGCTCTTGTGCGTGCTGTAGTTGTCCCAAATGATGTGCACGTCCAGGTCCGGAGGGACTTGCTTCTCAACTTGGTTGAGAAACTTTGCGAACTCTTTGCCGCGATGACGCGGCAAGCAACTGCCGATGACTTTGCCGTTCAGGATATTGAATGCCGCAAAGAGGGTGGTCGTTCCGTAGCGTTTGTAATCATGGGTTTGCCGTTCTGGCAGTCCGGGACGCAGCGGCAGGATCGGAGCGGTGCGGTCCAGAGCTTGAATCTGGCTTTTTTCGTCGACACACAGCACCAGAGCGCGTTCCGGAGGGTCCAGGTACAGACCGGCGATATCGCGCACCTTTTCCTCAAACTGCGGATCGTTGGACAGTTTGAATTTCTCGACCCGGTGGGGCTGAATATCGAAACGCTGCCAAACCCGATGCACCATCATGCGCGACACGCGCAAGTGTTTGGCGAGCGTTCGCACGGTCCACTGCGTTGCGTCCGGCGGTCTGGTTTTGAGCGTGGCATCCAAAATCTTTTTCTCCAACTCCGGTGTCAACGTCCGGCGCAGCCGGTTCCGCGTCGGCTTGGCGGTCAACGCTTGCACTCCGCCTGCGCCGAACGTGGCGCGGGCGGCGATCACCGTCGGGCGCGACAGACCGAGTTGTTTGGCGATTGAGCGATTCGACATCCCTTCGTGGGCCAGCAGAATCACCCGGCATTTCTGCGCCACTCCTTGTGGCGTTGTTCCAGAGCGGACCAACGATTCCAGTTGGGCTCTTGGCCTCGACATCAACGGAAAGAGCTGCGGCGGTGGCAAACATGCCCCCATTGAAACATGGTTAGCCCATATTGTCAACACTTATACGGGACAGGACACTAGAAGGGGCCGGCGATGTCGCCAGCCCCTGGGTATTTCGTCTTCGGTCTGGGTCTCTTTAACGAGCTGCTCCGGCCGCCACCGCCCGTGTTCCCACATTCACCTTGATCTGCTTCGGCTTTGCTTCCTCGCGCTTCGGTATGCTCAGCGTCAGCACGCCATTCTGATAGTCGGCTTTGATCGCCTCAGAATTCACGGAGTTGGCCAGCGAGAAGCTTCTGCTGAACGATCCGTACGTGCGTTCGATGCGTAGGTAATTGTCCTCTTTCACCTTATTCTCAAACTTCCGTTCGCCGCGAATTGTCAGGACGTTGTTCTCCACGTGGATGTCCAAGTCCTGCGGATTGACATCCGGCAGGTCTGCCTTCACCACCAGCTCATGCTCGGTCTCGTAGATGTCGACGGCTGGGGCCCAGGGGGTCAAGTTTGACTCCTCGTTCGTGCGTCCTACCAGATCTCCAAACACGCGACTAATCTGATCCTGCAGGTTCGTTGCCCCGCGGAATGGTTGTTCCAAACGATTCATTGTTCTCATTCTAAACACCTCTTAAATTTTCTGGGATCTGTCTCGGCCAAGGCAATTTCAGATAACTCGTGTCAGCTCAGATTGCCGTATGGTTTTGTCGCTACTCAACCAGCTTGCGCCTCTTAACTTACTTTGTCAAGCACAATTCAGAGTTGTCTTTTTAACTTAACTATTGCGGTTAACTCTGGCTGCTGACTAAAATCAGTCAGAGTTAATATAACCACGGCGCGGATCGGCGAAGTCGAGCTCGGAATGGAGAAGTCGAGACCGTTTAACTGTCTGGTCCGGAGCGTGCGTGTTTGAGCGAATAATTGGGGGTCGTTGTCTTCCTCTGGGGGAGCGGCGATAGCCCGCGACCCTGCTTAAGGTAACCGCAGCACGCTCTCCGCTCCCGCCAGGAGGAAAGCATGCCTTATAAGATAGTGGGAATTGATGTCCATAAGAAGATGCCCGCAGTGGTTGCGTCCGACGTGGAAATCGAAAGCGAGTACCAGTTTGAGCGGCGGATGTTCGGCAGCAGCCCCGACCAACTGCGATCGCTCGCCGCATGGCTGCTCGAGCAAGAGGTCGAAGAAGTAGTCATGGAATCGACGGCACAATACTGGGAACCAGTTTGGGAAGCATTGGAACGGTACTGGAAACCGTTTCGCCAAAAGCGGGAAGGCGCAAGCGGGAGGTCAAAGCAAGCGCGCACGAAGAGGATGATCCGTCAACTCCGGAACCTCGGCTATCGGATCGAACACCGAATCCTCAACCCAGCCAATCACAAGCGCAGTGATTTTCGACCCTGCCGAGCCATGTCGTGCCCCGCATTGTAGCTGCACTACTCAAGCGTCATCGAGGTTTCTACAGGAGTTTCCGGCTCATACAACCACCGCAACGCGGTGGCCGGTGCTAAGATGGCCGCACTGTGGCGGACACCGACACGCTGATCGGGCAGACCATCTCGCATTACCGAATCATAGAAAAGCTCGGTGGTGGCGGAATGGGTGTGGTCTACAAGGCGGAAGATACACGACTCCATCGTGCGGTGGCTTTAAAGTTCCTGCCTGCTGAAATGCTCCACAACTCCGCTGCGCTTGAGCGCTTCCGCCGTGAAGCACAGGCCGCTTCGGCATTAAATCACCCAAACATTTGCACTATTTACGATATCGGCGAGAAAGACGGCCATTATTTCATTGCCATGGAGTTTCTTGATGGCGATCCTCTGAAGCACCGGATTTCCCGTAAGCCTCTTCCGTTTGAAGAAATGCTGGAACTGGCAATTCAAATTGCAGACGCGCTCAGGGCAGCGCATGCCCAACGCATCATTCACAGAGACATCAAGCCAGCAAATCTCTTTGTGACCAAACTGGGCCAGGCCAAAATTCTCGATTTCGGCCTAGCGAAAGTTATCACTGCTGGTACGACCGTTGGCGTATCGCAGATGCCGACGGCAACTGAGAATTTTTTGCTTACCAGCCCAGGAAGTGCGGTGGGTACGATCGCGTACATGTCCCCGGAACAGACACGAGGCGAAGAACTGGATGCACGGACCGACTTGTTCTCGTTCGGGGCAGTGCTCTATGAGATGGCGACAGGACGGATGGCTTTTCCGGGTAAGAATGCTGCAGTCATCCATGACGCGATTCTCAATCGAGGGCCGACCTCGCTCACACGAGTGAATCCTGACTTGCCGCAGGAGCTAGAGCGCATCGTCAATAGGGGGCTGGAAAAAGACCGCAAGCTGCGCTACCAGAGCGCCGCAGATATTCGCACAGATTTGCAGCGGCTGAAGCGTGATTCGGATTCAGGCCGTGCAGCCGCGACAGGACAGGGCACGTCGAAGCCCGCCACGAAATCCACTCGGTTTCGGTGGGCGGCGATCACTGGCGCAACAATACTCGTCATCGGATTGGCCGTGGGCGGCTGGTTGTTTTTCTCCCGGAAGGCCCACGCGCTGACGGACAAGGACACTATTGTCCTCGCCGACTTCACGAACTCGACCGGCGATACGGTATTTGATGGCACACTGCGGCAAGGACTCTCGGTGCAGCTAGAGCAATCCCCCTTCCTGAGCATTATCTCTGACCAGCAAATCCAGCACACCCTCCAGATGATGAGCCAGAAGCCGGATGCAAAACTCACGCCAGAGATTGCGCGGGAACTCTGCCAGCGGACAGGGAGTGCCGCCGTCCTCAATGGTTCGATAGCACAGATTGGCACGCAGTACCTTCTGACCCTCAAGGCAGTCAACTGCACAAGCGGGGAATCGCTGGCGAGCACGGAAGCTCAGGCGAGCGACAAGAACCATGTGCTCGAAGCACTGGGTAAGACAGCTTCGGAAATTCGGAACAAACTGGGCGAGTCGCTGAGCACGGTGCATAAGTTCGATACCCCTCTGGAAGAAGCCACTACGCCGTCGCTTGAGGCCCTCAAAGCTTTCAACTCAGCCGGCCAGGTCGGGGATACAACCGGGTCGGCCGCAGCCATTCCATTTTTCAAGCATGCCATTGAACTGGACCCGAATTTTGCCCTCTCCTACGCATATTTGGGCCGCATGTACGGCGATATAAAAGAATACAGCCTCTCTGCCGTTTACACCCGAAAGGCTTATGAACTGCGAATGAACTGCGGGACCGAACGAGTGAACCGGAGAAGTACTTCATTTCAGCTTCTTTCGATATGGTGGTCACAGGAAACATAGAAAATGCCAAAGAAACCTGCGAGCTTTGGGTAAAGGCTTATCCACGCGCTCCGGGGCCGCACATGTTCTAATGGCACCGAGGCAGTCCGTTTAAATCCGGACACACCCACGTCCTACCACATTATTATGTTGAGCTACATGGCTCAGAATCGCTTCAATGAGGCAATGGCTACCTATGAGCAAGCTCTCACACACAAACTGAATTATTCTGCATTCCATAATGACCTTTGGACTAAACCGCTATCGCGGTAGTGGTGACGCTGTAGTCGTGTCGGCCCATGCGGTCATGCTCGCCGGGGTTCCCGTTAAACATCCCTCCCTCTCTGGGGGTTTCTTTGCGATTTCATGGAGCGGCTGCTCAGGGCAGCACATTCCATCTCGCAAAGGAGCTTTCCATGACTTCACTTCGACAACGCTTTATCGAGGGCATGCAAATGCGCAATTTGTCGTTGCACACGCAAAGATGTTACGTCCTGCAAGTATCGTTATTCGCGCGCCACTTCAAGAAGTCTCCAGAACTATTGGGACCTGAACAGATTCGCGCCTATCAGGTCTACTTGATCAAGGAAAGAAAGCTGGCCACGAGTTCGATCGCCATTGCTATCGCAGCGCTTCGTTTTGTGTACCGAATTACCCTCAAGAAAAACTGGTCCGTGGCAGACATCCTCCCGGCTCCCAAAGTGCCCCGGACATTGCCGATCTTGCTCAGCCCGGAAGAAGTGATTCAGTTCCTCGATGCTGTTCGGATCAGTAAGCATCGCGTGATCTTGACCACCTGTTACGCCGCGGGCTTGCGTGTCTCCGAGGCCGTGGCTCTTACGCCTCCTGCAATCGACAGCCAGCGTATGGTCTTGCGCGTCGAGCAAGGCAAGGGGAAAAAGGATCGTTACGTAATGCTCTCGCCGAAGCTGCTAGAAATTCTGCGCGCCTGGTGGCGAGTAGAAAGGCCACAACACTGGCTCTTTCCGGGAGACAAGCCGGGTTGCCATATCAGCGCACATGCCGTTGCGTGGGAGTGTCGGCACCTCCGACACACCTGCAAAATCTCCAAACCGATCACGCCGCATTCACTGCGCCACGCCTTTGCGGTGCACTTGCTTGAATCGGGCACCGACATTCGCACCATTCAACTGCTGCTTGGCCATCGCAGCCTGGCGACCACTGCAAAATATCTCCGCATCGCGATCAGCAAGGTGTGCTCCACCACGAGCCCACTGGACTTGTTGCCGCGTCCTGTTTCCATAGAGGTCCAACCCACTCCGCCTCAACATTCCTGACCGCCGGACCCGATGGATCGTCCGAAGCTGGAAGTGGCGGACATCTTTCGCCGCTACGGCGGCGCCTATCGTCAGCAGCATGGTGCGTCACTATACTCTGCACAGCGGCGCGTCATGACCGCGATCCAAGTGTGTCGCACCGCTGCTCTGGGCGGTCATCTCGAGCGGTGCGACTCCTGCAATCACGAGCGGCCCTGCTATGACAGCTGCAGCGACCGCCACTGTCCAAAGTGTCAATCGCTCGCTCGTGCCGAGTGGGTCGAAAAACGAACGTCCGAAGTTCTCCAGACGCACTATTTTCATGTCGTCTTCACGATTCCCGAACAGATCGCTGCCATCGCTTACCAGAACAAGGATCTCGTCTACGGCATTCTCTTCCGAGCCACTGCCGAGACCTTGTCCACCATCGCTGCCGATCCCAAGCATCTGGGCGCCGAAATCGGCTTTTTCGCCATACTTCACAGTTGGGGACAGAACCTGTTTTTCCATCCTCATCTGCATTGTGTCGTTCCAGGCGGCGGGATTTCATTTGATGGTGCCCGGTGGATCTCCTGCCGCCCCAACTTTTTCTTACCAGTAAAGGTGCTCGCTCGGCTCTTCCGCCGATTGTTCTTGCGGTATCTGCAGCAGGCCTTCGATGGTGGCAAGTTGCAGTTCTTCTGTTCGCTTCAAGCACTCCAAAATCCAGAGGCTTTCACTCGTTATCTCGATCCAATGCGAAACGTGGAGTGGGTCGTCTACGCCAAGCCGCCTTTCGCCGGACCACACCAAGTGCTGGACTACGTCGGCCGCTACACCCACCGCGTCGCCATCGCGATCGATATGAGCGCCTCACCGGTCGCTCCCTGCGGGAATGTCCAGTTTGCCATCGTGGCCGCATGATGCCCGTTATGATTCTGGCCGAGGTTCGTTCTTCGCCGGCCATCCAAGACACTTCATGAGCCACCGTGTACCAATCCAAATTGCTCTCTCCACGACTCGACACCGTCGCGTCAACGGAGGGTTGTTGCTGCTTGCCGTTCAGAACACCCCGAGGCCAGCCAAGCACTCCGTATTTTGCCCCGCACGCTCTCAGCAGAAGGCGCCGAACCACAATTCACCATGCTGCTCTCCACCCTTACCTACCAGCTGTCCTCTTTGCGTCGCCTCCCACTCATCAAGCAAAACCCATAGGGCACGCACCGTGCAGCGGTTTAGTTCAATACATTTTTAGCTCACCGGCGCGGCTCGACTACGTTTCTTCTCCGCTCACATCTACTGTCGCCGCGCCGCCGAGCTAAAAATGCTCTGCACTATCAGATTGCTTTTTTGCAAAACAATGCGGCGGGGATGGCGCAACAGGTAGCGTGGTCGGCGGGCCAGCAGGGAGTAGAGGACTGGCTGCTAAACTTGGAAGCCAATACCGCCGGCTATTCAGGGCGGCTTAGGGAGGCGCGCGAGTTTTCCCGCCGGGCGGCGGATTCCGCCGGACGGGCGGGAGAAAAAGAAGTTGCTGCAACATACTCTGCCCTGTCTGGTCTGCGGGAAGCGTTGTTCGGCAACGCAAACGATGCGCGACGGTTCGCGACTATGGCAATCGAGCGTTCGACAGGCCGCGATGTGCAATACGGCTCTGCGCTCACCTTAGCGTATGCGGGGGAGAACGGTCGAGCGCAAGCCCTGACCGGCGATTTGGACAAGAGGTTCCCGGAAGCCACAATCGTGCAGTTCAATTATCTGCCGACCCTTCGAGCGAAGCTGGCGCTCTGCCGGGGAAGTGCTGCTGAGGCCATTAAGAGTCTCAGAGTCGCCACCCCCTATGAGTTAGGTAAGATCACCGGCAGTAACGAATGGGCGGCCCTGTATCCCATATATGTACGCGGCGAAGCCTATCTGGCGGCGCATCAAGGCAGTGGAGCCGCCGCCGAATTCCAGAAAATCGTCGATCATCGCGGAATTGTAATTAACCAGCCCATCGGCGCACTGGCGCATCTCGGCCTCGCTCGCGCCTACGCGATGCAAGGAGACACGGCCAAAGCCAAGGCGGCCTATCAGGATTTCCTCACTCTCTGGAAAGACGCCGACCCCGACATTCCCATCCTGAAGCAGGCGAAAGCGGAATATGCGAAGCTGCAGTAACTGGTCCCCAAAGAAATGAATAATGCTTAAACTATTTCGCCCTCGTCATCAACTCGTGCCGCCCTTCCGCAAAATCAATCGCAGTTGCTCCATGTGGAACTTGGTGGTCTACAGTCACGTCCCGTCTGAGGACAGTATCAAAGTCTTTGGCCGTGTTCCTGACCAGTCCGCTCAGCCAGAATCGTTGGGTCAACACGCCCTTGCATCCGGCGACGGATCTCATTTCCTCCAACTTTTCATTGGGCTCCTTACGCGCTGTGTTCAACGGCACAAGCACATTTATTCCCGCAGATGCGCCTTCACATGATTCATCAAACTCGCTGCGATCCAGATTGTAGCGTTTGGCGTGGCTATCAGTATCGAAGATCACGTAGGCCATCGTCGTTGCAGCTTCATCGCCGCTCTGGAAGGCCGGCAAGGATGAAGACAAGGCGACGCATATTTTTCCGTTAAACGCACATGCCGAACCGATGTGAATGCTTACTGATTCAGGGGCTTCACCCGCGCAGTGTGCGCGTGCGTTCAGCTGATGTTGGTGCCATGGTTCGGTGATCGCGCCCGGAGACATGGGCACGGCAGCGGCCATGATGGCTGGGCCAAATGTTTTCATGCTGTTTCCAACGCGGCACGCCTGCTCTGGCCGGCCGCGACCGCTGCATCAATGCTGCGTTTGCTGGCGAGCCAGGGACTTGCGAGGCTTCTTGGTGTCAGATGCAACGGACTTGGATTTCTTGGTATACGAAGGCGCCGGGTGCCCTCCATTGCAGCAGCGAACTCGAGCCCTGTGCCTATCCGCTCGCATTGCTTCTGGCGATCTAAACCTAGCAGGCGATTTTGGCTTTTGTTATCACTGCAAGTTGGGTTCGAGCTAAGTGTTGCGTCGACCCATTGAAGTTCAGTTGACCTCAACCAATACAAGCGAAACGTCGTCGGAAGGCGGGCCCTTCCGCCATGCGTCTACCCTGTCGAGGATTCCCTCCATCATTTTACTGAAAGGAAGGAGAGCCGCCTCTCGCACAAATTCCCGTAGGCCCGGAACACCCAGCATTTCATCCCGCGAATTGAAAACTTCAGTGATTCCATCGGAGTAAAGAACAATGCGGTCGCCCTGCTGTAGGTTAACGTCTAGGGTCGCTTCTTGGCTGACAGCTTCCGGAAGAGTTCCCAGAATCGTGCTGCGTGACTCCAGTAATCGAGGCTCTTGGCTGGGAGTCACGACCATCGCTGGTGGATGACCGCCACCAGCAAAGAGCATTCTCCGGCCCCCTAGGTCGATACGAGCCAACGCTGCGGTGAAAAAAAAGCCCGAAATTCCCATGTTCTCTATAACGAAACGATTCATGTGTCGCAGCATCTCACCGAGGGGCATAGCCGCTCGCAATTGGGTCACCATCTCGGTATAGATGCGATTGGCAAGCAACGCCGAGCCTATGCCATGACCTGATACATCGCCAATGAGCAAATTCAGATGATCTTCGCCGCCAGGCATAGCAAGTCCAAAATCGCCGCCGATCGTGCGAACGGCTTGAAAATACGCTTCGACACTCATGCCACCCCAGGTGATGCTCTTTGGAGCGAGACTTTCCTGAACGCGGGCTGCGAGGGCCAGGTCCTCTTCGATCTCTTTCTGTCGCTCTTCCAACTGCTTGTTCGCTGTGCGAAGTTGCGCCTCAGCTCGCTTCTGTTCGGAAATCTCTGTAAATGTTATTACACCGTATCGACGCCCATCCGGAGCATCCATCGCTCGTGAACTGATGATCACCGGCAAGCGACTCCCGTCTTTCTTCGGCAAGACGAATTCGAAGCGATTGTGGCCCTCCCTCATTCCTCTTTCTTTCTGCTTGGCGATAACATCTGCCTCCTCGGGGGAATAGAAATGGTAGGCTTCTTTTCCAATAATTTCTGCTCTCGGGATGCCGATCATCCCTTCAAATCGCGAATTGACCGAAAGGATCCGAGCACCATCATCGCTCACAATCACGCCCTCATTCAGGGTCTCAAGAACGCCCTCCACCTGCTCAAGCCACTTAGGTCTTTGAATGCCCATATAATGCCTCTCTTCCAAACCGTGCGGAAAAGTTGCGTCTCATCGGAGAGGCTCCTAAGCAGCCCCATTTGCGATCGGAAAACGTCTACTAAGTCTAGCCGTTCAGAAAACAGAGCGCACGGAGATTGCGGGCAACCTGAACCTACAACTACGGCCGATGACTTGCGAGTGACACATTCCGACGCGGCGAAAGTGACAATTCTAGCAACTATGTTTATTATTATAGATACGTATGATGTGGGTGACTCGAATTACGTTGGGTTGGTGAGACTGGTTGTGGCTTCCGCCATCGGTGATGACGGCGAAGAATTGTTTCCTCGCAAATGGTCAACTTTCGTTCGCCCGGTGGTGTTCGGTTGTTGCGCTATCGCCGCGAGCTGATTGGGTAGTGCGGCGGACCGAAGAAAGCTACTCCGGCACAGCTTCACCTGATCGACACCGCTGTGCGGATGAAGTTCTACCTGGACGACTTCATCGTTGTTCGGCGCCGGAAGCTGGATTGCTGCCAGCGTCTTGCTAATGCTTGGCTGGGCTCTACGCTGATCGAATGATCGGCTACCGACCCGGTCACACTTGCCGGGGTTGGCGTGCTAGCTGGCCTTGAACAGGCGGCAGATCGTTGGGTGCCTCTCAGCCTCCTCGTCCTCCAATACGACCTGTTTCGTGAGCCGGGTTCGTCCATCGCCCAAGGCGTCAAATCGCCACTCAAACGAGAGTGACAGATCGAATCTCTTCGGAATTTCCCTTTTCCCTTTTCCAGAAGCCGTTAAAGGCCACCAGTCCTAATGATATGAGCCAACCGTACCATTTGCTCGTCAAGTCTCCCAGGCAACAATGAATCGTGCGCTGTCTCATCCAGATTGCCATTTCCGTGATCTGTCTGGGCAGGATGTCATACGCTCGGGGACCTGAGCTATTCCGCCAGACCGATCCGCACCGCGTTTATGAACAAATCAATCGGGAATCGTTTGACGGGCAATTGCCAGACGTTCCGGTGGTGTGGGGTGATCTAACTGGGGACTACGGACTGACACTATTCTATCCCGACCGTTCTGTGAGGATTGTGATTGATCGGAAATCAGTAACGTCCGAACACCAGCTGCGGGAAACGCTGTTTCATGAAAGCTGCCATGTTCTAACCCGCTATCTGGTCGTACAGGCAGGGCAGGATGCCCACGGACCGGCGTTCCAGGCATGCATGCGGCGGTTTAAATAGTGTACTTAGCCCGTAACAGGAGGTTTCTTTTTGAGATCCTGGACCTCCCTACACCGTCGCGAGCGGTAGACCAGAAGTATACCTGCACCCACAGCCACACACTCCTATTTCTAGAAAATCGAAATCGCCTTTTTTTTATTGGGTATCATGGGTGCGCCCAAGGGGACGTTTTTAGAACCTTCCTCGGAGATTTCGTGGCAACCCTTCCGCAGACCGAGTTGTATCCCGGTTTTGCCGGTGCGACACTGGAAGTTAGCTCTTTTTATTCTCGCGGTTCTAGCCCTCCTTATCCTGCCGAATCCTGAAGTTTTCATCATCAAGGCCGTGGAGCGTGCGGGCTTGTTGTTGATATTGGGGCGGGGGGATTAAGGGCTATTACGATGATTTTAAGAACGCCTTCTGATGTTGACGCATGACCACCGGTTAACGGAGGTGTATTCGAGTCTCGACTTCCCCGGCAGGACTACCGAAGCCGCGAGACAGTGTAGAATGTCCTTGATGGCTGACCAGCCGATTCAGCCGAAGCCCGACGCGCCATTCGTGCCCCCGCTACCGCAGCCACCTGTTCCTCCGCGACCTCTTCCAGCAGCTGAAAAAAAGGATACATATGTGGTGCTTTCAGCCGAAATTAATGTAAGCACCACGGAGAGTTTGCTGGCTACGATGGCAACCTTGGTGCAGCAAAAGGTTGGAACTGTACATCTGCTGATGTCCACCGCTGGAGGAACGTCACAAGCGGAATAAATCTTTACAACGTTCTCCGGGCTTTGCCTTTCGAATTGATAACTCACAACGTAGGAAACATTGATTCCATCGGGAACGCGGTTTTCTTGGCGGGATCCAAACGGTATGCTTGTCCACACTCCACGTTTATGTTCCACGGAGTAGGTTTTGATGTGAACGCGAGAATTCGTCTGGAAGAGAAATCTTTGAAAGAGAAACTAGATTTAATCCAAATAGAACATAATCGGATTGGTTCGATTATGGAGGAGCGCACGAAACTCAACAAAGAATCGATTGCTAAGTTGTTCCTCGAAGCTCAGACCAAAGACGCTACATATGCCATTGGCTGCGGGATTATTGACGAGATCAAAGACGTCAAGATTCCCTCGGGCAGCCCCGTAATTTCGTTGGTATTCAAGCGCTAGTCCGTTGGGGACGGAAAGCGCTTCCGACGACGCAATGTTGGCATGTTCTTCTTGCATGGCTTCGAGCCTCACCGTATGGTATCCCAGCGAACGAGCCCGCCTTCAATCCACAAGATGTTGTACGTCCCGAATTGGAACACAAGGTCGTAAACTACTTTCCCGACATCGCCCACGAATCGTAAAGCCGAGCCGCAGGGCCATCTGACGGGCAATATGCACAGCCGCCCGCACTGGGGCCGGAAACCCATCAAAGACCACTCGCATGGTTACTCCAACGGGTTCCGGCAAGACGAATATTATTCCCTGCGAATCGCATGTCAACCTCTTCCTTCGTGGAAACCAGTTCCTTTAAATACATATTGACCGCACTCTAAACACGGTGTACTTATTAGGCAAAGACTACCCACCGATTCCCAGCAGGTCGGTTTCAGAGGAATCGTGAAGACCGTAACAAAAACAAACTCTAGACCGCCCAGACTATATGAAAAAATTCTTATTCTGGCTGTTGCGCTAGCACTCGTAGTTGCGATTCTTGCATTAATTTTTAGCTAACTAACTGACTTCGGTTCACTGCGGGAACGGCTTGACGAACAAGTTTCAGGGCGTTACGCTCACGCTCCTTAGGCGAGTTCCGTGGTCACGGGTGGCCAAACGGGGGCGGTAGCCTAGCCGCCCTTCCTCTCTCATCGACCGTAACGCGGGTCAAAACTGCGCTTGAATCACAACAAGGCTTTGCACTTCCACGGCAATCTGTCCCACGAGCGCCCAATAAATAAAATTTGTTATCCTGAGCGACGCGAAGGATTTCAACCCCCCACCATCCGTCGATCACAACGACAACCACCGCACAACTCCATTGACCACCCTGCTATTCCCACGACTTCCTCGGCGAATTCGAACAGATCGTTCTCCTCGCCCTTCTCCGCTTGGGAAAGCCTACGGCGTCACCGTTCGCCACGAAATCGAATCCCGCATCGAGCGCGACGTTTCCATCGGCTCCATTTACGCCACTCTTGATCGTCTTCAATCCAAGGGCTACGTCACATCGTTTCTTGGCGATCCCACTCCCGAACGCGGCTGCCGTTCCAAGCGCTTCTTTCGCGTCTCGCCCAAAGGAGTCGCCGCCGACCATCGCACCCATCGCACACTCCACACTGTGACCGTCGGCCTTCGTTCTCTGGCGAGGTACACCTGATGTCCACACCAAACACGCCATCAACTCCACAACCGCCGCGTCTAGCCTCCTGGCTCGTACGATCAGGCCGAATCCATCCCAGCCAGGTGACCTCCACGAAGAATTCCTCAACGTGACCACACAGCACGGCATCCTCCGCGCTCGCCGCTGGTATTGGCTCCAATCCTTCAAATCCATAGCCCACCTCTTCATCGCCGCCTTCCGCACTTCCCCTCTGTCCATAATCGGTTGCGTCATCGCAGGTCGTTTGTTTCTGATGTTCGGTGGGGGCCTTCCAGAAGTCGCCTACTTCGCAATACTCCACCTCGTTCGGAACCACGTTACTCCTTACCATGCTGATTGGTATTCTTATGTTTTTTGGCTGAACAACGGCATCTTCGCTGGCCGTCTCCTATTGTGCCTGCTCGTCGGTTCCGTCGTCGCTTTTGTGAACAAAGGAAACGAACTCGTCGCAGCAATTTCGCTTAGCCTACTTCCAATCATCACATTCGCAGCGTTTTTGGCCTTTCGCCCGATTCGTAGCTCCTCCTAACTCGCATCCTGCACTCATTCCGATGCTGATCTTCATGATCGAATATCCAATCATGCTGCTTCTCGGTGCCTGGATCGTCCGCGACAACCGCCAGACCAAATCCCGCGCCCATTCCCACGCCTAGAATTCCCGTAAGGCACGATATATCGCGCTCGTCTCGCGCGCCGACAAAGTGCTGAGCGAGGCGCTTGAGATTCAATTCCCATAGCTGTTAGATCGGTGCAGCCACTAGCCCGCATCCGCCGCAACCGCCAGCGCCCACCTTGAAACGGCTCTATCGAACGCGCGCAGAACTCGCGCAGAACTCCCGCACGCACCCTTTGCTTCCCAGCCAGAACGCGCCTCCGGTAAAGCGCGAACGTTTTACCGGGACCTACCTCAATTTACGCAGCAAAACGCGGGGTGATAAACTCGCTGGCAAAAATAACCTAAAAACGAGACCCCTCGTGGGAGAGAATTGTTCATGGACCTGTCCGGTTCCCAAGCGCAAGTACGTGTCGTGAATGAATCGTTTGGAAGAGCTGTGCCAGCATTTTGGGGTTTCCTGGCAGGCTTGCTCGCTGCGGTATTGTCGATTCTTTTGCCTCAATTGGTCATCCATGTCCGTTGGGGAGCCTGGGTGGCCGCGTTCTTTGGAGAATTAATTGGCGACATATTCGGACTCGTCCTGGCGATTTACATCTGGTTGTCGGTTGCAGGGCGTCCCGTTTGGCGGGCGATTGGATTTGTATCGGCTTCGACGCTTGCTTATCCCTTGGCGGGGCTCGCCGGATTTTTTTTCGGCCGGTATTATCTCGAGAGTCGGGGATGTTGCTTTGCAATCCGCGCCGGCATTTTCTTTCTTCGTTGGAGGAGCGGCAGGGGAATTCATAGTTCTCCTTGCAGCCCTGCTTATGTTCTCAAGCGAAACCAAGGTTTCACGGATTTTCCTGCAAGCCGTGCAGTGGTCGATGGTCGCAGGAATCCTTGGATTGGTCGGCTGGTATCTGGGTGCAACACTTGGGGGGTGGGGAATAGATTCGGTCCCGACTATAATTTATGCTCGACCTCGCTGACGCGCAATGTAGTCGTTCGCTTGCGCTAATTAGAATGTTCCCGCGTCTATGACTCTCACGCCCTTCGTACGCGGGACGACATTGGAAGTTGACTATCGCAGAGAGGTGTCGGACAGCATCGTAATGGGCTTCGAACTCCGACCGGAGAAGCCAATTGTCCGTAATGTCCGTAGAAAATCAGTGAAAATCGAAGTTGGAGTAGCACCGTAAGTGAATGATTGGGGAAGGATTAGAATGGTGCGCCCGGGGGGACTCGAACTCCCGACCTTCTGGTTCGTAGCCAGACGCTCTATCCAACTGAGCTACGGGCGCACCGCGATTCAAATATCGTAGCATATCCGGCACGAAGCCTTCCACCGTGCCAGGAAATTATGGCCGGGCAACTTCCTGATGAACTTCGCGGACGAAGTTTTTGCCATGCGCTTCCGCGCCCGACCATAACAACAGAGCTAGCGAAACAATGGTGACGGTCTGAAAGCCGGCCATTGCCCAACTGTAGCCAAAGCGCTCCTGCAAAGCGTATTGAATCGAGTTTGTGGGCGAAGCGATCAGAATGCCGAGTTGATAGGTCAGTCCGGGCATCAGGCCTCGCGCGGAGTCTGCAGCCAGTTCGTTCAAATGCACGGGAATCACTCCCCATGCGCCTTGCGTGGCCATTTGCATCAGCACCGGGGCAACCACGAAGCCCAGCACGCCGGTACCGAACGCCCAAAACGGAAGGATCAACAGACACATTGCCAGGGCCGCGAGCATACCGAATCGCCTGCCAACTTTTTGCGAAAGCGCACCGAACAGAATTGCACCGACCATCGCGCCACAGTTGTAAAGGATAGCGATGTTGGCCACTTGCCGCTGGCTCAACTTGTGCGCTTCCTTTAAAAAGTCCGGATACAAATCTTGCGTGCCGTGGGAAAGAAACATCATAAAGGTCATCAAGAGGACGAGGTACGCAAAACGTTTCCAGTGGGATGCAACGACGCGCAACACCGCGGTCATGCTGCTGGCGCGATGTTGTGCCCAGGCCTCGGATTCCGGTACTTTGGCGCGAATGTACAGTGCCAGTAGCGCCGGGAGAGCGCCAAGCCAAAACATCCAGCGCCAGCCCAGAGTTGGCAAGACGAAACGCGCGGCAATAGAGGCCAGCAAATAGCCCATCGGGTATCCGCCCTGCAGGATGCCGCTGAGGATGCCGCGCCAGCGCTTTGGCGCCGCTTCCATGGCCAGCGAGGCGCCCACACCCCATTCGCCGCCCATACCGATACCGAATAATGCCCGCAGAACGAAGAACGCCGTGTAATTGGGCGCGAATCCGCAGAGGACCTCGATCACTGAAAAATAAATGACGTTGGCCATGAGGGGTATGCGGCGGCCGTAGCGGTCTGCGAGCAGGCCGAACAGCAGGGCACCGACCGGGCGAAGGGCCAGGGTTGCGGCGGTGGTGAGAACGATGGCTTTCTTGGTGACGCTGAACTCGCGCGCGAGCGTGTCGTACAGAAAAACGATAACGAAGAAATCGAATGCGTCCAGCGTCCAACCGAGGAAGCCGGCCAGAAGCGCGTGTCGCGCCGACGGATTACCAGGCGAGTCGGTCATTTTTCGCGGGAAGCACGGGAAGTTGCGAGCGCATGAGCCGTTACAATGCCACAGTTTGGCGGAAGAACACTAGGCGCAAGTCCGTGACAAGTATCCCGGGGAACATACTGGGGATCTCGACGAGCAGATCATCGCAAGGCGCAAAGGGGTAAGATCGTTCGACTCAGCAAAAGGCGCTGAGCCTAAGGAGGAAAGCGGTTCTTGGTCTCATGGGGCTCAAAGTTGAGAAAAACGCGACTAAGCCCTCGCGCCTTCGAAATGAGCCTCGATTTCTTCCAAGGTTTTGCCTTTGGTTTCGGGCAGGAAGAATGCCGCGGTCACGAAATAAATGACGGTAAACGCCGCAAAAGCAAAAAACATTGTGGCATAGCCATATTTGCCAACCGTGGGCAAAAAGATCGCGGCAAGCGTGGTGGAAACTCCCTGGTTAATCAACAGCGCTATGCTCATTCCATTTGAGCGGATGCGCGTGGGCATGAGTTCAGAAAGGGCCAGCCAGACGCACACGCCAGGGCCCGATGCGTAAAACGCTACAAAAAGATAAAGCGTAAGCGCGACCAGCCACCCGTTTTGCGTGCTCGGCATCGGGGTTATCCAGGCATTATCGACCTTCAGAGGGGCCGCGCGGGCGGCATCCAGATTGCCAAACGGGTTCGAAAAAAACGCAATCACCTTGTTCGCGGGTATCGTGCTGTCCCGTGTGATCTCGACCGGCTTCGCGGAGAGATCGTCTGAACGCACCACTTTCGAAGCGGCGCGGAAATCGCCATACGAATAAATGATGCTTAAAGAAGTTGCCCCGGTGTTGCCTGCCGTAGCCGGGATCGTATTCTTGCCTAACAATGCGTCGGCAAACTTCGCGTCATAGGAGACCGAGAGATTCTGGTCTGGCCCGACCATTGCCTGCACAGAGTCTCTTGCATCTATTCGCAGCTTCTCGGTTTTGTGAAATAGGAAGCCTGTGCACAGCAAGGCAAAAATGACTCCCAGAGTGCCTAGCGAAAGCAGAAATTTTCTTCCTTTGCGGTCCACGAGCAATACGCCGACGATGGTGAACAGGAAATTCATCAACGTGAAGATTACATATCCCCAATGAGACTGCACGTCGGAAAGGCCGCTTTGCAGAAGAATGTTGGTGTTGTAGCCGATGATGGAATTAATGCCTGTGGCTGTATTGCAGGCAAGGATGACGCACGCGAGAAAGAACGGGATGACATATTTCCGCCGCAACAGCGATTCCTTGACACGTCCGCCCATGGAGCCCATGGTCTTTTCCGCAGCGGAGGTTTCCTCCATTTCGCGCAGTTCGGATTGCGCTTGCGCCGCGCTGCGAGAACGCAGGAGAGCGTTCAAGGCTGCTTCCTTGTTACCGCGACGGAACAACCAGCGGGGCGACTCCGCTACTAGAAAGCTGCCGATTACAAACAAAATACCCGGCGGGAGGGAAACCCAGAAAATGCCCCTCCATGCGTGGTCTTTAAACTGGAAAAGTTTGGCAGGGTCGCCAAGTTTCGCCACTTCGTCCACGCGGACGCTGAAGTACATTCCCACCAGGGCGGCCGACACAATGCCCAGTGTCAGTAGCCACTGGAACATGGCGGTTCCCTTTCCACGACTCGCCGCCGACAAGCATTCGGCCAAGTACAGCGGTACAACCACACCGATTAGCCCGGCGCTAACGCCTTGCAGCAACCGCCCCATCACCAGAGGGCCATAGCCTTGCGACAGAGCAATCACGGGTATGCTCACAATGAAGAGCACGCCACTCAGGATCATCAGCCACTTGCGGCCCATCCAGTCTGCAAGAACCCCAGCGAATAGTGTGGAAATCACACTGCCGAGCAGAACCGCAGCTACCACGATGGAAAGCTGTCCTGCGTTCAGGCGGGAGGTTGCTTCTAGATAAGGCAGCGCGCCGGCGACAATGCCGACGTCGACTCCGTAGAGGAGACCACCGAGGCCAGCAACCAGCAACAAGAACCGGTTGTAGCCGACTTTGCTCTTCTCCAACACGACCGCGCCGCCATCCGTCATGATTCCGCCTTGGCTCCGATTTTCGAGCTGAGCCTATCGCAATGCCGCGTCTGGTACGCGCACTGCGCTGCGCATAGCTATTCTCTACGAATAGCCGGACGCGCACCACGTCCACACCGCTTGCAGATCCAAATGTGTGGGTCGGGCTCAGTTTCCTCGGGATTCCAGTGGAAGTCAAAGACTTTCTAAACCGTTTCAATAGGCGGAAATTCGGCGTTCGCTCGGACGTTTCTTCGCGAATTATGGGCTGATCCAGAAACAAAGCATAAAGAAAACCCGGCTCGCTGGGGGGAGCGAGCCGGGCGGGGGGTACTGCCTGAGGGGGCCTGAGGGAAAGCCAAACCTGTTTAGTGCGTGGTGACCGCAAACTGTGTAGCAAGCACGCAAATCTTCTGAAGTTCCTCGTAGGTAAAGAACCACTCTTCTTTATTTCCGGCGCGTTCCATATGGCCGATGCCGGTCTCATGGGAAATCCGGGAAAGTTCATCCACCGGCAATCCCAGCAAATACGACGCACGAGCCTGAGTCACGTATTTCGGTATCTGATCGTCCATGGTTCCTCCCTCAAGCCGAAACTAAGGCTAGACCGTCTTGCTCTACGCGAAGGATCATATTCTTGTAGATATCGACGTCCCAACCGTCTCCGATCCTCATCCTGACCGTGTCGCCACCCTCTTTAAGGAGCTTGCCGCGCAACGGAACCTGGATATCGCCCAGAGCCACCTGCAGAACCACCGCCTGCCCTAGCCACACGTTGTAGCCCGTTTGCATGTCCGCCCCTCGAAAGGATGTCATGTGTTTCGAGTGCAAGTTTCGCGTTCAGGGAGGGTTCCTACAATGGTACAGCGAGGGTACTAAGCTAGTATTTCGGTACTGCGGGAACTCATTTTCCCCTCTCGCAGTAGCAAATTGCGGAAGTACGAACGTACTGTTTGATCAGACCGCCCGTTCCATCGCGCCAAGACATACGCGTTTGACAAAGTTAACTTTGTGACAGGGGACTCCTATTTGCGCTTTCTGCCTGCTGAAGAGCCTCGTCTGCGGCCGGGGATTGGCCTGGCGCTCGGCGGCGGGTTTGCGCGCGGCTACGCCCACCTCGGAGTGCTGCGCGTCATGGAAGAGCAGCAGATCCCGATCTCCTGTATCAGCGGAAGCAGCATTGGCAGCATCCTCGGCGCGGCATACGCCAGCGGAGTGCCCCTTGCGCGCACCATTGAAAAATGCAGACAGATTCGTTTTCGCGATTTTGCGAGATGGCGTGTTTCGCGGTTTGGTCTGGCGAGCAATGAGCGCCTTGGCTCGCTGGTGCAGCGATTCTTTGACTCGCGGCAGTTTGAAGACCTGTTGATTCCTACTGCGATTGTGGCCACGGATCTCGGCACGGGCGACCCGGTCGTATTCAAGCGAGGCAGCCTGTCGGACGCCATTCGCGCCAGTTGCGCTTTTCCGGGATTGTTTGAGCCCATCCAAATCGGGACGCGTCATTTAGCGGATGGCGGGCTCGTGGCGCCGGTTCCGACTCGAGCGGCGCGCGAGTTGGGCGCTGAGGTCGTGGTTGGAATATCGGTGGGCATGCATGACGGACAGGCTGGGCCGCCGTCAAACATCTTCCAGATCGTCAGCCGCGCCGTGAGCGCCGCGCAAAAGCACCAACTTGAGGGTTGGGAGCGCCACGCCGACATTGTCCTGCGCCCCTCGGTGCAGGGCCTGGCATGGGATGATTTCGCACGCATCGACGAAGCGATGGAAGCGGGCGCTGCCGCGGCGCGCTCCGCCCTTCCGCAAATCAAGAAACTGCTTGCTACTCACCAAGAAGAACCGTCCGATCCCGGCCGGCAGGGTGAATTCCTGTTTGCCCAAGCCCTGCGATGATGGATGATGGTTCGTAATACGCTGGTCCTGGCTACCGAACAGGAAGATAACGAGAATCCCTTATCTTCTGTTACCTTATTGGCTGGGGCGATTCTGGCCCGGGTCTGCCCTAATCCCCAATTCTGCGAGGCTTGAAGCCGCTTGTTCCACTCGATCCTTCACTTTCTTCAATCGCTGTATAGCCCCGAGGGTCTCCGTGAACTGATTCGTTGGGGAGGGCCGCCACTCGTTTGCTTGATCATCTTTGTGGAGACCGGGCTGTTCGTCGGTTTCTTCCTGCCAGGCGATTCGCTTCTGGTGACGGCGGGCATCTTCGCGGGACAGAATGTGCTTCCGCTGCGTTGGCTGTTGATCCCGGGGATCCTTTGCGCCATTGTGGGCGACCAGCTTGGCTATTGGATTGGCAGGTCGGCTGGCCCTGCGTTGTATCGCCGCGAAGACTCATTATTTTTTCGTCGGAGCCACCTGCAGCGCGCACACGAATTCTATGAAAAGTATGGGGGTCGCGCGGTGATTCTGGCGCGCTTCGTGCCAATCGTGCGCACGTTTTGCCCGCCGGTTGCGGGTGCTGCCCAGATGCGCTATTCAACCTATTTGATCTATGACATTTTCGGCGGAACCCTGTGGATCAGCAGCATGCTGCTTGGCGGCTACATCGCAGGTTCCCGCATTCCGAACATCAGCCAATACCTGCACTACATCATCGGAGTAATCATCCTACTGTCGATCTTGCCGCCGATCATCGGCATCTTGAAGTCGCGGCGCGGCGCCGGCCAACCAAACGCCCCCGCGGCTGCCGCCGTAGTGCCGGAGGCAGAGAGCAAGTGACGAGTCCCCGGAAAATCCGAGCCATCATTTTCGATATTGGTCGGGTCTTGGTCAGCCTAGATATACGCAAGGCGCAGATCGGCTTGGCGCAAGGGTTGTCGCTGACTCCCGATGAGCTTTGGCCTGCAATCGAAAAGGATCCACGTTGGCCAGACTGGCAAGAAGGCCGGATGTCCGCGCGCGATTGGCACCTGAACCTGTGCAAGCGGCTTGGCATTTCGCTGGAGTTTGAACAATTCACCAAAGTCTGGAATTCAGCGTTGAATCCAGAGCCAATCCTGCCTGATAGCTTGTTCGAGCAGCTGTCGAAGTCTTTTCGACTGGGGCTGCTTTCGAACACTGACCCGATTCACGTCGCCCACATGGAGTCCACTTACAGTTTCTTTCGGTATTTTGGCAAGCCCGTGCGGATCTACTCTTGTGAGGTGGGTGCCAGCAAGCCAAAACCTCTAATCTTTCGGGAGGCTCTGCGGGCCTGCAAGGTCAAAGCGGATGAAGCGGTCTATATCGACGACATTGCGGAGAATGCAGACGCAGCCCGCGCTTTGGGATTCGCGGGAATTCAGTTCCGCGGGCGTGAAGAACTGTACGCAGAATTTGCGGTACTGGGAATAAGCGTTAGGTAGTATAGGACTACGTAGGAATCATTCATATGCGCGTAAAGATTGCCGGAACTAGTACTACCGAGACTTTCCACAAGCTTCCACAACTTGTCGTTCTACAGTGACTTACCGGCGCCTTTATACAGTTTCCCTGCGGCATCAAGCGTGCACTTTTCAAGAACAGCTACTACGCGAGGCAGCCGCTCCGCAGCGGCGCCAGATTTCAAGTATGAATACCCTTCGGGGTGAGGAGAACAGTTTCACCATGGCAGACGAATACTCAGTCCAAGAAACAAAGAGCAGTCCTTCCTGGCAATTGCCGGCAATCGTCATTCTGGCATTATTGGCATTGGGTGGACTTGTTTACGGTTGGAGTAATTCCACCAAGGTCGACGAGGCCAAGCAGGCCGTGGCCGACCAGATGAAGACCCTCCAGGCGTCGGTGCAGCAAGATATGACCGGCCTGAAGGACCGTTTGACCGTTGCAGAGAAGGCCAACACGGACCTCCAGGGCGACCTGAAGGTGGTCACCGACAAGCTGAAGATTACACAAGGCCAGCTGAAGAAGTCCCGGTTGGAAGCAGAGCAGAACAACACGCAGACGACCGAAATGGTGAAGACCCTTGACACTTCCGTGCACACCGAACTAGCCACGAAGGCCTCCACGGATGACGTAAAGACCGTTGACACCAAAGTTGCCAAGGTCAGCACCGACCTCGATAAGACCAATAGCGACCTCAACATGGCTCGCAGCGAACTGGGCACTCTGATCGCCCGCAACCATGATGAGATCGACGTGCTCCGCCGCCAGGGCGAACGCGACTACACAGAATTCACCATCACTGGCAAGAACCAGCCCCAGAAGGTTGGCAACGTGACCGTGGTGCTCAAGGGCGTGAACGAGAAGCACAATCGTTCCAACATCGTCTACACCGTTGAGGACAAGAGCTATGAAGCGAAGAATGCCAACGTCAACACTCCTCTGTTCTTCTACATGTCCGGCTCGCACCAGCCAGAAGAACTCGTGATCAACAAAGTGGGCAAGAATACCATCAGCGGCTACCTGAGCGTTCCGAAGGCGAACTCCCAGGCGCCGGCGACTGCGGCGGCTGCCACGAAGTCTGGCCGTTAATTCGCGATCAGTTCCATGAAACGGCGGAAGGTTTCGACCTTTCGCCGTTTCGTTTTTTGTGTGGCGCAATTTTCAATACAATTCCCCTTGCCACCGGGGGCAACTAGTTGCGCTCTTCCAATACCGTCGTCTTCTGTGCCATCGATGAGCTGATTCCCGCCTCTGGCCGGCCGCTAACGGGATTCCCGGAGTTTTTGGAATCGCTCAGCGAAGCCGGTATCCCATGCATCTGGGTGACCTGTCGCAATCGGCTTCAACTGGACGCCGCACTCCGCAAGTTGGGGCATAGCGAGCCGTTCCTCGCCGAGGGCGGCTGCTGCGTTTATATCGCGGAGGACTATTTTCACCTGAAGCCCGCGCGTACGGTGCGCTTGGGCAGATTTATCGCGATCCCCGTGGCTAAACCTCAGCCCGCAGCCAGCGAAGCGCTGGAACTTTTGTCGGAGCAAACTGGCATCACTGTGGTTTCGCTTCGCTCCCTCTCGCCTCGCGAGCTAATCCAAAACACCGGTCTTCCACGGAACGAAGCCGATGCAATCCAGCACCGCGACTTTGACGAGCTGTTTTTCTTCGCGGGCGCGTCGGGGCAGGACATCCAGCGATTTCGCCAACACGCCGCACATCTCAAGTGCGCAGTCCGGCCGCATGGAGCGTTCTGGTCTGTGGCAGTTAATCCGAGCGTGGGCACGTGCGTCCGCGAACTACGCAAACTGTATGACCGCGCCTTTCACAAAGCTGCCTTTGCTGTCGCATTGGCTACTGCTGCCGATCGAGCGGAGTTGTTCCCTTCCTGCGATCGCGCGATCCTGCTGACAGATCGCGGACTCGAAGAAGCCGCAACAAAACGAACAGCCGGGCCTGCACCCAAGTCTCTGCCGCTATTCCATCGCAATTCCTGGGAAGAAGCGCTGGAAGCCATTCAAACCAGAAGCTTTTGAAGAAGGGAAAGTTCGATCCTAATGTGTGCGTTTCCTTTCACACGGTGACAAAAAGTGGAAGCGTTCCGAAATGAGAAACACGCAAAAAGCCTTGGAAAACGAGGTACTGATGGTTTTAAAACTAGGCCAAATCTCTGGTTACTGAATTGCCCTTACTTCACTTGCTTTCACCTTTATCGGTCCAATGGGAGGTCACTTATGGAATGGGTTCGACGCGTGTTTCATGTTCCCGCCACGGAAACACAAACCGGCGTTGTTCTGGCGGTTTGTATCTTTGCGATGAGCATCATGTCCATAGTACTGGTGTGGCAGGCGCAGGTGATCGCCAAGCAGAACGCGGTTATCCATATGTTTGAATCCCGGTTCGGGAGCTGATTGCCGCAGTTATTCGTTTCGCCACAGGCCTTCTGCCTTCTACTTTGTTTCTCCTTCTTTCTTCATCGCAGCGTGCTTCAATCTTGTTGTCGAGGCGTTTTTGTTCTTAACCAGGGAGATCCTCAGCCGTGATTCGTTTAATCGCAGTTCTCGCACTTGCATTTACGTTTGCGTTCAAATGCGTTGGCCAAGAAGGCGCCGCGCCGCCTGCCACCCACCACTCGAGCAGCAGTCATCATGCTCACCATACGTCGCACCACCAAGGAAAACGACACCACGGAAAGCACCATCACTCTGCGCACGCGGCGGATCCGCAATAACGAAGGTGCCCGCTGGAAATAGTCGCATGTGATTTCCAGCGCCGAAGAATTCAAAGGCGTCAAAGAAAAGAGCCCTGACGGTGTCGGGGCTCTTTTTTTCTTTTTTGCTTTGTCGCATGGCGAGCAGTTATTACCGCCACAACCCGTTCGCCGACGACTCGCACCGCGTGCGCGGTGTGTTCAGCTTTGTTGCGCTTCTAAGCCCGGTGGAGTCATCAAAAATCCCCTCCGGAGCTCTGGGAGCTCACGGTTTCGTTGTACGCCTCGGGGGTGTCGACTGCAAGGCATTTCTCGCGGGATGGTTAGAGCACACTTATCCCTTGCGGCTGCAAAGGATTGTCTTGTGAAATATCGCGGATTACTTGATGAACAGGCTTTCGCGAAGCTGGTCGCGTCCGACGAAAGACTTCATGGTGCGAAAGCGTCCGAACAATTCCTGAATTTCGCGGTTTTGCAAAGGCTTCTGTGCCGGCAAAATCTGCTTCGTGCTGAGTACTTGCAGGGTATTTGTGTCCATCACGCGATAGCGCTGAAAGCCTTCTGGCTTCTTGCTGTGAAACAGCCCCAACACTGCGCCGCCGGGACGAAGCATTTCCGTTAAGTGGCCGACCAGGCTTTTCACTAGAACGGGATCCAGATAATCGAGGGAATCCCAAAGCAACAAGGCATCGAACGAAGCTGCCGGATACTGGAGATTTTCTTCCAGGAATTTTTTCGCGAGTGCTTCCGGAGTACGCTGCGCGTATTCTTCGGGGGTCAAGCGTTCCTTCGCGCTTGCGGATTCCTGTGACTGAAACTCCGACCAGTCTCGCAAAATATCATCAGAGGTGACCCGAAATCCGCGCTCAATAAAGAAATTGAGCGTCGTCTGCCACGCGGGACCGAGATCGAGAAGCGTGCCGCGTCCGAGTCCGTCGAGGTTCCACAGAAATTCCTTGAGGCCGTTGGAAATCCGCGTAATTTCCTGCATCTGAGGTTCGCGGTGCGGTCCAGCAGCTACCACGGCAGTGTGCCCGTTGCCGCCACTTCTTCCTTTCGGGGCTTGCGGCCGTGCGCTTTCACGCGGGGCCTGTCCACCGATGGCAATTCCAAGTTTGTTCAAAAGACCCATTTGTCAATCCGCCCCGGCCGTCGCGGCGCCAGGCACTGCGTTTGCGTCCTTGGCCGTCGGGTCCGTAGTTTTGTTTGGTTCGAGCTTTTTGCCGCGCGAGGCCGGGTCGCTCGTGGCTACTTTGCCGGCGGATTTGCCCGCTTCCACTTTGCCCCGCAGTTCCGCGCCGTCCTCGATGGATATCCTCTCGGACTTCAATTCGCCCTGTACGCGTGCCGTACTCCAGATCTGTATCCTCTCCTCGGCCGTAAACTTCCCTTCCGCCAGACCGCGTAGAACGATCTCCCGTGCTGAAATATCAGCCTTCACCGTTCCGTTGGGCCCAACTGTAATCGCCGAGTTTGTCAGCGTGATCTTGCCCTCAATCGACCCGTCGATGAAGAGGTCCTCGGTTCCAGCCACTTCGCCTTTAATCTTGATTCCCTGACTTATGCATGCAGGAGCTTTTGGGATACAGGGGGAGCCGTACTGAGAGAACTTGAGCTTGGTTTTCCAGTCACAGTACTGCTGGTTTGGGGAGACACTTCAGGAGAAGCCTGCGGATTCCCATCTTCCTTGCGCCACATGGGGACACCTCTAGAGGAATATTCTCATTTCAAAGTCGCCTGTCGTGGCTGGAGTTCGTACGCGACTCAGAATCGTTATGATATTACAGCACTTAGTCTGTGTAAAGGGCAAGTGCACTATTTTGCACCGGGGTTGTGACCAGATTGTGCATAACTTCTCCTGTCATATTTGTTGTCCTGTCATATTTGTTGCTAGCTCGATAGTCGCTGCGCCATTGGCGCTTCGGTTTACGTCGCGTAATTCCCAAATTGCCTCGGCCATTCCGGCAAGTTCTCTGGTGAAAAATTTGATGGACTTCCTTTTCTCCCACCAGCGCTGAGGATCAAAATCGCCGTCGCGCGCGCTTGCCACGCTTACTGTAATTCCTGTAGGCATCACCTTGCTGTATATATAGCGAGTGCGGCGCGTATGGTAGTTGGAGGTCACGATGACCAGGCTCTTCCAGTGCCGATCCTTCGCGAGCTTTGCGATCGCTTCCGCTTCTTCTCTCGTGCTGTCGGTGTCTTGCGTAAACCGTACGATTTTGTCTTTCGGCACTCCTCGCTCGATCAGATCGTGCTCCATCAATTCCGCGATGCCCGCGTCAGGTCGTAGCCGCCGGCCGCTGGCGACCACTACCGGCGCCATGCCCTGCCGGAACAACTCGGCGGCGTGAGTGGCGCGATCGGCGTAGAAATTGTCGTCGCCCAATACAACTAATGCATCTGCTTGCGGCGCAGGCTCGTCAATTACCCAGGATTCCGCGACGAAGCGTAGGATGGGATGGCGCGCAAAATAAACTAGCGCGCACAAGACAACCACGAATAAAAGCGCCACGAGGTTGGTCACGATTCCTCCGTGCTCGCTTTTGTGTCTGGTCCAGCTGGGTTTCATGCGTTTGGATCGATGGAGCGAAGTTGCTCCGCGGCTTGTTCCGGTAGAATAGCGTTAAAATAAATTTCTTTGATGCTGTAAGATTTGCTGCGTTTTTCCACGATGGGCATGATTTCGATATGCCAGTGATAATCGTCCGCTAACGTCTTCCAGTAGCCAGCCAATTCGCCCTTTTTGTTCCGCGTGTTGGGCGCGGTGTGAACAACTAGGTGAAACGCGGGTGCAAATTTTTCCAGCCTTCGCAAAACACGCCCGAGGAGCGCGGCCAATTGCCGGCGGTTGGAGCCGGGCCGTGCCTGCTCGAAAAGGTGGTTGTGCCGCCGGTGCATCACCCAGATTTCGAAAGGGACACGGGATGCGTACGGGCACAGCGCGTAATAGTCGCCCTGCACGTCCACAATACGCTTGCCCTGCTTTTCTTCCTGGCGCACGATGTCGCAGAACACGCATCGCTCGCGATCCTTGTACCATTCGTGCGCGGAGCTTAATTCATATTTGATCCGCCGGGGAACGAAAATAGTCGCGGTGACTTCGGAATGGGCGTGCACCCATTCTTCTCCCGCCATAGCACCTTGGTTCTTGAACACGCTGACGTATTTGAATCGCGCGTCCTTTTTTAGATCCGCGATGCGGGATCCCCATACCCAAAGCACCCGATCGATTTCGTCATCGGGCAACTGCGAAAGCCGCTTGTCATGCTGCCGCGTCTCGACGACTACTTCATGTGCTCCGAGAGGGCCCATTTTGTCGTAAATTCCTTCGGCGACCCGCGCGGGATCATTCTCCACACGGTAAAGCGGATTTGGATGCGGGATGACGCGGACCTGCCACGTGCCTTCCGGCGGCCACGTCAGGATACTGTTGGTTTGTTCGACGACACCAGGATCAAACGGGCAAGGTAACTCGACGTCTTCCACGCGCTCGCGCTGCCCACTTACCACCCAACTTTGAGAGACTGGATCTCGTCGGATTTCCATGAATCAATTATCGCGTGTAGCGCGTTGGCGTGGGGCCTTCTTCGAGCCGGTGGCGGTCCCATATCGCACCTTCGCGGCTATAATAAGCCATCTCGAAATCCTGAGTGAGCTCCAGCGCGTCGGTGGGACAAGCATCTTCGCACAACCCGCAGAACATGCAGCGCGAGGTATCGTAGGTGAAAAACGTCAAAACCTTTCGCCGTGTGGCGTCGTCTCGCTCCCAGCCAACCACGATCAGGTTTTCCGGGCACGCGAGCGCACACAAATTGCATGCGATACACAGCGTCTCTCCGGTTTCCGGGTTTTTGTTCAGGCGAGGCGCCCCACGGTAACGTTCCGCCACCATGGGGCGTTCGAGCGGGTATTGCTCGGTGTAAACGTTTCGGGGAAACTGCGTCCTGAACGTGACGCCCATACCCTGCAAAAAATCCGCCTGGAATATCCTGGAAACCAATTCCTTCATGTTCTCAGTCTCTTGCCTCAGTGGGCTGTTGTCAAGGACTCACACCACGCGATTGCAAGTCATCAGCAGGATTCGACGCAATAGCTGTGCGTCAGAGGGCGGCCTCAGAGCACGACATGTTATTCTCTTGCTCACTTATGCCGGACGATCTGCATTTCATGCAACTTGCGCTAGAGGAAGCTCGCGCTTCGGCTGCAGCAGGCGAAGTCCCCATCGGCGCGCTTCTCGTCCAGAATGAAGCCATTCTGGCCCGAGCTGGGAATCGCACCATCCGTGATAATGACCCCACAGCGCACGCAGAGATCGTCGTCATTCGCGAGTCCGCGCGGGTACTCGGCAACTACCGCCTGATTGATAGCACACTATACGTCACGCTCGAGCCTTGCGCCATGTGTGCCGGCGCGATCATCCAGGCGCGTATCCCCCGACTAGTCTACGCGGCGGATGACCCCAAAGGTGGCGCCTTCCGCTCCTGCTTCGAGATTCTCACGTCGTCCAAACTTAACCACAGAGTCGAGGTAAGTTCCGGCATTCTTGCTCCGGAGTCCACTTCCCTTCTGCAATCCTTCTTTTCCTCTCGTCGCTAATCCGTGGGACGCATCGCGCAACTCGTGGATACTGGTCGAGCAAACGCAGCCGCGCCGGCAATGGCCTTACGAAGCACAGGTCTGCTAAAATATAATCTGCGACCACCGCGGAGAGGTGACTGAGCGGTTGAAAGTACTCGCCTCGAAAGCGAGCGTGCGGGAAACCGTACCGTGGGTTCGAATCCCACCCTCTCCGCCATTCCTTTGTTTTCAGTGGGTTAGGTTCCTTCCTAAGGCGCTTCCCTAAGAAATCCTCGAAATCGCCCGCCGCGCAGTATTAGGCGAAGAGAGGAACCCAGCACCGTGGCTATTTCCAAGTACACGCTCTACAAGTATGTCAAGGTCGACAGCATCTGGCGCTACTGCAAAGCCGCCTACCACGACAACAGCAAGATCAAGCCCGACGTCGTCTTCGTGAACGTGAAAGAGGGGCTGCTAGAAAAACATCCCGAAGGTCGCTACTACATGAGCCACAACGGCGGATGGATCGACGCCGGCACGGATGCGCTCGAAGCGCAACGGAAACGCAAGCAGCGGTTGGCGCTTGACGAATTTAACCGCCTCAGCGGGAAAACATCTGCGCAGAGCTCGTCCGTTTTGCCAGGCAGCGCAGGCAGGATCACACTCGCAGCAGCTGCCGAGAAGTATTTCGCCAACGGCGAAGCCCGTGGTCTTGATCCCGAGACCATCCGCAAGTATCGGGCTGCAGTTGATCCGTTCGTTGAACATTGTGGCGCTACATACGTCGACGAGTGCCGTGACAACAAGCAGGTCTTGCTCAACTATATGGGCTGGCTCAGGAAGCAGCCCGTGCCGAAGCGCAAGCACAGCAACCCCGAACGCACTCTCGCTAACAAGGTCGGGGACGTGCGCATTTTCCTCAAGGAATTCGGCATCACGAAACTGCTCAAGAAGAACGAGGAACCGAAATACCACGAAAAGAAAGTTGTCGCCCACCCTGATGACGAGCTGGACGTCCTCTATGGCGCCGCTGACGCCGAGGAAACGTTCCTGCTCGATTTCTTTATCGGCAGCATGGCGAGGGACCACGAAGCCTATGGAAAGTACGGCGATCCTGATCTGACGAGCACGACCCTGACCCTTTACGGCAAGCACCACAAAACCCGCACAGTCGAAATCACTCAGCGGCTCGCTGATGCCATACGAGCCCGCCGGAAGCGTAACAATTCCAAACGCCTCTTTGTCAACCGCAACGGAAAGCCCGACAAGCACCTGCTCCGAAAGTTGCAGAATATCGCTATGAAGGCTGAGGCGAAGTTCCACACCGAACTTCACAAGCTGCGCAAGACGGGCGCCAGCAGGCGGTACCTTGCCGGGGTACCGCTCCCGACGCTCATGCTCGAATTAGGGCATGAGTCGCTCGCAGTCACTCAGGACTACCTCGCCGACGTGCGCAAGCCGGGCGAAGCGAAAAAAGCCGTGACGGATGCGGACTTCGTTCCGAAGCCGAAGGTCGTAAAGACAGGCACGGACGGTGACTGAAGCGCCGCTCGGTCTTAAGGACTGCGCCTCGTGTACGACAGTTGTCCGACAACGTCGGCATTCTGGCATTTTGATCTCCTTATGCAGAACCAAGAATCAGCAAGTTACGCGTAATGAATCGAGGTCGGTGGTTCGATCCCCACCGCCCCTACCAAAGCTTGCTGTTTTCAACGTGTTAGCTCGTTGCCGTCTCGCCAATTGGAACAGAGTTTCTGACAACGTTCCGCTCTGCCGTAGAGAAGCACAGTGATTTCAATGATTTGCAGCGTTGCGAAGGAGTCTCACCGGTGCCAGCGAGCACGAGAATCCCCACGGCCTTCGCTAATATTCCGTGAGATCGGAACTCAACGGTGGGCCCCAGCATGAGTTTGATTGGTCGCGGTCGGGCAGCTCGGCTGTCTCCCAAGCAGACGCGCGCCCTCTAACGGGAGCGCCTGCCTCGTGAGCAGAAGGGCGCTATTTGTGTGCACGCTGCCGTTAGTTCAAATCAAGCCTTCGCAACTGAACCGTCTAGCTCTTCTCGCAAGGATTTCCACGAACCACGTCATTTGCATCCATGCGAGCCACCGAGATCGTCCCGCTCTCCCGCTAATCCAGGAATATTGATCTCAGCGGGACTTGTCGTGGGGCTATTCGGAGAATGGCGCTCCTGCGACGAGGTCCGCGAAATTTGGAGGTGTGAACCCCTCAACGTATCGAATGCCAAAATCCCGAAGAATGTTGTCAACCGCCGTCCTCGGTTTCTGACGAACGACGTTGCAAAGGCATCCTTTAAATCCGTCCTTGAATGCCAGCCGAGGAAATGCGGTTAGGATCGCCTGCTGTTTCTCCCGCGAGATGCGATCAAGACCGGCGCCAAGGACATCCACAGCGATTCCTGAATGAGTCATCACTACTTCGGGCTCTTTATGGAGAGCGAGTGTAGGGGTCGTGTGAAGTGCAATAGCGTCCCACACAAGCTGCGTCTGCTGAGCCGAGAAGCCGCGTTCTTTCAAGAATTCGCGAGCTGCATTCGCGCCGTCTACCTCGAAGCGATTCTCCCCGTTGTACCGCTCGGTCAAACCGAGATCGTGCAGGATCGCTGCTACAGCTAAGAGCTCAGCGTCCGTTGCTATCGCGGCGCTCTCTGCAAGGACGATTCCGAACAACCAAGAGCGCATCACATGATTGAAAAGGAATGGCTCTAACAAACTTCGCGACAAGTCAATCGCGTCGCGCACCAGCGCTGTGTCGGGTACCTTGATCCCTGCGAAATCCATGTTCGTCCTTTCTCGCCTTCAGACCGTTGGGATATAGCGTGAAGTTCACTCGACCGCGGCATTGTTGAGCAGTCTTTCTACCTTCGAATCCAATTCCCGAGCGACCTTCAGGGCATCCGGGTTTTCGTATGGGGACAGAAAGCTGGTCATCCTGTCGTAGGAAAGATGCACGCCATCGTCCCGCTCATCAACGAGCACGGTCACAGGCGCATATGACCCCGCGTCCGGAACATGCTTGGCCATTTCCTTCATGACTAGAGGATTGCCGATCACTAGCCTCATGATCTTCGGCTTCGCAAGTCCTGTTTCCTTGCGAACGACGGCACCGTGATCGAATTCCAAGAACAACATCAGACCTGATTCCCCCATGTTTCGGTTGATCACTTCCTCCAAATCGGCGAATGTGCCGGACGATTTGGAAGCGCTTGCAAACGCGGCAAGATCCAGTCGGCCGACACCGGCTTTTAATGAAGCTACGACCGCCTCGAATGATCGTGACGTTGTCAGGCTGAAGCGTTGTACTTTGACTTCTTGAATTGCCATTCCATTCTTCCTTTCGCGCGAAGGCTTGAAGCGGGCTATACCTGTGCGAAACCGCCGTCGACGAACAGCTCAACCCCTGTGACATAACTCGCATCATCGGAGGCGAGAAACACGACGGCTTTTGCGATCTCATCCGGGGTCCCGAGCCTGCCGAGTGGAACGACGTTGGAGATCATCTTCAAGCGTTGCTGTCCTGTTTCTGAGGAACCAAGTAATTCGCTAAGCCCCGGAGTATCGGTAGAACCTGGGCTTACGGCGTTCACGCGAATACGGCGACTGCGCAGATCCGTCGCCCACGTGCGGGCGAATGAGCGCAAGGCGGCTTTAGTAGCGCTGTAGACGCTATTCGACGGCAGTCCCTTGCTGGCAACCACAGACGCACAAAGCACAATGGAAGAGCCTTCCTTGAGTAACGGCAGTGCCATTTGTACGGTGAAGAGCAGTCCTTTCACATTGACATCGAATATTGAGTCAAAGAACTCCTCGGTGATCTCCCCGAGAGGCGCATATTTTGCGGTGCCGGCGTTCGCAAACACAATATCGAGGCGACCCTTCTCCTGCTTAATCTGGGCGAAAAGTTGTTCGAGGTCAGCGATTTGAGACACATCTCCTTGCACCCCGGTGACGCTTCCCCCTATGCTCCTGACCGCTGAAGTCAACTCCTTCTCGCGCCGACCGGTGATGAAGACGTATGCTCCTTCCGCTACGAAGCGTTTCGCGGTAGCAAGACCAATCCCGCTTGTCCCACCAGTGACAAGTGCGATCTTTCCATCTAGCTTGCAGCCCATTTTCTCGTCAGTCGTCATTCTTTGCCTCTTTCAACCATGTCGTCACCGCCAATCCGTTCGAGCTTTCTCTTCTTGTCCCTCCCTAGACATCCACTCTTGGACATAAGGCGAGCAGTGCAACGAAGCTTTCAGCTGATGCCTTCTGAATCGAGAAACAGCGAAGCTTGCCGAACGAATGACTTGTGAAACTGGAACAACGATCCATGCCCAGCGTCGGGGTAGGTCAACAGCATGGCGTTTGGGAGATGCTCGCTCAGCATGTAGGAATTGCGGACTGGAATCATATTGTCGAAGACGCCGTTGACGACCAGGCACGGCTGCGTGATCTTGCGGAGCTTGGCGAAACGCTCGCCACTGAATTGTTCCCAAGCTCGAAAGGCCGTGATCTGAGCGATTGCGACATTTTGGCCGGCCAGAGGCTCGCCATCTTGCTTTCTCTCTGCGAGTCGAGCGGCGAAGGCCTCTCCTGCCGCTTGACTCGTTTCGCTTGGCGCAAAAAAGAGTTTCACTAGTTTCTCCAGCCCAGGCATATTCGGATCTTCCGTAATCTTCCTGAGCTCCGGTTTATCCATGTGCATAATGTCCTCGCCTCCCTCCGGAGCGGTGGCGACAAGCAGCATTTTGTGGACGAGCGAGGGACGTTCCAGCGTCAACTGCTGCGCCACCATTCCACCGAGGGAGTAGCCGAGGATATCCAAACGCTTTAAGCCAAGTGCATCGACGAATGCGAGGGCGTGTGCCGCCATCCCTGCCATGTTTTCGGGGACCTGGCCAGTTGAGCGGCCCAGACCCGCACTCTCAAATAGAATTACCTCGCGTCCTAGGGCGAGCGGATCGGTTACGGCCGGGTCCCAATTGTCCAGGGTCCCGGTGAAGTGTTGAAGACACAACAGCGGCAGCCCCCGTCCTTTCCCAAAGCGGCGATAGGCATATTTTTCGAGCTTCGTCTGGATGAATTGTGTCGGTGCGGTCGTGTTGCTTGCATTAGCCATGGCCATTCCTTCCTTCCGTTGTGGTGACAGTTTCGGTTTACGTTGTACTCATCAGCGTCGAACGCTCTCCGCGGCTAGGTCGCTCCATCACACGGCGCTCGCCTGGATGCTGTTCAGGACGGTGTTGTCCCAATAGGCGTCAAGGCGCGTAATTTTTCCGTCCGCGTCGAAACGCAGAATGTAGCAGTGAGGGATGTGTACGTCCTGGCCCTTCTTTGCAACTCCAGGCACTTCGGCAGGTATAGGCCCGCTCATCTCGGCTTGGATCACCACTGTGTTCCCCTCGGCAGGGATCAGCTCGATCACTTTGACTCGGAAGTTCGGAACGGCATTCGGAAACGCACGCCAAATGACATCGATGCCACCACGAATTGGCACCACGCTCTCGCGGCCGTACGGAGCATATCGTCCAAGTGCGCCATCCGCGCAAAGAGCGAGCATGCCATCAACGTCGTGTGCATCGTAGGCAGTGAAGAACTGTTGGGCAATCGATACGTAATCTTTCGCATTCTTTTTCATCTCTGTGCTCCTTCGGGATCGCTTTTTTCTGGGATCTTCGTGGCCTAGTATTCAAACCACTGGCTGAGCGCTTTGACCTTTTCCTCCGTATACGGCGGGAACAGGTGCTCGATGGCCACGTCGGGCGGCGAAATGAGAACCGATTTCGCGTGCGTGAGAGCGTCAAAGCCGGCCTTGCCGTAGTAGTGACCGATGCCGGAATATCCGACCCCTCCAAAGGGCATGGTTTCGATAAACAGGTGAATGTTCACCTGATTGATCGCACCGCCGCCAAAGGACAAGCTCGCGAGGAAGTGATCGATTGCCTTTTGGTCGCGGCTGAACAGGAAGCCGGACAGAGGCTTCGGATGCTTTTTCACCTCGCGAATGGCAGCGTCCATGTCCTGGTAGGTGAGGATTGGGAGAAGCGGTCCGAAGATCTCGTCCTCCATGATCGGGTCGTCCCATGTCACTGGATAGATAACCGTGGGATCGAGGTAGCGTGCCTCTGGGTCTGAGGCCCCGCCTATGACGACCTTCTTCTGATCGATCAGGCCCGCCAAACGTTCGGTAGCCTTGGGGCTAATAATGCGGGAGTAGTCGTCAGGTCTGCTCTTGGGGTCGGTCCCATAGAGCTCGACCATCGCCTTCTTGCACTCCGCAACAAACTGCTCTGCGATTGATTCATGCACGTAGGCGTATCCGGGCGAGGTACACCATTGGCCGCCCCAGGCCGTCGCACCCCAGACAATCTTCTTGGCTGCATCCGGGATATTGGCGGTCGCATCGACGAAGGCTGGATTCTGTCCGCCAAGTTCGAGGAGTACAGGAGTCAGATTCTTTGCGGCCGCCTCCATGACGATCTTGCCAACCTTGACGCTCCCGGTGAAGAAGATGAAGTCGAATGGCAGCTTGAGCAGCTCTGTCACCTCGTCTTTGCTTCCTGTGACGGCGGTAACAGCCCGAGGATCGAAATATTTCGGAATGAGATCCAGCAAGACCCTGCTGGTGGCGGGTAAGCCCTCAGATAGCTTGAGAATGCATGGATTCCCGGCGGCAAGAACCTGGCACGCCGGGTCGAAGAGCAGCGTTAACGGCCCATTGAAAGGGCCTATCACCAGAGTGACGCCGTAAGGTTCTCGATAGACCTTGGCGGTGTGTCCGCTTTCCCGAAGGGCCTTGGGAACGACTACATCCACGGGCTTCATCCATTCTTTCAATTCCAACTTTGCGAAAGCCGCGGTTCCTACTGGGGCCATGATCTCGAAGACTTTTTCCTGACTGGCGGTTTTGAAGTCGCTGCTCATCGCAGCCTCAAGAGCCTCGGCGTTCTCATTACACAAGTTCTCAAGGCGTGTCAGCTGATCGATGCGCCACTCGTAAGACTTGGTCGCGTCCGAATCGAAATATGCTTTCTGCTTGTCGAAGATTTCCTGGAACTGATTCATTTGAGTCTCCTTCGCACATCGGTTTGTCGATGCCGCTTTTCAGCGGCGTCGTGATTTTTAGGCCATTGTGAGAACCATGCGGAATCGAGCATCACCAGACATCATGCGTCGATACGCTTCTTCGGCTTTTTCCAAAGGAAGCGTTTCGATCATGGGGCGAACGTCGGTTAGTACGCTGAAATCAAGAGTGTCCTGTGTTTCGATCGCTCTTCCCGTCAGGCTTCCAATGACCGAGCGCCCGCCAAAGATGAGCGGCACTCCGTTGACCGGAATTGGATCACCCGAAACACCAACTACCACGAGCTTTCCGCGAACTGAGAGGCCGGGAATCAGGCTGGCGATTGCTGCTCCGCTGGGGGCGGTTGCCAAGATGACGTCGGCACCCCCCAGCTTCTGTAGCGCTGCTCCCGCATCCTCAGCTTTGGCGTCGATGTAAACGTGAGCGCCCAGTTTGGGCGCAAGATGTTCTTTGTCTGGACCGAAGCCGATAGCAACGGTGCGAAAGCCCATCTTTTTGGCGTATTGCACTCCGAGATGCCCCAGACCGCCGATACCTTGGATAGCAACGGTATCGCCAGCACGTCCGGCGTTTCGGAGCGCATTGAATGTGGTGATGCCGGCGCAGACCAACGGGGCCGCATCTTCTGATTTGAGCTCTTCAGGTATGAGAGCCAGTGCGCGTGCCTCTGCGATCATCATTTCCGCATAGCCGCCATCGCTTGTCACGCCAGTGATAATGGGGTTCTGGCAATATGCCGTGTCGCCGCGGCGACAGGTCTCGCAGGTTCCGTCTTCACCTCCAAAGAACCCGACTCCTACACGCTGGCCGACCTTCCACGTCGTAACACGCCGGCCAACCTCCTCGATGCGGCCAATTGCTTCATGGCCCGGCACACGTGGATACACGACGCCGGGCAGTTGTCCCTCAACGGTACCCGCGTCTGAGTGACATACACCGCAAGCCTCTACCCGGATACGTACTTGTTCCTCACCGGGCCCGACGACAGGCTTGTCGACGAGGCGAAAAGTCCCGGGTTTGGTTATCTCGACCGCCTTATACGTTTTTCCCATTTTCGTCTCCTATCGATCTGGAAGAACTCATGTGTCATCCTGCACACGTAGTTGGTCACAGACCTCCCCATTATTTTGGAAGTTTCAATCCTTGTCTTGATTGAAAGTGCCGCAGTTTGGCGTTTCTGTTGGGCTTTAGTGGGTGGGAAACGCGAGTGACGACCTTTACTTCTCTTCAGGCGCGGGGAGGTTGAACGCCTTCGGCATCGGTGCGTTTGCTCTTCGCCACCGTCCTGGCGAAGTTCCAACAATCTCACGGAAGCCTCGATTGAAAGCTGGCTGGTCAGTGAATCCGACTTCCAACGCGACTGTTAGTAAAGAGTCGTTCGAGTGCAACAAGAGAGACTTTGCGGCTTCAACTCGCTTATAAAGCAAGTAGCGCCGGACGGGAACACCAAACGACCTTTTGAATGCGCGCATGAAACGACCCGCCGATAGCGCGCACTCTTTTGCAAGATCGGCAAGCGCCAGATCACCATCCAGATGTTCGTTCAACACCTCAATCGCTCGATCCTGCTGCCAGATCGTCAACCCCCCGGTAACAACCTCCGGCGGCTGGCTCCGGCCCTGGTATGCGCGGCTCAGATGGGCGCAGAACATCATGATCATTTCTTCGATAACTAAGCGTGGAAGCTGAAGCGGACGATCAGAGAACGGCAACATCATCCGGGCCCAATGAAGAATCACGTCATCCTTGGTTCCCGGGGTGCAATGCAAGTTGCGAATGTGCTGCTGCTCGTTCTCGTCACTGAATCGATTGATAACTGAACGGGGTATATAGACGTGAACCGAGTCGAAACCTGAAGTTCGCAGTGCGACCGGCTCCGACTCCATATCGAATATCTGAATCCCGCCGGCATCCCATTCGGTGACACGATGAAAGCGTCCGTCAAGCCACGTTCCCCAGCCCTTAATGCTGTCGGGACGGCGCAAGTGCACGGATATCGAGAAAGCCTTTTCTGGTGGAATGTGTGGAGTGGGTCCAGGAAAGCCGTTCGGCATTCGCATACGTGTCAACGCAACCTGAGAGTTTCCCTTGGGACCAAGCACAAGTGAGGAAGACTCCAGCAGAGAAAAATGCTCCGCCAATCTTTTTCCAAACATGCCTTGAAGCATATGTTCTCCCTCGCGCCGCACTAGAACTTACCGTTGCTATTTTTCCATTGATCGCGAGGTGGAATCGCTTCGAGCGTATCCCAGTGCTCGGCGACCCTACTCTTTTCAATGCGGAAGAGGTCGTAAATGCCAGTGGGTACGCCACCAAACGTAGCCTCGGCGACGACGAGGACGAAGTTACCCTCGCCAAGTATCTTGTGCACGCTTTTGTATACGACCGCCTGACCTTTGGCGGCAAGAGCCTGTAAGCCCGCAATCAGCCCCGGGATTGTGTCGGCCACCCAGGGGTTGTGCTGAATGTATTGGGTTCCGTTGAAGTAGCTGGGAAAGGTCTCCCGACGGCCTGCGAGAAGGTCCTCCATATAGCGCTGCATGAGCGCCTTATTTGCATCGGTCTTGTCCAGATCGGAGGTGATCGTGGGACCGTCGATCATCGTGTGTCCGCTTGGGCTCGGTTCGGTCGCGGTCTCCTGCAAATTATCCCAGTGCTCGACGATCAGGGAATTTTCGTAGCGGAAGATGTCAAATCCGATGGGTGGTCCGAAGAAGTTGTACTGCGTGTGGGCAAAGACATAGTCCGCATCTTCAAAGACGCGGATCGTATTGACGGACGCATCAGGCGGCATGTTCTTGATGAGGGCGGCGACACCTGCCGGACCGGGTCCCACCCGCAAGTTGTGCTGGATATACTTATTGGGATTGACATATGCGAGCGGACCCGGATCTTTGGTCTCAAGCGACTTCAGGAGATCGATGACCTGTTGTTTACGGCTGGGCGCCACGGGTCCTCCGAGGACAAGCACCTTCTCTGGAATAGTGTACCATTTGGTCCGTTATTTGCTAGTCCCACGGGGTGAAGTGACCGATAATGTTGCGATGGGACGACGAAAACTGTTCACCCGAGAGGATGTCCTCGATAAAGCAATCCCAGTCTTCTGGAAGCATGGCCTCGCTGAGACGAGTGTTCAAGACCTTGAAGAGGCCACAGGCGTGCGTAAATCTGGCTTGTATACGGAATTCAAGGACAAAGAAGACCTGTTCGTGGAGAGCCTGCGCAGGTATTTCGACGTCCTGATGGCACGCGGACACCTGACGAAACAGCCTCTGGGTTGGACCAATGTTGAGAGCTTTCTCAAGGTCTGCTATGGGAGTTGGGGGCAGAAGGGCTGCTTCTCGGTGAATTCTATGCGCGAGTTCGCAGATCTCCCCCCAAAAGCCCGCCAGATCATGGTCGCAAGCGTAATGAAAGCCCATCAGCTGCTCATCGACAATCTAGCTGCAGCGCGTGGATCTCGTGACGATAATGATTCCCTCGCTGGCTTGATCGTCACGTTCTTTAGCGGAATTTGCCTGGAGCAGAACCTCGGTCCCGACCGGGCGCGAATTACGAAGAAGATCGACGCCTTCATGCGGCTGATTCGCGCAATCTAATCGTCAAGTGAGACGATTTCACAGAGGCAAAGGAGAACAAAGATGGGTCAGACGATTGAATCGAAAAACAAAGCACTTGTCCTTGAAGCTTTCGACACGCTCTTCAATAAGCGTGACTACGCAGCAGCTGAACGTTATTGGTCTCCCAACTACATCCAACATAGCGCTCATATTCCGCCTGGTCGCGACGGCCTGTTCAATCTCGTTAAGGGCATTCCGCCGACGCTTAGGTATGAGTCAGGAACGGTCGTGGCTGAAGGGGACTTTGTCATCTTGCACGGACGCTTTTCGGGCATCGGCTTGCCCGTGAACTGGATTGCGGCCGACATCGTGCGAATGAAGGATGGGATTCTCGTGGAGCACTGGGATGTGATTCAAGACGAGGCCACACGAGAACAATCAAAGAGTGGTCAACCAATGTTCGGCGACAAGTTTGTAGGTTAAACGTCGAGTGTTGCGCGCCCCATGAGCCAAGGTGGATTCGCGGATAATTAACGTCCGATTAGCCGATCAGGACTTATGTGATCGTCTTTGTTTCATTCCGTTACGACCTAACGTATTTGACCGTGCAACGTCCGGCCTCCATTGTCGTTGGCATTATTAGGACTCACCAGGGTCCAACCCCTATCGAAACCAGTTGGAAACAGGAGGAAGAATGTCGCAAGTGTGGTTAGTTACGGGTAGTTCTCGCGGTCTGGGTCGCGCCATTGTCGAGGCCAGCCTTGCAGCCGGTAATAAGGTCATGGCGACAGCCCGAAACACCGAATCACTTAACGATCTGTCTCAACGCTACGGTAATCAGGTGAAACTATTTGCCCTGGATGTGACCGACGAGTCCGCCGCGACTGTTGCCGTGAAGATAGCTATCGATACGTTTGGCTCGCTGGATGTTGTTGTCAACAACGCGGGATACGGCAATCTCTCATCTGTCGAAGACACACCCATGTCGGATTTTCGCGCGCAAATCGAAACGAACCTCTTCGAGACGATCATTGTGACTAAGGCAGCCCTTCCGTATTTCCGCGAAAGGAAGGGTGGTCATTTTGTTCAATTTTCATCGATGGGAGGAAGGATCGGACCTCCGGGTCGCGGACCCTACTCGGCTGCAAAATGGGGCGTTGAAGGTTTCTCCGAAGTGTTGTCGCGCGAAGCATCTCCGCTGGGCGTTAAGGTCACCATTGTTGAACCAGGTGGCTTTCGCACGGACTTTGCGGGAAGTTCTTCAAAGCTGAGCGAAGGGCGTCCCGAATACGATTCGACAGTTGGCGCGACGGCCAGGTTTCAGCGTGACTACAATGGAAAGCAGCCGGGCGATCCGAAAAAGGCTGCTCAAGCAATCGTTCGTCTGACTCAGGAGCAAAATCCACCGTTGCGGCTCTTACTCGGCAGCGACGCGTACAATGGCGCAGAAAAGAACGACCTTGCGCGGTTGGAAGAAGCCAGAAGATGGAAAGAGCTCAGCTTGTCGACTGATTTCTAGTTTCGTATAACTGGCAAGCTGGATGTTACCGTTCGTCCGTCGGGTCAGTACCGATCAAACGCGCTTGACGCTTGTTTCGACTGGTTTTGCAAATGGACCTTGATCTGGCGCGCCGCCTACGCTGCGACTCGGATCAGTTCCAATCTAAAAGGCAGCACTAACCAATTCGGATGGTTGCAGGCCGCCGCAACCAAACTGCCGTCGCTTCAATGAGTTCCGTTTACGCGCAACCATCCGAATTTGATACTGCAAATTTCGAATTACCCAGGATCAGTCGCCGGGCCGTTCGGTTTCCAGGGCGCTGAAGTGGGCGATCCAAAATGCAGTGTCGGAGACATTTTGGATCAACGTGTAAGCTATACCGGTTCCTCTTCCGTACGAGCGTGCTCCTCGCGATTGATGTTTCGAACCGTGCGCGCGGGCTAATAGCCAGATCAAGAAACTTTCACGCAGAGTTCAGTACCACTTTTCAGCGGGAGATTCACAGAGATAAAGCCGTTGGCCGAATCGCGAATGAATTCGAGAAAATCCGGTTCTGCGTTGTCGTTCACGACGTAGCCCCCAATACGAATTTGAGGAGCGATGACCTGGATAAGTTCGCGCGCAAGCGAAGGTTCCTGGGAAACTGGCCAGCCGTCAATCAGAACAAAATCAACGGGACCGCCAAGATCGCTAAGAGTTACGCGCGCGTCTCCCTCTCTAATATCAACGTAGCCCGAAAGTCCAGCGTCCGCCAGATTGCTTTTGGCAGTCGCGATTTTCGCCGGCACGAGTTCTGAGCCAATTACGGTGCCACCGCCATTGTCATGCATGGCTGCCGCAAAATAGAGAGCTGACATGCCGACCGAGGTCGCGAAATCAACGACCCGTTTCGCGCCGATACTGCGGCAAAGCAAATAGATCAGCTCCCCTTGCTCAGGAACAATCGAAAAACCGTATTCCGCGTAGTCATAAGGATCAAGACTTGCGGCCGGATCGTTGTGTGGTCCACCGCTCGGCGGGCGACGCGGCGCCTCCGCAAGCCGGTTGATGACAGCATGAACGCGCGCATTTTTGATCGGGCTCTGAAAGCTCCTGTTTGACATGAGAAAACCTCTTTCCTGGTTCAATTTTTCCTGGTTCAATTTGGGCTGGCTTGCCGCGGAATTTCCGGCCGCCGTGGGAATTGTCGCTATTTGCTTCGGATTTCGTCGATCGCGCGACGGAGGATTGCGAAAACTCTCTTTCTCTCTTCCGGCGGCGCATCGAACTTCTCGCAGAGCGCGGCCTTGAGGTCATTTCGCAACTCGCGAAATTCCCGTCTCGCCTCGCGCCATTCTGATTTGATCCCGTGCCGGGAATCGGTCCCTGAGTTTTCTCTCTCTTCATCTTCGTGTTCCGCAAATTCCTTCTGGAATTCGGCGAGCTTCCGGCCAAAGCGCGCCAGTTGATCGAGTGTGTCCTCCACGCTGGCCCGGTTTTCATTCAGATACGCGGTACCAGTTTCCGTGATTCGGTAGAGTTTCTTGGTACCCTCTGACTCTGAAGCTGCGTAACCCATCTCTTCGAGATAGGTGAGCGCCGGGTACACCATACCGGGGCTTGGCGTATAAGCCCCACTGGAATGCTCTTCTACCTGTTTAATGATCTCGTATCCGTGACGCGGTTTTTCGCTGAGCAGCGCTAGGATGATGAGTTGAAGATCTCCCGATGCGAGCATTTTCGCGACCCTCATCCCCGGTCGACCCAAGAAGCCCGCGGCAAAGTGACCGTAGCGTCTTCCCCTGCGCCCGACGTGACCGCGATGACCGCGGCCTTCAAAAGAAGCAAAATCGTGATGTCGATGCATGTGATTCTCCTTGAAATTCACAATATATCGTAAATGTATATCATACGATACGTTTTGAGTCAAGTACTGCGCGACCTCACCTGTAGGTATTTTGTTGCCAGGCTGATCCCACCTATTCTGGACGAGTGGTCGGCCAACCGGAAGCTATCGATGAAAACGCATGGAGCAAGGCAGTCCGCGTGTTCGAATGCCGCATGAAAGAACGGTTTTTCAGCGAGATTGAATTGCTTCTGGCATGCGGCAAGACCGACTCACGATCAATTGTCCCGGGATTCGCTATCATGGCACTCTGTTGCATCTTGGTCGAAACTCTACAGGCATTTTACGAGGGACACATTATGGTGCCACCTGAAATGCCTGAAGGCCCATGCTCGTATCCAGACGGCAACTGCTTAAAAACCGCGCCTGCTGTTGAAACCATCGAAAAGTGTAGTTTTCCAGATTCTTCCTGCGTGAGAACTCCACCCACCGCCAGATCTTTCGCGCATTTCTTGAGAGATTCACCTCACTTTGCCGATTTCAACGGACGGGCAAGGAATAGTTTCTCAATTCAGATAAGAAACGGATTATTACATGACGCGGAGACACGGGGTGGCTGGCTGATCCGTGAAAGCGACCCAAGTAAGAAGATCCTTGAGCGTAGGGGACAATATTATGTGCTTAACCGAACGAGATTCTACAAAGCGCTCAACGCGGAGTTTGGCGATTACTTGACGAGGCTCGGTCAGTCGACGAACGGCACACTAAGAGAGAATTTCATCAAGAAAATGGATAGTATTTGCCATTTCGAGCCCACTGTGGAGTAAGCCCGTCGCGCCATCCCTAAGCGTGAACAAGTTGACTGACGCGCTTGACGTGAATTTGCTTCTCGCGCTTTCGGGTCTGGGCGATGTCGTAAGAAGCCTGCATGCGCATGAGCGTGTCCATCTTCACGCCGAACGCCTTTTCGATGCGAAGCGCCATATCTCCCGAAAGGTCAGCCTTGGCATTAAGCAGACTGGACAAAGCTGGCCGGGAAACGTGAAGTGCTTCCGCGGCTGCGGTCACCGAGAGGCCGGCCGGCTCGATGATCTCTGTGCGGATGAAATCGCCAGGATGCGGCGGGTTCTTCATAGGCATGTTGTCTACTCCCTCGTTTCTAATGATAATCTTCCAAATTCAAATCGCAGAGTTCCTGCTCTGCCGTGTCGATACGGAACGTTAGCCGACGGTTGCGCGTGACGCTGAGACTCCACGTTCCTTTGCGATCTCCAGTCAACGTGTGGGCCTTCCAGGAAGGAAGGGTCTGCAACTCTTCCGGCCCCTCCATGTCGTCGAGGAAAGCGAGCACCTTGCGGAGCTTGTCCACGATATCGGGCGGAACGCCTTTGGCGTTATCTTCCGCGTAGAGCCGCTTCAGGCCCTTATGGACGATGTTCCGAATTTTCACTCAGCAGAGTGTAGCCTGTAGCTTAACACTTGTCAATCTTGTCGCAGCGATAATACGTTAAGCTCTTAAATTATGGTAAAACAGGGTAAGGAAGCTGAACCCGATGACAACAAGTCCGTTACTGACCGGCGGCGCGGGTTTCGATTTTGAGGACAGCGTGGCTGCCGTTTATCTCACGGCACTCTTGCTGGAGAGTGGCGTATTGGGGTTGGGGCAGTTTACGGCTTCACGCGTCGCCCTTCAGCGGCCATCATCCGGGGCTCCGCTCGACGACGGGCATGAGTGCAAACGGCGAGGCCGCGACCGTGCATCTTCAAGTTAAGTCAACCTTGCACATCGGCGATGGCCCGTCCAATACGGACTTTCGCGATGTGCTGACAAAGGCTTGGTCCACAGTTCAGAGTATGTCATTTAAACCGGGGCGGGACCGCGTTGGCGCCGCGGTACGTACTATGTCGCAGACTCGCTTAAGAGCGTTGCAGCGACTCCAGGATGTGGCACTGAATAGTGCGACAGCCGAGGACTTCTGGGATCGCTTTGACAGCATAACAAATCAAGAAACCCGGAGTGTACGAAATGCGTTTGTAACGGTCCTCAAGGAAATTGACCCAGCGGGAGCAGATAACGAACGGCTCTGGAGATTCTTTCAGAACTTCACCGTGCAGCACTTTGATATGCACGAGAGTGATGGGAAAGATTTGTTCCATACGCTTGAGCAGTTGAAACTGGCTCTGAAGCCGAGCGCCGGGGAGCAAGCCGTAGATTTGTGGCGCAAGCTTATCGAGGTGGCGAAGAATGTTGGCGATGCCGGAGGTTCCATCGACCGGCCTGGCTTGTTGGCGCGGCTGAGTCCTGAGTTCCCGCTGGAAGCGGCTCGAAGCGCGAAGCGTGATTTGGAGCGCCTCAGCATGCTCGCCAGAGCTGCTCTCGCGGACATCCGTTTAGATGTCAGTGGCTATCGTGTTCACCGTTCTGCGCTCATCGAGAAGATCGCGATCGCGTTGACGAGCTCACGCTTTGTGCAAATTACCGGCGAATCGGGTACCGGGAAGTCGGCAGTCCTGCGCTCGATCGCGGAAGCGGAAGAACGCGATGGATTCGTTTTCGTTCTGTCGGGAAAACGTATCGATGGTAACGGGTGGACTGGTTTTTCCACAGCAAATGGACTTTACGTCTCCGTCGGCCGCCGCGTTACTCGCTGAAATTGGGGCTTCAGCGAACCCAACGCTTTTTATTGACGGAATAGACCGGATAGTCGCCAAGTCGTCACAGCAGGTGGTTGCGGATATCCTCAGAACTATTGCGACGGAGCCGGTTTGCGCGAAGTAGCGTGTAGTCGCTAGTGTCCGTGATGAAAATATCGAGCACGTTCGTACCTGGATTCCGATGGAGTTTCTCAGGCAGATGGGGCCACGGCCGACTGCGAAGTAGGAGCCGCCGGAGGTAGTGTTGAATCTCCGGATCCCTCCTGAATCATCCGAGAGTCGGCACTTCGGGAAGATCGCTGTGTGGAGCGGATCGGCAACCATGTTGCGAACCTTGCGCCCGAAGTCATCGGCCAGGTCTTGAGAGTAGCTTGCGCTGATGACGTAGTGGCCGGGATTTCTTCCCAAATACCATCATGGAAAGACCGTCGTGGAGAGCAGCGACTTTCCGTGTCGTGGTGGGAGGAAGACCATCAACCTTTTGATTTCGCCGCGCTCGACCGCTTCGAGTTTGTCCACAATTGCTCTTGTGTGCGCGGCCAACTCGAATGCCGGATATTGTGCGATGGCGTAGCAGGCGAGATCGTAAGATGCGAGAGATAGGATTTCCTTGCTCATAGCTCATCGTCCTGGTGTCGATTGTTGGGATGGCGTTGGAGATATGTTTCCGCCATCCGACGCGAGGTCTGCTCGTCCAGGTTTACCGCCAGAACGGAGACTTCCTGTGGTTTCAACTGCCCCTCCATGCGGGCCTGGAGTTCATGGAACTGACGCAGTTCGCGGATCGCGGCGATAGCGGTCGGAAGATCATACCGTTGCTCGGCTTTTGACTGGATTCGGAGCAGATCGCCTTCACGCATGAGTATCTTCGCCTTCAGGTTTCCAGCGTGGGCAAGCTCCTGCGTTGCGTCGTACTTCTTCACCACGGCCAGGACGTGTTTGGAATGTCTACGGACGGCATCTCGCGACACTCCGAAGTTCTTCTCAATGCGGAGGTTCGGCGTGCCGGCGATGATGGCCTCGTCTATCCTCGGGCGGTTCGGATGCTTGCAAATGCTACAGGTCTTCATGTGGCTCCCTCAATTCCCGATGTAGTTGAAAGATGGTAGAGAGTGCGGGCACGAACGCACTCCTCCGCCCTGGTCTGAAAGCCAGCCAATCGCGAACGACCTCCTCAGTTCGCGTCGCCTATATCGCAGTGCAGACCGGATGCCGCTTTCTAACATTTCTAACAATTGGAATGGAGTGCGGCTGGTAACGCCTTCGGCCGATGAGACTTAGAAGTGAGGGGATGCAGTTTCGATCCCCACCGCCCCCCTACCAAAACCACTCAATTACAACGGCTTATCGCTGCATTTAACAACAATAAGCCGTTTAGCAACAATTGAGCTTAGTTCACCGCATCCTAAGCAAGCCTTGCAGCGCGGTTTTCAACCGCATCACGCTGCTGACTTCCTACCACATGACCGTAGATTCCCAGCGTAATCCGTGGGTCACTGTGACGTAGCTGCCGCTGCACAACAGCCGGGGTTGCACCGTCTGCAAGCAGAGCACTAGCCGCACCGTGACGCATGGAACCCTCCACGCTTAATCCCCTACTTCACCAACAGCGGGTGCAGTTGCTTCTCACGCAGTTTGTTCGCTGAGTACGGTCTACCGCGCCGATTCACAAACAGCAGTTCACTCTTGCCTTCGTGGTTCCGAAGGAACGTGCGCAGCCGGGCTTCAGTGTGACGGCAGAGGCAAGTCTGCGCTGCTGGCATCAGACTTCACACCTTGAACATCAGCATCACATCGGGGCTGCTCATGAGAAATCGCGGGGCACCTGCCGATACCACCACGGTGATTCAAGCTTCTTACTCATCACGCACACACTCTCCTCTGCGCTGCACACCGTGCAGACACCACCACGCACACCTGTCACGGCTGCGTGGTTCGGTTTAATTGTTCAAGGATTGCAGAACCGCACATGTGGACGGTATTGCGATGTGCGGTGAGCACCCTCTGGTACTAGCCTCCACATTTCCGATTACGAGTGCCAGCTCAAGCGGTCGATGCAACACCATCCAATACATTGATTCGACAATGCTTCACCGGTTCTGAAAGTGCGGGAACCGTTGCCGCGGCGCAATCGCGATAATCCACAAATCATCTGGCTCACTTGGTGTATAAAAGATTTGTGCGATGTCGAAGAGTTTTGAGCCTGGTGTTTTCGCTTCTCTGTTGGGGTTCACTGACGTGCGGGCAGGAGGCAACAGGTTCCCCTTCTGTTTCGAACAATTCGAGCGCCCGAGCGAATTCGGCGAATGCGCCTTTCATCGTGATTGGATTCGTCGGTGGATTCGTGCGGCACGATGATACTGTTCACAGCCCGGTGCAAGTGGCCGAACGAATCCGCAAGGACTATCCGTCGATCGTCTATATAAAGGTGTTTGAAAATCACCGACGGGACCAGGCTCATCAAGTGATCCTGAAGCTTTTGGACACCAACCACGACGGGACCCTGTCCGACGAAGAAAAACGAAACGCGAGGATTATCCTTTACGGAATGAGCTGGGGCGGGTCGGAAACCGTGTCGCTGGCCCGCGAATTACAGGCGGAGAAAATTCCGGTGCTGTTGACCATCCAGGTGGACAGCGTGGAAAAGATGCGGGAGAACGATGTAGTCATTCCGGCCAATGTGACCGAGGCTGTAAATTTTTACGAATCGGACGGCTTTGTGCACGGACGATCCGAAATTCGAGCCGAAGATCCGTCGCGTACGAAGATTTTGGGCAACTTTCATTTCAGCTATACGTCGATGCCCGCGAGTTGCGAGAACTATCCCTGGTGGGACCGGTGGTTCGTCAAGCCACACACGGAAATCGAGTGCGATCCGACGGTGTGGAATAAAGTGGAGGCGCTGATTCGTGCAAAATTGCCACCTACGGGAGGGAGCGAAGTTTCTCAGCGATAGCCGGCTGTGGCTCTACCGACAAAGGCGGTAGTCTTCATCAAGGCGGTGTCGGTTTCGACGGAGATGTGTTGGAGCATCGCCCAATCCTGTTCGAGCTCCAGCATCGTTTCGCGGCTGTGTTTTGGACTTTTCAAGACGCCTCGTGTGCGGGCGAGGAGAAATTTGTAAGCCAATTGCGGGTTGGAGCCAGCCGCCAAAGCGTTACTCGCGCTCAGGCCGATTCGTAAGGGCTCGCCGTCCTCCCAGAGGTCCATCCAGAGTGAGCCGTCTTCGTTGACGGTCGCGGTGCCTTCGCGGTCAAGGTCTTTGAAGAAATGAGACAGATCGTGCTTGTCGATAATGTCCTTGCTTGCCTGGACAGTCGAATCCAAAGCTTTTCGGTACTGCTTCCATTCGCCGGCCGTGCCAACGAGTTGCACGCGGTCGTCCGACGTGGCAGCCGCCTGTTGCAGCTCCACATCGGGACCCGAGGTGGGATATTTCTCGAAGGTATGCTCCGGATTGAATCGTCCAGTGAGGAGATATGAGGCGGCGACAAACGGCAGTACGTGGTCTGCAAAGAGCACCATGGGGATGAGAAGTTTCTTCGAGCGATACAACTGCTCCGTTCCCGAACGGACTTCGCTGCTTCGCTTAATCGAGCCCGGCACTTGCGCAAAGTGCATCACGCGAAAATTCGATTGGGGATGGTGGAGGGCGTAGTGCGTAAACGTGCGAGCAACCGCTTTGGGACTCTCCATCCCAAAGTCGTTCAGGTAATCGCGATAAATCGCGTGGGGGAAATAGAAATTGATGACTGCTCGCGTGAAATCGGCGCAATTGCGGGTGACGCCATTGAAATTGTTTTTGTTCGGCAGATTGTTGAATTCGGCGATGACTTTCTCATCCTGCTCGACCGTGGTGTCCGCCGCAAAAATGTAGACACTACGGATCATGGTTGCCGCAACCATCTCCCGCCATTCGGACTTCTGGCTGGTCCGGCAGGCGTTGCTGTCGCAAGACTGCGAAAGATATTTATCGCGGTAGCGCTCTTCCAGCAGGTGCTTGACCTGGGCCGATCCGAATATTGGGCGGTTTTGTGGATCTTCAACTCCATAAAGGTAGATGCTAAGCGGAACGACGTTCCATTCGTACGGATGGTCTTCACCGATATTGATGTATGTGCTCATCACGGAGCCAAATTCGCCGGGGCGACACAAACGGAGCTTCACTGGCGAATCCGCACAGATGTTTGAAAAATAGACCGCGGTGTGGCCGGTGCCGGTAATCCTGTCCATGCTCTCGTCCAACGATTCGTTGAGCACGACTCCGACGCTGGCCCGTGCGCACGGACACACCAGAAACGCAACCAGGAACGAAAAGATAAAACTAGCGGCGGGAATTAGGCGCCGGGGAAAGGAACGTGGTGTGGCAGATTGGCAAGCCCTTGCAAAGAATGAGAGCAAGAAGTTCCCTTTCCGGCGTCAGCGAGCGGGTCCTTCGCCAAATCAAAGTCTAAGACATTCAACCTGATTCAGGAGGGAAAGTCTCTACATTAGCTACCTTATAGAGAACAGTGAAGTTAGGTTAGAGCCCAGGGCCGTATATCGGGTAATTCGGGTGTTCGCCTGTTGCCTACTGGGTTGCTTCGAGTCTTTGCATTAATGAGACTAAGGTTTATACGGGCAGTGCGTCCAACACGCTGCCAACTCGCGACGAGCACCAGGTTTGCACCGAATTGGGTTCTTGCTGTCTCAATGCTGGTGATATTGCCCGCCGCCCGGATCTCATGTGCCGGGGCCACCTGAAGAGAGGGCTCCTGCGCGAGCTTCGCAGTAACGGTTTCCGTAAATCCGTCACAATATACTTGCTCTTGTGCACTACCCGGCAAAACTACGAGATTCTTCTGGCCAGGAACGTGAGTCTATGCGCCGCCCGACCGAATCCGTATCGCCCTCCGTGCCAACATCTCTGAGACAGGTTTAGTACTCTTAATTAATGAACAGAAGGGCGAGAAAGAAGAGATCAGAGATGAATGGGAATTCTCTTGGTGTTGTTCTTTCACCTGGGGGTTTGGCTGCCGCGGAACGGAGCGGAGGCTCGCCTCAGGGCGAGCCGCAGCGCAGTGCAGCGGCAGCCAAAGCGGGCGCCGATTCGCTGATGACTTCGCGGCCGGATCCGGAAGTGGTGGCCAAAGCCAAGCGGCGTACTTACACCGTGGAATACAAGCAACGCATCTTGCTAGAGGCCGAAGCGGCGGCGGCGACGCGAGGCGGCCTGGGCGTTCTTCTCCGCCGCGAAGGTCTGTACTCGTCGCTGCTGACCTATTGGCGGCGAGAGCGGGCCCAGGGAATCCTCGAGGCTCTGACTCCACAGAAACGCGGCCCGAAGTCCCAGCGCAACCCGATGGAAGAAGAAGTCCAGAAACTTCGCCGACAAAACGCCGCTTGACCGAAGATCTGCGTAAGGCGCACATCATCATCGACGTCCAAAAAAAAGTGGCTGCGCTGTTGGGTCATCCGATTCCGGAGCCGGATGCAGAGGACAAATCCTGATGACCGCAGTCACTGAACTGGCGGTGGATGTGGGCACCAGCGCTGCTTGCCAACGATAGTCTGTCCACATCTGGAAAATTACACGACGGGATCTCGCTTTGCTCCATGGTTGGTTGGGCTGCTGGTTCTGCTGGTCTGGCATTGGTGATTTCCTTTCGCAGTGAACTTACCGTCGGCTTGATGTCGATCGGCTCGACGTCATAGCGCGGTCGTGGCATGTCAGCAATGATCACGTCGACAGTGATCTTTGAGTTCAGCGCGGGATCTTCCGCTGGATACGCGGCCAGCAGCCTGAACGCCATGTCCGTGGCCTTCTCGCGCGTCGTGTTGTCCTCGAGCTCCACATAATCCGTATACTCGCCTTCGTGCTGCGCGAGCTTCGTCTCTGTCGCTTCCAAGCCAGTGTGTTAACCCAAACCTTTACTCCCAAACGTCCGCTGTGGGATGAGCCGCCGGGGAGTCTTTTGATGTAACTTTTCGAGCGTTGGTCCGTAACCTGTGTGGGAATCAAGAATGACGGACATCGAGAACCTCTACAAACGCTATGCCGGCGATGTCCGCCGATTTGCGCTGTATTTGTGCGGCGATGTGGTGATGGCGGATGAGATCACCTCGGACACGTTTGTGCGCGCGTGGATGGCAGCTGACCGTATTCGTCAGCCGACAGTGAAAAGCTATCTTTTCACCATTGCACGAAACGCGTATGCCGATTTGTTGCGACGGGCCGCGCGCCACACACAGATTGACGACAATATGCCCGATACGCGAATCAGCGCGCAGACGCAAATGGAGCAGAGCGCGGAAGTGCGCGCCGTGCTTGCGGCGTTGCAGCAACTGCCAGAGATGGACCGCACGGTGCTGCTGATGCGCGCGCTCGACGAAATGCCATACGAGGAAATCGCGGAGACGCTGGGTATCCCGGTGGTCGCCGCAAGAGTGAAGGTTCATCGCGCGAGATTGAAGCTGATGCAATCCAGGCAGGCACGGCGGGAGGTCGTTCCCGCCGCAGGAGCGAAACCATGAACATCACACGGGAAGTGGTCACGGATTTGTTGCCGATTTATTTTTCGGGCGAGGCCAGCGGGGATACGAAAGTGCTGGTCGAGGATTATTTTCGTCAGGATCCCGACTTCGAACGCATTGCGCGCAGCGCGGCGACGCCGCTCGAAACTTTGCGGGTCGCCGCACCCATCGCGGCTGGCCCAGAAAAGGAGAAACGCGACCTGGAGAGCGTCCTCTGGGGATTGCGGCGGCGCCAGTGGTTGTTCGGCGCGAGCTTGTTCTTTACGCTCGTCCCGCTGACATTCGATTTCACCCATGGCCATATCGTCTCCCTGATGGTTCGCGACGGCCTTTGGCACGCGGCATTTGACTGGAGCCTGGCGGCGGTCCTCTGGTTCCTCTATTTCGCGCGCCTATGCCGGCGCACGGCCTCATTGGTATGTGCGATCTTTTTTACGCTGATCCCCATTCCCTTCGTCTTGCACTTTGCCTTCGCCGGCGGGCCAGTGGTAGATTTCGCGATCTTTTGGATTGTTGCGGCATTCGTCTGGCTAGGATATTTCAGGCAGCGCCCTTGTTAAGATAACCGTCTATATAAAGTTCTAGGACTTTAAATGGATGGTTTCGCCGTTTACTGTGAGCTAAGCTTGCGCCCTCGTCGCTGGCTGGGGATTCGCTGTTTCAGCAGTACTTTCACAATTTCACCGACTTCTTTTCCGATTGCTTGGCGTGTCTCTACTTTCACCGGCAACATGTGCCTCCCATCGCCCATAGCCATAAACGAACTCTTGAATGGATGGCCATCAATTGTGCCTCTGACTTTTACGAGTCCGCGTGTGCCGAAAAATCTTACGGAACTTGGCCAAACGACGTAAGTCCAGCTACCCTTGTGACTCTTTTGCAGTTTGGCAGAAAACGATTTGTTCAGCTTGTCACCTATCGTCTTCGCCCCCCAAACTCGGAATATACGACACACCCTCGGTGAGGGAGACCGGCTACTGCGTGCCTCGCCGTTCGTCAAATTTAGTATCCGCACTCAATCCCCTGCGGGGCTGCAATCCGCCCTTATCGGATGTGGCCCCTCTTCGTCTCACGACGCCATCGCTTTGGTAGAATCTTGCTAGTGTGGTGTCCCAGCTAATTCTTTGCAACGGCGCACCTTGTCGCGTTCCACCTGATTGAGCCAAGAACTGCTGGTAGGGGTGAAGTGGAAATGAAAGTGGCGGCGCTTGCGGGGTGTCAGCCACCGCTTTACGGTGGCGCTCTTGTGCGTGCTGTAGTTGTCCAAAATGATGTGCACGTCCAGGTCCGGAGGGACTTGCTTCTCAACTTGGTTGAGAAACTTTGCGAACTCTTTAGCCGCGATGACGCGGCAAGCAACTGCCGATGACTTTGCCGTTCAGGATATTGAATGCCGCAAAGAGGGTGGTCGTTCCGTAGCGTTTGTAATCATGGGTTTGCCGTTCTGGCAGTCCGGGACGCAGCGGCAGGATCGGAGCGGTGCGGTCCAGAGCTTGAATCTGGCTTTTTTCGTCGACACACAGCACCAGAGCGCGTTCCGGAGGGTCCAGGTACGGACCGGCGATATCGCGCACCTTTTCCTCAAACTGCGGATCGTTGGACAGTTTGAATTTCTCGACCCGGTGGGGCTGAATATCGAAACGCTGCCAAACCCGATGCACCATCATGCGCGACACGCGCAAGTGTTTGGCGAGCGTTCGCACGGTCCACTGCGTTGCGTCCGGCGGTCTGGTTTTGAGCGTGGCATCCAAAATCTTTTTCTCCAACTCCGGTGTCAACGTCCGGCGCAGCCGGTTCCGCGTCGGCTTGGCGGTCAACGCTTGCACTCCGCCTGCGCCGAACGTGGCGCGGGCGGCGATCACCGTCGGGCGCGACAGACCGAGTTGTTTGGCGATTGAGCGATTCGACATCCCTTCGTGGGCCAGCAGAATCACCCGGCATTTCTGCGCCACTCCTTGTGGCGTTGTTCCAGAGCGGACCAACGATTCCAGTTGCCTCTTGGCCTCGACATCAACGGAAAGAGCTGCGGCGGTGGCAAACATGCCCCCATTGAAACATGGTCAGCCCATATTGTCAACACTTATACGGGACGGGACACTAGGCCCTTCCTCTACCAGGAGGGACGACAACCGTGCAGAGTATTGGTGACAGCGAGTTCAGTTTAGAAAATCTTCGCAAACGATTAGAAAGCATGTCAGATGAAGAACTGATTCAGTTCTTCATCTGACCACCGCTTTCTAACGCAGCGCCACGCGCTGCCCTTTCCGCCGCGGCGTGCTCCTGCTGATACTGATCGCGGGCCAGCAATCGTTCGTCGTCTGTAAGCTCCGCCAGAAATCCGAACCCGTGGACACAATGCGCGCAAATTCTCTTTTTGTCGATAACCACCGCACGGTTAAGAAGCTGGCGCAGATCATCCCAATCGAAATCCTGCCCATCCGCGAATTTCTGCATCAGCCGCGCGGGATTGAACGTATCACCTGCTTGCCAGAGCTTGAGGACGACAAGCTGCCGGATTAAGGGCTGGTCGAGTGGACGTCGGGCGAATGTACCGAGGTCATATATATCGCGCGCCTTGCTGCGCTGATAACACGCCCGGATCTTCTCCGCGAGAAGTTCCGGCAGCGCGAGGCAAGTGATTTCCGAAGGCACGAAAGGAAGGGCCTTGAAATAACTCTGCTCAATCTGCGCGTAACCGCTCGGTCGGCAATGTCGGCGTTTCGCGACGGCTGACCTGAACCCTCACTTCACTAGCACCGCTCGCGTTCCACTCATGGGCGTAGGTCGGATTGGAGCCCCAGGACAAGCCATCCTGCGTTTCGTAGTATGCATTGTCCGGTATGGCGAACTGTATTCCGTTCCGTGAAAGGGCTGCTCAAAAGCCGCCATCATGTCGAGAATCACGTCCTCGTGGTCGTGGTCGCCTATCCCCGTGAAATCCAGATCGGTCGAGAACCGGCCATTGCTGCCGATGAACATTTTGCGCAAGCACGTGCCACCCTTGAAAGCCATCCGGTCGAGAATGCCGCGCTCTGAAAGCAACTGAAGCAGGAACGTCAGCACCACTTCCTTCTCCGCGATCATGATGTCATGAAGTCCTGATTCCGTGGAATAACGCTGCACCTGCGCCTGCGTCAGCATATCTACGTGTCCGTCTTCAATGCCTTGCCCAGGCCCGCACTGCCGCGCAATTCGTCCATGCGGACATTAACGAACACCATGACCTTGTACCCCAACACGTCGACCGCCTCAAAGCCGAAACTATTGAGAATCACATAATATAGTGACATTCTAACTATTCTATGCTATCGTTCGTGCATGGGAAACCCTAAAGGAGTACGGCGCGACTTCACAGCACTAGAGGAGCGGCGTCTGCGGGCGGCACGCTTGCTCGAGAAGGGCGTCAGTCAATCGCAAGTGGCTCGACAAGTCGGTGTACATCGTCAGTCAGTTAGTCGCTGGGCGCAGCAACTGGAAAAGGACGGCCGAACGGGGCTTGCGCAAGCCGGTCGAGCCGGACGGAAGCCACGCTTGAGCGCTGAGGATCTAGAACGGATCGAACGCGCTCTGAAGCGCGGACCGGAAGCGTTTGGCTATGACACTGGCTTGTGGACCTCGGCGCGAGTGGCGGATTTGATTGAAAAGGAATGTGGGATTGACTATCACCCTGGACATGTCTGGCGCCTATTGCGGCAACTCGGCTGGAGTTGCCAACGTCCGACCGGACGAGCTCTGGAACGCGACGAAAAAGCCATTGCCCAGTGGAAGCGAAAACGCTGGCCGGAGATAAAAAAAAAGCCCAAAAACAAGGGTTCGTGATCGTTTTCGTCGACGAAAGCGGACTGAGCCAGAGACCGCATCGTTGCCGAACTTGGGCACCGCGAGGACAAACTCCCGTGCTGCAGTATCACTTCAATTGGAAAACTTTGTCGGCCATGGCCGGTGTAACGTGGTGGAACTTTTACTTCCGGTTGTTCCCGGGCTCGATTCGCAGCCCGCAGGTCGTGCAGTTTCTGAAACATCTCCTGCGTCATCTCGACTGCAAGCTGTTGGTAGTTTGGGACGGATCCCGCACGCATCGAAGCCGTTTGGTCTGGGACTTTGTCCGGGAACAGAAAGGACGACTCTGGCTCGAATTTCTTCCCGCCTACGCCCCGGAATTAAATCCGGTCGAGTATCTCTGGTCACACTGGAAACAACACGAACTGCCAAACTTCTGCCCGCAAACCTTCTGGCAGTTGAGCCATTATGCCCGCAAGGCTCTTCGCCGCATGCGTCGACGAACTACCCTGGTCACTGGCTTCTGGGTACAAGCGGAATTATTCTAGTCACTATATTATGTGATCCTCAATAGTTGCACACCGTAAAGTTGTCGCTTGCCTAGATCATTCTGTGAGCGGTCGTAGACTTTGGCATAACTGTCCGGGTCGGCTTGACCTTTATCCACATTGGCTTTGAGTTTTGGAAGTGCGCGCTCTCGAAATCTCGGAGGCTGCTGCTGAATCGTGATCACGAAGTCATCCGCCGCTTGAGGTCCCACCATAGAGTAAGTGGGCACTCCGTACCGATCGAAGATTGCCTGCAAGGCCGCCGCATTCTGACTATCGGCGTCGGCGAGTTTGTCCACGTTAAAGCCTTCCGGCTGCCGCACGGTCTGGTCAATCTTCGAAAGACGTTCAATCTGGTCGCGGAGTGCAGGGTTAGTGGGAGGCTGCACTGCTATGGTTTCTTTTATCTGTTCGAGACGGAGGCGGGCTGCGTAGAAGACGGCGGCATCGGAAGGTAGTTCCTGGTGGGAAGCGGCCTCTTCCACTTTAGTGAGGACTTCACTGCGGAACTCAAGGGGAAGCTTTGGGCTCGCGAACAGCACAGCGAATTCATAAGCTGCTTCATCGCCAACGTCCGCGATGCGTGGCAGCCCACGCTGAGCGTAGATCTCCCGCGTTTCGGCCCTTGCTGCTGCTTCCTGCCTGTCATCATCGGCGGTGAGGATAGTGTGGAACAACCGCTCGATCCTTGAGGACAGAACAGTATCTATCGGCTTGTCAGCAGCGGTCACCACAAATTGAGACACCAAACAGAATGCAGCGAGGAGAATCAGAGGCATCGTTGGACGAGAATACCATCGGAGGTTTGGCAAAACACTTCGACAAGAGGAGTGCGCCACAATTGGGGTCGAGGTCCGTATAAACGCAATCGGTGGAGTGGGTCCCGGTACCGTGGTCCAAGGGCCTGATGGCTTTTTCCAAGCCTGCCTCCTACCTAGGACGTGATCCGAACCACCCCAACCCCAATCTTTTTCCGCTCTCGCTCCGGATATTTCGAACGCGCTTTCTCCGCGAGCTGTTTCGTTTTGAATGGCTTTGAGAGGAAAGTGATCTCGCCATCGATGTACTTGAAGAGCAGCCACTGCACAACGGATTTGGGCATCCCGAATTTATAGCATGGACGCGTCACAAACTGCTGGCCGGGAGCGACGTAGCTGGTGATGTAGAATCTAGCCCTTCCTCTACCAGACGGGCAGCCATGCAAAGCGTCGGCACCAACGAGTTCAACTTAGAAAATATCCGTAAACACTTGCAGGGGTTATCTGACGAGGAGTTAATTCAATTCGGAAAAGGTTGCCGAGATATGTTGACGCTGCAACCGAATCTGGGCAGACCGCCGCGTGAAGTGTTTCGTTGTTCAGTCGCAGGAAGCACGTAAAGAGTGGAGAAGGCGACATCCAAAGGAACTGAAGTAACAGCAGCGTTATCCCTTCCAGACATACTTACCGCAGGGGCAAGGGATCGTCTCCGCAGGGTGTTTCTTTTCCAACGGTTTCTGACAAACCGGACAGTTTTTCTGCCACACGTTCACACCGGGCCTTTCTCCCACAGGAGGAGAGCGACGACTCCTTGTCGCCGCTCCCGCTGTCCGACTGCCAGCTTCGCGAGCCAGCAGAGAGTGAGTGTTTGTTAGGCTACTACCGCCACCACAATCCGTCGTTGCGCAAGGTCAATCAGGTTCTGTCACGTACACGAATCCGAGAGGCGATGACGTCACCATCCGCACACTGGTCAGCTAGTCTGAGGCCACCGCATACGCCTGCTCACCCACCAGCCATTTGCCATCCACGCGAACCGACATCTGCGACGGTTTAACGAACGCCTCGACTTGAGTGTTGCCACCGAACATTCCAACGAGCGTAGGCTCGTCTTCGCTGGCGAAAAGATCGTTGGTAACGTCGACCAACTTGTCGTCAATATAAAGACGTGCGCCATCTGTCGGCGTCTTCACGACACGAATCTCGTGCTTGGCGTAGGAAACCGTGAGTTCGTTAGCGGGCATGGGACCTCCAAATCCGGGGCTAGCACGGCGTGGTTGGCTGGTTAACGGCGAGGTTTTGAGGCTGTGGATAATGCGAGAATCTCGCAGTGTCCAGCGGCGCGTCGAACGTACCGATGGCTGGCATCTGCAAGTGGATTACGGGCACGATGAGATCGCGCTGATTCACGAAAAGCAAGTCAGGAAAGAGTAGACGGACCAAAGATCAACGCCGCTGATCGACTCCCTCAGCTTTGGCCTTTAGTTCGGCCAGTATGGTTTGCACCCATTGGATATCTTTTGCGGTGTCATTGCCCCGAGTTATCCACAGCCCATCTGAGTGGCACACTGTGTTCAAGCGCGCACTAACACTGATCGCCTGATCTCCAGGCAACAAAGTGAGCGTGACAACTCGCCGACAATTTGCGACTGGCTGGTTCGTCCAGTGCTCGGTGTTATAGGCGGCTGTTTCTTCATTGCTTACTGGCTGGGAGGCTTTTACTTGCGCTGTTACGTCCGAATCGATTGAATAGCCGTGTGACACAAACGTCGCAAGGGCCGCTTTCTCGACTTTTTCCGACGTGGCCTTTATCACAGTCTGAACGACAGGTGTCTTTTCTTGAGTTCGACCGATAACGCTTAAAAGCAGAAGGGCCGCCGTGGCTACCAGCGCTGGCTCCCAGACGGGGGTGGCCTCTCCGAAAGCGATGCGGCGTTGCTCGACTTCCTGCGCCGGGCGGGCAGAACGAGCTGTCACCGGAAGAAACCATCCGCAGGACCACGCGGACCTTGCTTTAAGTCATTTGCCAGTTGAACATTCAGCCTGCAGCTCTCGCCGCGATCTTGGCTTCGATGATGTGACGGATCAATCGCTTAGTCCGTTCGACGAAGACCAAGTGGTCGCCGAGGCAACTCTCAAGCAGCACGCCGACACCATGGTTGCCGGATACATCGGCGGCCGCCACCAGCGTCACATATTCCGCCGTGCGCATGTGGCTTAGGTGGTTGGCCTTTGCCAAAACGAAGAGCCGCTTCGCCTCGGGGGATTGAATCTCCGCAAGCTCCCTGCGAAAATCCTCGACAAATACATCGTGGAGCTTTCCGGTGACGTTGACCGGTTTTTCACCGATCAATGTAAAGGCCTCGTCCAACTTCGCGAGGTCTTGCTGGGACACAAAAGCCCGCGCTGCGAGGGCCTCCTGGATTTCCGGGTTCTGGGCCAATTCGCCCAACTCCTTGTAGATCGCTGCCGAACGCTCCGTACCTTGCCGCACCTGGCTCAGCATCGTGACAAATAGTTCCTTTGGGTTTTTAATTGGCATAATCAATTTCTCCTTCACAAATCTGTTTCATCTGCCTGCTTCTTGAGTTGCGCTACCTTAACCGGGTATAGGCACCGTTTCTCAACACATTCTCTAACAGCTCGTTGAAGAATTGAGTTTTGTGAGACTTCGGTTCTGAATTTCAAGAGTTATCACTGCATTTCATGAGAGCCGTTTGGTCGTTCTATCCGCTCAGCTGGTCCGAAGCGAAACCCGATGTCATGCTTCCGCTATCAGGTTTCGCAATCGGCAGAGGTTGTAAGCAGCGCCGGTGAAGGTAAACAGCCACCCAACCTTCTCAATCCCTCGCAACTTCACTTTCCGTAACATCGCCACCATTTTCATCCACCCGAACGATTGCTCCACTCGTTTTCGCTTTCGCTGACTCACCTCATACCCGACATGCCGCGTAGTCCGCTCGTCCACCGCGCTCCTGCGGTTCGTATCGTTCTGCGCCACATGGGGGTAATGTTCATCCCGCGGAGTTCTCGTACGAATTCCTGCGTGTCGTAGTTTTTGTCTCCTCCCAAGGTGACCCGCTTTCCACTGGGGATTGCCTCGGCCATGAGCATTGCTGCCTCCCGCTCCGCTCTTCCATTGGCCTCGGTCAGAAAAGTCTGCACCAGAAGTCCGTTACGGTTCTCCATCATTACATGTCCCAGGTAGCCGAGCTTTGCTTCGCTCCCTTTGGACTTCTTGAACAATCTAGCGTCGGGATCCGTCGTCGATTCGTGGGTCTGGTTCTTCCGCTTCTCCTTGTGAAAGTCGACCTCTTCTCCTGGTCCGGGTGGCTTCCCCTTTCCGTCCTTCCGTCGAAAACTCTTTTGACTGGCCCAGGCCTCGATCAATGTCCCATCCACCGTGAAATGTTCATCCGACATGTACGGCCGCGCACGTTCCAGCACTCGTTGAAAAAACGACTCCGCGATCTCTTCGTTCAGCAATCGCTCTCGATTCTTGCTGTACACCGCGTGATTCCAGACCGTCTCATCCATCTCCATCCCCACAAACCACCGGAACAGCATGTTGTACTGTAATTGCTCGATCAGCATGCGCTCACTGCGCACCGAATAGAAAACCTGCAACAGCAGTGACCTCAACAGTCGCTCCGGGGCAATCGACGGACGCCCCACATCGGAGTACAGCTTCGCGAACTTCGGTGACATCTCCTTCAGAATCTCGTCCACCATCTTGCGGATCGGTCGCAACGGATGATCCGCGGGAACACGCTTCTCTGGAGAAATGTAGCTGAACATTCCTTCTTGCAGATCATCGTCGCCGCGCATTCACTCGCCTCCTTCGCCTTCCTTCACTCAGACGAGTTCTCTTACATTAAAGTTGCAGTGGAACGGAGTTTTTCAACGAACTGCTAAAGCACGGATGGAATGCTGTCTATTGTCAGTAATGACGGTGGCTGTTGAAAAAACCTCAAAATAACGCAAATCGGAAAATAGTTTCTTTGAGATGACTACCCATGGAGATTCTCTCGAAAGAAAGGATTACAACTAGCGTGTGAGCCACAGCGCAAATCGAATGGCCTGGAATATGGTCCATTCGTGGCGAACTCGCAGAATTCGGTACCACTCAAGCAGCGACAGACCTTTGATATCGCACCTCTCGCGCAGCGCCCTGACTTTTGATGTCTCGCATGCATCGATATCCTTCCCTCTACCCGGGCCATGGACTTGGACGGTGTACGACACCTTTGAAAGAATCATGGTGAGTTCTCCTACTAAATAGTGCTTGCGCGCTCCCGATTGCTTCGGATGTGATGTACAGTTGCGATTAAGCCAGGAGGGTAGAGACGAAACAATTGGACGATGGTGTCGGCGATGCCATCGTATCAGGCGAAGCGGCGCTTGCCGATCGCACCCTTCCCAGTGCCGATTCCCGGCGAATCAACACCAAACCAAAACCAAATCTGTCTCCGTCCGCCTGCGTATTCGGTCCAATCGGTGAAACGCTGGCGCGTTGACCGATACGAAGGTATCGCCGATACCTTGGTCCAATTGCTACCGTCCTCTGCTCGGACTTAATCGACTGTAAGTGCCCGAAACGCTCGGTTTTGTCGAGAGAATTAAACCGTAACAACTCATGACGCAACCCACATCACATAAAGGGGAACAAACACGCACAGCGGTCCAACGCATTGCTGCCTTTACCGCGGCGGCCCGATCGTAGCATCCGAAGATTCACCGCGGTATTCAGTGACTCACGTAGGGAATCTCACGCACAAAGACCAAACAATCAGGAGGCATTTATGATGCGATACACGCGATAGCGGCAAAATCAGCTTGGTTCGGTATTCCGATGCGTATTGGCGAGTCACGATCGATCTTCCGCCCTTGAACATATTTGGGCCGGCGTGCGCATCGCACGGCCATTGCGCCACCCCTGAGGTGCCAGGCGAATTCAGAGCAGGCCACGGAAAGCACGGTAATGAGTAGAAAAAGAATACCGGTGAGCATGTTTGGAAAGCACGACAGAACGCCAAGACTAACGAAGAAAGCGACGTTCGCGATCCGGGCTATTCCTTCAAACGCACGAGTCATGACAGAACTTTAGATATCTGAACCTGCGGCAGAGATAGAGAGAAGAAAGGAATATTGACATTCGCACAGGAATTCTTGTGCGTTAATCTACCTTGCACAAGTTCCCTCCGCTGAGTTTCCCTCCGTGTCAACATCCCTGAGACAAGTCTAGTACCCTTAATTAATGAGCAGAAGGGCGAGAAAGAAGCAGGCAGGGATGATCAGGAATTCTCTTGGTGTTGTTCTTTCTCCTGGAGGTTTGGCTGCCGCGGAACGGAGCGAAGGCTCGGTTTGTGAGCCTGAGCGTAGTGCAGCGGCAGCCAAAGTAGGCGCCGGCGCTGTGCCAGTTTTGCCGCCGGATTCCGAGGTTGTCGCCAACGCAAAACGTCGTGTCTTCACCGCTGCATACAAACTGCGCATTGTGAAGGAAGCCGAAGATGCTGCAGCCACCCCAGGTGGCGTGGGCGCGCTGCTTCGCCGGGAGGGTTTGTATTCCTCGCATCTGGTCAGTTGGCGGCGGGAACGCCAAGCCGGGAGCCTGGAAGCCTTGACCCCACGTAAACGCGGCCGCAAATCCCAGCGTGATCCGCTGGCGGAGGAAAATGAAAAGCTGCGCCGCCAGCTAGGCCAGCTGACGGAAAAACTCCGAAAAGCGGAGATCATCATTGACGTTCAAAAAAAAGTGGCGGCGCTGCTGGGCCGTCCGATCCCGGATCCGGAGGAGAAACTGGGATGACCGCGGCCACCGAGTTGGCCACGATCGTGGGCATCCGCGCGGCGTGCCAGGCGCTGGCTCTGCCGCGAGCTTCCTACTACCGCAAGCTTCATCCCGGTTCTTCGGCTTCGCCGATTTCCCGGCGGCCGCCGGCACGGGCTTTGCGTCTTGAGGAACGGCAAACGGTTCTCGCCTGCTTGCACGAAGAACGTTTTCAGGATCGCTCTCCAGCCGCTGTTTATGCGACGCTGCTCGATGAAGGAACGTATCACTGCTCGATCAGCACCATGTATCGCGTGCTCGACGAACACGACGAATCGCACGAACGCCGCAATCAGTTGCTTCATCCGCCTTACCAGAAGCCCGAACTGATGGCTACTGCTCCCAATCAACTGTGGAGCTGGGACATCAGCAAGCTGCTCGGCCCCGTCAAGTGGACCTATTTTTATCTCTACGTCATCCTCGACGTGTTCAGCCGCTACGTCACCGGCTGGATGGTCGCTTATCGCGAAAGCGCCGAGTTGGCCAAGCGATTGATCGAGGAGAGCTGCAAGAAACAAAACATCCAGCCCGGTCAACTCACCCTGCATGCCGATCGCGGTACCTCGATGAGGTCCAAGCCAGTAGCGCTTTTACTTGCCGATCTGGGGGTCACGAAAACGCATAGTCGGCCGCACGTCTCGGACGACAATCCCTTCTCCGAGAGCCAATTCCGAACCATGAAATATCGGCCGGAGTTCCCGGACCGCTTTGGGTGCATCCAGGACAGTCGTGCTTTCTGTCAGAGTTTTTTTCAGTGGTATAACCAAGAGCACCGTCACTCCGGCGTAGGTTTGTTGACGCCAGCGGCGGTTCACTATGGGCAAGCGGAAAACATTCTGCAGCAACGCCAGGATGTGCTCAACGTTGCATACCAACGTCACCCCAAACCACCGGCCCTTCCTAGCGAAGTCTGGATTAACAGGCCGGTTTCCACTCTGGAACCGCTAACTGGAGGAACGTAGATGAGACCGACGCGATCCGCTTCGAAAAAACGAAATGTGCTTGAGGAGAGACAAAAAGCGGGGATGCTGTGGGTCGCCCCAGTTGGCGATCGTCGTTCCTACGCGATCCTGGCGCGAAATTTCTTGGTGGAAAAACTCAACAAACAAAAAACTCACTAAATTTCGCGAGTACCTGTCTCAAAGTCGTTGACACGCGCCGTTTTGTTGCGAACTTCCAGTCCGGTCAGATCTGCCTCTTTTTGGGGGAAACACAAAAATACAAATCCTGCATTGCACTCTCGACATCAAAACAAGCGACGTGTTGAGGCAAAAACGGACCGTCGAGATTAATTCCCCCAACCGGTTACCTGGTCTAGACTAGTTTCTGTCGCGAAACCGCTATTTTGGCAAAAAATTTAACTGGGCAATAGAGATTTCAGGGATTTAGCGCGCCCGGGCAGACGTGCGCAGACCATTTGCGGTCATGGATTTCGGGATCGAATGGAAGAGTGCGCGTAAGAAAGATGCGTCGGCCTCGCGAAGAGAAAGCGGAAAGATCGTGTTACGCGGCTCTTCGTCTGCGAGACGATCGTTTCGATAGCATTGCCGCAATTCTCATCAGGTTATTGGCAAGCACGGCGGCACCTACCAATAGCTCAAAGCGCTGGCGCCCTTCCGCAAGACAACGCTTCATGCCACGACCGCGGAACAGCACGGAGATGCGCCCTTCGATGCCGGCGCGAAAGCGCTGGCCTTCTTTGAAAGCAGGACTCTTCTCATACGTTTTGCGCTTCGCAGTTTTCTTCCCGCCACGCTGCGGGATGCACACCACCTTGACGCCCTTTTTCTTGCAGGATTTCACATTCGTCTCACTAAAGAAGCCTCGATCCGAACTATACAACTCGGGAGCGCGTCCGAAGTTTTCCTTGTGACGTTCCAGGGAAGGTTCCACCTGCTGATCGTCGCCAGGATTTCCCTGCAGCACTGCATACTGCGTAATCAATCCTTGGGCACTTTCCGCGAGAAAGACTTTGTGGCCGAACTCCACCGGTGTTAGCACTTTGCCGCGCTTGATCAGATCGGTATGAGTTTCAAAGATGGAATAGATCTTTTCGGCAGGGGGAAGTTGCTTCCCCTGGAGCACACGCCGGCAGGCTTGCTCAATCACATGGTTTCCCAGCCCACCATAGTGGTCGATCTCCTTCCGGAGTTCACCGATGGCCAGGTCGGAGATCACATCCTTGCCGCGCGCTCTCCGAGTCTGCTGCAACACCTTTCGTGCGCTGTTGACTACCTCTTCGGTTATTCCGATCAGTTGGCGATATTTCTCCACTTGCCTCTGGGACCGTTCCTTTGCTGTCATTCGCTGGATTTCTTGCATCCGACGGCGTGCCGCGCGAGTGCGATTGCGGAACCCCTGAATACGCTGTTGCACCGCTGCGTTCAAGCGCAGGACCAAGCGTGTGACCACGCGTACGACATCCCATAACAACGTGCTGTCGGTCGGGTGATGAATGTCGGTTTGTACAACCGATCCAACTACATAATGCGTATGATGTCGAGACCGTAGCGATCTATTACCGGTGGCATCCCCTCTTCGGATTGACTCTACCTGTTCGTATGCGGCGAAAGGACCGCGCCAGCCAACTTATCTATTGCGAGTCAGGCGGCAAAATATATCCCATTCCGAGTTGGATGTTGCGTCCTGAGTGTTCGCAACTCTTGCTCGGCCCTCCGCTGATTTCTGCTGAAGCACTCGGTGAACTTCACGATCTGCTCAGGAGTTTGCCCACTCGTGGCGATTGCGATAAAGCTTCCGTGAATTCATCTCCCAAGGAGGGCGTAGATGAAACGATCGGCAAAATCACTCTACCCGCAAATGAACCTCCCACTCCTCAGCGTACCTGCGACGGCAGCTGCCGACGAGCAGCAAAACGAATTGACCATCGCTCTGATGGAACTACTCATCAGCGCAGCGAAAGAAGAAAACGAGCGAGCAGGAAACGGAGGAGAGGATGAATCCAAAACTCACGCCTGAACGACTTCATCGAAAAGCCACCGTTTACATTCGCCAGTCCAGACCCAGTCAAGTAATTCACAACCAGGAAAGCACACGCCTGCAACGTAGCCTCGCCGATCGGGCACGCACGTTGGGTTTCCAGCAAATCATGGTCGTCGACGACGATCTGGGGCGCACGGGTGCGGGTTTGGTCGATCGTCCTGGATTCCAACGCTTGGTTGCGGAAGTATGTAGCGGCGAAGTAGGTGCCGTATTCTGTGTTGAGGCGTCGCGTTTAGCGCGCAATGGTCGCGACTGGCATCACCTGATTGAGTTGTGTGGAATGGTTGGTGCTGTGGTGGTAGACCTTGATGGTATTTACGATCCTACTCTAACCAATGATCGGTTGCTCCTGGGCATGAAAGGCACAATCAGCGAATTCGAGTTAAATCTCTTTCGCCAACGGTCGATGGAAGCCATTCGTCAGAAAGCCGCGCGTGGCGAACTGCAGATTCAGATCCCCGTTGGTTTCTGTTGGGCACCGAGTGGAAAACTGGAAAAGGATCCTGACCAGCGCGTGCAGCAGGCTATTGAACTGGTTTTTCGTAAATTCGTCGAGTTGGGCAGCATGCGCCAAGTTCTACTATGGTTTCGACAAGAAAACATTTGCCTGCCAGCATTTCCGCATGAGACTGGCGGGCGCAAGATGGTTTGGAAATTGCCCTCCTACGCCACACTGCACTCGATCCTCTCCAAGCCAGTCTACGCAGGCGCCTACGCCTACGGCAAAACCGAGACACGCACCAAGATTGTAGAGGGCCGTGCACGTAAATCTGCAGGCCACCGCAAGCCACAAAGCGAATGGAGAGTCTTGATCAAGGAGCATCATCCCGGGTACCTTTCCTGGGACGAGTATGAGAGAAATCAGTCGATGATTGCTGCCAATGCCCATATGCACTCTGGTGGAGAGCCGAAGGCTGGCCGTGGCGGTGGAGCTTTGGTTTCCGGTCTTCTGCGTTGCCGACGTTGCGGAAGAATGATGCAGGTTTTTTATCCGGGCACACTCGTTCGTTACGTGTGCAATGCGGGCCGCAGCCGGTATGGTGAGGGGACGTGCATTTCCTTTGGCGGCTTGCGAGTGGATGCGGCCGTGTCGAAACAGGTGCTAGAGGCAGTCAGCGGAAATGCGATTCAGGCCGCCTTAGACGCCGCGGACCAAATGCAGCAGAAGCAACACGACCTGCGCACAGCTATTGGGTTGGAGCTCGAGCAAGCTCGCTACGAAGCACGCTTGGCAGCTCGGCGATACGAATCCGTTGATCCCGATCAGCGGTTGGTTGCCGCAGAACTGGAAGCTCGCTGGAATACCGCTCTGCAGAAAGTGAAGGAGCTTGAAAGTAAATTGCATGCGTTCGACCGGGAAAGTCAATCTGTACCGGTGCCGAATAAACAGACACTTCTGAGTTTGGCGCAAGATCTGCCGGCCATTTGGAACTCGCCTTCGACCGACATGCGACTGAAGCAACGGATCGTGCGGATCCTGATCCGCGAGATCATCGCCGATGTGGACGAGAAAAGCAGAGAGGTTGTTTTGCTGATTCATTGGGCGGGCGGTCGCCATTCAGAACTCCGCGCGAAAAAGTTTGAGACAGGTAGGAGCCGACGGTGCACGGACCCGGAAGCGATCGAGGTCCTTCGGCAGATGGCTGGGAAATTTAGTGATCAGCAGATCGCCGCGACGATGAATCGGCTCAGGCTGCGAACGGGAGTGGGCAACTCCTGGAACATGATGCGCGTGCGCTCAGCACGCAGTTATTACCAACTGCCGGCTTTCCGTGAGGATGATGATCACGCCAACGAAGCCAAGGAAGTGACCGTTAAGGTAGCAGCGCAGCGACTTAACGTAAGCCAATGGATGGTACGGCGCATGATCGAAGAAAAGATATTGCCTGCGCGTCAAGTTGTTGTTTGTGCACCGTGGCAGATTCCAGTCGAAGCATTAGATTCAGAAGAGATCCATAAAGAGGCCATGAATATCAGGAATCGAGTGCGAGTTCCGCGAAGCCAGAGCAGCGAAGGGCAGCAATCAATGTTTTCAGGGAGATAGCGAGGTATAGCACAATGTCGCAACATCGACCGTAGTGTCCACGCGAAGTTTCTGGCCATCTTCCAGGTCCACATCCACCCCCGCTTGCACGACCAGCTCATTGACCGCCTGCAGCGTCTGTGGAGTTAGCCGGTTAAAGGCACGGTTGAAGGCGTCATGCTTAGGCACCGACTGACAATAGAAATCCGTGAACTGCCGCAGCGTGTAGCCGTCGGCGATCCGTTCGCGCAGTTCGCGATAATTCCAATTCTTGACGCGCATGAGAATCAGCGAACGCAGCACCTGCTGCGGTGTCAATCCGCTGCGACCAGTCGCGGGATTCTTCAGACCTCGTTTTAGATCACGCCGTACGGCCTTGATCATCTCTTCGTGGTCGTCCAGAAAATCGGAGATGCTCTGCAGCAGCGGCTCCAGCACGATGCCCTGCTGCAGCAACTCCCAATCGGCGAAACTGATCTGCGGCTTGGTAGCCCTGGGCACCTTTCAGCCCTCCGTTTTTTTCGAGGTTTTATCCCTCTCCCGCTTCAAAGCTTTGACATAACGCGGTGCGGCTTGGTAGAGCAGATCCTGCAGAGCACGCCCGTTGTCCAAACAGTGGCGTACCTCCGGCACAAGTTCTTCGGGAACATAGACAGCAAACCGTCGTCCTTTCAGGCGCCCGTACAGGACATAACTGGCATGCTGTTCTCCCGACAAGCAAGCGGGGCAGTTCTCGCGGACACAAGGACTGCGTCGCAAACTGAGCGAGCCAAGAACGGCGGGCCCGAGGCTTTCCGTTTGATTCTGAAACCAACGCCAGACATCGGAAGGAGATTCGGATTGGTTCGTCTTCATGAGTGTATATGTGCCACACTACACATATACCTGTCAAGAGAAAAATAATGAGAAAAGCCTACGAACGCCCTGCTTTGACGTGGTATTTTGCGTTTCGCGACAGAAACTAGTCTACAAGGTGAAGAGTAAACATCGTCCGGCCACGAGCGACGTGAAACTCCGGTAACAGGAAAGAACTACCGCTTCACGGTAGTTGGCGAAGCAGATCTGGGCGCCAATCATTGTTACATTATCGAAGCTAAACCAAAACGAACGGATAAGTACCTGTTTGAGGGAGAATTGTGGATCGATGTACAGGACTTCGGTATAGTGCACGCAGCCCCACTGATTTCAGCGGCACTTCGATCGCTGAACGCATGCCCGCATTATCCTTCTTAACAATGAACACCCGTAGCAGCGTCGACAGAAGTCATCCAGGCCCGGCGACCGCGGCGGGTAGAGTGAACTTAAAGCATGCGCCCGGCCCGGAGTTGTTGATAGCCCACAGGCGACCACCGTGGGATTCGACGATCGAGCGGCTAATTGACAGCCCCATGCCGGTACCATAACCCTTGGTGGTGAAGAACGCAGTGAAGATCTGGTCCGCCTGGTCAATGGGGAGGCCGGAGCCCGTATCATGGACCGAGACCAAAAGCTGCCCGTCATCGCTCAGTTCCGAATTGAGGGTTAGTTGGCGAGTCCCTTCAACATTTTTCATCGCGTCGATGCTATTGATCATGAGGTTCATCAACACCTGTTGCAATTGCACGCGGTCGCCCAGAACGACAGGAAGATTTGCAGCCAGCTCCGTCCGGACCGAGATTGAGTGTTGCGTAATTTCATTACTAAGAAGAACAACCATCTCTCGAATGACTTCATTAACATCGACCGGCTCCTGTGTGGGGGCACCCTTCCGGAAGAATAGCCGGATGCGGCTTATGATGTCAGCGGCACGGTTTACGTCACGGATCATTCTCGAGGCGGCTTGGCCAGCCCCTTCCGGATCGGGTTGATCGCGCTTCAGGTATCGAAGGCAGGCATGTGCATTTATGGACGCACCGGCAATGGGTTGATTTACTTCGTGAGCTAGTGACGCGGCTAGCTCTCCCATGGTGGTCACGCGGTTGACGTGGGCAAGATCTGCTTGCGCTTTACGCAGCGATTCGTCCGCTTTTCTCGCAGGCGTGATGTCCGTCACTGCCCCGATAAATTCAACGACGCCCGATGAATCCCTCATCGCGTGGGCTACGACATGAAGGTACTTCACCGCGCCATCCGGCATCAGCAAACGATGCTTGGTATCAAAGCTCCCGCCGTTTGTTGATACCTGTTCAAGAAGTTGTCGGACGCGGTGTCTGTCGTCGGGATGGGTGCGATCAATCACTAATCTCAACGAGGGCTTCGCCGAATCGTCGTATCCGAAGATCTGATAGGTTTCCTCGGACCAGAGAATCTCACCTGTCGAGACCTGCCAGCCGAAGCTGCCGGTGTGACTTAAGCGCTGCGCTTCAGACAGATAGGCTTCGCTGCGGCGCAGTTGCTCGTCTGCGCGCTTTCGGTCCTCGATGTCTATGCCGGTGCCATGCCACTTGATAATTTTACCTAAATCATCGCGCAGCGGCACGTTGCGGACGAGCATCCAGCGATAGTCGCGAGGTCCCGTTCGTATTCGCACCTCGCTTTCGGTAGGCTCTCCGGCCGCCAGGGCCGCTTGCCACTGGCCAATGTATTTCGCGAGGTCGTCCGTATGAACGATGGAGCCCCAACCTGAATTCGATAACTCGTCCGCCGATAGTCCTGTGCTGTCCGACAGTCGCTGGTTCACGAAATCGACGGAGCCGTCGGGCAGCGTGCTCCATACATAAGCCGGAATGGTGTTGATGACACGACGCAGCCGATCTTCGCTGTTTTGCAGACTTGCATAAAGGTCTTGCAATTGCCGTGCGGTGTCGTTGAATACCTGCCCGAGATGGGATAGCTCATCTTCTCCTCTGACGGAAACTTCATATTTGAACTCTCCCCGCGCCAACATTCTGGAGCCTTCCACAAGCCGCGCGAGCGGCTGCGTGATGCTGCGGGTAATCGCCAAGCCCAAAGTACCTGCGATCAGCAAGGTAAAAGCGACGGTTATTGACAGCACGACGAACACGCGACGCTGCACGCGGCTGATATTCAGCGCGGCTCTCGCCTGCTCCTCACCAACCTGGTGGTCGACTTTCTCCGCCAGAGCGGAGGTCAGGAATTCGAGCGGACGTACCTGGTTTGCGATTCGCAGGCGCACGGTGCTCCACTGACCCAGCGTGGCCAGATCGGTAATCTCCTCTAGTTGCGATGCCAATGTACGCTGGACGATTTCAAGTGTAGGCAAGATCGGCTCTGGCTGAGCGCCAGAAGGCAAGGAACTCAGGGCGTTCCTAACGCGCTGAGTATCCTCCGAAAATGCGCTAATGAGGCGTCCCGCCTCTGAAACGAGCCTTTCTGCGTTTTCATCATTCGCTACCGCTTCCAACGTGTCGTGAAAGACCAGAAGATTCGCATGTACGCGCAACACCGAGACCAACTCCTCGTTGTAAACCTTCAAGCGCTCTGCCTGGACTTGGGCAGTCTGGAATTGCCACAAAACTACTGCGTCACCCACAAACATCGAAAGGATGATCAGCACGAAGCACAACGCCAGACGTGGACCGATATTGAGTCGCAATCCTGGCCTGCCTTCTACCTATGCCCCGTCTTAAAACCTGTAATTTGAACGAGTTCCTTCTCCAAGCTGGCCGCCGCCTGAGACGCGGTGGACTGGCGCGCCAGCACGGAATGCACTGCCTCGGAATATGCGCGCGATACCTCGTCATAGTGGGCTCCCGAAACGTTGGACGGGCGCGACACAATGGTTGCACCCGATTGGTTACCGGCTTTCGGGGCCCAAGGATATTGCTTCGCCAACAACACGGGAAGATCATAAAACTGAAGTTGCCACTGTGGTCTTGAGCGTGAAACTGACTCGACCTCGGCTTCTTTTTTCACAAGAAACTCCACTAGTCTGATCGCTTCAGCGCGGTGAGCGGACGACGAGGAAACCGCCAAAGCCCATCCTCCTAAGGCAGATACGCGGGCAGCCTTTCCCGCCGGAACGCTGGTTACGCCGGCATCTTGATGGAATGGTTCGTCAGGCGGGTGGCGTTGAAAGTAGTCGGCCCATCCACGCGCGAATGCGGCGTTGCCTGCAATCCAGAACGCATTGCTCGCGTCCCATTCTGAGTAGGAAATTACCCCGGGTGTTGTGATCCAACCTACCCAGTGTGCTCCGCGCTCCCAGGCACGAACAGTGTTCGGATTATTAACGCTGATGGTCTTGTCAGCCTCGATGACTCGGCCTCCTCCTTCACTCACTTGCCACTCCAGCGCGATATGCGATAGTGATTCCCTGACCGTTCCGGGCCATACGAACCCCCAGAAGTCTTTCTTTCCGCTGGCGCGCTCGCCTTTCTGGATCCGGTCGGCCATGGTCTCCAGCTCGTCCCAGGTCCTCGGCGGCGAGCTGTAGCCGTATTTGTGAAGCAGATCTGTCCGGTAATACAAGACACTCGAATTGGGGTGATACGGCATGGCAATCAATTTGCCCTGCACGGTGTAGCTTGCAAGCACTTCTGGATCTACCGTTGGCAAGTCGGAAGAAAAATATGGTTTGAGGTCGACGAGATAGTCGGCCAGAGCACCGGACCAGATCGTGTCCACACCGTAAACGTCCGGCGCGGAAACTCCCGTTTGCAGCAGGTCTCGAATGAGTTGGAGCTGCGCTCGATTATCTTGAGGAGTGGGAAGGTGGTTAACGCGAATTCCCGTAACCTGGGTAAATTCTTTTATGGCCGCATCGGATACCATGCGGTGATCCCCCAGATCTAGCAATCCCTGAGGATCAAGGAAGGTGAGCGTCACTGGCTCCGCCGGTTTTCGGCAGCCGACCGAAACCGACGCCAGTAAAACCGCTGCCACCGCAGCGACCAGCCTGAACGAACGGAGAATCCAGAATCGAATTCCGCGGATGATGCGGCTTCTCGTTCCTGGGGCTTTGAATCTCGTCGCCATTTGGGCCATTCATCATTCAACCCTTCGTGGGAAATCTTTGCCGGATCGCCCTACCGGCCAAGTCTATTTTGGATCCGTTCATTGACAAACTAGTGCGTCAAGCCAGTGGCCACAGTTCCTTCTGTTGCCTCCCCTTTTTCGCGAAGGGCCTTCATACCGAGGTTGGACGCCTTCAGTGTCTGACTCAACGTGAATGCCTACTGTCTCATGGGGTGACATTTTCACATTGCCGTTAAGGGGCGACAGAATTATGGGGTTAAGACGCTAGTGCGTCAAGCAAAGCTCGTCCTGTATTCGGATCGGCCCCGGTTGCAGAGATTTAATGTCCCATTGGCCTTGAACCGCTCCCCGACAATCCACAATCGTCGCAATCGCACTTGGCGCAGTTGATCTGCTGCCTTAGCTCGGCACAAAGCTTCGACTTTGTAGCGCGCTTTTCGCGAACGCTTATAATCAGGTGTCTCAGCCAATGCGCGAGCTACTTGTCGCGCTAGCTCATGCCCGTGAACAAACAATCTCCGCTAGCGCCTGCGTACATAATTTCTTTTGTGGGCAGCCTCGGATGCCCTTTACGGCACATCGAGCACGCCATTGGTGTCTATAGAGAAACAGCCAGCGTTCACCTAAGCAGCCGGAGCGGTGGTATGCTGCCCGCTGGAACGCCGAGCGCCGGCCCAAGAGCACTGGGCTTAATTGATCCCGGCCACAGTCGTACGGATAAGGTTGAGCAACGGGGTGGGATAAACCCCAAACCAGATCAGGAGAATCGCGAGCACGACCAGCACGCAAGCGGTGCCCAGAAATACCCTTGGAATCGAAATCGCCTGCTCTGGTGGCGCAGAGAAAAGCGCAACAACGATGCGCAGGTAATAGAAAAGGCCGGCGACGCTGGTGACAACCAGGGTGAGGATCAACGGCCAGGCGGCGGCATTCGTTCCAGCCGCGAGCACATAGAATTTACCCAGAAAACCCATGGTCGCAGGAATGCCGGCGAGAGAGAAAAGCGCGGCGGTGAAGACGCCAGCGATCACCGGGCACTTCCAAAAGAGGCCGCGGTAGTCCTCCAGATCGTCGGCATCGCGCGCGGAGCCGGAGACCACGGTCACAACTCCAAAAGCCGCAAGCAGGGTCACGGTGTACGCCACCAAATAAAAACTCACCGCCTGTATCGCCATTGTGCCGCCCGCAAGAAACGCCACCAGTATGTATCCAAAGTGCGCGATCGAAGAATAGGCCAGAATGCGCTTGACATTTTTCTGCAGCAGCGCCATGAGATTACCTGCAAACATCGAAGCAATGGCGATGACAGCGAACACCAAAAACGCGGCACGGTACTGCAAGGCGCCTGACACGTAAAAGTAGCGCAGCAGCAGCGCGACCATCGCACTCTTGGAGGTTGTAGCGACAAATGCCGCCACCGGCGCCGGAGCGCCCTGATAAACATCTGGCGTCCACAGATGGAAGGGCACCACACCAAGCTTGAAGCCGATACCAGTAACGGTGAGCACGATCCCGGACAGCAGCAGCGTGAACCCGGACCCGCTCACGGAGAGTTCCCGGAGGTGCGAGAATTCCATGGTGCCGACATCGGCATAAATGAGCGCCATTCCAAAAAGAAGAAATGCGGCGGAAGTCGAGGCCAGAATCAGATACTTGATTCCAGCTTCGAGCGCCAGCTTACGGTCCTTTAGGTACGCAACCATGGCGTACAAAGAGACGCTCAAGATCTCGAGTCCTAGAAGGAACGACACGAAATGACTGCTCGCCACTAAGACCGCGCAACCAAGAGTGGCAAGTAGCAGCAGGAGGTAGAGCTCTTCTCGTTCGCCGTCTTGGACTTCGAAATAATGGTAGGAAAGCACTGCCACAGCCGCGGCGGACACAATGATCAGGCCCATGTAAAACAGCCCATATCGGTCCACGAGCAGAAGCGACGTGACTTGCCGGGGAGCAAGCGGTGCGGCGGCATAGAGAGATATGAAGGCAGCTGCCAGTCCGACCAGCGTCAGCAACGCCACAAAAGCGTGATTCCGCTTGAAGGCGATCGCCAGCATCACAACAACCGAAGCACCTGCGATCAGAAGCAGCGGAAGCAAGGCGAGGATTTCGGCAGAGTTCATCACTTATCTCCGCAAGGCCAGACTGGGCAGCTGCGCCTGGCGTTGTAAGTTGTGCATCGCCGGCCCAAAGGTGTTGAACACCGGCTGCGGGTAGAGTCCAAGCCACAGCAGGCCCACGATCATCGCCGCCATCATGAGTTCTTCTCGAGGCGTCAGGTCGTGGAGGGTCCACTCGTTCGTGTTTGGGCCCTGGAAGGCACGCTGCACCATGCGCAATGCATAAAAGGTGGACGCGAGAATACCGAGGCTCGCAACGACCGTAATCGGGATGCTGATTTTGTAAGAGCCCAGTAAAACAAGAAGCTCGCCGATGAAATCGCCCATGCCCGGCAGTCCAAGCGAGGCCAGGCTGAAGAAGAGCGCCGCTCCGCTCAAGCGTGGCACCACGGCCCAGAGACCTCCCATGCGTGCGAGATCACGAGTGTGGATACGTTCCTGTAAACCGCCAACCAGGATGAATAGTCCACCCGTGCTCAGGCCGTGACAAATCATCGTCATGACCGCGCCCTGGAGCGCAAGCGGGTTCCAGGAAAAAATTCCGAGCAGCACGAATCCCAGGTGACTGACACTCGTGTATGCCACTAGCCGTTTGAGATCGGTCTGCGCGAAAGCCATCACCGCGCCATAAACGATACCGATCACGGCCAGCACCAGAGCGACTGGAGTGAACTCACGAGCAGCATGCGGAAAAAGTGGGATGACGAAACGCAGCAGACCATATGCGCCGGTCTTTAGCAGTAACCCGGCAAGGATCACGCTTCCGGCGGTCGGAGCCTCGGTGTGAGCATCTGAGAGCCAGGTATGCAGAGGCACAACCGGCAACTTCACTGCGAAGGCGACAAAGAAACCGAGCATGATCCAAAGCTCGGCGCCGGAACCTAGACGCGTGCCGAGTAGTTCCGAATATTCGAAGGTGTAAACGCCGGTCGTTTGATGGTGGAAGAAGTAGAGTGCCAGGATCGCCAGCAGCATCAACAGGCCGCTGAACTGTGTGAAGAGAAAAAACTTCAGGGCCGCGTAGACGCGCCGCTCGTGGCCCCATATAACGATCAGGAAATACATCGGGACCAGCATTAGCTCCCAGGCGAAATAAAACAGGAACAAATCGACCGCCAGGAACACGCCCACGATTCCCGCCAGAACCCACATCAGGTTGAAATGGAAAAACCCTACTTTGTCTTGGATTTCCGTCCAGGACGCCAGCACAGACATGACGCCCAGGAAAAACGTGAGCATCAGCATCAGCAAGCTAAGGCCATCTACTGCGAGATGAAAGTGGATGCCAAAGCTCGGCACCCAATTCCAGTCCACTTCGTCCAGCCACAGTTTCGTGGCGCTGAAGGCTCTGCGGGACCAGATACCCGTTGCCAGGACAAGATCCACCCCACTCGCGATAAGCGAGATCCATCGGGGCAGCTGTGAACTCCAACGTGCCGTGAGCCAGGCAAGAATGCCGGCGATCAAGAGAATGCCGATCAGCCAGATCAAGATCATAAGAACAGGACCATCGCTAGAAATAGCACCGACCCTATGGCCATGCCCGCGGCATACCAGCGGACGCGGCCCGTCTCGGTGCGGCTCAACCCGCGATAAAACAGTTCCGTCAGCCCTGCTACACCGGTATAAAGGGCGTCAACGAAATCACTCTTATTGATCTGTGATGCCCAGAGGAAGGGCTGGACAAAAGTTTTATCGTATATCCAGTCAAAACCCCAGTCTGCAAACCACCATTCGTGCAACGTGCGTCCGACGGGGTTTGCAACTAGGGCGTCCGCCAGGCTGCGCCTCTGGAGGTGGAACAAATATGCAAAATAGAGGCCAATCAGGAACAAAAGAGCGGCGACGCCCTCTGAGCGAATCTCGGTCAGACCTCCGGTATGAGCTTCAACCGTCGACGGCAAAGCCGAATGCAAGAAATCAAGGAATGGCTTTTTCAGATACCCCCCTACGACGGAAAGAAAAGCCAGCACAAAGAGAGGGATCGTCATCGCGTAGCCTGGACGCTTGGTCACGGGCGTGCCCAACGGACCGAAGAACACGCGGAAGATCACGCGGAATGTGTACAGCGCAGTCAGCAGCGCGCCGACCATCCCGGCAATCCAGAGTCCCGGGTGCCCCTGTTGCGCCGACCACGTTTCCCAGATGATCAAATCTTTACTGAAGAAGCCGGCGGTGATGAGCGGCAGCCCCGCCAGCGAGCAACCGGCGATAAGGAACGTCCAGAAAGCGACAGGCAGTTCTTTGCGCAGCCCGCCCATCCGGAAGATGCTGTGTTCGTCATGCAGCGCGTTTATGATCACGCCAGCGCCAAGAAACAAAAGGGCCTTGAAGAACGCATGAGTCATAAAGTGGAAGATGGCCGCTTGCCATGCGCCAACGCCCAGCGCGAGAAACATGTAACCGATCTGGCTTACGGTGGAGTAAGCGAGCACGCGCTTGATGTCATGCTGTGTAAGCGCACTAAACCCGGCGAGCAGCAGCGTGCCCGCACCTACAATTGCGACAGCGAACTGTGCCATTGGCGCCAATGAAAACAGGGCGTGCGTGCGCGCGATCAGATAAACGCCCGCGGTAACCATCGTGGCTGCGTGGATGAGAGCGCTGGTCGGCGTGGGGCCAGCCATGGCGTCCGGCAACCATACCTGCAACGGAAGTTGGGCCGATTTGCCCACCGCACCGCCCAACAACAGAAGCGCTGCTGCGATCGCATACGTGGATCCTGGCTGCCATTGTCCGGAAGCACGCTGCATCAAATCCTGAATCTGCAGCGTGCCCAGACGGTTGAACAGCAGAAACAAGCCCAGCAACATCGCGGTGTCACCCACACGGGTTACGATGAAAGCCTTACGGGCTGCCCGGCCGTTCACGGGATCGCTGTACCAGAAACCGATAAGCAGATAACTGCATAAACCCACGCCTTCCCACCCAAGCATGAGAAGTAGAAGATTATTCCCCAGCAGCAGCGTTATCATCGACGCCACGAACAGATTCATGTAAGCGAAGAAACGGCTGTAGCCCTCGTCTTCGATCATGAACTCGGCTGAGTAAACGTGAATCAGGAAGCCAACGAAGGTGACCACCAACACCATGACGAGCGACAGCGCATCCAGATATAAGCCGATCTGGGGTTCGAAGCCCGCTACATTGATCCAGGTCCAAAGAATCTGTGTATAAGAATCGCCGGCGGGAGGCGCACCTAAGAAGCTGACCGCTACCAGAATCGTCACCAACGCTGACAGCCCGATCGATCCCACGCCCACGGCCGCTACCGCTCTGCGCGACAAACGCGAGCCGGACAGCATGAGCACCAGCGCACTGGCGAACGGCAACGCGGGAATTAGCCACAACAGACTGAGCACGTTACCCCCTCATCCCGCTGATCGCGTCCACATCCAGGGTCTTGAAGCGGCGATAGACTTGCAGCACCAGTGCCAGGCCCACGGCTACTTCAGCCGCCGCCACGGCCAGAATGAACAGAAACATAACCTGGCCATCGGCCTGATGCCATCGAGACCCGGCGACAACGAAGGCCACACCTGCGGCATTGAGCATTACCTCAAGCGACATCAGGACGAAAATCAAATTACGACGGACGAGCAGGCTGGTCAGTCCCAGCGAGAACAAGACCCCCGCCAGCAGCATTCCGTCCCTCATGAGTATCTGCGTCATAGCGAATCTCCACTTGAATCTTCGATTTTTTGGTTTCGCGGAAGCCTAAGTGGTACGCGCCCACAAGACCAGCCAGCAAAAGCATCGAGGCAAGCTCTACTCCAATCAGGTAAGGACCGAACAGAGCAATCGCAACTGACTTCGGATCCACCACGCCAGTGCCCAAAGCCACAGGGAAGGCGCGCACCAAATAGACCACCTCTAGAAGAAGGATGCTGGCTAGAAGCACAGGACCAATCCAAATCCCGGGCGTCAGCCACTGTTTTTCCAGCCCGACGGCTTGCTTTCCCAGGTTGAGCATCATTACCACGAATATAAAGAGAACCATTATGGCGCCTGCGTAAATGATGACTTCGAGCGCCGCTACGAATGGGGCGCCGAGCACATAGAAGACCACGGCCACTCCGAGCAGTGACACGATCAAGTAGAGCAGGGCGTGCACAACGTTCAGACGAGTCAGCATCAGGACCGTCGATATGATGGCTACAGCACCCGCGACGTAAAAAGCTATTTCCATAATCGCCTCACGGCAACAGAGAGCGGATGTCGATGGGTGGCGCCTCATGTGCCGCCTCGCCCTTATCTTTGCCGCCCACCTGGACTCCGGCGACCCGCCAGAAGTTGTAGCCCGGATATTTACCGGGCCCGTCGATCATCAAGTCTTGCTTTTCATACACCAAGCTCTTCCTGTGAAACTCACCAATCTCGAAGTCAGGCGTAAGTTGTATGGCGTAAGTCGGGCAGGCCTCTTCGCAAAAACCGCAGAAGATGCAACGCGAGAAGTTGATGCGGAAGAATTCCGGGTAGCGCCGCCCGTGTTCGTCCTCAGTTGCTTGGAGCGCGATGCAATCGACCGGACACGCGACCGCACAGAGGTTGCAGGCCACACAACGCTCGCCTCCATCGGGATCCCGCGACAAAATGATCCTGCCTCGGTAGCGTGGCGCGAGATACGGCTTCTGCTCCGGATATTGAACCGTAATCCGCTTCTGGAAGGAGTGCAGAAAAACGTACCAGATCGTTCTAAGTATGCTGAACATCTTCTAACCCCTCATAAGCACGGCAGCGCCGGTCAAAAGCAAGTTGGCCAAGGCCAGCGGTAACATCACTTTCCAGCCCCAGGACATGACTTGGTCAAATCGCGGACGCGGAAGGGCCGCGCGCAGCAGAATAAAGAAGGAAATAAAGAAGAACATCTTGATCAGAAACCAGACCACTGCGGGGAGAACGGGTCCCAGCCAGCCGCCAAAAAAGAGAACTGCAATCATGCCTGAGATCAGAGTAACCCCCATGTACTCTCCGACGAAGAACATCCCGAACTTCATCCCGGAGTACTCGGAGTGATAGCCGGCGACGAGTTCGCTTTCGGCTTCAGGCAGATCGAACGGGATGCGGCGCGTTTCGGCCAAGCCGGCGATCAGAAATAAGACGAAGCCGGGGAACTGGGGAATCACGAACCAGAGTTTCTTCTGCGCTTCGACGATAGCCGGGAGGCTGAACGATCCGGCAAGCAGCACGACGCCCATCAGCGAGAGGCCAATGAAGACTTCGTAGCTCAGCATCTGCGCTGCGGCCCGCATGCCACCGACGAGCGCGTACTTGTTATCGGAGGACCACCCGGCAAGCACAACGCTGTAAACACCCAGCGAGGACATGGCGAGAAAGAAAAGCAAACCAATATTCAGATCGCTCACGATAATCCCCGGCGCCACCGGCAGAACGGCGAAAGACATCAACACGGTCACGAAGATAATGGCCGGAGCTAGAACGAAAACAGGTTTGTCGGCAAAAGGAGGGATCCAGTCTTCCTTCATGAACATTTTTATGGCATCGGCAACCACCTGTAGCAAACCGAAGGGCCCGGCGCGATTCGGCCCGTAACGGTCCTGCCAGAGAGCCAACAATCGTCGCTCGACCCAGATCAGGAAAGCCGCGATACTCAACGCCACGATGACGATGCCGAGGATGGAAAGGAGCGGATACGGACTCGTCATTTCGGCCTCGCGATCTTTCCCCAGGCGGGCAGTGCGATTCCGGCCAAAGCAGGGAATCCCGCAGGCATCCCGGCAACGCCCCGCGGCAGATCAGAACGGATTCGCACGGGCAGCCGGAATGTGCCATCCGCACAGCTCACTTCGACTTCAGCGCCCTCTGTAAGATCGGCGGCATTCACGGCGACGTGCGGCTTGGCTACGAGTTCGGCAATTCCTCGCGCTGACAGGCTGAGTTCATCGGAGCCGAAGATGTGATACATCGGCACCAACAGCCACTCGCCGTTCCGCGGCTCAAATGCGGGGGGAATAGTGTCGAGATAGGTATGGCCGTTGGCAGGTGCGGGTTCGAGGATGCGCACGCCCGCATCACCGCCACGGATCGGTCCGCCAATCTCTTTCTGATACGTATTGGTCGCCTGAATGGAATTCCAACTTGGCGACCAGAAAAACGGAATGAGGGCTGCCGGTGGCTTTTCTGACGTTCCTTCCATCGAAAAAGAAAGCGGCGAATCAAGATCGTCGGGTGGTTTGGGCTCGGACACATTGATGTTCACAAGCATGGCCGTACGCCCGCTCTCCCGGTGCGGCGCACGTGGAATCCTGGCCCCGGCGATGCGAAATGCGGCCGACGGCGCGGCGCAACGCACCGCTGCGAGTTGGGGTAGAGCCTCGGACATTTCGGCAAGGACATCGTCCAAGTTATGCCAGCGGTCCGGCTTCAACCACCGCCAACTTGCCAAAACATCGTTCTGCGGGACGAAGACTTGGAAGAATCGCTGGACGCGTCCTTCGCTGCTCACGAAGGTGCCGTCGGATTCGGCAAACGTTCCGGCCGACAGAATCAGCTCAGCTTTCTCGGTCGTTGGATTGGCAAGCTGGTCGAGAACGATCACGTGCGCCGTGGCCTTGAGGAAGGAGTTGACTTCAGCAGCCGGCGCGCGTCGGTAAAGGTCATTTTCCAGGATGATCACGGTGTCGGCGTTCCCGTCCTGGACCGCTTGAAACGCGGCGCTTAACGCTTTTCCACCCATGAGCGTCGCGCCGACGGTATTGCATTCGGGCGCCGTATAGCTGAGCGCAGCATGCGCCGCCACCGCCACATTCGCAGCCGCATGAATGACTGCCTCGCTGGCGCAACTCGTACCGGAAATCACTAGCGGCCTTGCGGCCGCCTTTAGCGCGCGGGCGATCTCACCCGCCAGTGGGAAATCTTCCAGCGAGGGCGCGCGGGAGTCGAGCGCATGGGCCACGGCGAATCCCAGACGAGCCAGATCGTCAGGGGCCGCGTGGAACGCTGCCGTAGCGACTTCGTCTAGACGAGTAGCATACGGTGTCGCAATGTAGAGCGGTCCCTTCATCCCTTGCGTCGCGTCACGCACCCCATGATCCATCCACAACGGGATTTTCAACTTCTTGGCGCTCTCCATGGGCTGCTGGCGCACGGACTGTCGCACCGACAGAGCCATTCTGGGGGCGACGTTGGTTATATCCTCCCCCAAGATGAAGACGGCGTCGCACTGCTCGATCTCGCGCAACGTGGGTGTCCGCATGGGACCCTGCCGCAGAATCTCGAGCATCCGTCCCACCAGCCTTGCCTGGTCATCGGCCAGCCCGGAGTGGAAGCGGTCCGGACCCACGAGAGTGCGCAACGCAAAGTTGGCTTCCAGCGACGCGCGCGGCGAGCCTATTCCGATCACTTTCCCGTTCGCGACCCGTTCGGCCAGATGGCGTTGAGCCAACGCAGCGGAAGTGGGCCGGTCTTCCAGCACGGGGTGGTGGAAACGTCGTTCGCTGTTAACGAACTCATAGCCAAACCTGCCCCGGTCACACAGGAAGTAGCCGTTCACTTCGTGGTTGTAGCGGTTGACGATGCGGCGCAGGGTCCCATAGCGCTCGCCGGCATCCGTGTTGCAGCCCAGAGCGCAGTGCACGCAAACAGAGGGAGCATACTGCTGGTCCCACTTGCGAGCGTAATGGTGCTTCAAGGTCTTGTCGGTGAACACACCCGTCGGACAGATTTCCACGAGGTTGCCGCTAAATTCATTCTCCAATACGCCATCTTCATATCGGCCGAAGAAGACCGTGTCCCGCGACGCGAAGGCGTTTAAATCGTCGCCGCCCGCGTAGTCGCGGTAGTAGCGCACGCAGCGGTAGCACTGGATGCAGCGGTTCATTTCGTGATTCACCAGCGGGCCCATGTTCTGATTGCGAAACGTGCGTTTTTCGAATTCGTAACGGCGGTAGTCGTGCCCGGTCATTACCGTCATGTCCTGCAAATGGCACTCACCACCTTCATCGCACACCGGGCAATCATGCGGATGATTGAGCATGAGTCCCTCAATAATTCCGGCGCGGAAGGCGGCAACCTCAGAATCATTGATGGAGATGTGAGTTCCTTCGGTAGCGGGCGTCATACACGACATCACGATCCTGCCGTGCGCATCGTGCTCGTCCTTGAACTGTTTAACGGCGCACTGCCGGCAAGCCCCCACCGAACCCAGCGCCGGATGCCAGCAGAAATATGGCAACTTAAGGCCCTGCGAAAGACACCCGTGGAGCAGATTCTCATCCGGGTTCATCTGGTACGGTTTGTTGTCAACGTAGACGATCGCCATACCTATCTCCACGGGCAGCGATGCTCGCTGATGTGCCGTTCGAAATCATCGCGAAAGTATTTCAACGCGCTCTCGAGAGGCTCTGCCGCGCCGGGCGCCAGTGCGCAGAAGGTGTTGCCCGGGTTCCACATCTTGGCTTGAAACGCAAGCTTGTCGAGATCGCCGGGTTGGCCGCGGCCGTCCTCCATGGACTTCAGAATTCGCTCCGCCCATCCGAGCCCGCTCCAGCAAGGCGTGCAGAAGCCGCAGGATTCCTGTGCGAAAAAATGTGTGACGTTCCAGGTCATGCCGACTGGACAGGTCTTGTCATCGAGCACGATCATGGTGCCGGTGCCCATACGGCTGCCGACTTTTTCCATAGCGGCGAAATCCATTGGCGTGTCCAGGTGTTGTTCGACGATGAAGTCGGTAGAGACCCCGCCCGGCAACAATCCGCGAAACTTCACGCCGTCGCGCATTCCTCCCGCATGGTCCTCGAGAATCTCGCGCACGGTGGTTCCCATAGGCAATTCCCAAAGGCCTGGGCGCCGTAGTTTTCCGCTCGCTCCAAACAGCTTCGTGCCAGCGTCTTTTGTCCGGCCCAAACCGCGGAACCACGCCGCGCCGTGGTTGATGATGTGGGGCACACAGCACAGCGTCTCAACGTTATTGACCACCGTTGGCTTCCCGAAAAGGCCCACGACTGGCGGAAAGGGCGGCTTCGATCTCGGGTTGGCGCGCTTCCCTTCCAGCGCATTCAGCAGCCCGGTCTCTTCGCCGCACATGTAACGGCCGCCGCTCAGGTGAAGGTAGAGCTCCAGGCTGTAGCCGGAACCGAGGATGTTCTTGCCGAGGTATTTGCGTTCGTAGGCTTCCGCGATGGCACGCGAAAGCCGTTCCGCGGCAAGCAAGTATTCTCCTCGCAGAAAAATGTAGGCAACGTCGGCCTCAATGGCGAATCCGGAAACGATCGCGCCTTCGATGAGCTGATGCGGATCCCGTTCCATCAACAACCGGTCTTTGAAGGTGCCGGGCTCCATCTCGTCGGCATTGATCACTAGGTAAGTGGGGTTCGGAACGTCTTGACCGAGTGGAACGAACGACCATTTCAGACCAGTTTGAAAACCAGCGCCACCCCGGCCACGCAGATTCGCGTTTTTTACTTCCTCGGTGACCGCTTTCGGTGCTCTGCCGTCACTCAGAACCTTGCGGATCGCCCGGTAACCGCCGGCCTGCTCGTAGGCCTGCAAGTCCAGATAAGACCCGTCCGGGCGCATTCTCTCGGTCAGCGGCTTTTCCGTCGTTACTGTCATTTATACTTCTCGAGTTCCGCATCAATTTTCTGCAAATCCAGATCATTGTGCAGATCGTTGTCCACCATCATGGCCGGGGCATGATCGCAGCATCCCAGACACACGATCGGCAGCAGCGTAAAGCGATTGTCGGCCGTCGTCTCGCCAAGTTGGATTCCTAGCTTCTCGTGTAGATGCTTTCGCATACGGTCGTAGCCCATGATCCAGCAGCTCACGCTGTCGCAGACGAAGATGACGTGGCGCCCCACAGGTCTGCGAAAAATGAGGTTGTAAAACGTGGCCACGCTGTCCAGGTCCGTCGGCGACATCCCGAGATGCCCGGCGATGTCACGAAGGCTCTCATCCGAGACCCAGCCGCGACGCCGCTGCACGATCTTTAGCGCGTCGATGCAAGCCGCTTCGCGCTTTGGATAGTGCGCCGCCTCCGTTTCAATCTCGTTGATCTCTTCCGCTGTCAGCATCACTCAGTCCCTCACCGGTCGACATCGGCCAGCACAAAATCCAGACTCCCCAGAATGATCACCAAATCCGGAATCATCAGGCCGCGCGACAGCAACGGCACCGTTTGTACATGAGCAAAGGAAGGCGTCCGTATGCGTGTGCGGTAGGAAACAGTGCTGCCGTCGCTCACCAGGTAGTAACCGTTGTTGCCCTTGGTGCCTTCAATGGCGCCAAGCGTTTCACCCACAGGCATCACCGGCCCCCAAGTGACGCTCAAGAAGTGCGTGATCAACGTTTCAATGTCGTGCATGGTGCGGTCCTTCACCGGAGGAGTGGCCAAAGGGTGATCCGATTTATACGCACCCTCGGGCATATTCTTCATGCATTGCTCGATGATGCGCAGGCTCTGCCGCATCTCCTCGACGCGCACTGCAGCGCGGTCATAGCAATCACCGTTTTGGGCCGTTGGAATGTCAAACTCAAATTGGTCGTACCCGCAGTATGGCTGTCGCTTGCGAAAATCCCAGTCAAATCCACAGGCGCGAAGGTTAGGACCCGTAAAGCCCCACTCGACGGCCTCATCCAGGGTAAAACTGCCAATACCTTTCGTGCGCATCTTGAAAATGACGTTTTGCATAACGGTGCGGTCGTACTCAATCAGGCGGGGCGGAAAGTAGTTCAAGAAATCTCGGAACATCTTCTCCCAGCCTTTGGGCAAGTCCGCGGCAACTCCGCCGATGCGAAACCACGACGGGTGCATGCGCGCCCCGGTAATCGCCTCTACGATCTCGAAGGCGCGTTCACGATCATTGAATGTAAAGAAGACTGGCGACATTTGCCCCAAATCCTGAGCATAAGTGCCGTACCAGACCAAGTGGCTGATAATGCGGAACAACTCCGCCAGCATCACGCGAATAACCTGGGCGCGAGGGGGCACCTTGATGCCGGCCAGCCTCTCCACCGCCGTCAAATAGGCCAGGTTATTCATCACGCCGCCCAAGTAATCCACGCGATCGGTGTAGGGGATATAGGTGTGCCAGGACTGGCGCTCGGCCATCTTCTCGGCTCCGCGATGGTGGAAGCCGATTTCGGGAATGGCGTCGACGATCTCTTCGCCATCGAGCTGCAGCGCGATGCGTAAGACACCGTGCGTGCCCGGGTGCTGGGGGCCCAGATTGAGGAAAACGAAATCCGAGCCGTCGCGTTCACGGGTCATGCCCCATTCCTCGGGACGGAAGCGGAGCGCCTCCTGCTCTGCCAGTTCCTTGGCCGGAGGCAATTGATACGGCCCCATCTCCGTCGCCCGTGTCGGATGCTCCTTGCGTAACGGGTGACCCACCCAACTCTTCGGCATCAGGATGCGCTGGAGATGCGGATGACCATCAAAAACGATCCCGAACATATCCCACACTTCGCGCTCGTACCAATTGGCCGCGGGCCAGATGCCGGTAATACTCGGCAGCGAAAGTCGGTCTTCCGCAAGGGCGACCTTGATGCGCAAGTATTCGTTTCGCTCGAAGGACAGGAGATGATAGACAACCGTAAAGTCGCTCGCCGGCTGGCCATCGCGATGAACCCGCATGCGCTCGTCAATGGCGGAGAGGTCGTAGAGCATTTTGTATGGCCGGTCTATTTCTTCTTTGAGAAAACGGAGCACGCCTGGCACGCTCTCTTTCGCCGCCCAAAAAGTGGGTATGTGATCGTGCGTGTCCTGAGATATGGCGGCGGGACCAAGCCTGTCGCCAATTTCTTGCGCGATGGTCGGGGCCGCGATCATACGTCATCAGGCTCCCTGAGCATCGTGGCTTTCTGCCGTGTCGGCCGCATCAAGTCCCGCATGGATGGAAGAGCCGCCCGAACGGTCTCTTGTGAGCCGACCACCCAACTCAGCGGTCGCTGTTCCGTTCCCACAGCCTTCTGCAACAACAGCAACCCCTCCAGGAAAGCCTCGGGACGCGGCGGGCAGCCAGGCACATAAACATCTACGGGAAGAAACTTGTCCACGCCCTGTACCACGCTGTAGATGTCATACATGCCCCCGGAGTTTGCGCACGAGCCCATCGAAATCACCCAGCGAGGCTCCATCATCTGTTCATAGAGCCTCTGAACGATGGGCGCCATCTTGATGAAGACCGTCCCGGCAATCACCATGAGATCCGCTTCGCGGGGCGTACCGCGAATCACTTCGGCGCCGAACCGCGAGACGTCAAATTTGCTGGTAATGCTGGTGGCCATTTCCACGTAGCAGCAGGAGAGGCCGAAGTTGAACGGCCACACTGAATTCTTGCGTCCCCACCTGACCAGGTCCTCCAGCCGCGAAAGGACTACGCTGCGGCGCACGGTTTGCTCAAATGGCTCACCATCGGGGGTTATTACGAGCCCTGTAACGTCAGGCTTGCTTAGTGACCACTGCATCACATCCTCAGTTCGAACCCTTCGGTTCTCGCGCCCAATCGAGCGCACCGACTTTCGTCAGATAAACCAGTGCCGCGACAAGCACAGCGACGAAGAGCACGACCTCCCCATAACCGGCCCACCCTAGCTCGCGAGCGGCTCCCGCCCAAGCGAACAGGAACACTGCTTCTAAATCAAAAACGACAAAAAACATGGCGACCATGTAGTAACAGATCGAAAAACGAACATGCGCCGAACCTTCCGAAACGATGCCGCTTTCATAGGGTTCACCCGTCGCTGGTTCGGAATGTCTCTGGCCCAGGAGGTAAGAAACGACGAGAACCGCGGTGACCAGAAAAACCACAAACGCGAAATACGCAATCAGTGGCCAGATCATAGGGAGAAACCCCCGTGTCGAAGCGGCGAAGCCTGTAGGAATTCGACCAGGCAACAGTCGTTCATCCCTTGTTCTCCTCGAAGGATTCGCGATGCGAAAACTTCAACGTCTCAACTCCTGTTGAAGCACTTCCCGCTGATCCTCTTGCGAAAGATCGGCGCAACTTGCTCTGCTTGTCTTTTAGATGTCCTTCGCGACAGATCGACGCAACTTAATCTGCCTTCCTTGCCCGGAGCTACCAGCGTTGTTATCGACGCCGTTCTCTGCTTGGCCCACGCCGGCCAAGCAACCGGAGAGATGCTCCACCGAGAACCATCGCGGGGGTCACCCTACTGCAGTGGCCGACGCGTTTTCCTGATGTAGAAGTTGCAGCGCCCGGCGGACCACGTTGTCGACGTTGAATCCCATCTTTGCCATAACCACTTCGCCAGGCGCAGAAGCCCCGAAATGATCCAGTCCGATGATATCGCCGGTTCGACCTACCCATTTGTACCAACCAAGAGTCGCGCCAGCCTCAATTGCCAGCTTGGGGATGTTAAGGGGCAGAACCGAATCGCGGTACTCGACGGGTTGTTTTGCGAACATCTCCCACGATGGCATAGATACGACACGGGCTTTTATGCCCGACTTAGCAAGGGCCCGCGCGCCCTGAAGCGCCAGGTGGACTTCAGACCCGGTCGCGACCAGTACAAGGTTGGGGTCGGGCTCATTGACCAGAACATAAGCACCCTTCGCGACCCCATCGCTCACGGAGAACTGTTTCAGATCCAGCACAGGCAAGGCTTGACGAGTCAAGACCAATGCGACCGGACCCGGGAGGCTGATCGCCACGCGCCAGGCTGCTGTTGTCTCGTTGGCGTCTGCAGGACGGAAGACCGTCAGCTGCGGTATCGCTCGCAAACTGGTCAGGTGCTCAATGGGTTGATGTGTCGGTCCATCTTGGCCGAGACCTATGCTGTCGTGCGTAAAGACGAAAATGCTGTGAACCCCCATCAGGGCCGCAAGACGTAAAGAAGGCCGCATATAATCGGAGAAGGTGAAAAATGTTGCGCCGAAGGGGATCAAGCCACCGTGCAACGCCATTCCATTCACCATCGCTGCCATTGCATGCTCGCGAACGCCGAAGTGAATGTTTCTGCCCTGATTGTCGCCGAAGCCCAAATCTCCTAGACCCTTCAGTGTCGTGCGGTTTGATCCGGCAAGGTCCGCAGAGCCGCCAAGAAACCCCGGCAGTGCCGCGGCGATCGCATTCATTGCCTTGCCCGAAGCCTCGCGGGTCGCTATTGATCCTTCACTGGGCGAGAAGAATGGAAGGCCGGAATCCCAGTTCTTAGGGAAGACCCCGTCCATCATGTTCTTGAGTTGATGACTCAAATCGGGGTACTTCTCCGAGTAACGTCCGAGCATACCAATCCATTCTGTTTCAAGCGCAGTTCCGCGCGGAATGGCTCGACGAAAATGAGTCTGGACGTCAGCGGGAATGCTGAAAGGTGGCAAGTCCGGCCATCCAAGGGTTTGTTTCGTCGCGCGTGCGTTCTCAGGTCCCATGGGTTCCCCATGAGCTTTCGGCGTGTCGTGCAGCGGGCTCCCATATCCGATGTGAGTTCGCACGGCGATCAGCGACGGCTTCTGTTTCTCAGCCATAGCCTCGCGAATGGCAAGGTCAATGGCTTCGATGTCATTTCCGTCCGGAAGAGAAATCACATGCCATCCGAACGACCGGAAGCGGCCGCAGGTGTCTTCGGTGAAAATGTGGTCGGTGGGCGCGTCAAGCGACACGTGATTGTTGTCGTAGAGACAAATGAGTTTTCCCAACTGTAACGTCCCTGCCAGAGATGCTGATTCAGACGAGATTCCTTCCATAAGATCTCCATCGCTGGCCAACACGAACGTGAAGTGATCGACTACCGGGAACCCGTCCCGGTTGAAACGCGAGGCAAGATGGGCTTCCGCTAGGGCCATTCCGACTGCCATGGCGATGCCTTGTCCTAGGGGACCTGTGGTTGCCTCCACCCCAAGATCCGGATTGTGTTCCGGATGGCCGACTGTCTTGCTGCCCCACTGGCGAAAATTCTGAAGGTCGTCCATGCTGATGTTGTATCCGGTCAGATGAAGCAATGAGTAAAGCAGCTCCGATCCATGACCAGCGGATAGGACGAAACGGTCGCGGTTGACCCACCGAGGGTTTGCGGGATTATGTCGCAAAAATCGGTCCCACAAGGTGTAAGCCATCGGGGCGGCCCCGAGTGGCAATCCGGGGTGACCCGAGCGGGCTTTCTCGCTCATGTCGATCGAGAGAACCCGGGTTGCATTGATGCAAAGCTGATCGAGATCATGAGTAAGTGTCTGCGTCTGATTCACTGTGATCCTCCCGTTTGTTGTCGATTTCTGTGATTGGCAAGCGCCAGCCAACCATTGCGAATTCGAATCGATTCGAGGCAAGCCTAACGACTTCTTATCCCCTTGCGGGGCCACTAACGAACGGGCTGCCCGCCTCAAAAAAACGCAGCCGCCGGCCCACCTCACGGGTTATGCCGATGCGCACAGTTGTGCTAACGTGCGCAGTCTCTCGGACCGCAGTCCCAAGCCAAAGCGGACCGTTGGCACACAGGTCAACTCCGTCCAACCGCTGGTCGATTTGCAATGCAGCCGCAAGCCGTCCCGGCCCTCTCGCCAAATCTGTAAGTTTGTCGGTTTTGCGGAGCCGTTTCATTAGGTTGATTCCTTCAAGAGGCTCGATGGCGCGCAGCAGCACTCCGGCGCCAACCGCCGGTTCTTCAGCCGTTACGTTGAGCATGTATGACGTCCCATAAATGAAGTACACATAAGCAAACCCCCTGCCCAGAAATAGGGATTGGTTTCTGGCCGTTCGGCCATGATAAGCATGGCCGCTCCGATCGCCCGGTGGGTAAGCCTCTGTCTCGACAATACGGCCGCTAATCCGGTTTCGCGCGGTCTTGCGCACAATGGTTTTTCCGATGAGATATCCGGCCAGCTCAGCCGTACCACTTGGCAAGCTGGCCCGTGATAGCCTCCGGACTTCGTGAGCGAGATCAAACGCGGTCTGCAATGGAATACGCCGATCCTCTCTAACGTCCCACTTCATCCAGAAATCTTCATCGCACCGTCATTTGTCTGCTAAAGCTCCTGGGAGCCCCACGCTTTGGAGCTCAAGTCTTCTCCCCCGTCGCACAAAACGCGACGGGGTTATGCCCAGGTTCTTTCAAGCAGCAGTGTGCTTTGCAATTGGCTGCACTTCCCGCAGGAGTCCGGTATCCACGTCGAAAATGAAGCCGCGCACGGGGATGTCTTTGGCAATCCAGGGATGCGACCTGACCTTCTTGATCTGCTCACGGGTATTTTCCTCGGGGTCCTTATAGGAGAAGAAGCGCATTGGAGCCGGCGAAGCATCTCCGGTCGAAGCGCTCAGCTTCCTGTTCAGCTCGTCGTCTGTAAATGTCGTAAACCCGCAGCCGGTGTGGTTGAGAAGCAGTATTTCTCTGCTTCCGAGTACACGGGTGGAAACGACAAGCTCACCGAGAACATCTTCTGTCACGGCGGGTCCGCCGGTTCGGATAACGTCGATATCGGCTGGCGGCAGACCCAAAATTCCAGGGAGGTCGGAGAGACGAGGATCCATGCAGGTTACAACTACGATTTTCGGGGCCGGATGCTTCCCCAGCGTTGGATCGTAATTTTTTGCATAGTTGCGGTTTGCTTCTAACGCTTTATCGATAATACTCATCGTTTTCCTCCTGACAGGCGAGCGGTGCGGCCAAGCCCGTTTTCCTAAGTGTCGCTCTTCCGACCGAATCGGCTGCGATGTACCGATTACACCCGAGGAGCGCCGGCGAATCAATTGGACGATGGTATCGGCGATACGTTGGTATTGGGGCACGCACCACTCTGTGCACATATTTCCAATCCATACTTCGGTATTGGTCGATACGTTCGTCCAATAGATTTGTCATCGTGATTCTGGCCTGATCGAACTTGGTCTGATCGGAGCAATTATGAACACTGCAATCACTGTCTCTCACATCGGGCGGAACCCGGAAATCCTAGGACAAACCGTGGTCGTAATCGGCGGAAGCGCCGGCATCGGGCTCGAGACAGCCCGACGAGCAAGCGCACAGGGAGCGAAGCTAATCCTCACCGCTCGTAGTCCTGAGCGCCTGCAGCGCGCAGCGAGCGAGGTCCATGCGCTGAGCACTAGCGCCTTTAATGCCACGGATCCTGCGCTGCTCAAGCAGTTCTTCCGCGACCTGCCGACCTCCATCGATCACATCATGGTGACAGCTGGCCGACCTTCTTATGCTTATGGCCGCCTCATCGAACTGGATTTCGCCCACGCTCACCGTGCTCTGAACGAGCATTTTTTACTCTTCATCGAAGTCGCCCGGAACGCATCTGATAAGGTGAGACCTGGAGGAACTTTGATATTTATGGGGGGCACCGGCAGTCGCCGCCCGAGCATTGGCCTCGGAATCGCATCAACAGTGACCGCCGCGCTTCCCGCCCTTACGGCCAATCTGGCGCTTGAGCTGGCACCTGTTCGGGTGAACCTGATCGCCGCCGGATTCGTCGACACGCAGTTGTCCGCATCACTCATGGGTGATGAACTCGAAAACCGCCGCAGCCAGCTTCGAGCCAAACTTCCCATCCGGCGGGTTGTTCAACCAACAGATGTCGCCGCACTAGCCGTACACATCATGACCAACACTGCCCTTACGGGTGCAACCTATGACATCGACGGTGGGCAGCAGTTCGCCGCCGCCTAGCCGAGGATGTGAGCGGGAGTATGTAAAATCTGGACAGCGATTTGGCTAACGAATTAAGGAGGAAATATGTCAGCTCTGCGTGCGTTCCCGGGCCGTGAACCGATCAGTGGCGCTAGCGCCGAGAAGGTTGATATGAAGTTCGAAGTGGTCGCCATTCCGGTCGCGGATGTTGACCGCTCGAAGGAGTTCTATACCAAACTGGGCTGGCGGCTCGACGCCGACTTCCAGTTCGATAACGGTTTCCGTGTTGTTCAGTTCGCGCCACCCGGCTCAGGGTGCTCGGTTCAGTTTGGCACGAAGATGACACCCGCTGCGCCAGGCTCGGCCCAGGGCCTCTACCTGATCGTCCCCGACGTTGAGGCAGCACGGAGAGGTCTTGTCGCACGCAGTATTGATGTGAGTGAGGTGTTCCACCTCGGAACGCCAGGCGCTCAGTTCCAGATCGACGGCAGCGGTCGCATTAGCGGGCCAGCACCCGAGCATGCCACCTACAGCTCGTTCGCAACGTTTCGTGATCCCGACGGCAATGGATGGCTGTTTCAGGAAATCACAACCCGGCTGCCCGGCCGAGGACTCAGCAATCTGGATGTCGCGACCCTGGCGAAGCTTTTACGAGAAGCAGAGCAGCATCATGACGAATACCAGCCTGTCGCTCCGAAGCACCACTGGTCGGGCCGGTACGCCGCCTACATTGTCGCGCGTCAGGACGGCAAGACCCCCGAAGAGGCAGCCAAAGACGGCAAGATCCACACAGAGGGGGCGCGCTGATCACTACGATGAAGCACTTCGACGCAATCATTATCGGCGCGGGCCATGCGGGCCGTCCCTGGCAGCTCGGTTTGCGCGTACCGGCAAAACCGTCGCTATCACCGAACGCCATAAATTTGGCGGCACCTATGTGAATACGGGATGCATCCCGACAAAGACGCTCGTAGCAAGCGCCTATGCGGTCCATGTTGCCCGTGAAGGGCGGAATGTGGTTTCGCCATTGGTGATGTGCGCGTCGATATGAAGCGGGTGAAAGCCCGCAAAGATGCAGTCTCCGGGAGATCAAACAAGGGAGTCGAGGAATGGCTCCGCAACGATCCATGTCTGAACAAGTCGCGGCTATGACGATTGCGGCTGCCCAGTTCAATGGCGCCCGTTCCGCGAAAGCACGGTCCGAGTTTCACGCCCGCGATCTTCAGCACTTCAAGGGCTAATACCAACGTATCGCTAATACCATCGTCCAATTGCCTCGTTTTGACGCCTCTGTTTCTATGCATTCAGCAGATGTAAGTGACACCCACAGATGCCGTCGGAGGATTCCAATCATGCGTTCTGATATTGAGCCCGGAAGAGTTTTTCCCGACTACGAGTTGCCCGATCACACGGGCAAACTGCGCAAGCTCAGCGAGCTACAGAGCAGCGATCCGCTGATCCTCACGCTCTCGCGCGGCCACTACTGCCCAAAGGAACACCAGCAACATCTGGAACTCGCCGCGTTCTACCCGAAGATCGCTGTCGCATACACCCAGGTCGCCACGATCGCCACCGACGACCACCATACGCTCCAGGAATTTCGAGCATCAGTCGGAGCAGTGTGGACATTTCTCTCCGATCCTGACCGAATCGTTCAGAAGGATCTCGACATCCAGGAGTACACCGACCCCGAACACAACCCGATGATCCCGCACACGCTCGTCCTCAAGCCGGGCCTGGTAATCTACAGCATCTACAACGGATACTGGTTCTGGGGCCGTCCGTCGATCGTCGATCTTTGGCACGACCTGCGCGCCGTGACGAGCGAAACGCGCCCAGACTGGGATCTGAGCAGCCCTGGCCTCCGCGAGGCATGGAATGCAGGGGACCGCTCGCCTTTCCATGGGTGGAATAAGCAGGCCAGTGTGCAAGCGGCTTCGACTGGACGGAGGAAGTAGAGGCCCTCGTTCATCGTCGACTCATGACGCAAGAAAGCGGGTGTTCATTCATGCTGTTGCTCGCAGCAAAATAGATAACTGCGAGTTCCATGAGAATTGACGGTGGAGAGATAGGAGGTATTTCGCCGAAATGGCTCGCATAATCTCAGTAAATGTCGGCCTTCCGCGTGACGTGACATGGAACGGCAAAACCGTCCGAACCGCGGTCTGGAAATTTCCCGTTGCGGGGCGGCGCATGGTGCGCAAGCTCGATATCGATGGTGATGCGCAAGGTGATCTCGCCGGTCACGGAGGGGAGCACCGCGCCGTATTTGTCTACCAGATGGATTCTTACCATTACTGGGAGCGCTTTCTGGGCCGCAACGATTTTATTTTTGGCCAGTTCGGCGAAAACTTCACTGTTGAAGGGCTTCCGGATGATGAGGTTTGCATCGGTAACCGATACCGCATTGGTGATGCAGTATTTGAAGTAACGCAGCCACGCGTGACGTGCTACCGCGTCGGCATCCGCATGAATGAACCTCGTATGGCGGCGCTACTCGTAGCACATCGAAAACCGGGATTTTACTTTCGCGTGTTGCAGGAGGGAGAAGTTGGTGCAGGCGATGACATCGTAAAAATTGCTGACGGTCCAGAGCGAATCACCGTGGCCGAGATTGACGCCCTCCTGTATTTGCCAGGACATTCCCGCGAGCAACTGCAACGCGCGCTCCGGATTCCCGCGCTTAGCAAGGGCTGGCAAGGTTCGTTCCAGGCAATGCTTCAACAAGACTCGACTTCCCAAACTGTAACTGTGGCGGGGAATCCGGGGCTCGCATATGAGGAGCAAGCTCCAGCATGGCCCGGATTCAGACAAATGCGAGTCACGCAGATCCGTAAGGAGAGCGATAGCGTGACATCCTTTGTTCTCGCGCCGATAGATGGGGCCCCTCTCCCTGTCTTCCAGGCGGGTCAATTCGTTGTCTTGCGGTTGCTGGTCGATCCGGACCACCCTCCGATTCTTCGCAGCTATTCGTTATCTGATCTGCCAGTGGCCGATCATTTTCGCATCTCCGTCAAAAGCGAATCGAATGGCGTTGGAAGTTCGTTTCTGAGGAACCGCGTGCGAGAAGACGCTTTATTGGATGTGAGTGCACCGCGGGGAAGCTTTACTCTACATCCCGGCGAGAATCCTGTGGTTTTGCTGAGCGCCGGCGTCGGTGCAACGCCCGTGATGTCGATGCTGCACGCACTCGCTGCCGAAAAATCGGAACGCGAGATCTGGTGGATCTATGGAGCGCGGAATAGCGTCGACCATCCATTCGCGCGAGAATCACGTTCTCTACTGCAACTGTTCTCTCGCGGACGAAGCTACGTCGTGTATAGCAGACCCGCAGCAACCGATCAACTTGGGTTGGACTATGATGCTTCAGGTCACATCGACTCAGCTCTGCTCGAGAAGATTGGCGTATCACCCGATAGCGACTTCTATCTGTGTGGCCCATCTTCGTTCTTAGAGAATATGCGCGATGGACTGCGAAATTGGGGTGTGCCCGCCAAGAATGTGCACACGGAAATCTTCGGTGCGCTTGGGGGTTTCACACCTGGCATGGAGCGAGTTGGCCACACACCGCACCTGCCACAAGGGCCGCCGGGATCTGGCCCCGCAGTGTCATTTGCGCGCAGCGGGATCGCGGCTGCGTGGGACCCCAAATATCAGAGTCTGTTGGAACTAGCGGAAGCATGCGACGTTCAGGTCAGATGGTCATGCCGGACTGGAGTGTGTCATACCTGCATGACTGGTCTGATTGGCGGATCGGTTAGTTACAACCCGGAACCGCTGGAGAGACCGGCGCTGGGAAATGTACTGGTGTGCTGCTCGCAGCCGGGGGCAAATGTAATTCTTGATCTCTGAGAGCATGGAAAAGCCGAGGGGCGATGTCGTCACAACAAGACGGCAGCACTTGCCAGCAAACATTCACGGCGAAGATCACACTGAAGCGCTAGGGAGATGAAGTAATGTCTGCTGCAAACATGGCGCCCGCGCGCTGGTTTCCCCTTTCACGCGCGAGACTGCGATTCAAGGAATGCGCCTGCCCGAGGATAGCTGGAACTCTTGCGACCCCGAGGGAGCGGGGTGGGCGAAATCATTGATGTACGTCCTCCGATTGAAGTGCTGTCGCTGGCGGTTGATTTCTCAGCAGGTTTCCGGTCGCGAATTCCAGGTTGACTGCCTCTAGAAATAATTCTGATCGTGCGGAGACGCTGGATAAGCGAGCTTGGGCCAGTTGCTTCTCAGCGGTAACTACGTCGACCAGATTTTTGACTCCATATTTGTATGCATCGAGCGATGCCGAGTAAGAGGCGTTGGCGGACTCGAGAAGTGCCACAGCGGCGTCGTGTTTTCGTAAGGCCGTCCGGAATGCTATGTAAGCGGTCCAGACCTCGCGCGTCGTCTCATCATGTTTCGCCGTAAATTCATCCTCTGCTTCCCGGCGTTTCGATTCGGCGATCAACAATTCGTTTTTGCGCACACCTCCGTCAAAGATGCGCCAATGGATGCCGAGTGCGACGGACCAGGTAGGCTCGCTCGCGGGACCGAGCTGTCCGTAATCCGCCGTGGGCCACACAGAGGTCTGCGCTGCCGAACCCGAGAGAACTATCTGCGGCTTATACTCGGCCCTGGCCGCACGAATGCCAGCCTCGGCGGAGCGGATTCGCAGAGCTTGCGCCATGAGTTCGGGGCGATCCTTCATCGCGCGATCGATCAGTGCGTCGACGGACATTGTGAGTCTGTCCGGCAACGGCGCACTCCTCTGGCTGTCTATCACTATGTTGGGAGACGGATCGGCTCCAACGGCTTCAGTCAGAGTGACGCGCGCAACCTTTTCGTCCCCATCCGCGGATTCCACGTCGAACACTGCCTGGGACGTTTCGGCGCGGGCGTTGAGAACATCGGGAAGAGTTGCAAGCCCGTTGTTCAGTCGGTTTTCAGCCGCATCCTGCGTGGTTTGTGCAGTTCGCAACGTATCCTGCGCAGCCTGCAATCTTTCCTGTGCAGTCATCAGCTGGTAATACGCACTCGCGACGCGAAACGCCAGCGCTTGATTTACCTGAATGAGATCTGCACCCGCAGCGAGCTTCTCCGCTTTCGCGGAGTCTACGTGCGCCTCGCGTTTGCCAAAGTCAAAGATGAGATATTGCAACGTGACTGCCGGCTCGACGATGGGTACCTCGACCATAACGTAGCCGCGAGGAGCGAGCGGTTTCGGGAATGGATTTACCAATCGCTGGTCGCCGAAAACAGCTAAACCCTCTAACTCGGGATAATAAACGGCTTTTGCCAAACCGAGTTCACGTGCTTTCTGCTTCGCGCGCTCCCAGATCGTGCGCGTGCTGGGATTGTGATGCTCGGCAACGTCGATCAGCTCGGCCAAGGTGTAGGGGTGAACTGGATCGAGAATCGCTGTTCCCTCGCGAGGAGTTTCGCGAGCGGCACAGTCGGAGACAGCTGCGGGGGAAGACACTTTACCAGCACATTGCCCCTGAGCCCGCGCGGCGGAGAAGGCGAGAAGCAGCGACAAAAACAGAACATTCAAAGTTCGGTTGTATTCGATCAATCGAAACTTCTTCTGGTCCATTCGCAGCAACACGTCGGCACTCGCTAGCCACACCCCTCCCATATGGGCGCCGTCGCAATAATTGCCTGTGCCTCGCCTAGTTCTTGCAATTCCTCGGATGCGTTTGCCGCTTGACTCTGGGCCGAACGACTTCGTCATCTCGTTGACGAACGCACCTGACTCGCGTTTTGCCATCTGCATGTTGCCCGCGTACGCCGAACTGGCGAACGATTCTTTCGTGCTCGTCAGTTATTAATGCAGAAGTGGAGAGCCGGGTCTATTAGACGAACGTATTGGCCCCGACAGCATCGGTGGACATCATCTTCACGGGTTTCCACGACCAAAATGCGCAGGCGCCAATGTGATCATCTGATGCGAAGGTATTGATCGATACCTTCGTCTAATAGATTCGGTCCTTAACTCTGTGGCTCAATCCAAACGTGAGACCTGAGCTGCCCAGTGATCGCCTAATGCCCATGGTCGTGGAGGTCGGGTTGACTGCGCGAAAGCTGGTCCTCTCCGGTCGTATCGACGAGGTGGTGCACACGATTAAGGCCAAGATTCGACAAATACGAGGTCTGCCTGACATGAAGACCGAATCGATGGAGCGCGATCGATGCCAAATGACCTCACTTCGCCCGCTTGCCGGTGTATCTCTGGCGGCGCCGCTGGTGTTGGTCGGTTGCTCCCACGCGCCCGAATACAGCATCTTCGGCTCTTTTTTCCCCGTGTGGATCTTCTGCTCGGTCGGTGGTCTCGTACTGGCGACGGGCGCACGCGCCCTGATCGCCCGCACTGCGATCGCCGAACACCTCATTGCACCTGTGCTTTTGTATCTCAGCATGGCGGTCTTCCTCGCGTGCATGTTGTGGCTGCTGTTCTACAGCTAGGTAAATGCGATGCCGAATCTAGACATTGCCCAACTTGAGCAAGACAATCGCATTGCAAAACTTCACTGGTACGGGCGCCTCTTCACGGCAGCCATGGTTCTGCTGGCCATGGTCGGCTTGATTGCTGTCTACACGGTCACAACTTGGCGCCCCCAGACGGATGACGCCGAAATCTTTGCCAACTACATCGGAATCGCCCCCGTTGTCGAGGGGCCCATACTGCACCTGAACGTCGCCGACAATCAGCGGGTTAAACAGGGCGATCTACTTTTCGAAATCGATGATCGACCCTACAAGTACGCCCTTGACCGCGCAGTGTCGGACCAGGCCGCCCTCGAAGGCCAGATCGTCGACGAACAACGGCGCATTCGGGCCGAAGTGCACGCCGTCACGGCCTCCGGGGCGGCAACCCGCAGCGCCAGCGCCAACGTCGACCGGGCGCAAGCCTCGATCCGTGAGGCGGAGGCCGATGTCGCCCACTCTGAGGCGGCGCTGGATCGGGCCAAGGCCGAGTGGGCATACGCCGAAAATAACCTGCACCGCGTCGAGCCCCTGCTCGTTAAACAGTTCGTTACCGTCGACCAAGTGGACCAGGCGCGTACGACGGAGCGGGCCAGCGCGCAGTCCGTGCACGAAGCCGAATCGCAATTGACTCTCAACCGAGCCCACCTCAACTCGATGCTGGCCGCCCTGGCGGAGGCCAAGGCATCGGCAGAGCAGAGCACGGCACAGCTTCATCAATCGCAGTCCAGCGTACTTACCCTCGATCCTCTGGTGGCCCAACGGCAGGGACGTGCCGCCGCAATCGGCACCGCCCAATACAACTACAACCAGTGCCGCGTTTACGCTCCATTCGACGCACGCGTAACCAGCCTTGTCATTTCCGAGGGTGCTTATGCTCACATCGGACAGGAGATTTTCACGCTAATCGACACTCGCGTCTGGTGGGTGCTGGCGAATTTCCGCGAGACGCAACTGAAGCACATCCAGCCAGGCATGACTGCGGATGTGTACGTTATGTCTGATCCCGGATTGCGATTTACTGGCGTCGTCGACAGCACCGGGTACGGTGTTATACCCGATCCTTCGATCCTGGGCCGAATCACAACCGGACTGCCAGACGTACAACGTACTCTGAGCTGGGTGCACCTGGCCAGCCGCTACCCCGTACGCATCCGGATTCAGTCACCACCCTCCGAGGCCATTCGTCTGGGGGAATCTGCAGTAGTAGTTATCCGCGGATACAAACGGAAGCTTTAGTATGGCGACCCGAGCCAATGCGCTCCGCTACCAGCGCGCCCGCCGAGCTGCCTATTGGCCTTGGTTTCGCGAATTCATACGGTGGGAAGTTGCGCCGTATCCAGGACGGGTCAACACGGTCGTGCGCATGACGATCGCGGCTACGCTGGTCATGCTCGTCGTCATAACCTTCCGCATTCCTAACGCGTTCTTGGCTGCACTCTTTTCGATTCTCCTGGCTCGCGAAAATCTCGCCGCCACCTGGCGCGGGGGGCGAATGATCGTCCTAGCATTCGTGGGCGCGAGCCTGTACACACTGCTCGGGATGATGCTGTTCCGCGGTTACCCCATCACGCATTTTTTCTGGGTAATCGGAAGCCTGTATCTGATCTTTTTCGTTATGCGCACGACGACTAACTACGCAGCCGCATTGGCTTTCGCCATTCCGATTGGCGTTGCCCTGCCGGTATGGGACCGCTCCGTGCCGAGCGAAATCCAAGTGGAGGGTACTCTCTGGCCTGTCTTGATAATCGCAGTGGGTGCTGGCGTCACAGTGGCAACCGAAGCGCTATACCGCATCTTCGATCGCTCCGATCCGCTTATCAAATCCGTCGACAATCTGTTGCTCGCGGTGCAGCAGGTAACGGAAAGCATTGCCAGTCAACATGACCCCCCGAAGCCGGTCCTCGTCAGAGTTCATCAATACCAAATGATCGGGACCGGGCGGCTGAGAACGATGTTGCAGCGCCAAGGTGTGGACCCCACCCATCGGCCGCAGCGCAGCGCCCTGATTTCGTTGGCGGGTCGACTCATTGGTCTTGCCGCGAATCTCGAGGGCACTCCCCTCCACGCAGGTGACGATGACGCCGTTCGCCTACGCGCACTTTCTGATAGGCTCGGAGCAATCCGAACAGAGCTCCGCGAGTCGGGAGGCATTTCCGCATCTCCTCCTGTGCTCGAGGGGCCGGCGTCCTCTAGATTCCCCGTGCTTCAGGAGATGGAACGAATCGTCGCACTCATCATCGAAGTCTTTCAACGCGATGAGTTCGGCGATGGTTCCCAGAACGCGCCAGGACGGGACTGGTGGCGCGCTCTGTTTCTGCCTGATGCATTCGAGAACCCGGAATATCTCCGCTTCGCCTTTGCTGGATGCCTGGCTGCTTCCGTTTGTTACGTGCTTTACAACGCACTCGACTGGCCCGGCATCGGCACGACCTCCGTGCTTACTTGCATCGTCACTGCGCTGAGCACGATAGGCACTTCGCTGCAGGCGCAATTCCTCCGCCTTGCCGGATTTGTTGTCGGAGGGCTGGTCATGGGGATTTCGGCTCAGATTCTGATCCTACCCGGTATCGACAGCATCTTCGGGTTTGCTCTCTTCTTTGCGGCGGGGACGGCGATCGCCGCGTGGTTCGCCACCTCCAGTCCGCGGCTTTCCTATTTTGGGGTGCAGATTGCACTCTCTTTTTACTTCGTCAACCTGCAGGATGCTCAGATCCAGACCGACCTCACGATCGCGCGCGATAAGGTAATAGGTGTGTTATTGGGTATTCTCGCCATGGGCTTTATCTTCGACCGCTTCGGGACAAAGAGCGATGAGCAGCAATTGCAGAAACTGCTGGTGCGGAACGTACGGATGCTGGCACAGCTCGGAGTTTCCCCGGTGGTACGAGACAGAGCTACTTCCGTTTCACAGATCAGCCGCCTCCGCAGTCAGATCAATGACAACTTCGCAAGTCTGGAATCGCAGACGGATGCCGCGCGGTTTGAGTTTGAGTTTCGCCATCGGCGCGAGGAAGATGTTGCCGAGTACCAGCGGATTCAGAGGGCTCAGCCAGCGTTGCGCTCGATCTACCTACTGGAACTCAGTCTCCTCTCACATCGTGAACGACGAGAGATCGACTACGAATTAACCCAGCACCAAAATCTGGCGCTGGACCATTTTCTAAACGACTATAGCGATGAACTCATGCACATTGCCGCATGGATCGCACACGAGGAGGACGAACCTGCGCGCATCACCTATGATTTCATCCGGCGATTGCAGCAAGCCTTCGAGGACCACAGCTCTCCGAACTCGCAGGGTATCACTGATATCTGTCAGAAGATGGTCTCCTCCCTCCTCATGCTGCGGAACAAGTGCTAACTCGCATTCTGACGGGCAGCTCTCAGCCACGAAGCGGAGAGAGACCCATATAATCAAGGTAATGCTGGTTGAAGAAATCGGCAGAGCCGTCTGGACGAGCCGACCAAGCCGGGGCGGACATCGTATTGATGATCAGGTTGAGATTGCGCGCGCTCGCCAACAAGGCTTCCTCAGCCCGTTGCCGGTCATCGATGTCGGTAAGTAAAACGCACCAGTTGAGGATGCGTCCATCGGGATCTCGCAAGGGAAAGCCGCGTACATCGAACCAACGGCAGACGCCATCGAAGCGCCGCAGTCGCTGCTTATCCTCATAGGCGTGGCCCGTTTCGAACACCTCCCTCCACACGGCGATTGCGTGCGGGAGGTCATCCGGATGAATCTCGTCGCTGGTCCCCCAACGTTTCAGCCTCGAAGGTCTTGCCGAAGTATTCAAGGGTCGGTTGGTTGACGCTTTCGACTTCACCAAGTGGCGTCATGACCGCAACCGGGCCGGGATGCTGTCAACGAGCAAACGGAGATTAAGCTCGCGATGGAGTATTTCCTCAGACCGCCTCCGCTCGTCGATATCCGTATTTATTCCGCACCATTGAACGACCCGTCCCGATTCGTCGGTTATCGGGCCGGTCTGCTGGCGGGCCAGGGAACCTCGTGTTGCGGGATTGGGACCGCTATAGAGGTCCATGCGCGTCCGGCGTGTTCATTCGGGTGTGTGTAAATGCCGCGCGTGGCACCGACTCCTACCTAAGTATCGTCAATACCATCGTCCAATTGTTTTGCCTCCGCACTTCAGGTGTTATCGCTTCGTGGCAAACGATTCAATCGGGTAGGCGCAGCAGGATTTCAAAAAGGAATTCGCAATGACTCTCCAAACAGTTCTGTACACCGCGACACCCCAAACCACGGGAGGCCGCGAGAGCGGCGCTGCCCGCACCGACGATCGTCGTCTCGACACTGAGTTCACGGCAGCCGCTCTGTCATCGACTCTGATTTTCACCGCTAAGTGGAAGAAGTTGTACCGCGTGCTGTGTCACCTCGAAGGATTTGGACTGTTTGACTCCTTGCACTTTGGCCTATGGCTGGCGCGCAGCAGAGGGGAGCTACACCCAGCCAGAAACTCAGGGACGAAGTGCTCATGAATGCTTGAAGGATTTTGGGAAAGGAGACGAGAAGCCATGAAAGTTCAAGAGGCCACACAACTTGCGGAGCGACGAGAAGGCGCGCAGCGCGGTGCTGCCGATGCCGCATCCACCGACGAACGATGGCTCGCAGCACAAGCAAAATCTGGAAGCTCGAGCGCTTTCCTACATGGTGTCGGCCGCAGTTCGGATGGGCGGCTTGACGGTGTCATATGCTGCGCCCAATCAAGCAGCCAGAATGGAAATCCTGCTTAAGAAGAGAGGATCAGCCATGGAGCGCAACAGGAAGCTCACGATTGTGATAGCCACGGCAGTGCTCGCCGTCCTCGGTGCCACGGTTATTTACGCGCAGAACCACGCACAGGACAAGTACTCGCTGAAAACGCCGAGTGGAGTCGCGTTCTCCGACTTCAGGGGATACGAGGGCTGGGCGGTGGTCTCTTCAGCCCGGACCGACGAAGTGCTCAAGGTCATCGTCGCCAATCCGACTATGATCGATGCGTATAAGGCCGGTGTTCCTGGCAACGGCCAGCCTTTCCCGGATGGCTCCAAGATCGTGAAGCTCCAGTGGAAGCCGAAGAAGAGCACAGAGGCCCCCTTCGTCGTGGACGTGCCAGACGTCTATACTCAGGCTTTCGTCATGGAAAAGGACAGCAAGAGATTTCCGAAAAGCGCCGGATGGGGATACGCGCTCTTCAACTACGAAGCCGCATCGGACAAGTTCACAGCCGATCCTAGCCCTTCAAACTGCGGAAACGCGTGCCATACGGCCGTGAAGGCGAAGGACTACATCTTTCACCCTTACGAGAAGCGTTGAATCGCGCCTTCCACCAGCATCAAGCGCCCCCGCGGGAGCTCATCGGTCGTCGGTACCTCGCCCACGAATCTGTCGCAGACGGCTGGTGAGAACGATCTTTTCCGCTGCAACGGTATTTGAACCGTTGCAGCGTGCACCGCAAGTTTGTTTGAACGCTTGTCCATGGTTGTCTCGCGGAGCTACCGATAAGGGCGATTTCAAACTAAGATGCTTGCACGCAATTGGCGGAGATCGCCTGGGCTGGCTGAGCGGGTTTCTTGGCAGTAGGTGAGGTACTTGGCAGCTTTTCGGGCTCGGGCCGCGTGAGCGTAGTTAAACAACTTGGGATCGAGAAGCCAAGTTGATGCCCTGGCTTCCGGGAGTCTTCGCAAAAAAATAAGAAAAGGAAGGGGAAGTCATGGCATATTCCCCTTCCTTCAATTTTTCGTGACGCAAATTCCACGGATTAAGAAGCAGAAGCCGCCTTCTGACCGACAAGGTTGAGCAGAGCCTGGGCTGCCGAGGTGGACGAAGCTGGGTTTTGGCCAGTAATCAGTCGGCCGTCAACGATGGAAAATGGCTGCCAGTTTGCCAACTTCTCAAAGGTGGCGCCTAGCCGCAATAGCTCATCCTCGACCAAGAACGGTACGACTTTCGTCAATTTGACTGCCTCTTCCTCGCCGTTGGTAAAGCCCGTTACGCGCTTGCCTTTCACAAGAGGCTCGCCTTTGTAGGTCACGTGTCGAAGAACACCCGGGGAATGGCACACAAGAGCAATCGGTTTGCCCGAGTTGTAAAAAGATTCAAGCAGTGCGATGGAGACGGGGCTTTCGGCAAGATCCCACAGCGGCCCGTGGCCACCGACGTAGAAGACGGTGTCAAAATCTTCGGCCTTCACATCGGCGAGCTTGACCGTCTGAGAAAGCTCTTTCTGCGCCCTCTCGTCTTTCTTGAAGCGCGCCATTGCGGCAGTCTGGTTCTCCGGCAAATCGCTTTTTGGATCGATCGGGGGCTGCCCTCCCTTTGGCGAAGCCAGGGTCAAATCGACACCAGCGTCCCGGAACACGAAGTACGGAGCGGCGAACTCCTCCAGCCAAAAACCGGTCTTGCGTCCAGTATTGCCGAGTTGATCGTGGGAAGTTAAGACCATCAGGAATTTCATGTACTTCCTCCTTAATTTTCGCCGCACGATTTCTAACTCTGCGGCGGCAATAGTAGTTATCAAATCAGGCTTGAGCGCACCGCACAATTGGACGATAGTATCGGCGATACCTAGGTATGGCGTGGAACCAGTGGGATCCCGCAGAACTGGATACGGATCTTGGCCGGTCATTCCTACCAACGTAACGCCAATACCTTCGTCCAATTGCCTCGTTTTGACGCCTCTGTTTTTATTCTTGCAGCACATACGAATCAATCCGGTATGCGCGAACGAAAAACTCCTCAGGAGGACACTATGGCTCAAACCAGTGCTACCGCAGCGCGAGGCCAAGAAGGGAGTTTGCAAGCTGTTCGCTCCAGGGTTGGAAGCAACACGCGGGACACTGCCATCCGATCCCAATACAAAGCCGTGCGTTCGGCGACGAGCGCTCTTGCCGCGAATATTTCGGCTGAAGATCAGATGGTTCAGTCGTGTCCGGAAGCCAGACCGATGAAATGGCACCAGGCTCATACCACATGGTTTTTCGAAACGTTCGTGCTGCGTCCCTTCCTGACGGACTACAAGCCTTGTCGCGAAGAGTTTCGTTGGCTTTTCAACAGCTATTACAACTAGCTTGGCGAGGAGATTCCGGAGAAAAGCCTGCGTTCGCCTTTCTCCCGGCCCTCGCTCGATGAGGTTCTTGCTTTCCGCGCACACGTTGACCAGGGGATGGACGGATTTCTTGCGAGTGGCATTGATCAGGAAGCAACGCGGCGCACGGTATTGGGCCTGCATCACGAGCAACAACACCAGGAACTCGCCCTGACTGACATTAAGCATGCCTTCTTTTCCAATCCGCTGCACCCCTCGTATATCGCGGCCCCCTCTTCGACGATAAGGAGCCTCCGGTCTCCAAACTGAGCTGGTATAGCTTTAACGGGGGACTGATTGAGATTGGTTATGCGCTTCAAGCGGCGGATCCTCTCGATTTTTGCTTTGACAACGAAGCTCCGCGCCACAAGGCCTATTTAGAACCCTTCCAGATCGCAAACCGCAAAGTCACCTGCCGAGAGTACCTGGAATTCATGTCGGATGACGCGTATGCACGCCCCGAATTCTGGCTGTCCGAGGGCTGGGATAACGTGAAGCGGACTGGCTGGCAGGCGCCTCTCTATCGGAGACGTGACGCCGGTGATGGGGCCGGCTGGCGCGTATTCACACTGAGGGGTTGGCACGGGGTTTCCGCGCTGCTTGATACGCCCGTGTGCCATGTAAGTTTTTTCGAGGCGTATGCGTTCGCACGTCGGAAAGGCCACCGGCTTCCAACGGAAGCGGAATGGGAATGCGTCGCGGGCCAAGCGCCCCCGCAGGGGAATCTACTCGACACGGGAAGGCTCCATCCCACAGCAGCGCGAGGTGTGGATGTTGAGCAACTTTTCGGTGATTGCTGGGAATGGACGGCCAGCGCCTACACCGGTTATCCAGGATACAAGCCTCTTCCTGGTGCGCTCGGCGAATACAACGGCAAGTTTATGTCCGGCCAAATGATTCTGCGCGGGGGGTCGTGCGTCACTCCTGCGAGTCATATTCGTGCGACATATCGGAATTTCTTTCCACCAGCAACGAGATGGCACTTCGCCGGGATACGGCTGGCGAGCTGAAAGGATTCGGGCACATGGCAACCTACCCTCGCGTGTTTGACATCGAGCACACCGCATCAGTGGATACGCGCCAAGCGCTGACTCACGAGGTTCGCCGCGGCTTGATGACACGTCCGCGCTCGCTCTCACCTGGATGTTCTACGATGCAGGGGTCGCGTCTTTTTGAGCGTATCACGACTCTTCCCGAGTACTACCCCACCCGTACAGAGAGTGCCATCTTGGCGAAACACGCTGATGCAATTGTTTCGGCGGCTCACAGCGACCAATCGTCGGCATTGCCACTCGTTGAGTTGGGTGCTGGCACAGCCGCAAAGACGGTCATTTTGCTTGAAGCGGCTTTGCGCATTTCGGACGATGTCTCTTACATACCAGTCGATGTCTCCTGTTGACGCTCTCGAGTTTGCGTGCCAAAACATCGCATGCGCGTTGCCGGAGGTGCGCATACAGCCTATCGTCCAGAACTATATAACTCACCCGCTCCGACTCGAACCCTTTAACGGCACCACACTCGCGCTCTACATCGCCACAAGTATCGGCAACTTTTCGCCCGAAGAAGCGCCAAAGATCCTGCGAAATCTGGGTTTTCAGCTGCAAACCGGGGATGTCCTGTTGCTCGGCACAGATATGGTGAAAGACGAATCCACTCTCCTGGCTGCATATGACGACAGCGATGGAATCACCGCGGCGTTCAACCTAAATATCGTGCATCGCCTTAATAGAGAACTGGGGGCCAACTTTGACTTCGCTTGCTTCCGTCATCGCGTGCTTTGGAATTCCATCGAGTCTCGGATCGAGATGCACCTCGAGAGTACGCAAGAGCAGGATGTAAGTATCCAGTATGCGGAACTTGATCTTCACTTCATGCGATGCGAAGCGATTCACACCGAGAACAGTTACAAGTTCTCGGACCAGGGCATTCGGACCGTTCTCAGAGACGCCGGTTTTCGGATCGGACGGGCCTGGAAGGACAGTCGCAATTGATTCTGTCGCTCGGTCATGTTGCACTCCACTTACCAAGGCGCAAAACCTGGACGATTTCGATCATGTAATTCTCACTTTTTTTCGTTGATCCGCTGTTGTTCCTGGGCCAGCGTTATGCCAGAGGAAATCCGCTCGCGCCAAGCCCGCAAGGCCTGGTCATCATTAGCAACGCTATCAGGGATTTGGGCCTGCGCCTGCTGGTAAGCGATAAGCGCATCCTTCCAGTTATGTTCCCGCGCATAAGAATCCCCCAGTACCACCAGCAATTCGACCTGTTGAAGCCGTGAACCGACCTCACTATCTGTCGTGAGCGGCGACCGAACCAACCTGGTTCCACTTGGAAGTACCCGGTTGCGCAATTCGGTGCTGAACAACCCCGCCGCGAAAGCAATCACGAGGGCCAACCCCACTCCCATCCCTAGCCTGTTCCTACGAAGAAATTTCCCCGAACGGTACATGAGATGATCTGGTCGCGCAGTAATTGGCTCATGGGCGAGGTGCTTCCGTATGTCGTCGGCGAAACGTTCAACTGTTTCATAGCGCCTTGCCGGCTCTTTTCGCATGGCGTGCAGGATGATAGTGTCCAGATCGCCGCGCAATTGTGCAGCCAGCTTTGCGTTATCCTCACGCGCCACCTCGCTCGGCGCGAGCACGTCCTGCATGCACACGACTTGCTCCACCACTTGCGGCGTGAGTTCAGAGAAAATATGCGGACGCTCCCCAGTCATCAATTCGTAACAGACAGCGCCAAGCGAATACACATCGGAGGCGATGGTTATAGGCTCTCCTCGAACCTGTTCGGGGCAAGCATATTGCGGCGTCAGTAGGCCCGTTCCGATGGTGACGGTGCTGTCCTGGTCGCTATCCTGGTCACGATAGAGCAGTTTGCAAATACCAAAATCAAGCAGTTTGGGTTCACCTTTAGAGCCTACGAGAATGTTTCCGGGTTTGAGGTCGCGATGCACCACGAACTGCAAATGCGCGGAGTGAACAGCGGAACAGACGCGAAGAAACAAGCAAAGCCTCTCTTCGACACCAAGGGCTTTGGACGTGCAATAGCGCGTGATCCAGTCACCGTCGATGTACTCCATTACGAAGTAAGGAGTGCCATTCGCAGCCGTGCCACCATCGAGTAGCTTTCCGATATTGGGATGATCGAAGCGGCCCAGGACCTGCCGCTCACGTCGAAAACGCGCCAGGATGAATTCGGTATCCAGACCCGGTCGCACCATTTTCACGGCCGCGGCCGGGTGGGTTTACAGGTCACCGGTTTAACCGAGATTACGACCCTTCGATTCGGTATGAACATCCTTTATGAAGGTGAGAACGTGACCGAGTCTGCCAAATCGCAAAATGATGTTCCATTGGAAACTTCCATTCTAACGGGCGAGGCTGCGTTGGAATCGATCCTCTGCACGGAGGACTTACACCGTCGCCCGTCGCGTCGGCCGGATCACGAGAAAGAGAACCGCGCGCTCGTGGCCCTGATGAGCGCGCTCGACGATTCACCAAGCACCATTTTTCAGACGCTGGCTGATACGATTCTGGACATCACCCAGTGTGACTCCGCTGGCCTTAGCCTGCTGACGAGGGATGGCAAAAAACCGGACGTTTACGGCGAGAGGTTCTATTGGCCCGCTATCGCCGGCATGTGGAATCCGCATGTTGCCGGAGGGACTCCGCACAATTTTGGCCCAAGCGGAGATGTGCTCGACCGAAGTTGTACGCTGTTGTTTACGCACTTCGAGCAGCGGTACCCCTATCTACTACCAGTCCTACCTGCGGCCGTAGAGTGCCTGCTGATTCCTTTCTACGTCGGAGGCCAAGCAGTCGGCATGATCTGGGCGATCATGCATAGTGATCGTCGTAAGTTCGACGCCGAAGACGACCGAGTCATGGGTTCACTGGGGAAATTCGCTTCCTCGGCATATCAGGCGCTAGCGTCTATTGAAGATCTCAAATTTCAAGTTGCCGAACGCCAAAAGGCGGGAGGCAGCGGTGCGTGAGCTGGCCAAAGGGTTGGAAGTCGGGATACGGCGCTTAGTCGACGCCAATATTATAGGAATCTTCATCTGGGATCTTGACGGTAAGATTGTGGAAGCCAATGAGGCGTTTCTCCACATTGTGGAATACAACCGCGAAGATCTGATTTCGGGTCGCATGCGTTGGAGGGACCTTACTCCGCCCGAATGGCGCGAGCGTGATGAACATGCCGTGGCCAACCTAAGAGCGAACGGAAGTGCCCAACCGTACGAGAAAGAGTACATCCGGAAAGACGGCAGTCGCGTGCCCATAATGGTTGGCGGCGCTCTGTTCGAAGAGGGTGGGACCGAGGGTGTCTCTTTCGTCCTCGATTTGAGACAACAAAAGCGGGCCGAGGAGGTGCGTGAGAGATTTCGCCAGGCGCAGGCGGAGCTCGCGCATATGACACGGGTGATGACGAGTGGGCAGGTTGCCGCATCGATCGCGCACGAGGTCAATCAACCGCTATCCGGCATCCTCCGAATTTGGAAGGAGCACGGGAAACCGCGAGACGGACAATTCGCGACGGCAATCGTGCTTCTGAAGTGATCACACGGCTGAGGGCGCTCTTCAGTAAGAAGAGCGCCGCATTTGAGTTGTTCGATTTTGAACGAAGCGGCTAAGGAAGTGATTGCCCTCTCCGTGAGTGAGTTCGAGCGGAATAGGGTCATTCCACAGCTCGATCTCGCCGCCGGTCTGCCATCTGTCTTAGGAGATCGGATTCAGATTCAGCAAGTGATCCTGAATCTGATACGGAATGGCTCGGACGCCATGAGTACGGTCGCAGATCGTCCAAGGGAATTGCTGATCAAGACAGAAAGCGACGAAAGCGGTGGGGTGCGCCTAAGCGTCAGAGATACGGGAGTGGGCATAGACCCCAAAGTCGAGGAAAAGCTCTTCGAAGCCTTCCATACGACAAAGAGAGACGGCATGGGAGTCGGACTTTCCGTCAGCCGCTCCGTCATCGAAAGCCATCAAGGCCATCTTTGGGCGATCCGGAACGGGGGTCCAGGCGCAACGTTCAGTTTTTCTATTCCTGGCAGCACCAATACCTAAGTCTAATAGACGTGATACCTTTTCCGCCGCATTCTTGTGTTATGAAGTCGCCGAACGGAGGGGGTCGTATTCACCGCCCACTCGTGGCAGTTGTCGATGATGATGAATCCGTCCGCGAGTCGCTGCCGGGCTTGCTCGGAGAGCTCGGCTTTGACGCTCGAGTATTCCCGTCCGCAGAGGAGTTCCTGGTCTCCGATAGCCTTGGTCAAACGAAATGCCTGGTGCTAGACATCGCCATGCCGGGTATGACAGGATTTGATCTCCAACAGGAACTGAAGGTTCGTGGACAGAACATTCCGATCATCTTCATAACCGCCCAAAAAGACGACACTGTTCGCACGCGAGCGTTAGAGCGAGGCGCCGTAGGATTTCTGCTGAAACCATTTAGCGACACGGCACTTCTTAGAGCGCTCAATACGGCGTTCGGATTGGGTTGAGTAACGGCAGCGGTCCTGCAGCTTGGGGAGTACAGCGAATTGGACGGAGGCACCAGGTCATGAATAGGGGTCATTGTCCATGTCGCACGCCACATCGATTGTGTTTGTTGTAGATGATGATATCTCCGTACGAGAGTCGCTCGAGTTGCTGATCCGATCCGAGGGTTGGCAGCCGGAGACTTTCTCGTCGGCGCAGCACTTTCTCTCCCATCCCCGGACGCCTGTTCCCTGCTGCCTGGTACTCGATATTTCTATGCCTGGCCTGAATGGCCTCGAACTCCAGAAGCGTGTAGCGGTCGAACACCCCGACGTGCCTATCATCTTCATCACGGGGCACGGCGATGTGCCAAAGACAGTGCAGGCCATGAAGGCAGGCGCGGTCGAATTCCTGACAAAACCGTTCAATGATGAGGTGCTGCTTGGCTCCATCCGGCAGGCTCTCGAACGCAGCCGGGTCTCTCTTGGCCAGCAAGCGGAAATCAAAGAGCTCCGGGACCGCTACTCCTCCCTTTCCCCTCGCGAACGAGAGGTAATGGCGTTGGTCGTCTCCGGCCTATTGAACAAACAGGCTGGGGGCGAGCTTGGCATCAGCGAGATCACGGTTAAGGCTCATCGAGGGAAGGTCATGCAAAAGATGAAGGCCGATTCTCTCCCTGATCTGGTGAAAATGGCTGGTAAGCTCGGTCTAGCCTTGGCAAAAGCCTGACCGAGTTTTCACGATCTCGAATCTACCTTTTCTGCGGTCTAAAGTGCGGCTTGATTAAGCCACTTCGAAAATCAGCTCGAGCGCGACAGGCGTGCCGAGAGGAAGACTGGCGACGCCGTTGATGAGGCGGCTCGGGTTTTTGTCCTTACCGAAAACGTCTTGCAGCAAGTCCGAAGCGCCGTCGGCGACTTTTGGGTGCTCGCGGCAATCTTCCGTTGTGGCCAAAGACACGCTGAGACGGACGATGCGCGTGATTCTGTCGAGTGAGCCAAGGTATTCGCGTGCGATCGCAAGGCCCCGCGGCTCGATACGAAAGTATTGCCGATACCTTCGTTCAATTGTTTCCTTCCCGTCCCGCTGGCTTAATTACGAGTGTTCGAGGGGTGGTCGAAAGAGAGCGAGATGGCAAGGAACAAGACAGCAATTGTTACGGGAGCGCAGCAAGGAATTGGTGCGGGGCTCGTCCATGGCTTTCTGAAGAGCGGCTATAGCGTCGTCGCAACGTCGCTTCGCGCCAGCGAATCATTGCGCTCCACGCCAGATCTGGTTGTTGTCGACGGAGACATTCGCGATCACGACACCGCCGCGAAAAGCGTAGAAGCAGCGGTAACTCATTTTGGAACCGTCGATGTCCTGGTGAACAACGCCGGAATCTACATCACCAAGCCTTTCACGGAATTCACGACGGACGACTTCAACACGCTCGTTTCCGTCAACCTCTTGGGATTTTTCCATATGACACAACTCGCAGTGAAGCAGATGCTGAAGCAACAATCGGGGTGCGTGATATCGATCTCTGCCGCGCTCGCCGATAACCCGATCGCCGGCGTAAACGGCTCTGTTTCCATGATCACGAAAGGCGGCTTGAACACCATCACCCGCCATCTGGCGATTGAATACGCGAAGCAAGGCGTCCGCTTCAATGCCGTTGCACCAGGCGTCGTGGATACGCCATTGCACAAAGAGAGTCCCAAAGAAGTTCTCCAGGCGCTGCAACCGATGGGAGGCATCGCCAAGATCAGCGACATCGTCGACGCCGTTCTGTATCTGTGTAACGCACGTCAAGTCACGGGCGAAGTTCTTCACGTGGACGGCGGCGCTCACGTAGGGCGCTGGTAGCGCGGGGACCGAAAGAAGGCAAGGGGGAGTTGTGTTCGTATTCGAGCTTCAGCCGAGGGTAAACGCAGCCAGAGACCTGCCCCTGGCCGCGGGTACTCAGGGCATATGCGACGAACATTCGCTCGTCGCGAAGGCCAAGTTAGGACACGACGACGCCTTCGGAGAACTGTACAAGCGTCATCAGCGCAAAGCCTATTGCATGGCCCTCCGCATCCTTCGTAATCAGCAGGATGCGGAAGATGCGGTGCAGCGCGCGTTTCAGCGGGCACTCGTGAACCTGCAAAGGTTCCGCGAAGACTCCTCTTTCTCGACCTGGCTCACCCGGATCGTCATCAACGAAGCCTTGATGCTGTCGCGCCAGCGCCGCGCGCGGGAGCCGCTTCATGAAAATAGTGTGGATGCTTCACAAGGTGACGGTGGCGTGGAGATTGCCGATGGCAGACCTACACCAGAAGAAATCCTCTGCGGAAGCGAGCGCCGCGCAACGTTGCAGCAAGCCATTGCGGAGCTTCGAGAGAACCTAAGAGTCGTTGTGCTCCACGGGGAGCTGCAAGGCCTGACCAGCGCCGAGACCGACGGTGAGCGCTGTTAAGGCGCGCACAATTCACGCACGGAGGTTTCTGAGGAGGCATCTTGAACGGAACTCTAAAAGAGCTGGCGCGCAAAGCAAGCTGCAAAGGAGGAAGGCATGACAGCTCTATCTCATTCACCCTCCATTTGCGTTTAAACCCGGGGACGAGCAGGACCCGCGGGATAGTGTCGGGCCATCGGACTTTCCGACATCGGTTTAAACGAGCTGAAGGCATCTATGAATTAGCGAGAATCAAGCCAGCCGTGGTCCAGGTAGAAGCACATCCGTATCTGCCGGAAGCAGAGCTATTGGGATTCTGCAAGGAGAAGGGCATTATGTTTTTGCCTTTTGCACCACTAGGTCACGAGATGAGGCCGGGGCCGCTCGAAGATCCAGTCATTTCGGCTATCGCCGCGCGAGGGGAAAGACGTCGCCAGGCGAAAGAGAATTTTGACATCTCTGCCCTTCTGGAAGAGGCGCTCGACGAAATCAATCGAATTCAGACCAGACAGAGACTGAATGAAGTGGTCAAAACCGGCATTCCGGGTTTCATTCCACAAGGGAGATGAACATGAAAGCGAAACCGAAGTTAGAGCAGTCCATGCAAGAGGAACAAATCCGTACGGCCCTGAATACGCACTGGCACGCGTCAGCCGTCGGCGATGCAAACGCGGAACACGATATTTACGATGATGATGCCATTTGTGATTATCCTCAGTCGGGCGAGCGAATCCTCGGGCGAAGCAATTTGCAGGCCCTGCGGAGTCATCATCCTGGCAAGCCGTCCGGCTTCAAGGTCAAACGGATTCTCGGAAACGGGGATGTGTGGGTCACGGAATACACAATCACGTACCAGGGGCGACCGGCATACACGGTGAGTATTATGGAGTTCCGCAACGGCAAGGTCGTCCACGAAACACAGTATTTCGCGGATCCCTTTGAGGCGCCGGCCTGGCGGAGGCAATGGGTTCAGCAGATCGCGTGACGCCGCGCTGAGGATGCGGAAAGTGCGATGGAAGCTGCCCCCAAGATTAGCACGGCGTCCCGGCGGCGATAGGAAGATTCATGCGGGAGGAATTCTAACGGTATGGCTCGGCTGCTCTCAGGGAAGTTGAGCTTCCCCGCGACATCGCGTGGAAGGGGTATACGCTACACACCGGGGTCTAGAAGCATTCAGTGCGTGGTCGCTGTCGCGTCGGCTGCCTGAATGTCAAGGCGACCTGGCCGGGCATGAAGGCGAGCATCGAGCCGTCTTCGTTTATCAGATTGAACCCTATCCTACTGGCAGGAGCAGTTGAAAAGGACTGATTTCGTCGACGGACAGGTTGGCGAGAACTTCACAGTCGAAGGGTTGCCCGATGCCGTACGCGTCGGCGACCGTTAACAAATCGGAACCGCACTTTTCGAGATCAAACTGGTTTCTCCTTGCCCCATTCCTCCCCATCTCCCGCAGCAGGCCGATGCCTTATAAAGGTATAGCCCCGACCAGCACTTCTTCCAGCGGGGGTGCTTCCTTTACTTCGAAACTGCAACTTGCACGACCATGAGCCTCTAAATACACGTGGCAAGGCCCTTGAACTCGAAGCCAACCGCGCAGAGATCGTAACGGTAGAAGAAATCGGAACCATAATGTATCTTTCTAATGCGTCTTCAATGTCCTATCGGCAATTCTGCGTTAGAGATTTTGCGGGGAGGAGGATTCAGCGGAGGCCTGATCCAACGAAGCCTTGTTGATTGTTTCACCCTGTTCACGCTTCTCACTTAAGGATTATGTAACCGATCCCCGTATACTGCCGAGACTGGCCGTTTGGAGGAAGTTCCACGTGAAGAAGCTGCGAATCGTTGTGTCGCTTCCCAATGACAACGCATATCAGCGAGAGCAGGGACTTGTGGCGCAGTCCACGGGGAAAAGCTTGGGACTCGATTTGCAGGTGATTCACGCAAAAGACGACTCCATCACGCAAAGCCAGCAATTATTGGAAATTATCCAATCCCGCGCGGAACTCCGGCCAAAGGGACTCGTTGTTGAACCTGTAACCAGCACGGGACTACCCCGTGTCGGCGAAGCGGCGGTTGCGGCCGGGATCGCCTGGGTGATTAGCAACAGTGACGTAGATTATGTAAAGCAGCTCCGCAAAAGTTCGCAAGCGGCGGTATTCACCGTGACGCAGGGACAATTTGAGATCGGCCGGTTGCAGGGAAAACAGTTCGCCGTGCTCTTGCCTCAGGGAGGATCCGTTTTGTACATGGAGGGGCCCAGCATGAGTTCCGTTGCGGCGCAGCGGCGCGAAGGCATGGAGAGCGCCAAGCCGGGGAACGTGCAGATCACCACGCTTCGCAGCAAGTGGGGCGAAGAGAGCGCGTTCCAAAGCGCACAGGCCTGGCTGCGCCTGGCCACTTCGCGCGCGGAGAAGTTCGATTTGGTGGCCGGTCAAACACACGAGCTTGCGCTAGGCGCCAGGAAAGCACTGCAAGCCACGGAAGATCAGGAGCAACGGAAGAAATGGCTTGGATTGCCCGTCACCGGCATCGGGATTGCCAGTCAGGTCAAGCCTTTAGTCGACGAACGCGCCCTCACCGCGGCTGTGATTTCTTCCGTCACCATGGAACTTGCCCTGCGAATGTTGGTTCGCGCCATCGAAACACAAATCGAGCCGCCCGAACGCAGCATCGTGGATGCATCGTCCTATCCTGAGCTGGATAAATTGCTGGCCAGGCGTTAAAAGAACGCGACCTACTTCCTTTCACTCAATCGCCTGATTTCTTTTCGCTTTCGGGAAGTGATGGAACGTCCAGGTTGCGCGCAATCCACGGCAGCAAAACGCGCTTGAAAATAATTGGGTCCGGCCACACTTTCACTTGCCGGCCCAAATGTCCGCCCGAGGGATTAATCCACGCCTCTTTCGGCACATCTCCGGCACTCATCAGCTCATAAATATCGGAGATTGGCACCTGCGTGTCTTTCACACCGGCGATGATCAGCATCGGAGTGGTGGGTTTGCCCAGGATGCCCTGGTTTACCAGCGACATTTTCGCGAAAATGTCCGCGATTTGATGTACCGAATTCACATTGTCGAAAATCGCCATCAGTGCCGGGACCTGATCGAAGAGATATTCTCGGTTGCCAAGTAGCGATTCCGTCAGAAATTTTTTTGTGAAAAACAGATCGGTGGGAGGAGACTGCACGCTCACGGCCTTCAACCGATTGCGTTCCACCACGGCCATCTTTGTGCCCCAGTAGGCTCCCCAGCTCACGCCATGAAAGGCAATTCGCGTCTTGTCGACCTCCGGCCGCGATTGCAGATAATCGATCACCTTGGACAACAACCGATCCGCGGTGGGGCTCGCCTTAATCGGACACTGCCCGGTCCCCGGCCCGTCTACCGCCAGGAATCCTATGCCGTACGGAAGAATGGCGCCAAAACTTTCCGTCAAATCTTCCTTCCGGCTATCGAGCCCATTCACGGCAATTACCATGGGCACGGGACCGCTCGCATTTTTCGGCAGCCGCAGATAGCCGATAATCTCCGTGCCTTCGAACGGAATATGCACCACTTCCAGGGGGGGATCCATAAACTTCGCGTGGTCCAGAAACGCCTCAATTGCCTTGGCGTACGATTCTTTCTTCTTCGGCGACGAAGGAATAGGCCAGCGCCCGAACGAGTAAATGTGCCACGCCCGGATGAAGTCGGCGTTAGCCTTGGTTGGGTCGGATTTCTCAAGGGACTTGCCCTCCGCCATATATTTATCCGCCACATGCATGAACGCCGTGGCCCACTCGTCCTTATCACGCGTTTTGATCAAAGCGAACGCTTCTTCGACGTCCGCCGGGTCGAGTCCGATCATGGGGTACATGCCCGTCCGCGCACGTTTGATGGCTTCGACTTTGATTTCTTCAATCGTTCGTTCCTGCCGCTGCTGCGGCAACGCCAGAGACGGAATGAACCCCGTGGTTCCGAGAAAAACTACGCACAGCAAGAAATATCGCGAGCAAGTCCGAATGATTTGCATTTTGCGGCCCCTGGTGAGACAGCGAATATTGTGAAACAACTGCGCCAGGCAGAACATTTTTCCTCGGGGCGCGGCATCTAACAAGTACGCGCCGCGAGTGTTATCCCCCTGGCGAATCCAACACCTAGAAAGTGAACTTCAATCCCAGCTGCACGGCGCGGCTGCCACCGGAACCAATCACCGGGTTCGATGCCGCAACGTCGGGAGTGGCGCAAGAGCAGCCGAAACCGCCTGGGCCGGGCACCGACGGATCGTTGTGTCCCCAGCCGTTCTGGCCGCCGTAAGGATTGGCGAAGTTCGGATGGTTAAACAGGTTGAAGAACTCTGCGCGGAATTGCATATTCACGCGCTCTGTCAACGTGAAATTTTTCATTGCCGAAAAATCAACATTTCGGAAGCCGAAATCCCGGAAAATGTTGCGGCCCATAGTTCCGAACGTGCCGACAGCCGGTGGCAGCATCATTGAATTGCCCATCACGTAGCATCCCCACGTGCTGAGCGAGTAGGTGTGACCCGCGGGCGTGCCGCCATCCAGCGCCAGTGCCTTCGCAGCGCAGGACGGATTGCTGGTGCCCGCGAACCACGGAACGCCTGACGAAATGGTCGGCTTGAAGTTCGACGGGTTGCCGAAGAAGTCCCAGCGATCCACCAGCTCTCCGGTGCCGCTGACATCGGTTCCCGCGTCGATCGGTCCCCAAGGCTGAGCGCCATAAACGCTGACGATCGTGTTCACCTGCCATCCTTCCAACAATTGGCCCCAGGTCTTGATGCCAGGAACCTTGTAGGTGAGTGACAGGGTGAAGCGATTGCGCATATCAAAGTCGCTGCTGGCATACTCATTCGCAGCGTGCGCGCTGTCCATCGGGAGACCCGACCCCGCGCCAAAATCCCAATTGGCGCCAACATCGTCCAAGGCATGCGAATAGGTGTAGCCCGCCAGCATCGTCAGGCCGTGATAATCCCGGCCGGTCAAAGTCAACTGCAGACCGTTGTAATTGGAGCGGTAAATGTTCCCCACCTGATAGATCTGCCCCAAGAAGGGGAATTTCGCGTTGAAAGGCCGCGCGTTTTGCTCCGCTACCGGGTCGGCGCCCGCGCCACAGATCGTGGGATCGTAACCCGACGCGATACATGCAGACCAGCCCGCGCCTACCGTCGGCTGATTCACATCGCGAATACCCAACAGCTTTGAGCCGTGATTGCCGACGTACGCAGCTTCCAACGTGATTTTCTGTGTGAAGGCGTGCTGCAGGTTCAGGTTCCAGTTAGTGACGTAAGGAGTTTTGAAGTTTTGCGTGATGCCCATGATCGTGCAGGGATTTCCCGTGGCAACGCTGCAATCGATTGTGCCGGTGGGAAACACGGTGTTCCCGCCTGTCGCATTCCAGTTGAGTTGCGGTGGAAAAAAGGTGATGAGGCCGGTAGCAATATTTCCGTTGCCCGGGGTAACTCCCACGCCTCCCGTCGGAATCGTACTGAGGCCGAGGTTGTTGTTTAGTGCCAGGAAAGCTTCCCAATTGATGGTTTCGTAGGTGACTCCCGCGCCGCCGCGAATGACGGTGCGGTTATCTCCACCGATGTCCCATGCAAACCCGCCGCGCGGACCAAAATTGGTTGGGTCGACATTGTACGGGCCGCTGATTCCCTTGCCGACCTGCACGAGGCCAACATTGGGATTGAAGTTGGCCAATTGGTTGTTGGAGTCCTTGATGACAGTGTTCAGTTCGTAGCGCAGACCGAAATTTATGGTCAGGTGATTGGTGATGCGCCAGTCATCCTGCGCGAAGAGCGCAATTCCCCAGTTGTGGATGTCGCGCGTTGGATCGCCGATCAACAAGCTTCCGTTGGCAGGCGCGCCTGCAAAAAAGTCTTCCAGGGGTGTGGAGCTCGGGAATGCTGTGCCGCCAAGGAATTTGAATCTGCCGCGGACACCGCCGTAGGCGCCGCCTTCGAAGCCATCGCGGTGGATTTCTCCGCCAAATTTAAAGCTGTGTTTGCCTTCGATGCGGGTGATGTGGTCCACAAACTGGAATCGCGTATCGGGACCCTGAATCTTGGGCCAATTGAATCCGCCAAGCCCTGAGGCCGGAAATCCATCCAGTCCCAAAATATTGATACGCGGTAAGCCGCCATAAAGCGGGTTCGTGACTCCGGTGTTCAGACCGTAATCGCTCGCGGGCGTGTCTATGTCATTTGTTACGGTTGGCTGGTACAAGCGGTTGTAGCCAAAGCGCGCTTCGTTCACCCACTCCGGGCCTGGTGTCGAGATCCAGTTTAAGCCCGCCACTTGAGCACGGGTGTGAATGCGCGTAAGCCATTTGGTCTGCAATTCGCTGGCGTCCTGCACCGTGCCGTTGTTATCGCCGTAGAAATACATACCCGTCAGTGTGTTTCGTGTATTGATCTGGTAATCGGCTTTACCGAGAGCGTTATCAACGCTCACGCTGTTCGGCAGACCGTAATCGATCGTGTTGCTGCCGGCGGGGTCTGTTCCGTTATTCAACGGGAATCCCGTGCCATTGCAGGTGATCGGCGGGCCCAATGTGCAACCGGCAATTTTCAAGCTGGCGGAACTGATGGGTACGCCACCAGCCTGGAGATCCTGAATTGCATTGACGATGCTGTTTGAACAGTCACCGGTCGTGGTGTATGTGCAGCCTGAACCCCCGGAAGGAGTGGGAAGGGTAACCGTGGCCGGCGTCGTCAGCAGTCCCGCATTGCCGACCGTGTAGCGTTGGCCCTCATAAGCACCGAAAAAGAAGAGCTTGTCCTTGAGGATTGGGCCGCCAAGTGTGGCGCCGAACTGCTCCAGGTGCCTGGGATCTTTCGCACCGGATGCGACCGTGTTGTAGAAGTTCCTTGCGTCCAGATCGGTGGTGCGGAAGAAGCCATACGCTGTGCCGTGCAGATCATTCGTACCGGATTTCAGCGCGACGTTGATGTTGGCGCCCGGCTTCCAGCCGTACTCGGCAGGAGGGCTCTGAATCACGTTGAATTCCTGAATGGCGTCGATCGGCAGAATCGTCGCGGAATCGCCGGCGATGCCCGCGCCATTGATAATGCTCTGGCCGGAAAATGGCTCGCTGTTGAAGAGGCCGTCAATCAGGTACGCGTTATCTTCCGCGCGCAAACCGTTGCTGCTGGTGGTGGAAAATCCGCCGCCCGGATAGCGCATCACTCCGGGACGCAATTGCAAAAGATTTTCGTAGTTCCTGCCATTCAGTGGAAGGTCGTTGATCTCCTTGTTGCTCAGCGTGCCGCCCAGCATGGAATTGGTCGTGTCCAGCATCGCCGGCGCTTCATCGACCGTGATCACTTGAGTTGAGTCGCCGGTCTTGAGTGATACGTCCAGACGAACGTCCTTGCCCACTTCAATCAGAACGCTCGCCGCCACATAACTATTGAATCCTTTCGTTTCAATCTGCACTTTGTATGTGCTCGGCTGCAGGTCTGCCACCAGATACTCGCCGTTTTCATCCGACACCGTGGTGCGCACGGTATTCCGCTGCGTGTCGGTGGCGGTCACTTTGGCGCCGACAATCGCCGCGTCCTGGGCGTCATGGACGCTACCCAGAATTCGGCCTGTTGTCGTTTGCCCGGATACCCCCTGCAGCATCGAGAGCACGACGAACAGAAAAGCTGGGACGATTAGTACAGGCCAGCGAGGATGGCCTAAACAGAACAAGGAGCGCAGAAAAGCCTTCATTGAGGACCCCCCCTAAACGAACTGCAATCAGCCATAGCCCAAGACCTAGAAGACAACGTGGTGTGATGGTACTACCACCAGATAATTGAGGGTGTCAAGAAATATTTCCGATAGGCCAAATCAGATTTATGGTATAGATGTCATACCAGGCGGTGATGAACACCGTTGCGGACGTTTTTGTCGATCCACTCCGCGTGCGGATCTCCGAGAGCGACGCCGAATAGTGGCGTATCTCGTTACTTGAGCACAGGCCGCATCAAGTAGGGCGCAGGTTCGCCGCGGAAAACGAAGGGGCGCAGCATTGGCGATAGCAACCATTAATCCGGCAACGGGAGAACTCATAAAGAGTTTTGAGCCGTTAACTGATTTGCAAATTGAAGAAAAGATTTGCGCCGCCGAGCAGCGATTTCCGGAATTCCGCGCGCTCGCCTTTGCCGAGCGTGGCCGAATGATGATGAAAGCCGCCGATCTTCTGGAAGCCGAAAAGAACGAACTGGCGAAATTGATGACCCTGGAAATGGGGAAAACCTACCGCTCGGGGGTGGATGAAGCCATGAAGTGCGCTTGGGCATGCAGGTATTACGCCGAGAATGCGCAGAAATTTCTGGCCGACGAGGTGATCGAGACCTCGGCCAAGAAAAGTTACATCCGTTACCAGCCGATGGGCATCATCCTGGTGATCATGCCGTGGAATTATCCCTTCTGGCAGGTCTTTCGATTTATCGCACCGGGCCTGATGGCGGGAAACGTAGGATTATTGAAACACGCGTCGAATGTACCGCAGTGCGCGCTCAAAATCGAAGAATTGCTGCTGCGCGCGTGGTTCCCTCAAGGTGCGTTTCAGTCGCTACTGATCGGTTCGAATAAGGTGGACGCCATCTTGGCTGACCCGCGAATAGCCGCTGCCACATTGACGGGAAGCGAAGAGGCAGGAGTGAAAGTTGGCGCTGGAGCGGCTAGCCGGATCAAGAAAGTGGTGTTGGAGCTCGGTGGCAGTGACCCATTCATTGTGATGCCAAGCGCAAACGTGGACGACGCTGTCGCCACCGGCGTGAAGGCCAAGACGTTGAACAACGGTCAGTCTTGCATCGCTGCAAAACGGTTTATCGTGGCCGATGAAATTGCAGATAAGTTTGAAAAAGCTTTCGTCGAGAAAATGCAGGCATTGAAGCTCGGCGATCCGTTCGACGAAAAGACGGATGTCGGGCCGCTGGCCACCGCGGACGCCGTGGAATCTTTGCATGCGGACGTGGAGAAAAGCGTGAACGCCGGCGCCAAAGTTTTGACGGGAGGGCAACCGGCGAAACTTCCCGGCAACTTCTACCTTCCGACCGTGCTCACGAATATTCCCCAGAATTCGCCGGCCTATCGCGAGGAACTGTTCGGTCCGGTGGCTTCGCTGTTTCGCGTGAAGAATCTGGACGAGGCGGTTCGCGTGGCGAATGACAGCCGGTTCGGGTTGGGCGCGAGCGCTTGGACTAATGATTCCGGCGAGCAGGAGCGCTTCATCAACGAACTCGAAGCCGGAATGGTCTTCATCAATCAGATGGTGGCCTCGGATCCGCGGGTACCCTTCGGCGGCGTAAAACGGTCCGGATACGGGAGAGAATTAAGCGTTTTCGGAATTCGCGAGTTCGCGAATGTGAAGACAGTGTGGGTGAAATAAGAAAACGGTTGAGGTACTCCATGGCATATTGTATGGTGGTCATACCAGTAGCCCAACAAAGACGCTTCGCCGCCCATCGCAATTTCTCGGGACAAGCTGGGTTCCCTATTTTGCTTGGGAATCCGGGGAGTAAGACATGTACAAGATAATCCAAAGTTCTCGTTTGTACGAACAAATCGTCAGACAGATCGAAGATTCCATCGAGCGAGGCGACCTCAAAGAGGGAGATCAGCTTCCGGCGGAACGCGAACTCGCGCTCCAGTTTGGCGTCAGCCGCACCGCCGTCCGCGAAGCAGTGAAAGCCCTTAGGGAAAAGGGACTCGTCGAAGCGTATCCCGGCCGCGGCACGTTTATTACCAGTGAAACCTCCAACTCCATTCGACTGACCTTTGACCGCATGATTAAATCCGGTCCACGCGAGGGCACCTTGCACCTGGTGGAAGTGCGAGAAATTTTGGAGCCGGAGATAGCCGCGCTGGCTGCCAAGCGTGTCACCGAAGAAAGCCTGAACGAACTTCGCGAAGCCATCGCGATTATGGATGGCGCAAAGGGCGATCCCGATTCCTTCATCGAAGCCGATCTCGATTTCCATCTCGCTTTGGCGGAAGCGGCCGCGAATCCCCTGATTTTGTCGCTCATCGATTCCATTGTTGGCGTTTTGCGCGAACAGCGGCTCCGCATTTTCCGAGTCGATGGAGGACCCGAGCGCGGCCAGTATCATCACAAACGAATTCTGGAAGCGATCGAGAATCACGATGCGTTAGGAGCACGCGAGGCGATGCGCGCCCACCTCCGGCAAGTACGGGACGATTCACGGAGCTCCGGTGCTGAAAGCGAATGAATGGATTTTGAGATTCGGAGAGCAGCGAACATGGCAAATCTGGGCTTTGTCGGACTGGGCGTGATGGGCGGGGAATTGGTCAACCGCCTCATGAGCAAGCGCCATACTGTTACGGGCTACAACCGCACAAAATCAAAAGCGGAATGGCTGATCAAAGCGGGTATGAACTGGGCCGATTCTCCGCGAGCGGTTGCGGCGGCCGCGGATATTACGTTTTCCATGGTCACTAATTCCGGGGCGTTGGAATCCATCATCGAAGGACCTGATGGTATCCTGGCCGGATTGGCGCCGGGAAAGATTTACGTCGATAGCAGCACGGTCAGCCCGGACTACAGCCGCGCTGTCGCGGAGAAAGTGCGCGCAAAAGGCGCGGACATGCTGGATTCCCCTGTTTCCGGAAGCGTGATTACACTGCAAGAAGGAAAACTTTCAGTGATGGTAGGTGGCCGCAAAGAAACCTTTGAAAAAGTGAAGGCGATCCTATTGGACATCGGCCCCAAAGTGACTCATGTCGGCGGAAACGGCCAAGCACTGGTGCTCAAAATTGCTTCTAACCTGAGCCTCGCGGTGCAGATGCTGGCGTTCTCGGAAGGAGTGTTGCTCGCAGAAAAAAGCGGCATCTCCCGGGAGATTGCCGTCGATGTGCTGACCAACAGCGCGATTGGCTCTCCGATGGTGAAGTACCGCGGGCCGTTCGTGATCGAACTTCCGGATGAAGCATGGTTCAACGTCAACATGATGCAAAAAGATATGCTGCTGGCGCTGGAACTGGGGCGAAAACTCGATGTACCGATGCCATCGACGGCCGTCGCCAACGAGTTCCTCACCGCCGCGCGCGGTATCGGCCTGGAAAAAGAAGATTTTGCCGTAGTATTTGACGTGCTGGCGAAACTTTGCGGAGTGAATCGATGAGCAAGACCGCGGATGCGATGCAACCTCCCACCGCAGTGACGGCCGAAAAGTTGCTGCAGATGTACCGCCGCATGCAGATGATTCGATTGTTCGAAGAGCAGGTCAATGAACTTTACACACGCGCGTTGATGCCGGGGTTGGCGCATCTTTACGTGGGCGAAGAAGCCGTCGCTGTGGGCATCTGCGAAGCTCTGCGCAACGACGATTACATCACCAGCACGCATCGCGGCCACGGCCATTGCGTAGCCAAAGGCGCTGCACCCGATCGCATGTTCGCGGAATTGCTAGGTAAGAAAGCCGGATATTGCCATGGCAAAGGCGGATCGATGCACATCGCCGATCCGGCCACGGGAAATCTCGGAGCCAACGCCATCGTTGCCGGCAGCGCGGGGATTGCGACCGGCGCTGCGTTTTCCGCCAAACATGCCGGCAAGGGGCAAGTGGCCGTGTGCTTTTTTGGTGAAGGCGCGTTGGGGCAAGGCGTCGTCTATGAAGTGATGAATCTTGCCGCGCTCTGGAAATTGCCGGTGATTTATGCCTGCGAGAACAACTATTACACCGAATACACGCATTTTTCGGAGACGACCGCCGGAGACGTGCTTGCCCGCGGCGAAGCGTTCGGGGTTCCTTCGGAAAGTGTAGACGGCCAGGACGTGCGCGCCGTGTACGCAACCGCATCACGGTTGGTGGGTCGCGCGCGAAACGGCGGAGGCCCTGCGTTTCTGCTTTGCAACACGTATCGCTACACGGGCCATCACGTTGGCGATATCAACCGCGAATATTATCGCTCCAAGCAGGAAGAGCAGGAGTGGAAAACAAAGCGCGATCCCATCCAGCTTTTCTCCACATGGCTGACCGGTGAAAAAATCACCGATACAAAAACTTTGGCTGCGATTGAATCCGAGGTTCGTGCGGAAATGCAAGCCGCGGTAGATTTCGCGATCACTGCTTCTTATCCAAAACCGGAAGAAGCGGAGCAAGACGTTTATGCCTGAGACCCAAGTGCGGGAGCTTACGTTTGCGCAAGCCGTCAAGGAAGCGCTCGCTGAAGAAATGCGACGAGACACGCGAGTCTGCATCCTGGGCGAAGACGTAGCCGAAGCTGGCACCCCTTTTAAGGTGCTCTCCGGCCTGGTAGAAGAATTCGGAAAAGACCGCGTGATCGACACGCCGATTTCGGAAGCGGGATTCACCGGCATCGGCGTTGGCGCGGCCATGACCGGCATGCGACCCGTCATCGACATCATGTTTGGCGATTTCCTGACGCTCACCATGGACCAAATGGTGAATCAGGCCGCTAAAGTTCACTATATGTCCGGCGGCAAATGGAAAGTGCCGATGGTGTTGCGGACGACCTTGGGCGCCACCCGCAGATCGGCCGCGCAGCATTCACAATCGTTGCACGCATGGCTCAGCCATGTGCCGGGGTTGAAAGTGGTTCTGCCGTCCACACCCTATGACGCAAAGGGCTTGCTGAAAACTGCGATTCGAGACGACAATCCGGTCGTCTTCTTTGAAGACAAAATGATGTATCGCCAAAAAGGACCGGTGCCTGCGAAAGATTACACGATTCCGTTGGGTGTCGCGGACATTAAGCGCACGGGCAAAGATATTACTTTGGTAGCGACCAGCAGCATGGTACAGGTGGCGCTGGGAGCTGCGGCGTTACTGGAAAAAGATGGCATCAGCGCCGAAGTAATCGATCCGCGGACCACGTGGCCGCTGGACGAAAAAACACTGGTGGAATCGGTGAAGAAAACCTCCAAGGCCATCGTGATCGACGAAGGGTACGGGCGATACGGGGTGACCGGAGAACTCGCCTCGGTCATTTCCGAAGGCGCCTTTTTCAGCCTAGAAGCTCCGGTAAAACGAATGGGAGCGATGCACGTACCCATTCCTTTTTCGCCGCCGCTCGAAGACGTAACCGTGCCGACCGATCAGACAGTCTACGAAGCAGCGCGTGCTTTGTGCGATAAGGACTGACGCGCGCGTCATGGGAGGACCATCGTGGCACTAAAAACATATGGACCGATGGCGGTGGATTGGGAAAACCGCATCGATTTTGACCGCTTGCGGAAAGAACGTCTTGCCCGCGCCAAAGCGTTGTTGGCCAAATCCGAAATGGGCGCGCTCCTTTGCTTCGACATGAACAATGTTCGCTACATCACGTCGACCCACATCGGAAGCTGGGCGCAGGACAAGATCAGCCGCTTCACCCTTTTGCCGCAGAACGACGAACCGATTTTGTGGGACTTCGGCTCGGCCGCCCGCCACCACCAACTCAACTGCCCGTGGCTCGGCGAAAGATCGCGCTCAGGCATTCCGCTCTTACGCGGTGCGATGTCTCCCGAAATGGGCCGTGCGGAAAATGTAGCGCGCAAGATCAAGGTCGAACTCGAGCAGCGCGGTTTGCAGAAGGAGCCGCTCGGCGTCGACGTGATCGAGCCTCCGATCCTGTTTGCTTTGCAGAGGGAAGGCATCACGGTTGTAGACGGCCAGCAATTGATGTCGGATGCGCGCGTGATCAAGACACAGGACGAAATTTCTCTTCTGAATCACTCCGCGATGATGGTCGATGCCGCGTACGACGAACTCTATCGCGCGATGAAGCCGGGCATGAGCGAAAGCCAGGCTGTCGGGCTTGCCAGCAAAGTTTTGTATGACCTTGGATCCGAGTACGTGGAAGCCGTGAATGCGATTTCCGGCGAACGCTGCAGTCCGCACCCGCACGTTTTTTCAGACCGCGTGCTGCGCCCGGGCGATCCCGTGTACTACGACATTTTGCATTCCTATATGGGCTACCGCACCTGCTATTACCGCTGCTTCACGATCGGCTACGCGTCGCACGCCATGATCGACGCATACAAACGCTGCAGGGAATACCTCGACGCCGCCATTTCGCTGGTGAAGCCTGGAAGGACGACTGGGGAAATCGCTTCTGTGTGGCCAAAAGCGGAAGAGTTTGGATTTCCGGACGAAGAAGCCGCGTTTGCGCTTCAGTTTGGACACGGCATCGGTCTGGCAATCTGGGAAAAGCCGGTCATCAGCCGCATGGTTTCGCTCGAACATTCTCACGAAATCAAACCGGGCATGGTTTTTGCCCTGGAAACTTTCTGGCCATCTACGGACGGGTGGAGCGCCGCGCGAATCGAGGAAGAGATCGTCGTCACCGAAACCGGCCACGAAGTAATTACGCGTTTCCCCGCGGATCAACTCATGGTCGCCGGGGCTCACTACTTCACCGTGAACGGGCCGCTGCCTACGGCGCGCGAGAACGAACAGGCTCCCAGCAAACGCGTGGTGGAGATGGTCGAAGCCAGCGCGAAAAAAGAAGGCGTCGGAGTAACGGACTAACACATCCAATTTTTCTCTTACCAAGGAAATCCTTATGGCGATAAGTGTAGTTATGCCTGCGCTGGAAATGGCGCAAGAGACCGGCAAGCTGTTGGCTTGGCGGAAAAACGAAGGCGACCAGGTCACAAAAGGCGAGCCGCTGCTGGAAATCGAGACCGATAAAGCCGTGGTCGAAATCGAAGCTCCCGGAGACGGAGTGCTGGCTGCCGTAACTGCCAAGGTTGGTGATGAAATTCCGGTGGGAAGAACCATCGCGTGGTTGGTGAAACCGGGAGAAATGGCTCCCACCGCGGAAGTGGCGCAGAAATCGCCATCGGCTCGCGCGACCAGCTCGCCGGATCGCGCCGCTACTGCCGTCTCATCCGGAGAAAGTGTCAGCATTGTGGCCGCACCACAAATTTCTCCCAAAGCGCGCCGCTTGGCCAAGGAACTTGGCGTCGACTTCCGCAAAATCAAAGGCACCGGAGGCGATGGCGTGATCAACGCGGAAGATGTGCAAGCTTTCGCTGACGCAAACGCCGGCGCCGCTGCAGATGCAACCACCCAGCCCGAATCGTTGAGCGCGGTCGCCCGGTTGATGGCGGAGCGCACGACGCAAAGTTGGACCACCGTGCCTCACTTTTTCGTTTCGCGTGATCTGGATGCTGCTGCGCTTTCTGAATTTCAAGAAACCCAAGCCGCTCAGATGGAAAAGGCCGGCGCGGGCAAGCTGTCCACCACCGATGTGCTCGTCGGCTTGGTTGCGCAAGTTCTTCAAAAACATCCGAGGATCAACTCCTTCTGGGTCGATGGCACGATCGAGCCGAACAAGGATATAAACATCAGCGTGGCGATGGCCGTCAAAGACGGAGTAGTTAGCGCCGTCATTCACAACGCGCAAACGAAAACCCTCGCTGAAATTTGCGCCAACAGGCACGAACTCACGGAACTCGCCCGCAATAATAAATTGCGCCCCGCCGATATCAGCGGGGGCACATTTACGATCAGCAACCTGGGCATGTTCAAGGTAGACGCGTTCACGGCCATCATTCCTCAACCACAAGCCGCGATTCTGGCTGTCGGCGGAATCCGCGATCGAGTTGTTGCCGTGGATGGAAAACCCGCAGTGCGGCCGGTGATGACTATCACTCTGTCCAGTGATCATCGCGTGATTGATGGCGCACGCGCCGCCGAATTCCTGCGCGATCTCGCCGATGCCATCCTCGCACCAGAAAAGTGGCTCAACGCCTGATGACCACCGTCCCTGCCCCGCGCAAAAAACCATTCTACGCAAACCTTTGGATTCAAGTCCTCGTCGCTATTGTTGTGGCCGTTGTGTTGGGTTATCTCAGCCCGGGCAAAGCCATTGCCATGAAGCCGCTCGGCGATGGTTTCATTCGCCTGATCGCGATGGTTATTTCCTTGATCATCTTTTGCACCGTGGTCTCCGGTATCGCCAGCATGCAAGACATGAAAAAGGTGGGCCGCGTTGGTGGCAAGGCATTGTTGTATTTTGAAGTTGTCTCCACGCTCGCGCTGATCATAGGAATGGTGGTCGGCAACGTTGTGCATCCCGGCGCGGGCTTCAATGTCAGCGCTGCCAATCTGGACGCTAAGGCGGTCGCAGACTACGCCGGGCAGGCGAAATCGCAGAACATTACCGAATTTATCCTGCACATTATCCCCAACACCGTTGTCGATGCATTCGCGAAAGGCGATATCCTGCAGGTCGTTTTCGTCGCCGTTTTATTCGGACTCGCTCTTTCTGCACTGGGCAATCGCTGCAAGCCGCTGGCCGCCTTGATCGATTCCCTTACCCTAGCCGTTTTCGGTGTCGTGAACATGCTCATGCGCTTCGCTCCCTTCGGTGCCTTTGGCGCCATGGCGTTCACGGTCGGAAAATATGGGATTGCCTCGCTCGGACCACTCGTTAAGCTCGTCGGCACTTTTTATCTGACATCGATTTTTTTCGTACTGGGGGTTCTCGGCCTGGTTTCCTGGATTGCCGGTTTCAACGTCATCAAATTTCTTATCTATATTAAGGAAGAAGTGCTTCTTGTGCTGGCCATCAGTTCTTCCGAACCCGCAATTCCCACTCTAATGGCCAAGCTCGAGAAGCTCGGCTGCTCGAAAGCGCTCGTCGGCCTCGTCGTTCCCACCGGCTACACCTTTAACACTGATGGTTCCGCCATTTATATGAGCATCGCCGCGCTCTTTGTCGCCCAGGCCACCAACACGCCGCTCACCCTAGGTCAGCAACTCACGATTTTTGCCGTAGCGTTGCTGACTTCCAAAGGAGCGAGCGATGTGCAAGGCGCGGCCTTCATCGCCCTGGTTGCCACCCTCACGGTGATTCCCACGATTCCCGTAGCCGGCATGGCCCTGATTCTCGGCATCGACCGCTTCATGAGCCATGTTTCGCGCTTTGGTGAATATGATCGGCAACGGCGTCGCCACCATCGTGGTAGCTCGCTGGGAAAATGAACTGTCTCGCGAAAGCCTGCAGCAGCGTCTAGCAGAAAACTCCAGGCCCGCCAGCGCTTAAAGCCTGCCACGTTTTGACTGCCTGATCACCTGCCGTATACGACAGCGTAAACACGTCTGGAATTATCGCAGTGCACAGACGCGGGATTATCTTTAGTAGCCGCCGGAGCAGGGCCTAGACCCGCGGTCACGAGATAGACGACATGCTTGCCGTTATCCACCGCCCTAGCATGTGCGCCGCGTTCCGTCATAGCGCAAACGCCCGACTGCGGCCAATCTGACGTTGATAGTTCCCGGTGCCACCAGTTGATCCTCAAGATGAATCCGCGTTACTGGCTGTATTTGAATCCCGCTGAAAAATGTGTCGGTTTTTTTGCCGTCCATCAGAAAAATTCAGGCATTAGAACGCACTCAGCCGAATGGCTCGGCCGCAAGCTTGGAAAAGGCGACTCGATTATTTCACGAAATTAAAGGGAACGACGGCCTGAGTCTGTTCTCCAAGTCCTTCAATACCGAGCCTGATTCTGTTGCCGGGGCGAAGGTACACGGGCGGTTTTTGGCCGAGACCTACACCGGGAGGCGTGCCCGTAGAGATGATGTCTCCCGGCTGAAGGCTCATGAATCGACTCAGATAGCTCACAAGGTAAGCGACACCAAATACCATTGTTCGGGTTGTCCCGTCCTGATATTTATGGCCATCGACCTCAAGCCAGAGGCGCAGATTCTGCGGGTCAGGAATTTCATCCGAAGTCACTAGCCAGGGTCCGATCGGTCCAAAGGTGTCTGCACTCTTGCCTTTCACCCATTGGCCGGTACCTTCGAGTTGAAAGGTACGTTCGGACAGATCGTTGACTACGCAATATCCGGCAACACACGAGAGCGCATCTGGCTCTTCAATGTACTTTGCTTCCTTGCCGAGCACCACGCCGAGTTCCACTTCCCAGTCTGTCTTGAGAGCATCTTTCGGGATCATCACATCGTCATTGGGTCCAATGATGGCCGAGGTCGCCTTCATGAAAACCACCGGTTCTTTTGGCACGACCATTCCCGACTCAGCCGCATGATCCGAGTAGTTGAGACCGATGCAAACGAACTTGCCCACTGAGCCAACGCACGGACCGATTCGATAAGCATCACTGACTTCAGGAAGATCGTCCGGATTAAGGCGTCGCAGCTTTGCCAATGAATCAGGGGAGAGTGTAGCGCCAGACAGATCGCGAATCACTCCGGACAGGTCGCGGAGCTTTCCTTTCTTGTCTAATAGTGCCGGACGTTCCGAACCTTTTGGTCCGTAGCGAAGTAGTTTCATCCTCTTTTCCTTTTCTTCAGTATGTTGCTCGTCCACCGCTGAGATCGAAAACAGCGCCGGTCGTAAAAGAATTTTCTTCAGATACAAGCCAAGCAACCAAGGAGCTCACTTCATCAACTTCCAGAAAGCGTCCGCGCGGAATGCGGGACAGCATGAAGTCAATGTGCTCCTGACTCAATTGCTCGAATATGCGGGTGCGCGCAGCTGCGGGAGTGATGCAGTTGACCGCGATGTTTGTGTTCGCCGTTTCTTTTCCCAGTGATTTCGTGAACGCGATCACTCCTGCCTTTGATGCGCTGTAGGCCGACGCATTCGCATTCCCTTCTTTGCCTGCAATGGAAGCCACATTCACAATGCGGCCATAGCCCTGCTCTAATAAATGCGGAACGATAGCGCTACAACAGAGAAAAACACCTGTTAAATTTATGTCGATCACCTGTTTCCAGGCGTCCAGCGGATACTCCCAAGACTTGAGGTTCGGACCTGCGATACCAGCGTTCGCGACAAGGATATCGATCCTGTGGTGTTTTTCCAAAGTGGAGTTCGTGGCCTTTTTCACACCTTCGGCGGAGGCTACGTCTACAACCTCCACAGACACTTCACCTTTAATGCCGAGATCGGTTTGCGCTTTGTTCAAGAGAACTTCGTCCCGGTCCCAGAGCGACACTGTCGCACCCGAAGCGATCAAACGGGATGCAATCGACAAGCCAATGCCTTGCGCTCCTCCCGTGACAACGGCTTTACGTCCCTTTAGATCAATCTGGTTCATGATTCCTCGCTGACGTCATGGACCGGGCGTACGAACGTTTGAACAGAATTCAGGCACTCCTTGCGCCTGGTTTCGTATGCGAAACAGCGCACCGGCCAGTTCGCCATCTTCATTTTTAGTGTTGCCACTCGCCGTTGTTACGTAAAGATCCCGATAATCCTGACCAGCAAACGTGAGGCTCGATGTCTTGGGAGCTGGTAAACCAATCCTGCGATCAATCTCGCCGTTCGAACGCAGGCGAACAATTCCGCTTCCGTCCCACAGCGCCACCCAAAGGCTACCGTCCGCATCCATCGTTAATCCATCTGGCATGCCGTCCGCCTCAGCGAATCGGGCAAACACCTTTTCATTCTGAATGTCACCGGTCTCGATGTCGTAATCAAACGTATAAATCTCCCGTGCGAACGAATCGGTGTAGTAGAAACTCTTGCAAACAGCATCGAAGGCCATTCCATTTGAACAACCCACGTCCTCGAGAAGAAGATTGCACGAACCGTCCGTATCAAGTCTGTAGAGCTTCCCTTTCCGTTCCGGAGTCGACATTGTGCCGCAGAACACTCGTCCGCGAGGGTCAGCGATCACGTCGTTGAACCTCGATGTTCGTTCGGCGGGAATCTCCGGAATGACCTCTTGCAGCAAGCCATCGCGCCAGATGGTTACAGTCCCACGATCCATAAACAGGAGTAAAGACCCGTCCACTTGGACGGTGAAGCCACCTACCGGTCTACCCTCGTAACATTGCTCGTGCTTTTCGCTGTTCGGGTCTTAACGAAAGAGTCGCCCTGTTGGAATGTCAGTCCAGTACAACCGTTGCTCCTGTTCGTGCCAAAGCGGATTTTCACCGGTCTCGCAAGCATAATCCGCGACAATCTCGAAGGAATCGAATCCAGCGCCGTTATCCCTAATTTGAGACAAAGCATCCTCCTCATCTCGGCCGGTGTTGGTCAACAGTTGTCACCAAAACCCCCGCGAGAGTAGCGTAGAAACCAGCCAATGATCCGATGAATTCTCCTGATATCCCGTCGGCATACAGGCCACCACTTTCTTATTTCAACCAGGTGTCCAGGTTTGCGCGGACGAAGTAATCGTCGTTGAGGTGGGGATAGTTGCGATAGACGCGGTCAATTTCCTCGCGTTGGCCTGGGCTGAGGGTTTCGTCTGGATTCAGGCACCATATTCCCTCCAGCAGGCCTTGCCTGCGCAGCACTTCGTGAAGTCCCGCTATACATCCGGCGAAATGGTTTGCCACGTCGAAAAATGCTGCGTTGCAATCGGTTACCTCGCCATTGCGCTGCAAAACCCGCCTCGGAATCTCTCGCGAGCCGGCCGCTACGGCATGGCACTCTCTCAGCATTGCCGTTGCGGTTTTGGTCCAAACAGCCCAGTGGCCCAGCAAGCCGCCCACGATCCGCCTGTCGCGGGAATGTCCGTCGACTTTGAAAACAAAGGGAGTGACAAGGTCGATAAGGATATTGTCATCGTTGCCCGTATAAAGCGCAACATCATGCCCGGATTCCGCGACGGCGCGTACTACATCCAGCGTTTGATAGCGATTGAACGGCGCAATCTTGATCGCAACGACGTTCTCAATTTCCGCAAAGTGGCGCCAAAAGTTGTACGAAAGCACGCGACCGCCTACGGCAGGCTGCAAGTAAAACCCGATGATCGGCAAGACATTTGCGACTTCGCGGCAATGCGCGAGGAGGGCCGGCTCATCGAGGTGCTTCACCGCGGCTAGACTCACAAGGCCGGCGCTGTATTTCAAATCCGCCAACAGTCGTGCTTCTTGCAGTGCCTGGTTGATTTCCCCGCAAATGCCTCCGACGCGAACGATTGGTTCTGGTCGGTCGTTGTCAGCCCGGTCCATCTCCTCCGCGGCCAATCTCAAGACCGGCTCCAACAGGCCGATGCGGGGATCGCGAATCGCAAATTGAGTTGTGTGCACGCCAATGGCCAAGCCACCCGCCCCGGCCGCTAAATAATAGCGGGTCAGCGCGCGCTGCCGGCGCTCATCCAGGCGACGGTTTGCGTTAAGGGCCAGCGGGTGAGCGGGAATCACCGTGCCGATCTTCAGAATCTGTCGAATTCTGGCGTCCGTCTTTGCAGCCATTTGCCTCTCCGGGATCACCGGCGATTTCGCTTGTCAAAAACGCCCTGCGCGTTCTTCAAAGTGCGTGGGCTTTGCCATGGTGTCACCGCCCTTGCCGACCCACTCCGCGATCCAGTCGATCATTTGTTGTGCCCTCACGTGAGGCAGCCCGAAAAGCTGATGTGACTTTTCCGCATTACTAAGCAGGGCATCGCTCGATTCCCTTCCCTCAAACGTTACGGGTTTGTTCAGCTTTTTCCCAAACTCTTCCGCAACCGACCGCACGCTAAGGAGTTCCGGCCCGGTTATATTGATCACGTTCGGCGGCGATGTTGCCTGCGCAAGTGACTGCAGGCTCATGGCCGAAGCGTCTGCCTGCCAGACCGCGTTCAAGTATCCCATCGAAATCGGCACCGGCCGTCCGGCATGCACCTGGAGCGCGATGTCGAGCAGAACGCCGTAGCGAAGTTCGACCGCGTAATTCAGGCGGAGAATCGTCATCTTTGTGTCGTGTGCTCGACTGAAGTGCTCGAACATCCGCTCGCGCCCAAGGCAACTCATCGCGTATTCGCCGGCGGGATTTAAATCGTCTTGCTCGCAAGAGCCGCCTTTGGAAACCGGAGAAACACCATAAACATTTCCCGTGGAAAAAACAGCGATGCGGCTTTGCCGATAACGATGCGCAACCAACCCTGGCAGGAAGCTGTTGATCGCCCACGTCAGCGGTTCCTGACCGGTCGTGCCGAATTTCATTCCAGCCATGAAAATCACGTTGGACGCATCAGGTAGTTCGGCGAGCGATTTCTGGTGCAGCAAATCGCAGCGCACTGTGTCCACGCCACACGCCTGAAGTCGTCGCTCCAACGACAAATTCGAAAATCGAGCCACTCCAATGACGCGCCGCTTCACTCCCGCCTTCTCGGAAGCTCTTTTTGCCATTCGCGCAAGGGTCGGTCCCATCTTTCCGCCCACGCCAAGCACCATAATGTCGTCTTCCAGCGTACCCATCGCCTGAATTGCCCCTGGAGTGGGCGTGCTGAGGAGATCTTCTAGTTGCTCAACATCCCGAATCGAGTTCGGATTACTTGCCATAATGATTTTCGATCTTCTATTTTCCCTTTCTATTTTCTAATTGGTTCGCCGCCGCGCGATGCCATTCGAATTGATTAGCGACAGTCCCGAAGGTTCAGATATGCTCCCTGGAGTTTACAATTCTTCAGGAAATTATGGGTATGTACATTCGTGTGATGACGAAAGCTGACATTCCCGCGGGTCTGCGTCTGAATGAGCTTGCGGGGTGGAATCAAACCGCTCACGACTGGCGCCGTTTCCTTGAAGCCAGCCCGGACGGATGTTTTGTCGCGGAAGAACATGGAGAGGTTCGCGGCACGGCGACGACGATTTCTTACGAGAACCGGTTTGCGTGGATTGGAATGGTTTTGGTCGATCCTGAATATCGGAAGCAAGGCATCGGGACTCAGCTCTTGCAAAGGGCCATCGAATATCTCGACCGACGAAAAATTCCCACGATGAAACTGGACGCCACTCCTCAGGGACAGCCGCTCTACTGCAAGTTGGGATTCGCAACCGAATATGAGGTTGAGAGATGGATTCTGAAGAGGTCACACAGCGCAATCGCAAATCGGCGCAACTCCCGCAAACTAACGTTGACCAAGGTTCAGCTAGAGCCTATCCTTCGATTCGACGAGGAACTTTTCGGCGTGGATCGCAGCCCGTTGCTGAATTCCCTGCGGGACATGTCGCCTGATCTCGCTATGGGCGTTTGGAGCGACGGCGCGCCACAGGGCTATTCATTCGGCCGCAGCGGATTATTTGCCGATCATCTCGGGCCCTGGGTAGCCAAGAGTCGGGCAGCCGCCGAACAACTGCTACAGAAATTCTTGGAGAACTCTTCCCGCGAGACTCTTATTGTGGACTGCTTGACCGCTAATGCTATGGCAACGGAACTGTTACGCTCTTACAGTTTCGCTCCAGCCCGTCACTTGACCCGGATGTTTCGCGGTCCAAATACCCATCCGGGTAATCTCGCATCTCAATGCGCAATTGTTGGCCCCGAATTTGGATGAAATCCGCGTGCCATTCAAGTTAAGCTTCGCATCCGTCTTTCGGGGCGAGCTCCAACCATAGGAGATAAATGACCGTTCGCGTGTCAGACGATTCCTCAACGCATGTGTATTACGGCTGGTGGATTGTTCTGGCCGCCTTCCTAAATCTTTTCTTCGTTGTGGGAATCATCTTCTATGGTTTCCCGGTTTTCTATCCTTATTTCGTAGAATCGCTCGGCTTCACCCGGGCCCAGGTCACCCAGGGTTTTTTTCTCGGATTCCTGTTCGGCGGGCTTCCTTTTGGGGTTTTGGCGGGAACGCTGATCGACCGGTTAGGCGCGCGATCCGTGATTCTTGTGGGAGTTGGTCTTGTCGGCATCCCCCTGCTGCTCATGGGTTGGATGACGCGTTTTTGGCAGTTCGAAATTTTGTGCATCGTGGAAGTGTTGGGCTATGTGCTCGCCGGGCCGATTCCGAACCAAGTGCTGGTCTCACGATGGTTTTCCAGGCGTCGCGGCCGGGCCATGGGATATGCCTACCTCGGCCTTGGGCTGGGAGGAGTGGTAGCGCCGTTGCTGATCAACTATCTCGCGCACACATTAGGTTGGCGCCATGCTCTGCAATTGCTGGGCGCGGTGATTCTTCTTGTGCTTTTCCCCGTGGCGGTGGGGGTGACGCGTTCCACTCCGGAGGATCTTGACATGGATTCCGCACCAATCGCGGAAACGGAATTGACGCTGAGAGGTTCCTCACCGCAAAGTTCATCTTCCGTCGGGGTCGCTGAAGCCGTTCGATTCGTAAGCTTTTGGCTCATACTTGCGGGATCGACTTTGGTGATTGGCGCGATCGGCGCCGTTATTCAGCACTTCATTCTCTTTCTGAAGGACGCGGGGTATTCGGCGACGGTCGCCGCGCGGTTCTCCACAACATTGCTTGCGTCAAGCCTGGGAGGGCGTGTGATTGTAGGCTACCTTGCCGATCGTCTTCGAAAAACACACATCATGACGTTTTTCTATTTTCTGATTGGAGCATCGGTATTCTTTCTCGTAAACGCGCCGTCATCTGCTGTCTTGTGGACTTTCGCGATCATTTTTGGGTTTTCGATGGGTGCTGACTATATGCTGATTCCGCTGGTGACTGCGGAATGTTTCGGCACTGCGGCGTTGGGCAAGCTCCTGGCGCTCATTATCATGGGCTACTCTATAGGTCAGTGGGCAGCTCCGTGGTTGGTCGGCAGAATCTTCGATGCGCAGCATAGCTATGACCTGGCCTGGAAGATCATCGCGACCGCCGGAATAGTTGGAGCGGCTGCCATTTATGCTATCCCATCGCCAGCCGGTTTGGCGAAGACGACATGATCCTACGACTCGGCGCGGTGAAAGACGTGCAACGGCTGCAGGAACATTTGCACGCCCTCGGACTGACTATTCCTTGCGATCGTGAATTGATTGCCGGACCGGAGTCTCCTCTGCGCTGGCCGCTCGAGCGCAGAGGATCCAAGTTTGGGAATCGCATCGCGGTGCAACCGATGGAAGGTTGGGACGGGCTAACGGACGGCAATCCCAGCGAACTCACCCTGCGCCGTTGGCAACGATTCGGGAGCAGCGGCGCCAGCCTTATTTGGGGAGGCGAAGCCGTCGCCGTTTCTCATGAAGGCAGGGCGAATCCGAATCAACTGGTGATTGCGCCACACACGCACGCGGGCTTGACGAAGTTACGAGTGGTTTTGCTCGACTCTTATCGAGAGACGACCGGGAGCGACCAACGGCCGCTTGTTGGATTGCAGTTGACGCATTCAGGCCGCTACTCCCGTCCCAACGCGCACGATCGGCCGGAGCCGAAGATTCTTTATCACCATCCGATCCTCGACGCCAAACTTGGCTTGTCTCCGGGTTCACCTTTACTGACGGACGAACAGATCGCACGCATCGTCGCGGACTTTCATCGAGCGGCGCGCGCTGCCCGGGATTTAGGTTTTGATTTCGTCGACATCAAGCACTGCCATGGATATCTTGGCCACGAATTTCTCAGCGCGCATACTCGGCCCGGAAAATATGGTGGATCTTTCGAGAATCGTACGCGCTTCTTACGTGAAGTCGTAGAAGGCATTCGCTCGACTGCACCGGGACTGCAGATTGCCGTGCGTCTCTCCGCCTTTGATACGGTACCGTTCCGGCCCGATCCCGCGACGTCCTCACCCGGAAAAATGGGCGTCGGAATCCCCGAGCCGCATGCGCATCTGATCCCGTATCGTTGGGGTTTTGGCGTGAGCCCGCTGACTCCCACGGAAATGGATTTGTCCGAGACCAAGGAATTCTTAGCTCTGCTCGAGGATCTCGATATCCGTCTGGTCAACCTTACTGCCGGCAGTCCCTACTACAATCCTCACATCCAACGGCCGGCTTTTTATCCACCCTCTGACGGCTACCAACCGCCCGAGAATCCTCTCGTCGGCGTTGCTCGACAGATGGAGATGGCGCGAGAGCTCAAAACCCGGTTTCCGCAGCTAATCATCGTGGGAACGGGGTACAGTTACCTTCAGGATTTTCTTCCTCATGTGGCGCAAGCGGCGCTGCGCGAAGGCTGGGTGGACTTTATCGGCCTGGGCAGGATGATTTTGTCTTATCCCCAGCTTTTGCTCGACGCCTCGGAAGGGCGAACGATTCAGCATCGACTGGTGTGCCGAACTTTCAGTGACTGCACAACTGCGCCGCGCAAGGGCTTGCCTTCCGGTTGCTATCCCTTAGACGAGCATTACAAACGGTCGGAGCTTGCCAAAAAACTGAAATCAGCGAAGGCGGGGCGATCATGAGCGCAGCATCTCCGTTCGATCGACCCAGAAGGCCTCGCAAAGTGAAGGGCATCGCGGCCGCGCTGCTTCCATTCGAGAGCGATGGTTGCGTTGCGGTGGAGGCGTTTCAGAAGCATCTTCGCGCGACGCAACAGGCGGGACTAGAAAACGCTGTGAACATGGACACGGGCTACGTTAATTTTCTGTCGGACGCAGAGAAAATGAGCGTTCTGGAGTGGACCCGGGAAGCCCTTGGTAACGATGTGCCCTTCGTTGCCGGCGCTTATATCGAGGGACAGACCGGCGACATTGTTGGACTCTATCGTCGACAGATGGATGCGATCATTGGGTTCGGCGGCACGCCGATTTTGTTTCAGACCAGCCGCCTTCATGGAGAACACGCGAAGGAAAAAGCTCGGATTTACCGGGACACGTGCCGCGGCTATCCCTTCGTTATCGCGTTCGAATTGGGGCAAATGTTCTCGCCGAACGGAGAGATTTTTGACTCCGAAACATTTCTACGATTACTGGAGATTCCGGAAATCCTGGGCATCAAACATTCTTCCCTCGATCGCCTGGTCGAGCTCGAACGTCTGACGCTCCGCGATATCCACCGGCCGGACTTCCGCATTTACACCGGCAACGATCTGGGAATCAACATGATCGAATACGGGTCTGACTATCTTCTGGGTCTTGCCACCTTCGCGCCCGAAAAATTCGCGGAGCGGGACCGGCTTTGGGAGACAGCCGACCCCCGGTATTTTGCGCTCGCGGATTCGCTTCAGCATTTAGGGAATGTGGCGTTTCGCGAACCCGCGCCCGCTTACAAACATTCGGCTGCCGTCTTCCTCCATCTGACCGGAAAAATCCCCAGCAATAGAACCCACCCGAAAAACCCGCAACGCCCAATTTGGGAGGAAGAAATGATCCGCGACTGCGTGCGACGCCTCGGCTAGGCTAATAAACTCGGCGACCCGAAACCAGAGTCGTGCGAAGCGGTAGCCAAGACCTCTTGCGGCGCCAGTAATTCTCTTCAAATCGTCGGGAACTACCCTGGCCAGAAATGCGTACCATATGGCATTGGGGGTGTGCATGAAAGATTTCGCCGGAAACCTTCGTTACGCGCTGCGGCAGTTCCGACTTGCTCCGGTATTTACCGCGACGGCCATTCTCACGCTAGCTCTAGGCATCGGCGGAACTACTGCCATCTTCTCCTTGATCCACGCTGTGATGCTGAAGTCTTTGCCGGTATCTGATCCGGGCAGCCTCTACCGGGTTGGCGAGGGCGACGACTGTTGCGTTGAAGGTGGTCCCCAGGATACGTGGGGCATGTTTTCCCTTCCGCTCTTTGAACGGCTCAAGCAAGAAACGCCAGAATTTGAGGAGGTTACCGTATTTCAGGCCGGGCGTGGCCGGATGAGCGTAAGGCGCCAGGGCAAGGAAAGTGCGGCACGTCCACTCCGTTCCGAGTTCGTTGACGGCCATTATTTCTCCACTTTGGGCGTCGGAGCGTTCTTCGGACGCGTGCTGACTCCGGAGGATGACCGGCCGGGCGCTCCACCAGCGCTTGTTCTGAGCCATCGCGCCTGGCAGATCACGTATGGCGCCGACCCGTCCATCGTCGGGTCCACACTGGTCGTCGAAGGCCATCCATTCACGGTGATCGGGATTGCGCCCGCAGGCTTTTTTGGAGAAACCCTGGAAAGCGATCCACCTGATATTTGGGTTCCGGTCCAACAGGAACCCATGATCGTAGCGGAGGGCAGCTTGCTGCACCAGCCCATCTCCGCATGGCTGCGAATGATCGGGCGGTTGCGGCCTGGGACGTCGACGGCGGGAATGTCGCCCCGCCTCACGGGAGTTCTACGCCAGTGGATGCAATACGATTCCGGCTATCCTGCGAACTGGATGCCGGAGGTCATCCGCTTGCTGCCGAAGCAAGTGCTGAACGTGGTGCCGGCTGGCGCGGGAGTGGCCGTGATGAAGGAAGAGTATGGCCAAAGCCTGCGAATCCTGTTGGCGGTTTGCGGTCTGGTGCTGCTCATTGCGTGTTCTAACGTTGCAAACTTGCTGCTGGCCCGCGGGGTGGCGCGGCGAGGCCAAACAGCAGTGCGTATGGCCGTGGGAGCCACGCCGATGCAAATTGTGTGGCAGGCGTTGCTGGAGAGTGTGCTGCTTGCGATCGGAGGAGCGGTGGTCGGGCTGCTGGTGGCGATGGCAGCGGCGCGATTGTTGTTGGCGCTGGCCTTCCACAGCGCCCATTTCCTGCCGATCAGCTCGGCACCTTCCTTCGCGATGCTGGGATTTGCATTTTTGCTGGCGCTGGTCACGGGAATTATCTTCGGGGCAGCTCCCGCGTGGCTTGCCACACGCACCGATCCTGCCGAAGCGCTGCACGGGTCGGGACGTGGAAACAGCGACCGATCATCCTTCGCCCGTAAGGCATTGCTGGTCGTGCAAGCCACGCTCTCGGTTGTGCTGGTAGCCGGTGCGACGATGCTCGGCCGCAGCTTGAACAAGCTGCAGCACCAGGATTTCGGCTATGCTGTGCAAGGTCGCGTCGTTGTGGACATGAACAATCCATCGGCCAGTTACACTCAGCCGCAGTTGATTGCCATGTATCGCCGCCTGGAAGACGAGCTTAATCGCATTCCGGGGGTGCAGGGCTCTGGCTTGGCGCTTTATAACCCGCTCACGGATAACTGGGGTGAACTCGTCTTCGTTGCAGGACATGCGCCGGCTAAGCTGAATGAAGACAGTGGCGCTTCCTGGGACCGCGTGAGTGCCAATTACCTTCAGAATTTTGATATATCGATCGTGCGCGGGCGAGCCTTCACCGCCGCCGACAATGAAACCGCCGCGCCCGTGGCCATCGTTAACGAAACTTTTGTGAAGCGTTTCTTCAAGGCCGGCGAAGATCCGGTCGAGCAGCACTTTGGATTGGACTATCCGGAAAATGCAGCAAACTTCCGTATCGTGGGAGTTGCCCGCGACGCAAAGTTTGCCGGCTTCGCCTTGGACAAGCCGGCGCGTCCCATGTTCTTCGTGCCGTTGGCGCAAACGGTCGATTACCCCCAAGAGTTGATGAAGAAGATCGAACTGCGCTCGCATTTCATCGGCGGCATCATGCTCAAAACCAATTTGCGCCCCGGCGCACTAGAGCCGTTGCTCACGCAGAAGCTCGCGGAGATGGATCCTAACCTTACCTTTAACAGCATCCGGACCATGCAGCAGCAGGTGGAACTTTCCTTCGACCAGGAACGCGCGGTTGCGAGCCTGGCGGCACTGTTCGGAATCGTGGCGTTATTGCTCGCTGCGGTGGGACTTTACGGCGTCACGGCCTACTCCGTGGCGCAAAAAAACAACGAGATCGGCATCCGCATGGCCCTTGGTGCAGATCGTGCCAGCGTGTTGCGCCTGGTGCTCGGGGGCGCCTTCATTCGCGTGGTAGTTGGATTAATCCTGGGGCTGCCCCTGGCGATTGGTGCCGGCAAATTGTTATCCGCTCAGTTGTACGGAGTGTCCTGGTGGGACCCGCCGGCACTGACCGTCGCGACCTGCGCGCTGGTCATGTGTTCCTTTGTCGCGGCAATGATTCCAGCAAACCGTGCCGCAGCGATTTCACCAATGAGCGCACTGAGAATCGAATAATCGCGATGCAGATGCCGGGGTGGCCCACGTTCTGTTGCCGCTGCCGTGCAGGTTCGCACTTATTCACACCGGTTAGTGATGGCTGTTGCTTGACGCGGTTTCTCCCGTCACAATAGTCCCTGTTCCCCTCCGCCCTCGAGGGTTTATGTTCTTTCGTTCGATCGACCAGGTTCGACGCTTCTTCAAAATTCTAGGCGGCTTCACACTGTTGCTTCTCGGCGCCGTGATGGTGTTCACCCCTGGCCCGGGATGGCCGGTGATTTTCCTTGGCCTGACGTTGTTGGCGGCGGAGTTTGTGTGGGCCAAGCGGTTAATGGACCGGATGAAACACGAAGGCAACCGGCTAAAAGACACGGTCCTGAAGTTTGGCAAAACCGATTCGGCTTGAGAAAATCTCTTCATGCAAACCGAATGGCAGGGGAAGTGGGCTCTTGTGACCGGAGCCAGTTCAGGCATTGGTCTGGAGCTCGCCACGCAATTGGCCGCGGGCGGCACGCATCTCGTCCTGACAGCGCGCCGGAGCGACCGGCTTGAAGCGCTCGCCGTCAAATTGAAAGCGTCGCACAGGATCCAAGTTGAAATTTCTGTTGCGGACCTCACGCACACGGATGCACCGGAAAAGATCTATGCCTTCACAAAGGAAAAAGGGCTGGCGATCGATCTACTGATCAACAATGCCGGCTTCGGGCAATATGGCGAGCTGCCGGCAGTGGAGACCCAACGACTTCTGGACATGGTGCAGGTCAACTGCGCAGCCGTCGTTCACCTGACCCGCCTCTTTCTGCCCGATATGATTGCCCGTGGCCATGGGGACGTTCTCATCCTGGCTTCCACCGCTTCCTTCCAGGCCGTTCCTTATATCAGCACCTACGCCGCCACCAAGGCGTTCGATCTTTTGTTCGCCGAGGGTCTTGCGGAGGAAATGAAAACACACGGCATCCGGGTCTGTGCTCTGTGCCCAGGATCGACGGAATCCGAGTTTCACGCTGTGGCCGGACAAGAGCAATTTAGCGCCAAACACGCGCAGGAAACGGCTGAAAAGGTGGCGCGAACCGGCCTGGAAGCACTGGCGGCAGGTAAGAGTTACACGATTTCTGGCCTGGGTAATTACCTTGGAGCGCAATCCCAGCGCATCGCCCCGCGCCGGCTTGTTACCCGGATCGCCGCGAGCATGTTTCGGGTAAAGGGCATTGACCGCAGGGGCTAACAGCGAGATTCTTGAAACTCTTAGCAACGCTTCCGTGTTTCATGTGCAGGGCTACGTGCGGTCCAAAACCGTCTGAGACCTGGGAACTTTTTCGCGCGGTCCAGGGAAATACCCTAGAAAGCGGGCGTCATACCAGGAGAGATGCAGATCGATTCACAGGACAGGGATGACGCGCTGCTGAAGCGCTCGGCTAAAGGGGACGAACGTGCCTTCGCTGAGCTCTACCGCCGCCACCAGGCGCCGCTGTTTCGGTTTGCCGTACGTATGACTGGTAGCACCTGGGCTGCCGAAGAGATTGTGCAAGATGTCTTTATGATGCTGGTACGAGAGCCAAAGAAATATGACGTCACCCGGGGAACGCTTGGCGCGTTTCTCTACGGCGTGGCGCGCAACCGCATTATGAAGCATCTAGAACGCGCACCCAGGAACTTTTCGCTCGATGAAGCGGGCGAGTCTGGCCGTGAAGTCCATCCGCAGCTTCAAGAGCAGATGACGCCTGCGCGGTGGGCGGAACTTCGCGAACGCCGGGAACAAGTTCGCTCAGCGGTGTTGGAATTGCCGCCGGAGTTTAGGGAAGCTGTGGTTCTTTGCGAACTGGAAGAAATGAGTTACGACGAGGCCGCACGCACGCTGGATTGTCCGGTGGGAACGATCCGTTCCCGCCTGCATCGTGGCCGCGCGTTGCTGCTTGCGAAGCTGGAAATACTGCGCGAAGTACCGAAACGCGCTAACGCAGGCCGCGGATGAATTTTGCCGGAGAGATGCGAATGAATTGTGAAGAATTTGCGACTGCGGGGCTCGATCTCGGTTCGGCTGGAATAGACAGCATGGTACAAAGGGCCGCTCGCGAGCATTTGCGCGAATGTCCCCATTGCGCGGCGCTGCACGAAAACTGGTTGTCTTTGCGGGAAGATCTGCGCGTTCTTGGCGCGGAGACAGCGGAACTGGAAACTCCGGCGCGCGTGGAAATGCGCTTGCGGCAGGAATTTCGCACCAAACACAAAACCGTCAAGAAGCAGCGAGCGGCGCTGGTTCTGGGCTGGAGCGTGGCCGCAGCTATGGCGCTGTTCTTCGCCGTGACCTGGGCGAATTGGTACATGCACCGAGGGCCGAGCCTTGCGAACAAAACTCAACCTGCGCTGGTACAGACACCCGCTGTCAAGGAAAATACCGGTCCATCGTCGAAAGTCAGCGCGCCTGCAGGATCCGAACTGAATGATGTAATTGTGGCATCAAACGGCTCTGGTGAGTTCACCCTTCTACCGGGCAGCATGCCCCCGGCGCCGGAAGACGCAACCGTGGTGCGCGTCCAGATGCAGCGCGCTGCTTTGGGGGCGCTTGGCTTGACGGTGAATGAAGAACATGCCGGCGATTGGATTCAAGTGGATTTGCTGGTTGGCGATGATGGGCTGCCGCAGGCCGTGCGCTTACCGCAGACTTCCGCGCAGACCAGCAATTGATTTGTGCAGCGGGGCTGCAGAGCGGAAATGGGGAGAATGCCTATGAGAAATAAACGAAATTGTCTTTTGGCAAGTGCGGCGCTCCTGTTGAGCGCGTTCGTGTTGCATGCGCAGGAACCAGCGGCGGCTCCGCCGCCGAATGAATTTCCGAGCGGTCCCGTCGGACCGCGCATGGAGATTCTGGGATTCGGCGAAATGCACCCGGGCAAAGTTGTGACGGGCGCTCCGTACAGCGCGGTGGCCGTTACAGAATCTAAGCAGACTCTCGCTGATGGCAACGTCATCGACCGTAAGGTTCAGTCGAATGTTTATCGCGATAGCCAAGGGCGTACGCGCCGCGAAACCACTTTTACCGGTGTCGGGCCATTAGCGGCTTCGCCGCGTTCCATGGTAACCATTCACGACCCGGTGGCCTCTGCCGCTTATGTGCTGCACGCAGACACAAAAGTGGCCGAGCAACTGCCCGTGCCGCCAGCCAAGGCCAACAACTCCGGGAACTTGCAGAGCAGATTTGAAGCTCATTTCCAGCAGGAAATTGCCGACGGCACACTGAAGAAAGAAGACTTGGGAACGCAGACGATCAACGGCGTCAGCGCACAGGGTACGAGGTATACCCGCATCATTCCTGCCGGGCAGATCGGCAACTCCAATCCCATCACGGTGGTGAATGAGCAATGGTATTCTCCCGACTTACAACTGGTGGTGAAAATCGTGCGCAACGATCCCCGGCTTGGGCAAGTCACTTACACCCTTACCAATGTTCAGCGCACCGAACCGGCGGCTTCACTTTTTACAGTGCCGTCGGACTATACGGTGAAACAGGCCACAATGCGGCCCCATGCTCGGCGTGGTCCAGGAGGTCCTCCGCCTGCGGGTGCAGATGCCATAGCTCCGCCTCCGGGCGACTAGATTTTAGTTACAACGAGCTTCTCTCCTGAAGACGGCGCGCCCTTTCTGCAGCAACCCCCATTTCTGCAGGGAGGGCGTTGTCGTGTCTGGACGATGCGATTCCCGAAGTGTCCGCGCTGCGTTAGAATCCCGGTAATGACCGAGAATGAGCTGATCGCGCAACTTCGCGGCGAGGGTTTTTCGCACACGTATGTCTGGGAAGATGGACCTCACACGCGTTATGGCGGCCATACGCACGCCGTCGAAACCGCTCACATTATTCTTAGCGGTGAATTGACGCTCACGATATACGGAAAATCGAAAACATATCATGCCGGTGATCGCTGGGATGTTCCGGCAAATGTGGTTCACTCCGCAAAAATGGGACCGAGCGGTTGCCGCTATCTTATCGGCGAGCGCTGAGGCCAATTGCCGGGAAGGCGATTTAACTACGACTTCTCGATCGCACGATCGAGAAGTTCGACTACGTGTAGCACTTCCTGACCGGTCTTGTGTATTTCGGCTCCCGCCCGCAGTTGCAGCAAGCATCCAGGGTTCGCGGTTGCGATCACGCCAGCTCGCGTCTTCCTCGCATGCTCCATCTTTTCGTCTAGCAGTTCCAGCGACGCGTCGGTCTGTGTGACGTTGTAGACGCCAGCCGATCCGCAACAAATATCCGAATAGGGTAATTCCACAAATTCCACGCCTGGAATAGCCTGTAACAACTGACGCGGAGCATCTCGCACTTTCTGGCCGTGAAGCAGATGGCAGGAATCCTGGTAAGTCACGCGCTGGGGCATCTGCTTCAACCGCGCCGACAGCCCCAATTGCGCAAGGAATTCGGTGACGTCTTTGACCTTGGATTGGAATGCTGTTGCTAACGCATGTTCCGGCTCCTCCGGCGAAAATAGCTGGTCGTACTCTTTCAATGTTGAGCCGCAGCCCGCCGCATTCGTGACAATCGCGTCAAATTCCCTAATGGCGAATGCCTGGAGATTCTTTCGCGCCAGTTCTCTCGCCGCTTCCCGCATACCCGCGTGAGCTGCGAGCGCCCCGCAGCAGAATTGCCCGTCCGGCACCACCACCTCGCAACCGTTTGCCGAGAGCACTCGAATCGTCGCTTCATTGAGTTTGCTAAAGGTGACGTTCGCAATGCATCCCGCAAAAAATGCAACCCGCCCTCGTCGCGGTCCTCGTGCAGCGAAAGTCTTGCCCAATTCGCCGAAAAAAAATCGGTCGTCAATTCGTGGCAGCAGCCGCTCCCGTTGCGCAAGGCCTAACACCTTCAAAATGCCTGTACCGCGTGCAATCGACTGCAGGCCCGAGCGTTGATAGAAACGCAGCAGCTTCGCTGTTGTCGCAATGCGTCTCGGAAATGGCAGCAACCGTTCGAAAACAAAGTGGCGCGCTGTACGTGCGAACCACGGTCGCTGGTATTCCGCTTCGATTCGCGCTCGCGCATGTTCCACCAATTTTCCGTATTCGACACCGGAAGGGCACGCAGTTTCGCACGAGCGGCAATCCAGGCATTTATCGATGTGATCCACGAATCCGCTCGAGAGTGGCGACTGTCCTTCATTCACCAGAATCATCTGGCGGATACGCCCCCGCGGCGAATCGGCTTCCAACTGCCACAAGCGGTACGTCGGGCAATGGTTCAAGCAAAGCCCGCAGTGCACGCATCGCGTGTAGTCCTCGTAAACTGGAATTGTTCCGGGAATAGTTTTTGCGGCCGCCAAGCCTAAATTCCCCCCACCACGCGGCCGGATGCAAAGACACCGGATGGATCGAAGGCCTGCTTCACGCGTTGCTGCATGGCGAGATCAATCTCAGTCGCGCCGTGTTCGGCTGCCAACATCTGTTTGATTGCCAGGGGCGCATGCAACAATGTGGCATAGCCTTTCTCGGCATGCGCAAGAGCGCTGGCTCCTGCCGCGATTTTCGTCAAGGCCGCGATGGCCGTCTCGTCAGAGTCCTGCGCAAAAGCGGTGAAATAAACAATGCCAGCGGTCCGCACCAGAAGCGCAGCATTCAGTGAAACTTCTTCCGCAATTTGCGAGAGTGCGGCCAAAATTTGCGCGCTCAACTTCGGCAACGCCAGCCGGCAAACCACATTCGCTGCGGAGGCCCAGCGCAACCATTCGAAAGATTCGCGCAGCATCCCGCCGACGGCTTCCTCTTCCGCATTTTCTAGCGACCGGCTGAGCCCCGCGTCCAAACCTCGCGTGATTGTCTTTAGCTCTTCAGCGATCCTTTGCACCAATTCCTCGCTCCCTTCGAACGAGGCGTAGACGAACCACTGCTCGCGTTCCAGTTCCGGTGGCGAGGCCTCTCCAGACCTTTGCAGGATCGCCCGAATCATCACGGCAGCCCTTGGATTCAACACTTCCAGATTCGCCAGAGGCAAACCGGCTTTTTCGAGGGCGCTACTGTATTCCAGCGCAGCTTGCGGCTTCTCAAAACCGGCAAGATGGCCGCCAAACGCCGGCGCTAGCGGAAATGTTCTGAAGTTCAAGCGTGTGATGATGCCCAGCGTTCCCAGAGACCCGATCAGCAATTTATGCAGGTCGTATCCCGTGACGTTTTTCACCACGCGCCCGCCGCTTTTGCACAGTTGCCCGGTGCCATCCACAAATTCCGCGCCAATCAGGAAATCGCGCGCGGAACCATATTGCTGTCGTAACGCTGAATCAATTCCGGAGGCGATTGTTCCACCAACCGTCGCGCTGTCGAAACAAGGAACCGCCAGGGGCACGAATTGCCCCCTCTGCTTCAAATGCATTTCCAATTCGCGCAGCGGCATTCCCGCATCGACGCTTAGCGTCAAATCACCTGCGTCGAAATGCGCGATACCGTGCAAGCCAGTCATATCCATCGCCACGTCGTAGCGTTCCGGTGGTAGCCCTAATTCGGACTTACTCCTCGAGCCAAGCGGCAGGACAGCGAGTTTCTCCGCCAAAGCAAAGCGCACTACCTCTGCGGCTTCTTCTGGCGAAGCCGGCCGCACGATCGCGCTGGGCACCAGGCTATCAACCGCATATTCTTCCAGCTCTTCCACTGCAGATACAACGCGCTTCGCTCCGATGGTTTCGGCTAACCGTCCCGCCACATCGACCGTCGCCGTCATAGCGTTGTGCCCACCGCTTCCTTTTTCCTGATGCGAATCTCGCCGCAGCCTTTGTTCAGCGGAAAAATCTTTCCTGGATTCAGCGAAGAATCCGGATTGAACGCGTCATGCACCCGGCGCATCAGCGCAAAATCCGCATCACCGAACAACAGCCCCATCAGCTCGTTTTTCTCCATGCCAACGCCGTGCTCTCCGGTGAGCGCGCCGCCCATCTCCACGCATGCGCGAATGACTTCCCTGGAAGCGTTGATTGCATTTTCGAATTGCTTCGCGTCTCTGGGGTCGTACAGAACGATTGGATGCAAATTCCCGTCGCCAGCGTGAAAAATATTGCCGATGTTGAATCCATACTTCTTTCCGATTTCCTTGATTCGCTCCAGGGCCAACGGCAATTTTGATCGCGGAATCACGCCGTCCAGGACGTAGTTGCTCGGCGCCACTCTTCCCAGTGCGCCGAATGCATTTTTACGTCCCTTCCATAGCAAATCGCGTTCGCGGTCGTCTTTCGCCAGCCGCACTTCTCGCGAGTGACACTGTTTGCACACGAATTCAATCGCAGCCGCCTGTCCTTCCACTGCTTCGCGCAATCCTTCCACTTCCAACAGCAACACAGCACCGCTGTCCAGCGGATAACCGGCATGGACATACTCTTCCACAACGCGCAGGGTCCACCCGTCCAGCATTTCGCAGGCTGCCGGTGTGATTCCGCTCGCCGTAATTTCCACCACTGCCTGGCAGGCATCTTCAATCGTTTCGAAAATCGCCAGCAGCGTTTTCACGGCTTCCGGCCTGCGCGCCAGCTTCACGGTAATTTCGGTCACCAGGGCCAGCGTCCCTTCGCTGCCAACGAACAGTCCGCACAGGTCGTATCCTGGAGCATCCCCGTTTCTGCTGCCGACCCGGACAATTTCGCCATTCGGGAGCACCAGTTGCAGTGCAGCAATGTGGTTCGTGGTCACTCCGTAGGCCAGCGTGTGGGGTCCGCCCGCGTTCTCTGCCACATTGCCGCCGATGGTGCACGATTTTGCGCTGGAAGGATCTGGCGCGAAGTACAAACCCGCGTGCTCAACGGCCCGCGTAATATCCAGATTAACTACTCCCGGTTGTGCCACTGCTCGCCGGCCCTCCAAATCAATATCAAGAATTTTGTTCATACGCGCGAAGACAATCATCACTCCGCCGCCACGCGCCAGCGCCCCGCCGGAAAGTCCCGTTCCCGCGCCACGACCAACGACCGGAACTTCATGGCGCGCTGCCAGTTTCACAATCCCCGACACTTCCTCCGTTGTATGAGGAAAAACAACGAGGTCCGGCCTGCCCTTCTCGACCGAACCGTCGAACTCGTACAGCAACAAATCTTCCGGCCGGTCCAAAACATTCTTCGCGCCCAGAAGCGATGTCATTTCAAGGAGCAAAGCGTGATGAATCGATGCCGTCGACGGGATCACAACTTCACTATAGTGACGTGAGCCACAACGTGGCAAGGCCTTAGGCCGATTCGTTCTTTAGCTATGTTAGTGTAGAGACCCAGCACAAGTCAGAGGCCACGAATGCCGAAACCGAAAGTCTATTCAACTCATCCCTTATTCGAAGACGCGAGAAAAATACTCGACGCAAATTGCGATGTCCAGTATTGGGCCGACGCCGAGAGGCCGCCGCGGAATGAAGTTTTGCGTCGCGCGAAAGACAGGGAGGGTCTGATTTGCCTGCTTACCGAAAAAATCAATGAAGAATTTCTGCGCGGCGCTCCCAAGCTTCGTATCGTGTCCAACGTTGCCGTGGGATTCGACAATATTGATCTAGAAGCTTGCACGAAGCGCGGTGTGGTCGCCACCAACACTCCCGGCGTTCTTGATGAAACCACCGCTGATTTTGCATGGACGCTGCTGCTGGCGGTCGCTCGTCGGCTGGGCGAGGGAGAACTACTCGCTCGCTCCGGCAACTGGAAAGGCTGGAATCTGGACCAGCTCTGCGGCGCGGATGTGTGGGGGAAAACACTGGGCATTGTGGGTTTCGGCCGCATTGGCCGAGCCGTGGCGCGCCGCGCCTCCGGTTTCCAGATGAAGGTAATTTACACAGATGCGATTCGTGCTTCGGAGGAAGCTGAAAAGTCCGTGAGCGCGGAATTTCGGGACATGAACAGCCTTCTTGCCGATTCCGATTTCATCAGCCTCCACGTGCCGCTGCTGCCAGACACGCGCGGCTTGTTCGATGCGCCAAAATTCTATCGCATGAAGCCGACTGCGTTTCTCATCAACACTTCTCGCGGTCCGGTGGTCGATGAGGCCGCACTGGTCGCGGCTCTCGAGAGCAAGAAAATCGCCGGGGCCGCTCTTGATGTATATGAAAACGAGCCGTTCATTCATCCTGGCCTCAAGCGACCCAACGTGGTGCTCGCTCCGCATCTGGCCTCTGCCTCATTGGAAACGCGCTCGAAAATGGCGGTGATGGCGGCTGACAATATGGTTGCGCTGTTCAAAGGTCAGCGTCCGCCCAACATGCTGAACCCGGAGATTTTTGAGAAACAGTGACATTGCCGGTGGTCGCCTTTTCGATTAGAAGATTTTCTGCCATGCCATCCACAAAACAGATTGCCCGCGAAATTTTCCGCCAAACACTTGCTTCCATCGATATCCCCGCCGTCATGGAACGAAAGCTGTCAGTTGACCGCTCCCGGCTGGTTCTGTCTTCCACCATAATTGAGTTGTCAGTGATTTCGCGCGTCGTCGTTATTGCCATTGGTAAAGCTGCCCATGCGATGGCGAATGGCCTTTGCTCTATTCTTCCCAATGGCACTTCGCTTACAGGTGTGGTCGCTGCTCCCACCAGTCCCGCTGCGCCAATTCCAGGCCTGAAATATTTCGTTTCCGGACATCCCCTGCCCAACATCGAAAGCTTACGTGCAGCCGGAGCTATCCTGGGCGTTCTACGTACCTGCAACAATCACACCTTGGTATTTTTTCTTCTCTCCGGCGGCGGATCCGCTCTCGTCGAACTTCCTCTCCATTCCGCCCTGAGTCTGGAAGACGTTCAGGCGGTTCACCGCGCTCTGGTTACCTGCGGCGCGCCCATTGATGCGATGAACACGGTGCGCCGGCATCTCTCGGCTGTGAAAGGCGGGCGCCTTTCGCTGGCTGCTGCAACCGCACAGAAAATCACCCTGGCTGTTACCGACGTTCCGTTGGGAAAAGAAGCCGCGCTCGCTTCGGGTCCCACGCTCCCTGACCCGACGCGCGTCGCGGACGTCCAACGCATTCTTAAAGAGTACGATTTGCCGAGGCGCTTTCCAATGCCGCTGCAACGCTGGCTTGAGGCGGGCCTCATGCCCGAGACGCCAAAGCCTGGGCATGAGGCCTTCTCCAACGCTTGCTTCGAAGTTCTGCTCGGCCTGGACGATCTGTTTCATGCCGCGCATCATGCCGCGGAAGCTCACAGCTATTGCTGCTTTTGCGATAATTCCACCGACGATTGGCCAGTCGAACAATCCGCTGAGTATTTGCTGACCCAACTGGAGACTTGGCAGAGTGAAAATCCGGGACAACGTGTTGCCGTTGTCGCCGACGGAGAAGTGAGTTCTCCTGTGACCGGGAACGGCGTTGGCGGCCGAAACTCTGCCTTCGTCCTGGCCTGTGTGGAGAAAATTGCCGGCCGCAAAATCACCGTGCTCAGCGCGGGCACGGACGGAATCGACGGCAACAGCCCAGGTGCCGGCGCCGTAGCCGATGGCGCAACGCTCGCTCGCGCGATTGCTCTAGGCTTGGATGCACGCGGCAGCTTTCGCGAGAGCGACGCTTACACTTTTTTCGCTAAGCTCGACGACACTCTCATCACTGGCCCAACGGGCAACAATCTTCGCGACCTGCGTATCCTTCTCGCTGAACCGTAGTCCTTACGGTTTTGCAGCGGCGGGAAGTCGAGATTCAATCGTTTTTAGCCGCTCGTTCATTTCCTCTACTAACTGTTCCAGGTGGCCGAGCCGCTGGTCCTCGCCACCTTTGGCTGCCGCAGCCTGCTGCGGACCTTCGTCGCCTATTGCCATCCGCACACCAGGGCTGCCCTTCCCTGGATTCTTCAAATGGTCAATCTGCATCTTGATCATTGGCGCCATTTCAATGCTCAAGTCGTTGCTCTTCAGCAACGCTTCCAAAGCCGGTATGGCGGTAGCGTCACCGCGCGAACCTAGGGCGAAGATCGACGCCATTCGAATTGGAAAATGCGGCTCGTCCAAATAGCTGGCGATCTGATTGGTGATGTCCTTATTCTCTGTCTGCAGCCGTGCAAGGCTGGCGATAGCCGCTTGCCGCGAAGGAATTTCCTTCCCGGGCGCCGCCCATTCACGCAGCAGCGGCACTGCCTTGTCATCTCCCAGAGGACCGAGTCCACGCAAGGCCGCATTTCGCAGGAAGCCGTCTGGAGAATCGCCATTCACGGCCGCGGTCAAAATCTCATATGCGTGCGGCGTCTTCATCCGGCCAAGCGCTCCCAACGCCGCTGCACGGGCGCGATACGAAGAATCGTTTTTCGCGATCGATTCCAGCTTCGCGGTGATTTCTGGCGTCTCCTTGAACGAACCGAGTGCCTGCACGACGGCCGCCCGCAACTCTGCTTCTTTCACTTCGTCGAGCACGCCCAACAATTGCTTCGCTGCCGCCGGGTTATTTAATTCGCCCAGCGATTCCGCGGCAATTTGCCGCACACCGCGCGCCTTATCGCTGCGCAGTGCCTCGCCCAAAGCAGCGGCTGCATCGTCGTCTGCCTTGAGCTTGCCCAGACCCACCGCCGCATCCGCGCGATCCGCCATTTCTCCGGCGTTTTTCAGCTGGTAGAGCAGCTCTTTTTTGTCTTTCTTGAACTCCATAGACTTTAGGACCTGATTGCCCTTATCAAAGAGCACCATCTGAGGCGCGGATTCCGACGGAAACGTAAATGTCTCCTCGGCCTTCGACACCATCACCGGATACAGTTTCGGCCCGGTGCCATTCGTGATTTCCACGTCTACCGGCACATGGAACAATCCCACGCTCCCCTCCACCTGCTGAGTCTGTTTCACTGTCAAAGCCACCTGCTTCTTCGCCGCATCGTAGCTGTAGCTGACATCAAGCTTCGGCGCGCCCGCTCCGTATACCCACTGATCGAAGAACCGATCGACGTTAGTGTGCGAGGATTCCTCGATCGCCTTGATCAAATCCGCGGTCACTACGTTTTTCCCGCGATTCACTTCCAGGTAATGCTTCAACCCCGCGTAGAACGCGTCCTCTCCCAACTCGTGCCGCAGCATGTACAACACCCAACCGCCTTTGTTGTATACGTTCTGATCAAACTCGCTCGAGTCATCAAAATCGCGGCGCACGATCGGCCGAGGATACAAGTTCCGTTGCTGAAACCAACTCCGCGAGGCGTTCCAACGATCGTAATCCGCTTCGTCCTTCCCGTAATGCGCTTCTGTCCACACCGCCTCCATGAACGTGGCAAAACCTTCGTTCAGCCAGATGTTCCCCCAGTCCTTCGTGGTCACCAGATCGCCGAACCACTGGTGCCCCAGCTCATGGGAGATCAATCCGTCTTCATCCGTGGGATATTCGGGCACCAGCTTTGGGTTTCGCAGCGAACTCGCCGTGTTTGTCGTGGCGCTGGAGTTTTCCATTCCGCCAGCCACGAAATCGTCCACCATAGCCTGCGCGTATTTTTCCCACGGATAATCCACGCCCAGTTTCTTGCTGAATAATTCGATCATTGCCGGCGTCCGTCCATAGTTCACGCTTAAGCGGTCCCCGCGGTCCTTCGGCGCGTAATAGGTCACCGGCAGGTTCCGCCAGCTATCCTTTACTTCCGCGAATTCGCCGGCCACTACCGTGAAAAGGTAAGTGGAACTCGGCTGAGACTCCCGCCAGGTCCACGTCTTCATGCCGTTTCCCGCATCGGTGGTGCTGATCAGCTTGCCGTTCGAAACCGTTTGCCAATCGGCAGGAACCGTCAGAATTGTTTCCGTGGTCAGGCGGTCGTTCGGATAATCATAGGTCGGAAGGTAGTAGCGCGTGTCTTCCGATTCGCCCTGCGACCACACCTGTTTCGGCCGGTTGGGATAATCCTTGTCCGGCAAAATGAAATACAGACCCTTAGTCGGCTTGCCTTCGTATTTGATTTCAATTTCGTACTTTTCGCCGATCTTGCCAGGCTTGGGCAAATCCACAACCAACTTGGTGTCCGTGGTGGAGAATTTTGCTTCACCCTTGTTGATCTTCACACTTTGAATCTGCAGGCCCACGGAATCGAAGGAGATCTTTTCGAGGCCTTCGCGGAGGGGCGAAACCGTGTGGGTCACGTCGCCGATCACCTTTTTCTGGTCGAGGTCGAAGCGCAACGACACTTTCGAATGCTGCAGATCATAGTCTTTGCTCCGAGCGTATGGTTCGTCCGCGCGCAGAACGACCGCGCTGCAGACCAGTAGCGCTGGATAAAGAACAAACTTCAAGAACACCGCCAGACGCCGCCCCACCGTTACATTGCTCATTCGTTCCTCTCTTTTTCCGATCTAATAGAAAACCTGGTCCGGGATGCACAGTTGTCGTTCCTCCGTCCACCGTCAACGAAACTCCATTCACATAACCGGGGCGCTCTGAGGCCAGAAACGCCACCACACTCGCAAACTCTTCCGGCGTCCCAAGCACACCGCGGGAATCAGCCCGCGAACACTTCTACGGCGGTTGCACCGCTGCGTGTCCCGATCATTGCCGGCAGATCGTCCAGCCGTTCCGTCCGCGTATAACCGGGGCACACATTGTTCACAGTAATTCCATAAGCCGCGTACTCGTTGGCCAAGGTCCGCACCAGGCCCGTCACTCCCGCGCGCAACGCATTGGAAAGCAATAATCCTTCAACCGGCTGTTTTACGGAGTACGAGGTGATTGTCAGAAAACGGCCTCAACTGTTCTTCTGCATTTGCGGCAACACACCGCCTGCGCAAAATACACTGCGCTCATCAGCAGCTGTTCCGTCCAGACCTGCCAATCTTGGTTGGTTGTGGCCGCAAATAACTTAGACGGAGGTCCAGCGGTATTCGTAACGCAAATGTCCACCCTTCCAAAGCGATCTTCTGCCGCCGCTAGGAATTCTGTAACCGCCGCCGAATCACCAACATTCAACGCGCGCCAGAAGACCTCGCGTCGTCCCACTTTGCGAATTTGTGCCGCAGCCTTTTCGAGTTCCGCGGGGTCGCGCGAACAAATGGCCACCTCGGCACCTTCACGGGCCAATTCTTTGGCCACCGCCCGGCCCACTCCCCTGCTTGCCCTCAATCGCCACTCGCCCAAGCAGCCCTAGATCCATCAAGCCTCCCCTCCAAACTGTTGATAATCTCGCGCCAAGTCACATCAGGTCAAATTCATCGGTGCGAACGATGCTCAGCGGTATTCGCAAGTAAAATAGTTTGCACGCTGAGCCCTGCCGCACTAAGATTTGCGGTTAAGAGGCCACCGTTCCACTATTCAAAAAACCTCGGGAGGTAAGTATGACGTCCACACGGATTCTTACTGCCTTGTTGTTGCTCCTTGCTTTTTTCGCACCCGCTTGCCAGGCACAACTCGGCAAGAACGTCTCGATCCCAGCCGGATCGGATGCGGATCACCAGCTCAGCGCGATTAACGCCGCCGATCCTTCTCAGAAACTAGCTCTGATCGACGATTTTTCCAAAGCGAACCCGACGGGCGATTTTCAGATCGTTGCGGACGAGCAGTACGTGAATTACTACATCAATGCCAAACAATACGACAAAGCCTTCGAATACGGCGACAAGCTCTTCGCCCTGGATCCTGACAGCTACACCAACGCGATTAACATGGTACGCGCCGCTTCCGAAAAGGGCGACGGTGACAAGCTGTACGGCTATGGGGAAAAGGCCAACTCGATTTTCCAGAACTATAAGAATTCTTCCGCTCCGGCCGGCGCAAATGCCGACGATTGGGCCCGCGAGAAGACGGACAAGCTGGCATCCCTTAAGGAAGATCAGGACTATGTGGAAAAGGCATTGCTCAACGGCGCCTACAGTGCGAAAGATCCGGCCAAGAAGGCGGACTACTTTGTGCGGTTCGCGAAAATGTATCCGGGGACTCTCGAAGGCGAGCAGGCCCTCACGATGGCCGCTTCCGCATACCAACAGTCACAAAATCGCGCCAAAATGCAGGAAGTAGCCAATGGAGCGCTGGCGAAGGATCCCAACGATGTCGGCATGCTATTGCTTCTCGCGGATGACTATAGCGAGAAAGGCGATCATCTAGATCAGGCCGAAGCCTACGCCAAGAAGGCAGCATCCCTCGTCGATACGGCCAAGAAACCGGACAATCTTTCCGACGACCAATGGAAGCAGCAAACTTCCGTTCAAAAAGGTGTGGCGCTCAGCACCCTCGGACAGATCAGCCTTCAGAAAAAGCTGAATGCTCAGGCGGTGGAAAACCTTTCGAAAGCCGCCCCGCTTCTGAAGTCCAATGCGGCGCTCTATGCTCGCAATGAGTACCGGCTCGGCTATGCCTATCTCAACCTGAAGAGAAATGCCGATGCCATGAAAGCATTTACGGAAGCTGCGTCGGTCGACAGTCCTTATAAGGCGCCGGCACAACAGAAGCTTGCCGAACTCGGCGGCGCCAAGACCGCGGCGCACAAGAAAGCTTCCTAGCGCAACTCTTCCGTGGCGCACCGCGATATGCCACCCGCGCATCTAACCGCGTGTATACTCAAAAATCGAAGGGAGCATCCCATGTCTGAAATTGCTACGTTTGGTGCCGGCTGCTTCTGGGGCGTGGAAGCCAACTTCCGGCGCATTCTCGGCGTCATTGAGGCGATCTCCGGTTATTCCGGCGGCCACACAGAAAACCCCACGTACAGGGACGTTTGTACCGACACTACCGGCCACGCCGAAGTGGTTCAGGTTACGTTTGACCCGGCCAAAGTCAGCTACGAACAGCTGCTCGATGCCTTTTGGAAAATGCACGACCCAACGCAGGTGAATCGCCAGGGTCCGGACTTCGGAAAGCAATATCGCACGGCCGTTTTTTACCATTCGCCCGAACAAGAGGCAGCGGCGAAGAGGGTCAAGCAGGCCTTAGAAGCTAGCGGAAAATTCCACAAACCTATCGCCACGGAAATCACGCCAGCTGGACCCTTTTGGCCCGCCGAAGAATATCACCAGCGCTACCTGGAAAAGCGTGGCGCCACCAACTGCCACATCTAAACTCTTGGCGCGAAGGCTATTTGTAGGGGCGCAGGACCCCCGCGCCCCATGTCCGCAAAATCAAGCGATCTCGCCTCTCCGTTCTTCCGTCTCCCCTACTCGGCGATTCCCACACCTCACCGAACCGCTGCGATAGCTGCAGCGCTGGTGAAACCGTTTCTCTCCCTCAGCTCAATCGCGCCGAATCAGTGCGTTTGTCGTGAAATCGCGGGCGTATCCACGGACTGCACTTCGGCCGTCATCTCCGACGTCTTCAGCCAATCCACGTCCTTCACCTGCAGCGAACCGGTGCGGCCTTGGGTGTCTTCGATCATCAGGTAGTCTCCATCGCGGTGGTACTTCACGACCTCGACCACCTGATTCGATTTCAGCACAAGGATCGTGTAGCGCTCGCTCGCCTGCGGCGCCTCTGCGGCTTGGGCCGCCACGGGGACACTTGAGTTCCGCTCCACCGCCAGGTGCATCGCGCTTGCTGGCGCAGAGGCAGAGGCGGCGGCAGGAGCCGGCTCGCTATACGAACTCGGCCGCGTAATAATCGCCGTCGGCGGCCGATCCGGATGCTGCACTTCCGCCAAATGCTGCGGAATCATGATGTCATCCATCAACCGCAACTCCAGCGGCTCTTCGCCCTTCAGCGTTGGCCTCGGCCCCCGAAACGGCAGGCTGACCACCTTCCACGGCCACAGTGGCGGAATCATCCACTCCACCACGTCCCGCGTCGCGTGCCCGTTCCCGTCGATCGCCCCTTGCTTGTCGACCTTGAAACCGCGTGCCTGGATCACCTTCGCCGGAACAGGCAGGTCTCCGTTGGGCAGGATCACGCGATCAAATGTGATCTTCAGGTAGCCCTTCCCCACGAAATGCCCCGGTTCTTTGTCCGCTTCCAGGTGCCCGCCGAGCATGCTTCCTCTGGGGAACAGCGGCCTGCCGAACTCCTGCTGCGTCCGCAAGTGACACAACACGGGGTCGCCCAACGCCGCCGTTGCCGAAGAGAAGTTAGGTTCGTCCAAAGTACATTGCAGCAACGTTCCGGCAGGCACCAGCAGGTCCTGAGATTGGACCGTCGCCGCGCACACCAGTAACGCCACCGCGCTCACCAACAAAACGATGAGTCGTTTCATTTCTTCCTCCAGATTGTCGTTTTTCGATCAGCAGCCGGGGCGAGTTGGCCGCTTTCACCGACAGGAACGCCCGTAGCTCGTCAAAACTGGACACACCAGGCAGCACCCGCGGTTCCCGACCCCAACCCGGGGTCTGTACAAAAGTTGCTGTATGGCGCAGAAATTTCAGGATTTTTCTGGTGAGTTCTATTACCGGCGATGCTTCGCCGTGTAATAAATTCTCGCCGTGTGGTGTTCGCGTTATACCTTCAAAAGGTTCGTCACGTATTCCGGCGTCAACGGAATCCTCCTCGCTTGTACGCCTGTCGCGTCAAAAATCGCAGCCGCCACTGCCGGCGGTACCACGGCATTCGCCGCCTCGGAGCCGCCCCCGAATCCTTTATCATCCCGTGAGATTTGCACCACTTTAATTTCCGGCACTTCTTCCATGGTCAAAATTTTGTATCGGCTCCAATTTGTGCTGGTCACTTTGCTGTCGTCAAACGTGACTTCTTCCTTCAGGGCTTCACTTAATCCCATGGCTACGCCGCTTTTCATGCACAAGCCGAGCTGCCGCGGATTAAGCACCTTTCCAGGATCAGCGCCGATCGTGAATTTTGTGACTTTTACAATTCCCGTCGAGGGCGTCACTTCCACTTCCGCGATTCCTACCCAATAGGAATTCTCGCGCAGCATGATGCACATACCGCGCCCGTGCACGGGGGCATTTCCAGTTTTGCGGGCGTCAGGCCGTGGCGAGGAACGAACCTCCCATCCCGCTGCCTTCGCGGTCGCGTCCAACAATTCCAGCAGCCTCGGCTCGATTGTATGGTCCCTTCGAAACTGAATCGGATCAGCTTTGGCCATCGCCGCTGCCTCGTTCATTAATCCTTCCAGAGCAAAATTCTGCTGCCGTTGGCCCGGCGTGCGCATAATGTTTCCTCGCAAGCCTCCGTATACCGAATCCGCCCCGATGTTCACCATGCCATACACTTCTTCCAGCTTGATCTGAATTTTCTCGTACGGCCATTCCGTGGCAATCCACATTCCTGGTTTTGAAGTGGTGGTGGGCATCCCGGCGAGAATTGCCCCGAGCAGCCGCGCATCGCTCTCGTGCGGCGAGTAGAACGCGCTCTGTATAGCGGTTATCCTGCCGTTCGCGTCCAGCCCTGCCTTGATGTCCGACACCCATCCAGGCGAAGCCGTCGACCACGCCAGATCTTCCTGCATGGTCCATTGCACGCGTACCGGCTTGCCCGTCAATTGCGAGAGAATCACTGCGTCCGCTTCTGCGCCGTCTCCACCGTACGTTGTGCGTCCGTACTGCCCCGATTGCTCCAGCCACCGCACCACGACTTTGTCCACAGACAGGCTGAGCGTGTGCGCGATTCGCGCTCGCAACCCTTGCGATTGCGCCGAATGCGTCCACACCGTCACACTGCCGTCGCTCTGCACTTCGGCCACCGCGAGGAACGGACCGATCGGCGCGTGTCTCACGTAAGGCTGTTCATAACTCGAACTAATCGTGTGCGTCGCGCTCGTCAGCGCCGCCTTTACATCGTCAGGCTTGCCCTTGGTCTCTGATGGCGTGCCCCAATGGTATTCGCGCAAGGTTTTCGTAAGGTTCTCGCTGCCCGTCAGTCCGGACCACTGTGTCCATTTCGTGGTCGCCGCTACGGCTCGCGCGGCGCTGATCGCTTCCCACTCATCGGGCGAAACCACCGCCACCAAGTTCGCCTTCCGTATCACTTCCGCTGTCGAAAACTGTTTCTTATCGATTTCGCCAACCGAAATCAGCGTCGAGCCCAGTGTCGCCGGCCGCACCATTCGCGCGTGTAACATCCCGGGCAGTGCGACGTCGCAACTCCATTTCGTTTTGGCCGTGACCTTGTCGGGAATGCTCGGCACGGGATAGGACGTGCCCAACACCTTGAACTGGCTCACCGTCTGCATCGGAGGCTCTCCGGTCACGGTAACGCCATCCAGTCCTGCGACGCCCATCCACTCCCCCGGATCGATTTTCGGTAATTTGCCTTCAACAGGAATTTTCAATTCCAGATTCTGGCCCAGCACCAATTGTCCGTAACTGATGCTCTTCCTCCCGCCCGATACAACACCGTCTATGACGGTAAGATCGGTAACGGGAATGCCAAGCTGTGCCGCCGCCAAACCTAGCAGCGCCTGATATGTGTACGCGGCTACTTTGCGCACGTTGCCCATCCCGGACAAAAATCCCGCGGAGTAGCCGCCATCCGGCGTCTTGTCCGTGTCGCCCATAATCAGCGAGATCGTTTCCGGCCGCACATTCAACTCCTCCGCAATCGCCTGCGCGTAATATCCGCTCGCCCCAGTGCCGGTTTCTGTCCGCCCCGTGCGCATCACGATGGTGTTGTCGCTCCGAATCTCTAGCCAGGATGCCAAAGCAGTCGGGTCCAGCGACGTTCCACTCTGGGCGACCGTGGCGGAGAGGCCCGGCGGCAACAGCGCCGAAACAAACAACGCTCCGCCAATTTTCACGAAGCCTCGGCGTGTGATCTTCGTGGAGGCTCGGGAATTATTAGCCATTTCCGTGATCAGGCTCATGGCATCTCCCCTCACGCCTTCATCGCCTGCGCCGCGCGTTGAACGGCGTCAATAATCGCGCCGTATGTGCCACACCGGCACAGATGTGGCGAAGGCGGGGTGTTTGTGAATGCATCCTTGATCTGGGTCACCGTTGGATTTGGGTTCTGTGCCAGTAATTGCACCGCGGCGATCATCATTCCACTTTGGCAATAGCCGCACTGCGGCACTTGCTCATCGATCCATGCCTGCTGCACCGGGTGTAATGTCTTCACGGCTTCGGCAGCGCTCAGGCCCTTCTTCGCCGCCCAGACCGCCGGCAATCCCTCAATCGTCGTTACCTGCTTACCCACCGCGTAAGAAACTGGCGTAATGCACGTCCGCACTTCCTCGCCATCCAGCAAGACCGCGCACGCTCCGCACTGTGCCATCCCGCATCCCATGTGCGGGCTCGTCAATTTCAACTCATTGCGCAACACGAACAGCAATGGCATGTCTGGTGACACAGACACGACCTGCTTGGCTCCGTTTACTGTCAGCGTGAGTTCCTTGGCCATATTTCCCTCAATGCAAAAACCCAGTCTCGGCATTAATTTCGAACGGCAATTCCTTCAGGCCTTCGCGACGTCGCAACGAGGTACCATGCCGGCAAACTCAGTGCCCAATCTAGATCTAGTCGCAGCGCACTCCAGGAATGCCGTCCGTCACGACCCGAAGCAGCTAAGGTCAGTGCGGTTACGGCCAGCGCCAAAACCAACGCCGCATCCAGCCTCATCCTGGAACTTCGTAAACCCTGGCGCACTCCCCAGATCGCGGGCACCAAAAATAGCAGCAAGCAAAATCGCGATAGGGACTCCACACGGAACCGCGAAAGGCAAAACAAACAGGGTGAATAACACAACAGCGCACTCGCCCACAGGGTCCGCCGCGATGCAGCGCCCACCACGTATCCGCCGGTCCACGACCAGCCAATCAGCAATACTGCCTGGCAGAGCAGCACCAAAAGGCCCGACCCCTTCGTGAGCGAAGCCGCTTTCAGAAGTTCGGGGCAAAGCAGGCGCTGGTAGCTCCAACTTACCGAAAGTGACGCTCCCATCAGCAGAAAGCTGCTCGGAAGCGCCACGGCAAATCCCGCAAGCCAAGGCCGCCAACTTCTCCAAAGCAGCGCTTGACGCCGTACCACCAACTCCATCACGCCAAACAATCCGTTCCACGCACTCTCTTGGGCTTCCGCCAAGTCGCCCAACACCGCCTCGCGTTCATCGCGTTCCAGCAGCCGCGAAGCAACTTCCACAAGGGACCACGGCAAGCTGCTCATGACGCGCTCCCGGCCCGGCCCGTCGCCCAGGAGGCGCCCCTGCTCACGCGGACGACGGCGTCATAAAAATCCTTCGCGGCTTGCACTCCCTTGGGCGTTACACGCACCATGCGCTTTGCACGCCCGCCTCGCTGCGGCGTTGCCTCTCCCATCCAAGTCTTCAGCAGTCCTTTTTTCTCCAGCCGTTCGATGGTTGTGTACAGTGCGCCAATCGAGCACCTGCGTCCCGCGATTGACTCCAGTTCTTCGCGGATGGCGGCGCCGTAAGCCTCGTCGCCAAGACCGGCGGCGGTAGTGATGAGCAAGTATTCGAATTCCCCTAACACGATTAGGACCACATTGTGATACTAATGGCTCCGCCTGTCAATCCGAATCCACCTGTCGCGGGGTATCATGTCCCCGGCGAGTGGAATCAAATAGCATGAGGGGGCCACCTGCCAAAGTTCCTCTATGCATGATCTGACTGTTCTCTACGACGGTTCCTGCAGCCTGTGCCGTGCCAGCGTTGCACGGCTGCGGCGATTTGACACACGAGGACGAGTCGAAACTCTGGATTTGCACGACCCGGCTGCTGTAACGCGCTTCCCGCAGATCGATCGCGATCAAGCAATGCGCTCGATGCAAGCGGTCGACACGCGCGGCCGCGTCTGGAGTGGAGTTGACGCCTGGGCCCGCATCGGCATTCTTCTTCCTGGCTGGAATTTGCTCGCGTGGATTCTTCCGGTTCCCGGAATTCACTGGCTTGCGGCGAAAGCGTACAGTTGGGTGGCCCGCAATCGCTATCGCTGGAACTCGTCGCTCTGCGAAGACGGCACGTGCTCGTTGCACGTTCCCGGCGCGCCTAAACCTTAGTCCCGTCGTGCGCATCACGTGGACACGTCTGGGATACGCCGTCAGGCGTTATTATCACTATCAATGAATCCTTGGACGCCATCCTTCCTTCGTTGGTTTGCCGGTCCGCGCCCGCCTGGGACACCAGGCCACCTGATACCGCGCTGGCTGTTTCTGCGCTCCCTGGGCATTATCTATTGCTCTGCTTTCTATTCACTGCTGTTCCAGATTCGCGGTTTGCTCGGACCGGATGGCCTTCTTCCCGCTGGGATGTATCTGAAAGTGGTTGCGCAAGATGTAGGTTCGTCCCGGTATTGGTACGCGCCGACACTGCTTTGGCTGAACAGCAGCGACAGGGCGCTGATGGCGCTTTGCTGGATCGGCTTGATTGCTTCGCTTTTGCTGGTGCTGAACATTTGGCCGCGCGCCATGCTGCTGATTTGTTTCGTGATGTTTCTGTCGTTCGTGACCGCTGCGCAGGATTTTTCCGGCTATCAGTCGGACGGCATGCTGCTCTCCGCCGGTTTTATCTCCCTGTTTTTCACGCCGGGCGAATTCCGGGCGGGGTGGGGTGCTCAGGAGCCACCGTCACGAGCCAGCCTCTTTCTCCTTCAGTTGCTATGGTTCAGCATCTATTTCGAATCAGGCCTCGCCAAGTATTTCGGCGGCGATCCTTCCTGGCGCGATTTCACGGCCATGGATCAGTATTATCAAAACGGCCCGTTGCCCACCTGGCTCGGCTGGTACGTTTCGCAGATGCCGCACTGGTTCCACGCGAGCGCGGCGGTTTTCACCGTTGTCGCTGAACTTTTATTGGTGTGGATGGTTTTTCTTCCCCGCAAGTTCCGGATTGCCTGCTTCTTCATCGTCACGTTTCTTCAGATCAACATCATTCTGACGGCGAATTACGCATTCTTGAACTATCTCGTGCTCGCCCTCGGGTTCTTACTTCTCGACGATCGCTTCTTGGTGAATTTCCTGCCGCAGCATTGGGTGGCACCGGTGCGCGCGAATCTGGATCACCGTGTTCCTCCGCAGGGAAAGGAAACCATTGATCTGGATCTTTCGCCCGAAGCCGTCGCAAGCTCGGAAACCGTCGTTGCACCTAAATTAGAACCGCAAGCCCGCGCCGTCCAGCCAATGGCCGCCACGGCGCCCCAACTTGCCTCCGCGGCATACCTCTGGTTCGCGGCGTTTTTTCTTGCTTGGGTGCTCTACGCCAACGCCTTTCTCATTCTCGAGCAGGTCTTCCGCGCACTTCCGCTGCCGTCAAAGCCAATCGTCGCGCTGCAACCGTTCCGCATTGCGGATCAGTATGGACTCTTCGGGCGCATGACCTGGCGGCGCTACGAAATCGAGTTTCAGGGCTCGGATGATGGCGTTCACTGGACGGACTACCCGTTTCGCTACAAACCGCAAAATCCGGCGGTAGCTCCGGGTATCTACGCGCCTTACCAGCCGCGCTTCGAATGGAATTTGTGGTTTGCTTCGCTCGGTGAATGGCGCGAAAACACCTGGGTCCTTCGCGCGGAGCAGTTGCTATTGTCGAATGATCGCGACGTGCTTTCTCTATTCGCTTCTAACCCGTTTCCTGACCATCCGCCAAAGCAAGTCCGCACCGTGCTTTGGCAATATTGGTTCACAGACATTGCCACCAAGCACGCTACCGGCATGTGGTGGCACCGGCAGCTGCTGGGGCTTTACGCTCCGTCTTTGGAGAGCGCTCCGAACGGTAAATACATCGTCACCGGTTTCCCGGACTCCTACCCGGCTCCCTGATTGGGTTGTGATGCAACTGCGGTCGATTACTTCGGCGCGCTCGCCGCACGTCCTTTCACTTCGTCTGCGGACGATTGGCACGCAGTCTGCATTCCTCCGGGCATCGCAGCGCATTTTGTGTAGGCAGCCAAGGCGCCTTCAAAATGCGACGCGCCTTCGTTGGATTTCCCAAGAATGTAATAGTCCACCGGGTCCTTGCCGCCCCCCAGTTTCACTGCCTGTTCCATATCCGGGATCGCCTCTGCATACTTGCCTTTGCGGAACGCCACCACCCCGAGTCCGCTATAAGCCACGCCGGAAGTTTCGTTCTTTGCCTCTGTGAATTTTTCTTCCGTCACGTCCGCTGGCTTCTGAGCGCTGGCCAGAAGTTCCAACGACTTTTTGCAAAACTGTTCCGCTTCGTCCAGGTGCTTTTGCAGGTCGGGTGTATTTGCGTTCACGGCGCGAGACAGATTCGAGCCGAGCACGGCCAGTGAAAGAGGGTTGTTGGGTGTGAGGGACAATTCTTTGTCTCCCGCAGCCTGCAGCTTATCCACCTGCCCCTTGACGAGGTATGCCCTGGCTAGCCAGGTCACCACTTCCGCGCGATAACGGCTTTGCGGATACTTCTCGATGAAGTCTTCGCCCAGTTGCGACTTCTTGTCGGCGTCGGTAGCGGGTGCGTCGCGAAACGCCTTGATGGCTTTGTTCTCTTGTTTACTCACCGGTTGCTGCTGCCCGGTATCACTCGATCCGGACGCCGTGTCTTTTGTGGACGGTTCCGGCATGTTGGCTGGCGGCGCGGGCGTTGGCGACGTGCCCCGCTGCGCATAGGCGAATTTGCCTGCCAGCAGCATCGTCGGCAATAGCGCGATCACAATAAAACGCTTTCTTCCTGCCATGGATCCTTTCTCCTTTTCCCACGGGCGCTTCTCATTGCGCCCCATTCCAAATCATCCAGGCCACTCACCTATGATGTCGCGGACGGCCTCCCCTGACAAGCACCCTCAAACGCCCACCAACGTGACAGCGTCCGAGTGGGGGATGGCCAACGGGAAACTGCCTGCTCCGATTCAAATCCCACTCCGAAGGAGAGCGCCCTCACTTTTCCTGGCTGGGATCCCTGCACAGGACAGGGAAGCCGCGATGGCGCGCAACTCTTGGTAACCCTGGGCGGAAAAGCATCCCAACAAAGCCGAATTGTGTCGAGATAGCAATTTAGAAACGCAAACCCGCATCCCGATTGCGGAGGCAACCTTCAGGTCTGCCTCCGCAATCCTTTTTGCACCAGCTCTGAACTCTAAAAAGCCTTGCTGGAGTCCCGGCGCTCAAACTATTATCGCTGCCGGTGTTCTGACATGAGGTGAGTCATGAAGCGATTCGCAGGAATGATGCTCCTGGGATTTGGAACGGCGCTAACCGTACAAATGGCTACCGCGCAGGAATGGTCACAACCTTGGGCGCGCGAGAGGATTGAGAAATCACCACGTCATAGTGAGTGGGTTACCGTGAAGCACGATGGCCGCAACGTGGAGACTCTGATCGTCTACCCCGAAGCGAAAGACAAGCGGCCAGTAGTTCTCGTGATTCACGAGATTTTTGGGTTGAGCGACTGGGCGCAGGAACTCGCGGACGAAGTTGCCGCCGCGGGATACATTGCTGTCGCACCAGACCTGTTGAGCGGCATGGCACCGAATGGAGGAAGGACGAAAGATTTTGCCGCAGGCGCGGTGACTGAGGCGGTCAGCAAGTTGAATCCAGGCCAGGTGACGGCAGACTTGAACGCCGCAGCGGACTACGGTTTGAAGCTGCCTGCTTCGAACGGCAAACTTTCTGTGGCGGGTTTCTGTTGGGGAGGCGGTCAGAGCTTCCGGTTTGCGACAAATCGGGGCGATCTTGCCGCGGCCTTCGTTTTTTACGGGCCGCCGCCGGCCCTTGACGCAATGGCTCACACCAAGGCGCCCATTTATGGCTTTTACGCCGGGAACGATGCGCGCATCGACGCCACGATTCCGGACACAATTGCCGCGATGAAAGCCGCGGGGAAGACGTACGATCCCGTCACTTATGACGGCGCAGGGCACGGCTTCATGCGCGCCGGCGAAGCCCCGGACGCCAGTGATGCCAACAAAAAAGCTCGCGAAGACGCGTGGAAACGATGGAAGAGTTTGTTGGCACAGTAAGCGGCCAAGAACATGAACCGTAGCTAGTTCTCCGGTCCTTCCCTAAGTAGCCAGCGCGGGATCTCACCTTGAGGTTCACGTTGTCCACTTCCACTTTGATTTCATGGTAGCCCGCAGCATCCGTGCCCGTAGGCGTGTACATAAGAAGATATTGAGAGTGTAGCTCGCCTCCAATCGCATCGATGGCGCTTTGCATCGAGCGATCTTTCCAGGTTGCGATAGGTGTTCCGCCGGTTGCCGCCGCAGCGATTTGCAGACTATTCCCCGAAATCCCATCTCTGATGTTCGTAACCGCCCAAAGCGCCACGGTTATCAAGTTGTTGTCGCCCCAGCCAGGGTCGGTCGGCTTCATTTTGGCTCTGTTCAGCAATGTCGCGTGTGCAGTAGAAAGTCCGACGCTCCAAATCGTCACGTTTTGCAGTTGAGCTTCTCGCAGGACGGCACCCAGTTTTGCTTCGCTTCCTTTGTCATCTGCTTCCGCTAGCACCAGCAACTCGCGCCGACGCCCTGGCTGTATTGCCGTGGGCTTCGGTCGTCCACTCAGCATTTCTACTCCCAAGGCCATTGCGTCGTACAGTCGCGATCCCGACGTTCCCTCTTGCAAACGCGCCATCGTCTTCTCGATCGAATCCGCACGGGTCGTGAACTCCTGCAGTTTGTCCACGGAATCGTTGAAACCGACAACGGCCGCTTCCGCGTTTAGACCGATGACCGCCTGGCTCAACAAAATCCCACTCTTGCGCAAGTCCGGCAAAACAGAATCAATGCGCGAACTTGTTTCCACCAACACCACCAGCGATATCGCGTCACCGCCCAGGTCAAAATGCGTGATTTCTTGTTCGAGGCCATTGTCCGTGACTCGAAAATCCCCGGCTTCCAGGTTGTGCACCATTTGGCCCTTCGAGTCGCGCACCGTAACTGGCTCGTTCACCAGGATGCTCTGTACCCTGATCTTTCCTTCTGACTGAAGAGCACTATCGTCCCGACTCTGCTCAGTAACGGCACGAACCACGAGAGCGCCAGTCAACAAGCATCCAAAAGCAAGGCTCGAGTAGTGCCGCATCCTTCATCGGTAGATGCCGCTTACAAAAGTAAGGTTTCCGCCCGAAAAACGGCAAAAGTGGAAGGTGGCACTGACGCGAGGAGTCGAGGGAAGGGGCGCTCATGAAAAAATGCTGGCAAACCTACGGCCGGGCTTTTAGGATTGTGGAATCTGTCCGAAGAGTTTCTTGGGGTGCCAGGTTTGGCCGCAAATCGACACTACAATCCCGCAGCCCCACCCGATTTGCCGTTGAACAGCCTCAACCGTGAGGCAACGACCTGACCTACTGCATCTACGACGAACGGCAGGATCTTGTACGGCACGACCTCGTTTGGCTGCTTGGCCAACCCCTGTTCCAAACCGCGTCTCCATGCGACCCGTAATTCTGTATTGATGTGGATAATGTTGATTCCCGCCGCGATGGCTTTGCGGAAGTCATTATCGTCAGTCCCTGATCCACCATGGAGCGTCAGGAAGACCCCTGACGCGCGCTTAATGTCCGCTATTCTCTCGATATCCAGATGCTTCTTGGTTTCTCCCGTCACCATACTCCGGAGCATGCCATGCATATTGCCCACGGCGGGTGCCAAAACGTCCACGCCGGTCCGCTCGACGAACTCTTTCGCTTGTTCCGGGGTCGAGAGCCCCTTCCTCAGATCGGGAGATGCTTCATGAATTTCCGAGCCGGTTCCAATGTCCCCAATTTCTCCTTCTACCAGCATGCAAGGGTTAATCGCTTTCAGCGCCTCCACGGCGTGCTTGGTTTGGCGCACGTTTTCTTCGAAGGGCAAGGCCGACAAATCAAAGACAATGGAATCGAATCCGGCCTTCGCAGCTTCCACCCCTTTCGTGAGGGAGTGTGTATGATCTGCGTTAAGAAAAATGGGGTAATCGAATTCCTCGCGCAAACTTCGCACGAAAGCCGCAATTTGACGCGTTCCCACAAACTCACGCTCGCCCTCGGACAAACCAACCAATACCGGCACCTTTAATTGCCGAGCAGCACCAAATACCGCTTTCAATAAAGCCAGGTCAGAAATATTGAAATGGCCTACCGCGACGCCAGTTTCTTGTGATTCCTTCAGGAGATCCCGTAAGGAACGCATGTGATCAAGATCCTCCTCCTCTGTTAGATGTTTCAGCACGGCTATAAGGCGCGCTCGCTAAGTTGGACCGCGATTGGTTCGGCGTACACATATAAACAAAAGCGCTTTGCTCTCCCCATTATTCAAGAGCCAGAGCTGGCCTCGAGGCGGTTATTCGTTCTATTAAATTAGATGGCTGTCAGAAAGAATGGATGTAACATTTCTTTAGCACACGTCATCGCAAGTGTGCAAAACGCGGACAGCGGTCGAGCGCATGGCCGGCTTTGCCCTGGCGGTTCGACCGGAGCATCTGACTGATGCCTCTCGCCCGGCTCCGCGGGATCAGATCCAATTGAAAGTCAGTGCGTTGAAAAGCGAGCCGCGCAGGAGAAAGGAAGTGGCGGAGAGGCTGGGATACGCACTGAGGCGTCTTCGGCATCCTCGAATCTTTTCACCAACATGCATGAAAACCCCTTCAATTGACTATTTCTACGATTGCGCCTATTTCATAGCTCCTTCAACTGTCTAAGTATCCCCACCAACGAGGAAACTAAATCCGACAGCCACTAGCGGTCGAAGCGTCTGCTGTCAGGTCGCAGTATCCCGAAACCAACTGCCGGTCGCTGACGTTCCAGCCGTTAATCTCTTTCAGGACCTCGTCGATGACCGGTTCGCGAATTGCACCCTCGACGGGATAATCCCAGGTGAGAGCATTGAGTGCCGCATTTCGCGGACTGTGATCTCTTTGCGCCTTCTGTTTCAGACGCTGGCTCCAGTGAACTATGAACCACGATTCGCTGCGAGCTTGATGCGATTTACAATCAAGAAAAGCTAGAACGCTAGAGTTGATCTCGATACTGTTCCAGCGCTACGCGGACAAGTTGGCTTCGGGTTCTGACACCGGTTTTAGCGAACAGTTGCTGCAGGGATGCTTTGACGGCGGTTTCAGAAACTTGCAAGCGGTCGGCGATTTGCTTGTTGGCAAGTCCTTCAAAGACGAAGGAAAGCACCTGTCGCTCACGCTCAGTGAGCTTCGATCGCCCTCGGTTTGCACCGGGATCTTCCGCTTGTTGCAATGCTCGCCGGAGAAGATCCTGCCCAAACAGAGCTTTGCCCTCCATGGTTTCGCGAATTCCCTGAATCAACAACGCCGGCGATCCGTGCTTCAGAAAGACCCCCGAGATTCCCTTGCGAATCAAATTGGGGACTTCACTGTCATTCACGCCCGCGGTCACCAGCAGCACTTTTCCGCTATAGCGAGCCTTGCGCAGTCGGTCGAGAAACTCTGCTCCCTTCTCCTGTCCCAGATCGAGGTCCAAAAGTACAACGTCGACTTCCTCCGATGATTCGATCACGTGAATAGCTTCTGCACCCGAACCGCAATGAGCTACCACTTCGAAGCCCGGCTCCGCCTGAAGGAGACGCGCCACACTTTCACGAAAAAGTGTGTGGTCATCAATCAGCAACAATCGTATGTGCTTCTGGTCAGTCTTATTCATCGCCAACTTCTTGTCTGTCGCTTACTGTTATCAAACTGACCGCGAAACAACAACCCTCCGCGCGCGGTTCGAAAACAAGGTCGCCGCCAAAGCTGCGTAGAATGGCGCGAGAAACATACAATCCCAATCCTGTAGCGTCCGCTCCCTGCTGAAAAGGCTTGAACAGGCGGTCCGGTGCAGAGATTCCTTCCCCGGTGTCTTCGAAACGTAGCACCACAGAATCGGCTTCTACCGTGGTGCTGATGGTCAGTCGCTTTTTGGTGGTTGTCGCCATCGCCCGGTGGCTGTTAAGCGATAAATTCAGGAAAACCTGCGCTAATCCGTAGCGGTCCCCGGTGATCAAGGGCAGGTCCTTGTTCAAGCGCCAGACCACCTCGATTCCAGACTCGTGGTAAGACGGTTCCAACAGAATGCGCAATTCATCCAGAACGCTGGAGAGTTCGATGGCGGCTAAATGTTGATCCGCTGCCGGCCGCAATTCCATCGCAGAAAGCTGTCCGAGTCCTTCGATCAGTGTGCCAAGCGCGCGAAAATCTTCGTTGCCCTGCAAAACTGGCAGTCGCGAGAGATTTTTGTAGACTACCAGCACGGCGCCGGACAGATTGCGAATCTCGTGTGCGATGGCGCTCATAAGAATCGTGGTGTTTTTCAGAAGATGATCCAGGCTCAAATCCTCGCGGTCACGCAGATCCTCGGAAAGATCAACGATGATCGCCGCCAATCTCGATCCTTTGGCCGTCGTGTAGGTGGAAAACCAAACCGCGGCGAGAAAAGCGTCTCCATTCTTGCGCTTTCCAGGACACCGAAGTTCGGTGCGGAATTGCCGCGACCGTTGCGTCTGCACCGCTGCTTCCAGGGCAGGCAGAAATTCTCCGATTTGCTGACCAACAATGGACGCGTTGCCCGGCGCCAACAAGCTCTGGCTGGCTTCGTTCGCCAGGAGAATCCCTCCTGTGGAATCGATCGTCACAATGGCCACTGGGCTGCTCTCCACCAGCACCTGTAACTGCTCTTCGATTTCCTTTCGAAGTCCAATATGTGTCTCCACCTCTCTGAGATGTTCCAAAGCCACTTGGCGGTTTCGGATGATTTCGGACACGAATAAGCCGGTTCCCACAAATCCTGCGGAAGCCATCAGGAGCCGGTAGATGGCTTCACTGGAGGGGAGTTCGCTGAACAGCTCCTGAAGAACCGCACAAACCAGCGCGACAGCGATCATTTGCCAACGCGGAAGAAAACCGGCAACCAGCAGAATTGGAAACAAGTAGAGAAACCCGATGGAAATGAAGGGCTTTGTCTGCCAATCAACTGCGGCGATTGCAACAATCAGAATCGCGGCAGCGGCGAGGAATCGCTTGCGGTTGTCCTCGGAATAGATTGAGGAAAATTCCATCGCGAATCTCCGGGGAAAATACACGGAAGCACCGTGTTAGCTGTACCCAAGTGTAGGCCGAAAAGGCCGAAAGACGGGGTCCGCCTGACCGAAAGATAGGCTCGGGGGGGCAAAAGATAGCCCGAGAGTTCCAAAGATAGGATTCTTATCGCGCTCAGTTACTTACAAAATAGCCGCTGTCGCATTCACAGCAGCGTCGCCAGAAGACTGCGACGGTAGCACCTGGATTATGTCTGCCTATATGGCCAAGTCTGCAAGGTAAACGGAACGAAATCGATGAAATATCCGGTTCACGTCAGCAAAAGAGTCGCAGTGATGTTGGCCCTGTCGGCAGCGATTATTGTCGCAACGGAAATTTTGGAGGTCGGCCACGGTGGCGGCCAGGTCACAAACGCGAACGGGCCCCAGGGATCAGGCACAAATTCCAGCGCGCCCTCGTCGCAAACGGCGTTGGACCTGACACCGAGCCAACTGAACGCGATCAAAATCGGAGGGGTTGGAACGCATCTTTTTCCCGTCGAAGAAGAGGCGGTTGGCAATATCAGTTTTGCCGACGACCTGTCTGTTCAGGTGTACCCGTCCTACCAGGGGAAAATCATTAAGAGCCTCGTGGAGTTGGGCGATCAAGTTCACAAGGGGCAGCCGCTTTATACGATCGACAGTCCCGATCTTATTCAAGCCGAGTCCACTTTGATCGGTGCTGCGGCAACCTTGGAACTGACCAGCAAGGAACTGGCGCGGGCCAGAGATCTCTATACGACAAGTGTCGGTGTCCCGCAAAGAGAGTTGGAGCAGGCCGTCTCTGATGAACAAACCGCGGAAGGCGCTCTCAAAGCCGCGCGCGATGCTGTCCGTGTGTTTGGCAAGTCAGACGCCGAAATAGATCAAATCATCAGCTCACGCAAGATCGATCCCGTGCTCGTCGTACCCAGCCCGATCGCCGGCCAGATCACATCCTTCGACGGGCCGCCTGGACTTTTCGTGCAACCCGGAAATCCGCCCGCTCCTTATACGGTTTCCAATGTTTCCGTTAAATGGATGCTCGCCGACGTCGTTGAAAGCGAAATCCCACTTTTTCACCTCGGACAGCCTGTTGAAGTTAAAGTCATGGCCTATCCGGATCGTGCGTTTCGCGGCAAGATTTCCAAAATCTACTCAGCCGTCGATCCAGACACCCATCGTGCAACGATTCGCTCTGAGATTACAGATCCGCGGAACGAACTGCGGCCCGGAATGCTAGCCAACTTCGTCATTCGCGTTCGCGGTCCCGTCGAAGCCACCGCAATCCCCGCCAACGGTGTCGTGCGCGAAGCCGACGGCACCATGACCGCATGGATCACAACCGATCGTCGCCATTTCGTGCAAAGAATCGTCAAAACCGGCCTGCGCACGGATGGCCAGGTTCAGATTCTCAGCGGGTTACAGCAGGGGGAGCTGGTCGTAACCGACGGCGCAATATTCCTCAGCAACATGCTGCAAGCGCCACCGAGCGATTAGATCGCGAATGCCACGCCATTCGAGAAAAGAAGACAAGCTATGTTCAAGTCTCTAATCGCGTTTTGTCTGAGTCGCCGGCCCATCGTGGTTGTGGGTCTGATCCTGTTTGTCGGCACAGGAATCGTTGCGTTTAAGCAACTGAATATCGAGGCGTATCCAAACCCAACCCCAGTCATCCTGGAAATTACCGCTCAGGCGCCTGGCCTCTCCGCCGAGGAGATGGAACGCTACTACACGATTCCAACAGAGATTGGACTCTACACAACACCGGGCATCGATGTGATTCGCTCCACTTCGTTTTATGGCCTGTCCTTCGTCCGCGTCACCTTCAAATACGGCGTGGACTATAACTTCGCATATGCCCAGGCATCGATTGCGATGCAGCAGAACGTCAGTCTGCCGGGCGGTCAGGTTCCGAACATCCAGGCGAACAGTTCGACGGGCGAAATCTATCGCTATCAGGTTGTCGGCCCCAAGCATTTCGGGATCACGAATCTCCGCACGGTTCAGGATTGGATTGTCGCGCGCCGCTTGTTGACCATTCCCGGCATCGCCGCGGTCAACAGTTGGGGCGGCCCCACCAAGGAATTCCAGGTCGAGGTGGATCCTCACAAGCTCGAAGCTTACAGCGTCACCGTGCCGCAAATCCTGACCGCGCTCGGAAACGCCAACATCAACGTCGGTGGACGCGAGATCCGCGTTGGCCAGCAATCCATCAACATCCGCGGCGTTGGGCTCATCGACGACGGCGGGAACGATGATTTGGCGCAGGGTTACAAGGTTGGCGATATAGAGAGTGTGGTCCTGACACAAGAGAATGGCGTCCCTGTGTTGATGAAGGATATCGGGAAGGTATCGGTCGGCTACCGGCCAAGGCTTGGCATTCTGGGCCGCGATGAACAGGACGATGTCGTTGGCGCCATCGTCGTACAGCGACGAACGGAAAAAACCGGCGACATGATTCCGAAGGTCGAAGAGGCCATTGAGAAGTTGAACCGCGACGGGAGCCTACCACCCGGAGTCAAAGTGGTTTCGTTTTACGACCGGTCGTCGCTGATCGACATCACCACACACACGGTTCTGCATAATTTGATCTTCGGATGCCTGTTGGTCTTTTTGATTCAGTGGATTTTTCTTGGGAATCTGCGCAGCGCGGTAATTGTTGGATTGAATATTCCTTTCGCGCTGTTTTTCGCCACCATTCTGCTGGTGATTATGGGCGAGAGCGCGAACCTGCTGTCGGTGGGCGCCGTGGATTTCGGGATCATTGTGGATTCGGCCGTGATCCTGGTCGAAAACATCTTCCGAAATTTTCAGCGTAGCCCGCAAGAGCGGCAGGGGCTGCTTCAGCGCTTGGCGGGAGGCGCCTGGGGACCCGATCCGACGCAAGCCACGGAAGAGGTAACGTTCGCGCACGGATGGACCGATCGTTTGCGCTTGATTCTGATCAGCGCCCTTCAAGTGGACAAGGCTGTTCTGTTCTCGGCGCTTATCCTGGTGGCCGGTTTCGTGCCGCTGTTTACGATGCAAGGAGTGGAAGGCCAGATTTTCGGACCCATGGCGCGAACGTATGGTTACGCGTTAGCCGGGGCCCTGTTGGCCACTTTCACCATTACGCCCGTGATCGCTTCGATGTTGCTTCCCAAGAGCGTGAGGGAAGCCGAAACGATTGTTGTTCGTGTGTTGCATCGCGTTTATAACCCCACGCTGCGCTTTGCGCTGAATCACCGCGTGCTGGTGGTCGGAATCGAACTGGCGTTTTCCATCGGAACCCTGGTGTTCATCGCGCCCAGGCTCGGCAGCGAATTTCTTCCGCATTTGGAGGAAGGCAATTTTTGGATTCGCGCCTCCATGCCTACCACGCTGTCGCTCGAAGATGGCGAGGCTGCGTCCAGAAAAATGCGGGAGATTCTCTTGCGGCACCCGGAGGTCATCACCGTAGTTTCCCAGCATGGCCGGCCAGATGACGGCAGCGATGCTTCACCCTTTTCGAATGTCGAATTATTTGCCCCGCTTAAACCGTTTGACCAGTGGCCGCGCGGTTTAACCAAGGAAAAGTTGACAGACCAGGTTCAAGCTGAGCTTCAGAACGAGTTACCGGGTGTAGTCTTCAATTTCTCTCAATACATTGAGGACAACATCGAAGAAGGGATCTCGGGGGTCAAAGGGGTCAATTCCGTCAAGATCGTTGGCCCCAATCTCGAAGTTTTAACGCAACTGGCCGAACAGGTGCGCGACCAGATGAGTGAGGTTCGCGGCATTGCCGACCTCGGCATTTTCCCGGTCCTCGGTCAGCCTAACCTGAACATTAAAGTTGATCGCGCCAAGGCCGCGCGCTATGGCCTGAATTCCGGCGATGTGAACTCCGTCGTTCAAGCGGCCATGGGCGGAGCCACGGCGACTTCTGTGCTGGAAGGTGACCGCCAGTTCGATCTGGTAGTCCGCTATACGCCGGAATACCGCGACAGCATTCAAAAAATCCGCAACGTCAAGGTCGGCTACCAAACTAGCAGCGGCGCGACAGCCTATATACCGTTAAGCGAACTCGCCACCATTTCCGTGGATACCGGTGCGGCATGGATTTATCACGAGAGCGTGCAGCGTTTTATTCCCGTCAAGTTCAGCGTCCGCGGCCGCGATCTTGGCGGCACAGTTGAGGAAGCTCAGCAGCGAATCGCAAACAAGGTGAAGCTCCCGCCAGGTTACCGGCTGATTTGGGCTGGTGAATTTGGAGACTTGCAAGAGGCCAAAAAACGCCTGGAGATCATTGTGCCGATCAGCCTCGTGCTGATCATCGGGCTGCTGTACAGTTTGTTCAATAGTTTGCGCGACTGCCTTCTGGCGCTTGCGGGCATCCCGGACGCCATTGTCGGCGGCATCCTCGCCCTCTATCTGTCAGGACTCAATTTCAGCATCTCGGCGGCCATCGGATTCGTCTCGCTCTTCGGCGTATCGGTGATGGACGGCATCCTGATGATCACTTTTTATAATCAGGAGAGACTACACGGCTTCGAGCCAGAAGCCGCCATGTTCCGCGCCGCTTCCACCCGCATGCGCCCGTTGCTGATGACGGCGCTTTCGGCTTGCATCGGTCTCTTACCCGCAGCAATTTCCACTGGCATCGGCAGCCAGGTGCAGCGCCCGCTTGCGACGGTGATCGTGGGTGGCATGTTGGTCGGGCCCGTGATGCTGCTTGTCGCGGTGCCCGCACTGAGAATGTTCTTCCTGGATCCCGAACACCACCACTTCTCGGAAGGATCCAAATGAAGACCACTTGTTTTATCGTTCTGATTATTTGCTCCGCCACGTTTATGGCGGGAGTGTCTAGCGCAGTTCCGCCGCGTCAGGCATCGCAACAAACATCTCGTGGGAGCACCGCGAATACAGCCGGCAATCACGGGCAAGTTACAGAGCACTCCACTCCGATAGGCAAGCCTTCTAGCGGACGACAAGGCAAAGACAGTCGCAAAGTTCCCGGAAAAACTGTCCCGCGCAGACCGGCGACAAGGACCAAAGTTCGTTCAAAGGAACTCCCGAACAACAGAGAGCGTTTCGCTCCCGGAAATAATACGAATCTTCTCCGGCCAGATTCCGTCAAATCGCGCGGCGCAGCCAATGGGAGGCCAAATCAACAAGCAACGCTCCGTAGTTCCACGCTTGTCCGGGCGCCAAAAGCTAGCCAACCTTCGCTCAACAGCATGCGACACCGAGGTGCAAACCCCGCGGCCGTCGGGGGGTCTGCCAATTCCGGCGCCAGGAAGGCCGGGGCGATCGACGGAACAAGTGTGCATCGCAGGCCTTAAGGAATAGTTTCGTATGACATTGACTCGCAAATTTCGCCTCGCTCATCTCTTCTCGATTTCAGCTCTGCTGTTTTCCGCAGGCTGCGCCGTCGGGCCGGAGTTCAAGAAGCCGGCTGCTCCCGCCAACGCTGGGTATGCCCCGGCTCCCCTTTCAACCACGAACAGTACAAGCAACGTTTCCGGTGGAGAAGGGCAGCACTTTGTTGACGGCCAGGACATTCCTGGAGAGTGGTGGACATTGTTTCACTCCAAGCCGCTGAATGATCTAATTGAGCGCTCGCTGACGGCGAATCCGGACATCAAGGCCGCGCAAGCGGCCTTGATGGTTGCACGAGAAAATGTGCTGGCTCAGCGCGGTGCTTACTATCCCAGCGTTACGGGCGGTTTTTCGGCGGCTCGAGCGAAATCATCTGCAAACCTTTCCCCCGTCACGGACACCAGTAATTTGAACTACAGCCTGTACACCCCGGAAGTCAGCGTTTCCTATGTTCCCGACGTGTTCGGCCTGAACCGCAGAACGGTGGAGTCGCTGCAGGCACAGGAACAACAAGCGCGTTTTGCTCTGGCCGCGGCGCATATCACACTGAGCGCAAATGTCGCCGCCGGAGCTATCCAGGAAGCCTCCTTGCGGGCGCAGATTGTCGCGACGCGGGAACTCATCACCATCAACACAGACATGCTGGATATTTTGCGCACTCAATATATAAAGGGTTATGTGGGCCGGCTCGACGTCGCCGCGCAGGAATCGCAGCTCGCACAGGTCGCCGCCACATTGCCGCCGCTGCTCAAACAGTTGGCGCAGGAACGCGACGTGCTGGCTGTGCTGTCAGGCGCGTTCCCCAATCAGGATTTGCCCGAAAAGTTTGAACTGTCGAGTTTGCAACTTCCGCAGGAATTGCCGGTGAGCCTGTCATCGCAACTCGTGGAGCAACGGCCGGACGTGCGCCAGGCCGAGGAAAACCTGCATTCCGCCAGCGCGCAGATTGGCGTTGCCACTGCGAATCGGCTGCCGAACTTTGCGCTGACCTCGAATGCCGGCAGCATGGCGTTGGTCTTCGGCAAGTTATTCGCGGGGGGCGCCGGCTTTTGGGATATAGGCGTGGGTGTCGCACAACCTATCTTTGACGGTGGCACACTCCTGCACCGTGAACGCGCCGCCAAAGCTGCATATACGCTAGCGTCCGAACAATATCGCAGCACGGTTTTGACCGCATTTCAGAATGTCGCCGACACTTTGAATGCGCTGCAACAGGATGCGGACGCACTGAAAGCCGCGGCGGCCGCCAAGGATGCCGCCGCTGTAACGCTCAACCTGGCCAGGAAGCAGTTTCAAGCCGGGTACGTAAACTACCTCGCGCTGCTGAATGCAGAACAGGCGTACCAGCAAGCAGTGATTAATCTTGTTCAGGCTCAAGCCAATCGCTATGCGGACACCGCCGCTCTCTTTCAAGCTCTCGGCGGTGGGTGGTGGAACCGTCCCGATCTGCCAAAGAATTAAGCACGGAAATTTTGCGTAGATACAACCGACGGAGTCATATCGGTGAAAAAGCAAGAAGTTCGGGCTTACATCGACTGGATCGGCATCATCGCTGCTATTCCCGTGCTTTCGACCGATGACGCGGGCTTTGCCGCTGAAACCGTCAACCGCACTGGTATTCCCATCGCAGAGATTACGATGACCGTGCCCGGAGCATCACTCGGGGTCCTTGCGGTTGTCTTTCTTGGGGTCCCATCGGCCAAGTTGGCCGCGCCCAGAACTCGTGCGTAGTCACGGCCGCTGCTGCATCCGACCTATGCGATGAAAGAAATCACTGCAGAACTTGAAAAGTCAGCCGGTTGCAGCGTTCGGGTAAGTTACGGGAGCGATCAGAAGGTGAAACGACCGCCGACTGCCGGAGCAATGTTGCTGTCGTAGAAATAGGGGACCCCGGGGCCATGAGGAATGGCGATGGCCAGACCGCCGGTCACGTAGGAACCGGCAATTCCTGCAAAAGCGTCGAAACGGTTGGTGAAGTGATAATCCACATAGAAGGAACCCTCGTTGAGGGTGCCTGCGCAGGAACTGCGGAAACCGGCTGTGGGTGAGCAGGTCGACGGAACACGAAAATCGTTCTGCCGCTGCTGATACCAGGCCACAGTGAAGTCGGTTTTGCTGTTGAAAGCGTATTTCACGCCGGTCCACCAGATCTGCACCAACTTTTGAGAATCAAGATTGTTGTCTTCGACCCCGCTCATAATATAGCCACCCTGATCCGTGGCGCCGACGCCCAAGGGGTTCGTCGGGTTATTCTGCCAGATGTATTCATAGCCGGCAAAAAACTTGAACGGGTCCCACGTATACTTGACAGCGCCCATAAGAGCGCTATTGTCGGTCACGATGCCATATACCGTGTCGGTCGTGTCGATCAGATTGACCCCGCTGATGGGGTTTGTATTGATGCTGTTGGTGGTCGATTGATATGGCGCCGCCGGACTCTGAGGCCCCAGCAAAGGGTTCAATACGCTGACCGCCTGGTTGTAATGTTGGAAGACGATGTCGGCGGAGAACCTGCCCTGGCTGCCGCCGAAGTCGAATCCATAGGCGTTGTTATGGGACTTTTCCGGCGTACAGTTCGCGGCAGTCCAGGTTGCGGAGGCCGAGTAGCAACCGGCAGAACCATTGACGAATTTATACATCGCGCCGACATGGACCGGGCCGATGGTGAGGCGATACTTGATGGCGTCGTCCCAACGACTGTCGTCGGTGTCGCCGCCGCCGGCCATCGTGCCGTTGTACCCGATGTAGGAAAAGGCATAGCCGCCGCTGACCGGATCGTAAAGGAGCATGGCATCGGTGCCGAGAGAGCGCTGGCGACCGAAAGTGAACGTGCCGAAACGCTCGGACGATACACCGCCATAGTATTCGTCATTGAAGGGTTGACCCGCGCGCGCGCCGTCAATGGCCATCGAATAGCTTCGCCTGGGAAGTCCGTTGTTGACGGTGTTGGTGGCTGGCGCGTTGGCGAGCAGGCCGGACTGCGGATTGATGCCTGTAGAAAGGTTGAACACCACGGCCCAGTCAGTTGCGAACTCCTCCCTGCCCCGAACGGCCAGACCCGTTTGCTGCAAGTTGTTGGGTGCGACGAGGAATCGAGATTGATAGCCGTTTCGGTTGACGAGAGATTCGCCTTCATAGTTATAGCCGCTTACCGGTAAGCCGTGGCTGACATAGCCGATGCCGACGTCATAAGCACCGTACACCGTGATGCCGTGCCAGGTCAGCGTGCAATCGGTGGTGGCGAACTCATGGCCGCTCGTGCATGCGTCGGCGGTGGCGCGCTGCATCGTGATATTGGCCGTCGCGTCCTGGCCAACCGCCAAGGTGACTCCCGTGCGCGTTTCATCGGCGAAGCCGTGTTTTGCCGCTCGAATCGCGTAGCGCCCGGGAGGCAGACCGGAGGTCTGGAAGTGCCCCGCGACATCAGTTGGGAGCGTGCGCGTTTCACCGGAGTCGATGTTCTTGATTGTCACCGCGACATCGGGAAGAGCTGCGCCGGTTTGGTCCGTCACCATGCCGGAAAGGCTCGCTCCCGTTTGGGCCCACGCCGGGCTCGTCCCCATAAAAAGCAACAAAAGCAGCAGGAACGTTTGCGCCGGCGGCAGTGAGGCAGCCGTTGGAACGTAGTTGGCGCGCGTCAAAGTTTTCCATCGACTCCCGTACCGGAACAGGATCTGCGAGCAGCGTTTCAAGTAGTCACCCCGGGACCATTAGAAATGGAAGCTAAGGTCGGGCGACACTTTAGCTCGTATTGATACCTTAAAGCAATGCGTTTTTATACGATTTTTTGCGGCGGGCTCAATCGAGAGCCCTCATGGAAACCGGAGGAAACGGTCTCAGTGGCTTCCATGATGAAAAGGCCGCACGCTGTCAAGAGTGTTTTGCTCTTGCCATGAGTTCTTCTCTGTTTTTCCCGTTCAGCCCAGCCGCTCCGTCGCCACCCTTCGATCGGCACTCTTATGTGAACGGTTTTTGCTCCGTGCAATTTGGTCGCTCTTGATCCAGTAGGCGCTGCCACTCAAGGATATCGAGGAAAATCGCATGGATACTGACGATTTCTACGATCTCGCCTGTTTCAACCCTTTCTCCTACTTCAACCGTTTGGGTCCAATTTCGCGCCTAAACAGACACCAAAGACACCAAGAACCCTGGATTCAATGAAGAGCAGGTACAACGGTTTCAAACTGAGGCGGACGGCACACCTATTCAAAGCAGACGTTCTTTTCTCTGAGTGTGGGTCGGAGTAGGTCCCGCGCTGGTCAGTTCATTGCTCGCGGTACCGCTCATGCCCTTTGCAGTGTTTCCTCTGCTGCGCCGGTCGACGGAGTTGAAAAGATCGCCCCTAGGTCCAGTTGACGAATTCACCTTTTTGACTGAACCGGTGATCCGTACGATTCAGGTCGAACAAGTGGATGGTTGGCGAAAAGCCATCTCCGAAAAGGCAGTGTATATAACCAAGGACCAGCAGGCCCAATTGCGCGTGCTGTCCTCGGTCTGCCCCAACCCTGGTTGCACGATTCCGTGGAATAAAGAGCGCAAAAAGTCTGTGTGCCCCTGCCACGGCGGAGCATAAACGGCAGCCCGAAGGGGCGGCCAATGTTTTTATAGAACCAATGGGCGTTATTTCAAACTTAATGTGGGGCGGGTCCAGACCTGAAAACCCGCCTCATTGATTCCCAACCTCCAACTGAAACCGGAGCTAGTGCCGTAATCACTCCCAGAGAAACGGCGGTGGCGGACGATTGTCCCAGTTTCCGTGGAAAGATATGTTCCAGGTAAGCTTGCTCCGCAATTTTACATAGTACGTTGTGTTGAGGTTGAAATGTACGCGGCCGGGTTCGGAGAGAGCTGGGAGTATAGAGGTGTTAAACACTGCCCACTGCGTATTGACGACGAATTTCAGTTTGGTGTTTGGAATAGCCACGAGAACAGGGTCGCCATCCACGGCCAGAAGGATTGCGGGGCTGTAATTGACAAAGATAAAAGGCGGGTCGTTCTTTACCTCCACAGCCTGGACGGATTGCTGTTTGGGTATGTAGGCGACGACACGCTCAAGAGAGATGTTGCCGACTTCCGGAACAAAGGTCTTGAAGAGCTAATCCATCTTTGCGGATGAGGCCTCATCGAGCGACGGAAAGCGGGTATTAACGACCTTGATCCCGAAGACGACGACCATGTGCTTGTCCTTGTCGACGTTCGTCGTTCCATTGAAGGTCGCAGCGCCAATCACCTGCTTGCCCCCGGTGGGGGTCATCTGAAACACCTCCCGCCAGGTGATGTCGGTGAAATCCTTGCACTCATCGATCGGTGGCTGATACGCGATGATCGTGCCGCCAGGTTTCTGGAGTTTGCGCGGCCAGCCGGGATTTGGCGCGAAGGCAGAGGAACTCACTGCTAACGGGAGTGCGAGCAGTGCTACAAAAAGCTTAATGGATTTCATTCGCCCTCGTTGATCTGATTCCTGAAGCCGTTTCCCTCCGAGTCAGGCGACACAGTTGGGAGCGAGCCAAACTCTTACTAGCCCCCGAGTTTCTGATAATTCGAATTGTCGTTGTTACCACCAGCTGCTTAGCAGTTGCGTTGAGAACTGTTTGCTGCTCATAGTTGGTGCCATCCGGCAGGCTGCCCATCTGCATCTGCAACGTCACGGTATCTTTCTCCTGCCCCATTTATGTATTGATGCTCAAGCCGGTGATTTTCTTAGTTGCCGTGTCGCGATTCATCCATCCGTTCACGGTCTTCGTCTTGAGGACGCCTTGCTGCAACTTCGTCGGTCCATCCCTCAGGGCCCGCTCAAGACCGCGTTGTATGGGCGGACTCATTTTGGTGATGTCGAAGGGTTTGCCAGGCTCGATGCCGAAGTCCTTGAGCTTTCCCAAGGCCGACTCCAAGACTCAATGCGAAGGATCTAGCCAAGCACCCTCAAGTGCGGACCGTCTCTTTTGACGGTTCTCAAGATCCGGTGGCCGGACGCATCCTTGTGAAATCTGGAACGAGAAGGCTCGGGAAATGAATGTCCCTCCACCTCGAATGTTGTGACCCTGGCGCAAAACGGGCCCTTTTACCGAGCGTAGCCAACGGACGCCAGTCCCTATAAAAAGACGAACGGTTACGACACTGTTTCTTTTGACGGTTACGCGATGCCTTTCAAGCTGTCATAAGAATGGCGGTCAAATAATTGAACTCGATTTCTAATGGGCTTTGCCGCATTTGGGAATGCACGCAATTTTGAGTACCTCTGATCATAAGCTCTTGAAGTCTACCGTGAGTACCGTTATATCATCCTGCTGTCCTTGCCCACGGGGCTGCTCTGACCACCGCGATAACTCGTCGAGCAATCCATCCGCAAACTGATCTACAGACAACTGCTGGTTATTTTCCATAAACTTCACAAATCGCGCCGTCCCGAATTCTTGTTCTTCCGCGTTCTTTGTTTCGGGAATTCCATCGGTATAAAGGACGACCCTATCATTCGTCTGGATCGGCATTCGCAGCGAAGCATAAGTTGCTTCAGAGAACATCCCTAGAACTAAGCCATTCTCCACTACCGGGCTGACTTTCCCGGTCAACTGGTGCCAGAAAAGAAGGGGAGGATGTCCGGCACCGGCGTAACTTATGATCTTCTTCTCCACGTCAATGAACATGTACGCCGCAGTAACGAAATTGTGTTCGAACTTTCCACACAGCGCTTGATTCAAGCCGGACAATACCCTTTCCGGTTCAGACGCATGAGCGGCCTGAGCTGTTAACGCCACCTGGAGCATGGAAGCAATCAACGCAGACGGCAGGCCGTGCCCAGAGACATCCGCGACCAGGATCCCCACACGCTTTTCGTCGACAATGATGAAGTCATAAAAGTCTCCTGCCACCGAAGTCATGGGAAGATACCGGGCCACGATGCTCAGTCCCTGAATCTTGGGGGTGTTGCGAGGCAGAATAGACAGCTGAATCTGGCGGGCCATTTCCAATTCGATATTAATTTCCACCAGTTGCCGAGCAATTTGTTCATGCGCTTCCTGCAGCATCAAGTGGGTATGCACACGAGCTTTTACAACGGCTTCCGAAAACGGCTTGTGGATATAGTCGACGGCTCCGACCTCGAAACCCCTGGTTTCATCCTCTGTACCGGTTTGCCCGGTCAGAAAAATCACCGGGATCTTCTGAGTATTGGGATCCGCTTTCAGCCGGCGGCAGACTTCGTAGCCATCCATACCCGGCATCATCACATCCAGCAAAATCAGGTCGGGCTTCTGCTCGCCGGAAGCGATCGTTAGAGCCTTCTCGCCATTGGTGGCAACTTTTGTTTTGTAAATGTCTTTCAAAGCTCCTGAAATTACGCCGATATTGATGGGCGTATCGTCAACAATCAGGATTAGTTTCTGCGGCGGTGTCTTGACCATTGCTTTTACTCCAGTGTGAGCGACAGGCGAGCCGCAATGCCGGAAAGGCAATTGAGCGCCGCCTCGAAATCGAAATTGCCGACCGAATCCGCGAGAGTTGTGATCTCCGTTTCCGTCAGAATCTTGGACAACACCGGGCGCACTTCCAAAATGAAATCCGCGGCCTCGCCATCATCATGCTTCAGCAATGTTTTCAACCGTGCTAGAGGCTGCGCGATAGTGCCTGGATCCAAAGATTCCGCAGCGAACGGCGCGATTCGCTCAGCAGGCAAAGCGGACTGTATTGCCTGAATCACCGCCGCCTGTGAAGATGTGAGCGCTCCAAGGGTCTCCTTGGCATCTTTTCCGCTGATGATTGCGTGCTCAACCTTCTCCGCATCCTCAGCCAGCGCGGCCGCGCCAAGATTGGCCGCAGCTCCCTTTAACGAGTGTGCGGCTCGCGCGGCGGCCGACACGTCACCAGCGGCAAGAGCGGACCGAATTTCTTCTACCGCTCCCTGGGATGGATGCGCGAATTTACGCAGCAGCGCTTCATAGCGCAAGCGATTCCCGCCCGTGCGCCTCAGCGCGGCCTTGACGTCGATCCCGGCGATCTCCGGCATCTCGGGCGCAGAATCCGCAGCAGGTCCCAGAGGACTCGACGAGGGGATCGCAACATCACTCTGTGCACTATTGCCATTGCGCGGTTTGATCCAGCGAAGCAACACAGTAAAAAGCTCGTCTGGATCGATGGGTTTGGCAACGTGGTCATTCATCCCAGCTTCAATGCACTTCTCGCGGTCAGTGGCCATCACATTGGCCGTCATCGCAATAATGGGCAATGTGCGCAGTTGCGGGTTCGAACGTATGGCCTTTGTTGCGGTAATCCCATCCATCGCGGGCATCTGCATGTCCATCAAAACCACATCGTACTTCCGAGCACTCACCATCTGCACCGCAACTTCTCCATTCTCCGCAGAATCGATGGACAAATGCGCGTCCTCCAGCAGTCCGAGCGCGACCTCTCGATTGAGCTCATTGTCTTCCACCAACAGCACGCGTGCGTCGCGTAGCTGCCCAAGTTCACGAGCGGGGCCAGGTGTGGTCTCCTGCGCCTTATCGCGGTCCGCCCCCAAAACCGCAATGGCAGAGTCGAACAGCATCGACGGAGTGACCGGCTTGATCAGCACATTAGCGAAACCGTTGTCCTCGGCTTGCTTCAATACCTCCTCGCGCCCATAAGCAGTAACCATCACCAGTTGCGGTCGCACGGTCAGGTTGGCAAGCGCGCGAATGCGTGAGCCCGTCTCGATGCCATCAATGCCGGGCATTTGCCAGTCCACGAAAGCGATTTCATACGGCTCACCGGTTTCGGCCGCGTGACGAACCATCTCGATACCTTCCATTCCTGACGGCGCCTCATGCACCACAAATGTCATGCTTTCCAGCATGTTCGCCACCACCGCACGTGCCTGCGGATTGTCGTCGATCACCAGGACCCGCCGGCCGCGAAGGTCCGGCCGCGGAACACGCGGCGAGGAGGAAGCCCCATTCGCCAGTCGAGCGGTGAACCAAAACGTGCTTCCTTTTCCCGGTTCGCTGCTGACACCGACGTCGCCACCCATCAACTGCGCCAGCCGCTTGGATATGGCCAACCCTAGGCCGGTGCCGCCGTGCTGACGGGTTGTCGATGCATCCGCCTGCTCGAACGCCTGAAACAATCGTGCCATTTGCTCTTGCGTCAGTCCGATTCCGGTATCACTCACCGAAAAGCGCACCAACTGACCATTGTCATCTTTCTCCTCAACTCTCGCCTTCACTACAATTTCGCCCCGCTCGGTGAATTTGACGGCGTTGTTGCAGAAGTTGATCAGGATTTGGCCCAAGCGGAGTGGGTCGCCCTTGAGTTGTCGCGAAACTCCCGGTTCGATGTCGAAGATAAGCTCCAGCCCTTTGGCCGAAGCTTTCTCGGAAATAAGATTGCTCACGTTCTCCAAAACCTTTTCCAGATCAAAATCGATGTTTTCAACGGATAATTTGCCTGCCTCGATCTTCGAGAAATCTAGAATGTCGTTGATGATCCCCAGCAAGTGCTGGCCCGCCATTTGAATCTTCCTCACATAATCTCTTTGCCGTGGATTGAGCTCGGTCCGCAGCGTCAGATGCGACATTCCGATGATGGCGTTCATGGGCGTGCGGATCTCGTGGCTCATATTTGCCAGGAAGTCCGCTTTAATCTTCGTCGCTTCTTCCGCCACATTCTTGGCGTGACGGAGTTCCACCTCTGATGCTTCGAGTGCCTGGTTGATCGACTCGAGTTCCTCTTTGCGAGCAGTGACCTGGCGTTCTGAAGCGGCCAATGCTTCCGCTTGCGCGCGCGTCTGCTCCAGAAGGTTTTTTGTTTCGATATTGCCTGACAGGATTTCAGAGCTAAGGGCCACAGAGGGAAGAAGCGCATCGAGTAAAGCTTGCTGGCGGTCAGTCAAATTGAAAACGGGCGCCAGTTCGAGAACCGCAGTGACCGAATCCTGATTAATTACTGGCAGAAACAGAATTTTGCCGGGAGCAATGGTACCCATTCCTGCCATAATTCGCACATCATCGCCGGCGGTTATGGCAAGCTGTCGTTTCTCAATAACAACTTGTCCCGCCAGCCCTTCTCCAGGCGAGAATTCGCGCAATCCTCCTGCGTCGCTGGTAGCAAATGTCCCGACCCGGAAGAATCGCTTTTTGTTCTCACCAGTGACATACATCGCACCGTAAATAAGAGGAATGGATTCCGATATCCGCGACAATAAAACGGTCGCAAACCCCGCAAAGTTCTGCTTTGCCTGCAAGCCCCGCAACGTCGACGCGACTTCGCTCTTCACCCATCCCTGTATCTCCCGCTCGCGAGCGCCAAGTTGCAAAGTTCCCAGTGCCCGGCTGATCTCGCCGATTTCGTTCCTGCGATCCAGATAAGCGATAGGTTGTTCCAGTTTCCCATCGGCCAGCTCCTGGATGCTCCCGCGCAAGTCTAACAGCTCTTGAACCACTTCCGTCTGCACGACGTAGAAAGTCGCTCCGAAAGTGGCTAGCAGGCCAACGACGATGACGAGCCATGTGAAAAAAATGGCCTGATGAGTCTTCTGCGTCAGAATGTCTGATTGCTGGGCCACCGATTTTTGTATTTGTTCAGCGACGTCGGCAATCGCCTGCCGCGCCCGCTGAAGTTCTCCGTCCACACTTCCGCGCATCAAATTCATGGACTTGGTGTTGTCGCCGGTTAAAGTCGCGGCGCGTACCGGACGGGAGTCAGATACCGCTTGGTCGAACGAGGCTGCGGCCGCCTCGATTTCCTTGGCGCGCTCTGGAGTCTGCCGTACAGATTCAGCGATCTGTGTTCGGTATTCGACTGAGGTTCTATCCAGATCGCCCTCAATCACGCGCATTCTATCGGGGTCAATCTCAGCGATGTCTTCATACAAGCGCTGGCCAAATAACGCTACTTCGGCCTGCGCCTGCGTCAGCCGCTGCAGTGTCGCGACATCTCGATCCAGCAACCCGCTGTACCTCGTGTCGATCCTTTTGCTTTCGATCGACGCATACAGTCCGGCCACGATCACCATAAACGCCAGTGGAGCCATGGCGATTAGCAGTTTTCGCCGGATCTTTAGATTCATTAGGTAGCGGATCATGAGTTGCACCAGGGACGTTAAAGTTAACCTCGCAGGACGGAAAAAGCACCCTGTTTCTCTTGCGAATATTCAACCGGCCAATGCCCAGCGAACTGTCGTGAGTGTGAAGGTGTGATCTCAGTAGTGCGACCGCCGTGCCATTTGAACAGGCTTTTGAGGATGGCTGAACGAACTCTGCGATTCCCAGAACAAATAGCTATGCCCATTTTTTCCTCGGGACCGCAAAACTGTCCAGCACCGCCCAAAATCGCCAAGCGACCGCGGATTCCGGAGGATGGTGATCAACGATTCCGAGCGGTCGTGATCGCGATTCCTGGATGAATCGTGACGGAAGATGATCAGCGATTCCGGGCTGATCGTGATCAGTAGATCGTGATCTCGGGAACGGTGATCATGACGCCTCGGAATGTTTTCCAGAACTATCGCTCTCCCGACTATCGCATTCGTCTCGGGGATGTCCTTCAGGTTTCCGTGTCCAAGCACCCAGAATTATCCGGAAGGATTTCTGTCCGCGGTGATGGGAACTACATCCTCCCTTTAGAGGGCGGGAAGACGCCGAGAGCATCTGGGACAGATGACCTGTTCCGTGAACTGCAAACCGTCGGGTTTACTGCAGTGAATATCGCTGCGGCGTTCCGCGAAAAACTGAAACCTATGATTGCAGACCCGCAGGTGACGATTACCGCGGTCGATACCATCCAGAAACCCGGGCCACCGTCGGACAGCCCCCCACCTCAACTGCGAGATGCCCCGTCTCCCGCACAGAAACAGAGCAGCGCTAACACCTGATTCCGGTGCGTCCCGAACGCAATTACCGGAAGCGTGGAGGCAGGCTAGGAGCGTGTCCGAGATTTAGCATTTTATAGCGTCGGGCTGGGCTTTTTTGATTGGTATGGCGATTGGAATCCGGTGGATCAGGTTTCGTGAATTACTTGTCTTCCCAAATCTCGCCCGGGAACCGCATTTCTGTCACGGACCTCGGAAAGTTCTGTGCTATCCACTGCAGATGATCTTGTGAAACTTCAAAATGTTGTGAGTCATGCAGATCAGTGCCCACTCGCCCCGTACTTTCTCCAGCCCGCGTAAGAGAAACTGTCGGAAGCCGCGGGCCTGTTTGATCTGTCCGAAGGCTGGCTCCACAATGCATTTTCGCGTCGCATACACCGCTGCCCCAACCTTTGTCTGTAATTTCCGTTCCATTCTCTCGACACGGCTTGCCCCGCTCGGCAACGGCCCTGGTTTGCATGATTCATTCCGCTGACCATGTTTGTGCTTTTCTGTCGCTACGAACCCTTCGATCCTTCGCTTATCCAGGTACTTCAGGTTCTCCTCCGAGCAATACCCACTGTCGACCACGACTCCTTGCGGCTTTTGTCCCGACTGTTGTTCGATCGTCTCCACCAACGGCACCAGCTGCTGTTTATCATTCGCGGCTTGCGTGACCCGCTGCCCGACGATCAACTGGAAGGCTGGCTCGACGGCGATCTGCGTGTTGTAACCCTGCACAAATCCATCCGCCCCTTTTAGGATGCGCGATTCTGGATCCGTAAAGTTGTACTGCATTTTTGCTGTGGGCTTCGCTTCCTCTGGATCCTTCCCCTCTTTCCTGGCTTGTTCGCGCGCGCGCTCTTCCAGAGCTTCTTTGGCTTCTCGGATCCGAGCGATCCGCGTTTCCCGTCGCTGCAACTCTTCCGGCAACTCGTCTCCCTGGCGATCCCGACCGTATCGCTTATCCTCTTCTCTATCCGCGGCCTCTGCTTGGCTCAACAACTTGCGAACTTCCACCCGCAGCCGCTTCTCCGTCTCGTCCATCCGTCCGTAACTCATGGCTTTGTGCTTGCTCGCGTTGGCCTTGAACTTACTCCCATCCATGGCCACGTGCCCCAGCTTCATCGCTCCCGTTTCCAGCGTCAGTCGTAACATCTGCTGGAACATCTCTTCCAGCGCTTTTAGGTGCAGCTTCCGAAAATCGGAAATGGTCCGGAAATCGGGTTGATTACCCGCCGCCAGCACCCGAAAGGCGACGTCTTCCACCAAACGCTTCTGGATCTTGCGCGACGAAAAGACCCCCACACAGTACCCGTAGAGCAGGATCTTGGTCATCATGCGCGGATGATACGGCGGTTGCCCCCGGTCATCCTCTTCATACACGGACTCGATCGCCGATAGGTCCAGCTGGTCCACCACGTCGGACACGAAATAAGCCAGGTGGCCATCCGGCAACCATTCGCGAAGGCTCGGAGGTAACAGTAAACTTTGTTCTGGTAGGTAGGATCGATATGTTTTCGCCATGACTTCAAATAATTCGCACACCACTGCGCAACTTTTCAAGTAAATTCAGCAGAAAAAGATGAATTCTCGGACACACTCCTAGCAGCGTTGACCAGGACCGAAAGGAGCAACTGGAGGCCGTCAAGCGCTGGTACGACGGCGACTGGAAAAACCTGGACAAGAAGCTACAAACGTCCATCATCGAAGGCATCTCCGTTTTTCTCTCTCTTTGACGACAATCCCCGCGTGAAACGAACTTTCTGTCCGTCGGTTGAACTATATAGAGATATGCAGACTCCATGGTCCGGCAGAATGCCACTTCCGCCGATTGCAACCTTGTTGGAGCAAGGCAAGATCGTTGCCCTCAATTTTCCGGCAAGCATGAACCCAGGATTGGCGCGAGCCATCGGCGTGATGCTCAAGATGGACTTTCAGCGTGGGGTCTTGAATCGAATCCCTCGCATTGCTGCGGAGCCGGATAGAACCTGGCGGCCCATCGTCTTTATATGCGACGAATACCAACACTTCGCTACCGTCGGGGAGAATGAACCCAGTGGCGACGAGAAATTCTTTTCTACCTCCAGACAGGCAAAGTGTATCCCGATCGTGGCCACGCAAAGTATAGCTCCTTGAAGACGACCCTGCCTGGGGAGACGTGGCGAACCTTGCTGCAAACCTTTCGCACGAAAATCTTCCTGTCCCTGTCCGACGACTTCTCCGCCAAGATTGCCAGTGAGCTATGCGGCCAGGACGAGAAGTGGCGGGTGAACTACAACATCTCGGAAAGCGGCCACGATTCGAGGGTCGGCTATCTTACCGGCAAGCCCTTGGCCGACAAGGCTCACATCAACACGTCCAAGACCTACAGCCGGCAACGGGACTACCGATTCGACATGAAGACGTTCACGGAATTGAAGATCGCACAGTCTATAACGTTGGCTTATGACGGGCTTGATCCGTTGCCACCGATGTTTTGTTATCTGAAGCCCCATTTCAACGGCGTGACCAAGTCTTACTTTCGCCAGCTTGCCGACGGACAACTCTGATGAACGGCTTCGAACTCATCCTTCCGTTCCTTCGGCCCATCCAGCATCTCATCCTGGACCCCGCCATCAGCGAAAGCATGGTCAACGGTCCGGAGAGGATCTTCATTGAAAAAGCGGGGTACCTCCAAGCGGTTCCCGGAGTGAAACTCACGCCTGAATTGCTTATCGTTGCGGTCAAGAACATTGCCAGGCGTCTCGGCGACGACATTTCGGAAGCAAAGCCCATCCTTGACTCGCGCCTGCCCGATGGAAGTCGTGTTGCTGCCGTACTTCCGCCGTGCAGCATTCAGGGCGTCGCCCTGACCATCCGAAAGTTCCACTCCCACAAATTCAAGATGAACGACCTCATTGGACGAGGAACTGTCACCCCATGCCTAGCAAGACAGTTGGAAGAACTCGTGGTTCAGCGCAAGAACATCCTTATCTGTGGGGGTACCGGGAGTGGGAAGACGACGATGACTAATATATTGATGGAATTCATCGGCGACCACGAGCGCATTGTGTTGATTGAGGACACCGCGGAAATCCAGATTCACAAGCAGAATGTGCTTCGATTCGGATCCCGCAGAGAACAGAACGGCTTACCTGCTGTGACCATCCGCGATCTCCTGAAAGCAACCCTGCGTCATCGGCCAGACCGGATTATCGTGGGGGAGATTCGTGGCGGAGAGGCCTTTGACTTGCTTCAACTCCTAAATACGGTGCACTCCGGAACCATCTCGACCGTTCACGCCAATTCTGCTGCTCAGGGAATTTCTCGCTTCACAACGTGCGTACTGCAGAGCGGCATTGAAATGCCCCATGCGGCCATCAAAAGGAACATTGCATAGTCCCTGAATATCATTGTTCAGATCGAGCGTCGCCCCGGGTACCGTTTTGTGTCCGAAGTCTTGGAAATTCAGAACTACATGCCGGAATACGATCAGTATGAGCTACGCAACGTGTATCGATTGCCCGATGCGTTGACGGAGTTCCCCGGCAGAGGTGCAGAAAGTAGTCAGCAGTTCTTAGCAGAATCATGATTGAAGATATCATTCTGGAAGAACCGGCGGCTCGCAGGCGTTTCCGAACCTCACCGTGCCTGGAGGAACGCGAGCGATACCTCTTCCACCTCATGCGGCGGGGTTTTGGCCCCGCCTATCTGCGGACCGTGTCGTTCTTCCTCTTGCGGATCATCGAATTTCTGCGACTCACTACGCTTCGGATGGTGGAGCCGGAAGAAATCGAACGGGCCGCCCTCGCCTGGGCTGCTTATCGCGGGCCGGACCGGAGAGGAGTGAAAGTGACGGGTAACACCACGGCGCGCTTCCCCCGCGTGGCGAAGAATTGGCTTCGTTTTCATAGCCGGCTCGCGGTTGCCCCTGCTCCCGTGCACCCGTACGAAAAGGAGATTACAGAATTCAGTGATTTCCTGCGTTCGACCAAGGCAGCCTTGCCCGCGACGATTGACGCATACAGGTCGCGAGCGAAGTTAGTGCTTTCCTGGCTGGCCGCAAGCGGCCGGACTCTCTCGAATGTGAGTCTGAATGACGTGGATGAGTTCTTCGAGGCCAAACGCGCCCAAGGATAGAGTCTCTCGACGCTCGCCAGTCACGGTCAGGCGCTACGGGCCTTCTTCCTGCATGCGGAAGTGCACGGCTGGTCCCCGCCGGGCCTCGCGAGGGGAATCCGAAAACCCGTTCTGCCCAAATACGACGGCGTTTCGAGGGGCCCAGCGTGGGCCGATGTCCGCCGTCTTCTCCGGTGTGAGAACAAGATGACGACGACTTTCTCGCTGCGCGCGCACGCTATGCTTTTGCTATGTTCCATCTATGCACTGCGTAGCAGCGAGGTTTCGGGCTTGCGGCTGATCGACATTGACTGCCGGGAAGAGACCTTCTGCGTCAAGCGTGCTAAACGCGGCGGATATCAGCGCTATCCTCTTCAGTACGAAGTCGGAGAGGCGATCTTGCGCTATCTGAAGGCGAGGCCGCGCTGCGCCTGCCGAAATGTCTTCGTGACGCTCGGGCAGCCGTACCGTCGAGTATCTGGAGGCGGAATGTATAGCACCGTGAAGCGCCGGTTCAAAGTTCTGGGCATTCAGTCGAAAGGTTGTGGCCCCCCTCGCCCTCCGCCATGCCTGCGCCACTCACTTGCTCGAAAAAGGAATTCCGTTAAAGGACATCGTCGATTTCCAAGGTTGGTTGGGCTCTACGCGAAATTTGACACGCGGTCGCTGCGCAAGGTCGCCGCCCTCAACCTAAAGGGACTGTGACCCTCTACGGCGCCGTCCAAACCTACATCGACGGAAAGCACGCGCGCGGTGTCGTTTTCGAAGAAGCCGCCAAAATCCTCCGATCGTTTTCGAAGAAGATCCCTCGGGCATCGGGACACAGCGCCCAGGGAGGAGGCGATGGCGCGACGACCCGGCCTTAATGAAATTCCTAGCGGAACTCTGAAACTCCCGAACCGTTCCCACCGAGGTATCTGTAGAATTCCTCTTTGGGCCTACGCCAGCGAAACCGGACCAGAGACGCGTGCCGTTGGCTCATGGTTTCCTTGATTTGCGAGCCAGCCTTTTTTTCAACTTTCTCTCAGGTTTACGACTCGTTTCACGCCGATTTGTGGTTCCTTTTTCCAACGACCAACTCGCGCGCTCAGCGAGAAATGTCGAGAACGGAACGATATTGGCATCGATGCTCGCACGATCCAATGCCGCGAGATATGCGGCGCGGTCCTCTACCCGAATGACCGTCCACGGATATCCGCCTGACGCGAGCATCACGTTCATCAGGAATCGCGCCATCCGTCCATTTCCGTCGGGATAAGGATGAATGTAGCCGAAGAGCCAATGGCCAAGTACCGCACGGACGCACGATTCGGTTTCTGCTTCGAGTAGGTCGAAGAACACAGGCATGGCTTCGCGCACTGCTTCCCATCGGGGCGGGACATACCGCGATGTCTGCAGATAGACCGGAATGTTCCGATACCCCGCGAGTGCGCCCGCCCGGATCAATCCCGCCGTGACACACGGTTGAAACAGTTCGCGGTACCAATCCTGATGAGTGCCGCGCGCCAGCGCGCCAGGATTCTCGCCAACGATTACCTTCTTTACGGAATCCTTGACAGTCTGGAACGCCTGCCAGTAGCCGCGCGCCGCCAGGGCATCGCGGTTTTTTCGGTCGGCTTCATCATCTTCGGGATTCCAGTTCCCTTGACGCACCTTCTCGATTACATCAGGCGTAACCGAGTAACCTTCAATGGATAAAGAGTGGTACGCGTCGCTCTGATAAATTTCGTCGACATGGTGAAGATAGCGGTCCGTGTCTTTCGGTAGTCCCGGGGCCTTCGGAAAAGTCTCAACGACATCGCCGCGCATTCTTTCCCACATCATCTGCAAGCGCCTGGCGATAGGTGCAGCCACCCGGCGCGGCGTAGTCAACACCTGCGCAGCCTCGAACGGATTGCTTTCCCGAACGTCGTATGCGGCGCTTTTCATTGCTGCAATTAGCTCATTCGCAAGCTCGCCGCGACCCGTCTGTCGGAGCGCACCAGCAAGATAGCCCGCTTTGGCAGAGTGGCCCCCATTCAGTAACAACCGGAGCAGATCCGAAATATCGGCGAGGCTCCCTAGGACAACCTGCGATTCGACCGGATTGCGGGCGAAAAATGTCTCGGCTACACCAACCAACGACGCCGCAGGTGAAAAGAGCCGCAAGCCATCTCTTAATACTGGGTCCACCTCCTCTGGCAACGAGGTCACTTTCAAATCATAAATCGAGGTTCCAAATAGAAGCTTATTCGTGTGATTGGTCGCCTTTGGGCTACACACCACGAGCTGTTGTGGGATTGCGGTTTTTTCCCCGTGGAGCCAAAGGGATTGTTCCGCCGAAAGGTGCCACTGGTCGGCAAAACGCTCTCCGCAGTAACGAGCACAAAATTCCCAAAAGGACGCGTACCACGGTGTGCTGTCACCTTTGCGCGTGCCCGGACCGGAGGAAATCAACCAGCCCTTGATCACTTCTTCTAAAAAGCCGTTATCGACTAGTCGCTCCCGGTGAACGCGGCTAAGTTCATTGGAGCGGAACACTCGTTTCCCCCCACTCTGAAGGTCTTTAAGTACGCCGAGAGATTCAGCGAGTTTCTTATTTGGTGTCGCCATCGAGCTCCCTACCCAATACAAGCCCATTCCGCCGTTCGATTACAAGCATATCATGTCGTGTGGATACAAGCATATCATGCCGTTCCTATTCAAGCATATCCTGCTCCCGAGATCTCGGATTAACTCCGGCATTCCCCCTCCTCTACCGCATCGCTAATCCGGCGACGTCGGACTAAAACTCCACGCAAAGGTTGCGCCTGATACTTGCCATTCTTGAGCCTCTCGTGGAGAGCTTGGATGTTTCCCGCGGCGTCTCGTTCGTATTCCTCGTACGTGACGCCGTCCACTCCCGCGCTGGCTTTCTTTCGTAGTCCTCGGAATGCCGCATACAGCGCTCCGAACGTGATCATGTGTGCGATCGAGTAGAATTGTCGCTTCGCATCCTCCTTGGCTAGTTCAGTTAATCTGTCGAGTTCTGTGGACATAGTTCCTCGAGTTCTGTGTCTCGCTTATGTTTCCTTCAACAGATACGTCACCTTGTTCCCCCCTTCCCTCCAGTGGATACCGTGGCCGCTCCTTTCGGAAGTCCTGCGGTTCTCCACCTTCACAGGTACATATGGGTTCGTAAGACTGCCCTTCCATCCGTCCTCGGTCGCCTACGGTCTCCCTTGGCGACCGGATTTCCTCGCTTGTCGAGAGGAGATGGGGAGCTCTCCTGGGTTCATGGGAAATCCCCTTGGAAACATGCCCTGAGTTGGCGACTCCGGCGATCCCGGGCCGCCCTTCGCATTTGCGGTCGTACCCGGATGCTGGCTTCCGCTGCTGAGACGGCGTCGGCATCGCAACGATGTAAGATTTCGGAGCTGAACCTTCACGGCCTGCTTCCTTGCTGTGTACGCTTCGCATGGTTGCTGCTACGGCGCGGTTTTGCTGTGAATTCTGTTGCTGCAGGCCTGGTAGGAGGCACACTTGCCGGTCTGGCCGGCGTGATCATGTTGGAGCTTCACTGCCCGAATTTCCAGGCCCTCCACCTGCTCGTATGGCATACCGCAGTTGTACCGCTGAGCGCGGCGGCCGGAGCGTTCGTGGCGTGGGTGCTGCGTTCACGGGCAGGCCCTGGCGCTCCGCCCCAAATAAACCGTGACCGGCGTTGCAGGAGATTTTAAGCTTGCCGTCTTGGACTCGCCTGCCCAAGAGCCAAGAGCGCTCCAGGCCGGCGGCTTAGTACTTGTCGGCCTTCCGCAACTGTTTCGAACATAAATGCACCTCTCTTTCAGAGAGTTGATTTCTTGAGCTTCAGTACGTACAAGAGCCGACTTATTGCAGAACGATTTAAACCATTTAAACCGCAAGAAGAGGATCGCTTTTAATATGAAAGCTGAACATACAATAGATAAACCCGCGCGGGCAGGTCGAGCAACTCAAATAGTCGCGATGGTAATAACCGGCCTTGTCGCCTTCATCTGGGTGTAGTTCGGAAGGTTATATCTAATTCACGATCCCGACGAATGGAGGATCGCCAATCAGCAGCTCGGATACCTGCTCTATATCATCCCTCTGATTGGCGTGACCCACATCCTTGGTGGCGTGGGCCTTCTGATTCCCAATGTGCCTCGATTGACTGAGTGGGTTTATGCTGGTCTCGCGATCAATCTTTTACGCGCGTTCTATTCACAACTGAATGGCGGTGGCAGTACGTACTTGGGATAAATTTGATCCGATTCTCGTCATGGCGTTCGTCTTTGCTTCGTATGTATTAAGACGCTGCATACGCGCAAACAGGTGGTCGATATGAAGAACACGCTCGGCGGGCAGTTTTACTTTTTTCAGGCACGTCGCGGAGGCCCAACGAGGGTCCGGCCCGCGCCCCCTTGCTTCTGAAACTTCTCGTAAAATGAGGTGTCGCGCTGCACTGAAATCGCGGACCCAGAACTCCGTGGGTCCGCGAACAGCTCGGGCCCCACTACCTGATCGCGAAACATCGCAGCACAGAACCAGAATCGCTTGCCATGCTGTCATCAAGAAACTGCCAAGCCCCGTCGTCAGCATCATGCGAAACATAGGTGATCGGCTCATTCCTTGGGAGTTGTTCCCTTTGGCAACGCATGCCAGACGCTGCTCCTACTAATGGCTGGACAATCGTAGCCGAGTTCGGGGCGGTAATAACGACCGTGAAGCTTTCCCAAACTGAATCAATTCTTCATCCGACATGCGCTGTAGTCGTTCACGAAGATTTTCAACATTGAACCCACTGATATCAACACCGGGCATATTATTGTCGCTCGCACTTTCTGGTAGGGAAAGGAACGCGCAGGAAAGGGCCACACGCCGGGCGACATGCAGCCCAAATCACGGGCATCGCAGAACATTAACCGCATCGAGGAGTTGCTACCATGGAACCTCGCAACAGGCACAGAACCCGAAAGAAGTCAGGTGGCCTAAAGAAGAGCGCCGTCGGGAAGCATTCCGCTAGCAATCCGTTGCACCTACCCAACATCGAGGAACTGATCGAAGTAGGCCAAATCAAAGCAGGCGTGATCCCCAAACTTTGGTGTATCGCCGCCACGGCCGACGACGAACGTAATAACTTGGCCATGCTGGTACGCCGAGAAGGCGAGACCTTGGCTGAATTGCTGACTCGCCTCGACCTGGCGATCGCCAAGCCGCGAACCGAGGATATTTTCACCGACGAGATCAACCCGCGACATTCATAGCCGAAACATTCATGGGAATTCGGAATCCGTCAAGGTGTACTCGTCGAACGCTTACGCAGGGACTGCAAAGCGCTCGTTTATTTCTGATCGCGACACGCTTGGTGGTGTGAATAGCCATACCGTGACCGCAGCGACGGCAAGGGCGTTTCATATTTTGGGGTATGGGCGGAGTTTATCACGTCGCCTCCACCACAGAGCGATTAGGAGTTCCGAACGCGGATATTGTAATCACCAATATTCAAACGAACCGCTCGGTGGGCAAGGTTCCCGCTCTTAGCGCAGTACGTAGAATTCGTCAGCCTTTTCCGTACCGTTTGGATTCTGTACTGTCAGCACGGTGGTGAGCATTTTCCCCTGAGAGCCAAGCTTCATCAGACGGCTCGTTACCACTGTGCCGTTGGCAGACTGCTGTTTGATGGTCAACACCAATCGAGTGCCGTCTATATCGCCCCAAGTGGCGCTGGCGGTGCAGGTTCCTCCGATCTGCTTAGCCTCACTGCCGTCGGTGATCAAATCGAACACCTGATCTTGAGTGCCTTCTCTTGTTTCAGTCTTAATCTCGATGTGGAGTTTCGGCTCGTGATGCTCGATGGTCAGCGTCCTACCCTTCGGAGCGGGAACTCCTTGGTCGAACCGACTCATCAACGGGTCTAGTTTCCACGTCCCACTGAAGTCTGGCTTTCCCCCAGCTGCAAGCACAGTTCCGCCAAGCAATGCAAAAATACAGATACCAAGAGTAATTTTCATGGCACCTCCTCTCTAAAACGGAGCGTCTCATTCCCGTTCCGGATTTGTTCGTCGGACGCGATTGTATATCCAAACTGGTTAGCGTTGCGCGAAATTGGCACGTGAGTTCCTCAATCTAAGCGATGGCTCGGAATCCGTCATGTTTCAGTTCGAAGATGTAGTCGGGGTCGTTGAAGGGCTTGGCGATGCGGAGGCGCATTGGGCGGATACGGGAGCATGGGAGGATCTTACTTGTCTGACGGGCGGTGAAGGGCCAGTACCCGATTACGGCTGCGTATATCAGGCATCTGGATGGAGCCGTGGGACGTCATTGACGTGTATATCGCTCTGCGATATATTCATTCGGCGGCACCCGATAGAAGGCGTAGTTGCCCTAATATCGGGAGGTGTCAGACGCCGCCTTCCTTCCATATTTCGATGGCAATGGTAGTTTCACTCAGAAACGTCCTCTTCGCGACTGATTTTTCCTCCTGTTCCGAAGCTGCGCTGCCCTATGGAATTGGAATGTGCCGCCGTTATGAGGCCACGCTCTATACGGTGAGTGTTGTTTCTTCGGAGATTACTTACGATGTTCAGCCACCGGACCCGTTTTACCTGAGACATACCGCTGAAAAGAAGATGGCGAAAATTGTGACCTCAGGGGTGTTCGACGGGATCAAGCATCACGAGCTCATCAAAGAAAGGCTCGACTCCGTTTCAAAGGTGCTTTTGGCCCTGATCGATAGCCTGGACATTGATCTGATCGTGCTTGGCATGCATGGCCGCAGTGGAATCAAGAAGCTGGTGCTCGGTTCGGTGGCGGAAGAAATCGTTAACTGCGCTCCTTGCCCGGTGCTTACGGTGGGGCCGCAGGTTCACCCAAAAATGATTTCGGAATTAAAACTGGGGAAAATTCTGTGCGCAACTGACCTGCAGCCCGGGTCGGCGAGAGTGCTCTCGTATGCGCAGGCGTTGGCGAAGGATGAGAACGCGCACCTGACTCTGATCCATGTTCTCGAGATGCCGGCCGATGCTCCGTCGGAACGTCGAGAGGCACAGCGGGACATAGCAATGGAACAGCTCGTGCAGCTGCTCCTTCTGGAGACCAGCCCTTCGTTGGAAGCGCAATCGATAGTGGAGATCGGCGCGCCACAGGAACGCATCCCGAAGGTTGCGGAAGACCTGCGTGCAGACTTGATTGTGATGGGACCGCACCATACGTTCCACCCGAGGATATCCGCGCATCTGCCGTGGGCCATGCTTCATCAGGTGCTTAGCCATGCTCGATGCCCCGTTTTAAGAGTGTAGAGCTCAGCACAACGAACTCGTCTTGACAGACTGAGAATCAGGTATTCCTTTTTCTCACGCTTGCAATCGGGTCTCTTCGCCCAGGTAAGGAACGATGGCACAGGCAATTGCGAACGAAGTCAAATCACAGTGGTGGAGGAAGCCTTTAGCTGCTTCTTTTCCTGGCATTCGCGAACGCGAGGACCAAGTTTTTCTGGGGCTCACGCTTGTTATCGGCATGCTCACGGGACTTTCCGTCGTTGCATTCATCATGCTGACGGAACACTTGGGCATGCGGCTGTATCCTGTCGGGAGCGCGATTTGGCGGCGGATCCTGATTCCCGTAGTGGGCTCTCTCGCCATGGGGTACCTGCTTTACCGATATTTCCCGGATGCCCGTGGTAGCGGCGTTCCCCAAACAAAAGCCGCCCTGTTTGCGAGGGGAGGCCGGATCACCCTCAGTACGATCCTGGGAAAGTTCTTTTGTACGGCGGCGACGCTGGCGTGCGGCATCCCGTTGGGACGCGAAGGCCCGTCGGTGCAAGTAGGGGGTGGCATTGCTTCCGTTTTAGGCCGGTACCTTGGACTCAGCTCCGAAAGAGTGAAGGCGCTCATTCCGGTCGGAGCTTCCGCAGCGATCGCGGCTGCATTCAACACGCCGCTGGCGGCGGTTATGTTCTCTCTCGAAGAGATTACAGGCGATCTACACGCACCGATTCTTGGTTCGGTGGTATTGGCCGCCGCGACGTCATGGTTCATTCTGCGGCTGCTCCTGGGGAACCATCCGTTGTTTCACGTGCCACAATATCAGCTGGCGAATCCTCTGGAATTCGGGATCTATGCGATTTTGGGGGTTGCGGGCGGGTTGGTTTCCGTTGCGTTCACAAAACTTCTTTTGAGAACACGTGAATGGTTCTTGGGCCTTCCGAAGAAAACCGTATGGTTTCAGCCCGTTGCTGGCGGGCTGCTGGTTGGTGTGATAGCCCTGTTTGTACCGCAAGTTTTGGGAGTGGGCTATGGATATGTGGGGGAAGCACTGAACGAAAGACTTGCGCTCGGAACCATGGCTCTGCTGGTGATCTTAAAACTCATTGCGGTGACGACAAGCTACGGGTCCGGGAATGCGGGTGGCATTTTCGGGCCTAGCCTTTTCATCGGAGCCATGTTGGGAGGCACGGTCGGAGGCATCGCCCACCACTTGTTGCCCGCTTATACGGCCTCGGCGGGAGCTTACGCTTTGGTTGGCATGGGTACTCTCTTCGCAGGAATTGTCCGGGCGCCGATGACTTCGGTTCTAATGATCTTTGAAACGACACAAGACTACGCCGTCATTGTTCCGCTTATGATTTCGAATCTGATCAGTTTCTTCGTTTGCTCACGGTTGCAACCGGAGCCGATCTACGACGCACTCGCATATCAAGATGGAATCCACTTGCCCAGCGCGGCAACGCGTCAGCAGCGAGGGGGGCGTCAAGTCGCATATCTCATGCGACCTCCGAAGGAAACATTGCCGGCTGAGATCAGTGTCGGCGATGCGTTGCAAATGACGCTCAACAGTAACTTCCATTGCTGGCCGGTGTGCGACAAGACTGGCGTGATTGGAGTGCTGAACCAAGAGGGTCTGCAACGAGCCGCCGAGCAGTATGGAAAAGAAAAACAACTTCTCGAACTGGTGGATGCGCGACTGTTCCCTCATCTTCACGCCGACCAGTCCCTTCACTTGGCGCTAGAACGCATGGGCGGAGCTGGACTGGATCTCTTGCCGGTGGTAAGCCGCGCCGATGTGCACCAGTTGGAAGGGATTGTGTTACGCAGCGATGTTTTGATTTCCTACGGCATTGCCGCCAGCGGTCAAAGCTGATCCCGTCATTACGCGCTGTCCCCGATTTAAGGGCTGGCGGGAGTTAAATCAATAAATCAAAAACACCAGGGCGCCTGGCAAAAGTCGCCTTTTATTTTTGCCCGGGGAGAAGATCCTCCGTAATTTGGAGTGCAAATCGAAAGGGGCCTCTATTTCGCCATACACGATGGCAACCATCCATATATCCCGGCCTCGGTGAAAACAAACAAAGCTTTCGAGTTTCTGGAGAAAGCATACTCTGAGAAGTCTTTGGACATTTCATGGTCGCCGAAATCTGACTTGCTGCTTGATAACTTGCTTCCTGACCCCCGTCTCTCTTCGAAATCACCATGAGGATTATGGCAATAAAAAAACACGTCAACGATTTTGAAGTCGGCGACATAATCGAAATTAGTTGACCCGGTGGAACGATCATTGACGCGGCAATTCGCGCCGTCCGAGGCCAGACTGGCGAGTCCGTTGCAAGTGGATTCCTGCGTAATCTCGGTGACGGGAGCGTCGTAATGGCGACCCATTCCACGGCTCCTATGGGCGGCCGGTCGGGCTGCCGAACAAAGAAATAGACGAGTTCCGCGCAGCCCGCGGCTGCGGATACAAAGGGCTTCGAGAAAGCCTACATTGATGGCGATGAGCTCGAGGACAGACAGGAGAGCCAGAGCGACAGCGGTCTGGTTAATGTGCTGCACGTGACGGCAAATTTCGCCGGCAAGGACAACCACTCCTACCGAAGAGACGATTCTGGCAATTCGTCGGAGTCGGCGCGGAACCATGAGAATCCAAACAATCTTATGCTCCTACTACATGATCTGCCCGAGCCTGGCGCCCTCAGGTGCCCTAGCCACCTGTCCCCATGTTGTCGTAGACATATGTGAGAAAAGTAGGAATGATCAAAACAGGATAATCTGTATAGTCGAAGGGGGCGGTGCAACCCTCAACGGCAGGTTTCGAAGCGATAGTAAAGTAAAGGGTGTCGCGCGCCTCGTTGAAAGCGCAATGGTCCTCTTACTAACTTCTGGCTTGCTAAAGCAGAAGCCGCACCTCCATAACCGTATATCGTATTACGATATTCTTGGCAACCCTTGAGAATTCCCGCGCCGTCCAATTATACGGACTAAGTGAACAACGACCCGGTCCGAATTAAGGAGAGCCGACTCGACCAGCTCTTGCCTCGCGGTAGAACCATTCGATCGGTTCGATAGTCCACAAAGGAGAAACACGATGCGCGTTTCGCGATGGCCTCTCTTGGCATTTCTGCTCATCTGCTTGAGCCCTGTATCTATGTTTGCCCAAACGGACCCCAACGCCAAAATCCGCAATTTTCAAGGCTGCTTGAACAACTACACCGACTGTGATCACTCACAACTCAATGCGGAGGAGCGCCAAGAAGCGTCTGATGTCTCGGCCGACAAAAACCTGGATAACTGTCTCACCGGTCTAGGCGAATGCAACGCGGCTCTGCTAAGTCCAGAACTCAAGAAACAAGTCGAATGCGCCGCCCACGTTCGAAACCTCCAGAACTGCCTGGATACTATGACCGTTTGCGATCAACAAGAGCTGACGGCCGAGGAACGGCAAGTTGTGATTCGCGCAAGACGTGACCAGAACCTCCAGAATTGCTTTAACGGGTGGGAGGAATGTCAAGTAGCTGCTTTGACCAAGGAGGAGCGCAACCAGGTGAGCGTCATCGCCCACGATCGCGCCTTTCAATCTTGTCTGGAAGGCCTTCCTGCCTGCGATCCAAAGCAGTTAAGTGCCAGCGAACAACAGCAGGTGGCGAAAGCCGCCGATGAACAGAACGTGGCAAATTGCCTCTATGACCTCGAAAGTTGTGACAAGAAGAAGCTGACTGCGCAAGAAAGAGCAGAAGTATTGGCAGGTTCCCGCGATCTGAGCTTGCAGTACTGAATGCCTGCCGATTCCGGTGAGAATTGTTTTTGTCAGAGGGAGATCGTGCGAGAAACTAAAAACGGTACCGATTTCAGAGGCATGGTTATCGTGGTGCTCCTTTGGATTTTCATGGTCGTGGTGGCCGGCACCTGGTTGGTCGACCACCTCGTACGAGGCTGACCAATTCGTTGACCCAGTTTAAGCCCACTAATGTCGCCAGAAAGTCCTATCCCTAACCGCCCCCTCATGTGGCGATCATCATGTCGGCTACTTCGTGGCCTAAGGTGAATCGATCATGCCAGCCGGACCGCAACCACGCGGTACGGCTGGCAGAATTCTGAGGCGAACTAATCGTGAAGATTATTGTTTACGGGATTAGGCTTGCTGGTGCGAATGGCCCGCGTGCTTTGGCAGGCTGGTAACCGCGTTATAAAGGAGCGCGAAAAGCAGTCCTGCCACAGCACCATCAATCAGGCCATCGACAGTTCCAATGATGACATTTCCTATGGTCCTTGACGCATGAAACCACGGATATACTGAACTGGTCAGTTGAATGAAGTTGCACCATAGCTGGGGTCTGCCAGATTAATCAAACCGACGCAGAGGATGGCCCCAGCCCACAAGAGTCCAGTTGCAATTGCCATGGCCTTTAAAGAGAGTTGCATCATTTCTTCCTCCATGATTTCTTAAAATAATGCCGGGAGTGAATCTACCCAGCCCATCCTGGGAAGGCGGCGTTCCTTCGACGCTCCGACTCGTAGCCGACGCGACGTGAGTCCCGGCGAACATCGCCTTGCCCAGGGAAGAGTTTCGGAAATATAGCGTTCAATTGCCGCGTTAGTGGCCCGCGCTTGCTGGACGCTTGTCGCAGGCGTGTTTGACACCATTTCGACTTTCTTCAGTGGTGGTTCACGGCGCTGCCAAACAATTCGTGTATCGGATGCGTCTGTAGGATAGATCGTTGCCGATTGCCGACCGGTAGGCTCAAGAACAAGGTCCGCACGGCGATTGTAGGCGAGCCAGGTTGTTTTTTCACTTTTGACCATCCACTTATCCGCCTTTTGATCGTTTCTGGATTGGAGGGTTTCTACAGCTTTCACATCCATTTGTTTATCTTTTCCTTGGGCCCGCATCTTGATTTCATCAGCCGGAATACCCTTGGAGATCAGGTAGTCGCTGACGAGAGCTGCGCGGCGCTCACTAAGTGCTTGGTCATATCTGCGCGGCCCACGCACGTCGGCGTGTCCAACAACCACCAGGTTGGCGTGCTGTTCATACATGCGGAAGTTTCTGAACTGTGTCGCAATGTTGTCGAGAGTCATTTTCTCACTCGCTACAGGAGACCAATCTTCGGATGGTGTTTCGTTGGGTAAGCCGTTGGGAAGAAAAGGCTAGCCAATGTTGCCGAAGGTGGGGGATCAATGGAACCCACTAGATGTAAGCGTCGCTGTTTTGTTGTCGTCCCTCCGCAAGCATTTGTCGCGGCAATCGTGTACGTAACGTCTTCGTTGACTGGGCCCGTGCTTGTCTGTTTGGCTGGGCGGTCACTACTCGGCTGCCGCTCATTGCATCGCTATTAACAGGTTCGACCCTGGCGGAGTTTGCATTGGAGGTCGACCAATTCACGTAGCGGAACCATCCTCCACGACGCGGTCCCCAATTTTGTGGTAACGGACTTCCGGCTCACTGAGGGCAATTGTGGCGCTTGGCGTGGCGTCAACATTCACGGTTACGGTCTGCGTGGCCACTCCGCCCGGGCCTTTCGCGGTCAGTACATAGGTCATGTTATGCGCGGGCGTGATAGTCTGGTCTCCTTGACCCGGCACTTCGCCCATCCCCGCGATAGAAGTATCTGTTGCATCGCTGGAATTCCAGATGAGTTGTGTCGCTTGCCCACAACTAAGATCGGTGGATTGAGCTGCAAGTTGCGCCGACACGGGCGCGATCGGCACCGTGGCGCTGGCGATTCCGGCATGGAATCGAGGCTGCGGTGGCATGTTCAATCCCTCTTTCCATTCCTTGGTTTTCATCTCACCGTTGTGATTGAGATACACAGTCACTTGTTGCCCCGCTTTCGCGGTGATCGGACCGGACCAGATGGTGTTCCCTTCGCGGGTCACTGTGGCTTGATAGCTTCCTGGCTTAACGAGTAGCCGTTGATGCCAAATCCAGTTCCAGTCAAATTCGTCGACATGGCCGACGAAATATGCCGGCGTCTGGCCGTTTACGAGGACTGCGGCGCGAGGATGTCCCTTGAACTCGATGTCAGCAAATGGTCCAGCCACCACATCTCCGGACGATTGCAGGTTCACTCGTAAATCCGTCGTCTCGCCCGCACCCACATGGACGTCCTGTATTTTGGGCAGGTACCCGTAGTTGAAAACTCCCACCTTGTGATCGCCCGCGGCAAGTTCGATCGTCTGGCTGCCATCGCGGATTGCCTTACCGTCGACGAAAACATAAGCCTGCTTCGGTTCAACATGTATTTTCAATTTCCCTGTTTCTTGCGATGACTGCGCAAACGCCGAGAACGCCCACAAGCAACTCATGGCCGAAACGAAAACCCCGAATACAACAAATTTCCTCCGCATTTGGTGGAACCTCCTTCACGGTGATGATCGTGGCTTGGTCCGAATCATCTGTCTCTGGGATTTCGTTGACGGGACCAGGAAGACGCTTACCCCCTCGCCCCGTTTCGGTGCGCCTCCCATGACTTTAGTCAGCCATCCCAGCCGGGAAACGCGACCGCTGCTTACACATATCGTGATGCGATACATCGCCTAATTGTTGCCTTGCACTTTATATCGCAGTGCGATATATATGCATGTGGCTGCGGCTAACCATCTGTCCTCACGATACGTCTATCGGTGGGGAGTTAGGTGTCGCCGGACAAGCGGCCGGGTCAAAGGAAATCCATGCGCGCTCTGGTCTTGGCGTGGACAGAGCCGGTTTGTCGAGACCTTGAAGCGCGCGCGGAATCGGAACGCAGTCCGCAGCAGGGTACAAGCGGGGTAGTGGGTTATTGCTTTTCCGAGTGTTTCGTTTCGATCTAAGAGTCACATGCTTCGGCGCGTGGAATCGATGCCACTTTGTCGTCAGCAAACCGTATCGTACTACGATACATCTAATGGAAGAGAGGCAGAAGATGCAGTTTCGCCTTTTGTGCAATGGCTTTTCTTGGCATCCAAGTCGGGCACTTTCACCTCCGCCTGCCTTCTCCGCTGACCAGGCCCGCACACCAAGCTCCGCACCGGTCACTAAAGAGGCGTATATGGAGCTAAGAAGAGTAACCGTTCTTCTCGTCGAACGCGATCCTCGATGCACGTCGGCCCTTGAGTCCTACCTGCTCAAACGAGGATGTGAACTCTGTCTTGCAACTTCCAAAAAGGAAGCGTTGGAATTCCTGGATCGTCGCCGTTTCGACCTAGTTCTCAGCGAGTTCTTGCTTTCCGATGGGACCGCCTACGAACTGATGCCTCGGCTTTTGGGTTCCGGCACAACTATGTTTTTTTTTAATGCGGTCGAGGATGGATGCTGGTGGATGAACGCCATCTACGAAGGACAGGATCGTTCGCAAGACCCAGGGATGCGGCCTGCCCAGTTCAAGATCTTGTTAGACAAGATTCTATTGAGCAGCTATCGAAGCAAGTCCCAGAGCCAGGAGTGTCCTGTTCAATCGGCCACTTTTGAGGTTCATGCATCGATCAAGAAAAGGAGAAGTCCCATGCGGAGGACACATGATGGTCCTGTACTTTGGTCTCCGACGCAACTGCGACCCGGTATCGTCGCAAGTTTTCGGCGGTGGAATACTGTGATTATTGCTATTCTTGTTTTCCTCGTCCTAGGAGTGTCTCTCGCTGCGATCGGTCCCGTGCTCGAAGGTCGCGCTACGGCCGCTAGCAAGGTTCCCTTGAAAATCGACAAGGATCCCTCTCCCGTCAGCCTGGCCGACTTCAAGAACGGATATGCCCCTGTCATTGATCCGGCCTTACCTGCCGTAGTGAATATTTCCTCCACTAAGGTCGTCAAGCAACAAAACGACTTCTCAAGCATGTTTAGCGACCCCTTCTTCCGTCAATCCTTCGGCGATCAATTTAATCCGTCTGATGTTCCGCAAACCAACCGGGAATACAGTCTCGGTTCTGGGGTCATTGTGAACCCCGACGGCTACATCCTCACAAACGATCACGTCATTTCGGGTGCCTCCGAGATCGAGGTTTACACTCAGGACAAAAAGAAATTCAAGGCCAAGTTGATCGGCACCGATTCCCTCACGGACATCGCTGTTTTGAAAATCGACGAGACGGGCCTTCCAGCGCTGACCTTGGGCGACTCCTCCCGGCTTAAAGTGGGCGACGTCGTCTTTGCCATCGGCGATCCTTTTGGAATCGGTGAAACCGCCACTATGGGCATAGTGAGTGCCACCGGACGTGGACTTGGTGGCTCCATTGAGCACTATGAGAATTTTATTCAGACCGACGCGGCTATTAACCCCGGCAACTCTGGAGGCGCTCTCCTTGACCTGCACGGCGACTTGGTTGGCATCAACGCCGCAATCATTACTGGAAACGGCAGCGGCGGGAATCAGGGCGTCGGACTCGCGATTCCGATCAATATGGCGCACAACGTCATGGAACAAATTGTGGATCATGGAAAGATCATTCGCGGCCATTTCGGCGTAGCTATCCAAAGCGTCGATGCAGACATGGCCAAGGCTTTCGGCCTAACCCATGGGGGTGGTGCATTGGTTTCCGAGGTGACACCGGGGAGTCCCGCCGCGAAAGCCGGGATCGAACGCGGCGACATTATTCTCGCTCTCAATGGACAACCCGTCGGCGGCCCCGACGATTTGAGCGTCAATATCGCTGAAACGTCTCCGGGCACAACGGTCCATCTAAAAATCGCACGCAACGGTCAAACGCGCGACGTTTCGGTTACCCTTACGGAGCTTGCCGAGAAACAGCCGAATGCGGTCACCGCCGCCCCTAAGAACTCCACGCTCGAGGGTGTTCAGGTAGAAAATCTGACACCAGCCACTGCGCGCCAGCTTGGTGTTGCGCCTTCACTCGCGGGAGTAGTGATTACATCGGTGGACCCCTCCAGTGCCGCTGCGGCTGCGGATCTCGAGAGTGGAAACATCATCCAAGCAGTAAACGGCCAGTCCGTTCATAATATCGACGAATACAACCGCGCGACGGTTGCGCTCGGCAATCAGCCGGCACTTCTTCTCGTAAATCGTGGCGGCAACGCGCATTTTTTGGTCGTCGAGCCGCAACCACCGAACTGAGAACTTCTTCGAGGCCGGCTCACGCCAATAAGTGCGTCGTTGATCGAGAGTCAACTGTCGGAGTGAGCTTTGATCTTGTTTTTCCATGACGCAGGAATGGAGGAGGTCAAACGGCAAAATTACTCTCGAGGGGAGAGGGAAGACAGGGAGGAATGTGATGACTACTGTGCGTATTTTGATCGTTGGAAAAAACACTCAACGAGCCTGTGGTCTATTGAGACTTCTTGACACTTGGTCCTGCGATTTTTACTTTGCGGAAACTTGCGGCGAGGTCATGCCGCTCTTGAAGGAGCACAGTTTTGACTTCGTCCTGAGCCAATTCATGCTTCCGGACGGTTGTGCTGATCAATTCTTGGCTCCCCTACGGGGCGCACGCACACACATGTTCTTCTCTCATCTTTTCGAAAACGATTGCGTGTGGCTTCACGTTCTCGAGAAAGGCCAGAACCGCTGGTGGGAACCCCAACTGATTCAGCCTCACGATGTCCTCGATCTTATCGAGCGCTTCATCCAGCGCGACCTTGCGGACGAGCAACATCCCGCTGACGTCCAAAAACTTGGGCGTTCCGAGGATAGCTCTCCGCCGTAGGCGAGTGGTAAACCACAGGGTTGCTGAAAGCTCTTTTGGTGGGAGATAGGACATGAACAGTGACATTTGAACGGTTTGTGAGACCTTCGAACGTGTTTCTATGTTTTTTTGGAGTTGTGCTCTTTGCCTTGGCCGTGACGGCCAGGCAGCGTGCCACACCTGTCTATGATCCGGCTACGGTTGTGACCGTGTCTGGAACCGTCGAAGCTGTCGAGCAGCACCAATGCTCTTTGGGCTGGGGCGGCCACCCTGCTCGGACCAGTTGGCTTGGAACGCATGTCATGTTGAGGACCGACTATGGAGTGCTGGAAGCGCATCTCGGCCCTTCCTTGTTTCTTAACCAGCGTGACTTGATCCCTTTGAAAGGGGATGAGCTTGAAGTTACCGGTTCCAAGTTCGCAGGCGACCTGCCCGTCATCCTAATCGCCAAGGAACTTAAGAAAGGCAGGAGACTTCTGGAATTGCGCGACCGCAGCGGGCAGCCCCTGTGGCAAGACTAAGCATCTCCCGATCGACAATCCTTGATCGCCTGCATTCCGTCTTACGGCGTGCAAAACACGAGCTGTTGCAAGAGTTCCCTCGGCAATGTCGGAAATATTGGTTTAAGAGCGATTTGGGTGGGCGAATATACGTCTTCTCGTGATCCATTTTCTTCTGCTCTTCGCAGCGCTCGCTACACCAGCAACGCGACTTGAGATTCCTACGGTTCGGGGCATAGTGGTCGATTCCCGGGGACAGGCCTTGCCATCCGCTGTCGTGTACCTCTGCGACCATCGCACCAAGATGGTCGAACTCACCACGCCGACCACAATGGTCAATCCCGCTTCAGCGCGCTAAACCCTACGACGACTACACCGTTCATGCCGAAAACTACGGCGTGACCTCAAAAAGCCGAATCCGGCCAAGAGTCGCAGAGGCTGTTGAATCTCAAGATATACAAGCAGATGAACCTCTCCAATAGACGTGACGGCATAGAACAGGCTAGTTCTCGCCCCGCGGTTAGAGTGCGGTAGTATCTTCATCAGGAGGCGGAAGTGCGGCGGGCACATCGGTTTACCGATAATCGCAAAGCCTGAAGGCGTAATCGGCGCCACTACCCCGTTTCGAGGCCGCACCGGAAAGATCAACAGCTCACAGCGGGATGCGGCTGTTTGCAACTTATATCGCAGTGCGATATAATGAATAACATGACGCGAGACATTCCCGATTCTAAATACGCAGCACTAGCTGAACTACGCTACCGCATCAGGCGCTTCCTGCAAGGAAGCGAACAGGCAGCCGCGGAGGTCGGACTCGAGCCGCAACAATACCAGCTGCTTCTTGCTGTCCGTGCACTCCCTCGAAATCACGAAGCCAATATCCGCCAACTCGCGGATCGTCTGCTCCTCCGCCACCACAGTGCGGTGGGCTTGATTGATCGTCTCGAAGCGAGGGGCTATGTACGTCGCGGTCAGAGCGGCCGCGACCTTAGGCAGGTTTGTGTGGTTTTGCTCCCGCGAGGTAAGCGTGCACTGGAAAAAGTTGTGCGACAACGCCTTCACGAGTTACGTGGGTCCGGCCACGCGCTCGTGGCGGCCATAACCAATATTCTGAATGAGAGCAAATCCCAGAGAGGCCGGCACGCGGTTCGCAGCCAGAATGGGACCACGGCGACCGCCCTTCCGATAGGCCGTCGCGCTCGAAATAGGTAGGACATCGCTGCAATGCATAAGGCGTCGCGGGGGAAGAGGGTTAACTGGGAGCTAGCCACGTAGTTAAGATTTATGGCTCTGCACAAGAATTCGTAGCGACCCGCATTTTAGGCTGCTTTCTGGAGAACGATGAATTCGGTCTTGGTGACCGCCATGCGTTGGGCCTTGAGCAATAGATAGCTGAGATTCTTGTAGCCACGGCCCCTTCTAAGCAGGGTTTTGATGTTGCCGTTGATGGCTTCCACCACTCCGAAAGGTACTTTGGTGCGGCAGTAGTTGAGGATGCCGTCGAGATGATCCAGCAGCATGAAAGCGAGTTTTTGAAAGGGTTGCAACCGTTGCCAGCGCAGTTGATCGATCCAACTTTGCAGATAGCGCAGCATGGCTCCTTCATAGTGGTAGGTCCATAACCGCTCCAAGCTTTCCTTTAGCAGGTAGGCTTTCATCACTCTCCGGTTGAGGGCGAACAGCTCGTTTAATTGCTGGCGTTTTTGGCTGCTGAGATTCATCCAGCGCGTCAACAACAACCAGCGTTTGCCCTTCACCACACCGCGCATCCGTCCGCCTTTGCGGAAGAACTCCGCCCGGCGCACTTCATCGATGGCCTTATTGGCATGCTGCAAAACGTGGAACTTGTCGTACACAATGCGACAGTTCGGGGCCCATTGTTCAATGCTGTTGGTGAATGGTCGCCACATATCCACGCAAGCTGCCTCGATACGCTTCCGCTGGCTTTCCTTCAGTTGGCTTCGAAAAAACTCATCGAGGGTTTCCTGTTTGCGGTCCTGTCCGAACCACAAGGGTTCGCCGGTGTCCAAGTTACTGACCACGGTGATGAACCTCATCTGCTTGCCGAAGTAAATCTCATCCACACCCATTTGCACTAACGGGTCCTTGCGGCGCACTGCACTCCAACGCTGCAAATACCGCAGGTCGATGGCTCGCACGGTGCTGGCTGGCAGCCGGAACTGCCGGGCCACTTGTCGTACTGACGCGCTTTCGCACGCTAACCCTACGGCTTCTTCAAAGCGTTTACTAAAAGGCGCTTTACTTGGCAGTTGTGGTACCTTCTCCACCTTTACCCCACACTGCGGACAACACACCCGATGCACTTCGATGATCACCGTCGTCCGATACTCGCCCCACGGCAGGTCGCGCACTTCCCGTTCGTTGCAATCATGCGCCTCGCTAAATTTTCTTCCACACCCTGAACAGATCAGCTTGCGGTTTCCTCGCTTGCGCCGTACCCATAAACGCAGCGTCTTGGCGGTTTCATCGATTTCGTGCCGAAAGACTCGGTAGCCCGGCCATCCCAGTATTTTCGTGAATTCGTTGTCGCGCATTCCGTCGAGTCTAGCCGAACCGGTGCTACGACGGAAACCCGCTCTGTTATTGTGTCTCTACGAATTCCTGCTCAGAGCCAGATTTATTTAACTCAGACAGAAACAGGTCGTAAGTGCGAAGAATTTCGCGCTGGGCTGGGTCCATAGTTGTCGCAGGTCCTGGAGTCGGAAACCCCTCTGTTCCCTTACACCTATCTCCTGCGCCGAGTACCCGATCCTACTCGTAAGCAGACGCATCCGGTGTCATCCTTCCCAACGAGGAACCTCGCTATCCAAGCAGGATGGGCAGCAGCAGACCCAGGCTTAGAGCGAAAAACCATAATGCTGGAGCTGGCGTTCCAGCGGGGCGCATTCGCCTTTGCTCTCGCAGGGCAGTTTTTGGATCGAGCAGCAACCAGCGCAGATGGCGACGCTCCAGCAGGAGAAAGATGGCCGCCGTTACAGCACCATAGATGAGGTGGCCAACCAAAGTTGGTAGGAGTGCGGACGCCGCGCTTGATCTCCAATCGGTCTCTCCCGTAATAGCGAGGGGCAACAGAGTCATTGGCCCGAGATACCACCAAATCAGTCCAAAGAGGCATCCCCACGGCACTCCCACGCTGAAGTTTGATCCTTCATTCCGAAAAAGCAGACCATAAGTCGCACCAATTACGGCGCTCACCGTGAGATGGATGACCAGGCCTTGAAACCCGAGAAATGTGATGCCAAGACCGGCGACCGTGGACAACGCTCCCGTAGCCAGTAAGACGGGACTCGCCACGATGCCGCCAACCAGACCCGCAAGCGCTCCCCATCCGAGTGAACGCAGTACGTGCAGACCCGGACCTTCCGGCTCGCGATTAAGCGGGTCAGATTGCACAAAAAGTTTCAGCCATACTCGGTCGATGGCCGCGTAGATTACCCCGAGAATCAAGCCATAAATAATGTGCCCAACCAGGGAGCCGAACAATGCTGCACCCTGGTCCGCTGACCAATCGAGCCCGTTCCCGCTCCAAAGGGGGAAAAGTGTCAAGGGACCGAAGAACCACCAGAATATTCCGAACCCCAGGCCCCAACCCATGCTTGAACCGAGACCCCGCACGTCCATTTGGAACAACAATCCAAAAGCCGCTCCAATCACCAGCGCGACTAGAAAATGCAACTCGACCATTTCCGCGTGCGACCCAAGCTGCTGGAAACCGCCGAGCAGCGGATAAAATCCCCCTTCGTACATCCAACGGCTAAAAACCAGTCCGCTCAACGAGCCGGCAACTCCACCGACGACAATCGCGCGACCCCACCTGAATTTCGGTCTCGCTGACCGCGGCCGTGTCGCGCCCAAGATGCCAAGCGTGAGACCGACAGGCATCCCGAGCAACACGAGATAGGCCACGAGTTCTGGAAAACGCGCCCGCGCGTCCATGAGCATGGCAGCAGAACGCTGTGTGCCTCTCAGCAAGGGAAAGAGACCTGCCGGGATCAGCAGCCAAACCAGCGATGCAAACCCTAGGCCCCAGATTAAACCCGCACCCGGACTTTCTGCTCGTTCGCCAAAGCCCCACCAGAAGAAGAATCCGAAGGTTGCTCCGATAAGAAGGGTATAAGGCAGAGATGTTTCAAGTTGCGTGTGGCCGAGCGCCCCACAGGTTGCCCCCACGCCAATTCCCAACACTGGTTCGAGCCACCGCGAGCGTTTCAAGTTCAGGGTTGCGTTTGTTTTCTCTGAAAAATTTGACGATAACATTCGAAACTCCCTACTTCAGATCAATCGTTTGCACAATATCCCGTGGAAAGAACAGTTCAACGGTCCAATCAAACAAAACGCGCAGTTTTCGCTCCAGGCCGGGCAGCTTCGCTAAATAGATTCCTCGCCACATGATCCATGCAAGAAGCCCGGAAAAGCGCAACGATCTCGTCCGGGCAAACGGCACTGTTAGTTCCGCACAGGCCGTCTGATGGCCGATCACGCAGAGCGCTCCGAGTGAATCGAAGTGGAATCCTTTCAATGGCCCCCCTGCCAGGTCGGCCGCCAAATTCTTGGCAAGTGTCTGGGCTTCGCGAAGCGCGAACTGCGCCGTTGGCGGGCAAGGATTGCCCGATTTCGCGTCGGTCACCGCCGCACAATCTCCGAGCGCCCATAGGCCTTGCTGCCCCGGGACTGCGAGATTTGCGTCGACCCTCACCGCGCCGCGCTTGTCCTTTTCAATTTTGAGAGACTTGACGAGAGTGCTCGGCGCGGTTCCTGCGGTCCACACGAGAGTCTCGGCGGGAATCTCCCCATCGCTGAGAACGACGATCCCCGGCTTTGCATCCGCCAAACGCGCATTGAGCCGGAATTCCACTCCGCGTTCGGCCATTTTCTCCTGCGCGTAGTGCCCCAAGGACTCGCTCAATTCAGGAAGGATCCGGTCCCTGGAGTGCACCAGGACGACGCGCACTTCTTTCGGGCTCAGACTTGGGTAGTCCGCCAAGATGCCGTGAGCAAAGTCATTCAGCGCGCCCGCCAGTTCCACGCCCGCGAATCCACCACCGGCGATCACGAAGGTGAGAAGTGGCACACGAAGTGAGGGATCGGGCTCTCGATCCGCCAGCTCGAACATCTCGATAACATGGTTGCGGATTCGAATGGCATCCAGGAGGCTCTTGAAGTTGAACGCCAACTTCTCCACGTTGGCCATTCCCAGGTAGTTCGAGACGGAACCCAACGCGAGAACAAGATGGTCGTAGACGATGGCACGGGCCTCGGGAGAACCGTCAGTAGACGCGATTCCCTCCAGGAGAACACAACGCTTTTCCATGTCGATTCCCGTTGTTCGAGCGCGAATGAACTCTGTCCGATGCAAACTGCTGCGCAGTGGTGTGCTGATGTGGCTTGGTTCCAGGCTGCTGCCAGCCACTTCGGCTAGCATCGGAGTGAAGAGCAGTGCGTTGGTATCGCTGACAAGCGTGATGTGGGCCGAGACATTTTTCTCCAACTCCTGTTCCAGGCATTGAGCCGTCTTCATCCCGGCGAACCCACCGCCCAAAATCACGATCCGCTTAACGGGGGAGGGGACTGCAGCACGCGCTTCCAGCTCGGGCCCCCATATGGTGCCGGCCCAATCAGACAGCGCTTGGATGATGATGGCAAGCACCGCTCCGTAGAACACCCATCCGACCAACGCGGGAAAATGCCCCCGCATCTGTTCCGCGCTCCACTCAGGCATCTGGCCGCCAAACACAGGCAGCGCGATTACGCTGATAAGAGCCCACAGGGGCACACCGAGCGCGGCGCCAGTCATGAAGTTGTCCGCAAATGCCCGTCGCGTCGGTCGCAAGCTCAAGGCGTAAAGTGCGCCCAACACGGTTCCCAGCAGCACTCCCAATACCGGACGGCCCAGCGTGAATGCCAAGGCCGCACTAGACAACGCGCCGGCAAGAATTCCAATAGTTGCTCGTCGAATATATGGCTTCACGTTATTGCCATCCGGGAAGTGCCAACCACCATGTCGTTGCTGAAGATGCGGCCGCGTACATCGGAGAATGGTCTACGCGCTCTGATTCGGACAGTTGCCCTCATCCGATCGGCCATGAAACGCTGTGTCTTCGGGTTGATCATTCGATCTTCTTCCGCGAGCAGAAACCACGATGGCTTCTCTTTCCATGTGGGCGCCGGAGCCGGCTCTTGAATGCACTGAACCGCAAGTGGCCGCTGGACTGCCTGCATGATGCTCGTCTGGTCGGCCGAGGCTTTGTGAGCCACCGCTTCCTGAAACCCGCCTTCCGGCATCCAGACAAAGCCATGCGCATCGGGTGTCAACTTGGGGGCTTTAGGATGCGGCTTGTCGCGATAAAACACTTTTGCAACCGTCTCGCCCTGATCGGGCGCGAGCGCGGCGATATACACAAGAGACTTCACTCGGTCCTGACGCGCCCCCGCAATCACAGCACCTCCGTAGGCGTGAGCGGCCAGGACCAGTGGGCCGCTGGTTCTCTCGAGTGCGCGATTCAAAGCGGCAACGTCGTCGCTTAACGACGTGAGCGGGATCGGGGCGCAGGTCACCTTGAGCCCACGCCGCTGTAAAGGGAGAATCACGTTGGTCCAGCACGATCCGTCGGCCCATGCTCCATGCACCAGAACGATGGTCGAGTCCTCTGGAAAGGCGTTCATCTCTGGGCCCCGCTTTCTCCGCCTCGGCGCCCGATGCTATTTGCTTCGAGGAAGTCTTTCATTGCGGATGCGATCTCTGCGACATGTGTCTCTATCGCAAAATGTCCGGTATCAAGGAACTGAACCTTCGCGTTCGGCAGGTCTTTCCGGAACGCCTCCGCTCCCGCGGGAATGAAAAAGGGATCGTTCTTGCCCCAGATCGCGAGCAAAGGCGGCTTCGATTTGCGGAAATATTCCTGGAATTTCGGATACAGCTTCACATTCGATGCATAATCGAGAAATAAATCGAGCTGAATGTCTTTGTTCCCCGAACGTTCGAGCAGCGCCGTATCCAATGTGTACGACTCTGGCGGGACGCTGTCTGGATTGGCCACGCCGTGCGTGTACTGCCAGCGCGTTCCCTCCAGTGTCAAAACATTCTTGCGGATGACGTCGCGGTTTTCTGCGGTGGGTTCAGCCCAGTATTTCCGAATCGGGCCCCACGCGTCGCCAAGACCTTCCTCGTACGCATTTCCGTTTTGCGAAACGATCGCTGTGACTCGTTCGGGGTGAGCCATCGCCAAGCGGAGACCTGTTGGCGCGCCATAATCGAACACATAAATGGCATAGCGGTTGATTTTCAGTGCTTGCGTGAAGGCCTCTATGGTCAACGCCAATCCATTGAACGAGTAAACATATTTTCGTTCGGCCGGGGCCTCGGTAAACCCGAAACCGGGGAGGTCCGGAGCGATCACGCGGTAATCAGCCGCGAGGCGCGGAATGAGTTCGCGGAACATGAACGATGAGGCCGGGAATCCATGTAAAAGGAGAACCACGGGGGCGGTCGCATCACCGGCAGCCCGATAAAACACTCGGACGCCATCGGCTTCGACCCTGTGGATCGTTGGAGGCGCGGTGTAATGGGCCTCTGCGCGCTTTGTTGCTGTCTGCGAGGTCGTGTCACTCATAAAGCCTTCTCCTTATTGGGTGAATTTACTGGTGAGATTTGCTGATGGGCGCCATGCCAAGAGATCAGCGGGTGTCTTGCGCGAGCGCCGGCGGCTGCAATCCGAATGTGAACGCGAGCGCAGCGATTGCCAACACTGTCCTGATCTTGCAAACCATGATGGATTCTCCTTTCGGTTTTGTTTTCGGTGAGCACTCTGAAGCGCTCAACTCTCACGGACGATAGGAGTCATCTGCCGCGCGAAAGATACACGGATGAGCAAAAAATGCGGCAATTCGGCAGTGCCTAGCGCGTTCTGTTTGTCGGCATGAATCGTATTTCCGTGCCAGAGCGGAGAGAGAAAACTTACGAGAAAGTCAGAGTGGAAGTGCGGAAATCACCAGATGACCATCCAAGACGCCAAATTGCGATGCGCGCATAACAGATTTGAAATCTTGGGCTTGTTAGCTGCGGTCCGTTCGCAACTTCGCCATCACGCGATCGATGATTGGATTAGAGACGCTTTGCGGCAAGTCGAATGAACTGCTGTCCGTCACGATCCTTATAGTTTTGCGGGTGGAATCGCACAGCACCTGGCAAACGAGGCATTGCGACAAGTGCAGCTCAAGCTCTTTACGGACCTCTGGCAACGCTTGATCCTCAAGGTAGTCTCCGAATTCAGCTAGGAACTCTTCGCACGTGATCACGGAACCATCCTCCTGACGGCGGTCGTGAAGTGTGGCGAGAGCGATTCTCGCAACTTCAGTCGGCCCCTTAGAAGCCGAGTTTTCACCGTCGGAACGCTGAGCCCCAACTGCCGAGCAACTTCCTCCGTCGAAAGTTGCTGGATGTCCCGCAGCATCACGACAACGCGGTAATTCGCTGGAAGCTCCAAGATACCCTTTTCAACGAGTTGTCGAATCTCCGATTTAGAGTAGCACTGCTCGGGATTGTCCTGCCAAGTCCTCACCTGACGAGGACGAAACTCCCCACTCTCGTCGTACTCACCCTCATCTAAGCTCTCAAAACGTTTTCCACGTTGCAATCGTTTAAGCGCCGCATTCCTGGCGATAGTCACCAGCCATGTCGAGAACTTCGAGCGCCCCTCGAAGCCGCCTATGTGCTCGAACGCACTCAGCAGAGCATCCTGCACGGCATCCTGCGCATCGACTGGGTTCCCCAGCATTGCAACCAGGGTGCGATAAACCAGTTGCGTATGACGACGAACCAACTCTTCGAAAGCTTCCAACTTCCCACTCTGCGCCTGGGCGACCAGTCCCGCGTCCGCGTCCAGCAACGTATCGACACGAGACACAACTTTCGCCCTCCGTATGGGAGCCCGGGCAGCACCGGAAAGGTTCATTTCAAAGGAAGGAGGCGGTGCAAAATCGGGCTCAATCCCGAGTCCCATTTGCAGGGTATTTGCGAAATTATTCAGAGCTGTGACCGCCACGCAGTCCAAAATCTGTTCCTCACTGAAACCGAAGGTTTGAAGCTTTACAATATCTTCTCGCGAAAACTCCGAAAAACGAGTTCCCAGTTTGACCGCGAAGTCTAGCAACGCTCGATCGCGTTCCGGCAGGTTCGACTCATGATGGTCTACGGCAATTTGGTCGCCCTCTTCCGGAGACATCCCCAAGCCACGCAACAGGTTGCAATGCATCGCAACGCAGTAAGAGTTGAGATTTGCTGCCGATACGGCTAGCAGAATGCATTCCTTTTGCACTCGCGTTAGGAGATCTTCGGGTACCAGAATCCTGTCCACCGCTTGCAGCTCTGCGTCCAGCAAATCGAGCCGCAAAGTCTGAGCGCGAAAAAAGTTCGGGATGAACCCGTGACTCTTCTGAACGATGCCAAAAGGTGCAAACGTCTTCGGACTCAGGTATGGAGCGGGCACATACGGCCCTTTTCTCTTAGCCGCGGCATGAACATGGGGTATCGGGCTACGGGGCGCTCCCTCACGCGGCGGAACAATCCTCGTCGCAGAGAGCTTCCGCCATCCGAAATCTGGCTCCGGACCCAAACCCACAGATAGCGTGCAGCGGTAGACGGCCAAAGCGGTCGCGACGACGGCTTCGAATATCGCCTCGTCGTTGAATCCGCACGTCCGCAGCGCTTCAATGTCTTCCGAACTTACCGGGGGGGCGTGACGCGCTAGTTTGAGGCAGAACTGCAAGCAGGCTAAATCGGTCGCCGAAAGGTCCGCGTTACGGTGGTCGCTCAAGAGAGAATCGATTTGACTCTCCGTCACGCCAAGCGAAGACAGGACTTTACTATCCATGGCAATGCAGTACGCGTCTTGTCGGTCAACTGCAATGCTTAGAAGGATTCGTTCCTTCTGCACCCGGGAGAGCGCTCCTTCCCGTAGACGCACAGCGCCTTCGAGCTTCGCCTGAGCCTCGATGACGCGTGGCAACAAAGTCTGTGCGTGAAGGAGATTGGGGATGAATCCAAGGGCCTCCTGAAAAGCAACAAAGGGGCCGAATTTGTCCTCAAGTTGAACTTCGCTGAAAAAGCTCATGTGCGCACGGCAGTTGACACGGACCGACAAGAAGCGAGTGTACGTCTTTGGCTTCCCTGGCTGCAACCTCAAGCCTGTTTCCCAGTGGTGGTGCAGATTCTCCGCATCTTTTTTGCTGACCATGCCGTCTCATCTAGCGAATTCAGTTTAGAAAGCCATCGGAGCCATCCGCCGGACAAATACCCCTCTGGCTATCGGCGCATGCGGCGAAGCCGTAAACTTTTTCGAACGAAAGGAGTTTTCTTATGCGGCAGTTGCAACTCATAGCCAACGGCGAACCTTCAGATGTCGTCGAACTCAACACAGTCTCCGAACCGGCTCTTGGTCAGGAGGATGTTCTCAACTCGATGGAGCGACCCCGCTCAATCCATCAGACTTTCTGTTTGTCCGCCGTCATAGAGCGGAGAGCGAGATTCGCATTCGCGAGTGCATGTTCAGCCGAGCTTTTGTCGGACGCTGCCTAGTGCTACCTACCGATGGTAGGTTTTCTGACCTTCAACCACGAGGCGGAGCAATATCTGGTCACCGCGGTATTGCGTCCGGGGAACGCGCCGGGCTCGTCGGGAGCGGTGGGCCTGCTGCGCCGTTTGATCGAGCGGCTGACGGAAGCTTTTCCGAAGGCCAAGATCCGGGTGCGCTTGGATGGTGGTTTTGCGGCGCCGGAAGTTTTGGATTTTTTGGACTGCGAGGCGAAAGTGGAATACCTCGTCAATTTCGCAAGTAATACGGTGTTGCAGCGTAAAGCCGCGTCGGCCGTGAAACGCGCCCGTCATGATTCGAAGATCTCCGGGCGGACCGAGCATGTCTACGCTGAATGTCAGTACCGGACTCGGAAGAGTTGGCCGTGGAAACGTCGGGTCATTTATAAAGCGGAGGTGGTGCGGGCGAAGGGCAAGAAACCCAAGGACAATCCGCGCTTGGAAGCATTTAGGTAAGTCGCGAGGCACAATTTTCCCTACTTGACCACGCGAAAATTTCCGGGAAACCGGGAGCTTGATTCTGAAGTGAATCCGTCAAGATGTCGCCGCGAACTGGCATGACTCTGGAGCAATTCGTGAAAGAGTGTCGGACCAGTGTCGCGACCAATCTAGCGGCCACTACAGCACGGGCGATGAAATCAAAAGGCTGATGGTTTTCCTCCCACCACGTCACGGAAAGTCGCTGCTCTCCACGACGGTCTTTCCATGATGGTATTTGGGAAAAAATCCCGGCCACTACGTCGTCAGTGCGAGCTACTCTCAAGACCTGGCCGATGACTTCGGACGCAAGGTTCGCAACATGGTTGCCGATCCGCTCCACACAGCGATCTTCCCGAAGTGCCGACTCTCGGATGATTCCGGAGGGATGCGGAGATTCAACACCACCTCTGGCGGCTCTTACTTCGCAGTCGGCCGTGGCGCCGGATTGACTGGCCGCGGTGCACATCTGCTCCTACTCGACGATCTGCTCAAGGATCGTGAGGAAGCGAACAGCGAAATTGTTAGGAAAAACCTTCACGACTGGTACGGCTCTGTCGCGTGTACGCGGCTGCAACCGGGCGGCGCTATCATCAACGTACAAACACACTGGCATGAAGACGATCTCGGCGGACGCCTCCTCCGCGAACACGCCGAGGATGGATGGGGCGTGTTGTGTCTGCCGGCAATCGTCGAAAATGACGAAACCTTCCGCAAAGAAGGCGAGGCCCTCTGGCCCGAGAAATATCCGTTACCTGTTCTCGAAAAAATCCGCACCGCTATCGGCAGCGCGGCATTCATCTCGCTATACCAGCAACGGCCATCGGCGGCAGAGGGCCCGTGTTTCAGCGTTCATGGTGGAGGACGTACTCAGAACCACCGCCTGAATTCAAGCGGATCATCTTCTCGGTCGATACCGCGTTCAAAACGAGCGCGGAAAATGACTTCACCGTTTGCACGGTCTGGGCAGTAACCGTCAATGCCTTCTACTTGCTACACCTCTGGCGCCAGCGCGTCGAATTTTCCGATCTGAAGCGGAAACTCATTGCCCTTGCCGCAGATTGGAATCCATCGAACATCCTGATCGAAGACAAGGCTTCGGGACAGTCACTGATCCAGGAATTGCGCGCCGGCACCACTTTGCCCGTGCGTCCCGTTAAGGTCGAACACGACAAACTCACTCGCGCGCATGCTGTAACGCCACTTATCGAAGCTGGCAAGGTGCTCATTCCCGAATCGGCGTCTTGGCGAGGCGACTTTTTGGACGAATGTGCGGCGTTTCTGAACGGTCAGTTTGACGATTCCGTCGATTCCGTTACTCAGGCGCTCAACTTTCTGAGGGCACCAAGGGAACCGGGTATCTTTGCGTGGTACCGGCAGGAGCGGGAGCGTGATTTGATCTCAGAACGTACTGGTAGGGGCGGTAAATGGATGCCAAGTCTACACTCTGTGCCGGAACCCAATGTTTAATCGCCTAGTAGGCGAAACTGCCCGGTGAAAAGTGGCGGAGAGGGTGGGATTCGAACCCACGGTAGGGGTTAGCCTACACACGCTTTCCAAGCGTGCGCCTTAAACCGCTCGGCCACCTCTCCGGAGGTGTGGTTAACTTTACAATTCTAGCAAAAACGAAGACTCTGTGCAGGGACGAACGACAGAGCAGTCGAGGAAACCGGCAAGTAACAGAGCCGCTGTGTTGCGGTGGGATTTGCCAGTTGGGGCGCATCAAGTAAACTAGTTGGGTTACCCCACGACTCCGGGGTCGTCTAATTGGTAGGACATCAGCCTTTGGAGCTGACTATCCTGGTTCGAGTCCAGGCCCCGGAGCCATAAATCTGGCGATTGTGAGGAACGCTGAAACCGGGCCGAATCGCCAGAAGCGAGGGATGACGATGAAGCGGCTTCCACTCCACAGAAAACTTTCACGTAGAACACGTTCCCACGAAGCAGGCACAACGCTGCTCGAGCTGATTATTGCCTGCACTGTGCTGATGATCCTGGCAAGCGCGGCCGAGCCGCTGATCCGAATTACGATTGTGCGCGGCCGTGAAGCGGAGCTACATAGGTGCTTGCGCGAAATTCGCAACGCCATCGATCATTACAAAGATATGGCGGACACAGGGGCCTTCCGCACCGAGATAACCAGCAACGGCTATCCTCCCGATCTGGATACATTGGTCACCGGCGTAACTCTTGCCGGCAACAAAAAGGTGCGCTTCCTGCGGAGAATTCCGGTGGACCCCATGACCGGCCAGCGCGATTGGGATCTGCGCTCCATCCAGGACGACCCAGACTCCACAGGCTGGGGTGGAGATAACGTGTTCGACGTGCATTCGAAGTCGCAGGGCACGGCGCTGGACGGCTCAAAATATTCAGACTGGTAGCAGTAGCCCATTCCGTTCCCTGCCCTGGCGTTTCCTCCAAATCCAAATTGTGCCTCGAATTATTCTTCGGACGCCTGTTTGGCAACAATCAGATTAGATAAACAGAAGCATAAGAAAATTAAAGTTAGATTTAAAATGAGTGTAACCTAAATGAATACCGCTCGTAGCAGCCACGCGTTGCCAGGAGCCGTCTGTCTTCACCAGGTATCGACGAAACGCTCACGGTGGGTAAACGGCTTGCCTTTATCTGTTCCCTTTACGCGGAGGATGCCACCACCGCCGAATCTCCGTAGACCTGCACGGTGCTGTGTTCATAAACGGCTTGAGCGAGCTGGTAGTCCGGCGCGCTAATACCGGCCAGAAATTCACTTTTTGATTGCAGGCTACCCTCGGTTTCGACCGACACCATGGTATTGGCGAGGAGCAATTCCAGCGCCTTTGTATCCTTTTGTTCGAGCGCACGATTCCACACTTTTTCGAGTGCAAGAACTCGCCCTGCTTCGTCACTATCGGTGCTTTGGTGCGCTGTGGCAAAAGCGACACCCAGCAGAAGTACAATTCCAGCCATCATGAAATTTTCATGGAAACATCCCCGGATTGAGTTGAAGCGTTAGCCCATTGATCGGCTCATTTAGCTTAGGATGAGAATTCCGAAAAGGAATCCAGATTCAGAAACGAAAGTTGCCAAAGAAATACTTTTCTCTAATCTCACGAGCGGGAAGCCAATAATTCATTCACGGCACGATATGCCTGATCGATGGCCACGTCTGTGTACGCGCTGGCGCCAGCATCCGAATTGGCTATAGTAATGCGGCCAAATGGTTGGCGGCCGCGCACCCAAGGCTCCTCGCCGGCTTTCCAGTCCGGTGTGTCGAGGCCAAAAGGAGTGTAAGCGTACCCATGGGCCCACCGATTGACGGTTATGCCTGCGATGTCCGTGGCAGGATCAAAGCCCGCTCCACCTAGCATGCGGCCCAATTGGTCCCGGATGTTGCGTTCGAAAGTGGGGAATGGGGTTTGGAGAAGTTCAAAGCGTCCAGCACGATTCTGATCGCGCACAGGCAGACCTGGCTTGCATGGGGTTCTCAGCATGAAGAGCACGGCCGGTTCTTCCGGCTTACCGGGAAATTCGTATGCGCCAATGCTGACAGGGAAATCGAGAGAGGTGTACGTATGATAGCTGCCAGGGGAAACAATTTGATGCACGCCCAATTTTGAAAAGGATGTCCAATTGCGAATGGCCACGTGCGTATAGACCAGGGGGGCCTTCACCAAGTACGAAAGCGCTTCCTTCTGGGCGTCCGGCAATTCCGGGCAGATGTAAGGAATCATCACGTTGTAGCAGGCGAGCACGCCGTAATTCCCTTTCACGACGAAGGGTTTGCCAGAACGGGTGTAGGTGATCTGAACCTCCTTCGCCCTAGCGTCCTTTGCTGGTCCGTGCTTCACGTTCACCACCGTGCTGTTCAGCCGCAGCCGTACAGCATTCTCGGCACGATCCAGGTGGCTGTAATCGGCCCGCGCCGTCACCACGTCCTCCATGGTGCTACCGGGAATCGCGGCGGGAATCAGGGAGCGCACCAGGAGCCGGGCGATGGAAGCATTTCCGTCGGGGAAATGAAAAATGTACGGTTCTTCCTTTTCGCGCGCCGGTAAACCTAGACCATCGAAGCCCGCGTAGGTGAATGAACCGTAGTCGTCTCCGGCTTCGTAGCACTCGTACGCAGGCACTGCCTCGATACCAACGCAATAGAGATCGTGGGTAAAGGTTTGAAAAAAAGGCAACGCTTCAGGCGAAAGCTTGCAGTAGTTCGTCAGAAACTCGGCGTAACTTATTTTTCTCAGCTGAGCTATCTTCTGTTCCTGCGACAGGCCCTTCAAATAATCCACTCTTTCGCTATAAACGCGCGCAATATCTCTCTGCACAGAATCGGGCAACGGACTTTTAGCCAAAAATTCGTGCCAAGGCGTGGTGTTCATACCGGTGAGAAGCCGGTCTTCGCCAAACGTTTCCTTATCGAAAAAGGCAGCGGTGCCAAGCTTGACGTAAAGCTTCCGGTTGTATGCCTTGTAGAATTTTTGCGTATCGATTCCAAGCTCGTTCAGCAAGCCCTTGGCTTCCGTGCTGTATTTACCTGGGCTTTCGATGGACTGTGTTCCGCCATTACTGAGCACCATGCGGCCGCCGGCCTGGAATTCGTTGCGCTTGGCGTGGCCGCCGAAGTCGTCATGATTGTCCAGAATCAGAATCTTTGCGGTTTTGCTGGTTTTCTGGCGGAAACGGTAAGCCGCCGCCAGACCGCTGATGCCGCCACCGACGACGACGAGGTCGTAGACTTCTCCCGTTTGTGTGGGCTCGCCCAGCGCATCGGCATTTTCGCCGTCACGCATGCGATGAGCCATTGTGAAACTGCCATCATGATTGCCGCGCATGCCGAGTTTCGCGGGAGGGTAATAATCCGGCGCTTTTTCCGGCGACGGTTCATCCAGGATGCCCGCTGCCAGTAGCCGGTCAGCTCTGAGAGATCTCGTCAGCAAGCTGGCACCGGCACCGATCGCGACGCCATTCAAGAAATCGCGCCGCGAAATTTCTCGATCCATTCCCAAGTTTCGATCTTTTCTCCGTTTGCCCATCGCCCTGCCCCGTGGATTCTCAAGTAGCGTAGTATACTGCCGGCGCCTTCATCCTTACACATTTTCAGCAAGCTTTCCGGGGACAGAAAAATCCGGACCGGCAGGATGTTTAGAACGGCATATCCTTCGAATTCCTAGCCAAGACTGCTACTCTTTAGGGCTGCATTCAGGGATGAGCAATGCAACCACCAGTCGTAGCAGCGCATGAAGAAAAGGAAACGGGACGGCTGGAAGCCTTCAGCGATGGTGTGTTCGCAATCGCCATCACCCTGCTCGTTCTGGATCTGAAGGCCCCGCAACTGGCCGAAGGCGCCTCCGCGGCGCAACTCGGCAAAGCGTTGCTGCACCAGTGGCCAAGCTACATTGGGCTGGTGACGAGTTTCTTCACTGTTTTGATCATGTGGGTGCACCACCATGCCATCCTGCGTAATGTCTGCAAAACCGATGCATGGCTTCATTTTGCGAACGGCTGTTTGCTGTTTGGTGTGACCTTTGTTCCCTACCCTACTTCCATTCTGACTACCTATTTGCAAACGCCCGCGGCCAAGATGGCGGCAGCCTTCTACTCCGGAACATTTGTGTTTATGGCTTTGTGCTTCTACCTGCTCATCCGAGCTGCATTCCGCAAACCGCTACTTTCCGCCAGCGCCTCAGCAGAATTTATCAACAAAACTTGCCATGATTATATGTTCGGGCCGCCGGCGTATTTGCTGGCGACATTGGCTGCGCTTCTGGACGTGCGCCTCTCACTAGCGATTTGTACCATCCTTTGGATTTTCTGGGCGACGACGATTACGCGAAACACACGCGCCTAGCGGGAGTTTACTGCGAGTGCTTTCCCTAACCTTTACCCATTCCCACTAAATCATTCCACCCGTAGAAGTTAAGTCGGTCTTTCTTCTTTGAATCTGTATTACCCTATTCATGAGCTTATATTTGGTTGTTATTGCACATTTTATGCTTGACATGTAGAGGTGTCTCGTTTATGTATTACCCTTAATGGCTAGCCTCGTCAAAAAGAAAAAAGGCAATCGCCTCTACTATTACCTCGTGGAAAGCGCCCGCGTCGATGGCAAACCTCGCGTCGTCCATCAGGCCTATCTCGGCACCGCCGAAAAACTCGCCGAACTCATCGAACAAAAGTCCGCCCCGATCCCTCTTTCCGCGACCTTGCGTAACTTCGGTCTTCCGGGCGCCCTGTGGCTGGCTGCAAAACAGTCCGGCTTGTGGCCCCTGCTGGAATCCCTGTGGCCTTCTCCGCGTTCCGGTCCCGGTCCGGCTCACTATCTCCTGCTCGCCGCCATTCACCGCATCTGTGATCCCGGTCCGAAGACCGAAGTCAGTCACTGGTACGAGCGAACCATCCTTGCTCCCGAGTGGGGTTTTCCTGCGGAACGCTTTACCTCGCAAGCCTTCTGGGACGCCTTCGAACAGATTCTGCCGGAGACCGGTGCGACGCTGGCTCCCGCGGAAGATCCTCTCGATCAAGTACCGTTGCGTTTCCTCGCTCTGTGGAAAGAGAAGCAACTGGTCGGTCGCCGACTGCTGGCCTACGATACCACTAACTTCTACACCTACATTGCCAGCACCAACACGCGAAACCAATTGGCGCAGCGCGGACACAACAAACAAGGTCGGCACAACTTGCGCCAAGTGGGACTGAGTTATGTTCTGGACGGAGAGAGCGGGTTGAGCCTATGCCACCACGTCTACCCGGGCAACGTAGCCGATGTCGAAGAGTTCTCCGTCGCTTTGGCACGCATTGTACGCCTGTTGGATCAAAATCAAATTGCTCGCGACACGGTCACGTTGGTCTTCGACAAGGGTACGGCGGCACTGGACAACACCGTGCAACTGCAAGAGGCCGGGGTGGGATGGATTTCCGCTCTGCCGTGGAATCAAGCTCCGGCGGAATTGCGCGAGCGAGCCAGCCAAGAGCTGCTGCCGTGCAGCGCCGAACAACCGGGCGTGCGGGCCGTGGCCGAGAAGCTGTTGGTGCACGGCCAGGAATATCTCGCGGTGCTGAAGTATTCGGCGCCTTTTGCCGCCGAACAACTGCACAGCCTGACCACCAGCATCAGCCGCACTCTGCAATCCCTGCGACGTTTCTCGAAGGAATTGAATAAACCTCGTTCGCGTTGGACCGAGGAAGGTATCAGGCGCAAGATCGCAAAGTGGTTGTCCGGGCAGTTCCTCTCCGATTTAATTCGCTACCAATTGGAATCTCGCGACGGCCAATGGCAGCTACAGTTTGATTTCGATCAAGCCGCGTTTGAGCGCCTCCTCGGTCGTCGTCTCGGCCGAACCGTGCTGCTCACCAGCCGCATGGACTGGACGGCGGAACAAGTGGTGGCCGGTTATGCCGGCCAACAACAGGTTGAGCGGGTCTTTCGCGGCTTGAAAGACGGAGCGTGGCTCGCTTGGGGACCGATGCATCACTGGACCGACCGCAAGATTCGCATCCATGCGTTCTACTGCATGCTGGGCATCTCTCTATTGCAGTATGTGCATCGCCAAGCCAGAGTCGCCTGGAGCGATCTTTCCATGGAACAACTTATTGACGAGTTGCAGCAGATTCAGCAGTTCGTTCTGCTCTATCCACGGCAAGGCGAGAAAGGCCCCGATCGCGCCGCCTACGTGCTCTCGAAGCAAACCCTTGCGCAGCAGGCTTTGGCCAAAGCGTTGAAGCTGGACGAGCTGCAGACTACCCATCGTGGGTAATACCAACCGGACGACTTAGATCGCACAAAAAAGAACTCTTAGGTATCTGTCGGCTGAGCTCGCAGTAAACTCCCGCTAGGCACGCGCGAACTCAATGGTAGTTCGCGACAAGCTGTCCATTTTCGATGTGCATGTCCGCAATATCGGGAGGCAACTTCAACTTCTCGCGATTTTCCGGCGAATCCATCAACCGCTGCACGGCCGATTCGAGCGTGGACTGGGGGATCGGCAATGAACCGATCTGACCGCTGACCGGCACAAACTTCAGATAACCGTCTTGTGACGCGAGCTTCCCGACCAGATCCAGGGTCATGTCTTTGCCGTGGACGTCGAACACCACGTAGGCGTGCACCTGGTCGCCCTCCATTTGAACTTTTACATCACGCACGGACGAACGAGCTTGCTCGATATCTGCAGCGCTAGGCGCGTCGGGCCCGCCAACGGTGGCTGTTGACGCATTCGGAGCTGATGCGTCTGGTGCTGAAGAGGAAGGAGTAGGTGAGTTCTTCGCCAGATCCAGGTGCGACGCCAGATAGGAATTAAGTTCGCTTTCGTCCAAGCGCAGCGTGGCTTTCTGACCTTGAGAGACAGAGTCCTGCACTTGCTGGAGCTTCTGCTCAGCGCGCGCTTCGGCCTGGGGCGAAGATTGCACCGCAGGAGGCGAAGTTTTGTGAAGCAACAAGATCAGCGTGATAAGGGCGGCAAGATAGGTTGACCAACGAAGGAAGCGGAACGCCCAGACCCAGACGCTGACAGGTTTTTCCGCGGGCGCAACCGGGTTGGGAACGTTTGCGATGGACATAGTCTTACCTCGCGAAGGGGTGGCCACACCTCGGCCAGCCTCTAGGCTTACCTTAACCCTAGCCCCCGGAAAAGGTTGCGGCAATGGAACCGATGGTCTATGCGGCCAATTCGGCACCTGTAGAGCCGTATTGCGTGTGGGATACTTTTGCTGCGAGGAAATGGGTAATCAAGTGCAGACAGAGGCGGAACTTGCACCGGTGACCAGACCCGCGGCGCGGCAGTTGCAGGCGTACCTGGCGCTGGTAGCGGGAATTGTGTGCATCGCGTGGTCGGCAATCTTTGTGCGCTGGACAGACATTCCGGGACCGGCGTCAGCGTTTTACCGCATGCTGATTCCCGCCGTGGTCCTGCTACCAACCTTTCTGTTCGATCGGTCGGGCTTCCGATTGAATCTGCGCGTGCTGGGGATTATTGCCTTGGGCGGGCTATTCTTCGCGCTGGATCTCGCGCTGTATAACACCTCGATCCTGAAAACGAGCGCAGCTAATGCGACGTTGCTCGGAAATAACACGCCGATTGTAGTAGGCCTGCTGAGTTGGCTGATCTTGCGGAAGCGGCCTTCGGCAGCATTCTGGCTGGGATTGCTATTGGCACCTGCCGGCACGCTGGTGATTTTGTGGGCAGATCTGGGCAAGCTTGCTCGCCTTGGCGTGGGCGACCTGATGGCGTTGGGAGCCGCGGCATGTTTTGCGGTGTATCTGCTAGCCACGGAGCGCGTAAGAACATCCACCAGCACGTTGGGATTCTTACGTTTGGCGATGATTTCCAGCACCGTGGCGCTGTTCCTGATCAATCTCGTGATGGGCATCTCGCTGCGTGTACCGCAAGGTCGCACATTGTGGGCAGTGCTTGGCCTGGGCCTGGTCTCACAACTTGGCGGTTACATGGCATTGACCTACGCCCTAGCCTGCATTATTCGTGAAAAGTGATTGAGCGGAGTTTTTTTGTGAGCGCGGGACAATCTGCGGCTAATGGCAGAGATAAGTTGAACTGGAAGACTGATTCTAAGGTTGTTAGCGGAGTTGAAGTTCAGATTTTGAAGCGAACCGAGACACCCCGACCAGCAGGCCGACGTGTATGAAGTTCCTGTCGCGGAGATTCTGGATTATCCGCTTTGTGCGCCCAAGCTCAAGGCGAGACGATGAAAGCTATCGCGGTACGGAAATGCTTGCGGCAAGTGCAGCACGATGCGACGCACTGTGACGATGACTTGGACTCCGAGTTTTAGAAAATGCTCTCGCAAGGTCGAGACTTGCACCCGGGCGTGGCGGGTCGAAGACAAGTGAAGTCGCATCTCCTGCATCAGGACATACGCCGCCGCTGTCAGCAGCACACGGAATGTGTTCGCCAAAAAGTTCGAGCAACTGGTGCGGCCGATTTGCATGCCGTCGTGCAGTTCTTTGATCCGGTTTTCGACATCGCCCCGCTGACAGTAAGTCTTCTCATAAATCCACTGCGGACTCTGTTTTAGGTTGGTGACCACGAAACGTGGGTTGTCCTTCGGTTCCTTGTTCACAGTGCGCACCACCTCGGCTTTGTAGATGACCCGTCGTTTCCAGGGCCAAGTTTTTTTGGTAGCGTATCGGCACTCGCCATAGACATGCTCGGTTTGGCCGGAGATCTCCGACGCACGACGAGCCCGCTTCATGGCCGCCTCCGCCTTACGCTTCAATACCGCATTGGCGGCCATGTTCACGAGGTATTCCACTTTCGGCTCGCAATCCAGGAAATCCAGAACTTCCGGGGACGCGAAGCCGCCGTCGAGTCGCACCCGGAGTTTCGTTTTGGGAAAGGCATCGCTCAGCCGTGCAAGCAGACGGCGCAGAATCCCGAGCGCACCGAGCGAGCCAGTCGCATTCCCACGCCGCAACACCGCCGCCACCAAGTACTGCTCCGCCTCCTCATTGAAGGTGAGAAAACAAACCATCGGCAAGTAACAGTAGCTATCGTAGTGGCGATTGAAAAAAGTGAACTGTTGCTGGCCGTGCGTGGGGTCGTCAGTGGGATCCATATCGATGGTGATGCGACGGGCGCGACCATGTAGACGCTGGCGATGGCGTTCAATGACTCGGTCCGCAACTGCTTCTGTCATGCGCAACAGTTCCTTGCGATTCGGAGTATTTTCAAAACGCGACAGCGTCGGTTGCGAAGCCAGGTCTTCGCCGGCGACAGGATCCCGACCGACCAGCAGCTTGTGGATCGGATCGCTAGCCAGTCGTGCTGCATCGTTGGCGTCTTCATATCCCAAGGCGATGGCCATGACTCGCTGCGTAATCAACTCACGCAACTCATGCTGTACCTTCCCGGGTTGCCGGTCATCTTTCAGACAGGCCGCCAATGCCGAAGTCAGGCCAAAGCGCCGCTCGGCAGCCTGGAGAAGAATCGCTCCACCATCGGAACTGCCCTGTCGTTGATCAAATTTCGCGACCACTGGTCGATCAAAAATATCCGGAAAAAGGAGACAGTCTGTTGTGGTATGTTCGGTCAAGCGAAGGCCTCACTTTTGGTCTCAAATCTGCCTAGACAACGGATTTGTACCATAGCGAGGCCTTTCGTGCTTCTGAAATCATGAATTTTCCAGGCTAGGACATTTGCCGGCGACCGTCACTTCAGTGAGCCTGCTTACGCAAGGTCCGCTGACCGCTGTGATGGCCGCGCTTCTTCTCGCCGAGCCGCTGACCTGGCCGCAAATTCTGGGCGGAGTGTTGGTGCTCTCTGGAGTTGGCTTGGCGCACCGCCAGCGGCACCCCGAAGAAGAAGCAAATATTTAGCGCTCCAGCGCGCGAAACTTCATTCCAGCGCGAGGATTTCCACGTTATTTCCGGCGGGATCCTGCATGTAAACGGATCTTGTCCCGTCACGATGCTTTTGCGGGTCGCCGTAAGCAGCCGGATCGCCGAGGAACGCGATGTGTGGCGGATGCTGTTCCGGGGCGACAAACGCCAGGCGGACGTTCGCGAACTGTACCAGAGCCCAAGTGGCGTCTCGATACGCGATGCGGCAATCGAAATGCCGCGTGTACCAGTCCACGGTCTCCTTCACGTCACTAACGGCCACTGCAACGTGATGCAACGTATCCAGCTTTGGAGCTGTCTGCGCTTCCTCCATTGTTCCCAACCCACTTTCGTTAACTGCAAAGTTTTGCCAGAGGAAGAATCTTGCCGGCAGTGCGAAGCTGAGTAAAACTGTTTGCGCTATCGAACCGCCGGCCGTCCAAATCTCACGAGGGACAACCATGCGCGCAATCAAATATGTTCTACTCGTCCTGGCAGTGTCTGTGGTTCTGCCGTGCCATGCGCAGCAGAAGCCCGAACAACCACTCACCACGACGCCAGTGAATCCGAATGTCAAACCTGTGCCTAAATCGCGCCCGACCATCGGCGTGGCCCTCGAAGGCGGCGGAGCATTGGGTGAAGCACACATCGGCGTGCTGCAGTGGTTTGAAGAACACCACATCCCCATCGATTATCTGGCCGGAACTAGCATGGGCGGTTTGGTTGGCGGCCTATACGCCACGGGAAGATCCTCCGACCAACTGCGCGAAATCGTCAAAACAGCAGATTGGAATCTTCTGCTCGGCGGCGAAACCCCGTATCAAGATCTATCCTTCCGGCGCAAGGAAGACGCGCGAGATATCCCGAATTCGATTCAAGTTGGCCTAAAGCACGGTGCAACGCTTCCGCCGGCGTTGAACAGCGGCCAACAGGTGACACTCCTGATCGACCGCGAAACTTTGCCGTATTCCACAATCCAGACCTTCGACGACCTGCCGATTCCCTTTCGCTGCGTTTCCACGGAGATAGTTTCGGGAAAAGCCTACGTTTTCCAGCAAGGCTCGTTGTCCGAAGCGATGCGCGCCACCATGTCCATTCCCGGTGTGTTCGCTCCGGTGCGGCGAGACAATCAGATCTTCGTCGACGGCGGTTTAGTGGACAATCTTCCCACCGATGTTGTGCGCAAGATGGGCGCCAATGTGGTCATCGGAGTCCACTTGCAAATCGCACCGGTTGCCGCCAAGGAGATCCAGTCCGCGTTCAGCATTCTGGGGCGCTCGGTCGAGCTGGTCATCGCAGAAACGGAAATTCGCGGAATGGCCGGCGCCGATCTAATCGTCAAAGCCGACGTTGAAAAATATTCGACGATGGACTACGGGAAGGCCGACGAATTGATCAAGGTTGGATATGAAGCCGCCGAGGAAAAGGCGCAAATCCTGAAAGCCTATGAGCTCGATGACCAGGCCTGGGCGGCTTACCTCAAGCAGAAAGATTCGCGCGTCCGCACAAGAATTGGTGTGCCTGAATTTTTGCGGATCGATGGCGTGACTGGCGAAGCGGCGATCAACATACAGAAATTCCTGGCTCCCCTGGTTGGAAAGCCGGTTGACCAGGCTGCCCTCGAGCAGTTGCTGACGCGCCTGACGGGTATCGGCCTCTACGACAGTGTCTCGTATGACCTCATTCATGAAGACGACAAGGAAGGGCTTGTCATTCACGTGCATGAAAAAAGCTACGCGCCGCCAACGCTGCGACCAGGAATTGTGGTTGATGGCACGCAAACGGACGACGTGACCTTCACCGCCGGAGCCCGGTTAACGTTTATCGATGTGGCCGGCTACCGCTCGGAGTGGCGAACCGATTTTCAGTTCGGGCAAACCTATGGGATCGCTTCCGACCTGTACCGGCCGTTTCAGCCACTGGGCAGATGGTTCATCGATCCATTCCTAAACGCTCGCCAAAACACTTTCTTGATCTACAAAAAGAGCAATCCCCGCGCAGACTACCGCATCGACAACGTCCTGGGAGGCGCGGATATTGGCTATGCAATCAGTCACTTCAGCGAAATTCGTGCCGGCTATGGCATCGGCTATACCAACGAATATCTGCGGCTGGGAACACCCGATTTCGCATCAGTAAACGGACGCGTCGGCGCGTTTCACATGCGCTATATCCTGGATCACACCAATGATGCCGTCATCCCCACGCGCGGTTACTATGCTCAATCCAACTTCTATTATTACGATACTTATCCTGACGCTACGGAAGCTTTCCCCTCAATGACCGCCACCCTTCAATACTTCCAGCCGATCCACAATGATTCCATTTTCGTCATCGGTTCTGGCGGCTCGACATTCGGCTATCGCAACACCGGTGATCCGCAGTTCTTCCTTGGCGGTGTGGGACGGCTCACCGCCTACGGCCTGAATGAGCTTCTCGGTAACCAGTATTTCGTCGGCAGGGTAGGTTACCTCCGGCAGATCGCCACTCTGCCAACTTTCGTTGGAAAAAACGTCTATATCATCGGCTACGGTGAGGTCGGAAAAATGTATGGCGATCCTTTCGGAGCTCCCCGGCTTTCCGGGGATGGCGCCGCAGGCATGATCGCCGACACTTTCCTCGGCCCCGTGTTTATTGGCGGAAGCGTCGGTGACACTGGCCATCACAAATGGTTTTTCCAGTTAGGGCGTGTTTTCTAAACGTTCATCCGCGAGTAACAATTTACAACTATAACGGTGGCTCCAAACCCGCTTCAGCGGAACCGTCGCGGCCCATTCCTGAAAGGATGATCATGGCCACTGCCACCACAGCCCCCACGCCTGCTTCGTCGCATATTGCTGAAAAAATGAAAAAGGGCCCAGGCCGTATCGGTACGCTGGTCTTCGGCCTGGTGCTGATTGGCGGGTTGGTCTTCATCGGCACGAGTATCTCCCATGACCTCACGGGCGTCGTCTTGGGATCGGCGTGGCCATATGTATTGCTGGGTCTTGCGTTGCTGGTGGCTCTGGGTTTCGAGTTTGTGAACGGTTTTCACGACACGGCAAACGCAGTGGCAACCGTCATCTATACACATTCATTGGATCCTAACATTGCCGTGGTCTGGTCCGGTTTCTGGAATTTCTTGGGTGTGGTGACATCGACAGGCGCAGTAGCGTTTGGCATCGTCTCCTTATTGCCAGTGGAGTTGATCCTGCAAGTAGGTGGAAACGGCGGCTTTGCGATGGTCTTCGCGCTGCTGATCGCGGCCATCATGTGGAACCTGGGAACCTGGTGGTTTGGGCTGCCCGCTTCGAGTTCGCACACGTTGATCGGTTCAATCATCGGCGTCGGCATTGCCAACCAGTTGATGAGTGCGAGAACAGGCACCAGCGGCGTCGATTGGGCGCAGGCCGCCAACATCGGAAAGTCTTTGCTGCTCTCGCCCATTTTCGGTTTCCTTCTTGCCTCGCTGCTGTTTATCGTTATGAAGGCGGTCATAAAGGACAAGCGGCTGTACGAGTCGCCGCAAGGCACCGAGCCACCGCCGTTCTGGATCCGCGGCATGCTCATTCTGACGTGCACTGGTGTGAGCTTCTTCCACGGCTCAAACGACGGGCAAAAGGGCATGGGCCTGATCATGCTGATTCTAATCGGTACCGTGCCGACGACGTACGCGTTGAACCATGCAGTGACGGCGCGGCAGTCCCAGGATTTCATCGCCGTTTCCCGGCAAGCGGCGGATACGCTAGGCAAGTACGTGGAAGGCTCCGCGGTAATCGGCGATCCGCGTGAGGAAGTGACCGATTACGTACGCACGAAGGACTTCACGCCTTCAACCATGCTGGCGTTGCGCACCATGATCAACGACATCGGCACGGAATTGGCGGAGTTCAAGGAACTGTCGAAGGTACCGCAGACGCAAGTGCGGAACTTCCGCAACGATATGTACCTCGTCAGTGAGGCGCTCCGCTTGATGCAGAAGTCCGGCAAGCCTGCTCTAGCCGCGGCCGATGTCGCTGTGCTGAAGAACTACAAGAGCCACGTGGATAGGTCCACGCGTTTTATCCCGCTTTGGGTGAAGGTTGCTGTGGCGCTCGCTTTGGGGCTCGGCACGATGGTTGGGTGGAAGCGCATCGTGGTGACCGTCGGCGAAAAAATCGGTAAGAGCCACCTGACCTATGCGCAAGGAGCTGCAGCGGAAATCACCGCAATGGCCACCATTGGGGCGGCGGACGGATTGGGATTACCTGTCAGTACTACCCACGTATTGTCATCCGGCGTGGCCGGCACGATGATGGCAAACCATTCCGGTCTACAAATGAGCACGGTGCGCAATCTCGCGCTGGCATGGATTTTGACCTTGCCGGTCGCCATGATGCTTTCCGGCTTGCTGTTCTACGCTCTGCGCACACTGGTATTCAAAGGCTAGTACGGCTATTCGTGTTTTATGTCTTTGATCTCAACGAGTTGGAAATGGCGTTGCATCGCTGTTGCAGGACTAATCGGAAACCGATTCAGGTGGGACTAATGCACTAAGGGAGGATTCTTGATTGCTTCGTCAACGTTGTAGTAGTACCAACCGATTCCCAAATCAGGCCGGTAAGTTTTATCTTCATTCCAATACTCCTCGCCTTGATAAACGCCGAGGAAAACGTATAGCCTGCTGGTTGACGTTTGGAATGCTCCTTCCTTGGTAAATGAAAAATGTGTGGGTTTCGAAATGATCAGGCTCCCCGAAGATCCCTCGTAGTATTTGAAGTCGAGGAGAAACGCGTCTAAACCGTTGTAGCGAAGACCGACAGGAGTGTTCAGTAGACCGGTTTTCAGAACCGGCAGCTTATTGAACTGATCGTAAAAACCGAGAGGGTAGCCAATAACGATTACGTCATCGCCAGGTTGCACTTCGATCGGAGATTTTCCTGGAAACTCATCCGAATTCGCACCATTGGGGCTGAGCACGTGCGCGCGTTCTGCCAGGAGCTCCTTCATGCCCGCACCGGTCAACGCATCGGTAACGTCGACAACTGCAACATCGATCTCATCCTTCTTGCACAAGTGGAGGCGCTTTCCAACTTCCTTACCGTCCAAGCTAAATCGGTGCCAGTCAACGTGGTCTCCAGACTCCACTCTCACTGCGTAGGTTAAGCTGACCAGCTGCTTGATTCTGCCGGGCTGAATCACGTGTTTCGCCGTGACAACGTATACATGTGTTATCGTGCGCCAGCGGGGCCCAGTAGCCTTCGCCTCGTCAGGGGAAAACTCTATATAAAAAAAACCGGAGCCATCCACGGGCCTGTCATCGTCCGAGAAGTGCACCTCGATCGGAGTCGTCATCCCAGTTAGGTTGGCAGCATCGGCAGGCGACACTGACAAACTGACCTGACCCATTAAGAAATCAGGCAAAAGGAAAAGCAGTAAGGACACTAATGCAACGTGAATTCTCACCGTTTCGGCTCCGACCTTAATCGGGTGCTACCAGGAGAGTAGCCACCGTGTCTTCTCCAACTTGCTTGCTAGCGTTACCAATCTGAATCATAAGAACACCTTTCCGCATCAAGGTCATTCGACCTATCAGCCTTGTTTTGTCACGGAACAAAACTACGTCGCTTACTGAGCGGTCGTAATTATCGGGGGATAGGACCTGTGCCTTGGGGCCTTCACCCTTCGAGGCGGCAGCTGCCTTCTTGTTGCTCTCTTCTGATTTTTCACTACCAGATTCCGAGGCGTTCTGCGTGGCAGCCGTGCGAGTCTCGAACATACTCACGTTCGATGGCGGCTCGCCCGAGTTGAAGTCGCGATTGTTGACCTCTACAGACAACACTTCTTTTCTGTCGAGCACGAACGTTTTGGTGCCGCTCCTAAAACGCGCCGCTATCGAAAAATGATCCTTCTCATATTCAACTTTTCCGTTTATCTCAACATTGCTCCGCAGGGTCAGCGTGTCAGCCCGAATGATCGACCCGAGGGCGAGCCCGAACAAAACACAGAGTATCTTCATCGCATCACCTCTTTCCGAGCCCCACCTGAACCCTTATGGCCTGTACCCGCGATTCTGGAAAACTACACACGCGGAAACTGCCTGACTCGATTTGCGGTGAAACATCCACGGGAACAATCACGTAGATTTGGCCATTCGCTCTTAGCAGGAGCCGATAATCATTGTCATCGATGACACAGCCATGAAAGTCACTATCCGGATTTGCAAAGAGTTCCACCTGGGGCAGCGTCGTATCTTGGAGCAAAGTATCTCGCTCAGCGTTGACCTTACCGACCCAGCCGGCATACATGGGCAACGCGAGTATCCCCAGCGCCACGACCACAAGGAACAAAATCCCCGCGACACGCGAGGAAAAAGAGCCAGCGAATGCAATCAGGAGAACCACGAAAAGGGGTACGAGAACTTGCCACGTCCAGACAACGGGCAAGGAGTATACGAGCACAGCCTGTGTAGAGAAATTGAGCTCACCAGAAGACAACCCAAAATGATGATAGTAGCCGTAAATGTAACTCCAGCCCGTGACGAAAATGACCGCCCCTAAGACAATCGATACCTCTGCTACGGTCTTCAGGATTCTAAATGGCTCGAAATTTCCAGTGTCGTGGTTGTTGTGCTGGGACATCGGCAACCTGAATTGGCATTTATCTAGCCATAAGCGCCGTGTTACTTGATTCTCTGTGATAATGTGCTTCATATCTTGCGGGTTGTCAATGCAGCACCGGTACTTAGACCGTTACCTCGATTTAGATGAAGGCGGTGGTTGTCCTAATGGCAGATTGTCGAAGCGGCCTTTCTTTGTTCGCACAGGAAAAAGAGCGCAGATCCCGATACATCTGGGCGTGGGGACCGCCTGCCATGCACCAAGCGTGCAACTCTGCTCTGGAAACCCTGTAAACACAGGCGTTTTGAGTGAGCTGCCGTCCCACCATCGGCACATCGCAACAACTTATTTTCATTCCTTTCGGATGAGGCCAGTAACTCCCGCAATCCACATCGTCGCAAAGAACCAACCAAGAGGTACTTGGAGCCAACGAAACAACCGCATGAAAGACGGTGAAAGTACTTCGTGGATAAAGCAGTCATCCGTCAAGCCGGCTTGACCACCAAAAAGTCGTGTGACTGGATCAGGTTGCCATCGATCCACTTGCCCTAGCTTGAACAGCGAAAGGGAGTTCTCTAGGGAATAGGTCAGAGCGTGGAACCTCTCGTAATGGTCGGGAAGAGAATGTTTAACTGTAAAGCATTCGTATGCATCTTTGTCAGTGGGAACCATACTTCCAGAGTAAAACCCGCTGGTGTATAGCAGGGCACCGAGGGCAACTAAACCGACAAACCATATAAGGGCACGCAGTGGATAGTACCCGTAACCAGCAAAAATTCTAAGGGCGAAGTTCCAGACACGAGCGAGGCCGTGGGCTCGAGCACGCCGCAATCTCTCCATCGTAGCTAGAACCTGTCGAGCCCCTTCTTCGTCCTCTTCAGACTTCAACACGCTAGCGAGTTGCCGATAGGGCTGAGAGGTAAACGATTCTTGGCGAGCCAGCCACTCAAGCCTTTCTTTCGCGTCCCTCGGACTCAGCTTACTTATTCGCTCATACGTAAAGCCATGGATCTCGAGATGTCGATGCGAGGGCCAACTGGCGACGTCGTCACCCATGGTGTCTATCCTAGTGTTGATCAGGTTTAGTCTTGCCGTGTCGGCGAGGGTGATGTTTCTCCAGAAGAATTCCCCCTTGATATCTGCTCGCTCCATCGTCAGACCCGTTTCAAAACTTGCTGACGTACAGTCGAAATCGCCTCCAATTTGAGCGCTGGTAAAATGGACGCGACCGTTAGCTCGAAAGCCATTCGAGAGAACCACAGTTCCCCTTACGGCAATTAAGTCGGCTATCAGAGCGTCACCGCTCCCACGCAGAGTATTCGGTTGGCCTCGGAATTGGGCACCCTTGCAATCCAGATTAGATCCGAGCTGGGCACCGTGGAGGTTTACTGATCCGAAGCTTTGGAAGCCGTCTCTAAGAAAAATCGATCCTTCTACGGTGACGCCACCTGCGTCCAGAGCGGGAGCAGAGAAACTTGGGGCCGCACTCAACTTCGCGCCCGCACAGTCGAGGTCTGTTCCAATTCGTGCACGAGACATTTTGACTTGGCCCTTCGTTCCGCGCAGTAGAGCACCTACCCTAACCGCACCGCCATCGAGAATGAATTTTTCAAACGTGCTGTCGCTGAGGTCGAGCTGGCCATCGATACGCGCTCCGGTAAAGTGAATCTGGCCCGAACAGCAATTTCGCAAGAAAAGGGCCCCCTCTACAACTGCGCCATCCGCATAAATTGAGGCGAAATGGGTCTGAGTAAAACTCAAGGTGCGCGTCTGGGCGCTCTGCAGGTTAATTTCCTCGTCGATGTGGCAACAGGCAAAAAGTAACGGAAATTCAATTCGCACAGACAACAGCGCGATGCTGCCGGATATCCTCGCACCGAGGATTTGAATGCCTCCTGGACCAACGAGATTCTTGGCTTTTCGATCCGCGCACAGCCATACAATCAACTCCGCACGTACTGATCGATCTGCGCCCCAGTCCTCGGCGAGGGTCGGATCATTGTGGTTGGAATTCAAATCCTCATTCGGCCCGCAAACGGCGAGCTCTCCGTCACCAGCTTTACGCAAGAGCAAGGCTTCGGCGGTGGTGAGTGCGCCAAAATGTTTCGGGACGAGGGATTCGAGGTCAGACACGTTACATTTCTATAACAGCATCACATCCTTTTCAACGCGATAATCGCGTTCTCGAAAGGCGGATCTTAGGCGCGATCGCAGCCTGTCATGCAATGAGCATGCAACGCTGCTCCGGAAGCCGCATAAACATTGAGGATTTAAGTGATTCGCCGATGCTACATCGGCAAGTTCTACTTGGTGATGTTCAGCCGGACCGATGCTTTGCTTCCTCGATCATCACGCAACCCAATGCGTTCCAGTGCCAACTTTCCGGTTATGCCGTTTGGACGTAGCCGCCCGGCGGCGGACGCTTCGCGTGAGGTAGTGGATCGGTGGTTGCCCAGCGGCTGAGATAAATATGGGTCACAAGGAGGTCCCTGTGACCCATCTCAGAAAAATGATGCTGGAGGAACTCCAGCGTCTCAACTACTCTGCTGAAACTATACGCAGTTATATCCACGGCGTCGAAGATTTTTCTCAACGCTTCCACTGTTCCCCGGACCGCTTGGGTCCTCGGCACATTCGGGAATATCAGGCCGAACTGTTTCAAAAACGCAAATTGTCCTCGGGCTCGGTTGCGGTCCGTCTGGCAGCCTTAAGATTCTTCTACACTAAGACGCTAAGAAGGGCTTGGAGCGTCGCCGACACTCCTTATCCAAAAAGGAATCATCGTCTGCCGATGATCCTCAGCCAGGAAGAAGTGGCACGATTGATCCTGGCTGCTGGCACTTCCTTCCATCGCATCCTGCTCATGACTCTCTACGCCACCGGCGCCCGGAACTCCGAGCTGACCCACCTGAAAGTCAACGACATCGACAGTCAACGCATGGTCGTGCACATCCGTGGCGGCAAGGGCCGCAAGGACCGCGATGTCATGCTCAGTGCCAAGCTACTTGCGGCACTGCGCACCCATTGGCGTTATTACCACCGTAAATCCAGCTCCTGGTTGTTTCCCAGCAACTTTCGCAAGGATCGGCCCATCGATACGAAAACCGTTTGGTACGCGTGTCAGAACTCCGCCCGGCGCGCCGGCATCCAGAAAGGCGTGCATCCCCACACGCTGCGCCACTGTTTTGCGACGCATCTCTATGAGGCCGGTACCGATCTCCGCACGCTTCAGGTCCTGCTCGGTCATGAACACCTGAAAGACACCTTGCTATACGTGCACCTCGCGATACAACGCCTCAACGCCACAGCGAGTCCTTTGGACTCGCTATTCCTGGACGACAAGCCGCCTGACGAGAAGTAGATGAGCCGGCCGCCTCTGGAGGTGGCCGACATCGTCCGCGCCGCAGGAGAGGTGTTTATCAAACGAAACCGCCACTGGCTCCGTTGGAAGCACGTCAAAGTGTTGCGAGCTATTGAGCGGTGTCGTACGGCTGCTCTCGGCGGTCATCTCGATGAATGCATGCGCTGCGGACATCGTGCCCCCATCTCCTATAACAGCTGTCGCGATCGCCATTGCCCGAAGTGTCAGACCACCGCTCGAGACCGCTGGATTGCTGCGCGTCAGCGAGAACTTCTCCCCACGCGCTATCTCCATGTGGTCTTCACCCTACCGGGTCGCTTGGCTCCTCTGATGCTGCAGAACAAAAAGATCATTTACGATCTCCTGTTCCGCACCAGCGCCGAAACCCTCCTCGAAGTCGCTCGCGATCCCAGACACCTCGGCGCAGAGATCGGCTTCTTCAGCGTCTTGCATACATGGAGCCAAAAGCTCACCGCTCATCCCCATGTGCACTGTGTCGTGCCGGCCGGCGGTCTCTCGCCCGATCACACCCGCTGGGTTCGTTCCCGCGACAACTATTTCTTGCCCAAGAAAGTGCTGGGTAAACTCTTTCGCGGCAAGTTCGTCGACGCACTCAAAGAGGCTTTTCAAAATGGCCAACTCCACTTCCACGGAGACCTGAAGCTTCTGGCGCAACCCAAGATCTTCGCCGCTTGGCTGCGGCCCCTCCATCGACAGGATTGGGTGGTGTACTTGAAACGCCCGTTCGGTGGCCCCGAATACGTCGTGCACTATCTCGGCCGCTACACTCATCGCGTGGCCATCTCCAATCACCGCCTGGTCTCCTTCAAGGACGGCCAAGTCACTTTCCGCTGGCGCGATTCGGCGCACCACAATGAACAGAAGCTGCTGACGCTTTCCTCCGACGAATTCTTGCGGCGTTTCTTACTGCACATCCTTCCGAAAGGTTTTGTGCGCATCCGTAACTTCGGCTTCCTGGCCAGCCGCAAACGCGCCACTCTCCTGCCACTTTGCTTTCACCTGCTCGGCTCCACACCACAGCCGCAAGCCGAATCACATGCTTCCGGCACCAAGGACTCACCATCTTGGCGCTGCCCCAAATGCGGCGGACCGATGAAAGTCATCCAACGCTTCACCGCTGCAGAACTCCAACTGCGTTCTCCTCCAAAGGTCACCGCTGCCGCATGAAGCACTCTCTCCAACATGAAAACTCCACACGCTTCGGCGCGCGAACTACTTCTCTGTCTCGCTGCCAAACAGATCCTTTTTTCCACCCTCTTCAACCACAGCCTGGGCGATACTCTTTCCTCCTAGGCAACTCTCTGGGCGTGCCGCGTCGTGGGTTGCGTCCGACAGCACAGTCTCGCCACACCTCAGACTCACCCCTTCCCTCAATTGAATTTGCATAAGACCCGCGTCCGTCGCACCCACGCGCGGCCACGTCCAAACGGCTTTACCGGACGCGCGCAGAACACACGCACCCTTTGCGTCCCAGCCAGAACGCGCCTCCGGTAAAGCGCTAACGTTTACCAAGACCTAACAAACACTCCGACTCAGTCGGTTAGTCTCAGCTACGTTCAGTCATACTCTAAATGCTGCGGAGTTCTGGAGTGCGGCCAATGGTCATGCTCATCTTAGGTGCTGCGTTTATAGGTGTGGGTAGAATCCTAGATTCGGTCTTCCGGTTTCGGATGTTCCGCATCGGACAAAGATGGGCGCTTCTTCAGGGCGGAGCCTTCGATTACAGTCGATACCACAAGGTTCGCAAAGAACACGTTGGTCTGCATGGCCGGTCTACTTGATGTGGGCCGCCGTCGTATGTGGCATCGCGTTGCTTATCGCTGGATTTTTTCCTTACTTCGGCACGACCCCATTGCGCGGAGGCTAAGTTCTGATTCGGATGAAAAACCAATTGATTGCGATATTTGCAGGAATCATTGTCGGAACGGCATGGACTGGTATAGTGGCAGCGTACATCTTTCGCACCCGGTCCTGTCGCAAGGCTCTCAACCAACTTGTAATTCGCTTTGGACAACTGCTCGTAGGAATACTCAGTATTGGAAGTTTCTTTTTGCTCACATCCATATGGGAGCAGGCAGGAATTGAGCGTCGAACTTCTCCCTATTACGCGTCGCTCTATGCGTGGGTCATCAGTTCCGCCTGCGTGATGTTCGTTGCCGTTAGAGCAGAGATTCGCTGGCGAAAATCGGTCGGCCTTTGACAGACCACCTGCTTAGCTCCTGATTTGTCGCGAACTCGGAAAAGTAAAGTAGTACTTCACATTGACGGGAACGCCGTTAACCAGGACTTGACCGCTTAATTTGTGACTTTCAGGATTGTTTCCGGGTTGCCGACCACTCACCAGGAAAAACAAAACCTACTCAATGAGTGTAATCGGGGTTTATCTCCAATATCAAAGGGCCTTCATTTCTTTGAGGCTGCCAGTTTCTCCTCAATGGCCTTCCGCCAAGCGTCGTGCTCACCCCGCCACGGAGCGGGTAAGCCCATTGCGCGAGCGTAGGCGATGAGCTGTCCCATGTGCTCGTGGAGGTGGCATACGGTTCGCATATAGAGGCGGCGCACTGTCGAGCTTTCCGCACCGAACATTTCCGGCCTTTCTAACTCGGCATCGGAGGTTTCCGCATACGCTGTGCGTACAGCGTTTAGCGATGTCCTCAGCAAAGCAAGCACGTCAGCCTTGTCCGTCATGCTTTTTTCCAGGCTCTCGTTTCTCGCTAGCATTGCCATGCTCCGCGCCACGCCCTCGCCTTCCAGCTTGCCGTACAGATCCGGCTCTACTTTCACTCCCAGAAGGACCAGAAACGCACGACCGCCAGCTCCAACATGCACCAGAACTTCGCTTACTGAGCGCGCCGTTTCTGCCGGCCGCCACCCATATCGGTCCGCCGGGAAAGCCTCCGCCAATGCAAGCATCTGCTTTTGCGCATAGTCATATTCCCAAAGGTATTCGCCCCTGAAACCTGAAAGCTTTGTGCTCATGGTGGGAAACCTCCTGTTGCGCGACAGTATACCTCGTCAGCCAAGAACGAGCGCGAAACACGCCAACTGACGCAATCGGGCGATCGCGCGCATTGGGCGCACCAGCTACATTTTGGGCGTACTACGAGCTAACCGGAAGTTATTCCGAGTCAGAAGGCCCGTTAGAACATTCTGGCTTGATTAAGTCCTGGTTTGTCGCGTTACCGGAAACTTGGGTACCGGAACCCATCCCATGCTCAGCGAACTCACATCGGTTTGATTTCGCCGAGATTCACTTCCATCGACTCGTAACGCCTGTTCCTGGCCGCGTCGGACTCGCGATCGTGTTTGATGACGATCGTGATTTCCTTTCGCTCTGGTCCAGTGATCTCCAATCTCATTGGCGACTTGCCTTCGATCGCCTCGCGCATCTCGCGCATGGCGCGGATCGAGGCAGCGAACACGGCTTCGTAACAGGCGCGGACCGCGATCGCCTTTCCCCATGTGTCGCCGACCTGGAGCAGTTTGGCGTGGCAGCTTCGATTGAAGCGAGTGACCAGGTTGGCGGGAATGACTTGCGTAAGCTGCTCGAAATAACGGTCGGTGATTGGGCGTTTCCCCGGTCGACCGCCGGCGTTTCCGGTCTGGCCAGGCTTGAACTTATTCCGCTCCAGCGCTTGTTTCTGTTTTTCGGTCATATCCCTGTTTCTTTCGCTGTTCTCAGCGACGCGCTCACTTCTTCGGCGGCGTCAGATTTTGGATTTTGAGAACAACGTCGCCGCGCCTCTGCCAGAGCTGGCGATCGTGCCATGCGCCTCGATCGGTCAACTGATGGTCGACGACGAGCACGCCGTTTTCAAGGTTGAGCGAGCGGCAGAGCACGGTTTGCATCTCTCGGCCGGCGAGATCACGAAAGCCGTTGTTCAGCTCGTCGCGAATCTGATCGAGTTCGACCAGGTCGTTCACGATCAGATCGCGGAGTTTTTCGTTTATCCGCGCTACGACTTTTTCGCCGTGTGCCATGACTTCATCGCGCCGTTTGATTCTTGCGGCGAGGCGTTCGTTGGATTCGAGCTGAATGACGGCCGGCGTCTTAGCGGCCATCGCGCTGTTGCTTTGACGGAGAAGATCGTCGAAACCGACTATCAGCGTTTCGGTTTGCTGAATGCGATGCATACACTTGTCGATCTCTTCCGTTTTCGTTTTTTCCGCAGCAACGTCGCGAGCGATCGTGGCGATCTCGGCTTTCAGTTCCGACAAGCGAGCGACAGCTTGATCGCGTTTCATTTGAAGCTGAACGTGTTTTCCTTCGAGTTCCAGAAGTTCGGCGCGTTGCTGCGCGGCTGGTGTGGTGTTCGTTTTCATCGTTTAACCCTTTCTCGGATCCGGCAACGAAGGCGGTCGCGGATCAACGGGCGGTTTCGGATGTGGACCGGTCGGGCGTTCTAGTGGCTTTGCCATGTGTCGCTCCTTTTTGGAAACTGGAACTTAATTCCACGTTACGCGGCGAGTTCGATGCTGTGATCGAGTTCGGTCGCCGGCGTGACGCTTCCCGGATAGAGAACTTTGACGACGTAACCGTCGATCTCGATAATTTCTCCAATCTGTCCGGTTGTGCTGTGGCGCACTTTCATTCCTCGCCTTAAATCCGTTCTCGGTTTGCGGCGTTTCTGGAGTTCGTTCGTCTCGGCTTCGGAATATTTCCTGGCGAAGATTTCCAGTAGGCGGTAGGCGGGATTGCGATCGCTGATCGCCAGGGGATCAGTCGCGAAATTACCCGACTGGATCTTGAAGATTTCCATTTTGATGATCGCTAGATCGGCATCGGCGATCGTTCCGGCTTCGATCGCCTTTATCAATCCGTCGACCAGGGAAGCGTTTGCCATCCCGGCCACCGCGCCATCATCGTCGTGATGTGCGCCTGGAAAATCGGCCGGCTCGCATTCCTCTGGTAAACACTGGACAGAGTGACCGCTGTCGAGTTTCACGTTGAGATGACCGTTGCGACCGATCGTTTCGATCGTTCCTTCCCGGCCGTCTTTCTTGATGCGAATTTTCTGTTTCTCTTCGAAGTGATCTGAATACTTGTCCAACACCACCGATGCATACGGGTCTTGTTCTGAAAGTGTGCACATCGTCAGTTCACCCCTTCACTCTTCGAAAGTAAATCACATCGCAACGGCGTCGGCCGGATTTTCTTTCGCTCTCTGTTAACCAGTTCGCGGAAAGCCGCGAGAACTTGTGCGCGATATTCGATCGACCGAACGACTACGGCGAAAGGCAAATCGCCGATCCACGCCAGTCGCTCCAGCTCCCACTTTTGCAGCGGAGTGATCGCGATGGTTCTTTCCATCGCCGCGATTCCGCCGTTGGCCAGCGCGATTTTCAAACACGCTTTTGCTTCGATCTGCGCGGCGGTATAGGAAAGATCGGAACCGCACGGCGGTTCGGATTCGCGAAGCAATCGCCTTCGTCCGCTCATGCCGTTGGACCATACCTGAAAAAGAAAAACTCCGAGAGAGAGAACTTCTCCCCCGGAGTTGGCGTTGCATTTTCGTTACTCAATCCGCCACTGAGCCAGCCACAACACCGCACAAAACCGCGAACCATCCACCCATAGACGTAGACGTAGACGAGGATAGAAAAGCCGTGGCTAGTTTCCCTATTCAGAAACCCAACAACTGGAACAGGCTCGGGTCCAAGCCGATTACTTGCGTTCACCCGGTGATTCATTGGACCGCCCGTGTATCGGCGAGGCCGAATGGCGGGGCATGATCACGATGAATACCGTGGAATCACAATCGGCACCGGCGCACTTTCCGGGAACAAATTGCCATTGGCGAATCGCCGGAATGACTGACGATGCCAGGGACTCCTCATCATCCAAAATGTCGATCGACATCAACTCTCCGTGTGCGTTGACGTGAGCCCCAAGAATTATATTCGGCGCGGAAAGAGCTCTGACGTTCAATTGCGGCTCGATCGTTACCTTCGGTAAGGCGGAGTGCTCTTCACTGTCTGTCGCCGGTAGGTCGTAGCGCCGCACCGGCGATTTTCCAGGCATAACGCCAGGCGAGGCAAATTGAAACACGATCCCAATTCGCGTTTCCTCATTCGCTTGGTGCGCAGCAGGCAAAAAGCTCCACGTGTGCACTGCGCTCAGCACTTTATCCACGAAGGCTTGCTGGCCCTGCGCCACTTTGATGTCTTCCGGTTGTCCGTCGCCATCTACTGCCGCATCAAGCACCACTTCTCCGCCCTCGAGCGCTTCGGGAGGCTGAGGTGCGGCGACGAGCGAGAGCGGCACAGGGGTAGCCGACTTCGCCAGCGCGGCATTCTCCGATCCAACTTTATTCGCTCCTCCGCCAGCGGACTGCCACGCAACCCCATGCCGCTGCAACAGAGGAATGGCATAGTGAATCGGCACGGCGGCCCCGACACCGCTGTTGGGTTGTGCTGTGGCCGCAGCGACCGCCGCGGCCTGCGGGCGTAGCCAGCGTCCCTCGACCAGGCCCACCACGGCTTGCGATTCGGCAGACACAACCGGAGCGCCGCTGTCTCCGAGCAGGACATCATGATTGAACAGAAGCAATTCGGTCTCGCCGCCTCCCCGGTCGAGTTGTGAAAATTGATACTCCAGGACCTGGCCGGAGGGATGATCTTCAGAAAACGCGTCATACGTGTGCGGATCCTTTAATCGCGAGGGACGCAGCGCCGCCGCGAGCACGTCGTGCGCGGGAGCAGGTCGCTCCACCGCCAAGGCCAGAAATCGCACTTGATACCTGCCCGCGAACGGATTGGGTGTAGCGCGCAACAATGCCACGTCATGGTCCCGATCGATGGCGATGACCTCCGCCTTGAGCAGTCGCGGTGGCGCCATCGGCAGGCGCAAAACGATATACGGCTGCGCGTTGCTTAATTGGCTGAGGACGTGCGCCGCAGTCAGCAAGTATCCTTCCTGGTTGATGAAAAAACCGTTGCCGTAAAACAGATACTGGAAGCCGCGGTCGGAAGGCGATTGGTCCACTGGATAAACAATCGGACAAATCGCGAAGGACAAGTCCGCTGATTGGCTGGCCGGTGTAGGCCGTCCGCCAGCCCAGGCCGGCGTAAGTGGACGGCACAGCACCACCAGGGCCGCCAGCACGCCCAGAAGCGCGTTGCGCAGGTGTTTCATCCTATCGCTTAGGATAGCGCCACCTGAGTGCTGCGCAATGGACCGTGGGGCCAGTGGGCGGAGGAAATTGAAGTCAGAGTGGCCGGTCCATAGGCCGGGTCTTGGAGTTTTGCGAGGTGAGCAACAGCGGCCGGAAAGTCGGGAGAAAGCTCAAAAAACCTGTTGACTTTCGCTTTTTATTCGCCTATATTCGCCCCGGTAGAGGAAACGGGAAACGGGTGGCTTTGGCTCCATTGCCTTCGGGCTCTCCCGAGCTGGATGCCACCCGTTAAAACTACCGCAACACTCGATTCCCCGCCAGGAGCTTCCATGAACGCCTGTGTCGAAAACGTAGTCCCCGTAACCGCGGTACCGCCTGCAGCGCAGGGCGAGCCTGCAAGCCCTGCAGCAGCCCTCAATAACATCTCGGCGCCCGACAAGAAGCCCCTCGAGGCCCTGCCGGCGACCGCGCCCTCCGAGAAAGCCGCCGTACCCGCGGAAAAGCGCTCCTGGTTTTCCAACAATTGGCTGGGCGTCGGTAAAGCCCGTCCGGCAAAAGAAATGCCGCACATCGTGCACGTCGATGTGGACGCATTCTTCGCGTCGGTCGAGCAACTGCTGAATCCGAAACTGCGTGGCAAACCTGTGCTGGTAGGCCGGGGCGTGGTGGCTTCTGCGAGCTACGAGGCTAAATTCCGTGGCGTGAAGACGGCCATGACGTTTCGGGACGCCCTGCGAATTTGCCCGAAGGCGATTGTCGTGCCCGGACAGTACGAGCATTACGCGGATTTCGCTGAACGCGTGCGCGGCATCCTGGAAACCTACACACCTGCAGTTGAGACGGCGGCACTGGACGACTTTTATCTGGACTTTGCAGGGACCGAGCGTTTGTATCCAGACTTTGAGGCGACGCTGCGCCGGTTACAGGCGGAGATTTTGGGTCGAACGGGCCTGAGCGTGTCCGTGGGCGCGGGCGCAACAAAAGTTGTAGCTTCGACCGCCTCGCGACTCCAGCGGCCGCGTGGATTCCGCATCGTCGCCCCGGGCATGGAAGAGGCGTTTCTGGCCCCCCTGGCCGTGGAAAACCTGCACGGTATCGGACTTGTCCATGCCGAGGCCTTGGCGGAACGCGGCGTTTCCTCGATCGTTCAACTGCGCCTGATTCCGAAGCCGGTACTACAAGCGACATTCGGCGAGGCGATTGGCCAGCAAATCTGGGAAAGAGCGCGCGGGCTGGATGGACGCGAGGTGCTGCTGGGGTCTACGCCCAAATCTATTTCGCGCGAAACCACCATTGAAGGCGGCACCATCGATACCGAATTCCTCAGCGGCTTGCTGGAATATTTGAGCGAGCGCATCGCCAAGGCACTGCGCCAACATGGCAAGCAAGCGCGCACGATCGGAGTGCGGCTGCGTTATGTGGACCATTATTCAGCGAACCAGACACTGCGCCTAGCACGACCCAGTAATGACGAGCGTGAGTTGCTTGCGGCGGCGAAGGACCTGTTCGCAAAATTGTTCGCGCGCCGAGTGGCTGTTCGCTTGGTGGGTGTAAACGTGACGAATCTGGATGCCGACCGCCGGCAGAATGAACTGTTCGATGCGAACGCGAACCGCCGTTGGTTCCTGAATCGCGAAGTGGACCGGGTGCGCGGCCGCTACGGTTGGAACGCCGTGTTCTACGGCAGGGGATTGGAACTTCGCGAGCACTATGCGACGAAGGAGAACGGGCTGGTGCTGTGTACTCCGTGCTTATCGAGATAAGTTGGCGCTGAATTTTTCTTGGCGCCTGAGCGATAAAACGAGTGACGCGTGATCCGTAGCTCGCGGCGGGTGCAAAAAACCGGTGCGCCTCCCTTCTCTCACACCGTCATCATTAACAAATTCGTGGATCGCGTCTCGATCCGGCTCTCCTGCGCAGCGGCACGAGCCTGGTCGTTGCTCGCCGATCGCCAGGTTCTGCCATGTTCGTGCACTTGCATTGTCACAGCCATTATTCGTTTCTGCGAGGCGTCAATCCTCCGGAAGAAATCATCGCCGCTGCGGCACAGCAGAAGATGCCGGCGGTGGCCCTGACGGACACCAACGGAATGTATGCCGCGGTCCCGTTTTACCAGAAGGCGAAGGCGGCGGGCATGAAGCCCATCGTGGGCGTGACGCTGGACGTTGCCGTCGCAGCAGAAAATCCAATACAAAACGTGACCGTGCCGCTGGTGCTACTGGCAACGGATTCGTCGGGCTACAGCAATTTGTGCCAGTTGACCACGCTTCGCCATTTGGGCGAGCTGCGAGCAACCCAGGAAACATTTGCGCAAGACGCGGGCCGCCCAGTCACAATCGACGAATTGGCGGCCCACAGTGATGGCGTGATCGCGCTATACCCCTCCGCTCTGTCATTCCGAGCGCAGTCAGCGAAGCGCAATTCCAATATCTCCGCGCGACTGAAAGACATCTTCACTGACCGGCTGTACCTCGAGGTGCAACATCTCTCATCAGGAGATGGGCGAACCCTCCGAGAGGCGGAGCGCCTTGGCCGCGATCTAAGCATCCGACTGGTGGCTACAAACAATGTGCACTTCCTTAAGCCGGAAGAGCATTTCTACCATCGCGCAGTCAACGCCATCCGCACAAATTCCCTGCTGACCACCGTCGTGTCGCCAGAGATCACCACTGCCGACGCGTGGTTCAAACCGGTCGCCGCGATGCAGAAGCTTTTTCCGGATCACCCGGAATTGTTGCACAACTCGTTGGAAATCGCGGACTACTGCAACCTGCAACTCCAATTGGGCAAACTGATTTTTCCGCAATTCCCTGTGCCCCAAGGCGACTCTCCGTTCTCTTATTTGTGGAAACTGAGTTTCGCAGGCGCGCAGAAACGCTACTGCCCGCTGCGCCCCGATGTGCTCGCCCGGCTGACGCACGAACTGGAAGTGATCGAAAAACTCAACCTGGCTCCCTATTTCCTGTTGGTGTGGGACATCGTGGAAGAAGCGCGGCGCCGCGGTATTCCTGCGGTGGCACGCGGCTCGGCCGCCAGCTCCATGGTGACGTATGTACTTGGCATTTCCTGCGTATGTCCTTTGCGCTGGGGTTTGTATTTCGAACGCTTCCTGAACGTGCAACGCGGCGATTGCCCGGACATCGACATCGATATTTGCGGGGCGCGCCGCGACGAACTGCTCGATTACGTCTACGAGCGCTGGGGCGCGGAGCATGTGGCGATGATTGGCACCTTCATTACCATGCACGCGCGGCTGGCAATACGTGAAGTGGCCAAAGTGTTTGGGGTTCCGCCCGGCGAAGTGAATGCCTTCACCAAGCGGCTGCCGCATCGCCCGGTACGAGAAATCCTGGGCGCGATTGCGAGTCTGCCGCAATGCCGCAACCTCCCGGTGCACGACGAACCGTGGAAAACGATTCTCCAGGCGGCGTTGCGGCTGGATGACGCACCGCGGCATCTGGGCATTCACCCCTGCGGAACGGTGATTTCCGCGCGCCCGCTAACCCACCTAGTGCCTCTCGAGCGGGCAACGAAAGGAATCGTGCTGACCCAGTACGACATGAACGCGATCGAGGCGCTCGGACTCATCAAGATGGACTTGCTCGGGCAGCGCGGGCTGACGACCATGTCGCTGGCCTTCGACAACATTGAAGACAAAATAGGGCAGAGCAGCGCCGTGGCGGCAGATGGCGCAACGCCCAGCCCGCAGGCGCGATCGATCGATTTTGCGGCAATCCCCGCAAACGATCCCGCAACACAGGATGTGATCGCGGCGGGCCGCACCATGGGCATTTTTCAGATTGAGTCGCCCGGCATGCGCGGATTGCTGCGCATGATGAAGGCTCGCACCCTGGAAGAAATCGCGGTGGCGCTCGCGCTGATCCGGCCAGGCGCTTCCGAGTACGGATCCAAGGAACTGTTCCTGAAACGGCTGCGCGGGAAAGAACCAGTGGTGTACGCGCATGAATCGCTGATGGGCATTTTGGGCGAGACGCTGGGTGTGTGCATCTATCAGGAACAAGTCATGCGTATCGCCCAGGCTGTGGGCAGCATGTCTCTGGCGGAAGCGGACATCGTCCGAAGGTCCGCGGCCAAATTCTCCGGCCAGCGCGAACGCGAGCGTCTACGCGGCAAATTCCTGAAAGCGGCGGAGCAAATAGGTTTGAAGGAAGCCGAGTGCGAAGAAACCTGGATGATGGTGGAAAAATTCGCGGGCTTTGGATTCTGCAAAGCTCACGCAGCAACCTACGCGGATATTTCTTACCGCATGACCTACCTGAAGACGCACCACACTGCAGAATTTCTGGCGGCGATGTGCAGCGCGGGAGCCGGCTTTTATCACGTGTCGGCGTATGTTGAGGAAGCGAAACGGTGGGGGATCGAGGTGCGGCTGCCGTCCGTAAATCATTCCAGGATGGAATATTCCTCCGAAGCATTCGCAGATGGCAAGAAAGCTTTGCGCGTGGGGCTGATGCAGGTGAAAGGATTGCGCGTGGAAACAATTCTGGCACTACTGTATTCGCGCAAGACGCAAGGCCCATTTCGTTCTCTGCAGGATTTCCTTGCGCGGGTACCAGCAGCGCGCGATGAAGTGGAAGCATTGATCAAGTGTGGTGCATTCGACGAAGTATGCCATAGCACGCGTCCGGCCATGCTCTGGCAATGGAATCGGCTGCAAGCGAAGGGACAGCACACGCAGCGGGAAGTGCGGGCGGCCTGCGCAGCAACGGCAGTGGTCCGCGCATCGGCGAAGCTGTTCGTCGAGATGGATCAGCGCAACTCCATCGGGCTGGCGCTGCCGGAATTCGACACGGCCGATTACACGCCGCAACAGAAATTGAGATATGAGCGCGAAATCCTGGAGGTCTGCGCCAGCGGCCACCCGTTGGACTTTTTGTCCCGAAATGGCGAGATCTGGAGCGACGAACTGCCGCAGTTGCTGGGCCGGCGAGTCACACTGTGCGGCTGGGTCGTGACCTATCGCCACGTTGGCACAAAAAATCATCGCAACATGATGTTTGTCACGCTGGAAGACCAGCGCGGGCTGTTTGAAGTTATTCTGTTCCCCGACACCTACGACAAATATGGCGGCTTGGTTTATGAAACACGCGCCATGCGGGTCACCGGTAGGGTGCAGGAAGATGAGCACATTAACGGAGAAATGTTGGAGAGGTTGCGGGATTGAAATAGTGAGAGTCCGTAGTCGAAAGTCCGGAGTTAGGAGTCGGAAAAACGGTAATGATTCGGCGAACATACAAGACGGAGACGACTGCTGAGCCGCAAACGGGCCAGCCGGCGCAAAGCGGCGAGGCCTGGTTGGGGCGCAATCGCAGCGATCAACGCCGCTTGTGGGAACGGCTAAATCCGCGGCATCGCAAAGAGCTGCGAATGCTGGCCGAGGCGCTCGCGTTGCGGCAAAGTCACGCGCGTCTGCCGGAGGCGGCTCGCCTCCGGCTGGACGCGGCATTAGGCGAGTTGGAGCAGGTAATGCGCCGAATCGCCGCCGTCCTCGCAGAGGTAGCTGGCCGGACACCGCCTCCCCGCTGAATCTTGCGGCGACCGCCCGCCGGACGCATACTGGCCCCATGAGTGCCGTGAGCCGCCAAAGACTATTCCTGGGCCTATCGATCCTGGCCACGCTAGGTCTCTGCGCCAGTGCTGCCCGCGCCGATGAAATCCGCCTGAAAGACGGCAAGAAACTATACGGCGTGATCGTCGGCTACGAAGACAACATGTTCAAAGTCAAAACCGACTATGGCTATGTCCTCGTCGAAAAAGACAAGATCGCCTCCATCATTCCCGATTCGCCCGGACAGTCTGCTCCGGCGACAACCGACCCAGCTCCGAAACCGGCCACAGCGAGTGATGCTAAGGCAACGCAGCCGACGCAAAAAGAGAAAGCCGCCGCCATCCTGACGAATGCAAGTGGACGCCCGGAACTGCCCGTAGCCAACAAGGTATCGACAGAGGCAAAAGCTCCGGCCGTAAGAACGACGCCTGCGGGACCAAAAGCAACGCTCGTCACCGCTACCGCTCCACCGCCTCCGCCGAAAGAAGATTCGCCGGAGAGCCATGAAGAAATTCAGGGAAATCTATACATCAACCATCAATTCGCTTTTCGGATGTATAAGGCGCCCAGTTGGCAGATCATCGATGGAGCGGGACAGACGTTGCCAAATGCGATTGTCGCGATGGGGACGTCCAACGAATCCACGCTGCTGGTGGTCGGCCACGAAAAATCCAAAGATGCATTGGAGCCGACCGCACAAACCGTCGAAAAGCGCCTCCACGATGTGTACGACAATTACCGGCTGATCTCGCAAAGGAAAACGGTCATTGGCGGACAGCCAGCGATCGAATACCGCTACCAGGGCATGGCGGATGACCATGACTGGTCAGGAACGCTGTCCGTGGTCGCACACGGTGGGGAATTTCTGACAGTGATGGGAATGACGTTCGCGGATACGGATCTGATCCAGATTCAAGAGAATGTGATTGCGCGCTCGATTGCCAGCCTCGACTTCACCGTGAAGTGACACACGTCCGCGACACCTTCCAACGCAACTTTAACCAAGTTTGAAAAGGGTGAAAACACAGTTCGAGCTTAGCTCGCCGTAGATTCTTGCAGCTTGCGGCTTTCACGAATCATCGCGATCAGCGCCTGAACCGCGCGCGGAAGGCTGCGGTCACGCCGATATACGAGCGCTAGCTCACGATACAGATCCACGCCTTCGACATTCAGCAGCTTCACGTCACCCGTCTTCACCTGATCCCGCGCGAAGCTTTCACTGATGATGGAAATACCCACATCCGCCGCCACAAACGTCTTGATCATCCCGATGCTCGGCAATTCCATGGTGATGCGCAGACGCGAGCGGTGTGGCCGGAACAGCTTATCCAGCACCTGGCGCGTGTAACCCGTCTTCGGAAAGATCAGCGGAGCCGCCGCAATTTCGTCGAGCGTGACATGGCTGCGTTGTGCCAGCGGATTCTTGCTGCTCACAAAAAAACGCAGCCGGTCCCGATTGATAATGTGCATCTTCAAGTTCGGAGATTTCAGGGGCAGCGTCACAATGCCAAGGTCCAACGAGCCGTCCTCCAGCCGCTGGAGAATCTTGTGGCTGAAGTTGCGATAGATGCTGATATGCACCAGGGGGTAGCGGCGCTGAAACTCCGAAAGAATATCCGGCAAGAGATAGAGACAGGTAGCTTCGTTCGCGCCAAACGTGACTGGGCCCTGCACCACATTGCCGCGATCAGCCACCACTTGCATGGATTCGTCTCGCAGGCGCAACAGCCGCTCCGCAAATTCGAACAGCACTTCTCCCGCCGGCGTCAGCTCCACGGATTTCGCCGAGCGATCCAACAGCTTGGCATGGTAAGCCTGCTCCAACTGGCGGATTTGCGCGCTCACGGCGGATTGTGACCGGAACACTTTCTGGCCCGCCTTGGAAAAGCTTTTCAGTTTGGCCACTTGCACAAACGTAGTTAGTTGGTCGAAGTCCATAGCCTCAACTCTCGCTTACGCGTAAGAGTATAACTGAATTGGTATAAGGAAAAAGTGGTGTTCCTGCCGGGCTCAGGCATAGTGCGGGGCGGCGCTCTCAGAAAGCCGCAAGTAATTCCCTGCATCCACGGGTATGGGTTCCAACACAGCGCCGGGAACCGCTTTCCACGCATCTTGCAAGGTCCCCTGGAAATGGATCGGCTGAACGCGCACAAACGGCAAGGATGTCCTTCGCGCCAGCAGCCGCAGAGCGACCGGGCTATCCGTCAACGCAACATGAGATTCAAGCAAACGGCGCAAATTGCTCTCTTCTGCTTCCTCGAGTTCGTGCGCCTGCACAAATTCCAGATTCAGAACGTGATCCATCTCGCTCCGCAAAATGTAGGCAAGCCCTCCGGTCATCCCGGAACCGAAATTCAACCCGATCGGGCCGAGAACTGTCACGACGCCCCCGGTCATATATTCGCAGCCGTGTTGTCCCAGTCCTTCAACGACCGCAACCGCGCCGCTATTGCGCACGGCGAAACGTTCGCCCGCCTGGCCTGCCACATAGAGTTGCCCGGACGTCGCGCCATACAGGACGGTGTTCCCGGCAAGAACGTCTCCTCGTTTCGAGGCGTTGTGGCCGGCTCGAATGACGATCGTGCCTCCGGAAAGCCCCTTGCCCACGTAATCGTTGGCCTCTCCCGCAAGTTTCAAGGTAAGTCCGGAAGTGAGGAACGCGCCAAAACTTTGTCCGGCGGTGCCGCGAAATTCGCGCGTGGCGACCGGAGGTTCTTTTTGTTGCAGGCGCTGGCTCATGCGCTCGCCACTGATGTGCGCTCCAATGCTGCGATGATAATTGTGGATTACCGATGAAGCTGCACCGGGCAACTGCATGTGCTCAAAAGACAATTCCGTTTCTTCCACACCGCCATCGAGCACTGATGTTTGCTGCGGAAGAACGCGGCGTGGCTTGGACACAGGAATAACCAGCAACGCATCGAGACCGGACTGCGTTGTTAGCCGATCGTACCAGCCACGAAGTTCTGTCAGCGAATGCACGCCAAGTTGCGAGAGTCCTTTGCGAATTTCCTCTGCCAGCGCGCGGAAATAGGCGATGACCATTTCCGGCTTGCCATTGAAACGCGTCCGCAGGGTTTCATCCTGTGTCGCGATGCCCACAGGGCAAGTGTTCAAATGGCACTGGCGCGCCATCACGCAACCGATGGCAATCAAGGAAGCGGTGCCAAAGCCAAATTCGTCTGCGCCAAGCGTCGCGCCGATAAGCACATCGCGGGAAAAGCGCAAGCCGCCGTCCACGCGAAGTTTCACGCGAGAGCGCAAGCCAGCCCGCAACAAAGTCTCATGCGTTTCGCGAAGTCCGATTTCCCAAGGAAGGCCGGTGTTCTTGATCGAGGTCAACGGAGAAGAGCCCGTTCCGCCATTGTGGCCGCTGACGGTGATTACGTCGGCACCCGCTTTCGCCACCCCGGCTGCAATCACGCCAACGCCTGTCCCGGAAACCAGCTTCACGCCGATGCGCGCCTGCGGATTCACCGCGCGCAAATCATGAATCAGCTGCGCAAGATCTTCGATGCTGTAGATGTCGTGATGCGGAGGCGGCGAAATCAGCGGTGTCCCCGGCGTGGCATGCCGGATTCGCGCAATGTATTCCGTAACTTTGCGGGCAGGAAGTTGGCCGCCTTCGCCGGGCTTCGACCCCTGTGCCATCTTGATCTCAAGCTCTTCGGCGCGCACGAGATATTCGGCGGTCACTCCGAACCGGCCGGAAGCCACCTGCTTGATCTTATTCGACGAGCCGGGCGTGCGATACAAATCGCTGTCTTCGCCGCCTTCACCGGTATTACTCCGGCCACCGAGTTGATTCATCGCAATCGAAAGTGTCTTGTGCGCTTCCGGGCTCAGGGAACCAAGCGACATCGCTTGCGTGCTGAACCGCGCTAGTATCGTTTCCAGCGGCTCGACTTCTTCAATTGCAACCGCCTGCTCGGGCAGCATTTCGAGCAGGTCACGGAGAAATGTCGGTCCATCGGCCTTCGCCAATTGCTCAAACGCGTTGTAATGGCCATCGTCCGGCTTACGTACGTGCGCATGCATGCGGCGAACAAGTTCGGGCGACGTGGCATGAAGCTCCGCGCCTTTGCGGAAGCGGTACAGTCCATGGTCCGCCAGATCGTCCGTTGCTCCGCCATAACCCGCGGAGTGCATGTGCAGATAATCCTGCAGCAGCGAATCGAGAGTCTTCGTGCCGGGATAGCAGGCGGCATCCTCGAAATATTCGCGGCAAATGTCTTCATCCAAGCCAAGCAACTCAAACAGGTGGCTGTTGCGGTAACTCGCCAACGTCGAAATGCCCATGCGCGCCAGAACTTTGCGCAGCCCTGCCAACATGCCTTTGCGAACTTTATCGAACGCGCCTGCTTGTTCCGATTCGGCGAACTGTTCGGCGAGGTACGGCACCACCGCGCTGGCACCAGCAGCAAGCAGCATGGCAACGTGATGCGTCTCAAAAACTTGCGCGCTCTCGACCACCAGCGGCAATCCGCCAATTCCCGATTGACCAGAGTTTTCCAGGCATTAGCGGCCGCCAGCAGCGCGGGCAACGCCGCACGCTCCGGCCCAATGCCGCGATCGGAAAGGAGGAGGAGCCCCGGGCGATCGCCGCTACTCAGAGGGGTAGTCTTGCACTGAGTCAAGACTGCGGCGCGCACCCGGGACTCCCTGGGTGGAAGAGAACGTAAAGTCGATGGGATGCACGGGCGCCAGTTCGTTGCAGAGTGAAGCCAAGCTCCGCGGCGTTCAGAATCGGACTGGCCAGAAAGTGGCCATGGCCCAGCGGCACTTCCAGCGACATCACGTGAGATTCGCGCAGCGGATCGATCGGTGGATTGGTCACCTGCGCAAAACGCTGCTTGCAGTAATCCCAAAGCGCGCCGGTGAATCACCGAAAGAAACGCGGGCGGCGCGTCGTCGCCCATGCTCCAGTCGGCTTCTTTGCCAGCAAGGAGCGGGCGGAACAGAATCTTATATTGATCGTCGGACCAGCCCGCCGCGGCGGCGACGCGCTTCGGGTGAAGAATTGTCGGGCGCTCTGGCAGAATCGTCCAACCGCAAAACACTCGAACGCGTCAGAGTCTTGCGCGGAATCTCGGCGGTGACGCTCTTCAAGAGGTCGCGCCAGCGCAGCAACGAACCGGCATGGGGCGTGGCAAGTAGAATTTCTCCCGGCCCAAGGCGATGCCGTTCCGCGATGCGCGATTCCTCCAGATCGAGCAAGCCCGTCTCGGACCCGGCAATGACCAATCCATCATGGGTCACCGTATACCGCATCGGCCGCAGACCATTGCGATCCAATTTCACGCCGACGGAGAGCCCATCGCTAAACACCAGCGCGGCCGGGCCGTCCCACGGCTCGCCCTCGCGGCGAAAGCGCTTCCAGCGCCGCGCGCACATCCGGGGAAAGAAACGGATCTTGTGAAAACGCCGGAGGCACCAGTGCTAGCATCGCCGCTTCCACGCTTTTCCCTTCCAGCAGCTTCAGTTCGAAGGCATTGTCGAAGCTCGCGGAATCGCTGACGTTTTCTTCCAGCAACCGGAACCACTTCCCTACTCCAATGCGTTTGCGAAGTTCGCGCTCCCTCGCACGCAACCACCGGCGATTGCTGATGATCGTGTTGATTTCGCCGTTGTGCGCCACGTAGCGGAACGGCTGCGCGAGTTGCCAGGAAGGCTCGCGTGTTCGTTGAATAGCGCTGGTGAAACATCGCAGACCGCGTCGCAAAGTCGCTGCTGCGCAAGTCCTCATAAAAATGCGGAAATTGCCAGGGCGTCAGCAAACCCTTGTAGACAACGGTCTGTGAAGAAAGCGAGCACAGGTAACAGCGCTCTGGTAGAACGCGTTCCGCACGCTTCCGCAACAACGCAAGGCTCCGCTCGAATTTGTGGGCAAAGCTAGGACCGGAATTGCGCGCGCCCGCCGGTTCGATAAAGAATTGCCAGATCTCTGGCATGGTTTCCAAGGCTCGCTGGCCCAGAGAGTTTGAGTTTGTCGGCACCCGGCGCCATCCGACCAGCCGCAGCTTACTTCTCCCGATGGAGTCTTCGATGGCGACACGGGCATCGGCTAGACGGCTCGGCAGGGCAAAAAGCATTCCCACCCCAAAAACCTCGTCCAGAGCGATCTTGTCTTCGGCAGCGCGCGCACGAAAGAAATCGACCGGCAGGCTAGTCAGCAGACCTGCGCCGTCGCCGCTGGCGCCATCGGCGTCAACTCCCCCGCGATGCGACAGGCGCTCCAGCGCTTGCAACGAATAGGTCAGAATGTCATGGGTCGGCGGACCGCCCAGTTGAGCGATAAAACCAGTGCCGCAAGCGTCATGATCAGGGTGCCCCCAGTTCGGATGGCGAGGCCTGGATGTCCGGTCACCGCTACACATACTAGTGTAATAGTGTCCAAACCGCCGAATGTACAATGCAGAATTTTTCTGCCATGAATCTGTTTTGCAGGGGCGGCCAAAGGGCTAACTACATTAAAACTTCGTGACTTCGCTGAAGTGAAAATTGCGGATTTTCATTGGCGGAACCACCATTTCGAACGCTTCTTCCCCGGTCGCCCGCCGCGCCGGCCCCAGACATTCGACGTTTCTTAACATCTCCAGGACCGATTGATTGAATCGGAAATTCTTGGCGGCATGGGAAATTTTGCCCTGTTCAACCAGGAACAGGCCGTCGCGGGTCATCCCCGTCATGATCTTCTCGTAAGGGTCCACCTCGCGGATGTACCACAACCGCGTGACCAGCATGCCCCGGTCGGTCGAGGCGATCATCTCCTCTAGCGAGGTTTTCCCGCCCTCCACCACCAAATTGAGCGGCGCTTCCCCATATTCGTTGGGGAGCGGAAAGCCATGTCCGGTGGGTTTCTTGCCAGCCTGCTTGGCCGACCGCCGCGAATACACCAGATTCTTAACCACTCCCCCTTCGACCAGTACAACTCGTTGACGGGGCACTCCCTCCCCGTCAAAAGGAGCGCCAAGTTGCAACGGATGATATGCATCGTCCGTGATCGTGATGTTCTTGCCGAAAATGGCTTTCCCGACGCGCCCCGAGAGGCATGAGCGCTTGTCCGCCACGGCGGTGGCCGCAAAATCGTAGAAAAGGAAGCCCACAAGGTCCAGAACTGCCGCAGGCTCCAGCATCACCGTGTATTTTCCTGGCTCGCACTCGACGGGATTCTGCGCCTGGGTCACCTTTTCACTGGCAATTTTCGCAAGCGCCGACGGATCGACCTGGTGAACGTCTCCGCAATTAGCTTTGGCCCAACTCGCCGCGGAACCTTGCTGCATGGTCACGGAGAAAGTCGAATGTGTTTGGCGGTAGGCGGCCGCCAATCCGCGTGAATTCACAAGGACGCTTTGGCTCTGTCCGCTGGAGAAAATTCCTGCGGCAACCTGTCCCCGTTTTTCCGCAAACTGGCAGGCACTTTTAACCGCGCGGGCGCGATCGTCCGCCGTGAGAGCCGCCGTGGCCGGAGAAAAGTGCCGAACGGCGCGATACTTCTGTTTCGCCGGCATCGGAAAAAGCCGGGGATCCTTCGGCTGATGCGAAGCCAGTGACAAACAATTGTCGATAGCCGAACGCAAAGAATCTTCGTCAATCCGGTTTGTCGTGACGCGGGCAGTGCGCCCCTCAACCGCGGTTCGAATGGAGACCACCAATCCCTGCTCGGCGACGTTCTGGTGAATGGTGTTGTTCGCAAAGCGTGTGAGAGCCTGAATGGTCTCGTCGATGTGCACTTCCGTTTCCGCAACGCCACGCTCTTTCGCCAGTCGCAAAACCCGGGCACCAATCTGGTGTAGTTCTGGCGCCGCACGTAATCGCACCGCGGGCGTGCGCTTCGAATCGGATTGTTTTTTGAGCGCGCTCATTGGTTCGAAAAGGCCGTGCCGATTTTCACGTTGCGAAAACGCGCCGGAGAAGCGCCGTGGCCCGTGCCCATCACTTGCATCGGCTGCCCCTTGCCGCAGTTCGGAGTGCCCCATAGCACCCAATTCTCCGCGTTCGTCACGGCGTCACAGCTATTCCAGAATTCCGTAGTAATCCCGCTGTAACTGGGATTCTTCAGCATGCGCCCCTTCTTGCCGCCTTTGATTTCCCAGCCGATTTCCGTCGAAAACTGAAACTGGTATCGGCGATCGTCAATCGACCAGGAGCGGTTTGTATCCATCAGGATACCGTCGTCGGTATCGGCAATCAGATTCTCAAACGTCCAGGGTCCGGGAAGAATACTGATGTTCGTCATGCGGATCATCGGCAAGCGATTCCATCCTTCGGTGCGCATGGTGCCACCCGAACGCGTCAAGCCGATCAGATGCGCGGTTTCACGGCTGGAAAGATATCCGTGGAATTCGCCGTCCTTGATCACGTGAATGCACTGGGCGGGCACGCCCTCGTCATCGTACGCAAAACTACCAAGGCCGGCGCCATGCGCCATCCGGGCATCAGCCACTATGTTGACGATTGGCGAGGCGTAGCGCAAATTATGCAGCTTATCGAGCGTCAGAAAACTCGTGCCGGCAAAGTTGGCTTCCTGGCCGAGCACGCGGTCTAGTTCGATAGGATGACCCACTGATTCGTGAATCTGTAATCCCAGTTGGCTGCCGCAAAGAATCAACGTCCCGGTTTTCTCCGGACATTGCGGCGCGGAATGAAGCGCGACTGCCTCTTCCGCAACTCGCGGAGCATGGCGAAGCAGTTCCATCGCTTCGATCAGTTCGTAGCCGCCAAGAACGTGCTGACCGCCAAAACTATTTGGATACGATCGCTTCTGGATTTCGCCGCTCTGAAACGCCGTAGCCACAATGCCGCAGCCCGAAAGCACTCGTCGCTGATGAATCTGAGAGCCGCTGCTCGAGGCGAACCACGTGTCTACTTTTCGAAACTGCATGTCCGTCTCTGACAGCGTGACGCCCTTCACCTGGCGCATCGCGGCATCCACAGCAAGCAACAGATCAAGCTGGCTTTCCAGTGGAAGCTCGAAGGGATCCTTCCCACACGGGCCCTGCCAACTATCGATGTACGTGCCTTCCGGCGCCAACCGCACGTTTTCTTTCTTTGCCAGCGCCGAGGATCGCGCGATGGCCACTGCCTGCGCCGCACACGCGGCCACGCCGTCTCGCGTCAACTGGTCGGTTGAAGCAAATCCCCACGCCCCATTTGCCACCACGCGTATTCCCAGTCCGATCGATTCGCTCTGCCCCAGCGTGCCGACTCGTCCGCTCTTCGTAGTCAGGTCGCGCTGCCGGTGGTGCATTACGCGCACGTCGGCATACGATGCACCGCGCAACCGTGCTACCTCAAGCGAGTGTCCGCAATAATCCCACATGGTCCCACCAAAAGTTTGGGGCGCCCCGATGCTTCGAGACGCCCCAAGTAAGATAACACGCTCTGGAAGTTGCTTCGCCGGCTTACGTACCTTCCTGCCAGGACGCAAGATACTGTTCCTGCTCGGCGGTCAGCTTGTCCAGACGATGCCCCATGGACTCCAGCTTCAGCCGCGCAATCTCGCGATCCAGATCCTCGGGAACCACATACACCTGCGGCTTCAGTTCTTTGTGATGCTTCACAAGGTATTCCGCGGAGAGCGATTGATTCGCGAAGCTCATATCCATTACCGAGGCGGGATGCCCTTCGGCTGTCGCCAGGTTCACCAGGCGCCCCTCGGCGATCAGGTAAACCTTGCGTCCATCCTTCAACATAAACTCATCCACCAGCGGCCGAACTTCCCTCTTGCCCGAAGACAGCGCCTGAAGCGCCGGAATTTCGATTTCGACATTGAAGTGGCCAGAATTGCAAACGATGGCCCCGCTCTTCATCACTTCGAAATGTTCGCGGCGGACGACGTTCTTGTTGCCGGTAACGGTAATAAAAATATCGCCTTCCTTGGCGGCATCGGCCATGGGCATCACACGGAAGCCATCCATCACGGCCTCAATGCCCTTCACTGGGTCGACTTCCGTTACGATCACGTCCGCACCCAAGCCCTTCGCGCGCATGGCAGCCCCGCGGCCGCACCAGCCGTATCCAGCGATGACCACCTTCAATCCGGCGATCAGCACGTTGGTAGCGCGAATCACTCCGTCCAACGTGGATTGCCCTGTTCCGTAACGATTGTCGAAGAAATGCTTGGTCATCGCATCGTTCACAGCAATGATCGGATACTTGAGCGTGCCGTCCTTGGCCATGGCTCGCAAACGGATCACGCCGGTGGTTGTTTCTTCAGTGCCTGCAATGACGTTGGCAACCAGATCCTGGCGCTTGGTGAGCAACATGGTGACGAGATCGCAGCCGTCATCCATGGTGAATTGCGGCTTGTGCTCGAGAGCAGCCTTCATATGCTGGTAGTACGTGTCGTTGTCCTCGCCCTTTATGGCGTACGTCGGAATATTGAAGTCACGGTTGAGCGACGCCGCCACTTCATCCTGCGTAGAGAGGGGGTTCGACGCGCAAAGCACGGCATCCGCGCCACCGTCGCGCAACGCGATCATCAGGTTCCCGGTTTCACTGGTCACGTGCAGACAAGCGGAAACACGCAGCCCCTTGAGCGGCTGTTCCTTGACGAAACGCTTCCGGATCTGTTGCAGGACAGGCATCTGCTGCTGCGCCCACTCGATCTTGCGCTTACCTGCATCGGCCAGGCCGATATCTTTGACGTCACCCTTTTTCAATTCTGCCGTAGCCATTCTCGCTCTCCTCACTCATTGGTCTGAAACGTAGACTTAGAACATCTTGACTTCCAGATTTACCTGCAGCAAGTCGGGGACACTTGCTCACGTAAAGCCCCGCGCTTTGAACTGCGGCCTGCAATAGCTCTATCGGCTTTTAGCGGCGAGCTGCGACTTCCGCGACCGCTGACGAGCCTACGGCCTTGCGCAACGCGTCAGCGCGGTCCGTGCGTTCCCAAGTGAAACCAGGTCCAGTCCTGCCGAAGTGGCCGTAGGCTGCTGTCGGCTTGTAAACCGGCCGGCGAAGGTCCAGCGTTTCGATAATAGCTTTTGGCGTCAATGAGAAATTCTCGCGCACCAACTGCGTGATCTTTTCTTCGGGAATCGTGCCTGTTCCAAAAGTATCCACCATAACCGAAACGGGCTCGGCCACACCGATGGCATATGCCAACTGCACTTCCGCGCGCGACGCCAAGCCCGCCGCCACGATGTTTTTGGCGATATAGCGAGCCATGTAGCACGCCGAACGGTCCACCTTAGAAGGATCCTTGCCCGAGAATGCTCCACCGCCGTGACGGCTGTAACCGCCGTAGGTGTCCACGATAATCTTCCGCCCGGTCAATCCGGCATCGCCCATCGGGCCACCGATGACGAATCGCCCTGTGGGGTTGATGTGGAATTTTGTCTTCCCATCCAGCATATTGGCAGGCACGATGGCCTTGATCACGTGCTCCATCACGTCGCTGCGCAATTGCTCATTCGAAACGTCGTCGCTATGCTGCGTGGAGATCACCACGCATTCCACACGCGCTGGTTTGCCGTCGCGATATTCCACAGTGACTTGGGATTTTCCATCAGGACGGAGGAACGGGAGTTTCTTGCTCTTGCGGACTTCTGAGAGGCGTTGCGTCAAGCGGTGCGCCAACTGAATCGGCATGGGCATCAATTCTTCGGTCTCGTCGCAGGCATAACCGAACATCAAGCCCTGATCGCCCGCGCCGCCGGTGTCCACGCCCATGGCAATGTCCGGCGACTGGCGCTTTACCGTGCACATGACCGCGCAAGTATTGGAGTCGAATCCGTAGAGAGCGTCATTGTAACCGACCTGATCGACGGTCTTGCGAATCAGTTCGTCGTAGTCGACGTGCGCGCTGGTTGTAATTTCTCCCGCCACCACCACCAATCCGGTGGTGACCAAAGTTTCACAAGCCACGCGCCCCTTGGGATCCTGGCGCATCACTTCATCAAGTACCGCATCCGAAATCTGGTCGGCGATTTTGTCTGGGTGGCCTTCGGTCACGGATTCGGATGTAAACAGGAAATTCCTCTTTGCTTCGCTCAAAACATCTCTCCTATCTTACCTCGCAATGTTGGAGGAAGGGCCATAGCACACCCATCTCCCGCCCATCTCGAAGGAGGGCAGAGTTTATCTTTTCCAGGCTAACATTCCAAGCACTGGGAATCAACGTATTGATTTTAAGCGGGTTAGGGTTGCACTAAATGGCGCATTTCGCGCACCGAATGGCATTCCAGGACATTTTCCAGGGGATTGAAGTGCCTCGCCGTCAGCACCCGTCCAGTACCTTCCCGCCGCGGCGTTTAGCTCGATGGTCGAACTCCAGCCAACAAAGCCAGTTCCCGCCATTTCCAATGGCAATCCACGTCCTCAAACCCGAGCTCCCGCAGCCAATTCAGTTGCCTATGCAAATCCATGAGCTTGTTCGAAGGATCTTCCTTGTCCGGCAAAATATCCAGCTCCTCCAAAAACTGATTGTGCAGCCGCGGCGTCGGGGAGGCAACGTGCTCTAGATTGCAAAACACACCACCTCGAACCAGCCGTTCGAAGATTTCAGAGTACAGCGCCCGTTTCCGTTCATGGACCAAATGATGAATCGCAAAGCAAGAGACAACCGCGGAAAACTTCCCCAAATCCGGGAGTGGCTCCGATAGATCGTGAGCGACCACGCTTATCTTCTCGTCTTTTACAAAACGAACTCGCAGTGCATCCAGCATCGTCGGCGAAAAATCCAACGCCACAAACTCCGCGTCGGGCCGCGCCGCCTTCACCAGTCCCAGAAGCCTGCCGCCTCCGCTTCCCAGGTCCAGAATGCGTTCGGGTTTGGGCGGCAGAAATTCCAGCAGCGTCGCCTCGCCTTCCACGCGATGCGGGATGGAATCGGCGCGCCCCAGATAATCCAGTGCGTGTTCGGCGGACGACCACAGGTTGACGTTAGCTGAAGATGACATACCCCGCATTTTGCATGCCGGATCAACCGAGAACAAATCGGTAATTCTTATGTCCAATGTGAAGTACTGCTTATCGCAATGGTCAGGCTTGGCAGATGCTACGCTGCGTCGTCCGTGTCGTCGGCCTGAATCTCCAATTTGCCTTTCGTCTTCTTGGCCATCAGGTAGGAACGAATGAATGGATCGAGATCGCCGTCGAGAACGCGGTCCACATCGCCAACCGAGAATTTCGTGCGGTGATCCTTGATCAGCCGGTAAGGTTGCATGATGTATGAACGAATTTGGCTGCCAAAAGAAATATCCAGTTTGGATTCATCCAGGCGATCGGTTTCATCGCGGCGCTTCTGCATTTCCAGATCGTACAGTTTTGAACGCAACATCTTCATCGCCATTTCGCGGTTCTTGTGCTGGCTGCGGCCCATCTGACAGGCAACGATCACCCCCGTGGGGATGTGCGTCAATCGCACCGCGGTTTCCACTTTATTGACGTTTTGGCCGCCTTTTCCGCCGGAACGAAACGTATCCAACTTGATGTCCTCCGGGCGAATGTTGACCTCGATTCGGTCATCCACTTCCGGAATCACGAAAACGGACGCGAACGAAGTGTGCCTCCGCGCCGCCTGGTCGAAGGGCGAGATACGCACCAGCCGATGCACTCCTGTTTCTCCCGCGAGCAGTCCGTAAGCGTTCTCGCCGGCAAATTGGATCGTAGCGTTCTTGATTCCTGCTTCTTCGCCGGGAGTTTCATCAAGCGCGTCCGCGCCAAAACCTTTGCGCTCCGCCCATCGCAAGTACATGCGCAACAAAATCGAAGCCCAGTCCTGGGATTCCGTGCCCCCAGCCCCTGGCTTGATGGTCATGATGGCGTTGAGGTGATCGTTTTCACCGGAAAGCAGGGTCTGCGTTTCCAGTTCACCAAGATAAGAATCCGCGGACGTCAATTCACGGCTCAGGTCCTTTAACAGCTCTTCCTTTTGTGCCGCGTTGGTTTCGCCCTTGGCCAATTCGATGTACGTTTCCACATCGCCAGAGATGGCGGCAAGTTTCTCGTCCGCGGCGAGATTGGCCTCCGCGTGCTTGCGGTCACGCAGCACCAGTTGCGCTTGTTCCTGATTGTTCCAGAAATTCGGATCAGCGGTCCGCTGGTCGAGCGCTTTTACTTGCGCGCGGTTGTGCTCGACGTCAAAGATAACTCCGCACAAGGTCGATGCGCTGCTTCAGTCCTTCGTATTGATGCTGCAGGTCTTCCAGGATCATGGTGGCGTACATTTACCCGTGTCAACTAACGGGGTGTCTTGTCCTTTCGAAAAGTGATACCCACAAGAATAGCGGAAACCAACACGCACATCCAGGCGAACCAGTCGTCCAGAGTGACATAGAGCGTCAGGTCGGTGCGAAAATCGTAAGGCAAATCCGCGGAACCGCGCTCGTCGCGGTGCAGCACGCGCATCACGTTGCCGTAAGGATCGATCGACGCGCTAATACCGCTGTTTGTATCGCGCAGGATCCAGCGCCGGTTCTCCACGGCACGCACGCGGGCCATCCGCAAGTGCTGCTCGGCGGCGGCCGAAGTGCCAAACCACCCATCGTTCGAAATGTTGACGAGCAGTTGCGCGCCGCGATCGGTAAACTCCCGCACTTCCCCCGGATAAATCGCCTCGTAACAAATGAAAACCGAAAACTTGTAACCGTTTGCAAACAGGCCGACGCTGCGCTCTTTCCCCTTATGAAACCCGCCCACTTCCTCGGACACGCTCGTCACCACCTGGTGTATGAATGGGAACGGCTCGTATTCGCCAAACGGCACAAGGTGAATCTTGTCGTAAGAAAAGGCGCGCTGGCCAAATTCGTTGAGCATCGCCGCGCTGTTATAAGGCACCAGGGTTCGGCGGGGTGCGCTACTCCCAATGTCCGTTTCTGGCTTCCACTCAATCACGCCGACAATCATGGGGTTATGAAACTCCGTGGCCAGGTGCGAAATATACGGCGCGAAATGTGGATCCTGAAACGAAAATGGCGCGGGCGCTTCGGGCCAGATCAGCAAGTCCGGCATTACCCCACTCGACGACGGCCTCAGACTGAGCGTTTCAAGGTCAACTAAATCAACCTTGTGATCGGCGTACCAATCGCCAACATATTGCATGTTTTCCGGAAAATTGGGTTGCACCACGCGCGCCCAATGATGCACTTCCGCTTTCGGAACAAATCGCGGGCCGATGGCCATTACCAGTAGCAGCGCCACCAGAACTGCGCCAAAAATTCCAACTCTTCGCTTTGTCTGTTCCGCCGGCCCACAATCGGCCCACAGCAACAACGCGTTGAAGGCCGCGGCCAGAAACGACAAACCGTAAACGCCGGTAATCGTCGCCAGTTGCAACAAGGCGGGATTCTCCGCCGGCGCGTAACCCAGCAAGCTCCAGGGAAAACTGATCTCCGGCAAATAAGCGCGAAACACTTCCGTGGAAATCCAGAGAAATGGCGCCCCTGCCAGTGCCAACGTGTAGCTGCGCAGGGACAAGCGCTGCACCGACCAGGCAAATACTCCGATCGCCGCGGCCCAGACCGACCCGATTAGCAACAGCACGCCCCAACCCGCTGCCGCGGACATTCCGCCGTGAATTGAAAGAGTGTCCGCAATCCACGGCACGCAGGTAACCACGAAAGTCAACCCATGGACAAATCCGCAAGAAAACCCCACCCGCGCGCGCGAACCCAGGATGCTCGCGAGCAATAGCGCCAAGCAAAACCAGGAATAAATGCTCGGAAACGAACCGTGATAGGACAGCGAAAGGATCGCTCCACTCAATACCGCAAGCAGCAGACGGAAAATTGCAGGTGTTTCCCGAAGGCGATGCGGCCGCAGCCAGGAATACCAGGCCGGAGACGCCATCAGTGTTTTACGTAGAACGCCTTAAAGCCCTCGCCCTCGAGGCCTTTCTTGGCGGCGTCGGCGCTTTTCTGGTCCTTGAACGGGCCAACCTGCACTCGGTAATACTTGTCTTTTTGCGGCGTTTGCACGTAAACCGCATAATGCTTCTTCTGCAAGCCGCCGGCTATCGCAAGCGCGTCATCCTGCTTCAACAGAGCTGCCACTTGAATCACGTACGCCCCACTGGGAATCAGCGGAGTGTTCATCGCGCTCTTGTTGGTCTTTGACGAAGCGCGAACCGATACCGGCTGCGTCTTCGGTTCACTCTTCACGCTGGCAGGCTTCGAGGGAGCCGCTACCGGCTTGGAAACGGGTGGCGTGTCGAGGTGCGGATCGGCATACGCAGTGCTATGGGTCGCCGGGAAAGTCCACGCAGGCGTGGAAGAGTTTGTCGAAGGATCGGAATCGTTCGCAGAATTAGCGTCGTCCGTGGAGGATCTTGGCGGAGCCGGATCGTTCTTCGGCATGTAAACAGCCTCCGGCTTACCCGTCGCGTCCATCGCCGCGCGCACCTGCCCGTCATATTGATTCCGGCCCATGACGTACCCCAACGTGAAGAACACACCGGAGAACAATAGCATCAGCAGAAATAGGCCGATGACGTGCTTGCTTTCGAGCACACGATCACTTGCCCCGCGTTTTCCCCCAGAAGCCATCCTTATTTTGTCGACCCCCCGATCGACTTTACCCAGCTATTAATAATATCGATTGGTAGGGGGAAAACAATCGTTGTGTTCTTTTCGACACCTATCTCTGTCAAAGTCTGCAGGTATCGTAACTGTATCGCCGAGGGCTCCGTCTCCAAGACTTTGGCGGCGTCAGCAAGCTTTTGAGAGGCTTCGAACTCGCCCTGGGCGTGAATGACCTTGGCGCGCCGTTCGCGTTCGGCCTCCGCCTGCTTCGCAATGGCGCGTTGCATCTGCTCAGGAATATCCACCTGCTTCACTTCCACTTTGCTCACTTTGATGCCCCAAGGCTCGGTGTCCTGATCGAGAATCACCTGAAGTTTGGCGTTCACCTTATCGCGTTGCGACAAAATCTCGTCCAGTTCGAACTGTCCAACCACGCTACGAAGCGTGGTTTGCGCAAGCTGGGAAGTAGCATACTGATAATTCTGAACCTGCGACAGCGCAAGGTTGGCGTCCACAACACGGAAATAACAAACCGCGTTTACCTTCACCGAAACGTTGTCGCGCGTGATGATGTCCTGCGGCGGCACATCCAGCGTCTCCAGCCGCATGCTGATGCGATACAGTGTTTCGATCGGCCAGAAAACCAATCGCAGACCTGCGCCCTTCGCCTCGGGCAAAAGCCGTCCCAGCCGCAACACCACGCCGCGCTCCCATTCCTTAATGATGTTGATGGAGTTCCAAATCCAAAGCAGAAAAAAGAATCCGATAATGAGTATCCCAATCCCGCCAATCTGTAGCATCCTGACCTCCTCTATTTGCCGCTCGATTCACTTCTCGATGGATGTTCCCGCGGGCAGAGGCTCAACGTCGAGCTTCAACCCCTCAACCTGGAGCACTCGAACTTTCGCGCCTACTGGAACGTCGCCTTTCGAGCGCGCCCGCCACAATTCGCCGTGAACCCGAATCATGCCTTCTCCGCCGCCGGGAAGCGCAATGGTGACCACTCCTACTTCCCCAAGCAGTTCTTCCTTGCCCGTAGCCGTCTTCCACTGGCGGGATTTCAGCACCAGACGCATCAGAAACACAGTCAGAAATGCGAAGGGTAGGGTCGCCGCCAGGGCAACGCCAAAACTTACGCCGCCAGGCGTAAGCGGCGAGCGAATCAGAAACGTCGCTCCCAGCAACATCGACACAATGCCCCCGAGCAGCAAGACTCCATGGCTGGTGAATTTCGCTTCCATCACAAACAGCGCCAGCCCCAGCAAAATCAGCAACACACCCGCAAGATTCACGGGCAGAAGTTGCATCGCGTACAGCGCCAGCAGCATGCAGATGCCGCCCACCACGCCCGGCGCAACAACACCAGGGTGCGTGAATTCTGTATAGAGCCCAAGCGCGCCGACCAGCAGCAATAGGAAAAACACGTCCGGCTCCACGATGCGCGCCAAGAATCGTTGCCGCGCCGAAAGTTGAAAGTCGACGATCCTGTAATTTTGTAGCGACAACGTTTCTTTTTTCCCGTTGAATCGAGTGATTTCTCGCCCGTTCAACTCGTCCAGCAATTCCTCTTTGCTGCTCGCCACATAATCAATCAGGTGCCCGTCGAACGCCTCTTTCTCCGTGAACGCTCGCGCGTCCGTGATCGCTGTCTCCGCCAGTTTCGGGTTGCGTCCGCGCTTCTCGGAAAAACTGCGCAGAAACGCTGTGGCGTCGTTATTAATTTTCTTTCGCAGCACTTCGTCCATCGGCATGGTGACCCAACTGGGCATCAAGATCGGCGTGGCAGCGCCCGTACGTGTCCCCGGAGCCATCGCCGCGATATCTGCTGAAAGCAGGATCAGAAATCCCGCCGAAGCCCCTCGCGCGCCATCCGGACTTACATAAACCGCCACGGGAACGGGCGAATCCAGAATGTGATGGATGATATCCGTCATCGAATCGCTCAGGCCGCCCGGCGTGTCCATGATGATGAGCACCAGTGCCGCACGGCGCTGCGCCGCGTCCGCCAAACCTTCGTCGATATAGGTCGCAAGAACAGGCTCGACTTCTCCATTCAGTTTCAATTCGAGCACAAGCGGATTTGCGTTCGAGTCTGTCGCGATTGCCTTCACAACCAACGCCGGCCAAAATAGCGCGAACACAAAAGCGATAAAAATCATCTTCGACAAGCAGCGGAACCTTCGTTGACCTTCAGGGGCGCTCATGGTGTGCCTCCCGTGGGCTTGCTCTTTTGCAAGTGATCGAGCAATTCCTTTGCTTCGGGATAATTGGGAGCGAGCTTGATGGCTTTCTCGGCCTCGGCGCGCGCCAAGTCATTCTTTTTTTGTTCCAGGTAGATACGCGCAAGCATGGTTCGGGCCGCCGCTGAGTCGCGTGCCTCTAGTGACAACTGCAGTTCATGGGCCGCTTCATCCAGTTTACCCCTGCGGCGGTAAATTTCCGCTAGCTCCCGGTGCGCGCTCGCGTTATTCGGCTCCGCCGCCAGTGCCGAGCGAAATTCTGTTTCGGCGGCATCCAGGCGACCCGCTCGCGCCTCTTGCTCGCCGCGCCGGATGTGGGCCACAGCGCCATTTGCAGGGACAACCGGATCGGCTCCCACGCTCTGTTGCATCTGCGGACCTTCCAGTTCCAGGCGAAGCGAAGTCATGTCCAGTTCGCGCTTGATCCTTTCGTATTTCGTCAGCGAATCGGAGTTCTTCACGTCGAACTTCAACAACGGCAAACCTTTCTCGCCAAACACTTCTTCAGCAGTCTCCCGTTGTTCCGCGGCCTCCTGTTTCTTTCCCAATTTATCAAGAGTGTAGATCAGAAAAGCCATATCTTCGGGGTTCTCAGGTTCTCGTTCCACGGCATCCCTAAAATGCGACTCCGCCGCGGCCATATCCTTCTGCTGCAAGGCGAACAGGCCAAGGTTAAAAGGGTAATCGTCTTCATCCGGATCGATATCGCGCGCACGGCCGAGCGCCGTTAGCGCCGGCGGCAGATCGCCCTGACGCGCCCGCGCAATGGCCAGATTATTCAAAATCTCCGGCAGGTCCGCACCGGTGACCAAGTTGCGGTGAAGGTCTTCCTCCAACGTATTGAAGACTTCTTCCGCTTTGTCCGGTTGGCCTAACCGCAGGCGGCAAACTCCCGTGGCAAACGCGGCTTCGACTGCACGTGCATGCGTGGCGGGAACTTTCGCGTACCACGGCAGAGCAGCGTTGCAATCATTTTTCTGGAAATACACTTCCGCGATCGCATAAGCGGGCTCTGGCCAATCCGGTTCGAGGCGCGCAGCTTCTTTCAACTCTTTCAGCTTCATCTCATCTTCATTCGCCAGCAGTCCTCGAATGTATTGTTCGAAAGCCGCAAGGCTAAGCGATTGCTGCAGCCGGGAAAATTCGGAAAAGCTCAGCCGGTACCCATGGTTGCAGGTGCCCAAAAGCCGCCACGTAAGCTTCGTCTGTAGCTCCATCAGAGAGGTCAGCGCATCGCCCTGTTCGATCACGGGCAGCAGCGCAACCGGATTGATGCGAAGCAGCCGCGCGTTGATCGTGATCGTTTTTCCGTCGGACGTATAGTTCCCGAAAACGATGTAGTCGACATCCATCTCCTGCCCAATGTGCAGCATCGTCGACCGGCTTAGCTTCCCGGAGGAAGGCAGGCCGTAGCGGTCCATCTCGCTCAACCGTCCCGCGTGTGAATAAACCTGCTGGCCGGCTGCGGACAGCTGTTGGATAGCCAACTCCTCCAGCCCCTCGCCAATCCAATCGAGTCGCGCGCTTGAACCTATGTTTTCGAAGGGAAATACCAGGAAGATACCTTCTTGAGGAAGTGAGGAACGCTTGACGCGAGCCGTGTTACCGGACTGTCCGGCAAAAAGGTTTCCCGCCCCTCCCAAAAGACAAATGGCTACAAGCAGCGAGCGGAAGTTGCGCATGCGGAGGGGGCGCGCTCTCATTCTGCGCCCATTGTAGCAGAGCCGGATCCGTCCATTCGGCAGAAACCGGGCAGATAACTGGTCTGTGCACAACCGCAGTGCCGCGCAGCCATCCGTGTCGTTTCTGATTTCACTTCCGCGGGTCTACTGCTGGATGACGTCGGGTGCCTTGCCTTCCAGAAAGTCCTGCACCGCCGGATCATTGATCACTTGCGCGAACGAAGGATCCGATTTCACCTTATCGATCTTTTGATAGCCTTCGTCGCGAGCCTTCTTCAGGTAGATAACGCAGCGCTCCACATTTCCGGATTCCGCGAACGACTTGGCCAGCAGGAAATAAAATTGCGCTCGTTCGCCGCCGATCGACCGATCCTGTACCACTGTCCCGGACCGCGACCGAGCCGACTCAAACGTGTCCGGATCCAGTTGCAACGCTTTGCGAAATGCGGCAATGGAGTCTTCGTAGTTCTTCTCGCCAAAGTAGGCGTAACCCATGTTGAGATAGAACGCCGCAAAATCCTGGCGCAGCAAGATTGCCTTCTTGTAGGAGCGGATCGCCTTGGCATATTTCTTGCGCTCGTAATAGATCGTGCCGACATTGTTCTGGGCATCCGCGTAGTGCGAATCGAGTTTGGCGGACTTTTGGTAGCACTTCAGCGCCAAGTCCAATTCCGCCTGGTTGTGTAGGCTGATTCCAAGTTCATTCCAGTAAACGGCGTTCTTCGGTTGTTCCACCGTCAACTTGTGAAACAGGTCCTGTGCCTCCCGAAACTGTTTTCGGATCAGGTACAGACGGGCAAGATCTTCGTCGGATAATTTCGGCTTTTGGTCGGTCGCCACGGCAGCAGCTGTCTGAACTTGAGTTTGCGGATTGTCTATATTGGTCTGAGCAAAGGCGGGCAGCAACAGTGTAACCAAGAGGAAAGAACCAGCCGGAATCGCCAAGTAGCTTCGAGTCATGGCGAGTCTCCTTTGTCCCGATCAGGCTTGTCGGGATCTTTCTTCTTCTTGCCCCCAAAGATACCAAAAATCTTCTGTAAAGGCCCCTTTTTCTTTTCAGTCGCCGTGGCCGGTTGGACACCGTTCGGATCGCTGCCGTTTTCCCCGTTTTGCGCTTGTTGGCCCTGAGCACTATTGGCTCCTACGGTTTGCGGCGGCTTGGGCGACCCGCCTCCAAAAATGTGCGAAAGAAAGGATCCTACCCCTCCTCCCGGGCCGTGCCCGCCGTGGAGTTCGCACAACTGCGTTGGTTGCGAGCCCGCGATATAGACCTCTTCCCGCGTCACCGGACAAGCTGGCGTGGCGATTTCCAGAGTATCCGAATCGATCAGGATGGAATCCACGCCATCGGGTTTTTCGAACGGCTTCACATCCCGGTAACCGGGCAACGATGTGGCCTTGATCATGAAGTCTGCCCAAATGGGCGCCGCGGTCGTACCGCCTTGCAATCCGAGGTCATGGTTATCGTCGAAGCCGATCCATATCACGCAAACCAGGTTGTTGGTGAATCCGGCAAACCAACCGTCTCGCGACGTGCCCGTCTTTCCCGCCGCTGGCAGCGTGAATCCTTTCGCCCGGACTTGCGCGCCCGTGCCTTTGTTGATGACGTCCACCAAAATACTGTCCACCAGATACGCTACGCGCGGATCGAGAACCTGTTTGTTCGCAGGGGTATTTTTCTCCAGCACATTGCCGTTCGCTCCGGCCACGCTCTGGACATACATGGGCTCGGCTCGTGTGCCCATTGTCGCGAACGCCGTATACGCTCCGGCTACATCCACAGGCGTGAGTTCATAGGCCCCGAGCGCCACGGCCGGAGTCGGCTTGATGTTGGGCGTAAGTCCCATCTGCCGCGCGATCTGCACAACGCGTCCATATCCCACCATCTCCGCCACTTTCACCGTCGCCACGTTCAGGGAGTTCGTCAGCGCCTGGCGAACCGTAACTTTCCCCATAAACCTCTCGCCGTAATTGTTGGGCGTATATTCCTGGCCATCAAACTCAAACACTGTAGGCTCATCGTCAACGGTCGTGGCGGGCGTAACGATCGGTTGAGCGCCATCGACCGCATTGTTAAATGCCGCGGCATAAACGAATGGCTTAAACACGGAACCGGGTTGGCGATGCGCAAGCGCGTGGTTCAACTGGCTCTGCCCATAATCGCGTCCGCCGATCATCGCTTTGATCTCGCCGGTGCGCGGATCCAACGCCACCAGTGCCACCTGCGCTTGCGGTGGAGGCGGCTCGTCCTCGGTTGCCTTCTTGCCCTTCGCCCTGCGCGCCTTCTCGTACTTCTTGGCTAGCAGCGCGTCTACGTTCTTCATCCCGCTCTCAATCGCCACTGCGGCTGCCCGCTGCAACTGTGGATCGAGCGTGGTGTATACCCGGTAGTTCGTACTCAGCAGTTCTTGCTCCGAATATTTCTCGAGCAAGTGATCCTTCACCATGTCCACGAAGTATGGAGCTTCGTTGCCGGTGACGGAGGCTCTCGCCAACTTCAGCGGCGTCCTTTTTGCGTCCTGCACATCCGCTTCTGTGACGTATCTGTTCTCGACCATCTGCGCCAGCACGCGATCTCGTGCTTGCACCGCGCGTTCCGGATGACGGTCCGCCACCGAATAATAATTCGGCGCCCGGATAAGTCCGGCGAGGAACGCGCACTCGGGAAGCGTCAGTTGCCGCAAGTCCTTGCCAAAATAGGCCACGCTGGCTTCGGCAAATCCGCGTATCCCGAAGCTGCCGCGATTGCCCAGATACACCTCGTTCGCGTACATCTCGAAAATCTGCTTCTTGGTGAAGCGCTGCTCCAGCTCGAACGAAAGCATGGCTTCGGCCGTTTTCCGCTTCCAGGTGCGGTTCGTGGAAAGAAAATAAGTGCGCGCCACTTGCATGGTGATGGTGCTGGCGCCCTGCATATGCTGGCTGTGGTGAATATCCGCCCAAGCCGCGCCAAAGATGCGGATGAAGTCAAAGCCCGGATGTTCGAAGAATCGTTTGTCTTCGGCGGACAAAATGGCTTGCACCAGCACCGGCGGAAGGTCGTCGTAACGCACTGCCCTGCGTTTCTCTCGCGCGCTGTCGAATAGATTTGTGATCAGTTCCGGCTCAATCTCCGCCGTGCCCATTTCTGGCCCACCCGACAGCGGCCGGATCGCTTTGATCGTTCGCCCATTAAACTGGACCGTAAGATCGTTCGTGCCTGCAAAATAGGAGAGCTTTGATGGACGGATATCGACCGTGTTGCCGTTGACGGTATATTCTCCCAGCGAATTATCATCGGGTTCCGGCCGGTAACCCGAGCGCTGCAGATAGGACACCAAATCCTCTGTTCCCCAAACTTGACCAGTCGATATGTGCTCAGGAGCGGAGAAAATCTGTGTGGTGTTCTGCAGGATATGGCCGGATAACCGGGCATCGATCATTCGGGAGTACTTGACGTAATAGACCGTGAAGAAAGTCGCGAAGATTAGGATGCAGAGGGCTACGAACCCGAGCAGGCTTAGTCCAAAGGCGGACGTCCAGAAACCCTTTTGAAGGCGAAATCGCAAAGCAGTCCCCCAGAGCTGGCCAGCTCCTATTGTCTCGCACTATCGAAGCGGAACAAAATCGGGTTCGGCAAACAAGGGTTTGAGTAAGGCGTGCGCTACTCGGGAGTGTTGCCAACCGGCCTACTTCATGTAGTCCCGGCCCTCGGATGAAGTATCGAAATTCAGCTCGGTCTTGTAGACCAGAAAATCCACGGGAACGGAGTAGTCGACGGTGATCGCAATTCCGTGATTGGTGTTCGTCACCTTGACGTCGTCGCGCGTCGCGGGAATGTCCAAATCCTGGATCGTGCGGAAAATATTGTCTTTAATCTGATCTTCGGTATAACGGTTCACGATCGCGAATCTGGCTTGCTCCGTCATTTTGTCTTTCAGCTGGTAATTGGCGACATAGGTGGGCACGGTCTTGAACGCCACAAAGACCGCAATGATCAGAAATGCTAGATAAAGCAGCGCCTTCAGCCTGCCTTCGCCTTGCTCTGCTCGACGAGAAGATTCCCGGTTCACCAAAGGATACCTCGTAGGCCAGGACCGCCGTCCGCCCGATCGGCCAGAAATTTTGCCCCAACAAAATTACGCTAGCACTCCGCCGGTCCCGCTGTCGAGTGTGGGCGTGGACAGGTGTTCGTAGTGCGCAATGGGGTGCGGTAATCAGTAAGCGCGGGCGAAAATGGCGCGTTCTTTGGCGGGTTTGTTGCAATAAACGCAGGTGCCCGAGCCCGCGCCGCCGCCATTTCCCAAAACTGCCGCTTGGTCCAAAGGAATGCAGCGCATGGTCGCGCGAGTCTCTTCCTTCACCTTCTCCTCGCACTCCCCGCTGCCACACCAATGCGCGTAAACAAACCCCGTCTCTACGGCCTGCTTGAATTCATCGTAAGTTTTGGCTTCGTGGGTGTTTGCGCGCCGGAACGCTAGAGCTTTGTCGTAAAGGGCTTGGTGAATGTCGATCAGCAATTTCTCAATGGTGCCGGCTAAATCCGCCAGCGGTGCGCTGACTTTTCCTTCCCTGCCGGGCTTGTCTCGCCGGGCCAACATGGCCGCCTGTTTGGCGACGTCCTTGGGACCGAGTTCCACCCGCACGGGCACGCCACGCATCTCCCAATCGTTGAACTTCCAACCGGGACTGAAGCCTTCGCGCTCATCCAGGGTCACACGCAGATTGGCCTTGAGCAGTTGCGCCTTCAATTCCTTGGCGGTCTTCACGACAACCGCTTTCTCCTCGTCCGTCTTGAATATCGGCACGATAACCACCTGTATGGGCGCCAGCCGCGGCGGCATCACCAACCCCTGATCGTCGCCGTGCACCATGATGATCGCGCCGATGAATCGCGTCGAGAGCCCCCAGGAAGTCGTCCAGCAGAACTGTTGCGCGCCGGTGTGGTCCAGGTATTTCACGTCGAAGGCCTGCGCGAAATTCTGGCCGAGGAAATGCGACGTGCCTGATTGCAGCGCTTTGCCATCACCCATCATTGCTTCGATCGAATAGGTAACGTCGGCGCCGGCGAATTTCTCGGCGTCCGATTTCGCCCCGGGAATCACGGGAATGGCTGCTTCGTTCACGGCAAAATCCGTGTATACATCCAGCATCTGCCGCGTTTCTTCGACGGCCTCGTCGCACGTTGCGTGCGCCGTGTGGCCCTCCTGCCAATAAAATTCCAGGGTGCGCAAGAATAGCTTCGTGCGCAGTTCCCATCGCACCACGCTGTTCCACTGGTTCATCAGCACCGGCAAATCGCGATACGATTGGATCCACTTAGACCACATATGCCCAATGATGGTTTCCGATGTAGGCCGCACGATCAGAGGTTCCGCAAGCTCTTCCCCGCCGCCGATCGTCACCACGGCGAGTTCCGGCGAAAAGCCTTCCACGTGATGCTTCTCTTTTTCAATGAAACTCTTCGGAATGAACAAAGGAAACGCAACATTTTGGTGGCCCGTGGCCTTGAACCGGCGGTCCAGCGCACCCTGAATGTTTTCCCACAGCGCCCAGCCATAGGGGCGCACGATCATGCAACCGCGTACGGGCGCGTAGTCCGCCAGTTGCGCTTTCAAAACCAGTTGGTTGTACCACTCCGAAAAATCTTGCGCCCGTGTCGGCAACTTCTCGTCAGCCATGGGTCTCCCTGTCCACTTCCCCAACAACAGCCAAGCATTCGAGCGTAACGGACACCATCTCCCACTGTCAACGCAAGGCCGCATATATTGGGCTGTTCGGCAATCGACCGCGGTTATGTTGCCTTTTGCCAGTGTGAATCGGATAAACCATACGCGGTCGGTTCGTGAAGAATGGACTGAAATCTTTTCCATGATTTGCCATCCGAGCGTTAGCCTCGGCACTTAGTGGTTTCTTTTTGTTCGTTTTCTTCTTGTAGCGCTCGCGAATCAAGGAGGCTAAAAAAACACTGCCGGCGAAACGGCGAACTTCTTGCTCAGCTTTTCGATCAGGCGCTTGTTGAGTTCGCGCTTCCCGCTCAACACTTCCGACACAACGCTCTGCGAACCGAGCAACGGAGCAAGATCCTTCTGACGCCGGTCGTTCGCGGAAAGCAACTCTCGCAAAACCTTCCCCGGTGAAGCATCGCAAACTGCATGATGGTTCTCCCCATAAACCTCAATAAGCAACGTCACCGCAGTCAGATCCTCCCGGCGTTCAAGCTTCAATCGGGTTGCGCTATGCTCCTCAAACTTTCAATTTTGGAGCGGCAATTCCTTTCGTCGTGCATTTCTTTGCTTCGCATTTTGCGAAGTTCATGTCTACCGGACTCTTTACGCATAATTCTTGCGGTAGCAATCAATCCGCCCTAAATCGAACTTCCCAAAAACCACTCCCAGTCGGAATCTTTCGCGTTTGTGCGGATTACCAGTTCTGGCTCGCGCATAGCCACCCGGCTGTAGGGCGCGACCGAATGCGTCAACCATACGTTTCCGCCGATGATGCTGTGGTGACCAATCCGGGTGTCGCCGCCGATGATCGTCGCTCCGGCGTAAACCGTCACATGATCCTCAATATCGGGATGCCGCTTGTTCGCCAGTCCCCGAACCAGTTCGCCGCCCGTATCGCGGCGTCCCGTAGGATTGAACGCTCCCAGCGTGACACCGTGATAAAGGGTGACGTGCTTGCCGATGGTAGCCGTCTCTCCAATCACCACACCCGTGCCGTGGTCGATGAAAAATGAATCGTCAATGGTCGCCCCGGGATGAATATCAATCCCCGTCCGGCTGTGCGCCAGTTCCGTCAGGATCCGCGGCAGGTACGGCACCTTCAACTTGTATAACTCATGGGCGAACCGCTGTACCGTGATTGCTTCCACTCCCGGGTAACTCAGCAAAATTTCTTCCAGCCCGCTGGCCGCGGGATCATTTTTCAACGCCGCTTGTAGATCCGTCGCCAGTAAGTGCGCCAAGTGCGGCAACCTGTTCCAGATTGCCTTCGCTACGCCATCTGCGGTTTGCTGCACATTTTCGGGCGCTTTCTTCCCCTGGGAAGTGCACTCAAAATGCATCGCGCGCACGATCTGTTCCCGTAACCGAGATTCCAGATCTTCCACGAAATGAGCCAACAACGGCTCCAATGTTTGAGCCGACGCGTAATACAAAGGGAAGAGCGCTTCGAGGTAACGGCGACAAAATTCGCTTACTCCGTCTTTGCCAGCCAGACGGTATTGGTCATTGGTATCGCCTGAAAGCCGTGCCTCCAGCGCGCAACGAAATTCCTTCGCCAGCGAGCCTAATTCATTCTTGGGCGTTGTCATGGGCATTCACGATTCTTTGGATGCGCGAACGCGGGACAGGGGCGCAGCACACCTCCCCGCCCCGCATCGCATTCTGTTGCGCGAGTCGGTGGTATTAGCCGATCCCTTCGAACAGGATCGTGGAGAGATACCGTTCGCCGCCATCCGGCAGCACGGTCACGATGGTCTTGCCGGCAAACTCGGGCAACTTAGCCAGCCGGACCGCCGCAATTGTCGCCGCGCCACAGGAGATGCCGCTGAGGATGCCCTCTTCGCGCGCCAATCGCCGCGCCATTTCCACGGACTCCTCATTGGTCACCTGTTCCACGCGGTCAACCAAGCTAAGGTCCAGGTTCTTCGGCACAAACCCAGCGCCAAGTCCCTGGATCTTGTGCGGTCCCGGCACTAGCGGCTGTCCCGCGAGCGTTTGCGTGATCACCGGGCTCACATTTGGTTCCACGGCCACCGAAATAATCTTCTTGCGCTTGGTGTTCTTGATGTAGCGCGAAACGCCGGTGATCGTTCCACCCGTGCCCACGCCACTGACGAACACGTCAACACTTCCATCCGTGTCGTTCCAGATTTCCGGTCCGGTCGTTCTCTCGTGAATCTCCGGGTTCGCCGGATTGTCAAACTGCTGGGGCAGGAAATAATGGCTCTTGTCCGATTCGTAGATTTCCGTCGCTTTCTTGATGGCGCCTTTCATGCCTTCCGGTCCCGGCGTCAGCACCAGCTTTGCTCCAAACGCTGCCAGCACTCTGCGCCTTTCCAGAGACATCGTTTCTGGCATGGTCAAGGTAATCGCATATCCGCGCGCCGCCGCCACAAACGCCAGCGCAATTCCGGTGTTTCCGCTGGTCGGCTCCACAATTTCGATTCCCTGCTTCAGCACGCCACGTTTCTCCGCGTCCCAGATCATCGCAGCCCCGATACGACACTTCACCGAGTACGCAGGATTTCTCCCCTCGATCTTCGCGAGTACCGTGGCCTTCGCGCCTTCGGTTACGCGATTCAGTTTGATCAGAGGGGTTCTTCCAATGCTTAACGAATTGTCTGCGTAGATGTTCGCCATAACTTAACCTCAGTGAAGTAGATTTGCTGTATCGGGACAGCATTCCAAGTATAGGACTCCTTTGCCAAAAACACGCCAGTCAACGCCAACGAAGCCGGTTCTCGAGCATTTATTTTCCTTATGCGCCGGATAGGCAAGCCGATACGCCGGATTGCGGTTGGTTGCGCACTCCGTTAAAATTGCCAATCAAGACGAAGTGACGGGTTGACGGTCCGGTCAGGAGCGGCGATGACTACAGAAGCAAACGAACGCATGAAGCGGCCTCTGGAAATGGTTGATCCTCAGATCGACACCTTGTTGGCTGAAGAAGCTCGCCGGCAAGCCACCGGCCTGGAATTAATCCCATCGGAAAACCTTGTCTCCGAAGCCGTCCTGGAAGCGATGGGCTCCATCTTCACCAACAAATACGCCGAGGGCTATCCTGGCAAGCGCTATTACGGCGGCTGTGAATTCGCCGACAAAATCGAACAACTGGCCATCGATCGCGCCAAGGAACTATTCGGAGCCGATCACGTCAACGTTCAGGCGCACTCCGGCACTTCCGCAAATGTAGCTGTTTACATGTCCATGTTGCAGCCCGGCGATACCGTTCTGGGCATGGCGCTCGCGCACGGAGGCCACTTGACGCATGGCCATCCGCTGAATTTTTCGGGCCGCATGTACAAATTCATCGAATACCACGTCCGCCGCGACACTGAGCAGATCGACTATAGCGAAATCGAAGAACTTGCCCACCAGCACAAGCCCAAAATGATCGTGGCCGGTGCCAGTGCGTATTCCCGCATTATCGATTTCGAACGGATCGGCAAGATCGCCAAATCCGTCGACGCGCTTTTCTTCGTGGATATGGCCCATATCGCAGGCCTCGTCGCAACTGGTGTGCATCCGAGCCCCGTGCCACATGCCGATGTTGTTTCAACCACCACGCACAAAACCCTTCGCGGTCCTCGTGGCGGCTTGGTTCTTTGCCGCGCGGCCTTTGCCAAGGAACTCGACAAGCTCATATTCCCCGGCACCCAAGGCGGCCCTCTCGTACACACCATCGCGGCGAAAGCGGTCTGCTTGAACGAAGCCATGGAGCCTTCCTTCAAGGACTACCAGAAGCAAGTGGCGGCCAACGCCAAGGCCATGGCCGCTGCCGTTGCTGGCCAGGGGTTTCGCATCGTCACCGGCGGCACGGACAACCACTTGTTCCTAATCGAAGTTCACTCTCGTGGCATCACCGGTAACGACGCGGAAAAGGCTCTCGATCGCGCCGGCATCACCGTCAACAAAAATTCCATCCCGTTCGATCCCCTGCCTCCCATGAAAGCGGGCGGAGTTCGTCTCGGTAGCCCTTCGGTCACGACGCGAGGAATGAAGGAACCGGAGATGCAACTGATCGGCGCTTGGGTGGCGGAAGTGCTCCTCCATGTCGGCGATTCTGCGGTTGAGCAAAAAGTCCGCCAGCAAGTCGCCAATTTGGCCGCGCGTTTCCCGATCTACGAATCGCGGCTGCGATCGGCCGTGGCCCACGCGCGCGTCTAACCAAACTGGTTTTCGTCGACTAACCGCCGGTATCCTTGCAGTGGTCTCCACAAAGCGTGCAAAGCTAGGTTTGAGGTCTCGGCGGATGATTGGAAAGTGTGGCGCCACACAATCCGCAGCGCCCTTTCGCTTCGAAATAGCCGTCAAAAATGAGTATTCCTTATCCAGCCTGCTCATTTCCCGAAACTTTTACTCTCAACATGAAAAAATTCCCTAGAACGCAGAGTCCTTGACCGAAGACTGGCCCTCTGGTCAGTAGATTCTTCGCCACAGAACCCGTAGCTTAACCACTAACCGAGAAATGCGAACTCTGGCATCAGCACCGCGTGATGTTTTCTCTCAGCGCCGTCTGATCTATTGTGCTGCGACTCGCCGCACTCCCAGGAGTTCCAAGCTTCCCGGCAATGTCCTCGACCCCAAGTGAGGTGGAATCAATGATGGATACGGAAGCATTCCGTGAGTTCAAGACCGGCTTGACCTTCCTGCGGGATAATTATGCCAACCGCGCCTTCGAACACATCAAGCGCGCTGCCGACATGGAAAAGAACAACCCTTACTACATGTCTTATCTCGGAGTCGCTCTCGCCCGCACCCAGCAAAAATGGGCCGACGCCGAGCGCCTCTGTGACACCGCCGTGCGCATGAAGCGTAATCAGGCTCAGCTGTACTTGAATCTGGCCGAGGTTTATATGGCCGCCGGCCGCAAGGAAGATGCGCGCGAGGCGCTGATTGCCGGCATGAAATATGCCCGCCGTGATATCCGCTTGAACATCGCCATGGCCAAACTCACTCCGCGCCGCTCTCCGGTCTTTACTTTCCTGGAGCGGAAGCATCCGCTAAATCGCCATTTCGGCATGCTGCGGCACCGCGCGTTTCAGGCCTTAGGCCGTACTTAAGCGCTCGAGTTTCCCCACCCCCCAAACGCAAAAAGGGCGGTTGGCTTCGCAGCCATCCGCCTTTTTTGTTTTCCTAATTTCGTTTTTCTATTGGCCAGGCTACTTGCGCTGGCCGTAGCTATACCCGCCATACCCGCCCTGCATCCCCATCTCCATCAGGATTTTGAAGCCGACGCCATACAATCCATTGGGCAGGTTCTCGCGCCGCACTACTTCCGCTAAATATTCTCGCGTCATCGCGGCCGGCTCTTTTGAGTACGGCATGGAAACGAACAACCGCATCCCCACTTCGTACGCCGGTTCGCTCGACTGAAAATAAACTCCGTTGCGCGAAACACTCAACGAACCGCGAATATCATCGAAAGGATCGCGCTCCGGATCGGATGGACGGATGCGCATAAGCTGGTTGATCTTGCAGCGCCGGCTGGAACGCCGTTCGGTGCGCGATGTTCTTGCCGGGGTTCCCCCGGGTGTTGAATTTTGTTTACCCATAAATTCGAGAGCCGACGACATTGCCTTTCACCTCTTCCAAACCTGCTAACTCTTTGTAGGGATAAGGTTAGTTGGGTTACGGAAGAAAACCTATAGAGAGGACGTACCCGGACGCGAGTTGGAACTTCCCGCTCAGGATAGTAGTACGAAAGTACCATCCCGGCAATTCCCCTTTCTGAGGAAATCCCGGGAATTTAACGCCTCACCGGATGACTTCCCCGGTGCTTTTATGCCATTCTCTTCCCGGGAGAGCCCGTCTAAGCCGAGTATGCTCAAGAAATTCAAGGATTTGACCGAACGAGAGATTCTGGCGCTGGCGATCAGCAACGAGGAAGAGGACGGCCGCATCTATGCCGAGTTCGCCGACGCACTTCGGGACTCCTACCCTAGTACCGCCGAGATTTTCGAGGAAATGCGCGTGGACGAAGCCGGCCATCGCGATCGCCTCCTGGCCATGTTTCGCCGGCGTTTTGGCGATCATATTCCGCCAATTCGCCGCGAGGATGTTCGCGGCTTCTTGCAGCGCCGCCCGGTCTGGATGATGCGCCCCCTGGGTGTGAAAGTGGCCCGGCGTCAAGCCGAAATCATGGAAATGGAAGCTAGCCGTTTTTACATGCGCTCCGCCAGCCGTGTTTCCGATGTTGCGACGCGCGAATTGCTTAACATGCTCGCGGATGAAGAACGAAAGCACACGCGCGCCGCCAGCGAGTACGAAGAAAAGCATCTGACCGAGAAAGCCAAGTCCGACGAAGAAGAATCGCACAAGCGGCTTTTCATGCTGCAGTTCATTCAGCCTGGTCTTGCCGGCCTGATGGATGGATCTGTTTCGACGCTCGCTCCTCTTTTTGCCGCCGCCTTCGCCACGCACAAGAGCTGGGACGCCTTTCTCGTCGGCATGGCCGCAAGCTTGGGCGCGGGGATCTCCATGGGCTTCGCGGAATCGCTTTCAGATGATGGCTCGCTGACAGGACGCGGCTCGCCATGGATTCGTGGCACCGTGACAGGCATGATGACCGCAGCCGGCGGCCTTGGACACACGCTTCCCTTCCTCATTCCACAATTCCGTTTGGCCACTGGCATTGCCATCGTCGTTGTCACCGTCGAACTCGGCGTCATCAGCTATATTCGCCACCGCTATATGGACACGCCGTTCCTTCAAGCTGCCTTCCAGGTGATCGTCGGTGGCGTCCTGGTCTTTCTCACCGGCTGGCTTATCGGCAGCTCCTAATCTTCCTTCACGTCTCTTTTCAAATAGGGTTGCAGGTATACGCCATATACTATACACTGTATAGGTGAAGGCAAACTGCACCGCTGAGCGCATCGCCCAAGTGGCTCTTTCTATCCTCGAAAAAGAGGGGCCCGAGGCCGTCAGCATGCGCCGCGTCGCCCGGGCCGTCGGCATCACTCCCATGGCCATTTATCACCACTTCCCCAGCCGCGAAGCGCTTCTCAACACCATCACCGACCGCGAATTTGCCAAACTTCTTTCGCATATCCAGGCCCATCCGCTGCGCGGCGCCGTTGAGGACCGTCTCCTCGCCGTGATGGAAGGCTACGTCGATTACGCTTTCGTGCAGCCCCGCGTTTTCGATTTCGTTTTTTCCCGGGTACGCCCCGGCGCCAGGCAGTTCCCCAAAGATTTCCGCGCGCGCAAGTCTCCTACCCTCAACCCGGTCGCGGACATGCTCGCGGCAGAAATGGAAAAGGGCAATCTGAAGAAAGACGATGTCTGGGAAGTAGCCTTTGCGCTTTGGGCCCACGTCCACGGGTACGTGCTGCTTTATCGTGGTGGCCGCATCTCTTTGAGCGAAAAAGATTTTCGAAAGCTGTTACACCGCTCCCTTCGGAGATTTCTAAATGGCCTTAAAACTTGACCGTCCCCATCTCGCCATCACCTTCGCTTTGGCTGTCGCGTCGGCACTCGCGTTTTACTTCGGTACCGGCTTGCATCCCATCTGGTGGCTCACCTGGCTTGCCCCGCTTCCCGTTCTCTGGCTCGCCCCGCGCCTGCCGCTTTGGCAAGCCTTTGCCGCTTGCCTACTCGTTTCGTTCGCCGGTTGGCTGAATCTTTGGCATTATTTCCGTCACGTTCTGGGAGTTCCCTCTCTCGTAATTTTAATTTTGCTCTTTCTGCCCGCGGTTATTTTCGCCCTCGCTGTCTTACTGTTCCGTTGGTTCGTCCGCCGCGGCAGTCCTTTGCAGGCTGGGCTGGCATTTCCGGCATTCTGGGTTTGCAGTGAATTCCTGAATGCCGCGACGTCGGTCCACAGCACTGCTGGCAACCTCGCCTATTCGCAGATGAATTTTCTTCCCATCCTGCAAATCGCTTCTGTCGCGGGAATCTGGGGAATCAGCTTCTTCGTGCTTTTGTTCTCGGCCACCATCGCCGCAATTGTCTCCACTCCCGGTTACACCAGGGAGAAGAAACTGCTCATTGCAACCGCTGCTCTGCTGCTTGGCAGTGCTCTCACTTTTGGCGCCTGGCGCGTTCACTACGCAAAGCCCTCACCTGTAGCGGCCGTAGCCCTGATCGCTTCCGATCTTCCGCAAAACGAATTGCCGTCAAAGCAGGACGATGCCCTTCGCCTTTTCCGCGACTACGCCGCACAAGTGGACGCGCTCTCTGGCCAACACGTCCAGGCCATTGTCATTCCCGAGAAGATTGCCGTCGCCCTCCCCGCATATATTTCCGAAGTCGACTCTCTGTTTTCTGGCGCTGCTGCTCGAACCGGCGCTGTCGTAATCGTCGGTATGGTCCACCGCGATTCCAATGGCCTGTGGAACGAAGCCAGAATCTACGCCCCAGACGGCGCGCCCCCGCACACATACGAAAAACACCACATGCTTCCACCGTTTGAATCCAAGTTCATCATCGGCACCACGCGCGAAGTTCTCACGGAGCCTTCCGGACTCTGGGGCGTGGCCATCTGTAAGGATATGGATTTTCCACGCCTTAGCCGCGAATACGGACTCGCCGGCACAGGGTTGCTCCTGGTGCCCGCGTGGGATTTCGATGCGGATGGTTGGTGGCACGGGCGCATGTCCTTTCTGCGCGGAGTCGAGGACGGCTTCAGCATCGCCCGCGCCCCTCGCCACGGCGTCCTGACAGTCAGCGACGACCGTGGTCGCGTCCTGGCAGAACGCAACACAAACTCTCAACCGTTCACGGTCTTGGTTGCGCAAGTCCCCGTTCGGCATGACGCCACGCTCTATCTACGCTGGGGAAATTGGTTTCCCTGGTTCTGTGTCTTAATTCTTCTCGTGTCTGTCGTTACCGCCGCGAAATCGCGGTCCTGATTCGAGTTCGCCCCGAGGGAGTTCAGCTTCCGAGCGAAAACGGCCGCCGCGCGGCATTCCAATTCGAATCATTCATACACCGCAATACAAATTTCGATTCTTTCCCTTACGAGAACCTTATGGCTCCGCCCTTACTGTCGTTTCAGACGGGGTGGGTCTCTTTTGGTATCCTTCGCACGAAATCAAGCGCTATCCGCATTGCTCTGGCTGCTGTTGTCTACGGTATTTTTGCTGCTGTCTCCTTCATACCTGCTCGCTCAAAGCGCCGACCCGCCAAGCCTCGACACAGCTTCCAGTACAGCGGCGGCGCCACCTGTAGTGAAAGCATCGGATTCAGACGGGTTCTTTCAGCGTTTCGCCAAGGCCTATTGGGACGACTGGAGCAAACCTTCGGACGATCCCGATCTGCCGCGGCGCGGCTACCCCGCTCCAGTCTGCTCCCCGCCCTTTCCATTTTCGGACTGGCCCTACGGTGGTTCGCCGGTCATCGGCGCGCCAGACACCAGCGGCGGCGCGCTGATGGACGCGATTTATGCAGGGAAACACGGCGAGGGCTGGCGGGACAGCCGCATCAAAATCTATGGTTGGATCAACGGCGGTTTCAATGTCAGCACTTCCGACAAGCATTATGGCAACTTCCCCGCAGCTTATTACCTGCAGCCTAACTCCGTGCAACTGGATCAGGCCGCGGTGTATATCGAGCGCGTGCCAGACACCGTGCAAGACGATCACTTTGATTGGGGTTTTCGGCTCACTCAGCTTTACGGTGTCGATTACCGCTTCACCACCGCTAAAGGCTACTTCAGCCAGCAGCTACTCACCAATAACAACAAGTATGGCTATGATCCCGTGATGGCGTATGTCGATTTATATTGGGGACAAGTTGCTGCGGGCGTGAACATCCGCATCGGCCGTTACATTTCCCTTCCCGACATCGAAGCCCAACTCGCCCCGGACAATTACACCTACAGCCATTCCATCCTGTACACCTTCGACGCCTATACACAAACCGGCATCAACGTGACCACCAAACTGAACAATCACTGGATGGTCCAAGTCGGCCTCTCCGCTGGAAACGACGTCGCTCCCTGGGTCGGCGAACCCAACGCGAAACCCACTTTCAACGCTTGTGTGGGATACACCTGGAAAACTGGCGCGGACGATCTCTATGTCTGTGACAATTCCACCAATTCTGGCAAATACGCCTACAACAATCTTCAGGCCTATTACCTCACCTGGTATCACAAAATCAACAGTTCCTGGCACACCGATATCGAGAGCTGGTACATGTGGGAGAAAAATGTTCCCAACGTGGCCAATCCTGCGTCCGCTCCTTTATCGATTAACGGTGCGAACGGGGCTATCTGCGATTCACCTTCAGACCTAACTTGTTACGCTCCCGAATGGGCCATCGTGAACTATCTCGTGAAGGAGTTCTCAACGCACGACTACCTGACCATCCGCAACGAATACTTCAACGATATCGAGGGGCAGCGCACCGGCTACAAGACGCAATATTCTGAGCACCTTATCGGCTGGGGCCACTGGATCGGGAGCACCGTGCTCATCCGCCCGGAATTGCGCTTCGAGCACTCATACGATGCTCCCGCGTACAATGCCGGTACCAAGAAAAGCCAATTGGTCTTCGCCAGCGACGTCATCCTCCACTTCTAACTCGACCGCGAAACACACAGGTTTTCTAGCGCTGGTTCTTCAGGCCCCAGCATCTTGGGCTTTCCGCCACTTCTAAATCTTGGGGATTCAATCTGAATGTGCGGGTGCATGGCTTGGCATGGTGCCGCGCCGAAAAGTTCGTCTCAAGAAACTCTGCAACCGGTCCATATAGATGTACACCACCGGCGTCGTAAACAGCGTCAGCATCTGGCACAGAATCAATCCGCCCACGATCGCCACGCCCAGCGGACGCCGGATTTCCGAACCTACACCCGTGCCTAGCGCCAACGGCATGGCGCCCAGCAACGCGGCCATCGTCGTCATGATAATTGGCCTGAATCGCAGCAGACACGCTTTATAAATCGCCTCTTCCGGCAGTTTGTTTTCTTCGCGTTCGGTTTGCACCGCGAAATCGATCATCAGAATCGCATTTTTCTTCACGATGCCGATCAGCAGGATAATTCCGATGAGCGCGATGATGCTCAAGTCCATATTAAAAATATCCAGTGCAAGCAAAGCTCCGATGCCCGCCGACGGAATCGTAGACAAAATCGTGATTGGGTGAATGTAGCTCTCATACAGAATCCCCAGCACGATATACACCGCGCCCAGCGCCGTTAGGATCAGGATGATCTGGTTTGACAGCGAATCTTGGAACGCTTGGGCCGTGCCCTGGAACGACGCGTGCACGGTGTTCGGCACTCCCAAGGCATACCGGGCTTCCTCCACGTGCTGCACCGCCGGGCCTAGTGACGCTCCCGGGGTCAAATTGAATGAGATCGTGATCGCCGGAAAAATTCCCTGGTGGTTCACGCTGAGGGCGGTGTTGGAATGCTCGTAATGCGAAAACGCGCTTAGGGGCACGAGCTTCCCAGCATTCGAAGGCACGTAAATATATTTCAACCCCTCTGGATTCTCCTGAAACTCCGGCGCAACTTCCATCACCACGTGATATTGATTCAGGCCTTTATAAATATTGGAGACTTGCCGCTGGCCGAACGCGTCGCCCAGCGCGTTGTCAACGTCCTGGAGGGAAATGCCCAATCTTCCGGCCGTGTCGCGGTCAACCGCCAGATAGGTTTGCAGGCCGCCGTTCTGCTCGTCCGAATTGATATCCCGCAGCTCCGGAATCTGCTGCATCCGCTCCACAATAATCGGCGCCCAGTGATACAGGTCCACCAAATTGTCGGCCTGCAACGTATATTGGTATTGCGCACCGCCGAATCGTCCGCCGACGCTCACGTCCTGCACCGCTTGCAAAAAGATAGACGCTCCCGGAATGTTTGCAGTCTTTTCGCGCAACCGGTCAATCACGTGATCTGCGTCCATGTTTCGTTGCGCCAGCGGCTTCAATTGCGCGAACATCCGCGCGGTGCTCGTGCCGTTTCCGCCGCCCGTAAAAGACGCAACCGTATCGATCGCCGGGTCGGCCTTCACGATATTCGTAAACACACGCATCTTTTTGGACATCTCCTCAAACGAAGTGTCCTGGTCTGCCTGGATGAATCCATTGATGCGCCCGGTATCCTGCTGCGGGAAAAAACCTTTATTCACATGTTTGAACATGTAGACACTGAGCCCCGCCGTGAAAATCGTCACGCACAGAATCAGAAACTGGTGCCGCAACACCCAGCGCAGCATGATGTCGTATCCATGCAGCATATGGTTGAACCCACCTTCCGACAACCGGTAGAAAAAACCATGCTTCTTCTTGTGATCGTGCTTCAGGAATCGCGCGCACATCATCGGCGTTGCCGTCAGCGATACGAATAAAGAGACTACGATGGCCGCGCTCAGCGTCACCGCGAATTCCCTGAACAGCCGTCCCACCAACCCGCTCATCATCAAAATAGGAATAAATACTGCCACCAGCGACGCGCTCATCGACAGCACCGTAAATCCGATCTCGCTCGCGCCTTTCATCGCCGCCGCATATCCCGGCATCCCGTTTTCCATATACCGCGCAATGTTTTCGATCACAACAATCGCGTCGTCCACCACAAAACCCGTTGAGATCGTCAGCGCCATCAGCGACAGGTTATCCAGCGAGTAGCCGCACAGGTACATCACCCCGAATGTCCCCACGAGCGAGAGCGGCACGGCCACGCTGGGAATCACCGTCGCCCAGTAATTCCGCAGAAACGCGAAAACCACCAACACCACCAGAACGATGGAGATCACCATGGCGCGTTCGACATCGTGTACCGATGAACGTATGACGAGAGTGCGGTCCATGATTACGTTCAGATTTAACGCCGGAGAGATGGACGCGCGCAGCCACGGCAATGTCGCCTTCACGCGGTCGGCCGTATCGATCATGTTGGCGCCGGGCTGTCGGAAAATCGCAATGATCACTCCGCGCTTTCCGCCAAACAATCCAAGGTTGCGAATGTCCTCCACCGAATCGGTCACTTTGGCGATGTCCGCCAGCCGCACCGGCGCGCCAGCGTGCCCTGCTACGATCAGCGGCTCGTATTCGTATGCCTTGAATAGTTGATCGGTATCGGAAAGCGCCCACGCACGATCCGCATTCGAAATCGATCCTTTGGCCAGGTTCGAATTGGCGGACTGCAGTGCTTTCCGCACCGTCTCCAAGCTGATCCCATAGCTGTTTAGCTGCTGCGGATTCACCTGTAAGCGCACGGCGGGCTTGGACGATCCCCATGTAAACACCTGGCCCACGCCCTGAATTTGCGCAATTTTCTGGGCCAGGATCGAATCCGAAGCATCGTAGATTTGTCCGACGGGCAATGTATCGGAGGTCAGCGACAGAAACAGCACCGGAGAGTCCGCCGTATTGACCTTGCGATAATCTGGCTGCGAAGGAAGGTCCGCCGGCAATTGGCTGCGCGCTGCGTTGATGGCCGCTTCCACGTCTCGCGCAGCCGCATTGATGTCTCGATTCAAATCGAACTGCAGCGCAATTCCCGTGTTGCCAAGCGTTGAGCTCGAGGTCATCTGCGTAACCCCGGCGATCCGCCCAAACTGGCGCTCCAACGGCGTCGCCACCGCCGATGCCATCGTCTCCGGGCTGGCTCCCGGTAAAGAAGCGCCCACGCCGATAGTCGGCAAGTCAACTTGGGGCAGAGGCGCTACCGGCAAATATCGAAAGGCGATGACTCCGGAAAGGAAAATCGCCATGGTCACCAGCGAAGTCGCCACCGGCCTTCGGATAAACGGAGCGGAGAAATTGGATTGAAAATTCATCCCTAATCTCCGGTAGCAGCTTCCTCAACAAGGTCAGGTGTTCCAATGTGCAAACGCCGCGCCAGCCAGTCGAATGCCAGATACACCACCGGCGTCGTGTACAACGTTAGCAATTGGCTGAGAATCAGTCCGCCGACGATGGTGATTCCCAGCGGACGCCGCAACTCCGAACCCACTCCCTGTCCGAGCGCCAGCGGCAATCCGCCCAACAGCGCCGCCATCGTGGTCATCATGATCGGACGGAATCGCAACAAGCTGGCCTCATAAATCGCGTCCGGCGGGCTCTTCCCTTCTTTCCGTTCCGCTTCCAGCGCGAAGTCAATCATCATGATGGCGTTTTTCTTCACGATGCCGATCAAGAGGATGATCCCGATCAGCGAAATAATGCTGAAGTCCGTGCGGCACAATAGCAGCGCCAGAATCGCCCCCACTCCCGCGGATGGCAACGTTGACAAAATCGTGATCGGGTGGATGTAGCTCTCGTACAAAATTCCCAAGACGATGTACACCGTAACCACCGCCGCCAAAATCAAAAGCGGCTCGTTGCTGATCGACCGCAGAAACGCGGCTGCCGTTCCCTGGAACGTTGCCTGAATGCTCGCCGGCAAGCCCACTTCCTGCCGCGCTTTCTCAATCGCGTCCGTCGCTTCGCCCAGCGAACCGTGCGGCGCAAGATTGAACGAAATCGTCACCACAGGAAATTGTCCCTGGTGGTTTATCGCCAGCGGCGTGCTCCCGGGTTCGAGTCGCGTGAAAGCGCTCAGGGGAATCTGTGGTCCGTTCGCCGAGTGCACGTAGATATTTTTCAACGCATCTGGATTCTGCTGAAAGCTCGGGTCCACTTCCATTACCACGTGGTATTGATTAAGTTGCGTGAAAATCGTCGACACTTGCCGCTGGCCAAATGCGTCGTACAGCGTATTGTCAATGTCCGCCGGGAAAATGCCCAGCCGAGAAGCCGTGTCGCGGTCGATCGTCAGCGTCGCCAGCAAACCGTCATTCAACTGGTCTGTGGCTACCTCGCGCAATTGCGGCAAAGTTCTGAGTTTGGCCACAAAGATCGGGACCCAATGAGCCAATTCCTTCGGGTCCACATCTTCCAACGAATACTGATATTGCGTTCTAGACACACGGTCTTCCACGGTCAGGTCTTGCACCGGTTGCAGGTACAAAGTGATTCCGCTCACTTTTGCCAGCTCCGGTTGCAGCCGCCGGATCACGTCCGATGCGCTGATCTTTCTGTCCGCCAGCGGTCTCAAATTGATCTGGATGCGCCCGCTGTTCATGGTCGTATTCGTTCCATCTATTCCAATGAACGAGGACAAGCTCTCCACCGCCGGATCACGCAAGATCACGTCTGCCAGCAGTTGCTGCCGCATGGACATGGCTTGGAACGAAACGTTTTGCGGCGCTTCCGAGACGCCCAAAAGCACTCCCGTGTCTTGCACCGGGAAAAAGCCCTTCGGCACATAAATATAAAGAAGGATCGTGCCCACCAGCGTCCCGACCGTTACTAACAACGTAATCGCGCGGAACCGCAACACTACCTGCAGCGTCCGCCCATAAAACGCGATCACGTCTTCGAACATCTTTTCGGATTTCCGGTAGAACCAGGTCTGCTGCGCTTCTGGCTGGTGCCTCAGCAGTTTCGCGCACATCATCGGCGTCAGCGTCAGCGATACGACTGCGGACACGAGAATCGTCACCGACAGCGTGACCGCGAATTCCCGGAACAGCCGGCCGACAATGTCGCCCATGAATAGCAGCGGGATAAGCACCGCGATCAAAGAAACCGTCAACGATACGATGGTGAACCCGATCTGCTCCGACCCTTTCAACGCCGCCTGCAGCGGTGAATCACCTTGCTCGATGTAGCGGCTGATGTTCTCGATCATCACGATGGCGTCGTCCACCACGAATCCTGTGGAAATCGTCAGCGCCATCAGCGAAAGATTGTTCAACGAGTATCCCAGCAGATACATCACGCCAAACGTACCCACGATCGATAGTGGCACGGCAAAACTCGGAATAATGGTCGCTCGCACGCTGCGCAAGAACAAAAAGATCACCATCACCACCAGCGCGATGGTCAGCAGCAGCGTGAATTTCACGTCGTCCACGGATGCCCGGATCGTCGCGGTCCGGTCCGTCAAAATCTCCACGTGTACCGATCCTGGCAGCGCCGCCTGGAGTTGCGGCAAAATCTTCTTCACGCGATCGACTACGCTGATGATGTTCGCGCCCGGTTGCCGCTGAATATTCAAAATAACCGCAGGCCGCTTGTTCGCCCACGCCGCTTGCCGGACATTTTCCGCGCCATCCGTCGCCACCGCTACGTCAGACACGCGCACGGGCCCGCCGTTACGGTAAGCAATGATGATGGGGTTGTAGCCTGAACTGGATAGAAGCTGGTCGTTGGCGCCAATCGTAAAGGCCTGGTGTACGCCATCGAACGTGCCCTTCGCCTGGTCCACGTTCGCATTCCCGAGCGCTGTTCGCAGATCTTCCAAGCTCAGTCCATACGAAGCGAGCGCTGTCGGGTTCGCCTGCACGCGCACAGCGGGCCGCCGCCCGCCGCTGATACTCACGAGGCCAACCCCGGAAAGTTGCGAAATCTTCTGCGCCAGCGTGGTATCCGCCAGATCCTCGACCTTTTCCAACGGCAACGTATCGGAAGTCAGCGCCAGCGTCAGAATGGGCGCGTCGGCAGGATTGATTTTGCTGTAGATAGGAGGATTCGGCAGGTCTTTGGGCAGAAGCTGAGAGGCGCTGTTGATTTCCGCCTGTACTTCCTGTTCCGCCACGTCGATATTCAAATCCAAAACAAACTGCAGCGTAATCACCGAGCATCCGAACGAGCTCGTCGACGTCATCTGCTGCAGCCCGGGAATTTCCCCGAAGTTCCGCTCCAGCGGTGACGTCACCGACGAAGCCATCACGTCCGGGCTCCCCCCGGGATAAAACGTGGTCACCTGGATTGTAGGGTAATCAACCTGCGGCAGCGCGGAAACCGGCAGCTGCAGGTAAGCCACGTAGCCCACCAACAGCACTCCCACCATCATCAATGTGGTGGCAACCGGCCGCAGAATAAACGGCCGAGACGGATTCATCGAACCGGTCCTCCGGTTGGAGCGCCTGGTGTGGAACCGTCCGGCAAAAACGAACTTTGTGCGGCACTGCCCCCGCCCGGCCTTTGCGTGTGCGGATCCACCACGATGCCGTCTTTCAATTTGTCCTGGCCATCGATCACTACCACGTCGCCATCGTTCAAACCCGTCGCGATCCCCGCCAAATTTCCGGCCGTGTTCGCCACCTTCACCGTCTTAACAGAAACGGCATTGCTTGCGTTTACGCCAAACACATACGCGCCATTCGGGCCTCGCAAGATCGCCGTCGTAGGCACCAGTACAACATTCTTTTTCGTGTCGACCAGCAGATGAACGTTCACAAATTGATTCGGAAACAGCTCGTTCTTCGCGTTATCGAAGACGGCCTTCAACTTGTAGGTCCCGGTCGTCGTATCGATCTGATTGTCAATCGTCAGCAGTTTCCCGGTGGTGATCTTTTCACTGTTGTCGCGGTCATACGCCTCTACCGACAACTGCCTTGCGCCGTGCATCTTGGCAATGACATCCGGCAGTTGATCCTGCGGAAGGCTGAACAGCACGGCGATCGGCTGTAGCTGTGTAATCACCAGCAGGCCGTTCGTGTCCGTGGCATGCACGATGTTTCCCATGTCCACCAGCCGCAACCCCACCCGGCCGCTGATTGGCGCGGTGATATGCGAATAAGTGATCTGCAGTTTGGCGTTATCGATCGTGGCCATGTCTGCTTTGATGGCGCCTTCATACGTCCCCACCTGCGCCTGCTGCGTATCCAGTTGCTGTTTCGGAATCACGCCTTCCTTGAAGAGCAACTGGTACCGCTCATAATCGACCTGCATGTCCTTCAATTGCGCCTGGTCTTTTGCAAGCTGCCCCTCGGCCTGCTCCAGTTGCACCTGATACGGACGCGGATCGATTTCAATCAGCGCGTCTCCCTCTTTCACATACTGGCCTTCGGTAAAATTAGTCTTTACGATTTGTCCGTCTACGCGGCTTCGTACCGTCACCGTATTGAATGCTGTTACCGTCCCCAGCCCTTCGAAATACACGGGCAAATCCCCGCGATGCGCCGTCGCCACCACCACCGGCACCGCCGCGCCGGCTGGCTGTCCGCCATTTTCGCCACTGTTTCCGCCGTTTGCTGTCACGCCATTTGCCTGAGCGCCACGGGAGTGGAAATGCCACCAGCCGCCTGCGACAACCGCCACGAGCAAGAGCACAATCCACCATTGATTGCGGGAAGAGCCCTCGCGGCTCAGGGAAACTCTTGAAGAAACACCACTTCGGTCTGCGCTTGGCGCATTGACCTCATCGATTCGGGCCATTCCGAGAACTCCTCTTTTCTCCGATCCTGGTCTTCTACCGCGGAGCGTACGGCGCGGAATTGAATGCAAGCCTGGCGGAAAAACACCTAGAGTGTACCCCATTCAAAGAAAAAGGCTCTTTAATACATGGACGCCCCAGCCTATGAATTGGTTACGCTTCTAGGGTGTTCTCTAACCCCTTTTTACAATTCTCTTTACGACTCTTTGCCAATTCCATCGTGCAGAATTTCCCGACCCGTCGTACACTATCGGCCGCTTTAACTGAAACCAACAGATCGCGTGTGCCCCATTGCCGGGGAGGAGAGAATCAATGCTGAAGGGCGTGGTTTTGGGAATCCTGCTAGGCTTTTTGTTCGTCTTTTTTGGCGTTTACTATTACTTCTCGAGCGGCCGTGCACCGGTTGCCACCAAGGGGCCGGAAATGCCCTTCGAACATAAGTTAGCTCACATCGCCCAGCATGCCTATCTCGATAAACTGCCGCACACCCCATCCCCGGTACCCGAAGATGAGAAGAATTTCATCGAAGGCGCAAAAGTCTATAAAGAGCACTGCGCTGTCTGCCACGGCCTTCCCGGCGAACCGAAGACCGCCGTCGCCGATGGCATGTTCCCAGGGCCGCCCCAACTCTTTCGTGGCACAGGAGTTACCGACGACGAAGCTTGGGAAACGTATTGGAAAGTTGCCAATGGCATCCGCATGACGGGTATGCCCGCTTTCAGCGATCACCTCGGTGAGACCAAGATGTGGCAGGTTAGTGTCCTCGTAAAAAACGCTGACAAAATCTCTCCCGCGGTGAAAGCAGAATTGGCGAGCCCGGTTCTACCCACCCCGACATCCGCACTGCCGCAATCCACTGCACCCAATCCCTCGCTGCCAGCGCCCACGCAAAGCTCGACGCCGCCACCACACAACTGACGGCTTTGGGGTGCGGCGGGCGGCTCCCCCCGTTAGCACACAAGCAAAACTCCGTCATTCCGAACGGAATCTGCGGAGTGAAGAATCCCTCTTCTGATTGCCCGGGAGCACCTTCCAGTCACCCCCGTGTCCCCGCCAACTTGTCGGCCCTCCGTATCTCCGGAAACATCCACGCCCACAGTAACGTCACCAGAATTGTGCCTACACCACCCAGCACCACCGCAGGCACCGCTCCCAGCCATTGCGCCGCCAGTCCAGACTCAAATTCTCCGAGCTCATTTGAAGCCCCGATGAAAATCATATCCACAGCGTTCACACGGCCTCTCATCTCGTCCGGCGTCTCGATCTGAATCAGCACGCCCCGCACGACCACGCTGACCATATCCGCCGCGCCCACAAAACACAGAGAAATCAGCGATAGTGGCAAGCTTCGCGAAAATCCAAACACCATCGTGAATACGCCGAATCCTCCCACACACCACAACATCGTGGCTCCGGCACGCTTTCGAATCGGCTTAAACGCAATGAGCAGCGCCATCACTCCTGCGCCAATTCCGGGAGCGCTGCGCAACAGCCCCAGCCCCCATGGCCCCGTGCGCAGAATTTCTTTCGCATACACCGGAAGCAGCGCCACCGCGCCTCCCAGCAAAACAGCGAAAAGGTCCAGCGAAATCGAGCCCAGCACCAATTTGTGTGACCAGATGTAACGGAAGCCTGCCAACACCGTCTGCAACGTGAACGGCTCTCGCGGCCGCGGGCGGCTCTCCATGCGGATTTTCATCGTTGTGAGCACCGACAAAAAGCCGGCGAAGAACGCCGCTCCGTAAACCAGCGTAGGCCCCCGTGAAAAGGCGTACAGCAGGCCACCGAGCGCCGGGCCCAAAATTGTGGCGCACTGAAAGATTCCAGAGTTCCACGCCACCGCGCCCTGGAACTGTTCTTCCGGCACCAGTTGCGGCAATAGCGCGCGGCTTGCCGGCATGCTAAAGCTGCGCACCACTCCGACCAGTAGCAGGATCGCAAAAATCGGCGCCACAGTTTCCAGGCGATGTAGCAGACTGAACCACAGCGTCAACGCAAGCAGCAGCGCCGAGGAAAGAGCGTAGCCCGCGTAACACACGGTCAGCAGCTTCCGCCTGTCGAAGCGGTCCGCCGCGTGTCCCGCCAACAAGAACAGGAACACCCCTGGCAGGAACTGCACCAACCCCGTCAGTCCTAAATCCAGCGGACGCTTGGTAATTTCATACACTTGCCAGCCCACGGCGACGGACTGCATTTCCGTGCAGAACACAATACAAAAACGCGCGATCTGATAGAGCCGGAAACCGGAAAACTGGAAAGCCGCCGTGCCTGAAGTAAGCCCTTGGTCGGTTGTCCCCATCCCTCATTAGGATGCCATAGAATTTCACTCTTCCGGCGTCGTTCGCCGCTTGCCGGCAGTTCCATACACAACGCGCGGCGCAGATCCCTCGGGATTGTTTCCATCCGCCACTTGAAACTCCCTTCACCCACTTCACAAATTTGCTGTACCGTTGTAGAAGTAGAAGTCTCCTCTCACGTGCATTTTTTCTTTCTCACGCTGAGTGGGCCATTTCAGGAGTCAATTTCGTTGTTCTTGCGACCCGGTACCCTCGACGAAGCGCTGCACACGTTGGCCCACACCCATGCCACCATCCTTTCCGGCGGCACCGATCTATTCCCTGCCTTCACCGGCGGCCAGTTGAAGGGTCCGATCCTCGACATCTCCGGCATCAACGAACTCAAAGGAATTCGCGCTTCGCAGGACTTCTTCGACATCGGCGCCCGTGTGACCTGGAGCGAATTCTTCGCTGCGCCCTTGCCCTCCGGCTTTGACGGTCTTCGTGCCGCTGCCCGGGAAATCGGGTCGATCCAGATTCAGAATCAGGCCACCATCGCCGGTAATATCTGCAATGCTTCTCCGGCAGCGGATGGCGTTGCTGCCCTTCTGGCTCTCGACGCCGAAATCACTTTGGCTTCTCACGCTGGAACCCGTAACCTTCCTCTCGCCGAATTTGTGCAAGGCAATCGCAAAACCGTCCGCCGGGCTGATGAAATTCTCACTTCGATCCGGATTCCGCGCCGCTGGCAAGACGCTGCGTCGAGTTTCTTGAAGCTGGGTGCGCGCCGCTATCTCGTCATTTCCATCGTCATGGTTGCCACCAATTTATGTATCGACGATGATCGTCGCGTTCGCGAAGCGGCCATCTGCGTCGGATCGTGCTCGGCCAAGGCGCTTCGCCTCACGGAACTGGAAAATGCCCTCGTCGGCGCAGCTATTGATTCGTCGATGCTGCAAATTGTCAGCGCCGAACATTTTTCTGCGCTCTCCCCGATTGACGATATTCGCGCCACCGCAACCTATCGCCAGGAAGCCGCGCAAACCCTCGTCCGCCGCTCGCTCGCCGATTGCGCTGGCAAGGTTCTCTGACCATGGAGTCCACCCTCACCAAACTGTCGATCGCGTTGAACGGCAAGACCGTCCCCGTGCAGTCCGATCCGCGTACGCGCCTCTCCACCGTTTTGCGCGAAGAGTTTCGCCTCACTGGGACCAAGGTCGGCTGCGATGCCGGCGATTGCGGCGCGTGCACGGTGCTCGTCAATGGCAAAGCCGTGTGCTCCTGCCTCACCGCCGTTGGCCAGCTTCCAGATGCCGAAATCCAGACCATCGAAGGCCTCCGCGAATCCTCCGCGCAGTTCGACCGCCTCCAGAAATCTTTCCTTCAGCACGGCGCGGCGCAGTGCGGCATCTGCACTCCCGGCATGCTTGTCACCGCCGTTTCGTTGCTGGAAGAAAATCCCGCGCCGACGGAAACCGAAGTCAAAGATGCCCTCGGGGGAGTCCTCTGTCGCTGCACCGGCTACCGCAAAATTATTCGCGCGGTGATGGAAGCGAACACCGAGCCTGTATCTGCATTCGTTGGCGATCCGACGAGTCCAGTCGGCCAACGTCTTGTGCGCCTCGACGGCCATCGCAAAGTCACCGGCCAGGATGTTTACGGCGCGGACGAGTGGCCCGAAGATTCCCTGGTCCTGTTCGTCATCCGCTCTCCCTACTGCCACGCGAAATTTTCTTTCGGGGATCTGCAACAATTTATTCGGGAAACGTCTGGCCTCCAGGCTGTCTTCACGGTGCGCGATGTCCCCGGCAAAAATTGCTTTGGCGTGCATCCTGACTTTGCCGATCAACCTGTTTTTGCCGAAAACGTAGCGCGCTACCGCGGTGAAGCCGTGGCAGCCGTTGTTGGCGATGCTCGAACGATGGCAACTTTCAATCCCGCAACGTTCCCTGTGACGTGGGAGCAACTCCCGGCCCTGCTGACACCCGCCGAAGCGCAGCTTCCCGGCGCGCAGGCCGTTCACGAATTTCGGCCTGACAACATTCTTGTGCGCGGTCACGTCGTCCATGGCGATGTGGAAAGCGCATTGCGCGGAGCGGCGGTTGTCGTCGAAGCCGAATATGAAACCGGGTTTATCGAACACGCTTACATCGAACCCGAAGCAGGTTTCGCTCGTCGCGTCGGCGATCGAATCGAAATCCAGTGCTGTACGCAATCTCCTTACATGTCACGCAAGGATATCGCCGCGATCCTTGGCCTCGACGAGAGCGCTGTGCGCATCGTTCCCACTGCCGTGGGCGGTGGTTTCGGGTCCAAGCTTGATCTTTCCACGCAGCCGTTCCTCGCCGTTGCCGCATGGCACCTTCGCAAGCCCGTAAGAATCGTTTATTCCCGCCCTGAATCCATTCGAAGCACCACCAAGCGCCATCCCTCAAAAATTCATTGCCGCGCCGGCGCCACCGCCGACGGAAAATTGCTGGCCATGGACTTAAAAGGCGAATTCAATACCGGCGCGTATGCATCCTGGGGGCCAACGGTCGCCGCGCGCGTTCCGCTGCACGGTTCTGGACCGTACAAAGTTCCCCACTATCGCGCAGACACCCGCGCCGTCCACACGCACATTGTTCCCGCCGGAGCCTTCCGTGGGTTCGGTGTGCCGCAGGGCACAATCGCTCAAGAGCAGCTTTACGATGCTCTCGCTGACAAACTGGGCATAGACAAACTCGAGTTTCGAATCTTGAACGTTCTCGAAGACAACAGCCCAACCATCACCGGCCAGGTCTTGGGCGCCGGCGTCGGTATGCGCGCCTGCTTCGAAGCTTTGCGCCCACGCTGGAATTTTGCGCATCAGGAAGCCGCCGCATTCAACCAGGAACACGGTGCCAGGCGGCGGCGCGGCGCCGGCATCGCAGGCATGTGGTACGGCTGCGGCAACACTTCGCTGGCGAATCCCTCCACGATGCGTATCGGCCTGCAACGCAACGGCCGCATCGCCATTCACATGGGCGCGGTCGACATCGGCCAAGGCTCCTTCACTGTCGTCACCCAAATCTGCGCCGAATCTCTCGGTGTGCCGATCGATCGCTTCGATCTCCTCCCAGCAGACACCGACGTTTCTCCCGACTGCGGCAAAACATCCGCTTCCCGCCAAACCTTCGTTAGCGGAAACGCGGCTATGCTCGCAGGCAAAGAATTGCGCGCCGCAATTCTCAAAATATTTGGAGCCAAATGTGCCGATAGTCCAAGAATCGTGTTAATGGACGGTGCAGTTCTGTTGATGAACGGAAATGTGCGCAGATACGAGCACCTGGATAAATTCCCTCTCGACGAGCGCGGTTATGTCGTCAGCGCTGAAGCCACCTACGATCCTCCCACCCAGCCACTCGACAAAAACGGCCAAGGCATTCCCTACGCCGTCTACGGTTTCGGCGCGCATCTCGCCGAACTCGAAGTCGATCTGGAACTAGGCACCGTCACCATCCAGAAAATTACCGCCGCCCATGACGTCGGCCGCGCCATTAATCCCACTCTCATCGAAGGCCAGATTGAAGGTGGCATTGCGCAAGGCCTGGGCATGGCCCTCATGGAAGAATTTTTTCCCGGCAAAGGCGAAAATCTCCACGATTACTTGATTCCCACGATTGGCGATGTTCCTCCCATCGAATCTATCCTCATTGAAGACTATTCGCCCGTGGGTCCTTTCGGCGCAAAGGGCATTGGCGAACAAGCCCTCATTCCCACCGCGCCCGCAATTCTTAATGCGCTTTACGACGCTGCCGGCGTGCGCATATACAAACTTCCTGCCACTCCCGACAAAGTCCGCGCCGCTATCATTGCCAGAAACAACTCGCCGCAGGGAAATCCGCATGGCTGAAGTCTTGCCCAAAGATACGATTCGCTGCGACGCCTGCCCCGTCTTGTGTTACATCAAACTCGGGCAAACCGGCGCCTGCGATCGTTACGGCAATTTCCACGGTCAACTTGTCCGGGTCGATCCGCACATCCTCCTCGATCGCGCGAAATCTCAGGGTACGCCACTCGTGCCGTTCCTCGAACGCGAAGGTGAATGGGACGGCAAGCTCACGAAGTCCAAAGACACGTTCCTCACCGCCATCGGTGCCGGAACAACTTACCCCGATTACAAACCCGCTCCGTTCATTGTTTCCTCCGAGGTCGATGGCGTTGACATGGTTACCGTCGTCACCGAAGGCATTTTCAGTTATTGTGGCGTAAAGCTGAAAATCGATACCGATCGCCATCTCGGCCCCGAACGTAATCTCGTTCGCGCGCAGGGCGAACCTGTCGGCCATGTCACCACCGCCGAGTACGGATCGCAAATGCTTTCCATCGGCGGCGTACATCATCTTACCGGCGGCACCAAGAGCGAAGGCCGCGTCACCTGTGAAACTCTTCTCGACCTTTGCAACGGCCAGGAAGTCGCCCTCACCATCGATGAAGGTGCCACGATCGCGGTCGCCGCCGGAAAAGCTCCCGTCGTCAATGGGGCGCGGGAAGAACGCATGCGCGTTGGCTGCGGTTCCGCCACGATCGGCATGTTTGCGAAGCAGTGGTTCGGCAAAGTGGACGAAGTCGTCGTAGTCGACGATCACATCACCGGCGTTCTCTCCGAGCATCAAGCCGGCAAAATGCTTGGCGTCCGTGAAACCGGCATCGCCATTCAAGGTCGCCGTTCCACTCCCGGTCGCTATTTTCAGGTGGCGCAGCCCGGCACTGGCTGGGGCGGCACAAATATTTCCGATCCGCTCACCATTCTCAGTCCATTCAAAACCAAATTCGCATGGCCTCATCTGCGCCTGCTCATGGTCAGCACAACCGGCGAGCATTTTGCTTACTACGAACTCGACGACACCTTACGTCCGGTCGAGAAGGAATTGCCGTCGCAATTACAGGAATCCGTTGCGCGCATCCGGGAAAATTGCGAGCCTGCGCTCACCACTGTCCTTTTTATGGCCGGAGCAGGTGGCTCTCTTCGCGCCGGAGCCACGGAAAATCCCGTGAAGCTGACCGATTCGGTCAAACACAGCTTCACGCGCGTCACCTCCGGCGGTGCTCCCGCCTATGTCTGGCCCGGCGGCGGCATCACCTTCATGGTCGACGTTTCGCGCATGCCGGAGGATGCTTTCGGCTACGTTCCTACACCCGCGCTGGTCGCTCCCATCGAGTTCACACTGAAAAAATCGGAATACGCCGCGCTGGGCGGCCACATGGACTACGTCCGTCCGCTCGAAGACGTCCTGCGCGAGAAACAGCGCCAGCGCCAACTGAATTCCCTTCCTGAAAATCCGTGGCCACTCACTCCGCCAGCCGAAAACGATTCCCACAAATGAAGCAGCGCTCCACAATTCGCCTGCTTCCCGACGGACGCCGCCTACACCTGAATGATGGCCCCATCGACCTCATTATCGGTGCCGACGCCGAACAGGCCGAAATTCGCCGCGCCTACCAAGCCGCCGCAAATCGATTCGTCACCATCCTCGACGAACTCTGCGCGGAGCTATCGCTTTTGCGCACCAGCATCTCTGTGAATGGTAGACGCGAGGGCACGACTTCAGTCGGGCCGAATATCCTTGCCGAATCTGGCGCTTCAGCCCTTGAGGGCTCGAGCCTCGCAGTGCCAACCAGCCCCATCTCCCGCCGCATGTTCGACGCTATCCTGCCGTATCGCCATCGCTGCTTCATCACTCCCATGGCCGCTGTCGCCGGCGCCGTCGCTGATGCCGTTCTCGCCGCAATGACCAACGCTGCGCAACTCCGTCGCGCCTACGTAAACAACGGCGGTGACATCGCGCTGCATCTCGCCCAAAACCAAAGCTACAATATCGGCATCGTCGAAGGCCCCGAAACTGTCTCGCTCTTCGGCTCCATAGAAATTTCCGCAGCAACTCGCATCCGCGGAGTGGCCACCAGCGGCTGGCGCGGTCGCAGCTTTTCGCTCGGCATCGCCGACGCCGTCACCGTCTTAGCCGAAACCGCCGCCCAAGCCGACGCCGCCGCCACGGTCATCGCCAACGCCATAGACCTCCCCAATCACCCCAGCGTCACGCGAATCCCAGCCCGCGAAATTGCGCCAGACTCAGACCTCCTCGATCTCCCAGTGACTCGCAATGTCGGCCCACTCTCGCCCCAGGAAATTTCTCAAGCACTGGACGCAGGCCAAGCCGTGGCCGAACAACTTCGCACGCAAGGCCTGATTTACGCCGCCGCTCTGTGCCTTCAAAGGCAAGTTCTCTCGATCCCCGACTCTTGTACTGGTAGGGCCGGCCTTCCGAGCCCGGCCGTTCTCGACATCAAGTCACCCCCGAAGTTTCAACAAGGAGCCACCAGCAATGCCTGAAGTGAAAGTCCGCAAGCGCGCCCTCACGTTCGAAGAGATTTTCCACGAAGGCGGCCCCTTCGCCACAACGCCGCTCCGCCGCGCCGCGGCTCTTGCCGTAATCCACAATGCGTTCTCCGGCAAATACAACGAAGAAATCGCCGGCTTCATGGAAGACCTAAGACCACTCGGCCTCCAAATGGCCAATTCTCTCGTCACCGCGCTCGGCGGCGATCCCAAGATCGTGGAAGGCTACGGCAAGGGTGCGATTGTCGGCCAAGCCGGCGAGCTTGAACACGGCGCGCTTTGGCACGTCCCGGGCGGCTACGCCATGCGGGAAATACTTGGCGGCGCAAAAGCCATCGTCGCCTCCACAAAAAAAGTTGGCGGGCCAGGCACGCGCCTCGACGTTCCCATCACGCACATCAACGCCTCCTACGTGCGCAGCCATTTCGACTCCATGGAAGTAGGCATCGCCGACGCCCCGCGCGCCGACGAAATTCTTTTGGCCCTGGTCATGACTACCGGCCCTCGCATCCACGCCCGCGTAGGCGGCCTGAAAGCTTCCGAAATCAAAGGCGAGGACGGTCTCCGATGAAATCCAAAATTCGCAAAATCATTGTCTTTTTGGAAGAAACCCACACCGAAATGGGTCAACCTGTCCAACCGCCCACTCGACGCGCCGCCGCTGCAGCCGTAATCGAAAATCCTTTCGCCGGGAAATACGTGCAGGACTTAACCGAACTCACGGAAATCGGCGAAGAACTTGGCACATTGCTCACCGAGCGTGCCGTCGCCGCTCTCGGCATCCCTGGCCCGTCCGCCGAAAGCTACGGCAAAGCGGCGGCCGTCGGCGAAAACGGCGAACTCGAGCACGCCGCCGCGATTCTCCATCCCAAACTCGGCACACCCGTGCGAAAAGTCCTCGGCAAAGGCGCGGCGCTGATTCCCTCGTCCAAAAAACGCGGAGGCCCCGGCGTCACAGTCGACATTCCCCTCGGCCACAAAGATGCCGCGTTCGTCCGCAGCCATTTCGATGCTATGGAAATTCGCGTGAACGACGCCCCGCGCGCCAACGAAATCCTGGTCGCCATCGCCGTAACCGATAGCGGCCGCCCCCTCCCACGCATAGGTGGTCTGACCAAAGACCAGATCAAAGGCGAAGACGGCCTCCGCTAATTTCGAAGTGCGGCGTCTCGCCGCCACTTTTACGGAGCAAGAAGGAAACACTCGGACAAATCGATAACTCAAACAACGCCGCTAAAAGTCCGTCCTCGCCACCTGGAACCCTCACTTCACCACCACCGGCACCCGCACAGCTGGCGGCGTATTCCGGCTCCTCTCGCTCCTCACAACCCCATCAATCACCGTCATCCCAATTCCCGGCAAATCTCCCAGCCGCACACTCTCAAGCAAACTCTTCCCCGCCGAATGCTGCGGCGCATCCATGATCACAAAATCCGCAGCCCGACCCACCTCCATCAATCCGCAGTCCAACGCCCGCATCCGCGCCGTATTCCCGGTGGCGAAGCAAAACACAATCTCCGCGGGAATTTCTCCCAACGAGGAAAGCGCCGCGATCACGCGAAGAATTCCCAGCGGCTGCACTCCCGAACCTGCCGGCGAATCCGTCCCTAAAATTATGCGCTGCAACTGCTTCAACTCCTTAGCGATTCGCAAAGTGAGCAACGCCGCTCGCTCGTTCCCGTTGTGTACTATCTCCAGCGCCCGCGGAGATTGCTCGCACAATGCCCGGATCTGCGCGTCCGGCAACGCCGTGTGCCCACCATTGATATGCCCGATCACGTCCGCGTCCGCAGCCAGCACCACATCCTTATCAATCAAGTTCGATCCTGGAATCGATGGTCCTCCGGTATGAATTGTGCTCTGCATCCCATGGTTTCTCGCCCATCCCACCATTTGCCGAGCGGTCGGCGCGTCTTTCACGCTGCCAAGTCCCACTTCACCCAGCAACTTCACTCCCGCCTCGGCCAACGATCGAAAGTCCTCCTCGACCATTCCTTGTTCGATCACCGGAGCCCCAGCCAACACTTTCACCCCGCTCGGCCGCAGCGCCGCAAATGTCCGTTGCGCGGTAACCGCCAGCGCCTTCAGGCCCACCACATCTTTCGGCCGGCCGGGCATGTGTACTTCTCCCGCCGAAATCATGGTGGTGACTCCGCCGTGTAAACAGCTGTCGATCCATCCCAACTGATTCTGCCGCGGCGTCCAATCGCCCGCGACAGGATGCACGTGGCTGTCAATCAAGCCAGGCGCCAGCGCTGTTCCATTTGCGTCAATAATCCTCATCGCACTTTCGCAATCCAATTCTTTCTCTTGTCCGATGGCGCTGATTCGCCCGTCCTTCACCACCACGGTGTCCGCCGCAAGGATCGGCTTCTGCAAATCGCCGCTTAGCAGCAACCCAATATTGCGAATCACAAGTTTCACGCTGTTACCCGTTTTTGCCGCTGGTTCAGCAGACATATCGCGCCGCCTCCATATTAATCCGCAGTGTCTGAAACGCTGCTCAACAAATTCGGCCGCTCTTCGCTCAACTTCACAATCAATTCCCCAAACAACGTGTTCGCCCACGCAAACCAAGCGCGCGTAAACTTCGCGGGATCATCCTTTTCAAACGATTCGTGCATGAACCCCGTCCCGGCATGCGTCGTCTTCAGCCAACGCAGGCACTGCCGAATTTCGGCTTCGTCGTTGCTCGTCATCGCCTGAGCAATCAGCGCCATCGGCCAGATCATGTTCAATCCTTCATGCGGCCCTCCGACGCCATTCGCCGCACGCCCCTTGAAAAAATAGGGATTATCTTCGCTCAACACACGCCGTCTCGTTCGCTGATAGACCGCGTCTGTCGCCGCACAACACCCCAAATAGGGCAAGCTCAGCAATCCCGGAATATTCGCATCGTCCATGAACAATTGATTGCCATATCCGTCCACCTCGAACGCCCAGATCTCTCCGTCGCTCGCTTTGATTCGACCGAACTTCGCCAGCGCCTCTTCCACTTCTCCCGCCAGCGCCCGGCACTCCGCCGCAAATCCCGCATCTTTCAAAATCATCGCGGCCATCTCCGCTAATTGCCTCAGCGAAACTACTGCAAACAAATTTGACGGCACATAGAAGGAATACAGGCACGCATCGTCCGACGGCCGGAACATCGCATAAATCATTCCCACGGGCCGCGCCGGATTCCCAAATCCTCCCAGCGCTTGCGTGTCTGTGGGCGTCGCCGTCTTGCGCTGAAAATGATACGGCCCCGGTCCATTTTTTCTTTGTTGTTCCCGGAATGTCTGCATCACTGTCCGCATCGCCGCCGCCCACTCCGGATCGAATGGCGTCGTATCGTCCGTTGCCTTCCAACATCCGTGCGCCAGCCGGATGCAGTAGCAGAGCGAATCCACTTCCCATTTTCGTTCCGCCACTCCGGGCCGCATCGCGGTCAGATCGCCCACCGCCCATTCCAGCGCTTTTGTACTCTTCGGGTCCGGCAAAAATGCATTTGCGTAGGGATCGATGAGGATGCACCGCGCCTGCCTGCCAATCAGGCCTTGAAACATCCTTCGCAAATCGCCATCGCTCTTCGCCAGCGCAACGTACGGCCACGCCTGGCATGCCGAATCGCGCAACCACATCGCATCGATATCACCGGTAATGATGAAGGTGTCGGACGTTCCACCCGCCGCCGAAAATTCCACGGTTGTGTCCAATGTGTTTGGGTAGCAGTTCTCAAACATCCACGCCAATTCCGGATCGCTGATCCTGCTCTTAACCCGTATAATCGTTTCTTCAATCGCGCGCGACACAAATTTTCTCTGTCCCACAGGTGGCCGCTTCGAAATAAACGTTTCCGTCGCAGCTGCTGCTTCCCGGCCCGGCATTACCATCGCAATCGCACCACACATCACGCTCTTCAAAAGTTCTCGCCTTGTATAAATGACTCGCCCCTTCCCCGTAAATTCGTGAGTGGGCATCATACCTCAGTCTTCAAGAGCCCTTTCGTGACTACCAATCCCATCGAAACAGCCCTGTTTCCCGGGATGCAAACTGCCATTTTCGGTGCTAAGCTCTGGTTTAACGGCAGCTCGACGCTGATTTTCTACGGACGTACCGGAGAGCCATCATGCGATTCGTCCTCATGGGCGTGTTGCTCGGTTTGTGTCTCACACCTCTATCCGCACAAGATTCCAACGAAGGGCCCGCGAACGAAAAAGCCCAGAAATCGTACAAGGAAGCTCTGAAAGATGTGCAGGAAAGAAAAGAAGCATGGGCCCTGGACGAATTCAAGAAGGCGGACAAACAGGATAGCGGTCACTGCCTGGCCTGCCAGAAAAAGATGATCAGATATGGCGTCGAACTTGAGGATTGGAAAGCCGCCGAACTAGCCTCGGAAGAAATGATTGCTGAAGCCAAGGATGAGCGCGCAACCGCCCGCGCGCATTATCAATTTGCGATTGTACTGATGGACGAAGGCCTGCGCAAACACAAAGATGAGTATTTCTCGCGCAGCCATGAGGAACTCGGCAAGGCGCTAACCGCTATTGCATATTTTCCCGACGCCATCTTCCTTGATGGCAGAGTTCTCGCCAATCTCCACCAGGACGACGCCGCAAAGAGCAGGTTTGAGGAGTATTTGAAAATGAAGTCCGGCGACGATCCAGAGCATCAGCGCGCGCTGCGCTATATTGCGCGACCCGAATTGGCCCGTGCACGCATGGCGCCGCCGTTCTCGGTCGCCACCCTCGACGGAAAACAAATCTCCATGGACGATTTACAAGGCAAAGTTGTCTTGCTCGACTTTTGGGCCACCTGGTGCGGCCCCTGCCGCGAAGCCCTTCCTCACATGCGCGATATCGCGAAAAAATTCCAGGGCCAGCCCCTGGTTATTCTCAGCGTCAGCCTCGACAGCGATGAGCAAAAGTGGAAAGACTTCGTCGCACAAAATGAAATGACGTGGCCTCAATACCGCGACGGCGGCTTTACCGGTTCGATTGCAAAGATGTTCTCCGTTACTGCCATTCCCCACACCTTCACCATCGACTCTGATGGCGTCCTTCAGGACGAGCACATTGGCGACGCCTCCATTGAGGGTAAGCTAAAGAAACTCCTCGCCCAGGCGCGCGCGCAGTAACGATGCATTCCGCCAGGCTCAGCGGCGGCATCAGCTGGGCAATCCGTTTTGTGATCTGGATTCTGGCGATCACCATGACGCTGGAAAAACTGGGATTGGCAAAGCAGACGGTGATCTCGGCGTTTTCAATTGTGTTTGGAGCGACGATGTTGGGGTTGGCGATCGCGCTCGGTTTGGGCGGCCAGGATCTGGCGCGCCGGTTTCTGGAAAGGCATTGGGGAGATACAAAGAAGGACCGCGACAAAGAACCTCAACCGTTGTGATGGGAGGATCCTCGCCGACGGAAGTCCGGCATTGACGGCGGCAAGCAGCGGGGCTCGCGAAAGAAAATTCGCCATGGCCACGCCCAAGAACAAAATCAGGATGGCGATAAACACTTCGGGCAGAAACGCGCCGGATTCCACGGTTGATTCGCATGGTCTTGTCCATCGCGTACTCATCGTACATATAGTCGCATTCGACTTCCGTCACCATCTCCAGCGTCAACTCGTCGTGATTGCGCAGAAAAATGAACCATTGGCAGCTTTCGGGAATTTCCGGGGTCTGCTCCAGAATTTCGACGATCGGCTTGCGATCTTCCAGTTTCACCGCCATGAACATTCTTGGCATCAGCGGAAAATGAAATGCCGCGTGGAATTCATTGGATTCCCCAAAGTAAGCCCGCACGTCCGCCGGCCACTGGTTCGCCTCCGCAAGCAACATCGTTCCCGGTTAAACTGTGTCCAAACGCTTGCGAATCTCGCGGATGATCGCATGCGTTTCCGGCAAGTTTTCGCACAGCGTCCCTTCGCGCTCCACCAGAAACGCCACCGCATCCAAACGGAATCCGTCCACTCCCAGGTTCAGCCAGAACTTCATCACTTCCCACACCGTCTCAAAGACTTCGGGATTGTCGAAATTCAGGTCGGGTTGGTGGCTGAAAAATCGGTGCCAGTAATAGGATTTGGAAATCGGATCCCAGGCCCAGTTGGAAGTTTCCGCGTCCACAAAAACGATCGGCACCCCCTGATAGCGCGTGTCCGTGTCGCTCCAGACGTACCAGTCGCGTTTGGGATTGTCCCGGGAACTGCGCGCTTCCTTGAACCAGGGATGCTGGTCGGAAGTATGGTTCACCACCAATTCAATAATCATGCGAATTCCACGGCTATGCGCCGCCGTCAGGAACGCCTTGAAATCCTCCAGTGATCCGTAACTAGAGTGAACCGAGGTGTAATCCGCGATGTCATAGCCATCGTCGCGCAGTGGCGACGGATAAAAAGGCAGCACCCAGATCCCAGTAATCCCAGGTTCCTGTAGGGGAGCCGTTGGGTGAGCCCTACGAAATCCCCGATGCCGTCGCCATTGCTGTCGCAACCCGATGCCGTCGCCATTGCTGTCGCAAAAGGTGCGCACATGGAGCTGATAAATGACGGCGTCTTTATACCAGAGATTGTGCCTTTGCAGCTCCAACAGTCCCATCTCCTCTTAGTCCGCAGGATCAGAGTGCAGATTCCGCCCAGCACTTTTGTCGTGCTCCAAACCATTCACGTAAAGCGTCAACGCGCTCGGTCAATCTAAATTTCCGACTCCACTTCAAAGATATCTTGTATCCCGGAGCAGGTCATCCCCGCTCGCAGTTGCAAAGAGTTCAATACCGGCAACTGTCATATGGCGGGTGCGGCGGATAATGGGTGCAGCTTCAATGAGGTGAGTCGCAGGAGCGGATGTCAGCTTGGCGGGTCCAATCGGTCCCGGTCAAGTGCCTGAGCTCAGCCCGGACATGCCAAGGGAAGGAATGAAAACCGAAAACGCATTAGTACCCGGCGCCCACCAACTCCATGTGCGTTTCAATCAAAGAGTCGGGTCGAACCCACGCATCATACCGAATCAAAATACGCGTTCCACCGCGGCTAACGAGCAGCCACAAACCGTGCATATATCCGAGTTTGGCGAACAACCGGACGAACTTCTCGATATCGTACGTATTCGGCGCGGTCAACTCGTCGTATTGTTTGCCGAGCAATTCTTCGCGCTCGTATCCCACCAGCTGGCAAAAATTATCCGAAACCTCAACGAACTCTCGATCGTGGTTTACAACCGTTACGTAGTCGGACTCGGCGCGGCGCGGACGACACGCGCCTTCTTCCGCAGTGGTCGATTCCAGACTTCTGGTTATCCATGCGAGGTATTCGTTCCCGAACCCGTACTGAATATTGCCTGGTGCCGGATACGGCTTCCTGTATGACATGAATCTGGCCCCTTTCGCCCCAACACAAAGCGAGCTTTTCGACGAGAGCCCGTCCCAAATTCGCCAGACTGTACGGGATGCACCGCGTGTTCGGGGTGGAAATCGTTTTCTTGCTTGGAATACCAAACACCGTAGTTCTTTGACTCGTTGTCACACAGAAAGCTCTGTGCGTTCACACTTCCACGAGCGTCGTCCTACTGATCCGGCCGATCTCAGCGCCACGCAAATCGTTGTGGGTCAGTCAGCTAGTCTTAGTCTAGTCTAGGCAGTCGTGCCTTTAGCGCTTTCCGGCGCATCGCCCTCCTTATCGGCGACTCGCGCCGCCTCAATGTGCAGTCCTTTATTAGCATCGAAGCGCTGCTTTCGGTCCAGGCCCTTGATGAACTCCCGTGCGGCTCTCGCAATCGCCCCAGCGATGGTCGTCGCATCCACCTTGACGGTCTTTTCGTCACTTCCCTTTTCACGATCCTCGTACCGCAATTTCACGCTATATGTGTTCATCGTCTCTCCCTCGATGTTTGCTACTTCAGGACAATTAGATGTTTCTTCCTCTATCCCAGCACCGATGAATCTTTGAGTCAAATCGGTTTGGCGCGTTTAGAGTTGCTTGCCATTCCAAGCATTCTTCACCGCCGATTCTGGTAGCGGGGAGTGTTACAACCATTGGCCCCATATATGTTAGATGGAATCCTCGCCAGGTATGACGATCGGACAATCACGAGGTTCCTTGCAAATCATGAAAAATGGCGGGGAGCCTGTAAGCCGGATTCTGTTCGGTGCGGCTCTCGCGAGCCTGCTCCGTGACGATCATTCCTCTAGCCCCGGGCTCGCGACCGGGATCGAGCGACCTACCCGAGGGTTAATCCTTCCATGCGGCTTGCGCTGCACGAAAGGGAAAGCGTTTTTTCAAACGCTCCCAGCGAGCCGGGCCAGCTCTCCCCTCCTATTTGGTCTTGCACCACGCGGGGTTTTCCTTGCCTCCGTCATTGCTGCCGGAGCGGTGGGCTCTTACCCCACCTTTTCACCCTTACCTGCTTCGCGTTCCGTTCGAAGACCTCCCGAAGGTTTTCCTCCGGTCTGTCACCGGGATACGCTCCGCTGGCGGTATATTCTCTGTGGCACTTTCCGTGAACAGTAGCACAGGCTTCAGTCCGTGATTTTCTTCCGCCAGCACGCCCGCAAAACGAGCCGCGAAAGGCGCACAAACTCAAGTCTGCGCTACCGCTCCCCTGGCGTTACCAGGCGCGTTGCCCTTCACCCTAGGCCTTGCAGCCCAAGGGTTTCCTTTGCTCTCGCAAAGGGGTGTCCGGACTTTCCTCCCGCCCAGCTGCTTGCGCAACCAGGCCAGCGATCATCCAGCTCACCCGCCTCTTCTATTATACTCTGCGAAACTGCGCAGGCCAGGAGCTTTAACCTAGTGCCTGTGCCGCCAACAAGGTCTGGTCTCGCTTCTCCGTTGTGGTTAATGGCCAGTACCGATAAACCAGAATCGCCACCAGAGCCCAAAGTGCTATATTAAGCTCCCAGCGTTCCTCCGTTCGAGACCCGACGTTTGAAATCACCGACATAAAACATAGTTCATTGCCAGGCATACCAGCACTCTGTAAAAGAGATGGAGCAACACCCCACTGACCGCAAGGGCAGCATAAGAATCCGAACGGAAATGCGCTGCGGCCCAGGCAAAACAGTCAGGAAGATTCCACGGTGCAACCCGTATCGCTCGATGCATTCTGGCAACATCATCCCGCGAAAGACAATCTCCTCGGCAAAGGCACCGACAATCACAAACAGGACCGAGTAATGCCACACTGCGGTCGGATCGAAGTAGGCGAGGAATTGAGGTCGCGGCATAAGTGCGGAATGATGCGATCGCAGAGAAAGCGTGCGCCGGGCAGATAGTTACGGGCAGGAATAGCGCGAATAATGCGTAGTGCAGCTCGAACAAGCGGATAGAGCTTCGTGCCGCTCTTGTTCCCCGCCTTCCGAGAACAAGGAACGAGACGCCCAGTAACGCGCCAGCGGCCAGAGGTTGACCCAAAATTTCGATCGCCGACCGGACTACAGTTGCACTTATAAACTTGTGTGGAAGGTTTCCAACTGCGGCCAAAGCCAGTCCCAAGGAGCCGGCAAGCGAGGACAGCACCCAATCAATGCAAAACACAATAGTGGCACATGAGGTCAGTGTGGATCTTCCTCTCGCTGAACCCGTTGTTCCTTTGGCAACGAAAGCGGTAGCGTCCCTCGCCCAGAGACAAGACGAATCGCATAGCTGGAAATCAAGACCAGCCAGAAGAAAATAAAGTAGGCTCCCGCTGGAAAACGCCAAATGTCCAGCCTCAGCCACAAAATCACTTACAGAAACTTGCTTCGCGGCTCAAGAATCGATCCAGGTCTACCGGTTACCTGGAAAAATCTCCAGAAAATGAGATTGAAGCTAATAACCGAGGGCGTTAGGACAAACCACGGAATTCTTCGGGCCGGTGCGTGTACCTGCAAGAAGCGTGCAAAAAGAGCAACCAGCGCTGCCAGGAGGATAACGGTGTTGCAGGCAACCAGAAAAGTATAAAACCATAGAAATCGACCGCCTCACCCCGCATCGACGGATAAGAAAACAGGAGCGTCTCCTGTAACCACGAAAACCGTGGGGAAATCAGAAGAAAGATTGTCCCTGTCAGAAAAAGGAGTTGCCACGGATCGCAAGGAATGACTGAACAGGAAACGGGAGAGACGCTGCAGCGCCGCCACCGGAACTGCCGTCTCGAAAATCTCTGATTCTTCATCCACTCGCCGCTCCAAGATTCGGACTACAACCCAATGAGCTTTTCGAACTCGCCTTCCGTCAAAATCGTCACGCCCAATTCTTTCGCTTTGTCGTACTTCGATCCCGGGTCTGTTCCCGCCACGACGTAATCCGTCTTCTTGCTCACCGAGCCGCCCACTTTTCCACCATGCTGCTGCACCAATTCGCAGGCTTCTTCCCGCGAACGATTCGCTAGCCCGCCGGTAAACACAAACGACTTCCCTGCCAGCTTCTGGCTCTTGACTTCACGTTTCTCCGCTGTCGGCCGCACGCCCGCCTTACTCAGTTTCTTGATCACGGTTCGGTTCGCTGGCTCGGCAAAAAAATTCCGTGATACTCGCCGCCACTTTCGGTCCCACTTCTGACGACATTTTCCAGCTCCTCCGTCGTTCGCGGCCGCCAGATCATCCAGCGACGAAAAATGTTCCGCCAGAAATTGCCCCGTGCGCTCGCCCACAAACTGAATCCCCAGCGCGTAAATCAACCGCGCCAGCGGATTGTTCTTGCTCGCCCCGATTTCGTCCACCAGATTCTGCGCGGACTTTTCCGCCATGCGATCCAATTCCGCCAGATCCTGCATTTTCAGCGCATATAAGTCCGCAACATCTTTCACCATTCCCTTTTCCACCAGCTGGTCCACAATCTTTTCGCCCAACCCGTCGATATTCATCGCATGCCGGCCCGCGAAGTGCTGCACGGATTCCTTCAGTTTCGCTGGGCAAGCCGAATTCACGCACCGGTATGCCACTTCCCCTTCAACTTTATGAATCGTGCTCCCGCACACCGGGCATTTCTTCGGCATCTGAAACGGCCGGCGATCCTTGCTTTCTTTCACCACTTTCAACACGTGCGGAATCACTTCGCCCGCGCGCTCGATCAGCACCGTATCGCCGATCTGCAGCCCCAGCCGATCGATTTCGTCCATGTTGTGCAGCGTGGATCGGCTCACCGTCACCCCGCCCACCTGCACCGGTTCCAGCATCGCCACCGGCGTCAGCGTTCCCGTCCGTCCCACCTGCACGATAATGTCGTTCACCACGGTCTGTTTCCTGCCGCGCAGGATACTTGTACGCGATCGCCCATCGCGGCGCTTTCGCCGTGAATCCCAGTTCGTTCTGCAGTGCCGTGGAATTCAGCTTGATCACCACCCCGTCAATTTCATAAGGCAATTTTTCGCGTTTCGTGTCCCAGCTTTCGCAATACGCGATCACCGCATCAATCCCATCGCACAGTTTCCAGTCGTCGGACGCGCGAAATTGCATCTGCTTCAGCGCGTACAGCGAATCAGAATGTTTCGCGAACGGCACTTTCCCGTCCACGTACAGGTAATAGGCGAAGAAATCCAGCTTCCTCTGCGCCGTAATTGCCGGGTCCAGCACGCGCACCGCTCCTGCCGCCGCATTCCGTGGATTCACGAAAATCTTTCCGCCAATTTCTTCCTGCTGGCGGTTCAACGCCTCGAATGACTTCCTCGTCATCATGATTTCGCCGCGCACTTCAAAACTCTTCGCCAGTTTCACCTTCTTTAGTATCGGCGCGTCCACGCGCAGGGGAATCGACCGGATCGTCTTCACATTCGGCGTAACGTCTTCCCCGGTGCTTCCGTCGCCGCGCGTCACTCCGCGCACCAACAAACCGTTTTCGTACTGCAACGAAATACTCAGTCCGTCAAATTTGTGCTCGGCGATATATTCGTTTACTGGCCGCCCAGTGCCTTCTCTCACGCGCCGGTCCCAATCTCTCAGCGCGTCGAAGGAAAATGCGTTGTCCAGGCTCAGCATCGGTCGCGCATGCCGCACGGTCGTAAATCCCTCGCGTGGCGGGCCGCCCACGCGCACCGTCGGCGAATCCGGCGTTTTCCATTCTGGATGCGCCGCCTCTATCTCCTTCAGCCGGTCCATCAACTTGTCAAACGCAGCATCGGAAATTTCCGGCTCATCCATAACGTGATACAAATACTCGTGCCGCCGGATCTCCTCGCGCAACTTCTCCGCTTCCTTCTTCCCTTTTCCATTGGCCTTCGCCATTTGTGCCTTCGCCATGCGCGCCTCGTCTTTGCCAGCGTCCAAACCGCTACGTATTATAGGCGACCTCCGGGGTTAACCGGCTTATCACCCGCAGCCTGCGCTCAATGCTTATTAGGGAGCCACGATCCTGGTAGACACCCGATAGCGCCGGTATTCCGTATAGTGGTGCAGGTTCCGGAACTCCAGTGGGAAGGGCCGGTCCACATATTTACCCAGTTTAACGTCCACACTCACATCGCGCGGAAGCCATAAGGGCGTCGCAACATCCACAAACTGCACTTCATCGAAATTTACCTTGGTGGTCTGCGCTTGCAGCCCGATCTCCGGATGTGGCGCCAGCAGATCGGTCCGCATCCGTACTACATGGAAAGTTTCCTTATCCACCCAGGCAATTCCCTGTGTCAGCATGTGCACAACGTCCCCGCTTGGCCCCGCCATGGTTACCACCAAATTCGCCTTATTGGAACGCTGTGCGAACGCCACCACGTATGTTTCTCGCGCACCAACCTTCTCCTCGCCGAGAATCCGGAACGTCGAATCCGGCTGAAACGCCGTGGACAAGTGCGCGCAGATCAATGCGAATCCGGACGTCACCAGAAACCCCCGGTGTATTCCCAACTGGTCCAGGCGGTTTCCGTTTTCGTCCGTGCGAAATTCGTCGAAGTCCGCTCGCGCACCGTTGCCTTCGCGGAGGATCAAATAATTGTCTCGCACAGACTCACCCGCAACGGCAACCCCGAAGCTGCCTAGCCTCTGTTGCTGAATCTCCTCGTTCGCCACCAGATCAATCGCGTTATTGAAGAACTCGTCCACTTCATCGCCCGTCTTTTTCAGTATCATTGCTAAGTCCTGCTGATCCTCGGCAGCGCGAATCCCCTTTAACTCAGGAATTTGCTTTACGAGCAGTTTCAGCGGCTCTTCCAAATACGGTTGCGGCTCCGCCTTTTGTTGGGGCTGCCCAGTTTGCTGGCCGAACGCAAAATCGGTTCCATTTCCGGAATCATAACGACCAAATCCCGCAGTGGCTGCTAAGAGAGAAACAATGAGGAATAGAACTGCCCGCAGTGGCAGCGAAAGAAATCGATGCGACGTGGAAGTTGTCGCACGCAAGCCGATAGACATGACCCCTGCCTGAAGCGCGCAACTCCGCTGCTGTTCCGCTAACCACACGCTTCAAAAGCAATCGTTAACATAACATATCGTTTCGTTCCTGATAATTCGCGCACGGGGATCACGTCGGCATGCCATCTTTCCCACACGACTGACGTTCCGAAAAGCGTGATATAAACGTATGCTTCCAGGCAGGAAGGAGTCATTTGAAAAGGGCCACACGTTTGGGCTTTACCGCCGTTCCTGCCGTCATCCAATCCTGCCTCGCTTTGCTCCTCCCCTGCTACTTTTCGGCGCAGCAGCCGGCACAACCATCCGCGCCTAATTCTCCGGTGATCAGAACCAACGTGAATGAAGTGCTGGTTCCGGTTGTAGTGCGCGACGCCCGCGGTGTGCCCGTGGGCAATTTGGAGAAAGATAGTTTTCAGGTCTTCGACAACGGCAAGCAGCAAGCCATCACCGGATTCTCAGTTCTAAAGCGCTACGCCGAGGCCGCTACCGCCCCCACTGCCAATGCTCCTGCTGTTTCCCCGCGGCTGGCATCCCCTGCGCAACGCTTCGTCGTTTTCCTTTTCGACGATTTGGATTTGAACACCACCGATCTTTCTCAAGCCCAACAGGCCGCCACAAAACTACTTGAAACTTCTCTGCCTGCTTCCGACGTGGCCGCCGTGCTTTCCACTTCCGGCACCAACAGTGGCTTGACTCGCGACCGCGCAAAACTCCAGCAAGCCATTCAGACTCTAAAAGTCAGGGCTATCTATCAACACAGCTCGAGCGAGTGCCCAAACGTTGATTACTACCAGGCCGACCTGATCGTGAACAAAAACGATGCCATGGCGCTTCAGGCCGCCGCGCGGGATACGTTGAGCTGCGCGAACCTACCTAACGATCCAGCCAGCATGCAAATCGCCATGCGTTTGGCAAAACAGGCCGCCCAGCGTGCCGTGTCCATCGGCGACCAGAATTTCCGCACGAACCTCGACTTCATCAAAGTAGTGGTCAGCAAAATGGGCCCGCTGCCGGGTCAGCACGTTATTCTTCTGATTTCACCTGGCTTTCTAACTCCGACAGCGGATGCGATGACCCTTAAGTCCCAGATCCTGGATGTCGCCGCACAAGCCAATGTGGTCATCAACACGATCGATGCGCGCGGCCTTTACACCACTATGATGGACGCCTCGCAACGCGGAGGTGGTTCTCCGCTCGCCACACGACTCGAGAACCAATACCTCCAGGACTCTATGATTTCGAGCGAAGACGTCTTATCGGAATTGGCGGATGGCACTGGCGGCACTTTTTTTCACCACAACAATGACATCGAAACCGGATTGAGCACCCTTTTCTCCGGGCCCGAATATGTCTACCTCCTGGCGTTTTCCACTGCTGACGTGAAACCCAATGGCGCCTATCACAGCCTGAAAGTAAAATTGAATCAGGCGGGTCTCAACCTTCAGGCTCGCCGCGGCTATGTCGCTCCCGCACCTGAGAAAAACAAGAAATAGTCCCCGCTTGCCGCTCGCATTCTACCCGCCTCCTAACACACCGGCGCAATTTACTTTCATTTGCGTTTTACGTGCTCCGATCCTTTTCAGTTACAATGAACCTTTGGCCACAGCCCAAAATTAATGGACGCGCTCATCCAAAACGCTCTACTGATTCACAACCCTAACGCCGGTAACGGCGGCAACGGCCGGCGCAAACTTATCGATCAGGCGCGCCAGATCCTCGCATCCAGCGGAATCCACGCCGATCTCGCCGAGACTACCGGCCCCGGTCACGCCACCGAAATCGCTCAGCAGGCCGTTCGCGATCGCCGTCAACTCGTGATTGCTTGCGGCGGCGATGGCACCCTCAACGAAGTCGTGAACGGCCTAGCGCAATCCTCGAATGGAGACCGCGTTCCCCTCGCACTTCTCCCCGGCGGCACCGCCAATATCCTTGCCAAGGAGCTCGATCTACCCTGGGACATTCCCCGCGCCGCCCGCCGTCTCGTCCACGGCGACGTTCGCGAAATTGCGCTCGGACTTGCCACGCCGCTCGAGCAACCCGAGCGCAAACGTTTTTTCCTCTCCGTTTCCGGCGCCGGCCCGGACGGCATGATAGTTTATTCTGTCGACCTCGGCCTGAAAGCCCGCGTTGGCATCCTCGCGTATTGGTGGCAAGGTGCGCGCGAAGTCTTGCGCTACACGTTTCCGCGCTTCCGCGTGCGCGCAGGGGATCGGCAACTCGAAGCCACACTCGTAATCGTGGGGCGCACAAAAAATTATGGCGGACCTTTCAAAATTACCGACCAGGCCGATTTATTCGAAGACTGTTTCGAAGTGATGGCACTCACCACACAGAGCGGCCTTCGCTATCTCAGTTACATTCCCACGTTATGGATGGGCAATCTCCGAAAAGAACAAGACGTGCACTTCTGGAAGGCCGAATCCCTCGTCTGTGAACCGCTAGATGCCCACCCCGTCTACGCTCAAGTCGACGGCGAGCCACTTACGCGTCTTCCCGTCGAATTCTCGATCGTTCCGCGCGCGTTGAAGCTACTGGTGCCTCGCGATTCCCCGACGTCTAACGGCAGCGGCGGCGTTAAACCATAAGCCGCACCATTTTGTGAGATAGTTTCTATTCGTGGACATCGCCACACACGCCCTTGCGTCCTATATCCTGGCGCGCGGATTTTTTCCTCGTCGTCGCTGGCCCATTTTAGCCGGCATCGTTTTCGCCGGAACAATTGCCGATGTCGATCTGATTAGCGCTCTCTTCGGCCCCGAAGCGTATTTCGCAGATCGTCGCACTTACACTCACTCCCTGTGCGGCACGCTCGTCATCGTTCTCCTTTCCGCTTTGCTCGCCAGTTATCTCAGCCGGAAACAGCCCGAAGCAATCGCTTCGCTTCTCGCGCCTCTCGCTTTGGCCGCTGCCGTTCACATTGTTCTGGATCTTTTCCAGTCCGAAGGCATCGCGCTTCTATGGCCTTTTCGCCCAACTCGCTATGCCATGGATTGGCTTCCGCCCATCGATCCGTGGATTCTTGCCATCCTCATCGCCGGAATTTTGTTGCCTGAGATCCTTCAGCTGGTCACTTCCGAAATTGGCGCTAGAAGCAAATCGCCTCGCGGACGCAATGGCGCGATCGTCGCGCTGCTCGTCGTTGCTGTCTACGTAGGAACGCGCGCGCTTCTTCACTCTGGCAGCATCGCCACGCTCGAACCCCATTCCTATCACGGTGAATCCGCCCGCGTGGTCGGAGCCTTCCCGGAAGCACTTTCACTTTTCACCTGGCATGGCATGGTGGAAACCACTTCGCTCCTTTGTCAGGCGGAAGTTCCAGTCGGTCCCGGCAGAACTTTTGATCCGGAAAGCGCCGAATGCCTCTATAAACCAGAACCATCTCGCGAACTGAGCGCCGCCCAAAACACTCATGCAGCGCAAGAACTCATCCGCGCTGTTCCGTTTCCGCGCGCGGTCGTCGCCAAAACGCAGACCGGCTATGAAGTCGTCATTCGCTCCATGCGCGACCTCGTCGAAGACGAGACCCGCCACCGCGTCGCCGCCCTCATCCAAGTCGATTCCAATTTTGCAGTTTCCAGCCAGGTCCTGGTCTGGTCGACCGAAATCCACATCCGCTAGCCGATCGCCAAACGCAGGTACCGGTCTACCCGCCAGCACTCAGGTTTACGCCACTCTTCCCGCTCCCACCTTGTCCCTCAAAATCAATCGCGACAATCCGTAACTCGCGGCCACAAACACCACCACCCCCACCCCCACTTGAATCTTATGTTGCACGATAAACGGCATCGCCTGTTCCCCATAGCGCGTCGCCAGATACCCAATTCCGAAATAACGGATCGCCCGGGCCAACGCGATCGCCGAAGTGAAACTGCTCAGCGGCACCTCAAACACACCGGCGGCAAACACAAAAATCTTGAACGGCGTCGGCGGAGGCAGCAACGCCGCAGCCAGCATTCCTCCAAATGCGTTCTTCTGCACCCAATGACGGATCGCATGCCCGCGCTCGCCCGCCTTCTTATGAAAAAAGGCTTCCCCGCCCTTTTCTGCAATGAAATACAACAGCACACATCCCAGCACGGAACCGGTCATCGCCATCGCCGCATACAACGGCATCCGCAGCGGTTTTTGTATGCACAGCTCGATCAACAGCAGGTCGTTGATCACCGGAAACGTCAGTATCGAAGAATCAAGGAATGAAATCAGGAATAATCCGGGTGCGCCCAGAGCCCCGGCAAACATCACAATCTTCTGCCGCCAACCGCTTAACTGTCCTGTCAATGAAAATTCCCCCGTCAAATCCGATTCAGGAGTTTAACAGAGGAACCACCGCGCTTCCGCCTAGGCCGCGCTCGCTTTGCCCAGCGCGTGATTCTTGATCGGCAATTCCCGAAGACGTACACCAGTAGCTGCAAAGATTGCATTCGTGACCGCGGGCGCAACCGGCGGTATTCCCGGCTCGCCTGCGCCACCGAGCGGCGCGTCGCTCTCATGAATGTACACATCAATCGCCGGACATTCCGCCAGGCGCACCATGTCATAATCCGGGAAATTCTGCTGCACCACAGCGCCGTGATCGATGGTGATCTCGCCATACAACGCCGCGCTCAGTCCAAAAATAATTGCGCCTTCCATCTGCGCCTTGAATCCATCCGGATTCACCGCCATGCCACAGTCCGCCGCTGTTGTAACTCGGTGGACATCCACCGTTCCGTCATTCCTAATTTGTACCTCGGCAACATGCACCACGATAGTTCCAAAACATTCCACCATCGCGATTCCACGTCCGCAGCCCCCGGGTAGCGGCGTGCCCCATCCCGCTTTCTCGCCGGCCATACTCAGCGTAGCGGCGTAGCGCGGCTTCTCCTTCAAAAGTGCAAGCCGGTACTCCAACGGGTCGCGCTTCGCCTGGTGCGCCAGTTCATCCATAAACGACTCTACAAAAAATCCATGCCAGGAAGCCTCCACGCTGCGCCATGGGCCGGTCGGAACATGGGCCGGCACCTTCGCAGTTCCATAAAATTGATTGGGCACGCCATACACGATGTGTGCCTCGGCATTCGGATCGTCGTCGGTCGTGTATTCGTTCACCCACGCCGTCGGCAGGCCGTCGTTCTTCACTGCGGCGCGGAAGCGGCTGGTCACGTTCGGGCGGTAGTAATCGTGTTGCATCTCCTGTTCGCGGGTGAAAATAAGCTTCACGGGTACGCCAGGTGATGCCATCGCGGTTTTCACCGCGTACGTCAAGAAGTTCCACAGGTCCGGCAACCGCCGCCCATAACCGCCGCCGCTAGGCAGTAAGTGAAATGTAACCTTATCCAAGGGCAAGCCAGCCGTTTTCGCGCAGAACGCCCTTGAACCCAAACCGTCTTGCGTCCCGGCCCACACTTCGAGCGTTCCATCCTTCTTATACACGGCCGTCGCATTCACCGGTTCCATCGGAGCGTGCGCAAGATAGGGCACGTTGTACATCCGCTCCACGAGCGTTCCACTATTCAGCGCATCAGAGCCAGAACCGATGGCGAGGTCCTTCTTGATTTTTCCATTTTTCAGTGCGTCCAGGTGCAAATCGCGAATCGTCTTCGAGGTGACATCCCCGTTTGCGCCATGATCAAACACCGGTTCGAGCGCATCGGCCGCGTTGCGCGCGCGCCAGAAACGATCGGCCAGCACCACAACTGCGTCATCCAGCTTTACCACTTTCTTGACGCCGCGATTCTGCGCAACCGCGCCATCATTCACCGAAATAAGTTTGCCGCCAAACGCCGGCGATATACGAATCGCCCCGTACCACATGTCCGGCAGTTGCGTATCGATGCCATATTTCGTAGCTCCATTCACCTTGGCCGGGATATCCATGCGCGCAACGGGCTTGCCGATCAACTTGTACGCGCTCCTCGCCTTCAATTTCGGATACGCGGAAGGCCTATACTCCGCAGCCCCCGCAGCCAGCTCGCCGTAACCGAAACTTTTGCCTGATGGCGCGTGGATGACGCGGCTCATCTCCGTATGAAACTCCTCGGCCGGCGCATTCATCCGCGCCGCTGCTGCCTTCACCAGCATCTCGCGCACAGCAGCGCCGGCAACGCGCATGCCGTACACACCCGTAAAGCGCACGGCACAAGAGCCGCCAGTAGTCTGCAGGTCCATATATTCCGCGATCACGCGCATCGAGTTGATCGCCGATCCACGCAAAAAGTTCGGGATGGAACCAACGGTCATGTTCTCTTGTTCCAGAGCGAATCCTTCCGCCATCGCGCTGTTCGCAAACAGCGGGTCGCTAGGCGCACTTTCCGCCCGCACCTTGGTCCAATCGGCATCGAGTTCATCCGCCGCCATCTGCGAAAGCGAGGTGAATATTCCGGTGCCTATGTCGCAATGAGGGATTACGGCGGTGATAGTACCGTCATTGGCAATCTTGATCCAGCTGGCCAGAAAGCGCTCGCCGGGCTTAGCCGCCATCAGATTTGCCCGCCCAAGACGGCCGCTAGGCCAAAGGGCGTACCCAACAACCAACGCTCCCGCCGCGGTTGCTCCGCCGATCAAAAATTTTCTTCGATTCATCTTGAGCCACCCGCCGCCTGGTGCGCAGCCAGCGCGCGGACCGCTGCGCGAATGCGCGGAAGCGTGCCGCAACGGCAAATATTGGTGATGGCTGCGGCAAGCTCGTCATCCGTGGGAGTTGGATTCGTCGCCAGAAACGCGCTGACCGCCATAATCATGCCGGACTGGCAATAGCCGCATTGCGGCACCTGATGTTCGATCCACGCTTCCTGCACAGCATTCAGCGAGCCGCCGCCAAGCCCCTCGATGGTACGAATCTCTGCATCCGCCACGGATCCCACGGGAACGCTGCAACTCCTCATCGCTTTCCCGTTTACATGCACGGTGCAGGCGCCGCAAGCGGCGATTCCGCAGCCAAACTTCGTACCCGTCAGATTCAATTCATCGCGAATCACCCAAAGCAGTGGCGCGTCTGGCTCGACGTCCACCTCGTGGCTCACCCCATTCACGTTGATATGAATTCCCATGACTTACCTCCCGAGATGCGGAGTGCGGCAGCGGCAACGCGCGAAATTGAATACACGTGTGAAATTCCCGATTTATGCGGGGTACTTCTGTTGCTGCCGCGCTTCTCATCTTCTCAACGCGAGATTGCCCTGTCTTGAACGATAGTGACCTTCGGCGTAGGTAGCGGGCGTCATGCCGGTGATGTTCTTAAAGCGGCGATGGAAATGGCTCTGATCCGAAAATCCCAGTTCGGTGGCCAGTTCGCTGATCGGCCTGCCCATTTGCAGTTGTTTTCTGGCTTCCTCGATCCGCAATTGGAGAAGCCATTCGTAGGGAGGCATGCCAACGAGGCGACCGAAGGAACGAATCACGTAGGCCTTCGAAAAACCAGTCAAATCGGCAAGCTCGCTCAAGCGCACATTCCGATGGAGATTCGCGCGAAGATACGCCTGTATCCGGGAAACATGCGATGGCTCGCGCCCGGTCCACGCTTGCGCCTTAGCGCAGGCATGCCGAACGAAAAGGCAAGCAAGATCAGAGACGAGTTGGCTTTCCGCCGCAAGAGAGGGAGATCCAAATTCAAGACGACGGCAAAGCCGGCGCAAACTGGAAGCAAGGGCGGGGTCGCGAATCGCTACTCCGGGGAATATCGGCGGAGCTGTTATTCCCGGCAAAATATCCTTCACCAGCTCATCGCCAATGTACAGCATCGAGTAACTGATCCCGCTCTTTTGCAGCGGATATCCCGTGTGGACATCACCTGGGTTGATCGCAATGATTTCCCCGGGTCCACCGCGCTCGTTCGATCCTTTGTACCAAATGCCGCCAGTCCCGTCGTCGACGACACCAATGGACCATGTGGAATGGCTATGACGTGGATATTCGTGGACAAAGCGGACAACGCGGAAACACTCGAGATGAGGAATCTCAGGGACCGTCCAGGAGCGCGTGGTGCTCACCCGCATACCTGCCGAGTATGCCACGAACAATAACCATGTTTGTCGGAATTTAAGGAAGCAGGACCGGCTGCCCGCAGAACTACAGCAGCGTCTCGACCGCTTCCACGATCACGTCGTAGACACGGTGCAATTCATCCGGTTCGATCACATAAGGGGGCATTACATATACCACGTTTCCCAACGGGCGCAGCAACACACCCCGCTCCAGAAAAAATCCGTACAATTTTGGCCGCAGCGCTGAAAGATACCCCGCATCGTCCGCCACAAATTCCATCGCGCCAATCGCGCCAATCTGCCGCACGTCCCCCACTTGGTGCATCCCGCGCAAATCGCCCAAGCGCTCTCCGTGGATCTTCGCAATGGTGGCGATGCGGTCAAACACCGGCTCATCCTCAAAAATCCGCAGGTTCTCATTCGCCGCCGCGCAAGCCAGCGCGTTTCCCGTGTACGAGTGCCCGTGATAAAACGTGTGCATCCGGTTTTCGCTGCGAAACGCCGATTCCACCCGGTCCGTGCACAGCGTCACGCCCATCGCCAAAAATCCACCGGTAATTCCCTTCGACACGCACATCAAATCCGGGACAACATTTGCCGAATCGCAGGCGAACATTTTCCCCGTCCGCCCGAATCCTGTCAGCACTTCGTCCGCAATCAGCAGCACGTCATGTCTCGTGCAAAGCGCCCGCACATTCTGCAGAAATTCCACCGGATGCACGATCATGCCGCCCGCGCCCTGAAGCAATGGTTCCACAATTACCGCTGCGATCCGCTCGCTTCGGCTTTCGAGCAACCTTTCCATTTGCTTCACGCACTCGATGTGGCAACTCTCCCGCTTCAGGCCCACCGGGCATCGATAGCAATAAGCCGAATGGACGCGATGCACCGGGTAGCGCATCGATTGGAAGGGCTGTGTGAACGGCGATTCGTCGCTCACGGACATTGCCCCCGCTGTGTCTCCGTGATACCCATGCGCCAGTGCCACAATTTCCGTTTTTTCTGGGCGCGACAAATTCACAAAATGCTGAATCGCCAGCTTTAGCGCCACTTCCACTGCCGTCGACCCATCGTCGGAGAAAAACATGTGCCGCAGTTCAATCGGCAGCCACTTGCTAAGCCGCACCGCCAATTCCTCCGCGGCTTCATGCGTGAATCCGGCCAGGATAACGTGCTCAAGCTTTTTCCCCTGCTCTGCAATCGCAGCGGTAATGCGCGGATTTGCGTGGCCATGCAGATTCACCCACCACGACGAAATTGCGTCAATCATTTTTCGTCCGTCCGCCAAATGCAGATACACGCCCTCGGCCTGGCGCACGAGCAAGGGCGCGGGATCAAGCGCGCCATTCGTAAATGGATGCCAAATTTGCAGCGGAGACTTCATTGTGCAAAAGCGGATCGGTCGAAGTGGTTCAGGAAGACTTGCATCAAAGCGGTGCGGTGCAAATTCGGCAGCTTGGGAATTTCGCCGATCACCCGGACGTGTCCGAATTTCTCGATGGTCTCGCGGTTTTCCCGGTTCTGATCGCCGATCAGTACCACGCCATGAACGGGCAACTCCGCCGCGTGCAACGCCGCCAGCGTCAACAGCGTGTGGTTGATCGTGCCCACGCCACTGCGCGCCGCCAGAATCACCGGCAGCTTGAACTTCACCATCATGTCCAACATAAACTGCTTCCCATTGATCGGCACCAGCACTCCGCCGGCTCCCTCCACGATCAACCAGTCATTCAACAAGCTCGTAGGCGGATTGATGCGGTTCAAATCGATTTCCACACCCGCCCACCGCGCCGCCAAATCCGGTGAAACCGGCGGCACAAATTTGTAGACCTCTTCCAGCGTGCGATCCGTCCCGATTCCCGCCAGGCGCATCACCGTTACCCGGTCCGAGCCTTCGAGCGTCCCCGTCTGGATCGGCTTCCAATACACCGCATCCAGCGCCGCGCAGAGGAGCGCCGCCAATGTCGTCTTCCCGACCCCCGTATCCGTCCCGGTTATAAAGAAATGGCTTCTCATGCGTATCTCGCCGTCATTCCTGTCGTTTTCCCTTCGCGCCAATCTACCAGGCACTGCACTAATCGCTTCAGCTCTTCTTCGGTGATCCGCGTCGTAAGTGAAAGCCGCAACCGCGACTTCCCTGTCGGCACCGTCGGCGGCCGAATCGCTCGTACGGCAAATCCCGCTTGCTGCAACATCTCCGCTGCCTGCAGCGTATCTTCATTGCCTCCCAAAACCACCGGCACAATCTGGCTGGTGCTTCCAGCCGTTTTGAATCCCGCCTTGCGAAGAGCAGCATTAAATCCACTGGCCCGTTTGAGAAGTGTGTGCCGCTCCGCGTCCATCTCCACCGCCAACTTCAACGCCGCTCCAATTTGTTCCGCGAAGTACGGCGGCAGCGCCGTGGTGAAGATAAATGTGCGCGCGTGGTTAATCAGGTGATCTTTAATCACCGCCGGTCCGCATACAAATGCTCCCGCCGAACCCAGCGCCTTCCCGCACGTGTGAATCGTCGCCAGAACCTGCGGCAAGATCCCCGCTTCGGCTGCCACGCCACGTCCGCCCTTGCCCTGCACTCCTGTTGCGTGCGCCTCGTCTACAATCATCGCCGCGCCATAGTTCTCCGCCAGAGCTGCCAACTCCTTCAATGGAGCAACATCCCCATTCATGCTGAATACGCTTTCCGTTACGATGATTCTCCGCCATGGCGCGCCGGTCTCCCGGCGCAATTCGTCTTCCAATGCACTGAGGTCGAGGTGAGGATAGATGAGTTTCCGTGCTCCCGACAAGCGCATTCCGTCGATGAGACTTGCATGATTCAACACGTCCGAATACACCACGTCGTCCGTGCCTACCAGGGACGACACCAATCCCATATTTGCGGCATAGCCACTGCCGAAAAATAACGCTGCCTCAGTTCCGGCAAATTTCGCAAATTCGTCTTCCAGTTTCCGCCAATCTTCCGTTTGGCCGGACAGCAATCGCGACGCTGTTCCTCCCACTCTCGGGGAGTTTTCCACGGCTCGCAGCACCGCTTCCCGCAACAACGGATGCTCGGCTAGCCCCAAATAATCATTCGAACAAAAATCCACGCCTCGGATTTCCGCAAGGCGACGCCGCTGGTGCTGATGCTCCAGCTCTCGCAGTCCCTCTCCGAGCCTTGCCTTCCATGAAGATAAGACGTCATCCGGCATGAGATTCCAGTGGCTTCATCCCCAGGCTCTGCAACAACTGTTCATCCTCATCGGGGCCTGGATTTGGTGTTGTCAATAATTTTTCGCCCACAAAAATCGAATTCGCACCGGCCAAAAAGCACAGCGTCACCGCCTCTGGCGACAATTGCTTCCGCCCGGCCGCCAAACGCACACGCGAACCAGGCATCAGGATGCGCGCCGTGGCAATCGCTCGCACCATTTCCAGCGGATCGAGCGCGGGCATCGACGCCAGTGGCGTTCCTTCCACTCTCACCAGCATATTGATCGGCACGCTCTCGGGATGTGGCTGCAACGTGGCAAGCTGGTAGAGTAAACCAACTCGGTCGCTCGCCTTTTCTCCCAGCCCCAGAATTCCACCGCAGCACACCGTGATCCCTGCGCGGCGCACCGACGCCAATGTCCTCAACCGCTCCTCGTACACTCGCGTCGTAATAATCGACCCATAAAATTCCGGCGACGTATCCAGGTTGTGGTTGTATGCCGTCAATCCCGCTTCCTTCAGCCGCACCGCCTGTGCGTCCGTCAACATTCCCAGCGTGCAGCACACTTCCATCCCCAGTGCCGACACTCCTCGCACCATCTCCAGCACTTTCTCGAATTCCTTGCCTTGCGGAGCCTCGCGCCACGCCGCGCCCATGCACATGCGCGTCACACCTCGGCTCACGGCCTCCCGCGCCACGCTCACCACATACTCGGGATCGAGCAGCCCTTGCCGTTCCACGTCCGCGTTATAGTGCGCGCTCTGCGGACAATACGCGCAGTCCTCCGGACAGCCGCCAGTTTTGATGGAGATGAGTTGGCACGTCTGCACGCGATCTGGTTTATGGAACTCCCGATGTACCGTCTGGGCCCGGTACACCAGTTCCGGAAGCGGCGTCTCATATATCGCCTGGACTTCGTTCTTGTTCCAGTCGTACCGTAATGCACCAGTATTGTTCGTCTGCGCCAGCACTTCCGTTTCCCTCTTCATTTTATTTAATCACCTGGCCCGGTAGTTCGAAGCATGTACTCAGTAGCCCTTCATACTATCATTAGCCCTTCCCCCCAGACCATTTCTCGCAATAGGTCCCGTTCGTGTTTTCGTGGCGCTTGCCGTAATCTCTGTCACCATATTTCTTCCCATTCTTCACCGCCCGTTGGCGGAAGTGTTGCTAACCTCCTAAATTCAAGCGTTTGACGGCCGCGAATCAAATAGACGCTGATTCGAAAATCGCCCCTTAACTCTCTTGCCTTTATTGTATAAAATAAGTGTTGGAGCCCCATACCCATGGTCGATGAGAGCACCAAACGTGCGGCACAGGAATACCTTGCAGCCAGACTCTCCGAAGATGGCTTGACCCATGAACAACGGCTGAATCGGGACGCCGCCGTTGCGCTTGCCCCGGTTGTCTGGAAGCGAGTCAAGGACACCGTGATCACAAAGTGCGTTGAGTGGAATGCGATCACCCAGGAAGAGACTTTAACGTGCAAAGAGACTGTCCTCGGCGATCTGCGCATACGGTGCGCCGGCAGACCCTATCAAATGGTGGTGCACTTCGATTCCCCACGGCGTTTAATCATGGTCGAGAATACCGCCCGTCAGGAACATGAGCCGAAGGTAATTCTCTGCATCGAAGGTTATGTAACAGAGTCCGGCAGGGACGCTCATCTGGTGCGCAAGAACGAACCTGTGAACCTCGATATGCTCTTCCTCGGTCAGCTTCGCGTTTTGGCGGGCCTGAGCCGCAAAATGAACGTTTAACCGCGACCTTCGCTCGATAGGGAGAGTCACTTCGGGCCGGCGTGGTATCTTTTTATACACAGTACTAACTCATGGATTCTTGTCACCTGCACTACTTTGCGTTTGGATAAGAAGTGCTGTCGCAACTAATCCCTCAGGTGGTCTATGAAACGCTTCGCGTTGGGTTCCGCTTTCGCCGTTTGCCTTCTCCTGCCTCTGTCCGCCTGCGCTCAAAATACCGGCCGTATCGACTGCCCTCGCAATGACCGTGCCGATTACGTCTATCTTTACAGTTCCCTAACAACCATGGAAATCCGCTCCACCCTAGACTGTGGCGCAGTCGTCACCATCACTGGCCGCTTTGACAATTTCTTCGCCGTCCGCACGCCCAAGGGTGAAACCGGTTTTGTTCCCTTGGGCAAGGTCATCGTGCTGGCGGACCAGGTCGGGCCGGCCACACCGGCGCCCTCCGGGCCGCCTGCCCGTGAACGCATGTACTACGACGAAGCTCCTCGCGAAGCGCCCGCCATTACGGCCGCTAACCCCACCGTCGCGCCATTCATTCTCTTGAACGACACGACCATTCACCTGAAGTTGACGAAATCCATTTCCTCCAACACCGCCCACGTCAACGATCCTGTCGACTTCGAAACCCTCGATGACATTTTGATTCAAGGTGTCCCGATCATCAGGAAGGGCTCGAAGGTCACCGGCGTCATCGTCGACGCCGAACCTAAAAGGCATTTCGGCCGCGGCGGCAAGCTTGCCTTCAACATCACCACCATCCGTCTGGCCAACGGCGAAATCGCCCCCGTGCGCTGTTACCAGCAATTCCAGGGCTCTTCCAACAACTCTTCAGAGTCCGTTGTCCCGCTCTACACTGGAAAGGACACCGAGATTCCCAAGGATTCCACATTCACGGCCTTCGTGGACGGTGACGTTCATCTCACGCGTGAGACCTTCGCAGCGACCAAGGACGGTTCTTCCTCTAGTTCCCCCGAGTCACTCGCGCACTCGACCCAACCATAGCTGCCTTTTCATTCAAGTTTCCCGTTTCATTCTGGAACACTCGCTTTTTCCACTTTTCGCAGTCCAAATGGTTTGACCCCGCCATCAGTGAAATGCTATAAATCACAGTTATCCATTCGCTCCCCCTGCGACACAGGGTATTGTCGGGGTAGACTTGCCCCCTCCTAGGGGTCAGAGGAAAAATCGCGGGCGATGCGATGGATTCCTGTCCCGTTCAGAACTGTGGGACTCTTGCCCTTGCAAGCGAGACGCTCCCGGTTGTTTGTGGATAACGATGTTGCAGGTTCAATGGACTTCGCTCCCCGTTGAGCCATTCGTGTGTGCTCGAAATGTAGTTTGGGGCCTCAACGGGTAATCCGCTCGGAAGCTCTGCCCCACAAATTGATTGGTCAAGGTTCTGGAGGATTTTCCATGCTCATCTCGATCGTCCCTGCCTGGCAGAAGGTCAGAAGCCTGGCTTCCCGCCTTTCTGTCGGTCTTGCGCTTACTCTTTTTTCTGCCGTAGGGCTCTTTGCCGGTTCCGCTCCAGAGGTGGGAGGCGAGGCAAATCTTCGGCTTCCGGATCTTCTCCTCGGTCTCCTTTCTCGGCATTGACGGACATAAGCTTCTTCTGTTTGGAATCGGCATCTGCATTCTCGGCCTGCTGTTCGGCATGACCATTTTCACCCGCCTCAAGAACATGCCCGTGCATCGCTCCATGCGAGAGATTTCCGAGCTTATCTACGAAACCTGCAAGACCTATCTCGTTACGCAGGGCAAATTTCTTCTCCTCCTTTGGGTTTTCATCGCCATCGTCATCGTTCTTTATTTCGGCGTGCTCTCCCCGGTTCCTGGCAAGTCTGTTTTCGTCACCCTCCCCGTTATTCTTGATCTTCAGCTTGATCGGCATGGGCGGGAGCTACAGCGTGGCCTGGTTCGGAATTCGCGTGAACACCTTCGCCAATTCCCGTACCGCTTTCGCCGGCCTTCGCGGCATTCCGTATCCCATCAACAAGATTCCTCTGGAAGCGGGCATGAGCGTCGGAATGATGCTTATCAGCGTCGAGCTCCTGATGATGCTCATCATTCTTCTGTTCATCCCGGGTGACTATGCCGGAGCCTGCTTTATCGGCTTCGCTATCGGTGAATCTCTCGGTGCGGCCGCGCTCCGTATCGCCGGCGGCATCTTCACCAAGATTGCCGACATCGGCTCCGACTTGATGAAGATCGTCTTCAAGATTAAGGAAGACGATGCGCGCAACCCCGGCGTTATCGCCGACTGCACCGGCGACAATGCGGGAGACTCTGTCGGTCCCACCGCCGATGGCTTCGAAACCTACGGTGTTACCGGCGTCGCGCTCATTACATTTATTCTTCTGGCCGTCAAGAGTCCTACTGTCCAGGTTCAACTGCTCGTCTGGATTTTCGTGATGCGCATCATCATGCTGGTCGCCAGCGCCATCGCCTACTTCATCAACAGCGCCATCCAAAAAGCTCGCTTCGGCACAGCCAAGGAGATGAACTTCGAAACCCCGCTCACTTGGCTGGTTTGGATCACTTCGCTTCGTTTCTATCGCGCTCACCTATGTCGTTTCCATCTTGATCATCCCCGTTCTCGGTGGTGACGGCACGCAATGGTGGAAACTTGCCACGATCATTTCCTGCGGCACTCTTGCGGGCGCGGTCATCCCGGAATTGGTTAAGGTCTTCACTTCCACCGAATCGCGGCACGTCAAGGAAGTCGTCGCTTCTGCTCAGGAAGGTGGCGCGTCTCTCGGCATCCTTTCTGGCTTCGTTGCAGGGAATTTCTCGGCTTATTACCTGGGCCTCGCGATGGTTGGTCTCATGTCCGCCGGATATATGATGAGCCGCCTCGGGTTGGCGAGCTCATGGTCGCCGCTCCCGTGTTTGCCTTCGGTCTCGTTGCCTTCGGCTTCCTCGGCATGGGTCCCGTCACGATCGCTGTCGATTCTTACGGCCCGGTGACGGACAACGCGCAATCGGTTTACGAACTCTCGCTGATCGAGCAGATCCCCAATATCGCTCAGGAATTGAAGAGGGACTATGCCATCGATGTGGACTTCGAACGCGCCAAGCATCTCCTCGAGGCCAATGATGGCGCCGGCAACACGTTCAAAGCCACCGCGAAACCCGTGCTGATCGGCACTGCCGTCGTCGGCGCCACCACAATGATCTTTTCCATCATCATGGCGCTCACCAATGGCCTCACTTCCGGCGTCAACAACCTTTCTCTCCTCCACGCCCCGTTCGTGCTCGGCCTGATCACCGGCGGCGCCATGATTTATTGGTTCACCGGCGCTTCCACGCAGGCAGTCACCACCGGCGCCTATCGCGCCGTCGAATTCATCAAGGCGCACATCAAGCTGGAAGGCATTGAGAAAGCCAGCGTTTCGGACTCCAAGAAAGTCGTAGCCATCTGCACGAAGTATGCGCAAAAAGGCATGCTGAACATTTTCATCGCCGTTTTCTTCGCCACGCTTGCCTTCGCCTTCGTAGAGCCCTTCTTCTTCATCGGCTATCTCTTCTCCATCGCCATTTTCGGCCTGTATCAAGCCATTTTCATGGCCAATGCCGGCGGCGCATGGGACAACGCCAAGAAAATCGTCGAAGTCGAACTCAAACAAAAAGGCACTCCGCTGCACGACGCCACCGTCATAGGCGACACCGTCGGCGATCCTTTCAAGGACACGTCCTCCGTCGCGCTCAACCCTGTCATCAAGTTCACCACGCTCTTCGGCCTGCTCGCCGTGGAACTCGCGGTGAAACTCACTTCCGACACCGGCGGAGGCCTTTCGCACCTCCTCGCCGCCGTCTTCTTCGTCATCTCGTTCATTTTCGTGTACCGCTCCTTCTATGGCATGCGCATCAGAGGCGCCCAAGCGGAATAACGACAAACGTAACGCACCACTATTTCTTCCCAAAGGCGCCCGCACTCTGGGCGCCTACTTTTTTGGAGTTCACCAAAGTGCTAGAATGCACACCATGAAAAGAATCTTCTTCGTGGTCACAAACTGCCTGCTCCTGATGATTTGCGCCAGCAGCGCTCATGCGCAGACTGGCACCACATGGAAAATCCATGATCTCAATCGCCCCGTGCCCACGGTCATCACTCCCGGAACCTCCAGCACTCCGGATTCTCCGGGCAAAGCTCCATCCGACGCTATCATCCTGTTCGACGGCCAAGATCTTTCGCAGTGGCTCGCTGAGGACAATGGCCCCGCTAAATGGAAAGTAGAAAACGGCTACGCTGAAGTTGTGGCTAAGACCGGCTACATCCACACAAAAAAGCCATTCGGCGATTGCCAACTGCACGTCGAGTTTTATGAGCCAGTTCCGCCAAAAGGGGAAAGCCAGGAACGAGGCAACAGCGGTGTGTTCCTGATGGGACTTTACGAAATTCAGGTCCTCGATTCTTACCAGAACAGAACTTACGCTGATGGCCAAGCCGCGGCCGTGTATGGCCAATATCCGCCGCTCGTGAACGCATCGCGCCCGCCGGGCCAATGGCAGACTTACGACATCGTCTTCCACGCTCCGCACTTCGACGCATCGGGCAAATTGCTTAAGCCGGCGCGCGTCACCGTCTTCCAGAATGGCGTCCTCGTGCAGGACAACGTGGAAATCAAGGGCCGGACCGCCATCGGGGATATCCCTACATACGTACCTGGCCCGGACAAGGCCCCGCTGGCTCTCCAGGACCACGGCAATCCCGTGCGCTATCGCAATATCTGGATTCGCGAATTGTAATTTGGAATACGGCGGCTAGCTGCCGCATTTACGGTCGTAAAGCCGAGCCAAAACAAAAGTGCGTGTGGCTCGAGGCGTCTCTATGCCCGCACCAATCCCGTAAACTTCCTGGGATTATTCTCAAACCCCGGAAATACCGGCGCCAAATCCGTTACACCCAAATGCTTCGTCAAAATCTCTCCCACCACTGAACGAAAGTCCGTCGTTAGTGCTAGATCGCGCCCTTCGTTCAGTTGATGATCGTTCAATCCCGGCCATTTTCCATACACTCGCCCGCCCTGCACATCGCCGCCCATCACGAACATACAGTTCGCGTGCCCATGGTCGGTTCCGCGGTTTCCATTTTCTTTCGCTGTGCGTCCGAATTCGCTCATGGTGACCACCACAATGTCCGCCATCCGGTCGCCCATGTCCTGATGAAACGCGGCCAGCGATTGCCCCAGGTCCTTCAGCAAATTCGCCAATTGTCCTTGCGCGCCGCCTTCATTCACGTGGTTGTCCCAGCCGCCGCAATCCAGGAATAACACTTCAACGCCGATATTCGCTTTGATCATCACTGCCGATCTGCTGCAAGCGCTGGCCCACCGCGCTTTTCGGATAATCCGCTCCATTGTCCGGCGGGATATTTCGTCGTATCGATCTTTCGCAGCATATCGATAGCTTCAAAAGTTTCCGCGCCGGTGCCATGCAACGCATGATCCACCGACTGCGAGTACATCGCTTCAAATCCGCCCTCCGCCACGTTGGCCATCGCCGCCGATTGTGGCTGCACCTTGAATTGCCGCAAGTCCGGAATCGCGATCGCTCCCGTGCTTCCCTGCAGCATCCGCGGCAAATTCGGTCCCATGGCCACCGCGCGAAATGGCGACGCATTTTCTTCCGGCACCGTTCCAATCGCGCGATCCAGCCATCCGTCTTCCGTGGCCTTGACGCCCGGAGTCCCGGACTCCATATAATCCTGCGCATCGAAGTGCGACCGTGTCGGATCGGGCGATCCAGCCGCATGCACAATTGCCAGTTGGTTCTTCTGAAACAGCGGCGTCAAGGCCGCTAATCCCGGGTGCAGTCCAAAAAATCCGTCCAGGTCTAGCGCCGCATCTCCGCCTCCGCGCTTTGGCGCGGGAATCGCGATCGTTGGGCGCATCCGGTAATAATTTGGTTCCGCGAATGGCACCACAATGTTCAATCCATCCGCCGCTCCGCGCTGAAACAACACCACAAGCTGCTTCTTGCCTGCACCGGTCGTCGACGCAACCGCACGCTGCAAAAACGCAGGCATGGTGCTCAATCCCACCAGCCCAATCCCGCCTTGCTTTAGGAAATACCGGCGCGAAAATCTCGCCGGCCTGGCTCCCTCGCAGCATTGGTTACTCATGGTTCCTCACTTCAATCAAGGATCTGTTCATCGTCTCTGAAATTCAGGCGCGCCCAGCACCAATCCCGTCACCAATCCCAAATCTACTTGCTTCACCGGATCATCCAATTTCGCTTGTACCACTTGCGGATTCTCCAATTGGCGCTGCAGCGTATCCACCGTTCCCGGCGCTGCTTCACCCAGAAACACCTGGACGGCGCGGTCCAATGTGACCTTGGCATCGCCCTCGCTGTCGCTTCCCAGTAGCGCCGCCACATCGCTTCGCGATCCACGCACTTTGTTTCCCGCAAGCGCCAGCGAAAAATTCAGCCGGTTCAGCAGCGCTCCCGAATTCACCCAAGTTTCAGCTTTATCCGAATACCCAGTCGGTGGCTGGCACTGGTACAAAGGTTCTCCAATTCGTCCTACCCACTGCACCAGCGGCATTGGCGTATCCACGTCCGTGCCCAGCGCACGCACCGACGACACGACCAATTCGTATGGCGTCTTCACCTTCGCACGGTACGTGTCGCGCGACCAGAATTCCGGCGAATAAATCATTGTCCGCATCACTTCCCGGATATCCCCGCCGGACTTCTGAAAACTCTTTGCCATCCGATCCACGAGCTCCGGCGGAGGCGTGTCGGAAACGAATCTCCTGGCTAGCTTGGTGGAAATAAATTTCGCGGTGTTTGGATTTTTCGACAGCAGGTCGATGACTTCTTCGCCGTCCTTCATCCCGCCGGCATGAATCTTCTTTCCCAGCACTACTTTCGGATCCGGGTCGTGCACCTTGTCATCAAACTTGAATTGCGCCACTTCCCGCGGCTTTTCAATTGTCCAGCCGGTGAAACATCGCGCCACTTCCGTCACATCTTTCTGCGTGTAACCGCCATCCACGCCCAGCGTGTGCAATTCCATCAATTCACGCCCGTAATTTTCGTTCAGGCCGCGCTGCTGTTTTTTCTGCGCCTGCTGCGGCCGTGGAGGATAACCGCGCCGTTGTTGCCGCATCGCGCGTTCCATCGCCAGGCGCTGCGCGGCGTTAGGGTCGGCGCTCAAAAAATTATCCAGATAAAACAGCATGGCCGGACTTTTCGCCGTCGCCGTCAGCAAATCCTTGAACTTCCCCAGCGCATTTGGCTGGATCACGTCCCGCTCGTAGGACGTCAGGTACCATTTCACTTCGCCTTTGCCCGCGAACACGTTGAAGTGGTTCAGCCAGAAATCATCCATCACCTGCTGCAGCTGCCGGTCGCTGTAAATCGCGCGGGTCATTTTGGCCATGGCCAGTTCTTCCACCACCCGTTGCGGCCGTTTGCTGTCGTCAGAAACCGCTCGAGGCACGGCGTTCGGGTCCACGCCCAACACATCTTTCTTCCCACCGGCTCCCCTTGTAGCCGGATTCAATTTCATCGGCGACGGCGTATCCGTGCTTGTTGCAGCACTTGCCATCGTTCCATTGTTCTCGGCCGCTTCATTTCCTCTGCTGTTGCTAGCGTCCATGTCCCGCGCCATCGCTGTAATGGCGTCGTCCGCCTGTTTTTGCGCCATTTGCTCTGGCGTCGGTGGCTGTTTCGCCTGCTCCGCTTGCTTCGCTGCCTGCTTCGGGTTCGGGTATTCCGCCATCAACTGCGCCGACGTCATCGTCAGCGTGGGATAAATGTTCAAACGCGCTTCGACGGCCTTGTCGTCGATCTCTTTCGGGTTGAGCTGCAGCTCAATCCATTTCGCCAGACCCATCTGCTTCACTCGTTCCGCATCTCCCGGCCGCAGCCCGTAGGCCAAGCGGTTCAGCACGTGCTGGATCGCCTCATCCGTACTGAGTTCCGTCACGGGCAGACCCTTCAGCACCGGGTCCTGATTCTTTTTCTTGTTGTTTTTGGTGGTAGCGGCAGCCAGCGACGGCACATCCAGCACCAGCGTAAACAGGCAGGATAAGGTCAGCAGAATTGCCAGTAGCGACTGGGGCGTGTACGAAATCCACCGCGCACCCGCCTTTGGGACGCCACCGGTTCCCTCGACACACGTAAGGACAAGGTCTCTGCGCATATCCCTCAGATTAACCCTGTTAACCCCGGAAAGTTGCTGGCCCTTAGGGCAGGTGTTACCTATGCATAGCTGGGTTTTCCGGCTTATTTAGCGGGCAGGCGCCGCGCTAAATCAGCCATCCGGGACTTGCGCTTCTTAATTGCTCACGCTAAATTCCACCGGCCTTTGCGGCGCCTGATTATTTTTTCCATCCACCGCCAGCAGCACCAGCCGGTACGATCCCGCGGGCAATTTGCTGGCATCCACCCTCAGCGCAAAAGGCACCACCGGATTCCCTTTCTCCACGAATTCGTCCAGCGGAATTCCTCCCGTGAACAGCACCTCTTTATTCGCGCTGTCAAAAATCCGGTAGCCGGCCGCAACCTTCGTCGTCGGTTCCGTCTTCAACAGCGGCTCGTACAATTCCGAGTATAGCGTGATGGCATCCGTCTTCTTGAACTGGTAGCTCGCCGCCGGCGTAATTTGCATGCCCTTCACGATCAACGGCTTGCGATCTTCCAGCAGCGTCGCATCCACTTCCGTCGGGATTTCGTCCACGCGCTGCATGCTCGACGACAGCACCACGCCGCCCAGCGTGAATTTGTTCCCGTCGTACGCGTCGATCTGCAACGGCTTCTCCATCTTGGCAAATCCTTCTCCGCCCGAACTCAGCACCACCGCCAGCTTGTAAGTCCCCGGTGCGGCATCGAATTGGTTCTGATAGCGGTACGGCGCCCTGGTGAACTCCTTCCACTCGTCCTTTTCCATATCCATGCTCAAGGTGTCGCTGAACCGTGCTCCGACGCTTCCATCGGGCTTATACGCAATCCCCAAAATATTCACGTTCGCGTGATATTTTCCTTTGTCCTTATTAAACACCAACGCTTCTCCGGGTATCTCCATGGTCAGGCTTACGCGCGCCACGTTTGGAGCAGCGTAGAAATAAGGAGCCTCCATGCTCGCGTGGATCGTTCCCGTCGTTGCTCCGCTCGCCTGCGCCTCCATCTGCTTCTCTACCGGCTTCCCTTCCAACGGGTTCGTTGCCCGCACATTGCAATATCCAGAGCGCGAGCGCACTTCCATCCCGCCCTTGGCCAGCTTCACTCTTAACGTGTGGCAGCTTCCCTCTTCCGTGTCGTGCGGTACGTAACCAAGCACGTAGAACTGGTTCATCTCCGCCGCGATACGCTGCAACCCTCCTAACAGATCGTTGGTGTTGTAAATCGCGAATCCTCCGGTGCCTTCCGCCAGCATCTGCATGACTTGTTGGTTCGTTGACGCCATATTTGGAATCTTAGGCAACAGCACTTGCGGCTGGTTCATGGGATTGTTGTAGTAATTCGAATACGGCGAACCCACAGTTCCCGGTGTACCACCGGCCTTTCCGCCTCCACCCGTGCCAGTTCCCGTGCCGCCCTTTCCGCCTCCGCTACCCGTGCCGCCCCCTGTGCCTCCCGTTCCGCCGGTACCTGTCCCACCTCCGCCGTGACCTCCGCCCCCGCCCGTGCCACCGCCCGTGCCACCGCCGCCTGCATGTTGCGGGTCCGGCATTGATGCCGGGTTATAGCTGGCCAGCACCAGCCGCGGCTCGCCAGTTCTCGCGGCGCTCCTGCTTCCTTTTTGCGCCGGCGTCATGAGCTTGACGCTGGGCGCAACCAGTCCCCGCACATCGAGCGGATAAATCGCGACATTCGCCTTATTGCAGGCGTCAATCGTTGCCGTGAGCTCTGTCATATTCTCTGTGTTCAGCGGAAACCCTGCCGTAAACAGGATTAGCATCTTTCGTCCCGGCACACCGCGCAGATTCTTGGCCAGGCTGCGTATGGCCAGCAGCATCGTGCGCACTCCGAAATCCGCTTCCGCATTGCTCAACGTCGGTTGGCCGTTCATGGCCACCTGCATTGGCGGAGAAGACTGCCCTGTGGAGTCAATGTTTGGTGTTTTCGTTCCGCTAACTGCCGCCTGCAATAGTTTCGTGTTGGACGTGAAGTTCTGTTGGATCACCAGGCTGCCAGTAAAATTCACGATCGCCATCAACTGGTCCGGCCCCGCGTTGCTCTCGACGAACTTAGCGGCTGTATTTCGAGCCTGGGCCTGATCGCCTGTCTCCATGGTCGTCGTATCAAAGAAAAGGATCATGTAGTGCTTCTGTCCCGCCGTTTGCCGCGCCGGATCGGACTCAGACGAAAAGCTCGTGACCGTCTGCTCTTTGTTGTCCTCGAAAACTTTGAAGTCTCCCTGCGTCAGGTCCGTGACGTAGTGCCCCTTCTTGTCCGTCACCACCGTATCGACCAGCACCAGCTTCGACTCCGTGCGGATCACTTCGTTCGTCGGCACCGCTTGTGGCACCGCTCCTGCCGCCGGTTTCGATGCGTCCTGCGCCGGCGGTGTGGACTGTGCCTGGGTCCGCGCTCCGTGTGCTCCGAGCAACATCGCCGACAGCGCCACCCTTGTCATCCATTTCACAGACAAACCGCGCATCTTCGCTGTTCTCATCTCGCCCCCCCATCCAACTTTCAATACGGTATGACCACCGCGCCATTCTTGGCCGCCATCTGCGCCCCTTCCGAATCCCGAACCACTTGCCTAACCATGTATTTTCCTGGTTTCAGTTCAAAGCTCGATTTCATCACCAGTCCCGTATGCGCCAACCTGTCGAACGTTTTATCGAGCAGCCGCATTTCCAGAATTTTCTCCCCGCCGGTCACAAAATTCCCGTTCTCGTCGAAGATGACAGTCGCCACCGTAAGATCGTCGAAATTTCGTCCGTCTGCCTTGCGAAAGTGGATGCCCTTCACGTCGATTCTGGAAACCACGCTCAAGTGCGCCCCGGCGTCGCCTGTCTTGAAGTATTGCGTCTGAAAATCCAAGGGCAGTTCCTGAATCTCGTCCTGCGAAAAAACCGCTTCCTGGATCTCCGCCTTCGCCTGCTCGTTTGGGTCATTCACTTTTCTCGGCGCGTAATATCCCCGACGCGCCTGTATGTTGTACTTCCGCTTGTCCGTCAAAGCCACCTTGATCGTGTGGTATTTGCCATCCATCTTCTGGTTCTGCGGGGAAAATCCGAGGACGTAGGAGACTTCCGGTGCAGCGCCTGCCCGGCTTAGCCCGGTTGCCAAATCATTCGAATTTTGAAAAAACGTGCCGCCGGTGCCGTTCGCAAAATCCGACAGAACGAACGCATCGTCGAACTGTTCCTGCGTCCGGAACTGCGCCTTCATGCTCGCCGTCTGCGGCGTGTCGGTGTTGGTTTGAGAAATGTCGCCCAGAATGTCCGGCGTGTACAATCCTCGTGCATCCACGGTATTGATCACGATGCTGGCATGGTTGGCCCGGTCGATAATCCCCATTTCGTCCAGAAACTGCATGCTCAGCAAAAACCCCGGCGACGCCAACACCATCACCCGTTCTCCCGGCATGGAGCCCAATCGCCGTATCACATCTTCCAGGGCTCGATAGGTATACTCGTTGTCCTCATCGCCGGCAATCAATGCCTGTTGCAGCGCCGATTGCGCGATCGTCTGCGCCTCCTGCGCCATTTGCGGGTTCCCCTGGAACATGCATTGCAGCGTCTCCGAGGCAACCACCGGCAGTACCGTCGGATCGCTCTTATTGATTGACTGATCGGCCATGTAGTGCGTCACGTCCGGGCAATTCGTCACGGAATTGATCTTTCCCATCTTTGGCCGCGGCAGCACCTGGTCCAGCGTTTTTATCAACGCCGCCTTGTCGCTGGTGTATTCCAGTTTCAATTGCTCGGACGTGCCAAAAATCCCGATGCGGTCCGAAGGCGTCATGCTTTCAATCAACTTCCTCGCACTATTTCTCACAAACATCGCGTCCTGCATCTGCAAATGGATATCGTCGAACATCAGCGCCACAAATCGCTCCGGCAGAGCCACCTTATCTCCCTCGGTTTGCTCCTCTGCGCCCTGCTGCGTCTTTGCCGCTTCCTCCATGCGTTTCTTGCGTGTCTCCGCAGTTTCCACGTCAAACGTGCTGATCGCTTGCAGCTTTCCCTGGTCGTAAACCTGAAAATCCTCGCGCTTCAGGTCGCGTACCAACTCTCCCTTGCTGTCGCGCACAATGACTTTCACCTGGACAAGGTTCACGCGCAGCTTGAACGTTGTGCTCGTATCCTTGCTGCTAAGTTCCGCCTTCGGTTCCGCTGCTTTTTGTTGTTGGCCATCAGGTGATGCGGCAGGTTGTGCAGTAGACGGTGCGGTGGGTTGTGCAGCAGGTTGTGTGGCTTGCGGTGAAGCTGGGTTCTGGCTGGTTGGGGCTGTCCCGCTCGGCTGGTCGCTCGTAGGAGCCCCGCCGATTTGCTGTGCCCGCGCTACCGCCGTCCCCATCATCGCGAACGCAAGCAAAGCCAACCACATCATGCGATGGTGGCGCCACTCCTCGTAGGCAGGCCCAGGCGTACTCCCCTCCCTTGCCCCCATTCGCAACCCCCTGACCTCGCACTCCGCCAGGCCGGTCACTCCGCGCGGGTGGGACTCCCCGACTATAGGCTCAGCCATTTTTCGTGTCAACGCAGCACGAAACCGCTACGAAGACCTTCCTTCTTGCAAATGACGGAGAACCCAACAGATCTACGGTTCGGTCTTCGGTGCGGATATTTTTACTTTCTCGTCGACGGCGAATAGCAGGTAATTCCCAAAGCTCATTCTTTGGTGGACGCGAATCCCCTTCAAATCGAGATAGTGTTCCGCCGTATGGGGAACCCACATTTCCTCGTCCTTGCGGCGGAAATGCACGGGGCCATAGTCGACCACAATGTGATCGGCGGTCAGCCGTATCTCGGGAACCGGGTTGATCAAGTCTGTCTGCAGTCTCACCATTTGATAGCTATCCGCTGTGAACCACGCGCGGCCTTTCAGCGCGACCAGATACGATGGGTGGTTGGGCCCGAAGGAGTAAGACAGCGTTGTGTTCGGCCTATCCGGCCTCTGCCGAAAATAGATCTGCCACAGGCGATGGCCATTCAGCGTGACCATACCCTCGCACTTCATGTAAAAAGCGCTGCTGTCGTATGGGTGGAATATCAGCAATAGTGCGGGCAATCCCTTGGAAATGACTCCGCCAGGCGAATCGGCGGCAGTAGGATCGCTGTTCAAATATTCTTTCACGTTCAGGATCCCGGGCCGGCTCTCTTTGATGGACACGATGTAGTCATAGGTCCAATGACCCTCGCTGGTCACGTCTCCCGCTTTATTAAGCGTCTCCTGAGATATCGACTGTGTGGACGTAAATTGCTCGACGTCATCAACGAATTTCTGAATTCTATGTCCGACCTTTGGCATCACCTCGTCCAGATTGCAGGCCGTTCCCGGCTCGACGGGCGCAGCAACGTCGTCAACGTCTGGTGGCAACCAACGCTCGCCTCGCGCGCGTGTCGCGCCGGCATTGATTGTGCTCGGGCGTCCTAGATCGGACGTGCGATGTTCGGGCGAAGGGAGCGCGCTGAGTGCGTTCAAGGCTTCATCGGGTTTCTGCTTGTCGGAATCTGGGGCAACGGCGTTTTCTTTGCCGGACGTTGACATGACTTTTTCGATTTGCGCGATCTGACGTTGCACGAGCTCATAGTTCGGGCCCGGAGGGAAATAGGTCAGACAGTTGCGCAAATGCGGAAGGGCCCTGGCTAAATCGGGCTTTGCCACCAGGATCACCGCCAGAAGTTGCTCGGTTTCGGGTTGCACATGAAGAGGATCCATGGAAAGGGATTTGGCGGCACTGGCCTCGGCGACATCCAGTTTTTTGAGATGGTAGTTGGCGAGAGCTTTGTAATACCACAGGTCCAGTGTGCCACGTGGATCCAGTTCCAAAGCGCGGTTCATTTCGTCGTTCAGCTCTGTCCACTTCCCAGCCTGCGCAGAGAGCGGAGCCATCTGCTCGTAGGGCAGCGCGAATTTGGGATCAACGGTGACGGCTTTCGAGAATGAGCTAAAGGCGGCTTCGGACTTGGAACTCGCTTGAATCTTTCCGAGCTGATACCACGCTTCGGCGAATTGAGGATAGATGTCGACGGCTTTCTGGAGTTCGCGTTCAGCATGGTCGGCCTTATTCTCGAGCCACTCCTCGCGCGCTTTCTCGAACGCTCTCATGGAATTCTTGGGAGCAGAGGCCGTGGTTACACTCACCGCGCTTCCGCCTGAACCCTCTTCGCGCTTCAGCGTGATGGTGCCGATGTTGGGATGATCCAGCACTCCGCGATCCACAATGGTGAGTTCGGAGGAGTCAAAACCGGGCAACACTGCAGAGACCTTGCAACCGGCGTATCGCGTAAGCAGTGACTTCTCGGCACCTACCCTGGTTGAAGGATTAAGGGGCTGGGGAAGACTAATTACAAAAATGCCGCGAGAATCGGTTTTCGTCGTGTAACGGGCTTCTCCGTCGCAAGTCACGGTGACAGCGATCGGGTCCCAGAGAAGCGCGCTGTTCGCCACCGTCACGTTCCCGAGGAGACGATCTCCGGTACGTTCCAGCTCGTAAGTTTTGTCCCAATCCCGATTCAGGTATGCGCTTGGATCACCATTGCTCATGGGATTAGCCGCCGGCTGAGACTGCGGTTTAGAACCTTGCGCGAAACAACAAACCTGGGGCACAAGAAGGCCGACGACAATCAGCGAGAACGTCGTTCTCATCATCACATCACCTAATAACTTGAATTATGAGCCTTTTACGGATCCGCCGAAAGAATAATTTCCTTGCGGTGAACGGATACGGCGCTTGGCTTAAGGAGGATAGGAACTGCCTTGGACTAGACATCCAGTTGAGGACAAACCCGTTACTCGTCCCACTGTTCCACGTAGTGCCTTTTCGCGGTGATGCCCATGGTTTCAGAGGAATAGCCGCATTGCCCGCACAGGATCGGTAGTGATTCCCCGTCTAGTTCTTCCTGGTTTTTTTCGGACGTGACGCGACAGATCACAATCGGGGAACGGCAGTCGGGACAAGCGAACAACAGCGTGTGCGCGAATTGCGTAAGCACCAACCGGTCTCCCAATTCAGCTGTCATTTGAAACATCCCGCAGGCCTACCATACCCGGATGCGGGTGCCATTACAATTGTGGATATCATTTGATATCCAAGCCAGATGCCAGATCGCGGGGTACTTCTCATCAGCTGCTCGAAACGGGATGCGGAAACCATTCGCATGCGTGCACGTCGTGAGCGTCGCTCCGTCAGCGGCTATATGGTGGATATCCTCGTTCGCGCGGTCCGGTTCGATGAGATGATTTTTTCGCAACTCAATCGGCTGGCAGGCATCCCGAACGAACCGCGCCGTATTTCCGGGGAACCAACGCAGGAGCGTTCTCTCACTTGCTTCTGCGGAAGCCGGATGCGACTCTCCACTCAAAGTTCCAGAGCGGCTAGCGCGCGATAATCATCGCCGCTTCACACTGCGAACTGTCTCGCTTGTGAAACCTTCCAGCCCCCACACGTCTTGCGCTTCGAGATGCCTGAGCACATACCGGTCGCCGCCTTCGACGCGCACACGGAAATAAGTCTCTCCGGGCGCATACCAGCGGTCTTCCACTTCTTCAACCTCAAGCGTCCGCTCTCCCAGTTTCAACCGCGTTGGCCGTTCGTTGGCTTTGTAACCAGAATAGCTCTCCACCTTGACGCTGAGGAGTGACACGTTCCGCGTTCGCCGCTCATCATCCGCCATTGCTCTTGATGATCGCCCTTTCCGCGTTCCATGCGGCGCCAAAAAAAACGATGACCGCCGAAAGTTGCATCCACACCAGCAATCCAATTACTGCCGCCAGTCCGCCATACACCACGTTGGCCGGCATCTTCCTCACATAAAACCCAAACAGCGCGTTCGCCAGCCACCACAGCAGCGTGGCCATGGCGGCTCCTGGCAATACATGGCTCAAATGCTTTTCGCGGGGCCGCGCCACCCAGTAAATCACCGTCAGCGCGAGCATCGCCAGCACCATCGCTGCCAACGGGAAAAATATCAACCACATTCCATGCACGGGCGCGTTCCTTCCCAATGCGCCCGTCAGCCAATGCCGCAACGGCCTGCCAAATACTCCCAAAATTCCAGCAACCACGATCGGAGCCATCGTGATCAGCAGCAACAGCAACCCGCGCAACTGCCGGTGTAGGAACCCGATTCGTTCTTCATCGCCATATATTCGGTGAATCCCCTCCATCAGCAACTTCATCACCTGGGTTCCGCCGATCAACGCCCCGGCTGCTCCCGCCAGCGCATACTTCCACACGTCCGGCCCGCGACGGTTCAGGAAGTCCGCAACAATCCCCTGGCTGCCGGGCGGCAAAAAGTCCGTGAAATTCCGGAATGCCTCGAGGGTTCCGCTTTTATTCCCGATCCAGGTCGACGCAAATCCCACCGCTAACAGCATCGTCGGGAAAAATGCCAGAAACACGTTGTACGCGATGGCCTGCGTAATCGTGCTGCACTGCGGGTACACTCGCCCCACCATTCGCCACAATTGATTCGCCAAATCGCCCCCTACCTTACCCGCATTATAGCCATTCGCTCCGCTTCTTTACTTACTACTCCTGCGTTTCCGATCCATCCTCACAAATCCGCACGAAGTATTGTACCCTCGCAATCGAACGTTCTATTCTTCCGTATTCCCCGCTCCGGAAATATCCTGACATGGTATGCTCACAGTTTCCGCCCCTTGCATACCGGCTGTTCTTCCGACCGCCGTCCAGCCCTTTTTTCAGGACCAGAGGTCACATGATGAAAGCTCTGCGTTTTTCCGCGTTAGCTGACAAACTCCAGAATCTTTCTTGCGCCGTTCTGGTCTTGCTGCGCATCACTATCCTTGACAATCAATCGTCGTTATTCGTTTTGACTTGTCATATCGAATGGTATAAATTCGCACACCTTATGAATCGCCGCTAAGTCGTCAGTTTTCCTCCTTGGCGCAAAAGGAGGAGCAATAAAATCCCCGCTTCACACACTTCTTCTGACAATCGTGACTCCCGCTCTTGCCAGCAGTCTCCATGCCCAGATGTTGGATATCTGACCCGTCGCCGGACTCGTCGTCAGACCTCTCGGCGGCGGACCGTCCACAATCCGGCTCATCGAAAACCAATCGTGAAAGAAGCCGCCCTGAGACGATGGTCGCAGAGACGCAAAGTGAGCGGCCACACTGGATGACTCCGCTGGCCACGACAACGCTGCGGTTCGAACAGGAATTCCGGTACGGCATACAGACTCAACTGCACAACAGCGGTTTGGTCTCGGACAATTTCGGCGTGAGCAAGGGTGTTGAAATTATTCCCGCGAAACCCTGGGAAGTCATCCTGGCTATTCCCCGTACACCCAGGGCAATCCGAGTCCCTTAATCACACCGACGATTGCGTAGGGAAAGGGCAACGGTAATTTTGACGTTCAGGGAACATTGGGCGTGAGCCTGCCGATGGGAAACATTAAGCAGATCGGCCGTACCGTTCTGTGGAACAACACAGTCCGGGCAGCGTGTTGGGCCGGTTTCGGCTCCGGCACCGGCGGGCATTCGCGGTCGGCGGTGACTACGAAATCGCCGTCACCTCGTTTCATCCCACAAACCACATTGCTATCTGTTCCGTGCGTTTCCCCTTCTGACGGGAGGGGTACACAGACCACATCCACTCGCGTCGCTTAAACGAGTGGTTTTCGCATCGTCTATATGCTTGGCTGATGCTGCAGGCGTCTACTTCTTTTCCAACTTCATCGGCGCTGCGCTTGGTAATCACACTCTCGATTAGGTTCTTGCCCACGCGCACGACCACATGGGCCATCACTCCCCCGAATTGGAGTTCCACAATCTTGCCTTCAAGGCGGTTTCGCGCAGACAGTGTCATGGATAGAGATTGCCGCGATCACTGATCGTCCACTCCTTCTTGTCTTATTGCAAGGCGCCAGATTTTCCACAGCCATACACAGATTTGCACAGGAAATTAGGGCGGATACCTATTGCCAACGTTCTACGCTGGGAATACTCTAACGCCAGATTGAGCCGAAGAGCGTCAAAAACTCTCCGGCGCAATTGAAAGAGGGCGCAAAAATCGCAAGATTCGAGCGCCCTCAATTTTTTATGTGGCTTTTTTTCTCCCCCTGGGCATCCACAATCAACGCTAGAACGAGGTAAACTGTCCGGAATCTGCAAATCTTCGGGCGAAAACCTTGTCGATACATCTCGCTGGCAATCCATCTCTGTCCGTCATTGCGACCCACCTGTTGGCGCTTCATTTGATTATTGTGGGTCCGATTCTGGACTATTTTGAAACGCGCCCACTGAAGAGCCACCCAAGCCCGCAGCGGCGCTTGCGCTATTACCGGTTCACGTTCGTTTGGCTTTGGGTGGCAACCGCCGTGGCGTGTTGGGCGCAAGGCCTCGGAGATTTCACGACCCTGGGCCGTTTAGGCATTCATCTGGAATGGTCGCGAGCGCATGCCTGGGTCTGGTGGCGATTGGCTTCGCTCGTGGGTGTGGCCGTAATTCTGCACCTGGTCCTACCGGTCGTCCAAGTCAGCATAAAGTATCGTGACCGTGCTTTTCTCGAGCCTAAGCAACTCGAACCCTTGCGCTTCTTTCTACCCTCTTCCACCGTGGAACGCCGCTGGTTCGTCGCCTTGAGCGTCACCGCCGGCTTCTGCGAAGAGCTGCTCTTTCGGGGGTTTTTGTTACGCTACCTGCACACGTGGCCGCTGCATGTTGGTTTGTTGTGGGCCATTCTCGGCGCAGCGATCATCTTCGGCACTCATCATCTTTACCAAGGAGCCAAAGGAGTTGTGTCCACGAGCATCGGTGGACTCATTTTCACCGCAATCCTGATCGTTACCGGCAGCCTATGGGCCGGGATGCTCTATCATGCCGCAGCGGACATGAGCGTTCTGCTCTACTGGCGGCCAAAGTCGGCGGTTGGTTGATTCCGTTTCGGATTTGCACAGATATGCACAGAAATGCACAGCAAAAGTGTTAGAGACCACTTGCCAACTGCAAATGGGAAGAATACAGTGACCGCAGATTGAGCTGGTAAGCCTCAAAAACTTCCCAGCACAATCAAAAGAGGGCGCAAGAGCCGCAAGGTTTCTGTGCCCTCAATTTTTTTCTGCCGGCTGAAATTCGCCCGCACCTGGCCGCATAGTCGCTTATTCTTCGATTGTGCTGCGCGAGACCCCGACCTCTTCCACTTCCTCGCAAGAGACTTCTTTATCGGGCATGTTCAAAGACTTCATCCTGTAATACATCACGTACAAATTCTCGATTTGTTTTCTCTGTTGAAAGATTGCCGCTGAAACAATCATTGCCATTACGCTGTAAGCCAAAATGTATCCCGCCACCATCAAAGGCGCGGTCCTGGTATTGGCGTAAGGTCCGTAGCCACGCAGAGAACCCCAAACCGCAAATCCGCTCATCAGGAGGCACGCTCCGGATACCTCCAGCAAACAAAAGCGAATGGCCGCCCAAAACAGAAACGGGACGCTAAAGAAGAGCTTGGGGACCCAGGAGACGATGGGGGGGCCGAAATTCAGCACACAGATCGCTGTGAGTCCGGCGAGCAGGATGGTTGCTTCACACCATTCCGTCCAGCTCAAGGAATGATGGCGATGCACAAACAAAAGCACCAGGAATGGCGCCAATATCACGGAACCAAGAAGGTCCCCCACCCACCAGACAGACCATACATTCCAGAACGCAGACCATTTCGCCATGCCACCCAAACAGAGTAAGCCGACGCCGACCGTGGCGCAGAAAGTCGTCGGCACGATTCCCGCCAGGACAAAAAAGCGCAACACACCTTTCGGAGTAAAAAAAGCATCCACTCCATTCGCAAATTTCTTCACTAAAAATACGGCGATCATCACCTCCAACATATTTCCCAAGGCGATGCCTAATGCAATTAAAGGCATTCCTGTCGTTGTCAGATTGACCAAAAACCCTCCAGCGAAGATCCCCGGGAGGGCCTTGTTGCCCTTGATAAAGAGCGCAGCCAGCGCGATACCCGCGGGAGGCCAAAACGCCGTTGCGTCGGGATTCGGTATAGCCAACTGCTGTCCGAATTTTCCCGAGACGAAGTAGGCGATTGTGATGACCAGGAAAAGCAGAATATTCTGAGGGTTGATGGCGGACGCCGTTACGCTCCGGATGGACTCAACTTGTCTGGCAACGAAACTCTTCCCACCGGACGTCGAGATCATGGAGACTTCCTCCTGCCCGTCGTATGCTTCAACGGGATGAGTTTGGCACTGATTTTGGCACAAGATGACAATCTTCGGGCCGCAGGGTCAGAGATTGGGAAGTGGCGGGAATTACCGAGGCGCGGAGGTGTGATTGTGTCTCCTCTCCATAGCTAGAACCTGCGAGTTCCTGTTTGCAGATGGAGAATGCTTGCGAGAAACGGCGGCTACCGCTCTATGCGAGAACTCACCGTCTCTCCCGAATTGCTACAGTATACGCTTATCCGTGATTAGCCAAATCGTGTCAAGTACCGCGACAGACACCATTTAACGTTCGTGTGACTGCCAAGTAATAAGAACAAAGAGAAGTCTGCACTTGAATAGCCCCTCAAGTTCTAGTTGTATAAAAAGGGCAGAATGAGGTAGTTTGTGCCGCACGGAGATAAAACATGAACCTCGGATCACGAATTCGCATTGTGCGAGAAGAAAGAGAGCTTTCTCAAGGCGACCTGGAGAAGCGGACTGGCCTGCTGCGCTGTTACATTTCGCGCGTGGAGAATGGACACACCGTTCCGTCCATCGAAACGCTGGAGAAAATTGCCGGCGCGCTGGGAATGAAGCTCTATCAACTGCTTTATGATGGCGACAAACCTCCCAAGGAACTGGAGCCAAAAAGCGATCTTTGGGGAAGCTCGGGGAAAGAAGCACGATTTCTCGGAAAGTTTCGACAAATATTGCCGAGCATCAACGAAAGCAATCGGAAGTTACTGCTTTTCGCAGCATCGCGGCTCGCAACCGCAAAGAGATCTCGTTCCTAAAGCTTCTCGAGAGGGCGCGAGAACCGCAAGGTTCGTGCGTCCTCAATTTTTTGGGTAGCGCTGTTTCCAGGGGAGTAAGCCGGGCGTTGCCCGAGACAACGAAGATGACCCCTGCTCTATCGCACGGACAGATCGAGGCGTTGAATGGGGTGCAACTCTACTTCGAGGTCGATGGGAACGGCGAGCCGCTGCTGTTGTTACACGGCTTCTCCGGTTCGAGCCAGGACTGGATTACGTCGAGATCGGAATGGGGTGCGGGTTTTAAACTGATCGCTCCGGATTTGCGCGGGCACGGACGCTCCAGTATTCTGTTGAAACCTTTCCGGCATGACGAAGCCGCCGCCGATGTATTTGCATTGCTCGATCATCTTGGCATCGGTAATTGCAAGGGCGTTGGCGTGAGTGGTGGCGGAAATGTTTTATTACACATGGCGACCAAGCAACCAGATCGCGTGAAAGCGATGGTGCTGGTGAGCGCCACTTCGTATTTTCCCGCGCAAGCGCGCGCCATCATGCAGCAATATGCGAAGACCCTGCCCGAAGCCCAGTGGGAAATTCTGCGACGCACGCACCATGGAGGAGACGCACAGATCGAAGCCCTACTCGCCAGCACGGGTGCGTTCGCCGCGAGTTTCGACGACATGAACTTCACGCCTCCCTATCTCTCTACAATTAAAGCTCGCACTCTGATTGTGCAGGGCGATCGCGATCCGCTCTATCCGGTGGAACTTTCAGTTGAGATGGCGCGTGCCATTCCGAATTCTAGCTTGTGGATCACTCCCAACGCAGGGCACGGACCAGTCTTTGGTGCCAACTGGTCTGAGTTTCTGAAAACCGCATCCACATTCCTGAAGGATTAAATTCTTGGTCGCCAAACGCGCTCCTGCCAGCCTACAGCGTTTGGGTTGGCGCTGTAGGGTTTGCCCTGATTGCCTTTACCTCACCTGGCGTCAGAATTTAGGTGATGCGTCATCGGAAGAGAAATGCGATTGCGGTGTTTGTGGTGGCGCTGCTGTTGTATGCGGTTCAGGCCGGACTGTGGGTGCGATCCACAAGTCACGCACGGTCGGAAACCGACAAACAGAATATAGAAGGCCACCATCCACCGAACGAGATGGCGGGAATGGCGGCCACGTTTCTACTTGTTGTGGCGGGAGCGATTGCGGCGATTCCGGGACGAGAGATGGTCAGCAAGCGATCCAGATAAGCGGCTGGAGGGATCGCCTTATATTGTTCAGCACTTCCCCGCTCACACATTCAATCGCGCGCGGAACTCACGTTCTGCCCAATGTCGGCGCGCCGATATTTCCTGACTCAGGTGCCTGCCACAAAACTTGCCAGGAGTTAGCCGTGGTTGCGAGCGAGGGTTTTCGCAACGCTCACGAACATCGAATGAATCTCAGGCAAGCGGTGCCGATGGCGAACGGAACACGAACGCCACAACCATATGGGATTGGATCGGCTTTCCGTCGTATGTTGCCGCGCTGAAATTCCAATTCCGCAAAGCGCCGATAGCCGACCCCGTCAGCGGCGGAACGTCACGAAGAGTCGCGACCTTGGCGGTGTTGCCATTCGTGTCCAGCTGAACGTCCAGTACCACCGCACCCTGTGTTTTTGCCTTGGCAGGATACGGCGCAAAATTGGCCGTGTTCAGCTGCGGTGGAAGAAAGGCCGGATCCTTCGTAGAGATGGGCTGAACCTGCGCTGGCGGCGGCAGCGGAATATTGTCCGCTCCAAGAAAACCGGGATTGTACACGATGTTGATCATAAGCGTGGATGCCACCGGCTTTCCATCCAGCGTAGCCGGCGAATACATCCATGAGCGCACCGCCGCTGCGGCTTGCGCAGACACCGAGGAAATGTCCCTCAGAATTCCTACGCCCGTCACTTGACCTGTCTTGTCCAACTCCACCGAAAGCGTCACCACCCCCGCGTCGAGGCTGCTCGTGGGGTAGGGAATGTTCCCAGCTTTGCGCAAGTTTGCCGGAACAAAATGCGCCGGCTCTTTTGCCTCGCATTTCATCGTGCATGCCACAACAAGCATCGCCAGCAGCACGCTTGTGAAAAGATTGAAAATTCTCTTCATCGCTGTACTCCTCAGAGCTCTAAAACAGAGAGCACCTACAGGGTCGCTGCGGACCCGCATTCTAAGAGTGAACAGTATCATCAGAAAGCCGAGCCCGCGTTTTGACGACAACTGGCGGTTCTCAACCCAAAGCCTATCGTCGCGGTAGCCACAGTGGTGAACGCTTTGGTCATACCCTGCCGTTCTTCGCTCGAAACTTTACACTCTACACATTATTCGGACACCGGCCGATGTGTATTGTCAAAAGTAACAGACAACCTTAAACGAGCGTTCTCAAGTCCTGAAAAGCACGACTATGAGGCAAGTGACGTCTGGTTATTCGCGGTATAGAAACCTCGCGGTATCTTTCTAATGGCTTGCCCTAGTCGAGGAACGTAAACTAATAGACATCATGATCGAGCAGAAAATTAATGAATTCTTTGGCGATGCCGAGTCTACTGACTTTGGAACGGGCTGGTGGAGTGGGATATTGTCGGCCTTTTTTGGATTTCTTTCCTTCGGGGGAGTTTTGTGCCTGCATTTTCCTCAGCTGCTAAGCTCTCCTGAACTGCGTCCCCATTATCCAATGCACACCATGCGCGTCTTAATCGAATGCCTCATAGTGGGGGCAATTCTATTCGGAGTCATTTCTTCGATTAAGCGCAAGAAAAAGATTTTGGCATTGACTGGAATGCTGCTTGCCATCGCGGCAACGGCGTTGGGCGGATCAAGCGTACAGATTAACGGTACCTTGCACGATGGTCCGGCAATCGGCCTGGACTGGTTTCTGCTTGATTTATTTTTGATGGCACTCATCTACGTGCCACTCGAAAGAATCTGGCCGCAGTATCCAAAACAAGGGACATTCAGGAACGAGTGGACTTTGGATGTGGTTTATTTCATGTCCACTCATCTCCCTCTGCAAATTTTATCTTTTCTGGTTTTATTGCCCGCCACCCAAGCCACTAAATATCTGGGTGTCCCGGTTCTTCAGCAATTTATCGCTCGAATGCCCTGGTTGTTGCAATTTTTTCTTGCCGTTGTAGTTGCGGACATTGCTGAATATTTTATTCATTTGGCTTTGCATAAAGTGCCTTTTCTATGGCGCTTTCATGCCGTTCACCATTCTTCGAAGGCGCTCGATTGGATCGCGGGCTCACGCTCCCACTTTGTGGACGACACACTTGTGCGCGGATTTATCCTTGTTCCTCTGATGTTTGGCTTTTCGCAATCGATCATCCTGGCGTATTTGATCTTTGTCACCCTTCACGCCACCTGGACTCATTGCAACTTCGGTCCCAATGCAAAATGGCTGGAAAAGTTTTTGGTTATGCCCAGATATCATCATTGGCACCATACTTCTCAAAAAGAGGGCATCGATAAGAACTTCGCGATTCATTTTCCGTGGATTGATAGAGTTTTTGGAACTTATTATTATCCGGATGAATGGCCGCAACATTACGGTCTGGATGGCGAAGAAATTTCGTCTGACTTTTTCAGGCAAACGATAGATCCATTTACAAAGAAAAGGAAGAGCGCCTAGAAATTAAGTGCGCCTAATGGAACGTCCTCAGGCACCTCAGCACCCTTTGTCGTTGCCTTCACCAAGCCCAAATATTTCATGAGTTTGACAGTTACAAATCCAAAGTCGTACTCAGATTTGTCGTGGCCTAGCCGCAGAAGACCCGGATAGTGGTGATGGTTATTCTGCAAGCAAGCGCTGAAGGTTGCCGTTACCGGTAGCCACTCGCCAATATTCATGGCGTTGTCTTCTTCATCGTTATACCGCCGGTATCCAAATTTTCGAGTGTGGGTCCAATAGTTTTGAATCATATTGACCCACAGCGCAAAAATTCGCATTCCAACCCACATCACGAGCGCAAACCTCAGATCTCCCACCAACTTCCACAAGAGATAAAAACTAAAGGCTTGTGCAAATAGTGCAAAAAACGGGTTCGCAACGACCCGAAAAGAAGGAGACTTTAAGATCTTGTCGCCAGCCACATTCTCAATGCATTGGTACGGCATTACACAGAGATATAGGGTTCGCCAAAAGCCATCGCTTGAAAGTTTATTGGGATCCCCAGGATGGTCAGCATGCGTATGATGCAATCGATGGCGGTTCACCCAGGCGATGGGATCCACATAGATCCCGAAGGAGTTATTCACGACAGTCACGGCTTTTATGAACCATTCCTTGTAGTCGAGTGCACGATGAGCGATTCCCATATGAAGGACATCGGCCAAATACAATCCGGCAAGAAACCAACAAAAGACAAAATAAACTGCGCCGATCAACATTCCCATCCATGGTCCTAAATGAGCTGGGGCGAAATACATGCAAGCCAGCAAGTAGAAAAAAATAATCAGATAGCCGCTGACATTGTATATTTTCATGGTCACTCCCGTTGCGTTATTCAATCAGAAATGGAAGCTCCTTTCAAATAACGAGTTAAAGTAGATGAAGCCTCTAACCCGAAGTTCTTCACGATACCTGACTATTTTGTTTCCGTTTCCTGGTAACGCGGCGACTCCCAACGTTCCCCGGGCTTCACCGAGACATCTCCCGACCGCGAGTTTCAGCACCTGACTTCGGCCGTTGATTGAAGGGAACTTGCCGACCCGCGGTACCGCAGCAGGGCGGCATTCGCACCAAGCGGAGTAAGCTTGAACTCGCTGAGCGAGTAGGCAAGAAGAGCGACCTGGCTCACGGAGCCTACCGCGCACTGCTTGTCGCACTCTCCCGGGCCGTCCACAGACACGTTGGTGTATTGTCGGCCAGGAAGTCAGCAAAAGCTTTCGTGTCGTTGTTCTTGAACGACTCCCATACGGGCTTTTCCCTTTGTTCCAGGATGGATTGCAACGTCGCGGGCGTGGAGGCTGCATTCTTATCCTCTGCCTTTTGTCCCGGCGTCCCCGCGAGGACGCCCCAAGTCGTGACGCCGGAAGCCAGCAGCGTGATGAAACAGACGGACCTTGCAAGTGTCATGAAGCCCTCCAAACGCGAGAAGCGGGATACGGATAAATTTTTATGGAAGTGTTTTGGCCGCCTTTGCGCGAAGCGCCAGAAGCTCCAACACCACCTGGTTCTCCGCCTGAGCCAGCTGCTCGACCGATTGACCGTCTGCTTCCTTCAGCACGCCGTCGATCACTGTCTGCATCAGTGCCGGCGTAACGTCGGGCATTTCGAGTTTTTTCATTTGGTCCACGAAGCCCTCCATGAAATGCTCCACAAAGTGATGGATTCCGCCGGGACCGCCGCCCAAATGCCACTGCAGGCTTGGGCCCATCACACCCCAGCGAAGCCCCGGCCCATAACACACGGCAATGTCTGCATCCTCTACAGTGACGACGCCTTGCTGAATGAGATAGAGGACCTCTCGGTAGAGCGCGGCTTGAAGCCGGTTTCCGACATGGCCCGGCAGAGCCTTGCGCAGGCGGATCGGCTTCTTGCCGATAGACGCGTAGAACGTCATGGCTCGTTCGATCACCGCCTCGGCCGTTTTCGCGCCGCCTACTACTTCAACGAGGGGAATGACGTGGGGAGGATTAAAGGGATGGCCAATCACGCAGCGCTCGGGATGCTTACAGCCGGACTGGATGATATTCATGGTGATGCCGGATGCGCTCGAAGCAAGGATCGATTCTGGAGGAGTGAGTTCGTCCATCTGAGCGAACACTTTGGCTTTCAAGACGAGCCGTTCCGGGACGCTCTCCTGGACAAAGTCGGCGTTCGACAACGCCTGCTTCATGTCGGGCGTGAAGGTCAGCCGGTCGCGGCTTGCACCCGAAGCGAGGCCAATGACCGTGAGCAACTCCCATGCCTCGTCGACACACTTGCGTAAGTTAGCCTCGGCATTTGGCGCGGGATCCGTCGCGATAACGTCAAGACCGCTGGCCAGATACTGTGCCGCCCAGCTCGCGCCGATCAAGCCGGTACCGACGATCGCTACATTCCGAATCTGCGTATTTGCCATATCGTTCTCCGTGAAGAATCGTGTTTCCTCGAAACTTCGAGTTGCTCGCAACTCCCGCTTTGATGGCGATGTGTGCCGCTGGCGTCCCATGTGGAGCGTGCCGGAGCGCGCGATCGTGACGACATGTTAGTTAGGGACGCAACCGGAGGCAAGTCAACGAAGAGGGCAGCTTGGAGGTCGAGGCTGATGGACGACGTTACGGAGAATGGGGAGGCTAGTGACCACATCTGGGCCGCGAGCAAGTTATACTTCTGTCCCATGCAACGGGATCAAGAGGTTATCGACCGGTGGACAGGCTCGAAGCACCGCGAAATCATCAAACACATGTTCACGCCGGTAACGGAAGCTCTGGTCGACGACGGGAAAATTGGCAGCCGGCAAACAGTTCTGGATATTGCTACCGGTCCGGGAGGGAAAACATGCGGGGCATGATCGCCGAACTCAATATGGGCGGAGCAATCGGAGCGGCGGACCGCCACCTGGCGCCGGGATCGCCCCATTTACTATGACAGCGATTTCGACCCGCCTATGAGGTGTTTTCGATTGCACCGTTGGAGGGAAGCCCGATTAGATTCAAAATCGGTTACGGATCGGTCCGCGAGGTACATAGTTGCGAAAGCTGCTTTTCTGACGAGGAACGCATGGCAGCAGAAAGGGAGAGTAGGAACGGGAATAGAGTGATTAGAACGGAGGAATGAGATGAAGAAAGAATGCATTTGGGCGGGAATGGTGACCGCGTTGGGGATGGCGGCGCTGGCGTCTGGGCAGGGATTGCCGCCTGGGCCGATGACAACGCCAACGATGAACGTGGGACCGGCAGCGGCAGCCAAAGCAGCAAATCCCACGCCGAGTGCGGCGGCAAAAAATCAGAGTCAAAAAACGGCGATAGGAGTGGGAGCGGCATCGGTGAAGGCCTCCGGACCCTCGGCGTACTGGACAGACCTGGTGGACATTGACGGCGACGGAGTGGAAGAAGACACTCAGTTTCTGTTCGATAAGCAGCGCGGAATGCTGTACACGTATAAGCGGGACGCTTACCAGTGTGGGAACGGAACCTCGCAAAACGGGGACGTGCTGATGGGAATTTACACGCAGGGAAATAACGCGGGAAGGCCGATGGGATCGGGATGGTACGTGGTTGCGGTGAAGGCCGGGCAATGCGGCGAGAAAAAAGCAGGGCTGTTCGGCTGCCGTTTCGACGCGGGCGGAAAGCCGACGAGCTGCGGGGCGGCGAAGGTAAAAGAAGAGTCAGGCGAGCTAGAGGTGGTGGTCAAGAAGTAGAGGAAACTTCAGATGTCTTGATGCAAACTTAGGGTCCCGGAAGACCCGGAACTTGTTCAACTGGAACTCTACGCTTCCGTCTCTGTCAGGAACTTTCTATGGCTTTAACTCCGGCCCAATTGATGGCGAGGGTAGCTTCTGCAAGTGTTTTGCTGTTCGGTTTACTTTTCCCCGTATTCGCTCAGCGTCCAAGCGGCCGCGCGGTTGCTGATATACCCACCCCGCAAACGAATCCGATCACGGTGAAGATCTGCGTTCGGGACTCGAGAGGACTGCCTCTGGAATTCGCAGCCTTTGTCAGGCTGTATTCCGTTGTTTCACGCTTCGACGTGAAAAGCGCGACGGGCGAGGGCTCCACCGCAAATTTCCCGAACGTTCCACCCGGCGAGTATGAGGTCGAAGTTCGCGCCCAGGGCTACCAGACAGCCTCCGAAGCGGTAAACGTGGTCAGTTTTGGCGGCGATGTTTCTGTGTATCTGTACCTGCAAAATGAGACTGGTGACGCGACGAACAACGTCCCGGGCAAGAAAGTAGTGATGGCGCCAAGGCTGCGAAACGAAGTGGAAAAGGGGCTCAGTGTGATGCAGAAAAAGGACTACGCCGGGGCGCGAACCCATTTCCTGAAAGCTTCTCAAATGGCGCCAGCTAACCCCGATGTGCTTTATCTTTTGGGGACGGCCGAACTCGGATTGAAGAATATAGACGCCGCCAAAACTGATTTTGACAATGCGCTGAGATTGGAACCTTCCAATCAACGGACTCTTCTGGCTTTGGGAGATGTCGGGTTGCAATCTGGCGACGTTTCCGCCGCGATCCTCATCCTGGAAAAGGCGTTTGATCTGAACGGAGCGGATTGGCGCATTCATTATCTTCTGGCGTCTGCCTATTTCCGTGCTGGACGCCTGTCGGAAGCAGAAACGCATGCATCGAGAGGAGCGGCCCTGGCAAAAGAGAGAGGCGCTGCAATTCTGTATCTTCTAGGAGAAATTCAGTCCGCTGAGGGCAAAACATCCGCAGCCAAAGAAACATGGGAACGAGTCCCGGCTGAATTTCCAAACGACCCCATCGTTTCGGAGACCAAAGGCAAACTGGAAGGAACCGCGGGAGTTTCATCGGTTGCCAAGCAGTCGGCGAACGCGATTGCAAAACCGCCAGTACCTCAGGTGACGCCCGCGGGACTAATTCCGGTCGACGAACATCCCTGGGCTCCCCCAGACATCGACGCCAAGGAATACCGGATTGCGAGCAATGCCGCTTGCAACATCGACGAAGTTCTTGCGCGCGCGGACCTTCGATTGAAGTCTCAATTAATGAATTTTGAAAAATTTACCGCCACCGAACGCATTGAACATCAGCAGGTCGATCGCTATGGTGTCCCAGGGCCAGTATTCAGCAAAGAGTTCTCTTATATTGTGTTCGTTCGTAAAATTCCGCCGGACGCGTTTTATCTTGAAGAAAACCGCGCGGAAGGAAACGATCTCTCTGCCTTCCCAACTCCCCTTGCGACTACAGGTCTAAATTCGCTAGGGCTTTCGGTGCTCAAGGCTTCCTCAGCCAAGAATTATGAGTATCGATGCGAGGGTCTGACAAATCTTCGGGGGGAAGCTACCTGGCAAGTTCGTTTTGAGGAACGGAAAGGTGCAAACAGCTCGACACGCCAGTGGAGGAAGAAGGGGCAGATCGTGAATATTCCCTTGAAGGGCCGCTTCTGGCTGACGGCAAGTAATTATGACCTGCTGCGAATTGAAACAGATTTGGTAAGACCTTTACCAGAACTCGAACTGAGTTTGGACCACCTGATCGTGGACTACGGGCCGGTAAGTTTCGAGAACGGCAATGTGAGACTCTGGTTGCCGTGGTCCGCGGAAATGTTCATGCAGTTGCATGGCAACCGCTACCATCACAAACACTACCTGACGAATTACTATTTATTTTTGGTGGACACCGCGCATAAAATTGGCGCGCCGAAAAATGGCACCAGCGATAAGAATCAACCGTCACCCGACTCCGAGGTCGCTCCCTAATACGCGCGGGGAAAATGAAATGCTTCTTTAAGATAGCGACCTGTCCGGTCATACCAACTATCCAGGCAGTTGGAGTGCGTTGTCGGAAGTTAAGAAGCAACTGTGATTGGCCGCCAACGGCAAAACATACAACGGCTACTTCGATTGCAAACTGTTCCTCCCCGCCGACGTTTACGTCGCCGGAATGGCATTAGCAGAGGCCAAGGGAACGAGGGTTCCCGTTTCCGCCCGATGACGGCCCGTGCGGAGTATGAGCACGGACCCTTGGATTTCGGTTCGGTGGTTACGCGTTCAACGGGCGAAAGTGGTGGTTAGGAACACGGTGTTACTGCCGGCGCTGAGGAATGATCCGGTTACAAGCGTCAAGTTGCCGCTCGTTGGATCGATTGTCGGTGCCACCGGGAAGATTTAACGCGGAGGGGGCAGTGATCGGACGCGGAGTGCACGGAGAAGACCGGCGGTCGCGGCGGTGGGTGGCGAGGGCGAGTTTTTGCACAGGTTTGCACAGAAATGCACAAGAGATGGAAACGAGACCACTTGCCAAGTGTGCGCGAGAAGAATACAGTAGCGACAGATTGAGCCGGAAAGCGTCAAAAACTTGCCAGCACAATCAAAAGAGGGCGCAAGAGCCGCAAGGTTCCTGCGCCCTCAATTTTTTTGCCAACATTTTGGGGCGGGCATGCCGATTGGATTGAATTTTGCGTTTAGATCGAAAAATTGATTCTAGGCCCACTTGTCCGTAAGAGGGCTTGCCAGGAGTCAGCCCTGAGGACGTGTGGTTTGTGATAGTGTCTTCCGCATTCGACGACGGGACTCGCTCTTCGAGCGACGTGGAACAATAATCAGAAGGTTAATTTTGGGGAGATGCGCAACTGGCGTGAGAAGCTTTTCTGCCGGGAAATCCGAGGAAAGGAACGTCCTGTGGAGTACGCGGCTTTTTATCGCACGACACAAATATTGGCGGTTTCCATGCTGCTGGCAACATTTCCATCTCTGACTCAAGCCCAAGGAAAGGAACGCACTGCGGAACAGGCGACTTTTTATCGCACGGTACCGGTCGATGGGCTGTCGATCTCTTACAGGGAGGCAGGCCCGAAAGACGCATCGACGCTGCTGCTGCTGCACGGACTACCTTCTTCATCACGAATGTTCGAGCCGCTCTACGCCCGGCTCTCCGATCATTATCATCTGGTCGCACCCGATTATCCGGGCTTCGGGCACAGCGACTGGCCGGACCCGAAAAAATTCGCGTATACGTTCGACCACATCGCCGAGATCATGGATCACTTCACCGAAGCACTGGGGCTGTCGCATTACACGCTGTACATGCAGGATTACGGCGGACCCGTGGGTTTTCGCATGGTGTTGGTCCATCCGGAACGAGTCGAAGCGCTCATCGTGCAGGATGCCGTGGCGCATAACGAAGGCCTGGGGGCGAATTGGAAAACGCGACGGGCGTTTTGGGCGGATCGGGCGGGCAACGAGAGCGCGCTTCGCACAAATCTGCTGTCGCTTGCGGCGACTAGGACGCGGCATGTGGGGAACGACCCCAACGTGGAACGCTATAACCCGGACCTGTGGACCGATGAATTTTATTTTCTCAATCAGCCGGGCCAGGCGGACATTCAAAGCGAGCTCTTCTACGACTACCGGACGAACGTGGAGGATTACCCGAAGTGGCAGGCCTGGATGCGCGAAAAGCAGCCGCGCTTGCTGGTGATCTGGGGCAAGTACGAGCTGTCGTTCGACGCTTCGGAGCCTGAAGCGTATCGTCGCGACGTGCCGAAGGCCGAAGTACACATCGTGGATGGAGGGCATTTCGCGCTAGATACGGCGGATCAGATTGCGGAGCTCGTGCGTGGATTTGTGAAGTAGCGGAGCGTGAAGAAGAAAGACTTAACGCAGAGAGGGCGCTGAGTTCGGACGCGAGGGGGGACGGAGAAGACAGGGGCGATGGTGGCTGAGTAGGCACTGTTCGTGTTTGGAGGCAGGTTAAGACTGCATAATGAGTCATGGCCTCAATGGTTTTTGCGAGCAGTGAACGCGGCGGGCAGCGCCTTGATGGTGTGGATTTGCTGCGAGGCCTGGCGATCTTTTTTGTGTTGATGAACCACGTCAACATGCGTTTGTTGATTGCGAAAGTGACTTACACAGACGGTCTGCCTGACCAAGTTGTGTCTTCATTGGTGTGGAACGGGCAGCGAGGGGTGCAGATTTTTTTCGCGGTATCGGGATTCCTGATCACATCCACTTCACTTCGGCGTTGCGGCTCACTGCCTCGAGTGAGCCTTGGCGGTTTTTATGTGATGCGTTTCGCTCGAATCGCGCCGTTGCTTCTGTTGCTGTTGGGCGTGCTCAGCGTGCTGCACTTTGCTGGCCTGCAACATTTCGTCGTGTCCGCGAAAGTGGGAGGGCTTGGGCGGGCGCTGTTTGCCGCACTTACGTTTCACGTCAACGTGCTGGAGGCGCGGCGAGGATACCTACCCGGGAATTGGGATATTTTGTGGTCGCTGTCCGTCGAAGAGATGTTTTATCTGTTCTTCCCGCTGGTGGCTCGTGTATTCGGCCGTGGAAAGCTGTTCATTGCGCTGTTACTGGGTTTCGTTGTGGTGGGGCCGTTTGCACGGACGGTGTTCACTCACGGTAATGAGGTGTGGAAGGAATATTCGTATCTGGGAGGCATGGATGCGATTGCGTTGGGATGCCTGACGGCGCTGTTGGTGAAGCGATTCCAATTCTCTCGCGTCGTTTTATGGACGCTGGGTATCGGTGGCACGGTGCTTTTGATTTTCAGTTTGTGTTTTTCACTGCAGGCTGGGGCCTGGGGCTTGCGCCGCGTTGGGCTGGATATGACGGTCCTTGCGGTGGGCACGTGCATGGTTATTGCGACTGTTGCCCAGACAAAGTGGAAAGGCCCGCGAGCGATGAGTCCTCTTCTGAATCTTGGCCAACGTAGTTATGAGGTTTATCTTACACACATGTTTGTGGTGTTTGGGCTGTTTCAACTTTTCCTGCTGTATGGGAAACCGATGAAGGGTGTAGCCTCGCTTTTCGTTGTGACCATTGTTGCCGCCGGTCTGGTGGGTGAATTGGTGGCGAGATTCTATTCAGAGCCTTTGAATCGATTGGTTCGTACGCGGTGGCGAGGCAGGAAAAGTGGGCTGGCTGCTTCGCTGAATCTCGAGGCGACTGTGCAGGAGGCCAGTGCAAAAGGCTGATGCCGAGGAATGAATCTGGGATTTAACACAGAGGGCGCAGAGATCGCACACAGAGGACACGGAGAAGGCGCGACACTCGCAGCGATTTCAATGGCGAGGATGAAAAAGCGCGATGCGATTCGGATTCGGCGCTCTGGTTGGCTGTAGCCATGGCTCTTTGGCGATTACGGACGTGCAGGGGCCGTAAGAGCAGATTTGGATTGGACGAGCGGCGGCTTCATGCTTCAGACGGTGTAGAGCTGCACTTAGGATGGAGCCCGTAAAAGGTGTGTAAAGGTAGAAGACGGTGCCGGTCGACAAATCCGCCAGGCGCGCATCCTGGTGGATGAACGTAACCTTATTATGCAGCTTCAGCCGCTGTGCGCATTGGCGGGCACAGTCGATGTAGGCGGCTTCGGACTCGATGCCAATGCTGCTCGCGTGGGTACAAATAGAGGCGAGCAAGGAAACGTGGCCCAAGCCGGAGCCAAGATCGACGAGCACATCGGCTGCGGTGAGCTCGGTCAGTTTGAGCAGAGTGAAGATCTGGCGGGCAGGGGTGGGTTGATAAAACACTTTTTCGGGCTCCCTGGAAACCTGTGCGGCGGCGGGTTCTTCGAACTGAAACACCCCGGAGATCAGCTCATCAAGGTAGTCGTAGCCTATGCCGTTCGCAGAGCCGTCTTCATCTTCGCCATGCGGTAATGGATGGATCCAGCGAAGCAAGGTATCAGGCTGGGTTCCGCGCTGAATTTCCCTGCGAATGGATTCGTAGAGTTCGCAATTTGCAGCCTCGAGCCTAGCGCAAATTGCTCTGGCGCGGCGATAGAGTTCCGGCTCGATCGAGTCAGGCGCGAATGGCGCTTGCGCGATGCTGTAAGGGAGATAAGCGTCAAGGAGGTCCAGTGCTTTCAGGCGCCGCCGAAGCTGACTCGGCTCGGTGAGCGAGGACTCACTGTCCAGCTGCGCGACGAGCCGCCGAAGTGGGTCGGTCAAATGTTGTGAACTCCGTTCGTCAGGCGATGCAGATTTGCCGCGGTTTTCGATTCAGAGTACAGCATCGACATGGCCGGAGTCGACCCTTGTCGTGACACCCTTGTCACGCGCCCGCTGTTCGGGCCTCACTGACAGCAGCGGGAACGTAGGGAAATGTTTTTGTCGGTTTCGAGGTGATGGACTCTTTGCCGATGCCGAGGCGAATGGGGGTGTTGGCGGCTAGGGAGAAAATGACATCGGGCGCGTTGTCTGTAAGCGCGCGACCGTTCCACTCGGCGAAACCGAATGCAGCAGATGTGCCGACTTCGTAGGGGAGAATGTTGGGGCAAAATCGGCGGGCGACTTTTTCGCCGTAAGCGCGAGGATCTTCGGCCGTTCCATAGGCAGCGACTACACCGGCAATTGCTTTGGCGACAGACGGTCCATGAGTGGCGAGATCGTCGGTGGGCGAGCCTGCGTTCAGACGATTGCCGAGATCTTCGTTGTACTGAGTGAACAGCGGATGGATCATCGGGAGGCCCACGCGGTTGATCGCGCGCCAACCGCCGGCGTCGGTCGCTAAAGTAGACACCGCCCATACGCCGATTCGACGATTGCCGCCTGCCTGGGCGAGCAACTCCTTATCCGGAACCTCCAGTACGATGGAATATACCGTGTGGCCAGCGAATAAATTTTTTGCGCGAGTTGGATCCCATCCGGAAAGGTTGACCGTATGGCCATCCTGAAAAGCGTGGCCGGAGGCGTGCAACACGTCGGGCTCGATCCAGAAGGGGTCTCCTGCTTTGCCGGCCCAGACGCGCAGACCGGTTGCGGTGTTGAGGAATTCGCCTGTGCTGCCTTGTACGATCACAGTGCCGGCCGGGTGCGGATCAGCGGCGTCCGCGCCTGTCATTCCCGTCATTCGCGCACCCCTTAGTACTGACCCTGCTCAATTATCGAGTGCAAATATGATGCGGTGTTGCGGTCATTCGGTGTGCCTTGTTAACTCTTCTTCTGGTTCGACGTGGACAAGGACTTGCACTACTTGCGGCAACGCTCTGAGAAGTTCGTCTTCGACCTTATGTGATATGCGATGTCCTTCGCGGACGCTGATGGCGCCCGGTACAACAATGTGAAGATCGACGTAGTAGGTGAATCCCATTTTGCGAACAAAGCACTTGTCCAAGCCAAGGACGCCGGAGACATGCCCGGCTATCTCCCTCACCTGGACTTCCAGAGTCCTGTCTGGAGCGATGTCACCAAGTTCAAGGACCGCAGGCCGCAGTTGCTTCCAGGCGTTGTAGAGAATGACCAGTGCCGCACCGAGGGCTGCCCACCCATCGGCCGCTTCCCAACTGGGACCGCCCAGTATCGCAATGGAAATGCCAATGAAAGCGAAGGCCGACGTGAGGGCATCACTTTTGTGGTGCCAGGCGTCGCTTTTGACCGCGAGGCTTCCGATTGATTCCCCGACGGATTGAACGTGCCGGAACAAGAATCCCTTGATGATCAGAACGCCCGCAAGCACGACAAGGGTGTATGGCGCAGGCGCAGGGTGCGGGGAAATGATTTCGCGAATGCCTTCGTAAATGATGGCGAATGCAGCCGCCGCCAAGGCGAGACTGACAACTACCGCAGCAATGGGTTCCGCTTTTCCATGACCATAGGGATGGTCTGCGTCCGGCGGTTTAACCGCGATTTTCAGGCTAAAGTAAACGACAAAACCGCCGAGCACATCCGTGATCGATTCGAGGCCATCGGCAACGAGCGCAAAAGAATTCCCCAGTAGACCGGCAGTGCATTTGGCCAAGCCTAATCCCAGATTGACGGAAATGCCGAGAAGCGTGGACTTCGTGCCCTGTTCCACACTCTTTTGGGGATCATCGTTGCGCTTCATGGGGAGCCACGGATAGCGCGATCACTGCGCTTTCTTTTTGTTTGCCAGCTGCGTGGGCTCGCTGAAGGGCAGGTCGATTGTCATGGGGCTGTGATCGGCAATCGGTTCCGGCGGACAATTGTTGAGGTTAACGAGGGTTCGGGAAAAGTGGGGGGCAAAAAAGGAACGGCCCTTTCGCGTCGCGCGGCGAATCAATATCGTCCTTCACAAAGAACCAATCGAGCTTGAATTTCGCGAGCTTCACATTCCCCCAGATGAGTTCGGCATTGAATGTCGGTTTGAATCCCGCGCCTTGCCGCTGATTGGAATCTGCGAGCGTGCCAGAAGTTCCGTTGACGGTGCGCTGGGGAATGCCGCGAAAATCGATGGCTTTACCGTCGGCAAAGCGGAATTTCTCCAACGAGTTGAAAAAAGCACGCTCCAGATTGGCGGAAGCTCCCGGAATATTTGCGGAAGTCGGGTCAATGCGGTACTGGATACCGGAAAGGCTTATTGCCGCTTTAGCTCCGCTGTAAATGATGCCGACTCCGGTAGCCCATTGGACGCCTTTGGTGGTCCAGAAATCGAGGCTGCCATAACGCTTGTACAACATATTTTCAACGCTGGTTGGGGTCGAATCCGATCCAGTGGTGTTCATGTCACCGGCCACGATGACGGGGTTGGGGTTATCGCGCACTTCGTTCAAAAGTTCCGTCATTTGTTGGCGACGGACTTTCGGCTTGGCACGGTTTTCCAGATGTGTGCACGCAATCGTGATGCTATGACCCGGCGCGTCGGGAACGTCCAGGTCGACGAAGAGCGTTGTTCGCTGGCCACGGCGCACTTCCCGTAGCAGATCTTCGCCAATCAACAGGGCCGCCTTGCGTTTTGCTTTCTCCAGCGGCCGAATCTTGCTCTCTTTGAACCAGTCATAGCCAACGGTGAATGGAACCAACCGCGCACTGCGAATCGGATAGCGCGAGAGGACCGCATTTCCGTGCAAAGCTTTCAGCCGACCTTTGTCGACCGCAAACACTTGCTCGAGTTGCTGCTGTTGCTCCTTCGTTTCACCGTCTTCAAACGTGTCCGTACCAAGTTGTTTCGGATCGATCTCCAGAAACTCCACTCCATAGGCCCAATTCATGTTCAGAGTCTTACCCAGCTCGCGCACTACCTCACGGTATTCTGTGCGCTTCACTCCCCAATCGACCTCGTTCAGTATCCAGACGTCGGCAGATTTGAGAATTTCGATTTCCTCGGGTATTTTTTCGAGATCCACGGAGCGGACTCTCTTCTTGTGCTCCTTCGCCTCTTTGCGCTCCTCTTCCACCTTGGCCATGAAGGCGTCTTTGTTGGTGAGAAACAGTTCGATGTAATCAAGCTCCAAGCCGCGCTCGATGTTCCATAAGGCCACGCGCAAGGAAGGCCCTAGCTTGGGAATTTCTAGCGGTTGCACACGCATACCGCTTAAATAAGCTTCATTGTTGATGAAGGGAGTGGTCGTGATCACCCGAAGTTTTTCTGCCAACTCGGGGCTCATCACCTGGTCCAAGCTGAGTTGAACCAACTCGTCATAAGAGAGGAGTTTGGGCTCCGAGTCTCGCATGTACTCTTGCGCGAGCGATGCGCTGGCGCAAATGCAACCGACAGCCATTGCAAGCAGGATGTGAAGAAATGTAACGCGGGCGGGCGTTTTCATTTGTGGCGGAATAACCTCCGGGCCGCGCACATCTTAGGTCGCGCGAGAAGCCAAGTCAATGGAGAGAAAGTAATGATGTCAAAGCTCTTTAGAAATGTCCCCTTTCTTACCTCATTAGAAATGTCCCCTTTTTTTGTTTTGTACCTCTTTGTGCTTTTTTTTTCTGTTTCCCTGGAAAATTTCTCTCTAGCAAGCCCTAGGAACGATGATCCTGTTCTCGGTCGACATACGCATCCCTGTGTTTTCTGACTGGTTGGTCTGGCCCGGAGCGCAGCCCTGCGTAGCCCGCAGGGCGGAGCGTTTAGGGCGAAGCGTAGGGCCGGACCAATGACGAGCGCGGCGCGGTGGCTCCCAACTTGGAGGCTCGCTTCTGCACCTTCGGGCGGGGCGGTTCATGCCATGGATGGCTGGGCGGCGGCGTCCACTTCCGTTTCTTGACCGAAATCGGTACCCGGGTCCCCCTGCGGGCTGCTACATCGAGAACCTGCGGTTGCGCCGGCGCGGCGATTTCCCGCCAGCGTAGTTCGTGCCCCCCGTACTCGATGCTCATCCTGCCGTACCGTCCCTCGCAAACCCACACTTTGCTCCGCGCGGGCACGATGTGCCCGCTCTGCGGTTCCAGTTGGAAAAAACGATTATCGTACCGCACCACCCAATCGTCACTGACCGTGCGTTCACTCTCCAGCCGAAAGATGCGGTCCAGTTCCGCTCCTCGCGGCGCGCGACCGTGATAGTCCTCCGGCCGCGCCGCGGCCCGCGCGAAACGCTGGTTGTGTTCCGGCAAGTACTCTCGCTCCATATAAACGTTGGTTCCTTCGTAACTATAAATCCCCCTCCGTCGTAGCTTTTTTACCAAGCGATCCTGATGCGTGCCGTGCTGACGTTCCACACGCCCCTTGGCTTGCGGAGAATTCGCGGCGATCAGCGTGATCCCCAACTTCGCGCACATCCGCCCAAACTGCGTCACCGGCTCTTCTCCCCGCAACCGTTCCCTCGCGTTCGCCGGCCGCTTGTACAAATTCTTCCAATCCACATACAGGGCCATCGGCACCCCGTAGCGCTCGATCCATGCACGCAGCGCATCGGCCACCGCCCAGATCGTCTCTTGCTCCCCAAGTTGCGCCCACGTCGTGTTGGTGGCGTCATCGACCATGTCGATCAGGCATCCCTCCGGTCCGCGCTCCTCCAGCCAGGCGTGAAAGCTCCCGTCCATCTGCACCATCTCCCCAAAATGTTCCTTGCGGTCCCGTCGCCGTCGATGTCCCCGCCGTTTCCGCTCCCGGCTCCATAAACCTTCTGCCAGCATCCAGCGACGCAGCGTCTCTGCGTCCACTTGCAGACCATCCTCGGCCGCCAAGTGCTCCGCGGCGAGCGTCGGCCCAAACCGCTCCCCTACTTCACCACCGTACTTCTCCCGAACTAGCCCAAGTACCTTCTGTCGAAACTTCTTCGCGTGACCGTGATTCGAAGGCCGCCCCGCGCTGCGGTGCTGCAGCCCGGTGGCGCCTTCCTCGCGATACCGCTTCCACAGTCGCTTCGCTTGCCGGTAGCTCACCTGCAGCAGCCGCCCGGCATCCACCACCCGCAGCTGCTTGCTTCGCACCCGCGCCAGAACTTCCACCCTCCCCAACTCCCGCTTGCTCATCTTTGTCCGCCCCAAGCTGACCTCCTGAACGAGCTCAGCTTAAGGGGACATTTCTATCGAGGACAAAAGGGGACATTATCACTGAGGTTCAACATGGAGAGAAAGTAATGAGAAAAAGTAACCAGCTTAACCGCAGCAGCGGCGGCGAGCGATGGCGAGTACCGTATAATAAAAACCTTTGTTGCACGAGAATCGCAGGGGATACGACGCGGTGCTATCTCGACGGCAGGCGATCAGGGCGTTGGCAGCGGCTGCAGTCAGTGCGACTGCCGTTGGACTTTATACTTGGCGCGTTGAGCCTCATTGGCTTGAATTCACTCACTCCTTTTTGCGGATCCGGGGCTTGCCCAGGGAAATTGCGGGATGCACGCTGGCGCAGATCAGCGACCTGCATATCGGTCCACAGGTTGACGATCAATACATCATCGAATCGTTTCGCAGAGTGAAAGAGGTCAGGCCGGACTTCGTTGTTTACACCGGCGACTGGATCAGCTATCGCGGGCTGAAGCAGCTTGGTCAACTGCAGCGCGTTTTATTATCGATGCCCTACGGCCGACTGGGAACTGTGGGCGTTCTGGGAAATCACGATTATGGTTTCAAGTGGCGGATGTTGGATGTTGCGTACCAGGTCTCGCAAATTGTGAGCACGGCAGGAGTGACTTTATTGCGGAACGAGGCAGCAGTTGTTGGCGGGATACAGTTCGTGGGAATCGATGACTTGTGGAGCCCGTGCTTCGGTCCGGGAAAGATTCTTCGAGAGAAGAGCGGTGACGATTCTACGCTCGTGCTCTGTCATAACCCGGATGCGGCCGATCTGCCGATCTGGGGAAATTACCAGGGTTGGATTTTGGCTGGCCACACGCATGGGGGCCAGTGCAAGCCGCCGTTTTTGCCTCCGCCACTGCTGCCAGTAAAGAACCGGCGGTATGTGGCTGGCGAAATCGAATTAAGCGGGAACCGTCGAATGTACATCAGCCGTGGAGTGGGGCACCTGGTGCGGGTGCGGTTTAATGTACGGCCTGAGATCGCGATTTTTCGGTTGGAGAGTGGCAGATAGTCGGGAGTCTGTAGTCGGGAGTTAAAAGTTAGGAGTGATCCATGTTGAAATCGGATGTGAATCGGCGGGAATTTCTGAAGATTGCCGCTGGGGCCGGGGCTGCTTTTGCGCTGCCGGCGGCGGGATATGCTGCGGCGTCTTCGAAAATGATCGGCATTCAAGTTGGAGCGGTTTCGTTCGTGGATGAAGGTACGGAGAAAGTTCTGGATGTGCTGCAGGAACGCGCTTGCGTGAATACGCTTTTTCTTGCCGTGTTCACCTGCGGCCGAGGCATCGCTGGAAGGCAGATACCGGGACAGCCCCTGCCGAATCATGGCAAGCAGGAGTATGACTTGAATTTCCACGGCGGGAATTTCGCCACGCCGCATGCACAGTATTACCAAAACACCGTTTTGAAGGACACGCGCGCGCCCGACCATGGCGACCTGGATATCCTCGTCGAAGTGCTGCCGGCCGCAAGAAAACGCGGCTTGAAGGTGGTGTGCTGGCTTGAAGACGTGTTTCGGGGCGACTTGTCGAACATTGAGAAATTGCAGGAACGAGATTTGTACGGTCGGAATGCGGAGACGCTGTGCGTCAACAATCCAGATTATCGAAATTTCCTGACTTGCCTGGTCGAGGATTACTCGCGTTCCTATGACATCGACGGACTTATGTGGGGATCCGAGCGGCAGGGCGCGCTTTGCGACAGTCTGGGAGCAACGCATGATGTGCCGCCGGTCGATCCGGGCCACGTGACTTGCTTCTGTACGTTTTGTCAGAGCAAGGCGAAAGAGCGCGGCATCAATGTGGAACGCGCTCGGCAAGGATTTCTGGAGTTGGAAAAATATGTGCGTGCTTCGCGCAGCGGCACCCGCCCCGTGGACGGCTACTACGTGGAGAATCTCGATCATGGCTTCTGAGAAGACTGCGGTTCTGCGTGTTGTGGTAGTGAAAACGGACGATGTCGCCAGCTATCTCGCGCAGTTTGAGAAGGGTGCTGCAATTATTAAGAAACTGGGAGTAAACGCGCAAACCAGGATCTGGCACGCGACGTTTGCGGGACCGAATGCAGGGAGCATTGTCGTGTCCATCGAGTTTCCCAACATGGCAGCCCTAGCGGAAGGGACAAAAATACTGACACATAAAGATTATGTGGCTTGGCTTAAGAGCTTGGATAAGGTGCGGACGGTCGTGTCCGACAGTCTCTACCGGGAACTGTAGAATCCGTTCCTGTTTGCAGCAAAGGTGAAAGCAAGGGATAGATCTGACGATTTGCCCGATCCAGGGTTATACTCTTTCCATGCGACATCTGGTCGCCATCGGCGCATTTGCCGAGAAGGAGGTGATCCAGTGAGGTACGGTTTACGTTGATGTAGTATGGGGAGGCGCTTGTGAGTTTGCCGAGCGCCTCTTACCTTTTCCCTCCGAATTCCGAATTCGCCGGCGATTTGACGAGATTGTCTGGCGTCCATGACCACCCCTCGACCGCGGAGTCGTTCGGTAGACTCCCCGCGGGCATGCTGCGCAGCTGTGCTGCGCCCCTATGCGAAAAAATCAGGAAGCTGGCAGGGTAAATTGGGCTGGTTGGGATTGTGTGGTTTTGCGGAGGACGGCGGCGGAGAGCAGTGTGATGACCAGGCCAATGGGAAAAGGCTCGAGGAACGTAACCAGTGAGTTGAAGAGCGGGTTTTCGTACATTTCTTTGTATTTTTTCAGGTCCTGAAGTTGCGCCTGGACGGCGGCGGCACTGGCGCCGGAGGTCTGAAGCTTGGCGATCATGGGAGCGCTGTATTTGTCCATGAAATCGTGAAGGAAGTTGAAATAGAGAATTTCCCAAGTCACGACATAGCAGAGGCAGGAAATCAGGGTGATCGAAATACCGACGGCAAACGCTTTGGCAAAGGTGATGTGGCCGTTACTGGCATTGTCGCGGTAGGAGCGTATGCCGAAGAATACCAGCAAGAACGAAAGAACGATGGAGGTGTAGCCGATGACCTCGGCTCTGTGGCCGAAGCCGATCTTGTCCGCGAACGGAACTGTGGCCACCATCATCAATGAGGAAATGGCGCCGGAAATCAGGCCGAAGGTCAGTATGGTCTTTTTCATGCGCGTCTCCTGTGAGGGGGAACTCGGATGCAAGCGCACGATAGCGCAACAGCCAGGGTGTCTGTCGTCATCCTTTCGGGTGATTTTGGCGGAGAGAGGGAAAAATCATTCGTTCGCATGACTGGTTTAAGGAAGCAAGCCGAGTTGCTTGCCGAGCTGGACTGCCTGGGTGCGTCGCTTGGCGCCTATCTTGTCGAAAACGCGACTGGAATGGGTCTTGACGGTGTTTTCGCTGACATAAAGCTTCTTGGCGATTTCGCGGTTGCTCATGCCCTGGGCAATCAGTTGCAGGATCTCCATCTCGCGGGGCGTGATCCCGAGATCCTCGCGTTTTCTGTCGTCCGGGACGAATGGTGCCCCTGCCGCGACCGGGACTTCCTTCACAACGATGGTCTGCCGCGTGGTCGTCAATTTGAGGCCGAGCCAGATGCCGAGAACGGCAAAGGTTGCCGCGATCAGTCCGCCGTAGATTTCGAACGAATGCTCGACTACCAGGAAGCGATACTCCATCCACTTCAGCAGGGCAATCAAGATCCCACCGATTAAACCGTAGATGAGCACGTGCCGTTTCATACGTTTCGGAAGAAAAGATCAGGCCAAATTTATGGGCCTGTTCTCTTGTCGATCATACTACCGCAGACGGACCTGTTTTTTCTTTGACCGTGGCGATGCGCTTAACTAGTTTCTGTCGCGAAACCGCTATTTTGGCAAAAAATTTAACTGGGCAATAGAGATTTCAGGGATTTAGCGCGCCCGGGCAGACGTGCGCAGACCATTTGCGGTCATGGATTTCGGGATCGAATGGAAGAGTGCGCGTAAGAAAGATGCGTCGGCCTCGCGAAGAGAAAGCGGAAAGATCGTGTTACGCGGCTCTTCGTCTGCGAGACGATCGTTTCGATAGCATTGCCGCAATTCTCATCAGGTTATTGGCAAGCACGGCGGCACCTACCAATAGCTCAAAGCGCTGGCGCCCTTCCGCAAGACAACGCTTCATGCCACGACCGCGGAACAGCACGGAGATGCGCCCTTCGATGCCGGCGCGAAAGCGCTGGCCTTCTTTGAAAGCAGGACTCTTCTCATACGTTTTGCGCTTCGCCGTTTTCTTCCCGCCACGCTGCGGGATGCACACCACCTTGACGCCCTTTTTCTTGCAGGATTTCACATTCGTCTCACTAAAGAAGCCTCGATCCGAACTATACAACTCGGGAGCGCGTCCGAAGTTTTCCTTGTGACGTTCCAGGGAAGGTTCCACCTGCTGATCGTCGCCAGGATTTCCCTGCAGCACTGCATACTGCGTAATCAATCCTTGGGCACTTTCCGCGAGAAAGACTTTGTGGCCGAACTCCACCGGTGTTAGCACTTTGCCGCGCTTGATCAGATCGGTATGAGTTTCAAAGATGGAATAGATCTTTTCGGCAGGGGGAAGTTGCTTCCCCTGGAGCACACGCCGGCAGGCTTGCTCAATCACATGGTTTCCCAGCCCACCATAGTGGTCGATCTCCTTCCGGAGTTCACCGATGGCCAGGTCGGAGATCACATCCTTGCCGCGCGCTCTCCGAGTCTGCTGCAACACCTTTCGTGCGCTGTTGACTACCTCTTCGGTTATTCCGATCAGTTGGCGATATTTCTCCACTTGCCTCTGGGACCGTTCCTTTGCTGTCATTCGCTGGATTTCTTGCATCCGACGGCGTGCCGCGCGAGTGCGATTGCGGAACCCCTGAATACGCTGTTGCACCGCTGCGTTCAAGCGCAGGACCAAGCGTGTGACCACGCGTACGACATCCCATAACAACGTGCTGTCGGTCGGGTGATGAATGTCGGTTTGTACAACCGATCCAACTACATAATGCGTATGATGTCGAGACCGTAGCGATCTATTACCGGTGGCATCCCCTCTTCGGATTGACTCTACCTGTTCGTATGCGGCGAAAGGACCGCGCCAGCCAACTTATCTATTGCGAGTCAGGCGGCAAAATATATCCCATTCCGAGTTGGATGTTGCGTCCTGAGTGTTCGCAACTCTTGCTCGGCCCTCCGCTGATTTCTGCTGAAGCACTCGGTGAACTTCACGATCTGCTCAGGAGTTTGCCCACTCGTGGCGATTGCGATAAAGCTTCCGTGAATTCATCTCCCAAGGAGGGCGTAGATGAAACGATCGGCAAAATCACTCTACCCGCAAATGAACCTCCCACTCCTCAGCGTACCTGCGACGGCAGCTGCCGACGAGCAGCAAAGCGAATTGACCATCGCTCTGATGGAACTACTCATCAGCGCAGCGAAAGAAGAAAACGAGCGAGCAGGAAACGGAGGAGAGGATGAATCCAAAACTCACGCCTGAACGACTTCATCGAAAAGCCACCGTTTACATTCGCCAGTCCAGACCCAGTCAAGTAATTCACAACCAGGAAAGCACACGCCTGCAACGTAGCCTCGCCGATCGGGCACGCACGTTGGGTTTCCAGCAAATCATGGTCGTCGACGACGATCTGGGGCGCACGGGTTCGGGTTTGGTCGATCGTCCTGGATTCCAACGCTTGGTTGCGGAAGTATGTAGCGGCGAAGTAGGTGCCGTATTCTGTGTTGAGGCGTCGCGTTTAGCGCGCAATGGTCGCGACTGGCATCACCTGATTGAGTTGTGTGGAATGGTTGGTGCTGTGGTGGTAGACCTTGATGGTATTTACGATCCTACTCTAACCAATGATCGGTTGCTCCTGGGCATGAAAGGCACAATCAGCGAATTCGAGTTAAATCTCTTTCGCCAACGGTCGATGGAAGCCATTCGTCAGAAAGCCGCGCGTGGCGAACTGCAGATTCAGATCCCCGTTGGTTTCTGTTGGGCACCGAGTGGAAAACTGGAAAAGGATCCTGACCAGCGCGTGCAGCAGGCTATTGAACTGGTTTTTCGTAAATTCGTCGAGTTGGGCAGCATGCGCCAAGTTCTACTATGGTTTCGACAAGAAAACATTTGCCTGCCAGCATTTCCGCATGAGACTGGCGGGCGCAAGATGGTTTGGAAATTGCCCTCCTACGCCACACTGCACTCGATCCTCTCCAAGCCAGTCTACGCAGGCGCCTACGCCTACGGCAAAACCGAGACACGCACCAAGATTGTAGAGGGCCGTGCACGTAAATCTGCAGGCCACCGCAAGCCACAAAGCGAATGGAGAGTCTTGATCAAGGAGCATCATCCCGGGTACCTTTCCTGGGACGAGTATGAGAGAAATCAGTCGATGATTGCTGCCAATGCCCATATGCACTCTGGTGGAGAGCCGAAGGCTGGCCGTGGCGGTGGAGCTTTGGTTTCCGGTCTTCTGCGTTGCCGACGTTGCGGAAGAATGATGCAGGTTTTTTATCCGGGCACACTCGTTCGTTACGTGTGCAATGCGGGCCGCAGCCGGTATGGTGAGGGGACGTGCATTTCCTTTGGCGGCTTGCGAGTGGATGCGGCCGTGTCGAAACAGGTGCTAGAGGCAGTCAGCGGAAATGCGATTCAGGCCGCCTTAGACGCCGCGGACCAAATGCAGCAGAAGCAACACGACCTGCGCACAGCTATTGGGTTGGAGCTCGAGCAAGCTCGCTACGAAGCACGCTTGGCAGCTCGGCGATACGAATCCGTTGATCCCGATCAGCGGTTGGTTGCCGCAGAACTGGAAGCTCGCTGGAATACCGCTCTGCAGAAAGTGAAGGAGCTTGAAAGTAAATTGCATGCGTTCGACCGGGAAAGTCAATCTGTACCGGTGCCGAATAAACAGACACTTCTGAGTTTGGCGCAAGATCTGCCGGCCATTTGGAACTCGCCTTCGACCGACATGCGACTGAAGCAACGGATCGTGCGGATCCTGATCCGCGAGATCATCGCCGATGTGGACGAGAAAAGCAGAGAGGTTGTTTTGCTGATTCATTGGGCGGGCGGTCGCCATTCAGAACTCCGCGCGAAAAAGTTTGAGACAGGTAGGAGCCGACGGTGCACGGACCCGGAAGCGATCGAGGTCCTTCGGCAGATGGCTGGGAAATTTAGTGATCAGCAGATCGCCGCGACGATGAATCGGCTCAGGCTGCGAACGGGAGTGGGCAACTCCTGGAACATGATGCGCGTGCGCTCAGCACGCAGTTATTACCAACTGCCGGCTTTCCGTGAGGATGATGATCACGCCAACGAAGCCAAGGAAGTGACCGTTAAGGTAGCAGCGCAGCGACTTAACGTAAGCCAATGGATGGTACGGCGCATGATCGAAGAAAAGATATTGCCTGCGCGTCAAGTTGTTGTTTGTGCACCGTGGCAGATTCCAGTCGAAGCATTAGATTCAGAAGAGATCCATAAAGAGGCCATGAATATCAGGAATCGAGTGCGAGTTCCGCGAAGCCAGAGCAGCGAAGGGCAGCAATCAATGTTTTCAGGGAGATAGCGAGGTATAGCACAATGTCGCAACATCGACCGTAGTGTCCACGCGAAGTTTCTGGCCATCTTCCAGGTCCACATCCACGGCCGCTTGCACCACCAGTTCATTGACGGCCTGCAGCGTCTCGGGAGTCAGTCGGTTAAAGGCGCGGTTGAAGGCATCGTGCTTGGGCACCGGTTGGCAGTAAAAATCCGTGAACTGCCGCAGGGTGTAGCCGTCGGTGATCCGCTCGCGCAGTTCGCGATAATTCCAGTTCTTGACACGCATGAGGATCAGGGAACGCAGAACCTGTGGAGGTGTTAATCCACCACGACCAGTACCGGGATTTTTCAGGCCTCGTTCCAGATCGCGTCGTACGGTCTCGATCATCTCTTCATGATCGTCCAGAAAATCGGAGATGCTCTGTAGCAGTGGTTCCAGCAAGATGCCCTGTTGTAGCAACTCCCAATCGGCGAAACTGATCTGCGGCTTCGCAGCTCTGGGCACCTTTCAGTCCTCCTTTTTTCCCGAAGCCTGGTCCCTCTCTCCCTTCAAAGCTTGGAGGTTTCGCGACGCGGCCTGGTACAGCAGTTCCTGCAGAGCACGCCCGTTGTCTAACCAGCGCTGAACTTGGGGAACTAACTCCTCGGGCACGTATAGGGAAAAGCGCTGTCCTTGGTGGCGGCCATAGAGGACATAACTGGGATGCTTCTCCCCGGAAAGACAAGCGGGGCAATTCGGGCGAATGCAGGGACTGCGACGAAAACTGAGAGAGCCGAGGGCGGCGGGCCACAGCTTAGCGGACTGCTGTTGCAACCAGATTTGCACGTCCGCAAGGGATTCGGATTTTGGCTTGGATTTGGTCGGCATGCTGTATGTATGCCACAACGCATACATACATGTCAAGGGAAAAATATAAAGACGCACAAAACTCTGCTCGGGAATTCACTTGCCAGCCTGATTTCATGCGAGGATTTGAGTTTCGCGCCAGAAACTAACTAGGATGGCGCTGAGAAACGGCGGGAGGTGGACCATGAGAGTCGGCGTTGATGTATATGGCATAGCGTCGGTCGCTGCGGGAGTTCTGGACCTGGTGTGGGGCGAGTTTGAGTCTGTGCATCAGCCCATTCAGGCTTTCGCGGACCACATTCCCCGGGTTCAGATAATGGCATATATCGCCGCCGTGTTGCTGATCGCGGGAGGCGCGGCGATCGTGTGGCGGCGGACGGCGCGGTTTGGCGCGGTGGCACTGGCCATCCTTTACTGCATCTTCGGCGTGTGCTGCTTTCCGCGATTCTATACGGCGCCGCATTTTCTTGGATATAAGGCCAGCGTCTATATCGGTGTGTTGGGTACAGTGGGGATGCAAATTATCCTGGCGGTGGCTGCGGCGATTGTGTATGCGTCCGTAGGCTCGCGCGGTTCATTATCACCACGAGCGGCTGCGATTGCTCGCTGGATATTTGGACTGAGTGTAGTCGTGTTCGGGCTCGTGCACCTGACCGGTGTGGAGTTTGCGGCTCCAATGGTGCCTAAGTGGATGCCACTCGGAGGAAATTTCTGGACCGTGTTCACGGGGATAGCCTGCTTGGCGGCCTGGCAATCGTCGCCGGAATCCTGGACGTTCTGGCGGCGTGGCTGGTTGGGTTGATGTTGTTGAGCTTTAACGCGCTGGCTTTACTGCCTTTGATTTTTGCGTCCCCGCACGACCATGTGGCGTGGGGAGTAAACGCGTACAACCTGACGGCGGTAGGAGCTGCGTGGATCGTCGTGGAATGGCTGGCAACACGGAAGCGGCAGGCGGTGCTGAATGAGTTAGGCGCGCAGCCAGCAAAGGCATCGCTGGCGTAGGGTTAGGGCAGGCTTAATGCTATTGCTCGCGCAGTTCGAGCGCGGCTTCCCAGCGCCGGGGGACTTCACTTGGGAGTTCGCAGCAGCAAGCCAAGCCGGCAAAGCGACCTCCGAATTGCCGTTCACCAAAGGCCTGGAACGACGCGCGCGCATCGAAGGGCAAGCCTGGCCTGAGTACCGTGAGGATATCCTCGTCGGCACGAACCCATTCCACCAGGGTTTTGCTTTCTTTGTTGGCTGTGGCCATCGCGCGGAACCTCCGTATGGGTAAAGGGTAAGTTTTGCGATTGAGGGATGCGACTGGACTTTAGGGCAGAAGGAGGACAAGGCCAAAACCTGGCGTGGGTGCAGGTAGGCAACTACTGCCGAGAGTTTCTCGTGACCGGGTGCGGGCTCTGCGGGAGTTGCTGCAGAGTTATGATCGAAGGTCACTCGTACAGGCTCACAGTTGAAAAACGATTGGAAGATGCGGCCTGAAGTCGGTTACCTGATTTCGCCGCTTGCCATCGAATTCAATTTCGAGAAGCGACTTCGGTCCAGTTCGAGTTGAGAGAATTTTGCTCTCGACTATTCTTTGGGACGCGGCAGAACGAAGTGGCACCGGTGTGGTCAAACGTAATCCGGTGATTTCACGAATGCCGGCTGGAGGCTCTGTGAAGTGCCCTTTGCGGTCGGCGCGCCGCAGAAAACCGAGGTGGACCCACGTCGGTTCCTCGAATGCGCTTTCGGGGATGTGCATCACAAGGGGATCCGGCAAGTATGTCGGCCTATATTCCCACGCGGGAGCACATTTGTTTTTGCCAGCAAGTCGGCGGCAAAACCGGAAGGCGGATCAAGTGCCAGGATGGCGGCGCTCACGTATTGAAGACCATAGGTATGATTCTGCTCGCAACGATAAAAATCGAACGCAAGTGGCACAGCCTCGTTGGTGGGCATCCGGCTAAGAAGAACAGCTACGGCGTTGCCAAAGTCTGGCGCCAGACTCCGCAAAGTTTCAGCGGGCACGAGTACTCTTATTTGAATGAGTGTGTCGACAACGCCTGCCATCGCGTCTTGTTGCTGTTCCTGCTCCGCCGACAGGCGAAGTGAGTTCGATTCGTTAGAATGGGTCTGCGGTGTGAGGGTCTGCCATTGGCTGGCGAGCGACAGAAGGTCAGGAATCAAGTTTGAGTCGCTCTTGCCAAGAACGTCGTGAGCGCCCCATGCGACAAGCCGCGGCTCTCCACTTTACAACCATCCCCGGATGGTTTTCTCGGAAGGCGATGGGTCATATTCCGGTTCTATCTGGCCAAGCCAGGAGCAACGGTTGCTGCCGAGATAAATCCGAAGCAGAGCAAACGGTGGAAGAATGTCACGGGCACCTCTGCCAATTCAGCAGAATTGCGCCATGCCGTTTGTTCGAGCTGTCTTCCTGGTTACAGCCGCAAATGAGTTTTGAATTCGGACGACCGCTCGACTCAATCCGCCAGCTCGATGATTGATTGATGCGCGCGACTTGGCAAAGTGTTGCCAGGGAAGCTCGTAACCGATTGAGCGTCCAAGGATGGTACGCAGGGAACGCAGGGAGCGCTGCAAAACGAGTTTGCGGTTCGCTTGGCGTGGCCCGTGTAAAATACCACTGTGCAGTGAGATCGTTCTTTCGCCGATGATGCTACAAGGATATTTTCGAATCCTAAACCTTTTTGATATCGCCGAGGCGATTGAACTGGACAAGTTGCGCGCCCTACTCGGACCGGAGGCGGCTCCGCTCCCGCCTGCATTCCGTCACCGCACGCCCGAATATTCTCAAGTGCAGCAGGCCCCCATCGTTGAATCGGTAGGGTTGATCACGCTTCGCACGGGCGAGAAATTGGACGCCCGGATTAAATATTATTGGTTTGGTGTCGCAACAGTCGAGCTTACGACGGTTTTCGAATGCGACTTTGATGGCTTGTCTGGGCTTTCGTCTCGTTGGATGAACGCCTCTGAAGTCGAGGAAGCTGCGGAAAAACTGCTGCGCGACCAATTGGATCGCTTCGGCCCGGCGCTTGTGAGACCTTCGGCGAAATGGCTCGATGAAGATTACTTAATTATTGACATCGAAATAGCGAGACATCCGGACGGCCGGGCGGCAACCGGCGGAGAGCTGCTTGATTCGTACTCCGATCAGATTAGCAGGCTGGTGCGGGGAGAAGGTGTTTCGCTCTCGACTGCCGAGCGTGACGAGATCGTGCGTTCCGCACTTTCTTATTACCCTAATGATCTGGTGGTTGTCGGCTGGGCGGCGGCCCTTGTTTACGATCACCCGGAGGCCACGCCGGCGGTCATAGAAATTTTGGAGTACGCAAATACCCAATTGCTCGAATTCCGGTATTACGACGATCTGCTGACCAACTTGCTGTCGCAGGTGTACAGTTCGCTCGAAGGCCACGAAAGTTTTTGGTCTCGCTGGCGATTGTCGCGACGCGCAGGCCGCTTAAATCGAATCCGCCTGGACATCATGGACCTAGCAGAGAGAACCGAATACGCCGTGAAATTCATCAGCGACACGTATTACGCCCGTGTCTACAACATTGGAGCAGCAAAAATCGGCGTTACTGATTACCGGACACTCGTCGGCGAGAAATTGAAAACCGCGGGAGAGCTTTACGAGTTCATGGTGGACCAGTTCAACGAGCGGCGCATGTTTGCACTGGAGATGGTTGTCGCCATCCTGGTGCTGCTCGACGTAATAGCATTGTTACGAGGTAAGTGAGAATAACGGCCTTCTGTCACCGCGCGCGGACTATCTGTCCAAGCATTTGTAGGTTACATGCGAATCACTCTGGAATCACTCCGCCAGCCACGTTTCCACCGATTGGGGCCACGCCTTCACGGGAAGGTTCGTGCGGTGCGGGCCAAAAGCATGGCCATCTTGCGCACACAAATGCAGCGGTCCGTAGGCACTGGGATCGTGTTTAAGCGGTGGCGTGGGAGCGGCGTTGGGCTTTGCGCTCGGTGCTGGCTGCGAAGAGGGGCGTTTCGCGGCGATTGTGGTCGCCGCCGTCGTGCTGGCGGGCTTTCGCCGCTTCTTCGAAGGAAATGTTGTGCTTCGAGATGAAGTCAATGAATTCCGCCGTTGGATGCGCGACTACGCTGTTGGTGTATTGACAAGTTTTTTCATCGATTTGTTTTTGCGCTTCACGTCCAGATCAATTTGAACGCGGGTGTGTCCATTCGGAGTGAAGGCATCGGAAGTTGAGACCATGCGGCACAGTGTGGGAGTCGCGATCTGCGCGACGTAGTGCTGAATCATCAGAGTTTTGCCAATCATCTCAACATTTATCGACATCTGTTTGCCGTCATCGGTCGACGTGGAGCCACAGGAGATGTGATCGGGCGGACAGCGCGCTGGTATTCGGCCTCGGGAAGTTTGAAAAGCCAATCTGCTATGTCAATGCTGGCGAGCGGCGCGTTGATGATGTGGGAGTAGGCGGAGCTCGATAGTTCTTTGTCGGGAAGGATTATGTCTGGCATTTTGGCATCCTTTGCGGGCGGGGCGGGAATTGTAACATGGCCGCGGTTGTTGGTCTGGTAGACGCGATTCGCGAATGTATAAAAAGGGCGGCCCGAGGAAGAGCCGCCCTGGAACTGCTGCTTATTTCGGATGGCAGCGTTTTTTGCTATTGCTTATCGTAGACCTGGACGTCGTGCGTTTTTACGCCGGCCGCGGTAACGCCGCTTGAGTCGACGGTGGTGACCTTTCCATCTTTTGAAACGGTCACTTTGGATGTGCCAATGAGTTTGTCGCCCTTTTTGAGGGTCGCGACATAGTGATTGGAGTCCGTGCGTCTGGCGGAAATAGTGTCTGCGCCGCTGGGAATGGAACCTGCGATGGGGTTGTCTTGGCCATCGAATTTAACAGAGAAACCGTAGGTAACGGCCTTTCCGTCGGCGGCCACTCCTTCAAAGGAATATTTCACGCCATCGCCTTGCGCTTCGACACTGCGCGTGAGGCTCTTTGGCGCCGGGCCGGGATCGAACTTGGACTTGGTGACATTGAGTTTCCAAGTTCCGACAAGTGGATTGCTTTGAGCTCGCAGAGGGCAGCAAGCTGCGACAGCCAAAAGAGCAATCGTGACAAACCGTAAGACATGCTTCATGGGTGGTCCTCCTTTGGACCGATAGTTCGGTTGGTGAAGCCTATTGCTTGGGGAAATTTCTCTTGATTGCAGGCCTTTGGAAATGACTGTCGTGACGGTATGACGCATCGTGGAGCAAGTCAATGATTATCCCAGGCGAAACGCCGCCTAGGCTGCGGCATGTTCTTGGGTGCTTGCGTTGCGGTGTGACGATGTCAGTCCGTTTCTCACTATCAGATGGGTTCGTTTTGTCGAGAAGGGAACCAGCGAGCGGTTGCCGCGAACTCTTCGAAAATCAGGACAGCGTCCTGGAGACTCGGAAATTTGAATAGAAAGTGAGAAGCGTCGATATCAAACGCAACCAGCATAGTCGGCACCTGGAACGGTTTTGTCGCTTGGGGCTGTTCTGGTCCGCCAGTGAGTAATTCTTCTACTGTGTGGACGTTCCACGCTAATGGAACGTGGACCTACGCGTTCGGAGGAGGCCGATGGATCCAGGTCGAGTGCCTGGTGCTATGGAATTTCGGCGCTGATAAAGAGGAGCCTCTTGCGCAGAAGAGTTTGATCTACGCGGCCAACGTCACGCGGAATGCGTTGGACGGCATCATGGGGTAACCGGTCGAGCAGAGGTGGTACCGGCCAGCCATGATCTGACGAAAGGCCCACTGAAGAAGAAGAAGAAGAAGAAGTAGGAATCCGTGAAACGGCAAGGAGAGCCTCGGCGAAAGCCGGCGCTCTCCCATCGGAAAGTGGCACCAGGACGCATTCGTGTACGTTGTGCATGCGTTGGCTGCCCGGAGGTGTGTAAATTGCAGCGCAGCGTGAATGACGGGAACGTGGCTGCTCTCAGAGTGCGCCTGGTGGAGATTTATGGGGTGACAACTGTCAGCGTTAAGTTTTGAGAGTGCGAGGGCGCGTTGGCAGCGGTGGCGGTTACGGTGACGGTGTAGTTGGTGGAATGGACGGGCGGAGCGGAGGAGCTGGAGGTGGCGCAGCCGTTGGCAAACAGGGGAATTGCTAGCGCTGTTGCGAGCGTCAGGGTGCGGAGAACTTTTCGCCTGGGCGGCGCTTGCTGCTTACTGGTTGTTTGGAAGAACAACGCGGTCAGGGCAAATGCTACGAGGTAGATTGCTGCGAACCTGGCGGTCGGGATTCGCGGGTTGAGGACGGCTGAGAATAAATTTGCGGAGGAGCTGGTTGTTGATGCAGCTGGGCTTGCCATTGTGGCTGCGGGGGCTTGAATGGAGAGCGTGGCTGTTGCCGGGGAGGCCGCGGGTGTGACGGATTGCGGGCTGAAGCCGCAGGAGGCGCCGGTCGGAAGGCCAGAGCAGGCAAAACTGACGGACTGCTTGAATCCATTTGTGGGCGTGACGGTCAAAGTCATAGTGCCAATCGTGCCGGACTTGACGGTGAGCGATGGGCTGCTGACTAAGAGCGAATAGTCCGGCGGGGCGGCCGCGGTTGTGACGGCGATGGTGGCGACGGCGGAAGTCGACGGCTGGAAATTTGAGTCACCGGAATATGCGGCGGTGATCGCATGCGTGCCCGTGGACAGATTCGCGGCCGTAAATTGCGCCGATCCCGCGCTAAGGGTTGCGGTGCCGAGTGACGATTGCGAATCGAGGAACGAAACTGTTCCGGTGGGCGCGGCCGAGCCGCTGGCAGGCGCGACGTTGGCGCTGAACGTCACGCTGCTGCCGGAAGTTATCTGGGCGGCCGAAGCAGAGAGTAATGTGTTGGTAGTGACCTTGCCCGGGACCGAGACGACAACGGGTATCACGGCCGAAGTGGAGGCAGTGAAATTGGTATCGCCGGAATAGGTGATGGTGATCGAGTGGCTGCCCACCGCCAAAGTGCTTGTGCTAAAGGCCGCGAAGCCGCCAGCCAACGTCGGGGCTGCCAGTTGCGTTTGGTCGTCGAGAATGGTGACGGTGCCTGTGGGCGTGACGATACCCGATTGCGGTACGACGAAGATGGTCAAGTTCAGGGTTTGACCGGTGGTAAGCTGCGCGCCCGGCGGAGTGACGGAAATGGTAGTTGCGACTTTTGGCAGCGCGGTGACGACGACCGACAGTGGGGACGACGTGGACTCCTCGAAACTGGTATCACCCGAATAGGTGGCGATGACGTTGTAAGAACCGGCCGCGAGGGAGGAAGTCGTGCAGGTGGCGATGCCCTGGGAGTTGAGCGTGCCGACGCCGACTACGGTTGAGCCACTACTGAACGTAACCAAGCCTGTGGGAGAGCCGGTGCCGGAGGTTGGCGCAACAGTGGATGTGAAGGTGACACTTTGCCCAGCGTTCAGCTGCGTGGCCGATGCGGTGAGAGAGGTTGTGGTTGGGCCCGACGTGGTGGGCGCGGGAGTGAACACAAAGACGGTGATGGAATATGAAGGGAAGGTGTAGCTCACAGCGTTCGAAACCACCGCGACGGGCGTTCCCGCGACGATTTGCGTGAGGTTCGCGTTGCTATAGGTATAGACAGCGGCGGTCGAAGCGGGCTTGAAGTTTGTAAGCGTCAAGGAAGTCTGGATGGCACCGGTGGTTTTGTTGATGGCGACAACGGTGAGCGCCCCGTCGGAAGAACGCAGAGCGCCGTAGACGGAAAGCTGGCTCTGATCCGTGCTCGTGGAATTCACGGAGGTGTCGCCGAACTGACTGCCGGCACCATCGTAGTTGCGATAGATGCGGAAACTGTAGGCCAGGGGAGCGGTGGGTGCCGGAACGTTCCACATATTGGCGAAATCGAGGCCCTGGGTGCCGAATATTCCAAGCACATCGGATTCCGTGAGCATGTCGACGAGGGGATTCGTGCCGCTGGCGAAACTATATTCAGAAATGGAAAGCTTGGTGCCCGGATAGTAGGTCTGAATCCAGCCCTGAAAGCGCGGAATCAACTGCATGGGTCCATCGAAATAATATTGTTCCACCCAACTGCCGGAGTTGAAGGTGGGATCCCAGAGGGCGCGGGTGGATTCGAGTTCGGCGGCATCCGTGGAGCCTCCGCCATAATAATGTTCATCGAAATAATCGAGGATGCGCTGGTTATTGGTTTGCTGGTAGGCGGCCATCTGCTGCAAATAATATTGCCCGGCGTAGAGACCGCCTTGCTGCGACGGAGTGCCAATCCAGCCGCCTAGCGTGAAATCGACCGGGCCAAAGACTTTGGCGGAGGGATCGGTCTGCTTGATCATCGCGGCATATTGCTGGCCGAGGCTGATGATGGTGTCGTAATCGGGCTGCACGGGTTCCACGTCGCGATGCGTGTTGCTCCAGCCACCGGGTTCGTTGTCCAGCTGATAGTACGGAACGCCGCCGTTGGCGGCCGTGCCGAAGGTGGAGATGAGATGCTGGATCCAACCTTGTTGAAGCGCAACGGTGTTGTCGATATGGTTCGCGTAGATGTTTGAGTCGAGAAGCTGCGTGCCATTGCTGGCGATGCTGTTGCCGCAATCGTCGCCGTTGGGATGGACGTAGGGATTCGTGGATTGCTGCGCGCCGTAGACGGAAACGGGAAAGCTGCAGCTCCAGGCGGCGGACTTGTTGACATAAGGAATGATGGGAATAGTGAGGAGCGTGTGGGCGTTGGAAGCGGCCTTGTAGGTGTTGATCATCAGGTCGGCCGAGGCACTGGGCGTGACCGTGGTTTCGCCGTTGCCGCCCATGAAATACCAATCGAAACCGGAGTTGCTGGAGTCGACTTGCCAGTTGTAACGGGTGGTGCCGTCGCCGCCCCACCGAATGTTGGGAACTTGAATTTCCTTGGCATAGGTTGCGTCGAGACCGTAGTTCGCCAGGCCGTAAATATCGGGATTGATGGGATGCGTGTTGCCGTCGGCGTCGACGGTGAGTGTGGGCGTAGTTTGCGCAGCAGTTTGCGGCGCCAGCCAGAGCATGAGGATGAACGCGGCGAGTAGGCAGAAAATGCCGCGGTTCGCGGTGGAACGCATAACGGCTCCCAAATCCTCTGGGAAGGATCTTTGTTTGATTTGAATGGAGGAGGTTAAAGAGCGGGGTGAGAGGTGACAATGGTACGGGAGGACAGTGGACGGGGAGACCGGGGAGGGGCGGGTGACCGCGAGTGAGGGCGGAGTTCGGAGAACGGGTCGCCTCAGAGGCCGGGCCCCACAGCGGCAGGGAGAAAACAAGCACCGTGCCACAGTACGGATTACGCCGGGCGATCGGGGTAGATCGCGTGGGGAAAACGGAGGTGGATGAGTAGGGCGCAGAGCAGCAAGACGAGGAGTGCGAGTATGCTGCCTTCGGGTCCGGCGGAACCTCCGGTGAGCCAGCTGGGGCCTTGGACGGAAGTGTTGAGGTAGCGGCCAACGCCGAGCAAGCCGCTGTCGGGCGTGCCGTAGAAAAAAGTTTCTGCCCAATCCCAGGAAGCGTGGAAGCCCAGAGCGAACCATAGCGTGCCGGTGCGGCGAATGCTGAAGCAGAAAAGCAGGCCGGTAGCGACAACCTGAAGAATGCCGAGAGCGTTTTCTCCATGATTTGGGATGTGCGCTGCACCGAAGATGCAAGAGAGGAAGAGAGCTGCGCGCCAGAAAGTGATGCGGCGGCTTAATGTAAACAGCCAGTAGCCGCGAAACCCAAGTTCTTCGCTGACGGAAACGGCAAGAAATGTGACGGCCCAGGCAAAGGCGTACCGAAAAAGCGCGCTGCCGGTGAGAGCGACGGAATCGATGCGAAAGTGACGGGAGAGATAAAGGATAAGCAGGATCAGGGAAAGCATCGCAAAACCCCAGAGAGCGCCTTCCCAAAATCTTTTGCCTAAGGCCTGACGGGGAGGGAGACCGTAATCGTCGAGCGGGCGGTTTTCCATGCGGGAAACGATCCAGGTGGCGAGGACAATGAAGAAGGCCATGACGGCTTTGGTGGGCAGTTCGCGTTGCACGGTGAAGATGGAGCTGTTACCGCCGAAAGCGTGCAGCAACACGAGGACACCGACGCCGGGAAGAAGAAAGCCGATAGTGACGAAGATGAGAAGGCGGTGCCGATCGGTGCGGCCCCAGCGGATTGGAGGTGGCGAGGTTGTGGCGTTTTGGCGATCTGCGGAGCCGGCTGGTTCGCGCGTGTTTTGCCATTCGCTGCTGGGGTTGGGATCGGATTCGTCGGTCAGAAATTTGGCTCCTGGTGATTGATTCTACGCGAACTCGCCCTGTAAGGCGGGCGTTTACGGCGCGGCGCGCTTTGGTGGTGGGGCTTTGGCGAACCATTCCTCGAACCAGTCGAAGGTGCGCACGGTGTAGTCGCGGGAGTCGGCGGGTTTGCCGATAGCGTGGCCTTCGTCGGGATAAACGACCAGCTTTACGGGCACGTGAAAAGTTTCGAGGGCGCGCCACCATTCGACGGATTGTTCCATGGGGACTTCGCCGTCGCGGTCACCGACCAGGATGAGCGTCGGAGTTTTCACGGATTCTACGAAGTGCATGGGATCGCTTTTGGCGTAGACGGCGGGATCGTCGTAGACGGATGCGCCGAAGAACGGAATCATCCACTGGTCGATGTCGTTGAGGCCGTAATAGCTGAGCCAGTCGGAGAGACCGGCGCCCGCCACTGCCGCGGCGAAACGTTGCGTGTGCGTTTCGGCCCACATGGTCATGTAGCCGCCATAACTGTGACCGCGAATGCCGAGGCGGTGCATGTCGATCGGATACTTCTTCGAAATTTCGTCGACGCCGGCCATGATGTCTCGGAAATCGCCGCCACCGAAATCTTTCACGTTTGCCTGCGTGAAACGTTCGCCCTGGCCGTAGCTGCCGCGCGGGTTGGGACACAGAGCAAAGTAACCGAGCGCCGACGCGAGGCCCGTGAAGCGCCCATCCCAACCGGACCGGCACGCGGCGGACGGGCCTCCATGCACACTGACGATGAGAGGGTAGGTTTTTGCCGGATCGTAATCCTTGGGCAGCATCAACCAGCCTTGCACGCGCGTGGGGCCATTCATCCAATGAACGTTGCGCATTTCTCCCCATGCGGGTTTGAGACCGGCGTTCAGATCCGTCAGTTGCTTCCAAGCGCCGATCGGGCCAGCCCAAAGCTCCGGCGGAGTGCTGGCCGATTGGCGCACGACGGCGGTAACTGGCGGGCCGTTCGACGAGGAACTCGTGGAGGTCCAGGCTGGGCCCGCTGGGGAAGCTATTTCTTCGCCCGTCCAGAGTGATTGGACCGCGCCGCCTTGCAGGCCGACGCTGCCGAAGCCGGCGTTTCCATCCACGTTTTGCGCGAAGGTGATGCGGTCGGGCGAGGTCCATGCTAGCGCGGATGGGGACGACTTGATGTTGGGAGTGAGATTTCGCGCGGCGCCCCCAGTGATTGGGACAACATAGATGTCTCCTCCAGTCGAACCTTCGTCGCTCATCAGTCCTTCGATGAAGGCGACGTTGTTACCGTCGGGGGAGACGCGCTGGCCGGCCATTTGCAGCTTGGGCTTGTAGATTTCGCGCATCTCGCCGGTCTGCGCTTGCACCAGATAGAGGCGTGCGACGTACCAGTTGGCATCGCCGGAGCCATGGGCCGCAGTGGCGACCCAGGATTGGCCGTCGGGAGTCCAGTCGTATTCGTAGACATACACATCGGCGGGCGTGAGCTGCGCGAGATGGTCGGTGGCAAGGTCGAGAGTGGCGATGCGTTGCTCGTATTTTTTTTCGTCGATGACACCGGATAGTGGCGTCATGGGTTCGAGCGGTCCGGCGATGCGAGGTATTCCCTCGATGAAGAGAATGGCCAGCTTCGAGCCATCCGGAGAAAAGCGCGGGGATTCGACGTAGCCTTTCAGATCTGTGTGTTTCGCGAGCGCGGTGCCATCGGGCGCGGCGGTCCAGACTTGCGCCACGGGAACGTCACCGGGAAGATCGGCGATGAAGGCGAGGCGCTCGCCGTCGGCGGACCAGGCGACATCGCGGAGAAAGAGATTGCCTTCTACGGAGATGGATTGGGAAGTTCCACCGGCAATGGGAGCGACCATGAGTTTTCGTTCAGCGAAATAGGCGACTTGCAGGCCGTCGGGAGAAAGGGCTGCCGGGCCGATGGGTTTGGCCCGGGGCATAGCGTCCAGGAGCGTGGCGGCGTGCGAGTGGGTGGCCGGTTTTTCTTGGGCGCAGAGGGGAGAGACGAGGGATAGCGATACGATGGCGCAGAGAATCGCGAAATGATGTGTTGCGCGGGGGCGCGCATCGGAGGTGATCGAATTCATCGCAGCTCCTCGGGTGAAAAAACGGCATTGGTAATATACATGAAGTGGTGGGGAGCTTTGCTTGAAGGTGGGAGAAAGGTGTTGGCGGAAAGAGGATTTATCGCATAAAAACCGTGCGGAGGCGCAGAGTTCCTCACTCCGTTGGAACGATGGAGAATCGGGGCAGGTGCTTGCTTCTTACGTTGAGATCCTTCGTTGCAAAAAGCGCTCTTTCTGATGACAAATTGTCGTGGTTGACGCTGGGATCGCGGAGCAATACCCTTAGCAAGATTTTACAAGCGGTACAGAGGGCCGCCGTGAGATCAAGAGCGTGTCTTATTCTGGCGAGGAATTTCGCACGCTGAGGAAAACGTTATTTGCACAATCGTCTGGATCGGCATAGGGATTAGCCCGTGTTCGACTTTTTGCAGGAATTGTGCAGCGGATTCCAACTTAAGGGAAAGAGAAACGTTGTGAGCGTACATAGGACTCTCTTTCTATAGACGAAGAGAGAACGGTCCAGGCCATCCGCATCGAAAGCCTGAGAGCGGCCTCGAATCGCGAAATGCGAAAATTTCCATGGACCAGTCTCGACCTTCGAGAAGCTGGCTGGGAGTAGTTGCAGACTCTACAGGCGAAGCAAAGCGAAGTCTGTTCAAGATTAGACAGTTTTAGCCATTGGGTTGGCCCGCACTTGCGGTGCGCTTGCCTTCGTATGCTCGTCAGGCAGGATGTGTATGCACGCCCCGATGATGTTCCGAACCGCCGAACGGGGTGGTTTGAGCAAGCCATCGAGCTTCCACTCTTTTTAGTGCTTCCTGCAAATCTATTTTGTCTTTGCGCGCGTGGCGAATAGCGACGCGCAAACGGTAGACCTGCTGAGAGGAAAGGAATGATCTTCCGCTCCTCACTGTTGGCACCAGAAATCCGTTCCGCTGCAATTCTGAAAGGGTGGTCTCGGGAACTCCGCAAATCTGGATGACTTGCTTAAGGTTGTAGTAATCCGCCATGGCTGTGTATGTTCTCCTCTCAAAGTTGAGGGAGGGGGCAAAGCTACACCCCCTCTTGCCTCGACCCAAAAACCGGGGGCTATGCCAATGCAGCGAATGCCACCTTGTGGAAGGTGGAATACTCCGTGTCCAGATTCCTGACCATGGGCCTTCCCTCGGTGTATTTCTCAAACATCTTTTCGACTTTGGGATACAGTTCGCGAACGTAAGCTTGCGCATACTCCCTGTTTTCCCACAAGCTGATGGCCACAACTTCCTTTCTTTCATGGGTGACGAGAACCAGTTCGTCCACGAATCCGTGGCGGTGCTTCAACAAGGGCAGGATTTCTTTTTCGAACAGAACCGGGAATTCCTTGGCGAGATTTTCTTTTAGCCGCAGGGTGATATGACGTGCAAACATGAGTTTCTCCCTTTTTGTTTTTTCTGGGAGGGCGGGGGCTGCTGAGTCACCTACTCTTCCATCGGAAGGCATAGGATCGGGAGTTCATTCCGTCCCCATGATAGTTAACCTGAAAGCGGGAAGAGGCGATACACCGGCGGTCACAGGGCGGTGTGTCGCGTGACCGTAAATGTCGGAACTGGAGCTCTCCGATCCCCTAAGCGGCATCGGCTATTGCATCAGGGTGCCGATTTCCACTTCGTGCTTTTTTTTCGTTCGTAGGCACGTTCACGGGCGCGGAACGTGACTTCAATGGTTTTGGCGACGCGGCGCTCGCGGGTTTGCGGATGAGCGGATTCCTCGATCCATTGGATAATGTGGTTCTGCTTCCCTGCTGGAAATCGTGAGAAAGTTTCCTGCAGATCATTTTCTTTTAGGGCAGATCTCAATTCTTTGGGCTTGGCAAGGACCGCCGGCTTTTCCGGCACCGTTAGGGCTACGCGCACACGATCACCGGGAGTGATGTCCAACTCTCTGCGTGTGCGCTGGTTCAACTGAAGCCTGTGTCTTCCACCGCCCGTGGGAACCAGGCTGGCCTGGATTTCCACGGCGCCGTTTAGCGAGGCGACTATCGGAACGGGGCCGCGACGGCCGAGCAGGGCGCTGACGCACTGCGGAATTTCGAGTATGTAGATGGGAGCGCCCTGGGGTTTCATAAGGGGAACGGAGAAGACGAAGCTATGTGGGGCGGTTTTGCTGGGCATGCTCGATTGTACATTGGAGCGCGCGATTGGCAGGAGGGATCGGTGGGGACATGCCGGGGAGGGCAGGGTTGTCGTACACTTCTTTTGGTATGCGGGACTTGTGAGGGATGAACATGACCCCCATTGCGGCGGCTGGAACAAAATCGGGTGCCCTGGATTTCAAGAAGTCGTTGGTGGAAACATTTGCGATTGATGAAAAAGCGAATCAACTGTTGTTGAGTCACGTTCCCGACGCTGCGTGGCAAGCGCCGCCGCCTTCCGGCAAAGGCCGTTCGGTTGGCGCGATTGCCGCGCACATTCATCACATGCGGCTGATGTGGCTTTCGGCGGTGGACAAGAATGGAAAGCATCCGGGGAAACTCGATCCGGATAAAGCGACGCGCGCGCAGGTGCAATCGTCGTTGAAGGCGAGCGCGGACGCGATCCGCGCGCTGATTGAAAAAGCGCTGGACGACCCAGCCGGGAAAGTGCCGCACTTCAAGCCGGACGTGGTGGCGTTCGTGGGCTACCTGATCGCGCACGATTCGCACCATCGCGGGCAAATCACGATGCTAGCGCGGCAGGTGGGCCACTCGGTGCCAACGCGAACTGGATTTGGGCTGTGGGAGTGGGGCAGTTTGTGGCGCGATTGCGGTTTCGGCAAATGAACAATCGTTTCCGGACGAACTTTCGCGTTGCTGTGGCTGTTCTGCTTCTGCTGGCGTTTGCAGGCTTAGCGCGCGGACAGGCACAGCCTCCGGCGGAGGGCGGGAAGAAGCTCACGTGGCACACGCTGGAATTTGCGATCCTAAAATTCAACGACAACGCGCCAAATTCCTGGAACATTTATCATTCGGAGAAAAAAGGCGTGCTGCTGGTGCGGTTGTGGAAGCGCTTCCTGCTGGTGAACGTGCAGGACCAGGAAGTGTTCGACATCGATCCGCAAAAAATCAAAGTGGCGGGCGACAGCGCGGAATGGTCGATGGCGGACGTGCCGGACAAGCCTATCGACACACCGGATTTTCTCGAAAGAAACGTGGGATCGATGGAGCGCATCCGCTTCCGGCTAGGGAAAGACGGCCACTTCCTGGAATTGCAGATTCCGCTAGGGATGAACGGGCGGCCGCTTTACTGATCGGGCGGATGGGCTGATTTTTGCACCGGCGTTTCGGGCTTTGCCGGCTTCAGATGCGTTTCGGGCGGCATAGGCACGTGCGGCTGTCCCACGCGATAGACCCCGTAGAACCACGGAATTCCCAAAGCGCCAGGCTCGACGCCGACATTGATGCGGTCGCCTTCGTGAAAACGATCGTAATCATCGGAATCGACGGCGAGGCGTTCGTACCCTCGTCCTTCGCGCCAGGAATGGACAAACAGGCGCCTGGTGCCGCGCACGATTCCCTTCATCAAGTAGCGACCTTCGACGGTTGTCTGTTGGTACTCGACCTTGCCGGGCGAATCGAACTTGCCGTTGATAAAGAGCGCGGCGGAAAGGAGGAACGGAATCGGAAGCAGGCCGGTAAACAAGTGCCGCAAGATCTCAATGTCTTTACGCGCGCGCGCCTGACGATCGAGAAAAATCGCCAAGGTGAGAGCAGCGAAAAACACGAGGCCATAAAAAACGAGCATGGCGTCGAGGTCCAGCGGAGGATAAACCTGGCTGAGATAAGGAAAGAGCAGTGAGCCAGCCAGAAAGATGGCCATCTGGCGAAGAAGGCGGCGACGGAAAACGAACTCCGCAGCAGCCGAGGTCAGTCCACAATTGGGACATTGATCACTGGTGCGCGGAGAACCACAATCCAGGCAACGTGTCATCTAATCTAGTATACGGCGGGATGAACTAACTCCCCGCGAGTTTCGCAAGCAGATCCCGATAGTGACGCTGGGCTTGATCTTCGCGAAGTTCAACGGTAACGCCCATGCCGAGGCCGGGCTCAACGCGCCGGACAGAACATTCCAGCCACACCGGGCGATCAACGGCGAGGCGCGCGCGAAAGCCTGCGCCGACCCAGAGTACATCGTCGGCCTCAATGAACATGCCGCCTTCGCTGATATCCCGTGTGCGGGCGCGCAAACGAGCAGAACCCCATTCGATCTCGACGACAGCCTGATAGCGGTAGCGAGGCGCTCTCCGACGTTCGGAGCTGATTCCTTCCGATTCTCGCATGTTCATGGACGCGGCACCCTCAGGGTGATCAATGGCGCGCAAAGGTCGAACCCAGTCAGCGTGCCTCTGCCATGAAGATACGACGGGAAGAGCTACGATGTTTCAGACACCGAAGGAGGATGTTTTGTTCCCGCCATTTGCGAGTTGGGCACATACCCCAGGAACACCGGCTGAAGCCTATGCTACCGGGGATGTGGGATAGAATTTGGGGATGGAAAATGGGGTGCTGCGGCACTTGATTGTGGACTCTTACACTCCAGAGAGCCTGGGGCAAATCAAGCGGGTGTTGGCGGAATACCGGACGTACGACACATTCCCGGTGGCGTGTGGGTTGTTTGCTGCAAGTTCGAGCCAGGCGGTGGATTCGGTAACGGGCTATCAGAATGTGTGGGTCCGCGACAACGTGATGGTGGCGGATTCGCTGCGGCGGCGGGCGGAATTGGCTCCAGCGATCGCGTGCGCCCAGGGTTTGACGCGGTTTTTCCAGAAACAAATGCCGCGGTTTCGCGAAATCATCGATGATCCGGTGCGGGTGTTGCGGGAAGACGCGAACCGGCGGCCACATATTCGATTTACCGCGCAGACGCTTGACGAATTGCCGGAAAAATGGCCGCATGCGCAGAATGACGCGCTGGGGCACGCACTGTGGTTTCGCTACGTGCTGGCCAACACGGGAGCGCTGCCCATGAGCGCGGCCGATTACGAAATTTATGGAGTTTTCCCGCCGTATTTTGGGGCCATTGAATATTGGCAGGACCGGGACAGCGGGGCGTGGGAAGAAGGGCGCAAAATCAACAACTCGAGCGTGGGCGCGGTGGTGGCAGGGCTGGAGGAAATGCGGAAGCATCACGCGACGTCCGGTTCCGGGGGCCCGGCGGATCTGGCCTACCTGGAGCAACTGATTGCGAGAGGGCGCGATCGTTTGAACGGCACGCTACCGTTTGAATCGCCACCGGAGCGATTGGTGGACTCCGCGCTGCTGTTCCTGATTCATCCGCTGAATGCGGTGCGCACGCGGGTGATGGAAGACGCCATCCTTAATCTAGTACAAGCACGATTGAAAGGAGAGGTCGGAATCAAGCGCTATGCGGGCGACTCCTATTTCTGCCAGGACTATGACGAGTGGTTCGCGCCGGGACAGATGAGCGCGGACTTCAGCGAGCGCCTGGATTTTCGCGACGCGCATCTGCAGCCCAATTGCGAAGCGCAGTGGTGCATCTTCGATCCGGTGCTTTCCATTATTTATGGACAGAGGTTTCTGGCCAATCGAGCGGACCGGGCAAGCTTTGAGAAGCAGGTGCACTATTTCAATCGCTCGCTGGCGCAGGTGACGCCGGCGGGGACGTGCCCGGAGCTTTATTTCCTGAAGCACGGAAGATATATTGCAAACGTCCATACACCGCTGGCGTGGACGCAGGCAAACCAGGCGCTGGCGCTCTACCTGATGGAAAAGTCCGTGGGAGAAAACATATGAATTGGAACGGGAAGGCCGGGGTAAGACTGGGCTTGGTTGTATTGGCAAGCAGCTTCCTTGCGAGCACGGCTTGCGCACAGGTGGAACGGAATTCGCTGGCGCAGACACCACCAATGGGCTGGAACAGCTGGAACAAATTTGCCTGCAACGTGAGCGAGGATCTGATCAAGTCCGTGGCGGATGCGATGGCCACGAACGGGATGAAGGACGCGGGCTATCAATATGTGGTGATCGACGATTGCTGGCAGGTGGGCCGGGATGAAAATGGATTTATCGTGGCCGACCCGCAGCGCTTCCCTTCCGGGATGAAAGCACTGGCGGATTATGTGCACTCGAAAGGATTGAAGTTTGGACTTTACTCGGACGCGGGCGCGAAGACGTGCGCGGGACGAGTGGGCAGCCAGGGGCATGAGTATCAGGACGCGATGCAATATGCGCGTTGGGGCGTGGACTATCTGAAATATGATTGGTGCAGTACATTCACACGCAATGCGGAGGAGGCGTATTCGACGATGAACAATGCGCTGCTGGCGACGAGCAGGCCGATCGTGTTCAGCATGTGCGAATGGGGCACAGCGAAACCGTGGGTGTGGGGAAAAGGCATCGGCAATTTGTGGCGTACAACGGGCGATATCAGCGACGTATGGAACAGCAAAAAGAAGTGGCCCGATGGGAGTTGCTGCCAACTGGGCATGGTGGACATAGTGGATTTGCAGGTTGGGCTCGAATCCTTTGCAGGGCCCGGGCACTGGAACGATCCGGACATGCTGGAAGTGGGCAATGGAGGAATGACGAACACGGAGTACCGGGCGCATTTCAGTTTGTGGGCTTTGCTGGCCGCGCCGCTGATTGCGGGAAATGATGTGCGATCGATGACGCCGGAAATCAAGGAGATTCTGACGAACAAGGACGTGATCGCGGTGAACCAGGACAAGCTGGGGCGCGAAGGGCGGCGCGTGGCGAAAAATGGAGACGTGGAAGTTTGGGCAAAGGAAATGAGTGATGGGAGCCGCGCGGTGATTTTGTTTAATCGCGGCGCGTCGGAGAGCGAAGTCGGCGTGACGTGGGAAGAGATCGGGTATCCGAGTCATCTTCCGGCGAAGGTGCGGGACCTTTGGGAGCACAAGGATGTGGGGTCGTTCACGGGGAGTTATTCGGCGAAGGTGGGTTCGCATGCAGTGGCGATGGTGAGGATTGCGCCCTGAGGGGTGGCGGAGACGCGATTGGGTAGATGGGTATAGGACGAAGAAGGATTCCTCACTCCGCAGACTCCATTCGGAATGACGGGATTTCAGAATAGGAGAACAGGACGGACAATATTGTGATGGAACAGGGAGAAAAGTATCGGGCGGGGCCATCGGATTTTTTGGCCGTGGAGCGGACTTTTCTTGCGTGGGTGCGGACTGGGCTGGCATTGATGGCGCTGGGATTTGTGCTGGCGCGATTCGGATTGTTTTTGCAGGAATTTAACGTGGTGCAGCCGAATGTGCGCACGGTGTCGTTTGGTTATTCGATCTGGTTTGGAACCGTGTTGATTCTGCTTGGCGTGCTAATCTCGCTTCTTTCGCTAGTTCGCTATGTGCATATGGTGAAAGTGCTGAGGGCGGGAGGCGAATCGTTCCGCAACACGTCGACGCTGGCGGTAGCAACCGCGATTCTGCTAGCGATTTTGGGGCTGGCAATGAGTTATTATTTGTTGGCCACGCGACATGTGCCCGCCCAGAATCATTCCTCAGCGAAGGAGACTTCCATGGCCATCACTCCCGAAAATGGCATTTTGAAAATCGCCAGCCAGCATTCTGTTGCCAATACGGTGGCGAAGCTGGAGTCGATTTTGCAGGCGAAGAACGTGAAATTGTTCGCGACCATCGATCATAGCGGAGAAGCGGAAAAAGCTGGGCTGAGCATGCCCAATACGAAGTTGCTCATTTTCGGCAATCCCAGAGGAGGAACGCCGTTGATGCTAGCTTCGCCGAGCGTTGCGCTGGATTTGCCGCTCAAGATTCTGGTGGCGGAGGATGAGGGTGGTAAGGTTTGGATTTCATATAATGCGTCGGGATATTTGCAGCAACGGCATGGGCTGCCAGTTAATCTTGTGCCGAATATTGCGGTGATTGAAGCGGTGGCGGCTAACGCGGGGCAATAGAGTTGGACGAGTCGGAGAAAAAGCAGGTTCCTTGCTTCGCTCGGAATGACAATTTATTTCTTATTCTTTCCCTTATCTAAAGGCTAGAAGGTCTTTCCGGAAAGACAATTTGCTATTTTTTGATTTTGTCCGAAGGTTAGAAGGCGGCGGGGTGTTTTGCGTTGGTTGCCATGAAGTGCTCGATTTGGGCCACGGGCTGGATGCCGCCGCGGGCTCCTACGGCGGTGCAGTTGAGGGCGGCGGCGGCGCAGGCGAATTCGACTTGGCGCTGGAGTGGCCAACCTTGCAGGAACCCGAAAATAAAACCTGCGTGAAAGGTGTCGCCGGCGCCGGTCGTGTCGACAGGATCGACGCGATAGGCAGGGGCGTAGTGAAACTGCCGACTATCCCAGGCTAGGACGCCATCTTGCCCGAGCGTGGCTGCGGTGAGGCGGCAGGCGTAGCGTTGGTGGACTTGTGGAAGCGATTGGTGAAGGTCGGAGTCGCCGGTAAGGCGCGTGGGAATATCACGGCTGGTAATAAGGAAATCGATGTTGGGTAAAAGGGATTCGTAGCCTGGATAAAGATCGTCGAGATCGGCGACGACGGGGATGTTTGCTTCGCGTGCCCATTGCGCGGCTTGCGCGGCGGCGGCGGTGTCGTGGCCGTCGAGGTGAAGCAGGCGGGCGTTGACGATCCATTCACGCTGAAGTTCCTCAGGGAGAAGCGTCAGGCGAGGATCGCGCTTCCAGAGCACGGTGCGTTCACCGCTGGGATCGACGAGGATGAAGGCTTGCTGGCTGTGACAATCGGGCGCGGTGAAGAGATGAGTCTCCACGCCGAGGCGCTCGAATTCGGTGCGGTGGAGTAACGCCGCGTGATCCTCTCCGAGTTTGCCGACGTAACGCGTACGCAGGCCCCATTGCTGGCAGGCGGCCACGGCGGAAGCAACTTGACCGCCGAGGAGCGCGTTAGCGGAATGAATTTCTACTTTTGAGCCGCGTTCGGGAAAATGCGGGACGGGGATGAGGGTATCAGTAGCGTTTAGGCCAACGCCGACTACGTCTGCTTTGGGGATGGTGGTCATTGGTGGTAGTGCCGGGACGATGGCGCTGGGATCATTCGCAGCGCCAGTCGGACACTGTAGTCGAAGTTTGCGTTGGAGTCGGTGCGCGAATCGGACATGGTAAATGAAGTTTACGTTGAGATCCTTCGTCGCACAAAACGCTCCTCAGGACGACCACGTTGGTGGTGGGTTGGCACAAGGCCGCTGGCATAAAAGCCAGCACTGCACTTTGTCAGTGAAAGCGGGTGGTGCGCCAAAGGTGGCGGCCACAGAGAGGAAGAGGAGGAGAATGGCGGCGGTCAGGATTAGTGCGGGACCCCAGCGGAGAGAAATTGCGGAATGGTGCGATGGCGGCGAATGCGACGAGAATCGCGGTGGCAGTGGCGACTAACAGCCAATCCAGCGGCGTACGGCGAGGTGGGGCTTCCTCTGTAGCTTGGCGTCCTTCGAAGCGGGCGGCTACGTAATCGGCGGAGACGTTGTAGCGGGAGCTTTCGCGGCCAGCGGCTTCTTTCCAGTGTTTTTGTTCCTGGCCAGTGGCGGAGGAAAGGGCGATGGCGCCAACGCCTAACATCATTAATAAGGAACCGCCGATGACTTGGAGGTACGGGGCGTGGCTCTTGCCGTGCAGCTCGCCGAAAACGAAAATGCCCCAGAACAAGCCCCAAAACTGGTTGGTGTTGGAGAGCGGAACGCCGCGGCCGATGCCGACATATTTTGCGGCGTATTGTTGGAACAGATCGCCAATCACCCAGATGAATCCGCCTAGCATGAGCCAGAAGATCACGGTGCGCGCAAGGAACAGTTCGTGCCATAGAGGAGCGAGACCTTTGTACGTGACGGCGAGCGTAGTCATCACGCCGAGTTCGCCGAAGGTGAAAAAAGTGACGAACGAAAGCGGGTTCATGCCCGTGAGATAGGCTTTGCGATAGGGAATGTACATGGTGCCCCAGAGAAATCCGGCGGCCCAGACTCCATTGGGCGAGTGCGCGGAGAAAGATTGCGACGACGAAGCGATGGCTAGGATTGCGGCGCCGATGCACATGACCAGGGCTCCGCCGAGGACCCCGGCCCAACGATGCCATCCGGCTTGGCGGAGTTCGTTGAAGAACAGAAAGCCCCAGAGAATGCCGAGGAGGCTGTTGGAATTCCACAGCGGGAAGGCGATGCTGAGGCCGACGTCGCGGATGGCGAAAATGGTGAGGGTGTTGGCGACGGCCCAGAGGCAGCCGGCGAGCAGCGCCCAGATGATCAAGTGCGGGGCCCGAGCTACGTCGGCGCGAACGGAAGTGGTACCGAGGACGAGAGCGGGGAGGCTCCAGCGCGCGAGAAACACTCCGACGACCATGATCAACGAAATGACGATTGGAGAGATGCCGATGGTGACGAGCTTGGTGGGCGCTTCGGCGGCTCCGAGCCAGGCTCCGGCGGTGAAGCCGCAGAAAATGCCGAGGAGTTGCGGGCTGCGATGGCGGGCTTGAAGCTGCGGATGCGGGCGCCGAATCGGCTGGCATGATTCTCGGAAAGAAATTCAGTGAAGGAATTTTAGCAGCAACAATCCGCCGAGGAGAACGGCGGCGGGGACCCAGAAATGGACGTCCGTGAAGATGCTTGCGGTGCGGCTGCGCGCCGGTTCTGGCATTTATGTTCTCCGCAATTGCATCGAGGCAAAGCTCGCCGGGGATTATGGCAGATCGGAAGAGTCTCCACACAGGACAAAATTTGCAGGTTGCAGCGGGTAGGGCGGCGTGCTAGTCTGAGCGAACAAAAGGCGAATAACTAGAGGTGCACTCTATGCCCGATTCTCTTGCCGTACGCTTGGCTTCGGTCACTCCTGTCGAGAGTCGGCGAATCGAGAGTGCGCGGAATTCTACTTCGCTGGAGCGGGTGTCGGCGGTGCTCGATACGTTTGCGGCGCGCGACGCCAACGGGGAGGTGCTGACGTCGGTGCGGCATTATCCGGCGCGGGCGGCACAATGGGCGGAGTTACCTGAATGGGTGCACGGGGATTTGCGGGCGGCGTACCAGGCGAAAGGAATCCAGCAGCTTTATTCGCATCAGGCTGCGGCGGCGGAGGCGGTGCACGCGGGGAAGAATGTGGTGATCGTCACGCCGACGGCGAGCGGGAAGACGTTGTGTTACAACCTGCCGGTGCTAGACGCGATTCTGGGAGACGCGGATACGCGGGCTTTGTACCTTTTTCCGACGAAGGCTTTAGCGCAGGATCAGTTGGCAGAATTGTACGATTTGAATTTGCGGTTGGATGGGGTGGAGGCGAGGGAAATCGAAGAGTGCCGGCCTGACGGCACAGCGCTACCGGGCGGAGTACGGGGAAGCCGATTTGGCGTGTTCACTTACGATGGCGACACACCGTCGGATGCAAGGAAGGCGATTCGCGAGAAAAGTCATATTGTTCTGACCAACCCGGACATGCTGCATACGGGGATTTTGCCGCACCATACGCGCTGGACGCGGCTGTTTGAGAATTTGCGTTACATCGTGATCGATGAGTTGCACACGTATCGCGGGGTATTTGGGAGTCATTTGTGTAACGTGCTCCGGCGATTGCGAAGGATTGCGCAATTTTATGGGCGCACGCCGCAGATTATTTGTTGCTCGGCGACCATCGCGAATCCGGGGGAGCTGGCATCGCGGCTGATTGAGGAGGAGGTGCAAGTGCAGTCGCAGAATGGCGCTCCGGCGGCGGAAAAGACTTTTGTCTTTTACAACCCGCCGGTGGTGAATCGCGCGCTCGGAATCCGGCGGAGTTACATCAATGAAGCTTCGCGGGTTTCGCAGGAATTCCTGAAGCACGATTTGCAGACGATGGTATTCGCCAATTCGCGGCTGCACACGGAACTTATCCTGACGTATCTGCAGCAAGCCAACCCGCAATTTCCGGGTAAGCCGGAAAAGATTCGCGGATATCGCGGCGGGTATCTACCGACGGAACGGCGAGAGATTGAGCGCGGATTGCGGGATGGGCGAATCCGCGGCGTGGTGACAACTTCTGCGATGGAATTGGGCATCGATGTGGGATCGCTGGACGCAGTGGTGATGGCCGGCTATCCGGGCACGATCGCGGCGACATGGCAGCGGGCGGGTCGCGCGGGGCGACGCAGCGGAGGCTCCTGCGCGGTGCTGGTGGCTTCTTCGGCGCCGCTGGATCAATACATTGTGCGGCATCCGGATTATTTTTTCGGGAACACACCGGAACACGCATTCATCCAGCCGGACAACCTGGAAATCCTGATCAATCATTTGAAATGCGCGGCGTTTGAGCTGCCGATTGCGCCCGAAGAGAAATTTGGCGGCGTGGACGTGCAGGATTTGTGCGCGCGGCTGGAGGACGCGGGCTACCTGCACCGCGCGGGCGAAAATTATCATTGGACGAATGAGGCGTATCCGGCCGACACGATCAGCTTGCGGTCGGTGACCAGCGACAACTTCATCATTATCGATATTACGGGCGCGCCGGAGGTGATTGGCGAAGTGGACTTCGTGAGCGCGCTGACGACTGTGCATGAAAAGGCGATTTACCTGCACGGGGCGAAGCAATATCACGTGGAGCATCTGGATTTCAAGGAGCGGAAGGCGTATGTGAAGGAAGTGAACGTGGATTATTACACGGACGCGATCCGCTACACACAGGTGCGCGTGTTGGAGATTGCGGAGACGGCGCGCGCAAATGAGGATAAGCCGGAACTTGCGGCTTCGCGTTCGCATGGCGAAGTGCTGGTCAGATCGCAGGTTGTGGGATTCAAAAAGATCAGATTTTTCACCAACGAGAATATTGGCGCGGGGAAGTTGGAGCTACCGGAAAATGAGATGCACACGACGTCTTACTGGATGACGCTGGAACGCGCGCTGCTGGAATCCCTACCGTATTCGGTCAGCGAGCGGCAATCGGGAATGTTTGGGCTGCTGCACGCCATGGAATCGGTGGCGACGCTGCTGCTGATGTGCGACGGGCGCGATTTGGGGACGGCGATCGGGGAGCGGCCGCCTGCATCGGATATGGATTCGGATGCGGCGGTAATTGCAGGCGACGCGAAGGACCTGAGTGGGAGCGCCGTGGAACCGTGGATGAGCGGGCGAAAAGAATTTTTTGAGCCGAATCTGTATTTGTACGACGCGTATCCGGGCGGGATCGGATTTTCAGAGCCGTTGTTTCGGGCGCACGGAATATTGGTTCGCAAAACGCGCGAGTTGATCCAGGCCTGCCCGTGCGACGCGGGGTGTCCTTCGTGCGTGGGGCCAGCGGGAGATTTGGTGCCGCGGGCGAAGGAGGCGGCGCTGGCGATTCTGGATCGTCTGTGCGCCCAAAGAAGTTGACATGGGAAACCTGACGGATAAATTCTCGCGATTGGCGGCGCTGAAGCCGGTGCGCGCAACGCCTGCGCGTCCGCCGGAGTTGCGTCTGCCGAATCAGACCGATCCGATCAGCTTGTTGCTGGGCGGCGGGATTGCGCGCAACCAGTATGGAGAGCATCTGGCGATCCGGAATTGGTTTTCTACGCCAGAGTTTGTGCAGCCTTCGGCGGCTGCGTTGGAACTGCTGACGAAGGTGAATGGTTCTAATGGCAGCCGTCCCAAGAATCTCGTGAAAGATACTGCCGCAACACGGCGGATGCGAGGACTGCGCGAAGATCCGGAGAAGTGGCTTTTCCTGGATACGGAAACGACCGGGTTGGCCGGGGGCTCCGGTACGTATGCGTTTCTGGTAGGGCTGGCCTGGTGGGATGCGGGCGGACTGCAGGTGGAACAGCTTTTTCTGCGCGACTTGCACGAGGAATATTCGTTGCTACAGGAGCTGGCCCAGCGAATTGCGGAACGGCCGGTGCTGGTAACGTTTAATGGAAAGACATTCGATTGGCCGTTGTTGGAAAACCGCTTCACGATGACGCGGGTGATTCGCGTGCCGCAACTGGCGGCGCATCTGGACTTGCTGCATCCGGCGCGTTCGTTGTGGAGATTGCGATTGGGATCGGTGCGGCTGGTGGAACTGGAGCGGCACGTGTTGGACGCAGAGCGGTTGGGCTGGAGGCGCGAGGATGATGTTGCGTCCGCGCTGATCCCTCAATATTACTTTGAATATTTGCGCGGCGGGACGGGGCAACCGCTGGCCGCCGTTGTGCGACACAACCAGATGGACCTGCGCGGGCTGGCGGCACTTTTCGGAAAAATTAATTTCCTTCTGGAATCGCGCGAAGACGGATTTGCCGAGACGGATTCACTGGACCTGTTTGGATTGTCCCGATTCCTGCATCGTAAGGGCGAAAAGGAACTAGCGCACTCCGCGTGCGCTTACGCGCTGAATGCGGGACTGCCCGCGGAATTCCGACCACAGGCGACGCGAGAATTGGCGTTGATGGCGAAGCGGCGCGGCGACCGGGAACGGGCGGCGTCACTGCTGCAAGAACTAGTGGCCAATCCGGAGGAAACCGTATTTGCCTGCGAGCAGCTGGCGATGCACTATGAGCGCCACACGCGGGATCTTCGGCGCGCGGTAGAATTCGCGCAGCTGGGATTGAAGACGCTGCAGCGCCAATTTGGCAGGTTACGCGACCCGTATGCGAGCACGCGGCACCGGCGGATGGAAGAAAAATTCGTGTGCCGGCTGGAGCGTTTGCGGCATCGCATGAAGAGCGCAGATACAGCCCCGCTGTTGGCCCGGACCACGGCAGCAGGCAGCGACGGGCATCGCGCTCGTTGAACTTCCGCAACCTCTGCAATCCCGATGGAATTTGGAGGTACAAACCGGATGGAATCCCCAGGAACAACTCGGCAAGCTGGTGGTGGAGGAGTTATGGCCACTACAGAAACGAATTATCTGCGAACGGAACTGGAACTTCGGCGCGAACGACTGCTGTTAGCTTCGGCGACGGAAACCAGCGATGGCACGCTGCATCAACTGCTGGCCAGCGTGGACGCAGCGCTTTTACGTTTGCAGCAAGGCACATTCGGGATCTGCGAAACATGCCACGACACGATCGAGTCCGACCGGCTGCTGTGCAATCCGTTGCTGCGATTTTGCCTGGATCATCTTTCGTCGGAGGAACAGCGGGCGCTGGAGAAGGACCTGGTGCTGGCGGCTGGTATTCAGAAAGCCCTGCTACCGCCGCAAGATTGGGCGGTCGATGGTTGGCACGCGCGCTATCATTATCAGCCGGCGAATCTGGTCAGCGGGGATTATTGTGACCTGATCGAGAATGAGGATGGATTTTTATTTTTGCTGGGCGATGTTTCCGGCAAGGGCGTGGCGGCTTCCATGCTGATGAGCCATCTGCACGCCACTTTCCGGACGCTGGCCGGGCAAAACCTTTCGCTGCGGCACATGGTGGAGCATGCGAATCGGTTGTTCTCTGAAAGCACCACGGCGGGACAATTTGCAACGATGATTGTAGGCTCGGCGAAGCCAAACGGGAAAGTGACGTATGTGAGCGCCGGACACCTGCCGCTATTCCATATTTCCGCGGCGGGCGTGCGCGCGCGAGAGGCTACGGGCGTCCCGTTGGGAATGTTCTGCACAACGAATTTTCCGGTATGCGAACTGACCCTGGAGCCGGGGGACAAGCTGTTGCTTTATACCGACGGACTGACCGAGATGTTCAACGCCGCGGGGGATGAGTTCGGGATTGCGCGGGTGCATTCTTTGGCGAAAAAGCATGGGGCTACGACGCCGCAGGGAATTTTGAGCGCTTGTCTGGATGAGATATGGAGCTTTTCGGCGACGGCAAAGCAGACGGATGATTTGACGATGATGGTGTTGCATCGGGAACACTAAGCAAGAAGGGAAGGGTTTCCTCTGGGGCTAAAGCCCTACGCTTCTCGAATCTTAATGTCGGAGCTGAAGCTCCGGTCCCTCGGCGCTTACCAGGATAGTTCTTTTAACCATTGGGAATAGATTTTTGGGTCGGCGCCTTCGGCGGTGATGCAATCCTGCTCTTGGCAGCGGAAGAAGACGGCGCCGGACCGGGTGGTGAACTCCAGAGCGTTTTTTGCGTCAACGATGGGTGTGCGGTCGGGATATTTTTTCAGCAGGGCCTGGCGGTAGGCATCAAAGAAGAAGGACGCTTTTTCGGGAGTGTCGAAACGCACGCGGGTGAAGAGCATCAGGTGTTGCTTATCATCTTTTTTCTCGTAGGTGGCATAATCGTCGCCGTCCCAGGCCGCGGCAACTTTCTTCGCGACATCATCATCCAGAAATTGCTTGAGAACTTCCTTCCATCCGAATTCGCCCATGGCATTTTCTTCCAGCTTATTCCAATCGCTGCCAGGCACCCCGTCGGGTAAATCCACTTTTACCGCCGCGGGAACTTTGTCGGCGCGATACAACTCGGGATGCATGATTTGCTGCGTTCCGGCGGGGGGCCGGGCGAAAATGGCGTCAAAGCCGCCCCAGCCTCCGGTCCGTATGACGGACATGGAGAAGCGCAGTCCGTCGAAATAAGGAAACATCAACGAGTCTTTAATGAACGGCGGAGCTTTCTTGAGCATGGGAGTATCGCTCAGATCGCCGACGAAGATGGAGGGGTCAACGTCGGGGATATCGCGTAACGTCAGACCTTTGTCCTTGAGGATGTATTCCAGCATGCCGGCCATGGCGCTGCCTTCGAGAACAGATTCGCGGGCGAGTTCGGCGTCATCGTTAGGCTTGGCGGCGCGGGACCAGGCCTCAATGTGAAAGTACTGATCCTGCAGAGCGTGGGTGAGCTCGTGAGACATGACCATGCGCTGCTCGTCGGGCTGAATCCAATCGGCGATGTAAAACTCATGCTGCTTGGGATCGTAGAGACCGGCGATTTGTTCGGTCAACAGATCCACCAGGAAGCTATCCAGATTGAAATTTTTGGGCAGGAGACCGAAGGCTTCCGCGCTGCGAGCCGATGCGTAGCGTTCTTTCGCGTCTTTTTCATCATCCATTTCCGCCAGGATATACGCGTGGATCTGCTCGCGGGTACGAATGGATTTTTTGAGAGGTGACTTGAGCTTCCAGCCGGTAATTTCGCTCATTTCGTTCATTACTTCGTCGGCGGTAGCGAGGAACTCTGGATTTGTGGTGGTGGCGGTAGCGGGAGCCGAGGGTGCGGGAGCGGGCTGTTGGGCCTGGGCGGGAGCAAGCGCTAGAAGGGTGAACAGGCAAAACGCCGGAAAAGAGCAAAAACGAAGCAATCTACTTGGCCAGTGCATACGGTGTCAGGATAGCAGATTCCAGTCCTAGGACTGGCGAAGCGGGCGGAAAGCGTGATAAAGAGCGCATGCTGAGGACGGCCGGAAGAGCGGAAGTTCCGATTTGAACCAGGCCTTAGCTACTTTCCGGCGCAAAATAGGGCTGAAAAATAGTAGATTAGCGCGGATTCTCACCCCATTTGTCGACCGGAATGGCATTTTCTGCTTGACAGAATTTAAGAGCCGCCTACTATCGTTGTATGAGTAAGTCACAAAGCAAGCAGCAACTCCTACGTCGACTCCTGAAAACTGCGCAGCTCATGGTGCAGGGCGGCTTGTCGGAGACCACTCGCCGCTGTGGCAACCGGAATTGCATTTGCCACCGCGACCCCGCACAACGGCACGGCCCGCATCTCTACTTGACCTATCGTAGCGAAGGCAAGAGCTGTGCTTTGTATGTACCGCACCAACATGCCGAGCAGGTTCGCCAGGCACAGGCCGCCTGGAAAGAGTTTTGGGATGTGGCGTGTGCCTTGGCCGCAGAGAACCGTGAACAGCTGCGCGAACGCACGCAGGGACAAGAGCCGACCGCCAGGCGGAGGAAAGCCAATGGTTGAACTGCGTCATCACCAGCGGCTGGTGTGGGAGGGATGGTTTCCGGAACAAGCACAAGGATGGTGGGAAGAGTGGATGAGGCAAGCCGATCAGGTGCTGGACGATGCCGAGTTGTTGGAGCTCGTCTATGAAGCTCAGGGAAAACGGCGACCGAAAAGCCGTTGTCATGGGCGGAAGCAAACACCGGCCGAAGTAGTTTTGCGACTGGCGGTGCTCAAGCACGTGCGGAACTGGAGCTTTGAGGCCACCGAGCGGGAAGTACGAACGAATGTGGGGTACCGGCAGTTTACGCGGATTGGAGCGGAAAAAGTTCCCGACGCCAAGACCTTGGGGCGGCTGGTGCAAGCGCTGGGTCCGGCAGTGATCCAACAGGTGCATCAGCGACTGGTTGCCATAGCCCAAGAAAAGAAGGTCGTGCGGGGACGCAGGCTTCGCCTGGATACGACGGTCGTGGAAAAAAACATTCACTACCCCACGGACAGCAGTTTGCTCGGCGATGGCGCGCGGGTGCTCACGCGCACGATGAAGAAGATCACAGAGCTGACGGGGAGAGCGGGAACGAAGTTGCGCAACCGTATGCGCACGATCGGGCATCGGTTGATGGAGATTGCACGGACCAGCCGCAGCAAGGGGCCGCAAGTTCAGGAAAAACTGAAACAGGGCTACCGAAAGCTGCTGACCACAACTCGCAAGGTAGTCAACCCAGCGAAGTGCTTCCGGAAAGAGATGGCCAGCGGTGTGAAGCGCGCTAGCGACCACGAACAGAAATTGGTTCTGCAAGCGCTGCGGAAAGATCTGGAAACCATGTTGCCGCGCGTGCAACAAGTGATCCGGCAAAGCAGGGCTCGCGTGCTGGGTGGAGACGTCCACGTAGCGGGGAAACTGGTGAGTGTATTTGAGCCGAGCACGGAAGTGATCCGAAAAGGGAAAGCGAGCAAGCCGACCGAGTTTGGAAAGATGGTTAAGATTCAAGAAGCGGAGAACCAGATCATTACTCACTATGAGGTGTTCGAGAAGCGGCCCAATGACGCGGATCTGCTGGTGCCGGCAGTGCAGAAGCATGAAGAGCAATTCGGGCGCGTTCCACAACTGGTGGCCGGTGACGCAGGGTTCTACTCTGCGGGTAACGAGGCCGAGCTGCAAGACATGGGCGTGAGGCAAATCTCGGTTCCGAACCGCTCCACGAAGAGTCCCGAACGACGACGACATCAGAAGAAACGATCCTTCCGTAGAGGCCAGAAGTGGCGAACCGGGGCAGAGGGTCGCATCAGCGTACTAAAACGGCGCCACGGACTGAATCGCTGTCGTTATCGCGGAGACGCTGGCGTGCAACGGTGGGTGGGCTTGGGCGTGATTGCAGACAATCTGATCAATAGCGGTCGATTCCTGGCAGTAACCAACAGCGGATAGAGATCGAGCGGCGAGCGGCGATCACCAAAAGGGGAAAGAGAACAGATGGAGATAAAATGGCAGCCCGGAAGCAACCCACGGGCTGGGTTCAGTATGTTGCTCCTGCCCGGCCTTCATTTTTGCGCCGGAAAGTAACTAGCTAAATACGAGGAAATCCACAGGTCCAAACCTTGTTCCGCGTTCGTAACATAATGGTAACGGTTTATAATGTGAATAGAACAGGTGGCTTCCCCGAAAGGAGGCACGCATGTATCCTCCCGGACTGCGGCTGCGGCAAGCCAGAGAAGCGCTGGGACTGACGTATCGCGACGTCGAGCGCGCCAGCTATCAGATTGCTGTCAATCGTGGCCGTCTGGACTTCATCCTGCACATCAGCCGCTTGGCAGACATCGAAAATCGCGGCGTAGTGCCAAGCCTTCACAAACTCTATTCGCTGGCGGCCATTTTGCATCTCGATCCTGCGGAGATTTCGAGTTGGTACGACGTACCGCTCAGCCAGGCATTTCGCGAGGGTGCTTATTTCCCGCCGCCGCGGACACATCTGAGCGCGTCGCCGGCTACCTCTGCATTCACCGATCCCATGGAGAATCCGGTGCGGCCGAAAAATACGGAGCTATTGTTGAATAGGCCGGCGGGAGCGGTTCCTGTGGCAGAGCCCAAGCATTGCGCGCAAAGCAAGCATCGTTATGGATACGTTGGGTTGTCTGACCGGCGGATGATGCCGTTGCTTCGACCGGGCAGCACGGTACTGATCGACACGACGCTGCGGCGGATTGAGGATGCGGGCTGGTCGAATGAATACGACCGGCCGATGTATTTCGTGGAAATACGGAACGGCTATCGATGCGGGTGGTTCCAGAAGGATAAATCGCGGCTGATCATGCAGCCTCATACGCTTTCGCGGTGCGCGCCGGAGGCGTGGCTGACGCCGGATGAGGCGGAAGTTGTGGGGCAAGTGGTGGGAGTGGTCAGCTACTTGGGCGAGCCGTGGACGTATCGTCCTGTAGCAATTCCAGAAGGACGGCCAGATTGGAACGGTAAAGCTCCGTGAGGTAGCTGGGAGCCCGAGGCGGCACCCACTGCGAACAAGTTTCGCGGCAACGCAGGACATTCCCCTCAAGCGTGCCGGTCAAAGAAGCCAGATACATCTGCAAATCCTCTTTTTGTGCATTCAGCGGCATTTCGAGGAGGCGTTCGAAGACTTCCTCATGGCACTGCGCGATGACCTGATCCACAGCCGCCGAGCCATAAAGATTCACCAGAGTTTCATGGACATATTTTCCGGTGGTTGCATCCCGCAAGCTGAAAAGGAAGGCCAATCGGTGATATGCGCCATTAAGCGGCTCCAGGTAATTGGCGGTCAGGTCGAAGAGGATCTGTTCGTACTTGCGCAGGTGATCGAGCATGTAGAGTAGCGAACCCGAGCCGTTCCGTCGTCAGAACTTTTTCTAGCACCAAACACCAATCGAGAAAAATGGCGACACCCTCCAGCGCAGGAGGGTGTTCATGCAAAAACGAATCTCGACGCTGTTTCTGCTTTCCGTAAGTTTACTCCTAGTCTGTTTGGTAATCCCGAGCAATTCTTCCTCGCTTTCCGCGGTTCCGCGGGACCCGGCCTTAGCGGCAGATGGGGTGCCGCTGCCGCCTCCCGGGCCGATGCCGCCACCGGCGCCGAAGGTGCAGGACCAGGCGCAGTTGGTTGCGATAGATGGCGTGCCTTTGCCTGCGCCGGGACCGATGCCGCCTCCACCACCAAAGGCGCGGGATGTTCGCGTGTTTTCCAGCTAGAAGGTCCGGCTAGAAAGCAAAAGAACGCGCAGAAAAGTTAAGAATCCTGCCATAATTGCGCCCAGGAGTCATGTCAGATCGGGGAGCCGCTTATTTACTTGCAAGTAAAGTGATGATACTCTGCTGACAATGGCCGCAGCTCTGATCTTGCGTAACCTCTCCTGGGCGCTCAGCACGCTGCTGGAACTGGTGTTACTGTACTTTCTGGTGCGCCGAAAGGTGTACAGGTCGCATCCCGCCTTTTTCTCCTACATATTGATTGCGCTGCTGCAGAGCGCGGTGGTGGCCATAGCCTACAGGCTCTTCGGTCCGGCTAGCGCGGCATCCTACAACATTGGATGGGGATCTCAGGTGCTGGTGATCTGCGCGCGATGGCTGGCCATCACCGAAATCGCCAAGAAGGCTCTGGGAGAGTTCAGCGGAATCTGGGCGATGGTGAGCCGGATCTTGTTTGTGCTGGGCATGGGCGTACTGGTTTATGCGATTGTGGCCTCACGGGACCAGTGGACGCTAGCAGTGTTGACTGCAGACCGCGCCGTGGAAATGTGCATCGCCAGCTTTATCGTGGCGATGTTTGTGTTCGTGAAATATTATCGCGTGCAAATAAGCCAAATGGACCGCATGCTGGCCATCGGTTTCTGCCTGTATTCCTGCTTTTTCGTGATTAACGATTCGATCTATCAAGCGTGGATTCGCACGGCGGGCCCATTGTGGAATTATCTGGAGACGGTGACATATTTAGCCACACTTCTGCTGTGGATTGGTGCAGTCATGCAGCATTCGGAGTTGCCGATTGTCGCAAACGTGCCGCCGTTGACGCCGGAAGATTACCTGGAACTTTCCAGGAAGTTGAATTCCCGCTTGCAGGTACTCAATGACCGCTTGGACAAGCTATTCGATTCCGGGGACTCCCCCTCATGAGTGGGACCGTGATCCTGTTCATCGTTCTTGCCATCATTCTGGTTGCTCTGTTGGCTTGGGCAGTGCGTCCGCCGAAGAAAACACTGCTCTCGGTGGACGACGTGTTCGACGCGCTGGCGGAAAAACGGCACTACGCGAGGCTGCCGCAAATCCTGCAATCGCTGCGCCACGAAGATACCGATTTTCTATATACACGGGGACACGATCACCTTGCAGGACGCATCCGCCGCGAGCGAAAGCAAATTGCACTTCGTTATTTGAATTATCTGGAAGACGAATACCATTTGCTGCTGGAGGCATCGCGGATCCTGGCCAGGATCGCGCCGGAAATTTCCCCGATGAACGAGTTTGCACACTTCCGGTTGAACATGAGATTCGCACTGCTGTGCCGTTATTTGCGCTGGCGGCTACGGCTTGGGCTGGAGCCGTGGAGCGTGTTTGGAATCCTGTCCGATATGGAAGGCGATATGACGCTGCAGTTGGAGGCCGCGACTACTCGCATCGGCGAACGGGCGGCGATTGCCGCGGAATTCCCGCTATTCCTGGAGAATCGGCGCCGCGACTCCAAATAGCTTGGCCTCGATGGCAGCGTACAACTCCCCCGGCTGAAACGGCTTTTGCAAAATAGAGGCGTCCGCCGTCAAGAATCGCGCGGGCACTTTTTCCATGGCGGACACGGAACTGGTCCAGAGCACGCGCGGCCCCAGGCCGTGGTCAGCTTGAAGTTGTTCCGGCTTCGCGTGGCTGGATTCGCCGTGATAGAGCAGCTGCCAATCCGCGACCACCAGATCAAATTCCTTGGCGCTCACCAGACGACGCGCTTCTTCGACTGAAGTCGATGTGGTCACCACATGCTCGATGCCGGTGAGCAATTCCGCGACCGCTTCGAGGACGGATTCGTTTGCATCGACGACGAGGATGCGGCCGTTGCGCATGGCCCGCGGCGCTTCGACTTCGGTGTTCTTTTGTGCGGAGACGTTTGAACGCATGGGCAAGTCTATGCGGAAGGCCGCACCGCGTTGCGGCAAATTCCTGACGCGAATGGTACCGCCATGCTCGGTGACGATGCCGTAACAGATGCTCAAACCGAGGCCAGTTCCCTTGCCCACGGGCTTGGTGGTGTAAAAGGGATCAAAGACTCGAGACGAATCCTTGACGCCTGGTCCACTGTCAATAAGTTCGACGAAAACCTGGCCTTCCTGGACGCCGGTGCGAACCCAGAGGTCGCCTTCGGCGCCAGCTTCGAGGATGGCATCGATGGCGTTATTAATGAGATTGAGAAAGACCTGCTGGAGTTGATGGGGATCGGCAGGAACCTCTGGCAATTCGGCAGCGAGTTCGAGATGGACGCGAATCTGACTCATGCGCAAGTCGTAATCGCGGAGCGCGAGAGTGTCTTCGAGGATGGAATTCATCCGGACGGGGACGCGCTCAGGCTTGTGCTGGCGGGCAAAGCTCAGAAGGTTTTGCACAATGCGGTGAGTGCGCATGGCCTGCTTATAAAGCTTCTCGCTGTAGCCCAACGCTTGCGGACCTACTTCCCCGCTGGCGGATAAGAGTTGGCTATAGCCGAGGATTGCGGTGAGCGGATTGTTCAATTCGTGCGCGACGCCGGAGATGAGCTGGCCGACGGCGGCAAGTTTTTCGCTGTGGACCAATTGTTCCTGGGTGCGCCGCAAGTGCTCGTAGGCCTGGCGCGTTTCCTCGTAGAGGCGGCTGTGGTCGACGGCGCTGGCGACCTGGCTGCCTACAGCGGCGAGCAAGCTGATATCGGCGTTGGAAAATTCCCGCACGTGGTGGCTGCCCACAACCAATCCACCGATGATTTTTTCCTTGGCCCAGAGCATGACCACGTACGCGGACTTGATGCCTTCTTTCCGCTGCATTTCTCGGACGATGGGCGGCAGAGGAAGTCCCTGGACGGACAGGAATGTGGCATGAGTGGAACGAAGCTGCTGCATCAAGCCGTTGGGGAGGGCGAACACGGGAAAGGTCTTACCGAACTCTGAACGGTGCCCGACGGCGGCGACGCGACGGACGGTGACGTCATCTTTGTCGAGAAGATACAGCGATGCGGCGTCGAGATCAAAAAGCTCGAGCATTTGACGCAGCGTGCGTTGTACAGACTCGCTGAGATCGAGCGTGTACGAGAGAGTTTCTGCGATGGAATTGAGGATCATCAATTCGCGATTGCGGCGGCGAATCTGCTGCTCCGCGCGGCGGCGCTCGCTGACGTCCAGCAAAAAGCCCTGGTAGGCAATGACATTGCCCGCGGAATCGCGCACGGCGGTCGAGGATTCGCTGACGGTACGGATTTCACCGTCTTTGCGGCGGATATCGAATTCAAAATCGTTTACGGAACCGTGTTCGTGCAAGAGCTTGCGCAGGCGTTCGTATTCGGACGAATTTACGTAAAGTTGTTGGCCGATTTCGACTGCCAATAACTCGTCGCGATTATCGTGACCAGTGATGCGCATCATCGCGTCGTTGAAATCGAGAAAGCGGCCGTTTACGGTGGCGATAAAGACGCCCTCCTGAACGCTAGCCACGAGGGTTCGATATTTTTCCTCCGCCCTTTTACGTTCGGTAATGTCTTTCAGGACGTGGATGGTGCCGAGCTGGCGCCCGGCGGGATCGATGAATTGAGAATTTGACGCGAGAAAATAACCCTGCAGCCAGGGATCGGGCTCGTCGCCTTCGCCGGAAACGCCTTCGCAATAGGGGCAAAATTTGAAGGAATCGCCACGAACATTGAAGAGTTCACTGACGGAGCGGCCGAAAATGGATTGGCTCTTGCGGCCGAGGAGATCGGCGAGGCGCGCATTGGAGCGGAGGATGCGTCCTTCGCGATCGTGAACCAGGATGGGATCGCCGATGGAATCAAAGGTATAGACCCACTGCTGTTGGACGGACTTGATCTGTTCAAACAGGTTGACGTTTTCGATGGTGGTACCCAGAAAATTGGCGACGTTGACGAGATAGGTCAGCTCGTCTTCCTGCAGACGCTTGCCGGGGAGCGTGCCGACATTCAGCATGCCGACCGGACCCTCTTTGCCGCAGAGCGGAACGGTGACAAGTTGGGTGATGCCCGCTTCCGCCATACTGCGACGGACGTTGGCATCCTTTTCCTCTTCGAAGCGCGCGATGCGGTATTCGCCCTGCAACAGCTCCTGAACCCACTCTCGATTTAAGGGAATGCGCAGATGGTGTTTCAGGTAGGTTTGCGAAAATCCGACGGAGGCGCAGGTGATAAATTCGCCCATGTCGCCTTTTCCTTCGAGGAGTCGGATGGTGCCGTGAGTGGCATTCACGCTTCCGATAATTTGCGTAAGGACTTTTTGCAGAAGCTCGGGAATGGAGACGGACTGGCTGCTGGAGGCCGTCAGCATGGTGAACTGACGCATTTTTTCGCTGATTTCCTCGGAGCGCGTGCGCGCGGACTCCAGGAGCATGACGATCATGCCGATGCCCAAGCCCGCATTCAGAAAATGATCGAAGGCAAAACGCAGGAGGTGAACGTCCTCTTGCGTCCAGATTTTCCGATCGATGTTGTTCAAGCCCAGCAGCAGGAAGGCTCCGGCGAGCAGCTTGCCGCCGTGACCGGTCACTGGAGAGGAGGCGCGCCAAAGGATCCAGCCGGCGCAAATGCAGATAGCGCTATAAAGGATAGCGGTTTCCCAGCGAGTTTCGCCCCAGCGAGGGACATTGCGTTGGTAATAGCCAACAGTGAGAGCCATTAAAACGGTAAGCCACCACATCGGCCAGTAGAGGCGATTGGGGGCGCTGGCGTACTGAAGGATGGATGCGAGGAAGAGCGCTAACGCGGCGGCACCGCCAGCAGAAAAAACGATTTGGAGAGAACGGTGCGGCTCATAGAAAAGCGCAAGTTCCGCGAAAGAAGAAAGCGTGAGACAAACCCAGCCGCAGAGCCAAAGGCGATAGAAAATCGTGGGATTATCACGACGAAGATGCAGGAACAAAACCAGCAGGGTGAGGCAAACTGTCGCCTCAAAGAAGGCAATACCCTGGAGGCCTTGGTTCGGCACCACCGCGGAACCTCCCAAATGATGGAACGAGTTGAAAAAAAGAACGGAACCCTGGGCCTGCCCATTAGGACAGGCGGACTCCACGTTCTTCTGACGCTAACACGCTATTTTCTGACTGGGCAAGGGTACCCAAAAGGAGGTGTGCCGTCCCGTATAATGCTGTTTGGGAGAACATCGTGGACGCTGACCATATCCTGGTAGTAGATGACGAAGAGGCGATTCGCGAAGTAGTTTCGACGATGCTGGAGTCGCGCGGATATCGCTGCACGGCCGTGAGCAATGGGCGATCGGCGCAGGACTATGTTCGCAAGCAAACTCCCGACCTGGTTCTGAGCGACATGATCATGCCGGAGATGGACGGGATCAAGTTGCTGGATTGGTTGCACGGATTCGATCCGGAAGTGCCGGTGATCATGGTGACGGCGATACACGACATTTCGACGGCGCTGGAAGCCATTCGCCGCGGCGCTTATGACTACATCTTGAAACCGTTTGAGAAGGATCAGCTGTATCACGGCGTTGAGCGGGCTTTACAACACCGGCGGCTGGTGGTGGAGATTCGTAATTACCAGGCGGACCTGGAGCGCAAGGTCGAACAGCGCACGGCCGAGCTGATGGCGAAGCATCTGGAGCTGGAGCAGTCTTACGACGACACTTTGGAAGCTCTGGGCAGCGCGTTGGACTTGAAGGACGCGGAGACCGAGGGCCACTGCCAGCGCGTGACGGCGTTTACGATTTCCATCGCCAAGTGCGTTCCTGTTCCGATGACATATCTGCCGATTCTGGCGCGAGCGGCCTTTCTGCACGACATCGGGAAAATGGCGATTCCGGATTCGATTCTGCGCAAGCCTGGGCCACTAGATAACGACGAGAAGCAAATCATGCGTACGCATTGCGAGATCGGCTATAACGTGTTAACGCGCATTCCATTTCTGCGGGATGCGGCCGAGATCGTGCTCGCGCACCAGGAATTCTTTGACGGCTCCGGTTATCCGCGGGGATTGCGCGGAGAACAAATTCCGCTGGGAGCACGAATATTCTCCATAGCCGACGCGTTGGATGCCATGATCAGCGACAGGCCTTATCGCAAGGCCCTCCCTATGGGGCATTCGCGCGAGGAAATCCGGCGCTGTTCGGGCACACAATTTGACCCGAAAATCGTGGAAGTCTTCCTGTCTATCCCGGAGCAACACTGGCTGGAGCTGAGAGAAAACCTGGGATCGCCGTTCCGTTTGACGCAATTGAAAAATCTAAAGTCGTAAAGCAGCCGCCAAATTTTTGGCGCGTGCCCTCGCTGCGTGCTATGTTTGTTCGAGAGCTTCGATGGCCTTGATACCAATCAAAACAGCTTCTGAAACCGGCTATTGCGACTGCGTCTGCGGCTGCTACGAACTGGCGAGCCAGCGGGACGAAGACAGCGGCAAGGGTTATTGCCCCGCCTGCGCGAAGGAACACCTTGAGCGGAACGCGGGCTTGGGGTTGGCGCAGCCTGCGCCTGTGAAGGTAGAAGCCCACAGCGCGACGAATGCACAAATCAAATCGCTTCCACCGGGTGCCGATCCGCCGGCTCGACTGCGCTAGATTCTCCTTTCCCCATAAGCGACACCGTTGAAACGAAAGTGCACCACATTGCGGGACTGGTGCTAAACTGTGCCCCATCTGTAGGGCGGAGGCTGGCGTTCCCTTCCTGAAGTACCGTGGGACCTCTTTGCAGTTTCCTTGAGCGAGGTCAGAAAACTCTGTTCGGGAGATTCTCGATGAAGCGCTTCGTTTACCTCATCTCCATGTGGGTATGCGTTTGTTCGGTTACCTTGCTGCTCCCATCGCTGGCGCACGCGCAAACCGCCAGCGTCGGGGGAGTGATTCGCGATCCGAGCGAAAAAGTCGTGAGCGGGGCAAAAATCACATTGCTGAATACGCAGACCGGAATTTCCCGCGATGTTTCGACGAATGAGGAAGGCATCTTCTGGTTCACCAATGTGGCTCCGGGAGCATATGCAGTGACGGTGGAGCGCGATGGATTCAAGGAGATTCACATTCCCGACCTGACCCTGACGGTCAACCAGTCTTTTACGTTTGAAGCGCATCTAGAGCTAGGCCCGGTGGCGACAACGATGGAAGTGAAGGCGTCGGAACTGCCGCTGATCGATCTGGATAACGCGCAGATCAGCAACCTGGTCGATTCGAAACGCATTCTGGACCTGCCGCTGCTGACGCGCGACCCGTACTCGCTGGTGCTGCTGAGCCCCGGAGTGATTCAAAGCAACAGTTCGCTGGGAGGGTTTTCGATAAATGGCACGAATGAACGCAACAACAATTTTCTGCTGGATGGAGTGGACAACAACGATACGGATGTTCCGGGCGGTCCGGGAGGATTGAACGCGGTGAATCCGGATTCGGCGCAGGAGTTTCGCGTGATCACTAGTAATTACGCGCCGGAATATGGCCGCAACAATGGCTCGGTGATCCAGATTTTGACGCGTAGCGGCTCGAACGAACTGCACGGCGATGGCTATTGGTTTGGGCGCTACAACGCTTTGGGTGCGCGCGATTTTTTCAATCCTGCTTCCACCGGGCCGCAGAATCCGTATACGCGCAATGATTTCGGCGCGTCGGCGGGTGGACCGTTTGTGAAAGACAAGGCGTTCTGGTTCGTCAATTACGAAGGGCAGCGCTTCATTACCACGCTGACGAACACGAGCGTTGTGCCGACGGCGGAGTTCAAGACGGGGCAATTTACGGCTCCGGATCCCAATACTGGCGCGCCGGTTCCGGTGGATGTGAGCACACCGAATAGCCCTGACAATGTTCTGGGGCTTCCGCTCGACCCCACGATGCAAAAGATTTTGGCACTTTATCCCAATCCAAACGGGCCTGCGGTGATTCCGGGACTCTCAGGGGCGCTTTTTTATCCGAGCGCTTCGCGGCTGCAGTCCGATGCATTTACGACCAAGGTAGACTACAACCTGACGAAGCAACAGCTGTTGAGCGCGCGATATACGTTCAACCAGCAGAGCGATCCCAATTTTAACCACAGCGATTTTCTTCCCAACAATCTGGGCGGCACGAGTTTATACCTGCGCGACCAGAATGCTGCCATCGGACTTACTTCCACTTTCACAGACCGGCTGATCAACGAATTCCGGTTCGGCGCCAACCGTTCCCACCAAGAATATGGTTGCGACGGCGCGCAACTCTTCGACAGCTTCGGACAGATCGACGCGGTGGGTGTTGGCGCGGATTACTATCTGCCGTTCGGCCAGCAAAATGTGAGCGGGTATGACGGCTTCGGCTGCATTTATCTGGGCGATGCGAATTCCCAGGCGCGATTCACGGGGACCTATCAAACGCTGGACAGTTTGTCCTATTCGCGCGGGCGGCACTTATTCAAGTGGGGCGGAGAGTTTCGCGATATATATTCCAATTCGTATGATGATTTTGGCGTGCGCACATTCCTGAATTTTGAAGGCTACACCACCTCAGGCATACAAGCACTTCCTTCCACGTCACCGCTGGTGAATGATCCGAACACGGAAAATGCGGTGCAGGCTTTGCTTGGATATGTCGACACACAAACGCAGTCGCAGTATTTCGACAAGAATGCGAACCGGGCGTCGACCGACTTGCGGGGATTCCGACAACGTGAGTGGGCGGGCTTCGCGCAGGACACATGGAAATTGACGCCGAACTTTACGCTGACGTATGGATTGCGCTGGGAATACTATGGCGTGCCGTTCGAAGCGCACAATAATCTTTCCACGATTTTCACCGATCCCAGCGGACCCGCGCCGTTCACGTTCCAGTTGGTCGGGCCTGGTACCGGGCGCACGCTGTACAAAAATCAGTACGACAATTTTGAACCACGAGTGGGCTTCGCGTGGGATGTATTCAAGGACGGCAAAACTTCTCTGCGCGCTGGTTACGGGATATTTCATGATCGCGCGTTTGGAAATTTGATCGGGAATACGCGCGCAAACCCCCCGTTTGCATTGACCGCCTTCAACGACCTGGAACTCCCTCTTTCGCAGGTCACGCCGCCCACACAGGTGTCCGTTCCCGATCCTTACGTGGTGCAAAACGAATACAACTATTACGTGAATACAGTCGATCCATACTTCAAGACGCCGTACAGCCAGAACTGGAATTTTGGCGTTCAGCATGCGATCACACCGACGCTGACACTGGAAGTGAACTATGTCGGGGTGAAAGGAACGGACATTTTCCGCACCGTGGATGGGAATCCGCCGCAGAGTTACACGCTGGTGCCGAAACTGGTGTCGTACTGCTCGGTGCCCAATGCCTACAGCTGTACGACCGCTACTCTACAATTCAACAACTTGTGGACCGGGTATGAGAATGGCTTCCTGCCGTTCGACGCGACCAACAACAACGCCTTCAACACCGGGACGGGCACCGGCGAATATGAATTCAAGTCGATCGGCAGCTCCATTTATAACGGCATGCAGGTGAATTTGCAGAAGCAGTTCACGCATGGACTGCAATTTCAGGCGGCATACACTTACTCGCACACGCTCAGCAACGTGAACGATCCACTGACCCCGGCAGCGGGCAACGGCAACTTGCCACGCAATTCGCTGGACTTGCAAGCTGAGCGGGGAAATTCAGACTTCGATATCCGCCACCGCGGGGTCGTGAATTTTATTTACGAGCCGAATATCGGTCGCGGGCACGACCATCTGAGCAATGGATTCGTGGGGCGGGTATTGGAAGGATGGTCGCTGACCGGAATTATCACCGCGCAGACGGGACATCCAATTGACATGTACGATTATCAGGACAGCGATCACACCGGGCAATACGCGCGCTTGACGCAAATCAGCCCGGGATGGGGCCAGCCGCCGGGCACGGATGAAACTTTTACCGGGCCCAGGGCCAGCGCGTTTATCACTACGCCGTTTGATGTGCTACCCAACGTGGCGAAAAATAAATTCTATGGGCCGGGATTGGTGAACGTGGATATGGCGGTGCTGAAAAATACGTCGATTACGGAACGAGTGAAATTGCAATTTCGCTTGGAGACGTACAACTTGTTCAACCATCCGCAATTCGGGCAGCCAGACAATTTTCTTTCAGACAGCACGTTTGGGCAATCGCTTTCGACGATTACGCGGCCGGACGGCACGACAAGCGCGCGGCAATTGCAGGTGGCTTTGAAGCTGCTTTTCTGAGCGAGAAATGAGCAGTGACGGATGGGTTGCTGCGATGATGCATCGTCGCAAAAGGCGCTCCTCAGGATGAGAGTGGTTGCGGTGTTGGTGTGCGGCCTTGCGCCTACTTGCCCAGGTACATCAGGGCTAGAAGAAAGAGCCAGAGGGCGTCCATGAAGTGCCAGTAGTAGGAGGTCACTTCGGCAGCGACGCTGCGGGTAATTTTTGCGGAATCGTAATTTCGGCGGGCCACGTAGATCAGGGCAGCTACGCCTCCGAGAAGATGAACGCCATGGGCGCCGGTGAAAATGTAAAAGAAGCTGCTGGCGGGATTGCTGGCCAAATAAATTCCCTGCTGCACCAGATCGCGCCATGCCACCACCTGGCCAATCAGGAAAACAATGCCCAATACTGTGGTGATGAGCCAGAAGCGTTTGAAACCGGCAACATCGGAGCGCGAAAGGCGGGTTCGGGCGAGTTCCAGAGTGCCGCTGCTGGCCAGCAACACCGTGGTGTTGACCCAGAGCAGCCAGGGAATGTACACGGGAATCCAATCGGGACCGCCCTTGCGCACAAGAAACGCGCTGGCAAGGGCCATGAAAAACATCAGAACAGAAACGATGCCAATGGCAATTCCCGTGTAATAACGGGCCGGGGAGATCGGACGATTGGGACGCTTTTTTCCGTCGTCGCCACCGCCGCCATTAGCGCCCGCGGGAGGAATATCTCCGCCCCCGCCTCCACCTTTTTTTTCGATGATGAGTTCGATGTCTGGAGGTGAAATTGTGCCCGGCATGCTGTTCAGTTCCTTTCGTCGGCTCAACGAGCTTTCTGTGCCAGCAGCTCGGGCGAGAGATGCTGCGGTGCGAACTCCTGCGCCGGCGTTCCCGCAAGCTCATAGGCTCCGCGGTAGACAACGGGCGGGCGGCCATCGAAGTTGCGCGCCGGGGCGGGCGAGCTGACACTCCATTCGAGTGTGGTCGCGTGCCAAGGGTTATCCGCTTCCGCTTTTTTCCGGCGCAATAAACTGCTAAAGAAATTAATGACGAAGAGGAGTTGGGCGCCGACGGTCCAGATGGTGGCAACGGTGACCAGGGTACGGATCGACGCACCGGCAGAAGCGAGCGCGGCGCGCTGGGTGTCCGGCAACAGGGTCGATTGCGTCAGCAGACCCATCCAGTGCATAGGCATGAAGATGCAGTAGACCCCTGCGAAGGTCAACCAAAAATGAGCTTTGCCGAGGGTTTCATTCAGGCGGCAGCCGAACAGCTTCGGGAACCAGAAGAAGAGTCCGGCAAGAATGGCGAACGTGGCGGCGACACCCATCACCAAGTGGAAATGGCCAATGACGAAATCCTCGCTGACGGCCGCGCGTGAAAGATCATGGCGCGCGAGAAAAATACCGGAGAGGCCGCCGGCGATGAAGAGCGAAATGAAGCCGATGGCAAAAAGAACGGACGTGGTGAACTGAATGCGGGCATCCCAAAGCGTGCCGAGCCAACTGGCCAACAGAATTGCGGCGGGGATCCCGAGAGAGGAAGCGAGCACGGAAAACACCAAAGGCGCGTAGGGATTCATGCCGGTGGCGAACATGTGATAGCCCCAAACGCAAAATCCGACGACGCCGACGGCGCAGATCGCGAGAACAACGAGGCGCTCTTTCCAGACAGGCTTGCGCGAAAATGTCGCGACCAAGTGGGTGATGATTCCGAAACACGGGAGCATCGCCACGTACACTTCAGCCTGCGCGAAATACCAGAACAGGCGCTGCCAAAGGACGGGGACGCTGCCCTGGCGCATGAGATTTTGCGGCTGCTGCGCCAGAAACGCGGCGAAGCTGAAGAAATCAGAACCGAGCAGCCGGTCGGAAAGAATTACGGTGCAGCCGGCCAGGAGCACGCTGAAGATCAACATGCTGAGGATGGCGTTCACAAACCAGGCCCATGCGGTGACGGGCATGCGGGGCAAGGTCATGCCCGTGGTACGGAGCGAAATTGTGGTGACGCAGAAATTCAGGGCGCTGAGGAGGGCGCCTAGCGAGAAAATTGTGGCACTGATGAGCCATAGGGTGATGCCCTGGCTGAGCGGGCGAAAAAACGAGGCGGTCATGCCCGCAAGAGACGCAACGGTGAGCCAGAGCGAGAGGCAATTTAATACGGGGAAGGCCATTTCCTCGGCGCCGATTTGCAACGGCAAAAGAAAATTGCCAAAGCCGAGTTGCGGCGCGGCGGTCAGGACGAAAAACACCATTAGCGAGCCGTGGAGCAGGCGCACGGCGGCATAGCGCTCCGGAGTGCTTTCGAACCCGTTTAGAAATGGAATCGCGGTGTCTGGCCAGGAGGTATGGACGCGCAGGAGAGCGGAGAGAACCATGCCGACGAGAACGCTGGCAAGGGAAAGCCAGAGGTATTGCAAGCCGATGGTCTTGTGGCGCGTGGAGAAAATACGTCGGAGCAGGCCGGAGCCCGTGGATGGAGAGGCGTTGCCTCCTTCGTCGTAAGTGACCATTTTCGAGGCAGTTCGCTCGCTGCGGTGCGCTGAACCAGTTTGTATATTACCGCCTGGTCAGAAAATTGGGAAGGAGGCGGTTGGGAGATGTTGGGAGGCGGTTGGCCTGTGTTGGGGGGTCAAAAACACAGGCCGGAATGCCTGTGCCACAGGACAGGTGGGGTATACTCCGTGCGCGAAACGCGAAGGCGAGGCGGATGAGAAGAGTGCATTGCCGCATTGTACTGGCGACGGCCATTGTGTTGCGTGGGGCCGCGGCGGCGCGGGCGCAGACCGCTGGTGGATTATCTGGAATGGTGGAGCGGACGAATCTTCGCAATGTGCGGTATTGCGAAATTCTGGTAGCGAAGCGGCATGGAAGTTCGGCGACGGCGGCGGTGTACAACACGCTTGGGTTGAACGATTGCTCCGCGGATAAGTGGAACGCGTTGGATGCAAACAAATTGAAGAAGGAACTGCACGCGACCATGGTGATCTTGAACGGCCCGCGTTATTTCCTGATGGACCGCAACGCGCTCCTGCATCCCGGCGGCGTAGAGACGTTCGATGGATTGCAGGCGCGGCTGCTTGCGCAATTGGAGATCAAGGAAAGGCAGAAACGCACGCCGTATGCAGAAAACACGGTGGACCGGCAGAACCGGTACGTTTATGAGAAAGGAAAAAATGTTTACGAGCTGGTTTCGCCTGATGGTCATGTGTATGTGATGTAGAGCTATTCGCGGGAGATCGATAGAGATTTGAACGAAGACGGGCTTCAGACGCTGGCGGTGCGGTTGAAATTGCCGAGGGGCTGGCAGTACCGGATTCGCAAGGTAGATGATGACTTGATCGTGCTCAACATCGCGGGGAAGGCGCACGTGATCCAGGACGATCTGCGAAATTCCTACCAGCTGATGCAATAGCGGTTTGAAAGGCGCTGACATAAGAGCCAGCGCTACGATGCCTTTCTCGTGACTTATTGTAGAGGAGTGGGGAAACGTGGCGGAAGATAAGTGGGCAAATCCGGAGAAAATGTGGGATGAGCGGTTTTCGCAGGCAGAGCCTGTGTACGGAAACCAGCCCAATGTATTTCTTGCTGCGGAAGCGTCTCGATTCCAGCGAGGGATGAAACTGCTGGTGCCCGCCGATGGCTACGGACGCAACGGGATTTGGCTGGCGCGGCAGGGATTTTCCGTTCACACCGTGGATTTATCGCCGGTTGGAGTCGCGCGTGCGCGCAAGACGGCCGAGACTGCGCACTTGGCGATGACGATCGAACAAGCAGATCTTGCAATGTGGAAGTGGCCGGAGGCGGAGTTTGATGGAGTGTTCGCGATTTTTCTGCATCTGCCGCCGGAAGTGCGCGTGAAAGTGCATGGTGCGATGCTACGGTCCGTGAAGCCAGGCGGGCTTGTGATTCTCGAGGCGTTTTCGCCGACGCAACTGAAATATTCCTCGGGCGGGCCGAAGCGGGTGGAATTGCTGTATACGGCGGAGATGTTGCGGGAGGATTTTGCTGGGGCCGAGGCGGTTGTGCTGGAGGAAAAGGAAGCTCCGATTAGCGAAGGGACAATGCATAGCGGGGCGGCGGCGGTCGTGGATGGAGTTTTTCGGCGGTGAGTTTGATCAGCAGCAACTGGTCTGCCGCTGGTCGTTGGGTGATGGGTTGCGATTGCCGAAGCGCGAGTTGGGCTCCCGCACACCAAGGGTTACTGAAACTGTTTTTGGAAGGTAGCGAACTGCTCGCGTAGGGTTTCCAGTTCGCGACGCAGGTTATTTACTTCATCTTCGAGATTGCCAATGCGGCCGGCGTCCGCTGCGGAGGTGTGTCCACTGGATTCGTCGGCGTCTTCGTTTTGTGACGCGAAGGATTCCTGCGGGGCGACGTCGCCTGAGAGCAGATGCATATAACGTGATTCCTTCGTGCCGGGCTGGCGCGGCAGGACTTTCACGAGCGAAGGTTCGCGGCGCTGGAGCAGGTTGAGCGCGGCATGCACGGCGTCCAGATCTTCGAAGGCGTACATGCGCTCGGACCGTGTGCGAAGTTCCCCCGGCGTTTGCGGACCACGCAGCATCAACACACACAGAACCGCGATCTCGTGGCGATGAAAATTGTACAGTTCGTTCAAGCGATGCTCGAATTTCGCCACGCGGGAATCTCCGCCTGCCGAGCGCGCCATGGCCTGATCGGTCAACGAGCGCAGCGCTTTCCTGACCGCTTCCTCGTCGAGGGTCATCACCGGATCGCGATTCGATTTCTGATTGCAGGCATTCATGAGGGCGTTGACGGAAAGCGGGTAATATTCGGGCGTGGTGGTTTCCTTTTCTACGAGCGCGCCCAGGACTCGTACTTCAGTGGCGGATAGTTCCAGTGTCATGAAGAAATGATAACAGCACTGCGCCGAGAGCCGCGTTTCAAACCAGAAATAACAGGATCGGACGGAGGCGCGATATATCGAGTGCCCCAGGGTTACGAGCTGGCAATCAAGCTGTAAGGAGGGTGTCTGAGTGGAGTTGCAGGCGGCAGAGATCTTCTTTGGCTACTACGACGGTGACACCGGCTGACACCATGGCGCGGAGTTCACGGGGGGCGGTCTGAAAACCGTTCATGCGCGGCATGGTCAGGTCCAGAATGATCAAGTCTGGCATGAGAAAGCCGGCTTTTTCCAGAGCGTCAAGTCCATCGACAGCTTCGCCACAGACGTCAAAACCTGGTTGGCCTTCCACGAAATGACGGACAGCGGGACGGACGAAATCACTGTCATCGACGATGAGAATATGTTTGGTCAAGGGCCACCTCCACCGGAGGTGACAGCCTTAAGCTGGAGAGCACCTTAGTCCTACCGTAGCAAGCAGATGAGGCGGCCTCAAGACGGGTGTTTGTGTAAGTATTCCATGGACGTCGCGAGGCACAGGCGATCGATTCTGTATTCAGTACACGCTTGTTCACAGGGACGGACGACGCGCGTGTTTAAAAATGAAAAGGATGGCATGCTTTAGGCTCCAGCTCCTCAAAGGAGATTTGCTATGCGGAAAATGATGGCATTCCTGGCGTTTGTAGTTGTTGGTTCGGTCCCTGGACTGGTTCCCGGGACAGCGGTAGCAAGGGCGGGTGAAACTCCGACGCCGGCGACAATCATTTCCGAGACTTCGGTGGCGTGTGGGACCAAGCAACAGGGCAAGAAGCAGTCGACGAGCCTACTGTGCCAGCAGTACACGGTGCGAACGTCCACTACGGAATACCAGGTCCGGCAGGAGAAGCCGTCGGACAAGGACATTTTGGCGCCAAATACGCCGATCGAGTTCACGTTGAGCAAAGACAAAATGAAGTTCAAGGTGAATGGGAAGAAGTATGAGTTTTTGGTGGTGGGGACGTCGGGTGTCGGAGCGCAAACACGATAGGGGTTAGACGCCAACAGATACAGCCGCCCTCCGTGCGATTGCTTCGATTAAGGCCACCCACGGTGCTAAGTGCGCGTAGAATGAACATAGATATTTATGAAAGCCAGGAAAGCACAATCGCCGGGAATGCCGCGTAAAATCGTGGGTTTCCATCAAGATGAACGCTTTGACTGGGTCGCGGACCTGGCATGCGGTCATCGCCAACTCGTACGGCATAATCCACCGTTCACCTCCAGGCATTGGGTGACAACTCCAGAGGGACGGAAGGAGCACATCGGCGGAGAATTGCCGTGCTCGCTTTGCGCCTCTAGCTCTTCCCGTCGCAGAAACTAGTGCAAGAGGAATGCTTTGCGCATCCAACCCGTTCGCCGGCATCAACTTTTTCATGGAGATGAGGTCTCTGACGAGTTGCTGTGATTGAAAAGGGCTTGAAACGCTTTGCTCCCTTTCATCACTAACTCTATGGGGCCTCACTTGGTTGTGACTAGCTACTTTCCGGCGCAAAATAGGGCTGAAAAATAGTAGATTAGCGCGGATTCTCACCCCATTTGTCGACCGGAATGTCATTTTCTGCTTGACAGAATTTAAGAGCCGCCTACTATCGTTGTATGAGTAAGTCACAAAGCAAGCAGCAACTCCTACGTCGACTCCTGAAAACTGCGCAGCTCATGGTGCAGGGCGGCTTGTCGGAGACCACTCGCCGCTGTGGCAACCGGAATTGCATTTGCCACCGCGACCCCGCACAACGGCACGGCCCGCATCTCTACTTGACCTATCGTAGCGAAGGCAAGAGCTGTGCTTTGTATGTACCGCACCAACATGCCGAGCAGGTTCGCCAGGCACAGGCCGCCTGGAAAGAGTTTTGGGATGTGGCGTGTGCCTTGGCCGCAGAGAACCGTGAACAGCTGCGCGAACGCACGCAGGGACAAGAGCCGACCGCCAGGCGGAGGAAAGCCAATGGTTGAACTGCGTCATCACCAGCGGCTGGTGTGGGAGGGATGGTTTCCGGAACAAGCACAAGGATGGTGGGAAGAGTGGATGAGGCAAGCCGATCAGGTGCTGGACGATGCCGAGTTGTTGGAGCTCGTCTATGAAGCTCAGGGAAAACGGCGACCGAAAAGCCGTTGTCATGGGCGGAAGCAAACACCGGCCGAAGTAGTTTTGCGACTGGCGGTGCTCAAGCACGTGCGGAACTGGAGCTTTGAGGCCACCGAGCGGGAAGTACGAACGAATGTGGGGTACCGGCAGTTTACGCGGATTGGAGCGGAAAAAGTTCCCGACGCCAAGACCTTGGGGCGGCTGGTGCAAGCGCTGGGTCCGGCAGTGATCCAACAGGTGCATCAGCGACTGGTTGCCATAGCCCAAGAAAAGAAGGTCGTGCGGGGACGCAGGCTTCGCCTGGATACGACGGTCGTGGAAAAAAACATTCACTACCCCACGGACAGCAGTTTGCTCGGCGATGGCGCGCGGGTGCTCACGCGCACGATGAAGAAGATCACAGAGCTGACGGGGAGAGCGGGAACGAAGTTGCGCAACCGTATGCGCACGATCGGGCATCGGTTGATGGAGATTGCACGGACCAGCCGCAGCAAGGGGCCGCAAGTTCAGGAAAAACTGAAACAGGGCTACCGAAAGCTGCTGACCACAACTCGCAAGGTAGTCAACCAAGCGAAGTGCTTCCGGAAAGAGATGGCCAGCGGTGTGAAGCGCGCTAGCGACCACGAACAGAAATTGGTTCTGCAAGCGCTGCGGAAAGATCTGGAAACCATGTTGCCGCGCGTGCAACAAGTGATCCGGCAAAGCAGGGCTCGCGTGCTGGGTGGAGACGTCCACGTAGCGGGGAAACTGGTGAGTGTATTTGAGCCGAGCACGGAAGTGATCCGAAAAGGGAAAGCGAGCAAGCCGACCGAGTTTGGAAAGATGGTTAAGATTCAAGAAGCGGAGAACCAGATCATTACTCACTATGAGGTGTTCGAGAAGCGGCCCAATGACGCGGATCTGCTGGTGCCGGCAGTGCAGAAGCATGAAGAGCAATTCGGGCGCGTTCCACAACTGGTGGCCGGTGACGCAGGGTTCTACTCTGCGGGTAACGAGGCCGAGCTGCAAGACATGGGCGTGAGGCAAATCTCGGTTCCGAACCGCTCCACGAAGAGTCCCGAACGACGACGACATCAGAAGAAACGATCCTTCCGTAGAGGCCAGAAGTGGCGAACCGGGGCAGAGGGTCGCATCAGCGTACTAAAACGGCGCCACGGACTGAATCGCTGTCGTTATCGCGGAGACGCTGGCGTGCAACGGTGGGTGGGCTTGGGCGTGATTGCAGACAATCTGATCAATAGCGGTCGATTCCTGGCAGTAACCAACAGCGGATAGAGATCGAGCGGCGAGCGGCGATCACCAAAAGGGGAAAGAGAACAGATGGAGATAAAATGGCAGCCCGGAAGCAACCCACGGGCTGGGTTCAGTATGTTGCTCCTGCCCGGCCTTCATTTTTGCGCCGGAAAGTAACTAGAGGTGTTTATGGTCCTTAACATCACAACCAGCAGGATAGCTGGAGTTGTTGTCGTGTATCTTTGCGGAGCCATCCCGTTTGGCGAAGAATCGGCATCTTTGCTGATTCACGTGAAAGAATTGTTGAATGAATCCCGTCAAATCGTGCTCGATCTGGGGAATGTCACCCAGTTCGATAGTGGCAGCGTCGGTATTCTCGTGGCGGTGTACGACGCGGCCCGGAAGGTTGGTGGTGAGATCAAGCTTGCCAACCTTGGCGATCACACGCGAGAAGTGCTTCAGATTACGAAGTTCTTGACCGTGTTTAAGATATTCAGCAGAACCGAAGACGCAATCGCATCCTTCCATAGGCGTGAGGGGACAGCGTAAACCCGCACGGACCCAGCCTTCCTAAAAGACGCTCAGAGCGGCTTTAGTCGGAGCGTCCCGCCCGCCGGACCGAGAGTTCCAACAGTGTTCTCGCCGGTTCCGAGCCAATCTTGATTTCGGCGAGTTCCGTCCACTCGCCGCTCTCATTTATTCGTAGCACCGATTTGGTCGTGATCGGGCCCAAGGCAAAGCCCCAACTCATCGCCTTATCCTGATCCAGCAGTTTCACCTCGCTTTCCAGAAAGCGACCATCGTTGAAGGCACGTATGCGATAAGTTGCAGTTTCGTCGTCGAAAGAGATCATCCCGAGAGCCTGTAGAACAGAACGCCCATCAGATTTTGTCCGCCCGACTCCTTCGATGACCACTATCAAGCCATCGAGCTTGTACTGTGCTTCCTCGCTCTGATGCAAATCCATCCATTCACCTGGGCCACGCAGGAGACGCGCCTCTCCAATCCATTTTCCAACGAGAAAGCCAAGCTTCTTCATTGCTTTGCGCTGCGCTTCAAGGTCCGGAACTCGGGGTAATTGAGCCATAGAGACGGACCAATACTACCATTGAGGAGACGCCTCCACTTGATTGCCGTTTACCGGGACTCAGGTTGTCGAACATGCCAATCTCGAACCGCATTGCGTCTGGCGAAGGTTAATACAATCTAAAATTAATCTGGAACTTAATCACTCTCGCGATCGATAGGTCGTCTATTAGAACTGGGGCACAACGCCACTTCTCTGCTGCTGCGATTGCCTGCTCATTCAAACCACCCGGTAAACCCTGCACAATTCGCACCTGTTCCACGCGGCCTTCGGTCGTGACAACGCCTTCGAGATCGATGGTTCCATCCACACGGAGCTTCCGTGCTTCTTCCGAATATGCTGGGTTCGTCATGACTGCGCAGTGCGTCTTTGATTCGCTATAAGGTGCCAATGGTTGAAAGGGCCCAAACGGTTCCGAAGGCAACATGGCATTGGTCGCTTTTTCGCAGGTAGATTCACCGCGGCGCTGTATCCCTTCTAATCCTTATCCGTCAGGTCGAATATTTCCGCCGAAGGCTGTACTGCATCGTCGCCCGTTTTCGTGGTTGTTCCGATGACTACGAATCTCGCATTCAATGCTGCACCAAGAAAATGCAGAACTCCGCCCTGGATGGACTTCGCCGGAATACGATCCTTTATCAGGATGTTCTGGAGCAGGTTGCGATCCACGACCAGAAACTGGTTTTGCTGTGCGATCATTTCGCGGGAAAGTTCATTCGCCAACTGCATTCCATACTGCGAAGTCTGGCCATTGGGCAGAGAAAAATTCGTGACGAGAATCGTGCTAACTCCTGATTTGTTCCGGATTCGCGTTGGGGAAGTGGAAGCAGCCAGGCTGCTTCTTGATCGCGGAGCGAACGTGAATGCGCGTGCGACGGTCGATAGCGCGGTGTCGGTGGGCAGACCCCGATTTTCCACGCGGTATCGCAAAATCGGGATTGGGGTTTTGCGGTAACACAATTGCTGCTTGAACGCGGAGCAGATCTTGCGGTTCGGGTGAAACTTCCCGGTCATTACGAACGACTCAACGAGGTGGCGGAATGCAGTCCTATGGGATATGCGCTACGGTTTCCTGGCTCTGAAAGCAAGACCGTTGCCCTGCTGCGTCAGCGAAATGCGGCGGAATGATTCTGGATGGAGTGGGAGCAGTACGGGAACGGCGCTGAGCACCGCCTCACGCACCATCCTCCGATGAATCCCAACTTCTTGGCGACCCCTCGAATAGTTCCACCGACTTGCTCGTACTCACGTCGAATCTGCTCGAATAGCTCCACCTTGGTTCTCCTATCCATCCCGTCCTCCCTTTCGGGCGGTTAGGCCCGAAGCAGAGTCCACGGTATATGGTTTTAGACTGCGAATCGCTGGCGGAATGCTTCGGACTCTTGCTTCCTCTTCTGAGTTGGCCTTCCTGCCACTAATACGGCCTCAAACCATTTGGGCCACAATTCGTCAGATTCCGGTGCTAGCTGATACCCTCGGGTAATAAACTGTCTGATTCTCGTTCCCTACTCTGGTCGTTTGCATTCCCAGTGTGGTCTCGAACCACCTTTACCCACTCCTTGGCAGCTAGTTCATCTGCCTCCGGCGTTGGCTCGCCGCGAAGTCTGGCGAAACGCGCCCTCATGGTTATCTCTTCCTCGTGGTTCGGCTTGCGACTGAATTTCTTTTCAAAACGCGTTAGCCGAAATTCTTCCGGTAATTCATCTGCCCTGGCCCACCTCCGGTTATTCCCCGGCCTTGCGGTAGAGCGTACCGCGGGAATAGTATTCCACTGCCGGGACCCGTTGAAGTAACCATGCGAGTGGTCTTTGATGGGTTTCCGGCCCGAGCGCTTGGTACAATGCCTCTACCCGCAAAACTCTCAAGCGGGTATTCCCATGACCGAAGAAAGAAAGTTTGCAAGTCTATTTGCAGCAACGCTGTTGTGCGCCCGAAAGCTGGCCGAGCTAGATTCAGATAAGCCAAGTCCAGCGAAGATTTACGTCATAAACACAGCAATCGAGAAAGCAGCGTTTATCATGGGCAGGATGACGAGAAGTGGCCAAGCAGAAACGAGCCTAGCAGTATCCTGTGCCTGTCCCGATACCTGATTTAAAACTTGACGTGCTAAGTACTTCCGCGTATTCCTTAGGGAACTTCAATCACTCGACGGGGCTGCGTGCCGTCTTCAGGAGAGAAGCCCGTGGCCCCTCTCTCTCATTCGACTTGACCCGCTCAACACCTGCAGCCGCCGCCCCACCCGCTGACGATCTTCCTCATAAGATACGGTGTTATTTTGTTTTTCGAGCTAGAGGAACAGAAGGCCAAGCAAGTTCGTGCCCGCCCCGCGCCGACAACGTTCTGGTTTCAACCTGAATAGAAAACCATAGAGGATATTCTCGACCTGTCGCAGGTTTCCACCTATCCTTTGTTCCGAATGTATTCTGGCCGACGCACGGCGGCTTCGACTTGAAACTTTTGATGAACGACGACATGAAGTGCGAGGACATGGAACCGCGAGACCATCTGAGAAACGTCCCCAAGGCGATTGTGGCATCCAGCAGACTACTTGCGGAAGTTTGCCATATCCGCGACAACTGGGATAACGGAGACGCAAACGAAGGGCAGTACAAATCTTCGTATCGAATCTTGTGAAGTTGCGCATCTGACAAACTGCGATGGAGTTCCCATCGAGCACTTCCGGGCTGTCGTCTTTGCGAAAACTTTCATCGCGCCCACGAGCACGCATGGAGAGCGACTACACATCCGGCAACAACTAGCCCAGCGGTATAAGATGGCCGCTAAGAAGAGATATAAGAATGCAGGAGTCGGTTCCTAAATTAATACGTCGGATACCATCGGAAACGAGGGAATGAAACACCACCGGAAATCCGGAACTACATCCTCGCAATTTCGCAATCGCGGAGAAAGCCCGGTCCTTCTACGAAGGTAAAGAAGCAATCTAAACACAGCGTCTTAAGTTATTGCGCATAGACGGCGGAGGGTTTCGTTTCCGTTACGCCAGTTTTTAAACTGCGTCTCGACGACAGCGACGACCTCCTCCAGTACAGGAAAATATCGGTTGTGCAAGCATTGACGGCGCGTCTTCCAGACCCGTTCAATCGGATTCAGTTCGGGGCTGTAGGGCGGCAAGTAATCCAGCACAAAGTCCTCAACGTGTGACGCTCTCCATTCTTTGTGAAGCCGCGCGTGATGGTATCTGGCATTGTCCGTGATGACCACCACGCGGCGCCCCGTTCGAATACTGGTGCGCCGTAGCCCTTTCAGAAAGGCAAAGAAGGTCACCGCGTTAAATTTACCCGTTTCCCTAGAAAACTGAAACTTTCCATCCCGCAACCGTACGGCACCGAAGTATCCCACACTGCGCCGTGTCGGATGATGCAGCAGCACGGGGTCCTTGGTTTCCGGGGGCACCCACATGCGACAACGCGAGCCGTGCTGCTGGAAGTGTACTTCGTCCGTAGCCCAGAGGTCGACCGCAGCATCTTCCATCAGCCCTTGGAGTTTTTTTTATGCACCTTCTGCCGTTCGGGATCGGCTTGCGCAATCGCGGGACGAGGCTTGCGTAGCCGAAAACCCAACCGCCGAAACAGACGCTGGCATTGCCGTACGCCCAAGTCGATCCCGTACTCCCGCTCGATCCAGGCCGCCAGCGTCTTGCCGTCCCATAGATTTCCGCTCAAGCCTAGCTCTCGCGGCATCCGCCGAAGAGCGGCGTTGATTCCTCGAAGATGCTTCTCGCTCAGGCGTCTCGGCCGCCCCGACCGTTCCCCCTCACGCAAGGCGGCTAGGCCTTTCTCCTCGAACCCGCGAATCCAATACTCGACGGTTCTCGGTGCGTCTCCTAACAGCGCCGCCACTTCCGGACACGTCATACCATGAGCCACCAGCAGCACGCCGTGAAGCCGATGGTCATAGCGTGATTCCTCGGTTCGTCGAATTTCATCTTGTAATCCCAGAATGATGGTTGCGGAGTCCGCAATCGTTAGTGGTTTCATTCCACTAGAAGAACATACATCGATCTAATGCGCAATTACTTATGACGTCGTGTTTATATCGAGAGAGGCGCATTACCCGTCCGCGTCAACAGCGTTCGCGTCGGCATCTTCCACATAAACACCAACGACATTCAAGAATATCTGGCATTCGACCTCGAAGAGATTCCGACTCCCAATCTCCCTGTGTGGCTCGCCAAGGTTCCGTCTCTGGGACCGCACCCGTTGCGATGGGAGATAGGGACAAAACTTCGCAACCCAGTTTTTCACGACTATTGCTCGGCGGATTACGTTGAATGGCCGATGCACTTTGCCCCGAAATTGCTCGCTGAGATTGTCGAGATTGCGACAAACTTTACCGAAGATGATTCGCCGGGCCTCTACATGAAGATTACTGGACACATTGACGACGAGATGATTAAAGCATTTTAGGTATTCCATCCGTGCTCGGAACCAATAGTTTAAAGCGTCGAAGACCAATCCCTGGTTTCGAGAATCATCCAATCATCTGGAACTATTTTGGGGCAGCGGTTGATTCCTGTGGTTTGGTTTGGCAGGTTTGGGAAACTTGTCCACAATTTTGGTTACGCTGAGGACGGTTTAACTTTTGACAATTAGTTCGCTTTGGTCCTGCGCCTCACAATTTGCTATCGCTCCGAACACTCCTTCGTCTCGGTGCGCTGTAGACGGCCCCACATCTGCGTAGAAAAAGTATCAAGGAGCAAGGACATGACGAATTTCGCACGGAAGTTTAAGTTTTGTGTCAGGTACATCTTTGCTGGCGTGCTCGTTTGTGCTGTGGCCCTCGCTGGCTGCGCAACTCTGCCCGACGACGGCGCAAACGTGCAGTCGAAACATTTCGAAAATCTGCACATGCGCTACGTCGAGCTGTTTATTGTCGGCGGCAATGGCATCACGGGACACTTGAAAGCCAACGTATACAACACGACCTTTCGCAGCGACTACAACGGCAAGGTCTCCGCGCCGCAGGCTTGGGCTGAGTCGATAAACCTTGACGACCTAAAGAAGCAGTACCACGCACTGGGTGCATCCATGAACCGACCGAAGCAGAGGATGCTGGATTGGATAGACATCCCCGTCGGGACTGACCGGACCTTCAACGGCCTTACCATGCCGTGTGCTGAGTTGAGTCTCACCAAGGACCAAGTCAAGGAAATGGGAAAGTTTGTCTACGTTACGACGACCATCGCACGCAAGAGTGCGTTTGGATGCAACAAAGGCACGACGGTGTTCTTGATTGACGATGCAGACGGCAACACTTGGGTTATGAAGGGTTTCGAGTTGGGCTTAAGGCCAGCCCACACATTCGAGCAGTTCTCCGCCGACCCTGCCAGCTATTTCAAGAAACTCCCCACGGGCTGGAAATTCCGTACGAAGGTACTCGACCAAGACTTGAGGCTGGTCCCCGAAACCGGAGTTGCCACTATCATGCCGGATGAAATGTTCAATGTTTACGACAAGACGGGCACTGGCTACTCCAGCTACAAACCGTAATTTGGCCTAAGCCTTCGATGCAGCGTACCCATGCCACCACGGATGCTAGCCGAACTTTCGCAGTTGCGAGCGATTTTTGGTATTTTTGGCCTCATTTTCGTAGTTAAGTCGTGCGTTTCCATCGCCGAGCTATGAAAAAACGGCAGAGTGGAGACCTAGTGCCTTCCCTTTGGCCCCGGACTTCTGGCAATCTGCCGTCAGCATGTTTCTGCGCAGCAATAATCGTAAAAAAGACGGCAAAGATCATCGCTACTTCAGCATCGTAGAAAACCATCGAATCGCTTCGGACAAAACGGTGCAGCGAACCGTTCTCTATCTCGGCGAGATCAACGATCAACAACAGGCGGCATGGCGCAAGACGTTGTCGGTGTTTGACGAACAGCAGCAAGAGTATGAGAACTTGAGTTTGTTTCCTGACGACCGCGCGATTCCCGCCGATGCGGTCGACACTCTGCAAGTGAAACTGAGCGGTCTCGAGCTGCGGCACCCGCGCCTGTTCGGCAGTTGCTGGTTGGCGTGCGAGTTGTGGCGCCAACTGGGCCTCGATGAGTTCTGGGACTTTCGTCTTGCCAGATCGCGGGAAGACGTCCCTTGGGAAAAAGTATTGCAGCTACTGGTGGTGAGCCAATTGCTGGATCCGGGCAACGAGTTTCGTGTACATCGCCAGTGGTACCTGACCACCGCCATGGATGCGCTGCTCGGAACCGATTTCGCCGTGGCCGAAAAGGATCGCTTGTATCGCTGCCTGGACCGCGTGCTGGAACATAAGCAAGATCTCTTTCTATGGCTGCGTCAGAAGTGGGCTGATCTGTTTAAGGCGGAGTTCGAAGTGCTGCTCTACGACCTGACCAGCACGTACTTTGAAGGCGCGATGGAAGAGAACCCCAAAGCCAAGTACGGCCACAGCCGGGACAAGCGGACGGACTGTTTGCAGTTGGTGATTGCGCTGGTGATCACCACGGATGGTTTTCCGTTGGCCTATGAAGTGATGGACGGCAACACCAGTGATCGCACCACCCTGCGCGGGTTTCTGGACAAGATCGAGAAGACCTACGGAAAAGCAAAACGCATGTGGGTGATGGACAGAGGCGTTCCCACGGAAGAGATTTTGCAAGAGATGCGAGACCCAGCACGCGAGATTTTCTATCTGGTGGGAACAGCGAAAGGCAAGATCCAGAAGTATGAAAAGAAGTGGCTCGATCTGCCCTGGCAGCAGGTTCGCGAGTCGGTGGACGTGAAACTGTTTGAGCAGGACGGCGAACTCTATGTGCTGGCCAAGAGTGAAGGAAGAAGAGCCAAAGAGATCGCCATGCGCCGTAAGCGTCTGGCTCGCTTGCTTAAAAAGCTCCGTGCTATGCGCCGCAGCCTTCCTTCACGTGACCAGTTGTTGATGCGCTTGGGCGCCGCGAAATCGCAAGCGGGCCGCTCATTCCATTTCGTGCTTCTGCAAATGCCCGAGGAAGACCAGGAAATCACGCGCGAGACCTTTCAGTTTCGTGTGGATAAGAAAAAACTCCAAGAGGCGGAATGGCGTGACGGACACTACTTGCTGCGCTCCAACGTTACCGCCGGGGATCCCAGCGTCCTGTGGACGGATTGAATCGGTATTCCGGTCGCTCAAAAGTGAACTCTCCATCCGTCCGATCCGCCATCAACTGGAGCATCGCGCCGACGCGCACATTCTGATCGCCTTTCTCGCCTACTGCTTGCAAGTGACGCTGAAGCAGCGCCTGTTGCTGCACGCTCCAGGGTTGACGCCTACGGCGGTGTTGGAGAAGTTGGCGGAAATCAAAATGATTGACGTGTGGATCCCTACGGTCGATCAACGATGGTTGATTCTGCCGCGCTACACACAGCCTTCTGTTGACAGCAAGGTGTTGATCGAGAAACTGAAATTGCAGCTGCCGAGCCAGCCGCCACCACGCCTGGTGGGGCAAAAACAGAGCTACGAAATCGAGGTAGGAGGCTAGTTTGTGGTGGAGACCTTTCCCTAACCTCGACTGATTCCAAGGCACTTAACCGGCTCAGATGTGCCCAACTGCGAAAGTTCGGCTAGAATCAGTCGTGCTCCCTCGCACCCATCTGATGCGCGTCCGCATCGTCAGCTGTCGCGTGATAAAATCCTCCGAGGCCCAAAGGAACCAAAAGCGCCTGCCGCGACTGCAGCCACGGGAAAACCATTCACCGCACAAGGCGTGTCATGGTTAAGAATGAACAAGTGCTTCGTAGTCCGTGCAATCATCCCGGCTGCAAATGCCGTGATTACAGCCATCGAGCATGTAAGACTATCCAACGCTCCCTCGAATCCACTCAATGCGCTTGCGTATCGCCAAAGCGTTGTTAAACGACCCCGACTACATCTTCGAACTGAAGCACGACGGATTCCGCGCCCCTCGCGTACGTCGAAGAGGGAAAGTACCGACTCATCAGCCGCAACAGCAACTTGCTGATACGCGGAATCGTGGATTGTGAATGAGAATTACTGCAATCAAAATGTCCAGCCCAGACCAGTACTCAAACCTGTTGCATTCTTCTTTGCGCTAAGGGGCGGATTGCTATCGAAGTTATCCCAGAAGGAGAAGTTCAGACTGAAATTGTTCGACAATCGCATGCTAAACGTATCATTCGTTGTGAATCGAACGCGGCCAAAGTCAGACAAGCCAGGAAACAATAGGAATTGGGATTGCAATGCGTACCTATCGAAATGGAACAGTTGGTATTCCGCTCCTAGGAGCAATTCCACGTTGTTCTGGGTCGGTTGGTCCAGTCCAGCCTGATAATTGCCCTTCGTGTAGTCAGCGCCAAACAGCCATCGCAACGAGTTCTGGTTGCTGCGCTTCAGGTATCGCCCGTAGCCTGCACCCAACGTTGTCCGCAGGGAGAGATCTTGTTGTGAACTGTGTAGGAAGTCCCCCAATCCAAGCACGAAAGAATTTCGGTTCAGAAACCGCTCGGCAAATGTTTGCGACTCGAACAGGTTGGTCGTCGTTCCCCCCGATTGCCCGCTGAAAGAAATGTTATAGGAACTTCCGGCAGCCCAGTGCTCCGCCGGATACACTACGGATGCGGATGTACTGAGGGAAGACTGATTGTTTCCACTCGTAAAGTTATATCCAAAATCAATGCTTCCCTTCAATTGGCGCCAAAAGGTTTGCTTCTGCGATTCGATCTCCACCACATCGACGCCGGATACCGGTACATCCGCGGTCGGAGCATGCACTTTGAAATCTTCGCCCGGCACCGAGACCGCCTCTTTGGAAATCGACCCACTTATTCTTTTTCCGTCTCTCAACACAATCTGGAACGTTGCTTTGCTTTCTACTTTTTCGACTTGTAGCCAATCCACACCTACTGACCCCGAGAAATAATCAGTCTCAATATAGAGGATGCCCTGCTCCAACCTCTTGACCTCGCCGGTGAGCCGGTCTCCGTTTTTCATAATGATCGTGTCGTGCCGTTTGACCTTCGCCACACAAGGGGCTGCAAGAACGAGAAAAATCAGTCCTAGCGAAATACCAGCGCGATAGTGGAAGAATCCGTAAAGCATTCGCCTTTTCCTTCCCCTTGCCATTGTCGTTTTGCTAGACGGGTCTCTAAATTGATGCAATGGCCAGCATTGTAACTGAACGGGATTAATACCGCCCTGACAGTGCGGTACCGACGACGGGATGCGCCGAGCGACAAGCTCTATGTTCTCAACAGAACGTTTTAGTTTCTTCTGGTGCGTGTACGCGAACGGCCTTCACCGCTACGACTTTGTCGCTGATACTTTTGAGTGCGCTCGGTTCCTTGTTGACGGGCTTTCGCATCGCGATCCAAAGTCTGTAATTCACTCGACTGCGTAGCGCTTGCTCGTTGGCCGCCCGTTTGCGGTGACCCACTCGTGGTCGTGCCAGCACGATCCCGCTGTGCGCCTGCTGCAGTGGTGGAAGTCTGCGAGGCCTGAGCATTTTGCGCCTTTGCCTGCGCGTTGGCCTTGGCGCCGGAGGTATCCACTGGGTTCCATCCGCCATTCTCATATTGCTGCCAACCGTTTTCGGTTTTCTTGTAGGCGTTGCCGTCTTTCCCTGCATATACGTCGCCACTCCCGCTTTGCCCCACAAATCCGCTTCCGTTTTGTCTACTTCCTCCGACAACTCTGCCACCTTCCGAGCCACGAGCACCCGCGACGGTGCCGCGTGAGTCCGTGTAATGCCCGGCCTGCGCCCACTTGTCACCCTTGGTTACGACCGAACTGCCCCATTGACTGTAGGCATTCGATCCCTGTCGTGTTGCCCCGTAAGCACCCGTGTACGGGTTGTAGGCACGGGCCACTCCTGCGCAGCCGTACACACCGCAACCGCCGACTGCTCGTCCGCCAGTTCCCGTGGACGGGTTGTACCAGGCCGCCCCCGCAACTCCGCCGTAAGGCCCGTATGCGCCGCGAGCGACTCCGTAGGCCCCGTTGTGCGGGTTGTAGTAAGCGCCAACTCCGTAAGTGATGGGGTACGGACGATAAATTGGATACGGATATGGTCCATAATAAAAATACGGCGGATAGTAGTAGCCACTTCCATAAGCAAGCGTGGCTCCCACCGCTGCCCCAATGATGAACATCCCGAGATAACCTGCGGTGCTGCTCGATTCGGTCTCGCCACTCGGTGTCGTCGTCTGCGTTACATACGTGACGTTGTACACCGGCGAGCTTGTTGGGATGGTGTAAATTTCTTTCGGAACGGAGTCAGCAGTCTTCCAAGGGCCGTTCGGCGAGGTGGACATAAACCAGACGGCCTGGAAGCAGAGATAATACAAGTCACCTATCTTAATGACTTTGTCTTGCGTATTCGAAGCATAAGAGAGCGAAGTCGACTCAATGGGTTTGAACTCAGGCTGGCCGTCGTAGGACACCTGGACCTCGGCCTCTGCTTTAGCGCGATCGACGATCACTGTGTTTGGTATCTGCGCTAACAACACTGCATCATTGGCTTCGTTCGTGCCCGGAACGGAAACCAAAACGCGAGACGCGACGTTGCTCGCGGGAATTTTGGCAAAGTCGGCGGGCAAGTCGGCAGTGGCGAAGGTCCAAGGCCCTTCAAGGTTCTTCGCGCGAAACCAGCGTCCGGCGACTAAAAAGTAGTATTGATTCTCCGCGCCCTGCAGAAAAACATTACTCTCCGTATTCGTAGCGTAAGACAGTTGCGCATTGGGAATCTTCGCGTATACGGGTTTTCCCTTGAAGATGATGATTTCCGCGGGCTCGTTACTATAAGAAACTTTAGGCGCTGTAGTACCCGCGGCGGCCGAGGGAGGAATGGCTTTTTTCACGTCCGCCCAGTTCGGCTGATCGGGTATCTTGGTCATGTCGGCGGGCAACTTCGTTGTGGTGGTCCAGAGCCCCTCCAGCGAGGCCGAAGTGAGCCACATTTTTTCGTACAGCAAGTAATACTTCGAAGTTCCTTTGTCGAAAAACAAATCCCAGTTTGTGTTGACCACAAACTCCAGGTTGGTCTTCTCAATTGGAGCCCGAACGACTTTGCCATCAACCAGAAGTAGAATTGCGTTTCCATAGGAGACAAAGATGTTCGGTGGATCATTCTTCACGGGCACTACGGGCTCGGGGTCCTGCTTCTTTTCTTCCAATTCTGCCAGCAATCGGTCGAGAGAAATGTTTATGGTCACGTTAGTCGACAGAAAAGTCTTTACCAGCTGATCCATCGCCGCAGCCCCGGCTTGATCGAGTGAAGGAAACCTCGTCGAGGTGATTTCCAATTGACTGAGCGCCACGTTGCGAGTTTCAAGATCGGCATCCGTGTGGGCGCGAAGGTAAACGACCCCAACCGTAGGCTGCCCGGTCTTCGGTCGGATGGAAACGGCCATACGCGCCACAAGTTCTCGGTAATCTTTCCATTCGTCGAGCTGCGGCTGGTAATAAATGATCGTTCCACCCGCGTTCGTCTTTTCTCGTGGCCAGCCTATATCCTGAGCGAGACTCGCGCTGACGAGACAGAAACTAAGAGCGACAGCTACCACAGTTTTCATGACAGTTCCTCCACCTCTTACTTTGGCTTTCTGTCTGCTCGTGGCTGTTTTGCAGTTAGAGCACGCAAGAACCTAAAGTGTGCAGGCGTCATTTCACCAACTCAAATTCGCCGGGTTTCCAAGTTTTGTCGAACCACGGCTGCAACGGACCATAAAGACGGATAAGGACGTTCCAACCTTTGCCTGGAACCGTCTGCACACAATTGGCTTCATGCCCAGCGGGCGCAGTGGGTCCGAACCACACATCCACCGATGTATCCGGGTTCACGACGATGCTCTTTTTCTGACTACCAATGCTGGGAAACTGTTGGTCCGTTTGCAGCATCGAGCGCGTTTGGTTGTCATAGACCACAAACGACCAGAAGTCCTTCGCCGGAATGTTGGGCGGCAGGCGAATCTTGTAGGTCTTGCCGCCATCTAGCGGCTTGCCCTCGGAATCCGTGGCAGCGGCAGCATACTGAGAGCCGACACCGACCGTCTGCATAGCCATCGCGGGAGTTATGCCCGTGGCGTAGTAGAGGAAGTGGACACGCGCATCGAGGTCGCGTACACCGGGCTGAGACAGAAACTCATAACTGCCACCTATAAAACAAGTAAACCAAGCGCTGTTCGGATAGTTGTAAGCACCTTGCTGGCGGGATTTGAATGTAATGGCTCGAGCCGTAGCATTGCCTACAGCGACAGCATCCGTGAGAGTCTTCTTCATTCGCTCATCAGGAGCGAACGGCTTGCCCTTCTCGATACCAATCGCGGCAAGCGTCCCGAGAATTTCCGGACTGTATGCCTCGTTCGGCTCATACTGGACGACACTATTCACTTCTTCGTAGAAATGAAAGTCGTTGGCATGAACGGTGTTGAATTCCTTCCCGGAAACGTTGATGAACTTCATCGGCGGCGGATTCTTGGCGTCGGACAACTGATACACCTTGGCGAACTTCTTAGAACTTTCTACAGCGGACTTGGTGCTGCCGTTCTCCAGAAATCCTCGCCAGAACATTAGATTGCCGTATGTGCCAGAACGCAGAACAAAGTATCCGTTCGGAACCTCGCCTTTATAACCCGGAGGCAATAGCAGAAATTTACCGCCCTTGCCCTTATCCGGTCCGGCTCTGCCGAAATCAGCCACATAGTGGAACCAATGGTCATCAATGATACCGAGCACGTTCGGCGGAGTTTCTATCACCACCGGGCCTGCCTTGGTGTCCACCCACATCATGTTATAGACGCTTTCGGTGTTCGCCGTCAGGAACAGCGACTTCGAATCCATCAGGTCTTCCATGATAAGCACGGTCTGATTGTTGTCCGCACCTTGGTTAGTGAAACCTACCCGGAGTGCTTCCGCGGACGGACCCGGCATGGCGTTCAGGAACGCCTCAACTCCGCGCATGAAGTCGAGATTGTCATACGCCTTTTGAACCGTGGCGTCGTCTGGGAACCCGTCGAAGAACTTTAAGTTGCCGATTCGCGTATCCACCGAGTCCGGTGTGGTGATAGACGACGGAATGTCCGTGGTCATCTTCATCTTCGGCGGAGTTTGCGCATACGAAGTGCCTGAGGCTAACAGTGCAAACAGCGCTGTGACCAAACATCGATTAGTCTTCATATTTTCATCCCCCATTTGTCGCTTTTATTTTGCGAGTTCGATTTCGCTCGGCGAGCCGTGGTTCCTTACTGCACCCGTTTTAGTGGTGGTGCAGTCCACTTGCCATCCAAGGCTTGTTCCTTCGGCCAGTAAAGGCGCATGTACATGACAAAAGGCCCGTTCGGCGCGGGCAACCAGTTGGCTTCCTTGTCTTTGCCGGGTGATTCGTTCTGAATGTAGAGAGTCACCCCACCGTCGGCATCTTTCTTAAGTTGCGGCAGCATCGCTGAATTGATGAGGTACCGATTAATCGGATTTGCAACAAGAAGGCTCTCCGGCATTTTGTACATCGTCAGCGACCAGAAGGCGTTCACCGGGGGCAATTGTCCGTCGGCAAAATGCAACGTGTATTTGTTGGTCCCGGTTAGCTTTTGGCCGTCGGAATCGACGCCGTAAAGCGGATACATCGCCTCTTGCTTGGAATTACCGTAGATGCCCAGTACGGCGGCGGCCATCCTGTAGAGATAATTGTTCTTTAAGTATTCGCGAGTTCCAAACACGTCGCCTGACGTTACTTTTCCCTCGTTGAACTGCTTGAGTATCCCATTGAAATCTACCCACGCGTCAGCGATACCTTGTTCCATCGCTGTGCGAATTTCTGGAGATAGTTTGCTTACATTCAATGTCTTTCCTGCTTCGACGCCAATCTTCGCAAAGCGAGCCATGAGTTCGACCTCGGACGGGTCTGTTGGGCAATAGCGCAACACAAAGTTTAGAATATTGAAAAATTCCAATGAGTTCTTTTCATCGTCTCGGCTAATTGGCTTGATAAAATTGACTGCCGGGGCAGTTATCGGCGGTGTTCCAGCGAAGGCTGAAACTGTCTGCACTTTAAAGCCCGCCTGCACCTTCTTAACGTTGTCTATGTCGCTCGGATTGAAAAGTTGTACCCGATAAAAGGCAAAGATAAACTCGGTGTCCGCATGGATAACCTCCGTCACGCCCTTCGGTGTCTCGCCTTTCCAGCTCGGTCCAGCGACCAGAAAACTCCCACCGTCGTTACCGGTGGTACGGCTGCCGATATACGCAAAATTAAAAGTATAGGCGTCAATAAGTTGAACTGAAAAATAGCGGTCCTTTGGAATCACCGGCATGGTGAGGACGATAGGCTCGGCCCGCAGGTCCAAGCCCAACCATGAATACGGAGTGTCCGCGTTCGGTGTCTGCGCTGTGGTGTCTGCAGGGGTGGTAACTCGCGGAATGTTCGCGATGTGGTTCCAAGGAGCCTTGAACTCTGGGTTCTTGTTGTCCTGAAAGTAGTCGTATTGAATGCGGTAGCTGTCAACCATCGGAAAGCCGTAAATGTAAGCTTCCTTGGCGATGACGCGGGCTTCGGAGGGGCTTACATTTGTTTGGGCTGCCACCGTGAAGCCGAATGAGCATAGCAACACCGCGATAATAGATTTCAGGACATCGAGTTTCATTTGGCGAGCCCGTCCCTAAGTCGCAACCTGGGGCGTCAGATGGCGGCGAGATTTAAAACACGGGGATGGTATCACAGGCCCCCTCGCGGATTAGTACGGAAAAGCGATTTAACGCAGTAACCTGCAATCGGTTTTCGGTTTAGTGTTTTTGCAGAGACTGAGACAGGGTTACTAGATTTTGTGGACGTACACGAACAACGCCGCCACGTGGACTGTCAATGTCCGCTATCAAGGAAAACGAGATAGACACAATGAGCGGCAAAACGAGAAGTAGAGAAGTTTTCGCTTCACCGCGACGCGCACCATAACCGATCAACAGGTTGCTGCAGATTGCGATTGCTACCATCAGAGCCCATGCCGCGCTAGGGATGCGGTTCCACCAAGCGGCTTGAGTGTATCCTTGGGAGTTCAACACATCGTTCATACCTGAAGCCGCCAGCGCGACCACTTGTGTTGGCATTGCCTGGGCCGGGCCTTGCACCGCGTTCCAGAGATCGGTCTGCACTTGAGCGGTGGCGGCATCAACTTCCTGAAGCTGGCGGTCATCCCGAGTTTCATAAAACAAGACACGTTGATCGATATATTTCCTCAGCAACGCACGCACTCTCGCTGCTTCAGCAGTTGGCAGAAAGTCTGCCCGGACATATTCTGTCCCGATTGCATTGGCTTCTCCTCCTCGTAGTTCTTTCGCTGATCGTACCGGCTGCTGGCCATTGAGAAACTAAATCCGATAATAAGCCCCAGCAGCGTGAGGGCAGCTGTCACGATCAAATTAAAATTCTCGCTATCGTGCTCCTCTATGTTCCGTCGCTTTTTGCGAAAGAAAGCGCCAATCTGGGCCGAGAGCCATAGCACAACTAGGGACAACACCAAGACGAGGAACGGGTATCGCATCACTTCGCTCATACGCTGTGATCTCCTATACCGCTCTCGTCAATCTACAGCATTTTCAAAGTTGAACGAATCGCCCGGATGACACTTGATTTCTAGAGTCACGGCGCCGCGTGTGTGAGGCTTGACTCTATCGGATGTCGGGCGTAATGTTGCTTCGCCTTAGTCCTGCTCCTGCGCTCCAGGCCACCGCAAATTGTCAGGAGTTTCGCGAAGAAAAGTGAGGGAATGACCATGCGTTCAATACGAATGGCATTGTTGCTTGCCATATGTCTGACTTCAAGTGTGGCATTGGTTGCGCAAACGAAGACATCGACCGAGCCGCCCGCAAAGACAGCTGCGACGGTTCAGACGCCTGAAGAGCTGAACACTCGGGAATACATCATCCTCCTGCGCAAGGACGTGAACACCGAAAAGGCTCGGCTGTTAGGAACAGTGATGCAGTTTGATGCGGAAGATGCGGCCAAGTTCTGGCCCATTTATCGCGACTATCAAGCCGAACTTAATAAGGTCAACGATTTGCGCGTCGCGAACATTCAAGAATACGCCCGCACGTATAACCAGATGACCGACGCTAAGGCGGACGAGTTGGTAAGGAACGCGATGACCTTTCAGAAGCAGCGTGACGATCTGCTGGCCAAATACTATGAACGGGTCAAGCAGGAGTTGGGCGCGATAACAGCCGCTCGTTTTGTGCAAGTTGAACATCAATTGCTAATGATCATCGATCTCAAGATCGCGTCTTCGCTGCCGGTGGTGGGCTCATGAAGATCATCAAGAATGGACTGAACATGCAGGTGACGAAAATCAGAGGGGCAGCGCTGATGCTGACAGCGATCTTGGCATTTGGCGCGACACCGTTCTCACTCGCCCAAAGTTCCAAGAGGGTTACCGTGCAAGCAGGGACGCGGATATTGGTGCGGATGGTAGATTCAGTGGATTCGAGCAAACAAAAAGCCGGGTACCGGTTCAAGGCAACGCTGGAAGCGAATCTACAAGCCTTCGAAGTAACTGTTGCACCAAAAGGAACCACTGTTTACGGAGTCCTTGCGCAGGCATCGTCGTCGGGAAAATTCAAGGGCAGTTCGCAACTGATTCTGGAACTTACGGACATTGTAATCAATGGAACTGCCTACCCGCTCATGACCACTGACTATGAGATCAAGGGAAAGGGCGAGGGCGGCAACACGACCAAGAAGGTGTTGGGAGGTGCGGGACTAGGCGCGCTCATCGGCGGCATCGCTGGTGGGGGTAAAGGAGCAGGGATTGGAGCCCTGGCAGGCGCAGGCGCGGGAACTGTGGTTGCGGCAACAAAGAAGGGCGAGCAGGTTTCCGTACCGAGTGAAAGCATTCTTGAGTTCCGTCTTGAGCATCCAACAGAGCTACCGATAGCCAAGTAGAGGAACGGCATCAAACAAGGGAGTCCACCGCCCTTATCAATATGACGCTGGTTCTCGAACGTCGCTCGTATTGGTACTTTCACCACTATAAAAGGTTGGTAGGCTATGAAGGAGTTAGCGCGCGTGCAGGAGACGGACTATGGCAGAGCAATCGCCCTCGGGTCACCGCAGTAAACAAGAACACAAACTCTTCTCTGTCATGGGTTGGACTGCGCAGGGACACGCCGTTGAACTGATAATTGCCGAAAACGAATGAGACGCCGAATACAATGCGATTCATGAACTGGGCTTCGTTAAAGTGGACAGCACTACGATGGCATGCGACCACGTACACGTAGGGCCTGCGGATATAGAGGAATAAGTCCCGCCACTTCGCTTTGCTGATTAAATCCACAGGATTTCCCCAACAAGTGTTGGCGCCGGTTTAAAGGGGATCCGCTTTCGCCGGTATGGGGTAGGCCACCTAGCTCAGCGGCGAGTTCGGAACACACCCGTGCGCTGACTGTTGCGTAAGAGCAGGCAGTCTTGAGTTCCATTTTTTCCCTTCAACGTTGGATTTTTACTTCATGAGCGATCCTTCCGCGCGGTCGGCAGGAGCAGGAGGTGTAGAACACCGGCAGTGTTTTGTGTCCATCTTGACCGACTCGATGACCAGGTACAGTTTGTCCGCACGGTTGACTTTTCCCGACACGCAGTAGTATTGGCCTGGCGTGATCTGTTGGGATTTGGTGAAGTCGTACAGGCGGTAGACCCGGTGTGTGGAGTCGTCTTGCATGAGGAACACGGCACAGGTTCGGTAGTCTGTCCGCGAGAGCAACAGCAGATGGTTGGCGCTGAAGTTGAACATAGAAGTAGAAGAACCAGACCAGAGAGCGGGAGTAAATGAGCTCCCGCCCCCGCAGCGCCGTTGAGGAGTTACCCGGCAGACTCCTGCGCGCGGGATATCATCACAGAGCGGCGCTTCATCTGAGCCAGTCGTTGCTACTACTCCGTCGGCGGCTGGCCCTTATTGGCTTTGCGAAGGCTTTCGCCGCCGAGAAGGATGATCTCGGAGTTTTCGACCAAGCGGTCGGCGATGGCCGTCGCGATGGTGGTGTTGTGCAGGATATTCCCCCACTCAGAAAAGGCTGTGTTGGTCGTGATGAGCGTACTTCTCTTGTGGCTGTGACGAGTGGAAATGACCTGATAGAACAGATTCGAGGTCTGCTGGTCGAGAGAAAGATATCCTAGTGTGGTGTCCCAGCTAATTCTTTGCAACGGCGCACCTTGTCGAGGATGACATCAGCCGTGGCCTTCCAAACGAAAGGCTGGGGTTTGTTATTCCAGTTGGCGAGCCACGCATAGATGGCGCTTTCGAGTTCTTCAACGCTGCGGAAGGTGCCACGACGGATCATGCGTTCCGTGATCAGGGCGAAGAAGCGTTCCACCTGATTGAGCCAAGAACTGCTGGTAGGGGTAAAGTGGAAATGAAAGTGGCGGCGCTTGCGGGGTGTCAGCCACCGCTTTACAGTGGCGCTCTTGTGCGTGCTGTAGTTGTCCCAAATGATGTGCACGTCCAGGTCCGGAGGGACTTGCTTCTCCACTTGGTTGAGAAACTTTGCGAACTCTTTGCCGCGATGACGCGGCAAGCAACTGCCGATGACTTTGCCGTTCAGGATATTGAATGCCGCAAAGAGGGTGGTCGTTCCGTAGCGTTTGTAATCATGGGTTTGCCGTTCTGGCAGTCCGGGACGCAGCGGCAGGATCGGAGCGGTGCGGTCCAGAGCTTGAATCTGGCTTTTTTCGTCGACACACAGCACCAGAGCGCGTTCCGGAGGGTCCAGGTACAGACCGGCGATATCGCGCACCTTTTCCTCAAACTGCGGATCGTTGGACAGTTTGAATTTCTCGACCCGGTGGGGCTGAATATCGAAACGCTGCCAAACCCGATGCACCATCATGCGCGACACGCGCAAGTGTTTGGCGAGCGTTCGCACGGTCCACTGCGTTGCGTCCGGCGGTCTGGTTTTGAGCGTGGCATCCAAAATCTTTTTCTCCAACTCCGGTGTCAACGTCCGGCGCAGCCGGTTCCGCGTCGGCTTGGCGGTCAACGCTTGCACTCCGCCTGCGCCGAACGTGGCGCGGGCGGCGATCACCGTCGGGCGCGACAGACCGAGTTGTTTGGCGATTGAGCGATTCGACATCCCTTCGTGGGCCAGCAGAATCACCCGGCATTTCTGCGCCACTCCTTGTGGCGTTGTTCCAGAGCGGACCAACGATTCCAGTTGCCTCTTGGCCTCGACATCAACGGAAAGAGCTGCGGCGGTGGCAAACATGCCCCCATTGAAACATGGTTAGCCCATATCGTCAACACTTATACGGGACGGGACACTAGTTCATCGATGAGGAGAAGAGTTGGCTCGGTATAGAGCTTGCGCTCGCGGATCAGAGAGTGATCGACCTGCGAGGCCAGCAAGTGGTTGAGCATGTCCATGGCGGTTGTGAACAGCACGCGACGGTTGGCCTGGCAAGCGCGCCAGGCGATGATCTTGGCTAAGAACGTTTTTCCTACGCCGGGGTTGCCGATCAGCACAACAGCGGTGCCTTTTTCGAGAAAGCCGAGATCTAAAAGGCGGAGGATGCGACTCTTGCACTGTAAGCGGGTCTTGTGATGGTTGAAGTTGAAGCTGTCGATGGAGTGCTTGGCTTGCAAGCGAGCGAGACGGAAGCGGCGATCGATCGAGCGGGTGTGACGCGCTTCGAGCTCACCTGTCCAGCAGAGCTTCGAAAGCTTCCGCGGCGCTGAGGTTCTTGCTCGCCGCATCAGTCAGGGTCTCGTCCAGATGCTGACTCATCGTCGTCAGGTTCAGTTGATTCAGTTTCTGTTGGAGTGAGTTCATCGGCGTTCCTTTTCGAGCGAAGGATGAAAGCGTCGTAATCGGCCAGCGACAGCGGATCGGTGATCAGTTCGTTCAACTCAGGGTCTTTGAACCGCAGCGGCGGCTGGACCTCGCGCCGAAGAGTTTGCTGGCTGAGGATATTGGCGATGTAATCGGCACCGAAGGCACCCACTGCATGGGCTTTGCCAACAGCGGCGGCGACCGCCTCCGGTCCATAGTCACGAATCAAGGCGAGCAGTTCTCTCACCTGCCGGGCGAGGGAGCGATCGGTGTCCGCCAGGCGCCGTAGATAGATTTCCGAAGTAGGACCCAGCAAGTCGATTAAGCGCTGTTGTGCTGCGGATCGCTGGGCCGCGGCCCGTTGTTCGAACAGTTCTTTTTGAAAGTGTTCGGCGCCAAGCACCTGCCCGCGTTGCCAGCAGCGAGCATAGGAGACGATTTCCTGCTGCTGATCGTAGATGGTGAGCAAGGAGGCATCTGCTTTGATCGTGAGCTGACGGCCCACGTAGCGTGGCGGCACACAGTAGCGATTACCGTCGAACGATAGCCGGAGATCTTTATGAACGAGAGCTTCGGTGGTGTCGCGATAATCGGGCGTGATCACCGGCAAGGAGTGCAGTGCTTCGAGCTGAAAGCGTTCTCGAGGAGTCTGGCCCGTTTCACGATGACGGCGCTGGTTAGCGACTTCGTTGAGCCATTGAAGTGCTTGCGAGTTGACATTGGCTAGGTCCGTGAACGTGCGCAGTGGCCAGAAGCTGGTTCTGGCATAACCGATGGCTCTCTCTATTTTTCCTTTTTCCCACGCCGCACGCACATGGCAAACCCGAGGGAGGAAGCTATATTCGCGAGCGAAGTGCCAGAAAACGCGGATGGAAACGCACCAGGTTGCCGTCATGTTCGGTAACGGCGGTCGCGAGATTATCGAACCAAAGCTCGCGTGCGATGCCACCCATGAAGCGGAACGCGTGGATATGACAGCGAACGAACGTTTCAAAGCTCTGGCTGCTGTGTGTGAACTCCAGATACAGCTTGCGGCTGTGACATTCCACCAGACAGAAGGCGTAGAGTTTTCGTGCATGCCCCTGATAGGAAAGCGCGTCGAAGTGTCCCCAGTCGACTTCGAAGCGTTCTCCAGGCCCCGGTTCCATGCGCACGTAGGCGCGTGGGGCGTTGGCCTGCGCGCGCACACCATGCAAGTACTCTTTCAGAATGCTTAGACCACCGCTGAAGCCAAGCGGCCGGAGTCGTTGTGCGATCACCGTGGCACGGACATGGGGATCCTGGTCAAGGAACTCGGCCATGGTGGTCTTGAAGGGATCCAGCTTGCTCGAGCGTTGACGGGGAGCGGCGCTCTGCGCCGGCGCCACGAGATATTTGACGATGGTTCTGCGCCCGATGTGCAGCTGACGGGCGATTTTGCGCACCGGCCAGTGCTCGGCCCAGTGCAGGCGATGAATTTCGTTGATTTGTTCCGCTGTCAGCATGGACCTGAGTTCGGGTATACGGACAGGCCCGCAAGAACGCCATAGGGTTGTTCTTTTCAAGCACGCGTAGGAGCCGAGGTCCTGTCGCCAAGTTGTTCGAAGATAAAGATTTGCGTGGAAGCTAAGTTGTTCTTTTCAAGATGGGCTATCCTTGGCCCCACCATCCAAATCTCAGCGGCAGAACGCTTTAGGTCCAAAGCTAAGTTGTTCTTTTCAAGCCGCCGGATGCGGCGCTTTTGGTCCCGCCGTTGCTGGCGTTCGCGATTCCGTTCGACGGCTTCCGGATGTTCCGCGCGGTAGTGCGGAAGATAGTCCGGATGAGCTTCGCGCCACTTCTTCTGGCGGTCGTGGGCGATCTGGCGATACTCCGGATCCGCTTCGAGCTTCCGTCGGTGATAGTCGGCGCGTCGCCGGCGTTGGCACTCTGGTCGACTGCAGACGCCTTGCTGTGGACGGTAGGGAGAACGAAGAAAAGTACACTTGCAGTAGAGACAGCAGCCGTTCTGGGTCACGACGACTCCTCAAAGATCTCGCAAAACGAATCTCTGAGAAATAATCAAAACGGCAAGCGACGTGCAAATTTTAGAAACTTATTTAGAGTTCGTACTGCATCCTTGCCAGCGGGCTCTGGTGGATCACTGGCTCCGACCAACACCGGCCAGAATGGCTCCGTTTTTCACTGGCGTTAACAAACAAGGAACCCAAAGGCTCTTTCACCAAAAATTTGGCGGGATGTGCGGGGAAGTGAATCCAACCTGCGAGAGCACAGGCTAAGTTTTTCCGCCTCTCAAAAGGTATCTCCAATGTATCTCCAATCAGGCCCATTTTAGACTCCCAGCCACTCACTGGGACTCCCAATCACTCCCTCAGAATGAGCTGTTTTATTGGGGAAAACGTCGATTCTTGCGGTATTGCAGTGCTTCAAAAGGAAGATGGTGCGGTCGAGTGGAAACCGCACAACACTGCACAATCATTGATGTTTTGCACAACTCTGACGATTTGTCACCACTCTGTCTCCAGTTGTGATATGGGAATGGCTGAGTGAAATCGCTAACCGTATCGAGCGTGGACATCACGATGTTCACAGCGTGTGGTCCTCGTGACAGCGCGTGGTTCGCGTTCTGCGAATTAGGACTAACTTCCTGCACCGTGAAGATCAACGGGCCGTTCGGGAGGCTGCAACTCGGTAGGATACGGATTCAAAATTGGTTCGATTCTCTCAATAAGCTTTTCAATCTGCGCGTACATGGTGATGGGCCACTCCTTCAATGGTAGCCGCTGGTCTGTGCAGTGCCCGAGGCGTTTGGAGATCGCAGAGTTGCCGATGTCTGGGTCGTGGAACAGAGCATTGCCCGCTCGATAAAGTCCCTGCAAATCGTCCGGTTCCGAAAGGTTTTCCAGTTTCCAAAATATGAGGACGTGTAAATCGCCCTTCTGCGGCGGTTTTCCTTGCTTGCCATCGCGTCCCAAGAACTCGATCAAGTTCCGAAAATGGAGCAGGAACAACTCAAGCCACGACCAAGTTTCGGGATTGGATGAACCCAAACGTGGCAATAAACGGCGGAAGGCGTAGCGCAGCATGTAAATCTCGTACAAGATCGTGATCTTATGGTTGGCTTTTGCGAGGCGGCCCGCTGAGAGGCTGTTGGTCATGGGAGTTTCCGGTGAGCAGACTAGCATGTCAAGGCGCGGCAGCGAACGACTTCCCTCCTCGGGCCGCCCCACGAACAACTTGTAGTCCACCAAGAGGCAGGATGATCGGGCCGATATAATGCGTGGTCCTCACAGACAATTAGACCTCCTCGACGGCTTATGTCTCCCCAATTGCCGTGTCGCGCCCACCGTTGGCGGCGGGGTTCGACATCGCCACAGAACCGCTCGTACACTCCGGGCCGTGTGCAGCCGTTCGTGAGAGCGCGGACCATTAAGGTCATATAGTTGTCCATTCGCTCACGGTACACGACGTCGTCGAATGACGAGTGATAAAATTGATGTGTGCTTCCCAGAATCCATCCGATGCGCCCGAATCCGTCCCAGCACGTACTTCGGTGATAATTTAACGTTAATCAGGCCCTTGTCGGGTTATTGCTCATTGGGCCTCGATAAACTTACAATCAGGCCGCTATGCGCATTCTTGTCGGAAGTTTTCTAGCTGTGACCGTAAGCGTTCTTCTGTCGCAGAGTCCCCAGGACTATCACAATCGGTATGGAGAACCCGACAGAGAACGTTTTGCTGCGCGACCTGGGATTAGTCTTACTGTGGAGTATGGTTCTGACCATCTGGCCTGCTACGCACTGATTGACCCGCCGCAACCACTCTTCTATTCGGAAGAGCAGGTCCCGCTAATGTCGTCGCCGGGCGTGTCCGAGGTTCTGGAAGAGGTCGCACCCGTTGCCATGAGAGGGAAGCAAATCAGCACAAGTCTCACCGTGAGCGGGTGCAATCAAATTCGCTTAACGGATTACGAAAACGTCTCGATAATGCGTTCAACGCATACCTGCGACCCGTCGAGTCAGGACCAGGACATTCGGACGGCAATTACATTTAAGCGGGACATCTGCCCAAAGCAAAACAAGTAAGCAAGGCGGATTCTAGACATGGGTACCGGGAAGGTCGGAATCGAACAATATATAATAGAATTCACAGTAGTTCTCATACCTTCGAGGTTGTTTGCGCGTGTCCTACCCTGAATTGCATTGTCCGCACTGCCACAAGAAAGCTACCGAGATTCGTGCCTTCTTGTTTCAACACGGTGTGGCTTATTGCGAGGATTGCGGTTGGAACATTGATAAAGCCACGACGAAATTGCGCACTGACATGTAGGCAATGTGGATCGTTTCAGGTCTCGGAGTCATCATGGCCGTGGCAGCATGGGTCAGAGGACCATTGGGTATTAGAGGCGCGATGCAAATCGCCGTCCCATTTGTGGCTCTACCCGTTGGGTCAGGACTTTTTACTTGGTATCGGCTGGCAAATATTGTTGTCAGACAGCCCAACTCAAACCTGCAAGTTGTAGATGGAGCCACAGCCCTGTCCGCAACGGCGGCTACTTCGGAGTGTGTGAATGATGTTTCACTGGCAATGCGGCCAAGGGCAGTAAGGTTCACCTTGCGAGGGTACCTGTATTGTGCGGGAATGACTCTAGTCACAGCCTTCGTCTTCTGGTTACCGTCAGTCGTCCTGCAAGGGTTTGCTCGTCCGTCGAACGCAGACAGAACCAAGAGTCTATTCGCTCTTCTAATATGGAGCCTCGCCCTGTGGTCTTGTATTTCCTTCTTTCGGAATCGCATCCGCGAAAGGCGACTGTTCATCAATGGGACGGTCAACGCGAACTGCACTTGAGCACAGTGAGCATTTGGGATGGGCCGAGATCCGTCACCCGTACCATCCACTGCGCGGTCAACGTTTTCCAGTACTCAAAAAGCGACGCATCGCTGGCAATGACACGCTCATTCTTCGCGGAATGGATTGTGGCACTTTCAGTGTCGCGCGGGAATGGACCGATTGGGCGGATCCTTCGCCAGCGGACTCGTTGAAACTGCCCCTGCGGCGACTTGACGCCGAATCTCTTCTGGCTTTAGTTACCCTCTTGGAGCAACTCCCCCAGCGATCTACAGAAAAAGGTTGATTTATGAATTCATTTGAAATACTGTCAGACCATTCTTTTACGTGGTCTGCTAGCTATGCAGAAGAAATCCTCTGCCGCCCTGCGAAAGCGCCGTCAGGCTCTGCTAGGCAAGCTGCCGTCACTCGCTGGCATCCTTCGCGGTTCTCTCATCGAACGCTACAAGCCTTGTGGCAAGCCTGGCTGCAAATGCGCCAAGGGCCGCGGTCATGGCCCCAAATACTACTTGTCTGTGAGCTTCCCGAATGTGTGGCCGCAAGTGGACTATGTTCCGCAGAACCGTCTTGCGGAGACCAAGAAATTCCTCGCCCATTATCAACGCGCTCGCGAAATCTTGGAGCAGATCTGCGAGATCAACCGCGAGTTGCTGCGTCGCCGAGAGGCGCTCTGAGCGCACACGATGAGCACCGCTTCTTCCTCGCTCATCGTGCCCATCGATCCCCAATTAGCAAGCATGATCGTCGCCAATATGCTCGAGAGTTGGTTGGACTTTCTCTCCAACACTTCGACAACTGCGGAGGTCACCGATGAACCCGAAAATCTCGGAACAGCAGCAGAGCAAACCGGCTTACATTTATGTGCGTCAGTCGACGCTTGCCCAAGTGCGCCACCATCAGGAGAGTACCGAGCGTCAGTATGCGCTGCGAAAGAAAGCTTTGGAACTGGGCTGGAGCGAAGCGTCGACCCGCATCCTCGATCGGGATTTAGGAGTATCCGGTGCTCACACGACGGGACGCACGGACTTCAAGACCCTGGTAGCGGATGTTTCCATGGGCCAGGTGGGCGCGGTGTTTGCCTTGGAAGCTTCCCGACTGGCACGTTCGAATGCCGATTGGCACCGGCTCCTGGAGTTATGTGCGCTGACTCGGACACTCGTGATCGACGAGGATGGCTGCTACGATCCGGCGGACTTCAACGATGGTTTATTGTTGGGACTCAAGGGCACCATGGCGCAAGCAGAGTTGCACTTTATCCGCGCGCGCCTCCTGGGCGGTAAACTCAACAAAGCGCAGAAAGGAGAATTGCGATTTCCCATCCCCGTTGGATTTCGTCACGACGAGGATGGCCATATCGTCCTTGACCCCGACGAAGAAGTGCGCGGCGCCGTATCTTTGGTATTTCGCTTGTTTCGAGAAACAGGCAGTGCCTTTGCCGTAGTACAGAACTTCGTTAAGCGGGCATTGCGTTTTCCCAAGCGCGCCTATGGCGGGGCCTGGAACGGCAAGCTGGTATGGGGCCGTCTTACTCACACGCGTGTGTTGTGTATGCTCAAGAACCCGTCTTATGCCGGCGTGTATGTCTTTGGTCGCTACCAGTATCATCAGAAAATCAGCACGACCGGCGAGATTCAGAAAAAAATGCGTGCGGTCCCCATGCCCGACTGGCGCGTCCAATTGAAACAGCATCACGAGGGATACATCGGCTGGGAAGAATTCCTGGAAAATGCCATGCATTTGGAAAAGAATCGCACCAATGGGCCAGAAACGATGCTGAGCGGCCCGGCTCGCGAAGGCTTGGCCTTGCTGCAGGGGCTGCTCTTGTGCGGCCACTGTGGCCACGCCATCACCGTCCGTTACACGGGCAACAGCGGCATCTATCCGACTTACCTTTGCAACCGACAACGTCGCGAAGGACTGGCGACCAAAGATTGCATGAGCTTTCGTGGTGATCTGCTCGACGCCGCCGTTTCGGAAGAAGTGTTGAAAGCGCTGCGGCCAGCCGAGCTCCAACTCGCACTCGCCGCTCTGCAGGAACTCGAAGCGCGCGATCAAGGCATTCTGCGTCAATGGCAGATGCGGCTCGAGCGCGCCGAATACGAAGTTGCTCTCGCCGAACGGCGTTATCAGGAAGTAGATCCGTCCAATCGGTTAGTCGCCAACACGCTGGAACGTCGCTGGAATGAAACCTTGCTTCATCTGCAGGATCTGAAAAAGCAAGCTGCGGAATTTCAACGGAAAGAAGCACGGGTCTTTACACCGGAGCAAAAAGCGAAAGTGCTCGCATTAGCGCGGGATTTCCCGCGTCTGTGGCACGCACCCAGCACGCAAGCCAAGGACCGCAAACGAATGTTGCGGCTCCTCATCAAAGATATTACCGTCAACAAATTGGTCGAGCAAAGACAGCTCTCCGTTCACATCCGCTGGCAGGGTGGCGCTTGCACCGATCTCTCGGTGCAACTTCCGCCGAAAGCTGCAGACCGTTTTCGATATCCTTCCGCGGAAGTCGACCGAATCCGCGAGTTGGCGCGCCGTTTGCCGAAGGCACAAATCGCTGATCAGTTGAATCGAGAAGGTCTCCGTACTCCGAAAGGACACTCCTTTACGGCAAAGGCGATTCATTGGGTCTGTTGGCGTTATGAAATTCCTCCTGTGCAACTCAAGGAAAAAGAAGAATTGACCGTCCAGCAGGTGGCCGAACGATTTGGCGTAGGTGTCGGCGTGGTTCATTACTGGATCAAGCATCATATAATCCAGACGCGACGGCTCAACGAAAGAGCTGCGTATTGGATTACACTGAACACCGAGGACGAACAAAAACTGCGCAATTGGGTGCGAAATTCAAGCCGAATTCACTCGGATTCCTAACGTGATTGGAGGGAGGTGCATTATGAAATCATCATCGGTGAAGTCTCAGAGGGCGTAGTCTTAACTCAATCTGAGTCGCGCGTCGGGAGTCGAATCGTGTACAGTTACCGCGACCAGAGCGGTAGCGGCTTTCAAAATCGTGCAACAGATTTTGAGGTGCTCCCCATCCTTCGGACCGAAATTTAGCCTTCTTAAGGTGGATCGCTGCCTGCAATAGATTATAGATAGATCCTTGTTGTTGGGCCTGTGGGAACTGTGAAAAAGCCGAGCGTCTTTTGCGAGGCTCTTTTCAAGCTGCTGTGGGAATCCGCGCTCTTTGCGGATTCCCATCGGCAGCGTCAGTTTCCACAGGCCCTCTTTTCTTTCTTTTTTGCTACTTTTTTCTTTCTTCGTGCCTCGCTCTAGTTTTCCACAGAGAAATTTCGTGCCAGGATCGCCCAGGAACGACGATCGCCAACTCGCTCGACCCACAGCATGCGTCGTTTTGTCCCTTCTCAAGCGCATTTCACTTTCCCAAAGTAGATCGCCGCTGGCGTCTGATAGCCCAATGACTGATGCGGGCGTTCGTGATTGTAAAAAATGAAATAACTTTTGAGATTGGAGACCGCTTCCAGCACGTCGACGTAATCCTTCAGATAAACCTCTTCGTATTTCACCGTCCGCCATAGTCGTTCGATGAAAATGTTGTCGATCGCTCGTCTTCGCCCGTCCATGCTGATCGTAATGTCCTGCTTCTCGAGGCGGTTCGTAAATACCTCGCTGGTGAACTGCGCCCCTTGGTCGGTATTGAAAATCTCCGGCCGCGTCGTCGTCAATGCCCAGTCCAATGCCGCCACGCAAAAGGCGCTCTCCAACGAAATCGATACCTCCCACGCCAGCACATAGCGGCTGAACCAATCCATGATCGCCACCAGATAAACAAAGCCCTGTCGCAGGCGAATGTAGGTGATATCGCCGGCCCATACGTGGTCGGGCCGATCGATCTTCAGGCTGCGCAGCCGATACGGATAGATCTTGTGTCCTAACCCGGGATCCGACAGCCGGGGCTTCGGATAGATCGCTTCCAGCCCCATCTGCCGCATCAGCCGACGTACCCGTTTCGCGTTGACCGCGTATCCTTGCTCGCCCAGCCACCACCCCATCCTCCGGATTCCGTAAAATGGCGTCCCGCGTGTATTGCTCGTCGATCAACCGCATCAATCGCAAATTCTCGGCGCTTCCGGCTCCGCCTCGTAATACCATCCCGACCGCGAAATCTCCGCCAAGCGGCACTGCTGCCGTATGCTCAGTTCTCTGTGCGCTGAAATCCATCCCTGCCTCTGCTCTATCGCGATAAACCGGACTTTTTTTTAAGCCAGTCCAGCTCCACCTGCAACTGTCCAATCTGCTGGTACAACTCCGCCTTCAGCGCTTCCTCGCTCGTGTCCGGCTGCGACCGCCGATCCGCAAACAGTTCCGGCGCTCCTTGAATCGCTTGCCGCTTCCAGTTCGTCACCTGGCGGGGATGCACCCCGTAATGCGAAGCGATTTCCTGAATGGTCTTCTGTTCCTTGATGGCCTCCAGCGCGATTCGTGCTTTCATTTCCGCGCTGAAGCTCCGCCGTTGCCTCGATTTCATTTTTACTCGCTTTCCGAGGCAGCGATTTTACACCTTAATGAGTGGTCCGAATTTTGGGGAGCACTTCATTTCTCCAACAAACTCTACGAAGAAATGTCCATTCACGTCTTCTATGACCCCTTCGACTCTCGTGAGAGTGCAGTACTTGAAGGTTCCCTCCATCAGTTCTTTTGAACCAGGGTACAGCTTGCTCAGACCAAGAAATGAACTTAAGTCGCGCATCTCTAACAAGGTCGGCCGGTGCCAAGAGTTTTCTTCATCTTTTTTTGAAGCTCTGCATCTCTTTCTTCTCCATCAAGCACACCCCTGTGCGTGCGCGGGAGCGTCCCTTCGCTGGACGGATCTTTTGCCGTCGTCGATCTCTGTTTTGTGTCCACCCTACGCGCTCAGCCCCGTCAGTTCATCACTTGGGTGCTGCCCACCAAACATCTCTTCGATCCTGACGGACCATGATGAGCTATCCGAACTCCCTGGCTATACAGGGAGGGCGGGTCGCCTAATCAATCGGTCGGTGACTGTTCGCACCATTCGCGACTTCAAGCATCCCCGCACAGGCTGCACCACTTTGGTGCTTCTGTCCGCGACGACAGAACTCTTCATAGTCAATCTCGTCCCGCAACATGATCCACAGTCGGATCCCGAGCTTGCGTGCTACCGCCACGCGCGCTCTCCCCAAACCTTTCTGAACCAGTTTGCGGCGATAGAAACGTTTCAATTCCGGATCGCGGCGTACCGCATGAGCACCGGCTTCACACCAAAGAAACCGCAACAGCGGACTGCCCTGTTTCGTGATTCCACCGAACCGCTGGTTTCCTCCACTGGAGTACTCCCTCGGGATGATCCCTAGGTAACTGGCCAGCGCTTTGCCATCCACGAACCGCCTCGGGTCGCCCAGGAATATGTCGGTCGCCAGTGCCGTGACCGGCCCCACTCCCGGATGCGTCATGAGCCGTCGTGCTCGGGTACGTTGGTCCGCTTGCTCGGCGACTTGCTTCGTCAGGTTTTCGATTTCTTCTTCCATCTTCTTGTACATTGCCTGCAACGCGCTTCGCCGATAGGAGGCATGGGGCAGCAACGGCAAGAAGGCGATCTTGGCTTGCCCGTCGTAGCTCCACTTCGTAGCTCCACAGTCGGGGACCTCGTCGTAATCCATTCGCCAAGGCAATGGCCTGCAGCGCGTTTTGAATCCGCGTCCGGATCCTCACCCACTGATGCCGATGCAGGAGCAGAGCCCGTAGATCGAGAAGTTCTTTGCTGGGCAGCCAAATCGCCGGAAAACGATTTTCTGCCAGCAGCTTCAGAATCAAGTCCGCATCGCGTCGGTCATGTTTCTGCTTGCGGGGCTCTGCCGCTCGAATCGTGGCGGGATGTCCGACCCGGCATTCGATCCCCAACTCCTCCATCAGGTTCAGAAACCACTGCATCGATCCGGTGGCTTCGATGCCTACAAGCACTGGGCGCGGAAGCTGGGAATAGAACTCCCGCACTTCGTTGCCTTCGTGCATCAGTGTCAGATTCACCACTTCTCCCGTTGTCGTCTCCAGCATCGCTAACGTTTGCTGGCGAGCGTGCAAATCACATCCTATAATTCGCATTCGGCCTCCTTTGGTCCGAGCGCTGTTACGGTGGACACCGATACAGTTTACTCGGCTCGTCGTGAGGCCGACCTTGTTATGACATCAATCGGAAAGGTGGAGGCTAGTACCCATTCGTTCGCCCGGCCCATGCAACCATGAATGCTAGAATGCAGCCGTGCTCCCACGAATTCATCCGATGCGCCCGAGTCCGTCCCAATACCAAATCGGCGGTTTGCCGTTAATCGAGACTGTGCACGTTTCGGTTCGGCGATTTTCCGAGATATACGCTAAAGTGACCCGAGAGGATTCGAAGGCACCCCTTATGAACAATTTAATTAGAGAACCGATCGTTATTTTGATTGTCTCGTTCTTCACGATGTGGGTTTCGGCAAAAGTAGGGCACCTTATTAGCAAAAGGCAAAGAATTCTCGAAGAGGCCGAGCAACAAGAGCACGATTTTATCGTGACCACCTCATTGACACTGCTCGCCCTTATCGTTGGATTCAGCTTTTCTATGGCAGTTGGCCGATACGACCTGCGCAAAAACTACGAAGAGGCAGAGGCCAACGCAATTGGTACGGAGTATGTCCGGGCGGGCTTGCTATCTGAGGTCGATGCGGCGAGAGTGCGAGCACTGCTGAAGGACTATCTCGACGCCCGCGTTCTGTTCTACCGAACAGGCGATGAACATGAACTTCAACTGGTCAATACGCACACCGCACAATTGCAATCCGACCTGTGGTCAGTGGTCAAAACACCTGCTAATGCTCAACCGACACCCGTTATGGCTTTGGCTGTTTCTGGGATGAACGATGTGTTGAACTCGCAAGGTTACACGCAAGCTGCGTGGTGGAACCGCATCCCAGTCGGGGCATGGTATCTGATGTTTGCGGTCGCTATCTGCTCCAACTTCTTGGTCGGCTACAGTACACGCCGCACCCATGGTGGACTCACCCGATTTCAAGTGCTACCGATAGTCTTCTGTATTGCTTTCTTTTTGATAGCTGACCTTGACAGCCCTCGCAGGGGCATCATTCGCGTGGTCCCTCAAAATTTGATGAGTCTATCTCGGTCCTTGCAGGGACACTGACAATGCGTCAGAACTGGCTGCTATCGTCTAAGGCTAGTACCATCTCCGACTCTTGCGACGACGGATGCTAGAATGCAGCCGTGCTTCCTCGAATTCATCCCATGCCGCCTCCGCATCGCTAAACCTTTATTTTCGAACTGAAACACGACGGCTTCCGTGCGCTGGCTTACGTCGAAGAGGGAAAGTGCCGACTGGTCAGCCGCAACAGCAACTTGCTGAAATCGTTCCAATCGTTGAAGGAATCATTAGGCAAGCTTCGCATTCAGAACGCGATATTGGACGGCGAAATTATTTTCATCGACAGAAATGGCATCAGCCAATTCAATCAGCTTTTCTCTCGACAGGGCACAGTCTTGTACGCCTTCGATTTGCTCTGGCTTAATGATGAAGATTTGCGCAACTCCCCTCTCATCGAACGGAAGGAACGCCTACGAGAATTGATCGAGAGGAACAAGCCGGAAAGAATCATCTACGCTCAACACGTCGAACGAGAGGGTAAGCTGCTGTTTGAAGAAATCTGCAACAACGATCTGGAAGGCATCGTGGCGAAGCGGAAACACGGTATCTATAAAAGCAACAGCATCGGCTGGCTGAAAATCAAAAATCCGAAGTATTCGCAGGCGGAAGGGCGGCACGAGATGATGACGAGGGCGAAATAGCAGGGCGGAAACTAGTTTTCCGAAGGTCGCACAGCATGATCGATAGTCAGTAGGTCTGCCGGGCCATCTGGCGTTACCAGACGGAGTCCCAGTTGTCTCTGGATCGAGACGAAAATCGTAGCCGCGGAAGTACCCACCAGCATCGGAGGTTGCTTTTCATCCGGCGTCCATTTGAGCGTGACATCATACGTGCCTTTGAGCCCAGTTCTGTCCACAACGGGGACGCCGAGTCGCTGAGATAAGTGTTCAGCCAGACGAGACATCGGGATCGCTTGGCCGATGATCTCTCCTGGATAGAATCTTGTTACCCCCGGTCCATCAGGCGTACCGTCGGGGTGTTTCAACCCGTCGGCGTAAGTGTCGCCGGGTTTTGCCTCGCGAAGTCGAGGACCGTTTTCTGCAACGATTAAGTCATATTCCGAAGATGCCTGCCTTTGACGATGGAGCCTGAGTTCGAAGCGGTCCGCTAAGAACTCCTGAAGCAGGCGCTTCTCCTGCAGCAACCGCTGGTCTCGGACAAGCGGCCGCATGGCATCCACCACTGATTTGTCGATTCTTGCCTTGATATCGTATCGCTCGGAGTTGAGCCAGCTCGGTGCTTCTCCAATCTGGCGATCTTCCACTGCGTACGCGGCTTTGATCAGCATCTGTAGCGTGACATTTGTGGCATTAAGTTCGTCGCTGGTGAACCAAAGTCCGGGCGTCAGATTGCCGGAAACAGGTTTAATCGAGACGGAAGCAAAAACTGACGGAACAGTGGCAGCGTTGCGGACATGAGATTCCGTTCGGCTTTGTGCCGCGTTAAGCATGCCAACGGAAGAGTTACTGAGTTCTTCTGACTCGATGGATGTTGGTCCAACCGGAGGTTTGGAGAGGTAAGTTACGCCGGGAGTTCGGCCTGGCGACGCAATTGGATGCTCGGCGTGATCGATGACAACGACCTCAATGGAGGCAGTTTGCGATTCTAGTTTCAATCCGAGTTGCCGCTCAATCGCCGTGAAGATGGAAGGCTCTTTATCGTTCGGAGCCCAATTCAAGGTGAAGTCGTAGTCGCCCGTGAGACCAGTCTGGTCCACAACGGTGCGATTCAATTGCTGCGACAATATTTCTGCCACTGTAGACATAGGCAGAGCTTGAACTGCCAGGTGTCCATTTTTTCCTGCCCCCCAGTGCGGACCTGCGGGAAGGAAGTTAGGACCCATAATTCCGTTGGCGTAAGAGTCGCCAGGTTTCGCTTCGTGGAGTTTGGGGCCGTTCGTGGCGATGACCAGTGCATAGACGGGAAGTTGTTTCATTTCACGGCGCAGCCTGAGCTGGAACCGATCCTCCAGCAGCGACTGAATCATCAATTTAAGTTGGTCGTGCCGCAGTCCGGGAGGAAATCTGCCTGCCACGTTAGCTTCAATTAGGTTCTCCGCCTCGTAGGCAACTGAGTCGTCCACCTTCGCGTCAATTACGTATCTTTCGGAGTCGATCCAGCTGGGCCCCCCCAAGATACGATCTGCCGCGACGTTGTAGGCGTAAGTGATGAGACCCTTGGTCGTCCAGTTTGCCAGCGTGAGCTCGCCAGGAACAAATCTGACTGTGGTACCTACGTTCCCGCGAGGGCTCGGCTGAACTGAGGCAAGCTCGAAGGCAATTAATGGCGTACTTGTTATTTGTGGGGAAGAGGCACGAGTTTGCGTGGCGTGGAGCAGGCCGAAGGCGATTGGAGCTCCTACGGTGAGAAATGAAGCCGTGCTGAGCAGGAGTTTTCGGGTGAAATCGAGTTTGTGGGCAACCCGTTCGCTCATGATGTGGGCGATACGCTTCTTAAGGTCGGCTCCGGTGACACCGGACACAAAAGTAAGCGGTGAGCTAATACAAAATTCGCAAATTTTCAGAATGCTCCCCGCGTAGATGTGCCGATCGCTGCCGAATTCGAGCACGGCTTCGTCGCAGGCGCGTTCACGTTCAGCCACGAGGCGCGAGCCCAACCACCAGACGACCGGGTGAAACCAGAAAACAGCTTCCACGATCATGTGTACGGTGGCAGCAAGATTATCTCGTCGGCGGATATGCCAGAGCTCATGAGCAAGGATGGCTTCCAAATGGGCATCCGACAGGCGATCAGAAATCCCTTCGGGCCACAGCAATATGGGCCGGGCGACACCGAAAATGCCCGGTTCCAGAGAAGTGCCCGACAATCGTATTTCGAGCGGCTTCTGAATTCCTACAACATGCACCAGTTGGCGAAGCATCTTGACTTCGCGCCCTGCATTTATCGGCGCTGACAGGCGGACGGCTGCGGAAATCCGCCGCCAGCGCACGCACCATATAAAAAGAACCACCAAGAATCCGCAAAGCCAAGCCGCGGCCAGGAGTTTTGGAAGAGAATGGAGCAGGCTTTGGGCAGTTGTCGCGGAAATGGGCCTAGAAATCATGATGCCCGTTGGTTGGTCGAAGGGCTGGCTAACTTCTTGCATTGCAACGTACAAGCCTGCATTCGTTGGTGCCGCGGACCGTGGCCATGACAGATGGCTCCCAAAGCCGACGAGTAGCGCAAAGGGAATGAGAAATTTCACTGACGCGGTGAGCCAGAGGCCATAACGAACGCGTGCGTGGTTCTTTCGCAAAAACAATGTGAGCAGTCCCGCCAGGATGGCGAACAGGGTGGACTGCCACAGGTGATTGCACAGCTCGGACGTGATGGTTGGCCACATCGCAGATAAATAGTCTGTGATCATTACGCTTTGTCCTTTCTCTCGAGCTTGCGGAGGATTTTTTCAGCTTCCTTGACCTCTTCCAGCGTGAGTTTGCCGGTTTCGATGAGGCGTGCCATCACGGGTTGCGAGCTGCCGCCAAAGAGCGCAAGAAGGTCGTCAATCAATTTGCCCTGCGCGGCTGTGCGAGAGATGGCAGCCTCGAAGATGTGAAAGTTACCAACCTTCTTGATGCGCCGAACAGCTCTTTTTGTCTCAAGCCGATAAACGATGGTCTGAATCGTCGTATAGGCTGGTCTGCCTTTTTCGGGAAAAGTTTCCTGAATCTCCCTTATGGAAGCCTTGCCCTGACTCCACAGAGCTTCCATGATTTGAAGTTCAAGCTTCGTTAATTTTGGTTCAGCCATGTCGTCCACTACTACATACATGTGTTACGCTACTACAGGCATATGTAGTGTCAAGCTTTTATTGGTACTCAAGAAATAGAGCCTTGCCTTTCTCTTTTTGACATCAGCGCGTGATGTAGAATCTCAGCATGCCCCCTCCTTTACCGGAAGGGACAAACAGCTATGCAAAGTGTCGGCACCAACGAGTTCAACCTTGAAAATATCCGTAAACACCTGCAGCGATTATCTGACGAGGAGTTGATTCAATTCGGAAAAGCTTGCCGAGATATGTTGACGCCGCAAGCGAATCTGGGCAGACCGCCGCGTGAAGTGTTCGTTATTCAGTTGCAAGAGGCACGGAAAGAGTGGAGAAGGCGGCACCCGAAGAATGGCTGACGAACAACAACTCGGGGTATACTCACGCCGAACTGGATTCAAACGTGCCGCCTTATAAACGACTAGTTATTCTGTTGGCGATAAGCAACGCGGTGTTCGTAGTGTTGTGCTCTGTGTTCGCCTTCATGGCTTACAATCGCCCCCGATTCGTTGCGACGGACACTAGTCCGTACGTGATGTTCGACAGAAAGACCGCACAGGCTTGCTGGACTGGTCCGCCCTTGGAAAACGCACCAACAGACCCGTTCGTCGAAGGATTGGAGAAAAAGCCGCACGATTCCTGGGATGAAGCCGCCCACCAGATCGCGGCGACAGCTAACTCCGCACATCTGCCGTTCTGTAAGAATTTGAAATAACTTTGAGCACGGCGTACAAAGTCGGCAACCCAATCGCCGTTCGTCTGAATGATGGGCGCATCGTGGAAGCAAAGATTCGAGCCGTGATTGAAGAGACGAACGGGTTACACCTACAAGTCGATTATGCCGGATTATGGACACGATGAGACGGCGCTGATTCACGAGATACAGGTGCGGAAGGAATCCTAAAGGGAGGGAGAACCAAGGACCAGACTGAAAATGAAAATCTCTCTGAGGGCGTACTTGCTTACACGGCTTTGATAGGGGCTTTTGGCAGCGGGAATGGAATAAACGCGGCGCTATTCGAATCTAGCCATACAACTCTGAAACGCTTCCCCGTGCGCATCTTGCCCCGTCTCCTCCACAACTGTGCGCGTGTAAACGTGGCACGCTTCGTGTTGCATAGTCTTCACAAGCTGCTCTTCGCTGGTGACCGACGCGCTGTCGATCTCAATCACCCTGCTGGGTACGTCAGTAAATTGCGTTTCGCCGTAGGCGTCTTTCAGACTGCCCCACTCCACTACCACATCAGGTAGCGCTCCGTCGAAACTCTCCAAATTAATTTGCTGATATAAACCCTGAAGGTCAGTTTTGCGCACCCGTCCACGCCCCAAGGCATACCGTGCACTGAAGAAAATCACGCCTAGCCAAGCCAGAGAGACCGTGATTTGGGTAGCGCGGCGCATCAGCTATTGTCGCCCGCTACAACCGAAATTAAGAACGGTACTTTCGAGCCAGAATCAGGTACTTCCGGGCTAGGCGGCAACCCAAGGAACTGAAATAATTTCTGAAGCGAAGGTCGGGCTGTGCTCGAACAAACGAACGGCTTGCACCTGCAAGTGGATTACGGGCACGACGAGACCGCGCTGGTGCATGAGAGGCAGATCAGAAAAGAGGACGCGACACAGTGAACGGTCAGCTAGTCTGCGGCAGCGTACGCCTGGTCTCCAGCGACCCGCTTACCAGCGACTCGCACCAATATTTCGGACGGCATCGCGAACGCCTCTACCAACATCTCATCGACTACTCCGACGAGCGCAGGTCCTTCCTCACTTGCGTACAGGTCGTTGGTAGTGTCGATCAGTTCCCCGTCCACGTAGAGCCGTGCACCGCCAGTCGGCGTCTTCACAACCTGTATCGCGTGGTTGGCGTGGACAACGACGAGTTCATTGGCTGGCATGGAACCTCCCGCAGCGGAGGCTAACACGCCGTGGTTGGCTGGTTAACGGCGAGATTTTTGAGGCTGTGGATAACGAACTTGGTGGCAATTTTGCCACGATGTCTGTACGAGTCCCGTTGGGTACTATTGCGGACTAGCATCCGCAGATGCTAGTTTCTGTCCCTCGAATTCTGGAGGTGTTCCGTGACATTGGCCATAACCAAGAGACTGACGATGGGCGTGTTGAGCACTTCTGATCCCCGAATCCCTCCTCAGGATAATGAGTTGATGTCCCAGCGATATCTCGTAGCCGCGAAGGAAGACGGTATTGAGAATGAGCGAATGAGCCAACCTTGGTGCGCCTCGTGAAAGCCTTCGAGAAGTTGGAGACGGGACCGCTGGTGGAGAAGTCGGAACTTATATTTATCGGGTACGAGTTGGAAGCGGCGATTGAGGCATTCAACCAAGTCCACCACCCGAAAGAGTGAGAGTATTATCTGTCCTGTCTGTCCATCAGATGGACTGGGACGGGTTCGACGCGACAGTGAGCAAGAGGATCGAGGCGCTGCTGGACGAGCGGGACGCGTTGAGTGGATAAATTAAATCCACAGGGTTTCCTCAACAAGGAACCCAAGGCTCTTTCACCAATAATTTGGCGGGATGTGCGGGGGAGTGAATCCAGCCTGCGAGAGCACAGGCTAAATTTTTCCGCCTCCAACTGTCACCACTTTGTCACCAATTTGCCTGATTTTAGACTCCCAGCCACTCCCTGGGACTCCCAATCACTCCCTCAGAATGGCTGTTTTATTGGGGAAACGTCGATTCTTGCGGTATTGCAGTGCTTCAAAAGAAAGATGGTGCGGTCGAGTGGATTCGAACCACCACGGTATTGCTACCGCCAGCCCCTCAAGCTGGTGCGTCTGCCAGTTCCGCCACGACCGCACAGAGGAAAACCGTAAAGTATTGTAGCCGCGCTGCAACGAACGGGCAAGGCGCGGGACCTATTAAAGTACAACGATAGAATTCGCACTGTTGCTTGCCGCCTGCCACAAAGTTACTTCTTAACAGGCACGGATGGCGCCGGCGTTTGCGGTGTCGAAGATTGTGGCGCGGGCTGCGCTGGCGCTGGAGTTACTGGCGCGGACTTGGCTGGCGCGGGCTTGGAGTATTGCTGGAGGATGGAGCCGCCGGAATCGACGCCACGGTCCACGCGAACAACCAGGGCTAGCGCGCAAACCATGAACATTACCGCGCACCAGGTGGTAGCCTGCGACAGAACGCTGGCAGCCCCGCGCGGGCCGAAAGCCGTCTGGCTGCCCGCGCCGCCGAAGGCACCGGCAAGATCGGCCGCCTTGCCGCTCTGCAGCAGGACAACGATGATGAGCACGAGGCAATTCATGACGAAAAAAGTCGTGAGCAGCCAAGGCGCCCAACGGAACCCGACGATTATGATCGCGAAGCCGACGAGCAGCGCGACTGTCCACTTCATCCAAGCTGGCATTTCCTATACCTCAATCCTGAAAGATCCTACGAAAGTGTCTCTCGTATCGAAAATCTCACTTCAGCGGCTAAAGCCCCCAAGATTTCGGGGCTTTTGCGGCCCGACTAAAGTCGTGCCCTCCCGTTATCCACCTCGTCGCACGCCCGCTTGGCGGCCCAGGCTGAACTGAAGCCGTCGCCTCTCGTCACTCGCGAGTGGCGATCGCCGAGATACCTTCGAGCGGTTGCTACCGGGGCCAATCTTTTACCAGGCTGGCGAAGGACTTTGGGTCTAGGCTTGCGCCGCCTACGAGCGCGCCATCCAGCTCTTCCTGCGCCATCAATCCCTGAATGTTGTCAGGCTTGACGCTGCCGCCATAGAGAATCCGCAAGGCGGAAGCATGGCTTGGGGAAAACTGTGTGGCCACACACTGACGAACAAACTTGTGCACAGCGGCCGCAATTTCCGGTGTAGCTGTGCGGCCAGTGCCAATCGCCCAGACCGGCTCGTAAGCTACCAGGATACGAGAGAATTCCTCCGGGGTCAACGAGCCGACGCTGCCCTGGAATTGCTGTTCGATTACCTTTTCGGTGTTGCCAGCTTCGCGGTCCGCAAGCATTTCGCCGATGCACACGATGGGCGTAAGTCCCGCGGCGAGCGCAGCTTTGGTCTTTTTGAAGACGGTTTCATTGGTTTCGCCGAAGAATTGGCGACGCTCGGAATGGCCAATGATGCAATAGCCGCAACCGGCTTCGACCAGCATGCCAGTAGAGACTTGCCCGGTGAACGCGCCTTCCTTCTCCCAAAACACGTCCTGAGAGGAGATGCCGATGGTAGTGCCCTTGGCGGCCTTGACAGCGGCGGGAATATCGGTGAAGGGCGGAGCGATGACAATTTCGCAATCGGTGATTTCGATCACCAGGGGTTTGAAGGCGCGGAAAAACGCGCGGGTCTGCTTCTGATTCTTATACATCTTCCAATTGCCCGCGATTACGCGGCGACGTTTGGTTTCGCTCATTTGTTGGTTAGTGCCTCCACGCCGGGGAGTTTGCGGCCGCCCAGAAATTCCAGGGACGCGCCACCGCCGGTTGAAATATGAGAAATCTGTTTTGCCAGGCCGGATTGATGAACCGCTGCGACGGAATCGCCACCACCGATAATCGAAATCGCGCCTGCAGTCGTGGCAGCGGCCACGGCTTTGGCAATTTCGACTGTGCCCTTGGCGAAGGCGGGCATTTCAAACACGCCCATCGGACCGTTCCAGACGATGGTCTTGGCCTTGGCAATTTCGGCCTTGTAAGCTTCGACGGTCTTGGGTCCGATGTCCAAACCCATCTGATCCGCGGGCATGGAGTTGGAATCCACGATCTTGGTAGGAGCATCGGCTTTGAATTCGGGAGCGATCACGTTGTCCAGTGGAAGGAGAAATTTGAAGTTTTTCTGCTTGGCGTCGACCTGGATTTTTTTCGCCAGATCGATTTTGTCTTCTTCAACGAGAGATTTCCCGATGCCGTGACCCTGAGCCTTCAGGAAGGTGTAGGCCATTCCGCCACCGATCAGCATGGTGTCGGCGATCTTCATGAGGTTTTCAACCACTTCAATTTTGTCGCTCACTTTTGCACCGCCGAGGATGGCCACGAACGGCCGTGTAGGATTGCTGACGGCTTTGCCGATATAGGCGAGTTCTTTTTCCATCAGCAGGCCTGCGGCGGACTGCTTCACGAATTTGGTGATGCCGACTACGGAAGCGTGCGCGCGATGGGCGGAGCCGAACGCGTCGCACACAAACACTCCGTCGCAGAGAGCGGCTAGCTGTTTCGAGAAGGCTTCATCGTTCTTCTCTTCTTCGGGGTGGAAGCGCACGTTTTCGAGAACGAGCACATCGCCATCCTTCAGCGTTTTGCTCTTGGCTTCGGCTTCCGGGCCAGCACAATCGGCCGCGAAAGCCACGGGCTTACCGAGGAGCTCTTCGAGCTTTTTGGCGGCGGGCTTTACGGAGTATTTGGGATCCGGGCCGCCCTTGGGCCGTCCGAGATGGGAAGCAAGCACCAGCCGGCCGCCATTTTCGATAGCCAGCTTCAGCGTGGGCAGAGTTTCGCGGATGCGGGTGTCGTCGGTGACCATGCCGTCTTTCAATGGAACGTTGAAGTCCACCCGAATGAAAACGCGCTTGCCGCGCAAATCGAGATCTTGAATCGTGAGCTTGTTCATTTTGTTCTTCCGTTTTTAGTTTTGCTGCTGGTTCTGAATTATCAGTCCTCACGGCGTAAGTCAGCGGGCCGGCCTCGGAAGGCGTTTCGGCTGGAAAAGCGGCGGCGAGCCGCTGCACTCCAAAGCTAGAACTTCGACGCCAGGAGCTTGATCAGGTCACGCACACGGCAGGAATAACCCCACTCGTTGTCGTACCAGGATAAAACCTTGACGCATTTGTCGCCAACGACCTTGGTGTAACCCGCATCCACGATCGACGAGTTCGAATTGCCCTTGAAGTCGCAGGAAACGAGTTCTTCTTCGGTATAGGCCAGAATTCCCTTCAGCGGTCCCTCCGCAGCGGCCTTGAGCGCCGCGTTGACGCTTGCTATCGTCGCTGGCTTTTCCACGAACACGGTCACGTCCACGACGCTGACATTGGGAGTGGGTACGCGCATGGAATACCCGTCCAGCTTGCCATCCAATTCTGGAATGACGAGTTTCAGGGCTTTGGCTGCTCCGGTGGTGCTGGGAATCATATTGATGGCTGCCGCGCGGGCACGCCGCAGGTCCTTGTGCGGCAAATCGAGCAGCTTCTGATCGTTCGTGTAGGAGTGGATAGTGGTCATCGTGCCGGCCACGATCTTGAAATTGTCCTGGAGAACCTTGGCCACAGGCGCCAGACAGTTCGTAGTGCACGAAGCATTCGAAACCACGTGATGCTTCGCAGGATCGTAGGTCTTCTCATTTACGCCCAACACAAACGTGGCATCCGGATCCGTTGCTGGGGCGGAAATAATCACTTTCTTCACAGAACCGTGAATGTGCTTGCGTGCGTCGGCGCCCTTGGTGAACAGCCCCGTGGACTCGACAACAATGTCCGCGCCCACGCCGGCCCACTCGATTTCGGCGGGATCCTTGGTCTTGAAAACCTTGAAGCTCTTGCCGTCCACGCTGATGGTGTCGTCAGTATGCGTGATGTTATTCGTGAGATTGCCGAGGACGGAGTCGTACTTCAGCAGGTGCGCGAGGGTATTGGCGTCCGTGATGTCGTTCACGGCTACGAACTGGATGTCTTTGTCACCCAGAGCTGTGCGCATGATATTGCGACCGATTCGGCCGAAGCCGTTGATTCCAACCTTGATAGGCATTACTTCCTCCGGTGCGGGGTGTAGCGTGCGGCCTCAGATAGAGCGAAACAGCGCCGCAGGTAGAACAGAAAATGCTATGGGTAGTGTAGCGAAAAGTCAACGCGGGCCGTGTGTCGCGCGTCACGCGGGTTTGGTACGGGTTCTAGGGTCAGACATAGTTCAAAGTGAAAACGCGCGGGCAAGGGCCGGTACGCCTACGTTGGAAAAAAGTGCTTCGCGACGCAAATATTGAAGAGCATAGGGGAGAAAGAGCGCGAGGAATTGGAAAGAGAAAGAAAGACCGGAAGCCTGAGGATCCAGGCTTCCGGCGTTTCCATTGTTGGCGTGGTTATCTGCCGGATGGCAAAGTGGGGGGATTTTCGCTGGACGAGTCTGAGGGGAAAAGTTTAGGTTCCGGGGAGCAAGACGTGGCCGGGAATTTCTACGGGCCGACTGAAAGAAGAATGGCTTTCTCGTCCCATTTGCTCGCCTTTGCGGCGGGACTGAAGATCCACAAGAGCTGGGCCGCATACAAGGCTAAAAGAATCGTTGAAGATATTCGCATAGGTACGGCCTCCTGATATCACCACTCGGGGCCGGGAACTGTGACTTCCGCTGGTCGCATTCGGTGCGGGCTGCGTCGGGAGGAGCGAGGTTAGGAAGTGCTGAACGGAACTTCGAAAAAACGATTGCGGAAATCCTCCCACATTTATACGGCGGACTGCCGTGAAGCGAACTTGCACAAAAAGCGCAGAGGCTTCACTCGATTTTGCGTGGAATGCCTCATGCGGTGATACCTGTATACGTTTTGCGAGGTGAAAGGAGACGTTCCCCTTGCTTACCGAGAGGAGGGCGTGGTAGGCTGCGCTCGGTTACCGAGGTGAAGTGGATGAGCAAACCGGCAGACCTGGTGCAAGGGACCCTGGACATGCTGCTGCTGAAGATTCTGGCTCTGGAGCCGTTGAACGGTTTCTCGATCAGCCAACGCATGCGGCAAGTGTCCGGAGACGTTCTTCAGGTGAGCGACGGGTCATTGTATCCGGCATTGCACAAGCTGGAAGAGGAAGGCTGGATCAAGTCCGAATGGAAAATGACGGAAAACAGGCGTCGCGCCAAGTTTTATGTGCTGACACAGCTGGGCCGCAAACAACTGGAAAAAGAAGCACAGAACTGGAGCCGGCTGGCGGCCGCGATTTCCGGCGTAGTGAGCTTGCGAAAAGCGTAAGCGCGGGAGGGAGCGATGCGGGCGGCAAACTGGATTTACACATTGCCACTGAAGTTGCGCTCGCTGTTCCGGCGGCGGCAAGCCGACCAGGAGCTCGATGAGGAACTACGCTATCACATCGTGTGCAAGACGGAAGAAAACATGGCCAAAGGCATGACCGCCGAGGACGCGCGGCGCGCGGCGCTGCTGGAATTGGGAGGCATGGAACAGACGAAGGAGGCGTGCCGCGACCAACGCAGCCTGCCGTTTGTGGACGAGCTCGCGCAGGACTTGCGGTATGCGACGCGTATGCTTTCGGTGCGGCCCGGCTTCGCTGCGATCTCGATCCTCACATTTGCCTTGGGCATTGGCGCGACGACGGCTGTGTTTAGCGTGGTGGACCGCGTGCTCTTTCGCAGCCTTCCTTATCCGCAAGATGACCGGCTGGTTTCTTTTGGCGTGAAAGCGCCGTTCGAAGGCATCGAGTTCATGCTGGCGCCGGAATATCTTGTGTTGCGGAAGGAAGCCGGGCCATTTGTATCGATGACTTCGTTGACGCCCGGCAGAGCGGATTGCGACATCACGGAGCAGAATCCCGCACGGCTTACCTGCGCTTTGGTGGAATCAAACTTCCTTTCGACCTTCGAGATCCATCCCATTGCCGGCCGCGATTTCACGCGCGAAGACGATCTGCCAAATGCGCCGCACGTGGCATTGCTTACGTATGGATTGTGGAGGTCGCGGTTCGGGGCGGACCCGAAGGCCGTGGGCAAAATAATTTTGGTGGATGCCAAGCCCCTGGAAATCGTGGGTGTGTTGCCGGAAAATTTCGAAATGCCGAATCTGGCGACACCGGACATGTTGCTGCCGCAAGCGCTGGACGAAGCGGCGCAGGATCGAACGCATCCACAACTGATTCTCAGGACGTTCGCGCGATTGAAGCCAGGACTCACGATCGCGCAAGCAACGGCCGCGCTGCAACCATGGTTCCAGGAATCGCTGCGATTTGTGCCGCCACAATTTCGGGCGGAGGTTTCGTTGCGAGTACGTTCGCTGCGGGACCGGCAGATCGAGGATTCACGCGTTGGTGCGTGGGTCCTGTTTGGAGCGGTGATCGCCGTGCTCTTGCTGGCATGCACCAACGTGGCGAATCTGCTGCTGGTGCGCGCAGCTGGGCGGCAGCGTGAACTTGCGGTGCGGGCGGCACTCGGCGCAGGCCGTGCGCGGTTGGCCCGGCAGACGCTCACGGAAAGCCTGTTGCTGGCGTTGGCAGGAGGGCTCGCGGGATGCGCGCTGGCATATGTGCTGCTACGAATTTTTGTTTCTATTGCGCCGGAGGGCATCGTGCGACTGCAGCAAGCGTCGCTCGATCTGCGGGTCCTGGGCTTCTGCCTTGTTGTTTCTGTGCTGTGTGGAATTTTGTTTGGAGTTGCGCCGGCGCTCGCGAAGCCTGCGCCGGAATCGCTCGTGGGAAGGTCGGCGCGTACGACGGCGCGAGGATTTCTTCGCCATGCGTTGGTTACCGCACAAATTGCAGGGTCGTTGATCTTTTTGACCGGCGCGGGACTGCTGCTGCGCAGTCTTTGGAAAATTCAGAGCGTTCCCACCGGGCTGGATGCGAAGAATGTGGTGACTGCGCAAATATCGCTGGCGGAGCATCGTTATCCCGGGGCTGCACAACAACTCGCGTTCTACCGCGACGTGGAAAGCAGGTTCGGGCGCATCCCGGGAGTGGAGCTAGTGGCGCTTAGCAGTTCCCTTCCTCCTTCGGGCAGTATGCAGGCTACTTTTTTCGCGACCATCGATGTGCCGGGCCGGCCGCGTCCGGCGGAGGGTACCGGTGGGATGGTTGGGTACCGCATGGTTACGCCAAATTATTTTCGTGCGCTGGGAATACCCATCGTTCGCGGGCGCGCGTTTACGGACGCGGATCGGGCGCCGGCGGAAAATCCGGTGATCCTAAGTGAGACTCTGGCGGCGAAACTTTTTCGAAACGAAAATGCCATCGGGAAAATGCTGCGCTTCAGTTCGGCTGCTGAGAAAGTGCCTTGGCGAACGATTGTGGGGATTGCGGCGAACGTGAAGAACAATGGCCTGACGGCAGATGCCGATCCTGAGTTTTACATTCCCTGGAAAGACGATCCAGCGGCGTACGTGCTCCATTCTTACGTGACGTTTGTGACTTCGTTGAATTCCGCCACGGTGGTGCCGTGGGCGCGCAAGGAAATTGCGAGCCTCGATCCCACTGTACCAGTGGAGTTTGGGACCATGACCGCAAGAATCGGCAAGCTGACCGAGCGGCCGCGGTTTGACGCGGTTTTGCTATCGCTGTTCGCCGGGATCGCGGTATTGCTGGCGGCGCTCGGATTGTACGGAGTGGTGAGCTTCTTCGTCTCACAGCGCACGCGGGAAATCGGTGTGCGCATGGCGCTGGGAGCGACGCCGCGCAGCATTTTGGGGATGGTGCTAGCAAATGTGGCGCGCTGGACGGCGGCTGGCGCGGCGCTGGGCCTGCTGGGTGCGTGGTTCTGCACGCGATTGCTACAGTCGCTGCTGTTTGAAGTGCGGGCGCACGACCCGCTCCTATTGACAACCACGCTGTTAATGCTGCTGGCGGTGGCGCTTGTAGCCGCGTGGATCCCGGCACGGCGTGCAGCGCGGGTCGATCCAGTAGTAGCGCTGCGCTACGAATAGTATTCCGCTCCGCTTAAAGAGCAATTCTGCAAATTCAGTTAGTGGTACTCTTTCGGGCGTGACGTCCAGCGAGAACGCAGAACCGCTGCCTGCGCCTGACTTCTACGCCAAGCGCTCGGATGAGTTGCGTGCAGCATCATACAGAAGTGCGGAGCATTATTCTTCGTATACGCAAGTTTTGATCGCTGTCGCGCTGTTCGGTTGCGCAGCCTTCTATCTCTCCGTTGTTCCGAAGCGATTGCCACTTTGGGCCGCATTTCTTCTGATTCCAGCCGGCGCCTCTGTCGTGCAACGCCGTCACCAGTGGCACCTGCAGTTCGTGCAACTTTGCAACCTTCTTGCGTATTACGACAAGGGCACTGCGCGACTGACACATCAGTGGGACGAGCTCGATGGCGGCGACAAATTCCTTAACCAGGATCATTTCTATGCGAAGGACCTGAATCTTTTTGGCCATGGATCGATGTACCAGTTGCTTTGCTCGGCCCGCACACAGATAGGTCGAGAAACGTTAGCCAATTGGATGAAGGCGCCGGCGATGCCGGAAGAAATACGCGCGCGACAAGAAGCAGTCTTGGAACTTCGCCGCCGTCGAACCTTGCCTGAATTGGTTGCAGCTGCCGGTCCCATGAAGGTCGCCGACTTTCGACCGGAGTTCCTCCGCTCGTGGGTCGCTTCATCTTCAGGCGGATATCCTGCTTGGGCTCCGTCACTAGCTGTTCTGTTGCCTCTGGCGCTGATCTCTGTACCGCTGCTGTAGTGGGCCGGCGTGATCACCATTCACGCTTTGTGGATAGGTATTGTCGCGTTGCTGAGCCTTGAGGCTCTGTTCGCTTGGATTTTTCGAAGGCGCATCAAATCCGTAATGGAGTCACTGGAATCCTTTTACATCGAACTTCCTATCATTTGCGAACTGCTGCAAATTTTGGAACACGAGAAATTTTCCTCGCAGAAGCTCAGGACCCTGGCGGGGAGCCTAATGGAGGGCAACGCCACCGCTTCCCGCAAAATACATCGTTTGCAGCACCTTATCGGGTTGGCCAAGGCACGCGAGCTGGAGTGGTTTGCATATCCCTCGTTTTGTCTGTTGTGGGGAACGCAGTTTGACATGGCGATCGAGCCGTGGCGGCAACTGCACGGCAACAAAATGCTGGAATGGGCAGCGACTCTTGGAGAATTTGAGGCGCTGCTTTCGCTCTCCACCTATTCCTACGAACATCCGGGGGACCATTTTCCGGAGATCGTAGAAGGGACAACCGTGTTTAAGGCGAAGGAATGGGGCATCCGCTCGTCGAGGAAAGCGTCTGCGTCCGGAACGATCTTCTGCTGGACCACGCTGTGCGATTTCTGATCGTGAGCGGCTCGAACATGTCGGGTAAGAGCACGTTTCTTCGCGCGATTGGAGTGAACGCGGTCTTGGCGTTCACCGGCGCGCCGGTGTGCTGCACAAACTTGCGTTTGTCTCCGCTAGCTGTCGGAGCAGCCATTCAAGTTCAGGACTCCGTGGTCGACGGCCGCTCGCATTTTCTGGCGGAGCTGCAGGGATTGCGGCGCATGATCGAAGGGGCGGATCATGGCCCTCTTCTTTTTTGGCGGACGAGATTATGAGCGGTACAAACTCACAGGACCGCCGGATTGCTACTGAATGGGTGATTCGGGCGTTCGTTCTTCGCAGGGCGATTGGCGCGATCACCACGCACGACCTTGCGCTGACCGAGATTGCGGCGAACGATCTGCCGGGCCGCAACGTGCACTTTCAAGACGCGGGTGCGTTTGGCAGCCTTCGTTTTGACTATAAGCTGCGCCCGGGCGTGCTGGCGCACTCAAATGCTCTGAACATCGCGCATTTGCTCGGCATCGACTCCGCGGCACGTGAGAGCTGAAGGTTTGGGCAGGTTACAGCACGGCTGAAGCCTTCCCCTCATGCTCGTGACGCTTAGGTTAGAACGTGATACGGAGGTTGAATTCGAGCTGGCGTGGCGCGCCCAGTCCGAAGACCGCGGGGCCGAGGGCGACGCGGTCCGACGGGCAGTCATACTAGGCTTGTGTCGCCGCGTTAGTGATGTGGCGCACGGTGCCGGAAGAATGTTGAATGCGATCTAAAACATGTTCCAGAGGAACTGGTTGTACACCTCGTGGTGATACTGCACTTCCGGGGCTTTCACGAACGTGCCGAGGTCGTGAGCGCAGCGGTCCGAGGCGCCTTTCTTCAAATCGGCGTAGCGGCCTTTGACGTCGGCGCCGAGAAGCTTGCTGGTCCATTCGGCCTTATTGAAGTTTTCGAGGGCGGTGTAAATGTTATCCGGCAAGTAGCGTTCGGCCTGGCGCAGATTCTTGATCTTGGCGGTGTCGCCGTCGATGCCGGTCTTGAAGATGGAGTACAGCGCTAGGTAGGGGTTGGCGTCCGGCGCGACGGAGCGAACTTCGACGCGCATGCTCTTTTCGTTGCCGATGGGAATGCGGATCATCGAACCGCGATCCACGGGCGAAGCCTTGATCTGGTTGGGCGCTTCAAAATGTGGATCGAGGCGGCGATAGGCATTCACGCTGGGATTCAGAATCAGGCAAATGTCGTTGCCGTGAGTGAGAATGCGGTCGACAAAGGACCAGCCGAGTTTGCTGAGCTTTTCCTCGCCCTTGGGATCCCAGAATAGATTCTTGCCGTCCTTGGAGATGGAGACGTTGGTGTGCATGCCGCTGCCGTTGACGCCGACGACAGGTTTCGGCAGGAAGCTGGCGGTCAGGCCCATCTTGTTCGCCACCTGGCGGCAGATCAGCTTGTACAGCTGGATTTGATCGGCGGCGGCGACGACTTCGCCATAACCGTAGTTGATTTCAAATTGCGACGGCGCCACTTCAGGGTGATCCTTTTCGTTCTGGAATCCCATGCAGCGCTGCACTTCAGCCGCGGTGTCGATGAAGGTGCGCAGAGGATCGCCGGGGAGCGAGTGGTAATACCCGCCGGTGTTCACGTACTCGAACCTTTGCGTTTCGTGGTAGTGGCGCTCTGCGTCGGGACCTTTGAAGAGGAACCCCTCGATTTCATTGGCGGCGTTGAGTGTGTAGCCTTCTTTTTTGTGCATACTTTCCGCGAACGTCTTCAAAACGCCACGAATGTCGCCGCTGTAAGAAGTACCGTCTTTGTCGATGACTTCACCGAAGACGAGCACTTTGCCGCTGCCAAAGAAGTCTGAGGGAGCCCAGTAAAATGCGGCCCAATCCATGCCGAGACGAAGATCGCTTTCGCGCTGCGCCGTGAAACCGCGGATTGATGAGCCGTCGAACGTGAGATTGTCCCAACTCTTGATGAGGAATTTTTTATCGTAATCGAGCATGTGCAGGCGGCCTTCGAGGTCGCTGAACAGGACGGTTACGGCTTTAATGCGCTTTTCATCGGTGAGGTACTTGATGCGTTCTTCCTGGATTTTGTGGATGGGGGTGCGTTTCTTGCGTTGCTCTTTTGCTTTGAGATTGAGCTCTTCGAGCTCGTCATACGGGAGGGCTAGAAAATTACGCAAATCAGTCGACATGAATCTCCTCGAAAAAATTTTTTGGAAATGGAATGTGGCAAACGCGGACGCGGCATGCCTGACCTTTCGGTAGTTAAAGTATCGCGGCGGTCAGGCAAGGGTCAAATGGAAAACAGTGGAAAACGGAAAGGAAAATCGAATGGAGCGGATAGAAAAAGTGGATGAATGGAGAGTTGTGCCGAAACCTGACAGCGCGAGCGTGGTGATGCAGGATCGGAGCGTGAGAATTTTCCTAAGAACTGTGTTTACAGCAAATTTGGTCGGTCACCTGCAATGGACGATGTGACGTTTGGACAAAGCCCGAATCCCAGCCAAATCAACGCATGCAGTAGGGCGCTGGAAATTCGAGTGGAAGTGACTCTCCAAGGATCCTACTGCGCCAGCCTGCCAGAACCCCACGGGCGCCCCCTTAAGTTTAAGTTACATTCGGCGCCCGAACCTCCCGGGTGGTCTGATTCGCGAATATTTGCCTGTGAGTTGTGCCGGGGAGCAGACGGGGTTCCTCACCGCGCGGAGTCCGTCCGGAGCGAAGGGGTTTTCTTACGGTTGAGGCGCCAGTTTGCGTACTAGAAAGCGGGAACTGGGCTGCCGCACTCCAAATGCGAACCGCCCGGCCTATGGCGGCACCGGGCGGCTGAAGGGTGAAAATTGGTTTGGCGCTATTGCTGGCTGGGTGTTTCGGCGGTGGCCGGCGGATTGCTGGCCGCCGCTATGAAGGGGACGTCGATGGTGTTGTCCATGCGCGTGAGCATGCCGCTGTTGGCGGGCAGGTCGATCTCTTTGCCTTTGCGGGCGACTACGTAGATCGCGCCTGCGGCAAAACCCAGGCCGACGCCGCGGCCGACGTTGCTGAAAATGACGCCTAGCAGCGAACCACCGCCGCCGCCTACGGCCAGGCCGATCGCGTCGCCCTTATAGTCGTGCTTCTCTTCGAGGACTTCGCCCTCGGTGATCTTCATGTCTTTGCGGGGCTTGCTGTAGTTATCGATGCGCGGCTGACCGACGGCGAGAATGCTCATCTGGATGGGGATGAGGCGGCTGTCGAGCTCGATGGTCTTGAAGGTGAGATTCATGTATGCCTGCCCGCGGAAAATCGAAAAGGCTTTGGCTTTCTGGATGGTGCCGACGACGCCGTTGACGCGCGTGCCGGCGGGAAGAATGATGCGGCTGTCGAGCGCAACGGGCAGGGCGAGGACAGCGACGAAGGGATCGCCTTCCTTGGAGTGCGTGGAGCTGATCGGGGTGAGAAGCGTGAGATGGATTTCGGTACCTTGTAATACCTGACGTGATGGCGCGGCGAAGGTCGGCAGGGCGGCCGGGCACACCAGGGCCAACGCAAGAATGAGCGATAGAACAACTTTCATGAACTTCCTCCTGCTTGCACAGTCGTGCAGCGAATCCCCGTGACGTGGGGTGTCGGTCCCGGCGGTGGGACCAGCGCTGGCGCGCGGACCTTGCGGCTGTTTGCAGACAGCGCAAGGCGGTTGAGGAGGAACTCCAACCGGGAATTAGTTTAGGACAGGGCGCAAAGAAAAGGGGAAGAGGAAGAGCAGGTGTGTCCAGTTGAGCAAGGCGGTGATTTTGATGATTAGAGGACGCTAGACTCGGCCGCTCGCTAATGCAGCTACGGGCGGGCCGGTGTGTTAGACTTTTGACTGCAGTCGCGAATGACGTGCGACTGTCGAGACGTGGAACTTCGGGCTCCGTGCAACGAGGTCCCGCGAACCCCGCCAGGCCCGGAAGGGAGCAACGGTACCGGGTAAGCCAAGTGTGCCGCGGAGACTCCGAAGTTCCTCGTGTTGAAGAGAGTGGCAAAGTTTCAATTATCAGTTCTAAGTAAAGCGGGTTGGTTGCAATCCCCCGAGGTTTTCCCACTCGCACTACGAGTTACAATACCAAGAATGTTCTGTGGTCTGTGTGTTCTATAGGAGCGGCCGCCCAAGTGAAAAAATGGCATTTGCGGGCACTCACAAGATTCTGGTCGTTCAAAGCTCGCCGGGAATACAGACAGGAAAGATATTCAGAAGCCCTAAAATACCTCGAAAACACAGTCAGGTGTGGCTCTGAATCCCGGTTCACTCTCGCGCAAATTGGTTTCTGTCTACCCGAACTCAGAAGGTACGACGAAGCCATGGATGCGCATTAGAGAGGTTTTGACTTTTTGTTTGCGGACGCAGAAAATGCAAGACACGTATGACCTACCAAGTGATCGCGCGGAAATGGCGTCCGCAGACGTTTGCCGACCTCGTTGGACAAACCCACGTTACAGAGACTTTGCAGAACGCGATTCGCAATAATCGCGTCGCGCACGCATACATATTCTCCGGCGCGCGCGGCGTGGGAAAAACCACGGCGGCCCGCATCCTGGCCAAAGCACTGAACTGTGTGAAGGGGCCGACGCCAGAGCCATGCGGGGACTGCGACTCTTGCAGGGAAATCGCGGCGGGAACTTCGCTGGACGTGATTGAGATTGACGCGGCTTCGAATCGCGGCATCGACCAGATTCGCGAGTTGCGGGAAATGGTGCGCTACGCGCCGGCGGCTTCACGGCACAAGGTGGTGATCCTGGACGAAGCGCATATGCTGACGGGCGAAGCTTCGAACGCGCTACTGAAGACGTTGGAAGAGCCGCCGGACCGCGTGATCTTCGTGCTGGCAACAACGGAGCCGGAAAACCTGGAAGATACGATCCGTTCACGGTCGCAACATTTTCATTTTCGCGCGCTGACATTCCTGGAAATCACGGACCGGCTGAAGCACATCGCCAGGGAAGAAAATCTGAAGATCGACGATGGAGCGCTGAGCGTAATTGCGCGGATGGCGGAAGGCAGCATGCGCGATGCGCTTTCGCTGCTCGAACAGGCGCGGGCGTATTGCGGCGACGATATAAAGGATAAGGAGGTGCGCGAACTGCTGGGCGTGGTGCCAGAGGATGCGCTGCACGAATTGGTGGAGGCGATTGCGGAACGTTCGGCGGAACGCGCGCTGGGGTTGGTACACCGGTTCCAGAGAGAAGGGCGGAACCTGCAGCACTTCTGCCGCGAGGCGATCCGGCACATGAGGAATTTGCTGATTGCGCGCGTGTGCGGCGCGGATTCGGATTTGATCGCGGCGACACCGGAGCAGCGGCCGGGGCTGGCAAAGGCCGCGGCGCTTTTTACGGAAGAGGATCTAACGAGATATTTCCAGATTTTGCTGCAAACGGATAACGAGGTGCGACGCGAGATGGATCCGCGCGTACATTTGGAAATGGGATTGCTGCGGCTGGTGAATGCGGCGCGGCTGGCTCCGTTGGAAGAATTGCTGGCGGAAGTTGGCGGCGGGGCGGGCGGAAGAACGGGTGGCGGATCGGCACCGCGGAGTTCTGCGGCGAGTTCGACGCCGCCGCAGTTCCCTTCGCGGACGGCCCCGGCGTCGGCACAATCGCCGGTCAGCACGGGTTTTGCGGCGCCGGCACCGGTGAAGAGTGCGGAAGGTTTCGGAGTGCGCAGCGTGGAACGGCCCGCTGCCCTTACTTCTTCAGGGCAAACAGAAAGCGAGCCCTACAAAACCAATGCGCCTGCACCCAGCGCACCAGTTACCAGCGCGCCCGCGACGAATGCACCTGCTGCTACGGCGAACGTGTTTGGTTCAGCAGGTTCGGCGGCTGCGGTCGCGCCAGCCAAGGAAGCGGCGGAACGTGTTGTGGTTTCGCGCGAAGCGGTGAAGGCGGACGAGACTAAGCCTAAGGTTGCGGCTGCAGGATTGAGCGCCGCACAAGTTGCGGAAATCAAAGCGGCGATTCAGGCGCAGCAGAAATTCATCGGCGAATTACTGGAACACTCCTCGCGCTGGGAACTGGAAGGCGCGGAATTGCGGATTTATTTTTCGCCAGAAGAGAGCGCGTTTGCGGGATTGATTGAAGGCAGAGAAATTTTAGAGAAGATCCGTGCCGCTTCGGGCAAGGTACTGGGGCGCACGGTGCGCGTCTGTGCTAAGCTTGAAAGTGACGCGGCGAAGGAAGGAAATGGTTCGCGCGCGGCGAGCACGCAGGAGATGCGAGCGCAATTTGAGAACGATCCGATGGTGAAGTCGATGTTGCAAAGATTTGGCGGCCGAATTTCCGAAGTGCGCCGGCGCACAGGCGAGTAAGCAAAGGGAGGGAAAAACATGAACATGGAAGTCAACGCTCTCCAACAAATGCTCTCGCGTCTACGACAAGTGCAGGAAGACCTGCAGCGGCAGGTGAATTCGGTGGCAGTGGAAGCGTCGGCCGGCGGTGGCATGGTCACCGTGAAGATGAATGGTCAGAAACAAGTACTGGATGTGAAGATCGAACCGGATGTGTTTGCCAGCAAAGACCAGGAAATGTTGCAGGATTTGTTTCGCGCAGCCGTGAACGAAGCGTCGCGGCGTGTGGATGAAGAACTGGCGAACCAGATGAAGAGCCTGGCAAACGGGCTGCCGGGATTGTCCGGATTAAAGATCCCCGGATTGTTTTAGGCTTTCACGGAAATTCGAGCACTCTGCTTTCTACTCTTTCTTGCAAGTTCAATCGTTTCGGATCAGGTCTTGTACTTCCTCATTGCAGGAGAACAGGAACATGTCACCGAACACCTCTCCAGAACTGCGCAAATTTATTTCAGCAGCCAAAGAGCATGGAGCCAGCGATGAATCTCTGCTCGGCATCCTCGAGAATACGGGCTGGCCCAGAACTGAGATTCTAGGAACGCTGGGCGAACGTTACGAATCTCTCTCCGGCGTTCCGATTCCCCACGGAAAAAGAACAACGACTCCGGCAAAGGACGCGTTTCTCTATCTGCTGTCCTTTGCGACGCTGGCCATGTGGACGATTTCGCTTGGGTCCATCTGCTATTCCCTGATTGACGATTGGATTCGCGATCCTATGGCACGTGACAACTATGGCGGCGTAAGCCTCTCGTATCAAATATCAACGGAACTGGCATGCCTCCTGGTCGCTTTCTCGCTGTACCTGTTCGTGATGCGCGTGATTCTTTCCGGGACGAGGCAGGCACCGGAAAAATTGGACTCTGGCGTCCGGAAATGGCTCACATACATCGCTCTGCTCATCACCGCAGGGGTGATGATCGGCGACGTGGTTAGCTTCCTGGCATTTTTTCTGCGTGGCGACCTGACTTCCCGCTTCGTTGCCAAGGTTGCGGTGACGCTGTTCATCTCGGGTGGAATCTTCTGGTATTACCTGGGATCGCTGCGGGACGCGCGCAAGGGAGTGAAAAATGCGCTTTAACCGGGATTCTATCGCGGCTCTCGGGGCGAGTGCGGCGGTCGTGCTTGTCGTAGCCTTGGGGTTTTGGAAGACGCGCGGGCCGAGCACGCAGCGGCTGGTGAGGATAGATGAGAAGAGAATCCAGAACTTGAGCCAGCTTGCAAACGAGATCAACCAACGCTACCAACACGATAAGCAACTGCCGGAGAAACTCGGCGACTTTCAGAAAACGAGGTACGCAGATCCCATCACCGGGAAGACGCCGGAATATGCCGTAAAGTCCGCTGCGGATTACACGCTGTGCACCGAGTTTGTCACCGACGGCTCGAAGGAAGGACTCAACGGAGCTCTTGTTTTTTGGAACCATTCCAAAGGGCCCAAATGTTTCGAATTTCATGCCACCGAGCCGGTTCCGCCGGCGCCGTATTTTTACCGATGATTGAGGGGTTGTCTAAGTTTTAAGTTGTGAATCGGTTAGGTTTTCTTTTTCGCTCCAACCTACACATCCCAGGTTCGCGTTGAGTACCTTCACAAAATTTATGGCGCCGGGTCGGTCGAAATCCTTCGCCGCAGAGCTCCCGGTACATGTGAGAAGTGGCGCGTCGGGGAAAACCCAAAATGCCAGCCTGAAGGCGCGGCACTACAACGGCAGGAAACCGAAGATTAAGGTGGCGGTTTGCTTCGATTGGCGGGCTTGTGCTACACAAGGGACATGCCCGACTTTGCCGCACCTGTCGAACGATTGATTGATGAGTTGAAACACCTGCCAGGAATCGGGCAGAAGACCGCACAGAGGTTGGCGTTTTACCTTTTGCGGATCCCGGCGGAGGATGCGCTGGGACTTGCGGACGCGATACGCGACGCGAAGGAAAAAATCCGCACTTGCACGACCTGCCACAACATTACGGATAGCGATCCGTGCCTCTACTGTGTGGGCCCGACGAGAAATAAGCAGACGATTTGCGTGGTGGAAGAGCCCCACAATATTCTGGCCATCGAAAAAACTCGCACGTACAGCGGGATGTACCACGTGCTGGGCGGATCTCTCTCGCCGCTGCAAGGACGCGGGCCGGAACAATTGAATATCAAGAGTTTGATCGAGCGGTTGAAGGGCGGAGGCGTGGAAGAAATCATTATTGCCACGAATCCAACGGCGGAAGGTGAAGCAACAGCCGTGTATATGTCGAAATTACTGAAGCCGCTTGGCGTGCGGGTCACCCGAATTGGCGTGGGAATTCCCGTTGGCGCGGACTTGGAATATGCGGACGAAGTGACGATGCTGAAAGCGATGGAGGGACGGCGGGATTTGTAGTGGAAATTGGATTGGCGACGCGAAGCTGCGGGTCGGTGCAAACAGTACCAAAAAACCTGGTGAAAGGTTGGCCCCGAAGCGGATTTTCGGGGCTTTTTCGCGAAAACAGTACCGCAGACGGCGTGGGTAAACTGGGCTAGTACGTACAGAATGATTGTCTCTCTAGGCAAAAACTACGAATCAGGTTACAGTCCAGTTCCACGGTGGACGTCCCCGCCAATCGTCGCCAGTTCCCGCAGGAGCTGGATAGGAGGTGCGCTTTGCCGGGATTAGCGCACTACATGAGTCAGTACGACCACGAGCACAGTTCGGCATGGAACAAACTGCTGCACGGGATCGGAATCCCGCTGATTTTCGCGGGAATCATCCTTCTGGCGCTGCTGCGCTGGAAAGCAGGAGCGACTTGCTTCGTAGCAGGCTGGGTGCTCTTGTTCCTGGGACATCGGATCGAAGGAAATAAACCGGCGTTTTTTCAGGGACCAGTTTATTTGCTGGTTGGGCCAGTGTGGGTCGCCAAGGAACTGTGGTCGTTCCTGACCGGAACACATCACGGTGCGAGCTCTGAGGGCATGCCTCTAAAGAAATCGTAGAGGCGCGAAGGCGAAGGCTACATAGCTAAGGTACGGCGACGATGCTGAATGACGACGAGAGCCCCGACTTGGCGGACGAGAGTGCCGATATGTCAACAACCGAAGGTGCGGTGAACGCAAGCACAGAGCTGCGCAAGCGGCGGAGCACGCGGATCGTGCAGGCAGTGCCTCTGGTGGTGACTGGTGTGGACGCGCTGGGCAGGCCCTTCGCCGAGCGCACGTCGACCTTGATTATTAACTGCCACGGCTGCCGCTACCAATCCAAACATTACGTCCTGAAAAACATGTGGGTGAACCTGGAAGTGCCGCATTCGGAGCCGGGACATGCGCCTCGCCGCGTGCGCGGCAAAGTAGCGTGGATCCAGCGGCCACGGACGGTGCGGCAATTGTTCCAAGTAGCGCTGGAACTGGAAGCTCCCGGAAATGTTTGGGGGATTGGATTTCCGCCCGAGGATTGGTTTTCGTTCCCGGAAGAAACATCTTTTTTGCCGAACGCTTTGGCGCCTGCCGACGCCACCGGATCGCCTCTGCCACCATTGCCGACGGGAACCCAACTGCCGATTGAAGAAGTGGAACCCGGCGTGGCGACGCCCGACAACATTCGCGTGTTCCCTGCCCCGGTGAGCGCGACGGACGCTTCGATGCAGCTGGCGCGGCAAGTGGCGAGATTGCTGGCGGAAGCGCGTCAACAGATTCACGCAGCGGCGAGAGAAGCGGCGGCGCAAGCGGTGAATGCCGAGCGGCGCTTGGCCTTCGAACAGTGGGAACAAAAGTTTGCGACGTTCCGCGAAGAAGTGGCGCGAGAAACGGCTCATGCCGTGGGGACAATTCACGAAGAGACGGAAACACGAGCGCGCACGGCACAGGCGGCCGCAGCCGAAGCGTTGAAGAACGAATTGCCGCGCTGGCTTGCGCCGCAACTAGAGCAACTGACGCATCAATTGACCGCGCAACTGGCGAGAGAAGGCGCGATCCAGCGGGATCAGCACGAAAAACAATTGTCTGGCGCTCAGGAAGTGTTGCAGACATTGTGCGCACAGGCGGATGAAGCAGCGGCGAAACTGCGAATGCAGGCGGAAATGGCGGAGAGCCAGGTGTCCGCGCGGTTACAAGCGGCGGTGAACGAAGCACTGGAAGCAACACGGCTGCGGGAAGAATCGACGGGAACGTATCGCGAGACACTCACCGCCGTAATCACAGAGATGAAGCAGCAGGCAGCGGAAACGCAAAATGCCGCGCAAAACGGGTTGCGCGAACAGTTGACCCAGGAAGTGCAAGCAGCGCAATCGCGTTGGCAAGAGCAGATGGAGCAAGGCTTGCGAACGGCGCAGGAGCAGGCGGCGCAGGCTGTGAAACAGCACGCCGAGGAAGTTCGAAAACAGGTTGAGGAAGAGGGCGCGAAGCAGAGCGGCGCGGTTCGGGAATCTCTGGAAAGTCAATCGCAGCGATTGGAACAATCTCTGGCGCGGGCTAAGGAAGCTACCGAACGGCTGGAGCAGTTGCCGACGCGCATTGAAACTGTGCAGCAGCAGGCTGTGACAGGATTCCAAGCGCAGCTGGACGACGTGCTAAGTCTGCACCGCAACGAATTGCACCGGCGGTCGGAAACGCTGTTCGAAGAAATTCATGCGCGGATCCGGAGCAGCTTTGAAGCGGCCAACAGCGAAACGCTAGAGAAATTCGATCAGCAGATCCAGTCCATTGTGGCGCCACAAATTCAACAAACCGATGAAGCTATCCAACGGCTGGCGGGTGGACGCTCGTTGCTAGACGCAGCCATGACCATGCAGCAGGATCGCATTCGCAGTTCCGCGGATGACGCGTTTGCCGAATCGCTGGCACGCTTCCGGGAGAACCTGGGCAGCGTGGAACAATTACTGAACGAATCGGCGCATACCATCACGTCTCGACACCTGGAAGACATGGAGACGAAGGGCGCTGACCTGAAGCATCACTCGGTGGAGGAATTGTACAAATCGGCCGAGTGGTATGAGAAGAAAACGCAGACACAGCTGCAGAACTTGACAGAAAAATTGGTGGAAGATTCCGGAAAGCAACTGCGAGAGAAAGCGGGTGAAGTTTCCGGTGTGTTTGCAAACGAATTGAACAACACGAGCCGAAGCTTCCTGATGCAGACGCGGCAGCAACTGGAAGAAGACGTGCAGCAATCGTTTAAGCGGGTGCAGATGTTGTTTGCGGAAGCCGCGGACACGACATCGGCGGCGTTCACGGACGAAATCCAGCGCAATGCGCGGCAGGAGTTGGAAGGATTCACGCAACTGACGACGCGTTCCGTGGAAGAGTCGCGGGAACAACTGGATGCTGCAAGGGGGGATTTCAGCAACAAGCTGACGGCACAACAGGAAGAATTCCTGCGGCGATTCCAGGCGGAGATGAATGAAGCGGTCGGCAGTGGCGTGGTGGACGCACGCGAAAAGGTGGAGGCGGGCTTTTCGTCTTTGTGGGATTCGTGGAAGAAGACGAACGAAGCGAATATGGCGGAAATGCAGGGCGCTCTTGGAAAGCTGAGCAACGAGGGCGCGGAGCAGTACCGCGCACGTTTGGAAAATATCTCTAACTCCTGGATGGTGGCTACCGTGGCGACACTCGATCATCAATCGCGAGACGTGATTGCGAAGATTGCATCAACGGCAGAAGCGCAATTGAGAGAAGCGACCAGCGAGGTGTTTTCGCGGTTCGGCGACGCGCTGCGAGAGCGGCTGCAACAGATTGCGATGGGATTCGATAAGCCCGGGCAAGCGAAGCAGTAGTCAGTTATAGGTTGTCAGTAGTGTCCCAACGTTTTGCCTCTTGCCTTGCGTAAATTATTGATGAGAAACGCATAAGCGGGAAATTCTCTTGGTCTCGATTTGAACTTGGAATGCGGGTTCTGCGACCCTGCGAAGCATAACTTCGTGGGGGGCAGCGATGAACCGAGGCAAGCTGGTGTTTGCGCAGCTGATGCAATATCTTCCGTTGACCACCTTCCGTCGTTGCGTCACCCGCTATCGAGGCGCGTTCAAAGTGAAGTCCTTCTCGTGCCTGGATCAATTCCTGTGCATGGCGTTCGCTCAGTTGACCTTTCGGGAGAGCCTTCGAGACATCGAAGTATGTCTGCGCGCACAAAGTTCCAAGCTCTATCATCTCGGGATTCGTTCGGCGGTGGCTCGTAATACGCTGGCCAATGCCAACGCTGTGCGCGACTGGCGCATCTATGCCGATTTTGCGCAGAGCCTGATCGGCATCGCCCGGCCGTTGTATGCGCAAGAGTCCTTCGGCGTCGATCTGCAAGAAACCGTCTACGCGCTCGACACCACGACGATCGATCTGTGTCTGTCGGTATTTCCGTGGGCGGTGTTCCGCACGGCCAAGGCAGCCATCAAGTTGCATACCCTGCTCGATCTGCGCGGCAACATTCCCACCTTCATTCACATCAGTGATGGCAAGGTGCATGAGGTCAACATCCTCGACCAACTGCTGCCCGAGCCCGGCGCCTTCTACATCATGGATCGTGGTTTCCTCGACTTCGCGCGCCTCTATCGCTTTCACGAAGCCGGCAGCTTCTTCGTGACCCGCGGTAAGTCGAACCTCAAGGTCCAACGCCGCTACTCGCATCCGGTTGATCGCACGACGGGGTTGATCTGTGACCAAAGTGTCGTCCTTACTGGCTTCTACTCGCACCAAGGCTTCGAGGCACCGCTGCGCCGCATCCGCTTCAAAGACCCCGAAACCGCCAAGACCCTCATCTTTCTGACCAACAACTTTGTCTTGCCAGCATTTACGATCGCCGAACTATACCGCTGCCGTTGGCAAGTAGAGCTCTTCTTCAAATGGATCAAGCAGCATCTGCGAATCAAAGCGTTCTTCGGAACTTCGGAGAACGCGGTCAGGTCACAAATCTGGATCGCGGTCTCCGCCTACGTTCTGGTCGCCATCGTCAAAAAGCGATTGCATCTCTCGGCCAGCCTGTATGAAATCCTACAGATCCTCAGCCTGACCATGTTCGAGAAAATCCCGTTGGATCAACTACTTGCACAAACGATGAGCGACGAAATTCAACCCGTTTCCGATAACCAATTGATTTTGTTCGCATAACGTTGGGACACTACTGATAGGTTGTAAGTAATAAGTTTCGCAAAAACCGATTCTGCCGCCTGGTCTTGACTCCGCAGGAAGGCAAAAGCAGATCCTTCACCCCGCAAAATGGGCGCGATTCGGGATGACAGATTAGGACGAAGAACTTAAGTCTGACGACTCTCCCGCCCTTGCCTTTACTTAATACCTAGAACTTAAGACCTAAGACCTATCGTGGTCCTCGCGTTAGTCGATCGAGGCTGCTGGCCTGTATAATCGGAAGGTTCACCCATGGCGAACCGAGCGTATTTTCGCGTATGGACGCGCGACTTTTCCGAGCAGACCATGATCGCGGAGTTTGCGCGATTCCTCACTACGGCTCCACTCACCGAGGGCCAGGGAAATTTCCAGCAACTTACCGTGCAGCCCCTGGGCACCAGCGAAACGCCCGTTGAGGAATGGGACCTGAAGGAAGGCGTGTTCAGTCCGGCGGAAGTTGCGGCGCTAGCTGCACAACACATTAACGAAGACACCGCATACATCGTGCAAGCCCAGTGGGATCTGTGGAGTTTCGACATGGAATCCCTAAAGTGGAGCTACGGGCCGCAAGCGCTGGTGCTGGTTTGCCAAGGGAAAGCGTACGACGGCGGGCTGGCGACTAGCGAAGGGCATTTTCACGCCGACCTTGGATTTGAACATTTTTTTACGGGACACGCGGGATTGCTGGCACCGGGGGCGGCGAAGAATCCGTTCGAAAGCTCCGACCATCCACTTGAGAAAACCTTTCGCAGCTGGATGTCGACGCCGGAGAATTTGAAGCAGTATCACCAGAAGACAGGAGAGAACATCCAAAAACTGTTTGGCTGGGTGGAGAGCGTCGAAGCATCGCTGCCGGTCGAGCGGAGCGAATTGTGGAGCGAGGGCGAAGAGAATTTTGAGGCGCGGCTGGATGCAATTTTGGCGCAAAGGTAGTTTGTCAATTCTAAGTCTTCAGAGAAGAGAGGATGGGGAAGATGGCGTGTGGGCGGGGTAGCCGCCTTTTGTGGCTGGGGATTGCTGGCGTGGTGCTGGCCACTACCTTTGCTGGCGCTCAGACGCCGCAGCCTCAGACCAAGCAAGCGGCAGCGCATCGCGCGAATGAATTCACGCTGGCCGGGTTGCGGCCTGGACGGGATACAACGAAGCGCGCGGAGAAGCTCCTCGGGGGGTACATGAAATTGGACCCAGGCAAGGGAACATCAGATCAGTCGCAGGCGGCCATTCCAGATTCTTGTCGAAAGCTGATGTTAACTTTCGATCTGGAAAATGACGGAACGATCCAAGTCATACGTGTAACTCATGCTGGTTATTTGACTGGAGATTGTGAACCGTTCCCCCCCAGCCGCTGGAAAACCGGACTCGGTCTGCGCGTGTACGACCCAACCACAAAGGTGGTGCAACTGTATGGGGAGCCGGATTCGAAGAGCCCTAGCACACGGGACGGGCAGCCGTTAGAATTGTGGTATTACGCGTTCGACTGGGCGGGACCTGACGTGCCCCAGGTGATGGAGGTGCTATGCACCCGGGAAAAGGACGGGGAGCCAGGCCGAGTGGAAGAGATTACGCTGGCGGCGCCTAGTTTGTAATATTCAGTAGCTCGAGTGACGGGTGGGTGGCACGTTACGCACTCCAGCGCGTCTCGTTCGGAAAGGACCTGGATGACTCGTTTCCTTATGGCTTCACTGCAGCCGCGGAAAAGTGTGCCGCTTCACGCTAGTAATCCTGCAGTGCACCGCGTGTCTGGCGCGTGCAGATGTTGTAGCGCCACATTCCTCGCGGTAACCCTGCTTTTCGCTGGCTGTAGTTCCGCACCGCCCAAACCCGCCGCGGAAGCTTCGAAGCAGCCCGCCGAACCTGCCGTTCCCGAAGACATTCAAGACGCCGCCCACGCGCTGCTTGGAAGCGACGCGCAAGTGCTGCTTTTTGGAGATTTGGCGAAGACCGGAACAGAACAATTTCTTGCGGCCAACGTCGTACCTAATACGCCGAAGAGCACGGTAGCGGGCACCGTTGTGACCAGGGCGGTGGTGGCGGAAAACGTGAACGGACAATGGACGGAACTGGTGCGAGCGGACGAATACCTGAAAAACCAGAAGGGCTACCTGGCGCTGACGCCGCTGCAAGCCGTGCAGGGCTGGAAACTGCAATACGAAAATAGCCCGGAGCAAGGTATGTCGCTTTACTTCACACCGATCAAGCAAGGTGCCGCTGAGAAAACCCTGCCCATCGCGGTGCGTTGGAATCCCGCCACGAAGCGGTACGAATCGATGGATATGACTTACCAGCATTTCCTGGGCGAATCGCCGTCGCTCGGCAGCCCGAGGTCCTCATTATGAGTTCGCCGGCCACAACCGAGTCCGCAGGAAACACCGCGAAGACAGCACCGAAGACCTCGGCGGCGAAGAACCTGCGCGGGTTGTTGCCGTATCTGGGGAGGTATAAAGGCGCGATTGCGTTCGGGCTGTTTACGCTGGTGTTGATGGGACTGATCGGCAGCATCGTGCCGCTGACGACGGGAATCATTACGGATACGCTGGCGGGAAGCTCGCGGCCATTCGAATTTGTGACTCATGGAGCGAACGACGTTACGCCGTTGAATTGGCTGAGCAACCTGGTGCCTTATTACCTGCCGCACAGCCGGCACACACTCTTGATTTACGTGCTGATCCTGGTCGCGTGCATCGCGATTAAGGGCGTGATGTCATTCGGCACGCGGTGGATCCTGATCGGAGTTTCGCGCGACATCGAATTCGACATTCGGAACGATCTGCTGGACCGCTTGCTGGTGATGGAGCCGGAGTTTTACGTGCGCAATCGCACGGGCGAACTGATGTCTCGCGCGACCAACGATCTGAATTCCGTTCGCATGGTGCTGGGGCCGGGAATCATGTACAGCGGCACAACGATTGTGACTATGGTGGTGTCGATTTCGGTGATGGTGATTTTGTCGAAATCACTGACGCTGTGGGTGCTGCTGCCGGCGCCGATCGTGGCCGTGGTGGTGTGGTATTTCGGAAAAATCATCCACGAGTTGTACGAGATCATTCAGGCAGCGCTGGCAACACTTTCGGCGAAGGTGCAGGAAAACCTGTCCGGGGTGCGCGTGATTCGCGCGTACACGCAGGAAGAAGCGGAAACTAAAGGATTCGACGAACCGAACCGGGATTACGTGGCCAAGAACGTCAAGCTGATCCGCACGTGGAGCATGTTCATGCCTTCGCTGCAGGCCATGATCGGCGTGACGTTCCTGATTGTGTTGTGGCAGGGCGGGTATCGCTTTCTGAATGGCCAGATGTCGCTGGGGTCGTTGATTACGTTTAATACCTACCTGGGTTTTCTGGTATGGCCGATGATCGCGCTGGGTTGGGTGACGAACATCTTCCAGCGCGGCGCGGCGTCGATGGGACGATTGAACTATATTTTGGCGGCTAAACCCCAAATCGATGACAAGTTCGCGAAAGTTCCCCAAGGCACGCGGATCGAAGGCGAAATTGAGTTTCGTAATTTGACGTTTGCGTATCCGACAACCATTTCAGGCAACGGCAACAACAGTGCTAGTTCGAATGGCCATAGCACGACGGAATCGCGGCTAGTGCTGAGGAACATCAATCTGAAAATTCCACCGGGATCGACGCTGGCCATTGTGGGGCCCACGGGAAGCGGGAAGACCACGCTGGCGGCGCTGATTGCTCGGCTTTGGGAAGCTCCGGATGGACAGATTCTGATCGACGGCCGGCCGATCCGCGAGTGGCCGCTGGAAACGCTGCGGCGGGCGATTGGTTACGTGCCGCAGGATACGTACCTGTTCAGTGAGACGGTCGGCGAAAACATCGCGTTTGGATTGGACCAACACGAGGAGCCGCAGATACTGCAGGCAGCGCAAATCGCCAGCCTGCATGCGGAAGTGGAGGAGTTTGCGGAAGGCTATAAGACCATGGTGGGCGAACGCGGAATCACGTTGTCCGGCGGGCAGAAACAGCGGTCGGCGATTGCGCGCGCAGTGATTCGCGACCCACGTATCCTGATCTTGGACGATTCCCTTTCCTCCGTGGACACGCAAACGGAAGAAAAAATTCTTGAGCGGCTGCGCGGGATCATGCGCGGACGGACTACGGTGCTGATCGCGCACCGCACGTCGACGGTGCGGGATGCGGACCAGATCGTGGTGGTAAAGGACGGCGAAATCATCGAATCCGGGACGCATGAAGTATTGCTGGCGCATGGCGGGTACTACGCCGATTTGTACCAGAAGCAATTGCTGGAAGAAGAGCTCGAAAGGGCATGAGCAATATTCACGAAGAAGAGGCGCTCGGTAAAGCGTACGATTCGCACTTGATGAAGCGGTTGCTGGAGTATATGCGGCCGTACAAGTGGCGGGTGATATTCGCCTTGGCGCTGGTGGCGGTGGTTACGCCGCTGGAATTGGCACCGCCGGCACTTTTCGGGAAGGCCATCGACAAATACCTGGTGCCAGGCGCGGGACATCACGTCAGCCTGCATGACGCACGGCATGGGCTAGTACTGATCAGCGCGATCTGGTTGCTGGTGATCGCCTTTGATTTTCTGGCGCAGTACATCCAGATCCGCATCATGCAGCGCGTGGGCCAGCAGACGATGTACGACATGCGCGCGGAGATTTTCGGACGGCTGCAGCGGCTGCCGATGTCTTACTTCGACCGTAACCCGGTGGGGCGGTTGATGACACGCGTAACCACGGATGTCGACGCTTTGAACGATTTGTTTGCTGCGGGCGTTGTGACCATGATCAACGATTTCTTCCTGCTCGTGGTTATGGCTGTCGTTCTGTTCGTGATCGATGCCAGGCTCGCATTGGCGGCATTGGCGGTTTTGCCGTTTATTTTTGTGGTGACAATCGTCTTCCGGAAATATGTGCGCGACGCGAACCGCAAAATCCGCACGGCGATTGCGCGCATCAACGCGTTTCTGCAAGAATACATTTCCGGAATGAGCGTTGTGCAACTGTTCAACCGCGAACGCAAGGCGCGAGAGGAATTTACCAGACGGAATAAAGACAACATGCTGGCGTGGCGCGACGCCATCCTGGCTTATGCCGTTTTTTATCCCGCCGTGGAATTCCTCAGCTTCGCCACGATTGCCTTGATTTACTGGACTGGTGGAATTCGCATCCTTCACGGCACTTTGACATTGGGCATTTTGACGGCGTTCACCATGTACGCGCAGCGGTTTTTCCGGCCGATTCAGGACTTGAGCGAAAAATTCAACATTTTGCAGTCGGCGATGGCTGCGTCTGAGCGCATCTTCAAGCTGCTGGATGAACCGATTACCATCGAATCGAACCCGAATGCGGAAAAATTGATTTCGCCGCGGGGGGAGATCGAGTTTCGTAATGTGTGGTTCAGCTACAAGCAAGGCCAGGAACTTGCCGGCGAGGATTGGGTGCTGCGCGACGTTTCGTTCCGCATTTCTCCGGGGCAGACTTTCGCGATTGTGGGTCACACTGGCGCGGGAAAAACGACACTGATCTCCCTGCTGTTGCGCTTTTACGATATTCAGCGGGGGCAAATCCTCCTGGACGGAGTCGATATTCGCCTGCTCGATCTGCAGGAACTGCGCCGGCAATTCGGAATTGTGCTGCAGGATCCGTTCCTGTTCACGGGAACGATCGAGAGCAACGTGCGGCTTGGTACCGCGGGAATTACGCGGGCAAACGTGGAGCATGCGCTGGACGAAGTTGGGCTGGGCGACTATGTACGATCGCTGCCGCAAGGCGCGTCAACGGAAGTAAACGAGCGCGGTTCCACGCTTTCCGTGGGCCAGCGGCAACTGATCAGTTTCGCGCGGGCGCTCGCGCATAACCCACGATTCCTGATTCTGGACGAGGCCACTTCGAGCGTGGACACGAAAACAGAATTGCTGATTCGCGAAGCTCTGGGCCGCTTGTTGTCCGGGCGGACTGCGCTCGTGATCGCGCATCGCCTCAGTACTATCCAACACGCCGACCGCATTCTGGTGTTCCACAAGGGACGTTTGCGCGAAGAAGGCGCGCACCAGGAATTGCTGGCGCAGCGCGGGATTTATTACCGGCTATACCAGTTACAATACAAAGAGCAGGAGTTGCACAACGGCAATGGCGTTCACCCCGCGTCGGGCAGTCCCGCATTGCCGGCTCCTTTGCCTGCCAGCGACTGAACGAATCCTTTTCGATGCCTCCCATTCCCTTACTTCTTTCTGCCGGCGAAGCTTCCGGAGACATGTACGCCGCCCAACTGGCGACCGCGCTCAAGGCTCGCCTGGATGTGCAGCTTTTCGGCATGGGCGGACCACAGATGCAGGCGGCCGGCGTGGAACTGGTGACCAACTATGATGAAGTCGCCGTTGTGGGTATCAGCGAAATCGTAAAACACCTGCCGTCGCTGCTGAAGGCGATGGACCGCATCGTCACAGAAGCTGCGAAGCGCAAGCCTGCTTGGGCCATCCTGACGGACTTTCCCGGTTTTCACCTGCGACTGGCACGGAAGCTGAAACCCAAAGGTATTCGCAATGTGTATTACATCTGCCCGCAATTTTGGGCGTGGCGGCCATGGCGCGCCAACCTGATCCGGCGGCGCTTCGAAAAAGCGCTGTGCATCTTTGCGTTCGAGAAGGAGTTTTTCGGCAAGGCGGGAATCCGAACGGAATTTATCGGGCATCCATTGGTTGGCGCCGTCCAGGCAACGAAGGACCGCCGGCAATTCTGCGAATCGCACGCGCTGGTGGCCACGCGACCGGTGGTGACGGTGTTGCCGGGTAGCCGTAGCGCCGAACTGGCGCATCATTTGCCCGTACTGCAGGAGGCATGCGCGCGGATTCACGCCAAAATGCCCGTGCAGATTGTGGTGGCCGCGGCGCACGCGAAAGACACGGCCTTGTTGAAGACGGGTTGGCCACAGGGGCTAAAGCCTTGCGTGGTGGAGGGCGAGACTTACAACGCGCTGGCGGCTGCCGATGCCGCCATCGTGTCCAGCGGGACGGCTACCGTGGAGGCGGCGCTGCTCGATGCGCCCATGGTAGTGGTCTACCGGGTGTCTCCGCTGACGGCTACGCTGGCGAAGCCGCTGGTGCGCACGCGTTATTTTGCGATGGTCAACCTGATTGCGGAGAAAAAGGTGGTGCCGGAGCTGGTGCAAAACGAATTCACGCCGGATCGCGTGGCCGGCGAGGTCCTACAGCTTCTGCAGGACCCCAACGCGCGCCGGACGATGAGGGCGGGACTGACGGAGATTCGGAGGCGCCTGGGGCCACCGGGGGCGGTGGACCGGGCGGCGGATGCCATTGTGGATTTATTGGGGCGGAGCGCTGGCAACGCTTCTTGAGCCCTTGTTATCCTATATAGGGATTCCCCGTGTGTGAACTTGAAAGGACGTCGATGACCTTTCGCCGATGGACCTGGGCTTGGTGTGCGGTCGCCATATTCTCTTTGTGCACAGTGGTGAATGGTGCCGCGCAGGCTCCGCTGCAGTCAGTGCAAATTCAGCAAGGCCCCCAACAACAGCAAGTACCGAGCTTCCTTGCGGACAAATACGAAGTATCGGCGTACTTGGACACCGTGGCGCAGGGGGTCAACGCGGTGGCCAAAGTGGAATTTCGTGCGCAGGAAGTCTCGCAAATTGTCAGGGTAGAGCTGCACGAAAACCTGGAAGTGCGAGACGTAAAAGCGGCAGACGGCAAAACACTGCCATATCAGCGCGAGCCGCAGAATCCGTTGTATCTGGTCGTGACGCTGCCATCGCCGGTGCCTGCAGGACAGACGGTGTCGCTGACGTTTACATATGGTGGATTGCTGGCGAATGAAGAAAACAGCCCGGTGCCGAATATACGGATGGCGTCGGTCAACAAGGACTGGTCGTATCTGCTGCTGCCGGGACGTTGGTTTCCACTGACCAATTTTCCGTCGAACCGCTACAGCGCCACATTTAAGTTGAATGTGCCGGACAGTGTGGCCGTGGCAGGAACTGGGAAAGCGGAAGCACCCCAGCCGATGCCGATGCGTTCTCCAGCAGAAGGCAAACGGCTGATGTACACGTTTCACGGGGATAAGCCTGAGCCGTATGGGTCGTTCGTGATCGGGCCGCTGCAACTGAATCCCAAAGAGGCTGAAAATATTAATGTGGCCGTGTATGCGCCGCCGGCGCAATCCGGCAAGACCCAGGAATTCGCGAACGAAGTGGCGCACCAGGAAGTTATTTTCTCCGACATGTTCGGAGAGTTGCCGGAGCAGGATTTGACTGTCGTGCAGTTGCCGGATGGAACCCTACGGGACTTTGCCGGCCCCGGAGTGGTGATGCTGTCGCACCGCATCTGGGATCCAAAAATAAGCGACCGGATACTGAGCCAGTTGGTGGCTGCGCAGTGGTGGGGAGTTGGCGTTTTGCCGGCGAGCACGGCCGATGTGTGGATCACCGACGGTTTGGCGCGCTATTCCGAGGAGCTTTACGCGGAACAAGCCATCGGGAAAGAAGCGGGGCTGCGGGCGATTGACGAGTTCGCGGTGGGCGCACTGATGTTTGACAACTCGGCGCCAGTGGCGCAATCGGCGCGGCTGGTTCCTTACTCTCCCGAGTACCGCTCTGTTGTGATGAACAAGGGAGCGATGCTCTTCCACATGCTGCGAGCGCAGATGGGAGATTCCGGGTTCAAAGATGTGTTGCACCAGTTTTATGCGAAGTATCAGGGAAAGACTGCCACGATCGCGGACTTTGAAGCCATGGCCATTGCGCGGGCCAATGCCAGCACGCGGCAGGGGGCCGATCCACCCAATCTGCAGGGCTTTTTTGCACAATGGCTGAACTCCACGGGAATTCCGGAATTCTCGCTGGATTATGTGGTTTATCGCACGCGTAAGGGATTCCGTGTGATCGGCAAAATCAAACAGCCGATCGACACGTTTAGCATGCCGATGCAAATCCGCATCGACACGGAAGGAAATCCGGAGACCAAGACGGTCGAAGTGGCAGGAACGGAGTCGCCGTTCGAGGTGGAGACATTCGGCAGGCCAAAGCCGGGCGGGATTCACGTTGATCCTAACAACACGATCCTGAAGAGCACGCCGGCGCTGCGGGCGCGGGCTGCCATTGCGCGCGGTGAAGAATTGGCCGAAGTGGGCAAGTATTACGATGCCGTGCAGCAGTATCAGCGGGCCTTGAGCATTCAGCCGAATCGTTCGCTGGCCAATTTCCGCATGGGCGAAGCGTTTTTCTACCAGAAAAATTACCAGGCGTCGGCGAATGCCTTCCGCGCGGCTCTGGAGACCGTGCCGGAGCCGTCAGAGAAGTGGACCGAGGTTTGGAGCCACATTTATCTTGGCAAGATTTTCGACTTGCTGGGGCAGCGGGAACGCGCGTTGCATGAATACGACAAAGCGCGGCAGACCAACGACAACACGGGTGGCGCACAGCAATATGTGGAAGCGTTGATCAAGAAGCCGTATACCGAAGGCGCACAGGTACAAGTGAGTGCCCCTGCGACCGGGACCCCGGCTGACTCCAAGGGCGGCAAATCCGATGTCCCTGAGCCTAGTTCGGGCGACAAGCCGGTGCTGAAGAAGCCCTCGTCGAATTGATAAGCCCACCAGGGCTGACCTACAACAAATGTAAGAAATTGGAACGCGGGCCCGCTGCCCAGGAACAAATCACCCGCGAACTGCGTAGTAGTGGTAGTGAGAGAGCGGGCGGAGATGTGTGTCCGCTGGCTCGGAGTTGCTCTCGGCTGTTCGACCAGAGGTGAATCCATCATGAGTTCATGGCGCAGGCTGCGGAGTTTGGCGTTTGTTTCACTGGGCGCGATTTTGTTTGGGTGCGTTGTGCGGGCGGATACACCGTCGAACGCGAAGGCGGCGGCGCTTCACAAACCGGACAAGACAACGATTGCGGAACTGCAGCAGCAAGTACCAGTTCTTTTGAAAGAAGGCACGGTGCCAGGGGCTTCGCTTGCTTTGATCCGCGGCGGGAAAACGTATTGGGTGCATGGTTTTGGAGTGAGGGATGCGAAGAGCGGGCAGCCCGTCGTGGAGGAAACGGTTTTTGAGGCCGCATCGTTGAGCAAGCCTGTGTTTGCGTACGGAGTGTTGAAGCTGGTGGATCAGGGGAAGCTGGACCTGGATGCGCCGCTCTCCAAATATTTGGCAAAGCCGTACATCGAAGGCGATCCAAGGTTGGACAAGATTACCGCGCGGTATGTACTGAGTCACAGAACGGGGTTTCCCAATTGGCGCGGCGATGGAGCGTTGACGATTCACTTTACGCCTGGGGAACGCTTCAGCTACTCGGGCGAAGGATTTGTCTACCTGCAAAAAGTGGTCGAGCAGATCACCGGCGAACCTTTGAATCAGTACATGACAGAAGCGGTTTTCGTGCCGTTGGGGATGCACAGCAGCAGTTACGTATGGCGCCCGGAATTTGACGCCGTGACCGCAATGCCTCATGACGCGGCCGGACAGGTGGGGGACAAATTCAAACCGAAAGACGTAAATGCCGCGGCTAGCTTGCAGACCACGGCCGGGGATTATGCGTTGTTTGTGGAGGCGTTACTAGATGGAAAAGGATTGAGGCCGGAGACGCTACGGGATCTGGAAAAGCCGCAGATTGCCGTCGATCCGGAATGCACGAACTGCACAGAGACCACGCCGAAGGAACTTTCGAAGAGCGTGTTTTGGGGGCTGGGCATCGCGATTCAGGAAACGGCGCAGGGAGAATCACTGTGGCATTGGGGAGACAACGGGCAGTTCAAGGCTTACGTGGTGGCTTATCCCAAGCAGAAAATCGGTGTGATTGTGTTCCTGGATGGCGCAAATGGGCTGTCGATCATCGGGGACCTCTTGCAAACGGCAATTGGGGGGCAACAACCGGCGCTGAGCTGGGTTAAGTACGACAGGTACGATTCGCCATCGATGCAGTTCGCGAAAACTGCGCGGGAAAAGGGCGCGACCGAGGCCATCAACCAGTTCCGGCCGGAACTGATGCGCGGCGATATCTCCGAAAATTCCATCAATTCGACGGGCTATCAATTATTGGCAGCGAAGAAATTGCAGGACTCGATCCGGATTTTTCAGCTGAATGTGGAATTGCATCCGCAGTCGTGGAATGTGTATGACAGTTTGGGTGAAGCGTATATGAATGATGGCGAAAAGGTGTTGGCGATTCAGAATTACAAGAAATCGCTGGAGCTGAATTCCAAGAACGGCAATGCGACAGAGATGTTGAAGAACCTGGAAGTGAATTAGGGGTTGTTTCTCACTTCGCGGCTTCAAAACGATCACTACGAGAAGAGTTTCTTTAGCCGCTAAAGCGCAGATTCTCCTTGCCTTAATTGGCGGAGCTGAAGCTCCGACCCCCCAAGGGGCATCTCATTTTTGGACGAGCTTGCCGTCTGTGTCGCGGATTTCTGTTTTCCCCAGGTTTAGTTTTTTCATGTCGGCCTCGATTTTGGCGCGGTCGCCTACGGCGAGGACTGTACTTTTGTCGGGTTGAATGTACTTCTGGGCGGCGGCCTGAGCTTGTTCGGCGGTCACAGCATAAATTTGCGCGGGCAGCAACGAAAAATAATCCAGTGGCAGGTCGTAAACGTAGATTTCGGAAAACACTCCTACGGTCTCCGCGGCGTGTTCGAAACGCCCGGGCATTGATTGCGCTACGGCGTCTTTGGAGGACTTGAGTTCCTCGGGGGTCATTGGCGTGTCGCGCATGCGGCGCAATTCTTTGAAAACTTCGGTGGTGGCCAGAGCCGTCGCGTCGGTGCGCACGTCGGAATAAACGATGAAGGGCCCCGGTGCGATGTGGTAGTTGAAGAAAGAACCAGCGCCATAGGTGTAGCCGTGCTCTTCGCGCAGGTTCATGTTGATGCGGCTGGAGAAAAGGCCGCCAAGGGCCGAATTCATCACTTCGAGTTGCGGATAATCCGGAGTGGAGCGCGCGGGACCGAGAGAGAAAAGATCAGCGTGGTCTGCGGCGCTTCGGGGCGATCCACAAGGATGAGTTTGGCGTCAGAGGCTTGCAGCGTACCCCGGTTAGGTTCGGGCGCGGCGCCTCCCTTCCACTGGCCGAATTGCTTTTCGAGCAACGGCTTCAGCTCCGCCAATTTCATATTGCCGGTGACGATGAGCGCCGCGTCGCCGGGAAGATAGTTTTGCCGCCAGAATGCGGCTAATTCTTCACGTTTAACCGATTTCAGAGACTCCGCAGTGCCAATGTCCGGATAGCCGTAGGTATAATTCGGCCCATACAATGCGATGGAGTAAACACGAGTGGCGACCGAAAACGGATCGTCCTTCTCTTGCACCAGCGCCGCCTCCCGCTCGGACCGAACGCGCTCGATTTCGGTCTGTGGGAAAGTAGGATGAAGAACAACGTCGGCTAGCAATTCCAGGAGAGCCGGGAAATTTCGCGTCAGAGATTCCGATCCCACCCGAGAGGAATCCATCAACGCGTGCGTGTCCAAAGTCGTGCCGAGATCGGCGGCGTGATCGGCGATCTGCAAGGCGGATCGCGTTTCCGTGCCCTGCTGCAGCATACGCGCGGTCAAACTGGCGAGGCCGGGATCATCAATGGGATTGGCTCCGGTGCCGCGTCGGAACACCAGGCTGGCTGCGACGAGCGGCAGGCCTGGTCGCTCGCTATAAAGAACAGTGAGGCCATTCGAAAGCTGGAATTTTTCTGGGATCGGAAGATGCGGCACCACCGCGGGACCGGGAGCTGGCGGCTTGTCGCGCCAGGCGGCATCGGCATTCACGGCTTCGCCGCCGGCTTGCGCGCTGCCCTTGGCTTCCGCCGGCGGCGTGAGCACTTCGGGGCCAAGATCCTGCTTGCCTGGCACGGCGTAGACAACCACGCGCTGGTTCGGATTCAACTGAGTCTTGGCAAAAAACTGCACGGCATCCGGCGTGGCGTTTTCGTAGCGCGCCAGATCTGCGGCCAGAAAATCCGGCGTGCCGAGATAGTGGTTGTAGCTGCTCAGAAGGTCGGCGACGCCATTCAAAATTTCCAGGCCGGAGATGGCACGCGTCTCAATTCCGTTCCGCGCGCGCTCCATTTCTTCCGCGGTCGGTCCGGAGGCGCGAAACGCTTCGATCTCATCGTTGATGGCTTTTTCCAGAACTTCGGGCTTCACGCCGGGGCGGGCAGTGGCTTGAATCTGGAACACGGAGTTCAGCGTCAAGGACTGCTGGTACGCCTGCACATCCAGCGCGAGTTGTTTTTCGTAGACGAGCTTCTTGTAGAGGCGACTGGATTTTCCTCCTCCGAGCGCGTCGGCGGTGATGTCGGCTTCGGCGTCACCGGGTTTGAAGATCGGCGAGGTGAGCCAGGCGAGATAAACGCGCGGGAGTTGGACGTTGTCCTGGACCACGGTGCGGCGCTCGGTGGTGATCGGGGGCGTGACCACTCTTACGCGAGGCACTTCCGGGCCGCTGTTCAGTGGTCCGAAATATTTTTCGACCAGTTGGCGGACCTTGGCGGGATCGAAATCGCCGACGATCGTGAGGCTGGCATTATTCGGCGCGTAATACAGTTTGAAGAAATTGCGCACGTCCTCGAGTTTGGCGGCCTGAATATCCGCGTGCGATCCGATCACCATCGGGTAATACGGATGGTCCTTTGGAAATAATTCGTGGAAGACGGTTTCCTGGGCAATGCCGTACGGCGCGTTTTCGTAGCTTTGGCGGCGTTCGTTGCGGACCACGTCCTGCTGATTGGAGAGATTGGCCTGGTCCAGCTTGTCCGGGAGATAACCCATGCGATCGGATTCGAGCCACAGCGCGAGTTCGAGCTGATTGGAGGGCAGAGTTTCGTAGTAGTTGGTGCGATCGAAGCTGGTAGTGCCGTTGAAATCGGAAGCGCCCGCCGCTTCGAGATAATGGGCGTGCGAACTGCCGGGGACGTGCTTCGAACCTTCAAACATCATGTGTTCGAAAAGATGAGCGAAGCCAGTGTGGCCGGCAGTTTCGTTTGCGGCACCCACGTGATACCACAGATCGACGGCGACCAGCGGCAGGCGATGATCTTCAGAGAGAATGACCTCGAGGCCGTTGTCGAGCTTATAGCGCTGAAATTTCAGCTCGGGGACTTGCAGGGGCGCGGGCTTGGCGGCGGAAGTTTGTGCCGGGACAGGAGCGATCGAGACTATGGCGAGGCAAACTAGCGCACAAAATCGCATGGTTATTTTCATGGGGGAAATTATCTCAGAAAGCTCGGCGGGATGATAATTGCATGGATTTCGCGGGGAGTTTGCTTGTGGGTCAGTTGAGGGGAGATGTTTTGTTTGTAAAGGAGGCGGCGAGCCGCCGCAGTCCAGAGGAGGGCTAGATACCGGACAGGCCTGTGAGGGTGGCCGGAGGTGGGCCCTTTTGCTGGATCAGGACGTGGAAGCGTTCGCCCATGCCTTCGGGGAAGATAAGAGTCTTTAGTTGGAGGCGGGCGCGGACGCGTTCGGTTTCGCTTGTGCGTTCGTCGTAGAGATCGGCGAATTCGTTTTTTTGGCCCAAGGCGAGAAGAAAGGCGGTCTGGGAAACCAAACCCAGCGTGGAGAGGCTTGCGCGCGCTCCCCAGAGGCGCATGGCTGTGAAATTTACGTGCGCGGTCAGGTCCTGCTCTCCCGCCGCGGCGAAATATTCTTCGCTTGCGCGATGATTGGCATAAGCGAGCACGGTACCGGCCATGTGATGCGCATCGAAAAGCTCGGAGGCTTCGTGGCCGTAGTCGATGGTGAGAACGAAACCGCGCTCCAGGCGGCGGCCAATCTCCATGATCCAGTCGCAAGCTTCCAGGGCGGCTTCGGCTTGCTGGCCATCGATCAATGTAATTCCCTGTGCGCCAAAATATTCGGAAACGGCAGAGCTGGAGAGCGGCAAGCGTACCTCTGAAAATGTTGCTCCATCGCTGGCTACAAAGATTTCCTGAAGCTGGCCGCCTTGTTGAATGACGCGGTGAACCGGGAGTGCGTCCAGCAACTCATTCGAAAAAACGCAGCCAACGGGGATTTTCGCGGGCATCTCGATGGTGGTTTGGCAGCGACCCTGGGCGATGTGCGGAGCAAGGCGTGCAGCCAGCTGGATGCAACGTGCCGGCGATCTTTCGACTGCTGCATAGTGGACCGCTCGGTAAAAGTCCGGGAGCTTCGTCTGGGTAAAATCCAAAATGTGCTCGGCGAGGCGCCCCGTGCCTGCGGCGGCTTCGACGAGATGAAACTCCGTGGGACCTCCCAGTTGTTCCCACATTTCGGCGAATTGACGCGCGAGCAAGCGGCCGAAAATCGGATGAACATCGACGCTGGTATGGTAATCGGCGAAGCGGCGCGCTTCCGGCTGGCTGTAGTAGCCTTCGAGGGGATGATAGAGACACTCGCGCATATATTCCGCAAAGGAGATGGGGCCGAAGCGACGAATGCGCTCGGCAAGCAGCGTAGCAAGCGGCGTCACGCGCCAGTGGCTCCCGAGGCGAGATCGTTTTGCAATTTGTCCCAGGTGCGCTGGAAGGTGTCGCGAGAGCATTCGTCGAATAGGACGAAATAAACTGTTTCGAGCGAGGTGTCGCCCTTGAGGTGCCTCGCGGCTTCGGCGAGCATGATTTGCGCGCACTCGTCGATGGAAAATCCGGAAACGCCCGTGCCGATGGCGGGAAACGCGATGCTTTTCAGTTTACGCTCCGCGGCCAGGCGGAGGGAGTGCACCGTAGAAGTGCGTAACGATTTGGCGGTCGTGGGCTCGCCGCCCAGGCCCATGCTCGCGGCATGAATTACATAACGTGTTTTGAGTTTGCCTGCACTGGTGATCACTGCATAGCCGACAGGGATGCTGCCAATTTCATCGCATTCCTTTTGTATCAAATCGCCGCCTTTGCGCAGGATCGCTCCAGCAACTCCGGCGCCCAGCATCAGGTCGTTGTTGGCGGCGTTCACGATGGCGTCGGTTTCCATTTCCGTGATGTCGCCTTGCTCGATGACGATGCGTTCGCTGATAGGTTTCATGATTCGCTTTTCTGGCCGGGGCGCTCTAGGATTTGCCATGGTGCTGGTCGTGCTGCGTGTAATCATACACGCCGCGTCCCGATTTTCGGCCGAGGCGACCTTCAGCGACATATTGCTTGAGTAGCCGACTTGGACGATATTTTTCGCCAAGCGTTTGATGAAGATATTCGAGGATTTTCAGGCGCACATCGAGGCCGACCAGATCGACCATTTCAAATGGGCCCATGGGATGATTCAGGCCAAGTTTCAGGGCCTTATCGATGTCGGTAGCAGAGGCCACGCCTGCTTCGAGCATGGCGAAGGCTTCATTGCCGATGAGTGCGTTGATGCGCGAGGTAATGAAACCGGGAGACTCGTGTACGATCACGGTTTCCTTTTGCATGCGATGCGCAACACCGGCGGTGGTGGCCACCGTTTCCTCCGAAGTGTGCGAAGTGCGGATAATTTCCACCAGACGCATCTTGGGTACGGGATTGAAGAAGTGCATGCCGATGCAGCGATTGCGCGAATTTAAATTACCGGTGAAGTCGCCGATGGAAAGCGAGGACGTGTTGCTGGCAAAAATATCGCCGGGCTTGCCGATACGATCGAGCAGGGAGAACAGTTGCAGCTTCATTTCCAACTCTTCGGGGACGGCCTCGATGATCAGCTCGGCATCGCGAACGGCTTCCATTACAGCGGAGCAGGTGCGGATGCGGCCAATTGCGGCATCGCGCGCGGAGCCTTCGACTTTGCCTCGCTTCACTCCTTCGCCCAACGCGTCTCGAATCCACGCGGTTGCTTTGGCCAACGCGGTTTCGTTCACATCCTGAAGGAGTGTTTGGAATCCTCCGAGCGCGGCAGCGTAGGCAATGCCGCGGCCCATCGTGCCCGCACCAATCACGGCGATGGTTTTCACTTCCACGCGATTCTCCTGAAGGGGAGGATCATTACTTGCGCAATTTGCGATAAGCGGCCTCGTCGAAGCCGACGATGATCTGCGAGCCGGAAACAAGAAGAGGCCTCCGAATCAGGTTGGGCTCTTTGGCCATGAGCTTCAGCGCTTCCGGACGCGCGGGTGTATGTTCGGCCATGTTGCGCGTGCGATACAGCTCGTTGCGGGTGTTGAGAAAACCTCTATAGTCGCGGGCGCCAATCAATTGATCGAGTTCGGATTCGCTGAGACGATCGGTGTCCAGATCACGCGCCGTGAAATCGACTTTCAATTCCTGCAGCAGAGCTTTTGCTTTGCGGCAGGTGGTACACGAGCGCTTTTGGTAGAACGTAATTTTGGAAGCAGCCATGTTCTTCTCTCAGTGGAATGAAATCAGTAGCGGGTAACTTTGGGATCAATTTCCAGCGACCAGCGATCAATGCCTCCGGCCATGGATTTGGCGGACTTGACGCCCTGGGCGCGCAGCCAGTTGGCCACATCCATGCTGCGCATCCCATGATGGCAGAAGCAAATCACATCCTCGTCGCCGTCGAGTTTCTGAATATTCGCGGGAATCGTTCCCATGGGCATGAGAACGGCGCCCTCGATGTGGCAGATGGCATACTCGTGCGGCTCGCGCACATCGATAAGCATCATTTTTTCGCCGCGGTCCAGCCGCTGCTTCACGTCGCTCGGCAGAATTTCCAGATCATTCATTAACGCTCCTTGGTTTACATATCAATCTTACACAAACCTGCGGTTTACTTATCGCCGGACAGCATGCCACTCAAAACGGCGATCATCATGAACAACATTACGCCCACAACCAGGAAACCGAAGATGAGACCAATCAGCTTGGCTGCGCGATGCGATGCCATGAGAGCAACCGGCAAACGGTCACTGGATCGAACCCTTGGGCGAAATCCACTTCCCCTCGATGGCCTGGATTTCGTTGACCATAGCGAGATCCTCAGGCTGCGGCAGCATTTCGTGCAGATGCTGGCGATAGTCTGCTTCACTCAGCAATTCGCCGGTGACGCTGTACGCTTGACGCGCGTGTTCGCCGATATAGCGATTGAATTTCACGTCGGGCACATAGAGCTTGGTTTGCCCTGCGGGGACATTTTTGTTGATCATGTCCACAAGCTTTACGCATTCCTGGCGATAGAGCTCGCGGCTGTGTTCGTTCATGCGCTCCAAGTTGGCTTCGGCCTGCGCGGTGGGTTCGTCGTAGCGGCCCTTCAAACCCCAGACATAAAACCAATGCGCGGAGCTGGAGCGATCGACGCCAAATAGATCGAGGCTCACAGGAATCCACTTGTTGATGTATTTCTGAATGATCTGCTGTGGCACGACGCCGGCTTTGACGATGCGCTTGATGCCGTCCTGCCCGGTGCCCAAATGGAAGGATTCTTCTTTGAGCATGGGAATCATGGATTGTGCAAGCGGCGCAAAACCGGAAAAGCTGAGCATGGTGAGCTGGTATTTTCCATCGCGATCGACAAAATCCGTGTACACGAAAAAGTCCAGCCAGTTGTTGACGTCCTGGTTGAAGGCGCCGAGCAAGCGTTTCTGATCGAAGGCGCGGCGCTCCAGCATTTTTTGCGCTTCGACGCGGCCGCTGTAGCCGAAATGATTCATCAACAAGTAGCACATCTGCCAGCCATGGCGCATTTCTTCGGTGACTACGCGGCAGAGGGACTGACGATCGTGTTCGCTGGGAGCAGTTTCGAAGAGGCGCCGCTGCTGCTCGACGGAAGCAAATTCCGTATCGCCCTGGTAGACGATCAGATTCAGCAAGGCGTCGCGCATGCGTTGATCTGGAATCTGCATGACCTTTTCCCACTTGGGACGGCCCTTGTACGCTCCGAATTCGATTTCGTTTGAACGCGTGGGGCCAAATTTGGCTTCAAACTGGTAGTTGGCGATTTCCGGATAGGCGACGCCGATATCCTTTTGCCAAACGCGGAACAGGTCGACCCAATCGTCGAATGTAGATAAGCGAGTTGCCGGCATACTTCAACCCCCTGGGAGCGAAAATTTTCTGCCGCGCAGACCTGCTACGCGGCACAGCGAGTCAACAGAACTTCTCTATCAGTCTCCGCGAAAAATGGGCGGGCGTTTTTCGTGGAATGCGCGAATCCCCTCCATGCAGTCATGCGAATGGAAGCATTTGAGCTGGTGCTCCACTTCCCTATCGAGGGCTTCCCGAAGAGCTTGTTCATCACGCGCGAAAATCGTTTGTTTTACGGCGCGAATGGAAAGTTGCGGACCAGTGGCAATTTTTGCGGCCAGGCTCTGTACTTCCGCTTCAAACCGGTCCACGGGAAAAACATGATTTACGATGCCGAGTTGCAACGCTGTTTTGGCGTCGATCATGTCGCCGGTGTAGAAAAGTTCGGCAGCTTTCGATGGGCCAATCAATTGCGGAAGGAAGTAGGTGCCGCCATAATCCGGAAACAAACCAACCTTCGAAAAATTTTGGCCAAGGACGGCTTCTTCGACGATGACGCGTATATCGGCCGCAAGTGCAAGATTCATGCCCGCACCCGCTGCCGGACCGTTCACGGCGGCGATGACGGGCTGCGGCATGGTGCGCAATTTCAAGACGGCTTGCATGCCAGCGCGCAGGATGGGGCCAATCTCCGTGTCGTCTCCTTTGGCTCGGCCTTCGCCGATTACCGCGAGATCGCCGCCAGCACAGAAGGCTCGGCCGACGCCAGTGAGAATCACAACGTGGACACTCGAATCGGAAGAAATACGTGTTAGCGTCTCATTGAGAGCGGCCGAGAGATGATCGTTCAGGGCGTTCAGGCGATTCGGGCGATTCATCGCCAGGGTCAGGATGGAGTGATCACGCGATTCCAGAAGAACCGGTGCAGGAGCGGAAGAATGGCTAGCTTGGCTCATTTTGTTTCCCTGCGTTTAAACGTTCAAACCCGTTCTGCTTCCTTGGCTTTCATCGCTTGTTCCACCAAACGCGCCAGGCCTCGAAAATATTTCAAACGGTCGGACTTGCTGGGCGCGTGTTGCGCGTTGATGGCGGGCAGCACGTAAACCCGTGCGCCATAAAGCGATTCTTTCTGCAAGCCAAACTTGCACTTTCGCTGCGCAAACTGCTCGTAAGTCATTTTGCCGTTGAAGGCCACCACGCGAGGACCAAATTCCTCCAGCTTTTGGGAAAGCACGATGCGACCCTCGGCGAAATCCTCGCGTTTCAGTTCCTCCACTTCTTTGGTTGGACGCTTCACCAGGTCCGTGAGGCCGATGCCAAATTCGATGATGCGCCGGTCGTCGGGATAATCGAACGGTTCGGGAACGACGCCGCTCTCAAAGAGCGTGGGCCAAAACAGATTATTGCGTCCGGCGTAGTAATGGCCGGCGCGCACGGAAGACTCTGTGGGATTGCAGCCCACAATCACGAGCTTCATTCCTTTTCGGAGGTAGTCAGGCAGCGTTTTCATTCGTCCTTCAGTCGGACCAAAATCTTAATGGCGAACGGCTCCAAAGAGTTTACTTCCCTTTGAAGTTTGCGGCGCGTTTTTCGACGTAGGCGGCCAGGCCTTCCTTGGCATCCTCGCTCGTGAACAACAGTTGCTGCAATTCGCGCTCGAGGCCCAGAGCCTCGGCGAACGGAATCTCCATGCCGGTGACTACGGAACGCTTGATACGGCCAACGGCGCGGGATGCCTTGTTCGGTGGGCAGAACTGGCGGGCGTAAGCCATCACGTCTTCCCAATACGATTCCTGTTCGTAGATATAGTGGATCAGTCCCATCTCCAGAGCCTCTTCGAAGCTAAAGGTGCGACCCGTGGCCATCAGTTCAATGGCGTGGGCCCGGCCAACGGCGCGGGCAAAGCGCTGCGTGCCGCCGGTGCCGGGCAGCACGCCGAGGTTCACCTCTGGCAAGCCAATTTTTCCGCCTTCCTTTTTCGCGATGCGAATGTCGCACGCAAGAGCAATCTCCAGCCCGCCGCCCACGGTGTGTCCATTCAAAGCGGCGATTACCAGCTTTGGCGTTTGCTCCAGACGGCAGAGAGTCTCGTTGGCGTGCAGGCAGAAGTAATACTTAAACTGAGGATCGACCTTGGCGAGCATCGGAATGCTGGCGCCTGCGGAGAAGAATTTCTCTCCGCCTCCGCGAATCACAATGACGTGGACGGATTCGTCCATGCGCGCGTTGAGAATCGCGGTGTCGAGCTGCCGCATCATCTCGTAGGTGTAGGTGTTGGCCGGCGCATCGTCCATCTCGAAGATCGCCACTCCCTGTTCGACGCGGTACTTCACGAGTTCTTTTGTCGCAACGCTGCTGGTGCCCATAAGTTGTCTCCTCGTTTCTCTCCGTCAGAATGTGGCGCTCAGCCCGAACTGGCGACAGGAGAACCGGCCTGCGATAGCGCGTTCTCCTCTGCCGGAGCCTTCCGGACACCATGAAGAAAAATGCCGACGATCGTGTCCGTCAACGCCACGGCGCTCGGGTCGACCTTCGGGTTATGCCATTTGTAGACCCAGTTCATCATGCCAAACAGGCTGAGGACGGCGACCCGAGGATTAAACTCCCGAGCTTGGGCGTCGGCGTCCAGCCCATCAAAGATCTCACGGGCCAGGGCGTAGTAGCGGCGCTTAATAGTGGCCACTTCCTCGCGATAGGGAGGCTCCAGGGCCTCTTCCTCGTGCGACAGAACCTTCATCTCGTTGGGATGCGAGAGGAAGTACTCGATGTGATTCTGGACCAAGGTCCTGAGACAGGCTTCGGGTTCAGCTACCTGCTTCAGGCGAGATTGCAGACGTTCTAAAATAAATGTAAATGATGTATTTTGTATGAGATAGAGGAGTTTCTGCTTGCTTTCGAAGTAATAATACAGGCCGGAGAGCGAGACACCAGTGGCCCGGCTGATATCCCGCATGGATGTGCCCTCAAAGCCGTGTTCCGCGAAGATCTGTGCGGAATGCCTAAGGATGTGCTGGAGCTTGGCTTCGGAGTCGCGAGCAGCGGGGAGTGGGGACAAGTGAGACATGTTCTTTCGAACGTTCGTTCAAGTACTTTAGATTCCTGCTCGATGCCTGTCAAGCAGGTTCGTTGCGGCGTGCACTAAACAAGCTTACGTGAAGAGCGGTAATTCCCTGCCAATGTGCCCTTCCAAGGCGCGCGCATATACCTTCTCAGCGACGGCGAGGTCCCAGGCGGCGATGCCGTTGGACTTGAAGAGGGTGATCTGCCCGTCGTTGGCGCGACCGGGAGCTTTCCCTGCTACGAGATCGGACAATTCGCGGACGGCGCTCCAGCGCTGCAGTTGCTTGGTAAAGGGGATGATCAGGTCGCCGGCTTCCTGCTGCGATTGCGCCAGCGAATCCACGAAGATGAGGTTCGCTTTCGCCACCGCGCCTTCGTCCAGTTCCTGTTTGTGGGCATGATTCGCGCCGATGGCGTTGATGTGGACGCCTTGAGCCAAATCTTCGCCATGCAGCACGGGTTGGGCGGAAGTGGTTGCGGTACAGATTATTTCTGCCGTACGCACTGCGGCGGCGGCCGATTCCGCCGGGTAAACGTTGATCGCCAGGCGCTCGGACATTTCCTCGCTGAACTGGTTCCTACGCTGGGTATCGCGTCCATACACGAACACAGAATCAAGCATACGGACGTTGTGGATGGCTTCGAGTTGCGTGCGCGCCTGACCGCCGGTGCCGAGGATGGCGGCGACTCTCGCCAGCTTGCGAGCAAGATATTTTGTGGCCACACCGGAGGCCGCACCCGTGCGCAATTGGCCCATGTAGTCGGCTTCGATGAGAGCCAGCAGTTCGCCGGTAGAAGTAGAGTACAGCGGCACGAGAAAACACAGCTTCCCTTTCACGTAGGTGTACTGCTTCATGGCCACAAAGCCTGCCGCGGTGTCAAGTGCGGCCATGTAGTGGAAGAAGCCATGGCCTGGAAGTTCGAAGCGGCGGCGCGGGTGGACGGTGACTGTGCCGTCGGCTTGCTTGCGAGAGACTTCCTCGACAGCCGCAATAGCCATTGGCATGGTCAAAAGCTGGCGCACTTCCGCTTCGTTGATGTGCAGCGTCATGGCTTGGGTCCTTGGACATCGTGGCTGGGGACATCGGAACTTTCTGGCGAGGGATGAAATTCGATCAGCTGCAATTCGGTATCAGCCACTGAGCCGTGGTGATGATACTGATAACTGAGAATGCCGAGACCGCGAACGACTTCGGCGGTGGTGTCGTCGGGAAGCGTTCGGAAATGCAGCGCGAACACCGACTGCTCACCAGCCGGAGCGCCCTTCACCGAATCCAGTTTTCTAGTGGCCGTTTGTTCCACGACCCAACAATACATGCCGTCGTCTCTGCCCTTCGCTTCCTCGCCGCAAAACTTGGCGTCTTGGCGCAGCGGCCACTGCAAAAATAAATTGTCCTGCACCATGAATTTGTCGAACACGTGATCGTCGCCATTGAATTTCGAAACATCGAAGTCCGGGCCAAGATTCTCATAGTAGACCTCGTGCTTGTCATTCTCGAGGATCAGCCAGGGCTTGGCCTCGGTGGTACCCGCGGTCCAGTCGAGGTCCGAAGGAAAACCGCTAACAACGGCGGCGACGACGCCATTCTTGCGAATCACTTTTTCCACGGACATTTTCCAAGTGACATCTTCGCTCGCCGGCTTATCGTTGTCGTAGTCGTACCAACCCACCGTGCCTTTGTAGACCCAATACGTGCCAGCGCGAAAAGGAAAGAACTCGCCGGGGGCAGGCGCGATTTGTTTATGCGGCAACGCGAGCCCGGTGATGCACAGCACAATGGCGCAAATAAATCGGTTCATATGCGGAAAGCTCAGCGCTTTCCTTTGGCTTTCTTCCCCGCGCCCCCGGAGCCTTTGGCAGGTTCTTCGCGGACTCGCCGGATGACGGTTTGCACCAGATGATAGACGCGCTCTTCCCTGGCGTCTCCCCTCTCAGGGAAACGGAATTCCGGCTCGCCCTTGGGACCTTTTCCAATACTTACGGGCAGCGCGCCGCAAAGATTATTTTCAATATAGGCGGTTTCGTAGCGGGATTTCTTGGGATTCCAAGTATAAACGCGCAGCGTGGTGAAGTCGCAAGGCTGGCCTTCCGGACTGCGCGTTCCCGCGACGAGATATTGCGGATGTTCACCGGAATCGTCGGTGACGCGATTCAATTCAAACCAGGCCACCGCGCGCACATTGGCGGAACTCGTGCCCGCTTGCACGGGATCTGGAAGATCAAGTGAAATAAATCGTGCCACCACCCAACCCGCAATGGGCACGGTCTGATCGCCAGGCTGAGTCGTGGTCATGACAGCGGAATTTCGTATGGCGCCCTCGCCGGGAGGCCGGGTGGCAATGCCGCGCACCAAGTACCAATCCTCTTTCTTGTTGGGCTCACCCTCGGTGGCTTCCTTTTCCTTTTCGTCAGTCACCTGTACCCAGTCGGCGACGGCTCGCCCAAAAATTTCCACTTCGGTGCCGCGAGCAAACTGGTAGAGCCGCGGCTCGGTTCGCCCGGGGGCGATGCGCAAATTGGTGGTGGTTTTGGTGCGGCCGCGCGCCTGCACAGGCATTCCCTTGGACTGATCCAGAAGCTTTTCACTGCGCTGCCAGAGGCCGGGATCCATCAAGTAGCGGCCATCGACCCACCCTTCCACGCCGGCGGCGGTGCGCACTTTCGCGTAGTCATTGCGATGCGCCAACACGTCCACGCGTTCGCCGTAGTAAAGCACCGCAACCTGCTCGCGAACTTGCGCTATGCTGCTGAACAGCGTGACGCTGCGCTCACTGACGTACGCGGAGCCGACGGATTCGTGTTTGGGGCGGAAAAACCAGGCCAGCAGCACCACCACGCAAAGCAGCGGCACAGCTACCAACAATTTTCGCTTCATGCAGAGTCCCCGAGGGTGGCTGAGGCAGCGCGCGCCGCAGGAATGATCTCGCCGTTGGGATCGATGTGCTTCATGGTTTCCAGAGTTTCGTTGTGTGATGCCATTCCATTTTGCCAGTTTTTCAGGACGTCATGCGGGCGAATTGCGGAGTTGCTACCAAATCGTAGCCGCTATTGCGAAAACGCATGCTGCATTTGCCCAATGAACGCATCCAATTGCCGTGTAAATGAGTGTAACCGATTTGGAGACGTTGCCGGGGTTGTTACGAGGCCGGGACGAACGACTGGAACCGGCGCCGATTCTTACGTACGGTGACAAACAGGAGATCGCGAATGAAATTCATGAAGAGCCTGGAGCCACTGGGACTCCTGGCATTGCGCTTTGTTCTGGGATTGATTTTTCTGACTCACGGATTTCCGAAATTGGCGCACCCCACGGGAGCAATGCATGAGTTTTTCGTCGCTCACGGCCTGCCCGCGTATTTCGTATCGGTCGCTGGCGTTCTGGAGTGCTTTGGCTCCGTGCTGCTGTTTGCGGGACTGTTTACGCGGCCGGCGGCATTGCTTCTGATGATTGAGATGAGCGTGGCGATCTGGAAAGTTCACAGCGTCCACGGAATCATGTCCGTGAAAGACTACGAATTCCCTTTAGCGCTAGCCGCCGGATGTTTCGTGTTGGCGACCGTCGGCGCCGGACTGATTTCCACGGATTATGTGCTCTTGGGGGAGAACGGCAAGACGCACCGAACTTCGAAGAGCAGCAGAGAGTAAGCTCCCGGGAGCGACGTCAGACTCGCGCGGGCGTGCTGGGAACAACGACGACCGGGGTCGAAGGCGCAAGCGGCAGCGCGATCCACAGGATCAGGTATAGCAACAGCCCTGTTCCCCCCAAGAAAATCGCAAGCAACCAGACGATGCGCACGATCGTTGGATCGAGGTCGAAATATTCCGCCAGGCCAGCGCAAACGCCGCCAAGCTTTTTGTCCCGACTGGAGCGCATCAGGCGCTTTGGCGGCGCGGCGTATGTGGGAGCGGGAGCAGGAGCGCCTGCACCGAGCTTGGCGCCGCAGTTGTAGCAGAAATTCGATCCGTCAGCGATTTCTTTCTGGCAAGTTGGGCAAAGCATAGAGCACCCCCAAGAATTAGTTTCCCCTAGCGATTCTAAACGGAAGTACGAAGGAGGGAAGCGAAAAGTTTCCAGGCGAACCAGCGTGGGCTCGCGCAGGGAAATTCCGCGCACCTTTTGTCAGCAAGGATGTACTTTGCGCGTGTCAGGCTGGCATCAGTATGTGAGAAGCTGATGGACCGCGGCGGTGATGTCGTCCGTCTGCGGCAGGATGGCGTCTTCCAATTTCGGGTGATAAGCACAGAACGTGTCCATGGCCGCAACGCGCTTGACCGGCGCGTCCAGTTCGTCGAAAAGTTCTTCGGCAATGCGCGCGGCGATTTCGGCGCCGTAGCCCCAGCTCATCATGTCTTCGTAAGCCACGATTACGCGGTGAGTCTTGCAAACCGTATCGGAAATCGCCGCCCAGTCGTAGGGAGAAAGGGAGCGCAAGTCGATAATTTCCACAGCTATTCCTTCGCGCTCGAGCGCCGTCGCCGCCACTTCCGCGCGATGTACCACGGCGCCGTAGGTAATGATGGAGACCTGGCTGCCTTCGCGCACCACACGTGCTTTGCCGAAAGGAATAGTGAAATCCGCGCCGGGATATTCCGCGCGATTGTAGGGCTGGCGGTAGAGATGTTTGTGTTCGAGGAACATCACCGGATCGTCGCAACGGATGGACGTGCGCAGCAGTCCCGCCACATCCAGCGCGGTTGACGGCATCACGACTCTGAGGCCGGGGCAATGGGTAAAGATCGATTCGCCGCTCTGGCTGTGATACACGGCGCCACCGGTAAGATAACCGCCGACGGCCACGCGCAATACTGCCGGCGATTTGAAGGCGCCGTTGGAGCGCCAACGCATGACGCAAAGTTCGTCGCGAATTTGCATCATGGCCGGCCAGATGTAGTCGAAGAACTGAATTTCGGCCACGGGCTTAAGGCCGCGGGTGGCCATCCCGATGGCGCGTCCGACGATGCTGGCCTCCGCAAGAGGCGTGTTGAAGACGCGGTCGGCTCCGTACTTGCGCTGTAATCCCGCGGTGGCCTTGAAAACGCCGCCTTTGCCTTTCACTTCGCGCAAATTTTCTTCGCGGCTGGCGTCGGCGACGTCTTCACCAAAAACAGTGATGCGGTCATCGCGGCCCATTTCGTCGAAAAGCGTGGCGGCCACCATTTCGACCATGGTCTTTGGAGTGCCGTGAGGTTGCGGCTGCGCAGCGAAGGCTTGCGATGTGGGATCGATGTCCGGCGAATATACGTTCGCAAGAATGGAGGAGACTTCCGGCGGCTCGGCGGCAAGTGCTTGATCGGCGGCTTCGCGGACTTCGCGATCGACTTCCGCTTCCAAGGATTCAATTTCCTTTTGATCCATCAAGCCTTCGCGGATCAGGAAAAGCGAAAATTTTGATAGCGGATCGCGCCGGGCTTCGACCTCTCGCTCTTCGGGCGTCTTGTACAATTTTTCATCGTCGGAAAGCGAATGCGAGTAAGGGCGCGTGACATGCGCGTGAACCAGGGCAGGCCCGCGGCGTTCGCGCGCGTAACGGATCGCTTCCTTGCAGGTGGCATAGCTTTCCAGAGGATCGGTGCCATCGCATTCGGCAACGTGCAGGCCCGGGAAGCTTTTCACCAGGCGCGAAATGCTGCCTCCGGCAGTCTGTACTTCGACTGGAACAGAAATCGCATAGCCGTTGTCTTCGACGAGATAGAAGAGCGGCAGCTTTTTCGCGCATGCGGCGTTCAGAGATTCCCAGAATTCGCCTTCACTGGTAGCGCCGTCGCCGGAGGAGACGTACACGATTTCTTCCGGCTCATGATTTACGAATTGGCCGAGGGGAGCGCGCTTTGCCTGCTGCAGCGCTTTGGGATGATGCTCGTAATACAGTGTAGCTTCCGCGGCTCCGACCGCTTGCACGTACTGGGTGCCGGTACAGCTGGATTTACTGACGATATTCCACTTGGGATGGCCCCAATGCGACGGCATCTGGCGACCGCCGGAAGCTGGATCATGTTTGGCTCCCACGCCTTGCAGGAGCGTTTCCAGCGGCGTGACGCCGAGCGTCAGGCACAGGGCGCGGTCACGGTAGTAGGGATAAATCCAATCTACGCCCGGACGAAGAAGTAACCCCGCAGCCACGGTGATGGCTTCATGCCCTGCGCTGGAAATCTGAAAATAAATCTTATTTTGGCGCTTCAGCTGGATTTCCCTGTCGTCCAACCGCCGGGAAAGAAACATCGTGCGGTACATGCGAATCAGGGTTTCGCGGTCGAGACCCTGATATTTCTGCGATTCCGCTTTGGCTGTCTTCAAGCGCGTTTGCACTGCCATTCGGTCTTACCTCATCGGAGAAATGGGAGTGATTCGGGCCGCGAACCTGGATTATACCGGAGCAGGGTTCCGGCGAGGCAACAGAACCTCTGTCGCCTTGTGCAAAACCAGAGTACTAGGCCAAATCTTCGAACTGCTTTTCCGTGTCCGCAAATTTTGCTTCCCCGGGTTTCACGACCATCGGAGAAGCCTCACGGAAAGGCTCTTCGGTGGGGATGCGATCCACCCAACGCTGCTCGGAAAGCTTTTCATGGCCGGAAAAACCGAGGCGAACGATCAGGCGAATGTCTTCGTTGGAGGCGGGCGCGGCATCGGTTTCCGTCACTGTGCCGGCTTTGGCCGCGGATTTTCCTTTGCCCTTGGCTTTTGTGGCCTTGGCTGGTTTTGCGTCGTCGTCGTCCGAAGCAACTCCGGCAATCGCGGCTACAGGAGTGCGCTCGAGTTTGTAAATGAGCTTTTTGTCGAGGCGGAATGCCTGCTTCCAGGTCTCTAGCTTGTGCCGAGCCTGCTGCGCCTTTTCTTCGTCCTTGGCAAACTCAAACAGTATGTAAATGTGGGCCATTAAAACAGTGTGCGACCGGGCCGAAGGCAAGTCAAGAAACCGGACACCTATCAAATATGTCAAATATGGCCAAATTGGTGGGTAGCCGGTCCACAGACAAAATTGACATGAAAAAGACACTCCGGTGGCGAAACTGCGGTAAGATTCCACTTCTAGAATGAAAAATTTGTGTCCATCTCCTATCGCTCGGGGAAGAAAAATGGGCGCGTGGGTGTGCCTGATTGCGGCAGTGCTGCTGTGGTCTCCACTGTGGGCCGTGGCGTGGCAATCGGCGGCGATGGGTTGCTGCGAGGGTGGAATGTGCTTGGCGGCGGACCACGGGAAGCAGCACCACCATTCTTCACCCTCGACCCCGGAAAAATCGATGACCTGCGAGCACCAGGGCAGCAATGAAATGAGCCAGTGCGCCATGTCCTGCTGCCAAACGGAATCCCACGTTTTCGTGACGTCTATCGTTTTCGTACTGCCGGTGGCGCCGGTTCTGGCGCGCTCGCCTTATTTTGTGACGCCGGTAACTGTCAGCGCCCAGCGCGAAATTCTTCCTTCTGTCACACCGCCCGATCGCCCTCCGCGTCTGATTCCCTCCTGATTTCATTTCATCTACTGGTCTGACCAGTTCACCTGTTCGCGGAACATCTTATCCGCCGCGGCTCCGTTGCCGCACACATTCGGGAGGATTTCGTGGTTCAAAGGATTTTGCTTCTCGTAGGAATTTTCGCTCTTTGCGTGGGCACGGCGTTTGCTACGGTTTTCGGAAATGTGCGCGGAGTGGTGCATGATCCGCAGCACCGGCCGGTTGCCAACGCCACAGTAAAGATCAAGTCAGCAACTTCGGACTGGAACGAGACCGTACAATCCGATCAGGACGGGTTATTTTCGTTTAAGGCCCTGCCCGTCGGAGATTATGTGGTCAGCGTAACAAAAACGGGGTTCGCGGAGGAACAACAGTCCGTAACGGTGGTCGCAGATTCCTCACCGACACTGCATTTTCAGCTCAGTATCGGCACCGTTAACCAGACGACCACTGTTGTCGCAGCGTCGCCGTTACTGGTCGAGGGCATCGATTCCGTGACGCCTACGACCCTAGTTGATCGCCAGGATATTGCGGAAACACCCGGCGCCGACCGCACGAACAGTATGGCCATGATTACCGATTACGTGCCTGCAACGTATGTCACTCACGATATGTTGCACATGCGCGGCGGCCACCAGGTGAATTGGCTGATCGACGGTGTGCCTATACCAAACACCAACATCGCTACGAACCTTGGTCCGCAAATCGATCCGAAAGACATCGATTATCTGGAAGTTCTCAGGGGTAGTTACGAGCCGGATTACGGCGATCGCACCTACGGAATGTTCAATGTTGTGCCGCGTACAGGCTTTGCCAGCAACAATGATGGGGAACTGGTGCTGAGCCTGGGGAATTGGTGGCAAACCAACGACCAAATCAATTTCGGAAGCCACACGGACCGCTTCGCATACTATGCCAGCTTGAACGGCAATCGCAGCAACTACGGGCTGCAGACTCCGATCGGAGAAGTGGTCCATGACGCGGAAAACGGGTTCGGCGGATTCGCTTCGTTCATTTTCAACATGAATCCAAACAACCAGCTTCGCCTGGTCACCTCTTTGCGCCAGGATTATTACCAAATTCCGATCGATCCTTATCCCAATTCATCGGGAAACCAGGTCTATCCCAGTTATGGTCTTCGTGACGGGGAGCACGAAACCGACGGCTATGTCGCGTTTTCCTGGGTCCATACTCTCAATTCCAATCTTTATTTTACGATTTCTCCCTTTTATCACTATTCCGACGCCCACTATCAAGCCTCACCAAACGACGTTCCTGTAGTTAGCAACGTAAATCAAACTTCCAATTACGGCGGTCTGCAGGCCTCCTTCAACGCCATGGTCTGGAAAAATGAAATCGAAGGAGGCGTGTACGGCTTCGCTCAAAATCAGAACAACTACTTCTATAACTCCTTTCAACCTTGCCCATTACCCTGCTCGCCCGCGAACAACCCCTCGATTTCCGCTGCAGCGATCACGGGAGGGGTGGAAGAGACATTTGTCGGCGATAAATTCAAGGTGACACCGTGGCTTACTCTGATCGCCGGATTTCGCCAAACGCACTTTACTGCGGATATCATCGAGAATGCCGTGGATCCGCGCTTCGGCGTTGCCGTCCAGGTGCCGAAACTCAAATGGATCTTTCACGCTTTCTACGGGAAGTATTACCAGCCACCGCCGCTTTTGACGATCACGGGGCCACTTCTGGAGTTGGCGGCGGGCCAAAGTTTTACTTTCGCTCCTCTCCACGGAGAGAGAGACGAAGAACACCAGTTTGGCGTCACCATTCCGTTTCGTGGGTGGGCTCTCGACGCCGACAACTATCAAACTCTGGCGTCCAACTGGCTCGACCATAACAATATCGGCGAATCCAACATTTTCTGGCCGATCACCTGGTATTCGGCGCTGATCCAGGGCTGGGAACTCACGCTACGGTCGCCTCGCCTTTGGCATCGAGGTCAGTTTCACCTCGCCTACGCCAACCAGATTGCTAAGGCAACGTCTCCCATTACGGGAGGATTGATTTGCCCTCCACCCGTGTCGCCAACCTGCGGGCTCGATATTCCGCCGGGATATTCGCCGGTCGACCACGATCAACGCAACACGCTGAACTTCGGCTTCAATAGCAACCTTCCGTGGCAATCGTTCGCGTCGGTCAATGTCTACTACGGCTCGGGCTTCACGAATGGAATGCGAGACGCCCAATATCCCGGCGCTTATCTGCCGCAACACACAACCTTTGACATTGCTCTCGGCAAATCGTTCGGCGAGAAATATAGTCTTTCCGTCGATGCGGTGAACGTAGCAAACCGTCGCGTGTTGCTGGACAACAGTTTGACGTTCGGGGATTTCACTACAACGATCCGCGACAAATTTATGCGGAATTCCGCTACCGTTTTCACTTTTGAGGAGATGTAATGAAGAAAATTGCTCGGTTCGCTGGACTTGTACTGGCGTTGGCGCTGGCGGGATGTTCGTCGGCGCCAGAGAAACGCTATCCGTTAGAGGCCGAAGTAATTTCGGTTGAGGCGCCGCGAGGATTGATTGTCGTAAAACATGGAGAAATTCCCGGGCTGATGCCAGCGATGACCATGCAGTACTCGGTGGCGGATCCAAAACAGATTGAGAATCTGCAGCCCGGAGACACAATCACGGCGGAGCTTGTCGTGAGTGAGAGCAAAGGCCAGATCAAAGGCAACGGGAAGCCATCGGCCGGAACGTCCCAGCTCATTCCCGGTAAAGGCGATGCTGTGCCGGACTACGCGCTCGTGAACCAGGACGGCAAAACCATACATCTTCGCGATTATCACGGAAGAGTTTTGCTGGTCACATTTATTTACACGCTCTGCCCGCTGCCCGATTTTTGTCCGCGCATGAACGAAAACTTCCGCGAGGTGCAAAACGATTTGCAGGCGACTTCGGGCGCGCAGAAGTATGTGACATTCCTCAGTATCAGTTTCGACCCGGAGCACGACACGCCGGCTGTGCTGAAACATTACGCTGCCATTTACGAGCAACAGGCGAAGGGCAAACACGGCTTCGATTGGCAGTTTGCCGTGCCCGCCGCGAAGGACTTGCCGGAAATAGCGAATTTTTTTGGCGTGGTGACGCAACCGGCGAAAGCGCAAATTGTGCACTCGCTCAGCACCACCGTCACTGGTCCCGATGGCAAAGTCCAGGTGTGGTACGACAGCAACGACTGGAAGCCCGCCGACGCAGCGCAAATCATGGTCCAGCTTTTCGCCAAAACATAATGCAACTTATCTCAGAAACCACGAATCTTTACCGCCTGACCAGATTCGGCATGTTCAACTGCTTCCTAGTAAAAGAAGGCCCTGTGCTTACGCTGACCGATACCAACTTTCCGGGTTCTTGTGATGCCGTACTTCGCGCAGCCGCTTCCCTGCACTCTCCGATAACCACCATCGCCTTTACCCACGCGCACTTCGATCATGTAGGATCGCTCGACGCTCTCGCCAAGGCGTTGCCGGGCGCACAAATCCTAATGGGTGAAAGAGAGTCCCGGCTGTTGCGTGGCGATTTTTCTCTGGATGCCGGCGAGAGTGGGAAACCGTTGCTTGGTTTCAAGCGCTCGCACGCGGCAATCCATAAATTGCTCCGCGAGCAAGATCAAATTGGCTTCCTAAGGGTTGTCGCATCCCCCGGCCACTCTCCCGAACACATCTCCTTCCCGGATGTCCGCGACAACTCTCTAATCGCGGGTGACTCGTTCATCACTCAGAAGGGTGTGATCGCCGCAGGGGCTTACAGTTCTTTCTTTCCAATGTCCGCCTGGTTCTCTTGGAATTGCGGCCTCGCTGCGATCAGCGCGGCAAAACTCGCGGCACTGAAACCAGATCTGCTTGCCGTCGGCCACGGCCCCACGCTGACCTCGCCCTCCGCGCAAATGGATCAAGCCGTGAAGATCGCATTTCAACAACATCTACCTTTGGCCCGCTGATAACTATTGAGACAGTGGTTCGGGATGCGGCAGTTGGGGCGCGCAGGTGTCGCCATGGAGCGGGAGCGATGCATAAGCGAGTGAGGCATTGGAGCCATCGATGGTGACAGGATCGCTCTCCACTTTTCCACGACTGTCTTTGCAGTTTGCTTTCGCTTGAAAGGTGTATGTAGCGTCCAGGAAAATACTCACACTATAGAATCTGTTGGAAACCTCTTCGACATATGAAGGGTCGCTTTTAGTGGATTGCAGGGTGAAGGCCACCGGCGAAAAATCATTCGGGTTTCTTCCATTCCATTCCACCAGAAGAAGGAACTTCCTTGAGGGGGGAAGGCGGGAAGTGAGATGGATATCCGCGTTTGAGAATTGTTGTCCTTCCTGCAGATGAATCACGATGGCGTGTTCGAAATCGGGAGCGGAAGGGTAAAAAGTACGATGGAAAGGCGCCGCGGGATCTGGGCTGTCCATCGGATTGAAAACCAGGACGTAATCTCGAGGTGTAACGCTCTCGAATGTGAACGGCTGGCCATTGCCTTAATCGGCTGAGCCCTTTGCCGTTGAGACCTTCATCGAACACGTTGGAGGTAGACGCGCGCGAATTTGAGAGGAACGCTGTCGGGATCACTGACAAGTCCGGAGATCGATGCACTGGGTACGGCTGAGAGATCGTGTTCGAAGCAGGTATGAGTTAGACTAAAGAAGCCATACGAATTAGGCGATGGAGTTCGCCATTACCGCCTCGGTTTCGCTTCGAGGCTGATGACTCCTGGCTGCCGCGCGGCACCAGGAGTTTTTTTTTTGTATACTTCGCCAAAGCCGGATTGGAGACGCTTTGCGTATTTTGCTGATTGCGTTGTTTGGGGCGGTAGGAACGTTAGCGCGGTATAGCTTGCAGGGCCTGGTTCAAATCAAAATGGCCGGCACGTTTCCGTACGGAACCTTGCTCATCAATCTCACCGGCTGCTTTTTTCTGGGACTCATCGGGCAACTGACCTTAAATCGCATCATCGTTCCACCGGAATGGCGCATGGCCATCGCCGTGGGATTTTTTGGCGGCTACACCACCTTCTCCAGCTTCGGCTGGGAAACCGCTAAGATGTTTGAAGCCGGAGAATGGCTTCGCGCTTCCACCTACGTCGCCACCAGCGTAGTGTTGGGCCTGCTTCTCTCCGTGGCCGGGATTCGCCTGGCCAATCGCTTCTAGGAGCGCCGCTATGACTCACGAGAAACTCGAAGGTGAACGCATGCTGATGCGCATCCACATCGGCGAGTCCGACAAATGGCATGGCAAACCGCTGCATGAAGCCATCGTGATGATGTTGCGTAAAGAAGGTTTTCCGGGGGCAACGGTATTGCGCGGCGTTGGCGGCTACGGCGGTTCCAGCATTTATCACACGGATAAATTATTGCGGCTTTCACAGGACCTGCCGATTGTCGTCGAAGTGGTCGAGACGCAGGAACGCATCGATCAAATCCTACCGCAACTGGATGAAATGGTGGAAGGCGGCCTGGTGACGCTCGAGAAAGTGCGCGTCATTTTGTACCGCTCCGCCAAGAAATAATGTTCGAGCCGGCGGCCTTTTTCGAAAGTTTGGGTGCGTGAAAACGGCCCGCTTCAGAAAGCGGGTCCTACATCGACCCGGACACACGGTACACTCTTCCCCATGGCCGAACCCGCCCAATCCAAAAGCTGGCTGACGCGCACTGTGCTTGGCGTTGGACTGACCAGTTTGTTTAGCGATTGGAGCCATGAAATTGCTACGGCGGTGCTGCCGGCATTTTTGGCTGCGATAGGGGCTGGGCCGGGGTGGCTTGGTGCGATTGAGGGCATTGCCGATGGACTTTCGAGCTTTGCGAAACTTGGCGCGGGGCATTACACGGATCAACTGAAGAAACGCAAACCTTTGGCTGTATTTGGGTATGCGTTTACGGCACTGGCTACGGCTTCGTTTGCTTTTACTACGCACGCTTACCAGATTTTGATTGGCCGGTCCGCTGCGTGGCTGGGCCGCGGTGTGCGTTCGCCCGCGAAGAAAGCGTTGCTAGCGGCGGACGTTCCGCCATCGGCGTATGGGCGCGCGTTTGGCCTGGAGCGTTTGATGGACACGATTGGCGCCATCGTAGGCCCGCTGACGGCGCTCTGGCTGCTCCAAGCCACACACCATAACTATCGCGCCGTGTTTTTGTGGACGCTGCTTCCCGGGACGGTGGCGGTGGCGAGTTTCTGGCTGCTGGTGCGCGAAAGGCCGAGGGAGGCGCGAAAGAGGCAATCGTTTCTCACTGGCTTACGCGCGCTGCCCAAAACATTTCGCCAGTTCTTGCTCGGCGTGGGCGTATTCGGTGCGGGAGATTTTTCGCACACGTTGCTGATTCTCTACGCCACACGCATGCTTGCGCCGTCAAAAGGCATGGCGGCAGCAGCCAGCATCGCCGTGGGACTCTACACGTTGCACAACGTTTTTTACGCGGCTTCGGCTTACTTGAGCGGCTGGACCAGTGACCATGTCCCACATCGTAAGCTCGTGCTCGCGGCCGGTTACGCGCTCGCCGGCGTGACCGCCATTTTGCTGACCGCGGCACCGCATCAGCTGTGGCTGCTCGCCGGGATTTTTATACTTGCCGGATTGTACGTCGGCACGGAAGAAGCGCTGGAAGATTCTCTCGCCGCGGAATTGATCCCCAAGGAGCAACACGGGATGGCATTCGGCACACTCGCGGCCATAAATGCCGTGGGTGATTTTCTTTCAAGCGTCATTGTCGGGTTCTTGTGGTCCGCGGTCTCCGTACGAGCGGCTTTTTCGTTCTCCGCCGTTTTGTTCTTTCTCGGAGCTTTCATCGTGCTGCGACTGCGGAGATAGCGCGGCCGTCTGATCGGCCAGCTGACGCTGCGCTTGCCTCTGCGAGGCCAACATACGGCGTCGCACTTCTGCCAGCAAATATTTCCGCAGATTTTCGGCGACTACTCCCGGCTCCGCGAGCACTCGCAAATCGTTCACCGTGAGCTGCGGCAAAAACCCCAAAATAATCGAAATCGGTGTGGACGAATTCCGCACGATCGCTAGGCGGATGTTGTAACACTGCGACCATTTGCGATGATTCGCCAGTGCTTGCACGACCGCGACCGGCACTTTTTCCCGCGCCAGCGCCTTCAACACCTGTGCTTCCGTCAAATATGGATTTTCGAGCGCGATCGGCATTACTTGCGGGTGGCCGTCGGCGACCAGTGCGCCAGCGACGCGACTTGGTCCACGCCTGGCCAGCGTGATTTTCTGGCCGAGCGGCATTTGCGGCAGGCGCGCGACAATCTGGTCCTGCGCGTAGCGCTTAAGCTCTTCGGATACCGCGGGAGAAAGTGTGAACTGCACCAGATCCATCAAATAGAGATCCTTCAACAGGCGCAGACCCACCAGCCTGGGCGTGCGCGGATGGAGCACGAGACTTTTCTTCACCGCATAACTTTTCAAGAAAGCTTTCCGCCTGCCGATTTCTTCCAGAATCTCGGTCGGCAGATCTTTGCGTGATAGCAGCAGGGTCAGCTTGGTTTCGTCGAACGCCGGATTATCCAACAGGACCATCAGAACCGCAGGCACAGGGTGATAGATCAAGGCGTTGAGATCTTCGCCGGTGGCCGTCCGCGCACGCGCTGTTTCCTTTTCTACCTCCACCGCTTATGCCCCTTCTTCGGCCGGCGTCAAAAGAACACGCAAAGCCAGCCGCGCGGCGGCCTGCGCTGCGGTCACCACCAGCGCGCCAAACTCCGCTTTGGGTGCGGCGGCGCGCAGCCGGTCATCCAGCAATTTGTCAAAATATGCCGAACGGCCCACCATGCCGCCGCTCTTTACCAGCAGATATCTCTCGTCGTCCAGTTGCAACCGTTCACTCAAATCCAGCACCAACCCGGCAAGTTCCTCGGCGGCGTCCTTCAACAGCGCCCGGGCTTCACCGTCTCCTTCATCGGCGGCGGCAGTGACCACGGGGAAAATTCTTGGAAACACTTCGTCGGGCACGCGGTAGACACGGAGCTGCAAATCTTCCCAATCCGTGGCGCGCAGATCTTGCAAAATGCGCGCCGCTAAAGGCGAATCAGGCATGCCGCGGTCTGCTGCGCGTAATGCAGCAATCGCGGCGCGGCGCCCAACGTCGTACGCGCTACCTTCATCTCCAAGCAATGGCCCGTGGCCGCCGACGCGAATCACCTGCCCGCTCAGATCGCGCCCAACGGCAGCGGAGCCGGTGCCCGCAATCAACACGATGGCGCGACCTTCCCCGGTAGCTTCGAGCGTCAAGTCCAGATCCGTGCAGACGTGCACTACCTGCGCGGGGAATTCTTCCGCCAATAGCTTCTTCATTTTGCGCTGCGATTCTGGCTGTGCCGTGCCCGCCAGACCCGCGCATACGGCGTGAACGTCGTTAAGCGAGAGCTTGGCGTTCTGGATCGCGGTGCGGCCTGCTTCGCAAACCGCTGCCAGTGCGCCGCCAAATCCGACACGCATGGGATTCGAAGGACCGCTGCGTCCTTCAGCACGCACCAGGCCCGCCTCATCCATCAACACGCACTCTGTCTTGGTGCCCCCACCGTCAAAACCGAGCACAAATCGCATACCCAAAGGATACGTGAGTTAGGGCGTTGTAGCGTAATGGTGCAAGCCGAGGTGCTGAATCAGTTCGGATTTCACGACGACGCCGGGTTTGGCGCCTTGACGCTCTTTGCTTCCGACACTATCCTCGACTGGCTTCGCTACGAGAGCTCGCAACTTTGCGAAGCCGGAGCTTGATGCGCATTCATCCGGTCGACCTGATCATCGTCATCGCCTATCTCCTGGGCGTCACACTTCTGGGCCTTCGCTTCCGCCAGCAACAACACAACGTAAAGGATTATTTCCTGGGAGGCCGCAGCACTCCCTGGTGGGCTCTGGCGCTCTCCATTGTGGCCACAGAAACTTCCACGCTGACGATTATCGGCACGCCAGCGATTGCTTATGCGACTAATCTCACTTTCCTGCAACTGGTATTCGGCTACATCGTTGGGCGCTTTTTGATTTCGCTGTTGTTCCTTCCCGGATACTTTCGCGGCGAATACCTTACGGCTTACGCGCTGATCGAAAAGCGCTTTGGCGAAAAAATGCGGGCGGTCGCCGCGTTGACGTTTCTCGGTACGCGCACTTTGGCGGAAGGTGTGCGTGTTTCCGCTATTGCGTTGGTGATCAGCGTGGCGCTCGGAACTTCCGAACGGTTGGCGGTGTTCATCGTGATTGCGCTCACGATTCTGTACACATTCGAAGGAGGCATGAAGGCGGTGATCTGGACGGACGTGGCGCAATTTTTGCTTTACCTCGCCGGAAGCCTGGTCACACTAGGACTTTTGCTGCACAGAATCCCCGGAGGCTGGCATGAGGTCACGCAGGTTGCCGCGCTTAATGGGAACAAATTGCAGTTTTTGGATTTCCGTTGGAACCTGGCCAGCAACTATACGTTTTGGTCCGGCGTCATTGGCGGCGCTTTTCTCACCATGGCTACGCACGGCACAGACCAGACGATCGTGCAGCGGCTGCTTGCCGCTCGCAGCCAGCGGGACAGCAGTCGCGCTATTATCGCCAGCGGCTTCATCGTCCTTTTCCAGTTCACCGTCTTTCTCCTCGTTGGCGTATTGCTCTTTGTATTTGCGCAGCACACTCCCTTGCTTGCACCCGGTGATCGCACCGATCGGATTTTGCCGCTCTTCCTGGTCCGCGAGATGCCGAGCGGCTTAGCCGGCCTGCTCCTGGCCTCGATTCTCGCCGTCGCCATGTCCAACGCCAGCGGTTCGCTCAATTCTCTCGCTGCCTCCAGCGTGATGGACTTGAACGCCTTGCGTGGCCGTCCGATTGATCCCGCAAGATTCTTGACAATTTCCCGACGTATGACGCTTGTTTGGGGCGTGATCCTGATATTTTTCGGACTGGTGCGTTGGGAACACTCACTGCTCGAAACCGGCTTGGCCATTTCTTCGTTGCCCTTCGGCAGCCTGTTGGGCCTATTCCTTCTCGGCACGCTCGATTCGCGCGCAAATTCGAAAGGCTGCCTGGTCGGAATGTTCGCGGGACTCGCGGTGGTTCTGTCTGTATATTTCGGTACTAGCGTGGCCTACACGTGGAATTTTTTGATTGGGTCATGCGTCACCTTTGCAGTGGGTTCCTTGATCAGTCGCGTCTTTCCTGGGCAACATGCTCACGCTTGATGCTTATATATTCCGTGACACGCTCGTCCAAATTAGGATTTCGATTTGTGAAAGAAAAAAGGCCGAGCATCTGTTAGCTTGAGGTTGGGCTCTGGAAAAGCCAATCACAATGCTAAGGAGGCTCAGCCTTGACTCGAGTCAGCAGTATTTTCTCACAAATTTTGCAGTTAATCCCTCGTCTTGAATTTGAATCTGCCGTGCACAAGCATGGCGCCGAGCGACATGCCCGGGGTTTCAGTAGTTGGGGACAGTTCATCGCCATGCTCTTTTGCCAGCTCGGACATGCCAAGTCGTTGCGCGAAATATGTGGAGGCTTGGCCGCCAGCGAAGGAAAGCTTCGACATCTGGGTGTGCCCACAGCTCCGGCTCGCTCCACGTTAGCCTACGCCAACGAACATCGGCCTTGGCAGTTGTGTCAAACCGTATTTGAACAACTGCTGGCAAAGTGCCAGACCTTGGCGGCCAGCCAACCAGGAACCAGAAAGAAGAGGAAGTTCCGTTTCAAGAATCCACTGCTGAGCTTGGATGCCTCGGTGATCGATCTGTGCGCCACGATGTTTGACTGGGCCAAGTTTCGGTTAACGAAAGGGGCGGTGAAACTACATTTATTGCTGGATCATGATGGGTATCTGCCGTCGTACGCGGTCATCACCGAGGGCAAGAAACATGAGGTACGCGTGGCACGACAGATGCGCTTCGCGCCGGGAACGATTTTGGTGTTTGACCGCGGTTACACAGACTATGAGTGGTTTGCGAGCTTGCTCCAGCAAGGAGTTTATTTCGTGACGCGACTGAAGGAAAACGCAGATTACGGAGTGGTTGAGAAACTCGCAGTTCCGCAGCGGCGTGGCGTGCAGCGCGATCAAGTGATCTTTTTCTACAAGCTGGCCCAAGCGGGCATCGATGTCTACTTCCGGCGCATTGAATTCTATGATGAAGAGCAAGACCGGGTGCTGGTGTTCCTGACCAACCATCTGGATCTGGCGGCAGCCACCATTGCTGAGGTGTACAAGGAACGCTGGCAGATAGAATTATTTTTCCGCGCCCTGAAGCAATCACTGCGCGTGAAAACCTTTGTGGGGACTTCGGCCAATGCGCTGAAAACCCAACTCTGGACGGCGCTGATCGCCATGTTGCTGGTGAAATATTTGCAGTTGGCGTCTAGCTTTGGCTGGTCGCTATCCAATCTCGTGGCCCTGCTGCGGCAGCAACTGTTCGTCTATCGTGACCTGTGGACCTGGATCAATGATCCATTCCAACCCCCGCCGATACCGGCAGGGTTGCCAGAACAGCTGGCCTTACAACTTGGCTAATTTAATTTAGAAAAAAGAATTGGACAGCAGAAACAATAAAGCCTTCCAAAAGTAGGGATAATTAGGATATCGGGGGGAGCGAACTTAGACAGCATCGATCAAAAGCCGCACTCGGGAATGGCCAACCTGCCCTCCGCACAGAGAGCCACAGGCCGGATTATGCTGTGTTTTTGTGATTACCGAGCCGTGTTCTCAGCTAATTTGGACAGCAGTGATTCCGCGATGGTCTACACTCATGTGCCATGAACCTGCCTGGAGAGGAAACCGCATGAGTGAAAAGCGCCTGGAACTTGTGCGCGGCCTGGGGCCGTGGGCGTCGGCGGCCATCGTCGTGGGCACGATGGTGGGCACGGGCATCTTCCTGAAGCCCGCCGAGATGGCGCGCGAGGGCCGCTTTGTTTCTGTCGTGTTTGCCGCGTGGATTATTGGCGGGCTGCTCTCGCTTTTTGGCGCGCTGGCCTTTGCGGAACTGGGCGCCGCGATCCCTGAAGCTGGCGGTGAATATGCTTATCTGCGGCGCGGACTCGGCCCTGCCTGGGGTTTTATGTTTGGTTGGATGCACTCGATCGTGGGACGGCCTTCCTCCACTGCGTCCATTGCCGCCGGGATGACGCGCTTCCTTGGATTCTTTTTGCCTGCGGTGGAAGCTCCGCTTTTCACCGTGCATATTGCGATTCCCGGGCTGACCAACTGGATCCATCCCTACGATTTTGTTTTCACGTGGGCGCAGCCGTTTGCGGTTTTCTGGCTGCTGGCGATGACTGGCGTGAATTACCTTGGCGTGCGCCTGGGCGGCGAAGTGCAAGTTTTGCTGACGAGTATCAAGGTGCTTAGCATCGGGTTGATCATTGGGGTTGCGTTTCTTCTTCCGAGCCCTGGCCCGCACCCTGCCAATCCTGTATGGCCGGTTTCCGTCAGTGGCGGGTTGCTCACTGCATTCCTGGCGGCGCTGGCTGCGGCACTGTGGGCTTACGACGGTTGGGAGGATCTGAACCTGGTTGGATCGGAGGTGAAAGATCCACAACGCAATTTTCCGCGCGCGTTGGTAGGAGGAGTTTCGTTTGTCGCGCTGATGTATTTGCTGTTCAATGCCGCGTGCCTGAAAGTTTTGCCATTTGGCACCGTGGCAAATTCGCAGCATGTTGCGTCGGATGTTGTCGAACATATTGTCGGCCATGGAGCGGCTTTGTGGATAACGCTGGCCATGGTGCTGTCTGCGCTTGGATCGATGAATTCCTCGATCCTCAGCGGCGCCCGGGTGCCCTATGCGATGGCGCGCGACGGAATTTTCTTTAAAATTGCCGACGGCATTCATCCCAAGTACCGCACGCCCGGACGCGCGCTGATTTTCCAGGTCGTGCTCACGAGCGTGATGGCGCTGACCGGAACATTCGAAGAGCTGACGAACCTTTTTATTTTTGCGGGTTGGATTTTTTATGGGCTAGCGGTGGTAGCGTTGTTCCGCTTGCGCAAATACGGACCCGGGCTAGAGCGGCCTTATCGTTGCTGGGGCTATCCTTGGGTTCCGGGAATGTTTCTTGTGGGAGCGCTGGTGCTGACACTTAATCTTTGGTGGGTTCGGCCTGGCAGGTCGACGATCGGATTGGTACTGATCCTCGCAGGGTTGCCGTTTTACCGGTACTGGACAAACCCAAGAAAGGGCGAGCCGGGATCCGATCAACTTGCGCGCAAGGATAATTCACAGTGAGAGATGCACCCAGGCACTACAGGTTCTGGCTGTATGTACTTATATCGATCGGATTTGTGATTGTTTCGTTGTTCTCTTAGTTTTTCTATCGCAATCCTATTTGGACGCTCCTATTTGCAACGGGGAAAGGGTGTTCGTCCAAATGCGAGATGGAGGCCCCTATGTGCCCCATAGAGGTGACGTAATTGCATTCAACTACAATGGTGAAGAGGCAGAGTTCCTCAAACGGGTAATCGGTGTGCCGGGAGCTCTCGCCGGACCCGGACCTGGTGGAGCCGTCCTGGTAAAGGCCAACCTTAGTAGGCGCCTCCGGTCTGTGCGAAATCGCTGCTTCCTGCCGAATCCAGTTCCAATAGTGGACTCTACTCAGATTTCAAGGAGAAACGACTTTCGTGATCCGGGACAGTCTTTATAACAGTAACAACAGCCGGGTCAAGGGATTCGCCCTTGGGATTCGCCCTTGTCACACTCGATCAAGTCATCGGCAAACCGGTGATGATTTACTGGTCGCCAGAGTGCGGGGATGGAGTGTCCGATTCGATAAATTTATTAGGAGCCTAGGGCGCCGGCGGCTGTGGATCTTGTGTTCGGAGAAAATTCGCTGATTGGCAGCAGGACGGATTGCACCTTTTTGCGGACGTGCACCCCGGGGTGCATCGCTTTGGCCATCGCTTCGATTCCGGTTATCAGCCGTCCTGCTGGCCGCGAGACGACTCCGTTGGCATCCAGCGTGAAGATGCGGCCATCGCGCACCGCCGGAATGCTCTTCCACCTATCCGAGAATTGCATGGATAGATATTCATTGCGGGCTTGCTGCGCTGTGTAACCGCAGGGACCGATAAAAATAACGTCGGGCTCGGCGTTCACAATTTCTTCCAACGTTACGCGGTGCGACGGCACTTTCACTTTGCCCAGCGCGTCAATTCCACCCGCGTGCGAAATCATTTCGGGCACCCAGTGCCCGCCGATGTAGAAGGGATCCAGCCATTCCAGCAACACCACACGCGGACGATGCGTGATCTGCGCCACGGCCGCATCGATTAGCGCCAGACGCTCTCCGATTTTTTCGACGAACGACTGTGCGCGTTCCCGCCGGCCGGTAGCTTCGCCAATCCACAAAATATCTCGCCAGACATCGCCCAGATCCAGAGGGTCGAGGCTGAGAACTTCGGGACGTCTGGAAATGTGTGCGAGCGCTGCGGCCAACTCATCCGGCGTGGCGGCGCAAACGTGGCAAAGGTCCTGGGTGATGATCAGGTCGGGTGCGAGCGATTCCAGAATAGCCTTGTCGACGCCGTAGATCGATTCGCCACGCTCGACGTGTTCGCGCACCAGACGATCCGTTTCCGCGGGACTAACATCTTTTGGCAAGCGCGAGCGCACAACGCAGGTCTTTGTTTTGGCGCGCGGAGGAAAATCGCATTCGTGGCTGACGCCCACGATTTCTTCGTCAAACCCCAGGGCAAACAGGGTTTCCGTGGCGGAAGGCAGCAAAGAGACTATGCGCATCCCGCGACTCTAACACAAAATCGTGTATCAGGGCGCGGTAGGACCTGCGAAGATACGCAGGCCAGAATGCAGTTCAGCTTTTCTGCTTCATGATCCACTGGGAGGCGATATCGCCCAGAAGCAGCGCTGCACCGGGTAAGACTACCCAAGTAATTGCGGCCGGCCAGAATCCAATCGTTTTCAGTTGGTGAGAGAGCGGGAGGTTTATAAACAACGCGCCGATCAGCAACGACAGCATCACCACTGCCATAACCAGCGCGGGAAACGCACTCGAAAGGTGGATCGCCACGCGGCCGCCGTGCGCGCGTCGCGCGAGGAACGCTCCAAGCGCTCCGAAGACCGGTAGCCCAACTAACCAAGGAACACACAAAAGGATTGCGGACGGCCATAAAACGACTGGGTGAACGCCCATATATTCCAGAACGCCGAAGAACACGGCCGACCCGAGCAATGTCACTATGCCGGGAATCCACAGCTGACGCACACGATTTTCCATCGTATCCTCCTTCTTCGCCGACATGACCTGTGAGCGCAATTTCTTCCAATTCCCTGCTTGCGCTCGGGTCTGCAGGTCCGCCTGCTCTTCCGACAGTCCGCTCGAACGCAACCTCTCATAGGTCTCTTCCAAATGAGCGGCCAGCTCTTGCGCGACTTCTTCGAACTCTGCGCTGTTGAGGTGCGACGAACCGAGATTTTCGCGGACATATCTTTGCCAATCACGCATGAGTCACCTTGGCGACGCGCCGCAGCGCACGGAACAAATCGGTCCATTCGGCGCGCATAGGCTTCAGCATTTTTTGGCCTCGGGACAGTAGCCGGTAGCAGCGGCGACGCTTCCCATTTGCTCCGGTCTGCCATTCGCCACGCAGCCAGCCGCGACGCTCCATCCGATAGAGCAGTGGATACAGCGCCGCGAGGGTGTAACGCAGCGCGCCGCCGGATTGCTCTTCGATGCGCCGCCCGATTTCGTAGCCGTGCAGCGGTCCGTCCTCGAGCACGCTGAGCACCGCAAGTTCCGCCGTTCCCCGTTTCAATTCCGTTCGAATCATAGCGTAGCCTCTTACATATAATCCTCTTATATAAAGGAACCTAGGTCAATAGTACTTGTTTTTATGAGTTATTTGTAGAGGAAATACTTGCGGCGTATTTGGTCGAACGCTTCCAGGGCGGTGGCCCAGGCTGCGGTAATTTGTTCGGGCGGTGTCCCGGCTTTTAATTGTTGGACAGTCGCGTCGTTCCCCAGCAGGACGATCGTTTTGCTTACGTCGAAATGGCCCGGATACATTTTCTGGAGCAGGGCGGCGATTTCCAGCCCCACGCGCATGCTGCGGACCGCTTCGCGATCGGTGACGCGAATGCCCACGCCGCCGCAATGCTGTCCCGCGTACAACCCGCTGACCGGAATGTATGGTTGGTTGGCAAACCGCACGCCCGGCAGATTCCGCGCATTCAAAGCTTCCGCCACTTCGTCGCCATTGATCCACGGCGCGCCAAACTCTTCGAAGGGCGCTTCGGTCCCGCGCCCAACCGATATTCCTGCGTTCTGGAGAATCTCCAAACCCGGATAGAGAATCGCGCCTTTCAAGGTGCGCAGATTGGGCGATGGCGGAAGCCAGCGAATGCCGGTGTTTTCGTAAAAATAATTGCGATGCCAGTTTTTCATGGCGACCACGTGGAGCTTGCAATTAATGCGGTTCTCTGCGTTGAACAATTGCGCCAGTTCGCCGATCGTCAGCCCGTAACGCACGGGCAACGGATAGTAGGCGACGAAGCTGATCTTGTCGGGATCCAGCATCGGGCCTTCCACAATTTTGCCGTTGATGGGGTTTGGCCGGTCGAGCACATAAAACGGAATGCCCTTTTTGGCGGCTTCTTCCATGCAGTAGCCCATGGTCGCGGTGTATGTGTAGAAGCGCACGCCCGCATCCTGGACATCAAAGACCAGCGCGTCAACGCCCTGGAGCATGTCATCGGTTGGCCGCAAATGCTCTCCATACAGGCTGAAAATCGGCAACCCGGTCGAGGCGTCCTTGGAGGAAGCGACTTTTTCGTCTGCGTGTCCCGCGATACCGTGTTCAGGGCTGAACAGCGCCACAAGCTGAACTCCCGAAGCGTGCGCCAGAAGTTCGATCGTGGTACGGCCTTGAAAATCCTGGCCCGTGTGATTGGTGATCAGCCCAATCCGTTTGCCGCGCAATGGCGCGAATTTTTCGGCCTCCAGCACGTCCAGGCCAGTTTGCACGCGCCCAGCATAGTGTTTCGGCGAGCCCTTCTGTTTCTGTGCGCCGAGAGCGTGAGAAGCCATGCCCAGCCCACACCCGATCAGTAGCCCAAGCGCCATCAAAACTTTTCTTCGATCATTACGCAAACTCGACAATGTTTTCATAGTTCCCAATGATATTCTGGAACGTGCCGTTCGCACCTTGATTGTGAGCGCGGAGTGCGCGTGCTATATACAGTCAGGGCGCAGGCGAGCGGCCGGGGGAATCATCCAAAAATGAACAGGCGCTACGCCACACTTTTGCTTTTGCCCATCTTGTTCCTATCAATTATGACAGCCAAGGCTCTTAGTCGCACTCATTCTCCAAACTCGTCGGCCACCCCGCAGGCGGGCCCGGAATCCACTTCGCCGCTGACGCCGCTCACCCACGAACAAAATAAGTGGGTGGAAGCTTCGCTGCACCAGATGAGCCTGGAGGAAAAAGTCGGGCAACTGCTGTTCACCACCTACCACGGCAGCTTCACAGCGACCGATTCGGATACGTACGTGCAGATGATGCACGACATCAACGACCTCCACGTCGGCGGGTTCATCACCATTACCCATGGTTCGCCGCTTGGCATCGTGAAGGATCAGGCTTATCCCACCGCGGTGCTGGCGAATCAGCTGCAGGCTAAATCTAAGCTGCCGCTGTTGATTGGCGCTGACTACGAGCGCGGCACGGCCATGCGACAGGACGAAGGCACTTCCTTCCCCACCGCAATGGCGCTGGCTGCTGCGGGAAATCCCAAAGACGCGTACACCATGGGCAAAATCACCGCGCTCGAAGCGCGCGCAGTCGGTGTGCAGTGGATTTACGCACCGGTTTGTGACGTGAACAATAATCCCGGCAATCCGATTATCAATACGCGCTCGTTCGGGGAAGACCCCGCGCGCGTTGCCGAGTTTGCGAGCGAGTTCATCCGGGGCGTGGAAGAACACGGTGCGCTGGCAACGGCGAAACATTTTCCCGGCCATGGTGACACGGCGACCGACTCGCACATCGATCTGCCCACGATTAAAGCCGACCGCCAGCGCCTGGAGCATCTGGAACTGGTTCCCTTTCGCGCGGCGATTGCCGCCGGAGTTGGCAGCATCATGACCGGGCATCTGAATGTTCCCGCGTTCGAGCCCGATCCCAACACGCCGGCGACGCTTTCTTCGAACATTTTGACGGACCTGCTACGCAAACAGCTTGGCTTTCAGGGCCTGGTGATCACCGATGCGCTGGATATGGGCGGAATCACGGTACGCTATGCGCCGGGTGAAGCTGCCGTGCGCGCGTTCCTTGCCGGCTCCGATGCGCTGCTGATGCCGCCGGTGCCGGACGCGGCGTACCAAGCGGTGCTGGCCGCCGTGAAATCCGGTCGCATCCCGCAGGAGCGGCTGGATGCTTCACTTCGGCGCATTCTGCAAGCGAAGGCTCGTCTCGGGCTGAACAAGGATCGCTTTGTCGACGTTGCTGCGTTGAACGAGAAGTTCGGCAAGACGGCGTGGCAGGAAACGGCTCAGGAGATTTCGGATCGCGGGGTCACTCTTTTGCGCGATCAGCAGCATCTTCTTCCGCTCGATGGAACGAAGCCTGCGCGTGGTTTGCTGGTTAGCCTGTATTCCGACCCGGAGCCGTACCCGGGGGAAGATCTTGAGGCTCAGCTCCGAACGCGGTTTGATTCGCTTGTCTCGCTGCGCGCGGATACAAAATTCGTGCATGCGGACACGTTGCAGCTACCGCCTGCCGACTCTTACGACGTCGTAGTTCTTGCGCTGTTTGTGCGGGTGAGCGATCGCAAAGGTGACATCGATATTCCGGCCGATCAAGTTCCGCTGGTCGATCAAATCTATAAATCGGGCAAGCCGGTGGTGACGCTCGGCTTCGGGAGTCCTTATCTCATCGAGCGTTTTCCGCAGGCGCAGACGTGGCTCGCTGCATTTGGTATCAGCGATGTTGCGCAGATTGCGATGGCGCGTTCGCTATTCGGCGAAATTCCGGTTGGCGGCCACTTGCCCGTCACCATTCCCGGCGTCGATCTGAAGGCCGGCTTTGGCATCGAGTTGCCCGCCAATCCCATGAAGTTGCAGCCCATGGACGTGCGTGTTGAAGCGCAATTGCAACCCGCGTTCACGATGATTGAAAACGCCATCGCGGATAAGGCATTTCCGGGCGCCACAGTGGCCATCGGCTATCGCGGCCAAGTTTCCTATCACGCGTTCGGCAAGCTGAGCTACGACAAGGATTCGCCCGCAGTCAAGCTGGACACCATGTACGATCTCGCGTCGCTCACCAAAGTCGTGGTCACTACGACGCTGGTGGAAAAGCTGGTCGAAGGCGACTTCGCTTCACCGCTCGACCTGAATGCTCCCGTCGAGCGCTACCTTCCGGAGTGGGCAAGCGGTCCACAACCGGAATGGCGGCACAGAGTCACGGTGATGAATCTGATGACGCACACTTCGGGCTTGCCGCCGTTCAAGGAATATTGGCGCACGTCAACGGGCAAGCAGGATACGCTTCGCAGGATTTTTGTAGAGCCGTTGGAGTATGAGCCGGGCACGAAGGTGGTCTATTCCGACCTCGGCATCATCCTGATGGCGGAAATTATCCAGCGCTTGACCGGCAAGCCCCTCGATCAACTGGCCAACGAATATATCTTCGGCCCGCTGGGCATGAAGGATTCGATGTACAACCCGCCGAAAAAGCTTTGGCCGGAAATTGCGCCCACGGAGATTGACGACCGTTTTCGCCACCGACTAATTCAGGGGGAGGTGCATGACGAAAACGCTTATGCAATTGGCGGCGTTTCCGGACACGCGGGAGTGTTCAGCACTTCGCCAGATCTGGCGGCGTTTTGCCAGATGTATCTGAATGGAGGCGTATACGCGCACGACCGCATCGTCAAGCCCTCGACCATTGCGGAATTTATTTTGCCGCAGGCGCTGGCAAAAAACACGCGGACGATTGGCTGGGTGGCTCACTCCGAAAACGGATTTGCCGGCCACTACTTTTCCGTGCACAGTTTCGGACACACTGGTTTCACGGGCACGTCTTTGTGGATCGATCCGGACCGGCAGGTATTCGTTGTGCTGCTGACGAATCGCGTTAATCCTACGCGCGAGAACATGAAGATCGCGCAGGTGCGACCGGCGTTCCATGATGCGGTGATGAAGGCCCTCGGCTTCGGCGGTGAAGTAAGCCACTAAGTTGGTGGGTTTTGTAGGGAAACGGCCCGCCTCGGAAGGCGGGGCTTACGTGAAAAGCTTTTGACGGTAATCCTCGTTGGCTTGTTGGACTTGGTCGAGTTTGCCCAGGTCCCGCCAGTAATACTTATCTGCGCGAAAGCTTTGAATTTTTTCTCCCTGTCCGGCCAGGCGCAAATACAGATCGATGATGGAAAACGCACCGTTCCCTTTCATCATTCCCAGCAACTGGGGACTGATCATGTGAATCCCGGTGAACGCCAATGCCTCCGGTTTTTCCACTGCGCGCACCAATTCCTCTCTCTTTTCGCGCACGATTCGCCGGCCGCACAGTTGCAATTGTTCGTCGAACAGGAGATAGCGCGACGTTTCCCGTTCCTGTACGGCAAGCGTGGATAGGGCGTTGTTCTCGTTGTGTCGCTTCAGCATTTCAGCAAAATCGATGGTACTAATCACGTCCACGTTGTGCAGCAAAAACGGCTTTTCGCTTTTCCCTACACCTTCCAGAAAAAACCAGCCGGCCTTCTTTAATCCGCCCCCAGTATCGAGCAACACGTCTTCCTGGGAAATTTTGATCCTCATTCCAAAATTGTTGTTGGCTTTCAGAAAATCCAGAATCGCGCCTGCAAAGTGATGCACATTCACGATCACTTCTTCGATGCCGAATGATTTCAGCCGCCTGAGGGTGATCTCGAGCAGCGTCTGGCCGCCGATTTCCACCAGTGCTTTCGGCTTGTGATTGGTTAGCGGGCGCAGTCGCGTACCCAGTCCGGCGGCAAGCACCATGGCCTTCATTGGCCGAGTCGCTCCAGCCCCAAATGGCGCAACTCTACTTCCACGCCGTTTCGCCCGCGCAGTCGTTTCGCCAATTGCTCGGCCAGGTACACCGAGCGGTGTTGCCCGCCGGTGCAGCCAAACGACACCATCAAGCTTTTAAATCCGCGCTGTTGATAATTACTGATGCTTGCGTCCACCAACGACAAAACGCTGGCCAGAAATTGATGCACACTTTCTTGTTGATTCAAATATTCGATCACCGGCGCGTCTTTTCCGGTGAGCGCCTTGAAGCGATCTTCGCGCCCGGGATTCGGTAAGCTGCGCCCGTCAAAAACAAATCCACCACCATTGCCACTCTCGTCCTTGGGTAGCCCACGGTGAAAGGAAAAGCTGAAAACGTGCACGACGAGGTTTTGCGCTTCGGCGGCCAGCCCGAGCAGTTTTTCCGAAGCGAGCATGCTCTGGAACGCATCGGTCAGCGTCGGCAATTCGATCGGCAGTTTTGTATTATGCAGCAGCCAGCGCAAGTTTTTCAGCGCGTACGGCACGCTTTGCAGGAAATGGGCCTTGCGTTCGTAGAAGCCTCGAAAACCGTAGGCGCCCAGGGCTTGAAGAATTCGCACATAGACGTACGCGTAGTAATAACGATGAAACGCTTCGCGATCCAGATCGATGAAACTCTCGAGCGAATCCAGATAATCTTCGAGAAGCTGCTCGCGAAGTGCTGGAGGCAAATCGGCCTTGGCGTCATAGAGCAGCGAAGCAATGTCATATTGCAGCGCGCCTTTGCGGCCACCCTGATAATCGACGAACCAGGGCTTGCCATCGCGCAGCATGATGTTGCGCGACTGAAAATCGCGGTAGAGAAAATAATCACTGGGAGCGGCAAGCAGAAAATCCGTCAGGCGCCCAAAATCGTCTTCCAGCGCCTGCTCGCTGAACGGAATGGCGGCGAGGCGCAGAAAATAATATTTGAAATAGTTCAAATCCCAGGCGATCGACTGGCGATCGAAGCTTGCGCGCGGATAACAAACGCTGTAATCCAAGTCGCGCGCGGCCTCGACCTGAAATCGCGGCAGCACCGCGACGGCGTTCCGATAGGCCTCGCTCACTTCTGGAGCAATAGTTTCCCCGGAGCGGTTATTGGACAGCAGTTCAAACAGCGTGGTGTCGCCCAGGTCCTCCTCGAGATACGCGCCCTGGCTCAAATCTTCAGTGTAGATTTCCGGCACCGGCAATCCGTGCTTGCGAAAATGCCGCGAAAACGATAGAAACGCGACATTTTCTTCGCGCACGCCGTAGAGAATGCCGACCGCCCTGGTTTTGCCCGCGGAAAGGCGAAGGATTTTGCGGCCAGAAGCGCTAAGCGCCCCTTGCAGAGCCTGGATGCGCTCCACCGACTGATGGAAATGTTCTTCGAACAGTTTTTCGAGCACGTCCATGAATGTTCCGCGCTTTCCTAGGTTTTATGCAAGTCGGAGCCTGATTCAGTTCTACCACAGCTGTTTCCCGGGCCAGAATTTCCTTCCGGCAGAGTTGCTCTATTCGCCGTTATTTCCTAACGGCCTCACGGCACAGCTATAATTTGAAAATGCCTTTTCCGAACAAGCAGGCCCAACGTAAAAAGCAATTGCGCAAACAGCAACGCCGCACGGAGCAACGTAACCAGGCGTCCAGGAATCTTGATCACATGTCGTCAAAGGAAATCGTGCTGCTGATGAGCCGGGAAGACCACAAGGTGGCGCCGGCAGTCGCGCGCGAAATTCCCGCGATCGCTCGCGCCGTGGATGGCATCGTCGCGCGCATGCATAACGGCGGGCGTTTGCTTTATGTGGGCGCTGGAACCAGCGGCCGGCTGGGTGTTCTCGACGCTTCCGAGTGCCCTCCGACGTTCGGCGTCTCACCGGAACTTGTGCGCGCGCTGATCGCCGGCGGAAGCAGAGCGATCACGCATCCCGTGGAAGGTGCGGAAGACAGCCGAGCGAACGCGTGGCGCGAACTCAACAAAATGGGGCTGAAGAAGACCGATTCGTTAGTGGGGCTTGCGGCCAGTGGCACCACGCCCTACGTTCTGGCAGCGATTGCTTATGCCAAGCGCCGCGGTGCCTTGACCATCGCCGTGACCGCAAATCGTAAATCACCACTGGCCAAAACCGCGCACATCGCCATTACGCCAGACGTAGGCCCCGAAGTTCTTACCGGTTCTACCCGACTCAAAGCCGGAACCGCGCAGAAAATGGTCCTGAACATGCTCTCTACGGCTACCATGGTGCGGCTCGGTCACGCTTACGAGAACCTGATGATCGACCTCACCAAGACGAATCGCAAGCTTCGGGACCGCGCCAAGCGAATCTTGATGGAGGCGACGGGCAAAAATGTGTCAGAGGCGGAACACGCTCTGCGTCAAAGCAAACACAATTTGCGCGTCGCGCTGATTATCCTGAAACGCCGCATTTCGGCTGAACGGGCCCTAAAGGAATTGGAAACCGCTGATGGGGATCTGCGTCGAGCACTGGGCGAATGAACTAGCAACCCAAATGGACAAATTTCGCATTCGCGGCGGCAAACCTCTTCACGGCACGGTGCAAATTGCCGGCGCCAAGAATTCCGCGCTGCCGCTAATGGCGGCGGCGCTTCTCACTGCCGAGCCAGTCACTCTCCACAATATCCCGATCGTGCGTGACATCGTGACCATGGCGAAGCTGCTGGCGTTCATGTCCGCGACAGTTTCCACAACGGAAATTCCCGCGAGCGCGTACACCATCCAGTCCAAATCGCTGAACGATGCGGTTGCCCCGTACGAGCTGGTGAAGACGATGCGCGCGTCGATCCTGACGCTAGGCCCGGCCATCGCGCGCTCCGGCATGGCGCATGTTTCTTTGCCCGGTGGATGCGCGATCGGGGCACGCCCCGTGGATTTGCATCTGGCGGCTCTCGAGAAAATGGGCGCGGTGATTGCCACCGAGCACGGATACATTCAGGCGCGGGTGCCGCACGGCGGCCGGCTGACGGGCGCACACATCGTGTTCGAAAAAATCACCGTCACCGGCACGGAAAATATTTTGATGGCCGCGGCGCTGGCCCATGGCGTAACAACACTGGAAAACTGCGCCTGTGAGCCGGAAATCACGGACCTAATCCACTTGCTGCGCAAAATGGGAGCCCACATTGAGGGCGACGACACCAGCACGCTGAAGATTAGCGGCGTTGAAGAGCTTCATGGCGCAACGCATTCCGTCATTCCTGACCGGATCGAGGCCGGAACTTTTCTGATTGCGGGAGCCATCACGAATGGCGATCTCACCATCGTCAATTGCAACCCCGCTCATCTTGGCGCGGTAATCGCGAAGCTGGAATCCGCTGGGGTGCATGTGGAAATCTCAGATGCTTCGACGCTGCGGGTGCGTGATGGACACAAGCTGGTTGCCGCCGACGTCATCACCGAAGAGTATCCCGGCTTCGCGACCGACATGCAGGCGCAATATATGGCGCTGGCGACGCAGGCCCAAGGCACTTCCGTGATCACCGAAACAATTTTCGAAAAACGGTTTCTCCATGCGAGCGAAATGGCTCGCATGGGCGCGCACATCACGATTGATGGACGCCGCGCCGTCGTCCGCGGCCCCGCGTCCCTTTCCGGCACGTTCGTGCAAGCCTCCGATTTGCGAGCCAGCGCTGGCCTGGTGCTGGCAGCCCTGGTCGCTTCCGGCGAAACAGTGATCGACCGGGTCTATCACATCGATCGCGGCTACGAACGCATCGTCGAAAAGCTCTCTGCTGTGGGCGCGGACATCGAGCGCCTGCATAGTTCAGCGCAGTAGAACCTAGAAAAGCCCTGCCGAAACAATGTGCGCGCTGGCTCTGGCCATTAGGCGACTCGTAACACGGCAAAATTTCGCAAACTCTGATAGAATCCCGCAGTTGCGCCGGAAGCGGATTAGCGGCTGGCTGACGCCAGGCCGCGTACAGACTACGGGAGGATGAAATGCGAAACGCCCAACTTCTCGAAAAGATTGATGCCGCCATCGCCGAAAAGAGCCTGCTGAAGCATCCGTTCTACCAGGATTGGCAGATGGGCAAGCTAACCCGCCAGGATCTGCAGCTTTATGCGGCGCAGTATTATCGCCACGTGGAAGCCTTCCCGAAACATCTTCGCGTTCTTGCCGCCCGCTCGGAAGGGTCGATTCGCGACATCGTTCTGGAAAATCTGGCGGAGGAAGAGAACCCGCAACGCCCGCATCCCCAGCTATGGCGCGATTTCGCCGCCACCCTTGGCGTGAATGAGGAAGACATCACTTGCTGCCCGGCGCTTCCCGGCACGCAGGCTGTGGTTGAAACGTTCCGAGAGATTGTGGGCGATCGTCCGGTGGCGGAAGCGGTTGCGGCCCTTTACGCCTACGAAGCGCAAGTGCCGGAAATTTCCACGACGAAGATTGAAGGCTTGCAGAAATTTTACGGCGTGCAATCGCCGAAGGGTTTGTCGTACTTCACCGTGCACGAACAGGCGGACAAGGCGCATCGCGAAGCGTGGCGCGGCTGGCTGCAAGAGCACGCTCACGACGATGAAGAGGAAATCCTGGCCACCACGAACGAGGCGCTAGACGCACTGTGGGGCGCGCTCGACGCCGTGCACTGCGCCCACGCCTAGTACAGCAATAGACTGAAGACCTCGAAGAGCCGTAGGGATCGGGGCTCGCCCTTTGCTCTACTTATCCTTCACGTGGCTGATGAACAATTGGATGAAGCGTTCCGCATCGGAGCTTAGACATACACGCGCGTTATTCTGGACTGGCACAACGCCTTCAATTTCGTAGTGATCGCCATGGAGCACGTTGTTTTCGTAGGAGCCCATGCGGTTCGCAACAGTTTCGCCGCGCGTAAATTCGCCCCTGGTCTCAACGTCCACGTGCATATCCTTCGTCTTCACCAGCGTCGGATCGATCACCACGCCCACCGCCAGCGGATCATACATGGCCGCGCCGTCCCAGCCGTTTTTCTCTGACCGCTCGATATAAAACCTCACGATTTTCGAGGCTACATCGTTTTCGGGTCCGTGACCTGCTTCCAATTGCGCCAGATGGTTGCGTTCAATCAAGGTGCGCTCGCCTACGTCGGAGCCGACCATGGTCACCATCCAACCGGCGTTGAACACCATCTGCGCGGCTTCTGGATCGCCGAAGATATTCGCTTCGGCGGCGCCGTTCACGTTTCCGCCGTTCAGCGAACCGCCCATAATCACGACGTTCTTCACCAAGCCGACGATGGAGGGATCTTTCGAAACCGCCAACGCGATGTTGGTCAGCGGCCCGACCGGAATCAATGTGATTTCGTGCGGGTATTTGTGCACCAACTCGATAATCAGATCGGGACCAAAACGCGGATCGGCGTTGCACTTCGGCGCCGGCAGCTCAATATCTGCCAAGCCATTCTTGCCGTGCCAGTACAAAGCCGTGTAGGTCTTCTGCATCAGCGGCTGGTGCGCGCCTCCGGCCACGGGAATATCGCAGCGCCCCGCCAGGCTAACGAGCTTCAAGGCGTTTTCGAGCCCTTGTTTAGCAACCACGTTTCCCGGCACCACCGTGAGCGCTTCCACCTGTAGCTCCGGCGAATTCAGCGCCAGCAAAATGGCCAACGCATCGTCGGTTCCGGGATCCGTGTCAATAATCACGCGCTGCTTTTGCGCCTGCCCGCGCGCAGGCAAAGTCGCCAGCAATGCGATTCCGATAGCTACCAATATTCGCCGCAGATTCATGAGCAGGCCTCTCCGTTGGGTACCCAAGCGTGCCTTCATTTAAAACGTACAGCCGGTAAGTTGCAAGACGTTCACCACGATTTCGAAAATTGCCTTTACAACACGAGGAGGTTGGCGGGGCAGAGGAACCGCGGCTGGTCCTGGCAAGATATGTCAATGAGATACGACGAATCTCAGGAGATCAAGCTAGCGATAACCATGGTGCATGTGTCAAGGAAGACGTGAAGCAGAAGGCAGAGCGGGCCCTGCGGGCAATGGGCATGTCGGTGTCGGACGCTGTGCGTATTCTTCTGGTGCGCGTTGCGGCAGAGAAAGCTTTTCCGTTTTCGCTCGGAGTTCCCAACTCTGTGCCCCGCAAGGCCATGCGTCAACTGGACCGGGGCACGGGCAAGCGCTATAAGAACACCGGATAGTGTTCCTGGTGGCCTCAGCCTGCAAAATAAGAAAAAAGGCCCCTGCAATCAGGGGCCTCTCTGGTCAGATTTTTTCGAAGACTAGCTGCCTTCGGTGGTGGTTGCGGTTGTGGCCGGAGTGGGAGCGCCCGGTGCTCCGCCCTGGCCCTTGAGCGCCTGTTTTTCGCGGGCTTCCTTGATGAGGGCCTTGCGCGAAAGCCGGATTTTGTTGCCTTCGATCGCCAGGACCTTCACCAACACCTGGTCACCAAGTTTCAATTCGTCGCGCACGTCGCGGATGCGATGCTCAGATATTTCGCTGATGTGCAGCAAGCCGTCGGTGCCCGGGAACAATTCCACGAAGGCGCCAAATTCCGCCAGTCGCACGACTTTGCCGAGATAGGTCTTGCCCACTTCCGCGCTCGCCGTGACGTCGCGAACCATCTGCAATGCCTGGTCGCCGCCTGCGCCGCTGGTGGAGAAGATGTGCACGGTGCCGTCTTCGAGCACGTCAATTTTCACGCCAGTCTGCTCGATAATGGACTTGATCTTCTTGCCGCCCGGACCGATGAGGTCGCGGATCTTGTCCGTAGGGATGCTCAACTTGTAGAGCCGCGGAGCATAAGCTGAAATGGTCTCGCGATGGCTGCTCAGCGTCTTTTCCATGATGTCCAGAATTTCCAGCCGAGCCTTCTTGGCCTGAGCCAGAGCTTCCCGCATCATGGCGATACTGATGCTGGTCACCTTGATGTCCATCTGCAGTGCGGTGATGCCCTCGCGGGTTCCGGCAACCTTGAAATCCATGTCGCCGTAGTGATCTTCAGCGCCGGCAATGTCTGTGAGGATCGAGTACTTGCCGTCGTCGCTTACCACCAGGCCCATAGCGATGCCCGCGCACGGCGCCTTCATGGGCACGCCCGCATCCATCAACGCGAGCGAACCGCCGCACACCGTGGCCATGGAAGAGGATCCGTTGGATTCCAGAATGTCGCTGACCACGCGCATGGCGTAAGGAAATTCAACTTCAGGCGGAAGCAGGTTAGCCAATGCGCGTTCCGCCAGGGCACCGTGTCCGATTTCACGTCGGCCCGCTCCACGCAGTGGCTTTACCTCGCCAACGCTGAAAGGCGGAAAATTGTAATGCAGCATGAAGCGCTTGAACTGGTCTTGTTCGAACAGCAGGTCCAACCGCTGCATGTCTTCCTTGGTGCCAAGCGTCAATGTGGCCAGCGCCTGTGTTTCACCGCGCGTGAATAGCGCCGAACCGTGCACCCGTGGTAGCAGCCCAGCTTCGCAAGCAATCTGGCGAACCTGGTCAAACGCGCGGCCATCCGGACGGCGCTTGGCCTTCAACACTTCCTCGCGGAAGATATCTTCGCGCAGGCGGTCGAGGGCTCGCTTGGTCAATTTGATTTTGTCTTCGTCGTCTTCGGGAATGGCCTTCAGGATTTCGTCCTGCAACGCATCCACCAGGTGATAGCTTTCCTTCTTCGGATGCTTCTCGGTGTTCAGCGCATCCTTTAGGCGCGCGCCATATTTTGTCTTGATGCCGTCGTAAATGGCCTGGTCAAACGGAAATGGTTCGATCACAATCTTGGTCGGCTTGATTTGTCCGTACAGCTGCTTGATGCCCGCAACGATTTTCTTGATCTGATCGTGGCCAAACTCCAGGGCTTCCGCAACTTTTTCCTCGGAAACTTCGAAGGCCCCGGATTCCACCATCACGATGCCCTTTTCCGTGGCGGCAACGACGATATTCAGCTTGCTGGTCTTCTGTTCGGCCACAGTCGGATTGGCCACCAGATTTCCATCCAGTAAACCCACGCGAACTGCGGCGATGGGATCCGTGAATGGCAGGTCAGAACAGTAGGCCGCCGCAGAAGCTGCGGTCATGGCGATGACATCGGGATCGTTCGCGCTATCCGCGGACAGCACCATGGCAATAATCTGTGTTTCATTCCTTAGCGATTCGGGGAACAGCGGCCGCATCGGACGATCGATCTGCCGGGATACCAGAATTTCCTTCTCCGTCGGTCTTCCTTCTCTCTTGAAGAAGCCTCCGGGAATCTTTCCGGCGGAATACGTGTTTTCGCGGTAGTCCACGGTCAGGGGCAAAAAGTCGCGGTCACTGGCTTTTGGGGCGATGCAGGCAGTTACCAAAACAACGGTGTCACCATAACGCGCGGTGACGGCTCCATTTGCTTGCTTGGCGATCTTTCCTGTCTCCAGGATCAGGGTGCGCCCTCCCACTTCGATGGATACCTGGTGAGGCGCAGGGATGTGATTATTCTCAGACATGTTTTCTTCCTTTGGCTCCTGCTCATGAGGAGTCCGTTCAAGGTGTCATTCAAAGAAAAAAGGAAGATTTGCCGGGGAGGGGACTGCTCCACGAGCATCTACACCAATACAAACGCCGTGCAATCTGCCGTCACAGACTGGGCTTGTTTCACGTCCAACCAACCGCCGGTTGGCGTACAGACTCCGATGGGAATATGTGCGTACGTGAAGTTGCAAGTTGTATCGCGTACCGCCTTGCGATTCTTACTTGCGCAGGCTAAGGCGTTCAACAATCTGGTGATACCGATCCGGGTCTCGCCGGTTGAGATAGTCCAGCAAGCGCCGCCGCTTGTTTACCATCATGATCAGGCCCCGGCGCGATGCATGGTCTTTTACGTGCGACTTGAGGTGCGTCGTCAAGTAGTTGATGCGCTCGCTCAACAGTGCAATTTGCACTTCGGGCGATCCCGTATCTTTCACGTGTGTGCGGAATTGTTCGATCAACATAACTTTGGCGTCGCTCAAGTGCCCCCCACCGTCGTCCCTTGAATTTTCCTCTTTTCTTCGACTCATTAAAAGTAGCATAGTTTTGTTTAAAGTGTAAAGGGCAGTAAACACGGGTTGAAGTTCGCGTGGGCCGGTCGTCCGCGCTGATTTTGCGGCAACTCCTTGCAACCGGGCCCTAAATCTTGTTCAATGCTAGCGGTAAGCCGTCAGACTTACCGGCACGCTCTCGCCCGTCGAGCTCCGGCCATCCACAGGAGAAATTCATGCGCAAAGTAATCGCGATAATTTCGGTGTTATGTCTCGCTCTGGCCCTGTTTGTGTTTGTCTCTCATGCCCGGCAAGATAAAGCAAATCGTCCCAGCCCGCCCGCAAGCGCCTCTCTGGACCTTGGCGGTGGCAAATCGGTCGCCATTGTTTACTCTAGCCCGCGGCTGAAGGGCCGCAAATTTGGCAAGGACCTCGCGCCTTATGGAGAAGTGTGGCGTACGGGCGCGAATGAAGCCACCACGTTTGTTACTACCACCGATATCACCGTTGGCGGCACTCCCGTTCCCGCGGGCAATTACACCATCTTCACGGTTCCCAACCTGGACAAGTGGACTCTCATCATCAGCAAGAAAACCGGGGAATGGGGAACCAACTATGCCGGGCCGTCCAACGACCTTGCACGAATCGACATGAAAGTCTCCGCGCTTCCCTCCCCCGTTGAAAATTTCACAATTTCATTCGAGAAGACCGGGAATGGCGGCACGTTGAATATGGATTGGGAGACCACGCGGGCTTCGGTAGCTATTGCCAAGAAGTAACAACCCGTAACGCACACTTTACCCACGACCGTCACTCCAAAAGAAGTCCCCAGAGTGAGGAGTCCCTTTTTGAATATATAGGGCCCCCCTTCCGACGATCTGTGCGAAAACTCGTGTTTCGCGTCAGTGCATGGCTTCAGCCAGGTCATAACTGCCGCAAAGTTAGCGCGGTTTTAGCCGCTGAGAGCGGTCTCTTTCAGTTTTCGCACTTGCGAAAATCGCCCCAATAAGCCTCTTAGAACGCGTACTTGCGCAACAATATCAAAACAAACGGTTTACAAGCCTCGCGGAATCCGCGCTGACAGGTTCGAAATCCCGCAACCCCTTCAGAATACACACTTACGAAAAAGCGCACTTTCTTAAGCGGTCTGAAGGATCCGATCAGATTGACTCATATCGTTACTGCGCCCTTCCCGCTCGTCAATATGTTTGCGTCTTGCATTTCGGTTGCGCTTGGCCTTGTGCCGGCTCCCGCCACGTAGAGGACCGATTCGCTCACGCCGTCGATCTCCAGCCACTCTTCCCACTTCGAATCTCGCAAGGCCATCGTGCAGAACGGCGCTAATCCCAGCCAGGTTGCTGTGAGGCAAAAGGTCTGGCAGAGGTGGCCAGCTTCTGCCAACACTACCCGGTAGGTGCGCGGGAAGTCATACTTCCACTGCGTGCGCGGGAAGATCGCGGTCATGACTACCAGAAATGCGCTGCGCGCAAACCACCACTGCCCTGCCAGATTCTTTTCGAGCGAGCGCCTTGTCATCCCTTCGCGCAGCCAATCCAGTTCGTGGCGCGCCGCGTTGTAATGATAAATTCCCCTTTTTAGACCCTTCACGCGCCGCACCAGAACGTAGGCCTCGATGGGATGCAAGCTCCCGCCCGAGGGCGACGTTTTTATCGCGGCTTTTCCCAAGCCCGGCACGTCGATCCATTGCTGGATGCCAAATGTAAGTTCCAGCGTCTGCGCCAAAGTGCGCAGCGTTACGGGAGCGCGGCCGAATTTTCTCCAGGTACGCCGGTTTTTCAGAATTTCGGGGAATTCGCCGGTGATCGGGTCGCGGGATAGCCTCGTGTGCGGTGCGTTGGGGTAGCTCTTTAACGGGCGCGGCATCGGATCATGCCTGGCGCACCGCTTCAGCTCCTCGAAGGCAGCAAGCTGATCATCCGCAAACTCCGTATCCTTGCTGGAAAAATGGAAAAATCCCGCGGCCGGATTCCACGCGGCCCAACTTTCCATCGCCGCAACACGCGGATCGCACTGCTGGTCAGAGCGCTCCAGCACGCCATGTGCGCAAAGCCTGCGGAGGATCCTGCGGACCGAGGTTTCGTCATAATCGCCGAGGTGGGAATTGATCTGGCGAAACGATCGCCACTCGCCGCAATAATCGAGAATGGAGCAAACCAGAGGCTCTGCGCTGATTCGCGTGCGCAGCGCATAATTCTCAAAGACCAGCGCGCCATCTTGCCAGTACAGCACCAGCGGAGTGCAACGGCGGTACTTCGCCGGGCCGCTTCCGGGCTTGGCGCGCAACGAATTCTTCGTTCGTGCAGTGAGCCTCTTCTTTATTGCGGAAGGGATAGCGTATTCCCAGCTGGCTATTTCACAAGCGCTTTAATCGCGTACGACGGCTTTCCTTTGGGGCAATTCAGGACGACCTGCGACTTAATTTTTTTCAGATTCTGAATCTTAACTCCCAACTGCTGTTTTTCTAAGGCGGTAACCGCATCCGTCTTGGCTTTCATGAGCTTGTTGGTCGCCGCATCAATCTGGTTGACGATTCCGTGGAGCGAGATGGTGACTTTCTTCGGCATGTGCCTTCCTCCTGTGCGGCGCTCTTGCCTCGAACGCGAATATTCTGACTGCGCGTCTGCCGGAGACCGCCGGGCGTGCGCAGTCTATGTCAGCCGTTCGTTACCGTCAAGAAAAGAACAATACCGAACAATACCGGACGTGCGGCAGTGCGCCCTTTGCGGCTACGGGACGGACACGCCGATCAACTTTTCGCCGCGCATTTTGTCCACCAGGTTCTGGAATCGAGCTTCCTTGCGCAGAAACGCAAATTGCGGGTGCACACCCAGATTTACGATTCTACCGCTGCGTTCGATATAGGCTTTTTCCAGCAACTCCAGGGTTTTGTCGGTGTCGTGAAAGCCCGCGTACACAACCGCGAAATCGTAAGCGGAGACGCCGTTTTTCCTTTGTGCCGTTTGCAATTCCTTTAAAATTTCTTGTGCTTCGTTCTTTTTCCCGGAGATGGCATAGGCATAAGCGAGGTACACCTGCGGTTCCGGATCGCCGGGGGAAAGCGCCATCGCGGTATGAAATTCGTCAATCGCTTCCTTGTATCGCTTTTGCTCCACGAAAATCTGGCCTAGATAGATGTGCGCGGGCACGAAACTGGGATCCATCTGAATGGTGGTCTTTTCGGCTTCTTCCGCGCGATTGTCTTCGCCCGCCAGGTATTCGATAAAGCCCAGGTTGGCGTTGATGATCAGGGATTTTGGATCGATCTCACGCGCCAGCTTAATTTCCCGTATGGACTCCTCCCGCCGTCCGATGGCCGCCAGATACAACGCGTACCAGTGAATTCCCTGCGCGTAGCTGGGATCGAGAGCAATCGCTCTCTGGAATTCTGGCTCAATGTCACTGCCTTCGAGAAGCCAAAAACGAATAGCCGCAAGCGAAGTGTGCGCCTGCGCCAACCGGTCATCCAGTTGTAATGCCCGTTCGGCGGCCTTTTTCGCCTTGGGAATCAGCGTTTGATCGGGTATCGAACCATTCGTGAGCATCAGAATGTATGTGTCCGCCAGTCCCGCATAGGCCGCGGCAAATGTGCCATCCTTGTCGATCGCCTTTTGAAAATAGCTTGCGGCGTCCTGGAATCCTTCGGGTGTGCGTTTTTCCAGTTCGTACTTCCCTCTCAGATACGCTTCATACGCTTCCGGCACCACGCTGCGGCTGCGCGCCAACTGGCTTTGCTCGGTAGCGGAAAGTTCCACCTGAATTCCGCGGGCGATCGCCGTGGCCACGTCACTCTGCAGCGCGAGCACGTCCGTGAAATTGCGCTCGAAATTTCCGGCCCAAAGCGCTCCTTCGATGTTCGTCTGGAAAAGTTTCGCGGAGATCCGCACGCGGTCCCCGGCGCGCACCACCGACCCTTCGACAATGGCATCCACGTTCAATTCCTGCGCGATCTTGTCTAACGATTTTTGCGTGTGCCGGTACTGCATCACCGACGTTCGCGAAATCACGCGCAATTTGCGGATTTGCGAAAGTTCCGTGATGAGAGCATCGGTCATTCCATCCGCAAAATAGTCCTGCGAAGGATCGCCTGAGAGATTTTCCAGGGGTAATACGGCGATGGATTGAATGGCGCCCGGCAAAGGCAAGCCCGGTTTCTTCTTGATGGTGCGACCGTTCAGCCAATACAAAACTCCGCCCGTCAACGCGGCCAGCAGGCAGAACACCAGGATGTTCCTGGCGGACAGCAGCCGCGGAGGCTCCGGCGGCGTCATTCGCGAGGTTGCGAAACTATGAGTGCGCGAAGCGGTGCTGGCCGCTTCCAGGGCCGCGCGCACTTCTCCCGCACTCTGGTATCTTTGCCCCGGATCCTTGTCTAGCGATTTTTCAATGACACTGTTCAGCACGGGCGGCAGGGGCGGGGAGATTTCCGGCGCGCGTTCGCGCAAAATCGCCGCACTCAGTTCGAACGCGGTGTTGCCGCGGAACGGCCGTTGCCCCGCCGCCATTTCATACAGCAGCACGCCGAGCGACCAGATGTCGCTGCGCACATCGGCTTCCTCGCCTTTCAGAATTTCCGGTGCGATATACGGCAGCGTGCCCGTAAAGGTGTGTTGCGAATCCCAGGACTGATCCAGTACCGTCGTTCCATCACTCATGCGGCCGGGCTCAAACCGCTGAGAAATGCCAAAATCGAGAACCTTCAGGCGGCCGCTGGGAGTGACCATGACGTTCGCGGCTTTCAGGTCGCGATGAATCACACCGCGGCTGTGCGCATGCTGCAAGGCATCCGCCAATTGAAAGCCATAGCGTTCCACCTGGTCGAGAGCCAGTCCGGTGGAGGGAATTTCCACGCTGAGCGGACGCCCTTCGACATATTCCATCGCGATGTACGGCCGGCCTTCCACCTCGCCGACTTCATAGACCGTGCAGATATTGGGATGATTCAAAGCGGAAATGGCGCGAGCTTCCTGAAGCGCGCGTTCGTGGCTGGCGGAGTTACCGGTGGGTAGCGTTTCGAGAAATTTCAGCGCCACATCGCGCTGCAACTTCTCGTCGCGCGCGCGGTACACGACGCCCATGCCACCTTCACCGAGCTTTTGTTCAATTAGGTAGTGGCCCAGTCTCTGCCCTAACATGGCGATTCGTAAAGGGAAGTTCACCACACCCATCGCCATGTAGCAAGCAAAAGTCTAGTTATTTGTAAGATTTACGGAAAGATTATGCCGGTTGGCGAAGCTGATTCATGCCGCGGTCGACCAGCACTACTGCCAGAACCACCAGCGCCGCCGCGATGCCCACTCGGATCGTGAGCGCCTCGCCTCCAAACACCCAACCCAGAAATACCGCAACAACGGGATTCACGTACGTGTGCGTTGACACCAGCGTGGGCGAGTAATGTTCGAGCAGCCACTTGTATGCGGTGAACGCAATCACGGAACCGAACAAGATCAGGTACACCAGCCCGAGTGCTGACTTACGGCTCACTTGTGAGAACGAGAATCCATGGGCTTCGCCGACCAAAGTCGCGGTGGCCAACAACATCACGGCGCCGGCCAGCAAGAAAAGTGCGGACAACAACAGAGGATTCCCGGATAAATGCGACCTTCGCGATGGTGGAGAAGCAAAGTGGATTTGCACTGGCGTTGCAGCCGGCTGAGATCGGCTGGCCATCGGATGTGGCAGCCATTGCGCGCAGCTTTGCGGATTCTTTGCTGCACGAAGCAAAGGGTCACCTGAAAATTTGCGCCAATGACGATTGCCGGTGGATCTTCATCGATCGCACGAAGGGCAATGTGCGCCGGTGGTGCAGCGACGCTACATGCGGAAATCGTGACCGCGTGCGGCGCTCGCGTGCTCAGGGAAAAAAATAGCTTTAAGTTCTAAGTTTTTAGTTCCTAGTTTTGCGAAAGATGACGCAGTAATCGTCGGCGGGCCAATCGTTCACTATTTTGTCCACGGTGAAGCCGGCGGCTTTCATTTCTTCGATCAGTATTTTCTGCGGTATGCCATGACCTCCGCGATTGGCGGGAACACCCGGCACAGGAGCGCTGTCGGTGAGCCACTTCCTTGGGTGAAAATCGATGACGGCAAGCTCGCCGCCTGGCTTCAAGGACCGTAGCAGGCTTCGATCCATTTCCTGTGGCGCGGTGAAGTGGTGGTAGACGCGACGGAGAACAATTTCGTCGCAACAGTTGTCCGGCAAATTAGTCTGTTTCTCCGCGGCTTGGACAACCACAACATTCTTCAGACCACGCTTCTGAACCGTTTCCCCGAGTGCTTTCCGTTTCTTTTCATCCAACTCAGTCAAATAAACTTTCCCAGTTTCACCCAAGACCGCCACCGCGGCGATGCCAATCTCTCCTTCACCGGCGCCGACGTCCGCAAGCGTCTGGCCGGCTTTCCAACCCATCAGAGTGCGCAGTCGCTCGATTTCGTCGCCGGACGCGGCGCCTAAACACAGTATCAGCGAGAGGATGACTGCGCCGGTGAAAATCCTGGATCGTTGCTTCATAGCTGGCACTTTACGATGTGGCTTTCACGGCGCGCTCGCTGTCCAACATGGCCATTTGCCGTTCGTCATAGCGCGTGCCCACAACGCTTTCGGCGGGAACAGCTTCCGCGATTCGCTGCAAGTCGGCCAGGGACAAATTCAGATGCAACGCTCCTATGGCTTCGCGAAGTTGCTCACGCGTCCGCGATCCGAGTAGAGGCACGATGTCCGCGCCCTGCTGTAAAACCCAGGCAACGGCCAGTTGCGTTCCGGTGACGTTGTGTTCTTTCGCGATGCGGTTGAGAGTTTCCACCAGTTTAGCGTTTTTCTGGAGGTTTTCTCCAACGAAGCGCGGGAAATGCGAGCGCAGATCGCCGGATGACACTGGTTTCGATCCGCTCAGCAGGCCGCGAGAGAGCAGGCCGTACGCAGTGACTCCGATTCCCAATTCGCGCAGGACGGGCAGAATCTGGCGCTCAATTCCCCGCGACACCAGCGAATACTCGAATTGCAAATCCACAATCGGATGAATCGCAACGGCCCGTCGCACAGTCTCGGCCGACATCTCGGAAAGACCGATATGACGGACGTAGCCTTCCTTCACAAGTTCCGCGATGCCGCCGACGGTGTCTTCGATAGGCACCGTTGCATCGAGTCGCGCCGGGCGATAAATGTCGATGTAGTCCACGCCCAGACGGCGCAGGCTGTAGGAAAGAAAATTCTTTACCGCCGCGGGCCTCCCATCGAATCCGAGGAAGGCGCCCTTCGGCGTGCGCATGGCTCCGAATTTGACGGAGAGTAAAACTTTATCGCGGCGTCCCTGAATCGCGCGGCCGATCAGCATTTCGTTGTGGCCCATGCCATAGAAATCGCCGGTATCGACAAGGTTGATGCCTTGATCGATGGCTTCCTGAATGGTGCAGATAGACTCGGCATGATCCTGGGAACCGTAAACCCCAGACATAGCCATACAGCCCAGCCCGAGTTCCGAAACAACGGGGCCAGTGGCCCCAAGCTTTCTGCTGTTCACGAAGGCACCTTTCAGGCTGCGCCGCTATTCGGGGCTGGCTTAGCTTCTTTGCGCGCGGACGAGAGACAAAAATTCATCGCGCGTCTGTTTGTTGTGGCGAAAAGAGCCAAGCATCGCGCTGGTGACCGCCTGGCCATGCTGCTTTTCCACGCCGCGCATCTGCATGCACAGGTGGCGAGCTTCGATGATGACGCCCACGCCCTCCGGACTGATTTTGTCGGAGACGGCGTCCGCGATCTGGCTAGTCATGCGCTCCTGAATCTGCAAGCGTCGCGCGAACATGTTGACGAGCCGCGCGATTTTGCTGAGCCCGAGAACCTTTTTGCTGGGCAGGTAGGCGACGTGCGCCTTTCCGAAGAATGGCAGCAGGTGATGCTCGCACAGGCTGAAGAATTCGATGTCTTTCACGACGACCATTTCGTCGTAATGCACGCTGAACGTGGCGCCATTTAGCACCGTTTCCAGGTTCTGGTGGTAGCCGCTGGTCAGGAACTTCAGAGCTTTCTCGAAACGTTCCGGCGTCTTCCGCAAGCCTTCGCGGTTCGGATCTTCGCCGAGAAGCACGATCATCTTGCGCACCAGATCCGCGATGCTCTCTTTCGGCGTTTCCACGTTCCCTTCGTGCAGCAGTATCTCCGTTGGCTTTGTCACTGGCATATTCCCCTCTTAGCGGACCGCCACGCGCTCCTGGATTTCTTCGCCGGAATACTCGAAAGCATTGTTGGACGTTTCTTCAATCCGTACGCGCTCGAGTTTGGCTAGCGGGAAGCGTTTCAGGCGCTGGTAAATCTCCTTGCAAAGGTTCTCCGTAGTTGGCACGTTCGCGCGAAAGACCTCGACATCTTCATTCAGCGATTTATGATCGAAAGCTTCGATCACCTCGCTTTCCACGAAGCGGTCCAGATCCGCCAGATTCACGATCATGCCTGTGGCGGGGTCCACCGTCCCTGACACGCTGACTTCCACCACATAGTTATGGCCGTGCCCGTAAGGATTGTTGCATTTCCCGTAAACCAGGCGATTCTCTTCATCGTCGAGCTGTGCACTATGCAGGCGGTGCGAGGCTGCAAACCGGTAGCGGCGCCCGAACACGACTTTGAGCCCATCGATCATGCTTGGATCGCCCCATTGCGATAGCACTCGGCGAAAATGTCCGCCGATTCGTAAAGCCGCACTTTGTGCAAGTGTCCCTGGATGATTTTCGGCTCCAGAAGATTCCAGATCACGCGGACAATATTTTCGGTCGTGGGAATCTGCGCCTGCAGTTCCGGTACTTCGTAATTCAGGAAACGGTGATCCATGCGTTGGGTGATTTCGTGTTCCAAAATCGCTTTCAGGGCTTTCAGGTCTAGCACCATTCCGGTTACTGGATCGGGTTCTCCTGCCACGGTCACTTCCAGGGTGTAATTGTGCCCATGGCCGTGCGGATTATTGCACTTGCCAAAAATCCGCCGGTTCTCTTCGGCGCTGAGCGCCGGATTGTGATACAAGTGCGAGGCGGAAAACTCGATTTTGCGCGTCAGGTAGACCATCAGTTCCGTTTGCCTTTATTTCGATGCACCAGGGGTGCCTACTGGATACTCCCTGCCCTTCCATTCCAGCTTACCCCGCCGATGGCTGCGGTACGAGGCCCATAACACGCCCGCGAAGAGCAGGTGGCCGGCAATTGCATACCACGTGAGGCGGGATGGAAACTGATTGCGCAGCAATTCCAAGGCATCCGCACCCAAAATAATGATTGTGCCGATCAACAGAACAATTAGCGGAGGCAAGGCTGACGCCGTGATTCCCCAGAGTGAGATGGCAATCGCAAGGACCGCCACAATCGGGAACAAAGCTCGAAGCAGTTCCATCCCAACGGCCTCGGAGCTGCTACCCATGAGCGGATACAAATTTTTCTTCCAGCCTTCCCACATTGCGCTAAAAGTGCGATACATCCGCACCTGTACAATTCCCTTCCCGCTTCCGAACCAGATGCGATAGCCCGCAGCTTTTGCGCGTCTCGCCAGCGCGACGTCCTCCAGGACGTCGCCGGCGACACTGGCGTGGCCCCCGACCGCTTGATAAACGTCTTTGCGGATCAGGAGAAACTGGCCGTTTGCCGCAGCCGCGGTTCTTGCAGGATCGTTCACGTCGTCGAATGAAAATTTGTGCGCCAGGCGGCAATATACATAAGGAATTAGGGATTTTTCGTACCACGTATTCATCACTTGTTCTGGAGAGAAAGAAACCATCGCGGCATTTTCCTGAGAGGCAATTGCCAGGGCACGCGCGGTCGAATCTTTCTCGTGCACAGCGTCCGCGTCGGTGAACAAAAGCCAATCACTTTTTGCTTCGCGCGCGCCAAGCCAGACTGCGTTATTCTTCCCCACCCAGCCGGCAGGAAGCTCTTTCGTTTCCAGCAGGCGTAGTTTGGGAAGGGATTGTGCGAGATTGCTGACTATAGCAGCGGTCGAATCCGTGGACTGGTCGTTGATCACCAGTATTTCGCTGATTTCGGCCTGAGACGCGAGGGAATTTACACACGCAGCAATTACGGCTTCTTCGTTCCGCGCGGGGACGATTGCCGTCACCTGGGCCGTGTTTGGAGGGGAAACGCTCATGACTGTCGGGATTGTTTTCTCAGGCTTCTCGGACGTGGCTAGTCTGCGTTATTATAGCGATATATGAGTACCCTCCTGCGGAAAATCATGGCGTGGGGAAGCATGGGCTTTGCCTTCGCCGTTCTTGCGTTTTTCACACTTCCCCACTACCGGCAGGGCGAATCGTCGGTCGCCGGAAAGACAGCCGAAAACTTCGCGATGGACCTGGACGGCAAGCCCGCGCATCTCTCCGACCTGCGGAATAAAGTTGTGGTGCTGAATTTCTGGGCCAGCTGGTGCGGGCCATGCGTGGAAGAAACACCCAGCCTGATCGCCCTGCAGCAGCGCATCGCTTCGCGCAACGGCGTGGTTCTCGGCATCAGCGTGGACGAGGATCCAGCAGCCTACCAAAAATTTATCCGCGACCAGCACCTGAATTATCCGACGTATCTCGATCCATCCAAGAAGATCGCCACGGATTACGGCACTTCGATGTGGCCGGAAACTTACATCATCGATCGCAAGGGCGTTATTGTTCGCAAGATTATCGGGCCGCAGGATTGGAACTCCCCGGAACTGCTGGCTTATTTTGACGCGATCCTCGGCCAGACTTAGTCGCGTTCGTTGGGCTTCTACAAACTCTTCAGCCAGTCCTCTGATGTTACCGTCATCGCTCCCACCTTCTTCAGTTCTTCAAGCACTTTTCGCGTGTCCGACGGTTGCACCGCGCGAATCAGATCGGTCAAGACCACGGTGTCAAAACCGGATTGCAGGCCGTCCAGCGCCGTGGCGCGAACGCAATATTCGGTGGCAATGCCGCTGACAGCGACGCGATCTACGTTTACTTTTCTCAGGCAATTTTCCAGGCCCGTCAACTCGAAGCCCGAATAGCCCGCGCCGTTTGGCTCAATGCCTTTGTGCACCACGATTTCGCCCGCGGCGGCGTGGAGCGGAGGCATGAGTTCAGCACCGCGAGTGCCGGCGACGCAATGAACCGGCCACGGGCCGCCGTTAGGCTGGAATGAGTTGTGATTTTGCGGGTGCCAATCTTGCGTGTAGACAATGACGGCATTTGCCCGGCGTACCGCTTCGATGCACTGCTGCAGCGGCGCGAGCAGAGAAAGGGTGTCCGCGGCGGCCAACGCTCCGCCTTCGCAGAAGTCTCGCTGCACGTCCACCACGATCAGCGCCGCTTTCGCCATAGTGTCCTTGTCGATTTAGCTTTCGTGGTAATCCATCAGAATCAAGCCAATGATGATGAAGCACACGGGCCAGACCCACGCCAAATACTTGCGCGTGCGATTCTGTTCCGGCAGGCGCAATTCCAGCCAGCGTGACCATCCCGCCACGATTCCAAATACGGCCAGCGGCGTATGACTCAATTCTGCAAGCAATTCTTCTTTGATGTTGGTGACCGCGTGCGTGTGCGTCAGCAGGACGACTCCGCCCAACGCGCAGACCGCCGGAAATACCAGCGCAGCGGCCATGGACTTTACGCGTTTCGTCTCCACGCGATATTGAAATACAGCGAAAACAATGATCAGGATGACAGCCATGCGATGCTGCAGCACGTCCGTCTGCGCGAAACTCTCCCAGAATCCATTGGGCCCGAGCGGCCAATTTTCAGGATCGGCCCTGAGAAACAGAAACACGGCCAGCAGCAAGAACGATAACGGCCAGATTTTGGCCCACGAAAAATAGCGGCTGCGGGAAAGCAGCGCCAAAATCCCCATCAGGAAAACCACAAGGCCGGACCAATTGTGGTTGTATTCGGACCAGGCAATATCCGCGGGAGTGTTGGTGTCGAACCCGGAATCTCCGGGAACGAACGATGCCGCCACTTTGTGTCCCGACGCGACAGCTTGTTTCGTGAGCTGTTCCGTTGACTCGGAAATTTGAGCCAGTGGCGGACTGGAGAAACGCGGCATGCGCGGGCCAAAGCGTTCAGCAATTTCATGGAGACTTACGCGGTCGTCGGGTAGATCCACACCTGGGGGTTGCGCGGTCATCGAGGCAGCGGTGAGAATGACCGTGAGACCAATGCCAATTTCCGCTTCGCCAAAGCGCAACAAACTCCGCGCGCCCGTGCCTTGATCGTTCTCAATTCCACGCACGATGAAATAATTCGCTGCGCCCAAAAGCAGGAGCACCAGAAACATGGCAATCTTTGCACCGAGCATCACTCCGTACGCGGTGCCATACATCGCATTCCATGAGCCGACGTACACCCAAGCCATCGCAAATCCCGCCAGGAACAGCACGGCTACGCTGATCTGCGCCAGGCGCGAAAAGTTACGCATGATCTGACTTGTGACTTCCGCATCGATCACGCACTTCGCCGATAGCAAGAGGTAGGGCAGTCCACCGATCCAGGTTGCGGTCGCAAGGTAATGGAGAGCAGTCAGGCTGACGAGCATCACGCGGCCGTCGATGCGCGAGGCGGAATGGCTGGTCATTACCGTGGAAGCCAGGATTAGCGCCGCGGGCAGCATGACCAAGGGATGAACACTCTTCTTCAGCGCTGCCGGCCACACAACCAAGGCCACCGACGCCAGAATGGCCACGACGGCAGCCCAAACAAAGTGCGCGCGGATGACCGCTTGCAGTGGAATATCCGTGGAAGAGGTGAGCACGAGCGAATTGGCGATCACGAAAAACAGTTGCGCTATGGCCAACGCCAGCGCGGCACCACGAATCAGCTTCCAGGCCGAGCGCAATAGTCCTTCGCTGCGCAGTTCGGCGGTACGCGTGACGATCGTCAAAAATAAAATTCCGCCGATGGCCACGGTCTGAAAGCACAAGATCGCGGCCCGCAGCAGCACCACCAAAAATCCAAACATGCCTAGCAGTTGAACCATGCGTCTCGCTTAAGAACCTGTCACAGTGAACGGAACCGCGCCCCGGGTAATGTGTCCGTCCGGCGCCAGCACTTGCCAGCGAATCGTGTATGCCCCTGGTTTCAGGCCCGTGGCCGTGGCGTTCACAGTGTCCGGCGAACTCTGCGCTTCGATCTTTAGATCGCTGACGGAGTTGTCTGGATTCAGCAACTGGATTTTAGACAGCTTGGCGTCAACGCGCACGTTGTACTTCAACATGATTGGCACATCCGGCCCTTTTACTTTGCTGTTCGCCGCCGGGCTTGATTCCTTCAAGACCGCGTGCCCTTCGATAATTCCGGCAACGAGCAAAAGCATTCCGAATACGGCGATGCCCGAAAGAACGCGAAAAGTTGTCAGCCTGCTCCGCTTCATTGTTCCTCTCGATCACGGGATTCTGCTCCGCGTTACGAAGCATTCTTACAAATATAGCAGGATGGCCGCGAAGAAGCAGAAATTGCGCGGATGCGCAGGAAAAACTAGCCGTCGGGGCGACTTCGCCTCACTCGTAACGGAGCGCTTCGACCGGATCGAGTTTCGCGGCTTGCATGGCGGGAAGCCAGCCGCTGATTACGCCAACGACGATCAGGATCAAGGTCGACAATAAAAGTGTGGTGGTGGAAAGCGCGAGGTGAATGTCGACTTTGCCGCTGTCGTCTTCGTAGGCAGGGCCGAGGAAGGGCAGCGTGCCGATCGCGGACGTCAAGCACCAGGAAATGAGCATTCCGATTGCGCCAGCAGCCAATGTGAGCACCAGAGCTTCCATCAAAAATTGCCAGCGAATATGCCATTTGCGCGCTCCGAGGGCTCTACGGAGGCCAATCTCGCGCACGCGCTCCTCCACGGAAACCAGCATGATATTCATTACGCCAACGCCACCGATTCCCAGCGTCATGGCGCCGATGATGAAAAGCAAGCCTTCGATTCCCAAGGTGATGCCGTCGTAGATCGGCTTGAATTCCTGACGTCCGAACATGGTGATGGCTCGTTTGTCGTTTGGCGAGAAATGCTGGCGGTTAGCAACGGCTGTGCGGAATTGCTGCATGGACTGCGCTTCGAATTGCGGCGCCACCGGCTCGTAGACCATCACGCTGGCATAGCGGGCATCCCAGATTTCCGCGGCCGCCGAATAAGGGATGAAGGCGGACTCGTCGTCACAGTTGAAATAACAACTGTCGGAGAACTTCATGTCCATGGTGCCGATGACGGTGAAACGGACGCCGTTGATGCGGACGGTTTCGTCGACAGCCGGTTCTCCGCTGAAGAGTTTTTTCTTCAGTCGCGCGCCAAGGACTACGACGCGGCGGCGCTCCTCCACATCTTCGGGCGAAATCCAGCGCCCCTCGGACGGGACCTCGTTGCGCATTTCGCCGTATTCGGGAAAAACGCCGCGAGTTGCAGACTCCGAGAGCCGCTCATCATGGGAAATTCCTTCAAAGCGCACGGTTTCCAGCGTGACGCGTTTGACGAGCGGCGACTGCGCCTTGACCCAGTCGGCGTCTTCCTGCTCGAAGTGCACTTCCTTGCCTGCGCGCTCGCCACCGGCTTGTTCGCTGGTGGTTCCAGGCCAGCAAATCACCGCAGCTTTGCCAAATACTTCAAACGTATAAAGTAAGACGCTGCGAAAACCCGCGCCATAACTCAGAAGCAGCGTCACCGCAACAATGCCCCATGAAATTCCAGTCATGGTTAGCAGGGAGCGAACGCGATTGCGTCCCAGTGCGACCCAAGCTTCTTTGAAGATTTCCCCAAGCATCAGCCACCTGCCTCGAAGCGTAGGGCTTCAATGGGATCAACGGAGGCGGCGCGGTTGGCGGGGTAGAGCGCGGAAAGGACGGCAATGAGTCCGAGTAGGCTTATCGTTAGAGCCGCCAGTTCCCAGCTTGCGTCCAAGCCGTCGAAATAAGGAATTTTGGGCAGCAGGTTGACCAAGCCGCACAAGCCATAGGAAATGATCAAACCCACTCCGCCGCTGATGAAGACGACGAAGATCGTCTCCAGGAAAAATTGCCGCAGGATGGATTGCCTGGTTGCGCCCAATGCCTTGCGCACGCCAATCTCGCGGGTGCGCTCACGAACGCTGACGAGCATTACGTTCATGACGCCGAGTCCACCGAGGAAAATGGTCGCCACACCCACCGCGCCCATGAAGACTTCCATTCCCACAAAGATCATGCGGTTGGCCTGAGCATTTTTCACCGTGTCCCAGATGCTGGCTGCTTCCTCATCACGGGGATCGAAGTTGTGCAAGCGTCCGAGAGTGCGGCGGATCTGGCGCACGCAATCGGGATGAGTTCCGAGCGACCAAGGCGCGGCGAGGATGCGGTCAACGGAGTGTTCGACAGCCGGCGGCTTGTTCGGAAAATCGCGCTTCATGGAATTGAAGGGGATGAAAATTTTGCGAATGTCGACGCCGTCGTAGCTGGAATTCTGGTCCTTGGTCTTCATGACGCCGATCACGGTGTAGGGAATGCCATTGAGCTCGATGGTCTGGCCCAAAGCTTCGCGGTCAGCGAAGAGCTGTTTTTTCGCGTCGCTGCCCAGAAAAGCTACCCGGCGGCCCTGTTCATTGTCTTCGTAATTGTAGAAGCGTCCCTGAGCGACAGTGATGCTGCGAATTTCGGTGAACGGCGGCAGAGAGCCGACGGTATCGAGGTCGCCGCTGTTGAATGCGCTGTGAACCTTCACGTTGTTGCCCAATTCCGCCATCACGTATTTGCAGGCCGGCGATTCCTTGGCAACTTCTTTGTAGTCGTCTTCCATCCAGTGCACGGCGCGACCGGAGCGGGTGCCTCCCGCTTGCATGCTGGTGCGGCCGGCAAAAATGATCATGACGTCTTTGCCGAAATTTTCCTGCTGCTTCTGGATGCCGCGGCCGAGGCCCTCGCCGGCAGCTACCATCAGGGTGATCGAGATAATGCCCCAGGCAATGCCGAACATAGTCAGCATGGTGCGCCGTTTGTGCGCCCAGAGCGTCGCAATGGTATCGCGCAAGAGATCGCGAAAGGTCATAAGGCTCCGTTATTGGAGGACGACCTGCTGTTTTTCGTTCAGCCCGGAAACGATTTCGGTTTTTACGCCGTTGGAGATTCCCAGTTTCACGGGAATTTTCTTCCGGCCGTTCTCCGCCTTGGGATCGGGCAATTCCACGGAGGCGTTGCGATCCTTGTCGTAGATCAACGACGCCTCCGGCACCATCAACACGTTCTTCTTTTCCTCGAGAATAATTTCGGCGTTCGCGCTCATATTGGCTTTCAGTTCGCCGGAAGGATTGGAGATGGAGACGCGCACTTCGAACGTGGTGACGTTGTCCTTTTCTTTGCCAAAGGGCGAAATGCGCGTCACCTTGCCGGTAAACTTTTTGTCCTTGAAAGATTCCACGACAATTCGCGCGGGCTGGCCCAGATAGACCTTGCCGATGTCCGCCTCGTCTACTTTTCCCTGGACGTACACTTCGCTGGTGTCTCCAAGAGTCATAACCAACGTGGCTTGCGAACCTAAAATAAGAATCGAGCTAACGCCGTCCCCCACGCTGACGTCGCGGGAAAGGACCAGGCCGTCGATGGGACTGAGAATCATGGAATTCCGCAAATCTTCTTCCGCGTTATCAAGCGCCGCCTTGGCCTGGGCGACTTGCGCATTGGCCTTGGCAATCTCTGCCTGGGCTACGATCAGGTTGCGCTGCGCGCTCACCTGTTTATTCAAAGCCAGTTGATAATTCTTTTCCGCGTCTTCGACAAAGCTCTTGGACATGACCTTGTCCGTGTACATTTGCTGGGCGCGCTCCATATTGAGTTTGAGGAAGGGCACATCCGGACCTTCGGCGTCCACCTTGTTGCGCTCGAGTTGCGCTTTGGCGGATTCAAGCGCGGCTTGCGCGGCCTGATAATTCGCCTGCTCTTCACGGACCACGGCTTCCAACTGCACTTTGTCGAGTTCCACGAGGGTCTGGCCCTGCTTGATCTTGTCGTCATAATCGACGTAGAGCTTCTTGACCATGCCGCTGGCCTTGGATTTCACTTCGACTTTGGATTTAGGCTGAATTTTTCCCGTGGCCACAACTACGCGAGCGAGATCACCGCGTTCCACAGAAGCTAATTTTGAAGCATCAATGTCGTGGCTCGGACGCAGTGCCGCGTAGACGCCATAGCCGCCGCCCACCAGGACCACCGCGGCCACGGAAGCGATGATGATTCTCCGGCGGCGCTTCTTGGCCTTGCCGTTTGTTAAACCATTTCCATTACCGGACATACTCGACCCCCGCGTAAACCACGGATTCGCACACTCACCATTTGATACGAACCTCGTCGTAACAAAGTTCCCAGCGCGCCTACCGTAATAGACGATATGGAGGGGTCAACGGTCAGGTAAATGATGTGGGGAGATTTACAGTGGAGCGCGGCGCAGACGGAGGGCGTTGCCAATCACCGAAACTGAACTGAAACTCATGGCCGCGCTGGCGATCATCGGGCTGAGGAGCCAACCGAAAATCGGGTAAAAAATACCCGCGGCGATGGGAATGCCGAGGAGATTGTAAACGAAGGCGAAGGCCAGGTTCTGTTTAATATTGCCCACGGTCGCTTGCGAGAGGCGCCGGGCACGGACCAATCCGCGCAAATCACCCTTGACCAAGGTGATTCCGGCGTTCTCGATGGCCACGTCGGTTCCGGTGCCCATGGCGATGCCCACGTCGGCGGCGGCAAGCGCGGGCGCGTCGTTGATGCCATCGCCAGCCATGGCTACGATGCGGCCTTCGCTTCGCAGCTTTCTTACTACTTCGCCTTTTTCCTGCGGGAGAACCTCGGCTTGGACTTCGTCGATTCCTAATTCGGCGGCTACCTTTTGCGCGGGCTCGCGCCGGTCGCCGGTCAACATGACGACCCGCAGTCCTTGCGAACGAAGTTCGCGAATGGCTTCTGGAGTAGAACGTTTTATTTCGTCGGTGAGCGTGATGGCGCCCGCCAGTTCACCGTTGACCGCCACAAAAATTACGGTGACAACCTGCGTGCGCGCCAGATCCGCGGAAAATGCGAGGACTTCTTTCGAGGCGATTCCCTGCTCCTGCAAGAAACGCCCTGTTCCTGCGATTACGAGTTTGCCTTGGACCTGGCCGCGCACCCCTCCCCCCGGGCTGGCCTGAAAGTTCGTGACAGGGTCCAGGCGCAGGTCACGTTTTTCCGCGGAGCGAACGATGGCGCGCGCCAGGGGATGCTCACTGGAACGCTCGAGGCTTGCGGCGAGGGCCAGAAGTGCGTTCTCTGGAAGTGTGGAACCCGGGGCGACCTGGACGTCGTGAACAGAGGGCTTGCCTTCGGTGAGCGTGCCGGTCTTGTCCACCACTAGCGTGTCCACGCGCGCCAGCGTTTCGAGGGCTTCCGCATTTCGCACCAGCACTCCGGCGGAGGCACCACGTCCGACAGCGACCATGATCGACATGGGCGTGGCGAGACCGAGGGCGCAGGGGCACGCGATGATCAGCACAGAGACGGCGGCGAGCAGTGCGTGCGCGAATCGCGGCTCTGGTCCCCAAATGGCCCAGCCGATGAATGCCAGGATCGCCGCGATGACCACGCCGGGGACAAAGTATCCCGCGACACGATCGGCTAAGCGCTGCATGGGCGCCCGGCTGCGTTGGGCTTCGCTGACGACTTTTACGATTTGCGCCAGGAGCGTGTCGCTACCGACTCGCTCCGCCAGCATGACAAAACTGCCGTTGAAGTTGAGTGTACCGCCGGTGACTTTGTCGCCCACGCTCTTGTCTACGGGCAGCGGCTCGCCGGTGATCACGGATTCATCGACGGCACTGAGGCCTTCCTGCACTGTGCCGTCGACCGGTACGAGTTCGCCGGGGCGCACGCGCAACAAATCGCCTTGGCGCACCTGATCGAACGGAATTTCGGCATCGGTACCGCCAGAGGATACACGGTGCGCCGTTTGTGGTGTGAGGTGTAACAATTCGCGGATGGCTCCGCTGGTGCGCTGGCGAGCACGTATTTCGAGGACTTGGCCGAGCAGGACCAGCGTGGTGATTACGGCCGCGGCTTCGAAATAAACCGCCACTCCACCGTGCATATCGCGGAACGAAGGCGGGAAGAATTGCGGGAACAACGTGGCGGCAACGCTGTAAAGGTAAGCGGCGCCGGTGCCGAGGCCGATTAGCGTGAACATGTTCGGGCTGCGATTTACGAGCGAAGCCCAGAAGCGCTGGAAGAACGGCCAGCCGCCCCAAAGCACCACGGGCGTTGCGAGCAAAAACTCAACGGCGTTCCTGGTGTTGCTTTGCCAGCGCAGGCCGAGTGCTTCGCCGAGCATGGACAGGATCAACAGCGGCAGGGACAGCGCGACGCTTACCCAGAAGCGCTTGCACATGGAATCGTATTCGGGATCGGGCTGCTCTTCGGCGACGATGTCCACAGGCTCCAGAGCCATTCCACAAATGGGGCACGAGCCTGGGCCAATCTGAACGATTTCGGGATGCATCGGGCATGTATAGCGGACATTTTTTGGTTGTGGCGCGGCGGGCGTGGCAGGTTGTTGCGGGTGCGGAGACTGTTCCATCCCTGCACGACCGGGGGAAGACAGAAATTTTTCGGGTTCGTTGCGGAACCGCTCCACGCACCGTGGCGAGCAGAAATGATAGGTTTTGCCTGCCTGCTCCACTTTGCCAGCCGACTTCCGCGGGTCGACCATCATTCCGCAGACGGGATCTTTTTCTTTCGGCGCTTCGGGCAAAATGGGCAGACTGGACAGTTGAGGATTCGACATAACGATTCGCTTGGATAGCTTACTATGTTAGATGCTTCGTAGTTACATTCGGGCACTGTGGCGGCTCGGAAGACTGGTACAATCGTTGTTATGACACTCCTCGAAATCACGTATGAACTGCAATCACCCTTGAGCATGACGCAATTAAGCCGGCTCGGTGAATTCGCGAATACCTATGGCTTGCGGAAGTTTCGCGTGGACAGCCAGAACCGGCTCACGTTTGAATATGACGGGTCGCGCTTGCGGGACACGCAGGTCGCTCATGTGCTTGGGCAAGCCGGCATCGCCGTGACACGCAAGATAAATTAAACTCTCCGCTTTGAACCCACTGCAAGAGACAAGCTGACTTTAGAATTCCAGTACTCATGGCGCTTCTCCTCGTACTCCCGTAATCCCCTGACATAACTTGCACGCTGCACGACAGGCAACCGCTGCGCTAAGGCACTCATCCACTTAAAGACGAAAAGATTGATGCGGCGTTTCGGGAGAAATGCATACGTGTGGAAAGATGCTTTGCGGCGCTGGGGTTTATTCAGTTGGCTGGTTTCATTGCTGATTTTCGTTGCGCTACCGGCTGACGCCACGGACAAAACTGTCACGTTCAAGATTCCGCCGGTGAAGATTCCGGTGAACGTGAAAGATCAGCGCATCACGATGGTGGCATCTGGATTGATCACTTTGACTTCGAAAGCGCCGGGACTGAACATTTTGAACCTGCAACTGACCGCTGACATGTCTGACCTACAGCAACACATGACGGAACTGCTCGGCGCGCAACTGGATAAAGAGGATCACTGCGGCGACCGCATCACCATTCAGCACGCCACGCTGACTCCCGCCGAGCCCGCGAGCCTGGCGGTGGGGCAACTGCACTATGAGCGCTGGGCATGCGCGAAAGTGTTCGGGAAGGAGCAGGCGAAACGCGTGATTGGCGGAAACGCTGTTATTCAAATGACGCTCACCCCCGCGGTGGAGGAAGCCAGCACGGAGCTTCGACTCGTGCCAGAAGTGGGACCGATTCAGGCGGATGGATCGTTGGGGGAGCTGCTGCGCTCTGGGACGCTCGGTGACATGTTGCGGGAGAAAATCCGTAACGCGATCCTGTCCGCCATGCAGAAAGGAACAGACCTCAGCGCTACGCTGCCGCCCGCAGTGCAGGGTTACGCAAAGATCAAGGATGCGCGATTCAAGGATGGCGGTGACGGGCGTTTGCTCGTGCTGCTTGGTGGCGAAATCAAAATCACGAACGAGCAGATACAAGCGCTGTCTAAACAGGTGAAGGAACGAGTGGCGGCACAGTAGACTTTCGCGCAACCGTTGAAGAATTTTGGCGAGGAGGCAGGGCCCCGCTTGGGATCGGAAGCCCGGAAGGCGCGTCTCAGTGCCAGTGTCGTTTTTACGCCGGCGCGTAGGGTCATCCATCCTAGCTTCCCTCTTAGAGGCAGGTGGTTACGAGTATTGAAAACCGCCAGCTAGCCGCTTTCCCCTTGCTTGTGGAAACCTGAAACCCGTCACTGGAATTCCAACAACCAGGCCTTATGCACGCAGAGCGCCAGCCCCTGGATGGTGTTGCAGTGCGCTAACTTATTGACAATATATGATTTGCGCGCAAGCTGAGGCGGCGTGTTTGGTCCAGAAGATTCATTTCGGAACCCGGCTCCAACTCTAGTTCGATCGCAGCCAGTCTAGTACCCTCAGGACCCGGGTAACAAAGAGAATTGGTAAGCCAGGGCTATCGGTTTTTTGTTGTCTCGGGATGAAACTTGGCCGCATGAAAGTTTCCTTTCTTCTGCGACTCCGCCGCTTCACTCTTTGGCTCGTATTTGATCTCGTGCTGGCCAGCGGACTGTTGGCGTTCGCCGCGTGGGCGGACACGTCGTCTCACCTCCACCAGCCTGCCGTCGGCGGTTGCTACTGCGGATGCGCGATGGCAAAAACTTCAGCCGGATGCGGGAAGATGTGCGACCTGCCGAAATTTGCTTCGCGGCGCTGGGCGGTGACGTGTTCAAAGCCACATGCCGCGGCAAATATGGAAACGCCGGAGGCTCAGCCGCGCTTGCCTCATCCGCCGCACGCGGAACGTGCCAGCAACTGAGCGCAAAACTTCCCTGCGAATCGAACTCGGAAGTATGCGGATCGGTTGAGATCGCTTGCCGCAAAAAGGGGCGCCTCGGGATCACAGTCTTGTGGTTGCTTGGAGTTTTTGGTGCGGCTCAAGCCGCCGGCCCCATGAAAGCGGTCAGCGGGAGCTTTCTATTCGTTTAGTAGTTTGGCGAAGATTTTGGGGATTTCGAAGACGGCACAGTTGTTGAGGCGCTCGGTGTTGCAGCGAAATTCGGCGAGCTTTCCCGGCTGCATCAGTAGTTGCACGCCGCTGACGATTTCCCTGAAGTTGTGCAGCACGATCCCGACTCCCTTTTCTTTCACCCACTCGGTGTTGTAGCGCTCCTGCGGCAGCGTCCAGGCATTGCATTCGAGAATCACGGGCAGTTTGCGCACCATGGCTTCGGCGACGCTGCCTGGGCCGGGCTTGCCGATGAGGAAGTCCGCAGCGCGCATCAACCTGTGAACCTCTTTGGTGAAGCCGACGATGTGCAGAGGGATTTTCCAGGCGCGCGCGCGGAATTTTTCGGCGAGCCTTTCGTTTCGACCGCAGATGACGATCAACTGGAGCGGCAATGCAGCAGCTTCCAGACGTTCGACGATGTCGTACATTACTTTTGAGCCGAAACCGCCAAACAGCAACATGCCGGTGGGCAGATCCGGGCGTAGATTCAGTTCGCGGCGTAGCGCGAATGGATCGGTCGCATCCTCCTGGTAGAAGTCCGGCCGAAGGATCATCCCGGACGTGCGGAAAATGTGGGCTGGATTTTTCGCTAATTGCCTTGCCTGCTCGACAGCCTTTCGGGTCCCGCAAATCACATATTGCTGGTTGCCCGGCTCAATCCAGAAGCGCGGAGGAAAATCGGCCAGGTCCGTGATGATGGTGACAAAGGGCCGGCCTGGGTAACAACCGCTCCAGGCCTCCGCAATCTCCCGGTTGAAATGGGGAATGACGGAGACCATCAGATCCGCGGGTTGTTTCTGAAAATGGCGGACCAGAAGTTTGACCATTGGGCGGTGAAATATGCGGATGGTCGTTTGCAGTACACGCAAAAGTTGAGTGGCGCCGAGTGTCCAGCCGTTTCTCAGCAGTACGTTGTACTGCTCTTGAATGCGAATACCCGTGAGTTTGCGCAGGACGTCCAAATGATCCGTAAGATCCTGAAACTGGACCAAATCCACTTGCCAAGGCCGATTTTGTTGCGCAATCACGGTTTGCAGGGCAACGGCGGCGTTGCGGTGACCGCCACCCGCATCGTGGAAGAGGATCTGGATTGACTTCATGGAGGCATTCTCGCACAGGCAAATGGGTGCGCAAGAGCACTCACCATGCCATGTGGAAAACTATCAAACTCGTTTGTGTTCAAAGAGTTGCACCCCATTTTTCATTCACCTTTCGCCCTCTCTTCATGGTTTGTTCATATCTTTCGACTAGTCTTTTTACATGCGATGCGACCTCCACGTCCACACCACTGGATCTGGGATGTGCAACACCCCGGGTCTCACACGCATTTGCCGCGAGTCCTATAACCAGCCAGAGGACGTCTACCACCGCTGCAAGCAGCGGGGGATGTCCATTGTGACGGTAACCGACCACGACTGCATCGAGGCTGCGGAAGCGCTCCGCAAATACAGCGATTTCTTCCTGAGCGAAGAGGTGACGGTGCAGATGCCCAGCGGTACGGAGATGCATTTGGGCGTTTACGGGATCAGAGAGAAAGATCACTCGGAAATTCAGCGGCGGCGCAGCGATTTTATCGCATTGCTGATGTATCTGACCGAGCGCAAACTTTTCTTCAGCGTGAACCATGTTTTCTCCGGGCTGACCGGAAAACGGGAGATGGAAGACTTCAACTGGTTTGCCTCCTATGTTCCGGCGTTCGAGGTACGCAACGGGCAAATGTGGAGAGAGGCAAATCAGAGCGCGGAGCTGCTGGCGAAACGGCTGGACAAGATTGGGGTGGCGGGCAGCGATTCGCACACGCTGAGCGGAGTGGGCACGACGTTTACGGAGGTTCCGGGATCGCGGACAGTGGACGAATTTTTCATGGGCCTGCGCGCAGGGCGCGGAGTTGTCCACGGCGCACATGGGGCTTACGCGAAACTGACTCTAGATGTGTGGGCCTTTGCCACTTCCTTGATCAAGGAAAAACCGCTGGCGGCGGCAATTCTTCCCTTCACAGTGTTCGTGCCCGTAATTACCGCGGGGCACTGGCTGAACGAGATTCGTTTTTGCAAGAAGTGGGCGGCGCAGCTGTTGGGAGAAGCGCGGCCGCGCATGCTTTGGGACGTGGATTCGAGCTTCGGGACCAACTGGGCCCGCTGAGAGATGGCCATGGCAGTAGCCAAAACGGTGTGGGGATTCATCGAGAACCGCGATTACCGCGTCATGCGGCGGGTGAACAGCTGGAGCGCGCCGCGGTGGATCCGATTCTGGATGCTTACGGCCACACGGATGGGCGACGGCTGGTTGTGGTATAGCCTGGGCGCACTGCTGCTGGCGTTTGGCGGTTTGCGGGGTTACGCGGCTTTTGGCGCGGCCGGCGCGGCTGCCATTGTGGGCATCTTCGTTTTTAAAGCCTTGAAGAGGTTGAGTCATCGGCCGAGACCCTGCCAGTTCCAGCCTCATTGCTGGTCCAAGGTGCTTCCTCCGGACCAGTTCTCCTTTCCCTCGGGCCACACCATGACGGCCTTTTCGATCGCTCTTGTGGTGAGTTATTTTTATCCGGGGCTGGAATGGCCGCTGTATTTCCTGGCCGTGAGCATCGGGCTTTCCCGGATTGTGCTGGGGATGCATTTCCTCAGCGACGTGCTGGCGGGCGCGATTCTAGGCTCGGCGCTGGGCGTTGGAGCTATTGTGACATTCGCGGCGTACGGCCTCGCTTAGCTCTCATGCACTCTAAAGTACCGACTTAGGATGCTCGGCTAGAGCTTTCTGGAAGGCCGCCAGGTTGCTTGAGTCGATCACAGCCGTGCCGGTGTCAACGAAAGTGGGCAGCGGAGCGGCAGGCGCGGTGGCCCAGTCTTTAAACTCGTGCACAACGTTATGGTGCAGGTCGTCGAGGAATCTTACGCCGTAATACGCCATGACATAGGGCTTCTGAACGACGGTTGCGGTAATCCACTTTCGTTCAATTCCCTCGAGCGTTTGCGGATCCTTGTCGAAGGCGACGATCCTGATTTTTTCGGTCATGTCCAAGCGGTGGAGCGCGTCGGCCGCACCTTCTCCTCCGGAAGCTTCCAGGCAGATGATGCCGTCGATTTTTTCCTTCTTCGTGAGGAGCGCTGCAATGGCATCTTCGGAAACGCGCGCGTCTCCTTTGTCGTCGATGGTTTGAATAACCTGTACGCCGGGGTATTTCTTCAATGCGTCGGTGACGCCTCGAACGCGCTCTTCGCTGTTGCGTTGCCCGATCAAGGTGACTATCACCACGCGGCCTTGTCCACCGAGGAGCGTGGCCATGCGATTTCCGCTGTCCTGGCCGGCGCGGAAATTATCCGTGCCGATAAAAAGAACGCGCCTCGATTCCGGTGCGTCGGCGTCAATGCAGATAACGGGAATGCCTTGCAGAATGGCATTATCGATCGGATCCTTGAACAACTTCGGATCCGCGACGGAAACCATGATGCCCGCGGGATGTTGCGCGACCGTTTGCTGGAAGGCAGCTAGCTCCTCGCTTGGAGAAAACGTTGTGGGCCCGACGAGATCCACTTTTACGCCGGTGTTCTTCCCGATGTCGGTCAGGCCGGCGGCAGCTTCCTGCCAGTACGGCAGATTAATATTGGTGGCCACCAGCACGTAACGCTCGTTGGGATCGTGGTACGGTTTTTGACAGCCGACAGCAGTAACCGCCAAGAGAACGAAGCTCCATCCGAAAATAATTCGACTCAGTTTCATTTTCGGTCTCCTTTTCAGAGGCTCCCCGCTGAGGCATTTCGTGGGAAGAGACCAGTTGAGATGCCGCAAGCCTAACACAAGCACGGCTCGACGGCGATGAGACCCTTTCGTTTTTCTGGCGCTTGGCGGATAGGTATACGCTCCAGTTGCACGCCCCCGCTTCGCGGAGTATATAGAACGAGTTCCCTTTCTTGCGAAAAGGCCGATCTGGTGTCAGAACCCGAGCTACTCCTTGAAATCACGGTGGAATCGCTAGACACGGCTTTGGCTGCCGAGCGCGGGGGTGCGGACCGCATTGAATTGTGCGCGGAGCTGATTCACGGCGGGCTGACTCCTTCGGTGGATGCAATGCGCTCTGTGCACGAAAAGCTGGAGATCCCGGTTTTTCCGATCATTCGTCCACGCGCGGGCAATTTTGTTTACACGGACAAGGAATTTGTTGGCATGAAGCGGGATATTTCCGTGGTTCGCGATTTAGGAATGGACGGAGTGGTTTTTGGGCTGCTCCGCACCGATGGTTCGATCGACATCGAACGCACGACGGAACTCGTCGAATGGTCGCGGCCGCTCGAAGTGACGTTTCACCGCGCGTTTGATGCGACGCCGGATTTGCTGCAAGCACTGGAAGACGTGATTGCAACGGGCGCTGGGCGTATTCTGACCGCTGGCGGTGCGGCGACTGTCCCGGCGGGTGTGGAGACTCTGCGGGAGCTTGTGCGATTGTCCGGCGACCGGGTTGTGATCATACCTGGCGGCGGGCTGGACGCAACAAACATTGGCAAGATGGCCGAGCAGTCGCGGGCGCGCGAATTTCACTCGGGGCTAGGGAGTGTGTTGCCTTATGGCAGCAGTAATTTGCGAAGGTTTGAGACGGAGATTCATGCGATGAAGCGGGCGCTCAAGGGAGAGTGGGAGGTGAGCTTTTAACGATGAAGCGGACCTCAGGTCGTGCCCTCCCGGGAATCGATTATGCGTGGTCTCTAGCGGCGTTGACTTCTGAGGATAAATTGACAAGGTTCGGAATCCCCAGGGGCTCAAGCCCGAACTCTCTCGGCTCTCAATGTCAGAACTGAAGCTCTGACGAACTGGATTTGCGATGGATTCTCTTGGCCGCTGATACGCGTGAGTCAGGCCTTTTGGGCTTGGCGGCGTAGGAATGTGGGGACGTCGAGGTCGTCTTTGGCTACTTCAGGAGTTACGTCGCGGACGTTTTGTTTGACCTGGTTGACGACGCTCGGAGGAGTGACCGGGAGTTCGGCCTGCTCCGGTATTTCGCGGCCTGCTTTCCAAGTGCGGGGCAGAAACGATTGCTTCTGCGGAATCTGTTTCTTCGCCGTTTCCTTGAAGCCGGCGGCAATCACGGTAATTTTCACCATGTCTTTCATGGCTTCGTCCATCACCGCGCCGAAAATGATGTTGGCGTTTTCATGCGCAGCTTTTTGAATCACGCTGGAAGCTTCGTGGACTTCTTGCAAGCGAGAGCGAAGAGCTGCCGCAAATATTGATGAGGATTCCCTGCGCGCCCTGAATGGAATTGTCTTCGAGTAACGGACTGGAAATGGCGCGATTGGCAGCGTCCACCGCCCGGTTTGAACCGCTGGCGACCGCCGTGCCCATAACCGCGTAGCCCTTGGCCGTGCATGATGGTGCGAACGTCGGCAAAGTCTCGATTGATGATACCGGGCACGGTGATGATGTCAGAGATGCCCTGCACGGCCTGGCGGAGAATGTCGTCGGCGATGCGAAAGGCGTCGAAGAAGCTGGTGCCGGGTTCGACGGTTTCCATCAAGCGCTCGTTGGGGATCACGATTACGGTGTCTACAACGCCCACTAGTTCCTGCAGCGCTTGCTCGGCTTGCAGCATGCGGCGCTTTCCTTCGAAGGCGAATGGCTTGGTGACGACGGCTACGCTTAGCGCGCCCAGTTCGCTGGCCAGCGAAGCCACTACCGGGCGCCGCGCCGCTGCCGGTGCCGCCGCCGAGGCCGGACGTGATGAAAATCATGTCCGAGCCTTCCAGCGCTTCGATAATTTTTTCCGTGTCTTCGAGTGCGGCTTTGCGGCCGACCTCTGGATTCGCGCCCGCGCCCAGGCCTTTCGTGAGCTTCGCGCCGAGTTGCAATTTCACGGGCGCCTGCGACATTTTCAGCGCTTGCAGATCGGTGTTGGCGGTGATGAACTCAACGCCTTCCACCTTGGCGCGGATCATGCGGTTCACCGCGTTGCAGCCACCGCCACCGACACCAATCACTTTGAGCTTCGCGGGCTGCAACTCCTCGCTAAAGCTCATCCGGATACCTGCGTCTTTTGCTGTCATGCTATTCCCCCCGTTCCGGCTGGTGAAAGTCCTTTATAAATCCCGTGTAAATGCGTTTCCACAGCCAGTTTTCCCAGCCTGTGGAAAAAGTCTTCCCGCGGCCTGCGCGAGGCCTCAAGCCCCCGCAAACATCGCTCGCAATTTGGACACCAAACCGCCCGGCTTAGCCGGTCCGGCTCTTTTTGCTTTTGCCGCGCACAGCACCAAACCTACAACCGTTGCATATTCCGGCTGGGCGACCTGGTCAGGCAGATCGGCGATGCCGCGTAGGCTGCCGCCATGCGCACCGGCAAATGGAAGACTGTGTTCGGCCAAATCCTGCAAACCGTTCAGGCGCGCGCCGCCACCGGCCAGGACGAATCCCGCCGGGATTTGCTTCATCAAGCCTGCGCGCTGCAGGTCGTCGGCCAGGAGCGCGAGCAATTCCTGGGCGCGCGGCTCGATGATCTCCGTGAGCATGTGCGCAAAAATCGTTCGAGGCGGACGATCGCCTACGCTGGCAATTTCGATTGAGGCATCGTCGCGAAGCAGTGCCGCCGCAGCACAGCCGTGATGGCGCTTGATCCGTTCCGCTTCCGGAATTGGCGTGCGCAGACCGACGGCCAGATCGTTGGTGAAATGATCGCCGCCAATGGCCACGGCGCCGGTGTGGTGAACCACGCCACCGCCGTACACGATGAGTTCGGTGGTGCCGCCGCCGATGTCGAGCAGGCAGCAACCCAGATCGCGCTCATCCTGTGTGAGGCACGCTTCCGCGGAGGCGAGTGGCTCGAGCACCGTGTCGTTGATCAAAATTCCGGCTTTGTTTGCCGCGGTGACCAGATTCTGCGTGGCGGAACTGGACGAGGTGACGATGTGCACGTTCGCTTCGAAGGCGCTGGCCGACCATGCCGATGGGATCGCGGATGCCGTCCTGCGCGTCCACGCGAAATTCATGAGGTAGAACGTGGAGAACTTCGCGATCTTCAGGCAGAGAGATGTTTCGCGCGGCATCGATGGCGCGGCGCACGTCTTCGCGCTCGATATCGCGCGGGCCGGGGACCTAAAGATCGCCGCCCTGGCTATTCACGCCACGCACGTGGCTGCCGGCAACCCCAATCACGGCGGACTCCACGGGAACGTTGGCGACGCTTTCCGCTTCTTCCACCGCGCGCCGTATGGAGCTGACGGTGGAATCGAGGTTCACGATCAGACCCTTTGCGCAGGCCCTTTGGATTCCGCCGCGCCCAGAGCGAGAAAGCGCACCTGCTCATCTTCCATCTCCGCAAGCAACGCGCACGTTTTGGTGCTGCCGATGTCCAGCCCGACCAGATATTTATCTTTCTTTGCCAAAATCGTCTCCTGCCGAATCGTTATCTGTTCTTCGCGGCGGTTGGTGCTGGTGTCGGGGTTCACCACCACTTGCCGCGAATATTGAAGATCAATGGAATGCACTGTTCCGGAATTGGCCTGCCATTGCGCAAAATTTTCCACCAGCATGCGGAATTTGCCGGTGAAATCGCTTTGGCCAAAGTGCACGGTGACCGCGTGCGCGTCGGTGTTGCCGCGCCAAGCCGGCCATCACGACACGCAAATCGCGCGGATTGCTCAAATCCAATTCGCTGACTGGTCGGAAGATCCCGGCTTCACGAGGTCGACATCTTTCATGAATTCCTGGTAGGTCTGCATGCGCCTTTCCCGCTCTTCCCGGGGCAGGCTTTCCGACAATCCGGTCACGATGGGGAAATGGAAATCTTCACCCTCGGGGCGGTCGAGCAATACGCCATGCGCGTCAATCAGAGTCAATTCGGTGCCGTTTCGGAAAAACGCAATGGGCGTGCGTTCAGTTATGAAAACGCGCATGCGGTTCGGCAAGATGCGTTGCACACTCGCCTCTTCCACCCAAGGCAGTTCTTCGATCTCGCATCCGCCGCGCATCCAGCGGGATTCTCAGCACGCTGAGGCCGCGATCGCGTGCGAAGAGCTTCTGAACATCTTCACGCGCGACGATGTGGTTGCCGTTCACCTCAATCTGATCCGGCTTCAGCAGCAACACCTGCGGAGAGTAGAGCAAGTAGCGTACCGAAAACACGCGTAGCGCCCAGCGGCGGCGGCGCCCACGAGCGTCCAAACAAACACCTGGCGATAGTAGGTGCCGGTCTTGCCGCTGAATTTTTTGCGGCGAATCTCCACCGGCTTTTGGCGGCGAAGATAGCGCGGCTCGTCTTCGCGAAACAAGTTCGGGGCGGTAGGGCTCATGTTCGGCCGCCGCGGAAGAAGCGTTTCGCTGGATGGGCTTTACGCGTTCCAAACGACCACCTCGTTTTCGAGAGTTACTCCATAAACTTTTCGGACGCGCTCGCGCACGTCGGCAGATCAAGCCGAGCATGTCTGCGGCGGAGGCACGGCCTGCATTGACGAAGAAATTGGCGTGGCGGTCGCTGACCCGCGCGTCGCCCACGGTGAGACCTTTCAGGCCGAGTTCATCAATCATGCGCCCGGCGGAAGCGCCCGGGGGATTCTTGAAGATGCAGCCAGCGCTTTTTTGGCCCAAGCGGCTGGCTGGCGCGCCGTTTTTCGTTACAGATACGAATCCCTTGGAGAATTTCCGCGAACGGCTTGGAGGGAAGTCGAGCTTCACTGCCAGCATCATATCATCGGGCGCAAATGAAGTGTGCCGGTATTCGAAGGAAATTTGATCGCCCTGTGAGAGTTTCTATTTTGCGCGCGGCCGCTCGGTAGACTCTTACTTCGCGGACGTAGGAACCGATCTGTATGCCATACGCTCCGGCGTTCATACGCAGTGCCCCGCCGACGGTGCCGGGCACACCGATCAAGCCTTCCATGCCGCCCAGATTGTTTTTAGCGCAAAGTGTGACGGTTTTGCCCAGATCGGCGGCGGCATCCACGCTGGCTACGTGCCGTTGATCACAACGTCTGGATTCGGCTGGCCCAATTGCAGAACAACGAAGGGGAGCTCGCCATCCATCACCAGCAGATTCGAACCGCCGCCAAGGAATTTGTGGGGGACGGCTGCGTCTTCCAGAAGATTCAGCAAATCCGGGATGGAATCGTGCCGGTTGATGCGCAGCAAATCCGTGGTGCCGCCGATGCCGAGCGAGGTCAGCTCGGCCAGCGATACGCCGCGCAGAAGATCAACCTGCAGCTTCGGCAGCGCTTCGAGAATTTTGGCGTTCTCAATGCGCATCTTTTACCCCATCACTTAGACGCAACTCGGAGCCGAGCAGTACCGCCAGTTCATTGCTGGCGCGGCTAACGTTTCCGGCGCCGATGGTCAGGATCGCATCGCCCGGCCGAGCCTCGCGCAGCAGAAACTCAATGGCGTTCTGCATGGACTGGAAGTAGTGCACGTTTTTGTGGCCGGCTTCGCGAATGCTGTTAGCCAGGGCTTCGCTGGTGATGCCAGGAATAGGAGATTCGCTGGCGGCATAAATATCGAGCAATGCCAAAACATCGGCCTGATTGAAGGCGCGTGAAAAATCGTCCCACAGATGCTGCGTGCGCGTGTAGCGATGCGGCTGGAACAGCACCAGCAGACGATTGAATTTGCAGCCGCGCGCGGCTTCGAGGGTGGCGCGGATTTCCGCGGGGTGATGGCCGTAATCGTCGACGACCGTGATGCCATTCACCGTGCCTTTAATATCGAAGCGCCGGCCGACACCGGCAAACTTCGCCAAGCCTTCTCGAATTAAGTCCGACGGCGACGTTGAGGTAGAGCGCGACAGCCGCGGCGGCAGCGGCATTTCTAACATTGTGGATGCCGGGAGCGTGTGGGAGTTGAAACATGCCGAGGTCTTCGCCTTTGTAGGTGAGGCGGAATTCGCTGCCAAATCCATTGCATCTTGATATCGCTGATTACCAGATCGGCTTGGCTGGATGTGCCATAGGTGATGATCGGCCGCTTGACGTTGGGAATGATGGCCTGCACGTTGGGCTCGTCGAGACAGAGGACTGCGGCGCCATAAAAGGGAACGCGGTTGACGAATTGCAGGAACGCGCTCTGAATGTCTTCGAGCGAGGCGTATTGATCGAGATGCTCGCGATCGATGGTGGTTACGACTGCCACTACCGGCGCGAACATCAGGAAACTGCGATCGCTCTCGTCGGCTTCCACGACGAAATATTCGCCCTTGCCGACGCGCGCGGTGGTGCCTGCCTGGTTGACGCGACCGCCGATGACGAATGTTGGATCGAGGTGCGCCGCCGCCAGGATCGAGGCGACCATGGAGGTGGTGGTGGTTTTTCCATGCGCACCGGCAACCGCAATGCCGTATTTCAGGCGCATCAGTTCGGCAAGCATCTCCGCGCGGGGAATCACGGGGATTTTGCGTTTGTGCGCTTCGAGCACTTCCGGATTGTCGGCTTTCACGGCCGACGAAATCACGACGACGTGCGCGCCTTCCACGTTTTCGGCTTTGTGGCCTTCGTAAATCGTGGCGCCGAGATCCTGCAGACGCTCCGTGATTGTGCGAGGGCTTCGTGTCCGAGCCCGAGACGGAATAGCCGAGGGTGAGCAGGACTTCGGCGATTCCGCTCATGCCGATGCCGCCGATTCCCACCATATGAATTCGTTGAAAATTGCGAAACGATACCATCATGCGCCTCTTGATTCTTTCCGGCTCGGCCGCCGCTCGGCCTCTTCGATCAAATCGACAATTTCGCGTACGGCGTTAGGGTGAGCAAGGCTACGCGCGTTTGCCGCAAGCTTTTCCATCTCTCCGGGCCGGTCCAGGAGGGAGAAAATTTCCTTGGTCAAGCGTTCTGCGTTCAGTTCCGGTTCGACAATCAGGCGTCCCGCGCAGGCGTTGACCATTTCCTGCGCGTTGCGCAACTGGTGGCTGTCCGTCGCTTTCCCAAAGGGAATGAAAATCGCTGCGCGGCCCGCCGCAGCCACTTCCGCAGCGGTGATCGCTCCAGCCCGGCAGACGATCATGTCGGCCCAAGCGAAGCGTTCCGCCATGTCGGAAAGGAAGGGCGCGACTTCCACTTGCATTTCGTGTCGCGCGTACGCGGCCCGCACATTATTATAATCGCGCTCGCCGGTTTGATGCACAATCTGCATCTCCGCTTTTCGTTTCGTCAGAAATTCTGCTGCCTCCATAAAGGTGCGATTGATCGGCAGCGCGCCTTGACTGCCTCCAGTTACGAGCAGGCAGAAGGGCTTTTCCGGCTTTCGCGGCGAGATTGCGAAAAATTCAGGGCGGACGGGGCATCCTGTTACTAGCGCGCTAGATCCCCAGGCTTGGGCGGAAACTTCGTAGCCTGTAGCAATTCGTTTTGCCAATCGCGCCAGCAGTTTATTGGTCAGACCCGGCTCGGCGTTGGGTTCAAAAATCACGTTGGGGATTCCGCGAAGCCATGCGGCCAGCAGCATCGGCCCAGCGGCGTAGCCACCGACACCGAAGGCAACAGCGGGATTGTGCCGCTTGAGCACGTTCATGGCGTCCGATAGTCCTGTTCCGAGCATTCCCAAATTTTTCAGCAGCGTTGTGCCGCCTTTTCCTTTCAATCCGGCCACGCGAATGGTTTCCAACGACAGGCCGGCCGCGGGCACCAGTTTCATTTCAATCCCGCGTTGTGTGCCCACTAAAACCACTTCGCGCTCCTTGCCTCGCGACAGCCACTCTTGCGCAATGGCGATCGCCGGAAACACGTGCCCGCCGGTGCCACCTCCTGCGATCAGCAGTTTCACCGTCAGCCTCTCAAGCCTGCAGGCCTGCGTTGCTGCTGCCCTGCTGCGCCACATTCAAGAGCACACCTGTGGCAAGCAGCATGACCAGCAAACTCGAGCCGCCGTAACTAACGAAGGGGAGCGGAATGCCTTTTGTGGGCATCATGCCAAGCACCACGGCGAAATTGATGAGCGCTTGAAACAGCACCATGGCGGTTGCGCCGAGGGCGAGCATGCGACCGAATCCATCCGGCGCGTTAAACGCGGCGCGCAGACCTCGCCAGGCATAGGCGGCAAATAACGCGATGATGATCGCGGCGCCAATGAAGCCCAATTCTTCGCAAATCACCGCGTAAATAAAATCCGTGTGCGCCTCCGGCAAGTAAAACAATTTTTGTTTGCTTTCCATCAAGCCAACGCCGGTGAAGCCGCCGGAGCCGACAGCAATCAAGGATTGCAACAACTGGAATCCGGCGCCTTGTGGATCGCTTTCCGGGTGCAGGAATGCGGTAAGTCTGGCGTTGCGGTAGGAAACGTGAGTAATTAAGAAGAACAGCACCGGCGTGGCCGCCGCGATTCCAACGGCGAGCCATTTCCAGGAAAGACCGGCGACATACAAAATCGCGGTCATGATCAGAACGATGTCGACCGAAGTACCGAGATCCGGCTGCAGAACGATCAAGGCAACGCAAATCAGAATGGGAGCGACGGCGGGAAGAATGGTATGCAACAAATCTTCTTTGCGAAATTCCAAGCTGGTGGCGGCGCGGCGCTTCAGGTCCAGAAACCATGCTAGGTAAAGAATGACCGCAAGCTTGGCGAGCTCCGATGGCTGAATCTGCGCCGGACCTAACTTGATCCAACGGTGGGTGGCGTGAGACTTGTCCAGAAAAAACGTGCCGATGAGCAAGATCACGACCGCGCAGAGAACGGAGTACACTACTGCCGGCTCGCGCAGTTTGTGGTAATCGAGTTTCATCAGCGCAAACATTCCGAGCAGACCGACGACAAGCCACATGATCTGGCGGAGAACGAAATGGTAGGAGTGGCCGAATTGCTGTTGCGCCGTGACTGCGGAGGCACTGAAAATCATCACCGCGCCCACCAGGCAAAGCATTACGGTCACTCCAAACAACCAGCGGTCGGTATCTGAACGTCTGGCCACGTGGATTATCCCTTTCCGGCAAATTGCCCGGATGAATTTTGAGCGAGCGAGCGAACCAGTTCCTTGAAGACACGGCCGCGATGCTCGTAATTCTGAAACTGATCGAAACTGGCGCAGGCTGGGGCAAGTAGAACGATGTCTCCTGGTTGTGCGGCGTGGGAGGCGATGGCTACGGCGTTATCAAGCGTACCAGCGCGTTCGATGGCCACGCTGCCTGCGATCTGCTTGTCGATCTTGTCGGCGGCCGCGCCGATCAGCAGAGCGAGAAGGGCTTTATCGCGGAGGGGCTTTTGCAGGACGGTGTAATCGCTGCCTTTGTCTTTGCCGCCGAGAATGATTAGGATTCTTCCGGGAAACGCGTCGAGCGCTTTCAAGGTGGCGTCCACGTTGGTCGCTTTGGAATCGTTGTAGTAACGCACCTCGGAAATTTCGGCGACGAATTCCAGACGATGCTCAACGCCCGCGAAACTTCTTACTGCTTTCGCGATGGATGGCGCGTCAACACCTGCCAGGCGTGCGGCGGTCGCCGCTGCGAGAACATCTTCGAGGTTGTGCGCTCCGGGAAGCGGGATTTCCGCGATCTTTATCACAAATTCTTCCTTGCCGTGGTGGACGATCACAACGTCTTCGCCGCAGGGCACAAACGCCTTGCTTAACGCGTTGCTTGCGGCTGAACCAGAACAACTGCGGCTTGTGCGGCGCCAATTCCACCGTGGGCGCGTCGTCGGCATTCAGGACCGCCGCGTCCAGTTCGGTCTGCTTCCTGAAAATGCGCGCTTTCGCAGCAGCGTAGGCTTCGAGGGTTTTGTGGCGGTCGAGGTGGTCGGGCGTAAGATTCAGAAAAACGGCGATGTCCGGGCGAAATCTGTCTGTCAATTCCAATTGAAAGCTGCTCAGTTCGACGACCGAGACCGTTTCTGCGTTCATCTGATCGACGCAGGCAATCAGTGGTGTGCCGACATTTCCCGCGAGGATGGCGTTTTTCCCGGCTGTCTTCAGAATGTGGTGGAGCAAGGTGGTGGTCGTTGTTTTCCCGTTGGAACCGGTGATGCCGATCATCTCGCCTTCGAGAAAACGGTAGGCCAGTTCGATCTCGCTCCAGATGGTGATGCCCTTCGAACGAGCTTTCATCAAGCAGCGGATCGTCGGCGGGCACGCCCGGACTGGGAACGATCAGGTCTTGGGCCAGATAGGTTTTCTCCACGTGGCCGCCCAGTTCGAGAGTAATTCCGGCCCTGCGCAATTTCGCGGGCACGTCGCCGAGTTCGCTTTCCGGCTGCGTGATCCGTCGCGGTCACGATCGCATTGTGTTTTGCGCAAAACAGAGCCGTTGCCACTCCCGTCCGCGCCAGCCCCACGGCCAGCACGCGCATCTTTCGCAACTCAATCGATCCCGGCATCCTTGTCAGTGTTCGTTCCCATGCGCAAAATTCACCTCAATTTCAGCGTCGTCAAGCGCAAACAGCGCAAACACCAGCGCCACAATCCAAAAACGGACGATCACTTTGCTCTCGCTCCAGCCCAGCAATTCAAAATGGTGGTGAATCGGCGCCATGCGAAAGATGCGCTTGCCGCGCAGTTTGAACGAGCCGACCTGCAAGATCACGGAAAGCGCTTCGACCACAAAAATTCCGCCAACGAAGACCAGCAGCATTTCCTGCTTGATGATCACCGCGATGGTGCCCAGCGTTCCGCCCAGCGACAGCGAGCCGACGTCTCCCATGAACACTTCCGCGGGATGCGCGTTGTACCAGAGAAAGCCGAGCGATGCGCCCACCAGCGCGCCGCAAAACACGGTAAGTTCGCCGACCCGCGGGATGTACTGAATTTCGAGATATGTTGCCCAGCGGAAGTTGCTGCTGACGTAGGTCAGCACCGTCAGCGCGCCGGCCGCGATCACCGTGCAGCCAATCGCCAGGCCGTCCAAACCATCGGTCAGGTTCACCGCGTTGGAGCTGCCGGCGATGACGAGCGCGACGAACAAACAGAAACGGCAGGAAGGCAAGCGGCCACAAATGTGCCGGAATGCACAGAGGCTGTGAATCACCAGGTCCGGGCGGAATCGTCTTCAAGAAACGGAAAAATCAATTGCGTCGAGTACGCGCTGTGCGTCGCCAGGACAAGCAATACGAAACCCACAAACGAAGCTGACCAGCGAACTGCAGCACGATTTTGTTTTTGCCGGTTAAGCCCAGATTGCGGCTGCTTCGGCGACTTTGGCGTAGTCGTCAATAAAGCCGATGGCGGCAAAGGCCAGCAAGGCAAAGAGCGCCAGCAGCACAAAGGCGATTGGACAGGTCGGCCCACAACAGCACGGGCACGGCGGTGGAAAGTACGATCAGCACGCCGCCCATGGTGGGCGTGCCGGCTTTTTTCTTGTGCTCCTGCGGGCCTTCTTCGCGGATGTATTGGCCGATCTGCAGCTCGCGCAGCTTGCGGATCAGCCACGGCCCAAATACCAGGGCGAGAAACATAGCCGTGAGGCTGGCATACACGGTGCGCACGGTGATGTAGCGAAATACGTTCAGCGGGCTGAAATATTGCTGCAGGACGTGGTAGAGGAGGTAGTAGAGCATTCAGTGGCGCTCCTCCGGCGAGCGAAGGCGCGTCGACAGGCGCGAACCGGCCGAGCAGCGCCTCGACGATGCTTCTCCATCTTGACGCTCGCGCGAACCTTTCACCAGCAGCAAGTCGCCGGACTTGACGAAGTCCAGCTAAAAAGTCCGCGGCTTCCGTCGGAGTCGCGAAAAATTTAGTGTGCGTCGTGGGCAGGCCGGCGGCGACCGCGCCCTCGACGATTTGCGCGCGCATCGCCCTGGACGCCGATGACGAAATCGATCTTTCCCGTTTTCGCGGCGAGTTCGCCCGCTTCGCGATGCAATTTCGGTGAAGCTCGGGCCGAGTTCGCGCATTTCGCCGGCCGCCAAAATGCGCCGGGTGATAACCAGGAGTGGCCGTCAAGCAGGTCGATCATCGCCTGCAGCGCCGCCGGGCTAGAGTTGTAGCGAATCGTTGATCAACGCCGAATCCATTCGTGAAGCGAATCAGTTCACCACGCATGGCCGGCGTCTGCAAACCGCGGAGCACAGCCTGCGCTTCGGCCGCGCCGATATTCCAGACGCTGGCCGCGGCAATAGCTGCAAGCGCGTTCCACACCACATGGCGACCGGGCAGCGGCAACTCCATGCGCGTCCGTTTTCCCCGATGCAGCAATGTGAACGAAGTTCCCAGCGCGCCGCGGTCTTCGATTTCTTCGGCGGCAAATTCCGCGGGCTTCTCCACGCCGTAAAAAATGCACGCGGCCCGGCGCCACTTCCGCCATAGCCGCAACACGCGGGTCATCGGCATTCAGCACGGCTACGGAGCTCGCTGCCGCGCAAGCCTTCGATCAGTTCGCGCTTGGCCAGCGCAATGTCGTCCACCGATGTGAAAAGTTCAGAAGGTGGGCGGGGCTGACCCGCGTCTCAATGGCAACATCGGGAAGAGCTATGGCTGCCAGGCGCTTGAGTTCGCCGGGAAAAGACATGCCCATTTCGAGCACCGCCACGTCGTCCGTTTCTTCCAGGCGAAACAGCGTCAGCGGCAGCCCGTACTCATTATTGAAATTTCCTTCGCTCTTCAGCACCCGTAACTGCGAACCAAGCAGTGCCGCCACGATCTCTTTCGTTGTGGTCTTGCCGACCGAGCCAGTGATGCCGCAGACTTTTTTACCCCATTCTTTTCGTACGGCGCGGGCCAGCCGGTGCAGGGCCTCAAGCGTGTCGGGAACGGTGATGCAGCGGTCCTGCAGCCATCCGGGATAGCGCGAAACGAGCGGCCCCGCCACAACGCCGCCAGCGCTCCGCTCTCCATGGCTGCGGCCACGTGGTCGTGTCCATCGTGAGTCGGACCGTGAATGGCGATGAACAGTTCTCCGGCACGTATCGTGCGAGAATCAATCGAGACGCCGGCCAGCCGGGCCATGGGGTCAAGTCCATGCCCGCATTGGCCCGCCACCGCATCAGCCACTTGTGCAACCGTCCACCGCATAATTTCCTCAAAAAGTTGGCTTTCTCATTGGTTCGGGCGAGGTATTGGCCTCGTCCGTACAACGGAACTGCTCTGTCCGTTCTCACCGGTTGAGGGCTCCTCCTTTATCTGCGAGTCACTGCTCTGGCTCGCAGGCCCTCGCCTCTCGTGCAGACGAGACGTGAGCGCTACGTGCCAAACCCTGCGAGTTCGCTGGGCGTTTCCGTGTATCCGCGTTCGTTGAGCGCCGCGCCCGCCTACTTCGCGATCGTCAAAGTGAATGGTGCGATCCGCAAAAATCTGGTAGTCCTCGTGGCCTTTGCCTGCGAGCAAAACGATGTCTCCGGCGCGCGCTTCTTCGATGGCCAGGCGGATGGCCTTGGCGCGGTCCGGTTCGATCATGTATTTGCCGCTGGACTTCTGCATGCCGACGACGATGTCGCTGATGATTTTCAGCGGGTCTTCCTGGCGGGGATTGTCGCTCGGTGAGGATCGAGAGATCGCTAAGACGGCCGGACAGTTCGCCCATGATCGGCCGTTTAGTGCGGTCGCGCGATCCGCCGCAACCGAACGCGGTGATGATTCTTCCCTTCGGATTGAGCTCTCGGGCGGTGCGAATCAGGTTCTCCAGCGCGTCGTCAGTGTGCGCGTAGTCGACAATGACGAGAAACGGCTGGCCAAAATCCACGCGTTCAAACCTGCCAGGACACGGCGCGGAGATTGCGGATGCCGGCTTCGATCACTTCGGTCGGGAGTTCCAAGCCGATTCCCGTGCCAATGGCGGCAAGGATGTTGTACACATTGATGCGGCCGACGAGAGATGATTCGACCTGGATTGCGCCGGCGGGCGTTTGTGCGGTGAAGTTCAATCCTTTAAAGCTTAATTGGAATTTCTTGGCCTTCAAATCCGTGCCGTTCTGCAATCCGTAGGTCAGGGTCTTTTTCCCGAGTCCCGCGAGCTTCTTTCCCCATTCGTCGTCGGTGTTTATGACCGACACGTCGGGCGCGCCGGCGCCGGTGCCTTCGAAAAGCATGCGTTTTGCGGCGAAATAATTTTCGAAGGTTTTGTGATAATCGATATGGTCGCGCGTGAGATTTGTGAACACGGCCACGGCAAAGTGGCAGCCCCACAAGCGATCCATTGCGAGCGCGTGGGAACTTGCTTCCATGGTGGCGTAGGTGCCGCCGGCATCGCGAATCTCCGCAAAAAAACTCTGGAGGTCGAGGGATTCCGGCGTGGTGTTCGGCGCCGGGCGTTCGCCGAGCGGCGTGTGGTAGGCGATGGTCCCGAACAAGCCAGTCTTGGCACCCGACGCGCGCAATACGGAATCGACCAGGGAGCTGGTGGTGGTTTTTCCGTTGGTTCCGGTGACGCCAACCAACTTCAGCGCGTTCGCCGGATGTCCATAGAAATTCGCCGCGGTGGTCGCTAGCGCTTTGCGGCCTTGGCTCACGTGGATCCAGGGAATTTCACTTGGCCAATCCTGCGGTGCTGGCTCTTCGCTCATTATCGCAGCAGCGCCACGAGTGACGGCATCCTTGGCAAACAGGTTACCGTCGGTGGCCACACCATGAATCGCCACGAACAGCGCTGCGGGGCGGACTTTTCGCGAATCATTCGCGACCTGACGAATCTGAAGTTCGCTTTGGGGCAATTGCGAACGCAAGAAGACGCCATCGAGCAAGGCACGCAGGGTGATTCCGCCGGTCTGTTCCCGCTCAGTCACAGTGTGTTCCCGTTCAGCCACTCCCGTTTGTCCCGCGCGTTTCTCCATCTCTGAAGTGCCACTGATTCCCGTTGCCATCGGCGTTTGTAAGCCCTTTTCCTATTTTGACTTGCGCGAATGTGCCGGAGTGTCGCCGAATTCCACGGTCACTTTCGTGCCCCGGCGAACTTTGGCTCCTGCCGCCGGTGTCTGTTGAATTGCAACATTCGTGCCAATTAAAACCGGGTCGAGTCCGAGATGCATGCAGCTTTCGGTTACGTCTCGCATTGTTTTTCCCGAGAAATCCGGCACGGCGATGTCCCCGCCTTCATCCGCGGACATCAGCACTTCGGGCGATTTCGGCAGATTCGTTTGCGCTGCTTCGGGCTTGGCAGATTCTTCGGCGACTTCGGGTTGGGCGTTGAAATCGACCGCGGACAAATCATCGAGCGAGCCGTCTTCGGTCTCAACATTGCTTTTTCGATAGCTCGTCTGGATCAACTGCGGGTTCACGGGGATGTCTTGCGGGACATCCAGATAAGGCAGAATTTGTTCCGCGATTCGTTTGAACACGGGCGCAGCTACTTCTCCTCCGCCGTGGGGATAGCCGCCCGGGGAATCGATGGAGACAAGGATGGTAACGGCCGGATTATTGATGGGCGCGAACCCAGTGAAAGACGCGATCACGTTTTTTGGCGAATATCTTCCGGTGTTAGGGTCAATCTTTTGTGCCGTGCCGGTCTTGCCGGCTACGGACCAACCGTCCAGCCGGGCCTTCGGTCCGGTCCCATGCAAAACCACGCCTTCCATCAACCGGCGGAGGGTGGCCGCGGTTTCCGGCCGAATGATGCGCTTTGGATCGGTGATCGCGGAAGGGCCTTCGAGGGGGAGGGCCGTGTCGCCGCGCTTCATTTCGTCGACGATGTGTGGCTTGTAAAGCAAGCCACCATTGGCAATTGCCGATACCGCCGTGATCATCTGCAGCGGCGTGACGCCCACTTCTTGGCCCATGGAAACTGAAGCGATCGAATAGGAGCCCCAATGCTCAAGGCGGTTGACTAATCCGCGGCTTTCGTCGGGCAGGTCGACACCGGTGCGGCTGCCAAAGCCGAAAGCGCGAATGTAGTCGTAAAATTTCGGCGAGCCCAAGCGTAACGCAATCTTGATCGCTCCCACGTCGCTGGAATTCGCCAGAATGTCAGCGACTGTGAGCATGCCATACTTCTTGTGATCGTGAATCAAGTGCCCGGCAACGGTTACCGCACCATTCTCGCAGTCGAAGACTTCTTCGGCGCGGATCAGGTTTTGATCGAAAGCTGCCGCCAGGGTGATCAGCTTGAACGTGGAGCCTGGCTCGTAAATCTGGCTGATGGCTCGGTCTTCTTTTCTTTCGCCGGACACGTCGAACGCCGCGTTGGGATTGAACTTCGGCCAGTTCGCGAGCGCAAGAATAGCACCGCTATTGGGATCCTGCACGATAACTGTGCCTGCCGGGGCGTGGGTTCTTTCCATGGCTACGGCCAATTCGCGCTCGGCGATGTACTGGATTTTTTCATCCAATGTGAGAACGACGTTGACGCCGCGGTCGCGTTCCGTTTCGCCGCCATCGAACCAGCGCTGGCGCGCGTCGGCCATAACCACAACTTTTTCTTCTTTGCCGCGAATCAAGTTGTCGTATTCGCGTTCGATGCCGCCCAGTCCCTTTTCATCGACGTCCACAAAACCCAGGACGTGCGCGGCTAACTCCCGCTTGGGGTAATAGCGCTGATTTTCTTCCTGAAGGTAAATGCCCTTGAGGTTGGCGGACTCCACCTCTTCCGATTTTGCCGGCGTTAGCTTCCGTTTAATCCAGACGAACGGACTGCCCGAATCCAATTTCTCGCGAATCTCTTCGGCCGGCATATCCAACGGGACCGCAAGCAGCCGTGCCACCATGGCACGGTCCTTGATTTCCGCGGGAACAGCAAATGCGGATTGCACCGGGACGCTCATCGCCAAGGGGTGCATGTTGCGATCATAGATGATGCCGCGCTTGGGATAAATGTCTATGGTGTGGCGCTGCTGGCGAGCGGCACGCGTAAGGTAATCAGTGTGAAGAAATAACTGCAGGTAAGCAACGCGACCGAAAACAGCGGTCATCCAGAACAGTACGAAGGCGGCAAGAATCAGCAAACGAACATGAACTTTTTCTTGCTCCATGGTTCCTGGTTTCCGGCTCGCGCTCCGTGCGGATGTCGATGTCGCTTCAGAACTCGTATTTAATCGGCGCTCGCGGATCGTCAGCCGAGCTTAGGGTACGCGATTCGGCCGCACGTACTGGACAGCCGCGACTTCCGAACCATCCGGATTCCCGTATTCGCGCACCTGGCTGGCAGTCGGCTGCGTCAAACCCAATTCGCGCCGCGCAATCACGTCGATGCGATGAGGATCCCGCAGGTACGCAATCTCCAGTTTCAGCTTGCTGTTTAATTTCTGGGCCTGCTGCGTCTTGGATTTCAGATCCTCGAGTTGGAAGCCCAAGTCGATGCAGCGGAAGTGCTGGTAGACATACAGCATGCAAAAAGCGGCGATGATGCTGCCGAGGGCCACGGTTTTGTACAGATTGCGCATTTTGACGGGTTCGACGTGGCGCACCAGACGTGAGTTATCAATTTTCTTTACGGTGTAGAATTCCACGATCGGCGGGCGGGTTCCGCGATTCTTCGCCGCCGCTTCGTGACTGGCGCGGGAGACAAGTCTAGGTTTCAACCGCTCGGATTCCCTGCTTTGCCCAGCCGCAAGAATTTCTTCGTTGCCTGGCCCGCCCCACGGATACGCTGTCGCCATGTTTACACCTTCTCTGCGCACCGGAGTTTCGCGCTTCGCGATCTCGGGTTCGCTCTCTGCTCGTCTTCACTGGGCACAATCACGTGTTTGGTGAGCACCTTCAGCGTTCCCTCGCGCTCGCCTTGCTGGAACGCGTGCTTCACCGGGCGGTCTTCGCGCGAGTGGTACGTCAGCACCACCCAGCGGCCGCCAGAATTTAATGTGGCAGGGGTCCGGGAAAGAAACTGCCCGAGTTCCTCCAACTCTCGATTCACCGCTATCCGCAGCGCCAGAAACGTTTTTGTCGCGGGATGCAGTTTCTGCCTTCCCCATTGCTTCCGGGCACCTGCCACAACCGTTGCCAGGTGCGCGGTGTCCCGTAAGGGCCGCGCTTTCACGATCGCCCTGGCGATCCTTCTGGAATCGTGCTCTTCCGCTTCGCGGTAGAGCAGGTCGGCGAGTTCTTTCTCCGGCCAGCGATTCACAATTTCGTCTGCCGTCAGCGTGTCCTCCTCCGCTTCACCGCTACTCATTCTCATGTCCAACGGCCCCGCTTCGCGGAATGAAAATCCCCGCTCCGGGCTTGATCAAGCTGCATGCTCGAAACTCCCAAGTCGGCCAAGACCCCGTCCACCGTCGCTATCCCCAACTCGTGCACGGCCTCCGAAATCCTCGAGAACGCCGTTTGCACGAAGCTCACTTTCGCTCGAAAACTCTTTCAGCCGCTCCCGCGCGATCTGCAGCGCCTGTGCGTCCCGGTCCAGGCTGATCAACCGGCCCGAGGACAAGCGGGCGGCGATGGCTGCCGAATGGCCTGCCGGCCCCGAGCGTGGCGTCTACGTAGGTTCCGTCCGGCTTTACGTTCAGCCATTCCAACACCTCTTCCAACATCACCGGCGTGTGTAATGCGCCCAATTCTGTTTGCCTGTCTGCCCGACTCGCCCGATCTTTGCTCGATGCCCACTAAAAAACAGCCATCAGCCGCAAAACTCGTCAAATCCCCAAATCGCCCAAAACCTTGTCGTCTTCGTCGGTGTACGGCTCCTTCTCCATCTGATCCACCGCTCGAGCGTCGTTCATCACTTCCAGATAGTCCAGGGTGCCCAAGACCGCTACATCGCCCTTCAATAGCGCCTTCTCTCTCAAAATTGACGGCAAGAGCACTCTTCCCTGCCCATCGAGCTCTGCCACTTGCCCGAAGTAGCTCGTTCTCATCAACAGCTTGCGCTTCGACCTGTTCGTGCTGGGCAACTTCGCCAGCCTGTCCTCGATCTCACTCCAGACTTTCATCGGGTAAATGCGTGCCGACTCGCCCGTCGGGCTGGTGATGTAAAACTGGTTGCCATACTCCGTTAATTCGCCTAAAAAGGAGGCGGGGATCTTCAGACGACCCTTCTCGTCGACTTTGGCCGGAGAATTTCCCCTGAGTTTCATGAATCCCGTCTCGTTGGAGGACAAGTTTGCCCACTAGAACGACTGCCCCCTAAGAAGATCTACTTTGTTCCACTGCCAGCCACTTCGCCCCACTTTTCACCACAGCCTACCTTGTTTCTGGCGCATGTCAAGGAAAATTCGCGTTTGATGTGGATAATTTGTTCATTTTTACGTGGCGGAAAATTTGCTTTTCACGCCACGACGGGCAGTGCTCGAGCAAAAATAGGTTCACAACAGGTTGTGGCGCGATTGCGGGGATTGCGTTTCCCGTTTGGGGACGGTCGCAGGCTCCGGCTTGCGTTCCTTGACCGGGAGCAGGCATATTAATTTTGTAGGGAGAACGATGGAAAAGCCGGATCTAACTGCACTACCTAAGTTGGCCGCTGGCGTAGGCCTGAATGACAAGAGCCAGCTGCCACGGAAACTGCTCGCGGAAGGACGAGAGATCCGGCTAAGCGGACCGAGTCTGGAGATCGTGAATCTTTGCGATGGCCGGCATACGGTGCAGCAGATTGCAGAAAAGCTCCATGTACTCTACCCCAAGGCGGAACCCGAGCGGATCACACAGGATTTATTGAATTATCTGGCGCTATTGCATGATCAGCGGGCGATTGAGTTTTGAGTTTCCTCACGCGCTGAAGCTCCGACCCCTTAATCGGCGTGGATGGAACTGCTTTTAAGTCAAGGCTGGAGCGGTTTTCTCGGTTTCTACTTTCATCACCACTCGCAGAAAGAAGATCACGCAGGCGATCAGCACGGCGAAACCAAAGAGGAAGGTCGTGCGCGGCGCGCCGATGTGTTTGCCCACGACACCGGCAATTAGAGCGCCGATTGGCATTACGCCCATGAACATCGTGGCGTAAACGGCCATGAGGCGGCTACGCATTTCATCTGGCACACGCTGCTGAATGATGGTGTTGGTGGCCGCCATCTGGGAAGTTGCGGCGAAGCCGACGATGAAGAGCACAGCTGCGCAGAGCCAGAAGGATGTGGCAAATGCAAAAACCAGCAACCCCAGGGCGCAGGCTGTGCAGGTGGCTCCGATCCAGCGCGCCAAGCCTTTGTACTCCGTGCGAGCGGCGAACTGCAACGCGCCCAGCACCGCGCCAACGCCTGCGGCGCTCATGAGCAGTCCTAACGTTTTTGCGCCTCCGTGGAGGATGTCGCTGGCGTAGATGGGCAGGAAAACGGAGTATTGCAGACCGAAGAAGCTGAGGGCGCTCAGCAGAAGCAACGCGGAACGGATAGGAGTGTCGCTCATGGCAAAGCGAAAGCCCTCAATGAAGCTGCGCACTGGGGACTCGCCCGTCGATCTGGACTCTGTGCGCGGGATGCGCATCATCAGCAGGGCGATGAGCACGGCGACGAAGCTGAGGGCGTTGAGAAAAAAGCACCAGCCTTCGCCGATCAGCACAATCGTGAAGCCGGCGAGGGCGGGACCAATGACGCGCGCGCCGTTGAAGATGGAGGAATTCAACGCAATGGCATTGGGCAAATCCTCTTTGCCGACCATGTGAACAAAGAAGGCCTGGCGAATGGGCACGTCGAAGGCGTTGACGATACCGACCAGAAACGCGATAAGGATCAAGTGCCAGGTTTTGATGAGGTGAGTCAAGGTGAGTCCGGCGAGCAGGAACGCCAGAATCATGGATATGGTTTGCGTGGTGATGACGCCGCGATGGCGGTTGTAGCGGTCGCCGACGTAGCCGCCCATCCAGGCGAGGCCGAGCATGGGCAATTGGCTGGCAAATCCGAACAGGCCGAGGAGCGCGGCAGAGCCTGTCAGCTTGTAGACGAGCCACTGCTGCGCCGTGTTTTGCATCCACGTGCCGATCAGGGAGATCAGTTGCCCGATGACAAACAGTTGAAAGTTCCGATGTTTCAGCGCCCGGAACCGCGTGGCCAAGTCGAAAATCTCATTCACCATTTTCTTGGATGATTTTAACGCGAAAAGGTCGCGGGGGAGGGTGTTCCGGCGGGTTGATGTGCAGGAGTAAGAAAGCCAAACAACACACGCAGGAGTGACTGTGCCACGAAGAGTGATTGAAAACTCTGAACTAAATACGGTTTTACTCGTTGGGAGAATCGGGCGCGCCGACGTGGGTGTGGCTTAGATCGCGGAGCATGGATTTTTCGTCATCGCTCATGCCACGAGTGAAGCTGGGATCGTCGAGGCGCTGATTACGGGCGGATTCCGGCATGTTCTGGAGCACGCCGAGTTTCTGTTTCAGGACCTGTTGGCGGTCCCAAGGCATCTGGCGCCATTTAGGAAGCACGTCATTCTTGATGTGGTCGCGCTGTTCGGGCGTCAAGTGGGTCCAGATTGCTTCTTTCGATCGCAAATCCTGGCGCTGTTGCGGGGTCATGTGGTCCCACTGATTGAATTGCTGGCGGATTTTGTTCTGCTTATCCGGTGAAAGATTCTGGAAGGCGCGGCTGTTCTGCAGGACGCGCTCGCGCTGCGCCGGCGACAGATCGCGCATGGTATCGACCCACGGGCGTGCGGCGCCCACGCCAAGCTGCTGCCGTTGATTCAGATTCGCGCCCCCATTTGGCCGGTACGCGTTGTTGTAATTTGCCTGCGGAGCCACGTGCGCTTGCGGGGCGCGGTTATTCTGGTTCGCCGGCGGATGATTGGGATTTGCGGGCGGCCGGTCGGCATTGTGATTCTGATTTTGCGGATGCGCAGGAGCAGGCGCGGGCGCAGGATGGCTTTGCGGCGGACGATCGGGATGGGCCTTCTGCGCCGACACGTTACCGGGCACGGCGGCACAAGCGACCACAGCCAGAACGACCATCCCGAATTTGAGTCTCGTGCGCATCTCCGTCTGATTCCCTGGTTTCCTTCCGGTCTGTAGAGCGGCGTTACATCGGCTGCTGCGTGTCTGAAGCCTGGTCTGCCTGCACAGGAGCCGGCAATTCCTTCAACGGCTCAAAGTTGGAGATAACGTCATGATCTTCTAGCACCGGCAGATCCTCCATCATCTGTTCATCGGCCATTTGTTGATTCGTTCCCCAAGGCAACACGGGTGCGTGCTGCCGTTGAGAGAAACCCAGCCAGAGAGCGGCAACCAAAAGCGCGGAAGCGGCAAAGGCCACGCGTGGCGAGATCCTCAACCACGCCCACCAGCTTTGCTTGACCGGCTCGGCGGCTACAAGCGCATGGACGCGCGCATCGAACGCGGGCGAAGGTTCAATCACAGGCAGTTCATCCAAGAGCCCGGAGACGGCGCGGAATTCCTCCACGCGCAGTTGGCACGTTGTACATGCCGCCAGATGCTTTTCGACATCCAGCCGCTCACTTTTCTTCAACCGGCCATCAATGAAACTAAGAATCCGGTTTTCCATTTTTTCGCAACTCATAACAGCCTACTTTCCCTACCCATGGTTCTTGACTTGCTGCGCGACGAGCGGGGCTAGTTCCACTCGAAGCGACTCATACGCGCGGAAGAGCAGCGATTTTAGCGCGCTCTCCGAGCAACTGAGAATCTTGGCAATCTCAGCGTAATCCAGCTCCTGATATTTGTGGAGCAGGACCGCAGCGCGCTGCTTTTCCGGCAGCCTGTCGATGGCGTGACGAATCATACTCTTTCGCGCGTCATCGACGAGATGTTGCTCGATATTCGGATGCTTTTCCGGAATATCCAGCGGCCGTTCGTCGCCGTCTTCGGCATCCATGGTGACCGGGGCATCGATGGAAACCTCCAACTTCTGGTAGCGGTTATCGCGGACCGAGTTGAGCGCCAGGTTAGTGGCGATCCGGAAAAGCCAAGTGGTGAACTTGGCGCTCGGTACGTAATCTTCGCGGGCGCGATAAACGCGCAGGAAAACATCTTGGGCGAGATCTTCCGCCTGCTCCCGATTCCGCACCATGCGGAACAGAAAGTTGACGAGTGGAGTGCGATAGCGGTGCAATAGAAGCTCAAAAGAAGCTTCGTCACCAGCTTTCACGTCCAGCATTAGTTGGACGTCGGTCCTGGCCATAGCACCCACACTGTAGCAAACACATTTGTTCTCAGAAAGTTGCGGCTTTGAGGCACGGCGCAAGGAAGGTACGGGCAGGTGGTGTGGGGCGCTCAGACGTTAAATAAAAGCTTTAAAATCAGCATGCTAGCTACGCCAATGAAGACGAGGAAAGCCATCCTCCAATTGGGCTCGCGGTTGACTTCCGGGAGCAGGTCCGTCGCCGCGACATAGACGGTAACACCACCGGAAAGTGGGAGCGCATATTTTAGCTGGCTCTGGAGGAGGGTGGTGAGAAGCACGCCCGCGAGCGTGGCTGCCCCCAAAAGGCCGGCGGCTCGGACAGCGTTGCGTTTGCCTTGGCCGCTGGCGAGGACGACGGAAGCGACGGTGAAACCCTCCGGTAATTTGTGGAGGAAGACGGCAACGAAAATGACCATCCCTAGCCAAGTGGAAACAAGGAAGCCGGCGGCAATGGCGACGCCGTCGAAGAATGTGTGAATGGCCATGCCCAGGAGAACAGTGCGGCGCGCATGGTGGCCGTGCATCTCTTCGGTGTGCGTTTCTTCGCCGAAGTGAAAATGAGGCGCGATGGTATGTTCGAAAAGATGAATGAGGAAGTAGCCGAGCAGGACGAAGAGTAAGGCGTTTTCGCCCGCGAGATGGACCGATTCTGGAATGACCTCGACAAAGGCCACGCTGAGCATGTAGCCCGCGCCCAAAGCGAGAAAATATTGCAGGTACTTGCGGGGCCATTCGCGTCGAACCACGAAATAGCCGCCGAGTACGTTGCCTGCGGCGGCGATCAAGCCCAGGAGAGCCGCGAGCGCGATTCGAAATGTAAGTTCGTGGGGCACGAAGAAAGTTGTTAGTTCTAAGTAATAAGTTTTAAGTAAGGCTCGGAAAAGAAAGCCTTCGCTATTCGTTCGAATTTTTAGGTGAGCCTCAGCCACTCGGAACTTAAAAAAACTTCGAACTCATTACTTAGAACTGTTTTATCCACTGTGGCGGAAAAGAATAACATCACCTTCCTGGACGATGTAATCTTTCCCTTCGAGACGGACCTGGGCTTTTTCTTTTGCGGCGCCGATGCTGCCGGCGGCGAGGAGATCCTGGCAACGAACGACTTCGGCACGGATGAAACCCTTTTCGATGTCGCTGTGAATTTCACCGGCCGCCTTGACCGCTGTCGAACCTTTGCGAATGGTCCAGGCGCGCACTTCAGGCTCACCCGCGGTGAAGAAGGGGAACAGGCCCATCAGATCATAGGTCGCGCGGATCATGCGATTGAGCCCGGGTTCCTTCAAACCGTAGGAGGACAGCAGTTCGGCCGCCTCCTGTTCGTCCATCTCCGCGAGTTCGGCTTCAAGGCGTCCGCAAACCGCGACGACCGCGGTGTTGGGACGGCCTTGCAGTGCGGATAGTTTGTGCTTGTCGACGGCCTTGTCCATTTCGGCGGCTTCGTCGTCGCCGAGATTCAGCACGTACAACATTGGCCGCTGGGACAAAAAGAGAAAGCCACCGATCGGCTTGCGCTCTTCGGGCGTAAGTTCGAGCTCGCGAAGGGGTTTTTCCGCTTCGAGGTGGGCCTTGCACTTTTCCAGAACGACTCTTTCGAGTTCAAACTGAGGATCTTTCTTTTTCTTCAGATCTTTTTCGAGGCGCTCCAGGCGCTTGGTGATCTGCTCGTGGTCGGAGAGGATGAGCTCGAGGTCCAGGTTGGTGGCGTCGCGGAGCGGATCGATATTGCCCTCAGAATGCGGTACGCTGGGGTCGTCGAAAACGCGGATGACGTGGGCGATGGCGTCGACATCGCGGAGGGTAGCAAGGCTTTCGCGCATGCGCTCTTTTTGAACACCGGGAAGATCGACGTATTGCACGGATGCGTAGGTGATTTTCTTGGGATTATAAAGTTTTGCGAGTTCCAAGAGCCGCGGCTCGGGAACTTTTGCTACGCCCACGTGGGCTGTCTGTGCACCCTTGGCATCGACATTCGCCTTGGTCAAGATACGGAACAGAGTGGTTTTTCCTACCTGGGGCAATCCAATAATGCCTGTTTGCATGAATCTAAGGATCCTTCACTGGTGATGCGTTGTCAGGAGACTGGTTCAGCAAAAGAACCACCGGTGACAGTGCGCGAATTTCGCTCAAACAATCCTTCGATTTTAGCATACTGGTTTCGCAGTTCCGTTGATGCCGGACCGCCGGGCCGTTTTGGCGCTTACCAAATCGAATGGCATGTATTATCTTTATCGACCGCTGGGCTTGTCCACCGATGACGGTAAACACTCCACCCATGAAGCTGGCCTTTGATCTTGAAGAAGCGCTGCGGCATTTGTGCCAACGCGACGAACAGCTGAAACGGCTGGCGGCGGAGACTGCGGCGTTCCAGATCGACGTCGAAGAAGGACAATCGCCCTACGAAGTGCTTCTGGAAGCGATCGCCTATCAATCGATTTCCGGCAAGGCGGCGGCGACGATCTATGGACGAATCAAGGCGCTCGGAGAAAATGGACGGCCGCCCACACCAGAGAAGATGCTGAAGATTCCGACGGCGAAACTGCGCAAGGCGGGTTTGTCTGGGGCAAAGGCCGCGTCGATGAAAGATCTGGCGAAGAAGGCGCTGGCAGGAGTTGTGCCTACTCACGACGAAGCAATGAACCTTTCCGACGAAGAATTGGTTGAGCGGTTGGTGTCCGTGCGAGGAATCGGAGCCTGGACCGTGGAGATGTTCCTGATTTTCCGGTTGGGTCGGCCAGATGTGTTGCCCATTCACGACTTGGGCGTGAAAAAAGGTTGGTCCGTGGCGTATGGGAAGAAACACATTCCGACGCCAAAGGAATTATTGAAATTCGGCGAGCGCTGGCGGCCGTACCGGACGGTGGCGAGCTGGTACATGTGGCGCGCATTTGAAAAGGCCGGTTACGCCTTCACGAACAAAATCCGCCCGCGAAAACCGCGGCGCAAGAAACCTAACACGAGCCAGAAGCGCAAAAGTAGTTGAGTCTAAGGTCTGGCGACCGTTTCCCTGACGAGCAAGAATAATCCCGCAAAACCTAGCAGGAGAACGGCACCTTCGTAGGCGACGGAAATGTGGTGCAGGCGGTTGAACTCGACACGGCGAGGATCGTCGTCGGAGGTGTTTTGGATCGAGACCATTTGTTTTTTCAGGCGCTCCATGCGGTTGCTGACGGTGAACTGGGATGCCGCGGTCAAGATAACCATAAGGACCACGCAAAGAGCAGCGGCGTTTGTGAAGCTGGCAAAGTCGCGGTTGCGCAGGAGCTGCGCAGCCAGGAACAGCAAGCCCAGGAAAATGCCTGCAAAATGAAGACGGGCAAGAGAATAGCCGACTATCATGCCGGCGGCATCGCGGTTGCCGAGAATGGAAAATGCGCCCGGAACCACTACAAAACTCAAAAACGCGTCTCCGCCGAGCCACAGGCCGAGACTTAAGAACTCAATTCCGCGCAAAAATGTCGGCATGCGGCCACTATACAAGAGGCCTGCCCCAGCGACCAAATAGCAAAAAGGTCACAAAAGCCGCAGGATCGTGGCACAGTTGGGCTGAACTATGTGGGAGAATTCAAAGGAATGGTGGGCGATAAAGGATTTGAACCTTTGACCTCTCGCGTGTGAGGCGAGCGCTCTAACCGCTGAGCTAATCGCCCGTCTGAAACGGGTGGGATGTTGCGATTAGCGCGAAACGCGGATGCAACACCCTTCATCTATTTGTAACAGGAAGACCAAGGGTTTTCAACCGATGCCGACCGTCACCTCTCAAGTGGTCACACAGCTGCAAAGATCGATCGCGCGAGCGATTTTTGGGAAGGAAGACGTCATTCAACTGGCGCTGATTACGCTGTTGGCACGCGGGCATCTGTTGATCGAAGATGTTCCGGGTGTGGGAAAAACGACACTGGCGCAGGCACTGGCGAAGTCGTTTCATTGCACATTTCAGCGCATCCAATTTACTTCGGATTTATTGCCGAGCGACGTGCTTGGCGTGAGCGTGTACAACCCCGAGTCTCGCGATTTCGAGTTTCGCTCGGGCCCGATTTTCGCAAACGTGGTTTTGGCGGATGAGATTAACCGCACCACACCGCGCACGCAGTCGGCGCTTCTGGAAGCGATGAATGAAGCGCAGGTGACTGTGGATGGGCGCACGCTGGCATTGCCGCAACCGTTTTTGGTGATTGCTACGCAGAATCCCGTGGAACATCACGGCACGTATCCCTTGCCGGAATCGCAGCTGGATCGCTTTCTGATGCGCATCAAGATGGGCTATCCGTCGCACGAGACGGAACGGCAGATTTTGCGCAGCCGGACGACGGACAATCCGATCGTGGACCTGGAGCCGATCGCAGACGTTTCCGATGTGCTGACGATGCAGGAATCGGTGACGCGCGTGAAGGTGGACGGCAGCTTGCACGATTACGCGCTGGAAATTGTGAATCGCACGCGCAAATCTGACCAACTGGCGCTGGGCGTGAGTCCGCGTGGGACACTGATGCTGCAACGCGCCGCACAAGCACGGGCATTTCTGGGAGGCCGGGAATATTGTTTGCCTGATGACTTCAAGCAGCTGGCGGTGGCGGTCTTTTCGCACCGCGTTGTGGCCAGCACGCGTCACGCGTCGTTGCAAAAAAAGTCGGAGACCACAGAAACGGTGCTCCGCGAGATTGTCGATTCCGTCCGCGTACCCCTGTGAACCTGCGCGCATCGCTCGCGAATATCTGGGAAAAAACCGATCGGCCGGGTGTGCGCGCGTTTTTCCTTTCGATGGCTGCGCTGGCGGTGGCGTTCGTGCTGGCGCTGTATTCGGGAGCCGCGGCGCGCATTGGTAATCTGGCGCTGGCCAGCGCGACGGCCATGTCCGCGCTGTTGGTGGCGGGATGGGTTGGGATCACATTGGTGCCGGTGCTGGCAAAGCGCACACCGCTGCGCTGGATCAGCTACCGGATGGAGTACCGGCTTCCGCGCGAAGGCTGGATTTATATCGGCGGAATCGTGTTGGTGGCGCTGGCGGCCATCAATACCGGGAACAACCTTTTGTTCTTGATTCTTGCTTGCCTGATTGCGAGCATCCTGATGTCCGGGATACTGTCGTCGATCACGCTGGTTGGCGTGGAATTGAACCTGGAGCTGCCGGAACACATTTTCGCGCGACAAACGGTGCGCGGCGTGGTGGAGCTGCGGAACGAAAAAGAGTCGCTGCCGTCTTTTTCACTGCGTGTCGAAGGAACGAAGAAAAGAGATGCGCCGGCGGCGGTGCTACTGGCGACACCGGTTTATTTTCCGTACGTTCCGAGACGCGAGACCGTAAAGCAGATTGTGCCTTTGCGATTCGCGCGGCGCGGATTATACCGGCAAGAGACATTTCGGATCGTCACGCGTTTCCCCTTTGGATTTTTGCAAAAGGCGCGCCGGCTGGACAGCGCTTCCGAGGCGCTGGTGTATCCATCCGTGGAAGCTACGCCCGAATTTCTGGAAGTACTGCCGGGCATTCAGGGAGCGATCGAGAGCCTGGCGAAAGGGCGGGGGCAGGATTTGTACGCGTTGCGCGATTATCTCCCGAACGACAGTGCGCGGCATGTCCACTGGAAAGCTTCCGCACGATTGGGCTCGCTGATGGTGCGGGAATTTGCGCGTGAGGATGATACCCGTGTGGTGCTGGTGTTCGATCCACATACTGAAGCGGCGCGGCCGGGCGCCAGTGCCGACGAAAAGGAACGATTCGAACGAACCGTAGAATTGTGCGCGGCAATCGCGTGGAGCTTCCACCAAGGCGGCGCGCTGATGGAATTTCGCAGTGCGTCGGCCACTGTTCCCATGGCTCCCGCCACGGACAATATTTTTGCGGTGTTGCGGCAACTGGCAGTGGTTGAAGCGCTTCCTGTCGATGCAAAGCAGCACCGGCTGACGGAACTGGCCGCCGAAGCGGAATCGTTCAAGATCATTGTGACGTCGCAGCCGCGAGGATCGATTCCCGCGGAAGTGTGGAATTCTTCGTATGTGGTGTTCGCGGAAGAATTCGCCGAGTAAGTCTTCCTGTTGAAAAACGGCTCGGCGGTTCGCGTGGTTCGCTCGCCTTTGTGCGAAACTATGCGGACGATATGCTGACTGGTCCGGCACGATCCCGCTTTCGAAAGAAACTGCTCGCGTGGTTTGCTGAGTTTCAACGCGATCTGCCGTGGCGGCGCACGAAGGATCCCTATTGCATCTGGCTTTCGGAAATTATGCTGCAGCAGACGCGCGTGGCGGCGGCAATTCCTTACTACCAGCGATTTTTGAAACGCTTTCCCGACGTTGGGGCTTTGGCGGACGCGCCAGAAGAGGAAGTGCTGAGGCACTGGGCCGGGCTGGGCTATTACTCGCGCGCGCGGAATCTGCAGAAGGCTGCGCGTCAGATCGCGGCGGAACATGACTCGACATTTCCGGACGCTGCGGAAAAGGCGCTGGCGCTTTCGGGAATCGGCGCGTATACGGCGGCGGCAATTCTGAGCATCGCGTATGGGAAAAAGTTAGCGGTGCTTGATGGGAATGTCGCGCGGGTGATTGCGCGGCTTGCCGCCATTCGCGGCGATTTGCGAACCGGCTCTCACTGGCAGCAATTGCAAAAGAGCGCGGATGAATTGCTGGCGGCGGATGCGCCGGGCGACTGGAACCAGGCGATGATGGAACTGGGTGCCACGATATGCACGCCGCGGTCGCCGCAGTGCCTGCTTTGCCCCGTGGCTGAATTTTGCCAAGCGCGGAAATTGGGTTTGACGGGCATGATCCCAGAGAAGCGCGGCAAGCGGGCACCGATCGAAATCACGCTGGCGGCTCTGGTGACGGTCGATCCGCAGGGACGCACGCTGCTTCTTCCGCCTCCCTCAACGGCTGGAAATTCGGCGACGGCAGAGGATGTGACTGTTCTGCTTTCGCGGATGTGGCACTTCCCTACCATTCAGGTGAAAGAGGACGCCGCGCGGGAACTTCGCGCCTTGGTGAGAAAGTTTTCGCTATCTGGACATAAGTCGGGAGCCAAGGTGCTTGCGCTGCGGAAAGTGCGTCACGCGGTGACCTACCGGCAAATCACATTGCTGCCCTTTCGCGTGGATGTTTCGAAATTGCCGGTGGTAGCGGGAACCAAGGCGCTGCCGCTGTCGGATCTGTCGGCGGTGCCAGTGTCAAATTTGACGCGCAAGGTGGCGCGGGCGGCCCTTTCGCCAGACGAAAGTACTCGGAAAAACCTAAACGCGCTGTCGATTTCGCTACACGACTGACCCAAGGCCTACAAGCAGCTTCGGAACGTCGAGCGCCCGGGGGGTAACCCGAGCGGGACCAGTCCATTCGTACGGTTATCCTTTGGGCCGGCCACGACCGCCGGTCGTTGCCAGGGTGATATTCTGAAAATCGCACCATGGCCTCTTCGATAGCCAGACCGACCAGTTCCCTGCCCGCGGACCGTTTTTACCGCACGGCCCTGTTTTTTCTCGTGCTGACCTCCGTGATGACGCTGGTGGGCACCGGCAAGCTGGATCTGGCTACCACGATCCTTGCGCCAGCGCTGGTGTTGTACAAGGGAGTGCGTTGGTGGCTAGGGCACCCGCCGGAATTGAAGCAATCGTTGGCCACGCGGCTGGGTATTGCGTACGTTTTCGTCTTTCCCCTCGACCTGTTGTTTGTGTCACGCATGCTGGCTTCGAACGCACCAAATCCAGGGCTATACGCCGGGCTGCTTGCGGTAGTGCACTTTCTGCTCTTTGTGACAATCGTGCGGCTGTACAGTGCAGCCACCGATCGCGATGCGTTGTTCCTTTCGATGCTGGCGTTCGCCAGCGTGCTGGCGTCCGCGATTTTCACCGTGGACACGTCTTTCCTGATGTTCTTCGTCGTTTTCCTGGTGTTTGCGGTGGCGGTGTTTGTAGGTCTGGAAATTCGGCGAGGCGCAGCTGGGGCGGTATTTCCGGCGCTGGGCGAAGATTCCGGCCGAGAGCGGAAATTTCATCGAGCGCTTTTTCTCGCGGCGCTAAGCGTGTCGCTCGGAGCGGTTGTGATCGGGACCGTATTGTTTTTCGTGTTTCCGCGGTTCAGCGCGGGCTATTTCGCGCGCACCGGGCTGCAGCCATCGTTGATGAGCGGCTTCACGGACGATGTTGAACTGGGACAGATCGGCGAGATCAAGAAGAACAGCACCGTGGTGATGCGCGTGCAAACAGGCGCGCTTGTGAATTATCCGCTGCTGCGCTGGAGGGGGATCGCGCTGACGAATTTCGATGGGCGCAGGTGGTCGTCGCCCGAAGCAAAATTGAAAACAAAGCAGCCCGAACCAAGCGGCTGGATCTCGCTGGCAAGCCGGTCACAGTTGGAAAGGCCGCCGGCGGTTCAAGTGGAATTCGTGATTTTGTTGCAACCGCTGGCGAGCGACACCTTGTTCGCACCCGCGCGGGTAATGGTGCTTCGCGGCAATTTTTCCGGCGAAGCCGGAACGTATTATGGCTCGGTGCGGCACAGCTTTGTGAACGTGGATTCCACCGGATCGATCTCCAATCCATTCCACAATTTTTCACAAGTTCGTTATGAGGGACTGTCGCTGCTGCCGGTTGCCCGCCCGGCCCAGGCTCGCTTTGCGGGAACGAATTACCCCAACGACATTCGCCAGACTTATTTGCAATTGCCGGCCAAACTCGATCCGCGCGTACCGGAACTTGCGCGAAAAATCGTAGGCAACGCCGACAATCCCTACGACCAGTCGCTGGCGATGGAAAGTTATCTGCGCACGAATTTCGCCTACACCTTGAACCTGACGGGGAAACCTGGCGCGGATCCACTGGCGCACTTTTTGTTTGAGACCAAGGCCGGGCACTGCGAGTATTTCGCGACGGCCATGGCCGTGATGCTGCGCACGCTGGGGATTCCTTCGCGCGAAGTAAACGGGTTTTTGCCGGGCGAATACAATGACGTCGGCGGAGATTATATTGTGCGCGCCAGCGATGCGCACAGCTGGGTCGAAGCGTATTTTCCGGGCAGCGGGTGGGTGACGTTTGATCCAACCCCGCCTTCAAGCGATGTGGCTTCCGGTGTGCTGTCGCGGCTGGCGTTGTACGTCGACTGGTTTCAGCTGACCTGGAACGAATGGGTGATCAACTACGATTTCTCGCACCAGATCACGCTGGCAAGGAATGTGGGAAAAGCTTCAGCAGACTGGAAAGAGCAGTTGCGGAGGAAGTTCCAGCGGCTGCAAGACCACAGCATGGAGCGTTTGACCGAGTGGCAGCGATCACACGATTTGCTGCGCTTCGCGTTCCCTGTTTTGCTGGTGCTTTCGCTTGTGCTTCTGAGGCTGGGCTGGGTGCGGGCGTTGGTCCGTTGGTTGAGCCTGGCTTGGCTGGCCCGCATGCCGGAATCGCAGCGCAACAATCCTGTGATCGCTTCGCGGCTCTATTCGGAGTTGTTGCGGCTGCTCGAGAAGCGCGGATTCCCGAGGAAAGAGACGGAGACTCCGTTGGAGTTTGCCTCTTCGCTTGGCTTGCAGGGGGGATTGGCTTCGGTGGTGCAGGAGTTCACGGATTTGTATGCGCGCTCGCGCTTCGGCGGTTGGCCTTGCGACGCGTTCCGCTTGCGGGCGTTGTTGGAACAGGTGAGGTCGGCGCCGCGGTAAGGCGATGGATTTTTTGGCGATTGGTTTGAGGCAACGGTTCGCTTCAGGAAGCGGGCGCCTGCAAGAGCCGAAACCAGAATTCCCACATGCAACGGCGACTTGTGGGGCACCCCGGAAAGCCCAAGATGCCTGCCTGAAGGCACGGCGCTACATGTCCTAAGACGCAGCGCTGGCAAACGGCACTCAGAGTGGTGCGTTTGGTGCGTTGAATCTGATGGAAATTGGGCGGGGCCGGTGTAGACTATGGCGGAGTTTCGATCTTTCCTGATCAATCTGTGGCATGCGGATTTAGGCGTGGCATCGGTACCGGTGTATCGACCCGGGAAAGCCTCGGGTAGTGGTTTCCCGATTTAATAAAACGGAGTTTATCCATGTCCTCGGCCAAGTCGTTTGCCTTTTGTCTGGCACAGCTCGCGGGGATTCTGTTTTGCGCAGGTTCGTGCTTCGCGCAAACCGCGCCGCATCCACTGGCGGCGCTGCGGACCGAGGAATACTGGACTGTGTATGACGTTTTGCAGTCGAGCGGGCACATGGATGCGGATACGCACTATGCGAGCGTGCTGCTGCACGAGCCAGCGAAGGATGTCGTGTTGAGTTGGAAGCCCGGCCAGGACGTGGTGCGCGAAGCGGACGTTACCTTGATGCGAAAAGGGGTGACGATTGAGGCGCGGGTGGATATTGCTGGCCGGAAGCTGGAATCGTGGAAGGAAGTTCCGGGCGCACAGGCTCCGTTTTTTGTGAGTGAGATTCTAGGCTTGTCCGACATGCTGCTGGACGATGCGCGAGTGAAGGACGCTTTGGCGAAGCGGGGAATCAAGGATTTGAACCAGGTGGAATGCGCGTCCGTCCCCATCGGATTTTTTGCGTTTCCAGAGCAGGAAGGCCATCGCGCCGGCATGGCTGAATGTAGCTATGTGCACGGCGTTTATCACAGCTGGGGACGAACGGTCAGCGGGCTGGAGATTTTGGTCGACTTCACGGACAAGAAAATATTGCGGGTGATGGATTCAGGTGCTGCGCCGGTGCCGAATGGGCCCATCAATTTTGAAGAAGCGCCAGAAGTGGCGCGGCCGGGAACAAAACCCGGGATTATTTCGCAACCGCTGGGGCCCAGCTTCGAAATCAAGGACGGCGAAGTAGCCTGGCAAAACTGGCGTTTCCGGTTTCGGCTGGATTCGCGCAATGGCGTGATTCTGAATTTGGTCCACTTAAATGATCACGGGCGACTGCGCTCGGTTCTGTACGAGGGCATGGTATCCGAGCTGTTTGTTCCGTACATGGATGAGACGAATGGATGGTCGACGCGGGTTTTCATCGATACCGGGGAGTTTTATCCCGGAGGAATCCTGCAGAGTATGCGGGCTGGACTGGATTGTCCTGCGAACGCCGTGTACTTCGACGGATTATCGAGCAACGAGAAAGGCGCGCCAGTGCTGCACCCGCAGCAGGCTTGCCTGTTCGAAAAGTTTGACGGCGACGTGGCGTGGAGGCACGGTGATGACACCGGCGTGTGGGGCCGGCCGAAGCGGAGCCTGGTGCTGCGTTCCGCGGCGCTGATCGGCAACTATGATTACTTGTTCGATTGGACCTTCGACCAGGACGGCAGCATCCGCGTGGCCGCTGGCGCAACGGGAATTATAGAGACGCGAGGGGTGGCGGCGGAAATGGTTAGCGGGACTCATGGTGCCGACAGCATGGAAACTTACGGGCAGCTGGTGGCAAAAAATACGCTGGGCGTCGATCACGATCACTTTTTCTCCTACCGGCTGGATCTGGACGTGGATGGGCAGAACAACAGTTTCATGGTTCACCGGCTGGTACAGAAAAAATTGCCGGAAGGAAGCGCGCGAAAAACAATATGGGTGCCGGAGCCTTTTGTGGCCACCAATGAACGCGACGCCATGATGGATATTCGGATGGATAAACCGACCATGTGGCTTTTCGTGAATCCGAATGTTAAGGGACCGCTTGGCCATCCGACCGGATATGAAATCATGGCGGGGCCCACGGCTGCGTCGCTGCTCGACCCGGACGATCCGGCGCAAAAGGCCGGCGCGTTTTCCGCGCATCAACTTTGGGTAACGCCGTACAACGCGAACGAACGATTCGCGGGAGGAACTTATCCCGTTTCCAGCAAAGGCGCGGACGGCCTGGCGGTGTGGACAAGAGAAAATCGCAATATTGAGAATACCGATATCGTGGCCTGGTACACGATGGGCTTTCACCATGTTCCGCGCGAGGAAGACTGGCCAGTGATGCCCACGATGTGGCACGAATTCATTATCCGGCCGTTTGATTTCTTCCCCGAGAACCCGGTTTTGGACCTTCCGCACACGCCTTGAGCAGTGACCTTGAGCAAATGCCGCAGATTAGGGGCAGATCTGCGGCGCGTGCTAAAATTGGATGGTTACGCCAAGGTAGATAATCGCTCCATGCCAAAGGTCGGATTCATATCGCTCGGATGCCCGAAGAACCTCGTTGATAGCGAGGTGATGATGGGCATACTTTCACGCGAAGGTTACCAACTGACGTCTCGCGCGGATGAAGCGGAAATTCTCGTTGTCAACACCTGCAGCTTCATTGAACCCGCACAAAAGGAATCGGTGGACGCTATCCTGGAGATGGCGGAACACAAGAAATTCGGGGCGGCGAAAAAGTTGATTGTGGCCGGCTGCCTGGTGGAACGCTACCGCGACCAGATCCTCGAGCAGGTGCCAGAAGTGGATGCCGTCGTCGGAACGGGCGAGGTGGAACGTATCCTGGAAGCAGTGGAAGGGCAAATGAAGGTTTTGCCATCGGAGCCGCCTTCGTTCCTTTATCACGATCTGACGCCGCGCATCGTCACCACCCCAAAGCATCAGGCTTACATCAAGATCGCGGAAGGGTGTGATCATCCATGTTCGTTCTGCATCATTCCGCAATTGCGCGGCGCGTTTCGCAGCCGGCGGTTTGAATCCGTAATACGCGAAGCGGAAAACCTGGCCGCGGCGGGTACGCGGGAAGTGACGCTGATCGGGCAAGACACGACTTCTTATGGCGAGGATCTGGGCTTGCGCGACGGGCTGCCGCAATTGTTGGAGAAGCTCGCAGGAATTGATGAGCTGTTGTGGGTGCGTTTTCTGTACGCATATCCGAATCGGGTAACGCAAAAGTTGCTGGATACGCTGGCGGCGCATGCGCGACTGGCAAAATATTTTGATATGCCGTTGCAGCATGCGAGCCGCAGCGTGCTGGCGCGGATGAAGCGGGGATCGAACGGCGACGCGTTTCTGAAGCTGCTCGAGCGCGTTCGCAAAACCATTCCGGGCGTGACGTTGCGCAGCAGTTTTATCGTGGGATTTCCGGGCGAGACCAAAGACGATTTTAAGGAGCTCTATCAATTCGTGGCCGCGGCGAAAATCGATTGGGTGGGCGTGTTCGAATATTCCGATGTGGACAATGCGGCCAGTTTTCCGCTCGATGGAAAAGTGGATGCGGAGGTGATTGCTGAACGGCGCGCGCGACTGATGGCGTTGCAGCGGAAAATTTCGCGGGAAAATTTGCGCGCGCACAAGGGGCGAACACAAACCGCGCTGATCGAAGGGCCGTCTAAGGATAATCCGATGGTATGGGAAGCGCGCCTGGAAGGAATGGCGCCGGACATCGACGGAAAGCTGTATTTGACAGACATTGAGCTGCCGAACGGCGAGGCGGCGGCGACTGGTGACGCCGTGAAGGTGGAAATTACGAAGACCGACACCTACGATTTGATCGGGCGGGTGGTCGAGATTCTGCCCCGGCCTGAGCTCCAGCCGATGGCTGTGGCTTCGGTTATGCCGCCTGCGGAAAAACTGACCCGCATTTCCACGGGTGCAGCGCTGCGCGTGATTGGATAATTCCGCACTGGGATTTGATTTGTGCATGCTGGAAATTCTTCGCTCTGTGCTCCCCGTGCGCTCTGTGGTAAAACACTTCCTTCGCCATGACATACAACTGCCCCATTTGCAAAAAACCCACGGATTCGGATAAGAACGCCGAGTTTCCGTTCTGCTCGGAGCGCTGCCGGCTGCTCGATCTGGGCGCGTGGTCTTCGGAAAAGTATGTAGTGTCTGATCCGATCTTCAACGAGGAAGAAATTCCTGAGACGGACCGGCGAGCGTTGCACGAACGCAAACGGGATAACGATGAAACAATCCACTGAGGAAGTTGCCGCCGCCGGCAGCGACAAGCCGCGGTTGGCCTATGCGGTTGCGACGGTGCTGGGCATCGGTTACTTGAAACCGGGGCCGGGGACGTGGGGCTCGCTGGCGGGATTGATCATTGCCGTGTTTTCGCATCCTTACACGTGGTTTTTGTTGCTGGGCAAAGGCATTCAAATTGGCATGGGCACTACAGAGCCCCTCCTGAGCGGGCCGATGGGAGCATTGGTGTTGTTGGTGCCATCGATCGCGATCTGGCTGGTCATGGCTTACCTTGGGGTTCACTACAGCAGCCAAGTAGCGAGGTTCGCTGGCGTGAACGATCCTCAGTATGTGGTGATCGATGAAGTTTCCGGAGTGCATCTGGCCCTGATTCTGGGGCTGGCGCCGTTGGCTACGACGTTCATGCACGTATCCGATGCGAGCATGTTCGCGCTGTATGCGGGCATGAGCCTGCTGAACTGGAAATACCTTCTTGCCGCGTTTGTGATTTTCCGGATCTTCGATATTGTGAAACCTTTTCCGTGCCGCCGGCTGGAGCACCTGCCCGGAGGCTGGGGAATTATGGCAGACGACTGGATGGCGGGTGTGTACGCTGCCATTTGCTTGCGTCTCGCGTTACACTTTTATGTGTTATGAAATTTGGGTTCGGAAGCACGCACGAAAAGAACGGCATTCCACACATTGACCGCATATCGCCCGCGGCGGCGCTGCCCGGCGGTGAAATCACAATTTACGGAAGCGGGTTCCTCTCTCGTCATGGAGCGCGGCCTGTGGTGCGTTTTGGCGAGGCCGAAGCGGCGCTGGCATTGGCCAGCGGAAACCGTTTGATTGCGCGGGTGCCGGAGAATGTGACAGCGGGAACCATTCAAGTGGTGAACTTCGAAACACGAAAGCCAGCCGTATCCCGTTGCGCTTGCGTATCAAATCGCGGACAACCTGCATCCTGTCGCCAATCCGGCGGTGGACGCGATGGGAAATATGTATGTGACGTTCAGCGGACCGCGCGGTCAACGTGTGCCGGTGTCGCTTTACAAGATCGGGCCGAACTATGCGGTGAAACCGTATGTGACGTCGCTGACCAATCCCACCGGGTTGGCGATCGGACCGACAGGCGATTTGTTCGTTTCCTGTCGCCATGACGGCACAATTCATCGCGTGACGCCGAATGGTCAGGCAGAAGAATGGATCGAAGGCATGGGCATCGCCACGGGGCTGGCGTTTGACCGGGTTGGGAATTTATTTGTGGGAGACCGCAGCGGAACGATTTTCAAGATAAGCCCGCAGCGGGAAATTTTTGTGTTCGCCACGCTGGAACCTTCCGTGGCGGCATACCACCTGGCGTTTCATCCCAGCGGGGAGTTGTACGTGACCGGACCGACCACTTCGAGTTACGACCGGGTGTACCGGATCACGCAAGGCGGTGAAGTGCATGTGTTCTACCGGGGACTAGGCCGGCCGCAAGGGTTGGCCTTCGACCGAGAGCTGAATTTATATATCGCCGCGTCTTTTGCCGGGCGGCGCGGGATTGTGCGCATTTCCCCAGAGGGCCACGCCGAGCATGTGCTGAGCGGATCAGCGCTTGTGGGCATGGCGCTTTTGCCCAGCGGCCGTGCGATCCTTGCCGCGAATAGTGCGCTATTTACGCTGGATTGGAACGTACACGGCTTGCCTCTTCTCGGGTAGACCATGAGCAACCCTCCGATTGAATGCTTGCGTGTGCAGAATGCGCGATTCTTGGTCCAGTCCTACGCCCTCATAACTTCGAACTTGAAATGGCAAGCTCTGGGCCAAGCAGCGGAGGCTGGTTCGCTTTCGGCAATTACGTTTCGAACAATCGGCGGCTCGACTTGCGGTGCTCGGGTCTGAGGGCGGGAATCGCTATCCAGGTTTCGCTGACGAACAGCTCGCCCCACGCGATGGCCTGAAATTCGAGCTAGAACACTTGCTTCGGCATTTCTTCTCGGGAACCACGAGGAGTTTGTTCGACGCGCGAGAATAGCCAGCGAATCGAAGCGAACGACAGGCTTCGCCCGCTTGCCCTAACCCAAGCGGCCTCAGCAAGAGACGATTAGCGCACAAATTGATGCTTCGACGTGAAGGCAGATTTCCTGCGTTACAATGTTGTCCATGAAAGCGGAAATCATTGCGGTGGGATCGGAGTTGTTGACTCCGGACAGGATTGATACGAATTCGCTGTTTCTTACCGAAGAGCTGAATAAGTTAGGCATTGAGGTATTGCGGAAGACGATTGTTGGCGACAATCGGGAACTGCTGGCGGAAGCGTTTCGCGACGCTCTCAAACGCGTGCCGGTGGTGATCGCGAGCGGTGGGCTGGGCCCGACCGAGGATGATCTGACGCGGGAAACGGTTGCGGAGCTTCTGGGACGCAGGCTGCAGCGCAACGACGGGGTTGTTCGCGCGATTGAAGCGCGCTTTCGCAGCTTCAAACGGGAAATGCCGACCGTGAATCTTCGCCAGGCGATGGTGCCGGAAGGGGCGGAGGTGCTGGAGAATCCGCGAGGCACAGCGCCGGGTTTGTGGCTAGAGGATAACGGACGAATGGTGGCGTTGCTGCCAGGGCCGCCGCGCGAACTGAAACCGTTGTTCCTCGAGCAAGTGTTGCCGCGTTTGCAGCGTCATGCCAGTGCTGTGCGCATGTTTCAGCGCGAGCTGCGGGTGACGGGGCTCGGCGAATCGCATGTGGAAGAGCGCATTCGGCCGATCTACACACGGTATAACGACGTGAACACGACGATCCTGGCGGCGCCCGGAGAAGTACAGATCCATTTGCGGCGGTGGAGCGACGACGCGGTTGAAGCAAACGCCACGCTGAATGAAATTGTGCGCAGCTTCGAGCTGGCATTGGGGGACAGGATTTTTGCGCATGCGGGAACACCGCTCGAAGAGGTTGTCGCGCACTTACTGATGGAGAATCGGGCCACGATTGCGGCGGCAGAAAGCTGCACGGGCGGATTGTTGGCGGAGCGGCTGACACGGATTCCCGGCAGTTCGAATTATTTTCTCGGCGGGGTGGTCTGCTACAGCAACGAAATGAAGACGGCATGGGCGGGCGTGCCGGCGGAAATGATCGCGGCAAGGGGTGCGGTGAGCAGCGAAGTGGCGATTGCGCTGGCAGAAGGAATCCGGCGCCATGTGGGAAGCACATTGGGAGTGGGAATTACGGGGGTTGCCGGGCCGGGCGGTGGCAGCGAGGAGAAGCCCGTGGGCACTGTGCATATCGGTGTGGCAGGGCCGGGGGGGGTGAAAGAAAGGTTGGCGCATTTGCCCGGTGACCGCGAGGCGATTCGTTTCTACGCTTCGCAGCTTGCACTGGACATGGTGCGCATGCATTTTCTGTTTAACGGCCACACGCCGTCGCGCCGCGGCTCAGGCTCCTGAGCGGGACCTTTCCTTTGCGGCTATTCATTGCCATTGCCATTCCAAGCGAAGTTCGCGATTCGCTGTCCCTGCTTTTGAAGGATTTGCGGGGGATTGCGCGCAAAGCGAAGTGGGTACGGACGGAAAATCTTCACGTGACACTGAAATTTTTGGGGAACACCGATCCGCAGAGCCTGGAAGAGATTGCGGGCGCGCTGAAAACGGTTCGGAGTTCGCAACCGGTCACTCTGGACTTTCGTGGACTTGGATTTTTTCCCAATGAAAAGCGCCCGCGGGTTTTCTGGGGCGGGATGGAAGCATCCGCGAACTTGCGGCCACTGGCAGAGAGTATCGATCGCGGTTTGCATCAGATTGGTTTTCCACTTGAAGAACGGCCATTCACGCCGCATCTGACTCTGGGGCGTTTTGATCCTCCGGGGCTTTCACCAGCCCTGGCCGACGCTGTGAAACGACACTCCTCCGACAATTTTGGCGAAGCAATCGCCCGTGAATTTCATCTAATCGAAAGCAAGCTGAAATCCACGGGAGCGGAGTACACTACGATTCAGTCCTTTCCCTTTGTGGCGGAGAGCTAGCGTCTGATGTCTGGAACTTCCGAGAGAATTGCGATTGTTGTGCTTGCCGGGTACCTGCTGGGATCTATTCCATTTGGGCTGATTCTGGCGAAACTTTTCGGCAGGAAAGATGTGCGGGAACATGGCAGCGGCAACATCGGGGCCACGAATGTCTCGCGCGTAGCGGGACCGCTCGCAGGGATTTTCACATTGCTGCTGGACGCGGCGAAGGGCGCGGCGGCGGTTTGCTTCGCGGCGCGTTTCACGGAGCAGGCGGCGGGCGCCATGATGCTGGCGGGGATCGCGGCGCTATTGGGCCATTGCTTCCCGGTGTGGCTGAAGTTCCGCGGTGGTAAAGGTGTGGCCACGGCGCTGGGCGTATACATGGCGTTGTGCCCGCTGGCCATGACGGTGGGCTTGATTCTGTTTCTGCTGGTTGTGGTGTTTTGGCGCTATGTGTCGCTGGGCTCGCTTTCGGCGGCAGCCGCGACGCCACTTTTGGTCTATTTCCTTTGGGCGCCAGGTCACGCGCCGCCACTGGTGATTACCCTCGGCACCCTATTTTCTGCTGCTCTGCTCTTCTACAAGCACGACGCCAACTTGCAACGACTGGTGGACGGCACCGAACCGAAATTTTCGTTTGGCAAATCGGAAAGCGACAACGCATGAGCCGGATCGCGATTCTGGGCGGAGGAAGTTGGGGGACAGGGCTTTCCGTCGTGCTGGCACACAGCCGCAGGAAACACGAAATCCGAATCTGGGTGCGGGAAGCTTCGCTTGTTCAGTCGATGCAGGAGGAGCGGAACAACCCTGTTTATTTGCCGGGCATCCCCATCCCCGCCTGCGTTCAAGCCTCGAATGACTTGGGCGAAGTGATGCGCGAAGCGCAGATCTTGATTGGCGCAGTGCCCTCCGCGCACGCTCGCAGCGTTTATCTCAAGGCAGCTCCATATCTCTCTGCGGAGACGGTCATCGTGAGCGCAACGAAGGGATTGGAACCGTCGACGCACCTGCGCATTAGCGAAGTAATCGGCCAGGTGTTCGCGCTGCAATTTATTCCGCGGACTGCGGTGCTCTCCGGACCTTCCTTCGCGTTGGAAGCAGCACGAGGAGACCCGACAGCCGTGGTGTTGGCGTCGCACGATCGTGCGCTGGCGGCGTTTCTCCAAGAAGAATTTGCGAGTTCCACGTTTCGCTTGTACACGAATGAAGACGTGCTGGGAGTGGAGTTAGCCGGGGCCATGAAGAACGTAATGGCGATTGCCGCGGGTGCCTGCCAGGGATTGGGTTTGGGCGCAAATGCTCTGGCGGCGCTGATCACGCGCGGGCTGGCGGAAATGACGCGACTGACGGTGGCGCTCGGAGGCAAAGCGGAAACGCTCAGCGGGCTGGGGGGAATCGGCGACCTGACGCTGACCTGCCATGGAGAATTGAGCAGGAACCGTCACGTGGGATTTGAATTGGGCCAGGGGAAATCACTTCAGGAAATTCTGGGCCAAATGAACATGGTGGCGGAGGGCGTGGAAACGGCGGCGGCCCTGCTGGCGTTGGCGAAGGAACGAAACGTGGAGTTGCCGATTACGGAGCAGGTGCACAGCATCCTGCATTTGGGAAATTCGCCGCGGGACGCGATTCGCGCCATCATGGAGCGGCCGCTGAAGCGGGAGTAGAAAGCTAAGTGCTTGCCTGTTAGTACCTTAGTTCCAGTGGCATTTGCGCGTCGCCTGTCCTTTGGGCCAGCCCTGCAGCAGCACATTAGTCCCTTAAAATCTATATGTTGCGATGGCGGTCTCATTCCCATCCCTTTTGACGCGCCTCCGTTCCGGCCGGGTGCGCATCTTGTGGCTCATGCTCGGTGCGCTTCTGCTTGTCAGTGCGCTCCCGATCGGTTTGTATCATCGCCAGGTGCTCGAGCTGAGCCAGGAAAAGCTGGTGGACATGGAGCGCGTGCAGCAAACCGAGCTGACACGTTCGCTGGCGCAGGAAGTCCAATTCTTCGAATCCAATTTGACGCAACAATTGATCAGCCAACGGCAGATCCTTGCCTTGACCGGGCTGATCGATAACGTCACCGACCCGGCTGCCGAGCCAAAAGTGACGAGGCTGCTGGAAAACTTCGTGGACTCCAACCGCAATACATTCATTTACCTGACGGCCGTGGGCCGGGACGGGAAAGGCACGAGCGCTTCGCAGGGGAATTTCCGGGCGGAGCAGGATCCATTTGTGGCCAAGGCGTTACAGCGCGCGTTTGTCAGTTCGGTGCAGTCCGTAAAATTTCGCAGCGATCCTCTGGCATTGGCGCCGGACAACCGGCCGGCGTTCGTGATCGCGGTGCCGCTGACGGACGGGCAGAACAATTTTACGGGTATGCTGGCGGCGGTGGTTTCCCTTGATCCGATCTTGCGCCGGCTGCAGGATGCAAGCGTGCGCGGCCGAACCGTTTTCGTTGTGGACCACTTCGGACACATCGTTGCGCATCCGGAGACGAAACACTTTGTGCCAGGCGAAGATTTGAGCGAGAAGTCACACCTGGTCCAGCAAATCAAGGAGCTGCCACGAGAGTTGCGCACTACCGAGACAGTGCGCTTCACGGAAAAAGAAAACAATCACGATGTGGAGATGGTGGGGACGTACAGCACGTTTCCGGAAGTGAACTGGGCGGTGATCGCACAACGCAGCGTGAAAGAAGCGCGCGCCGACGCGGGAGTGACGGAATTGAACCGGCAGGCTCTGGCGTTCGTGAGCGCGGTGGTGTTGATCGCGGTGCTGTTCGGATACTTTTTTGCGGTGGGCATCAGCGGACCAATCCGCAGCCTGGCTGCCTCCACGCGCGCCATCAGCCGAGGGGAATTTCACCAGCGCACGCCTGTGCGCGGAGCCGCTGAGATCAGCGAACTAGCCGAAAACTTCAACCTGATGGCCAGCGACATCGAAGAATACATCGAGCGGTTGAAAGAAGCGGCAGAAGAAAATCGCGAGTTGTTTATCGGGTCGATCCGCATGCTGGCGGCCGCAATCGACGAAAAGGATCCGTATACGCGTGGTCACTCCGGGCGCGTGGCCAAGTATTCGACGGTGATCGCGCAGGAATTGAAATTGACGCCGGAGGACCTGGACAAACTGAAAATTTCCGCGTTGTTGCATGACGTCGGTAAAATTGGCGTGGATGATCGCGTGTTGAAGAAGCCGGGATCGCTAACGCCAGAAGAATTCGAAATCATGAAGACACACACGACCAAGGGCGCGAACATCATGCGTCCGGTGTCGCAGTTGAAAGACATGTTGCCCGGCATCGAATTGCACCACGAGCATCTAGATGGGCGTGGCTATCCTTACGGTTTGTCTGGGCCGCAGATCCCGTTGATGGCGCGGATTATCGCGGTGGCAGATACACTGGACGCGATGACTACAAATCGGCCGTACCAGTCGGCGATGGATTTGCAATACGCCCTGGGCCGCATCAAGGCCCTGACAGGATCGAAGTTCGATCAGTCAGTGGTGAACGCGCTGGAATCCGCGGTGAAAGCGGGTAAGCTGCGGCTGTCCGCTGTTGAAGTTCACGTCTAGCTCTTCCCTTCTCTCCCATCTGTTACAATTTTGTGTTGCGCCTCTGTGACGCGCTTCGAACTGTATGATTACCCTGTTTGGAAAACCCGAACCAACGCTGCTGGAGCGCCTGAAGGAATCGGTCAGCAAGACCAAGAATGCGCTCGCCGATACCCTCGATAATGTCACCAAAGGCGGGCGGCAGATCGATCCATCGGTGTTGAAGGAAGTGGAAACGGCGCTGCTTTCCGCCGATCTGGGAGTGAAAACGACGCGGGAAATCCTGGATTCGGTGAAGGAACAGATCGCGCGAAATGCATTGTCCGATGGCACGCAGTTGAAGAGAGAGATCAAGGCGCATGTGTTTCGGGCGCTGAACGTTTATGGCAACACGGCAACGCTGGCTGGGGCTGCGAATGGCCACGATCCGCGGGTGATTTTTATTGTGGGCGTGAACGGCGCCGGAAAAACTACCAGCATCGGCAAGCTGGCAAGCCGCTTGCGGCAGGATGGCCGAAGCGTGGTGCTGTGCGCGGCGGATACGTTCCGCGCGGCGGCTATCGAGCAACTGGAAATTTGGGCGCAACGCAATGGCGTGGAAGTGATCAAGCAAAAATCCGGGTCCGATCCCGCGGCGGTTGTGTATGACGCGATGGCTGCGGCAAAGGCACGGAATGTCGACGCTGTGATCGTGGATACCGCGGGGCGGCTGCACACGAAATCGAACTTGATGACCGAGCTGGAAAAAATGAAGCGAACGGCCGCGAAGGTGATTCCCGGCGCGCCGCATGATGTGTTGCTGGTGCTGGACGCGACCACTGGGCAGAACGGGCTGGCGCAGGCTCGCCAGTTTACGACTTCGGTTGGCGTCACGGGGATCATTCTGACGAAGCTGGACGGCACGGCAAAGGGCGGAATTGTAGTGGCCATCTCCCGGGAATTGGGATTGCCGATTCGCTTTATCGGCACCGGTGAGAAGATCAACGATCTTGTGCCGTTCGATGCACAAACTTACGCGGATTCTCTGTTCGACTAAATACCGTGGACAATCACGACTTGCATTTCATGGAGCACGCGCTCGATCTGGCGCGCAAAGGCGTAGGACTCGCCAGCCCGAATCCTTCGGTTGGCTGCGTCATCGTTAAGGACGGCGCGATTGTTGGTGAGGGTTTTCATCAGTATGATGCGCGCGATCATGCGGAGATCGTGGCGCTGCGGCAGGCCAGGCAGAGGGCGCGCGGGGCGATTCTGTACGTCACTCTCGAACCGTGCAATCACACCGGCCGGACTGGGCCGTGCACGGAAGCTATCGTGAATGCGGGAATCTCGCGTGTGGTCGCTGCCATGGAGGATCCCAATCCTAAGATGAATGGTAGAGGCTTCGCCAGGCTGCGCGCCGAGGGGATTGGCGTGGTGAGCGGAGTGCTGGAGGCGGAAGCGGAAAAATTGAATGAAGCATTTGCGTATTGGATTACGACGCACAAAGCGTTTGTAACGCTGAAGTCGGCGCTGACACTGGATGGCCAGCTGGTTATGCCGGCGGAGCGCGAAAGCAAGAAGGGCGTGTGGATTACGAGCGAAGAATCACGCGCGGAAGTGCAACGGATGCGGCACGCATCGGATGCGCTTCTGACGGGGATTGGCACGATTTTGGCTGATGATCCGCTGTTGACGGATCGCAGCGGATTGCCGCGGCGCCGCAGGCTGCTGCGCGTAATCCTGGATACGAAGTTACGGTTGCCACCCACAGCGCGCATCGTGAAAACTGTTGAGGATGATCTGCTGGTGTTCACGGCGGCTTCTTTGAAATCATCGAAAGCGCGGAAGTTGCAGGATGCCGGAATTATGCTGATCCCGGCGAAGACGCGTGGCGGGAGAATTGATTTGCAGGCCGTGCTCAAGGAATTGAGCAAGCGGGATATTTTGAGCGTGCTGCTCGAAGCTGGTCCGAAGCTGAATGGAGCGGCATTTACGGCGGGCATCGTGCGTAAACTTATACTTTTTTACGCGCCGAAGGTGGCGGGGAGCGCGCGCTTTCCTTTCTTGCACCTCGCAAATCCGTTAGTGCTCCGTCTAGATATACAATCCATCCAACAATTTGGCCCGGACTTCGCGATTGAGGCCAGTTTCCATAAATCCTGACGTAGTTTTTCAGCGATCAAACGCAGCACACTCATCCAGAATTTTGTACTCAATCGCCTGAAACTCTGCGACCATTTGGCATCACTTTGCTGGCCGTAAATGCTCTCCGCCGGAGGTCCTTCGCGAATGGCTGATGCTCCGCGTTCCTGGCGCCTCGGTTTCTGGAGCCTGATCGCCACACAATTTCAGGGCGCCTTCAACGACAACGGCCTGAAATTCCTCGTCCTCTACCTGATTATCGGGACAAATCTCACGCCTGATGAGGAAGAGACCAAGGTACTGCTGGTCGGCGCACTTTTTGCCCTGCCCTTCATCCTGTTTTCGATGGCCGGCGGCTACCTGGCGGACCGCTTCAGCAAGCGAGCGGTGACCATCGGAACGAAGATTTTCGAAATTGGCGTGATGGTGTTTGCGATTTTGGGATTCGCGTTACACAGCATGCCGATGTCGCTGGCGGCGCTGTTTCTGGCTAGCACGCAGGGCGCGCTTTTCGGGCCGTCCAAATACGGGTTGCTGCCGGAAATTCTTCCCGAAAATCGATTGTCGTGGGGCAATGGCGTCATCGAACTGGGCACATTTCTCGCGGCGATTGTGGGAACCGTGGTTGCGGGACAACTTCCAGGCTGGTTCGGAAACCACCAGGCGTATTCAGGCGTATTTTTCCTGGCCTGTTCCGTTGTGGGGCTCATTACGAGCCTCGGAATTACGAAAGTCCGCGCGGCCGATCCTTCGAAGAAATTCCAAATCAATTTCCTGGGCGATCTGTGGACGAATGGGGAACGTATCCGGAAAGATCGCGTGTTGTGGCTCGCGGTCGCGGGAAACACATACTTTTTCTTTCTTGGAGCGCTGCTGCAGTTTGACATCGTCTTTTATGGACGGGATGTGTTGGCGGTTCCCTCTTCGCGCGGGAGTTTGCTGCAGGCAGCTATTGCGATCGGTATCGGCCTAGGCAGCTTGGCCGCCGGGTATCTTTCGGGCGGTAAAATCGAATATGGGCTGATTCCGCTGGGCGCTACGGGAATCACCGTTTTTGGATTTCTGCTCGCTCTCCCTGGCTTGGCGTTCACCACTGTTCTGGTTTTGCTGGCTGCGCTTGGCTTCTTTGGCGGGTTTTTCATCGTGCCGATTAGCGCGCTGCTGCAACACAGGCCCGAAGAACAACATCGTGGGGGCGTGCTGGCCAGCGCGAACCTGTTGTCGTTTGTCGGCATTTTGGGCGCGTCGGTTGTCTATTACATCTGCAAACATTTTCTGCATCTAGGCCCGGCGGGCATTTTCTTGTGGGCTTCGGTCGGCACACTGGGTGCGTTGGCTTATGTGCTGTGGCTGCTGCCGGATTCTCTGGTGCGCCTGTTGCTGTGGATCGCCGCGCACACGATTTACCGGCTGGATCTGAAGGGGCAGGAGATGATTCCGCCGCGGGGTGGCGCCTTGCTTACGCCGAATCACGCTTCCTGGGTGGATGCCGTGCTACTGATCGCCGCCACGGACCGGCCGATTCGCTTCCTGATGTTCAAAGGCGTTTACGACAACCCGGTGATCAAACCGTTCGCGAAAATGCTGAAAATTATTCCGATCGCTTCCGACCAGGGACCGCGCGAAATGATTCATTCGCTGCGGGAAGCTTCCGAGGCTTTGCGCAATGGCGAAGTGGTGTGCATTTTCCCGGAAGGAGAGATTACGCGCATCGGGCAGATGCTGCCATTCCGGCGCGGCTTCGAGCGCATCATCAAGGGGATCGACGTTCCGATTATTCCCGTGAACATCGACGGGATTTGGGGATCGATTTTCAGCTTTTCCGGCGGGCACTTTCTGTGGAAATGGCCGCGAACGATTCCCTACCCCGTGCGCATCACGTTCGGCAAGCCACTTCCGTCAACATCCACCGCGCCCGAAGTGCGCAAGGCAGTGCAAGAACTTGGCATGGAGGCGTTTCAGCGCCGGCGGCGGTACATGAAACCGTTGACGCGTTCGTTCATGCAAGCTGCGCGCCGCCATCCCCGGCGTTTTGCGATGGCCGATGGGCGCACACCGAAGCTGACATTTGGCGATTCGCTGGTCAAGGCGGTTTTTCTCGCCAGGCGACTTCGCCCGCTGTGGCGAGAGCAGAAAATGGTCGGGATTCTTTTGCCGCCATCCATTCCCGGGGCGCTGGTGAATTGGGCGGCGTTGCTGTCGGGGAAAGTGCCGATCAATCTGAATTACACCTCGTCGAATGAATCGATTGCTTCCTGCGCGAAGCAATGTGAATTGAACACCGTAGTTACGTCCCGGCAATTTCTCGAGAAAGTGCCGATCCAGCCTCCCGGTGAATTAATCTATGCGGAAGACCTGGCGCTAAATCCCGGCTTGGGCGAGAAGATCGCGGCCCTGCTTGCAGGCAAACTGCTTCCTGCGCGGCTTCTGGAAATGTTCCTTGGAGTATCACGTCCGCCTTCGCTGGATGACACGGCAACGGTGATTTTCTCCAGCGGTTCCACGGGAGAACCGAAAGGCGTGGTGCTCTCGCATTTCAATCTGGCTTCGAACGTGGAACAACTCGAGCAGATTTTTCATTTGAATGAGCGCGACCGCATTCTTGGCATACTTCCCTTCTTTCATTCGTTTGGGTTTACGGGCACGCTTTGCCTGCCGCCTCTTGCGGGCATGGGCGTGGTGTTCCATGTGAGCCCGCTGGATGCTCAGGCGATTGGCGCGCTGGTTGCCAAATATTCTGTGACGATGCTGTTGTCGACGCCGACTTTTCTGAATACTTATGCGCGACGCATTCCGCCGGAAGCGTTTGGAAGTTTGCGCATCGTGATGGCGGGAGCGGAGAAGCTGCCGGATCGCATTGCGCAGGGATTCGAAGATCATTTCGGCCTTCGGCCGCTGGAAGGCTACGGCTGCACGGAGTGTTCGCCGGTGGTTGCGGTGAATACGTATGATTTTCGCGCGGCGTATTTCCGGCAAGTCGGCGCGAAGCGCGGGACGATTGGGCACCCACTGCCCGGCATCGCGATCCGCATCATCGATCCGGAAACGGGAGACTGGTTGCCGGTGGACAGGCCCGGATTGCTGCTGGTCAAGGGTCCAAACGTGATGGTGGGCTACCTGAACCAGCCGACAAAAACCGCGGAAGTTCTGCAGGATGGCTGGTACAACACGGGCGACATTGCCACGGTGGACGAAGATGGATTCCTGCGCATCACCGATCGCTTGAGCCGCTTCAGCAAAATTGGGGGAGAGATGGTGCCGCACATTCGCGTGGAGGAAAAACTGCACGAATTGATTGGAGCCGAAGGGCAAGTACTGGCGGTGACGGCGATTCCCGATGAGAAAAAAGGTGAGCGGCTTGTCGTGGTTCACACGTTGAAAGAAGATGCTTTGAAAGAGTGCCTGGAAAAATTGGCGAAGAGCGATTTGCCGGCGCTCTGGAAGCCGCGGCCGGACCAATTCATCTACGTTGAAAAATTGCCGTATCTGGGGACGGGGAAACTGGATCTGCGGAAATTGCGGGAGATTGCGCAGGCGGGAAATCAGTCGTAAGCCGCGAGTTGTCAGTTTTAAGTTTTAAGCACGGGCAGTTTATAGTTAGAAGTTAAGGCTTCTTGAGGTTTTTATGTTCACCGGCATTATCGAGCATCTCGGCACCATCCATTCACTCAAGCTAAACAGCGATGGCGGACGGCTAAGGATTCACGCTCCGACAGTCGCGCCACATCTGGCTGTTGCCAACAGCATCGCGGTCGACGGGTGTTGCCTGACGGTGGTGGCGCTTGAGGGTGAGGAATTCTCCGCCGACCTTTCCGCGGAAACGATTCGCAAAACGTCCATTGGTGAATGGAAAACCGGGATGCGCGTGAATCTGGAACAGCCCATGACCGCGGGAAAAGAATTTGGCGGGCACTTTGTGCTTGGCCATGTGGATACGACGGGACGAGTGACGCGCCTCGAACCAGAAGGCGAAAACTGGTGGTATGGAGTGGACGCGCCGGAATCGTTTGCCAAGTACATCGTGCCGCAGGGATCGATCACCATTGATGGGATCAGCCTGACGGTGGCGCGATGGAACGGGCGCGTGGCGGAAATCGCGGTGATTCCGTTCACTTATGAGCACACGAACATCAAGAACAGGAAAATCGGGGACGCCGTGAATCTTGAAGGCGACGTGCTCGGAAAATATGTGGAGCGCTACCTGGAAACCCGAAGCGGAACGAAGCCGTCGAGTAAGCTTAGCATCGAACAATTCGTGAGCCAGGGCTTTTGAAGCCTCAAGCGGATTTCTTCGATCGTGCGCCGCGCCAGTAAAGAATTAGCCCCATGAAAATCGAGGCGAGGGTTCCGCCAACCAGCCGCACCTCAAAACTTAATTTATTGGCGCTTTCACCCGGCGGCACAAGGGAAACGAAAATACCGACCAGAACCACCAGGAAACCCAGGATGCCGCTGAGCCACAATCCCATTTTGCCCCCGGGAACCAGCACGGCGTGGGAATTCTCTGTGCGCTCTTTGCGGGTTGACAGTTTGATGACAGCGGCGAACATGTACAGGAATGGAATGAAGTAAAGAATAATGGCGGCGTCGATCAACATTTGATACGCGGATTGCACAGTTTCGCTCTGGATTTGGCTGAGCAAGAGAATCGCGCCGGAAATGCCCGCCTGCACCAGGATCGAAATGTAGGGTGTCTTCCACTTGGAATGAATTTTTCCAAACGCCGCGGGCAGATAGCGATCGATACCAACCACAAACGGCACTCGCGCTATGCCGGCGACGGTACTACCGACTCCGCCAGCATTCCCCACAGAAACCAGCAGAGCTGCGAGGATTCCGAGAAAGCCTACTTTGAGTGCAACGGAGCCCAAGGTGATCGCGTGGAACACGCCGCTCTTTGGATCGAGATGGGCGGCGGGCACAAGCGTCAAAATCGCAAAAGTTCCCACGATATACATGAAGGCAATCATCGCGCCGGCGCCAAACACCGCTCGCGGCAACGTGCGACGAGGATCGCGCACTTCTTCGCTCATGGCCGAAACCAGTTCCAGGCCGGTGAAGGCAAAAGCTATCTGCGACCAGAAATTTACCGTGTCCCAATTCCACGTGGGCATCATGTTGGCCCAGGTGAAATGCGTCACCGAGCCATGCCTGAAATAAACCAGCAAGGCAATCCCAACAAGCATCAACAGCGGCAAATACGTCCCTACACCGCCCGCGTTCTGCAGCCACTTGCCGATATTCAGGCCGATGATGTTCAGCAAAACGGCAACGAAAAGAAGAATTAGGGAAACGACCAGCAGAAATGTGCGGTCCTGCGAAAGCGTTGCGCCCTTTGCACCGAGGACATAGGCACTCATGGAAGCGCTGGCCAGCAACAAGCCGGGAAAATAAAATACCGTGTAAATCCAGTAGGTCCAGCCGGCAACAAAGCCGTGAAAATCTCCAAAGGCTTCCTTGGCCCAGACGTATAAGCCGCCTTCATCCGGAAATCGTGAGGACAATTCATTGATTACAAAAGCGCCGGGAACAAAAAAGAAAAGCGCGGCGATGACCCAGAGGCTGATGGAGGAGGTGCCATTGTGTCCGGCGGCGGCGATCCAGCGCGGGCCGAGGACAGTGGCGATATTAAAGAGGAGCACGTCCCAGAAACCCATGCTTTTTCGAAGCTGCGCCTTGGGATCGTTTGGCGCAACAGCGACTGTGGTCACAGGGTCACGTCCAGCGCGGGGATGAGCTCATCCTGCAGGAGAAAATCATGGAGAAAGGGATCCTGCGAACTTTCAAATTCCTTCCAGGAACCGAAGTTCTGCGCTTTGCCGTCCTGCAAAAAAACAATGGTGTCAGCGAGGCGTCTGGCAAGATGGGTGTCGTGAGTGACGACGATGGAGGTTTTGTGAAAGGTTTCCTTCAAACGAAGAATTAGGTCGCCCATGTGCCCAGCCATGATGGGATCGACCATCGTTGTGGGTTCATCGTAAAGGATCGCTTCCGGATTTTGCGCGAGGGCGCGGGCGATGGCCACGGCGCGTTTCATTCCCGTAGAAAGCTCGCTCGGGACTTTCTCCATCACTTCTTCCACTTCCAGCATTTTTGCCAACTTCGCCACATAAGCGGTGATGTCCTCGTCGGTCAGGCCGGGTTGGCCCTCAAGCGGGAAGGCGATATTTTCCGCAACGGTGAGGGAATCAAAAAGCGCGCCAGACTGAAAAACCATGGTGACTTTGCGACGGATTTCCTCAAACTGTTGCTCGGTATGATCAGTGACGTCTACGCCGTCGATGAAAACGCGTCCAGAGTCCGCACGAAGGAAACCCATGATGTGTTTCAAGGAAACGGATTTGCCCACGCCGCTGCGCCCCATGATGACGCAGGTTTCGCCGCGCTTGACCTTGAAACTGACATCGTTGAGCACCACGCGGTCGTCGAAGGCTTTGTTGACGCCGCGAAACTCGAAATAGTATTCGGAGGCGCTCCCGGCAGACTGCGCCGGCGTCAATCCAGCTTGTTGGAACGGTTCACTCATCGGTTCCCTGTCTCCAGAATGCGGCGCACGGCCTCATAGTCGTCTGGGGTGTTCATGTTCCAGAATAGCCGGTTATCGCTATCAAATCGTTTCCAGACCGGCTCGTCAAGCACTTCCATGGGGAGGCGTTTCATGGCTTCGGTGACCTTGCGCGTGGCTGCATCGAATGAGGCGCGAATGGTGGTGGCAGCGTCCGCTCGCCAACACGCACACAGCGGCTCCAGGCCAGCACTGGAGCGTGGCGCAACCACCTGTGCGGAACTTTGCAAAGCACAATCCCGCAAAAAAGCTAAAAATTCCTGAGTGAGAAATGGCATATCGCAGCTGACGATGAGCGCCCAATCCTTTGCAGAGGCGGAATCTTGAATTGTGGCTAACGCGCTGAGAATTCCGCCTAACGGACCTTCGCCGGGCCATTGATCCGCGATCACCGGCCAAGCTTCATTGCCATATTTAGCGGCTGGCGCGACGATGCGTACGTCTTCACAGATGCCACTCAGAAGCTCGCCGGTGCGCTGCAGCATGCTCTTGCCGCCGAGCGTCACGAGCGCTTTGTCGGTTCCGAAGCGCGTGCTGCAGCCGCCTGCTTGAAGGAAGCCGTGGAACATTATGCTTCGTCGTCCTCCGCGGCAATTTCCTGGCCCGGGCGGCGAATGCCAAGTTCACGCAAGCGCTCTTGCAAGCTCTGGCGATGCAGGCCGATGGTGGCGGCCGTGCGAGAAATGTTCCATCGATGCGCGACGAGTTGCCGGCGCAGGTAGGCAACCTCAAATTTCCGTTTAGCTTCACGAAAGTCGGATTCGTTCAAGCCTAGATCCGCGCCTCCGCCGCTTTTCGGCAGCAATGGTGTACCTTTGACGACTTCTTCTGGCAGATCCTGCGCGCCTATTTCTTCGCCGCGGCACAGGACCATGGCGCGCTCAATGGCATTTTTCAATTCGCGCACATTGCCGGGCCAGTCGTAGCGCTCGAGAGTCGCCAGCGCGTCTTTGGCGAGGCGCCCTGTGCGTCCCAGTCGCCCGCCGTGAGTCTGAAGGAAGGCTTCGGCAAGCGCAACGATGTCCTCCTTGTGAGACCGTAGCGGCGGCAGTTCGATGGCAACGACGCGTAAGCGGTAGAAAAGATCTTCGCGGAATTTGCCATCGCGAATCGCTAAGGGAAGATTGCGATGCGTGGCGCTGATCACGCGCACATCCACAGCGATGGATTGCGTGCCGCCCAACCGTTCGATCGTGCGATTCTCGAGCGCGCGCAAAACTTTGGATTGCGTCACTGGATTCATATCACCGATTTCGTCGAGGAAAAGCGTGCCGCCGTGGGCTTGTTCGAAGCGGCCCTTTTTTTGTTGCGCCGCGCCGGTAAATGCGCCTCTTTCGTAGCCGAATAGTTCTGATTCGATCAACGTTTCGGGAAGGGCCGCGCAATTCACGGCAACGTATGCTTTTCCGTGGCGTTGAGACCGCGAGTGAATTTCCTGCGCCAGCAAATCCTTGCCAGTGCCGCTTTCCCCCAGGATCAGCACCGTAGAATCGGTGGCGGCCACGCGGTCGGCCAGTTCGAAGGCGCGGCGCATTGCCGCGGAACGGCCGATCATTTGGCCGAATTGGCCTTCGGCGGCCAAGCGGCGGCGCAAGGAGTCGTTTTCCTGTTCCAGTGAAGCGAGCTTCAGGAGATTGCCTACGCGCGTGCGCAACTCCTCGAGCTCGAATCCCTTTACCAAGTAGTCCGCTGCGCCGAATTGCAGCGCTTCGACGGCAGGCTTCGCGGTATCCAGGGCCGAAACCATCAGCACCGGCAACGGATTGCCTTCGCCTCGCAGCCACTTGAGAAAAGCCAACCCGTCTTCGCCTGGCATGACTACATCAAGCAAGAGCAACTCCGGATTTTCCGTCGCCAGGGCCGAGCGCGCCGCAGCGCTCGAATCCGCTTCGACGATGCGGTAGCGGCCTTCGAGAGCGCGCCTAAGGGCGTAACGAGAAGCGGGTTCGTCATCCACGATGAGTATGGTTTTCATGAAAATATCCCGATACGCCTTTGATACCCGCTGTGAAATAATGAGCAGCAAAACCGGATCGGCTTCAACTGGCCGGCCGAGAACCGCGATATCTGGCAACTTCTTGCCATAGAACGGAAGCAAGATAGACACCGAGCAAAAGCAGCTCTGGTTCGATGGCGTAGCGATACCGGGCATGAGGATATGCCAGATAATATGGAGCCGGGTAGACTACAAGCGCGGCGGCGTAGAGTAGCCAGCCGGGCGGCCTCCTTGTGAACAAGAAAAGTAATCCGAGCCAACCTACTACCGAGAGCGGCCAAAATTCCCAGGGGTGCCACCATTCGTTGGCTTGATAGAGGACCGGAGTGCCATCCCAAAACCATAAAACGCGGTGCAGCGTCAGACTGATAAATTCGCGCGGGTATTGGCGCACAAAGGCGAGGGCTTCTTTCTTGTGGAACTCGATGAACGGAAGTTCGCCAAGCTTCAATACCTGTTCGTGGACTAGCAGATTGTCGTCGGGATGCTTGCCTGCCCAGCCCATGCCGTTGCTGTAATGATAGTTGCCGAGAGAAAACTCGAACCAGTAATTGTCGCGCAAGAATACGGGATGCCCGAAGGCCATGGCGGTTCGCACCAGCCATGGCGCAATGATCGCGAAGAAAACAACCACGGCGAACGTCAGCGCACGAAGATACGACATGCCCGCTTTGCGATTTTCCGAGGCGGCTTGAAAGAAGCTGAATGGCAGCAGGCTGAGCAATGCAGGATTGGTGAGCGCGATCAGACCCCAGACGACGGATAGATACAGCCAGTTCCCCCGCGTCCCTTTTTTCCCGGTGTCGAGCGTCATGACGAAGGCCACGGCCAAAAGCAGGGCACTGGCCGCAAAGTCCCAGATCAGCGAAGTCGGCCACCGGAAGAAAATGGGGCTCACTGTCCAGACACATGCCGCCCAAAATCCAACACGTTCGCCCAGGCTCCGCACGCCGAGGCCGAAGATAGCGACACCCGTTGCCGCCCCCATCATGCACTGCAAACCAAGAAGGATGAGAGCCGACGCGTGAGAATAGCTGCCAAACAAGCGAAACACCGCGGCCACCAGATAGGGGTAAACAGGTGCGACCCAGGCGCTGGGTCCGGTATTGGCGTCGTGAAAGGGTGATTGGAAACCTTGTCCCGCGGCGATGTGGGCAGCAATGCGGCAAACCTCCGCGCCGAAAGGATGGTTCGTGTTCGCGGAGCCCACGTATGTGCGCGCCCAGATTACAAACGCAAAACGCAGCGCGGAGCCCACGAGGAAGATCAGGATGTATAGTTTTCGCCGAGAAAGGCCGCCGTAAACCGTGTCTCGGGATGCAGACTGGAACGCCACGCTGGTCGTCATTTCCACCAGTTTCCGTCAGGCGCAACTGCGGCTGCAAGGACGGCTCCGAGGAAGCGTGTTCATAGCAGCATGCCAGCCCGATGCGGCTGGTCAGCCTGTCTGCGCGGCTTGTCCTCCGGTGCGGTTTCATTTGGACTCCGTTTCGCGCGCTACCCCGTTGTGCGTTGGAAAGCTCAACTGGAAACGAGCGCCACGGCCGTTTGCAACGGGGCTTTGCCAAGTAAGCGAACCACCCAGTTCTTCCAGGCGGCGCGCAACAATGGCCAAGCCCAAGCCGGTTCCGCGTGCTTTCGTGGTGAAGAAAGGCTGGACAACTTTGTCTTTGAGCGCGGACGGGATTCCGGGCCCATCGTCTTCTACAACCAGGGTGCAGACTTGCTTTTCGGAGTGCAATTCAAGACGCACGCTGCCGCCGTTGCCAACCGCTTCGATGGCGTTCAACAAAACGTTCGAAAGGATATCGTTGGCCGCTTCCGCGCTGGCGGCCACCTCGCACGGGCAATGGGCGGCCCTAAATTCTAAGGAAATTCCGGCGGGTTCGGCTTCGTGACGGAGCATGTCGATGACCGTGGCCGCAACGCTTGCCAGATTGCAGCGCTCTGCCGTTTTCTCACTGCGCGCGCCGGGGCGGCTGAATTGCAATAGCTGATTTAGCTTCGCCGACAGCCGATTGATTTCGTCCAGAACCATTTGCGTCTCTGCGCGTAGCGAGGTGGGCAGGTCAGGGCTTTCCAGTTGAACCTGCAAAATTGTCTTGATGGAACCCAGGGGATTCTTGAGATTGTGCGAAATGCTCGCCGCCATCTGGCCTATCAGTGCGAGGCGTTCGCGCTCAGCCAGTTCCCTTTCGAGTTGCAGCTTTTCTTCAATCAGGCGGCAGAGATCGAACGCCGCCGGCAATTGTTCACAAAGAAATTCCAGCGCTGCGTAGGTTTCTCCAGAGATCATGGCGCCGTGCGGGCGAGCTTGCAGAGAACCGAGGTTTTGTTTGCCGCTATGAATCGCAAAGGACTCTTCTGTGCCACTAAGGCGGATTGCCGTCCCGTGGGGCGCAGTGCGATCGAGATCGAGAGAGACATGAACCTCAGCGAGTTGCAGTTGTTCGGCGAGCCAGCGTTCGGTGAAGAGTCGGAGCTTGTCGGGATGGCCCAGGCGCGCTACCTCATTAATAGGGCTCATTAGTTTTTGCGCGCGGTCTACTTCGGTCTGCGCCGTCTGCCGCAACAGGCGGCGGATCAGACGCTGCAGTGGCTCGAAAAAGACCACAGGCAAGAAAAGAAGAAGCGCGGCGGTGGCTTCCGGCGGCAAATACGGTTCAAACCAGACGCTCGCGCGGCGCACAAAGCTGAGATAGAGGAGCGCCAGGAAAATGCCAAAGACTGCATAGATGAGATTGCGCTGACGGCGAATTTGAAGAAAGTTGCCCCTCTGGATATCCCAGATGAGAAGGATCAGTGGGGCGATTACGCCCCATGGAATAATCATGTCCAAGGAGGAGCTATCATCGGCAGATCCGTATCTGCGAGCTTCAAGAAAGAAAAACAAAATAAATACGTCCAGCAAGATAAAATTCCAGAACAGTCCCTGATGAAGTTTCTTTTGTTCGTCGTGAGGGGACGCCGACAAGAATCGCCACTGCCAATAAGCCGCGATGATGATCGAAAGGATTAGCCAGAGTTCGAAGTAACCACCCAACTGGAGCGCAGGCGTCGAAAAGCCAAAGTCTTGCCTGCGCCGAAGAGCATTTAGCAGATGAGGCAAAAGAACGAAGACAGGAAGGTAGGCTGCCACCAGCCATGCATATTTCGCGGCAGAACCTTCGATCAGATTTTGCAGCGAGGCATACTCGACGTGGAGATGGACGACGAGCGCGGGAAGAAACCAGAGGCCGAGGCAGAGAAAAGTCCCCGCAAACGTGAGCAAACCGTTAGGTGGAACAGCGTAATAAAGCTGAGCGTTGAGCGCGAGAAGACTGCTGCCGCAAAACAGCGTCAATGCGAGACAAAGAAAAAAGAATATGCGCTCGAAGTTGCGCTGGCGGCGATGGCCGAGAATCACAACCATCCAGAAGAAAGGCAGGAGAGTGCCAGCGGTTAGAGTGATCAGGCGGGCGTAAGGAAACCAGTGCATGGGAACGATGGCGCGAGTCTACCGCCCCAAAGAAGAGCACGGCAATGGCCAAGTGCAAGGGAAATCTGGCGGCATCATATTATTGATAACAAATGGCTTACCGAAGAAAACATGCACATTAAATCTGCGTGAATGCGATGGCATCGTCGGGAAAGGGCTTGACTGGAGGGTGAAAGCTGATATATTAGCACTCGGTAGCGAGGAGTGCTAAACACCTTTCAGCCCCCGCCACCATAGTTACCAGTCACACCGTAAGTTCACCTAAATGGAGGTTTTTCGAAGATGGCAGTCAATCTGACACCGCTGCACGACCGTGTCATCGTGAAGCGCATTGAAGAGAAGGAAACCGTCAAGGGCGGGATCATCATCCCCGACTCCGCAAAAGAAAAACCGCAGGAGGGCGAAGTGATCGCCGTCGGCGCGGGCAAGCGAGAGAAGGGCGAGCGGGTTCCGTTGGACGTCAACGTAGGCGATCGCGTGCTGTTCGGCAAGTACAGCGGCAGCGAGATCAAGATCGATGGCGAAGAGCTCCTGATTCTGCGCGAAGAAGAAATTCTCGCGAAGTTGGGTGGAGCGGCGAAAGCGGCCAAGAAGTAAAGAAGTTTCCAGTTGTTAATTGTAAGTTCCGGATCTAGCTGGCTTCTGCGCGTGGATCCGGAAACCCTGGCCCAAACCCTTCGGGCCGGGGACGTTGGAAAAAATTCAGGAGGAATGAAGAAATGGCGAAGCAGATTGTTACCGGAGAGAATTCCCGCCAGGCGATTCTACGTGGCGTGAATGCCCTTGCGGACGCAGTAAAGATCACTCTCGGCCCCAAGGGCCGCAATGCGGTGATTGAGAAGAAGTTCGGCGCGCCGATCATCACCAAGGACGGCGTGACCGTGGCTAAGGAAATCGAACTGCGCGATCCGCTCGAGAACATGGGCGCTCAGATGGTCCGCGAAGTCGCCAGCAAGACCAGCGACGTCGCCGGCGATGGCACCACCACCGCCACCGTTCTGGCCCAGGCCATCTTCCGCGAAGGCGTGAAGACGGTTGCGGCCGGCGCGAGCCCCACGGCTCTAAAGCGCGGCATTGACCGCGCTGTCGAAGTGGCCGTCGAGGAAATCAAGAAGCTCCACAAAGACGTGAAGGGCGACATGATCGCTCAGGTCGGCACCATTTCCGCCAACAACGACAAGCAAATTGGCGGAATCATTGCCGAAGCGATGAAGAAGGTCGGCAAGGACGGCGTGATCACCGTGGAAGAATCGAAGACCATGGACACCACGCTGGAAGTCGTGGAAGGCATGCAGTTCGACCGCGGCTACCTTTCGCCCTACTTCGTCACTGATCCGGAGCGCATGGAATGCGTGCTGGAAAACGCGTTGATCCTCATCCATGAGAAGAAGATCAGCTCGATGAAGGACCTGCTCCCATTGCTCGAGCAAATTGCCAAGCTCGGCAAGCCCCTATTGATCATCGCGGAGGAAGTGGAAGGCGAAGCGCTTGCCACTCTCGTGGTGAACAAGCTGCGCGGCACGCTGCAGTGCAGCGCCGTCAAGGCCCCTGGCTTTGGCGATCGCCGCAAGGCCATGCTGGAGGATATCGCGGTGTTGACCGGCGGTAAGGCCATAACCGAAGACCTCGGCATCAAGCTCGAGAACGTGAAGATCGAGGACCTGGGCAAAGCCAAGAAGGTCACCATCGACAAGGACAACACCACGATCGTCGAAGGCGGAGGCAAGGCCAGCGAAATCGAAGGCCGTGTGAAGCAGATCCGTCAGCAGATCGAGAACACCACCTCCGACTACGACCGCGAGAAGCTCCAGGAACGCCTGGCGAAGCTCGTGGGCGGCGTTGCGGTCATCAAGGTTGGCGCGGCTACCGAAACTGAGCTGAAGGAGAAAAAGGCTCGCGTTGAGGACGCCATGCACGCCACCCGTGCGGCCGTTGAGGAAGGCATCGTTCCTGGCGGTGGCGCGGCCTTGCTGCGCTGCTTGAACGCGATTGACAAGCTGAAGCTGCACGACGACGAAGCGGTCGGAGTTGGCATCGTGAAGCGCGCGCTCGAAGAGCCGTGCCGCCAGATCGCCCACAACGCCGGCTTTGAAGGCGCGGTGGTGATCGGCAAAATCCGCGAGTCCAAGGACGAAAACTTCGGATTCAACGCGGACACCGGCGAATACGTCGACCTCGTGAAGGCTGGCGTCATTGACCCGGCGAAGGTCACGCGTTTGGCGCTGCAAAACGCAGCGTCCATCGCGGGCCTGATGCTCACCACGGAAGCGCTCGTGGCCGAGCTGAAGGAAGACGAAAAGAAGGCTGCTGCTGCCGGTGGTCCTGGTGGCCCGGGCGGCATGGGCGGCATGTACTAAGTTTGTCCAGCTAGCCCAGAAGACTCAATCCAACAAAAGGGCGGCCGATTTCCGGCCGCCCTTTTTCTTTGTTTTCCGTTGTGCGATTCTTCGCTCAATCGTTGCGGCCACCTTTGCACCTGTACTTAATCTGTACTCAAGTCGCGTTGACCCTTTTCGGTAGGCGGCATAAAGTCTCGGTCATTCTCCCCAGCTATTTTGTTTGCGGTTGAACGCGAGAACATTTTTATTTCCGCGTTAACGACGCTTGCCAGGTCATTCTCTCTATGGGACTCGCCAGAGGCCATAGGCAGCGCCGTGGTTTGAAAAAAGGAGGGAATCGGGCCCGAGGTCAAGACCTACCGCCGCGGTGATTCGCGGCAATGTATCCGTCCCTGCATGAATCGTCGGAATGCGGTTCGCAGATTTACACCATCGGCAGTCCCAGACCCCACCGATCAACCCAAGTCCAGCCAAAACCTGGGGTGTGTCTTGCCCCAGTTGTATCTCTGACTGGAGGATTGTAGGAATGAAACCGAAAATCAAAGTTGTAGGTTCGGCCGTTTCCGCGCTTTTGTGTCTTTGCGTCGCTGTTCCTATTCGCGCTCAACAGAATGGTCCTGGCTCCGGGGGAGCGGGAAGTGCAACGGCGGCAAAAGATCCCGGTGTGCGGGCAGGCACGGTCAATGCCGGGCCGCCGTTAACCAGCCTTACCAGCGCGCAGTTGCAATATTTTCAGGATGGGCAAAGCCGGTTCCAGCAAGTAGATCAAGTCGCAAACGGGCTCGGTCCCACGTTCAATTCCAACAGCTGCGGCAGTTGCCACGCGCAACCCTCGGTCGGCGGCTCCAGTCCGTCGGCATCGCAATATCCCAACATTGGACCTAATCCACAAGTGGAAGTGGCTACAGCAAATGGCGCCACTAACACGATTCCGTTCTTTATCACGGCGGAAGGGCCTGTTCGCGAAGCCCGTTTTCCCTTCGTGGTTGCAAATGGCGCATTGACGCACACGCCCGATGGCGGCGTGCACGCGTTATTCACAATTACCGGCCGTTCAGACGCCACGGGCTGCAGCATCGCACAACCGAATTTCGAACAAATGCAACAGATGAACAACCTCATTTTCCGAATGCCGACGCCGCTCTACGGCGGAGGTTTGATCGAAAGCATTTCGGACGAGACCATCGTCGCGAATATGCAGGCGAATGCCAGCTTGAAACAACAACTGGGGATTACGGGACATCCGAATTACAGCCCCAACGACGGTTCCATCATGCGTTTTGGATGGAAGGCTCAGAACAAATCGCTGGAGATGTTTGCGGGCGAAGCCTACAACGTCGAGATCGGCGTGACCAACGAACTGTTTCCGAACGAACGCGCCGATCCCCCTGTATCTTGCCTGCTGAATCCCACACCGGAAGATGAGACCAATTTTTCTCAGAGCGGCGATCAGATTCCAAGTGACATCGTCGCTTTTTCCAACTTCATGCGCTTCCTTGCGCCGCCTGTACCAGCCATGACGGGCATCCCCGGCAATCCTTCAGCCAGCTCGATTCAAGAGGGACAGGCTATGTTTAACCAGGTCAATTGCAACATGTGCCATACAACGTCGTTGCAAACCTCTCCTTCGGCCATGACACCCGGCCTGAGTAATCAGACCGCGGCTTTATTCTCTGACTTGCTGGTTCACCATATGGGTTCCGGGCTCGCCGACAACGTGTCTCAAGCCTCGGCGGCCAACGACGAATTCCGCACGGCGCCCTTGTGGGGCGTGGGACAGAGGATTTTCTTTTTGCATGATGGCCGCTCCGGGCCGGCAAACGGAGGACTGATGAACGCAATTCAACAACATGCGAGCAATGGTTCGGAGGCAAACGGCGTTGTTACTTTGTTCAACCGCCTGTCTCCCCAACAGCAGCAGGATCTTTTGAACTTCCTGCGTTCGCTCTAATCCATCCGCGCACGGACAGCGCGTGCGGGCGACATCAATCGCCGGCACGCGCTCCGTTATTTTGCGCCGGGATAATCAAATTTCACACTGGAGAAATCTTCCAGCATGATCGGATGGACTTCAACGATCAGGTGGCCGGATTGCACCAGTGGATCGCCGTTGGCAACGCGCTGAGCTTCCTCAAGGGAATCTGCTTTGATGATGGCGATGCCGCGGATACGGTTCTGCTCGGCCAAGGGTCCAGCGAGAACGAATTTTCCCGCCTCTACTTGAGAACGAATATATGCAAGATGCTTCTGCATCCGTTATGTCTCCCGCATGGCGGTATCCGCTTTGTCCTTCAACACCACGATGTCGAGGTAATCAGGCTTTATATTCTTCGGAATGCAAGCAGCCAGTGAATCGTCCGCCGGAAGTTGTGCCGAACACAATCCGGCAACTCCCAGGAACGATAAAAGAGCAAGACGCACGATAGATAGCTTTCTCATGATGATCTCCTCACTCGGTCGCTGCGACGTACAGAGCCAAAATCGCCGGCCACCCGCCTTCGGCCCCAATCTGTTCGCGCATCTTCTCCCAACCGGCGCCGTGCCGCTCCAGGTGGCGGTGTTCGAATTCGACGCGCGTGGCTTCCGGCCCTTCGGCCACAAATTCCAGTGCGATTTCACTGGCTCGGGCCATGTCCGCGTTGAAAGTCCAATCCGGCTGCAAGTGCCAGGAGAGCACCACTTTTTTCGGTGGCTCCCAAGCCACCACCGTACCCCAAATGCACTTCGCGCCGTCGACGTTGATTTCGTACCATCGTCCACCCGCACGCGGATCGATCAAAATATCCTTGAACGGAGTTCCGCCGACATGGTGACTCGCCGGCCACCACTGTCCCATGCGTTCCGTGAACACCTGAAACGCCTTCTCAATGGGCACCTTTATGTGCAGGGTTCTTTTTACGACCGTGTTTAGAGCCGTTTCGGGTGTCATGTTGCTTCTCCCTTCTGTATTCGTCTTCCGCAAACTTTTGAAAGGCGGCTAACGCCTCATCCCAAAGATGGGCAAAATGATCGCGCAGCAGGGCGATACCCTCAGGATTCAGTTCGTAAATGCGCCGCGTACCCGCGCGGCGATCGCGCACCAGGCGAGCGCGCTTCAGAACGCGCAGATGCTGCGACACTGCCGGGCGCGAAACCGGCAACCCGGCGGCGAGTTCGTTCACCGCGCGCGGATGGCTCCCGATCATCTCGAAGATGGCCAGGCGAGTGGGGTCGCCAAGAGCATTCAGGCAATTTTGTATGTAAGTACTCACTTACGGTAAGTTAATACTTACCTAAATTGGCGTCAAGCCCTTTTTTCGCTCAATCCAATCGCCCGCTGTGGCAAAGACATGGCCATCGTGATGCGCTTCCTTGCCTGCCCTTGCGCGCTCCGCTAGACTTCCAATGCCACGCTCGCTCCTCGGGGGGAGCAAAGTACCATGCCGGGATTTTTGCAACGATTCATGCCACATGATGGGGATTTCTTCGTTCTGTTTCAGAAGCAGGCGGAGAACGTCGTCGTGGGAGCGCACGCGTTCGTACAAATGCTCGAACACTACACGGGCGTGCCCGAACAAGTACAGCGCATCAAAGCCATCGAGCATAACGGCGACGAGATTACCCACCAGATTTTCAGGAAACTCAATCAGACGTTCATTACGCCGTTCGACCGCGAAGACATCCACCAACTTTGCAGCACCATGGACGATGTGATCGACCTGATCGATGCGGCCGCTAGCCGTTTTGTACTCTACCGGGTCACGGAAGTACGCCACGGCACACTTGAACTGTGTAAAGTGCTGGCCGCCGCTGCCGTGGAGCTCAAGGAAGCGATTTACGCCATGGAATCGCCGGACAAGGCGTTGCACCGCGTGATCGAAATCAACCGCCTGGAAAACGAAAGCGACCGCATCTGCCGCACTTTGATCGCGCAGCTGTTCGAAGAAGAAAAGAACCCGGTGGAAATCATCAAGTGGAAAGAGATTTTTGAAGTGATCGAAACCGCTGTCGACAAGTGCGAAGACGTGTCAAACGTGATTGAAAGCGTCATTTTGAAGAACGCCTGATCCCTGTGAACACATTTCAACTGGTGCTACTCACCGTATTCCTTACGCTGGCGTTCGAGTTTTCCAATGGCTGGCATGACGCTGCTAACTCGATCGCGACGGTGGTTTCGACGCGCGTGCTCACTCCCTTTCGCGCCGTCCTGTGGGCAGCCTTCTGGAATTTTGTGGCGGCCTTTCTGTTCGGCACCGCGGTAGCGCAGACAATTGGCAAGGGCATGGTGCACCTAGAATTGGTCAACGAAAAGGTGCTGCTTGCCGGCTTGCTTGGCGCCATTATCTGGAATCTCATCACCCTAACGCTCGGATTGCCCACCAGTTCGTCGCATGCGTTGATGGGTGGATATGGGGGCGCGGCAGTGGCCTATGCGGGGTTTAAGACGCTTGTCCCCGGAGGCTGGACGAAGCCCGTTCTGTTCATTTTTCTTTCGCCGATTATCGGAATGCTTGTAGGGCTTGTGGTCAGCATCGTGACCACCTGGATCGTGCGAAATCAAAGGCCGCAGAAAGTGGACCGTTGGTTCCGCAGGTTGCAGTTGTTGTCCGCAGCGGCGTATAGCCTGGGGCATGGGACAAACGACGCCCAGAAGGGCATGGGAATCATCACGGCCGCAATGGTGGCCGGTGGATTGATGAAGACGTACCAGGTGCATTATTGGGTGATCATTTGTTGCCATCTGGCGATGGCTGGAGGAACGATGGCAGGCGGTTGGCGCATCATCAAAACGATGGGGCAGCGCATCACAAAGTTGACGCCCTTTGGCGGATTCTCAGCGGAAACGGCTGGCGCTGTCACGCTTCTTGCTACCGCACATTTTGGAATTCCTGTAAGCACCACGCATACCATTACGGGCGCGATTGTAGGTGTCGGGGCGTCGCGCAGGCTCACAGCCGTGCGATGGGGCGTGACCCACCGCATCGTTTGGGCCTGGCTGCTAACCATTCCCGGCGCAGCGATCATTGGCGCGGGACTCTTCCGTATTTTGTCGCCGCTATTGAAGTAATCCGTCGGCGAGAAATCGATCCTAATTATGAGCGCTCTGTTTCTGGCCGTCCGCCAGATGAGCCTTTGCGGCTAGAACCTCAATCTTGTGAATCTCGGGATCCTTGGCGAACAGCTCCTTTGCTTTGGCCATTAGCGCCTTGGCGATATCGCCGGTTAGGTGAGCTTCGCGGCCGCTTTCGTTAGCAAATGTGTCGAAGATCGCGTACTTCGAAGGAGCAATTTTCACCGCATACCAAGTGAGTGTACCCCCTTCTTTCTCAGCAAGCGGCTGCGCTGACTTCAGAAATTCTTCTACGTCCCGCTCTTTACCGGGTTTGCTTTCGACCACTGCCCAAATTGCAAGTTTTGCCATGGTGAGATCCTCCCGAAATGTCTGATGCCTGGGGAAGTTCATTCGGCCCAGGCGTTAATGTATCAATTTTGTAACGACTAGAAATTTGAAGTAATTCTTAGCGTTTAGACATACACATTTGCTCGTAGGTGTCACATTTTCCACATGTTGGCTGGATTTAAACGGCTATAGTACTACCCTGTTGGCGGTCGCGCCGACAAGCAGAATTGGAGCGCTGGAAAGGCTGGGGAATGAGCAGTATAGGGTTGCCTGTTGCGGCAACGAGAGGATGCATCCAAGAATCGTTTGGCCAGTGAATTGCCGTACGTGCCTCTGACGAGCAAATGAGCAGGTCACCTGGTAGGAAGATGACGGGCAAATGGATCCTACCAAAGGCATCTCGGGCAAAACTACAGCGCACCGGTTGCGTTTTTTCCTGGGGATTTTTGGCGCCTTAATTCTGCTAGCGGGAACCACCGGCCTCGCAATTTTGTGCGGCGTCGGCAAGTGGCTCATCCGGGAAGACCCATTACAACCAGCTACGGCAATTGCAGTGCTGAGTGGCAACATTCCCACTCGCGCATTGGAAGCCGCTGCCCTCTATCATCAGGGATACGCCAAGGAAATCTGGCTTACCCATCCTGACGTGCACGCGGATGCGCTGAAAGAACTTGGCATTACCTATCCCAGCGAAGATGCGTTCAACATACGGGTACTGCGCAGGGCCGGCGTTCCGGCAAAGGCCATTCGCGTCTTGGATACTCCGATTGTGAACACCGAAGAAGAGCTGGATTATCAGTACCACGCTGAAGAATAGGGGCGGACGAAGCGTAATCATCGTCACGAATAAGGCCCACACGCGCCGGGTACACATTCTATGGGCGAAGTATTTCGGAACGCGTGGCGAGGCTATCGTTCATGGGCTCCCCGACGATGAGTTTGTGGCGAACCGGTGGTGGAGAGATCCGGGGAGCATGACGCAAGTGTGCCACGAGGTTTTGGGAATCGTTAACGCATGGGCAGGGCTGCCTGTGAAGTGCGCGCCGAGACCGGCGCCGGAGGTTGTCGCAGACGGTTCGAACACGCCCGAGCATTCGGCCGCGGATTAGCGGACTAGATTACGCCCGAGACGGCCCGCCTCCGAAGGCGGACCTTACGTCGCGGCTGGATCTTCCCGACATCGCAAATTGCCTTATAATGTGTGAATGATGTCTCCTGCGGCAAACGTGTTTTGTACCGTCGAAGAAGCGGTCGAAGAAATCCGCCAAGGGCGGATGATTGTCCTTGTAGACGATGAAGATCGCGAAAACGAAGGCGATCTGACGCTGGCCGCGGAAAAAATCACGCCCGAAGCCATCAACTACATGGCAAAATTCGGGCGTGGACTGATCTGTCTGGCACTGACCGAGCAGCGCTGCGACGAACTAAACTTGCCGCTGATGTCTCCCATCAATACTTCGGTTCATGGAACGGCATTTTGCGAAGCCATCGATGCGAAACTTGGAGTTACCACCGGGATCAGCGCTTCCGACCGCGCCATCACGATTCTGACCGCGATTGATCCAAAGACCCGTCCGCAGGACCTGGCTCGGCCGGGCCACATGTTCCCTTTACGCGCGCGGAACGGCGGCGTGCTGGTGCGCGCCGGCCAGACGGAAGCTTCCGTGGACCTGGCGCGCATTGCCGGACTGAACGCTTCAGGAGTGATCTGCGAAATCATGAATGAAGATGGCACCATGGCGCGGGTGCCGCAATTAATCGAATTCTGCCGCGAGCACAACCTGAAGATGTTGACGGTAGCGGACCTGATCCGTTATCGCATGCAGCATGAGCGGTACGTGCGGCGCATCGCCGAAGCTACGCTGCCGACGCAATATGGCAATTTCCGCATGATCGCGTATTCCAGCGACGTGGACCACGACCAGCATATCGCGCTGGTACGGGGCGACCTGGAAGGGCCGAGCCCGCCGCTCGTCCGGGTTCATTCGCATTGCCTCACCGGCGATGTGTTCGGCTCCGTCGCGTGCGACTGCAGCCAACTTGTGGCGAAATCGCTGGAATTGATTGCCAAGGAAGATCGCGGCGTCTTTTTGTACTTGCACCATACCGGCCGCGGCTTCACGATTGACACGCCGGAGACCCCTGGCGCATTGCCCAAGATTCATTTTCATAGCCGCGGGCAACTGGATCGAGAAGTGGCTCGGCAGCGCATGGTGCAACACGAAAGCGGCACCGGCGCGCAGATACTGATCGACCTGGGATTGAAAGACATTCGCGTGGTTACCAATCATCCGAAAAAGGTTGTGGCTCTGGAAGGCTATGGAATTCGCATCGCCGACCAGGTTCCCCTGGATTTGAGCCCTTCCAAACCCACGCATCAGTGGAGCTGAAGTAGAGCTCCGTTTTTCACGGAAAATCGATGGCCTTGAGGCTCGCTCTTCCTCTTCGCTCGCCGAAGGGGGAGGACTGGTTGCGGGTGCAGGCGTCTTGCCGGGGTTTTCGCCCGAGGAGGCGCCGCGCCGGGCGGGCAACTTGCGTCGCGGCACTCTTGTTTTGTCGCGCGGTTCAAACCGTGAGGCATTTGCGCATTTTTCCAGTTTTTGGGCCGATCCTGCGGATTGCTTGCGGCTCGTTCACACTCTTGAATCTGCCGTAGTTTTTCGCGCCTGGATTATTTTTCCGTCCGTTGCCCGACCAATTCCAGGAACCAACTGAAGTTCGTCGGTGCTGGCGGTATTGAGGTTGACGGGGTGCGGTGGCGGTTTCTTCTTCACACAAAAAAGCCCCGCGTCACCGCAAGCACAAGGATCGTCAGGAAGAGGAAACAAGTACATCGCGCCGTGACACTCCGGCACCCCGTCATATCGCAATAGTAATATATCTAATGCAATAGATGCCCCGCGTCCCTCCCATCGGCCCACGGGTTTCACGAACAACCATCGATGTTAATCTATCGCGCAACTACAAAAGCTGAAACGAGTTTGGTTACATACATCAAACTGGCGGGTGGCGGATCGTGGCGCAAGGCTGCGATTACCGCCCGATATAACGCGCTAGCAGTCTTCCTGGTTGTGTTCAGCAGCGGACTGCTGGGCCAACAACCACCGGGCAATCCGCAAAATACGGCGGCCCCGAGAACTCCCTTAACTAGAGACACGATTAAGGCGAATGTTAGGCAGGCATTTCTCGACGTTGTCGTGACCGATCAGAAAAATCGCTCGGTCAAGGGGCTGCAAGTAGATGACTTCACGGTTTATGAAGACAACGCTCCACAAAAGATCATTTCCTTTGAAGCGCACTCAGCCTCTCTCGACCCTGCGGAGCTGAAGGCACTAACGGCGCGCCGCTGCTCCAGCAAAATACATTTTTAACAGGCCGCTAGGAAATGACAATCTTCCTCTCAATGTTTTGCTATATGACCTTCTGAACACGCCGCTCGGCGATCAATCTTTCGCCCACGCTGAAATCACCCGCTCTCTGCAAAATCGTCTCGTAGGGAGCCGGTTTGCAATTTTTCTGTTGAGCGACAGGCTGTACCTGCTGCAGGGATTTACCGACGATCAGCGGCAGTTGCTGGCCGCTATGCACCGAAAAGAAGCCGGACTTTACAATACTGCCGCAAACCAGTTCGTCGGCAATTTCCCGTCCCTCGCGCAACTCTCCCCTGGCGGTAATCCGTTCGCAAATAATTCTTCGATGACAGCTTTGCTTGCCAACATGGCGACCGCTGAATCGGGGGAAAATTGTTCTTCCTGAATCAACGGATTGAACGAACACCGAATGCGCTGATGGAAATAGCAAAATTCTTGAACGCAGATAACGGCTCGAACTATTACACTTTGAGCTATTCTCCAACGGATGCAGATTTCAATGGTCGTTTGCGCAAAATTCGCGTGAAACTTGGGGAGGCAATTTCCATCTCACCTACCGGCACAGCTACTTTGCGGCCGAAGATACCGTAATGGCCCAAAGGGAGGCCGGAGGTTCGACGGAACGTCTTCAGAATGCTTCGGTTCGTGGAGCACCGCTAAATCATGAGATTGTCTTTGAAGCGCAAATCCACGTCGAGGGTGGACCGATAAGGCTCCTCAGGAATTTATCCCTCTGCTTGCCCTGTTTCCATCCTTCGTGTCTCAGAAAACGTGGGAGGAAGTCCGAGTTCAACCCTACAGAATTGATTATAGAATTGTCGGCGCGCGGATTTCTTTCGAACCCCTAGCCGACGGAAGGCATCATGGCGAATTTGAATTTCAGTACACCGCATATGACCAAGATAATCGAGCCATGATTGGGCAAACAGTACGAATTGAGAAGGACTACACGCCGAGGGGCTTTGATAAATTCGCGGGCGGTGTTTACCAGTTGAGACAAACACTGCAGGTCCCTGCCGCCGCGGCATGGCTCAGGCTGGTAGTGCGAGACGCTATTGGGTTGGATCGATCGAAATTCCTTGCCGCTCCCTCCGGAGGTGCAGCCGAATAAAATCTCCAAGCCGGACTGAGAGGGGCGCCAAGGACACGAGTCACGACCGCACGAGATTGCCCTGTGCGTCGAAAACGATGGGTTCGCCGAAGAGCGCGGCTTGTTCTTCGACCTGTGCCCGGTCGCCCACCACTACGATTTGCATGTTGGCAGAATCGAAGTATCTTCTGGCTGTGGCGAGCAGATCGGCGGTGGTTAAGGCGCGCACCTTGTCGCGATAGGTTTCCAGGTAGTCGGCGGGCAACTGATTGAGCTCGACCGTGGAGAATTGGGACAGCAAGCCTTCCTGCGTCGCCAAGCCCATCGAGAATAGCCCTGTCAGATAATTTTGGGCGTCTGCCAATTCGGCGGATGGCACTGGCAAAGAACGCAATTTGTCTACTTCGTAGAAGATCTCCGTGAGCGATGCGGCTACCACATCGTTGCGCACCGCCGCCGACACCGAAAAATAGCCATGCTGCCTCAGGGGCGTGACGCCACTGCGCGGGCTGTAGGTGTAGCCCTTATCCTCACGAATGTTCATCACCAACCGGGAATTGAATGCGCCGCCATACAAGCTGTTGGCCAAGCCCAGACGTATCCAGTCTGGATGCTTACGTGTGATCGCGTTGCAGCCTGCTAGGATTTGCGTCTGGACCGAGCCGGGATTGTGGACCAGGTACACGCGCCGGCCACTGAGTTTCGGCAGGCCAGGAGCTTCCTTCGCGGCCGGTTTCTTCCCCTCCCAATTGCCAAAAATCTTTTCCGCGGTTTTCAGCATGGCTTGCGAATCAAAATCGCCGACGAGCACCAACAGCGCATTTTCCGGAGTGTAGATTTCGCGATAGACCTGCTGCAGATCCTCTCGCTCGTAAACGGCGACCTGCGCTTCCGTCGGCGAAATTCGCGCGTAGGGATGCGTACCAAAGAGAACTTTGCGCAATCGTTCGCCCGCCAGGAATCCCGGTGAAGTGCGCTCGAGTTTTACCTCTTCTAGCTTCTGGCGGCGTTCCCGTTCGAATTCGGGCTCCGGGAAGGAAGCGTCGCGCGACAATTCAATGACCAATTGCAAAAGCGGCTCGGCAAATTCGCTGAGTCCCGCGAAGGAAATGGCGCTGGTGTCTTGCCCGGCCGTAGTGCCCAGGTCGGCGCCCAAACGCCGCAGGTCTTCTTCAATTTGGCGGCTGGTGCGTTTCTCGGTGCCGGTGCGCAAAACCGTGGCGGTCATCTCTGCGAGACCGACGGAGCGGTCCGATACCAACGCTTCGCCCGAGCGGAAGAAAAGTTCGCCATGAAATTTGGGAATGGAATGGGCTTCGGCCAGCACTATTTCCAAACCGTTCGAAAGCCGCGCACGCGTGCGCTTCGGCCAGGTCACCGGCCTCTCGGGCGCGAGGGCCGGAGCTGCGATTGCCACGTCCGGGGCTAGAGTCGCCATTACGCGGCCTCCTTTGCATCTTTGTTGATCGGGGTCCGGAAAACGATAGCGCGATTTTCGGGACGCAGATATTTCTTCGCGACGGCCTGAATCTCTTCGCGCTTCACAGCCAGGAATCCGTCAAGAATCGTGTTTACCAATTGCGGGTCATTGTCAAAAAGCGTGAAGCACGCCAAAAGATGCATCAGCCCGTAGCGCGGCATGTATCCGCCGCGACCGCCTTCGAGCGTCGAGTAATAGTCCGAACGCCATTTCACTTTCAACTGGTCCAATTCTTCCTGGGAGATACCCTTCTCCTGCACTTCGCGAAGAACGGCATCGAACGCCGCCAGCGTTTCCTCGGCGGAATATTCCGGCTTATGCAGAATGCGCGCGGACATCTGCGAAGGGCCGTTGTAACCGAATACGTCATCGACGCCGCCGTCGGCTTCCACGGCGATTTGTTTCTCGAGCACCAGTTCCCGATGAATCCGCCCGGCGCGGCCGCCGTGCAATGCCTGGTCCAATAAAACCATGGCATACCAATCCGGAGTGCGGCGTGCCGGCATCACGTAGCCGATGGCCATGGCCGGCAGCGTACCGAATTTTTCTTCTACGTGACCGCGACGCTCTTCGGTCTGCGGGGGCTCGGTGGGATCGGCGAAGGGCGGAGCGGCGCCTGCCGGAATCGGCGCAAAATATTTTTCTGCGAGCGCCAACCCTTCCTGCGGATCCACGTCGCCCAGCAAAAGAAGCACGGCGTTATTCGGCACATAATATGTGCGGAAAAACTTCTGCACGTCGGCTAGACTGGCGGCATCGAGATCGGCAAAATCACCATAGAAATTATGCGCGTTGGCCCAGTTGCGAAATGCTACTGGCGGCATGTCCAGCCAGGGGAATCCGCCATATGGCTGGTTCAGCACGTTGACGCGCACCTCTTCCTTGACGACGTCGCGCTGGTTGGTCAGATTTTCTTCGTCCACTTTAAGAGCGCGCATGCGGTCGGCCTCCAGCCAAAGCACGCGTTCGAGCGCATTCGAGGGCACGGCCTCGTAATAATTCGTCACGTCATACATGGTCGAACCATTTAACACGCCGCCGCTCGAATTGATCAGCTTGATGTGCTGCATTTTCGGGGCGTTTTCTGAGCCCTGGAACATCATGTGTTCGAACAAATGCGCAAATCCGCTGCGGCCCTGCGGCTCCAGGCGAAAGCCAATCTTGTAGTAAACGCCCACGGTCACCACCGGCGCCGTGGCATCCGGCACGATCACGACGCGCAGACCGTTTTTCAACGTATCGCTGTGGATTGGAGTTTGTAGTCGCGTCACTCGTAGCCCCCTTTGGCTTTTGCAGCAAGCTTCACAGTTCCTGAAATCGCGTCCAACTCCCGCAACATGACCGCCGGTTCGCGAGAGAGGACCTGAGCCGCCAACCGGCTGACCGCGCGGTAAGCATCCAGATATTCCGCCGGAAGTTCTCGCAACGCTTTCTCGTGCGCGGCCACGACTACGAAATCGCCGCGCGAGAGGGGACCGGTCCACGCTTTCTGTGGCCCGAGCTTCTCGTAATGCTCCAGCACCTGGCGCGTTAACGATAAAAGCGCGTGTTGTGCTTCGCGCCGTTTCAGCCCCGCGGTCATCAGCATGCGGACTCCCGCTTCTTCCAGCGCAAGGCTCAATCCTGCAGCGAACGCACCGGCTGCGTGGTACAGTGGCTTTTTCGCCGCGGAAATTCCCACGGGCACGCCTCCAAGCGAGCGAGCAATTTTCCGTGCGGCGCGCGCTGCCAGTTCGTCGCCTTCGATCGCAAAAACTTTTCCCTCCAACGGAGGCACGCTCACGCCATTGAAAGATTGCAGCGGGTGCATGGAGCCCACGGCCGCGCCGCGCAGCTGAAGCGGCTCAAGCACGGAAGCCTCGACCGCGCCGCTGGTGTGCAACGCCACTTTCCCGCGCAGGCTGTCTCCTACGACTCGCGACAGCTCCACTGCAACGAACCCGATCACATCATCCGGCACCGCGATAAGAATGATAGATGCGGCAGCAAGCGTTGCGGGAACACCAGCCACGGGCCTGCCTGCACCTATAAATCGCGTTCCCTTTTTTGCGCTGGCTTCGGTTCTGCCTGCCACTACGGTAATTTTCCAGCCCGTCTCCCTCAGGCGACGCCCGAGCGCACGGCCTACTCGTCCGGGGCCAACGATGGCGAGGCTCTTTGTCATCCATGCTAGGATACCCTGAGGCTGGCTCACGACTCCAATCGGCATGTATTTCTTCTGGATATTCTTCTTCGGCTTTATCGCTTTTTTCTGGATCACGTATGGCCTGAAAGTGGCATATGGCGCTGTGCGGCTGCCTTGGGTGGCGCACTATGCCCCCGCTGAAAACGCGGCCTGCCCCCGGATTTCGCTGATCCTGGCTGCGCGCGACGAACAGGAAAAACTGCCGGCGGCCCTGGCAACGCTGGTTGCCATCGAGTATCCCGGTTTGGAGATCATCGCGGTCGACGACCGCTCGACAGATGCCACCGGACAAATCTTGGATGAGTTTGCTGTCAACCATCCGCAACTGAAAGTCGTTCATGTGCGGGAATTGCCGAAGGGCTGGCTGGGAAAACCGCATGCCCTGCAAAGTGGATACGACATTTCGAGCGGCGAGCTGATCGTGTTCACGGATGCGGATGTGAAGTTCCGGCCTGATTCGTTGCGCCGTATTGTTTCCTTGTTTCGCGAGCGTGGGCTAGATCACCTGTCGTTACTTGGCGACGTGGAGCGCAGCGGTTTTTGGGACACTGTGCTCATTTCGTTTTTTGGGATGGGCTTTCAATTGGCTACTGATCCCTACAACGTCAGCAATCCGGGCTCTCGTTCCTATGTGGGCGTGGGCGCGTTTCAAATGCTGAGCCGCAAAGCCTATGAAGGAAGCGGCACACACCGGCGATTGGCTATGGAAGTGGTTGACGACATGAAGCTGGGAAAAATTGTGAAGCTCGCTGGTTTTCGCTCTGGCGTGGCCGTGGCGCAGAACTATGTTTCCGTGGCGTGGCACCTGGGGTTGGGAAATCTCGTACGCGGCGTGGAAAAGAACTTCTTCGCAGGGGCGCAGTTTCGTATTCCTGTGGTGGCCTTGCAGATCTTTGTGCTGATTGTGATGAACGTGCTTCCCTTTGCAGGATTGTTTTTCGGCCATGGCTGGGTGCGCGCGCTTGCGGCGATCTCCGTGCTGATCGCTATGGGCTTCCATCTCGGCGTAGACATCGTGATGCGTGTTCCGCCGCCCTATTGCGTGACACTGCCGCTGGGGGCCATAATTTTCTCGTACATGATCTTGCGATCGACGATTGTCACGCTGCGTCGGGGCGGCATCGTCTGGCGCGACACTTTTTATCCGCTTGATGAATTGCGCCGCGGCCTGGTCTAGCCCGCCGGAGACGTGTTTCAGGTGCTGGCGGGCGGCGCTTCTGAAGACTCTTTTCCAAACAACCCGGTAAGATCCTGCTGCTTGAGAGACTTGATACGGTCGCGATACTGCGCGGCCTTTTCGAACTCAAATTTTTTCGCCGCTTCACGCATCTGACCTTCGAGTTGCGCCAGAACCTCGGCAAGCTGCTGCTCGGACTTGATGGAGGCCGCCGCGGCATCCAGTACGGCGGTATCCAGTGGAATATTCACATAGTCGGCTTCCACGATGTGAGCCAGTTCCATATCCACACCCTTGATGATTGATTGCGGGGTGATATTGTTTTCCGTGTTGTACTCGATTTGCTTGGCGCGCCGGCGGTTGGTCTCACTGATAGCCTCATTCATGGACTTGGTCCGCACATCGGCATAAAGAATCGAGCGGCCCTCCACATGGCGCGCACACCTGCCCATGGTTTGGATCAAGGAAGTTGTACTGCGCAGGAATCCTTCCTTGTCCGCATCCAGAATAGCTACGAGCGACACTTCCGGAAGATCCAGCCCTTCGCGAAGGAGATTGATGCCGATCAATACGTCAAACTCGCCCTTGCGCAAGTCGCGCAGGATCTTGATGCGATCGAGCGTCTCGACTTCCGAATGCAGGTACCGGCACCGCACGCCGATTTCACTGAAATACTCGGTCAAATCTTCCGCCATGCGTTTCGTTAGAGTAGTCACGAGCACGCGTTCGTTTTTTTCAGCACGGATACGAATTTCTTCAAGCAGATCGTCGACTTGGCCCTTGACAGGCCGGATTTCGACTTCTGGATCGATGAGTCCGGTGGGTCGAATCACCTGTTCCACGAACAAGCCACCCGATTTCGTTAGTTCGTACGGCCCCGGTGTGGCGGAGACGTAGATCACCTGATTCATGCGGTGTTCAAATTCTTCGAACGTCAGCGGACGGTTGTCTAGCGCGGACGGCATGCGAAAGCCATAGTCCACCAATGTTTGCTTGCGCGAACGGTCTCCGTGATACATGCCGCGTACCTGGGGAATGGTGGCGTGAGATTCATCCACAAAGAGGAGAAAGTCTTGCGGCACATAATCCAGCAGCGTCGGCGGCGCTTCACCTGGCAAACGTCCGCTCAAATGGCGGGAATAGTTCTCAATGCCGTGACAATAGCCGATCGTGCGCATCATCTCCATGTCAAACATGGTGCGCTGCACGACGCGCTGCGCTTCCACGTATTTTCCCTGCTTCTCCAACTCTTTCTTCCACCAGCCCAACTCTTCCTGAATGCCGACGATCGCGCGATCGCGTTGGTCCTGGGGCATCACGTAGTGCGTTTTGGGATAGATGGGCACGCGCTTCAGATCTTCCTGGCCGGAACGAATTTCTCCGGTGACTGGATCGAACTGGCGGATCATGTCGATCTGATCGCCCCACATTTCGAAGCGGTAACCCTGATCTTCGTATGTGGGATAGATTTCGATGATGTCTCCGCGCACGCGAAACGTGCCGCGTTTCAGGTCTTCGCTGCGCTCATATTGCACATCGACGAACCGGCGTAGCAGCGCTTCCCGCGAAGTCTGCTGCCCCTTTTCAACCATCACCAGCATTCCGTAATAAGCTTCGGGCGACCCGATGCCGTAAATACAGGAAACCGAGGCAACCACCACCACGTCGCGGCGCTCGAAGAGAGAGCGCGTCGCGCTCATCCGCAATTTATCCAGCTCGTCGTTGATGGTTGCTTCCTTGTCGATGTACAGGTCGGCGGAAGGTACGTACGCTTCGGGCTGGTAAAAATCGTAATAGCTGACGAAATATTCGACGGCGTTGTCCGGGAAAAAGCCTTTGAACTCATGGTAGAGCTGCGCGGCCAGCGTTTTGTTGTGGGCCAGGACAAGAGCAGGGCGGTTTGCGGCTGCGATGATCTTGGCCATCGTGAAGGTCTTGCCCGAACCGGTGACGCCCAACAGAACCTGATTCTTGTCTCCCGCTTCCAGTCCTCGAGTGAGCTGGTCGATCGCGGCCGGTTGATCGCCGCGAGGTTGATAATTGCTGCGCAGCTTAAAATTCATTTGCCAGGTCTCCTGCGGCCTCGTCGGCCCCTGTCGAAACTTACATTATAGCAAGCCTGACAAATCCCGGTTTTGCGTAGGGTAAGGCTGGGCGTGAAGCGGAACCCCGATGCTTCAGCGTGCGGCGGACTGAACGGGTGGGACAAATACGGTCTCGAAATGGCTGGTCACATCGACGAGATACTGTACCTGATTGCTGCCGTCCGACTTTGTGATCGTGACGTCTAGCGATTGCTGAATATCTTCGGTGGCGCGCACCAGCAAGCCGGTTTTCCGGGAGATATAGACCGCGCCTTGATTGGTACCCCTGGCGGTTCCCGAGGTTTTCAGTTGATTCAGTTTGTAATCTTCTGGAGTCGTGTCCTGAGGATTGGATTTTTGCTTGAGGGTCGCGGTAACCAGAAAGACGGCACATTGCTGGTCCTGTACGATGGGGCATTTTTCATCCTGGATGTAGGTGGTTTCACGCTCCCAGACAAGCTTTGCGATCGGCGTAGGCGCGGTTTCCACTTCGGTGGTTTTCCATTTCTCTCCGGGCTTTGCGCCGGAAGAAGGAAGCGTCCAGCCAAACGCAAACTGCGCAACCCAAAATTGCCATGCCATACGCTGTTGCGGCTCAAGATCGTCTAGCCCGTCGGCGCGAGACAGATTGCCATCCCCGCCGATCGTAAAGTCAATCTTTGTGGGGTGCGCCGGGGCGCTCTTTGTTGCCGACGCGGAAGAATCCTCGGGGAGTAATTGCGTTTCCGCCGCCATCATGGGGCGATGATCCATCTCATGAAAATCGTGCACGGAAAGCTGCAGGTTCATGGAAACGTCGGCTTGTACGGGAGTGGGTTCGAACATCGTGGCCACATTACTTTTGGTTTTCAGGTAACGATTCAGGCGCGCATGGCTTTCGTAGCGCAAGGTTTCGCCGCCGTGAAGACGTGGAAACAATTGGATGCGGCCGTCGCACTTCGCTGCCACGGCGGGCAAGAGAATTCCAAAAACGGCAAGCCAGAGCGCCGCGCGTGGACCGGCTTCGCGTTGGCGGAATACACGCGTCATTTTTGCGGCGGTCCCAGTTTGCGGTCGAAGAAGTCGCTGGTGGCCTCATAACCCCTGAGCCAGTCTCGGTAGAGCAGAAAATCGTGCACTTCGTCCGGGAATATTAATTGTTCGATCGAAACCCCTTGAGCGCGCAGCCGAGCGGCAAGATCGACGGTTTGCGAGAACATTACGTTGCGGTCGTCGTCGCCGTGAATGAACAGCACCGGCGATTTCCATGTACTCACCGAAGCTACCGGAGAGGAAGCATGTGCCAGCTTTACCAGATCTTCCGGGATGTGCTTCCCTTCCCAATTATCGGCCGGCCAATCGTGCACGCCGTGGAAATCTACCCCGGCGGCAAACAAATCCGAATTTCGGCCCAGGCCCAGCGCCGTTAGATATCCGCCGTAGCTGCCGCCCCAGAGTCCGATGCGCCGGGCATCAACATCGCTGCGGCCTTGCAGATATTTTCCCGCCGCGACGACGTCCTGATACTCCGAAGCGCCGCGCCCTGCCCGTTCCGGGGCTTCGCGGAACGCGCGTCCATAGCCGATGCCGGTGCGATAATTAATGGCGAGCACGGCGTACCCGTGGTTCGCCAGATACTGATTCATCGCGTAGGCGTTCGCGTAGTAGTACATGTAATGCCAGCCCAACAGCATCTGGCGCATCGGACCGCCGTGAAGAAAAATCAGTGCCGCGCACTTCTCTCCCGCTTTCAGATTTCTTGGCAGAAACAGTTGTCCGTGAATTTCGAGACCATCGGCGGAATGAAAAGTGATTGGCTGCGGCGCGACTAGACGGTCCGCGGGAAACGTTTGTTGCCAAGTCATCGAGGAGATTTCCGTGGTCGACGTGTCGCCGGAGTGGATTGTGCGAAAGATGCGGCCGGGATGCGTGCCGTCGGAGCCAAGATAAAAGAGGTCGCGATCGTTGCCGAGCATAACAGGATTCCACTCAACACCGGTGGCGCCTTTCACTCCGGTCCATTGTTCCAAGGCACCTCCGTCTACTCCGACACTCCACAAATGCCGGCGGTCTATGTCACCACAATTTGAGTTCAGAAATACCGTCTTGTTGTCAGAAGAGAATGACCACTGCTCCACTTCGCAATTTCCCGGAGTGAGGAGCTTTGCGGCGCCGCCGTCGATGGAAATCGAATATAGATGCTGCCAACCGTCGGCTTCGCTGGCGAACACCAAGCGGTCGCCGCCCTCCCAGTTGATCAGGCCGCCGCCCGTGTCTTCCGCCATATACGGAAAAGAGTCCTGCAGCGCCGTTCCGCTATGCCAGACTTCGTGCGCACTGCCGTTCTCGACTTCCGCCACCCAGATGGACCATGGATGGGGACGGTCCGGCTCAATGAAATAGCCATCCGGAGTGTCTCGCGGCACGGCGGGCTGGCGCACAAACGCTACGTGCTTGCCGTCGAGAGACCACACCGGGTCGCGATCCGAGTCCACCGAAGGCGCCAGAAATTTCACGTCCTGCGTATCCACGTCGTAAATTCCGACGAAACTGTGATCACCGCGATCGGTCACGAACAGCAGGCGATTGCCATCCTCTGACCATTCCGCAGGACGGTTCTTCCCGCGCACCACAACTTGTCTGGGCTTTTCGTCTCCGTTCAGCGACGACATCCACATCTCGCCGCCGCGGCCATAAGCAACGCGGCCTCGTTTCGAAACAGCCGGTGAATTCCCCGCGTCGATCTTCACGGGCGCACCGCCATTCCAGGAAATCGCCCACACCGTTTGTTCTTCTCCCGATGGATTGCTGGTCGGATTCGCATAGTCACCCGCGGAATCTTTCCCTTCCCCGCGGACATATACGATGGTGTTGCCGTCCGAGGAAAATCGCAGGCCGGACAGTTCGCCGCCATCGTCCAACTGATACGAAGTCAACTGTCGCGCAGCGAAGCCGGGGCCTTCAGCGACCCAGATGTTGCGCTTTCCCTGTTGGTTAGACGTCCAGGCGATGCGATTGACGCTTTTGGCTGCCACTAAGTTTGAATTGAATGGCGCACTCAGGATTTGTTCCAGCGTGAATGAGCCTTGGGCTGTGATTCCCTGCGCACAAACAAGCATGAACGCCACTGCCACCAGTCGAAATCGAATCATGGTTATCCCCTGGGTCTGGATATTTCGTTTCTCATTCTCTTACGGTCGGGCTTGTTCTGATCCTGCGGGAAGCACGGCGACCGCTGGGTTTTCCAATTGTCCGGTCACACGTAGTTCGCGAGCCTGGGAAATGGCACGCGATCCGGGTACGGTTCGCGGCCTGGGAGTAAACGTGAGGTTGCCATCCATGCCAAACGAAATAGTCCCAGCCAATTCCGTTCTCTGGTGCGGAGCTTCCAGGCGGAATCGGTCGAGCTGGAGCTTCTGGTCTTTCAGCTGAAAATCCCCTTCCCCGCTCGTCCAACGAGAAGCACCGACGGACGGGCCACCGGATTCCGCGCTCAGCTCCACGTCCCAGCCTCGAAATTCAACCTTGGCCAGCTTCAAGTCGCCGCCTCCCGCCAATTGTTTCAGCAAATCTTCTTTTCCTACACCAGCAGTCGTGAGGTGAATCTTGCCCGAGGCCAAGCCACTCCAACGTTCGCCCCAACGAGGCGGCCATGGCAACTGTGTGATGTTCACATTTTCAATCAGCACATTCATCTCATACTTCGGCAGCGGCGAGAATTGCGCCTCCATCCCGCCACGAACTGTTCCGGCCGCCCATTGCGCTTCCGCATCGCGCACTTCGAGGTGCAGGGAGTGCAGCGCCAAGTGCGCATGAGCCTTGGACAGTTTGATCTTCTCGATGGTGAGCGTGTCGGCGGTCAGATCGCCTTCCGCGGAAACGCGGCGCAACAATTCGCTGGCATGGGCCGTGTTTGTGTCGCCTAAAAGCGATGGCAGTAGCCGCTGCAGCCAGTTTGGGCGCGAGCGTGGTCCCACCCAGCGGTCCAGTTCAGTTGCATCCAGATGATCGGCGTGAAGCTGAAAATTCCAAGGGTTTTCGTCAGTTCCAATGACCTCATTTGACTGGGAGATCGTTCCTGACCACGCCGCACCGAACGTATCCACTTTGCCAATCACGGCGCTGCGGCCTCCATCATTCCATTCCAAGCGCGCCTCTTCCAGTCTTAATGGCTGGTTTAGCCCAGCTACCTGCAACCGCGCTTTTGCCAATTCGATCGAGCCGCTGCGGCTCGCGCCCTTCAAGCTGCTTCCCCAATTCCACGCCAGGAAACCGGAGGCTCCTCCGTCGTACTCCCATCCTTTGTTCAAGGGATAACCGAACGCGGCAGTGAGTTTGAACACAGGTGCGGCTTCGAGTAGATGCAAGTTCAATCGCAGGTTACCCTGATGCGCGACCGAATCCTGTGTCAACGCGGCGTCAATACTATTTTCCGCGACCGCATTGCCTCGCGGCTTCGCAGTGTTTTTTTCCGCCTTCTCGTTTGCCGATACAACCGCTGCTGCTGGAAGCCTCAGGCGAAATCCTTCCGCGTCAAACTTTCCGTTCCGCACGGTGGCGTGGAACGGATCGAGATGCGCCACAATCTTTCCCGGTAAATGCAGCGATCCCTGGTCGCTCTCGATGGCGCCGGTATCCCATCGCAACGGCCAACCACGGGCGCTGACCGAACCGGTGATGAGATCGCTCAGCGCTACTTCCTCGGAGACTCCGGGCTGAAAGGCGCGGTACCACGCCAGCAAATCCTCACCCTCAACGGCCATGCGCAAAAAGTGAGCGTTCCACGCGGCCGGGCCGGCGGTTTTCAGAACGGCCGTACCGATCAAATTCGATCTGGGAAGCTCTACGAGGAGTTCTTCCGCGCGCGCTTCGCCAGCCGCCAGATTCCATAAGCCGCGCAGATTCACGTTTACGCGTGGATTGTCGTCGCGCTCCGTCAAATCCCAGCGGTGAATATTTGTCGCGCGCGCCTGCAATCCAAATCGCCAAGTGCTGGCAACGGCGGTTGCCGCGGTCGGCTCCATTCCAATGCTGGCGTTTCCATCCAACGCAAATTCGCCGCGCACGCCGGAATCGTTGCCGGTGATCAGACGGAACAAATCGGCCAGCGACACTTTTCCCCAGTGCAAACGAATTTGCGCGGGCTGCAAGCGAGCAGACGTTCCGGCTACATACCCGGCCACCTGCAAAGTGCCCGTGGATTGCAGCGGCACACCGCTTCGCCATGGCTGCGCCTGCAACTGCAGCTGCCAGCGGCCGGAAAAAATCTGTTCCACGCTTCCGGAAACGTCCGTGAAAGCGAATGGACGCTTTTCGTCGCCGAGTTTGAAATTGATTCGGCCTTCGTCGAAGTCAACTTTCTGTAAGTGGTAGGTGGACTCCGCGCGGGATTGGGTATCCGTCACGGCCGAAGGTCCGCGGGCAGCTCTGGCCGGGGGCAGCCAGCCTTCGAGATTCCAGTGGCCAGCAGCATTTCTGACCAGGATCAGGCTGGGGCGAGTAAAGGACATGGTGCCAAACTCGAAGTGGCCGCGAAGCAGTCCCAACCAGCGAAAACGCGCAGTCATCTGGTCGGCGCGCAGGAAATATTCACTCCCAAATGCCGGATCTTCGCCAATGGTGACGGCGTCCACATCCAGCTCCGGGATGGGCAGGATTTGCACGGAGAATCGGCCGGCCTGCACCGGGCGGCCAAATGCGCTCTCCAGATGCGCGATCAGGTATTCCCGCATGCCACGAGTACGCACCAGAAGTGAGACGCCCGCTTGACCGGCGAGTATCACCGCCATCAGCAGCACAGCGATTCCACCATATTTGCGGAAACGAATCATCTTGATGGGAGTCTCTCAGACCTGGCAAGAAAAGTGTAGTACCGCGGGACCAAGGCAATCTCAGTGAACGGTGTGCAACATGCGGTTCCAACGCGTGCGTGCGGGAAGATGGACCAAAGTGTCGAAGATGCCCAGGACCCGCTGTGCAAAGGTAGTGTTGCCGTAATCCGCACTGCTGGCATTGATCGACCAATAGATCAGGAATGGGCGGCCCATGATGGCGTCTCGGTCAACAAAGCCCCAGTAGCGGCTGTCCAGGCTGTGATCGCGGTTGTCGCCCATGGCGAAATATTTTCCAGGCGGCACCACGAGTTCGTCGCCCTGGATATGTTTGCGAATATCATGAGCCCACTCCGGCTGCAGCGACGACAAGTACATCTGGGTCCCGACTGGCGGGAAATTGTAGTTGAGCGGATCCCCGTAGCCCGCGGCGGGATCGTGCACCGCATACGGCTCATCCAGAGGTTTGCCGTTTACATAGACCTGCTGGTCCACAATTTTCAAACGGTCTCCCGGCAAACCGATCACGCGCTTTACGAAGTGCGGATGATCCTGATACGGGAACTTAAAGACGATGATGTCGCCCCGCTGCAGTTCTCGATAGGGAAGGAACCGGTCGTACCAGGCGCCGCGTCCTCCAAAAATAAACTTGTTCACGAGCAAATGATCGCCCACGAGCAGCGTGCGCTCCATGGATTGGGATGGAATTTTGAAGGCTTGCACAACGAAGCTGGTGCCAAAAAGCGCGAGAATCACCGTCACTAGCAGGGATTCCAGATATTCCGAGAGGGTCGTCTGGTTTGTGTGGGTATAGCTCTCCGGCTCCGTCTTTAGGGGTGCCGGAAGTTCCTGGCTGGGAGGCTCTTCGGGCGTTACGCTTTCCGGTGTCAACGTCTCATCCGGCATTCGGCCCGACCTCTTCCTTAGCCTTCACTTCCGCTTGCCGCAGCTTTTCGAGCGCCTGCCGCGCCGCTTTCTGCTCCGCTTCTTTCTTTGTGCTTCCCTCTGCACTGGACATGCACTCGCCTTTAACCCACACCTGAACCAGAAATGTCTTCTGATGATCCGGGCCGCTCTCTCCTGCAAGACGATATTCCGCAAGCTGGCCACCCCGGCCCTGCAAGAATTCCTGCAACGCGCTCTTGCGGTCAGATTCGGAGATGCGCTCGCCATCCTCGCTGGCCTGTACCAGAACCGTTTTCATCAGCAGGGCTCGCGCCGGCACCAGACCTCCGTCTAGATAAATCGCCGCTATCACGGCTTCGAACGCGTCGGCAAGAAGCGCGGGCTTGTCGCGTCCGCCGGTTTTTTCTTCTCCGCGTCCCAGCCGCAAATAATCGCCGAGCCCAAGCCCGCGGGCCGCGATTTCCAAGGAATGCGCGTTTACGATGCGGGCGCGGCTTTTCGAGAGTTGGCCTTCCGTCCATTCTGGAAAATGAGACAACAGATATTCACTGGTCAGCAGTTCCAGCACGGCATCGCCCAAAAACTCCAGGCGCTCATTGTCCTGAACGGCCGATCCGGTAAAGGCGATATCCTCGCCGCGTGCGGCGCGCAATTCCGGCACCGCCGAACTGTGCGTCAAGGCGCGGTCCAGCAGGCTTGGGTCACGGAACTCGTAACCCAGCCGCTGCATCAGACGTTCGTCTTCACCGCGGACCATGGTTTCCGCTCCTGCTTACTACTACCGCGGCACGGCTGGCGTTATTTCGGCGCGCTCAGCTGTGTCGCACCCAGCTTTTTGGCTTCGTCAATATTCGTCTTGCATGTTGCCTGCAGTCCACCGGGCAGTTCCGAGCACTTGGTGAAGTCCGTCACCGCCATATCGAAATGCGAGGTTTTTTCGTTGCAGATGCCGAGCAGATAGAAATTGACCGGATCTGGTTGGGGATCGAGTTGAACGGACTTCTCGAAGTTAGGAATGGCGTCCGCGAATTTGCCTCTCCGGAAAGCCACCAGTCCAAGTCCGCTATAAGCCATCGACGCAACCATGTCTTTTCCCTTTGCAAATACGTCATCCGGCATGTTCGGGGGTTTCGGAAGAGTCGGAAGCAAATCCAGCGCCTTCTGGGAATATTGTTCCGCCTTGGCCAGCCGTTTTGCCGGCTCCGGAGTATTCGCATTCATGGCGCGGGGCAGTGCTGAGCCCACGATCGCCAGTGTCTGGGCGTCGTTTGGCACCAGCTCGAGTTCCTTGTCGGCCGCTGCTTCCATCTGGTCAATCTTTCCGACGCTGAAGTAATACTTCACCTGCCAGTTATAGACTTCGGCGCGATAGCGGCTCTGCGGGTACTTCTGAACGAAATCAATCGCCGACTGTTCCTTCTTCGCCGCGTCATCATTCGGCATAGCCGACAAAGCCTTGTACGCTGCTTCCTCTTCCGCATTTACGGGCGGAGGCGAACCTTCCAGAGTGAGCGGCGCGGCTTTGTCCTGGCCCGCGGCCGGAGGCGTCTGCCCTTGCGGAGTCTGCGCTGGCGGTGTTTGTGCCGGGGGCGTCTGTGCAAACGCCACCGAGCCGGCGAGCAACGCTGCCGCCAGGAACAGACCCATCCTCAACTGAGTACTGCTTGCTTTCATAACCCGTTCTCCTTTGTCATTCGTATCATGGCCGTTCTGACGGCTTTCTCAGATCCAGATCGCCCAATCCTTTTTGCGCCGCTTGCTGCGCGCGCTCCGGGGCTCCCTGAACTGCCAGCACCGCTTGGTATTCCGACTTTGCTCGTTCCAACTGCCCTTCATCCTCGAAAATTCGTGCCAGATAAATATGAGACCACGCCATCACCAGTGGATCCTGCCTCGCGGCGGTTTGTCCGGATGTCAGCCGGCCAAACACCTCTTTGGCCCGCTCTGCATCGTGATCCAACACGGCAACCATGCCCAGTCCATACCAGGCGCGTGGCTGGTCGGGATACTTCGCGAGAACGCTCTTGAAAGAAGCTTCCGCGGCGCGCGGATTTTTCTGGGATAACTCTTTTTCGCCGTCGGTCAAGGCTGCAATGGCCTCGGGATCATCAGGCAGCGTAGAGACGTGCACACGCTTGCGAGCAAGGTCTTCGCCGTTCAAGCCCTTCGCCTGCGCCGCTTCTTGCGCCGGGGCAAAATGAATCGCGGCAACCCGTGTTTGTTCCGCCTTCAGATCAATTCCACGAACAAGATCTGGAAAGTAATTGCGAAACGCGGGCTCTGACTTTTCATAGCCCGTCAAACCTAGAAAAACCGGCCGGACCAGAACATAGCCGTCTTCATCATTGCTTTGCAGCGCGGCTTCCTTTTCACTGGGAGACATTTTCTTGAGCTTAATTTCGACGGCCCTGACCGTGCACTCTTCAAACCAGGAGGGAAAGTCGTCCTGTAGCCCGGACTCCAGCCGCGGCGCTTTGGCTGCGACTTCATAGAGTGGGCGCTTCACTGCGACAACGTGAGGATATTGCAGCGGAAGGCCGTCCAGCAGGAAATGTAGATACGCGTGGCGCACTACGTCGGTCGGGATTTCGTCGCTGCCGCTCAAGATAATTGCGTAGTGATCCGTAAAACTTCTGACGTTGGTTATACGCCCAACCAACGGCTCGACAATCACACTGAACGTCTTTGGCATAGCTGGATCGACGAGCGCCCGAAGATAAGTGCTGGCCTCAAACAGGATCTCAGCGATCGGATCGTGCAGCCTCTCAATTTCCCGGTCATACAACGGCTGCACATTTCGATATAACTCGCCGATGTTTTGCTCCATATAGTAATTGGAGAGAATGTCGCTGAATCCTTCCAAGTCCAGAACGTCGGGGGGCAGTTCGTCGCGGCGGAGGATGGGCCGGAATTTCGGTGCTGGACCCGAAACAAGTCCGAACCACACGAAGCGGGACAGCATCGCGGCCGGATCGCGAAATTGATGGCCTTTGTAGAATTCTTTCAACGCATCGACAGCTGGACCCTTTTGTGCCCTCAACTTTTCGCGCATCTGCGAGCGGTAGGCGCTCCAGTTGTCCGGGTTCAAGTCGCCCTCGAAGCCAGCGGCATAGAGCGCGCACATGGTAGCGAACATCGCCTCACTGGTGTCTACGGTTGCGGCGGTCGTTGGGGCGGCCTTCGGTTTCGGTCTTGTGATGGGCGCCTGGGCACGGCAGACGCCGGCGGACAAGGCTACGACCAGAAGAATCACACAAATCTTATCGCTGATTTTCTTTGGCATCTCTTCTTTGCATAAGCGCGAACGTTCCCTGAAACAGCTCGCACGCCCCGGGGCAGGTTCATGAGGCTTGGATGGCGGTATCAAAGGACAAGGATGATACGGACATTCAGGAATCACGCTGCCGCGTCCTGTAGCCAATGTACAAGCGCCCTTTCTGTGAGTCAAGGAAGCGTCTTTGGCGGGCCGTATTCGATTTGCGCGACCTGGAACGCTCTGCTGTACTCTAATTTGATGGATGAGCCTAGCGGGATATTCGTTGTCCCCTGCTCGTGCCAACTTTGGGGGCACAGGTGGCGTGCTTGCAAGCCCAGAATCATTTTGTTAGGAATATAAAGCCGCCCAGCAAGGACGATCGCGTATGAAGCGTAGCCACAGCTTCTTCCTCCCTTTTCAGTTGCTTTCCCTGGTTGCCTTTTTCGGGCTGAGCGTTCCTGTCTTTCTTGCCGGCCAGTCCACCGCCGCGACCTCAACAAAACAGATCCTATCCAAGAGCTTCACACTGGAGGGCGGAAAGGTTTGGACCGACACGGGCATCACGCTGGAGCCTGGCCAGCGCGTGCTGTTCACGGCGAAAGGGACGCTGCACTATTCTGATGCGAAGGCGGATAACGGCCCGGAAGGGTTGACCCGCGGATTTAAAGATTTAATCCGCATCCTTCCATTTAATGACGCGGGACGCGGGGCGGTGATCGGCAAGATCGGCGATCCTGATATCGCGCAGCCATTCCTGATTGGAGCGAGCAAAGATGTTACGTCGCCCATCAGCGGCAAACTTTCGATCGGGATCAATCAGGCGAACAGCGACACGGGCGACGGTTCCTACACTGTAAAACTGACGGTGTATGCCGCGGACAGCAACACGACCTTCGAGGTGTCTCGCCAGGTCTCATCCATCCCTGGAATCGACAACTCACTGTTCGCGAAAATTCCTCGGCGCATTGGTGACAAAGAAGGCAATCCCGGAGACATGGTGAACTTCCTGATTATCGGCAACGAAGACGAAATGAAGAAAGTTTTCATCACAGCGGGATGGGTGAAAGTGGATGCGGATGTGAAAACGACGGTGCTCGCGGGAGCACTGGCGAGTTTTTCCAAGGAGTCTTATCTGACCATGCCGATGAGCCCACTCTATCTGTTCGACCGGCAGCAGGATTATGGTTGGGCGCATGCGGAACCAATAACAGTGGTTGCATCTCGCAATCACCTTCGCATCTGGAAAGCGCCGTTCACGGTGAATGGACAAACGCTGTGGGTTGGCGCGGCCACGCACGATATCGGATTTGAAAAAGATCAGCGCAACAACGGGCTGACGCACAAGATCGATCCGGACATCGACCTGGAACGCGATTATGTGGAAAAAACGCTATCCAGCACGGGCCTGGTCGCCGAAGTGACCCACTTTTTGCCAAAGAATCCATTGCAGGAGGCCAAGACGGCGACTGGAGGAAGTTTCCACTCGAACGGCCAGGTCTTGGTGTTGAAGCTGGCCAGTGCCAGCAACGCTTCTTCTTCCACGGCCAGAAAATAGAAGTATCTGCCTTAGCGATTGAGTTTAGCGCCGCGTTCCCGCTTCAGGGATTTGCGGCCCAATAATGCGGTTCTGCCGTAGTGCTCGCCCTCGAGCACACGCACTTCGCACCACCCTGCACTGCCTTCCAACGCTAGCAATCGTACGCTCTTGCCGGCCTCCAGCAGCAGCAATCGTTTCTCTGTGATCATCATGGAAACGCCAACATCGTCATGCAGCGCGAGCAGTCGTTGCCATTCTTCCAGCGATTTTCCGTCGATGGGAGCGAGTACACACTCCGTCCCTTCTTCGGCGACCAGCGTGAATACTTTGCCTTCGATGGGGCTAGCAGCGCTTCGGACCGTTGGAATGGACGTGCCCGCCTCCACTTTGGCCAGAAAACGATAGCCTCGCCTCGGCAACGTCTCCACAAATTTGGAATTGGTGGCACGGTCGCCCAGGGCCAGCCGCAGTTTCTTGATTGCGGTATTCAAGCTGTGCTCGAAATCGACGAAGGTGTCCGCCGACCAGATTTTCTGGCGCAACTCTTCGCGGGTCACAATCTGGCCAGGTTTTTCAAGCAAGGCAACCAGGACCTGCATCGGCTGGTGCTGCAGGGTGATTTTTTTGCCGCGGCGGAACAGTTCTCCCGCGCGAGAGTCCACCACGAAATCGGCAAACTTCTGCGTACTGCTTGCGTTAGCTGGCGAAGCCATACCCTGTACCGGAGCCAGAAAATATAGCAGAGTTTCCGGCAGTTCTGTAGTCGTGTATATCAGGAAGGTGGGTGATCTTTTCGCGATCGACAGGAGAGAAGACATTCCCCTTGTGCTTCGACAAGAGGAGTGATAACTTCTCCTGTAGAAGAATAAGGGGAGTAGCGAAGGCCTGCTTGGTGTTGCGCTGACTTGCTATTTGCCGCTGCGGTTGAAGGAACCAAGGATGCTGGACGATCTTTTGCTTCGCATGCGTTCGTTGTTCCGGCGCAAAACCAGGAGTGGTTTCTGATATGGTCAACAGTCTGAGGGAGAAGACCCGCCTGGCATCTACGCGCCGCTGTTCAATCCGATGTGGGAAGAAATCGCGGCTGTATATGAAGTGCGCACGTTTGCCGATCCCGCGAGCGTGAGCGATTTGCTGCGCCAGGCGGTGCAAACAACCAGCCCTGCCATTCCACCGATTGAGACAAAAACCATGTCGGGCCTGGTGGATCAATCGCCTGTGGCGATGCTCTTGGCGGCAATAGTGCTCGTTGCGATTGCGACGCTCGCGGCGGTACTGCCGGCACATCGGGCGTCTCGCGTGGACCCGATCATCGCACCGCGGTACGAGTGAAGCAGGGCGGGCTTGGACCGGCCTAGCTCGTCTCAATTAACGTACGATCAATCGCTTACGCAAGCTCCTGAATTCACCTTTGGTCCATCCATGGTTCACCTGGCGTGCATTGTCCTTTCTTTATGCTTGGTGCAAAGTGCGGCATGTCATTCAGCAATCTTCATTGCGAAGGACGCCGCAACACAGCCCAGCCGTTGCGGTTTTTGGGAGGAGCGATGTCGAAGGTGATTACATTTCGCGGATCGGACTGCTTGACCCTGCCGGTGCCAGATATGCGCACGAAGCGCAATGCGCAGGGATTGTCGACCGCGGATTTCCGGCGGCTTTTGTCGGAGTTGAGGCATCGGCCTCCCTCGCAGCGAGCGTTTTTGCGCAAGCTCTTGAGCCGCGCCATGGTTACTCGCGCGCCGATCGGATTCCCCGCAGTAAACCACGCTGTTCGTGACCCCGTTAGTCCTTCCTAAATTCACCCACCACCGGAGGCGGCGTGCTATCCCTGGCGCAACCTTCGGAACCCTGAACCAGACGAAGCCCGGGAGCGATCCCGGGCTTCGCTCTTTCTGGAGGAGTTCATAGTTGTTGATTCGAAGATTACAGTTCTTGGGAGTGGAGACTTGTAGCGTTTGAGATTGGTTGGGTAGCACGTTCCGACCCCAAAGGCAGTCCAAGGTGGTGTAGAGGCATACCCCTTCCCCCCTTGTTTTGTTATATGGCGGGCAAGCGATTGAGGACACGAAGGATAGGGTGGCGTGTTGTACGTGAAATTGAAGCTCCGCCCCCCGAAAGAACCCAGCCTCGAAAGAACCCCTCACCTGAAGAACCCCCAACCTAACGCACTCCTGACGGGGACTACAGGCTTGGTTAGGTTAGGTGCCAGGCGAAGAGGGTTAGTAAGAGGAAGACAGCTAAGGTGCACAGGCCGATAAGGGACAGGGTTTTGCCTTGGCCCAGGAGGCGGTCGCGGGTGTCGGTCTTTAGGCAGAGGACGACGGCGACCAGGAGTACGCCGCCCCAGGAGACTGCGCAGGGTAGGCCGGGATAGCGGGCCAGGGCGGCCAGGGTGCGGTCGGAAGGCTGGTTGGCAGGGAGCCACCACGGGAGTATGGGGGCGAAGCCGGCAGCCAGGACGAAGGTCAGAATTTTGCGGCTGACCCAGCCTTTTACTTTGGTTACGGGCTGAGTTTTGCGCAGGCTGCGGAGTTTGCGCCACACGAAAAATTCCCAGAGCAGGAGAGAGGCGGCAAGGGGCATCCAGCCGTAGAGCGAGCCTTCGCGGTCTGCCCAGAGCCAGCCACGGAACAAAAAGACAGATGGGTGTGTTGCGGTCAGTTTGGGCAGGACATACAGACCGACGACGGAATTGCCAATTACGGCGAGGAGCAGCACGGCCAGGCTGAACAGTTGAAGGAAGTGCCGAGCTGGCGCGTGGCCACAGCGAGTGCACACGGGGCGCTCGGGAAAGATTTTGATTCCGCAATGCTCGCAATACACGGCGACCTCACTTGTCCGCAGTGATGACACCGCCCAAGGTTAGAAAGCGTAACGCAACGGTTGGGCGGGGCCTACTGGTCTGAGGTGTAACGGTGGGCCATTGGCCTGGCGTTGGAGGAAGGCTGGCCGCTGTGAAATTGGGCCAGATGTATGAATGACTCGCGGGTTGGAATGTGGCGCACCTACGGCACTTGGGGAATTATGCGCGAGCACCCAAGGCTAGCGCCTTGGGCTAACGTGTTTCGCCCCTCCGGGACTTTTCTAATGTTACATGTGACACGGATCGCTTTGGAGCCGTGGTTTGGGTGGTCAATGCAGGAAGCAGGACTCTCGCAATCCACATTAGTGGGCAGTCGCGGCTAGTTCTTTGGCGCGCGAGGTTTTCCAGAGGTTGATGTAGGGCTGCAGGTCTTCCATCATGCGGGCGAATTGGCCTAGCTCGAGGGATTGGGCGCCGTCGCTGATGGCTTTTTCGGGGGCGGGGTGCGCTTCGATGATTAGGCCGTCGGCGCCGATGGCTACGCCGGCGCGAGCTACGGCGGGGACGAGGCTACGCTTGCCGGTGGCGTGACTGGGATCAAGGATGACCGGAAGGTGGGTCAACTCGTTGAGGACCGGAATCGCGGAAATATCGCAGGTGTTGCGGGTGGCAGTTTCGAAGGTACGGATGCCGCGTTCGCAGAGGATCACATCGGGATTGCCGTGAGCGGTGATGTACTCCGCGCTCATAAGCAATTCCTTAATGCTGCTGCTGAGCCCGCGCTTGAGAAGCACCGGCCGGCCACATTTGCCCAGCGCTTTGAGGAGCATGAAATTCTGCATGTTGCGCGCGCCGACTTGCATCACGTCGGCGTAGTGCGCAACGAGATCGACGTCGCGATCGCCCATAACTTCGGTGACGATGGCCAAGCCGGTGGCTTGTTTGGCCTTTTGTAGCAGCTTCAGGCCTTCTTCTTCCATGCCCTGGAAATCGTATGGTGAAGTGCGCGGCTTGAATGCACCGCCGCGCAGAAGTTTGGCTCCCGCTTTGGCGACGGCTTCGGCGGAGCGCATGATCTGGTCTTCGCTTTCGACGGAGCATGGACCGGCAATGACGATAAATTCGTCGCCGCCGATTTCGGTGCCATTCACCTTGATGCGCGTTTTGCCTTTGCGAAATTCCTTGCTGACGAATTTGTAGGGCGCGCTAATGCGCATGACATTTTCGACTTGCGGCATGGCCTCAACGGATTCGAGGCACGGAGTGACGTCGCCGACACCGACGACGCCGATGACGACACGCTCTTCGCCTTCGATGGAGTGCACTTTATAGCCAAAGTTTTTCACGATGCCGCAAACTTCGTCGATCTCCTGACGGGTGGCATGGAGCTTCATTGAGATGATCATGTCCTTTTCCTTGTCCTTTTCCTTGTCCTTTTCCTTCTTCCCCCTCTGCGGAGTAGGCAGACACAAATAAAAAAGCCCACTCGCTGCGAGTGGGCCGAATATCGGTGCATTCGACTTGCCTAGACGACAGCCCCTCGCTTCCGGTAGGTGCGGTACGTAAATCGCCACGCAATACGAGTAGGGCCTGAAATTCATCGACGTTAGTGTAGCGGGTTCGCTGGAAAAGGCAAATGGGAAATGGTTATGGGAGGTATTAGGGGGGAATGAGGTCGAGGAGTCTGGGAAACATGTCAGGAGGGTTGAAAGGTTTAGTAGAGGAGGATGGCTATGCGGAAGCGGGTGAATTCGGAAGAGCCGGCGGAATGGCACGCGCCTACGGCGGCGGAATGGTATTTTCCGGAGTTGAGTTTTTGTGTGACTTCGTCGGGGAGGTGGGTGATTTCCGACATTTCGTAGCGGAGGACGGTGGTGGGTTTGGGGCCGGCCCAGCCGCGATCAAGTTCGCAAGTCTTGCGCGCGTCGGCGGAGCCGGTGGTGACGTGAAGATCGTGTCCAGACAGTTGCGAGGCGACTTGCTGCTCTTGTTCGTCCAGAGAGAGCGAAGGAACCGAAGTCGAGAAATCCTCGACGGCGAAAAGCATGTTGCCGGACTGTACTACGGAGATGCCGATGGCGTTCAGGTCTGGATCGAGCAGGTTGGCGCGGTGCGGCGGCGAGTTCATCCATTGAGAGTGGATACCTATGACCGTGGGACCCTGTGCGACATTTTCGGCGATGGTGCTGAAGCGTGCTCCGGCCTGGCGCGCGCGGTCCTGCATGGCAGGTTCGCCGGGAAACTGGTGCGACAGCTGGTTCATCTGGGCCATGCGCAAGGCGTGTTGATGGGCTGCGGTGGCTAGCGCGGGATCCCAACGTAGGGCAGGCAGGCCCGCGGCGGCGCGATCGCGATTGGCGGCGTTCAGCAAAGTTTGGTCGGCCGAGCTGGTTTGCGGAGTCGCAGCGTAGAACGAGGGAGTAAAGTATAACGCTACGACAACAATGGCGACGACGATTGTGAGATTACGCAAAGCAGTAGCCACGAGAAGCTCCTGCTTTAATTGAACACCAGAGAAGGAAAAATGGCGCGCGAAAATTCGCACAGGGCTGTGGGAAAAGTCAGCTGGCCGCGCGAACAGGCATGCGATGGTCGCGGGTCAGGCCGCTAGCTACGGGCGGGTTTGCGAGAGTTTAAAGTGGCGATCCTTCGTCGCCAAAAGCGCTCCTCCGGATGACAACGTTTTTTGTTTTGCTGATTGTTGATTTGGCAGAGCGGTGAAGTTCGCGTGAGCGTTTCGACGCAACATTAGCCGCGTACGTGGACGGCGCTGAAGCTGAGGACGACGTGACCGCCGGCGGTGGGACGGCCAAAACTCAGCATCGGACGGAAGCGCGAGAAGATCAGAACCTGATCGAGCTGGTGGCGGACATCCGGCGTGTTGGAGCCGGAGAGGATGTCGTAAGTGGACATCTGACCGTTGGCGCTCACAGTGACGTCGACGAGAAGATCATCGTTTTGTAACTCCAGATCGGGATGCTGCATTTGGGCCACGACCGATTCTGGATAATCCGAAAGCGCGATGAGTTCGGCGGGTTGCAGCAAGCCGGTCGGAATGTCATTGGGATCGGCGCGCACAGTGATGCCGGGAACGATCATGTGCAGTACAAAAACAAAAATGATGAAGGCGGAGAACAGGCCGCCGGTTGCGGGCACGGTCAATGGACGAAACACGTTGTCTAGCAGGATTTCCGAGCGATCCTTGATGCGCTGCCAACGCTTCTCCCAGCCCTGGGTTTCCTGTGCTTGCGCGGCAGCCACGCGAATGCGCACGGCCAAATCTGAAGGAGGCACCGCGCGGGGCACGCGCGAGAGCAATACCGACAAGCGACGATAGCGTTGCAGTTCTTCGCGGCAACCCTCGCAAAGGTCCAAATGTTGTCCAATCGTACGGCGTTCCTCGAGTCCCGGAGCGTTCACCAGGGCATCATCGAGATACCCTGCGAGCCGGGTTCGTACCGTCTTGCAGCTCATGATAGGTCCTCTCGCGTCCGTTCAGAACGCATCGTTTCATCGGCCCCTGACCAGTTGGAGGCCCGTACATAGGCCGCTTGCAAACCAATGTGCGCGGCGAATCCAGGTGCTGGCGAAGCGTGTTGCCGCAACGCGGGCATCGCTTCGTGGTGAGCCGCGTGGCGCTCGCCGAGGAGCGGCTCCAGAACTTCCTTGAGCGCGCGGCGGCCGCGAAGAATTCGGGACTTCACGGTGCCCACGCTGACTTCCAGAACTTCGGCCACTTCTTCGTAGCTCAAGCCTTCGAGATCACGCAAGATGACCGCGCTGCGAAAAACGTCCGGCACTTGCTGGAGCGCTCCCTGCACGGCCACCTGAATTTCCTGCGCTGCGAGTTGATCGAAGGGCGTGGCGCTCAAATCTTCGACATCGATCTGGGCAAATCCTTCTTCCGGCTCCGCATCAATCGAGACATTTTTCTGTAGGTGGCGCTTGAACCAGCGGCGGTGATTCAGCGCTTCGCGAATGGCGATGCGGTACAACCAGGTCTTCAAGGAGCTGCCTTGACGGAAATGGCGAATGCCCTTGAATGCCTTCAAGAAAACTTCCTGGGCGGCATCGGCGGAATCGGCAGTGTCGCCGAGCATGCCGAGAATCAGGTTGAAAACGGGACCGTGGTAGTGAGTAACCAACCAGTCGAAGGCCGTTTCCGAACCAGCCTGCAGTTCGGTGACAAGGTCGGCTTCATCTCTGCCCCACGAGAGGGCGCTGGCCCAATCGGACACGGTGTGCCTTTCTTCGCTTTGGCCGAACCTGGCTGCGGCGAACCGGCTTGCTTTGGCTGGGAGAGAATCCCAACCTCTGTCCGCTCAGAATATTAGACACCGGAGGAGGCGGAATGGTTCCGCCGGCGCTTGGCCCGAAGTGGGACCCAAAAAAACATTGTGGCACCAGGGGTTTGGCAATGCAATGGGCGGAAGGTAATGGGTGCGGATCGTGGGTTGGTGCTTTGTTTCGTGCCGCGATGGTTGGCGTTAGTTAGGTTGTTGAGATGGGGAGGCTTGTTGGGAGTTTACGGAGTCGGAGGGGGACGGCCTGCCTCGAAAGGAGCGCGCTAGTAAGGAGGGCGCTCCCAAGGGCCCCCATGCAACAGCGGCATGTGGGGCAAGCGCGCAAAGGGTTTGGAAGTGAAAATGGTTGAGACTCGTGCTTCGTTTGGTCCGTAAAGGCGGAGGGAAGCCGTGGGGAGCCAAATGTCTTAATTAGGGTGACATTATCAGGCTAGTTAGGCACGGGGCGGTAGTCGCGACACTTGCAATCGGGAAAAAAGCAGGGGTGGCGGAGTTTGCCTTTGGAGTCGCGGACGACGCGATGGATCGATTTGCCATGAGAGCATTTGCAAGGCTGTTTCTTTTTGGGATTGGTCATAGCTTTTGGTGGCCAGCATTCTACTATCTGCGGACAAAATCCACGAGAGAAATTCAGGGAATTCGTCGAAATCCTGACCGGGCTTCGCTGTAATATTTTCCTAATTTTTCCCGCTCTGAGACGTTGTTGCCCGCGAGGTGAGCGGAAAAGCAGATCCCTCACCCCGCAAAAGGCGCGGGGATTCAGGATGAAACGCGGCCTTCAGGAACTCTGAGAATGGAATGGGGAGCGTGATGAATTCTAGCGCTTCAGGTAGGCGAGGTCGGCGGAACGAAAGGCTTCATTTACGGTGCGGAGGAGGGCTTCGCGAGTGAAAGGTTTTTCGAGAAAGAAACTGTCGACTGGTTTGTGGCCCTCCATCTGTTCGAGGTATCCGGACATGAAGATGACTTTCAGATCGGGGATGAGAGTGCTGAGCCGCGCGGAGAGTTCCGTACCGCGCATCCGTGGCATCACGATGTCTGTCAGTAGCGCGCCGATTTCGGAACCGCGTTCGGTAGCGAACTGCAAGGCTTCGATGCCGTCTTTCGCAGCGAGCACACGGTATCCCGCAGTCTCGAGAAAGCGCCCGGCGAGTTCGCGGACGGAAGCATCATCTTCTACAACCAGGATCGTTTGCGCCTCAGCCAAGCGCGGAAGAACTACGGACTTTGCGACGGCCGGATCGCATGCCTCTTGCACCAGGGGAAGGTAAACCTCGAAGCAACTTCCCTTCCCGGGCGCCGATTCCACCCAGATGAAACCGCCGCTTTGCTTGACGATGCCGTAAACCGTGGAGAGGCCGAGACCGGTGCCTTTGCCGACTTCCTTGGTCGTGAAAAACGGCTCAAAGATGCGCGCCAGCGTTTTTTCGTCCATACCATGCCCGGTGTCGGTGACGGAAAGCAGAACGTAAGAGCCGGGCACCAAACCGGGACGCACTTGGGCATGGGCGAAATCGACAGACACGTTGCGGGTTTCGATGATGAGATTGCCGCCCTGCGGCATCGCATCGGAAGCGTTGACGGTCAAATTCATCAAAACCTGCTCGAGTTGGCCGGGATCGGCTTTCACGTTTTTCAAGTCTGCACCCGGGAGAAAAACAAATTCAACATCTTCGCGAATCAGGCGATGCAGCAACTTCTGCATTTCGCCGACGAGATGATTCAGATCCAGCACTTTGGGTTGGAGAATCTGGCGCCGGCTGAAGACAAGCAACTGGCGCGTAAGGGCGGAGGCGCGGTCCGCAGCTTTGTGAATCTGCTCGCCGCTTTTGTAGGAAGCATCGGAGACGCCCAAGCGATCAAGGAGCAGTTCGCTGTGGCCCTTGATGATGGTGAGGAGATTGTTGAAGTCGTGAGCCACGCCCCCGGCGAGCCGGCCCAATGCTTCCATTTTCTGGGATTGGCGCAGCTGCTCTTCGAGTTGGTGGCGCTCGGTTTGGTTGCGCTGCAAAGTGCGGCGCATGCGGTCAAACGCGCGAGTGACCTCAGCCACTTCGCCGCCGCCGCGCAGATGCAAATGAAACTCGTAGTCGCCTTCCTCCAGCGCTTTCACGCCTTGTACCAGCCGCGCGAGTGGTTCGGTGATCGTACTGGAAATAAGGAAGGCCAGAAGACCGCCAGCGACGACCGCAAACAGGCCGAGGCGCAGGAGAAGATGGTTGATGCGCTGGAGGAAGGCCATGGTGTCCGCATCCGAGCGGAAGACGATAAGGCTGGCACCATCGGGCTGGCTGGGAATGAGTGCGACCGAGCTGGCAAAATAACGCTGGTCGCCGAGAATAATCTGATCGGGAGAACTGCGGCCGCGCAGTTGGGAATTGAGCTCGGAAGCACGGTAGGAATCCAGAGTGCTGACTACGGTTTGACCGCTGTAACGGAGGGCAACTTCGCTCGAAAGCAAATGGCCTAAATCGCGGAGGCTGCGCTCATCCAGTTCCTGACCGACGATGACGGTGGAAGACGGTCCATGGGCATCGCTCGCGAGCGGGCCGATGCGCTGGAGTTCGACTTGGTAGAGGCGGCCCTGTGCGAACCACCAGTCCGAAGTCCGTTTGTGCGCCAGAGAGGTACGTAGCATCGATTCCACGGATTCGGTGGAAAAATCGGGGTGAACGGTGTGGAGCGCAACGACCTTGCCGCCGGAGTCAGCCAGTGCCATCAGGTCGCTGCTCGAGGTATCCAGGGGATTGTTGGTGGAATCGATAAACGAGCTGGCATCGTCGTCAGAAAGGAAGGCGGAAGTGGCCAGCAGGTCGGCTTTGCGAGACATGATGACCTGGCGCTGGTGCTGGACTACTTCAAACATAACAAGTGAGTTATGGGCACTGGTGGCCAATTCCTGGCGAGCTTGCTGCTGGACGGTCTGGCGCACGACGAGGAGTGTTACGCCGGTGAGTCCAGCGATGACCAGCACCATGGAGAGCAAGAACTTGGTCTGTAAGCGAAGATTGGCCAGTAATCTTGCCATGCGTGACGAAGACCTCAGCTGCCTATAGACTTGCGATCAGGAAAAGTAATATTGGCATTTGTTCATGGATAGGGGAATGGAACTCCGGTACTTTGGCAGTGGCCGAAGGTACCAGGGCGAAGTATGTGGCGGCGTACATAAGGTTAGATCGACTGCGCTGAATTGGGGGGCATGGCAAAGGCATGCAAAGGGAGATGGCAGAAAAGGTATGGATACTGTGGGCCCTGGTCGGCGCTTACGTGGGGGCGGATGTGTTGTTCCTGCTTGCGGGGCTGTACCCGGGACACGTGCCGATTGTGGCGTCTGTGGCGCTGCACATCTTGCCACCACTGGCATTTGCTCTGGTTCATGGAGCGAGGATCCATGGGTGGCGGGGGATTCTGGCGTTCGCAGGACTGTATGTAGTCGTCGGGAATGTGCTGGAAAATTTGAGCATCGCCACAGGATTTCCGTTCGGGCACTACGTTTTCACGGAGCGGATGGGACCGAAGATATTGCAGGTGCCGATACTGTTGGGCCTGGCTTATGTGGGCATGGGGTATTTGTCGTGGACAGTGGCACGCGCGATCTTGCGAGAGAGGGCTGGTGAGCTGTCGGGATGGCGCGTGGCGGCGCTGCCGGTGTTGGCGAGCGTGGTGATGACGGCATGGGATTTGGCCATGGATCCGATTTGGTCCACGGTGGGACGGTTGTGGATCTGGCAGCAGGGAGGAGGATACTTTGGCGTGCCTGCCGGCAATTATGTGGGATGGCTGCTAACGAATTATGTTATTTACCAGTTGTTCAATCTTATAGTGCGGCCAAAGAGCCCGGGGATTGCCTCCCAGAATGGGACGGTGAGTGTGCCGCTGAGTTATCGGCGCACGGCCGTGATTTTTTATGCGTTAACGGGAATTGGGAATTTGTTGCTTGCGGTGCCGACACCGCGCCACTCGGTGGTGACGGATGCGTCGGGAGCGGCTTGGCGAGTGAGCGATATTACGTTGGCGTGCGCGGTTATTTCCGTTTTGGTCATGGGAGGGTTTGCGTTGTGTGCTTGGGTACGGTTGGGGGAGGGGACGCCGGAGGATGAGCGGAGCGTTAGCGGGTAGGGTTGGGAAGGCACTCCGCGAGGGGCACGAGGAGGAAAAAGAGGGATTCTTCCCGCAAAGGGCGCGGAAAGAGGCGGAGGTCCTCACTCCACGGACTCCGTTCGGAAGGACGGTTTTAATTTTGTTGGGGTGAGAGAAGGAAACGGCCCGCTTCGGAAAGCGGGCCCTAGAAAAGCTGGAACACCTAAGAACCCACATGCAGTGGGGGCATGCGGGGCGGCACCCGGGAAAAGAGGTTGTTGCTTACGGGGTTTACTTTGGCGGGGCGTGGAAGAGGTAGTCGGCGGAGTAGGGGATGCGAACTTCCTGGCCAGTGTGGGTGGAGTCGCAACCGAAGGCGGGGGGTTTGCCGCCTTTGGTGTTGATGCGTTGGATGCTGGTAGCGCGAGAGAGAACGCCGTTGCCTTCGTGGCCGACCACGCGGACTAGCAGCCATGGAACGGACTCGGAATCGGGAGATGGAGCATTGGCGACGGCTTTGCCGGTCACACGGCTGCCATCGGTCGCTTCCCAGGTGGGGCCAGCGAAATGCTTGCCGAATGGTTTGCCATCCTTGTCGAAGAGCTGGGCATCGGGAGCTTTCAGGACCCAGTCGAATTGTGTGACGCCCTCCTTGCAGGTGTAGACCTGATCGCCTTTGGCGTGCACGGTCAGGAAGAGTTGTTCGCCCGCTGGCGGCTGAAGCTGCGGCGGAACGTTCTGAGCCAGCGCCGGAAAAATGAACAGGAGTGCGAGGGTGAGTTGCGTGCAGATTTGCCGGCGCATGGATGGGTCCTCCTGTGGCAGTAGAGCGGGAGGAAAATATAACCCAAGTCATGGGCAAGCGTGATGAAGAATTGGCGCGGGCGCTAGAGAGAGCGGGCGGCAGCGGCGGCGGATGCCCAGGCCCATTGGAAATTGAAACCGCCTAAGTGGCCGGTGACGTCGACGACTTCGCCGATGAAAAAGAGTCCGGGGACAAGATGCGATTCCATGGATTTACTGGAGAGTTCGCGAGTGTCGACGCCGCCGGCGGTGACTTCGGCCTTTTCGTAGCCTTCGCTGGATGACGGTGTGAGGGACCACTCGTGTAGCTGCTTTTCGAAAGCAGCGAGGGCCGGATTGCTGTAGCTGGAGGGTGCGTTGAATTCAAGCCAGCGCTCGGCGAGGCGGTTGGGAAGGAATTGCTGCAGGGCTTTGCGCGTGGCGGCCAGGTCGCGGCAACCGGAGGCGCGGAGGGAAGCAGTGGCGTCGAGCTCCGGAACCAGGTCGAGATGGATGGATTGGAATTCGTTCCAGTAGGAGGAGATTTGCAGGATGACGGGACCGCTGAGACCGCGATGGGTGAAGAGCATTTTTTCGCGGAAGGAATTTTTTCCGGCGGTGGCGACGACTTCGGTGGAGACTCCCGCCAGTTGGGAATAGCGATGATGATCGGTACGGTTGAAAACGAGAGGGACAAGAGCGGGGCGCGTGGGAACGATCCTGTGGCCGAACTGCCGAGCGAGGTCGTAGCCGAACGGGGAGGCGCCCATTTTGGGGATGGAGAGGCCGCCAGTAGCGATGATGAGGATGGGGGCGCAAAATTCGGCGGACTCGGAGCGAAGGACGAATTCAGTGGTACGTTGAACTTCGGTGATACGGGTGTTAACGAAGATTTGGACCTGGGCAGCGCGGCAATCGGCTTCGAGGAGGTTGATAATGTCCGTGGCGGAATCGTCGCAGAAGAGTTGGCCGAGCGTTTTTTCGTGGTAGGCGATGCGATGTTGTTTGACGAGAGCGATGAAATCCGCGGGAGTGAACCGGGCGAGAGCAGATTTGGCGAAGTGAGGATTCGCGGAGAGAAAATTTTCGGGAGTGGTGTGGAGATTGGTGAAGTTGCAGCGACCACCGCCGGAAATGAGGATTTTTTTGCCGATGCGGTCGGCGTGCTCGAGTAAGGCTACGCGGCGGCCGCGTTTGCCGGCTTCGGAGGCGCAGAAGAGGCCGGCGGCGCCGGCGCCCAGGATCAGGACGTCGAAGGAACGGGGCAGAAGAACCTCACGGTGTGTGAAGGCCAGTTTAAGACAGAGTGAGAGTGGAAGGAAGTTGAAGGGGGGAAGGAGAGATGAGGTGAAGGAGAAGCAAGAGAGACAGGTAATATGTAGATCGAAGCGTGATTCCTCACTTCGCAGGCTTCATTTCGAAATCACGTGTTTGTAGAGAGCGACGGAGCGGCAGTGCCGGCTAATCGAAGGAGGTGGGGAGTTCGGGGTGGCGAAAATGGTCCAAGAGGTGGGCGATTTGGGTAGGGGTGACGCGAGTAAGGCTGAGCGGGGGAAGATTGTTTTCCGGGCAGAATTTGGCGTCGGAGGTTTCGTGGCTGTCTGCGGGGGCGCCGCCGACTAAGTCAGCCAGGAAGAAAAGTTTGTAGGTGTGAAAAGCGTGTGGCGGATGCTCGTGTAGATTGCCATCGAAAATCGCAGCGAGTTTTGTGATGCGAACTTCGTAGCCGGATTCTTCGCGGACTTCGCGGACGGCGGCGAGCGAAGGAGGTTCGCCGACATCGGCCCAGCCGCCGGGAAGAGTCCAGCAGCCATCTTCGAGTTCACGGACGAGCAGGATATCCCCATCTTTGAAGACGGCGATGCGCACATCGATTTTGGGAGTGGCGTAACCGGATTGCTCGGCGAAGATTTCTTCAACCTGTTCCGCGCCGTGCTGGGCGGAGCCAGCGGCCATCATTTCCGCGGCAATGCTGCGAATTTCGTGGTAGCGCTGAATGTCGAATTTGTCTTTGCAATAGGTGAGGCCGGATTGAGAGATGGCTTGCAGGCGGCGCGCCCATGCCAGCCATTGAGGAATGGACATGGAAGTATTTTGGCAGCGGTGCAGACCGCGGACAAGTGAAGCGGTTGAGAATGCGGTCACGATTCCAGTGGGGGTTCTTCGGTGGGGTGGCGACCGTAAAAGCGGCGGCTGGGCCGGCTGCACTCTGAGGCAATCCGAGCGGGTGGGAAATGGCGTACTATGACAATGAAGACAGAACTTGAGGTGTATTGACGCCGCTAACAAAGACAGAAGAGACCACATCCGATTGGTCATTGCTGGCGCGCATAGGGCAGAAAGACGAAGAGGCTCTGTGCGCGCTTTATGACCGGTACAGCGGATTGGTGTTTTCAGAAGCGAGACGGATCTTACGCGATACGGGCGCGGCGGAAGAAATTTTGCAGGATCTATTTTTCCAGGTGTGGCGCACGGCGGAACGGTTTGATCCGGCACGAGGATCGCTGGCAGGATGGCTGCTAGTGGCGGCGCGCAACCGCGCAATTTCCAAATTGCGAAAGAAGGGCGGGCAAACCGAAGAATTGAACGAACACGGTGTGTCATTCAGCTCGAACGTGGAATCGCACGCGGCACAGAACCTACTTCTGGATAAAGTACGAACGGTGATGGGAAGCCTGCCCGAGGACCAGCGGGAAGCGCTGGAGTGCGCCTATTTTGAAGGAATGTCGCACTCGGAAATTGCGGAGAAAACGGGCCAACCGCTGGGAACGATCAAGACGCGGATCCGAAGCGCGATAGAGTCATTGAAGAAGGTGCTGAGTTGAGTAACGCAGAGCACGTTCGATTGGAAGAGCTGGAACTGCTTGCTCTGGGCGCGTTGCCGGCGGAAGAGGTGGCGGCGATCGAGGCGCACGTGTCTGGCTGCGAAGAGTGCGCGCTAAAGCTGGCGCAAGCGCGAGGAAATGCGGCGCTGCTGAGTTTTGCGGTGAAGCAGGAGCGGCCCGCGGGAACGGTGAAAGCGGAATTGATGGCGCGTATCCGGGCGAATCGCGAGGCGCTGGAAAGAAATACTTGGCCACAAAAAGCGCCGGCGACGCCGAGCATTTCCAACCCTGAGGCACGGGGCTCGTGGTGGAACTGGGCTTTGGCAACAGCAGCGGTGGCGTTGGCGCTGGTGAGTATTGGATTGTCTTGGCAAAACCGGAGAATCGCGACGGAACTGCAGAAGGAACACCAAGCGGCAGAAGCGTTGATCCGCGACCGCGAGCGGATTGAGAAGCTGGTGGGCGTGCTGGCAGCGTCAGACACGGTGACGGTGAAACTGGCGGCCACGAGCGATGCCGCAAATGGCAGCGGCCTGGTGAAGTTTAATGCGAAGACGGGTGTGGTTTTATATGCCGCGGATTTGCCGGAACTGCCGGCAGCTAAGAGTTATCAGATGTGGCTGGTGCCCGCGAACGGCGCTCCGATCAGCGCGGGATTGCTGGGACCAGGCGGGCATGCGTGGGGCAACATGTGGACGGGCGACGTGCCACCGAACACGCAACCAAAAGCGTTTGCGGTGACGATTGAGCCGGTGGGCGGAATGCCGCAGCCGACCGGGCCGAAAGTGTTGCTGGGCGCGGCGTGAGGCGAGCCGAGAGCAGCGGAATTTCTGTCCCTTCGAACGGTTCAAAATAGATACATCCAAAAAGTGAGTGGGGGCGTACTTGAGTTGGAACGACGAAGTTCCGCCCCGTTTGGTCCCGCGAAGGAGCCTGTAGTCCACGACTTCTGCGCAAATTTTCGAAAATAAATGGTACGCAGAAGCGGCGCTCCGGCTGAACGGGATTGGTGTGTTCGAAATTACAAAAGAGGGGGAGAAATGAAAGCAAGAACGAGGGTTGAACTGGGGGAAAGTTTGGGACGAAGGGTTTTCCTCGAGAGAACGGGGCTGGCGGCCGCGGCATTTACCGGGTTGGGGCTGCTGACCGGGATGAACGCGAGCGCAGGAACGTTGCTGGGCGGAGATGAAAAGTGGGGCGGCGATCCCGATGATAAGAATTCGGACACGGCGCAGCAGATTTTTACCGCGGCGCTGATCGCGGAGGATCTGGCGACGACGATGTATTACAACTCGCTGGTGGGCGGAGTCATCGAGGATCCGAACCTGGCGGGGCCTAGCGGTTCGTTGAGCAATCCAGCAAGCCTAGCGAACGTGGGTTATCTGCAAGGAGCGCTTTCGGCGGAAATCGTGCACGCAAATCTTTTGCGGGAATTGACGGGCGGCACAACGGCGGCAAAGGATCCGGTGCGGACGTTTTATTTTCCGACAGGCACGTTTAACAATTTGACAAATTTCCTGCCGGTGTTGATCGCGCTGGAAGACGCGTTCATCGGAGCGTATTTGACCGCGGTGCACGAGTTCAGCTTGATGGCGGCGCACATTGAGCCATACGAGCGCGAACAGAAGAATCCGGCCGGGAAGCCGTACAAACATTCCGAGTTGGCTTATTTTGCGCAGGTGGCGTCCGCGATTCAGGGAGTTGAGAGCGAACACCGGACGCTGGCGCGCGCGATTCCGGGGATTTCGCCGGGCAGCACCCTGTTCGCGGGGATCAATCTGTTCCCTGCCGACAATTTGAACTACGAGCAGACGGATGGATTGACGGCAGTATACAACGGCACGGCTTCCGCTGTTGCGGCGCTGACGCCATTCATCACGCCAGGCACGGGGAAAACAGCGTTTTCGTTCACGACGGCTTTAGCCGGGTCGGAGAAAGTGACGGTGCCGACCACGGGAGGTCTTCCGTAGCCCGTCAGCGGAGGAAACGAGGCCGCCGGCACGAACCTGCGCGGAAGTGCCGGCGGTTTCGGAAGAATTTGGAGGTTGAGGACGTAGAGGAGATTAAGGAAGTAAAGCAGAGGCGTACCGGTGTAACGTGTGGATCGAAGGGGATTCCTCACTTCGCGGACTTCGGAATGACGTGAATTCTTTTGTGTCATGCGGAAAGGCCCAACGCCCAGGTGTGGTACCCAGGAGGGTTACATGGGGATGGGGTCGTTGGCGTGGCGGACCATGTACCAGCAGGGACGATTGCCAGCGCGGGGGAAAATGGAATGGCTGCAGGGGACGTCTTCTTCTGGATGGACCGCGTCGATTTCGTATTCCACTTTGTTGCCCCTCGAGGAGATGGCGAGCAGGCGGATGCGATGAACCGAGCCGGCGCTCTGTCCCAATTTTGGATCAAGAACGCGGAGTTCATACCAGGCGAAGTCCACCAGATAGAGAAGAACGAACAGCGCCACGAGGCCGAGGAGAACGCGGCGGGCGGAAAAATCTTTTGTGCGCGGCGAAACAGGTGTTGTGGCCATCAGATTATGTGAACCTCCGGGGCTAACGGCATTCTACACGGGTTGCGAGACGAAAACGGGGATGCGGGCGCGCGTGAAACCATACAGAATTTTGCTGAAAGCCCGCGCGCAAATCGCGCGAATGGTCGAAGAAGACGCATAAAACGGAAGAATAACCCAGTGGCAAGGCACCCGCGCGAAAAGCGGCATTCAGGACTATAGAGTTAGGTAGTGCGGGATTGGCGCATCGAGTGCAGCAGTCAGCTGTGGACAGGTGCGGCATGGGGTTAACCTCCACCACAAATTCGTCCCACTCCAACTCACGCTAAACCCCACGCCTCCTCCCTTCCCAATCCAAACAGAGTGATCTGGTAGTAGAGTAGGTCCAGTTGCGGCCCTCGAGTAATGGATTACCTCAGGGATATCGGTCTGCTAAGGTCAGTGCGACTGTTGCGAATCGCACAGCGACGTGCGATTTCTGCCGCGACGGGAGAGGAGAGCTGAGATGAAAATCCTGGTGGCGGTGGATGGATCGGGCTCTTCGGGCGGAGTGATTCGAGAAGTGACGCGGCAGCCGTGGCCCACGGGAACGGAATTTGCGGTGGTGCAGGTTGTGGACCCGTTCTTTTTCACGAAGTCGCCGTTGCCAATGGAAGAAGCAAAACAGAGCGCGCGCAGGTCAGTGGAAGAATTGTCAAAGCCGCTGCGGGACGCCGGATGGAGCGTGTCACCCAACGTGATCCTGGATAATCCGCGGCATGCGTTGCCGCGGGCAGCGAGCGAGTGGAAGGCGGATTTGATTGTGATGGGGTCCCACGGGCGCGGCACGGTGGGAAGGCTGCTGCTGGGAAGCACGGCACAGGCGGCGCTGCGACATGCGGAATGTTCCGTGGAAATTGTGCGTGTTGTTGGAGAAGGTGGCAGCGGCGTAGGGATGCGTGTGCTGGTGCCAACGGATGGTTCCACGTACGCAGAAGCGGCGCTGCGGAGCATTGTCGAGCGGCCATGGCCACCGAGAAGCGAGTTTAAAGTGCTGACCAGCCCGGAATACCCGGTGCTGGTGGGTGAATACCCTTACTATGCTCCGGAACAACTCACGGATCTGACGAAACAAAGCCTGGAACACGCGAAATCGGCGGTTAAGACCGGCAAGGAATTGTTGGAGAAGGCGGGATTGCGAGTGATGGGCGAAGTGATGCAGCCGAAAGACACGCCCGCGCAATCCATCCTGGATGCGGCTGAGGCGTGGAATGCGGACCTGATCGTAATGGGCTCGCACGGACGCAGAGGCTTCGACCGGCTGGTTCTCGGGAGCGTATCAGAAACAGTGGCACTGCACGCGAAGTGCTCGGTGGAAGTGGTGCGACTTCCTGTGGAGATCAAAGCAGATCAAGCGGCGGAATGAGCCATGCGGCCGGTGTCTGGCGCCGGAGTAAACGTGCAATCCACAATTTGATCGATGGCGTAAATCGATTCCCTTTCACAGGAACGGCAGCGAAGAACAAAGACGCGCGAGATGAGCTGGAAATGAGTGTCATCAACAGGGGGATGGCCGTGATTCTCGCTGTCCTTCAGTAAAACGATTTTGGGGACGCGGACAGGCTTGCCACAGTGGCGGCAGTGGACTCCGCGGAACTGTTGCGATGGCAATTCGAGAGGCATGGAGACTGCTCCTTAGACAGGTTTCGGCCGAGTCAGGAAGCTGGAGAATACAAATGACCGGGGGATTTGTCCATGCCGAACATAGCAGGTGGCTGAGGAAAAGGAAAGTGATGAGGATCACATGGGCGCAATATATTAAGGCGTTTATTGTCAATGATATAGCACGAAAAGGCGGCGGTTATTGCGTGCAAAAAGGAAGTCGGTTGTGGAAGAAAAATCGTTATTTTAACAGTGCTGTAACATAGCAGAAGGCGGTTTAGGTGGCCACAAGTTCGCGCGGCGGGCGACGACGCCTGTGGTTCGAGCGCAGGAGGAAGTTATTGTGGAGAGTTTGTGCGCAGTGCCGCTGTACGCGTTGTGGTAAACTGAAAAAAGTTGACGGTGGGGCCGTGGCGCAGTTGGGAGCGCGCCTCGATGGCATCGAGGAGGTCGTGGGTTCGAATCCCATCGGCTCCACCAAACAAATCATAATCCCCCGTAATTACGCATAAATCGTCGTTATCTCCAATAAAACAGCATGTTTTGAGAGAACGGTTGGGAGTCTCTGGGAGCGGTGTCAGCGATCATCTGAATCCGTATTTTTTTGAACGCTCGCCGGATGGGATTCTTGTGCGATGACCTTTTTCCCAGTGAAGGGCTGCATTTTGCGGCGAAGATATTCGATGTAAGTGTCGGGAACAGGATTGTGAAGGAGTTCCTCGATGACTGGCCCGAAGTAGGCCAGGGAATGAATCGGGGACAAGGCTGGGGCGTCTGGTGGTCTCAGGAGTCGCCGCAAAGAACCCAACAAGAAAGCCGCCTCGATCAGCGTCAGAGGGAGTCTGCGTTGTTGCAGTTGATGGGCATGGAGGCGGTCCCGAGAACTCGGCAGCGCGGGCGTTTCCGGGAGCTGTTGATAGAGACTCAGAACGGTGCGCACGTACTGTTCGGCGTCGCGATCGAGGGGATTCATGGTTTCTTCCTCCGTGCGGTGGCTTCCTGTTGGCTTTCACGAATTCGGTAACTTTCGCCGTCCAAGCGCGTCACATCGGCGTGGTGCAACAGGCGGTCCAGCAGCGTGGCGATACAGGTAGCATTGGGAAAGACTTGGTTCCATTCTTTAAACGATCTGTTGGTAGTCAGGATCACAGACTTGCTTTCGTAACGGCGATTGATTACTTCGTAGAGGATGTCGGCAGCCTTATCGTCAAACGAGAGGTAGGCACACTCATCGATGCATAACAGATCGACTTTGCTGTAGGCCCGTAGCTTGCGTCGGCGACCTTCGAACATTTCATGACGCAAGTTTTCGACGATGGCCGCCGCGGTACGAAAGAGAACCGAGTAGCCGGCTAAGACAGCGAGGTGGCAGACGTTTTTGGCGATCATGGTCTTGCCCAGTCCGTTCGGTCCGATTAATACGAAATTGCGGGCTTCGCGAAGGAAGTCGAGCGTGAGGGCCTGTTCGATGACGTCGCGTTCGATCTTTTTGGGCCAACTCCATTCGAAGTCGGCCATGACTTTGAACTTTTTGATCCCCGACATGCGTAGCCGCCGCTCCAGGCTGCGGTGGGAACGTTCTTGATTTTCCTCCTGGGCGAGTTGCTCCAGCAGCATACGCGGCGACCAACGCGCTTTGCTGGCCCGAGCGAGAAAGTCGTCCAGGTTGCCGGGGATGGTCTTCAGACCGATCTGCTTGAGTTGTGCCGGCAGATCATTCGTCGGGCTCATGGTTCTTGTCGGTGGTGAGCTCATCGTAGGACTCCAGGTCGTGAGGGGTGATATCGAGAGATTGCACTTCCGGGTGGCGGCGGAGATCCACGGGAGTGGGAGCGGTGTGTTTCTGGGAGCGCTGCCGGCGGCTCAGGATGAACGCGACCGAAGAAGCATGTGGCGTATTGCGCTCGAGTGCTTCCCGGATGGCACTACGCAACTCGACGGCCCCGTAGGTGTCCAAGAGCTTGAGGAGCTGCGCGGTTTGGCTGCCCGCCGATTCTCCCCGCGCGAAAGCGGTATCGAGCAAGGCTTCGCTTTCCGGCACCGCTTGGGCTAAGCGACCGCCGGGGGTCGATCCGAAGGCTTTGCGCTTTTCCTCCAGCAGCGCTTGCTGGTGCGTGGGATCGAGCACCAGTTGGTGTCGATCGAAGGAGCGGCGATGTTGGGCGATCTCCTTACTACCGTCCAGGATGCGCACCCTCGATTCTGAGGCCACCAGGGTCAGCGGACGTCCTATGGCCTCCGGAGGGATGGAGTAGTCGTTCAGGTCGAAACGAAGATAGATAGTCTTGCCCGCGTGGATGGGAAGAACCAGATCTGTCTCGAACGGATGTGCCGGTAAGGGAAGCAGTCGTGGTTGTTCTTCGGCGAAGGCTTGCTCCACGGTGCGGGAATCATCGTCCGGCCAAGGGCGTTGATGGGCCACTTGGTCACGCCAGAGAAAGGCTTGACGATTCAGCTCTTCGAGCGTGGTGAAGGTTCGGCCGGCCCAGAACGATTCGCGTACATAAAGCACCGCTCGTTCCACTTTTCCTTTTTGATTTCCTGCCCGTACCTGGCACGGACGAGGAGCGAAGTGATAATGCGAGCACAAGTCCAACAGTCGAGGATGAAAGTGAATCTGGTCGCCGCGACGTTCGAGCACGGCACTGCGAAGGTTATCGTACAAAAGGATTCGCGGTTGGCCCGACCACGCCTGAAACGCGTGGACATGGCCGCGCAGAAAGTTTTCCATGCTTTGATCGAAGAAGAATTCCAGATACAGGGCGCGTGAGTAGGAAAGAGTGATCAGGAAGCAAGACAGACGCCGACAGGCACGGCCGACGGCGACTTCGCCGAAATGGGCCCAGTCCACTTGTCCTTGCTCTCCCGGAAAGGTACGTAGTCGCAGGAAGGGTTCCTGTCGAACCGGTCGCAGGCGGGCCACCACGCGTCGCAACTGCACCACGCTTCCGGTATAACCGCGGTCCCGGATCATGTGGTAGAGGCGCGTGGCACGCAGCCGGGGATAATTCTGTAAGGTCTGCTGGATGAACTCTACGAATGGGTCGGTCACCAAAGGACGAAGAGCCTTGGCACGATGGAACTGTTCGGTGTCTAGCGCATGGCGGACGGTGTCCGGGTGCAGCCCCAGTTGCTGCGCGATGGTGCCGACTTTCCAATGTTCGGCGTAGAACCAATGACGGATCTGTGCTCGCAGGTCGCTGCTGAGCATGTTCACCTCCGGAAGATTCGAGGAAACGGTTCCACGAAACGTCCCAGGCGACCGCAGAGTACACAGCGAAGTAAGCCATGGTGCCGCTGCAGGGCGCCGTTCGCTTGGGTGTGCGGATTCCGGATCGGAAGCCCACCGCGCGGGATTCTGCCCTCGGAGGAAAGCATCCGGGAAGATACATCCGTCACGCGAGCTGAGCGGTGACGCCGCCGATACTCGCGCTGGCGATCGCGATGGTCCTGGCGCCCTTCTGCGCTCTGCTGGTGACGGCGGTTGGCCAGGCGGTGTTGTTGCCAGCGCGTTTGCTGCCGACAGGGGTGGCTGCAGTAGTGCTGTCCCCGGTCACAGTGGCGACAGATCCAGAAGACCTGGCCACAGCCGCTGGCACGACAAACCCGTTGACGAAGGACAACTTCGGTGCGGGCCGCCATCCTCGCCCCGCGGTGGGGCTGGACAACGGCGACCGATCATGGCAGCTTGAGACATCGTTGATGTCTGGCTACCTGATGAAGGTCTGCCACACAGGGAACTCGACCGCTGTAACGGTCGGGTTCCCATTTCCCACCGGCGGTGAGCAAACTACCAGATGAGTGAAGATGAGGGGTGTGCGCCTGCGGCGCAGATGCTGATATGTTTTATATTTCCGGCGAGCGTTCAAAAAAATACGGATTCAGATGATCGACGACAACCTGCCGCAAGTGGCGCTTGGGAGTTCGCCGAACAGGGTAACGCTCTTGTCCTAACGCGACGGATTTCGCGTCCTCAACGAGGGTCTGCCGCCAGACTTCGCTGAGTGCCTCTTCGAAGGACACCATTTCGCACCCAAACTCCGGCCCAACGTCCGCAGAACCTGTAATGATAAGTAGGGCGTCCATCGGTGCCATAGCGACACTCGCTCGTTATCATCTTCTCTCAATGAGCCCCGGACTACACACAAGACGAGGGCGGGCACGAAAAATTCAAAGCGTTCCATGAGCGAGCCCCCCGATCCGTGCGATAATTAGTTCCCCGTTCTCCGCCAGTAAAGCCACCGTGGAAGACCGGAACTAATGTCAAACTGATGCAAATGCGGAGGATTAAAATGGGGAGCGGCAAGAAGGGGATTGCAACGATAAAGCGCAAAGCAGGCGAGCGGGAACTGAGCCAATAGCCAAGAAGGCATGGAGGACTCGGCGCAAGAACGCCAAAAAACCAAAATCGTAATGTCTGTTCAGCGTTCGAGAGGCTATCACACTAGGGCAGCAAAATTGAAGGCACAGTCTCGGGTGTGAACGGCACATCTACACGGATAGCCTGCCTCACCCTAACCATGGAACAGGGTACCGCTCAGACCCTAGTTCCACGGTTTTGGCGTTCTCCACTAGGGTATGCCGCCAAACGTCGATGAGTGCCTGCTCGAACGAGAGTTTCATCGCAGCCGCATTGTCTCTTTGGTCAGCCAAGCAAACCTTCGACAATGCTGAGCCATCAGGAGCACGTGCTCGCGGCATCGGTGCTGACGACAACCGGATCGTCACTTCCTATTCCACCACCGTGGCTGGCGCAGGCAGCGCCACAGCGTGTTCATCGTGAGGAACCGCATCCCAAACCGTTTATCTTTTCTGTTTATGGCTTTCACCTCCCTATACCTTTGGTTAGTATAGGCGTGAACCCACGATCCCTCGTCGCCTGCAACGGCTGACAAGAGCGAACCTCTACACCACGGTTGTTCGTACAGACGAGGAACGTCCATCCTTGTTGGCTAGGAGCCTGTCCGAAAATTGACTTTTTAAAGACTGATCCTTCGCGCGAAGCGCCCATATAGGGCTATCCGGTACAGTGCGCGTCCGCTAACGATGGGACCGCTCCTGTGATTGGCATGCTCGGGAGCATCCTTTTCCCTCTCTCCACCTTCTTTTAGTCTTTCTTCTTCGCTTTACTCGTAACATATCTTGTGAAACTTCAAAAGATTGTGAGTCATACAGATCAAAGCCCACTCGCCTCGTACTTTCTCCAACCCCCGCAAGAGAAACTGCCGGAATCCACGGGCCTGCTTGATCTGCCCGAACACCGGCTCAACTATACATTTTCGTCTCGCGTAAACGGCCGCTCCCACCTTGGTCTTCAGCTTGCGCTTCATGCGTTCCAAGCGACTGGCATCTTTCGGTAAGGGTCCCCGTTTGCAGGGCTCGCTCCGCTCCCCGTGTTTCTGCTTTTCTGTTGCCACAAACCCTTCCATCCTTCTCTTCTCCAGGTACTTCAGATTTTCCTCCGAGCAGTACCCGTTGTCCGTCAGAACTTCTTCCGGTTTCTGTCCCGATTGTTCTTGGATCGCCTTGATCAGCGGTACCACCTGCTGTTTATCGTTGGCGGCTTGAGTCACGGTCTGCCCCACAATCAATTGGAGAACCGGCTCACCGCGACCTGCGTGTTGTAGCCTTGCACGAATCCATCCGGCCCTTTCATGATGCGGGACTCCGGATCCGTAAAGTTGTACTGGTCCTTCGGTTCCGGCTGCGCTTCCTTGCGATCTTTACCCTCGCTCTCGGCCTTCTCCCGCGCTCGCTCTTGCAACGCCTTCTTGGCTTCCTTAATCCGCGCTATCCGCGTTTCCCTTCGCTGTAACTCTTCGGGCAGTTCCTCACCCTGGCGCTCCCGGCCGTATCGTTTATCCTCTTCTTCATCCGCAGCCTCTGCTTGCTTCAACAAATCTTGCACTTCCTCCTTCAGCCGCTTCTCGGCCTCCTCCATCCGTCCATAGCTCATGGCCTTGTGCTTGCTCGCGTTGGCTTTTACTTTGCTCCCATCCAGAGCCACTCGTCCCAACTTCAGCGCTCCCATCTCTAACACCAGCCGTAACACCTGCTGGAACAGTCCTTCCAGCGCGTTCAAATGAAGTTTCCGAAAATCCGATATGGTGCGGAAATCCGGCTGATTCCCGGCGGCCAATACGCGGAAAGCCACGTCTTCCGCCAGACGCTTCTGAATCCGCCGAGAGGAAAACACTCCCACGCAATAGCCATACACCAGAATCTTCACCATCATGCGCGGGTGATACGGTGGCTGACCGCGATCTTCCTCTTCATAGACCGACTCGATCCCGAAAGATCCAACTCGTCCACCACATCCGACACACAGTAAACCAAGTGATCTTCCGGCAACCAGTCACGAAGGCTTGGCGGTAACAGCAAATCTTGTTCAGGAAGGTAGGATTTGTAAGTTTTGGTCATGACTCACAAACTTGCACACACTTCTTTTGGTTTCAAGTGAATTCAACATAACTTGAGATGAATTCTCGGACAGGCTCCTAGCCGCGAATCTGCCCTGTTCGCGAGAGGGCAACGTAAATCCGGTGAGGTGTGCTGATGACCGAAGCGTTCAATGCCGCCAGCGAAATCCCCGAAAGCTATTCTATAGATCAAGAAATTGATTGGAATGCTCCATATGTGGACGTTTCGTTATGGGTCGAACTCCCCTTTTGGCTGATGGTGGAGGACACAACCGTTAACATCGAATTGGGTGGTCACACCTTTGAAACTTCGACGTACGAACATTATTTCGAGTTCCACGTAGGAATCATCGCCGATGCGAAGGATGGCGTGGTTTACTCAGGGCCGCTGAAACAAGATGCGAACCTGCCCGAGAGTGTTCGAGAGTTGCTGGGTAGCCGCCCTGAGCTTAAATATCTCTGGCGAAAATCAAAAACTGTTTTGAAGATTAAATCACGCTGCAACGAATATGTATGGAACACAAAGGGCAGGACGAACGATGTGTTGCAAAAATCCAGACGACCCGCCGTCGAAAGGGTGATGAACTTCTACCTCGCCGAGTTGTGTCGGGCGCATATTCCGATTGTGAATAAGTTGATCCAGCAGTATCGACTCGCAACGTACGACTATTTCCCCTATGAGGTATCGCCTTGGGATGTTTCTTTTTGGCTCATCGAGAGGAATTCACACTGCGTTCGCATCGGTATCGTTCCGTACAGAGAGTGGGACATGAAGCCGAGAGGTTTCGCGCAGCCAATGAACGAAATAGTGGATGCTATCCTCGCTGGTCGAAAGGTTGCGCCCGCAACTCTACCGTACAAGCTCATCGAAGGGCACGACCTTCAAGGCAAAATGACCTTGGCTGCCGGGCCGGGGGAATTTGAACTTCTTGACGCACTCAATCTGATGGAACGCGGTGATTACTCCGGCGCGTTGCGCCGACTCACCACCGCTATCGAAGTAATCGTTGAGAGCGTGGTTTTGAAGGCGATGGAAGTAGCAGAAGGCAGAAACGCGGCGCTACAATTTATCGCAAAATCGAAGATGAACTTCAGGGGACGCCTAGCGAAATATGAAACACTCAGCGGAGGAAACTTCCAATGCCCTGAGGAAACAGCTTTTCCGAACACGCACTCTACGCCACAGAATCGTTCACGGGGGCTATCGAATCGGGCCGTCTGAGCGCGGGTCGGCGCAAAAGGTCGTGGACCTAGGGAGATGGACGTACAATTGGTTCGAAAACGACAAGGCTAGAGCGGATGTTCGTAGAAGAAGATCGCCTTCCGTTCGCTGGGGCGCGATATGGTGGTTGGGATATTTCCAACCGCGATCACACCGGATGGCGTGGTAGTCTCGAAAATCCCAGTTCCACCTACGCCATAGAATCGTTTCAGGGTCTCGGGAGTGCTTCCGGGGTGTCGCGGGTGCGTGTTTGGGGGTGTGTCGAGCGGGTCAAATCAACTCGACGCGAATTCCATTCTGCTGTTCGGCTCGCACCCTCATTTGCCGAAGCTGAAGTTAAGTGTGGTCAGCGTCTCGGCGAGTCTGATGCAGGCATCCGAGAGTTAGGATCGCGTGTTAGCGCTGCGTTTCAGGAAACAGATGTATTCCGAAGTCTCGGATCGGCAATTTCCGCTCTTTGGGATCAGCAGGTTACGGCGGTGCTGGCGAAGAGGTTTTTTGAACGCCGGGGGACAGAGCCGTTTCATCGCTGTATTCGTGGTATGGAAGAGAACGAAAGCCTCTGAGCTTTCTCGCTGCCTTGATGCGGTCGTTTGCCAATTTGCAGTAGTCTGGCGAGATTTCCATGCCAACCCAGCTTCGACCGCACATTTCAGCCGCGATTGCGGTTGTTCCAGAACCCATGAACGGATCAAGAACAAGTTCGGCTTTCGTGGACTCGATGCACCGTTTCGCCAATTCCAGCGGGAACGGAGCGGGATGAGGATTATTGGTTTCTGGGGGAATCCGCCACACATCGCCGAGCGCATTTGCTCTGTGTGCCAGTTTGAAGTTCGGCTTGGCGATTAGAAAAATGCACTCGTAGCTGGGCAAAAAATATCCGTCGTTAAAGTTCAATCCGCCGTTGCGATGCCAGATGATGATCTGCCGAAGAGGAAATCCTTTGAGGATGTCTGACCGATCCTGAAGCAGACCGTCCTGCACTCTCCATTTGTGAACATAAAAGATCGCCGCGTCGTCCCGAAGCAGCCGCATCATCGAGGTGAGACATTTGCGTTGCCACTTCACGTAGTCCTCATAGGGCATAGCATCGTCACCCGACTCATAACCCTCGATCAGTTTGGGCGTCTCCCACATGCAACCGAAAGAGGGAGCCTTCATGCCATTACCAGTCGAGTTGCGAAGATTGTACGGTGGGCTCGTAAGAATCAAGTCCACAGAACCATCCGGCATTTTGTCCATGAGCGTTAGACAGTCGCCGCAATGGATTTTGTTGATGGTGATCTCGGAAGGTAGAACCTCACGACATTTTGTCGTGCGGTTCCATTCTAGTGAGGCTTGTGTTCTGCCTTTGAGAAGCCGCTGCACAGACCGAAGGCTGCGACCGAGCATGTGGCGTTTGCTATCGACCCATGCTGTCCATGTAAGCCCTGAGGGAGCACCCTTGCGTAAATCCGTCCGTTTGCCGGGGGCAGAAAGTCGCCGCTGCATTTCCAACAGATAAGGAATAAGGGCATTCCAATCACGGGCGACAATGGCGAGCCCGTTGTCAATTTTGTGATCCAAAGCACGGAATGACAGCGAGGCTGCGTCCGCAATTGCTTTGATCTGCCCTTGTACACTTGGTGGAAGAAGTCTTTGATTTTTGCTGATTTCGGGCTTGAAGTTTGTCCAAAGGCATTCGTGGCGATCTTCCTGACCAGCTTTTGTCCGAACGCAAAGCAGTTGCATATCCCTCGCCCACACGGGCGCACCAAGACGGTGCAGCACAGGATGCGGATAACCGCAAAAGAGCCACTTGAACTTAGCTTTGAGCAGCACATCGATGAGGCGCTCGTAGTCCACGGTGGCGTCCGAATAAGTTTTGGGTTGAGCGTGAGGATAGGGAGCGTCGATCACGACGACATCGTCGTCATTGAGCGTATGAAATGGCAGCTTTGTCCAGTCAAGTCCGGTGATCCTTGGGTTCGTTCGGTGCAGAATGCCGTGACATTCTCGCAAGGTTTTCTGGAATCCAGTGGAACTCACACCACCGCCGTCATCACCGCAACCGGAACCACCTTTGACTCCAGACTCGTATAACCCGCCGCTGTATGCGAGGTGAGGTGCAAGCAAGATTGCTATTGGATCACCACGTTTGAATGCGTCCCGTTGCCGTTCAAACTCCTGCCTGCTTCTGGGAGGAACTTTGATTTTGTGTCCGTGCGTGCGGATGGCGCGAAAAAACGGAGCAGTTGCAATGTCGTTCAACCACCAGCTTTTATATTTCAACCCTAGCTGGACGGCAGTCCAAAACAAATTTCCTCGTCCCGCAAATGGTTCGAGATAAGTGCCACCTTGTCGTGGCAGGAATGAAATGATCTGCTTCGCGAGGCGAGCCTTGCCGCCCGGATAGGGGATTCTTGGCATTGATGAGAGTCTAGCCGACGCTTGGCCTGCCGCGAAAGTGCAGCAGGGGATTGCATTCTCCTTCTGGTTAACCTCCCGCAAATGAGGAATGGATCGGCGACGGGTATACTTATCGCATGGCAACGCCAGCCAGCACGTTAGCTCCGGACCTCATCAAGCGAATCACGTACTCGAAATACCTTCTTCGGCGTGCGACTTCCTTACAGCGAGAGGGCAACGAATTAGCGACCGCCGAGGCTCTCTTGTTCGCTCATGACGCGGCTGAGATGCTAATGCGAGTGGTCACTGATTATTTGGGCGCGAGTCCCGCCAAAGAGTTCATGCATTTTTGGAACAATGTTGCCGAAAGGACAAAAAGCGCAGAACCTCCGCACAGAGGGGCAATGGATCGTCTCAACAATCTACGAATTGGATTCAAGCATAAGGGCAACCTACCGAACCGCACGGTTGTTGACGATCTTTTGCCCATCGTGACATCGTTCTGCCTCGACATCGCCGCTCTTTATCTGAAACTCGACTACGAAACAATCAGTCTTGCCGACCTGATAACAAATGATGAAGCTCAGAAGGAAGTTAAGAAAGCTGAAGAAGCATTTGCGAAGGGCGATGCCGAGGCTACGTTCCTTGCTCTTGGTGTGGCCTACGATAAATTGCGGGAAGAGGCGAGACAAACACGGGGATCACTGCTGCCGCAAGGACATTGGGATCGATGGGATTCCTCCTTTCACTGGAAAGGCGAGGCAAGTAAATACGCAAAGGCATTGCAGATCGACAAGTTAGCCAAAGACCTCCAACGCCTGATCGACATAACCGATTCACTGGCGATGGGAATCCAGCCTCAGAAGCTTCGCAAATTCGAGTCCCTAACGCCGCTCCGCAGTTATTCTGCTTCAGGTCAGATGACAGTGATTTGGACTCGCCAAGTTCCGACCCTTGACAGAGAAGCGTTTGAGTTTTGCCACACGTTTGTGATTGATTTTGCGTTGCGGCTTTCAACGACCTAGTGGAATCGGTCGGCAGGTGACTTTGTGGTCGGGCAATCGAGTTCAGATTCGCGAACCGTTGGTTCTGTTTAATCCGCGGGGCTTTACGGGCATGTTCTACGGATATATTGATGAGAGCGGGGATGAACAAACGAATCTAAGAACGCTGTCCTGCTTTGCGGGGCATTGGTCACAACTTTTTTATTTCCAGAACGATTGGGAGAAGATTCTGGAGAAGAAAAACGAACAGTTGAAGGCTCAAGGGCGACAAGTACTGTCGCGCTTTCACGCAACGTATTGGAGTACCAAGAATGAAGAATTTGAGGGCTGGTCTAACGAAGAGAAAATCGAGTTCATAGACAAGTTCATCTGGCTCTTTTACCGGTATCCGGTGGTGGGGAGTTCTGAAACGTTGAACAAACAGGATTTGGTGGAAGTTTTCCCTGAAGCAGAGAAGCAGGGACGCATAGAGCACCTAGCGCATGTCTTTCTCTTGATCTACCTTGTTCAATATTTTGACTCAAAGCTGCTCGCCGACCCACGATACGCCACCGACCGCATTGCGTTCATCCACGATGAAAGTCCGTACAAGGGAGTGTTGCGGGACACCTTTGAAGGCTTGAAGAACGACACGGGTATTGACAATCGCGACCGCCTTGCTTCGATTGAGTGCAAAGGTTGGAAAGACGAAGTATTGTTGCAGGCGGCAGATTTAATCGCGTACGAAAATTTCAAGGTCATCGAGCGCAAGCAAGTCGGGGCTGAAATGCGAATACCGATGAAAAGAATTTTGCTTTCCACAAGCTTTGCGGGGCGGAATGCATTCGTAACGAAGGCTGCCCTTCAGGAGTTCAGAGACAAAGCCGACAAACCCACACTCGATCTCGTGTTTAAGTACGCTCGAATAAAACCGTCTTAAAGAACGGGAATACGGCGGTGGTCAACGTGAACTCGATAGCGAAAACGAGACGCAATGGCGATGTCGTCGGCAAGCACATCTTGTTTGTCAAAACGCGGTCGGTATGGCATGCTCCCGCAACAAAAGTTGGCTCACCGCGCTTCTCGGAAGAGTGACCGAAAGTGACAGGGCGAATGAATAGTGACAAGCCATCCAGCGTCTTCACCTATGATGAATCTCGGGGCGAGGAACAACTCATAGGGCGGGAATTCCTCGGCCAGGGGACAATTACAGAGGTAATAAGAACTGGTGGCATGGGCCGTGTCTTTGTCCTTAAACGACACGATGGAACGAGACTGGTCCTCAAAACCGTGCCCCGTGAACACCGTAGAGACATAAAGCTTGTGAAGAGATTCTCACGTGAAGCGCGGTTGTGGTTTCTCCTGCCTCCCCATCCGAACATTGTGACCGCCAAGCATTACGTTGAGATATGTGGACGCCCTTTCATCGAGATGGACTATTTCACGAACGGAGACTTGGAAGGTTATAGGGAGCGAACCCCGCACAGTTTCACGGCCCAGTTTGCGTACAAAGTAGCCCTTCAGATTTGCGATGCGATAAACCATTCGAGGAATTGGGGTGTAAAGTTCCACGGTGATCTGAAACCAAAGAACATTCTTGTTTCAGATGACGGGCAGACTGTTCTCCTGTCAGACTTCGGGCTGGCAAGAGCACAGGACGAAGGACTCCTGTACGAAAGTCTTGATTCGCTTACGTGGCAAAGTCCCAAATTTGCTGCTCCTGAAGTTCGTGCGAAGCGCGAACTTACATTGCAATCGGACGTGTATTCACTCGGGCTGATACTTCATTGGCTCCTTGCATATGATGTTCCTCAACAAATGGCTGGAGGATTGACTCTCGATAAAGGCCTTTCGAAGAGAGCGCAAATGCTCATACACGAGTGTTGCAAAGCCAATCCCGAGGAGCGACTCCCCAATTTTGAAGTTCTCAGGAAGGAGTTAGAGGCCTTGTATGAGGCAGAGTTGAACTGTTCGGCTCCCTCACCACTTCCGCCCAGCGAGAAGGATGCGCACTTCTTGCGTTGGCTGCAAGTGAGCGAGGTTCTCGGTACGGTAGGCGACCCTTCGGCTGCGCTTCATGCAATCGAGTTGGCGGAAACGGATTCGCTTGTCACGGATTCCGCCTTCTTCAAAGGGCTGCTTTTAATGTCCAAGGCTAAATGCCTTATTTGGCTGAGGCAGTTCCCGAAGGCGAAGCAGTGTGCATTGGAGGCTTCGCGACTACTAGTGGACTCGAAAGACCTTTATGAGAAAAGCCTACTATACCTGAAGAAGGCAGAAACTCCACCCCATCTGCTGAGAGAGTACTGCTTCTCGTGGGGTTTCTCCGACCCGGAAACTAAGCAGTTTCTCGCTCGAATGTCGCAGTCGATGGACGCGAAGGACTTCAAAGCTGTCTTGGACTTAACGCAAGAACTGAAACGTTACCTAGGGGGCGATACTGACTTCGGTTTTGTATATGCAGGGAATGCGGCTGCGGCGCTCGGTTTGTGTGAAGTGCTCCCCAAAATTCGGACCACTCATTAAGGTGTAAAATCGCTGCCTCGGAAAGCGAGCAAAGATGAAATCGAGGCAACGGCGAAGCTTCAGCGCGGAAATGAAAGCACGAATCGCGCTGGAGGCCATCAAGGAACAGAAGACCATTCAGGAAATTGCTTCGCATTACGGGGTGCACCCCAGCCAGGTGACGAACTGGAAGCGGCAAGCGATTCAAGGAGCGCCGGAACTGTTCGCG
>CAWBOF010000003.1:0-434679 GCA_963790355.1 Candidatus Acidiferrales bacterium
TCAGCGTGGTGGACGCGCTGGTCACGGAGTTCGCCGACGACACGTTCTGCACACAGGGGGGTGCTGGGCATGGCCGGAGATGAACCCGCAAATGAGCCCAGAATGGCACAGGGCAGCGATCTGGCCGCGGATCTGGACACGTTCCTGGCCCGGCACGAGGACGAGCTGATCGAGTTCCGCCGCGACCTGCACGCCCATCCTGAGCTCGCCAACGCCGAGCACCGCACCACCCGCCGGGTCGCGCTGCGCCTGGCCGCGGCCCCCCTGCTGCTGGTGATCCTGCCCAAGGGCACCGGCCTGATGGTCGACATCGGCACGCTGGATGAGCAGGACACCTACACCGACCGGCCCGTGGTCGCCCTCCGTGCGGAACCTCGACGCGTTGCCCATGGCCGACGAGAAGGACGTCCCCTACCGCTCCACCGTGCCGAACGCCTGTCATGCGTGCGGCCACGACGTGCACACCACCGTGCTGCTGGGTACCGGCCTGTACCTGGCCGCCCAGGCCGCCGCGGGCTCACTGCCCGGCCGGTTGCTCGGCTGGTCTTCCAGCCCGCCGAGGAGGCCGCCAGCGGCGCGCTCGACGTGCTCGCCGCGGGCGGCATCACCTCGGTCGGCCGGATCTTCGCCCTGCACTGCGACCCCGGCTGGACGCCGGCCAGCTCGGCGTGCGTCCCGCGCGATCACGGCCGCCTGCGACCGGATCCAGGTCCGGGTGTCCGGGCCTGGCGGCCACACGGCCCGGCCGCACCTGACCGTGGACCTGGTGTACGCCCTGGGCAAGATCATCACCGAAGTGCCCGCCGCGCTGTCCCGGCGGGTCGATCCCCGGGTCGAGCCTGAGCCTGGTCTGGGGCCGGGTCAGCGCCGGGTCCGTGGCCAACGCGATCCCCGACGGCGGGATCGTCGAGGGGACCGTCCGCTGCCTCGACGACGAGGCCTGGCACCGCGCGCCCGACCTGCTCAAGGGGATCCTTTTTCGCCGACCGCCCCAAGTTTGATTGCGCGGCGCTTCGACGTGGATCGCGAAATTCCGGAGCCGCGCGTTCGCCAGATGCTGGAACAAGTTGTCACTTCTCCCCTGGTCCCGAAAGTGGCGAACTTGATCCAGACGCGGCTTGGCCGGCCGCTCGAACCATTCGATATCTGGTACGACGGATTTCGCGCGCGGGGGACGTACACGGAAGCGCAGTTGGATGCAATTGTCGCGGAGAAATATCCCACGGCCGAAGCTTACAAACGGGACATTCCCAATATTCTGATCAAGCTAGGTTTTACGCCCGATAAAGCACAGTATCTAGCCAACAACATTGTCGTCGATCCTGCGCGCGGATCGGGTCACGCCATGGGCGCGTCGATGCGAAGCGAGAAAACCCATTTGCGCACACGCGTAGAAAGCACCGGCATGAATTACAAGGGGTTCAACATTGCTGTTCACGAGATGGGACACAACGTCGAACAGACGATTTCTCTGAACGAGGTGGATTACACCCTCCTCGAAGGCGTGCCCAACACCGCGTTCACCGAAGCCCTCGCTATGGTTCTGCAGGGTCACGACCTCGAAGTTCTTGGTTTGTCCGCACCCGACGCGCAGACGAAACACTGAAAACACTGAATGATTTCTGGAACACATATGAAATCAGCGGCGTCGCTCTCGTGGATATGGACGTGTGGCACTGGATGTATGATCATCCGAACGCAACTCCGGATCAACTGCGAGATGCGACGTTGCAGATCGCGAAAAATATCTGGAACAGGTATTACGCGCCCGCGTTCGGCACGAACGACGTTGTGCTGTTAGCGGTCTACTCCCACATGATTGACTCCTTCATGTACCTGCCCGACTATCCGATCGGCCACCTCATCGCATTTCAGATCGAAGAACAAATGAAAGAGTCGGGCGCGATCGGGCCAGAATTCGAACGCATGGCCAAGATGGGCCGCGTCACACCGGATTTGTGGATGATTCACGCAACCGGGAAACCCGTGGGCGCGGAAGCCTTGCTCACAGCTACAGCGAATGCACTAGAGAAAATGCACGCCGCGAAATAAGTTCCGCTCGCAGTCGAAAAAATCGGCTTGAAAAGGAGAGAAGCAGCTAAGGTGTGGACCCTAGCTGCCTCCCGGGGTGTGTCCTCGAAGTGGTTGTTATAAGTTTAGATGCACGCCAGCGAAAAAGGTTTCCAAAAAATTTAGTCAATCGATTGAGTACGGAGTTAATCGGCAGAGAACCGCGCAATGTTGCGTAAGCTTCAATAAAACAAGTATTTACGCCACCGTTCATCGCGGTGGCCAATCAATCGCATCAATTGCCGCGATGTGTGCAACGTAAACGGGCGCGGACGGCGGGCCAGTTTCAGCCCCGCTTCTTCCGGGGTCCGGTCGCCCTTGTTGTTGTTGCAGCGATAACAGCAAGCGACCAGGTTTTCCCAGGAAGAACGCCCGCCGCGAGACCGTGGAATCACATGGTCCAGCGTCAGTTCCGAACTTGGGAAAATCTTCCCGCAGAACTGGCAGGTATTGCGATCCCGCAGAAGAATATTCTTCCGGGACAGCGCGCGGCTCTGCTGCGGAATATGCCTATAGGCGAGCAGTCGGATCACCGAAGGAACTTTATGGGCATGCGCGGAGGAGTGCACTTCCGCGTTGTGCAATTCTTCGGCTTGCGCTACGCCTTTCAGCAGTCAGCACCATGGCGCGCCGCACAGCGGTTACGTTAATGGGCTCGTAGGTTGCATTAAGAACCAGAACCGGTTCTTGCATCAGGGAAGTGCGGGCAGGAGAGAGCGGAGCAACGTGGCGGCCGATGTTCCCCGAAGCGTTGGACGCAAGCGTTCCGACCGCTTCGGGGGAATGTCGCCCCCGGTGGTCTATCGCCTCTGGTCGTCTTGCGCTCATCGCCCGTCCCTTCCCGCTACGGGTGGTCGGCGAAGGAGCTTAGCCGGACGGCCGGCTCGGGCAATGAGAAGGCCCGCTGCCGACTTGGCGCCTGCTTCGCAAAGAGCGCGCGAACATGCATCCAACGTCGCTCCTGTCGTCATTACATCATCTAGCAGCAAGATTCGTAAATTGTCAACCCGACCGCTTCGGCGCATAGCAAAAGCGCCACGTACCGCCTCCGACCGCCCTTCGCTGCGCAGCAAATGCTTTTCCGGGCCGCGGCCGGGAACGCATCTGCAGAACTGGCTGGTGCGGCAGACCTAGATGCTTGGCCAAAGGCCGTCCAATCAGATCGGCTTGGTTGAATCCCCGCTCGCGGCTTCGCTGCCGGTGGACCGGCACGATCGCGTCCGGCCAACCGCTCAGCGAACCAATTTCTCAGTGGCGCAATCCGTGCATGCTTCAAAAACAAAAAAAAGATGGGCGCGCGCCAGGGTTCCTCCATACGCACCAAAGCTGTGTGCCAAACTGAAATGCGAATCTGTGCTTGTCGCAGTCCGGGCAATATGAGACAGCCTTCGGAAATTCAGGATCGGGATGTTCCCGGCTGTTTGCAGATGTCGCAACTTCCTGGAGGGATTTCCTGAAATAGAAAAAGGCAGTTATCGCAAATCGGTAAGCGACGCGCATCCGTCAGAAGCTGATCGCATAGCCGGCAGCCCGCAGGGAAGCACAGGCTTGTGAGGGCGACTGCCAGGCCCCCCAGAAAATGGCCGGTCGTGTGACGCGAAAATAGGCACGCGAGCGGTTTGCACTCTTCGATGTCTATTATAATTCGGTCATTTTAGGGACCGATAAACGATGTTTTGCCGCTTACAGCAGTCCTTGCTCCATCTTTTCCTGGCAAGAAATGCAGTGCTTGGCCCAGGGTACGGCCTCCAGGCGTTTCTGCTGCATCTCTTCGTGGCAGATGGCGCAGTTGCCGTAGACGTTCCCGCGGATTCGCTTCAAGGCCTCGTCGATCATATTCAGGATATTCCGGTCGCTGCTCGTTTGCCCGAACAGGAATTCCTTGGTGTAGGAATTGGCGGCCTTGTCGGCAAGGTCCACGGTAGGGTCATCATCGGCTTGCCGGCCCTCTTCCTCTGTCCGGGTGATGGTTTTCACCAATTCGTCCCGGCGCGTAAGCAGTTTCTTTTTGTAATACTCCAAGCGCTTCTTTTCCATGGGTATCCTCCCCCAGATGGCTCCAGGGGCCACCTAAAAACTCCGTAGTGTAGTCCGAGTCTTTAACAGTGTCAAGGCGACTCGGTTATTTTGGTTCTCCAATTGCTCGTTCCGGCACTGAAGTCCAGGTGCATCTGATGCGGAACTTTTCCGTTTGGTTTGTTTGGGCAGTTTTGGCGTCGGACTTCTGCCGGGCCAAGAATAACGGGGAGAGGGTTTCAGCGAATTGTGCGTAAACAAGAACATCTCCTGTGACGCAGGTCACAGGGTTTACTCCCCGCAGGTGCGATATTCGATTCAGTGTACGGATAGAGGATTCAGAAGCTCACCGCGAATCTATCCCAACAGAAAGGAGTATCTCATCATGTTGAAGAAAAGCATGATCCTGCTGGGTATGTTAGTGGTAGCCACAAGCTTATGCCAGGCGCAAGCTCAGACCGATCAGAAACCCGTGGTCAAGTCGACTACTATCAAGCAGACCAATCCCACATCCGGGAAAGAGATGTTTACGGAGTACTGTGCTCCTTGCCACGGCGCTGATGGCAAAGGAAACGGACCTGCAGCCAGTGCCATGAAAATGCCGCCGACGGATTTGACGCAATTGGCCAAGAACCACAACGGAAATTATCCCGCCAATAGCGTTGCGAATGTTCTGGCGTTCGGTGGCGGCTCCGGAGCGCATGGCTCAGCGGACATGCCGGTTTGGGGCCCGCTACTTCACTCGTTAGACAGGTTTCACGACACCGTGGTGCAGCAACGCGTTAGCAACATCGTGAGCTATATCGAGACACTTCAGGTAAAGTAAGAGTAGTTGGTCCATGTATCCAACTGACCTTTCGAGGCGGAAGGTGAATGCTTTCTGCCTCATTGTCAGTTTGACCAACCCCGAACCACCCCTCAGGAACCACCCCCAGAAGGGAACCGGAACTTAAACCCGACGGCATATCCGTCCAGATTTGGCCTGCCCTGTAGTAAATCGGAAGCCACCTAGAACTCTTCTTTAGGCAGATCGTCTTACCTCTACCATACCGGGGTGTGCGCCACGTTGTCTCGGACGAGTTCGTTGATTGACGCGCACGTGCTCACCTCTCGGTGGATGGTCGGTCTGCCCATGGGATTTCGCTCTAAAGGAGAGCCAACATGAAAAAAGCAGCAATTGTTGTTCTGGGTCTCGTATGGTTCGCCGGGTTATCAGCGAAAGCAATGGAAAAACCGAAGCCAGAAATTCAGGCGCAAAGCGCGGCCTCAGACGACAAAACGACACCGAGCTACGACATGAAAGCGCAAGCTTTGGTGGACCTCCAGGACTTACAGAAAAAATACGTTCAATTGGCGGAATCGATTCCCGCCGATAAGTACACGTGGCGGCCTGAACCGGGCGTGCGCTCGGTCAGCGAATTGTTCTTGCATGTTGCGTCTGCAAATTACGGTATTCCCACAATGATGACGGGCACCAGTCCGGCGCCAGGATTCCAAAAAGAAGGATTTGAGAAGTCCACCACGGACAAAGCGAAGATCATCGAGCAACTAAACAGTTCGTTTGCCTATGCCATCGCGGCGGTGAAAAAGATGTCCAATGGCGACTTTGCAAAGGCCGAAAAGAAACTTGGCCCGGACGCCAACGATGGCGATGTTGTCTATATTCTGGTCACACATAACCATGAGCACCTGGGACAGTCAATCGCCTACGCACGCGTAAATGGCATCACTCCTCCCTGGACGGAAGAGGCTCAGAAAAAAGAGAAGCCTGCGGCAGATTGAACTCATTGGATTGTGATCCTCTGCGAGGAGCCGGCCGGGGTCGGGCTCCGCAAAGCCTGATCCTTCCGATCAACCGGTTCCCAGCGCATGCAACGTCAGAGAGAATCAGCGGTCAAAGTGCAATAGACTGCGCGCCGCCGATGCGATCGGAACTTCACGAAGCGAGTGGTGAAGGCGGAAGGCGGAAAAGTAAACAAACCATGCGCTAAACTGCGGCTTTATGGAGATTTTCACAGCTTCCACAGGGTGTGGAAAGCTCCGAAAAAAAGTGTGGTGCGACGCTTGACATCTACGGAGGTTATTGTATGATTACAAATGGTTCGGCACTTGCCAAAAGAGCCGAGCCGTGCAGGGGATTCACAGTCGGGTCTGAAGTACTCCAAGGTACAGATCCTATAGTGAGGCGCCTTATTAGCACGGGATAGAAATGTTGAGCATCGCGCGGAATCACTCCTTACGAGTGATTGTGCCCGGCGCTCGGCGCCGGGTTTTTTGTTTTACGGGATCTTTTTTGTGGGTAACCGCAGAAGAGAGCTCAGATCCTCCGCAAGGAGGATGCCACAGCGCAAGCTGAGGCCCCTGAAGGACTCAGGGACAACGATCTTTGACAACAGTAAGGCTGGCAACTTCATGCCGATAACCTCGGGCCGATTACGGTCTGCCCGGGGAGTGATGGCATGATTTATTACAAGTTCTGCTCGAGTATGTTGAGCAGTACTGTGGATTTACAAGGCGAACTTACTTCAAGAACCTGGCAATTTCAGAGTCGACAGTCCCGGCGCCGAGCAATCGGACCACGGAATAATGGATCTGCGAGAGACAGGGCGAACGAACTGGTGGAAAGTCGCAGTTTAGCCACTGCGGCGAGTTCAAAGGCGCGCAAGCGCTTCAGAGCACCCTGGGAAACGACGTATTGAGTGAGTTTTATGATTAAGCTACTAAGGGCGTACAGTGGATGCCTTGGCGCTAGAAGGCGATGAAGGACGTGGCAAGCTGCGAAAAGCCTCGGGGAGCCGCAAGCAGGCTTTGATCCGGGGATGTCCGAATGGGGAAACCCGACGGGATGAACTCCCGTTACAGCCGGTTGAATACATAGACCGGTATGAGCTAACTCAGGGAAGTGAACCATCTCAGTACCTGAAGGAAAATAAATCACAGAGATTCCGAAAGTAGCGGCGAGCGAAATCGGAAAAGCCCAAACCTATGTGTTTACACATGGGGGTTGTAGGACCGCATAAGTAGAGTTACCAATCCGGACACTACGCGAACCCGAAGGAAAGCGGGACCAAAGAGTGTGACAGTCACGTAGCGGAAAGTGGACCGGACTCGAAGCGGCATCCTGAGTACCACGAGACACGAGAAATCTCGTGGGAAACTGGGGAGACCACTCTCCAAGGCTAAATACTCTCTAGCGACCGATAGTGAACCAGTACCGTGAGGGAAAGGCGAAAAGCACCCCTGCGAGGGGAGTGAAATAGAACCTGAAACTGTATGCTTACAAGCAGTCGGAGGGCCATGCACAGACTTCGGTCTGTGAAAGCCTGACGGCGTGCCTCTTGCTTAATGAGCCGGCTAGTTAATGTCACGTGCAAGGTTAAGCGCAAGCGAGCCGTAGCGAAAGCGAGTCCGAATAGGGCGACAAGTACGTGGTATTAGACGCGAAGCGGGATGATCTACCCTTGGCCAGGTTGAAGGTCGCTTAACCGCGACTGGAGGACCGAACAGGTGTGAGTTGAAAATCGCTCTGATGAGCTGAGGGTAGGGGTGAAAGGCTAATCAAATTCCGTGATAGCTCGTTCTCCCCGAAATGTCTTTAGGGACAGCCTTGCATGAATTGCCACGGTGGTAGAGCACTGAATGGACTAGGGACCAACTCAGGTTACCGAATCCAATCAAACTACGAATGCCGTGGACAACTATGCGGGAGTGAGACTACGAGGGATAAGCTTCGTGGTCAAAAGGGAAACAGCCCAGATCGCCAGCTAAGGTCCCTAACTATGTGCTAAGTGGTAAAGGAAGTGTATTCGCTCGGACAGCCAGGAGGTTGGCTTAGAAGCAGCCATCCTTTAAAGAAAGCGTAACAGCTCACTGGTCAAGCGGATATGCACCAACAATCCAACGGGGCTCAAGCACATGACCGAAGCTGCGAAATTATACGAAAGTATACTTGGTAGGGGAGCATTGCGTGGGGTGTAAAGGTAGACCGAGAGGACTACTGAATGCCACACAAGAGACCCTGCCGGCATAAGTAGCGATAAACACGATGAGAACTCGTGTCGCCGAAAGTCTAAGGTTTCCTGAGGAAGGTTAATCCGCTCAGGGTTAGGCGGGTCCTAAGGTGAGGCCGAAAGGCGTAACTGATGGACAACAGGTCAACATTCCTGTCCCGCCTGGTGACGTTTGACGATGGGGTGACGCAGAAGGATAGGGGAGCCACCTGATGGATGGTGGTTGCTCAGCGCAAGCCGGTTCCCACTGGCAAATCCGTGGGGGCATTAACGGTGAGGCTGGGGACGAGACCGTTAGGTCGCAAAGTCTCTGATTTCACGCTGCCAGGAAAAACCTCTAAGGAGTCAACCAGGTGCCCGTACCACAAACCGACACAGGTAGACGAGGTGAATATCCACAGGCGCTCGAGAGAACGCTTGCTCAGGAACTAGGCACATTAGTCCCGTAACTTCGGGAGAAGGGACGCCGCTGTAGGGTTTATAGCCCGAAGCGGTCGCAGTGAATCGCGCTCTGCAACTGTTTAACAAAAACACAGCTCTCTGCAAAGTCGAATACGACGTATAGGGGGTGACACCTGCCCGGTGCCGGAAGGTTAAAGCAAGGGCTTAGCCGCAAGGCGAAGGCCTGAACTGAAGCCCCGGTGAACGGCGGCCGTAACTATAACGGTCCTAAGGTAGCGAAATTCCTTGTCGGGTAAGTTCCGACCTGCACGAATGGTGGAATGATAGAGCGACTGTCTTGGCAAGCGGCTCGGCGAATTTGTGGTTCCGGTGAAGACGCCGGATGCCCGCATCTAGACGGAAAGACCCCGTGCACCTTAACTGCACTCTGGTCATGAGTAACGGTCCGATCTGCGTAGCATAGGTAGGAGCCTGTGAACTTCTGGTTTCGGCTGGGAGGGAGGCATCAGTGAAATACTACCCTGATTGAACTGTCGCTCTAACCTACCACCCGTGACGGGTGGGGAGACACGGCCAGACGGGTAGTTTGACTGGGGCGGTCGCCTCCTAAACTGTAACGGAGGCGCTCAAAGATCGGCTCAGGTGGATTGGAAACCCACTGTGGAGTGCAAGAGCATAAGCCGGTTTGACTGTGAGACCTACAAGTCGAGCAGGAACGAAAGTTGGATCTAGTGATCCGGTGGTCCCGCGTGGAAGGGCCATCGCTCAACGGATAAAAGGTACGCCGGGGATAACAGGCTGATCTAAGCCAAGAGTTCACATCGACGCTTAGGTTTGGCACCTCGATGTCGGCTCATCGCATCCTGGGGCTGTAGAAGGTCCCAAGGGTTAGGCTGTTCGCCTATTAAAGCGGTACGTGAGCTGGGTTCAGAACGTCGCGAGACAGTTCGGTCCCTATCTGGTGTGGGCGCAGGAAACTTGAGAGGAGTTGTCCCTAGTACGAGAGGACCGGGATGAACAGACCCCTTGTGTACGAGCTGTCACGCCAGTGGCACCGCTCGGTAGCGAAGTCTGGAAGAGATAATTGCTGAATGCATCTAAGCAAGAAGCTCGCCTCAAGATAAGGTTTCCCAAGGCAATAAAGCCTATGAAGGACAGTCGCAGACTACGACTTTGATAGGCGGGAGGTGTAAGCGTGGCAACACGTTCAGCTGACCCGTACTAATCGTCCGTTCGGCTTAATCATAAAACTTTCTCAAGCCGTCGTTGAGAGAGGTTCACAAGCAATCCTTGTGGATTCACAGTATGTTCGGCAGCGGGCCGAACTTGTATATGCCAGCCTCTGTTGTCAAACTCATTCGCCGTTTTGCGAATTGAGTTAACGAGTTTCCGGTGGTCATACCGCGAGGGTCACACCCGTTCCCATCCCGAACACGGAAGTTAAGCCTCGCTGGGCCGATGATACTGCACGGGTAACTGTGTGGGAACGTAGGTCGCCGCCGGGATAAATTCAAAAGGCCCCGTTCTTCGGATCGGGGCCTTTTTTCTGTGTGCCGAGCAAGGGCACTGGATGTAAATCCGGCGGTTGTGCGCGGAAGGCGGCGGAACTTACCTCGGGAGATCTCTCGCTGGTCACGAAATCGTGACTGAGGATGGCGTAATGCCTGCTTGCAGTTTTCCCGCTCGCAGACTTCTTCCATCACATGTTCGGTAATAGCCGGGCTTTCGGTCCTGCGCTTCGCCGCAAGCGATTCGGTCCCTTCCTCGACAGCCGTCGGAGCTTCACTCCTACTCTCTGCCGGAAAGGCCAGCACTAGCTGGTTCTTCTGCCGCCTGTCGCTTACGACGAGTCAGGGCAAACAAAGGGAGTCCCGGTGTGGATGGGATGAGCGTTCACAAGTTAGCGGGACACCTGAAGCAGCATTGGCCAGCGATCCGGGAGCAACTGTTGAGTGGGGCCTACAAACCGCAACCGGTGAAGCGGCTACTTCGGTTACTGCCAAACCCCATCGGTGCTGAGAGACCTTGATTACTGGACACGGCGGCGCCTCCGGGCGTTTCTGTGGCAGCAGTGGAAACGTGGCTCGGTACGGTTCGCGGAACTCGTCCAACGAGGAGTGGACACGGAACTCGCCGCTCAAACGGCGGGCAGTGTTCATGGCCCATGGCGGCTCGCCGAATCCCCAGGCCTGCATATCGCAACTGCCCAATGCCTACCAGTCGGATGCCCTGGGAACGTTTCGGTCCGCTTGTCGCTCGTTGGATCCCGAGTGCTGTGATCCTGCACCCGCGTCCTGCCATGCGCTTCAACGCCAGGTATCTGCGGTAAGAGCCGTATGCAGTAATCCTGCCCGTACGGATCTGTGCGGGGGGCGCGGGGTTAACTCGCGTCCCTACCGCGACTGTGACAGGGAACGCGGGCGACCGCTTACCTATGTCGATTTAGGTCGCGCTCAGATCAAGGTCTGCGGAGTTCGGAGAAATCGCATCGCGGCAAGTTTGAATCGTTTATCATAGATGGAACTCGCCACATTCCGCAGATCTGCGGCCTTTTTTGAGGCCCGTAAGCGGCGGAGAGCGGCAGGGTCGTCTAGCAACAATGGGGGAAACGCAGTTGTGTGCGGTATAACGGGCTATACCCACCGTGGGCGTGCTGTTTCGTCTTCCGCAATCAAGCAAGCCACGGACTGTTTGATTCATCGCGGCCCTGACCAGCAGGGCACATATGAATCGGCCGAGGTGTCTTTGGGCGCGGTGCGGCTAAAGATTATCGACCTATCGACGGGAGCACAGCCCTTCTTCAGTGAAGACCGCAAGACCGTGCTCGTCTACAACGGTGAAATCTACAATTACCGTGAACTGCGCAAGGAACTCCAAGGGCTCGGCCACTCGTTTTCAACACAGAGCGACACGGAAGTCCTGCTCCGGGCTTTTCAGCAGTGGGACACCGACTGCTTCCCTCGTCTCCGCGGGATGTTCGCCGCGGCATTCTGGCAGGAAGACCAGCGAAGGCTGGTTCTCGTTCGCGATCGCGTCGGAATTAAGCCCTTGTACATCTGTCGTTCGGGCGACGACATTTATTTCGGCTCAGAACTGAAAACCATCCTGATCCATCCCGAAATTCCACGCCGCCTGGATCATCACGCTCTTCACTATTACCTGACGCTCAATTATGTGCCTGGCCCATTCACACTGGTCGAGCGAATAGAGAAATTGCGCCCCGGCAGCATTCTGGAGTGGCGCGACGGCATCGTGAAGCAAAAGCAATACTGGAGGCTGCCGCACGAACAAAATGAAAAATGGACTTTGCCCGCTGCGGAGTCCGCTCTTGACAACCTTCTAACACTTTCCGTTAGGGAGCATTTGCTTTCCGACGTGCCCGTCGGCATTTGGCTTAGCGGTGGTGTAGACTCATCCGCTGTCTTGCATTACGCTTCGCAGGAAAGTTCTCAGCACGTAAAAACATTTTCTATCACGTTCCAGGGGCGGACGTTTGACGAAGCGCCTTATATCCACCAGCTCGTCAAGCAATATCAGACGGAACATTACGAGCTGGATTTGAACCCCGCGCTCGATTTGCCGTCTGCAATAGAAGAACTTGCCTACTACTCTGACGAGCCATTCGCGGACGCCGGCGCAGTGCCAATCTGGTATTTATCCAAACTCAGTCGCCAGAACGCGATTGTCGCGCTCAGTGGCGAAGGCGCGGACGAACTCTTTGGGGGCTATGTTACTTATCAGGCGGACCACCTCGTGGGTTACTTACGGCTCTTGCCTGAAGCGGCGCGGCGTTCTGTTCTTGGCGCGATGCGGCGTTGGCCGGTCTCGGACGAAAAAATCAGTTTCGAATACAAACTCAAACGATTCCTTGAAGGATCATTGCTCTCGCCCGACGAGGCGCACACCCACTGGAACGGTGCGTTTTCCAAACCGCAGCAGGACAGTTTATTGCTGCGGAGCGGCCCGGCGCGAGTGCAAGACCTGTTTGATGATTTGCCGGCGGCAGACCGCGGCGGCAGCCTGAATCGCTTCATGGGATTCGATCAAAAATACTATCTTACCGACGATCTGCTGCAAAAAGTGGATCGCATGAGCATGGCCCACTCCCTGGAAGTGCGCCCGCCGTACCTTGACCATCGCATCATCGAATTTGCATCCACGCTGCCGAACCGATTCAAGGTTAATGGACGCACCCTCAAGGTCATGCTGAAAAGCCTGATGAAGTCGAAATTGCCGGCAAGCGTGATTCGCCGCCCTAAAACCGGATTGGACATACCAGCGCATGAATGGCTGCGAGGTCCGCTGCGTTCTCTACTTGAAGACACGCTCAGCCCCGATGCCGTAAAGCAGAGCGGTCTGTTTTGTCCGGGAGGGATCGAGGCCCTAAAACGCGATCATATGGAGCGGCGCGCCAACCTGGGCTACCACTTGTGGGGCCTGATGATTTTATTTCTATGGATAAAACACTGGAACATTCAGACTTCAAGCGAACTGAGCCTGCCTCTGCGGGCGCAGGAAAGCGTCTCGAGTCAAGCTCTCTCCTGATTCTTATCGCCACGGCCGTCTTCTTCGGCTGCATCATTTCTCCTCCATCCTTGATGGACGATGTCGATGCGGTCCAGGCGCAGATTGCCCGGAATATGCTGAGCAGCGGCGACTGGGTAATCGCGCGCCTCGATGGCGTCCCCTACCTCGAGAAATCGCCCCTTGTGTATTGGTTGATGGCGATTTCCTATCGCGTCTTCGGTGCCCACGACTGGGCCGCGCGAATTCCCATTGCGCTTGCCGCCGTTCTACTGGCGTGGTTCACCTACCGCTATGGCTGGTGGGCTTTTGGAGAGCGGGCAGGGTATTGCGCGGGCATCGTACTTGCCACCTGCGTCGGTCTTTTTTTGTTCACGCGTATTCTAATACCGGATGTCATGTTGACGTTGAGCACCTGCCTGACGTTCTGGGCGTTTCAGCGGGCAACGGATCCGGAAGAGCCGCAACCCAGGCTGTGGGCAGCTGTACTCGCGGCAAGCCTCGGCATTGGCGTGATGCTCAAGGGCCTCATCGCATTGATCGTGGTTGGTGGCGGAGCTTTTGTGTACCTGGCTATAACCAGGCAGCTCTTTTCGCGTGAAATTTGGCGGCGCTTGCACGTCTTCTCAGGAGCCGCAATTTTCCTGTTGATCGCCGCTCCCTGGCACGTCATAGCAACGCTGCGAATGCCGCCTTATCTGGTCTTGACGATGCGCAGTGCCCCCGGCGAGTATCACGGCTTCTTCTGGTTTTATTTCATGAACGAGCACTTCTTGCGGTTCCTGAATCTCCGCTACCCTCGCGATTACAACACTGTTCCGCGTCCGGCCTTCTGGCTATTGCACCTGGTCTGGCTGTTTCCTTGGAGCGTATATTTCCCGGCCGTCGCGCGCCAGAGCTTTAAGCCGCTTGACCGGGCCGGCAGGACTCGCCTCCTCGCTCTTTGTTGGGCCGGATTCCTGCTCGTCTTTTTCACTTTTTCTACGACGCAGGAATACTATTCCATGCCGATTTATCCGGCCTTAGCCCTGTTGCTTGGCAGCGCGATGGTCACGGAAAATTCCTGGACACGTTGGGGAACGCGAGTGCTCGGTGCCATCACCGCGCTTTGTGCGATTGCGATCGGGGTTTTGCTCTACCTGGTGCACGACACCCGTGCCCCAGGCGACATTTCGAACGCGCTCGAGCAACATCCAGGAACGTATACGCTCTCCATGAGCCACATGGGCGATCTCACGGTGCAATCGTTCGCTTATTTGCGCGCGCCGCTTGTGATGGCGGGAATTGCGTTTCTGGTGGGCACGCTTGCTTGTTGGTTGCTGCGCGGCCGTCAAGTCTATCTGGCCGTCGCGCTCATGATGGTGCTTTTCATTCATGCCAGCCGCGTCGCGATGGTCGTCTTTGATCCCTATCTCGCCTCGCGTCCACTGGCCAATGCGCTGCTGAAAGCGCCTCCGGGACAATTGATTATGAACGGCCCATATTATGAATTTTCTTCCGTGATTTTCTATACCGGCCGTAACGCCCTTCTCTGGAACGGGCGTATCAATAATCTGCAATATGGTTCATACGCACCGGGAAGTCCGCCGGTCTTTATAGACGATCGACAATTTCAATCTCTATGGAATTCGAGCGACCGTTATTTTGTGCTCTCCGACGAAACCAGAATGAAGCACCTGCAGCAGACGGCCGCAAGCGATCGCCTGTTCCTTGTAGCCGAAAGTGGCACGAAAGCCTTGTATTCGAACCAGCCCGTGAATTAATCGTTGGCCGAGCTTTGCAACGCATGTCCTTCGTGCCGGAGCACCGGCCGAAGATCCTGAAACTGCTCGGCCTCGGTTGAACCCGCGAGCGCGGTCGTCGATGCGGTGCCGCCGGTAATCGCGTTTTGTACTTCATCGAAATAACCCGTGCCCACGAAACGCTGGTGTTTCACGGCTCCGTAGTTTCCATCTTGCTCACTCGCAAATTCGGCTTCCTGCAACCGCGAATACGCCGTCATTCCGTGCTCCTTGTAGTCGCTTGCGAGCTCAAACATAGTGTGGTTCAAAGCGTGAAAACCGGCCAGCGTAATAAATTGGAACTTGTAACCCATCGTTCCGAGTTCACGCTGGAATCGCGCGATATCGCCCTCATTCAAATGCTTCTGCCAGTTAAAAGAAGGCGAACAATTGTAGGCCAACAGCTTTCCCGGAAATTCTGCGTGGATCGCTTCTGCAAAAATGCGCGCTTCCTCGAGATTCGGTTTCGAAGTTTCGCACCAGAGTAAATCCGCATACGGGGCATACGAGCGAGCGCGCGCGATTGCGGCCTGCAAGCCGCCTTTCACCTCATAAAATCCTTCCGGCGTGCGCTTTCCCGTGCAAAACCTGCGGTCGCGCGGATCAATGTCTGTGGTCAGCAGATTGGCGCTGTCTGCGTCTGTGCGCGCCAGGATCAGCGTGGGTACATCCATCACGTCCGCTGCCAGACGCGCCGCCACCAGCTTCTGTATCGCCTCCGTGGTCGGAACCAACACTTTTCCTCCCAAATGCCCGCACTTCTTCGCCGAAGAAAGCTGATCTTCGAAATGCACGCACGCCGCGCCCGCTTCGATCATCGCTTTCATCAGTTCAAAAGCGTTCAGATTTCCACCAAACCCTGCCTCCGCATCCGCCACCATCGGCGCAAACCAGTATTTGCCCTCCTTTCCCTCGGCATGGTGAATCTGGTCGGCACGCATCAATGCCTGATTAATCCTCCGCACCAGGTTCGGAACGCTGTCGGCCGGATACAAGCTTTGATCCGGATACATCTGTCCGGAAAGATTCGCGTCGGCCGCAACCTGCCAACCGCTCACATAAATCGCTCGCAGGCCCGCGGCGACTTGCTGGATCGCTTGGTTACCCGTCATCGCCCCAAGCGCAGCCACATAGGTCTCCGCATGCAGCAACTGCCAGAGGCGTTCCGCGCCCAGTTGCGCGAGCGTGTGTTCGATCTGCACGGTGCCGCGCAGCCTTTCGACGTCTTCGGCGCGGTAGGGCCGCTTGATGCCGTTCCAGCGCGGATCCGACTGCCATCGGCTTGCCAGATTCTGAGCAATGGGGTATTTCGTCGTGGCCATGCGTGCATCTCCTTCTTTGCAGGACCGGTGAGCCACCGGCACCATGCAGTCTCGGGTCCAGAGGATTGCGATTGTGAAGAAATGGAGGTGGTCAGTCAAACGGATTGTCGTTATCATAGTGATAGATAATTGTTATCATGGCGCGCTCGGTCGAAGACGGCCCGAGCGAGAGGTGAGCCACTCATGGAAATCGTCCAACTCGAAACGTTTCTTGCCGTTGCTACCTATGGAGGTTTTCACCGCGCCGCCGCGGCCTTGCGCGTCAGCCAACCCGCTATCAGCGCCAGGATTCACTCCTTGGAAGATTCGCTTGGTACACGCCTGTTCGAGCGCGGCCCGCGGGGCTTCGCGCTTTCGCCTGCAGGGAAAACGCTTCGTTCCCACGCGGAGCAATTGCTCCGTCAACTGGCCCTGGCTCGGCAGGCTGTACATGAATTAAGGCCCGTCTCGACCGGCGCGCTGCCGATCGCTGCTTCTCTTTCCATCTGCACCTATCTGTTGCCGGAAATATTGACGAAATACCAGGTCGATCATCCGGACGTTGTGGTGAGCGTGCGCAGCGGCAATTCCGCCCAGGTGCTTAAAATGGTTCTCGATGGCGAAGTGGATTTCGGTCTTGCGCGTTCCTTAAATCATCCGGAGGTGGAAACGATTAGCCTTCGCGATGATCCCTTGATGCTTGTCGGTCATCCGCGGCATCCCTCTATCGTCAAACGCAGCGTAAGCCTCCAGGAACTGGAGTCGTTGCCATTGATTGCCTACGATCGCGGCTCCAGTGATTGGACGCTCATGAACGGACTATTTCGCCGGGAGGGATTTTTGCCGAACATCGTCCTGGAAGTCGAAACCATTGAGGCTTGTCTGCGCATGGTCCTGCGAAAACTGGGGTTAGCTTTTCTGCCACAAATCGCCGTTCATGAAGAAATACGCCGCAAGAAATTAGTGACCCTGCAACTTTCCGACGCCGAGTCGTTGCGCCGCAGCCTGGACGTGATCGTGCCTCGGCGCCGGCCGCTTTCGCGAAGCGCACAGGGCCTTCTCGCGAAGCTTCGGGAAGCAACAACCGGAGCGATCCCCAGGCAAAGGCCGCGTGGCAAGCGCTAATCGCGTTTCGCCTGACCATTGTGGTAGCTTGAATCAAAGCCATTGCGAACCAATGGGCCGCTCAACGAGAAAGGAAAATGACACAGAAAAATCCAACAGTCCTGATCACCGGCGGCACCGACGGGCTCGGCAAGGCCGCCGCGCTGTTTCTCTCTCGCCGCGGATATCTGGTATTTGCCGCTGGCCGCTCTTTGTCGAAGCGCGAAGAACTCGACCGGTTGGCGCACGAACAGGCGCTTCCGATGCACACGTTGGAAATGGACGTCACCGATCATGCTTCCGTGCAAAGTGGTGTCGAACTGGTGCTGGAAAAAGGCGGTGGCATCGATTTCCTGATCAACAACGCAGGCGTGGGCTACATAGCCAGCGTAGAGGAACTGCGCCTGGAGGATTTTCGAAAGCAGTTCGATGTAAATCTGTTTGGCGTTATTCGGGTGACGCAAGCGGTCCTGCCGCACATGCGCCAGCGCCGACATGGCCGCATTCTGATGATGAGCAGCGTCGCCGGGCTGGTCTCACCGCCGACTTACGGAGCCTATAGCAGCAGCAAGCACGCGCTGGAAGGTCTTACGGATGCGCTTCGCCTGGAAATGTATTCTTTTGGCGTGGATGTAATTCTGATCGAGCCCGGCTATATCATCACGAATTTCCAGCAAACTGCCCAGGAACTTGCGCAACCTTATTTTGACCGCGCGAGTGGCAGTCCCTACGCCAGGATTTATGCGGGAGCTTTGCAGGGCTCCAAGCAAGGCCGCGAACGCTCTAAGACTACCCCCGAGGATTGTGCCAAGGTCATCGTGAAAGCCATGGAATCGCCAAATCCCAAGGCGCGCTATCCGGTCACCCCAATGGCGAAATGGATTTCCTTCGGCAAACGAATCCTCCCAGATACTCTCCTCGATTCGCTGATGCGCAAGAGGTTCGGAATTACGCGCGAGAGTTAGCGGCGGCAGTTTCAAAATAAGCGGATCGTATTTGCGCCGGATATAGCGGCGACAAGCCGTTACTCATCAACAATTCCATACTCAGCAAGCGCCCATCGGCGGCCCGGTATTTGACCGTTCGCCACGGTCCGTTTACGCTGAAGTCAGCCAGGAGAAACGAATGAATCGACTGCTTTTTTGCATATTGCTCACGAGCGGAATGGCGGCGTCCGCCCAGGTGACCACCCGCGCGCGCGATCGTCAACAGACGGATGAGGAAGCCCGAGCCATCTTCAAGCAGTTGATCGAGATCAATACCACCGAATCGTCCGGGAATGTTACGAAAGCGGCTGAGGCGATGGCCACCCGATTGCGCGATGCGGGCTTTCCCGACAAAGACGTGATCGTCGCTGGTCCAGACGAACGAAAAAAGAACCTCGTTGTTCGCTTTCGCGGCACCGGCCAGCGCCCGCCCATCCTCTTTATTGGACATCTGGACGTCGTGGAAGCCCGCCGTGAAGACTGGAGTATGGATCCATTTCAATTTATTGAGCAGGACGGAAATTTCTACGGCCGTGGCACGCGCGACATGAAAGCCGGCGATGCCATTCTGGTGATGAGTTTCCTTCGCCTCAAGCGCGAAGGCTACCGACCCGACCGAGACTTGATCGTAGCTCTAACCGCCGATGAAGAAGCCGGTGATTCCAATGGCGTTGATTGGTTGTTGAAAGAACATAAAGATTGGATTGACGCGGAATATTGCATCAATCTGGATGGCGGTGAATTTGAACGATTGAAAGGGGAACGCGTCCTGGCCGGATTGCAGGCCAGTGAAAAGGTCTACGCAGACTATCAATTTGAAACTACGAACCCGGGTGGTCATAGTTCCGTGCCGGGTCCGGATAACGCGATTTATGAGCTTTCAGCCGCTTTGGGCAGGCTTCAGAATTTCTCCTTTCCGATAAAAATCAATGAAATTACGCGTGGATATTTTTCGCAGTCTGCGGGGTTCACGTCGGGTCCACTTGCTGCCGATCTACGCGGAGCCGCGCAAGAGCCGCCGAATCCTTCGGCGATTCAACATTTATCCGCCATCCCTTATTACAATGCGCTGCTGCGCACCACGTGTGTGGCCACAATGCTGTCCGGCGGCCATGCGCCCAACGCGCTTCCCCAATCGGCGCGCGCTACCGTCAATTGCAGGATATTCCCCGGAGAAGATCCTGAGGAAATACGTAAGACCCTGCAACGAGTCGTGGCTGATCCCAATGTCAAAGTCACCCCGATCCCAGAAAAGACCGCGGATGGAAAGTTGATTCCGATCGTAGCCGTCCCGCCATCCGCGCTGCTGCCGGAATTGACGAACGCTCTCGAACGTACTCTTTCCACCATGTGGTCCGGGATGCAGGTTGTGCCAACCATGTCCACCGGCGCTACGGATGGGAAGTATCTGCGGATTGCCGGTATTCCCACGTTTGGCATTGCCTGCATGTTTTTCGACATGGAAGATGATCGCTCTCATGGCAAGGACGAGCGCGTGGGCGTGCTGGACTTTTACGATGGCGTGGAGTTTGGCTACCGCTTCATGAAGTCGTTATCGTCGAGCTAACAAAGCCACCCGGAAAACGACAAAGGCCTCCGGCATTTCCGGAGGCCTTCGCTCACGAAAATAGTTCGTCGCTCAGGGTTTCGTCGGATCGGGTGGCTCGCCGGGCTTGACGTCTTGTGGCGCGGCTGTGCTCGCTGCAACGGGTTTCGCAGCGTCCGCACCATAGCGCGTCAGGTAAGGCATGAACGGCGTCACTTCGAACGGCATCTTCTCCCGTTCCGCCACCGTGCCTATCGGCTTGCTCTTGATCAATTCCAGCTTGTCGTTCCAAGGATCGATCTTCACGCGGCCTCCCAGCGGCAGCGCGGCAATCTTTTGAGAATTCTGCTTCGGGTCAACCGGCACTGTGGACTTCAAGTCTGCGATCTGAGGAACGCGATTGCCCAAGTGACCGCTGATCAGGTTCGGAATTTCCTTCTGGCGGCTTTCGAGTGCCTGCAGGAACAGCCCAGCATTGCCCAGTTGGTTCTTGTACGGGGAATTGTTCAGAATCTGAATGGCCTTGGCGTTGGCGGCGGCTTCCTCTTCCGGAGTGCGCGCAAAGCCAAAGTGGCGGAAGGTGTCTTTGTCGTCGACCAGCAACTGATCGAAGAATGCATACTGTGAATCAAGGCGGTGACCGAGGACTACGTGGCTCAATTCATGCGCCAGGATCGTCGCCAGGCTGGCCTCATCGGGTAACACGTCGATCAAGCCGCGGCTCAGAACGATGGTGTGCCCCAGCGTGAATGATTCAAGCGTCGAGACCATGAGCACGCGGCAGCGAACCTCAGGATCGAGATCGATGTTGTTGGTCACTTCGAGGTTGTTGACAACCGTCTCGAGAACTTTGTCCACTTCACCCTTTGGCGCCATCAGCCCAATGCGTTCCAGGCGATCCGTGATGTTATCTTCAGCCTGCCGGTCCCAGGAGCGCTGCGCTTGAATCGGAGAGAGGTCGTTCGCTGTCTTAGTGTCGTCGTTGACGGGAGTTTCCACCAGGATCTTGCTCAATTCCTCTTCCTTCGAGGAATTGCTCAGGTTATAGCCCCACAAGCGAGTCTGCGCTTTGAATTCCAGTTTCTTGTTGATGGCGTAGTGCAAATCCTTTTCTTCGCTATAGACGAAGCTCGGTAGCCAAAGGCCAGGCTGTACGTTGGAGCGCCAGCTATCAAAGTGAAAGTACCAGCTGGCGTGGCCATTGCCGCTATACGCGCCGTTGAACCGCACGATGTGAAAGTCCTGGTCTTCCACCCAGATCCGGCCCAAGAACAAGCCGCCAGATTTCTTTGTAGCGGGAGTCACGTCGAACACCAGGCAGCGCACCTCGCCCAGAAATTCGCGGCGCACATAGTCAAACTTGTAGTGCTGCTTATCGAAACGGCTGTTGTCGATGAAAATCATCTGCAGGAAGCCTTCCGGCAGATATTGCATTGCAAAGAAGTTCATGGAGCCCATGAATTTCTTTGCTTTGCTGGTCGTGTCGCTGAGCGGCACAAGGTTGACGCCCTTCTGGAAGTCTGCGCGTCCGAGAAAATATTTATCGCCGGCTGGAACCTCTCCCATATCTTTGTCAGCTTTTAGATTCTGAATGTACGTCTCGACGATTGGCGAGTAATTGCGGATCTGTCCGTAAAGACGCTGTTCGTTGCTGATTACCCGGTCCACGGCCTGATCCATCGTCCGTGGCTGGTCGGGCGCCGGCGCCGCGGGCGTATTCGCGACTGCTGGAATGCTTGCGCAAGCTCCAAGCAGCAGCACCAGGATATTCTTCGACAACGTTCGCATGATCATTCTCCCTCAGTAAGCCAGCCGGAATTGAATTCGTACACGGGCCGGGAAATCCACCGGTTCGCCCTGAAGCTTTGCCGGCTTGAATTTGATTTGTTGCGCGGCGCGCACTGCCGAGTCGTCGAGACCGTGTCCCAGGCCACTGACGACCTTGTTGATCTGAATCGTGCCGTTCGCTTTGAAGATCAGGTCGATGACCACGTCGCCTTCGATCTTCAAGCTTCGACCCTCTGCCGTATATTCCGGCTGGGGTTTGTCCAAAATATCCGGAGACGTATCGGCCGGTCCGGTAGGTCCGGCTTTCTTTTTCGGCGCCTCTGTCGAAGTATCAACGGCGCCGAATCCCCCGGCAACCACTGTACCCTTCTTTCCGCTGCCGCTCGGAGGATCTGCGGTGCCGTTGCCGAATCCGGTACTTGCCACCGTTCCACGAATACCGTTCTTGCCGCCAGTCCCGTTGCCGTAGCCCTCGCCGCCAGGCAATGCAGGCGAACCCAGCCGATTCACGTTGGTCGGGCGATTTGGATCTCCCTTGCCAGGCAGGCCGTTCGGATCACCGAACCCGCCCGTCTGAACTTTTTCTACAGGCGCAGTCACGGTGGCCGGAGCTGCGCTACCAGTCAGATTGCCGACTTTGACGTCATCTTTCGGACGCTTTGGGCCATTTTCCTTGGTGTCAATCTTGACGTCTTCGAAAGCCGGTTTGGTATCGAGAGGTTTTACCTCAACCTTTTCAACCTTGGGCTGAACCGTCTTTGGCGTCGCCAGATTGGCAAAAATATGTGGTTGTTGCGGATTCAATTTGGGCGGTTCGACCGGAACTGCCGGCTTAACTTCCACCTTCGGTGGCGCAACCTTCACCTTCGGTGGCGGGGCTGGTGGCGGTGCCACGGGAATCTCCGTCATTGGCGCGGCAAGGGGCGTGGTGGTGTAAAAGTGAAGCGCGGTTTTCATCCCCTCCGGATAAAGCAAGGGAACAAGAATAAAAAACCCCAAAACAGAGATCTGAAGTATAGCGCTGGCGCCGACGCGGCCCCAGTTTGGTTTCTGTTCTGGCAACAAGGCTAGACGAGCGGGGATGGGTTTGGTCCCGATCTGTGCCTTCCAGGCATCCGTATTTGGTGTCCGGCCGCGATTGGCGTTGAAGCCGACACCCAGTGCTGTCTTGCGTGGTGGATCAGCGATCATTGTGGTCATTCCGCTTGCCGCCTCATGCGAAGTTTCTCCCGCAAACCTGGTTCCGCGGAATCAGATTGCTCCTTGCTCGGTAAGGTTTCTCGGTGCCAGTACGAGCGTACTGACAGCCGCCATGCCGCCGAATAGGACTTTCGTACTAAAGACGCGTACTCGCTAATGACGACGCGAGTGCACACTTCGGGACGACAGGATTACCGGGATAAACCCGCCGAGGCGAATTTCGTTGCGGGGCGGGATCGCAACACTCTCTAGGATACCGCAACTTCTGGCCGAGACCTGCAGATTTTATGCACCGGGTTCCTTCAGGGGGGTAGCTGCTTTGATGCCAGGCCCCGGAAAGACGTTGGTTGCGTTCTTATGCCCGCAAGATATAGAAATAAGGGAGTTAAGGTATTGCAAGGCGGTTTCGTGGCACACGATCCGAGTTCCGAGCCGCAGCCCGGTCCAGCGATTCTGTTGCGAGAGCTGCAGGTGCGCCTGGGCGCTTTATACGCTGCCTCTTCCGCGTCTCTGTGGCAACTCACAAGGTCTCAATTCGAAAGAGCTCTCGAGCGGAGCGTCTTGAAGCGATTCATCGAGGCGCCAGCGACCCGCGATAAATTGCAGGAGTACCTCGAAACACTCCATATCGACGACTTGGTGCTAGCCGCGGCTTGCCTGGAAGGCTCTGAATCCGCCTGGGAGTACTTCATCCGGAACTATCGGGCCTACCTGCGAGCTGCCGCAGGCGCCATCACGAAGGGCGGCCGGTCGGGCACAGACGCCCAGGAACTGGCGGACTCGCTTTTCGCGGAGCTATATGGCTTGGTCGATGGCAAGCGGGGCGAGGCTTCTCTGTTTCGCTATTTTCATGGACGAAGCTCGTTGAAGACCTGGTTGCGCACCATTCTGGCGCAGCGGCACATCGACTGCATTCGTCAGAGCCGTCGCTGGGAATCCTTTCAACAACCAGACGGGGAGGAGGAAAAACTCCCGGCGTCGCAAATTGTCTCCACGCCTTCGCTCGATCCACATCGCAGTCGCTATCTGCAGTGCTTTCTCCTCGCCCTGAACGATTGCCTGAATTCGCTGAACGCAACGGATCGCAAGCGCCTGGAGCTCTACTACGCGCGCGAGAAAACCCTCGCCGAAATTGGCCGCTTGCTCGGCGAACACGAATCGAGCGCTTCTCGACATCTGGAACGCGTTCGCCGCGAACTCCGCTCCAAGGTCGAAGAGTGCTTGCGAAGTGGGCCACAGAATGGCGATTCCTCACAAATTTTCGTTCCCTTGAGCGAGGCGGAAATCGCGCTCTGTTTCGAATATGCGGCCGAGGATCCTACCATCGATTTCCAGCAGATTTTCCCGGAGAAGACTCCCAGCCGTAGTCGGACCGGGCGAAAGGAATCGCCGTGAGCAAGTGCAAGAAGCGGTACAAAAAACGTTCTAAGAAAGGAGAGCGCTATGCCGATTGACGATGGCGATGAACAATTCGAGCGCGCGCTGGCGCGCCACTTGCGCGATGCCTCTCCTGATTCCGCCTGCCCCGAAGCGGAGATTCTCGCCGCCTATCATGAGCGCACACTTTCTCTTGAGGAAATGGCGCATTGGCAAGAGCACATAGCCGGATGCACTCGCTGCCAGGAGAGTCTGGCGCTTGTGGAACAAACGGAAAGTTTGCCCGCGGAAGAATGGCAACCCGAGGACGTGCTGCAATCTCTGAGGATGGACTTGCGCCACACGGACCTCTCCGCCGATTCGGCCGTCAGTCGAAGCGCCGAACTTCCTTCTTCGGTTCCGATGATGCAGATGGCTGCGTCTGCATCCGCCGTCAGCGCGAGACCGCAGCCTCGCCGGCGCTTGCTCTTGCCTATTGGAGCGATCGCCGCCGCGGCCATCGTGTGGGTGGGCGTTCGGGAAATTCGGACGCAGCACGTTCAACCGCTTGGCACGACGCAGGTAGCCGAAAATCGGGCACCCCTTCCGGCACCGTCTTCTTCCGAAACCGAATTACAGAACGAGCTCGCAAAAAAGCAATCGCCTGGCCAAAGTTTGAACAAGGAATACCAGGCCCAACGGCCACCCGTCGCCCTTGCGCCAGTTTTGGTTTCCCCGCCGCGTGACACAGCTCCCGTTGCCGGTCGAACTGTGCACCCGAACGCGAACAACTCTTCACTCGACCAGCGTGAGGCCATTGCGGCGGACTCGCTAGGCGGGGCAGCGAAGAAAGCCGATGCGCCGAATGTGCCGCAGACCTCCGCTACGGGAAAATCTCTTCAATCCTCGTTTCCTCGCACACCGCAACCCGCGCCCGCAGCAGCAGCCCCGAACGTTGCGGCGCAACGTAAAGACGAATACCTGAAAACTCCGCCACCTGCCGCCAGCGAAACCGTCGAGGTGCAATCGGAAGCACCGCAGTTGACAATCAACGGGAATGCTTCAGAAATCGCGCCAAACGAACGGGGGAAAATGATCGATCTCGCAAAACTGGCTGTGAGGAACCGTCTTTACGTCCTGGCGCCGGGCGAAAAGCACGCGTGGCGCGTTGGCGATGGCGGTATGATCGAACGCACCACCGATCGTGGCAAAACCTGGAAGCTACAGAACAGCGGCGTAACGGCCGAACTGACGGCGGGCTCGGCCACTTCCGATAAAGTCTGCTGGGTCGTCGGCCGAGGCGGAACTTTGCTCCTGACCACTGACGGCGGCAAGCACTGGAAGTTGCTTTCTTCCCCTATCAAGGAAGACTTGGGCGGCGTTCACGCCTCGGATGCAATGCACGCCACAATCTGGGATGTTCCTAACCACAAGACTTTTGAAACCAGTGACGGCGGCGAGACCTGGAAACCTGCCGCAAACGAGTAGGGGTCACTGCAAGATATTCTCCACATGCCGTTCTAACGATGAAGCGGAACTGAGGGTAAGGAGCTTTCATGCAAACTTCGACGAACAAGCTAAGCAGCAGGGCGAGTCGTTGGGCAATCGCCGGCGTCATTATCGCCTTGGCTGGAGCGACGGCCCTGGTACCGTCTTACCACGCGGATGGCAAAGCGGCAGAGCAAGATAAAAACACACCGGCTGCTAGTGCGGCGGATCAGTCCACATCGCTCAACGACCAGACCGATCTGGCGGTCACCGTATACAACTCAAATATTGCGTTGATTCACGATGTCCGCCAATTGCAATTGCCCAGCGGCAGTTTTCGCCTGAAATTCATGGACATTGCCGCTACGGTCAATCCCGCTACGGTCCATTTCCGTTCGCTCACGGAACCGGAGAAACTGGACGTCATCGAGCAGAATTACGAATACGATCTGCTCGAACCCAACAAGCTCCTGAACAAATACGTTGGCAAGGAAGTGACCCTGGTCCGCACCTACATGGATAACGGCACAACCAAGCACGAAGAAATTAAAGCCACGTTACTCGCCAACAATAACGGCCCTGTCTGGAAAATCGGCAACGACATTGTCACCGGCGTTTATGGCGAGACCTACCGCTTTCCGGAAGTTCCAGCGAATCTGTATGACCGGCCTACGCTGCTAATGTCCCTGGAGAACTCCGGTACCCGTAAACAGACCATTGAAACTTCCTACCTGGCCAACAATCTTTCCTGGAACTCCGATTACGTCCTGACGGTTGGGCGCGACGACAAGGCTGCCGACCTTGATGGCTGGGTCACGCTCACCAACAATTCCGGCACGGCGTTTCACAATGCGAAGCTCCAGCTTGTTGCCGGAGACCTGAACCGTGTCCCTCAAGGAGCAACCGTTGGCGGAGTTGTCGCCCGGGAAGCAATGCTAGCGAAGGCAACGCCTCAGTTCCAGCAGGAAAGTTTCAGCGAATATCATCTCTACTCGCTCGGCCGGCGCACCTCTGTCGAAGACAAAGAAACCAAGCAGATCAGCCTGCTCGAGGGCAGCGGCATTCCCGTTGAAAAACTGTTTGTTATGAATGGACAGAATTTCTACTACCGAAACGCGCAAAGTCCCGGGGCTGCGCTCAAAGACCCCGTCATGGTCTTCTATAAATTCAAGAACGAGCAAAAAAGCGGCCTCGGTATTCCGTTGCCTGCCGGAAACATTCGCGTCTATCAAAAGGACTCCAAGGGCGGATTACTGTTTATCGGTGAAGACCACATCGATCACACGCCTAAAGACGAACTTGTTACTGTGAAAATCGGAAACGCCTTTGACGTGGTCGCGGAACGCAAGCAGACCGACTTCAAGAAAATCGCCGATCGCGTCTACGAAATGGAATTCGCAATCACATTGCGAAATCACAAGGACACACCGGTCACCGTACAGGCGAATGAACCGATCGGCGGGGACTGGGAAATGCTCTCTTCGACCTACGAAGCGACAAAGACGGCGGCGTTTGCCGCGCAGTTCAATGTTCCCGTCAAGCCCGGCGGCGAATCTGTGCTGAAATATCGCGTTCGCGTTCACTGGTAACGACAGACCAAATCCTCATCCCCCGCCCCTTTCGATGTGGTGGGCGGAGGGCTTGAGCGTTACTTCAACCGACCCAGTCGCCAAAGAATTTCACGCAACCCGCGTCACAAAAATCATTTCCGGTGAGGCATCGTCTAATGGCGAACCGTCAAAATCTCCGTAAACCGCTGCAAGCCGGAAAGCGCACCGCGCCAGCAGGTGTTCCACTTCGTAGCGAAAAAAATAGCGCAAGCTCCACGCCATAACCAGCCGTTCCTGCTTTCCCCCGGGGTACGTCACCTGAAATATCATCTCCACGTCGTTTTGTTGCAAAGCGCGGTGGAACGATGCGACACGCTCGGAAAGAGCCACATGGCGGCCATCTGGCAGGTCATATTCCGTCAGCAGCGCCTCCGTCTCGAACATCGGGTCGTGCATCCGCTCCGGGTCCGTCTGGAAGAAATCCAGGATCAGGTGGCCGCCGGGAGCCAGATGTTTGCGCACGCAATTCAGGCACGCCATTTGCTGGTCGGTCTCGAGCAAGTGCTGGAAAGGCCGGAAGGGAATCACGACGGTGCGGAATTGCTCGCCGAGTTCAAACCGTGTCATATCACCTTGCACAAGGTGAAGGCGTTCACGCGCTTCTCGTCGCAAATGGGCGCGCTTGTGGGCGGCGCGTTCCAGCATTTTTCCGGAAATGTCCAGCCCCACGATGCGATAACCAGCTTCGGCGATGGCAACCGTGATGCGCCCGGTTCCGCACCCCAATTCCAGGACGGGATCGCCGTATTTGTTCGCGGCGTTTGCATAGAACGCCACATCGTGCCTTCGTTGCGTCACCATCGGTGCGCTGTCGTAATAATCCGCTATGAAACAGTCGTATAGCGCTTTCTCCCCGCTCATTCACCCACCATGGCTTCGGCTTCAATCTCCACTAGCATTTCTGGTGAAATCAGCTTGCTGATCTGCAGCATGGAAGTCGCCGGAAGAATGTCTTTGAAGAATTCGCCGTGGGCCCGGCCAACCTTCTCCCATTCAGCAATATTCAGCACGTAGATTCGCGTGCGTATAACGTCGCTGAGGCTAGCCCCTGTTCGCACCAGCGCTGATTCGATATTCCGGAGCGTCTGCACTGTCTGTGCATAGGCGTCTCCGACACCAATGATTTCGCCGTTAGGACCCGTCGCCGTGGTGCCGGACACGGTGATGTAGTTGCCGACGCGGACCGCGCGCGAGTATCCCACAATCGCCTCCCAAGGCGTTCCACTGGAGATCGTCTGCCGTGCCATGTAGGCTCCTTTTCGCCGGCCGTTTCCGTGCACTTCGAGGCCGCATGCTAAACTTAAATGCAGTATCGCATAGGGCGAATCACCTGTCCGGCCCTGTAAAGAGACGACAAGATGCGTTGTGAAAATATTCTTGAAGCGGTAGGACGGACGCCGCTTATCCGGCTGCACCGCATCGTCAAAGACCTGAAGCCGCAGATCTGGGTGAAGGCGGAGATGTTGAATCCCGGCGGATCGGTGAAGGACCGCATCGGCCTCACCATGATTGACGATGCCGAGAAGAAAGGCCTGCTGAAACCGGGCGGCACGATCATTGAAGGCACCAGCGGCAACACTGGCATGGGCCTGGCGCTGGTTGCGGCGGTGCGCGGCTACAAATGGTTTTCACGACCACCGATAAGCAGTCCAAGGAAAAAGTCGATCTGCTGAAGGCTCTCGGCGCGGAAGTGATCGTTTGCCCCACTGCTGTCGAGCCCGAAGATCCACGCAGCTATTACACCGTGGCGAAAAAATTGGCGCGCGAAATTCCCAATTCTTATTATCCGAATCAGTACGACAATCCCACGAATCCGGAAGCCCACTACGCGACTACCGGCCCGGAAATTTGGGAAGACTCCGAAGGCAAAATCACTCACTTCGTTTGCGGCATGGGCACCGGCGGCACCATCAGCGGCGTCGGCAAATATCTGAAGGAAAAAAATCCCAAGGTGAAAATCATCGGCGTCGATCCCGATCGGTTCGCTGTACTACGATTTTCATAAGACCGGCAAAATCAGCCAAGGCCACGCACCTATGTGGTGGAAGGCATCGGCGAGGATTTTTTCCCGACCACCATGCATATGAAGATTCTGGACGATGTCATTCAGGTGAACGACGAGGAATGCTTCGTGGCTGCGCGCCGCCTGGTAAAACTCGAAGGAATTTTCACGGGTGGTTCGGGCGGCGGCTGCATTTCCGGCACACTGCGGCTTGCCGAAAGACTGGGGCCGGACGCGTTCATTGTCGCGCTGCTGCCCGACACCGGCATGCGCTATCTCAGCAAGGTTTACAACGACGAATGGATGCGCGAGCGCGGCTACGTGGAATCGAGCGTGCCGATCACGGCCGCCGAAGTTGTCAACGCGAAACAAAGGATCGGGCAAGGTCCGCGAACTGGTTATCGCGCGGCCCTACCAGACCGTGTTTCACGCGCTGAAAACCATGCAGGAGCAGGACATTTCGCAGATTCCTGTCTTCGAAGAAAATCTGCCGATCGGCACGATTTATGAGGACCAGATCCTGACCCTCGCTCTGCAAGGCAAGGATCTGCGCAAGCTGGTCGTCCGCGAAGTGATGAGCAAGCCGCTGCCGCAGAGTGCCGAGAAACGCGCCCGTGGAGCGCGTCACCTATATTCTGAGCCACGAAAATCCCGCCGTCTTCGTTGAGATGGGCGAAGCCCGCTTCGAGATCCTCACCAAATACGATTTGATGAGCACGGTCGCCGGCCTCATGGAACAAAAGCGCTGAGCCTGCCATGCGCCGCGCGTATATCTCAATAAACAGGAACGCGACCATTGAAAATCGAAGATTTCAACGAGCGGCTGAAGAACTCCATTCTCATCGCCGACGGCGCCATGGGCTCGATGCTGCACGAAGCGGTGGGCACCGCTGCGCTGCTTCGACGAGCTGAATGCCACCGAGCCCGAAGCCGTTTTCCGCGTGCACCAGGCCTACATCGAAGCCGGCGCGCAGATCATCGAGACCAATACGTTCGGCGCCAACCGCTTCAAGCTTGCTCCCGCTGGGTCTCGGCGAGGACGTCCAGCGGCTCAATAGCCGCGGCGTGAAGATCGCCCGCGAAGCGCGCGAATCCGCATCCCGCGAAGTGCTGATCGCCGGTTCGATCGGGCCGCTCGGCATCGGCGTTCAGGCGCGCCATCCGGAGCCCGACGAGATCCTTGATGTGTTTCACGAGCAGGCACTGGCGTCTCGAGGAGCGCGGCGTCGATCTGTTTGTGCTGGAAACGTTTTCCTACATCGAAGAATTGCTCCTGGCCATCGACGCGATCCGCTCCTTTTCGGCTCTGCCGATCGTTGCGCAGCTGACCTTCTCCGAAGAAGGCACGATCTATGGCGATCTTGCGCCGCTGACTTGCTGCCGCGCAGCTGCAAGAAAAAAATGTCCAGGTCATCGGCGCGAATTGCACGCTGGGCCCGCAAGTCGCTTCTGCCGATTCTGCGGGAACTCGTCAACACCGACCAGATGTGCAATGTCAGCGGCATGCCCAACGCCGGTTTCCCGAAGCGCGAAGGGCGATCGCATCGTTTATCCAAAATCTTCGCCCGAGTATTTCGCGCTCTTTGCGCGCGAAGCCGCCGCGATGGGCGTGCGCATTCTCGGCGGCTGCTGCGGCACCACTCCGGCGCACATTCGCGCGATGGCGGAGGCAGTCAAGTCCCTGCGTCCTGCGCAAGCTCATCGCGACGCTGCGGTGTCGCCAGCGCGCAAAGCCCGCGCCGGCCGTTCCAGAACGCGAGCCGGAAAGCAAGCTCTGGAGAAAACTGCAGGCGAAAGAATTTGCCGTCTGCGTCGAGATCGATCCGCCCAAAGGGACTCTCGCTCGATCGCATCTTCGAGCAAGTCGACAAGATGATGGCCTCGCAAAAGGTGGACGCCATCGACATCAACAGCGGCGCGATGGCCCGCGTGGGCATGGACGCGCTGATTGTCGCGGGGCGCTCTGGAGGCCCGCGGCATCGAAACCGTGCCGCACCTCACCACGCGCGATCTCAACATCATCGGCTTGCAAGCCATGCTGCTTGGCGCTTGGACCGTCGGCGGTGTCCGCAACGTCCTCGCCATCACCGGCGATCCGCCGTCGGTCGGCGATTATCCGGAAGCCAGCGGCGTCTACGAAGTCGATTCCGTTGGGCTGGTAAAAATTCTGCATCGCCTGAATCAGGGCACGGACTGGGCCGGCAAAACGCTTGGCGGCGCAGACAAACTTCGCCATCGGCGTGGCCCTCAATCCCGTGGCCGACGATCTGGACAATGAGATCGAGCGCTTCCACGCCAAGGTGGAAGCCGGCGCGCACTTCGCCATGACCCAGCCGCTCTTCGATCCCGCAGCACTGGTACGCTTTTCTGAAAAAGCTGGGCGGCAAGCCTGCCATTCCCGTGCTGATTGGCATCTGGCCGCTCAACAGCTACAAGCAGGCACTGCGGCTGAACAACGAAGTTCCCGGCATCGTCATTCCCGAGCCGCTGCTGAAGTCCATGGAGGCCGCCGGGCGCTTCCGCTCGCGATCGCGGCTTCGATGTTCGCCCGCGAAATGCTCAACATGGTCGCGCACCGAAATCGCCGGCGCCTACCTGATTCCGCCGTTCAAGCGCTACGAAGAAATCGTCGAAATCTTGTAAAAAGCCGAGCTGCGTTCGAGTTCGGGGCTGGTGTGGGCGGTCCGCTTGGCACGCCTGTTGTGCGTTGTACGGAGTGCGACAGCGACAATGACGGAAAGCTTGCGACAAAATCCCCGCTGCAAGCGCGTGGGCGATCAACCCGCTGCCGAAACCTTTGCCGCAGACAGGTTCACGTGCGTTTTTCGCAAGACCCGACGGAATGCCGGCAACAGCAAGATGTAAATCAACGCAACAACAAACGGAGCGATCAATAGCCACACAACCAGAGCGTGCCACGTGGTTGTCCACAGCAACTTCACGGCATCCCAAAGATTCATCCGCGCCAGTTCGTAGATCTTCGACACACTGATCTGCAAGTGGGGAGCGCGGAATAATTTCTCGCCTAACCGAAAGAAGGGAATCAAAAGCGCGATCTGCAGGGGATAAACGAAATAGTTCACCATCTGGATGGCCGGCACATTCAGCCCCCAGATCAGCGCGACCAGTGCGCACAGCGCTGTATTGCATCCGATCACCGGGAGCACTCCCAATGCAGCACCGAGTGCGATGCTCAAGGAAAGCCTTTCCGGCGTGACCCCCTGGCGCAACAGTTCGAGCAACGGGCGAACCAGCCGGCGAGTGAGGAATCCGTTGGTCATCGAACCTTCTGGCGACACTGGGCGTCAAGCCGTTCTTCCGGTGTCAGCGAGAACAATTGAATGAGTACGCGAAGCGACACGGCGATATTGCCCAAGGCCATGATCAGAATAAACCATATCACTTTGACCCCTGATGAACGCGGCATGCCACCTGGCAATAAAATTCCGGTTCTGCGTGATTTAGGGCTTTGTTGCATCAAGGCTTGTGTGATCGTGAATGATTCTCCAACCTTCGGGCAAGCGCTCGAAGACCAGCGTGAAAACTCCGCCGAGTTCGCCGGCAACGCGCTGCAAGTGCCAGCGGCCGAGAACGAGCGCCGCATCTTTTCCCAAGGGGCGCACTTCTACGTCGGAAAAATCGAGATGGCCCATGGCCTTCTGGTCCGGATAATTCTTCTGGTAGCGCGCGAGAACCGGCTGCCATCCACGGGTAATCCCGCTGGTTCCCGCGAAGGTCAGCTCCGGCGAATCCCAATAGCCTTTCATGAAAGCGTTCACGTCACCGCGATTCCACGCCGATTGTTGCTCGGTGAGCACAGAGGTAATTGCTTCGCGGGGCGAAGTGTCTGCGGCAGCCTGCAGCGTGAGCGAGCGCGGAAGCTCCGTCGCCAGCAAAAGCAACGCGATTAGGCCGCCTAGTAAGCCACCTAACATCCTTACTTTCATATGGTTACCTCCATATAAGGCCAGAGCTTATGTTAGTTTTCGGCCCATTTGCAACCGCGTGTTAGCGCAAAGCCCCACTCGAGAAGGATTTAATCCGCGCAGGCTAGTGCGCTAGTACCCCGGAGCTATTGGGATATTCGGGCGCAGAGCGCATTCTCTCTGTGGAGGCTGAGGGATGTTCTCGGCGATGCTATTTGCGATCTCGATCGTCGCGCTTGCGCAATTCGCGCTGTATTACTGGCGCGCGGTTGTTGCCGGCGTGGCCGCTCAGCCCATTCCCCAAGACGTCCTGGCAGCAGTTCAAGTACAAGAATCCGAACTTTGCGGCGCTGATTTTCAGAAACTCGCGAGCTTGCTTACGCTTGCGCCGGAGCTGAAACGCAGCCGCGTTGGGCTGGGGCTTGTGCCGGCCTATTTCCATTTTGTTGGCAAGCTCTCGGACTTGTTCGGCGGAGTTTCTCCCGCGCTGGCCAGTTGGAGCGAACACGAACACGTTCTTTGCGCGCGCTATGCGGCGGTGCAAGTGGGGCGCCGGCTGGAATCGAACCTTGCTCAGGCCGCTTCGATGCGGTCGTGCTAATTCATCCGACTGCATTCTTTCCTGCGCTTTTCATTTAAAGATTGTGATCTCGTTCTTCCTGCCCGGTGCTACGCTTGGTGCCCGCCTAATTATTCCCTAGAGAGGAAGACCCCATGGCAGACCTAGATCAACTGAAGATGAAGTACGGATCCGTGTTGAATGCGATCAATCAGTCCGGGGTGCGCCTTGCCCACGTGCACATTCAGGACAACAAGCTTTACATCGAGGGAGCCTGCGGTACGGAGGCGATCAAGAACAAGATCTGGGATCAGGCGAAGCTTGTCGATCCCACCTATAGTGACTTGACGCTCAACTTGACTGTGGATCCTTCCCTCGCGCCCAAGCAGCAGACCTATACGGTTGCCGCTGGGGATTCACTCTCCAAAATTGCCAAGCAGTTTTACGGCAATGCCAACGATTACATGAAGATTTTCGACGCCAACAAAGACAAACTTACCGACCCGAATGCCATCAAGGTCGGACAACAGCTGGTGATTCCCAGCTAATTTCAATTTTCAGAGGGACTCGAAACGTGGGCGAAGGCTGGTCCCCCGCCTTTCGTTTTTGCAGGAGCGGCGCAGGAAATCAATAGGCCCAACGCAGCAGGGTCGCTCCTGATGTGAAGCCGGCGCCAACGGCGGCGAGCAGCACTACATCGCCCTTCTTTAGTTTTTTCTCTTCGAGGGCAGTCTGCATCGCCAGGGGAATCGTTCCTGCGGTGGTGTTGCCGAAACGCTCGATATTGATGATCACTTTGTCCAACGGCATCCCCAGCCGCTCCGCGGTGGCGGTGATGATGCGGCGATTCGCCTGGTGAGCGATAAAGCAATCCACGTCTTTGCCGGTCATTCCATTTTTTTCCAAGATGCGCTCGGTCATCTCCGCCATTTTCTTCACGGCGTACTTGAACACATTCTTGCCATCCTGGTGGATGTAATGCATCTTTTGATCCACCGTTTGATGGGAAGCGGGATTCAAACTGCCGCCGCCGGGCATATATAGAAATTGCCCGCCCCCGCCCTCGATCTGGGCCACATGGTCGATAACCCCCGCTTCTCCGTCGCTTGCCGGCTCGACCAAAACTGCTCCGGCTCCATCGCCGAAAATGATGCAGACAGCGCGATCGGTGTAATCGGTCATCGAGGAATTCACGTCTGAGCCGATCACCAGAACTTTCTTGTACTGTCCGGACTCTACAAATTTCACGCCGGTATTCAGGGCGAAGAGAAATCCCGAACATCCCGCGGACACGTCGAATCCCCAGGTATTTGCAATGCTCAGCTTGTGCTGCACCAGGCAAGCGGTTGAGGGGTACATCATGTCCGGCGTGACCGTTCCGACCACGATGAGATCGACTTGCTGAAGGTCGAAGGGATGCGCCGCCTGCAGCTTTTTCACCGCTTCCACCGCCAGATCGCTCGCGGCTACCCCTTTATCGGCCAGATGGCGCTCCCGAATGCCCACGCGTTCCATGATCCATTCGTTGGTCGTATCCACCATTTTTTCCAGATCCGCGTTGCTCAACACCCGCGGTGGAACGTACCCGGCTACACCCGTAATTTTTGCGGCGACGCGGCGAGACATAATGCTCCTTGGAAAGTGCGAACCCGAGACACCAAACCTCGATTTTATGCGAAGCCCTTCCAAGGAAACAAGCGCGAGGCCTGTTTACAGAAGACGGCTGCCCGAGTCACTCAGGCAGGCGGCAGGATTTCATGGCGCCAGGTGATTTTTGCCGTTTTCTTCAGCATGGCCGCCACCGAGCAATATTTTTCCTTGGTCAATTCAATGGCGTGCTTCACCGCTCCCTCGTCCGGCGCTCCGCGCAGGCGGAACAGCACGTCCAGTTTGACCCAAACCGTCGGGGGCTCTTTGGCCCGCTCGCCAGAGCAAACGACTTCGAGCGATTCGAGCTTCTGTCTTTTTTTCTCGAGGATAATTACGATGTCTGTGGCAGTGCACGCCCCAAGCGCCATCAGCACCATTTCCATTGGTCCCGGCGCGGTATTCGCTTCGCGGTCGGAATCGAATTTCACCGAATGCCCGGACGGACTGGTGGCCGCGAATTGCTGTTTGCCGACCCACTTCACGTTTGCCGTTTGCATCACGCTTCCCCTGCCTGTTTTTTTGTCACGGTGCCCCACGTCGCATAGCACCGTTGAAGCGCAATTATGCGCTGCTCTCTCTACTTTAGCAGAGGCAGTCCACAACAAGGGGATCGAGCCATGCCAAGACGGTTAAGCGTTCCAAGGTGGGAGTTAAGAATCGGGAAAAATATCTTTTCCGACAGCACAAATGGTGAGGGGCAAGCGATCCTGTCGGGGTGAAACACGGCGCACTCGATTGACCACAATCGCTGCGCTTTACGTGTTGCGCGAAAGGAGTGAGTTCACTTCGATGATTGGATTTGGAAGCTGGCGCATGGCACGCAGAAATGTGACAACCAACTCCGGATCAAATTGAGTGTGAGCGCAGCGTTCGACTTCCGCCAGCGCTTCTTCCGCAGTGCGGCCTTTCTTGTAGCTGCGGTCACTGGTGATGGTGTCGTAGGAATCCGCGATGGTGATGATGCGGGCGCCCAGAGGAATATTCTGGCCCGAGAGCGCTTCGGGGTAGCCAGAGCCATCGAAAAATTCGTGGTGATGCAGGACCATTTGCCGAATGCGTTCCAGAGCTTCTAGCGGCTCGAGAAGCTTGCCACCAAAGGTAACGTGAGTTTTCATCGTTTCCCATTCTTCGGGATTCAATGGCCCACTTTTGTTCAGAATCTGTTCGGGGATTCCCACTTTTCCGACGTCGTGCAACACAGCTCCCAGGCGGACTTCTTCCACTTCGGTTTCGGACAGGCCAAGAGCTTCGGCCAGAAGAGCGGCGTAGGCCGATACCTTTTGCGAATGGCCCTGCGTGTATTGATCTTTCGCATCGATGGCATAGGCGAGCGATGTCACGGTGTCCAGGATCGACTGCGGAAGCGCACGCGGACCATCGGTGCAGGCCAGCCCTGTTGCTTCGGTGCTCGGCAAAGAATCCGAAAACTGGCGCAAGCGCTGGTAGATCTCCTCGAACGCTTCCGGGCCCGTGGAGAAAAGGCGTTTCAGTGTCACACCAAGATAAGCTTCCAATACGTCGCGCTTCCACCTGCGCGCTTCGTTGGGATCGATGTGCTCTGCCGTGGAAACCGTGTTGCCGCCTTGATGCTTGGACAAATACATGGAAGCGTCGGCAACCTGAATCAGTTCCTGCGGAGCAGAACCGTGCAGCGGATAGGAGGCGATGCCAAAACTCGCGCTGATATTCTTTTCGCGCAGCAACGGATCGGAAGCGATCCAACCGCGCAGCTTCGAGGACAACTGGCGGGCTTGCTCCATGGTGGTTTCCGGCATCAGGATCACGAATTCGTCTCCACCGTAGCGGGCCACGACATCGGAGCGGCGGCAGTTTGTTTCCAGGATTTGCCCGACGCGCTGGAGCACCAGGTCGCCTTCCAGGTGGCCGTAAAAGTCATTCACGAATTTAAAGCGGTCCAAATCCATCAGGACCAGGGCGAACGAACGGCCCGCGCGCGAAGAACGTTTCCATTCGGAAGACAGCGCCTCCATGAAGAAGCGATGGGTCTTCACGCCGGTCAATCCGTCGGTGATCGCTTGCTCCTGCGCTCTCTGGAATGTTTGGGCATTGTGATATGCGCCGGCGATCAGGTCGGCCAGCGTGTGAAGCAGCAGGGATTCCTCTTCTGAAAAATCGGTGCGTTCGAGTGTCTCTACGTAAAGAACTCCATGCAGATGGTCGCCGTAAAAAATGGGCAGCGCCATGGCCGTGCAAGAGTCGGGAAGAACCGGTTGCGGACTGTTCTGGGAATTCACGGACAAACGGTACGTCGACGCTTTGCCTGTGCGGGCTACCTGACCAATTAGTCCCGTGTCCAGCGGGATGCGCCGGCCGAGCGCGCCCCTGCGCTTGCCACTTTCCGCAGAAACAAGAAGCTCGCGAGTGGTGTATTCGAGGATGGCGATACCGATGTGATCGTAAGAGAGGCCGTGTTCGAGTTGGCCGGCAATTTTTGCCAAGATTTCGTCCGGGTTCAGTGTGGCGATGGCGTCGCGCGAGATGAGGTTGAGTAGGCTCAGATGCCGCGCTTTTGTTCGTTCTTCCTGGAAGAGCCGGGCATTTTCGATGGCGATGCTGGCTTCGCTTGCCAGCACGCGCATCAGTTCGAGATGGCCTTCGTCATACGCGCGCTCGTTATCGGAGTAAATGCACAATGCGCCCATGGCGTGGTCGTAGGCTACCAGCGGCACGCCGCAAAATGATCCGGCAGTGCGGATCGGATCGATTCCGAGCTTGCGAACTTCCGCGACGAAATTATCGCGAATCAGTACGGGCTGGCGCGTTCTCAGGATGTATTCCGTCAGGTGATTGCCGGCGGCCCGCGAACGCTTGGGCATGCGTACGCCCTTCATCAATTCCAAATCGAATTGGATTTGATCACGCGCTGAATCGAAAGTGGCGAGGTACAGGTTCTCCACGTCGAATAGCCGGCGCAGTTCCTCCCACAACTTGCGCAGTAAATCTTCTTTGTTGAGTGTGGAGCTGAGCGCGCGCCCGATTTCGTTGAGCACGTGAAGCTCTTCGGAGCGTCGGGATGTTTGCTGGATCAGGTAGCTATTTTCGACGGCGACGCCGATCTGGTGGCCGAGCGCCAAAAGTAGCCGCAATTCCGCGGGAGTGAAGCGGCGGCTGTCCGGCGTGCCCAAAAGTAACAGCCCAAACGCTTGTTCTTTCGCTTGCAGGCTGATGACTACGGCGCTGCGCAGGCCGTGCTGCAGGGCAAGTTCACGGAATCGGCGGATGGGTTCGTCTTTTTCCAGCGCGGAAAGGTTGTCATCCCGCAGGTCGCGGAAGCCTAGCAACCCTCCTAGTCGAGACACCATGCCCACCAGGTATTCGTCTAGCCCTTCGGTCTGCGCTGCGCGGCAGAAATCGTCGGAAATTCCAGCAGACACCACTGAACTCGGGCCCGCTGGATCTCCGTGGTGCAGAAACAGAACGCCCGCAGGAAGACGGATGACGCCGAGCACGCGATCCAGCGCCTGAGACAGCATCCGTTGGATTTCTCCTCCCACAAAACTTGACGTGGCCAGGTTCAGGTTAGAGAGCGCCAGCATGTTGCGTTCAACCCGCCGCTTCTCCTCTTCATAATTGGCCATGAGCAGCAGCATGGCGACGAACAACGTCGGAACAACGGTGATCGGTTCCAGCGCCTGTGCGAAAAATATCCGGGCTCCCGGCAAGACGTTTAACGCGAAGGTCAAGAGTCCCCAAACGGCAAAAGCGATGGCCAATAGATGATCCGCGAGAGTTTCGTGATGGCGACTTTCGCGCCAGAAAAGAACAGCGACGGCAATGTAGATCAAGGACGCCGGTAATACCGCGGAAATAGACAGCACCTGAAGAGCGTTTGCGGAGGCCCAGACTACAAGCACCACGGCGGCGGCGAAGGCCAGGCCGCGACGGACTTTTTGCCGCATATACAGCTGGGTTCCCAGGAAGAAACTGATGCCTGCAAAGCCGAACAAACAGGAACTCATCGCTTGCAGAAATGGATTTAGAGCCGTCCAGTGCAAAATCGCGGTCGGCAAGAGATGCAACGCGAAGAGCAGCCACGCGCCCGCCCAGAAAAGCAAATAGAGCTGCCGCTTCAGGGAATAAATAGACGCAAAAAACACGCCGACCAGAACGGTGGCGAGCAAAAATCCAATCGCGATCAGACTTAGGACCATGAAAGAGGCTGAGACTTTTCCTTCGTGTGGTTCATCTAGTCGGTCTGTAACGCTGCGCCTGGACAGACGGGGAGATTCGCAGCCATGAAGCACCGCGATGGACCCGGACTAGCTTGTCTGCAAGGCGCACCGATACCGCCCAACCACACACAAAACGAATCATTTGCGATTATGAGGCTAACAAAAATCAGGCGGCAAGCGTACCGCCGTACTGGTGGCGTAAGAGGTAGTAGGGGGGCAGACACAGCGTGGAAGGCCTCGAAGGAGATTCTTGCTGGTTCCACCGTTCTTGCGGCTTTTATTCATAATCTGATGTTCCCGCCTGGTTTAGCCTTGTATCGGCCGAACCAGGCAAGGTACTTTGCTAACCCTAGAGGACTTTCATGTTCTGCCGTGTGTCCAATCCCGCGCAAAAGACATCGCAATCCGCAAATCTTGTTTCCATGCTTTTGGTAGCTTCGGCGATTGTCTTGGCCTGGCAATTGGCCTGTTGGGCTGGCGGCCGGGTTGAGAATTCCTTGTCGATTCCCGCTGGCACGGTTTTGCCTGTGCGGCTCGACAGAGAGATTTCTGTAAAGGAAGCGCAACGCGGTCAGGAGATTGCAGGAAAGATCATGCAGGACGTGCCGCTGCCGGGCAATGACAAGATTCCAATGAGGTCGACGGTTCGAGGGTCGATTTTATCCGTTGAGAACGACGACGATGGGCCGGGCGTGAAGGTCACGTTGAAGTTTGATCGGTTCGAGACCCGCAAAGAGACACTGAAAATTTCCTCATATCTGCGGGCCATTGCGTCCTTTCGTGCCGTTCGTTCCGCGCAGACACCGCGTACTGGGGCCGACGGGGGAACCCCGGAGGGCTGGGGAGACACCATGCAGATTGGCGGGGACATCCGTTATGGCGATGGCGGCCCCGTGGTGAATCACGCCAAGCAGAAAATCGGCAAAGGAGTCAACGGGGGCGTACTGGTGCACCTGAGCGCCAATCCCGCTTCAGGCTGCGATGGGCCTGTAAGTGGCGACAACCCGCTCGAGGCGTTGTGGGTTTTTTCTGCCGATGCTTGCGGTGTCTATGACCTGCAAGGCGTGAAACTCGTTCACGTTGGCAAAGGCGCTCCGGCCGGCGAGATCACCCTGCATTTCGAAAAAGCCGACATGAAGCTGGAAGCAGGCACAGGAATTTTGTTGCGCGTTGCCCCCCCATCCTGACTGTTTTGCGCCCGTAGCACGCGTGTTGGACGCGGCGGGCCGCCTTCCGCTACACTGAAGTTTTCATCATCACACACGGAAAGCCACAGACCATGACAGCAGCGATCAACAGACCCACAGGAACCGTACGCGTACGCTTTGCACCATCTCCGACCGGCTATCTTCACGTCGGGGGAGCACGCACGGCGCTGTTCAACTGGCTGTTTGCCCGGAAGCTTCACGGAACCATGATTCTGCGCATCGAGGACACCGACGCAGAGCGCAACAAGCCTGAGCTCGTCGAAGGCATTGTCGACGGTCTGAAATGGCTCGGCGTGGACTGGGATGAAGGCCCGTTCTACCAGTCACAGCGAACTCAACTTTACACCGACGCAGCCAAAGCGCTTCTCGCGAATGGCAGCGCATTTTTGTGTTATTGCCCGCCGGAGCGCTACGCGGGCGGCGATCATGCCGAAGAAGGCGCGGAAAAATCCCAAGTGCGCCGCGTGGTTCGCTGCTCTTGCCGCGATGCCAAGCCTTCGACGCCCGGCACCAAGCCCGCGATTCGTTTCAAGGTGCCGGTTGGAGGCACTACACAATTTTTTGACGCGGTGTTCGGCGAGAACACGTTCTCGAATGATGAGATCGAAGATTTCGTTCTATTGCGTTCCGGCAAAGACGGCCAGGAGTTCGGGCAGGCCATGTATCAAATGAGCGTGGTGGTCGACGACATCGACATGCGTATTACCCACGTGATTCGCGGCGCCGACCACATTTCCAATACTCCGAAGCAGGTGCTGCTTTATCGCGCACTCGGGGTGGAACCGCCGGTCTTCGCGCATGTTCCGCTGATTCTTGGCGCGGACAAGAAACGCCTGTCGAAACGGCACGGCGCCACGGATGTGAACATGTATCGCCGGGAAGGATTTCTTCCCGAGGCGTTCCGGAACTTCCTGGTATTGCTGGGCTGGGCGCCCGGGGGCGATGAGGAATTCCTTCGTACCAAAGACCTCCTCGAGAAGTTTTCCCTTGAGGGCGTAAGCCGGACGAATGGCGTCTTCGACAGGGATAAGCTCGAATGGTTCAATACACAGTATTTGCAGAAGATTCCGATTGAGGAATTGCTTCCTGAAGTGGAGCAGCAGTTGAAGCAGGACGGGCTTTGGAACGGAGAGTGGGCGGCAGGTGCCGGGCACGAGTGGTTCTCCAAGACCGTGGATCTGTTGCGGCCGCGCGTGCGCCTATTGCCGGATTTCTCCAGTTGGTCGCGTGCCTTTTTCAGCGATGAGTTTGCGATCGATCCGGCGGCCAAGGCGAAATTCTGGAAGGACGAAAAGGTTCCAGCGCTACTCAAGAATCTGGCAGATGCTCTTGAGGCCCTGCCGGAGTGGAATCACGATGCCTGCGACCATGCGTCACGGAAAGTGGCCGAAGACGCGGGAGTGAAAGCAGGTTTGTTGATCAACGCCACACGCGTCGCGATTGTCGGCCAAGCCGTGGCCCCGCCGCTGTTCGACACCATGGTTGTGTTGGGGAAGGAGCGGGTGGTGCGCCGGCTGCGTGGGGCCGTGAAGGAATGGAACAGCCCGAATTCGTAGTCTGCCTTGAGGCTGGTTCCCCCCTGCCCGCGATACGTTAATCCGAGCGTGAAGTTTATTTCATAACCATCTGTTGTGACGAGCGAAGGGCTTATCTCGCGCGACTGACGTTGCCAAACGAGTCTTGGGTCTGCTGCAGAAAACCGCTTCCAGCCATTTCTTTTTGCTCCACGTGTTTTGCGAAGGCATCGCCGGCTGCATTTGGTGGAATCCAGTTCGAAAGAAGTTGTGTGTGGCCCTGAGCGAACTTGCGTTCAGTGGTTTGAATACTATCGAGTGGATGAGTTGTTCTGCGGCTGCGTCGGAGTGGGTTCCTCCGTGGAGGGCTTTGTTACTAGCCTAAAGGCTGGCCCCTACGAAGTCACTTCGCAAAGACCGTTGGGTTTGCTGGCTTTGCGACGTTTTGGCTCTCGACTACGTTTATTGTCGCGTCCACATCTTTTGTTACGGGCGGAAGGCAAATTTCCTGGCTGCAGGCTTGATATTTGAGCTTCATTGGCAGGTGTTGCGGGCCGAGGGGAGCATTGGGCAACACCGTGAGCGGCAACCGTACTGTCACGGAGTCGGTGTAGACGTTCAACTGTTTGTCTTTTGAAAACGTGAACGATTGCAGGGTGCCCTTCGGATAAATCACGCTGCCGATTTTGAAACCCGCGGGCACTTCCGCATGGACTTCCGTCGGTATCAGATAGTCCGCGGAAACTTCGTGAGCGTTCACATGAAAACCCGGCCGGATTTTCAGCACCACAGCCACCTGCAAGTTCATTCCGCGTCCTACCGGGTCGTAAGAGACGTACGCGGTTGGCGCCAATACGTCTTTGCCCGACACCGTTTGGGAGCGGGCCATGGAAGCGCCGATGCTCCAAACTGCAACTGCGAGAACCAAAATTGAAGAAGGAAAACGTTTCACACCGTCACCTGTTTACCCAGCTGTTGAGAGATAACGCGGCTCATCACCGCGTGAAGGTCTTCGCCGCTTTTTTCGTGCACAAATGCACCGCGCTCGTCGGACCAACCCAGTTTGAAGCTGGTCGAGAGCGCCGAAATCCAGATTTCACGGATCGGCGTATTCGGCGAAATCACGAATTTGGCCGGTACCGGTTCTTCGAAGATGACTTCAAGCTTGCCGCTTTCGCCTTCCACATCGAAGCCGTACTCGTCGCCAAGCTTCAATATGCGACGCTTCAGATCTTCGAACGCGCCATCCGCTTTTTTCTGGAAATCGTGTTCAGAGAGCATCTAGTTGTCCGTTCAGTCCGCGGACTCGACGGCTTTTTCGACTATGGCAGGATCCGGAGGCCCTTGAAACTTCATGATCTGCTTTCCACTGCGCGAAATCAGAAAGCTCGTGGGATACCCCAGGATTCCGCCGAACTTATCCGCAGCCTCATCGCTTCCAATCACGATCGGGTAATTGATCAGCATTTTCTGGCCGTTGACGTCGTACTTTTCCTTGGCTACGAACGGCGCGACCACGCTCTCGCCTTCATCATCCATGGCGATACCCAGGACGGTAAATCCTTTCGATGCGTACTTGTTCTGCATGTCGATCAGCGAGGGAATTTCTTCCTGGCACGGTCCACACCAGGTCGCCCAGAAATTCACGAACACGACTTTGCCTTTTAGGTCCGCTAGCGCTACATCTTTCCCGTCCAGATCTTTCAACTTCAGATCGGGCGCAGGCTTGCTGATCGCCGCGACAGGCTGAACTACCGATTCCTCCACCTTGGCGGGCAAGCGGGTGGCCTTGTCAACGTAAACCGTGAGCCCGACAAGCACCAAAACTGTGCAAACGATAATGGCAACTTTTTTCATAATTCCTTCATCTGAATAAAGCTTGTTACATCGAAAAACGATTCAGAAATGTCAGTTTTCCGGCTAACCAGGCAAGTTTATTGAAGAAAACCAGTCCGCCGACGAACAGCAGCAACGCGCCGCTGAACAATTCCACGGTATGAAGATGCTTCCGGAAATTCTGATAGAAACGCATGAACTGGTTCAGCAGCACGGCCGTGAGCAGGAAAGGTACGGCGAGTCCAGCGGCATACACTGCTAATAGCAGCACTCCGCGGGCAAGTGTGCCGCTCGCGGCCGCCAGCACCAGCACGGCGGATAGGATTGGCCCGATGCACGGCGTCCACCCGAACGCGAAGGCGAACCCCAGCAGAAAGCCGCTGAAAATTCCCGGCTTCGTATCGTTGTTGTGCAATCGCACATCCTGATTCAACCAGCGCGCCAGGACGGGCCCGAAAAATCCGATAATCGACAGGGAAAAAAAGTGTGCCGCGCCCAGTCCGGCAAACAGCGGCCCGCCGTGAAGCCACGAGGCTACGCCCAGGGCCACCAGTATGGCGCCCAGAATAATTCCTGCGCGCACATTCATCTTGATCAAGCCGCCAAGAAGGTGAAGGCCAAACAAGACAATGAGCGCACCCGCCACCGGAGCCAGCAGATTTTTGTGCGACTGCAGAAAGCCGCCTACAGCGCTGGCCGAGGCTCCGAACGCAATGAATACGACCGAAAATCCGATAACAAAAGAAAGCGCGGAGGCAAGCAGACCGCCCTTCGGTTGTTCTCCCTGGCGTAGTTTTTCCACGCTGATTCCCGAGAGCATGGAAATGTAACCAGGAACGAGGGGCAGTACGCACGGCGACAGGAACGAGATCAATCCCGCAAGGAACGCACCGGCAAGAGGTACATCTCTCATTTCGAAGGGTCCTTTTCCTTTCTATTCTCGCACAAAAGCGGACACGTTCGCGCGAGCCAACCTGCCATTCGGGAACGGCTGATATGCGATCGCCCTAGAGTTGAGATTAGGCTGCCGTACAGCAAGTTACACGGCATTTTCGCAAGCTTTGAAACGCTCGAGCGCCGTAGAATGATCCAGAAGCCAGAAGCAGACAACTGCCGCGTTTGCCCGACAGGAGAACCGCCAGAGATCCCCGTACCCGCCTATAAATCATTGACAACAAGTGACTTATTTAGAAGTGCCCTGGCACGGCGCTTGCCTCTCAGAAGCGTCGACGCCATGCGAACAGCCGCCATGAACTGCACGCCGAACAAAATCACTTTGCTTCGCGTTCTTGTTGGACTTCTAGCAGTGGCACTGTTCGGCCGAAATCCCTGGCTTAATTTGCTTGCCGTTGGACTTACCGTCACCGCGATTGCCCTCGACGCACTGGACGGTCACATTGCGCGTATCCGGAAAATGGCCACACCTGAAGGGGCACAAATCGACATCCTCGGCGATCGTGTGATCGAGAATATGTATTTCACCTATTTCGCGGTTGTAGGGATGGTGTCGCTGTGGCTGCCGATGTTGTTCTTCGCCCGCGGAGCCGTTACGGATTTTCTTCGGAGCTTGGCGCTGAAAGCCGGGCACTCCGGCTGGGGCGCGAACGTCATGCGGCAAAGCAAATGGGCGCGCGCGATCGTGGCTTCGCGCTGGAGCCGCGGCACCTACGCGACCCTCAAGTGTGTTTGCTTCTGTTACCTGGGCCTGGAACTCGCATTGACCCGCGGCCCGGTCGCTCTTCTGGGACCTTTGACCTTGGATATCTATTCCACGATTCGCGCGGTCGCGCAGTTGCTTGCCTGGACCACCGCGGTATTTTGCGTTCTGCGCGGCTTGCCGGTGTTTCTTGAAGGCTGGAAATACTTCGCGGAAAAATTGCCGGGCCAAGCTGCGAAGCCACGACCTGACGGCAACGCTGCATGAGCGACGTGCCAAAACTCGGCGGCCGCATTGCCGCCATCTTTGATCTGGACGGGACATTGATTCCGGGCCCATCGCTTGAATGGCGATTGTTCTGTGAACTGCACCGCAACAAAAAGATTTCGTTTGCCAACTATCTCCGCTGGGCCGCGGAAGCGCTGCATTTGCTTCCGGCCGGACCGCTGGCGATGCAGCACAGCAACAAACGCTATCTCACCGGGATCCATCGCGATCTGGCGTTTCGTCACGTGGAATCAATTTCGTTTTTCTCGGAAGGAATCGCGCGAGCGGCATGGCACGCGCGCCAGGGACACGACATTGTATTGCTGAGCGGCACTTTGGAACCGCTGGCGCGCCTGGCGGCGGTTGCGCTCGAATGCGAACTGGAGGTGTGCGGCGAGCAGATTCGTCCGCGGGTCTGCGCAACGTGCCTGGCGGAGGAGCGCGAGCGGTGGACGGGCTACGTGGTTGGAGAAGTTCTTTACGGCGGCGCGAAAGTTCGTGCTCTTAAAGCTGTCGCCGCGCAGGAAGATATCGATCTGCGGCAATCCCACGCTTATGCCAACAGCTTGCTGGATCGTTATGTACTTTGCGCCGTCGGTCACGCCCACGCGGTTAATCCCGGCAGGGAACTGGTGGCCCTAGCCAACGAAAAACATTGGCCCATCTGGCATTGGCGTCTGGAAAAGCAAATCGATTCACCACAGTTGGACAAGGAAATCCATCACGTCGAGGGACGAGCATGAAAGAAGGAAACATCAGAGAATGGAATCAGCATTCCATCGATTCAACCTGGGCTCCGACAAGCCCATGTGAACGAGCCGTAGCGGCATTGCCCGCGGCAGAAAGGGAACCATCCCGCGTGTCGCGAACGTGCAAGGGAACTATGGCTGATGCCTGGGCCGCATGCGGCGCGTTTGAGTGGCTGGCGCTCGGCTATTTAGTGGCCACGAGCTTGCTGATTGTGCTCTTCGCCGGAAATCTGGCTCACCCACTTCGACTGCTCGGGGCCAACGCTTTCGTCGCCGGCATTATTCTGTCGCTCTGTTTCGTGCAAGCTCGCTCCGCCGAGCGAGAGGCGGTTCACGGCCCTTCTTTTTCTTGTGACTGGTGGCATTTCTGGCGGCACTGGTATCCGCATCTTTTCTTTCTTTTTTGTTTCGAAGAGCTCGCCTACCTGATGACGCTGTTCACGCCGCACTGGCAAGACGCCAAGCTCATCGCGTTCGATTACTGGCTGACGGGAGTGCATCCTTCGGTCTGGCTGGAGCAGTTCTCGACGCCGGTCCGCAACGATGCCATGCAACTGGTTTACTTCACGTATTTCGCGTATCTGGTGATCGTTGGATTTGTTTTGTACATTCGCAAAGACTGGCACGGCTACTGGTCCGTGATGACGTATTCGATGGCGGGCTACATGATCGGTTATTTCATCGCTATGTTTTTTCCGATTGAAAGCCCGTGGTTTTCGATGGCCGGTTGGTGGAAGGAACCGTTGCATGGCGGCCCGTTCACCGCGATGATGAGCTTTATCGAACATTACGGCCGCGTACGTGGTGCGGCGTTTCCGTCCGCCCATGTGACCGGTGCGACGGCGGCCTTGTGGGGCGCATGGAGATTCCGTCGTTGGGTTTTCTGGGCGCTTCTGCCGTTTTACGTGGGAATGTGCCTGTCGACGATTTGGGGAAGGTATCACTATTGCGCGGATGTGCTCGGAGGGATCATTACGGGCACGGCGGGTTATGTGATTGGCGGCTGGATTATGAAGCGTGGCGGCGCGATCACCACGGCTCGGTTGCCTACGGAGAATGAGGTAGTTAGTTGAGGGTTAAGGCAGAGATTCGAATTTTGGTTGGGCGCTGAAGTGGCAGTCCTGTTCGAAGGTGCGCGCGATGTCCAGCATTAGCGGTTCTTCTATCCAGCCGGCGATAAATTGCAGACCGATCGGCAAGCCGTTTTTCGTCAATCCACACGGTACCGTAATCGCTGGCACGCCCGCGAGATTTGCTGGCCGGTTCAATCGAAGAAGCAGGGCGCGGGTGAGATGGCTGCTGCCGGTGATGAGCACAGAGTCTTCGCCAATCCGTGGCGCGGCGATGGGAGTGCTAGGCACGACCAACGCGTCCAGTCCGTTCACGGAAAATGTTTCAAGCAACTGTTGCTTGAATCTCTCTCGAAAGGCTCGCGCCTTTAGGTAATTCACGGCGGTCACGGTTGTTCCCATCTCCAGGCGTGACCGCACATCTTCCCCATATTCGCCCGCATGTGCCGGGAACCAGCCTGCTTGCTGGTGATAGAGAGTGGCTTCCGCCCAGGCGATTTGATTTCCCGCCTCTTCGGTCTCTCGGAGCTGCGGCAGCGAGACCTCTTTCACTCGGGCGCCGCGCTTTTTCAATGTTTCGATTCCCCTGGCAACGGCGGCCCTGATTTCGGGTTCCACGATGTCGCCAAAAAACTCCTTGGGTATTCCGAGGAGAGCGCGGCGGGCACGGGAAGTGGGAGCCGTTCGCGTCAACCGTTTGCGTTCTGCCTTGTCTCCCACAAAGATTGGCTCGAGCAGCAGCGCTGCATCCGGTACGCTGCGAGCGAGCGGCCCCACAAAATCGAGCGTTGGCGATAAGGGAATTACATCTTCCGCGCGAACGCGGCCGAGGCCCGGCTTCAGCCCAACCACGCCGCACAATGAAGCCGGAATTCGGATCGAGCCGCCCGTATCGGTGCCGATGCTGCCGTAACACAGACCCGCCGCCAGGGCCGCTGCAGAGCCTCCGCTGGAACCGCCGGCAATGCGTTCCGGATCCCACGGATTTCGCGTGGTGCCGAAATGTGGATTTTCCGTGGTCACGCCATAAGCAAACTCATGCATGTTGGTCTTGCCGAGAATTACGGCACCGGCCTTTTTCAACGAGCGAACCACCGGCGCATCATGCAGCGGCACGAAGTCTTTCAAAATCTTGGAGCCGCCCGTGGTTCGGATATCCTTGGTGTAAATGTTATCTTTTAGCGAAATGGGAATGCCGTGGAGCGGGCCGCGGTCGCTCCTGCTTTTCCTGGTTTTCGCGCAAAGCTCGGCTTCCGCCTGCTGGGCGCTCTGCAGCGCTTCTTCCTGGCACACGGTAATGTAGGCATTCAGCCGCGGATTCAGTTCCCGGATGCGCTCGAGCAAATACCGGGTCAGCTCTACCGGGGAAAGCTTGCCCTGCCGGAAAAGTTTTCCAATTTCTCCGATCGACGCAAACGCGAGTGGCTCGGTGCCGCTTTTCAGAAGATTTTCTCCTGCCGCCGCAGGTTTCCAAACGTGCCGATGTTCGCCAGAATTAGTCCGACGCGGAACTGGTTTTCCGATCGTACCGTGGCCAGGTTGAAGCGCCCGTATTCCACAGACAGGCCGCAGCAGTCGCTGTTATAACTAACCTGCACAAACTGGTTCAACAACGTGTCCGTCAAAATGTCATAGCTGATTCCAGCCGACAAGTTGAAGCCCTTACGCACCAGGTCCCCGTAACCGATGATCCCGCGAATCTGGTGAGACGGCGGCTGCACCACGGGATCGCCTTGCAGGCGAAAATCGGCCACGGTGGCATAAAACTCACTGTAGGGCTTCACCTTCAGTAGCGTCCCGATGGTGGTCACTTTCTTCAGTTGCGGATCGTATTCGATGATGGACTCGGCATCATACTTTCCGCCGGGTGTGAGCTTCACATCACTGATGATCGGCGACCAATCTCGCGGGGTCGCGGCAAACGCGAACGGCGTGATCGAGTCCAGCGCCTGAAACACGTTGCGTTGTCCGGTAACCAGCGCTCCTCCAAATGTCGGATCAAAATAGTGATCCTGCACCAACTTCCAGGAAAGAAAATCGACCGGCTGGCCGTCGCCTTCTTTCAGGTACAGGTGCTGGTTGATGCCGTACTCCACCTGGTTGGTGTCGGTCAGCGTGGCATTGCTGTCAAATCGAATGAAATTCGCAAAATCGTTCACGCCGGTGACGTAGTTGTAGGTAATCACCGGCTCGATGGTGTGTTTGTAGCGGTGGCGGGTCCCAGGCCGCTCAAAATACCGCTCTAGAGTCGGAGGCCGCAGGTCCACCTGGAATTCGCCAGTATTGCGAAGGATCGAATTGCCGGAAACAATGCCGGCGGCATTGAAAGAGTCGCTGTAGTACGTCGTGCGGAAAGTGGCAGAGGTGGTGACTCCGAGCCAATCGCCGAAATGAATCGGTATGGTGACTGTGGGGGCAAACTCGGTGCGCGCTACAAAATTCGGCGTGTCGATAAATTCGTCATCGCGGTGCACGGCTCCGGTGAATGTAGAGAAAGAAAAATAAACAGGAAGGTCACGCCAGGGCGCTTGTTCCACTGAGGAAAAGCTCACCTCTGGAGCGGACCGCAAAAGCACACTAAGCTCTGGGCTGACTTGCAAAAAGCTCTTGTCGTTCAAACTATCCACATTGAAGCTGAAGCCATGAAAATTATTTGTCAGAAACACCGCGCTCCGAATGTCGGAATTAATAGCCTCCGTGTAAGTTCCGGCAAAGGCCAGTTGAAACGTAAGCGAAGACAGTTGGTTCAAGTCCGTGACAAACCGCCATCCGTGGCTCCAGAGTGACTGTATTTCCAGTTGTTGCGTGTAGCCACCCTGGTCTTCGCGGTCCTGGACGGCGTAATACTTATATTGAATGCTTGTATTTTCAAAAGGACGCGCCCGGAATGAGGCGCGTTCTCCCGGGCCTCTCTTGCTGAAGTACTCAAAGCCCATCGTCGCGTCCATCCAGGGTTTCGGTGCCCAGTAAAACGCGTCGCCGAATGTAAATCCCTTGGTATTGCTATTCCCCAGAATCGGAAGCATGAATCCGGATTGCCGGATGTGCTCTCCGGCAGGCGCGGTCGCAAAGGGTAACCAGAACAACGGGATCCGGTACATCCGAAAATCGGAATTAACTAGCGCTACCGATTTATCCAGCGTAACTTTTGCCTCGGGTGCATAGAACTGCCATGTTGGGTGTTGCGGTTCGCATACCGTGAACCATCCGTGGTGCACCAGATATACCTCTTCCGAGAGGCGATCCACTTGTTTGGCTTCAAAGTACAGCGGATTTTGCGTGATCAGCACCAGGGGATTGGGGCGGCGGTCCAAGTAAATGCTCCCGCGAACATTCTGGAACGTGCCCTTATTTGTCGCCACATTCAGTTGTGCTTCGTCGGCTTCCAGGTGCTCATTCTGGTAGTCATAGATGACGTGTCCGCGAGCAACGGCCTGTGAAGTGTCCGTGTTGTACTCGATATGATCGGCCTGCAGGCGCATACCCTGATAGTGGACGTCTACATCCTTGTCCGCGATGTAGAGATCGCCTTCCTTCCTTTGCGGGCCGCTCGCAGTAATTTCCGCAATGCCGCCCGGACGGGTCGAAGGAAGTTGCTGCGCTTCTGTTAGTCGCGCAACATGGAATGCAACCAGGAAGAAAACGATCAGAGGGCCTCGTCGGCCTAGCCGGAAAATGGAAGCAGTTGTCTTCACGCGGTCAATGCGCTCGATGAACGAAGGGTTAGCCTAGCATGCACAGAAGGGGATTTGTAGCGGACAGCACTCCCCACCATGGCCCACCATGGTTGATGCGGAATCCGCGCGACAGGCTGGCTTACTGGGTTGCGCTTTTTGTATGGTGCTGGCGGTACCACGCGAAGGTGCGTTCTAGCCCCTCTTCAAACATGACGGTGGGATCGTAACCGAGGTATTCCCGGGCTTTGGTGATATCCGCCTGGGAATCCCGAATGTCTCCATCACGAGGCTGTTCATATTTTGCTTGCAGCTTTTTGCCGGAAATGCGGCGAAGAAGTTCCAGGGTCTGATTCAGGGAAATTCGCGCGCCGGTCCCGACGTTAAAAACTCCGCCGGAGGCACTGCTGGGAGCCGCGCAGGCCAGAAGATTCGCCTGCACGGCATTCTCCACAAACGTGAAATCGCGGGTTTGCTCGCCATCCCCGTAAATCACCGGCTGCTGGTCTTCCAAAAATGCCAGCGCAAAGCGGGATAACACCCCGGAATAGGGTGAATCGGGATCCTGCCGTGGCCCGAAAATATTGAAGTAACGGACGCAGACATTTTCCAACCCGTAGCAGCGACCAAAGGTCTGCGCGTAGAGTTCACCCACGTATTTGGACACGCCGTAGGGCGAGATCGGCTGCGGCTGCATCGCTTCCGTCTTCGGCAACGTGGCAGTCTCTCCGTAGGCGGAAGAGGACGCCGCAAATACAACCCGCTTCACTTTGTTATCGCGTGCGGCCACCAGCACGTTGAGCGTACCTTCTACGTTGATGCGATTGGTTTCCAGCGGATCTTTGACGGAGCGGGGCACCGATGTGCGGGCCGCCAAGTGGATTACGTATTCCGCCTGGTGCATCGCCTTCTGCACGGCTTCCAGGTCGGTAATGGACCCCTTAACGAATGTAATTTTGGCGCGAATTTCGGCCAGATTCTCTTCTTTGCCCGCAGACAGGTCGTCGAGCACGACGACACTGTGTCCGCGCCGCACCAACTCATCCACGGTGTTCGAGCCGATAAATCCGGCGCCCCCTGTTACAAGGTAGCGCATATCCCCGCCTCCTGTGCTGCAACCCGTCTTATTGTACGATGGGAGTGGGAGTACGAACGTGTCGATTGTTTGCTACGTCGCAGAAAAGGCATGACCAAGAAAATCATCTGGGTGTTGTCGATTTGCATCTTCCTTTTCGCAGTAGGAACCCTTATTTTGTGGAGGCTTTCGCGCACGCCCCCCCGGAGCACCACTGCGGTTTCTAACTGGCCAAGCGTCCCGTCGGCTACCCCGCCAACCGCTTCGACGGCTCCCGGCAAAATGGCGCCGGCAGCTCCTCCGGTCAGCGAATTGCCCGCGAAGAAGGAAAATGCCTCCGCCGAACCAGAGTTCGCGCTTCGTCCGGGGGAAACTCTGGAATATGCAGCGAATCTACCTAAACTGAACAGCACCGTCGCTAACCTGAAGATCGTTGCGGTGGAAAAAAGAAACAACGGCCGGAAGGGTTCCTGGCATCTACAAGCCGTCGCGCATACCGAAAATCCGTACCGCATGGTTTTTCAGCTGGACGACCAGTTCGATTCCTATAGCGATGCTGTGAGCATGACCAGCGTGCAGTACGAAATGCACCTGAGCGAGCGCGGGCAAACCGCCGAAATAGTGGAGCGCATGTTGACTTCTCCGACGGACCCGCCGCCGATGGGCACCAGTGGCGTGCGCGTCCTTCCGGGAACGCGAGATCCCCTGGGCATGCTGGAATATCTGCGTGGCGTGGATTGGAGCCGCACCAGCGAAGTACACAGCCCTGTTTTCGACGGCCACAAGCTATACCAGGTTCGCGCGGTGATGGTCGGAAAATCGGCTGCGGTCGCGGTGCCCGCGGGAAAGTTCGACACGACCAAGATTGAGATTCACGTGATGGATGATGGCGCGGAGATGAAAGACGCGCACTTCTTTTTATATCTGGTAAACGACTCGGTTCGTCTGCCCGTGTTATTGGAGGCGGTTCTACCGGTAGCGACGGCGCGCGTCGAGCTTACCAAGACCCCGCAGGCTCCCGCCGTCAGTTCCCGCTAGTTAGCAGAGGTGAATCTTTTCCCGATTGCGGAGGACTCGCCGCGTGGCGTTGCGCGTGTCCACAACCAGTTTCGCGGCATCCACGATCGAACCGTAATCGTAACTGGAATGGTCCGTGGCGATGATCACCGCGTCATATTTGGCCAGATTTTGCGGATTCAGCGGCACCGATTTCATGTGCGAATAATCGTAATGCCTCATTTTGTGCAGCTGCGGGAAATAAGGATCGTTGTAATCAAATTCCGCGCCGCGCTTCTGCAGAATTTCCATGATTTTCAGTGCCGGCGATTCGCGCAGGTCGTCAACGTCTTTCTTGTACGCCACGCCCAGCACCAGCAGCTTCGCGCCCTTCAGGCTTTTTTTGTGTTGGTTCAACGCTTCACCCGCGGAGTCAACTACATGGTAGGGCATGGAGGTGTTGATCTCGCCGGCAAGCTCGATGAATCGCGTGGAAAAATCATATTCCCTGGCCTTCCAAGAAAGATAGAACGGGTCAACGGGGATACAATGGCCGCCAAGACCAGGGCCGGGGTAAAACGGCATGAATCCGAAGGGCTTTGATGCGGCCGCGTCGATGACTTCCCAGACGTCCACGCCCATGCGAAGGCAGAGCAGCTTCAGCTCATTGACGAGAGCGATGTTCACGCAGCGGAAGATATTTTCGAGCAGCTTGGCCATTTCCGCGGCACGAGTAGAGCTGACGGGAATTACTTTCGACACGACTTGTGCGTACAACGACTGCGCCGCGCGACCGCTGGGAGGATTCACTCCGCCGACGACCTTGGGAATTTGCGCCAGGCCATACTGCTTATTGCCTGGATCTTCGCGCTCAGGTGAGAACGCCAGGAAAAAGTCGCCCGGCACATTTTCGTTTTCCGGGCCCAACGCGATGGGGCATTTCCATCCACTTTTCTGCAGGATAGGAAGCACGAGCTCTTCGGTTGTGCCGGGATAGGTGGTGGATTCGAGCACGACTAACTGGCCCTTTTGCAGATGAGGCGAAATCGATTTGGCGGTTTCTTCGACGTAGCTCAAATCCGGCTCGCGGTATTCGTTGAGCGGCGTGGGAACGCAGATCAGGATGGCATCCGCTTCTTCCAGCCTGGAAAAATCGGTAGTCGCGCCAAAATGACGGCTATTGACGTATTGCTGAATCTTGGTTTGCTGGATGTGTTCGATGTAGGATTTTCCAGCGTTCAGCATTTCCACTTTCTTCGGGTCGGTGTCAAATCCGGTTACTTTGTGGCCCGCTTCCGCAAAACGGAGCGCCAGGGGAAGTCCCACATACCCGCATCCGATAATTGCGACTCTTAGTTGAGCGCCTTTGAAGAATTGCGGTTTTCTGTCCGTTGCCATGGCGTCGAACTTGCTCCTCAATCGTATTCTGTTGGGGGTGACACTGGCCCTGAAGTTATCTGGGCGTGCTACTCAAACACTATAGCAGTTTCCTTATTCGGCGATGAAGGACGGTAGATGATGTTTCCAGAATTTCACGTCCGGAGTTGCAGTTCGCCGAGCAGGCTTTGCTGAGCGGCAGGTAACAAGGCAAGATAAGTTCTGCCCGCCGCGATCGGGTGCTCGTCAAGGGGCAAAAACCTTCGTCATGCAGATATTGATTATCCTGGCCTTGGGCCTGGTGGTCGGTGTGCTTGTTGGATTGCTGGGGATTGGCGGCGGGGTGGTGCTCGTTCCTGCCATGGTGTACCTCCTCGGCTATGATCAGCACCTTGCTCAAGGCACTTCGTTGTTCATTTTATTGCCTCCGATTGGCCTCGGCGCGTTGCGTGAATATTGGAAAAATGGACAAGTTGATCTGCGCGCGGGCATTTTCTGTGCCATTGGATTTTTGCTTGGCGGCTATGCCGGAGGAGCCATTGCCGTGCCGCTGCCTTCGCGTGACCTGCGTGGGATTTTTGGTTTTTTCCTGATTCTTTCTGCTGTTCTGTTGTGGAGGAAGACCAAAGGTGCTCTGAAACGCGCCTCTTCTGACGCGCCCGAGAATCCCGGCCATCTTCCAAGGATTCTGGGTATCAGCGGTATCGCCGCATTTTGCGGTGTTGCCGCGGGAATGGTCGGGATCGGTGGTGGCGTCTTGTTAGTGCCGCTGCTAGGGCTTTTGTTCGGGTTCAGTCAGCATCGCGCGCAAGGCACCAGTTTGATCGCGCTGATTCCACCCACGGGGATTCTCGCGTTCCTGGCTTATGCAGAGGCCGGCTATGTTTCGTGGGAGACGGGTTTCCTCCTGATTCCTGGCGTTTTTCTGGGCGGAATTGTCGGCGGCCAGGCCGCGCGCCGCTTGAATCCTCGCCGCATGCGCCAGGTTTTCGCCGCTCTTATGTTTATTTTGGGCCTGTGGCAGGTCTTCTCTGTGTGGCATTGATGACGCATACTGAAAGCGGTATGGTCGATCTTCACTGCCACATTTTGCCGGGCTTCGATGATGGCGCTAAAAGCATGGAAGACTCTTTGGCCATGGCAGAAGATGCCATCGCCGACGGCATCACTCATATTGTGGCCACTCCCCATGCCAGTGCCGACTATTCGTTCAACTTCAAGAACGTTTGCGCGGCGCTCAAGGAGCTGAATTCCAGGCTCGGCGGCCGCGTTACCCTTGCGAGCGGTTGCGACTTTCATCTGAACCATGAAAACCTGATCGCCTTGCGAAAAGATGCGCGGCCCTACTGCATCAATCAGAAAGAGTATTTGCTGGTGGAGTTCAATGATTTCTCCATTCCTCCCGCTTTGGATCAAACGCTCCATGAACTTCGCCTTTCCGACATTCGTCCGATCGTGACTCATCCGGAGCGGAACGGAATTCTCCGCACGCATCCCGATCGACTGCGGAAATGGATCGAGCAGGGCTGCTACGTGCAGGTCACGGCGGGCTCTCTGGCGGGTGTTTTTGGCCCTGCCTCGCAACAACACGCTTGGCGTTGGCTCGGCCGCGGGATGGTCCATTTCATTTCCAGCGATGCGCACAACACGGCACGCCGTCCGCTTAAATTGAAATTTGCTTATGATGCGATCGCCGCGCAGATGGGCGAAGAATGTGCGCGCGCGCTTTTGATTGATAATCCGATGGCTGCGTTTGAGGGTCGTTCGCTGCCCTACGTGCCGGAGGTTACGCCCGGCACCCCGGCGCGCAAACGGAAACGGTTCTTCTTTTTCTGAGGGAGTTCGGGCAGTCAGCTTGAAGACAAATTCAACGTTGGCAGTGGTGAATCGATCACCCTGCGGGTTGCAACGGCAATCCTGCCCACGCATTTAGCAACCCGAGAATTTCCCGCACCACGTCCAGGGCATCCTTCGTAGTTCTCCACCAGTGCGACGGATCAAACGGGTCATCATGCACGCCACGAACAATGGCGGTCCCGTCCTGCGCTGAAATGCGCTTCCAGAGTGCCTTGACTCGGCGCGTATGCACTTTCGACGTCACAATAATTACCGATCGCTGATTTTCCTTTCGCAAAGCGGCTCCGATCGTTTTCATTTCGTCGGCAGTGTTTACGATCGGCGGCTCCAGCACATGGATCGCGTCTTCCGGCACGCCTTCGTGGAGCAAAATCTGCCTGTCGTAGGACTCTTCTCCAGCATAGGGAATGGAGAGCCCTGTCAGTGTCGCGCCGGGTTCAGTCGTATACGTCAGCCACACGTGTTTGGCGTAACCCTGTTGGTATACGCGCGCCGCCTCCAACGCCCGGGCCGGCATCTGCCCGCTCAGCACCGCGATGGCGTCGGCCTGCTGCAGGGGATCTTCCACCACCAGCCATTTGCCTACGTTCAAAAAAACAAACGACAGCGCAACAAGGAACGAGCCCAATAGCCAAAGCCATAAATTCGGCCGGCGTCCACGCATCGGCAGCATGGTAGCGACAAGAAATCCCTGCATGGTCGCGCATCGTAACCTGCAGTCCAGCACACGTCAAACCAGTCATCGTGGTCCATCGTGCCGTCACCGCCTCTTGCCGCTGCGGGAAGCGATTGCAAACGGGAACGCGCGGGAGTATAGTCGATCATCGATATACCGATGATCGATCATTTATGCCAAAACGAAAACTAGATCCACTGCCTTCCTCCGCTTTCCAAATCCTGCTGTCGCTTGTCGACGAGGATCTGCATGGTTACGGAATCATGCGCCAGGTCGCGGATCAAACCGACGGCCGCATGCGCCTTGGGCCGGGCACACTCTACAGTTCCATCCAGACCTTGCTCGAAGCGAAGCTCATCGATGAAGTCGGCCAACGCGAAGACGCTAAACTCGGTCCCGAGCGCCGCCGCTATTACCGCCTGAGCTCGGCTGGCCGCAAGCTCGCTCGTTCGGAGGCCTCTCGACTTGCGGACTTGCTGCGTGTGGCGCGCTCCAAGAAAATTCTAAGGGGGGAGTATGTCTGAAAAGATATACGGCTGGTTGCTTCGGCTCTATCCTTCTCAATTCCGCCAGGCACATGGCGATGAAGCCTTGCAGTTGTTCCGCGACCGCGCTTGCCATGAAAAAGGATTTTTCCCAAGGCTGCGCCTGTGGCTTGATCTGCTCGCGGACCTGGCCGTCTCTCTGCCGCACGAGTACGGCTACGATAGGGCCGTCCTCGTCAGCGCTTCCGCTGACCAGCGCTCCGACGGTATTCCTTTCTTCTTTCAGCTGGGGGGCGAATTGCCGCGCCCCGGAGCGCTCTTTTCCGGAGCCGCACTTTCTTTGACCGCGCTCGCCACCGTCTGGCTTTTACTTGGCCACGGCGGAAATTACGCGGCAGGGGCGTCTTCCGGCCGATGGTTCGGCGATTCCAGCTCTTCGGAACAGCAATTTTTGCAGTCAAACGAACGCGACGTTACCGGTCCAAACACTAACGCAGCGGTCGTCGATCCAAACCTTGCCGCTGCGGAACGTAAACGCATCGTTGACGCCGCTGTCGCGAATTTAAAGGCGCATTACGTGGATCGCGGCGTTGCAGTGCAAATGGCGGATGCATTGCTCGCGCATGAGCAACGTGGCGACGATGACGGCGTGCTGGGCAACGCCTTTGCCAATCTTCTGACCGCCCAAATGCGAGATGTGAGCCACGATATGCATCTCGAGATCGTCTACAGCGAGCCTCCTTTGCCGAATCAGCCCGCGGAACCGACAGCGGAAGAACTGGCGCGTTATCGCACTGCAATGGAGCAAAACAACTGCACCTTTGCGAAAGTCGCCATCCTTCCACATAACATCGGTTACCTGAAGCTGAATTCTTTTCCCGACACTTCGGTTTGCCAGCCCATGGCAGTGGCCGCCATGGCTTCTTTGAATCACGTGGACGCCGTCATCTTCGATTTGCGGGACAACACCGGCGGTAACCCCAATATGGTCTCATTCATGGCCTCTTTCCTTTTCGACCATCCCGAATACATGTACAACCCACGGGAGAACATTTCGCTGCGATCCTGGACATCATCGCCGGTCCCCGGAAACAGCCTGGCAAACAAGCCCGTGTATATCCTCACCTCATCGTTAACATGGTCCGGAGCGGAGCAGTTCTGTTACGACCTGAAAATGCTCAAGCGCGCCACGCTTGTGGGTGAAACCACGCGGGGAGGCGCACATGCCGGCACCTGGTACCGCATCGACGACCACTATGGCATGGGAATCCCCGAAACGAGGCCGATCAATCCCTTTTCAGATAAAGATTGGGCAGGGATTGGCGTAGCGCCGGATGTGAAGGTCGAGGCAGCGAGAGCGCTTGCGGCCGCAGAAGAGTTGGCAGCAAAACAGTTAGGTAAGAAATAATGGCCGTATTCTCCCTTCCCAACGAAATATTGCTGAAACCACCCGAATAAAGAATCGCCTTGCTAGCGTCCGGACACTGACATAGTCTAACTATGCCAGTGAGGTGACGCTGTGCATCGAGACGAGATTCCCCCGGGCACACTCTACCTTCTGATCTTGAAAACGCTCGCGCGTTCTGGCGAGCTGCACGGCTATGAGATCGTCCATTCCATTCAGCAGAATTCCAACGACGTGCTGCAGGTTGAAGAAGGATCGCTCTATCCCGCACTGCAGCGCATGCTGATCAAGGGTTGGGTGACCGCGGAATGGGGCACGACCGCGGGAAACCGCCGCGCCCGCTATTACCAACTGACCGCGGCCGGCCGTAAACAATTGTCCGTCGAGCTCTCGCAATTTGAGCGCGTCATCGGCGCCATCACGCGCGTGATCGAAGCGGTCTGAAAGGAATTCAGCGATGAATTGGCTGGGAGAACTGGTAAGGCGATTGCGGATGCGTATGAATCGCCGTCAATTCGACGAGGACTTGCGAGCGGAAATGCGGCTGCACTTGGAACTTCTTCAACAAGAGCAGCTGAAATCCGGCCTGACTACGGCAGACGCCCGCAGCGCCGCGCGCCGCAAGTTCGGGAACGAAACTTCTTTACGGGAGAATAGTTACTTTGCGTTGGGATGGGAGTGGCTGGACAGCCTCGCGCAAGACATCGCTTACGGTGTGCGTGCCTTGCTGCGCAGTCCCGCGATCACGCTGGTTGCGCTGCTCTCTTTGGCTCTGGGGATTGGCGCGAATACGGCAATTTTCAGTTTGGTAGACGCCGTGATGATCAAATCCCTGCCGGTGAAGGAACCTGGGCGTTTGATACTTTTCGGCAACGGGCTGGATCAGGGCATCAGCGATGGGTTCCCGAATCCCTGGCTCTATTCTTACCCGTTTTATCGCGAGATAGAGAAGCGCAATCAGGTTTTCTCTGAGGTCGCCGCGGCGTTCAGCCAAACCGATCGCGTGCACGGATTTATTGAAGGCCGCAGCGATGCCGAATCGATGAATATCCAACTGGTTTCGGGCTCCTATTTCCCGATGCTGGGAGTGCAGGCGGCCGTGGGACGGACGCTGTCGGAGGAAGACGACCGAAGCGAGGGCGGCCATCCCGTCGCCGTGGTCAGCTACGCGTTCTGGACGAGTGCTCTGGCGCGAGATCCTGGGGTGCTGGGGAAGAAGCTGAAGGTTGGACCCACGATTTTCTCCATCGTTGGTGTGGCGCCCGCAGAATTTTTTGGCACAAAAGTTGGCGAATCGCCGGACATGTGGATCCCTTTGTCGATGCAGAAAGAAATTCCTCCAGGCTGGGGCGGCTACGACGACCAGATGTTTGAGTCACTACACCTGATGGCACGTCTAAAGCCAGGGGTTACGACAGCCCAGGCAAATGCGGACGCGAATCTGCTCTTTCAACAGATCCTGCGCGGCTTTTCCTCTGCGCCACTGAGCCAAGAAAATTTGCTGAAGCTGGACAAAACCCGGGTTGCGTTGACGTCGATGGCGACCGGTTTTTCGCGGCTACGTTATCAATTCTCCGAGCCGCTAAGGATTCTGATGGTCGTGGTCGGGCTGGTGTTGTTAATCGCTTGCGCCAACATCGCAAACCTGTTGCTGGCACGGTCGACGGCGCGCACCCGGGAACTTTCCATCCGGCAGGCGCTTGGAGCTGGCCGCAAGCGTCTGATTCGACAGCTACTCACGGAAAGCCTGGTGCTGGCGTTGGCCGGCGGCGCGCTTGGCATTGCTTTTGCCTCCGTGGCCAGCCGCTTTTTGTTGCGCATGGTGTCAGACGGGCGCGATCCGTTGCAGCTCAATGTGTCTGTCGACATGCGGCTGCTGTTGTTCACACTGGCTGTCGCCCTGGCAACCGCTCTTTTGTTTGGAACGATACCTGCGTTTCGTGCCACGCGCTTGAACCTTGTCGACTCCCTGAAAGACGGCCGCGGGCAATCCGGCGCGCCCACGAAAGGACCCCTGGCGAAAATCTTGGTGGTTGCGCAGGTGGCGTCGTCGCTTGTTCTGCTGGTCGGCGCGGGATTATTTGTGCGCAGCCTGATTAATCTCACCAATATCGATACCGGCTTCAACAAGGAAAATGTGATTCGCATGCGCTTGGACGCAAGTTCCGCGGGTTACCAACAGGACGCCAAGCTTTTGCGCCTCTACCAGCAGATTGAAGAGCATGCGAGCACACTTCCGGGAGTTCTCGCGGCGAGCTTCTCTGGCTTTACGTTCAACGAAGGCACATGGAATAACAGGATTTGGGTGCAAGGTTACCTCAATGGCCATCTCGATACCGATGTCCATCACAACGCCATTGGCCCGAACTATTTCGCTGCGATGGGGATACCTCTTTTGGCCGGACGCGGTTTTGGTCCTCAGGATACGGCCACCTCGCCGAAGGTCGGCATCATCGGTGAATCTACGGCGCGCACGATGTTTCCCGATGGCTCCCCCATCGGCAAACACTATGGCCGCGGCGGGCCGCAGAACGCCGGCGATATCGAAGTGATTGGCTTGGCCAAGGATGTGAAGTACAACAGCCTGGACGAAGACCAGCAGCCCGGGGACTATCTTCCGTACGCGCAAAATGTGCAGTACCTCAACGACTTCGTTGTCCGCTACACAGGAGATTCCTCAGCGGTTGTTTCCGCCGTGCGCGAGGCGATTCATGACGTAGATCCGACTCTCCCGGTGTCCGACGTGATGACACTTGATGCGGCTGTGCAGAACTCCATCGTTAATCAGCGATTAGTCGCGCAGCTTTCAAGCTTTTTCGGACTGCTGGCTCTGTTTCTTTCCTGCATCGGAATTTATGGAGTCATGTCCTACACCGTTGTGCGCCGGACGAGCGAAATCGGTTTGCGGATGGCTCTGGGTGCACCGCGGTCGAACGTGATGTGGATGGTCATGAGAGAGAGCTTGTTTCTCGTTGGTTTGGGCATCGCTATCGGATTACCCGCGGCCCTCGCCGGTGGCCGGCTGATCGCAAGCATGCTCTACGGGCTGCAGCCCAACGATCCGGTGAGTCTGCTGGCGGGCGCAGGCGTGCTACTGGCTGTTGCGGCTCTGGCTGGCTATCTTCCTGCGCGGCGGGCTTCTTTCGTTGATCCGATGATTTCCTTGCGCTACGAGTAGCTGGCACAATTCCGCGCCAAGAACCTGTCGTTTACAGGAGACGCAGCATGTATGGCGCGAAGCTGACGGTTGTTCCCGGCGCGAAAAAATGATCGGAATCCTGAAGGAGTGTACAGCCGACTCGTCTGGATGTTGCCGTTACGTGTGGCCAAAGATTCTACGGACGAGAATAGCATCTGGATTACGGAGCTTTGGGACAGCGTGACGAATCACGTCTTTGTCGTTGCCTGCAGTGAGGAACCGAGTGTCTCGAGCTAAGGGAATTGTTTCTGGTCTCAAAGAAGAACTGTCCGCGACGGAAAACCAAGGAAGACAGGCTAAAGCCTATGCTACTTGCAGGAATGCGTTAGGTCTGCAGTTCGGCTCACGATAAACTAGGGGTTTGGCAGCCACTGGGAGGACCAATGCGAGCTGTTGTGACTGGAGGATCGGGTTTTCTGGGGTCGCATCTTTGCGACCGGCTATTGGCCGAAGGCTGGGAAGTTTTGGCCCTCGACAATCTCATCACCGGAGAAGAAGCGAATCTGGCCCACCTGAAGGGCAACGCAAAATTCCAGTTCAAACACACAGACGTCAACGAGCCATTTCGCGTCGAAGGCAAGATCGATTATGTTTTCCACTTCGCTTCTCCCGCCAGCCCGCCGGACTATCTGAAATTTCCCATCGAAACTTTGAAGGCAGGCTCCATTGCCACTATGCACACGCTCGATCTGGCCAAGGAAAAAGACGCCAAGTTTTTGCTGGCTTCCACCAGTGAATGCTATGGCGATCCCGATGTTTCACCGCAGAATGAATCGTATTGGGGTCGCGTGAATCCCGTGGGCCCGCGCAGCGTCTATGATGAAGCCAAGCGTTTTGCCGAAGCCATTACCATGGCCTACCACCGGTATCACAACGTGGACACGCACATCGTGCGAATTTTTAACACCTACGGCCCGCGCATGCGCTTGAACGACGGGCGCGCGCTGCCGAATTTCGTGTTTCAGGCGCTGAGCGGCCAGCCCATTACCGTCTACGGCGATGGCAAGCAAACCCGCAGCTTTTGCTTCGTTTCCGATTTGATCGATGGGATTTACAAGCTAAGCCAATCCGATGAGCACTTGCCCACCAACATCGGCAATCCCACCGAACTGACCATTCATGAATTTGCGGAACACGTATGCAGCCATTTTCCGAATGCCCCGAAGATCATTTATGAGCCGCTGCCCGTTGATGATCCGAAGCAGCGCCGCCCGGACATTACCAAGGCCAAGCGCTTGTTGAACTGGGAGCCAAAAGTTGCCTTGGAGGACGGATTGGAGACGACCATCGCCTTTTTTAGAGAACAATATGGAAAGACGACTGCGACGCCCCGGCTGGCTGGTTTATAGCCTGCCGAACGAATGATAATCAAAGCCAAGTTCCTGCATCTTTTTCGACGAATATAAATTCCGGCCATCGATCACTAACCGGCGCGCCATGGTTGGTCCCGCTTTTGCCCAATCGAGTTTGCGGAACACTTGCCATTCGGTGCAGACAAGCGCTGCGTCCACGCCCTTCAAACCTTCATAGGGATCCTCGAAATACTTGACCGAGGGCAGCAGGGGCTTCGTCCTGGAGATGGCTTGCGGGTCGCTCGCCTGTACTTCCGCCCCTTCCTCGAGTAGCCGGCGAATGACATCCAGCGCGGGAGCAAAGCGAATGTCATCGGTGTTGGCCTTGAACGCCAAACCCAGCACGGCCACTTTCTTTCCTTTGATGACCCAGAGCGCTTTGTGAATCTTGTCGAAAAACCGGTCGATACGCTGTTTGTTCACGCGCTCGGCGGCTTTCAGCATTTCGAAATCGATGCCGACCGTCGAGGACAAGTGGATAAAGGCCTGGATATCCTTCGGGAAGCAGAATCCACCAAATCCCAAGCCGGCTTTCAGGAACTGGGTCCCAATGCGGGGATCGAGTCCCATGGCGTGCGTCACTTCTTCAACGTCGGCGCCTATGCGTTCGCACAAGTCGGAAATCACATTGGCGTAGCTGATTTTCATGGCCAAATACGAATTCGAGGCGTGTTTGATTAGCTCCGCGCTGCTGATGGTGGTGATCAGAAGCTCTCCGGAGCTGCGGGGGCATTTCCCGGCGTGCACCGGGCAATGGAATTTCCGTTCCAGGATGGGCGCGTAGATCTCCCGCATCACGGCTGCGCTCTTCTCACTTTCCACGCCGACAACGATGCGGTCCGGGTGAAAGAAATCCTCCACGGCCGTTCCTTCCCGCAGGAATTCGGGGTTGGATGCCACTTCAAATCTTACCGTGCCATTTTGTGAGTAGGCGGCGAGAGCTTTTTGCAGCTGCCTGCCGGTCAGGGCCGGCACTGTGCTTTTTTCCACGACCAGTTTCGGTGAACGAGCTTCGTGCGCGATCTGCCGGGCCACGTGATCGATCGCGGACAGATCAGCCTCGCCGCTTTCCTTGGGAGGCGTGCCCACGCAAATAAAAATCACTTCACCGGCGCGGATCGCTTCGCCGGCGTCTGCCGTGTAGCTGATCTTTTTTTCCGCTGCCGCGCGCTTCAGCACTTCCTCCAGGTGTTCTTCGTAGATGGGAACTTTTCCGGCCTTCAGTTGTTCGATTCGCTTCTCGTCGATGTCCGTGCAATGTACTTCATGGCCGGCGGCCGCCAGGCAAGCGCCTGTAACGAGCCCCACATATCCACATCCGATGACGGTCAGCCGCACGTTGAACTCTCCTTTATCGTTTTGTGTACTCGAATTTCTGCGCGATGACGGCTGGGGATTGCACCGGCAGGAATCTCAGTATCTCATTGACGCAATCTGCGCCGCTATCGGCGGCCCAGCAGCAGTCCGCGAAGTCCAAGCAGCGCCAGGCGAGGTTGCCGGCGAATCACGTTCCAAAGCAGCCGCGTGGATTCGTCCCGATTAATCTCTCCCAGAGACTCGCGCGTCGCGTCATTCAGCATGTCCACGAGTTTGCAATAATCGTCCTGCTGGAAATGGTGAAGCGTTCGCCGTACGAGCCAGTGCGTTTCCAGTTCTCTCCAAAGCGCGCGCAATTCGCCGCGGCCTTTTTGAAGAATCGCGTCGGCCACTCCACGCGCGCCGCGGAAACCAGTCACGATTCCGCCAATCGTGGAAACTTTTACTTGCGCGGCGGCGTCGCCCACCAGATACACTTGGCCATTTCCCACGGTGCGTTGCACATTCACCCAACGGCTATACACGGGAATTCGCGCACCCTGCCATTCCAACGGCTCAAACCCTTTTTTCTCGAGGAAGCGGTCAAAGCAGCGCTTTGTGTCGCGCCCTTGTTCTCCAATTACACCCAGCGCACCACGTTCCGCGGACTCTGGAATCAGCCAGTAAAAGTATGGAGTGTCATCGGGAACGAACCAGACTCTGGTGGTGTCCGCGGGATAGTCTTTGGGCAGTTTTACAAGTGCCTGGACCAACGGGACTGTTTCGACCGGCGGCCATCCGGAAGCGCGCGCCACACGGCTTGCCGCACCATCGGCTCCGACGACGCTTTCCGCGCTTAGCTCTTCCCGCTGACCGGACTGGTCTATCTGGACGTGCAGGCCGTTGCCGTTCGGAGTAAGCCCCAGAAAGCGCGTGTTGAATTCAAATCGCGCTCCCGCTTCTTCCGCTTCTTGCGCCAAGGCGCGAATCAGCCGCGATCTTTCAATAATCAGGTCGGGGCGCTTCAGACTAACCGACGCGGAGCGGCCATTCGTAAACAATTCAAACCGACGAATCTCGTTCACAACACTTGCGGCAGCCGCGCCATTCACTTGACGGCGAAAATGGTCGGTGACAATCAGCGTGCGCGGCGCAGGATCGAGCGTCGGCTTTGCTTCCAGCACGCGCACCGCGCGGCCCCCCTGCGCCACACATGCTGCAGTGTAGAGGCCCGCGGCGGATCCCCCAACCACTACAACTTCTCTTTTTTCCCGGTTGTTACCCGTTCCACTTTTCGTCTTGTTCACAGTATTCGAGGATCCTATCGACGGACGACCCGACTGCCACCCCACCAAAATTTCTTGCTCCACAGCGCTCCGCGCGAACGTCACGGCTTTCGGAGTGCCAACGAGTATAGCGAATCCCTTTCGCCCGTCCAAACAGGGCTACCATTTTGCTGGATTCTCTAGGAAACACTAGGAGACTGGGGCACCGGAGTGGATTGGTCGTTCTTTGCCTTCTGGCGCTCATATGGGGCTCGCTCCAACCAGGCGATCGCGGCCAACATGGCCACGAGAACGGCCACTCCGAGAAGAGCTGCTTTTCCGTTGGGCAAGTACGTCACCAGCACGCCGGCCCCACCGCAGACGGCTCCAATCAGGTACATCGCTAAGACCGCGCCGCGCTGTCCGAGTCCCAGGTTTGCCAGGCGGTGTGCGGAATGGTCCTTGCCTGGCGTTGCGAAGGGCAATAGGCCGCGCCGCGAGCGCGAGATGGTAACAAGCGTTGTATCGAAAATCGTGGCGCTCAAAATTAATACCGGCGCCAGCCAACCCGCTAGATTCGAGGCGTGCTCGAAACGCAGTTTCAAAGCCAGAGTCGCCATCAGAAATCCGAGGAACATCGCGCCGCCATCTCCCATAAAAATTTTTGCGGGTTTGAAGTTCCACCGCAGAAATCCCGCGGCTGCGCCGAGCGTAGCCGCCGCCAAGGTCGTCACAATGGTTTGCCCGTTTAGATAAGCGGCCATCGCAAAGAAAACCGAAGCCATGGCCGCGACGCCGGCACAAAGCCCATCCATATGATCCAAGATGCTGAACGATGCGGTAATTCCCACGACCCAAACGATGGTCAGCCCCGCGTCCAACCAATAGCCGCTCGTTCCTCCAACCAGGATCTCGAACACGTTGGCACGCACGCCGCTCGCCAGCAGGATGACGGCTGCCAAAGGCATTCCCAGAAATAGTTTTATTTGATGGTGAAGCCAGCCACGATCATCCAAGAATCCGACAATAGCTACCAGCGTGGCGCCGGTTACGATGCCGAAGCTCTGTGCCCGCGCCGGGCCGTCAAAGGCAATCAAGATGGCCAGCATCACGCCAGCGTAAATGGCTAAACCGCCAAGCAGCGGAATAGGTTTGAGGTGTACCTTGCGGGGACCAGGGGAATCAACCATGCCCACCCGAATTGCCAAGGCTCGTACAGGAACCGTCAGGACCAAAGAGGCTGACAGAGCGATTAGGAACGCTAATAGTCCCGCACTCATACGCCCTCGTTGCTCGTTCTGAAGAAACTGGCCCGGGCGAGAATGCCAGTGATTGCAGACACGTTACCGGATTTGGGTTCCGGTTCCCAAGTAATCGGCGTTAATAGGCCGAGAAAAGCTAATCATGCTGCCCCGCGCAGCCCTAAAAACATACAGCAAAATAGGTAGAAGTGCGAGCACAATCGGGTAATAATTACACCACCGGAGTTAACTCTCAGCGCATTCCCGTTGCGACATCAATCCGCCTAGCCTGTCTCTTCGAAGACCTTCACTAGCTTGGCCAACTCTTGAGCCCGGTCATATTCTGGCGCTGTGGCTGCCGCGGAGACTCCCAGCCGATGGAGTTTCTCACCGTCAAATAGAATTTCCCGAACCCTATCGACGAGCTGTGCCGGACTGTCTGGGTCAGCCGAGATGGAAAATCCCATTCGGGTTCCGATGGAGACCACATCGCACTCCGCTGGCGCCACCGCAAGAATTGGTTTTCCGGCGGCAAGAATCCCGTACATCTTGCTGGGTACCACCACGCCTTCTAGGCCGCGCTTGACGGTGATCACGTGTGCATCTGCGGCAGCCAACACGGATGGAATCTTGCTGGCGGGAAAAAAGGGAAGGAATCGCACGTTTGAAATTCCTGCACAGGCCGTCTCGAGCCTCCCTCGTTCGGCACCATCGCCCACAAACACCAATCCGATGCCATCCGCAGCGAGTTGCCGCGCTCCTTCTACCAGCGTGTCCCATGCGCCGTAAAAGCCCAGGTTTCCGGCGTGCAATAAAACAAATTTAAAATCCGCGCGAATCGCTTCGATGACGGAGTGGTCGAGCGCAGCGGTCGCTGTCCCATCACTGGAAATTTCCGCGCCACCCCGGATCACGATGACGCGCGCTCGGTCGACGCCTTTCGCAAGGATGCGGTTCCGCATGTCTTCGCCGAGCACAATGATTTTTGTTGCACGACGCAGTGCCCAACGGTGCAATTTTTCCCAAATGCGCGCCAACGGGCCCGGTTTGACGATCGATCCCGCAACGGCCATGTCCGGATACATGTCCTGGATGTTGTAAACGTAGGGTTTGTTTTTCAGCGTGGCTACGAACGCGCCGACGATTCCCTCGAAGGGAGGGTCCGTCATCGCCAGGATCACGTCAGAAGGGATCAGCAACGCGCGTGGCACCGCCAACAGCACATAGCTTAGGTAGTTCAGCACGCGCTTTTTCATCTGCACACGCGGATAATCCGTCGATCCCACGCGAACCACGCGGAAATTCCCGGTTTCTTCGCTTTGATACAAATGCCAACTGCGACGCTCGGTGGGATCGTAGGAAGGGCGCCCGCAAAGCACGGTAACCTGGTGTTTCGCGGCAAGCGCATCGACCACTGCTTTCGCTATCTTCGCTGTGGCAGAAGTGTCCGGGGGAAAATATAAATTCAGCAGCAGGATGCGCACCAGGGAATTGTACAAGGAGAAGACGTCTCGAAGGCAACGTTCGGCCTGCAAGGCAGATCACTGTCACTCCAAAGACCCTTCGAATGCATTGCAAACTTTTCAAACGAACGAGCAGGTGCACCAATCCTGTACACCAGGTCAGTTCCCCTCTACATACCGGCTGACTACTGTGGAGCCTCGATTTCCAAGTCCTTGGAGGATCTTATGCAGTCCTCTCACTTCGCTCCGGCGAGATTCCTGCTCAGCATGGCCGTGTGCCTGATTGCCTTGCAATCGGCGGCAGTGCCTAAGGCCCTTCCCGATGCTGTAGTGCACGCACACTCCGTTTTTCTGATCAATGAAACCGGCTTTAACGAGTTGGGATACAGCACGGTATTTGAGCTCAACAAATGGGGCCATTTTGATCTGGCAGACAGTCCCGAACAGGCCGATCTGATTCTGCGCCTCGATTCCGGAAACCATGTGCGCGCGGTCCCCGACGGGCAATTTCCTTCCTCCGCTGGTTTGCGTGCCGCCGACGACACGGAAATTCCCAAAGGCCACACGCGTATTTCTCTTATCGATCCCAAAACCAACGCGGTTCTATGGTCGGACACGCATAAGACAGAAGGCGGCAAGGTCAAGAACGGCGGCTTATTGGATGGCCTTCGCGACGCATTCGACTCTTATGAAAAGGGCCGCCGTTAATCAGTGCAACCGGCATGATCCGGCGCGCCTTGTGGTGTGTTCTCCGCCCTTGGCAGCGTTGCCGCCTTCTGCTATAGCTAAAAGCAGAATTCCTGCCTTCGGCGTCTGACCCCTTTCCTTCCTCGACGCCACGGTTCGCTCCAGGACGGAGAGTCACTATGGAAATTAACGTTGAACACCTAGGATCACTGCAGTTTCAGATGAATACGCGCGGACACCGCATCGTCAGTGACCAGCCTGTCGAGCAAGGTGGTTACGACGAAGGCATGACCCCGCCGGAATTGTTCCTGGCCTCGCTAGGATCATGCGCTGGGTATTACGCAACCCAATATCTGCGTAAACACAAGTTGGCCGCAGAGGGGACCTTCCTGCGGGTTACGTGCGACAAGGTCAAGGAGCCCGTTCCGCGGATGGACAATTTTAAAATCGAAATTGAAGCCCCGGTCGAGCTCAGCGCAAAGCATCGTGAAGGTTTGCACGAAGCTGTCGAACACTGCCTTGTCCATAACACGCTTTTGCATACGCCAAACATTTCCATTCAAGTGGATTCTCCGGTCGCCGTTAAGAATTGACTCGCGCCGCGGCTGGGCCTAGGCGGGGAGCATTCGTCCGAGAATTTCTTTCAGGATCTTCGCCGCCACCGTGGCTGTCAAGCCTGAAGAATCCCTCGCTGGATTGAACTCCACGATGTCCGCTCCAACGATTGGCGCGGGCAGCGCGTGGAGATAGCGAATTACCTCTCGTGTCGTTAGTCCGCCCGGCTCCCAATGGGAAACGCCGGGAGCGAGCCCCGGTTCCAGGGCGTCCATATCGAAGGAAACGTAAATCGGTCCGGCGAGATTCAGCCTCCTTGGATCCGGCAAAGCATCCATCTCATAAATCTCCACACCGAATCTTCGCGCCTGTTCCTGCTGGTGGGCATTCAGCGTGCGAATGCCGATCTGGACCAATTGCTGCACCAATTGCTCTTCCATGATTCGCGCGAATGGACTGGCGTGCGACTGCGGATTATTTTCGTAGTTTTCATAGAGATCAGGATGTGCATCGAAATGTACCAGCGTGATGCCGGCAACTTGCTTGCCGAGAGCGCGCAGGATGGGATAGGTGACGGAGTGGTCGCCGCCGAGGCTCACCGGCCGTTTCCCCGCCGCCACGATTTGTGCAATGGCTGTTTCGATGCGCGCGAATGCGTCGGCGGAGTCCAGATCGGCTAGATCGCCGCCATCTTCGTAAAATCCATGGGCGCCCAGATCCACATGCGTTTCGCTCCAGCGATTCCACGCATGGCAATGAAGCGCTTCCCGAATCAGCGGCGGAGCTTTCGCCGCTCCTCGCAAATAGGATGAATTGTGATCCAGCGGAATGCCCAGGAGAACCGGCACACCCCACGGCGCCGGCTTTGGCACAGGAATTTTCATGGACGCGTAATCAAATAATTGCCGAGGACGAGCGCGTCCATTTTTGTCCTCAGAAAACAGTCCAAAGCTTCTTCCGGCCGGCACACGATGGGTTCGTTGTCGTTGAAGGAGGTATTCAGGACCACGGGCACGCCGGTTTGCCGCTCAAATTCGGTGATCAGGGCGTGATAACGCGCATTCGCTTCCGGTGTCACGGTTTGGAGTCTTCCCGTTCCGTCCACGTGCGTGGGTGCGGGAATCTTGTTGCGCTTTTCCGGCAGGACGGAATATGCCAGGGTCATGAACGGCGACGGGTGCGATTTCTCAAACCACTCGCCGGTCTTCTCCGCCAGAATGGATGGAGCAAAGGGGCGGAAGATTTCGCGGTGCTTGATGCGTTGGTTCAGGATTTCCTTCATCTCTGGCCGCCGCGGATCGGCCACAATACTGCGATTGCCAAGCGCTCGCGGTCCCCATTCCGCTCGCCCCTGGTAGCAACCCAGAATCTTGCCATCCGCGATAATTGCCGCGGCGCGCCGCATCAGGTCTGGTTCGTCCAACTCGGCAATGGTGTAGCCGCCGCCCAACACCGAGCTGGTCTTGATGGCAGCGCCGATTTCTTCGCGCGAATATCCCGGACCCCAATATGCATGCTGCATTAGGAACGATCGCGGTTTTCCGAGTGTTTGGTGCCACACATAAAATGACGCCCCGACCGCAAGCCCAGCATCGCCCGCCGCAGGATGCACATACACTTTTTCAAAGGGCGTCTGGTCGAAAATTTTTCCGTTTGCAACGCAATTAAATGCCACGCCACCTGCCAGGCAGACGGCTTTCACGCCCGTCTTTGCGGCCAATTTCTTCAGCATGCCCAAATAGACTTCTTCAAGGCGCGCCTGCAACGAAGCCGCCAGATTGCGATGGCGCTGTTCCAGGGGTTGCTCCGGCGACCGCCCCGGACCGCCAAGACGCTGTGCCATGGCCTCGGAAAACATTTTGCCAAGCACTGGTGTTTTATCGGACTCCGCCCAAGACATCTCCGGACCCGTTTTCTGATGCGTGAAGTAATCCAGGCCTAGTCGAAATCCGAATTCGCCTCCGTTCGGACTGAACTTCACGATGTCGCGAAACGCTTCCATGTTCTCTGGCGTGCCGTACGCCGCCAATCCCATGACCTTGTATTCGTCGCCGAATTTCAGGAAGCCCAGATATTGCGTCACCGCGCTGTAGTACAGCCCCAACGAATGTGGAAACGCGATGGCGTTATCGATTTCCATGCGATTCCCGTGTCCCACACCCCACATGGAGCTTGCAAAATCTCCGAGTCCATCGGCTGAGAGCAATGCCGCATCCTCGAAAGGCGAGACGAAATAACTGCTCGCCAGGTGCGCCTGGTGGTGCTCCACGCGATGAAATGTCGCCTTGATTTTCGATGGATCGCTGTCAAACGCGACCGCGAGGGCTTCCGGTATGCCCGTAAACTTCGACATCACCCGCGCGCGTTCCCGCGCGAAAGACGGCATGCGCATCGCGTACCACAGCTTCGTGCCCAGCCGTGCGTAGGGGTTGCGCGGCACGGCCACATGATCGATATCGGAAAGTGTGATACCCGCTTCCTTCAAGCAGTAGGCGATGGCGGCTGAAGGAAAACCTGCGGCATACTTCACACGGTTGAAGCGTTCCTCTTCCACCGCCGCGATCAGTGTCCCGTCGCAGACCAGCGCCGCCGAAGCGTTGCCATGATACGCATTGATCCCCAGAATGTTCATCCGTCAGTCCGAAGTTTAACGCAAATCTGTACTTCCTGATATGCAGTAACCAAGTAGGTATTCGGTTCCGGATTTCAGGAGAGGTGGCGGCGACACCACTCATTCAGTACATATAACGACCACGGGCGGGACCAGGTTGTGCGGCCGTCCAGAAAATTATCCCACACGTTCTTCACACCCGCAGCATGCACGTGTTCTTTCAATGCCGGCGCCAACTCCTTCAAGCTCGATTCCACACGCGGCCGCAAGGAAGTTCGCAGCCATTCTTCCCACGGCAGCGTGAACGTGCGTTTCCGTTGATCCAGTACTTCGGGCGGCATCAGACCCGCCAGCGCAGCCCTGAGCAATCCTTTGGACACCCCGGGCTCCACTCGCGCGGCATCGGGTAGGGCGTTGACAAATTCCACCAGTGGCGTGTCGAGAAAAGGCACGCGCACTTCCAGCGACCGCGCCATGCTCACGCAATCGGTATCGTGAAGCAGGGTGCTGGCCATGTAGGTGCGCATCTCCAGCCAGGAAACTCCCGCTATCGGCTCGGCTGCTCCTGCCTGATCCGCGGTGCGTTCCAGCCAGGCAAGCCACGTTGGATCCAGGGTGATTCCGTCGTTAGCCACACTGCTCTTGCGGTAGCGGGCATCGGCCAATCGCGAGACTTCCGAGGGAGGGAACAGCAGGCGGGCGAAAAAATAGGGGTGGGGCAACACGTTCGGCATCAGCCATGCGTCACTTGCCTTGCGGGCCGCATCCGCCGATCCTTTGCGTGCCATGAAGGAATTCACCAGCGGAGCACTGATCCTTCGGAACGCTCCCGGAATGAATCGAGAGATGACTTCCAATCTCACCAGCTTTGGCGTGTCCGCGAACGTCTGGTAGCCGCCGAACAATTCGTCGCTACCCAGACCGGACAATGCCACTTTCAGCCCCACTTCGCGCGCCGCCCATGAAACAAAATATGTGTTGATGCCGTCCATGGTCGGCTGGTCCAGTGCGCCGACCGCTTCGTCCACGCGCGCCAACATGTCCCGCCCTTGCAATGGCACTTCGGTGTGATGCGTGCCCGCGCGTTGCGCCACGACGCGGGCCAAGGGACCTTCGTCGTAGGCCGTATCGGGGAAAGTCAGCGTGAAGCTCTGGATACCCTTCTGAGCGCGCCCAGCGAGCACCGCGATCGCGCTGGAATCGAGGCCGCTCGACAGAAACAATCCCACCGGCACATCGGCGATCAGATGCGCGCGGACCGCATCTTCGAGCAAAGTTCGCAGACGCGCCGATGCCGCCGCAAAATCCCGCGGACGTTTCGGATCGCGCGCCACAGCACTTCGTGTAGGATCCCACCATGGACGTACGCGCGGCGTGCGCCGACGATCGGGCAAGTGGAGCAACAATGCATGGCCGGGCGGAAGCGAAAACGCGCCTTCCACGAGCGTCACCGGCTCGGAGACGCTTCCAAACAGCAAATAGGATGTCAACGCGTCGGTCGAAAGGTTTCGATTCACGGCTCCCGACGCCAGCAACGAGCGCAACTCCGATGCAAATGCGAAACCATGGGCTGTTTGTGCGTAATACAGCGGTTTGATACCCAACGGATCGCGCGCAAGAAAAAGCACCGGAACTGTCGCAAAATGCTTGCGCATGTCCAGCAGCGCAAACGCAAACATGCCGCGAAGTTCGCCGAGCAGGTCTTCGCCCCACTCTTCCCAACCGTGCACCAGGATTTCCGTATCGGAGTTTGTAGTGAAGCGGTGTCCAGCAAGAAGCAATTGTTCGCGCAATTCGCGGTAATTGTAGAGTTCGCCGTTGAACACCACGGCCACGTTGCGCGTTTCATTCCAGACCGGCTGATGGCCTCCGGAAAGGTCGATGATGCTCAGCCGACGCATGCCCATGGCCGCGCCCGGCGCGCGCGAATCATTGACCAGGAATCCGTCTTCGTCGGGACCCCGGTGCACCATCGCGGCGGCCATTTTGCGCACGCGGCTTTCCGCTTCAACCGAGCTTGAAGCGTACACGAAGCCGCAAATGCCGCACACGCGCTACTTGATCTCCGGAGTGGTGAAGAATGCCGCTGTCGCACGGCTGAGGTTGGTACGCAAATGAAAACGGGGGCTCTTCAATCGATGGTCCGCCAGCCATCCGAGAAACACGCGAAGCAACATCAGTACGATCAGGGAGCAGACCGAGAAAAACAGAAACATGAACGAGCGTCGTTCCAGCAGCAGCCCCCAATCGAGGTGTTCATCCCATCCCGGGACAACGCGATCAAGCAGACGCCGGACCTGCTCACTACGGAAAGGCAACGCTCCCAGGCGCACGTGTGCGAATCTCTGGTAGTTGTATTCCGGAAGGTATCCGGGAATCGCTCCCGTTGCCTGCTGGAAAATTTCCGGGTTTTGCAGATCCTTGCGAGTCAGCAGGTTCCCGTGGGCGTCCTTCATGAATGTCCGGTAAGTCGGGTCAACGATTACCCAGCGGCCATCCAAGTTTAGTTCTGCCACTACGTGGTTTGCGGTCATGTTCGGTGCCAGCAGTAGCAGGCGGCGCGATTCGACGCCGGCGCTGCGCGTCAAGTTGAGGAATGCATTCGTGGCACTGCCGCAGATTTGCAGCAACTGCTTGTAGTTCAGGGTGTCCTGGGGATCCCGGGTGGAAAGCTCGGTGACATGTTGGGCGTCCAGTCGCGGCGGCCCGTTCTGCATCCATGCCAGAATCGCTTCTGCTTTTTGTTGAGGTAGCGCCGCTTGCGGCAGAATTGCGTCCGAAAATCCCTTCAAATATTGACGCATCGAAAATTCCCACACTCCTGACCACACAGTGGCGACGAGCGCCAAGATGAGCAATACATTGCTCACCCACCAAACGGAGCGGAATAGGAGGCGGGCATTCAAAAGTGTTCCTCGTGATCTGAGGATGGAATTGTCCTACGCAGCGCCTCGTCTCGCAAGCCTGGAATAACTGTATTCCATCTCGTCCAACGGTTGATCCCAACCGAGGTTCGCCATCGCCGCCCGGCAACCTTGCTGCAGGCTTTTGTAAGCATCCTCATGCTCCAGTAAACGTATGAGTGCATTCCGCAGTTCCACTTCTTCATGCCTGACAATCAGACCTGCCCTGTCCTTCAAAAGAGGCGCAATGCCGCAGTGCTCGGTGACGATCACGGGTGTACCTGCCGCCACGGCCTCCGCCGCCGTATTGCCAAAATTTTCGTTTTGCGAGGGAAGCACGAAAATATCTGCATCCCGATAAGCGGACCATTTGGCCTCGCCTTCGAGCGGCGGGAGAAAGTGTACGCGACCAGAAACGCCAAGTTCTCCGGCCATGTGTGCCAGGCGCGATTTCATTCCAGACTCATCCGGTCCTACAAAGGCAAGATGGACAGCGCCGTCTCGCGGGGCGATGGATTCAGGCAGCCCCGCGAACGCTTCCAGCAGCAAATCCGGGCTTTTCTTCTGCGACAACCGGCCGAGAAACAAAATCAGTTTGTCCTGGTCCGCGATTTTCAGCGCACGCCGGAAACCGCCTGGCTCCGGCATGGTGCCCGGCACATCGACGCCGTTACGGCGCAGAATGAGTTTCTCGGCGGCGATCCCGCCAACAATCAGTTCCTCCCGCTCTTGTTCGGAGGTGACCACAATGGCTCCGGCGCCTTTCAGCATTTCGCGTCCCCAGAGACGGTGATACGCGCGCTTCAGGAAAACACTTCGCACAATCGGGACGAACATGCCGATCGGCTCGACCACATAAGGAATGTTCCGCCTCCGGCATTCTTTCGCGGCGCGGGGTCCCAGCAAGTCATACAGTCCAAAAATATGGACGACATCAAACTCTTTCAACCTCGCGCGAAGATACCGACCCAACGCCGGATTCCAGGTGGTCGCGTGGAAGTACAACCAATTTGCCAGATAGATGGCGGTCACACCATTCACCTTTCTTCTGTGGCCGAACGGGCTTACTTCTGCCTGAGGCTCATTGGCCAAGCCAGTCAGACGAGCCTCGAGGCCCCAGTCGGCCGTCAACACGGTAACCTCATGCCCTTTCTTCGCCATGCCTTCGGCCAACGCTTTCACTTTGACGGGCGGGCCTCCGAATTCGAAGAAGGGCGCGTAGCTCTGAGTGACGTTCAGGATTCGCATAGTTCGCGCAGGATTTTCTTGAACGCTTTGGCGAAAACGTTGAAACGGAATTCCTTCTCCACTCGCTCGCGTCCGCGCGCCCCCATCTCTTGGGCAAGTTCGGGGTTAGTTAACAACGCATCCAAAGACGTCGCGAGCTGCAGCGCGTCTCCGTGTTGCACCACGTAGCCGGTCACGCCATCGCGAATTACTTCCGGAGCCCCGCCGTGAGCCCCCCCGATCACCGGCTTGCCCCGGGCCATTGCTTCCAGGTACACAAAACCAAAGCCTTCCCCACGGCTGGGAAGCGCAAACATTTCCGCAGCCGCGTAGCAGGCGGAAAGTTCGGGGTAGGAAAGCCCGCTGAGAAAATGCACGTGCCGCTGTACACCGCTGTCCCGCGCTTGATTGACGAGCCATTCCCGGTCGTCGCCGGCGCCGATCATCACCAACTGGACGTCGGGCCAGCGCAGCAAGAGGCGAGGCATTGCTTGAATCAACGTGTCCATTCCCTTGTAGCGTTCGGTGGCCAGCCAACGGCCGACGGTCACGATGACACGTCCTTGTGGAAATTCCGCCGGCAAGTGCGATTCTGAGTTCGTGGAAGCTCTTGTGTCAAAGTCCGGATCCAGGCCCCAGGGCAGCACGCGCACTTTTTCCGGCGCCACTCCCTGCATTGAAATCACGTAATCGGCTGTCGCGCGGCTCGGCGCTAGAACGACAGTCGCCCGCTGCAACGCGCGCCGCCGCATGCGCGACAATGGCTCCCACACTTCAATCCCGTGGGTGCAGATGATGCTTTTCATCCGTGGCGCCACAACGTGCATCGAGCGCACAATCGGCGCAAAATTTGGATGCACCGCGAGCACCAGCTTCGCCTTCCGCCGCGCCGCCCTAAGCGCAGACACGGTAAATCGCGCTTTACCTCGTGCCGCACCCGTGAAAACATATTCGCGGTCGCCCACGCGCATCCGGTGCAGCTCCTGTGAATCATTCAGGCTTAGCAGCCGGTACTCCATTTTCTTTGCTGTGGCGTATTCGCTCAACACCAATGCCAGATGCCGGCCCGCTCGCTGGATTCCGCCGGGCGCGTCCAGTTCAGGAAACAGTCCTATAAGCACGCGCTGAGTCTGACAAACCCCGCCAACCCAACGCAAGTGGTTAGCGATTTTCGTTGATACCGCGAGCGAACACGAGTTTGCTTGTGCGCCAGGGAAAGTGTCCTCAATCTTTTCTTTCCGCCAACCGCGATAACTCCGTCAGGCTGTCCACATACAAATCGGCGGCGCACAATTGCTTGTCGTGCTGGCCAAAGCCGTACGTCACTCCCACGGCTAACATTCCCGCGTTGCGCGCCGCCTGAATGTCCACATCCGAATCGCCGACCATAGCGGCTTCGCTGGCTGAGACGTTAAGTTCGCGCAAAATTGCCAGCGCGCCGGTCGGATCTGGTTTTTTCTTTTCGAAACTGTCGCCACCATAGACGGCGCGGAAAAATGGGCGCAGTTTCAGCCCCTCTAATATCGCGATGCTCGGCTGCGTCGGCTTGTTTGTCAGCACCGCCAGCGCGCAGCCGGTCAGTGCGCGGAGTCCCTCGGCGACGCCGGGATACGGCCGGGTCAGATTCAGCATTTGCAATTGATAATGGCGCAGGAAAACTTCAAGCCCTTCGCGCCTTTGCTCTTCGCTGGAGTTAAGTCCCAAGACGCTCGCGATCAACTGCGGCGCGCCGTGGCCGATATAGCTTGCCACCTGCTCTATAGGCTGTTCCGCGCGTCCGGTCTCGCGCAGCATGTCGTTTACCGAGTGCACCAGGTCCATTTTTGAATCGATCAACGTTCCGTCCAGATCAAACACAAATGCCCGCACAGGGGCGACATTTCCCTTGCTCATAGCCTTTTATTGTAGTGCGCTGTCGCGTCAAGCCGCCGAAAAATAATGCGCCGAAAAAATAACACGAAAGATCCAGGGGGACTTTTTCCGTTCGTACCACTTCGCGTACACTAGAAAGCTATTCGTTCAACGAAGATTCCATCTGGAGACGTCATGGCCCTGGTGCAACCGTTCCGTGCTTACCGCTACAACCCCCGTCTTGCTCCTTTTGAAAAAGTGCTCACGCAGCCGTATGACAAGATCACTCCCGCCAGACAAGAGGAGTACTACGCCGCGGATCCTCACAATTTGATTGCCATCGAGAAAGGGCGCACTTACAAGGAAGACAACGCGCAAAGCAATGTTTATACTCGCGCTGCCGCCAGTTTGAATTCCTGGATTGCCGAGCACGTCATCCAGCAAGATTCCGCACCGGCGTTTTACGCCTACTCCCAGGAGTACGAAGTTCCCGGCATGGCGCTTCGCCGGACGCGCCGTGGCTTTATTGGCGCAGGAAAACTTGAGGATTATTCCGCCAACGTGATCTTCCGCCATGAGCACACGCTTTCCGGCCCAAAAGCCGATCGTTTGGAACTGCTGCGCCGCACGCGTATGCACACCGGCCAATTATTCATGCTCTATTCAGACGCTCAGCGCCGCGTAGACGCGGTTCTTGAGGAAGCGCAGTCTTCCCAAGCCCCCGTCACCGAACTGACGGACGAATACGGCGTCGTTCACCGTTTATCGCTGATCACAGACGCAAATCGCATTTCCTCGATTCAAAATGCCATGGCCGATCAGAAGTTGGTGATCGCCGACGGCCACCACCGCTACGAGACTTCCCTTAATTTCCGCAACGAATGCCGCTCACGAGCCGGCAAGTTGATCCAGGACGCGCCTTACGAATTTTCGATGATGACCTTCATCAACACGCGCAGCGAAGGCCTGACGATTCTTCCCACCCACCGAGTGGTCGCCAACCTGCGTGATTTTTCCTGGAGCTCTGTTCGCCGTTATCTGGAGCCGTGGTTCTCAACCGAAGCACTGCCCTTTGATGGTCCGGCCCAGCGGCCGGAAGCAACCGCGAAATTTCTGCAGCGGCTTCAAGCGGCAAAATCGCGACGAGCTATCGGGGTCTACCCCTCGCCCGAAGGCGGCAAGCGCGCGTTTTATCTGCTGACGCTTCGCCCCGAAGCGGACATCGCGCAAATCCTGCCTGGTCTTTCCCCTCTGCAACGTGAACTGGATGTCGTGCTGCTGCATCAAGGCATTCTCGAGCCTGCACTGGGCATAACGCCCCACGCCGTCGCGTCCGAGGCAAATCTTTCCTACGAGCGTGAAGCCGCCACGGCTCTCGAAGCCGTCGACAACGGCGCTGCGCAAATCGCGTTTCTGCTCAATCCCGTCGATGTGGACCTGGTCGTTACGGTAGCCACCGCTGGCGAAGTCATGCCGCAAAAATCCACGGACTTCTACCCCAAGCTGCTCAGTGGCATCACGATGTATCGCATTCCGGAATAGAAAGCCGAAATTAAAAAGGGCAGGGATAATCCTGCCCTTTCCTGATTAATCTTTTTGGTGAACCGACGATTACTTCGAGAAGCTGGCTACCGCTTCGGCTTCCGTGTTGTACACGTCGAAGATTGTCATCAGCTTCGTGATCTGCAGTACTTCCTGGAACTTCGTGCCCAGGTGGCACAGCTTCAACGCTGCTCCCTGCGCTTTCGCGCTATGGTGCGACGCCACCAGCGTGCCCAAGCCCGCGCTGTCGATGAACGTAACGTTGTCCATATTCAGCACGACCTTCTTCTTGCCTTCGGCCACCAGCGACTTGATCTTTTCGCGGAGGGCGTTGCTTTCTTCTCCCAGCACGATGCGACCGTCCAGCGCCGCCACAGTTACGCCGTCCACTTCGCGTGTTGTAATCTTTAATGCCACTTTAAGTTCCTCCTCGTCCGTACACGATCCGGCGGCAACCCGGGCCGGAATCGCGAAGCATATCTGTTTTTGGTGCTTACCGCAAAGCGGTCTTTACACCCTGGCTACGGCCGCTCGGCGCTAATAGTAATCCGCGCAGGACATGTAATACCCGCATACTCCGCAGACCAGCTTGCACCTTCTCGATTCCAGCCGTTGCGAACAAACCGGGCAATACCGGGACGGATCGTCCTGCAATTCAGCCGCTGAGTTGTCTGCCGGGCTATTTGCCGGTGACGCCGCAACAGCCATTCCCCGCAGCCCTGCCGAGGGTATTAGCTTTCCGTCCTGTTTCACGGCCTCACGGTTATAGCACATCCGCCCATCGGCAGGAAAGCGCAGCGGGACGCTGGAATGCCAATTCGATCACAGAATGACAGAACCATTGGGACCCTGTTTTGGGCAGCGGCTCGCAGACTCGCCCGGGGCACGATGATCGTGCCACTACGCCGGGCTCTTTTTCTCGTGCTGCCTTGTTTGATCGGATCTATGATTTCGATCTATTTGTGGAGGCGCCCATGCACACCGGCAAAAGTCTCCAAATGACCGTAGCTTTGTCTTTAGCGGTCCTCGTCGTCGGGGCAGCTGCAGCTCGATATTCCGGCGGCGGGAATCTTGCTTCCGTTTCCAGCGCCAACCTTTGCATCACTGAAGGGGCGATCGAAGAGCTACCGGGTGGGCGACTTTCCGTCAGCGTACCCAAAATGCGGGCCTACTTAAACGCCATCACCGCGCAGCAAGTCGAAGCTCATTTCACCTATCTCGGTCCGACCAGAAACGAAGCGAGGCTAGGTTCCGGCGAACTGCGGCGCCAGTTCGGTCTGAAGCTAAGGGCGCAAGACGCCTGCAATCTGGTTTACGCGATGTGGCGCCTCGAACCGGAATCCAAGCTGGTGGTGTCCATCAAGAGCAATCCGGGGCAGCATACCAGTGCGGAGTGCGGCAACCGTGGCTACCGCAACATCAAACCGCAACGGAGCAAATCTGTGCCTGTCTTGCGTACCGGGGACACTCACGACCTGCGCGCTGAAATGAATGACGCGGAGATGAAAGTTTTTGTGGACAATTCCTTGGTCTGGGAAGGTTCGCTCGGGCCAGAAGCGCTATCATTCGATGGTGCGGTGGGTATTCGCTCCGATAACGCGCGGCTTGAATTTGGACTTCGTGCCCCACAGATTCCAGCCGCCCAGCAAGGCCGCAGCCCGGGTTGCCGCACTGGCCGAGACGCGCCCGAGTAACCAGGGCTTTTTGGTTCCAGTTACAGTCGGGCGCGAATGTGTTTTGGCCAAATGCGTTGCTTAGGCTGTCCGGTATTGAGCGGCTTGAGGATTCGTCAAGGTTTCGCCGATTTGCGTCAATTTGGCGTCCGCGGCTTTTTCTTCCTTCAGGGTTTCCTCGAGTGGTTCGACTGCGCCCTGCAGTCCCAGGTGGCGCGCGAACGCGGCGAGCGTCCCGTACAACGCGATTTCGTAATGTTCCACCTGGTTTCCGTTGGCGATCAGTGCCGCATCGCGCAGCGGTGAATTATCGATATTCGACGCGGAGTCTTTGGCCGCACTGGCCATTTTGTCGAAGATGTCGTTGTGTTTTGTTTCGGGCGCCACACCAATCGCCCCGAACACCTGCTCGAGCCGGGTGACGTGTTTCCGCGTTTCCTGCAGATGCTGCTGCAGCGCGGTTCTCAGTTCCTGCGAGCCTGCGCTCTCTATCATTTCCGGCAAACCTTTTTCCACGAGCTTTTGCTCGCAGTCATAGGCGTAGCGAAGCTCAATCTCGAAGAGTTCCCGAAGAGACTTAACTTTTCCAAACATGGTCGATCCCCTTTTTGAATTAGGCTGAAGTCCGGCTCAGAGGCTTTGTAAAATTCGCGGCTGGCGCCGCCGCCCGGAAACTCAGCTCAATCTCCTTTATGCATCAGTGCATGGACTCTTGCGCCCGGGGGACTTCCTGTATTTTTCACCCGCCGGTCCTCTACTATGGTTGTTTTTACACAGGGGCGAGTGGTGGCGAGCATTTTTCGATTGTGGCTCGCGGACTCGCCGGAGACACGATGTATCGTGCCCCTACGCGGAATTCTTGGTGCGCGGCACTAACTAACGGGCTGGCTGTTGTATTCTGTCCGGGCTGACTTGGGAGGATCGTTTTGAATTTCGACTCGGTGCAAAAAAGCTCATCGAACTGTATCCATGTCATTCTCGCTGTCGTATTGCTACTCGGTTCCGCGTTGCTTTCCGGTCGTTCTGCATCGGCGCAAGCTACTCCCGCCAAAGCTACTGGCAAGCTGCGCTTTGAAATTTCCTTCCCTGAGTCCCTGAGCGGTGGGGCCCTCGACGGCCACATTATGCTCGGCATTTCCACGGACAAAACGAGTGAGCCGCGCTTCCAATTGCGCGAAGAAGAAGCGTATAGTGCGCAATTCTTCGGACTTGATGTGGATGGCTGGAAGGCCGGCACCCCTGTGGTGATCGACTACACCACGCTCGGCTATCCACTCGTCTCGCTCGAGCAGCTTCCTCCAGGCGATTATTACGTCCAGGCGGTACTCAACATCTACGAAACGTTCCATCGCGCCGACGGCCATACAGTCAAGCTTCCTCCGGACATGGGCGAAGGCCAGCAGTGGTTCACCAAACCGGGAAACCTGCTCAATAAGCCGCAGTTGATCCATGTTGATCCGCAGGCTGGTAACGTCGTCCGCATCAGCCTCACTGAGAGGATTCCTCCTATCGAGCCGGCCAAAGACGCGAAATACATCAAGCACATTCGAATCGAAAGCAAACTCTTGACTGCGTTCTGGGGCCGGCCGATGTACCTCGGCGCAACGGTCCTGCTTCCGGATGGTTTCGACGAACATCCTACCGCGCACTATCCGCTGCTTGTTCACCAGGGACATTTTGAGCCCGACTGGGATTTTTTCCTGGAAAAAGTGCCGGAAATTGGCAAGACGGACGCGCCCAAGGGAGAAAATTTACAATTCTTGCAATTTGCGAACCGCTTCTATCAGGATTGGACCTCGGGCCGGTTGCCCCGCATGCTGCTCGTGAGTATTCAACATGCGAATCCTTACTACGATGATTCTTATGCCGTGAACTCCGCCAACCTCGGTCCGTACGGCGACGCCATTACTCAGGAGCTTATCCCCGAAGTCGAAAGGCGCTTCCGAGGTATTGGCCAGCCGTGGGCGCGCGCGTTGGAAGGCGGCTCAACCGGCGGGTGGGAAGCGGCGGCGTCGCAGATTTTCTATCCAGACTTTTACAACGATTCGTATGCGTTTTGTCCCGATCCGATCGACTTTCGCGCCTACCAGGCGGTTAACATCTATGGCGACAAAAATGCGTTTTGGCAGGAAAGCACGTTCGCTAAGGTTCCGCGCGCTGAAATGCGCACCTCGACTGGGGAGATTGTCGCCGTCATGGAGCCCACTGTCCGGCGCGAAGAGGTGATGGGCACGCACGGACGCTCAACGGAGCAATTTGGGATCTGGCAAGCGGTGTTCAGCCCGGTCGGAGCGAATGGCTACCCCAAGGCGATCTGGAACCCATCAACGGGCGTGATTGATCCCGAAGTTGCCGCTTACTGGAAGGAGCACTACGACCTGCGTTACATCATGGAGCGTGACATCGCCACACTCGGCCCGAAACTCGCCGGCAAGCTGCATTTCGCCGTCGGCGACATGGACACCTGGTACCTGAACAATGCTGTGCACCTGATGCAGAACTTCGTCGATTCTCCGAAGAATCCTTTTCGTGTGGCCGATTTCGAGTACAGCCCGGGAAAGCCTCATTGCTATATGGGCGGTGGAGACATTTCCAACATGGAGAGCTTTGGGACGGTCTACGAGCGCATCATGCCCCAAATCGCTCGCCGGATGACTGCCATGGCCCCGGCGGGTGCAGATATGAGCTGGAAGTATTAGAACGATGGCATCGCAATTGCGCTTCTCTTCCTGTCGGATCGGGCGCAAAATCCTCGGTAGGACGTTGGGCGTGTGTATCCCTTCCAGGCTCGGTTACGTCCAAGTTGTTGGGAGGCGCTGCAGTAGCTTCCCGGGAGCGCTTTATGCGCAAACTACTGCTTCTTGGTCCGCTCTCTTTTGGAATTGCCGTTAGTCTTGCAGCCGGTCAACACGCTGCGGTATCTGTTGCGGCCCCGCCGGTGGTCGTTCGAGCGGTGCCTACCGGGCAGGTTGCGGCGGCTCATGCCCTGCCACCACACTCTCCGACCCACGCGCATTCTGGCAGCAACGTCGGAGCGCCCGTTCATTCAAGTACAGTTGCCAGTCACAGGAGCGGGAACCCACCACTGCCCGTACACACAATTCCGCCTGCGCCACTGGGTGGCTCGGTGAACCCGATCACCGCCGGCCCATCGTTCTGCAACGGGAGAGGCAGCGGTTTAGTGGGCTTGAATGCCTGCCCGCCGACCACGGGCTTGGTCCTGCCATTTTTCGGTGGTTCCCTGTATGTCCCGATTCCGTACTATGTCGACGCAGGCGCCCCTCCGGATCAAGAGGCCCCCCAAGAAGAGGCTTCCAACCAGCCGCCTGATTCCAATCCTCAAGCGAGCGACCAGGATTCGTCTGGTGGAGGGCCTGCCCCGTCCCGTTATCGTTCGAGCGCCAATGATTTTACTAAATCGCTTTCGGAGTTTGTGTTTGTCGAGCGCGATGGCACGAAGATTTACGCGGTTGCTTACAGCTTCCTTAATGACAAGCTACAGTACGTCACGAAGGAGGGCGTGCGCCGGACAGTGGCGCTCGATTCGCTCGATCTGGATGCCACACAAAAACAGAACGAAGATCTGGGCAACACAATAAATCTGCCGACGCCTGTGGCTTCCGGTGTCGCTTTCGATCTTCCTTTTGCGCCGCTGCGTTAACTTGGCCGGAATTAAGTTATTAGAATCATGGGTAAACCGGGTGATCCCCCAGTGCGTGACATTTCGCTTGCCCACTCCTTGATTGAAATCGAGCCGGGAAGCCGAATGAGCCGCAACCCTTCGTTTTATGGCATTTCGCCACAGCGCTCCACTTTCGCCGATTATTATCGTTACCACGGCCAACCGGAGCGAAACTACATCCTCGCGATGGGCTATTCGCGCTCTGGCTGCCCCGACCACGGAGGTAAGCAACTTTTTCTGTCAACATTTTTGCCACCGTTTTAATGCCGGTTGGTTTTCTCCCGTGGTCTGCAATTTTCAGGAAGCAATCTGGCAATCAGGCATTCTTCAGGCCATCGATACGGTCTTTGTAAGAAAGGATTAGGACGGAAGTCGGAGGCGGAATCAGCCTTTGCGGATCGGTTCCGGCATTACATATCCCGACGTAGCGGGCAGGCCCGCGCGCTCAAGCTGAACAGTAGTGTGTTCGATCCCGAACTCCTTCACTTTTTCACGGATGGCTGCGACAACATCTTCGCATCTGTCCATATGCATATCCGGAATGCGGGCGTGGCAGCTCAGCGCACTGTGTTCGCCGCCGAGCGACCAAATATGGATGTCATGCACTTCCTGCACATGCTCGACCGTCAGGATGGCGCGGGCAACTTCCTCGACGCGCGTGCCTTTCGGCCGCCCCTCCAGGAGGATGTGCGCCGACTCGCGCAGAATGCCGACGGAAGAGTACAGGACGAGCAGACCAATCGCCAGGCCTAACAGCGGGTCGATCCAATTTAAGTGCGTGTAGCGCATAAGGATGGCCCCACCAATGATCGCAATGTTGGACAAGGCGTCACCGAAGTTGTGGACTAAAATGCTGCGCAGATTCAGATCCTTGTGTCCTTTTATCAAGGAGAGCGTAATTCCGCCGTTTACTGCCAGCGCCGCCAGCGACGTCCAGATCATCCAGCTCTCCACCACGGCGACGGGATTACGCAGTCGTTCGATCGCTTCGTATCCCAGCCAAAGCGCCAGCACAATCAGGAGCACGGCGTTTGTAAACGCCGCTAGAGTTCCGGCACGGTGATAGCCGTAGGTTTTCTCTGAATCCGCCGGCCGCTGCGCCCAGCGCATTGCCAACCAGGAAATTCCCAGTGCCGGCACGTCTGAAAGGTTGTGCACCGCGTCATTCAGTAGGGCCACGGAATGTCCCAGCAATCCTCCGAAGACCTCGGCGACCACCAGACCTAATGTCGCGGCCATGGCCCAGGCCAAGACCGAAGGTTTCATCGCCGGATGCGCGTGGGCGTGCCCATGCACGAGATCGTGCGCGTGGGTGTGCGAATGTCCGTCATGGGAGTGCGTATGCGTGTGCATTCACCCTGTATTCTACGTCCTTGGCCGCCGCCGTCCAGTCCCTTCGTCCTGTCAGTTGTTGGATGGTTGACAACAGGCAGCCGTGAATTCATTGACGGGTCTGGCAGCCGCTGCCACTATCAGAAAAGGTACAGTCGCACCCGTTTCACACGCGTTTTCACACGGGAGTCATCGGGGATTAAACCGATCGAAATGAGATCCCCTATTGCCAAATTGAGCTTCTGGGGCGTTCGTGGATCCACGCCGACCGTCGATCCGACAACTTGGCGTTTTGGGGGCAACACGCCCTGCCTGGATTTCTTGGCTCCCGACGGCACGCAATTTATCCTCGATTGCGGCACGGGCTTGCGCATGTTGGGCAATCGATGGATATCCGATCCCGCTCCAAGGCCGTCTGAAACGCACATTTTTGTGACGCATTATCACTGGGACCATATCCAGGGATTGCCCTTCTTTGCTCCTTTGTATGACGAGCGTAACCATTTTCAGTTCTATAGTTTCCGCTCAAAATTCCTTGGACCCAATTCCCTGCGGCAAGTCTTTGAAACGCAGATGGCGTTGCCGTATTTCCCCGTGGATTTCGCGTCAATGAGCGCCAAGCGCAAATTTCGGGAGCTCGAAGGCGGAGAAACTTTCCTGGTTGGAGAGAACAAAGTAACGGCGCGGCACGTAAACCATCCACAAGGTTGCCTGGGCTTTCGGATCGAGACGCCCGCGGGCACTATCGTTTACGCCACCGACAACGAGCCGGGCGATCCCGTACTGGAAAAGAGTCTGCGCGAGCTTGCGGCGGGCGCTGATATCTTCGTGAATGATGCGCAATTCACTCCTGCGCAGCTCGCCACCACGAAGAAGGGCTGGGGCCATTCTTCCTGGAAAGAGGGAGTGCACATCGCCCGCGAAGTCGGAGCGAAGACACTGGTTTTGTTCCATCACGATCCGGACTCTGCCGATCGCATGGTCGACGCTATTTTGCGCGATGCCCGGGAAGAGTTTGATTCCGTGTTTGCAGCCAGCGAGGGAATGGTGATCACGCTAGGCGCGCCAGGCGAGCCCGTTCAAACGCATTTGCCCGGATCGCGAACCGCGTTGCGCCGGGACGCACAGTTCCGCGCGGTGGTCACCGGGCTGGGAGCGGACGGCAAGAAGTTTGAGGAACAAACCACGGTGCACGATCTTGCACTGCAAGGCGCGCGGATTTCTCTAAAGCATAATCCGCGGCTGCAGTCGGAACTTGAAGTGGTGATGGAAACGACGGGCCTCGATGGCGTCAAGGAAATGCGGCTACGCGGTTACGTTGTACGGATTGAAGCGGGAACAGAAAAGGGAACGACCGCGGTAGGTGTGGTGTTTACGGATTAAGTCACTGCAATTGCAATCTGCGACGCACAACTTCAGCGGCACCGTAGCGGCGACAGGATCGACCAGGTTTGCCTCAGCTTAATTCAGCAATCTTTTTATCCAGATGTTCCAGCGCGGCTTCCAGAGACTTGCGATGGTTCGGATGCGTTGCACTTTCCAGATCGTTCACAATCCGCGTGCGAGAGAGAGCCAATCCGCGACGCTCGGTTTCCCGGCGTAAATCTTCTGGACTTTTCTGACCTCTAGCTGAGTTATCTGCCACGATTTTCCTGTCTTCTACTTGAGATTCGACGTCTTTACTTTCCCAACCGCGTGCCATGGTCTTATTTTCGCACAGATCGGAGGCCGAGATGCGATGGAAGAAATATTCGATTTGGCCGCCAGAACGGGCTTAAACGCCGGCAGCGCGGCTCTTCGGCAGGGTGGGTTGCGTGGGAGCGCTGGCGTGGCGCAGTGATTCTTCGGCAAGACGCGCGAAACGCTCGGCGAAAATTCCCGTGTAGCGAAATTCGGCTTTGTGTTCGCCCCAGCGCACCACCAGCGTCCACTGGTTTTCACCTGGCATCACATCCAGCTTGGCGATTTCGCCCGTTGTGATCACCACCAACGGATCGTAGTGCTTGTCCATCGCCCACGTTTGCGACGTTGAGATAAACAACTGCACGGGCTTCGCCGAGGAATTGGCGGGCTGATATTCGCCGCCGCTCACCACCGTCTGCGCGCCGAGTTCACGGGCTTTGCGATCGGTCGGCGATTCCAGTTCAGCGGGTGGCAATAAAATGGACAGGACAAAGAACATCAGGCCAAACACGGCGGTGAAATAGCCATGCCACAGGCTCAGCGGCAGCACAACCAGCGCCGCACCAAAGCAGCCGAGCGCAACGCGGAAAAGCGTCCACGATTGTTCGTTGCGATAGAGCTTCAGAAATTTTGGCGAACGCTGAATCAGCAGAAACAATGCCGTGCCACATACGCCTTTGATTCGTTGCAGAAGGTTCTCTTGCTCAACAGAAATTACGTTGGGTGTCGTGCTCATTTTGGGTCGACCGGATTGGCTATTTTACATCAGGTTGTAGTCCGTTAACCTCTCTCATTCGCGCAAAAACGCCGCGGAGGTGGGGGATAGTAATAGAACCCCCTACCACCGAGACGACGTTCAGTGCGTCGATGACTTCGGCGCGGGTCCAACCCAACTCGCCTGCCCGGACCAAGTGATACGTGATGCAATCGTCGCAGCGGAGCACCGTGGAAGCCACTAAGCCGAGCAGTTCCTTGGTCTTAGTGTCCAATGGGCCCGGTTCGTAGGCCTGGTGATCCAGGGCCAAGGTGCGCTTGATGGTTAGGTGTCCGCATTCCAGGATTTCCTCGTTCAATTCGGCGCGAAGCTTCTGAAACTCGTCCAACTGTTCAGCCATGTGCCCTCCGAAGCGGGTTCCGAGGGTAACATGGCCCGCCGACGGTAACTAAGCCCGGAGAAATGACGGCGCGCCGACTATAATTATTCTAGTAACCTGTAAGTAATAAAATCCCAGCAGATGCTTATGTGGAAAAGAAATCGCGGGCCGAGCGGGTGGATCGTCGGATCAGTTGGTGGGAGGCAGATCTTGAGACGGGGGCTGCGGAGTTGTCGCGGCTTGTGCCGGGTCGAGTTGGGGCAGCGGGTCGACACGTTTTGGGACGTACAGGGGCGAGCCCAGGAGAAAGGCGAGTAAGCTGAGAATTTCGATCGATAACTTCAAACGGTCCTCCGTCAAATTGTTCACTGCGATCCTTATTGGCGGAAACAGTGAAACGGTTTTCCCGCGAAAATCCGTCGGCCCACTAAGCTACTGAACGCTGGCGAGTCTAAAGATTCGCCAGCATGGATCTAAAGCCACATGAACTGCCTGCGGTCTTAGACGCTCGAACTCACGCGAATGGCTTTTTCTCCATGGCTGGCGCGGAAGCGGTGGAGATATTGCGACTGCCGATTTTGGAAACGAAGCGGCAAAGCTGGCAATGGTGATCGTGCGTTTCCAGTTGCGAGTATGCGCGGGCAAAGGTGGCTTGCAGTCGCAGGAGCTCATCCGAAATGGTTTTGTCGGCAAAGCCTACGGAAGCAACTTCATCGCGGCGCCGGCGCCAACTCTCCAAGGCTTTCTGACAGGCAAAAAGGAGCTTTTCGTAGTCGGTGCAGATCGCGGTCCTGACAGAACTTTCCGAATTTTCCGAATGCATGGCCTGATCCTCGGAACGGTGAGGAGCACGTGATGCGCCAAACAACTAAGTGATGGCAGAAGAGGAGGTTGGACTTGGAATGAGGGCTCGAAGGAGTGCAGGCCTAGTACGAAACTTCGCACCAATCTCGAACACGATCCTGTAATTCTTACCGTTTTGCTTGTTGAAGCAGTTCGAGTGCGTCACTATTTTTGTTCCAGCTCTTTCAATTTATTGGCGGCGTTCTGATTTTTAGGATCGAGTTCCAGGGATTTACGATAGTTTTCGATGGCGAACTGCTTCTGACCGTCCTTCGCATAGGCTTCGGCGAGGCTGTCATAGACATTGCCGGACTTGGGATATTCCTCGACATTTAATTTGAAAATGGCAATAGCGTCGGAATTGCGGTTTTCCTCGAGGAGTCCGTAGCCGAGACCGCTGAGGGCGTCTTCGTTGAAGTTGTAGTCGTTGGGACGTGTGCTCTTAAGCTCGTGATATTTGGCAATGGCGGCGTCGACGCCATGGTCCACGACAATCTGTCCGAGATCGTGGCTGAGAGAACGTTTAGGCGGGGCGGGTTCCTGACCATAAAGGACGGCGCGAATACCCTTGGCCATTTCGCCGAGCGCTGCGCCGGGGGTGTTGTTGAAGATGACGATGAGATCGTGGTCCGCAATGTAGCGCTGTTCGAGTGTGTTGAACCCGTTGATGCCTCCGCCATGGGAGATTACGGTTTGTCCGGCGCCGGGTTCGTCGGCGGGAACCGGGCGAATATCCCAGCCGTAGCCGTAATGTTCGAGGTTGGGAGTGAATAACTTCTGCTTGAGATCGTCGGGAATGAGTTTGTCTGAGTAAAGCGCCTGATCCCATTTGTACAGATCTTCAACGGTGGAATAAAGGGAACCGGCGGCGTAGGGAAGGGCCATGTCGAGATAGGGCGCGTTCACTACCCCGGACAATTCCTGTCGATACCCCGAAGCGCGTTTCGGGAGGATGTCGGCGTAGTGATCGTATCCGGAATCTTTCATACCGACAGGAACGAGAATATTTTCCCTCAGGAGGGCTTCGTAGGTTTTGCCGGTGACATGTTCGAGGATGGCGCCGAGAAGGAAAAAGCCAGAGTTGTCATAGTGAAACTTTGTGCCAGGCGCAAACTGCAAATCGCCACTGCAGAATTGTTTGACGAAATCGTCGACGGGATAGTAGTTACGCGAAACGTCTGGAAAGAACTTGGGGTCATCGGTATAGCTGGGAATGCCGGAAGTATGGCTCAGGAGTTGACTGATGGTGACTTTGGAGCCGGTGTCTTTGCGGTAGTAGGGAAGATAGTCGGACAGGTGAGCGTCGAGCTTGATAGTGCCTTTGGCGACCTGCTGCAGGATGAGCATGGAAGTGAACTGCTTGGTGATGGAGCCAATGCGAAACTTTACGTCGGGAGTGTTAGGGATGTTCCACTCGCGATTGGCGAGGCCGTAGCCCTTTTTGAAAATGACTTTGTCATGATCGGAGACGAGGACGGTACCAGTGAAGGCGCAGCAATCCATGTATTGAGAAACAAGTTTATCGATTTTTGCGGCGGTATCGGGTGTGTCTACGGCAGAAAGTGAGGGAGGCGGGCAGAGAAGAGAGAATAGCAGAACGGGCAGGAATAATTTCTTCATGGTTGCCTCGGCTGGCGATGAATTTGATGTTCCCAAACGGTAGGGATTGTACATCTGGAGTGGGGGGTGATGTGAAGACGAGTGGCTTTGTGTCTTGCTGGAGTTGACCAGCCCACTTACGAAAGCGGTGCTTGCATGCGGGAAAGTGTGTCACAATTTGGGTTGCGGATCAGGAGAGAACGCTTGCGGAAATTGCCGATGGCCGGCTGGATTTACAGCGAAATAGCGACGCGATGTAGTGGTGCATCTAACTGGATGATGGGTTGTTGTGCCGCTACGATGGAAGCTAAGGCAAAGATTGGTTTTTGGGGAGAAGTACAAAGTGGCATCGAGCAAGCAGGTAGAAATGGCGGCTCCGGTCACCCGCCCAGGGAATGGGAGCTGGGCCATGCAAGTGCAGGGAAATACTGCGGTCGTTGATCTCGCCGTTGTTCGTTGTGAATTTCCTGACATAAAAATTTGTGCGAAAGCCGATGGAGGTGACGTTGGCTTGCGCGTGAAATTGCCGCTGGGCTCGCGGACTCGCCCGGCGCGGCAGGTATGGCACGCAATTTAGAGGAGACGAACATGAGTGTGAAAGTTTTGATACCGACGCCGTTGCGGGTGCATGCGCAGGGCAAATCGGCCGCGGAGTTTCCGGCGCGGACGGTGTCTGAAGCGCTGGGCCACTTGACGACGGAATTCGCGGAATTGAGACGGCACTTGTTCACGGAGGAAGGGAAGCTGCGGAGCTTCGTGAATGTGTATTTGAATGGCGAGGACATTCGTTATCTGGCCCAGGAAAAGACGCCGACTAAGGACGGGGACACGATCAACATTATTCCGTCGATCGCCGGAGGAGCGCCAACATTGACATCGGCAGAGAAGTTGAGCAACGAAGAAATATTGCGGTACAGCCGGCACCTGATCATGCCCGAGGTGGGCATGGAGGGGCAGTTGAAATTGAAGGCGGCCAAGGTGCTGTTGATCGGGACGGGCGGGCTGGGCGCGCCGCTGGGATTGTATTTGGCCGCGGCGGGCGTGGGGAGATTGGGTTTGGTGGATTTTGACGTGGTGGATTTCACGAATTTACAGAGGCAGGTCACATTCGGGACGAGCGATGTGGGGAAGAAGAAGAGCGAAGCGGCGCGGGCGCGCCTTTCGAATCTGAATCCGGATATTGAAGTGATCGCGTATGAGACGATGCTGACGAGCGAGAACGCGCTCGAGTTGTTCAAGGACTACGACATTATTGTAGACGGGACGGACAATTTCCCTACGCGATATCTGGTGAATGATGCTTGCGTGTTGCTGGGCAAGCCGAATGTGTATGGGTCGATTTTCCGGTTTGAGGGGCAGGCGACGATTTTTGGAATGCCGGATGGGCCCTGCTACCGGTGCTTGTACCCGGAACCGCCTCCGCCGGGACTGGTGCCGTCTTGCGCGGAAGGCGGAGTGTTGGGAGTGTTGCCGGGAATTGTGGGATCGATCCAGGCGATGGAGACGATCAAGTTGATTTTGGGCAGCGGCCGAAATTTGAAGGGACGGTTGCTGGTATTTGACGCGCTGGAGATGAGCTTCCGTGAGTTCAAATTGCGGAAAAATCCGAAGTGCCCGATGTGCGGCGAGCACCGAACGATTCACAAGCTGATCGACTATTACGAATTCTGCGGCGTGCGGGGCGAAGAGGCGCCGGCGCCGGATTTGCAAGTGCCGGAGATTACGCCGAGGGAATTGAAGGCGCGGCTCGACCGGGGCGACGATTTGTTTGTTCTGGACGTGCGGGAGCCGCACGAATACCAGATCTGCAATCTGCAGGGACATTTGATTCCATTGGGCGAATTGCCGAGGCGGGTGCACGAGCTCGATTCTTCGCGGGAGATTGTGGCGTATTGCCGGAGCGGGAGGCGTTCGGGGGAGGCGATTGATTTTTTGCGTAAGGCAGGATTCAGAAAGATCCACAACTTGAAGGGCGGGATATTGGCTTGGTCGGATGAGGTGGATGCGACGGTGCCGAAGTATTGAAGAGCAGGAGTGGCTAAGGAAATAGAGGAACGGCGAGGAACTACAGGAGCCCCTCCCGCGGGGGCTAGCGTGTGAGTTGAGATCCTTCGTCGCAACGGGCGCTCCCCAGAATGACAACATAAGTGGTCGACGCGGGGAGGCGCTCGCATGAAGGCCTGGGCGTCGGACCGGCGGACTAGTTTAGGAGCTCGATAGGGGTGCCGGCTCGGCCTAAGAAGAGGCCGGGGCGGGCAGTAGTTGATTTGGCCTTGTCCCAGACCAGGACGCCATTGACGAAGACTTTTTCGATCCCGGTGGGGAGAGCGCTTGGATTGGTGTAGGTGGAGCGGTCTATTACTGTGTCGGGATTAAAAAGGACCAGATCGGCGTACGCGCCTACGCGAATGGTGCCGCGATCTTTCCAGCCGAGGCGCTGGGCGGGCAGAGATGTCATTTTACGAATGGCTTCGGGCAGCGTGAGCCAGTGTTTTTCGCGGACATACACCCCAAGGATGCGTGGAAATGTGCCGGCACCGCGGGGATGGCTGGCGCCGATGCCGCCATCACTGGCGACCATGACCCAAGGCTGCTGATAAAACGTCCTGATGTCTGAGTCGATCATCGATTGGCAGATGATGCTAGCTTCGGTGTTGGCAGTGTCACCTTCACGGACCAGACGAATAAACATATTCACATCGGAAATGTGGGCGGCCTTGGCGAGATCAGCGAGGGTGTGGCCGGCGTAAGTGGGGTTCGGCTTAAATTCGGTGATGGTGATGTGGGAGGCTCCGCCGACATCGGCAAGGCCTTTGGCGACGCTTTTCGGATTTTCGTATTGTTTGTCTGGGATGAGTACTTTGAGATTGGCGTGCCATGCGTCGTAGGGATAGCAATCGGCCATGAAATCGACGCCGCGGCGACGCGCATCATTGATTATGTTGATGTACGCCGCGGCTTTGCCCTGGACCGCGACGGTACCGAGTTTGATGTGCGAGTGCTCCACAGGGATGTGCGCGCGTTCGGCGATGGTGATTTCCTCGTTGAGAGCTTGAAAGGATTTGTCGGCTTCGTCGCGAATGTGGGTCATGTAGATTCCGCCGTGCTCGGCGGCTACTTTGGCGAGGGCCACGAGTTCCGCGGTGTCCGAGTAGCTGCCGACTTCGTACTCGAGACCGGAAGATAGACCGAGAGCCTGCTGATTCATGGCTTGGCCAACAAACTGTTCCATCAATCGAAGCTCATCGGAAGTCGCAGGGCGCTTGTAATCCTTTCCCATCGCTTGCTCGCGAATGGTGGCGTGTCCAGCGAAGATGGAAACGTTCGGCGCGGTATGAAGCTGTTCGATGGAGCGTACCCAAGTGATGATGGGCCAGGGAGATTCGCCGTCGGGGCCGACGACGAGGGACGTGATGCCCTGAGCGATCTGAGATTCGGCCAGCGGATCGCTGAGGATGCCGTCGGCGGAATGATTGTGAATATCGATGAAGCCCGGGGCGAGAATGAGGCCTTTGGCGTCGATGACGGATTCCCCTTTCTCAGGGGCCAGGTCGCCGATTTCTTCAATGTGATTGAAGTTGACGCGGACATTGTCCTGGCGAAGGAGTGCGCCGGTGCCGTCGGCGAGTTGCGCGTTGACGATAAGGAAGGAAGATGGCTTTTGTTGGGATTGAACAGGAATCAAAAGAAGAAATGCCAGAGAGAATGTGCCGAGTATGAAAAGAAAGTTTGCGATACGCATCCGAAATGGATTCCCGCTGAGAAGTCGACCTGAGATAAGCGAGCCCCTAGTGATTACGTCGAATAGAACATAACACGAGCTACGACCTGCGAGGCCAACCAAAGTGCTCCACGTGTCAACGAGTGCTAGCGGCCACCGCTGACGGAGAGGATTGAACCAGTTACAAAAGAAGCGGCGGGGGAAAGCAGCCAGAGGACGGCTTGTGCGACTTCCGAAGGAGTACCGGCGCGACCCATTGGGATGTCAGGAACGAGGCGCGCAAAGCCGCCGGTGATGGCGGCTTTGTTTACGAGGGCGGAAAGGGAGCCAAGCGTTTTGTCCACGCTTTCAAATAGGCGGAGAATGTCTGGCTCGCTTGCGATGTGCGCCTGGAAGGCGGCTGCGCAGCCGCCGTTTTGAGAAATTTCCTGGACCAGAGAGTTGGCGGAAGCTGCGTCGGAAAGGTAGTTAATGGCAACGGAATAGCCGCTCGCGGCGGCGAGACGAGAGATTGCAGCGCCGATGCCGCGACCGCCTCCAGTGACGATGAGAGTATCCAGGGATCCGCTCATAGGGAGATCGCGGTTATTGTAAGGCTATCTCGCGCGTCATAGCTTTGCGTGGGGGGCGGTATAGGGATTGCAACATGGATCTTTGGTTGGCGCTGGCTCCATCAGTTCGATGCGGGTGAGGTCGGGATCGAAGATGTCGAATTGCCATTTGCCGTCGCGGCCGATTTCGGATTTATCGTCGGCAAATTTCGAATCGGGGAGAAGACCATTCTTGTGAAGCTGGTCGAGGGCGCGTTCCATGTTGGGGACGCCGAGACAGAAATGATTTTGCACGCCGAGTTCCTGATGATCGGCGTTGGCAGCAATGTTCAACATGAATTCGACCCAGTCCGAGCCATCGGGAACCTGGATTTCAAACCAATCGATGTCTGAATCCTTTTGCGGAGTGCCGGGTGGAAGATCCTTGAAGCCGCCTTTCCAGTAAAGGCGGAAGCCGAGAATGTCCATATAAAAGTGTTTCATCATCGCGAGATTCTTGACGACGAAGCCAGCGTGAAAGAGTCGAGAGCTGACTTGATTTGGCGGAACGCGAGCCACGGAGATTTCCGAAAACGTCTGAACGAAAACGATGCGATTGCCTTCGGGATCCTTAGTTTCGATAAAGGGTATGCCGTGAGGCGTATTTTTGATTTCGGAGGCCGAAACGCGTTGGGAGAGCAAATAATCGCGCATCTCGTGAACACTGCTGGTACGGAAAGCGACCTCGTCTAGCCAGGAACCGGGATCACCCGGTTGGGCCTGAGTTAGTTCGATATGCTGGGATGCGTTGACGACGAAGCAGGGATTTTTGACGTTGATGCAGCCGTTTGAGCCGGTGCGAAGACCGAGAATTTTGGTGTAGGTTTCCGACGATTTCTGGAAATCGCTGGCCTTAATGCGCACAAAAGCGATGCCGGAGATTTGGGGGCGTGGAGGAGTCTGCGCGTGGGAGAGGATCGAAAATGAGAGGGACAACAAGATGGCGATGGCAGTACGAAACATGGCGGACCTCATTTGAATGGATCGGCGTCTGATTCTACCGCATCGGCCGCAGTTGCCTATGCCGCTCTCCAGGGTTCATTGTTCCCACCTTTTTTCCGCGAAATTCCCTGCTACGTTGAAGTGCGCGCTTTGGGAAGCTTCGTATCAGGAGTCCAAGAAGCACGGTAAACAACAACAGAATGCTGATTGCGGCGAAAGCCCATTTGGCGAGAGTGAATACATTCGCGAGTTTCTCGGTGCTTTGCAATTCCCGGGGGTAGCTATCGAGGAGGATGAGGAAGCAAACATTCTCGGCGTAATCAAAGAAGGTTGCGGCCAAGGGGAGCAAACTAAATTTCTGGAGTGTGGGGCGGTTGGGGAAAAGACGCGCCAGGCCGAACGTGATGGTCATAACGAAGAAGAACCCATAGACCACGGGGAAGATAAAATCAACGCGTTCGAGGAAAAGCCGGTAGGCAAGGCGGCCTTCGTTGCCGAACTCGGCGAGTTTCGAGTAGATGGAAGAGGGAGAATAGGAAAACATCATGTCGGGGATGCCGATTCGCAGCAGAGAATCGATGCGGGGAACGCCAGGCACACCGTGGAAATTAATAAGCCAGAAGAAGAAAAAGGTAAGGGCGGTCGTCGCGGCGAGCGCCGGGGGTTTGGAGATTTTCAGAAAAAACAAATGCCATGCATTTAGCAACGTGAACCTGCCTGCCGAAAATGATGCGCGATCGAGCGGCGCGGTTAGAAGGTGACGGCGGTTAGGGCTTTGTGGGCCAGGTCGGCGGCGCCGGGTTTGCCGGCCAAGACTAGGTTGGCCCATTCGGCGGCAGCGTGGGAGATGCGGACGGCTTCGGTGGTAAGGGATTCGGGGCCGCCAGAATCGGAGTTGCCGAAGAAGATGCGATCCATCGGGCGGGAAGCGATCATGCGATTTTTTGTGTATTGGCCGGGGACGGCCATCATCATGGCGTGGCCGCGGCGATAGAGGCGGATCTCGATGGGATCAACGTTGAATTCGGGCAAGCACTTCTGAAAGTCCTGCAGCACTTTGGCGGCGAAATCCTGGCAGCCTGCTTCCTCAAGGAGAATGGAGCGCTGGTACTCGCGCAGGGCTGAGTAGAAGGTGAGGATTTCGTATTTTGGTTTATAGCCGGGCTGATTGCGGATGGTCCAATCGGCGACGATGAAATCGGTGAAGGAGTTGCCGGGGCACCAATTGTCGTAGCCCTGGTTGTAAATACGCTTGTCAAAAATCATGTTGATCATCGGGATGGGCGCGTAGCGCATGCGGCGCATGGCTTGTTTCTGATCGCTGGGCAGTCCGGCGACGAGGCGAGAGGTGATGAACTTGGGTGAGCACATGAGGACGACTTTTGCGGAGACGGTGGTGAGCTTGTCTTCCTGCAGGTAGGTGACGCGAACTTCACTGGCGTCGGGGACGACGGAAACAACGGTGGCGCCGCCGAGCATGCCTTCGCCATACTTTGGGCTTCATCACTTCCACCAGCTTGTGACTGATACAACCTAGGCCGCCAGGGAGAATGACGCGGCTGCTGTCTTCGCCCTTGATGAGGTATTGCGCGTCGACGACACCGATGAACGCGGTGGTATCTTCGGTGACGGCGCCCCAGTTGGAGAGGCCGTAGGCGTCCCACCACTGGGTGATCTCAGGGGAGTAGTTCGGTGGTGATTTCGGTGAATGGCTTGGAGTCCAGCTGCAACATGTTTTTGTGGGGATCGATTTTCAGAATATCGGCGGCAAATTTTTTGAAACTAGCGACGGTTTCCTTGGAGTAGGGGAGTTCGGAGAGGCCGGAGCCCCAGGTGTCTGGAGTGTAGGCGCCGTTGACGATGGTGGGGTCTGGCATGTCGATGGGAAGAAGATCAAGGCCGATTTCCTTGGCGAGATGGTCACTGTCGCTGCCACGAAAATCGTACGCGGCGGCCGTGGAGTAAGGCTGGCCGGCAAATTCCTCTTGATAAGCGTTGCCGCCGAAGTGATCTTCCTTCTCGAGCAGGAGCCAATCTTTGCCGCGGAGGAAATAGGCGGCGGAGAGTCCGGCCATGCCACCACCGACGATGGCGATATCGACTTTGCGGGTGGCGTCGGGTTTGGCGAAGGAGTGGTTGTCGCGGACTTCGTGGCAGATGGCGAAGTGCTCGCCTTCGACGTTGGCAGGTTTGGCGTCGGGGTCTGCCAGGAGAGCCTTGTCGATGGGACAGCCGGAGGCGATCGAACCAGCGACCAGGAATTTGATGAAATCACGACGAGAGTTGGCGGGTTTTAGGTTTTTAATCATAGGTTTGCAGTTTCCGGAAAGAGGGAAGTTCCGGAAGCATGGTTCCTTTCGCAAATTGGATAAAAGGGTTGGCGCATCAGGCTGCGCAAGAGGAGTTCCCTCAGGGGCTGAAGCGCAATGCGTGCCAAGCTCTGCTGTTGGAGCTGAAGCCCCGGCCCCCGAAAAAGCCGGCGCACTCCGCTCAGGCCAACGTGTCTCGGTGGGATTGCCATTTCCGTTATGGGCGCTCCAATAGTTCGCGGGGTTCGTTGCCCAGGGTACGGGTGCGGACTTGGTACCAGATCAGGATGAGGATTACCGAGACGGATGAAAATCAGCGTGGAGATGGCGTTGATTTCCGGAGTGATGCCGCGGCGGAGGCTTGCCCAAATTTCGAGCGGGAGGGTGTTGTCTCGACCGAGAAGGAAAAAGGTGACGGCGATTTCGTCCATCGAGAGGGTGAAGATGAGCAAGGCGGAGGCGATGAGAGAGAGTTTGAGATTCGGGAGGGTGATGCGCCAGAAGGTTTGCCAGGGAGTCGCGCCGAGATCGAGAGAGGCTTCTTCCTGGGCGCGATCCATTTTTTGCAGGCCAGCGAAGAGTTCGGTGGTGGCGACGGAGATGAGCGCGGTGCCGTGGCCGAGGAAGACGGTGAGGAGACTGAGTTGAATGCCGATGCGGTCGACGAACATGAATAGGGAGAGCCCGGTGATGATGCCGGGGAGAACGAGAGGAAGCAGGACGAGACGGCGGAAGAGGGATTTGCCGGGGAAGTTGGCGCGATCGAGTGCGAGCGCGGCGAGGAGGCCCAGGGTAAGGGAGAGAGCAACGGCACCGAGCGCGACGAGGAAGCTGTTCAGGACGGAATCCCAGATGGCGCCATCGGCAAACAGTTGCTGGTACCAGTGAAGAGTGAGATGCCTCGGGGGAAAGCCGCCGACGCCATCGCTTGATTGAAGGAATAAAGGATGAGAACGACGATCGGCAGATAGAGGAAGGCAAAGACGAGCAGCGAGAACGTGGCAAGAAGCGGCGCACGATTGGAGTTGTAGCTGGCCGTGGCTCATCGGAAGGCCCACCGTTTCTCGAGGCGTTCGGTGAGGAAGAGAAGAGCAATGGTGAGGAAAAGGATGCACACAGCGATCGCGGCGCCGAGCGGCCAATCATAGGCGGTGCCGAAGAGGCTTTGGACGATGTTGGCGATCATGATGCTGGAAGGCCCGCCGACGAGCATGCGGCGCGAGAAAATCGCCGAGCGTGAGGACGAAGGCGAAGGTGGCGCCGGCAAGCAGGCCGGGGAGCGAGAGAGGAAGAATGACGCGGAGAAACGTGGCGCAAGGGCTGGCGCCGAGATCATGCGAGGCTTCGATGAGATTGCGCGGGATGTGTTCGAGCGAGGCGTAGAGAGGAAGGAAGACGAACGGCGTGTAAATGTGCGTGAGCATGAGAATGACGGCGAAGGGGCTGTAGAGGAAAAAGCCAACTGGCTCTTTGGTGATGTGAAGGTATTGGAGGAAGCCGTTTAGGACGCCGTCAGAGCCCGAGGATGGTTTTCCAGGCGTAACCGCGGACGAGATAGCTGACCCAAAGGGGAACGATGACGAGTTGATAGAGAAGATCCTTGCGAACCCCAGCGTGAAAAGACATGTAATAGGCGAGCGGATAGCCGAGGAGGAGTGAGAGCACGGTGATGCTGGCGGCGATGCGGGCGGTGCGAAAAAGGACTTCGCCATAGACGGGGTTGTGGAGGAGCTTGGCGTAATTCTGTAGATTCCATTGGTGGACGATGACGCCGTCGCGGACGAGCCAGAAGCTGTGGGCAAACATCAGCGCGTAGGGAAGAAGAAGAAAGAGGCCGACCCAGAGCAGAGGTGGGAGGGAGACGACGGTTTTGTAGAGACGGGAGTACATGGGATTGCTCAGTTTTTCGTTTTCAGTAACAAGTTTTCGACGATCGACTTGTGGCTTGCATCAGGATTTTCATCCAGTTACGGTTGAGATCGTTCGCTTCGCTCGGGATGACAGTTTTCATGTGTGCGTTCCTTTCATTTCTGGACCTGGATGGCTTCAGCCGGATCGAAGCTGAATTCGTGTTCGCCGGTCAGGATTCCGCGCGCCGGGATGCGGACGCGGAGGAGCTGGCCGATACAGTCGACTTCGAGTTGCTCGACAGAGCCGGAGAAAATTTGTTGGTGGATACGTGCGCGAAAACAGACGGCGTTGGGAATGGATGAGGCTTCTGCGGCTAGCTTGATGGCTTCTGGGCGAAGAGAAAAGAGAGACGGACCGTTGGCGGCTTTGGTGGGCCAGTGCAGGCCGCCGCAGGTGGCGATTCCGTCGCGGACTTCGGCGCTGAGCAGATTAGTTTGGCCGATGAACTGGGCGGTATAACTGGTGGCAGGGCGGGCATAGATCTCGCGAGGCGAAGCGACTTGTTCGAGGGCGCCGTCTTTGAGGAGCGCGATGCGATCGGAAAGGGCCATGGCTTCTTCCTGATCGTGAGTGACGAAGAGAAACGTGATGCCGAGTTCGCGCTGGAGGGATTTTAGTTCGCTCTGCATTTGCTTGCGGAGATTGGCGTCGAGGGCGGAGAGCGGCTCATCGAGAAGAAGAAGCTGAGGGCGATTGACGAGCGCGCGTGCAAGAGCGACTCGCTGTTGCTGGCCACCGCTGAGACGAGCGGGCCGAGCAGACACGTAATCCTGCATTTTGACCATGCGGAGAGCGGCATCGACGCGCGCAGGAATGTCTGCGGTGGGAGAATTGCTGACGCGGAGGCCATAGCCGACGTTGTCCGCGACGGAGAGATGCGGGAACAGCGCGTAATGCTGGAAGACGGTGTTGACGCGGCGTTTGTAGGAAGGAAGCGTGTCGAGGCGAGCGCCGCTCATCCAGATTTCACCGGACGTGGGTTGTTCGAAACCGGCGATGAGGCGGAGAAGCGTGGTCTTTCCGGAACCGCTTTCGCCGAGGAGGGTGAGGAATTCACCCGATGCTATCCGGAGGGAAATATTCTTGAGAACTTGGTGGGGACCGAACTGCTTGGCAATGTTGCGCACTTCGAGGAGCGGTGCCACGAGCGAGGGAGACAGCGGCGGGCTGGAGGAAGCGGCGGTCACTGGGCGGCTTTTACCTCGTTCCAGATTTCGATGTACTGGGCGCGGCGAGGGACGTCTTGCCAGAAATAGATGCGTTGCATGTAGGCATCCGGGTCGTCGAGATGGAGGCCGTTTTTCTCGGCGCCGGTCATGAATTGGGCGGCGGAAGGATTCGCTGGCGTGTAATGAGTGACGTCGGCGATTTTTTTCTGGATTTGCGCCTGGATCATGTATTCGAGGAAGGCATAGGCTAGACCCTTGTTGGGACTGGCCTTGGTGATCATGAGGTGATCGATCCAGCCGGTGGTGTTTTCCTTGGGAATGGTTTCGCCGATCGGGAAATTGGCCTGGCGGAGCTGGTTGGTCATAAGGGGCCAGCCCATAGCGGCGATGATTTCGTGATTTTCGAAAAGATTGGTGAGTTCGCCTCCGGTGGACCAGATTTTGCGGATGTTGGGCTTGAGGGCGAGGAGTTTCTGTTTGACGGCGGCGAGCTGGTCGTCGGAGAGATTGTAGAGCTGCGAAGGATCGGGCTTGTCGAAGCCGAGGAGCTGCGCAGCCATATATAAGGTAGAAAGATCGTCCCAGACAGAGATTTTTCCTTTGTATTTTGGATCCCAGAAGATGGCCCAGGAATCGGGGGGTTGCGCGAAGGCGGTTTTGTCATAGAGGAGAGGATTGGGGCCCCACATGAAAGGGACGCCGAAGGTTTGGCCGTTGATTTTGACAAGGGGAAGGTCGCGCAGTTTTGGAGAGAGTTGCGAGTAGGTAGGAATCTTCGTGAGATTGAGAGGCTCGGCAAGATTGGCGCGGGCGATGGAAGTGGCGACGTCGCTCGAGGGAGATATGACGTCGTAGTTGGAGGCACTACCGCCGCGGAGTTTGGCTACGAGGTCGTCGCTCGAGCCCATGTAGGACGCGGTGACTTTGCAGTGGTGCGATTGTTCGAAGGCATGAATGAAGGAAGGATCGGCATAGCCTTCCCAGACCAGGAGGTTGAGGGAGGGTTGTTTGTTTTGACAGGAGCCGAGAAATAGCGCGCAGGAGAGAAGGAGCAGGGAAGTGGGGTTGGGGTTTCTCGGTTTCATTGAGTCCTCGTGGTGGTGGTTAGTGCGGAAACGGTCCGCCTCAGAAGGCGGGCCCTACATAGGCGCTTCATAGACGATTTTGCCTCCGACTATTGTTAGCACCACGTTGGTTTCGCCGATGGTGTGGGGATCGATTTCGAATATGTTTTTGTCGACGAGGATGACGTCGGCAACCTTGCCGATTTCCAGAGAGCCTTCGGATTTTTCGAGATGGCCGGCGTAGGCGGCGTCGATCGTGTAGCCTTCGACGGCTTCGGCGACGCTGAGTTTTTGTGAGGCAACGAAACCACCAGCAGGTTTGCCGTCGGAAGTCTGACGCGTGACGGCGGTTTGAATGCCTTGCCACAAATTGAGAGTGACGACGGGCCAATCGCTGCCAAACGTGTAGCGGCCGCCTTGTTGCGCGATGCTCTTCCAGAGCCAGGCGCGGGAGGCACGGTCCGGGCCAATGTTGCGAGCCCAAACATCGAGTGTGTCTTCGTCAGGATAGGCGTGGAGAGGTTGCATGCTGGCGATGACACCGAGCCTTGCGAAGCGGGCAATGTCCGTGGCGGTGATGGTTTCGATGTGCTCGATGCGATTGCGATGGTCCCTGGTGTGATTCGTGTGTTCGGCGAATTCGTAAGCGTCGAGCGCTGTGTGAACGGCGTAATCGCCGATGGCGTGGGTGTAGAGCTGGAAGCCTTTTTCATCGAGGGCGGCGACGGCGGCTTTATATTTTTCGGGATCCCAGAAGAGCGTGCCCTTGGTCGCAGGATCGTCGGTGTAAGGTTCGAAGAACGCGGCGGTGTGGGACTCGACTACGCCGTCGAGATAAAACTTAACGCTGTTTGCATCGATCCATTCATCGTGAAACTTTTTCCTGGCCGATTCGAGGGCGTCGAGATCCTCGGGGCGCACTTGGGCGGGATCGAGAACGTAGGCGACGTGGAGACGAAGGGAGAGTTGATTTTCGTCGCGGAGTTCCTGGAAGATATCGAGGTGTTCGAAGTCGCCGCCAGCGCTGTGGACCCGGCCGAGGCCATTCTGATTGGCCCACTTGATGGCGGCACGATAGGCATTGAGAGTTTCGACCGCGGTGGGCTTCGGCACGACTTTGCCGACCAGATCGCCGGCCGATTCCTTCAGGGCGCCGGTGGGTTCGCCGGTGACGGGATCGCGCACGATCTCGCCGTTCGCTGGATCGGCCGTGGCTTTGCTGATACCTGCGAGGGCTAGCGCCTTGGAATTCGCCCAGAAGGTGTGGAAGTCGAAGCAGGTTAGGAAGACAGCGACGGCAGGGAATAATTGGTCCAGATATTTTTTGTTGGGCAAAGTCTCCGTGCCGAACATGGCGTAGTTCCAACCGCCACCGAGAATCCACTCGCTGTCGGGATGCTGATCGGCGTAGGCGCGTAGACGACTTTGGATTTCCGCAACATCCTTGGCGCCCTCGAGGTTGACCTCGGCCAAGCTCAGGCCGCCATCGAGCATGTGGACGTGAGAGTCGGTGAACGAGGGAAGGGCGAGTTTGCCACCGGCATCAATCATTCTTGTGCCCATGCCGCGAAAACGAGCGACTTGTTCGTCCGAGCCGACGGCGACAATTTTGCCTTTGCGAATAGCCAAGCTTTGCGCCCAAGGCCTCTTTGCGTCGACGGTATAGATTTTTGCGTGAACGATGAGGATGTCGGCAGGAGCGACGCGGGCAGATTGCCGCGCGTGAGCGGCAATGGCGCTCAAAAGGAGCGAAAGGAACAGCAGGACAGGCAAACGACGGCGCCTGGATCGCACGAAACCCCTTTCGGTGACTCTTTCGGAGTCCCTCGCGGCACGATTTTTGCAGTGACCGCGAGTCAAAACAAAGTCAGAACGTGGGCGGAGTGTTGACCCACAGAATCCAGACTTCCGAACGCCCCGGGTTTTTCCAGCGGTGCGGCGTGGAGCTTTCGAAGTAGAGGCTGTCGCCGGATTTCAGGCGATAGTGGCCGCGATCATGCAGCCAGATTTCGAATTCGCCGCGCAGGACGTGCAGAAACTCTTCGCCTTCGTGCGTGTAGGATTCACCGCTGGTTCCGCCGGGCTTGATGCGGAACAGATGGGGCTCCATGGCGGTGTTGCCCCAGGCGAGAAGTTCCATGCGGACCTTTGGACTGGTTTCGAGGACCTTGCGCTGGGAGGGGCGAACAAGGTGTTGAGCATCACCGTTGGTTTCAAACATGGAGAGAATATTGGTTTTGAAAAAACGCGCGATGCGCTGAAGTGTGGCGACGGAGGAACGCATCTGGCCGCGCTCGAGGGCGCTAAGAAAACCTACGGAAACTCTTGTGGCGCGGGCGACATGAGCCAGAGATAGGCCGCGTTTGATGCGCAGACGGCGGAAGCGCTGGCCGGGAGATTGGAGCGCATCGGCGGGAGCGGAGACGACACCCTGTTTTTTCAGAACGTGCACAATCGCGGCGGGGTTGAGGCCGCGAGCGCGACGCAGAAACAGAGCGCGTTGCAGCAAGCGAACATCGGACTCCGTATACATGCGGTAGCGGCTCGCCGTGCGCTGAGGTGAGACAAGGCCGAGGGCTTCCCAGGCGCGCAAAGCCGAGGAAGAAATGCGCAGGCGGCGAGCGACATCGGAGATGCGCAGGAGGCGCTGAGCCGATAAAGAATCCGATGCTGTGGACAAATTCTTTCTGCTTGACACGGGTCGCAGCTTTCTCTAAGTTTGCTGGATTATAGTAAGGTTCGAGGGCAGGTTACAACCACGAAGAAACGGTTTATCGGGGAAATCGCTACTCGGGGAACAGGGGTGAATCAAATGGAATCAGGATTGAGCCGAATATTTACGGCAGTGTGTTTCCGCAGCATCCTGCTAAGCGCAATCTTCGGAGTGTGCCTGTTCATTGCGGTTCCCGGAGGAAGAGGACAGAGCACAGGCGGAAGAATTCGTGGAACGGTAACCGATACGAGCGGCGCGGCGGTGGTAGGCGCGAAGGTTACGCTGGTCAACGAAGGAACGAACGCGACGCGCGAGGCGCAGACATCGGGGACGGGAGAATATTTGTTTCTGGAAGTACCGGTGGGGAGTTATGAGGTCGACGTGGTGGGAACGGGATTCAAGAAGTATGAGAGAAAAGGAATCGTGCTGGTGTTGAACGCGATTGCCAGCGTAGACATTGTGTTGCAGGTTGGCGGGGCGACAGAAACCGTGGAAGTGAGCGGAGCGCCGCCGGTCATCGACACGACCACGACACAGTTGGGCGCGGTGATGACGGACCAGTCGGTGCGCGAGTTGCCGCTGAGCACGCGCAATACGTATCAGTTGCTGCAGTTGCAGCCTGGCGTACAGTCGCAATTGGGCGCGGACCTGTTTTACGGCAGCGATAATCCTGGAGTGGTTTCGGTGAACGGAGGCCGCGGGCGTTCGAACAACTACATGGTGAACGGGGGAGACGGCAACGATATTTTCGTGAACGGGCCAGCGATTCAGCCGTCGCCGGATGCCATTGAAGAGTTTCGCGTATTGACGAATACATTCGACGCCGAATATGGACGCAACTCCGGATCGATTGTGAACGTGGTGACGAAAGCGGGAACCAACGACATCCACGGCGACGTGTATGAGTTTTTCCGGAACAAAGTGTTGAACACGAAGGGGTTCTTTGATCCGTATGTGCCGGATTACCAGCAGAACCAGTTTGGAGCGACGCTGGGCGGCCCGATCAGGAAAGACAAGACTTTCTTGTTCGGCTCGTACGAAGGAAACCGGCTGAAGCAGGGGATTCCCTCCGGGAGCGTCTACCTTCCGACAACCGCGGAGGCGACTGGAAACTTTTCAGCCGATGGACCGTTCCAAGGAGCGGTGACAGATCAAAACTTTGCAAGCAATTTGTATAACCGCCCGGGATGCGCGGGCGCTCTCGCGGTGACCGCGCCAACGGCAGCGGCGCAGTTGCAGTCGCTGGCGAACGGATCGTCGACGACACCGGTTGCCTACAGCAGCCTATTCCCGAATTCGCAAGTTCCGACATCATGCTTTGAGCCGACGGCTAACGCGCTGTACAAGAATTACGTGAGTCCGGCAGGAGCGGGATTAGTGCAGACGGTACCAAACCTGATTGAGAACGACGATCAGTTTACGTTCAGGTTCGATCAGAACTTTTCGGCGACACAACACTTCACGGCATACTACTACTTCGACGACGTGAATCAGAACCAGCCATTTTCGAATTTCCAGGCGGCCGGTGCAAACGTTCCCGGGTTCGGGGGAATTTTTAAGACCCGGGTGCAACAAGTGAATTTGGCGGAGACATCGACGATTGGTTCGAGCGCGGTGAACGAACTAAGGTTCAACTGGTTCCGCGAGGGCCAGGGTGACTTGAATCATCCTGTGAACATCCTGTCGAGCCTGCACGATGCTTGCGGGTCGTCAGTTCCGGCGTCACAGTGCTTCGCGGACCCGAACAATCCGAGTGCAGGGATCACCACCAATATTCCCGGAAGAGAAGGCGTGCCGTTTGTGAGCGTGGCCGGCGGATTTTCCATCGGTAACAATTTTGAAGGCGAACTGCCGCAGATCGGGAACACCTACCAGTTTTCCGACAACTACAGCAAAGTGTTGGGAACGCACAGCATCAAGTTCGGCGGAGATTTCCGGATACAGGTATTTGATCAGTTTTTGTACTACAACATTAACGGAGACTTTTCTTTTGAGAACGGCGCTTCGGTCAATTCCCTGGACCCTGGTGGCGCGAATCCCGATGCGTATCCGGATTATTTCCTCGGTGTGCCGTACACCTATTCGCAAGGAGCCGCGCAGGGACTGGACACGACGAATTACGGACTGTATCTTTTCGCGCAGGACAGCTGGAAAATCAAACCGAACGTTACGTTGAACTACGGCCTGAGGTGGGAATTGAACACGCCGTACGTCGACAGCGGCAACAGGTTGCAGACTTTCCGCCCTGGGCAGGCTACAACCCAGTATCCATGCTGGCTATCAGCAACCAGTCAGGCAACGCTCGGGACGACTTCACCAAATTGCGGGCCGGGATCGGCGAATGACGCCTATTTTCCCACGGGTTTGGTGTTTCCCGGAGATAAAGGCGTCCCGCGCGGCTTGACTTCGACCTATTACAAAGCCTTTGCGCCCCGAATCGGATTGGCCTACAGCCCGGGATGGACGGACGGATGGCTTTCCAAGCTAACCGGCGGCCCAGGGAAATCCACGATTCGTGGAGGATACGGGATTTTCTACAATCCGATGGAACAATTGGTGCTGGAACAATTCAGCGCCGAACCGCCATTCGGGATCAGTTCGTCAGTGTCAGCGCCGCTGTTCAACACGCCTTATCTGTTGCAGAACGGGACGCAAGTGCCCAATAACGCGAATGGCATCATTACACAAACGCCTTCGACGCCTTGTTTTGATCCTGCTGGCCCCGCTGGCTGCGTGGATTGGTCACAATTCCGGCCGATCCTGCTCTTTGGAGAATTTCAGCCGCACCTGAGGACGCAATATGCGGAACAGTACAACTTGACGGTGGAGCGTCAATTGACGTCGGACATGCTGCTGCGCGTTGCCTACGTTGGTACGCAGGCGCACCACCTGCTGGCCTCGCAGGACCTGGATTACGGGAACCCACAAACCTGTCTGGATTTGAATACAGACGTAGGCCCAGGTACCTGCTCAACCTTCGGTTCGGATAGTTCGTACAGCTTTGTACTCCAGCCTGGGCAGACTTTTCATATGCCCTATATCCCGGGACCGAACCCGAACGGGCCCAACACGCCGTGTCCCTACGGCAAGGCGCAACCGGCTGGGTGCGTGATTACTGCGACCACAGCAACACCGATCACGTTGGTTGGACTCCGGCCTTACTCCTCGCCAAACTGCAATCCGTATAGCGGAACTGGATGCCCGGCGGATGGAGTGCCAGTGTTCAGCAACATCTTCTCGGAGAATACGGTTGCGAACTCAAATTACAATGGTTTGCAAATTTCGCTGGAGAAGAATTTCTCGCACGGGCTCTTGTTCCAGGCGTCATACACATTCAGCAAAGCGATCGACCAGGGAGCTTCGTTCGAGAACGAACTGAATCCAATTTATCCGAACGCAACCAGGGGGTTGTCACTGCTGGACGCGAAGAACCGGTTTGTGTTCAGTCCGGTGTGGCAATTGCCGATCCCGAAGAAGGATGGATTCGAAGGGAAAGTTGTTAACGGCTGGCAATTATCCGCGATCATTACCTATCAAAGCGGTTTTCCCATTCGCGTGCAGGACCAGGACGACGCGGAACTGATGTCCAGTATCTTTTTTGAGTCTACGAACACGCCATACATGACTGCGCCGTTGCAGCGGTTGAACCCGAAGACAAATGTTGGAAATTATTGGTTCAATACAGCTAATTTCTGCGATGCGACGCAGTCAGGCTGCCCGCAACAACTGGGGACTTTCGGCAATACGCCGCACTCCCTGTGCTGCGGGCCGGCGCTGAACAACACGGACATGGTGATCGCGAAACTGACGCCTATCAACGAAAAACTGAATACGGAATTCCGGGCAGAGTTTTACAACACCTGGAACCACACACAGTTTGAAAACCCGGACGGAAACTTCTCTGACTCGACATTCGGTGAAGTATTGAAGGCAAGAGACCCGCGCGTTATGCAGTTCGCGATCAAGTTTTTGTTCTGAGTGTGGAACTAACGTAGCCAGAGAGCGCGGCTTGAAAGGGCCGCGTTTTCTTGCGCAAACAGAAGCAGGCAGCGCTGTAGACGCGATCTAGCCATTGCCGGACGTACGGGAATTAAGAGGAAAGGCGTAAACTGGAAGAGCAGTTTGCCGCAGAAACCGCGAAGTTTTCCTCGCTCTATACTGACCGCAGGGAACAGACCTGCCCCAGGTGACCACAGGAAGGCGTACCTGGATGGAGTTCGAAAATGCACGAGACATTACAGAAGGAAATCGCTTTGTATGAGAAGCGCACGCCGAAATCCGCCGAAGCGCATAAAAAAGCGGAGAAAAGAATTCCCCTGGGTGTGGCAAGCAATTACCGGGCGTACGATCCTTATCCGATTTTTGTGGCCGAGGGACACGGGGGCAAGATCAAGGACATCGACGGGAACGAGTATATCGACCACAACCTGTGCTTCGGGACGTTGATGGCGGGGCACGGGCATCCGGCGGTGGTGAAAGCGGTGCAGTGGGCGCTGGCAAATGGCACCACGTTTGGAATGCCGCACGGCATGGAACTGGAACTTGCCGATGAAATTTGCGCGCGGTATCCGGTCGAGATGGTGCGGTTTGGTTCGAGCGGGACGGAAGCGACAATGCATGCCTGCCGGATTGCTCGCGCGGCGACCGGCCGGGACAAGATTTTGCGGTTTGAAGGCTGCTATCACGGACTGCATGACACGGCGCTCGTCAGTGTAAAGCCGAAGGAAGAGGATTACGGCGACATTCATGCGCCGAATTCGGTTCCTGGCGGGCTGGGCGTGATTCAAGCGGTGCTGGATAACGTCACGGTCGCGACCTTCAACGACCTGCCGAGCGTAGAGCACCGGTTCAAGCAGTTTCCGGGGCAGATTGCTGCGATTATTCTCGAACCCATCATGATGAATGTGGGCATCTGCATGCCACAGCCAGGATTTTTGCAACGCTTGCGGGAAGTTTGCACGGAGAATGGCGCGCTGCTGATTTTCGATGAAGTGAAAACGGGAGCGAAGCTGGGTTGGGGCGGTGCGAGCGAATATTTTGGCGTGAAGCCGGACATTATTACGCTGGCAAAATCGATTGGCGGCGGAGTGCCGTTGGCCGCGTTTGGAGCCAGCCGCGAAGTGATGGACTTGATTGTGCAACACAAAGTCTTTCACGGCGGGACGTACAACACAAACCGGATCGCGATGGCGGCGGGGTTGGCGACATTCCGCGAAGTACTGACACGGGAGAATTACGCGCACGTCGACAAGCTGGGAAAAAAGCTGGCGGAAGGTTACCGGACAATTCTGAAGAAGGCGGGGCTCGAAGCATATGTGGCGCAAGCCGGAGTGAATGGAGCGTTGATGCTGTATCCGCAGGAAATCCGGAATTACCGCGACTGGACGAAGATCGACGTGGACCTGTGGCGGCAATTCTGGTTTGCGATGGTGAACCGCGGCGTGCTCGCGATGCCGTACTGGTGGGACGAACAGTGGACTATTTCCGTGCAACACACGGAGGCGGATATCGACAAGCACCTGGCGGTGTTTGACGAAGTGGCGCCAGCGTTGGCGAAGACGCAAAAGGAACGCGGGCTGAAGTTCGTCGGGGCGGTGGGACATTGAGGTCAGGGAAGCTCAGGGAATGACAGAGTTGAAGGAAGTGAAGGAGCGGACGGATTGAGCAGCGAAGTCACGAATGGAGCGGCGCTTGCCGCCGCTTCCGCTGGGGAGAAACCGCAACTGAAGCGGGTGTTGGGGCGGCGTGACCTTGTGCTGCTGTTTGTGGTGGCAGTTTTCAACCTGAATGTATTGCCGTCGATTGCGGCGAATGGCGGAGTCACGATTTGGTTGTGGCTGATTTCGCTCGTCCTGTTTTTCTGGCCGCAGGGAATTGCGGTGATCGAGTTGGCGCATCGCTATCCGGGCGAAGGCGGAGTGTACTTGTGGGCCAAGGAAGTGTTCGGGGATTTCCACGGATTTTTGTCCGGGTGGTGCTACTGGACGAACAACATGATGTACGTGCCGACGGTGATGTTGTACTTCGTAGGTGTGTCCGTGTTTGTGTTGGGTCCAGGTCATGAGGGGCTGGCGGATAACCGAGTATTTGCGCTGATTGCGTCGGTGGTGCTGCTAACGCTGCTGGTGGTGCTGAACGTGATGGGGTTGGGCGTTGGGAAGTGGATCAACAATCTTGGCGGGATTGGAACGTTCAGTGCGGCGTTCTTGCTGATGGGGTTAGGCGTGATTGTTTGCGCAAAATATGGGACGCACATTCACGGGTCAGACTTTCAGATACCAGCGAATCCGCGGTTTGTGCTGAATTCGTTCGGAGTGATTTGTTTTGGGCTGGTGGGACTGGAACTGGCGTCGGTCATGGGCGACGAGATTGAGAATCCGCGCAAGACCCTTCCCGGCGCCGTGGCGTGGGGCGGCGTGCTATCGGGTTTTCTTTATGTTGGAGTGACGCTGACGCTGCTGGTGGCGGTGGACAAGAACAGCATCAGCGTGTTGCAAGGGATCGTGCAAGCGATGAGCCACATGGCGGGGCAGGTTGGGGCGGGTTGGATTGTGGCGCCGTTCGCGTTTCTGTTGAGCGTATCGATTGCAGGGATTGGGTCGGCGTGGCTGGGAGGATCGGCGCGGATTCCGTTCGTGGCTGGGCTGGATTCGTATATGCCCGCTTGGCTGGGGAAGATTCATCCGAAGTACGCGACGCCCTACGCAGCGCTGATTGTGCATGCGAGTGTTTCATTGATTCTGGTGATTGTTAATTTTGTGGCGACGGGCGGAGTACAGGAATCCTTTCAGTCTTTGCTTTCGCTTGCGGTGGTGCTGCAGCTGATTCCGTTCCTCTATATGTTCGCGGCGTTGTTGCGAATCGCGTTCGCCGAGGATTTCGTTCGCGGGCACTACGGGAAAGGCACATTGATTTTTGCGGGTGCGAGCGGGTTTGTTACTACGGTGTTGGGGATTGCGCTGGCTTTTTTCCCGGCACAACAGATCAAGTCGGTGGAGCGCTACGAAATCTGGATGGGCGGTGGGACATTGCTGTTTATCGGGCTGGCGGCGTTTTTCTTTTACATTTATGGAGGGCGGAAGGCCGCGCGGAAATTGGCGGAAGAGCCGGCCGCGTAGGGTCTCACGAGCTAAAGCCCGCAGATTGACGTGCTACTTCGGCACGGCTGAAGCCGTGCCCTGACGCAGAAGTTGGGAGGCGGACGATGTCGAGTACGGCGAAAGTGACGGCGAAAACTTACCAGAATTATGTGAACGGCCAGTGGGTTGGCAGTTCTTCGGATGAGACGTTTGCGGTTTACGATCCATCGACAGAGGAAGTGATCGCACACGTGGCTTCGGCGAACGCGGCCGATACGGACAAAGCGGTGAAAGCGGCGCGAGCGGCATTTGATTCGGGTCCGTGGCCGAAGACTTCGGCGCAGGACCGCGGACGAATTTTGTTCAAGCTAGCGGAAAAGATCCGGCAGAACGCCGCGACTTTAGCGGAAATTGAAGCCCGGAACTGCGGGAAGCCCATTGTGGAGGCGGAATTCGATATTGCGGATGTGGCGACCTGCTTTGAGTATTACGGCGGCTTGGCGAATAAGGTCACCGGGCAGGTGATGCCGGTGCCGGCGAACGCCCTGAGCTTTACGCTGCGCGAGCCGATGGGCGTGGCGGGGCAGATCATTCCATGGAATTTTCCTTTGTTGATGGCGGCATGGAAACTGGCGCCGGCGATTGCGGCTGGTTGCACGTGCGTGTTAAAGCCGGCGGAGCAGACACCGCTGACGGCGCTGGAGTTTGCGAATTACCTGGAGGAAACCGGGTTGCCGCCGGGAGTGGTCAACATTATGAATGGCGTCGGCGAAGTAACCGGCGCGGCGTTGGTGGCGCATCCGGGCGTGGACAAGATTGCGTTCACGGGAAGCGCGGCGGTGGGGAAGATTATCGTGAAGAGCGCGGCGGACACGCTGAAAAGGGTAACGCTGGAGCTTGGCGGAAAATCGCCGAATGTGTTTTTTGCGGACGCGGATTGGGAAGCGGCGGTGGATGGCGCGCTGTTTGGTGTGTTCATCAATCAGGGGGAAGTTTGCAGCGCAGGCAGCCGGATTCTGGTGGAAAAGAAAATCTATTCGAAGTTCGTGGAAGCGATGACGGAAAAGGCCAAGCGCATCAAGCTGGGACCCCCGCTGGAACGCGAGACGAAAATGGGGCCGCTGGTCAGCAAGGAGCAATATGACCGCGTGAGCTCGTACCTGGAGTTGGGGAAGAAAGAGGCCAAGACCGCGATTGGTGGCGGGCGGCCGAAAGAGTTTAGCAAAGGCTACTACGTTGAACCCACGATTTTTTATGATGTGGACAATGGCGCGCGCATTTCGCGGGAGGAAATTTTCGGGCCTGTGGCTTCCGTCATTCCTTTCGAGAATGAAGGCGACGCCATCAAAATTGCGAACGACACACCGTATGGACTGGCAGGGGCGGTATGGACGCGAGACATTTTCAAGGCGTTTCGCGTGGTGAAGTCCCTGCGCGCCGGGATCATCTGGGTGAATCACATGCAGCCGACGTATGTGGAAGCGCCGTGGGGCGGATACAAGCAGAGCGGATTTGGGCGCGAGCTTGGGCCTTGGGGCTTGGAGGAGTATCTCGAGACGAAGCAAGTGTTCGTGAATCTGGATGAAGCGCCGATCGGCTGGTACTGAGGAAGTTTTAAGATTTAGGTTATAAGTGATTCTTGACGGATGGTTTGTGGGAGTCCGAAGCTGAGAACGATAGCTTAGGCGTGTGAAGGTTTGAGAAACGGCCCGCCCCGGAAGGCGGGTCCTACAAGGGTTAAGAGATTTTGCAGGACGTGGATACCAGAAAGGGTAGAGAACCATGAAGACCATTCAATTGCGCACGGAAATACCGGGACCGAAATCGCAAGCGCTGCTGGCGCGGCGAGAGGCAGCAATTCCGCGGGGGCCACATCTGGTTTCGCCAATTTTTGCGGCGAAATCGGAAGGGGCGTGGATCGAGGATGTGGATGGAAACCGCTACATCGATTTTGCGGGCGGCATTGGATGCTTGAACACGGGACATCGCCCGCCGCGAGTGGAAGCCGCGCTACGAGAGCAGGTGGGAAAGTTCCTGCATCTATGTTTCGGCGTGACACCTTACGAATCGTACATCGCGCTGGCGGAAAAATTGAACGCGCTGGCTCCGATCAGCGGGCCAAAGAAAACCTTTTTCGTGAATAGCGGGGCGGAATGCGTGGAAAACGCGGTGAAAATCGCGCGGGCGTACACGAAGCGTCCCGCGGTGATTTGTTTTGAAGATGCATTTCACGGGCGGACGTGGATGACGATGTCGCTGACGAGTAAAACGAGCCCGTACAAGGCGGGGTTCGCGCCATTTGCGACGGACATTTATCGCATTCCCTACGCGTATTGCTACCGATGCTCCTACAACCTGACTTACCCGTCGTGCAACGTAAGCTGCGCGCATCATTTGGAGGATACGTTCAAGCGAGTGGTGTCTCCAGACGCGGTGGCAGCGGTGATTGCGGAGCCAGTGCTGGGCGAGGGCGGATTCGTGGCGCCACCGAAGGAATTTTTCGGAATCGTGAAGGATATCTGCAAGAAATACGGGATCGTGTTTATCGCGGACGAAGTGCAGTCGGGAATCGGGCGAACCGGGAAAATGTTTGCGATCGAACACTACGGCGTGGAGCCGGACCTGATTACCACCGCCAAATCGTTGGGTGGAGGACTGCCGCTGGCGGGAATTACGGGACGCGCGGAGATTATGGATGCACCGCAACCAGGCGGACTGGGAAGTACGTTCGCCGGGAACCCGATGTCTTGTGCTGCCGCGTTGGCGGCACTGGAGACGATGGAGAAAGATGGCTTGCTGGCGCGTTCGACGGCGATCGGGAACAGATTTGAGGAACGCGCGCACGGCTGGCAGAAGAAATGGGAACTGATCGGGGATGTTCGCGGGCTGGGCGGGATGTGCGCGATTGAGTTGGTGCGAGACCGCGCGAGCCGGCAACCGGCGGACACGGAGACCAAGGAATTAGGTAAGTTCTGCTACGAGCATGGCCTCATGACGATTACCGCGGGGACGAATAACAACATCATGCGCATCCTGGTGCCGCTGGTGATTACGGACGAGCAGTTTGACGAGGGGCTGGACGTGATTGAGGCGGGACTGGCGCAGATTGTGGAGAACAAGCAGGCGGCAGTTCTGCACGCTTGAGAGTGGACTCTTGATTGGGTTGACTGCTGTAGAGTGTTTTCCTCGTGGAACATTCGTTTAACTGCCCGTATTGTGGCGAAGAAATCTCGATGGTGCTCGATCCGTCTGTGCGGCGCCAGACTTACGTGGAAGACTGCGAAGTTTGCTGCCGGCCGATCGAGATCAGTTACAGCGTGGAAGGCGATGAGCTGGCTGGATTTGATGCCAAGACGCTCGAGTAGATTCACTTCACGCGATTCTCAGGCTAGCTGATTTAGTCCGAGCATACCTGCACGGATCGTTTTTTTGAAATTTGGCTTGGCTCGATTAGGAAGACCCCATGAACACAGGCAGGAGTGCCTATGCCGCGAGGATGGGTGATTAAGAAAGAAGGATCCTCACTTCGCGGACTTTGACGTGTGTCGGATTATTCATTGTGCAGGCACGGGACGGCCCGGCAGAGTAGGCAAGGCTTACACACAGCTAACCCAACTGACCTGAAGGCGCGGCACTACGAGAGATAACCCAAGGCTTTGGCGTATGTGCGGTACCCGGATTAGTGGGCGGTGGCGAAGGATTTTGGGGAGGCTTCTTCGGGGAGTTGCGTGTAGTCGGGGAAATTGCCGAAGAGTTTTTCGTTAGCGGGGCCAGAAGTGACGGCGAGGACGAGGTAGCGGCCACCGACGAAGCAGCCTTTCCAGGATTGGCCGATGCCGCCAAACACTTCTTCGCGGTCGCCGCGGGAGCGAATCGAATTGACGCCTACTTTGAAGGCGCGAAGTTCGGAAGCGACGCGGCAGGCGATTTTCGGATCGTCGCAGGCGATGGAAGAAACGAGCGCGCCGTTGGAGACATTCATTTCAGAGACGAGTTCTTCGAGATGATCGACGACGACGATGGTGTCCAGCGGGCCGAACGGCTCGGCGTGGTAGAGGCGGCAGTTGCGCGGGATGTTCAGCAGCGCGGCGGGGCCGACGTAGGCGGAAGTATCCTGGTTGGGGAAAATCATACTTTCAGAGACGGTGGCTTCATATAGGCTGATGGCTCCTTTGCCGAGGGCATCGACATACAAGACGCGCAGCTCTTCGACTTTTTTGCTGTTGATGAGCGGGCCGAAATCGAGTTTGGGAAACAGATCATCGGGAGATTCGACGAGAACGGGATTACCGAAGCGCAGGGAACGCAGTACGGGCAGATACATTTCCAGGAATTGCGGAAAAAGTTCGCGCTGAACGACGAAACGGACGTAGGCAGTGCAACGCTGCTTGCCGTAATCGAAGCCTTTGCGCAGTTGTTCGGCAAGCAGCGGCCAATTGGAAAATTGCCAGGCGCCGTAGGTGTTGACCCCTTCCATTTCGAGCATGTAGCGCTTCTTCTCGTCGTAGAGAGTGGAGGCGATGACGCCGCCATTAGTTTTGCCACCGACGAAAGCAAGGCAATCGACGAATTCATTGCGGACGAGGGCATCGCTGAGCTGACCGCCGGAGCCGCTGACGAGAGAAACGGGAAGGCCTGCACGGCGAGCGAAAGCGTGGGCGAGAGTAAGCGCATAGAGGCCGCCGTCGGTGGGTGTCTTGGAGATAGCGGAGTTACCGGCAAGGACCTGGACGAGAACCGCGTGCATAAGAACGGACATGGGGTAATTCCAGGAAGCGATGTTGGAGATGAGACCCAGTGGGGCGCGTCCGATGAGCATGGGAGGGATGTGTTCGATGTACCACTCAACGCCCGAAATGCAACGGTCGATATCCGTGAGTGCCTGGGCGTAGGGCTTGCCGATTTCCCACATGAGAAGAAGGGCGATGAGTTCGCGGTGTTGCTTGAGGCCGGCCAGGCATTCGGTGACGCGGCGGCGACGCTCGTCGAGATCGACACGGGACCAGGCGAGCGCTTCAGACTTAGCGAATTTTACGGCGGTCAGCGCGGAGTCCAGATCGAGCATGGGAATGCGGCCGAGGCTGCGGCCGTCGATGGCGGATTCGTAATGGCGGCCGAAACCAGGATTTTTCCACTCGCCGTCCAGGAGATTGAGAACGCGGTTTTGGGAGTCGAATGCTTCCGGCGCGGCTCCCCGCAGTTTTTTGGACAGAGAATCCCACTCGGCTGCAGGCGCAATGATGGGCATGCACAGCCTCCACTCCCGAACCAACGGGTTTGTGGATTATAGATGGTGAGGGTAAGGAGTGGGTGGTGATTTTGTTAATGGGAAGCATAACAGGGAGATGATGCGGATAAGCGTACGCGTCAGAAACGGCCCGCTTTCGGAAAGCGGGCCTAAAAGAGCCGGAAATGTGCGGACATGGGGTCGAGCAGTGCTGGACCCTACGAAGAGGAAGTTAGAAACCGTATTTGGCTACTACTTGTTTAGTTTTTTGGTCGATCAGGAATAGGGCGGCGCGTTGGGCTGGGAGATGGATTGGAAGGTTTACGCCGGATGGTGTGTCTTTGATGGTGATGTAAGTGTCGTGATCGGATTCGGATTCGAGGATATAGAGTGTGGCGCTTTGCAGATGAATTGGATAAAGGAGCACGCCGTCGCCCCCGAGAAAGAGGCCGTCGTAGGAAGGTGGAATCATGGCGCGCTCAAGCACCTGTCGATAGAGAAGCGCAGGGGCTTTAGATGTTTCGGCGAGTTCGATGGGATACGCAGTCCAGAAAAGCTGGCCATGGCCCAAGGGAAAATCTTTGATTGCGGAGCCGTCGTCGAAATGCAGATATTCGAGGAGTTGTTGATCTTGCTGGTTAAACGACAGCTGGATCATGGTCATTTCCGAGGACAGGCCAACGCTGTTGCCGATGGTGGCGTTGTGGAAGGTGAGCGGCTCGGTCGTGGCTTTGATACCGAGTGGCGTGTAGCGGTCGACAAGGTGCCAGTGTTCGTCGCGAGAGACCGGGCCCGTGACGAGCAGATTGCCACCGTTCCGGACATAGGTGAGCAGAGCTTGCCATGAGGGTTCGCGGAGCGCTTGGGGGGACGGAAGAATGACGAGCTTGGGCGAACCCAGCTTGTCGATTTGATTTTCGGCGATGATGTAGCAGGGTTGGCGCATTTCGTAACCGAGGGCGCGCACGGCGTTTTGCTGGGCGGCGACCTGGAGGTCAGCCTGGACGGAATATTGCGCGGCTTGTGCAGTGAGGATGGCAATGGCCGGTTGCGTGAGATTGACGAGATACGGAGAAGCGACGGCCGAGAATTTGGCCATGTCGCGGAGGATGGTCGCTTCCGGTTTTTCTGTGCCGTCGGTATGGAGCGCGCCGATGGGTGTTTCGTTGCTTTCCGTCATGTAGGAATTGGAATTCCAGAGCCACTCGATGGCGCCGGAACCCTGCACAAAGGAGAGCGCGAACTTGCGTTCGAGGAGCATGGCTTCCTGCTCGGGAGTGCGGCGAGCGATTTCGTCGAGCGTGAGTTCGCGCTGCAGGCCGGTTTCCTGGATGAGCATGGCTTTGCCAGGTTGCTTGGCGACGAGGGAATCCCAGAGAAGATGGTCGTTCTGCCACCAGGAATGGTTGGTGGTGAAATCGACGTAGGCCGCGAAGAACGCAGGGTTGAGACGATCGACGTAGCCGCCTTCGTCCTGGCCGACGGTGATAGGCGCGTTCGAATTTACATCGCGAATGGCTTCACGCATGCCGCGAACCCAGTCTGCAAATTTTTCCTGAGCAAAAAGAACGTAGTCGTTCACGCGAAGCGAGTTGATGCCGTCATACATGCCGCGCGGCGCAAACTCTTCTTCGGTGGGAAGCGAGATTGTGCCGGCCACGGCGCTGGGGAGAACATTCCAGGCGGCAGCGAGGGCGGCGCGGTCTGGATATTTCTGAGCGAGCCAGGTATTCCAGCCGGCGAGTTCGACGGGATCGTAGTTGGGGCGCATGCGCCAGAGTTGTTTGGAAAAGCTGGGTTCGTTGATGAGATCCCAGGCGAGAAAAGGCACGTCGTGAAAGCGGGCAGCGACGGAACTGACCAAGGTTTGCTGTCTGCGCACGGCTTCAGAATCGAGATAGGAATTCGCGCCGCCGAGAATTTCGGGAAGGAAGGCAAAGAAATTAAATTGCACGGGGAGGTTATATTTACGGGCGGTCATCAAGTAGGCTTCGAGGGTGCGAAGCGTGCGGTCGTAGGGGCGGCCGGATTCGTCGCAGAGCTTGTCCCAGCCGGTCCACCAGCCGGTGCGAATCATGTTAATGCCAGCGCTGTCGATAAGGGAGAGATCACTGTTCCAAACGTAGACGTTGGGATGATCGAAGAAGAGGCGCTGGACTTCGCTGGACATATAGGTGGTGCCGACTACGGCGAGAGGTTTGCCGTCGACGGTGAAGTAGTCCGTGTTGACGGCGAGATGGGGACCGGAACGAAGGAAACCTTCATCGCGAATCCAGTAGGCGGAATGATAGATGGCGCGCAGGATAGAGCCTTCGAGAAGGCGTGCTTCGATGATCTGCAGGCCTTTGCCGCTGGTAGCGGGGAGCACGGCGTCTTCTGTCGTGGGAAGAGAAAGGGTGATGGATTGTTTCTGCGCGGGTGGATCTTCGGGATATGTGGAGATTTGGACAGTGAGCGGGCCGCTAGGCTTGTTTGCAAGATGGATGATGGATTCGAGTTCGACCGGTTCACCGGGAAGATACAAAGGAAGGGCTGGGCGAATGGAGAACTCCAAGGCACCCTGGAGCGCGCGATCGGCGAGGGTGCGGAGCAGCTTGGTGGAATCGGGCGAAGAATAAAAATCTGGCGCGAGATCGGCGGTGAGAAAAACCCAGCGGCCGCCGTCAAAGCCAGAAGAGAAATGATCGATCTGGAGGAGTGGAGCGGAGAGGCGGCGTCCATCGGTGACTCCCCACACGAGGGCGTCGAGTTTTGTGTCGAGAGAGCCGGCAGAACCGCCGCGAGGATAAAGATCGTTGGTGCTGAGACGAATGACGGGGCTGAACGCTTGTTTCCAGGAAAAGTGCGGGAGATCGACGGGAATTTCGGGATTGCGTGTGAAGACGGCGCCTGAGGAACCAGGAGTGTTTTGATATTGATCGATTTGCAGGGGCCGAGAGAAGCGCGTGCTGTAGTCTCGGAGATGCCAGCCGGAGGCGTCGTGAAAAGCGGCGCGGGTGAAAGGACGTCCGCCGAGGACGAGGAGATTGCCACCATGGTGGAGGAAGTCTGAGATGGCGGAAAAAGCTTCTTCAGGAATGACGGAGGATTGCGGGAGGACGAAAAGGCGGGTTTGCGGATCGACGAGGGCGGCGGCGAGTTGATCGGCGGGTAGGATGCGGGCGTCAGGAAAAATCTGGGCGAGTTGCGCGGGAGAAATCGAAGCGCTGTCCACAGAGGGAAGGTCGGTTTCGGACCAGATGACGGTGTTCGAATATTTTTGAGCGTAAAGAGAATGGGGAACGAGGAGATCCAGGAGCAAGGTGGAGGCCGCTAGAAGAAGCCAGGAGGAATGATTCATGGTCGGATCTCGCAATCGCGTGAAGAATAACGATACGGCACAACCTTATACCATTTTTGGCGAGGGAGGCTTGTGACGAGATACCTTTTGGGTTGGGGAAGAGGTGTGGCAGTATCAAGGGCGGGTCAGGGGCCGCGGAAGAGCGGAGAAAAGAGAAACCGGGAATATGCCGAACCTAAGCGTATCGAACGCGACGAAGGCTAGCGAAAGCACGGGACAGGCTAGGAGAAGCTACGCGGGTCCGCTCGCCATTGTGACGACGCTGTTCTTCATGTGGGGGTTTCTGACCTGCCTGAACGACATTCTGGTGCCGCACCTGAAATCGATTTTCGATCTGAATTACGCAAAAGTGATGCTGGTGCAGTTCGCGTTTTTTGGGGCGTACGCCATTTTCTCGCTGCCTTCGGCCAAACTCATCGATTGGATTGGGTACAAGCGTTCCATGGTTGCAGGGTTGCTAACGATGGGTCTGGGGGCATTTTTGTTTGTTCCGGCTGCAAGTGTTCCATCGTTTTGGCTGTTTCTTGGTGCGCTGATCGTTTTAGCCGCGGGAATCACCTGCTTGCAAGTGGCGGCAAATCCGTATGTGACGGTTTTGGGAAAGCCCGAGACTGCTTCGAGCCGGCTGAACCTGACACAAGCGTTCAATTCCTTGGGCACATTTCTTGCTCCGTTTTTCGGCGGGCTGTTGATTTTGAGCGCAGCACCGAAAGCAATGCAAGAAATCCGCGCGATGGCGCCGGAAGCATTGCAGGCTTATCGCTTGCACGAAGCGGCTACCGTTAAGACGCCGTATGTGGGGTTGGGCATTGCGTTAGTGGCACTCGCAGTGGCAATCGGAATTTCCAAGCTGCCGACGATTGAGCACGCGCAGCATAAAGTGGGAGAGAAGGTGAACGACTCGATCTGGAATCATCCGAACCTGATATTTGGGGCCATTGCGATTTTTGTTTATGTGGGAGCGGAGGTTTCTATCGGCAGTTTTTTGGTCAACTACTTCACAGAACCATCGATTGGCGGGTTGACGGAAAAGGTGGCGGCGAGTTTCGTGGCATTTTATTGGGGCGGAGCGATGATCGGGCGTTTTATTGGCTCCGGCTTGCTGCAAAAAGTACGCACGGGAACACTGCTCGGGATTTGCGCGATTTGTGCCGCAGCACTGGTTGCCATTTCCATGCTAACGAATGGCCACGTGGCGATGTATAGCATTATCCTGGTTGGATTTTTCAATTCGATTATGTTCCCGAGCATTTTTACGCTAGGCGTGGCGGAACTGGGACCACTGACAGGCGACGGTTCCGGAGTGATGATTATGGCCATCGTTGGAGGGGCAATCGTGCCGCTGATGCAGGGTTGGATTGCCGACCGCATCGGGATCCACCACGCGTTCTTCCTCCCAGTGCTTTGCTACATTTATATACTGTTTTTTGCGTTGAGCGGATCGAAGCCGAATAGCGAGAGGCACGCGACGGCGTAATCCGCTTGCCGAGTGCAAGAATCGAAGAAATTCATCGAACACTCGAAATGACCAGCTCGTTTTTGAGTTGAAGCAAACTCTGCGGTCCTTGTGCATCTAATATTCCATCAGAGCAAAATTGAAGGACGAACATTGAGGCGACGAATCGTTTGCAAGAGTTCGAATGCGCTGCTGTTGTGGTTTTTCGCTGCGGCATTGGCGTTTGGGCAGGAAGGCCATCCCACGCCTTCGGCACCTCCTCCCGGGGCAAAGGCAGTGGTATGCGCGGGGCGAGCGATTCCGCAATTGGAGGATGTTACGGCGAAGACAGGAATTACGTTCCGCCATACTTCGGACCCCGAGAAGAAATACATTGTGGAGTCGATGAGCGGCGGGGTGATTTTGTTCGATTACGACCGCGACGGCTGGCTGGACATTTATTTCCCGAATGCCCCGAGCGTGGCGATGATGAAGAAAGGAGAATTGAGCCGGAGCGCGCTGTATCACAACAATCACGACGGAACGTTTACGGACGTGACGGAAAAGGCGGGAGTGGGAAAACCATGCTTCGCGATGGGCGGAGCGGTGGGGGATTACGACAATGACGGGTGGCCCGACTTGTATGTGACATGCATGGGTGGAAACGTGCTGTATCACAACAATGGCGATGGGACATTCACCAATGTGGCCAAGAACGCGGGCGTGACGGATGGAAGGTGGTCGACCGGTGCGGCGTTTGGCGATTATGACGGCGATGGGTATCTGGATCTGATGGTGGTGAATTATGTGGACCTTCACCTGGATGATTTGCCGGAGTTTGGGAAAGCGGCGAACTGCAAATTCCGTGGAATGAACGTGCAATGTGGGCCGCGAGGACTTAAGGGGTCGGGAGATTCGCTGTTTCACAATAATAAGGATGGAACGTTCTCGGATGTCTCGAAAATGGCGGGCGTGGCTGATCCGAATGGCTACTACGGGATGCAGGTGATCTGGGCGGATTTTAATAATACGGGAAGGCCGGATGCGTATGTGAGCAACGATTCGACGCCTAAATTCCTTTATAAGAATGAGGGAAACGGAACTTTTTCTGAAATTGGATTGGAATCAGGGACGGCGGTCGATGAGAACGGATCAGAGCAAGCCTCCATGGGGATTGCGGTTGGGGACTACAACCATACGGGGCGGCCGTCTTTGTATGCGACGAATTTTTCGGACGAATATAGCGTACTGTACCGCAACGACGGGAATTGGAACTTTACCGACGTCTCTTACAAATCGGGAGTGGCGGTTCCGTCCTTGCCGTATGTGAAATGGGGAACGGCGTTTGTGGATTTAGATAATGACGGCTGGCTGGACCTGATTACGGCGACGGGTCATGTGTATCCGCAAGTGGACACGCTGCCGACGGGTGTGCGTTATCGAGAACCGAGAATTTTGCAGATGAATCAAGGGGATGGAACTTTCTGTGACGCGAGCGCGCAAGCGGGCGCGGCGATCACGGAACCCAGGGCTGCGCGAGGTTTGGCCTATGGCGATTTATTCAACGATGGGCAGATCGATATCGTAATCGGCGACATCGATGGAACGCCACAAGTGTTGCGGAATCATGGCATCGCGGGAAATCATTGGGTGAGTTTCGAACTGGCGGGCACGAAGAGCAACCGGATGGCGATTGGAGCGCGATTGAAATTGGTGGCGGGCGGTATAACGCAAACGGATGAGATTCACAGCGGCGGAAGCTATCTTTCGCAGAATGATACGCGGGTACATTTTGGTTTAGGAAAGGCCACGAAGATCGAGGGCCTGGAGATTCACTGGCCGTCTGGGAAAGTGGAAATGATAAAAGATCTGGATGCGGACAAGTTTTATCACGTGCTTGAGGGTCAAGGGATCGTGCCTGCGGAGAAGACCTTTTCCGGGAGCAAGGCCACGCCTGCGACGCACTAGAGGACTTTTTGAGCAAACCGGCTGCCTTGCACTTTACACAAAATCGATATTGTACTAACGTTTTGCTGGGCTAGCGCGCGGGCTTGGACCACCTGACCAAACCTCCCTAATCCCCACGGAGGTCGTATGAATCCCCGGAAAGCAATGATTCGATTCTTGATTCTGCTGTCGATTTTGTCCACAGTGCCGATTTTGAGAGCGAACGACGATATTCCGAAGGCGGCGTGGAAGAGGCCACTGGGCGCCGCGCTGGAAAATCCCGGAAAGAAGAAGGCGGGGCTGGAGCCAGAGCATGTGGATGACGGCTACTGGCAGGGGGCGCCGGTCGGCGGATTTGGGGCGGGAACTTTTTCGCGCAGCTATCGCGGCGATTTTGTGAGATGGCACATCAAGGGCGGCGTGCACAAATATGGGAGCGTGAGCGGCAACCAATTTGCGATGTTTCAGAAAGCGGAAGGGGATGAGGCGGGAGTGGCACGAGCGCTTATGAACGGCCATCCCAAAGATGGATTGAGTGCCTGGCAGTGGGACTATCCCGTAGGGGCAGGCGATTATTATTCGTTGTATCCGAAATCGTGGTTTGACTACCGGTGGGAAAAATTTCCCGCGCACGTGACACTGGAGCAGTTCTCACCGATTCTTCCGAACAATTACAAAGAGACCAGTTATCCGGTAGCGGTGTACCGGTGGCATGCGGCCAATCCGACGAACAAACGCGTGACGGTGGCGGTGCTGCTGTCCTGGGAAAACATGATCGGATGGTTTCGCACATACCGGCGCGATTTAAGCGATGCAATGAATGACGGAAACTACAATCACATGAAGACTGAAGCATTGGGGCCGAAGCAGACCATGCAGGGCATCGTGCTGGACCGCAACCATATCGGCAAGATCACGGAGGAGTGGGACGGCCAGTTTGTCATTGCCAGCGTTGCAGAGCCCGGCGTGGAACTGAGTTATCAAACGACATTTAGTCCTGAGGGCGCGGGAGAAGAGGTTTGGAAACCGTTTGCGCAGGATGGGAAGCTGGCAAACAGCAACGACTCCTGGACGAGCAGCGGGGAGCGGATTGCGGGAGCGATTGCGTTGCGATTCACGTTGGAGCCCGGCGAGAAAAAGATCGTGCCCATGGTGATCGCATGGGATCTTCCCGTGGCGGAATTCGGTTCGGGAAGGAAATGGTATCGTCGGTACACAGATTACTACGGGACGAGCGGGTTGAACGCTTGGGCAATTGCGAAGGATGCATTGGCAAACGCGAGCACGTGGAGCGCGGAGATTGATGCGTGGCAAGCCCCCTATGTAAACGACGAAAGTAAACCGCTGTGGTACCGCGGAATGTTGTTCAACGAACTTTATCCTTTGGCCGATGGTGGGACGTTCTGGGGCCGGCCGGTGGATGCGGACCCGAAACAAGCTGCTACGTATTCCTTCATGGAGTGTTACGACTACCCGTTCTACGAGACGTTGGATGTACGGTTTTACGGGTCGATGCCTCTGATCAAATTCTGGCCAGAGATCGAGAAAGGGATTATGAAGGAATTTGCGGACACGGTGCCGCAGGAATCGCGCGAGCGAATGGCGTGGATCTGGAAAAGCGAACAGACGGGCATGGCGCAATACCGGATCCGCAAGGCCAAGGGAGCAGTGCCGCATGATCTCGGAGTGCCGTCGGAAGATCCGTTCAAGCAGATCAACCAGTTCAGTTGGCAGGACACAAACGGATGGAAGGATCTGAATCCGAAATTTGTACTGCTGGTTTACCGGGACTTTGTGCTTTCTGGAGCCTCTGACACGGAATTTCTGAAATACACGTGGCCGGCAGTTCAGGAATCCATCACGTATCTGAAGCAGTTCGATACTAACGGGGACGGCATTCCACAGAATCAAGGCTATCCGGACCAGACCTATGACGAGTGGGTGGTGCGCGGGGAAAGCGCGTATTGCGGCGGGTTGTGGCTGGCGTCGCTGCGCGCGGCCGAAGAAATCGCCAAGAAACTGGGAGATACGAAGGCGGCGAGCGACTATCATGCATTGTTCCTGAAGGGGCAGGCAAGCTACATCAAGAATTTGTGGAACGGTGAATATTTCCGCTACGACACGGAAAGCGAGTACAAAGATAATATTCAGGCCGATCAATTGGCGGGCCAGTGGTATGCCAACTTGACGGGCTTGGGCGATCTGGTGCCGTTGCAAATGCAACGGAGCGCACTGCAGAAAATTTTCGACTATAACGTGATGAAGTTCGCGGACGGGAATATGGGCGCCGTAAATGGAATCACTTCGGATGGGAAGCTGATTGTGTTGAAGGATAACCAGCAGGTGCGGGAAGTCTGGACAGGAACGACGATGGGAGTGGCGGGGTTGATGCTGAGCGAGGGGATGACAGAGCAGGCTTACCGCACGTTGTGGGGCTTGTATCACACGAGCTATGAGACCAAGGGTTACTGGTTCCGTACTCCGGAAGCGTGGGACATCACCGGCGATTACCGGGCGTCCATGTATATGAGGCCGGCAGCTATCTGGACCATGGAATTGATGCCGAAAGAGCAAGCGGCAAAATAAGTTGAGTTTTGGGCCGCATAAATGGCGCAGGTTGTGCGACTGTCTTAGTCGCCATAGAATGTGTGCGAGCGAGGATTCATGAGAAACTTCAAGCAAATTGTGGCAGTGCTGCTTTTTTGTGCAGGGATGGCAGGTGTGTTGATGGCGAAAACTGAAGTCAGCCAGCGGAGTGGTGGGAAATTGCCCGACGGATCGTTGGTGGAGATCTACACGCTGAAAGATGGAAAAGTGGAAGTGCAAGTGATGAATTATGGCGGATACGTGTTGTCCATCAAGGTACCCGACCGCACCGGCAAGGTTGCGGACGTGGTGCTGGGTTTCGATGATCCTGCACAGTATTACGAAGCCAATCATGGAAAGGGCAATCCGTTTTTCGGGCCAATCGTGGGGCGTTACGCGAACCGCATCGCGCATGCGCAGTTCACGCTGGATGGCACGGTGTATCACACACCGAAGAATGATGGCGATAATACCCTGCATAGCGGGCCGGCCGGCTTTCATAGCCAGCTTTGGACGGGCCACATCATTGCGGATGGAGTGGAGCTGAAGTATTTGAGCAAAGACGGTGAAACCGGTTTTCCTGGGAATTTGTCGGTGACGGTAAAATATACGCTGAGCGGAAACGATCTGAAGATCGATTATTCGGCGACCACGGACAAGGATACGGTGCTGAATTTGACGAATCACTCGTATTTCAATCTTTCCGGGACGGGAACGATTCTTGCGGACGAGTTGAAGCTGAATGCTTCGCGCTTCACGCCGGTCGATGCGGCATTGATTCCAACAGGCGAATTGAAGTCGGTGGTGGGCACGCCGTTTGATTTTCTGAAGCCGCACGCCGTGGGTGAGCGGATCAATGCGGACGATGAGCAGCTGCATCTGGGTCATAACGGGTATGACCATAATTTTGTAATCGATAGCGGCGGGAAGGAATTGAAAGAAGCTGCCGAGGTGTACGATCCGGCGAGCGGGCGCGTGCTGAAGGTGCTGACGACGCAACCCGGCGTGCAGTTCTATAGCGCGAATTTTTTGGACGGCTCGATCAAGGGCAAGGGCGGCGTGGCTTATCCAAGAAACGCGGCGCTGTGCCTGGAGACGCAGCACTTTCCGGATTCTCCAAATCACCCTGCATTTCCAACCACAGAACTGAAGCCGGGCAGCGAGTTCCATTCGGTGACGATCTTCCGGTTCTCCACGCGCTAGGCGGCGAGAAAATTTCGCGGGAAGGCAGCTCCAGATCATGAGTGTTTTAGGAATTGATGTGGGCACTGGGGGAACGCGCGCGGTCTTAATTGATTTGCGCGGGCGAGTGATCAGTGCAGCGACGGCCGAACATGCTCCGATGAGTTCGCGGCACATCGGTTGGGCTGAGCAATCGCCGGACGATTGGTGGAGAGCCGCTTGCCAGGCGATCAAGGAGTGCTTGGCGAAAAGCGGAACGACCGCGCAGGAAGTCTCGGCCATCGGGCTTACCGGACAAATGCACGGTCTCGTTTTGCTGGATGCACAGGACAAGGTGGTACGGCCGGCGTTGTTGTGGTGCGATCAGCGGACCGAGGAAGAATGCCGGGAAATTACGGAGCAAGTGGGGGCGCAGCGGCTGATTGAATTGACGGCGAATCCGGCGCTGACGGGATTCACATTGCCGAAAATCTGGTGGGTACGGAAGCACGAGCCGGAACTTTGGGGACGTGTGCGGTCCTTGATGCTACCTAAAGATTACATTCGCTTCCAGTTGACGGGTGGGCGCGCGATCGATGTTGCCGATGCTTCAGGCACGCTGATGTTTGACGTGGTGCACCGGCGATGGTCGAAGCCAATGCTGGAAATTTCTCGGATCGACGAAGACTTGCTGCCGAAAGTGTTCGAATCGCCGGAAATTAGCGGGCATGTGCATGAGCAAGGCGCGCGATTGGCTGGATTGCGGCTCGGGATTCCGGTGGTGGCAGGCGCGGGAGACCAGGCGGCGGGCGCGGTGGGAATGGGAATCGTCAAGCCTGGCGCGGTCAGCGCAACGATTGGCACGTCGGGCGTAGTGTTTGCGGCGACAAGCGCTCCGGTGCTGGAGCCCAAAGGGCGCATTCACACGTTTTGCCATGCGATTCCGAATCGTTGGCATGTGATGGGTGTAACGCAAGGCGCGGGACTTTCCTTGCGATGGTTTCGCGATCAATTTGGCGCCGGGAAAGACAATGGGCGCGACCCGTATGAACGGCTAGTGGAGGAAGCGGCGAAGACACCGCCTCGGGCCGATGGACTCTTGTGGGCGCCTTACCTGATGGGCGAGCGCACGCCACATCTCGATCCCAATGCACGCGGAGCATTAGTGGGAATTACGGCGCAGCACACGCGGGCGCATGTAATCCGCGCGATCCTGGAGGGGGTTGCATTCAGTTTGCGGGATACGCTGACATTATTTCGGGAGATTGGCGTGCCGATCGAATCGATCCGCTTGAGCGGAGGTGGTGCAAGGTCCGCGCTTTGGCAACAGATTCAGGCTGATATTTATGGAATGCCGGTGGAATTGATTGAGGCGGATGAAGGAGCGGCATACGGAGCGGCGTTGCTTGCGGGAGTCGGGACGGGGAATTGGGCCACGGTGGAAGCGGCGTGCGAAACCGCGGTTCGAGTTGCCAAGCGGGTGCAGCCGGACGAGAAGACCGCGCGTCTGATGGACTTGCAGTATGTAGAGTATCGGAAGTTGTATCCGGCACTGAAGGCAATCAACCACAGCAGCAGCTAGAAGCCTCTCCCATTCGCAAAATCCAGATATACAGGGAAGACCTCATTCACCGAAAGGCTTGAGACGGATATTTGTGTGTAATGTCTTGCGGCAGGCCGTGGTTTCGTTCATTTTTCTTGGCTGTGGTCGCATTTGCAGGCTGTGTTTCGGCGGCGTCGGATGCGAGGCCGCCGGTCGAGCAATCGCTGACGAGCGAAAGGCTGCACATATCCGGCGTGCGCCATGCCGGCAAAGTGAACGATTTCCTCTATCGCGGAGCGCAACCGAACGACAAGGCGCTCGAGAAACTCCAAGCCCTGGGGATCACGACGATCGTCGATCTACGCGGCGAGCGTCATGGACTGATAAGAAAAGAGCAAAAACATGCGGAATCGCTGGGCATGGATTTTATCAACTTGCCAGGAAACGGCTGGTCACCACCGCCTGATCAACAGGTCGCACAGTTTTTCTCACTGATGCAAGAGACGCCGAAGCGGCGTGTGTTCCTTCATTGCTGGTTGGGCGGGGATCGAAGCGGTGTATTCATTGCGGTCTATCGTATTGCGTTTGATGGCTGGACGCCGGATCACGCTATCCGAGAGATGCACGTCTTTCACTACAACTCGTTCTGGCACCCGGCAATGACGAAGTATGTTCGCGAATTTCCATCACGCCTTGCGAGTTCGCCGGAATTGGCGTCTTTTCGGCATACCGGGGGCGGCGAGAAAAGCGGGGTGGACGAAAAGTCAAGAACGTCCGGGGCCTTCACTGACAAAAGCGATAGAAGAGCGGTCACAGATAAAGCATCGCCTGCAGAGTCCTAAGCCCTTCTGTGTATAGCGCGGACATTGCCATGACTGTAGATTTTCTCGGCGATGCGCAGGGTGCGCAGTTTTAGCAGGCAAGGAGGCAGCTGTGCCGCTAATACAGGTGGTGACGGTGCTGATCGTTGTGGGAGTTTTATTGTGGCTGATCAATCGGTTTATACCGATGCAGGGAACGATTAAATCCATTTTGAACGGCGTGGTGGTGATCGCCGTAGTTTTGTGGCTACTCAACGTATTTGGGCTCTTCAATTCGTTCTCGCACATTCGCGTTGGTTCGTAGCGTGAGAAGCGGTGTTCATTAAGGCTGGGTATAAAATCCCTGGCGAGCGCGAGCTACCCCAACTGACTTTGCCACGCGAACTTCGACGTGGTGGTATGTCGCCCGTTTCTGCTCGAGCGAAGGGACAAATGAAAGTTCGTAATACGCTTGCGCGTCGGCGACACAACGTTGCAACATGGCGGTGATATCGTTGTCGGTGGTGAGGGCCAAGCCGCCGCTTTGTAGCGCGAGCACTTGCAGCGCGATGTCTCCCCAGTCAGCCTGATTGGGTTTGCTGATACCTTTTTCGAAAGCCTCCCACCAGAAAGCCCGGCCGGCAAAATCGGCGCTGCCAAGGGGATCAATGCTGTAAAGGGTGATGCGCCCTTGCCGCAGGAGGTTCGAGATTCCGACTACATTGGTAAAAATTTGTTGCCTTTGCTTCTCGCTCATTTGTACCTCAACGCCAGGGCCAGAAAGCAGCGGCCAGCCCGGAGAAATCCAGAGAATGAATTTGCGCCCTGGACGGGAAGCTTCGTGCGTGGCGAGTTCTAGGAGAGCCTTGACAGAAACATCAAAGCGTTCCTCGGCGCTATAGAAACCGCCTGAACGGATGATGGAATGAAGGCCGATGGTATATTGATCCAGGGCGGCGCTGAGTGAGTTTCCGTCGGTAGAAAAGTTATCCTGAAGCTTGATGCCGGAATCCGTGAGGAAGGCCATCGCGGTAGGGTTGGCCAGATGACCTCCATTGGCGTGGAAGAACTTGTCGATCTCGGAGCGCTCGTAAGCGATGTTCGAAAGTCCGGTGTTCACGTCATCGATGACCATGACGACTTCGACGGGAGCTTCGCCGGCAGTCACAGCGCGGAAAGAGTTGATGGGGACAGGAGTTTTGTTCTCGAGGACGGTGAAGTCTTGTTGCTGGAGACCGTTGATGGGCGGCCCGGATTTCGGAGTGACGACAACATCAAGGTTGACCATATCATTTGTGGGTTGGGGCGGGGGGGTGGATTGTTGAGAGAAGGCTGAAGTTAAACAGACAAAAACGGCGAGAAGGAAACAGCCGAGACGTGCACCGATGAACATGCGTTCACCTCGCGTTCGAACGGCATTCGTGAATTTGGGGCGCTTCGGAGATTTGCATACTTCAAGGCACCTGATAGAAGGACGCGGCCCAAGGCGCACTCAGGTACAGAGGTTATAGCGTAGGCGCGCAAGAAAGTTGCCGGGACGAAGTATAAGATAAGTTGTAAAATGGTTTTCACGTTCGGGCTCCTAGCTCAATGGTTAGAGCAATCGGCTCATAATCGATTGGTTCCCGGTTCAAGTCCGGGGGAGCCCACCAATTCTTTGCTTGGCTATTTGTGTTGCGCCTGGCGCACTCTGCGGAGTTCGTCTCTGTAGCCGGTGAGGAGATCGCCGACGATGCCGCCGAGACGGCTGGCGGCTACGGTTATCAAGGCACCTTTGAGAGCGTCCACGCCTTCGGAGTTGTTCCTTTGTCGACCATTGGTGGTGTCAGCGGATGCTTGGACTGGCTTACGATCATCCTTGGCCGACGCGGATCTGCGATATTCTCTGCGATCTTCGATGTAGCGTCTGCGACGGTCAGAGCGAGAGGGCACGAGAGCGGAAACGATCACGCCGCCGCCGAATGCGATGGCCAGCATGGTCATCGGACGTTCTTCGAATTGGGTGCGCCAATCAAAAGCACGCTTAACTTTCTGTTCCAGCTCGTTGAAATTCTCGCCAAGATCTTCGCGGGTGCGATTAATCTGCTGTTCTATTTGATCTGTTCTTTCGCCCATTGGACATTCTCCTTCACGGTCTGAACTGTTTTTTCGGGGACGGGGTCGACTTGCTTCAGCCCGTTGTGGCCTGAAGTCACAAGAATGGCGGCGGCGATGGCCAAGACCACGCCCACAAGAAGCGCGGCCAGCCAAGGCGCGATAACGAGGGAGAGCGCGTAGACAAGCGCCAGCAGCAAGAAGCCGAATCCATAGAGCCCGATGATTAGACCGCTGGCCAGAATAGTGGCCGGTTGTTTTGCGCGCGCGGCCTTTTCCTTGATCTCCACGCGCGCCAGGCGAAATTCGTTGCGAATAATTTGCTGAAGATTGCCTACGATGTCTTGCAACACATCGGAGACAGACCGTTGGGTTTGTGGTGTAGCCATGTCGTTTTCCTGATGCTTGCTACGGGAAGGTATTATCGACGCAAGCCACGAGCGATCAAGAACCCCAAGACAGCGGCAGCGGCGAGAGATTGAACCGGATAGCGCTTGATCATGCCCTGGAGATCCTGGCCGATACTCTCAAGATCGGTTTCACGGACGTAATCCGCGGTGGCGTGAAGCTTTTCGGCGGCCAAGTGGCCAAAATCGGAAAATTGATCGGCGCCGGATTCGAGCGACGCGGCGGTCTTGTGCAGGGCCTTGGCTGTGGATTCGCGGGAATGTTCGAGCGAGCCAGCAGCTTTGCGGCCAAACTCGTCGAGGGCGTCCCTTGCTTCGGAAGCTTTCTCGGCAACATTCCGCTTCATCCGCGCCGCGGTAGCCGTGGAGCCGAAAGACGGAGTAGAGACGTCTCGAGCGGATTCTCTATTGTTCGCGTCCATGATGGAATCCTCCTGGATTCTTTGGTTTGCATCGCAAGAGAAATGCGAGGCAAGGCGAACGTTTGCCAGATGGTTCGCGTTAGTCGACCGTAGCGCTGCGCCGCGGCCGGGGCCATACGGTAAAAAGCCTAGGAGCGCGACGAGATCGGTGCAGAAAGTCGGCGACTTATCGGGCCGAGCGGCGGCGGTATGGGACAAAGCCCTGCGTGGTGGTGCGGAGTTTGTACACGGATTTGGTGGCGGTGATGTACAACGTGCCAAAGTCCGGATCGCCCCAAGTGAGATTGGCAGGTTGCTCCGGCAAGACGATTGTGCCGAGATGATTGCCGTTTGCATCCCACACCCAAATGCCTTCCGGGCCGGTGACGTAGAGATTTCCGTCGCGGTCCACCTTCATGCCATCGGGAACGCCGCCCTTTTTGGGACCCGCTTCACTGGCAAAGATGCGGCCGCTGCTGAGGGTGCCGTCGGGAAGGAAGTCGTAGACACGGATGTTCCGCTGCTCGCTGTCGTCGACGTAGAATTTCTTGCCGTCGGGAGAAAATGCTAGGCCGTTCGGCTGAGACAGATCCTGGGTGAGGAGGCGGACTTCACCTTTGGAATCGAGGCGATAGACGCCCTGGAATGGGATTTCCTGTTTGTCGCCGGCGGGCAGGTCCAAGGTCGGATCGGTGAAATAAATAGCGCCATCCGGGCCGAGGACAACATCGTTCGGACTGTTGAAGCGTTTGCCTTCGAAATGATCGGCAAGGACCTGATACTTGCCGTCAGGCTCGATGCGAATGATGGCACGGAGCACACTGGCGCAGTCGAGTAGTTTTTGATCGTAGTCGAAGGTGTTACCGTCGGGATCGCCGAGAGAAATGAGCTCCTCCTTGTGACCGTCGGGATACACTCGATAGATTTTGTTGATTTCTTCATCGCTGACGTATGCGAAGCCCTGAGGATCCCAGACCGGTCCTTCGGTGAAGCCAAATCCGGTTGCCAGTGTTTCCAGTTTTGCGTCATGGGCGAAGAGCTTCCAGAATTGCGGGGACTCAGCGCGTAATTCGAATGGGCGAACGGGGCCGCTCGCGTGAAGGCTGAAGCAAAACATTGCAATGAGGAATGAGGCAGCGAACACAAACCCAAAAAGTAATTTAGTTCTCAATTTATTCTTCATCCTCCGGTTGATTTTTGGGGCGATCCTTTTTTGTAGCGGTCAGGAGATAGCTGACCAGGTCATTGAACTCCGAAGACGTCAAAGTTTTGTCATAGTCGGAAGGCATGATGGGTTCAGGGAGAAAGGTGACTTGAGCGACGTCGGACCTGTTCAGGAAATGGAATGCCCCATCGGGGGATTGCAGCTGGATGGAAAAATTATCTTCGTTTCGAATCACGCCAGAGAATTTAGTGGAATCCCGCATGTCGACGACGGCGGTTTTATTGGCTTTGTTGGACGCTTCGCTCGGCCGAAGGATATTGGAACGAACTTCCGCGGGGGAAAGAGACGCGCCATAGACCGAAAGGTCGCGGCCGAGAAAGCCGCCAGTGCCTTGCATCATGTGGCATTCCGAACAGCGGGCTTTGCTGAAAAATAAGGTCTTACCGTTGCGCGGGTCGCCGGGAAGCGCGACAACCGTACCTTTGCCCTGAAGAGTGCGGAGATAAGCGAGCAATTGCTTAAGTTTGGTCTCGCCGAAGGAACCAAACGGGGGCATGCCTGCGGCGGGGCGGCCAGATCGCAAAATTTCCAAAATATCGGCATCGGACATCTGCACGATCTGCTGGCGGGTGGAAATGTCAGGCCCGCGCTCGCCGCCTCGCCCGTCGAGGCCATGGCAGCCGGCGCAGACTGATTCGAAGAGCTGGCGGCCCGCGCTGGTTGAGCCTTGAGGGTTTCCGGGGTTCTTCGGAGCGGGCGCGATTTGCGCATGATCCCTCAGGACCAAGGTTAGGCTGAGCAGGCAGAGCGAAAGGCCAATCGCGCAGCGATTTGGGAATTGACGGAGATGAGTTCGAAGAGAGATTGAAATCATAGATTCACCACGCCTGCGCATGGCTGTTGGGATTCTGAAATACCTTATAGCGCAATAAGTGTCAACCAGTTTCTCCAGACATGGTCTCACTTTTTCCCAACTTAAATCGATTCAAAAGTATTTCGCGCGGGCCCCGCACGGTGGTACAGTCCAGTGCGATCGGATTTTGGAGGCATTATGAACGAGCCGAAATCTTTTGTGTCCCGGAAATTTGCCGAGAAGGCGTTGCTTGGTATTGGACTGTTGCTGGGCGGCGTGTTGGCGGTTGCAGGGGGCCCGCTTGTGCGCGTTCACTCGCAGGCAATGGCCACGGATGATGCCTCCACTTTATTAGAAGGATACCGGCACGTGGAAGTGGCGTCGGTGTCCGATGCGCTAGAGCAACTGACGGGGCGCAAGATGTACATGTCTCACCGCATGAGGCCGATCTTTCCCACGAAGTTTGCGGGATTCGCCGTGACGGTCCTGCTGAAAAAGGAAGCGAACGAGGATCCCAATGCGCTGAATGGGATGCTGGCGGCAATTGATGGAGGCACGAAGGATTCGGTGTACGTGATGGTGGTGGAAGACGGAAACGATATCGCCGGAATGGGCGGATTGATGGGCACGGCCATGAATGCGCGGGAATTTGCCGGCGCAGTGATTGATGGAGGAGTTCGCGACACGGCGTATCTGAAGAAAATAGGATTTCCCGTGTATGCGATGGGAATCGTTCCGTCGACGTCGATTCACCATTATCGTTTTGGCGGGGCGAATATTCCTGTGGTTTGCGATGGAGTGGAAGTGAAGGCAGCCGATATTGTAGTGGCCGATCAGGATGGGGTTGTGGTGGTGCCACGAGGCGATGCGCCAAAGGTTCTGGCGCTGGCGCAGGATATGGATTTCAAGGAACATTCCATGTATGCGTACATCGAAAAGCTGAAATCGATTGAGGAAGCGGTGAAGAAATTTGGACGACTTTGATTTTCAGTGGAAATGTCACAGCAAGTTTCGCATACGCGGGAGAAATTGGTGATTGTGCCGCCAGGCGTGGGGAGGCTGAGATTCTAGAGCGATGAGAATTGCGGCTCAATACCTGGGTGTGGCACTGCTTTGCGGATGCGCGATGGCTTCGACGGTGGCGCAAGATAATGGCAAGGCGTCTATGTCGGTGAATGTTGATGTTGCGCCGTCGGCGCTGGCAGAGCAGCCGGTAGGGAAAAACTGGTTGTCGTACAACGGAGATTACACAGGGCGAAGGTACAGCAGTCTTGATCAGATTAATGTTGGGAATGTGGGCCGGCTGCGCACGCAGTGGGTGTTTCACGCTCCCAATGCCGACAGCCTGGAAGTCACGCCGGTGGTGGTGGAAGGCCTGATGTTGGTCACGTCGGCGAATGACGCGTATGCCCTGGACGGGCAAACAGGAAGAATTGTGTGGCATTATTCGCGGCCGGTGACCGAGGGGCTGATCGATGACGCATCGCAGCACCATAATCGCGGCGTCGGTGTTTGGCACTCGCGGATTTATATGGAAACAGACAACGCGCATTTGCTGTGCCTGGACGCACGATCCGGACATTTGCTCTGGGACGTAGCTTATACGGACGGAAACAGGAATTATGGGGCCACCAGCGCGCCGCTGATCGTGAAAGATAAGGTGCTGGTCGGCACTTCAGGTGGAGATGATGGAGTGCGCGGATTTTTAGCGGCCTATGATGCGGAAAGCGGGGAAGAGGCGTGGCGATTCTGGACGATTCCGGCACCGGGAGAGCCTGGCTCGGCAAGCTGGCCAGGCGATCTATATTTGCATGGGTGTGGCACCACATGGATGCCGGGGACGTTTGATCCCGAGCTGAACACGATTTATTGGGGTACGAGCAATCCTTGCCCCGATTTTGATGGCGATCCGAGGCCGGGAGACGATTTGTACACGGATTCGGTCCTGGCGCTTGATCCGGACAATGGAAAATTGAAATGGTATTTCCAGTTTACGCCGCACGATCTGTTCGATTACGACGCGACGGAAACTCCGGTTCTCATCGATGCGGTGTATAGCGGGAAGCCCCGCAAACTTCTTGCGGAGGCTAACCGCAACGGATTCTTTTACGTGCTAGATCGCACTGACGGCAAATTCCTTTCCGCTGTCCCTTTTGCCGAAAAGCTGAATTGGGCGACAGGAATTGATAAGGATGGAAGGCCCATCCGTACCAGCGTGCAGCCCAGCGCGGAGGGGGTGCGGGTATGCCCCGGATTCAGCGGCGCAACGAACTGGTACGCGCCTTCGTACAATCCCGAGACGCACCTGTTTTATTTTCTGGCGACGGACAATTGTAATGTGTACTTCAAGAAGGCGGAAAAGTTTGAGGAGGGCAAAGAGTTCTATTCGACCGGGGTGAAGCGTAGTCCGGGAGATGAGCGCCAGCGTGTTTTACTCGCGTACGAACTGGAAGGAGACAAGCCAGCATGGCGTTCTGTGCAGGTGGGAGCAGGCCATACGGTTGCGGGGACGATGACCACGAAAGGCGGGTTGGTTTTCTTTGGCGACGCCGCACAATCTTTCGAAGCGGTGGATGCGCGTAACGGGGCGCCGCTGTGGCATTTCAATACCGGCCAAAATCTTTACGCGTCGCCCATGTCGTATGCGATTCATGAGACGCAATTCGTTGCAATAGCTGCGGGGAGCGACGTTTTCAGTTTTGCATTGCCATGAGGACAGAATTCGTTCAATTCAAATATAAGGAGAAATCAAATGTTTTCGAATCTCAGTTCGCGCCGGGGCTTTGCCGCCCGGCTTGCTTCGTTGTTCACAGGAGTCGGGGCGGTGAGCTTGCTTTCGAACGCGACTCCCCCGCCGGCACAGGCGCCCAGCGGTGTTCAGAAGCTCGATTACGACGGCAAGACTGCGGGAAACGGTTTTATCACCCCGCTGATCATTCATAACGGCACCATATACATCGCCGGGCAGGGCGCTCATTCGCACGATTCGAGTGATTTCCCGATGGATATCGAAATACATACGAAGAAAGTAATGGAAAATGTGAAGACGCTGGTGGAGCGCGGCGGCGGCACGATGGACAGCATTTTGCAACTTACGGTCTACCTGGCGGATATCGATTTTTATGAAGGCATGAACAACGTCTTCAAAACATACTTCCCGAATGGGGGCCCGGCACGAACGACGGTGGCAGTGGCTGCTCTGCCGGGGAAATCTCTCGTTGAGATTAATTGCACTGCCGCAGTCGTGAAGAAGTAACGGAAGTCGGGGCAAAGGAGAACAACGATGGGACTTAATCTGAAATGGACGCGTCGATCTTTCATGGGCAGCCTTGGTGCACTTACGGCAGCTATGGCGAATCCCAGGAAGTTGCTCTCCTTTCCCCCGGCGCAGCCGCGAACAAAGATCACGGGGTTTGGTTCTACTGGAAACGTGTACGAGGAGCTCGGGATCACGACCGTGATTAACGGCCAAGGGACGATGACCTATCTCGGCGGCTCGCTGATTCGCCCGGAAGTCGAGGAGGTGATGGCGCTGGCCGGGAAACATTTCGTGAGCATCGCGGATCTGGAGGTAGCGGCGGGAAAACGCATTGCGGAAATGTTGAAGCTTCCCGCGGGGTATTCGGCGATTGTGACTTCCGGCGCGGCGGCGGCGATGGAATCCGGGCTTGCAGGCATTCTTACCGGAGATAATCCGAAGTTCATCCAACAAATTCCGGATCTTACGGGAATGAAATCGCAGGTGATCATCCAAAAAACGCACCGGAACCCGTTTGACCACCAACTGCGCAACACTGGGGCGAAATTGATTGTGATTGAAACGCGAGAGGAACTGCGGAAGGCTGTGAATCCCAACACCGCGATGATGCATTTTTCCAATTTTGCGAATGCCGATGGGCAGATCAAGGTGGATGAATGGGTGAAGCTGGCGAAGGAATCGAATATTCCTACGTTTATTGACGCGGCGGCGGACACGCCTCCGGTTTCTCACCTGTGGGACTACGCGAATATGGGATACGACCTGATCGCGTTCAGCGGAGGAAAAGCGATGCGGGGTCCGCAATGCGCGGGGCTGCTGCTCGGCCGCAAAGATCTCGTCGGCTACGCGTTGCTGAACAATAGCCCTCACGAGGACACCATTGGCCGCAGCCAGAAGGTGGGCAAGGAAGAAATCATGGGGATGGTCAAGGCGCTGGAGGTTTACCTCAACGAGGATCACGAAGCGCTCAGCAAGGAATGGCAAGGGCGACTGGAGCTCATTTCCGCCAAGGTGACTACTCTGCCCACGGTGACCACGTCTTATTTTGTGCCTGACATAGCCAATCACGTTCCGCACATGGAAATGAAGTGGGATCCGCAGCGTATCAAAATCACGCCGGAAGGTGTCGAGAGTGCTTTGCGAAAAGGGACGCCGTCGATCGTGCTGACCACCGGAGAACGCGCGGGAGCGTTGTCAATGAATTCGTTCATGCTGCAACCTGGCGAGGACAAAATCATTGCCGACAAGCTGTATGAAGTTCTGAAAGCCCATTCGGCATGAGGTCGGCGGATTCAGAGTCTGCTCAGAGGAGCATCCATGTCTGAGCAGGGACGAAGCAATGTGCGCTGGGTCCTGGTTTTCTGGCTATTTATATTGAGCGCGGTCTCGTTTCTGGATCGCGTGAACATATCGGTTGCCGCCAGCGCGATTGCTTCGGAATACCGCTTGAGCGACGTGCAGTTGGGATGGGTGTTCAGCGCCTTCCTTTGGGGCTATGCGATTTTCCAGACGTTCGGAGGATGGCTGGCGGACAAGCTGGGGCCGCGCCGAGTTTTGACGGCCGGGGTTGTGTGGTGGGGGATTTTCACGGCACTGACGGCCGCAGTTTCGCCCGCGCTGACCGGCGCGGTTTTCTTTTTTGTGACCGTGCGCTTCCTGCTGGGCGCAGGCGAAGCAATCATCTATCCCGCCTCGAACCAATTTGTTTCGCGATGGATTCCGACGCAGGAGCGGGGATTCGCGAATGGCCTGATCTTCGCGGGAGTAGGTGCGGGCGCAGGATCGGCTCCGGCGATCGTGACCTATATCATGGTGCACTACGGCTGGCGCTGGTCATTTTGGCTGAGTGCGTTACTGGGCTTGCTGGCGGGAGTGGTGTGGTATCTGGCAGCACGGGATAAGCCGGAACAACACCCTAGGGTTTCGCCCGGCGAACTTCAACATATCGAGAGCGGAAGAACAGCCAGCACCCCCGGCGCGGCGGGCGCAGATTCCAAGGCCAGCGCGCTTCCCTGGAGCGTGATTCTGAAGAGCAAGGAAGTCTGGCTGGTTACCCTGAGCTATTTTTGCTTCGGGTATGTCGCGTGGATTTTCTTCAGTTGGTTTCACCGGTACCTTTTTAGGGTGCGAGGGCTCGATCTGAAATCGAGCGCGTTTTACAGCACGTTGCCACCGCTGGCAATGGTTGCCTGCAGCTTGCTCGGTGGCGTTATTAACGACCGGCTGACGAAAGCATATGGAAAAAGGGTGGGGCGCTGCGGGATTGCTGCGTTCGCTTTGATCCTGACAGCGGTTCTGCTGGTGCTGGGATCCCAAGCGGCGAGCGCGGAACTGGCCAGTATGGTACTTGCGGGTGGGGCGGGGGCGCTATATCTGTCACAGAGCAGCTATTGGTCCGTCACCGCCGACATTGCCGGAGCGCGGGCTGGGTCCACGTCCGGATTTATGAATATGGGAGCGCAGCTCGGAGGCGGGGTGACCGCGATACTCACGCCGGTGATTGCGAGCCATCTGGGTTGGACTTATCCATTTCTGTTTGCTGCGGTGCTGAGTGCTCTGGGCGCGATGGCTTGGCTGGCCGTGAACCCACAGAGAACGTTGGAACGCGTTGCGCAAGCTTCCACGTGACTTCGGACTCTGCCGAATACGAGATAAAATTGTTATTGTGAAATTTCAGGAGCCCAGCGGTGAACATTGAAAACGCAATCAGCAAAATCCATGAGATCGGCATTGTGCCGGTTATTCGAGCCGCGAATCTGGACGAGGCGCGCCGGGCCGTCGATGCGATCTGCGCCGGGGGCATACCGGTTATCGAAATCACCATGACCGTGCCGAACGCACCGGCGATGATTCAAGAATTGGTGAAGCATTACGGGACAAGCGTGTTGACGGGCGCTGGGACCGTTACCACAGCGAAGCAAGCCGAGATTTGCCTGGACGCGGGCGCACAATTCCTGGTCAGCCCCGGGCTGTCGGTTCCTGTGCTGCAGACCGCCGCGGCACGAGGCATTCTGGCCGTTCCGGGAGCATTGACCCCGACGGAAGTCATGGCTGCTCTCGAAGCAGGAGCGCAGCTCATCAAAATTTTCCCCTGCGGCAGTGCCGGCGGCCCAAAGCACATCAAAGCCCTGAAGGCGCCCTTTCCGGAAACGCGGCTGATTCCGACCGGTGGAGTAAACGTGAATAATGCGGCGGAGTATTTGGCGGCAGGCGCCTTCGCGCTGGGGGTGGGCGCCGACCTCGTGGACCTGGCCGCAATCCGGCGGAATGAGCCAGGGAAGATTGCCGATATGGCGAAAATCTTGATTGATAGCGTCCGGCTGGCGCGCGCAAGTAAGTTCTAGAACGTCTAGTATCAAATCGTCAAAACTCCTATTTTGGGGCGGTGCCCGGTTATCGTTGCTTGTTCGTGGACGTAACAAGGCCATCAGTCTGTCGTGCGAGAATAGTCCAGTAACTCATCCATTTACATTCACTTGCAGGGATTTAAAGGGCGCGAAATGCCCAAATCGTTAACCGATACCGTTACGGTACATCCCCTGTTTCGCTTCATGACACCCCCGTAATAGTACTGCAAACTTTTCCCAAGGGTTCTGCTGCCAGGTCAGAGGCTCGAACGGAGGTTTGACGTGCGTTTCATCCGGAATCAGGAAGTGGTTTCACGAAAGATCGAAGGGGAGCTGATCATCGTGCCCATCCGCAGTGGAGTGGGCGACCTGAACTCCCTGTACACGCTTAACCCAGTTGGATCGGTGCTGTGGGATTTCATGACCGAGGGACACACGGTCGGTGAAATGGTCGAGCGGGTATGCGACGAATTTGAAGTGACGAAGAGCCAGGCGGAGCAGGACATCGAAATGTTTCTCGATTCCTTGCTCGAGGAAAAACTGGTCTTGTCCGTGGCTTGACAGTTCGAAGAAACAGAAAGACGGGTAAGCATTGCTAGAGATTGCAACATACGGTGATTTCTCCAGCTTGATCCACAAGCGCCAGAAGGGGCGGCGGATTCCGGCGGAGGTGTCGATTGAGGTAACGCACCGCTGCCCGCTCGAGTGTCAGCATTGTTACAACAACCTGCCGATGAGCGACAACAACGCGCGCAAGCAGGAACTGACGCTGGAAGAACACGTGCGGCTTTTGGACGAACTGGTTGCGATGAATTGCCTTTGGATTCTCTATACCGGCGGAGAGATTTTTGCGCGCAAAGACTTCCTGGATATTTACACGGAGGCGAAAAAGCGTGGGTTCATCATCACGCTGTTCACGAATGGGACTTTGATCACGCCGCGAATCGCCGACTACCTGGTGGAATACAGGCCGTTCGGTATTGAAATTACGTTGTACGGCGCAACACGCGAAACCTATGAGGCGCTCACGCAGATCCCCGGTTCGTTCGATCGGTGCATGAGGGGAATCCGCCTGCTGAAAGAACGGAATCTGCCCCTGACGCTGAAGACCGTTCCGACCAATATCAATTACCACGAAGTGTATGAGATGAAGCGGTTCGCCGAAGAAGAGATTGGGGTCGAGTTTAAATACGACGCCGCTATCAATCCACGGACGGACTGCTCGCAAAGCCCGTTGGGGGTACGCCTGAGCCCAGAACAGGCGGTGACGCTCGACTTTCTCGACCCGGCTCGCAAAGCCGAACATCGCAGACTCGTGATGGAAGAGTTGGCCGAGGAGCCGCGCGCGTTAGGAGAGCAAAGGTACCTGTGTGGCGGCGGAGAGCGGGGATGCGCCGTCGATCCGAAGGGCGAACTCACGATTTGCCTGATTTCTCATCAAGATGGCTACAACATCCGCGAGGGGAGTTTCACAGAAGGATGGTCGGGCAAATTGCTGGAAATACGAAAGACCAAACGCCATCGCGAGACCATTTGCACGCACTGTAGGATTCATTCGCTCTGCAATATGTGTCCTGCCACGGCTGAACTGGAAACAGGCGACGCCGAAACACCGGTCCCGTTCCTCTGCGAAGTCGCACACCTGCGCGCGTTCGCGCTCGGCATGGAAGTGCCCGAACACGGCGACTGTCCGTGCTGTGCCGGAGGACTGCAACACAAGTCACTGATCGAAGCAGCAAGTCGATTGCAACAGATTTCACCGAATTCCGCGCAAACCATGCCGATACGTGGAAGCAGCTCTCTTCTGCCGGTTCTACCCGTTTTGCAGGCCGGAAGAGGTTGCTCCGAAAGGAAATGTTCGGCCTGCGGAGACCACTAAGGTCCAGGATCCGGAAAGATAGATATGGGAACGGAAAACAACAAGGAACAGCCGGAGGGCGGCAAACCAGAGTATCAGGCGCCGTCGGTAGTACGCATTCATTTGCGTCCAGAAGAAGCTGTGTTGGGGCATTGCAAAACCTCCAGCGCTAGGGGACCGATCGGGTCTTCTTGCAGGCTTTCGTCATGTCCAACTCTGGGATCGTGAATTCGGGAGATGCAAGTTTCGATGTTGCCCGCTAGCTCAAATTCTTTGTCGCCAAACGCGAGCCGCTTCGCCGTGGGAATCGGTGGATTGTCGATTGGAGCGTGGTGCGAAAAAGGAATGCCCGTCGGCATCGACCCGGAACACCAGCCCTTTTTGTGCGCGGCCCCAGCGGATGCCGCTTGCGATATCGAATTGGACGTTTACTGGTCGCCGCAGTTCGAACTTCCGAAATCGACACCGGCATTTGTCTCCGGAGGACTGTGGTCGGCGTATACGCACTCTACGGGAACGAAGTTTTATTTTTGCAGCTCGACGCTCGGCGCGATGCCATACAAGGCTGCCTGGTTCGACGAGAATTTTGAACGCGGCCACATTGTTCTAAACCGTTCCTGCTTTGTTGGCGATGAAGCGGTGCTTCCGCTGGAGTATCCCATCGACGAACTGGTGATGATGCATCGGCTAGCTCTGGGCGAAGGAGTCGAAGTGCATGCCCTTGGTTTGGCGGATCACGATGGAGCGGGCTATCTGTTTCTGGGGCATTCGGGCGCAGGGAAAAGCACGACGGCACGGCTTTGGATGGAACAGCCCGGCGTGCAGCTGCTGAGCGACGACCGTATCATTCTTCGAAAGCACGGCGGAAAATTCTGGATGTATGGAACACCGTGGCATGGCGATGCCGGGGTTGCTTCCGCGGGCCGTGCTCCGCTTTCCGCAGTATTTCTGCTAGACCAGGCCCCGACCAACGAACTTGCGCCGATCGCGACTTCGAAGGCCGCCGCCGAACTGTTCGCGCGTGCGTTTGTTCCCCATTACTTGAAAAGCGGAATTCATTTCACATTGGATTTTCTGGACCAGATCACTCGCTCTGTGCCCTGTTCCATCCTGCGCTTCACGCCAACACAAGGCGCGGTGGAGGCGGTTCGATATGCGCGTGTCTGAGGTGCGGGTTCGTAGGGATTCCCGATTATTCGAGGAGCTTTGCGCGGCAGTGCTGCGGCGCGGAAACGCAGTGCAGTTTCGAGTGAATGGCCAGAGCATGACGCCCAACCTGTTGGACGGGGACGAGGTGCTGGTTGCGCCGGCGAGTGTGGCGGAATTACGCCGTGGGGACGTAGTGCTTGCGGAAAACGCCGACGGGCTGCGTGTACACAGAATCGATTCGCTGGACGTGAGTTTGGGAACCGCCACGTTGCGCAGTGACACGGGGCTGGCAATCGATCCGCCTGCGTCGCGAGTGTTTGGAAGAGTTGTGGTGCGCCGACATGGGTCTGAAGAGCAACGTTTCACCGCAGTGCGGACACGCTTGGTTCATCCGGTGCGGACGCTGGCCCGGCGAGTAAGTGCGGCCGCGAAATTGCGGCTGAAGCGCCTGGGGCTGCTGCTTACGGGAATTGTAGCGCTTGCACTGGTAGCCTCTTTGTTTGCTGCTCCCGCCGTTCACGCGCAAAGCGCGAATCTTGGAATCACTTCTTACACGGCTACGCCCACACCTGTGCCGCCCGGGGCATACATCACATACGCGATTGCGGTTAACAACGCTGGCCCAAACACTGCCACCAGGCCCGTGGTTACTACCAGCACTCCGGCCAACACCACTTTTTTTTCCGCCACGCTGGTGAGTAACACTGGCGGAGGCACTTGGACACCGGCGACTCCCGCCTTGGGTGGAACTGGAACGATTACGTTTACCCGCTCCGCAAATATGCTGGATGGCAGCACGGCTACATTTTCGGTCGTTGTCCTTGTGACTGGAGCCGCTCCGAACGGCGCTCTTAGCGACACGGTTACGATTGCTTCGACTACAAACGATCCTACGCCTGGAAACAACACCGCAACCGCGTCGGTTACGGTGTCGGCAGCGGACCTTTCGGTGACGCAAAGCGCGGCGCCGAACCCTGTGGTTTCTGGCGGCGATATCACCTACACCGAGAGCGTGACGAATAACGGCACGACTTCGTCGTACGGGGCGACCTTGGCGCAGAGCACCCCGACGAATACGACCTTTGTGTCGGCGACGCCTGCTACCGGCTGGACGTGCCCGACCACACCAGTGGCGGGCGGGACCGGGACGATTACTTGCACTGCGGGCGCAGCCATTGCGTCGGGAACGACGAGCACCGCATTTTCGATTGTTGTGGCCGTCAATGCCGCGACGCCTGCGGGCACAAATATTACGAACATCTCGACAGTCAGTGAAACGGGTACAGACCCCACGCCCGGGAACAATACGGCAAGCACTACGGTGACCGTGGCGCCTACGGACCTTTCGTTGACGCAAACGGCCTTGCCCGCTGTGGCTGCGCCGAGCACGAATTACACGTATTCCGAAATTGTCGGGAACAACGGTCCGACGTATGCAGGTACCGGAACGATCACCGTTTCGACGCAAACTCCGACCGGCGCGACCTATCAGTCTTATGCAGGGACGAACTGGACATGCACGACTCCTGCCGTGGGCGGCAGCGGCTCCATCCTGTGCACGTACAATGCAGCGCTGGCTAATGGCGCAACGGCGAGTACGCTTACGTTGACGATGCAGGTCGCCGCGGCTACGACGTTGGGCACGCTCATTCAAAATTCCGCTACCGTTGCCGACACTGTATTTACAGACCCGTACCCGTCCAACAACACGAGCACAAGTTCTATCACCGTGGAGCCGGCCGGCACAGCCGATCTGGCGCTTATAGAAACTGTTTCTCCGGACACTGTTGCCGCGGGCACGAACTACCTCTACACGGAAACAGTCACCGACAACGGCCCAACCGCCGCAACGACCGGGACGATCTCTGTTTCGACACAAACTCCGCCGAACACAACGTATCAAGCTTCTGCCGGAACCAATTGGACCTGCACCACTCCCGCTGTGGGGGCCACCGGAAACATCGTTTGCACGTACAACGCTGCGCTGGCAGTCAGCGGCACTACGAGCGCGTTGACCGTCACAGTGGAGGTGAATGCCGGGACCGCGTCCGGGACGGTAATTCAGAACTCCGCCACGGTTGCGAATTCAGCGCTGACGGACCCAATTTCGTCCAACAATACCAGCACAACCACGGTCACGGTTGAAGCCGCCGGTACTGCCGATCTTCAGCTCACGCAAGTGGCTTCGGCCTCCGCTGTCGCCGCAGGGGACAATTACGTCTACACCGAAACGGTGATCGATAACGGTCCAACGGCCGCTGCGACCGGGACCATCACCGTTTATTTGCAAACGCCTGCGAACACGAACTTTCAAGGTGATGCGGGAACAAATTGGACCTGTACCGCTCCAGCCGTTGGAGGCAGCGGGCCTGTTATTTGCACATACAACGCCGCGCTGGCCAGCGGCGCGACTGCCAGTGCGCTGACTGTCACCTTTCAGGTGACCAGTGGAACTGCTGCAGGCACAACGATTCAATCGTCCGCTACGGTTACGAATTCCACGCTCGTCGATCCTATTCCGGCGAACAACACCAGCATTACGTCCATCGTTGTTGAGCCTACGACCAGCTCGGACCTGGGTCTGTCCATGTCTGTTGCGCCGACGCCTGTATTCATCTCTTCGAATCTCACGTACACCATCCTGGTTCAGAACCTGGGGCAACTGAGCGCGCCGGTTACGGCAAACGTTCTGACGGACACGCTGCCTGCCAGCGTTACGTTTGTATCCGTTAGCCCTTCCCCAGGATGGTCCTGCACGGGCACGACGACCGTTTCCTGCTCCATAACGACGCCGATGGCATTGGGCGCGACGGCCGCGATCGCGATTACCGTGACAGCTCCTACCACGGCGAGTACGCTCACGAACACAGCGACGGTCTCTCTTTCTGGCGATCCAAATTCCGCCAACAACTCGGCGACCGCTTACACGGTTGTTCAGCCTCTGATCTGCGCGACGCCAGGGAAGGACGGTGCCGGAGGCACATTGACCGGCGTGGTGAACGCGTACTATCCGCCCTCGACCGCCGGGACTCTGGCCGTCGGAGCCACTTCCGTTGCACTGAGTGCCGCGGCGGCAGGCGGCGCTCAAAAAGGGATTGCGGTTGGAGATCTGCTGCTGATCATCCAAATGCAAGCGGCGGCGATTAACAGCACAAACACGAGTTCCTATGGCGATGGCTTGCCCGGCGACCCGGCGTCCGGTTCCACCAACCTGGGTAGCAGCGGGTATTTTGAGTTTGCCACGGCGACCAGCGCGGTGCCCGTAACGGGCGGTACGTTGACATTCACTGGGTCTGGCGCGAATGGCGGACTACTCAACGCTTACGTTTTGAATGCGTACTCGGCGACACAAGGGCAACAGACCTATCAGGTGATTCGTGTTCCCCAATACACGTCGGCAACGCTGAGTTCCGGGCTTGTGCCCCTGGCGTGGAATGGATCTATCGGTGGCGTCCTGGCGATTGACGTGTCTTCGCAGCTCACCCTGGGTGGGACGGTCGCTGCGGATGCGCTGGGCTTTCGTGGCGGCGGCGGGAGGATCCTTGCAGGTGGCACCGGGGCTAGCACCGATTACGTAACCTTGTCCACCGACGCTACGAACGGATCGAAGGGTGAGGGAATTGCGGGCACGCCTCGCTACCTTGCACCGGCGACCATCACAACGACTACGACCGCTACAGATAACACTGTGGAAGGATTTCCTAACGGGAGCTATGCCCGTGGCGCACCGGGCAACGCGGGTGGCGGCGGTACCGATGGCAACCCACCCGCCAACAGTTACAACTCCGGTGGCGGCGCAGGCGCCAACGCTGGCGGCGGCGGACTTGGCGGCTATGGCTGGAACAGTTTTACGGCGCTCAACTCAACTGACGGCGGGTTCGGTGGCGCAGCCTTCCCTGCATCAACGAGCGCTCTGGTCATGGGCGGTGCGGGCGGTGCGGGCACGACCAATGACGGATCCTATTACATCACGGGCACGAATCACGGCGCGGATTGTGGCGCCACTTGCACTGGAATTTATAGCAGCGGCGGCGCGGGCGGCGGTATCGTCATCGTGCACACGGGCTCCGTGGTCGGCACCGGAACGATAACGTCGAACGGCCAATCGACTCTGAGCACGGACAACGACAGCACCGGTGGCGGCGGCGCCGGTGGTTCTATTCTCTTCTTCGCCAACAGCGGCACACTGAGCGGGCTCACGGTCAGCGCCAACGGTGGATCGGCAGGAAATGCCTGGCCCGAGGAAGCCCCAGGTGGTTTTCCTGGCCAGCGTCACGGCCCCGGCGGTGGTGGCGGTGGCGGCGTCATTCTTTTGTCGGGTACGCCCACAGCGAGCAGCGTTTCGGGTGGCAGCAATGGGTACACCGATACGGTACAAGACTCCTACGGCGCAACGCCCGGTCAACCGGGTTTTATCCTGACGACCAACGTAATTACGGAGACGCCTGGAACACAAGCCGGCGCTTATTGTGCGGGAGCCGACCTGGCGGTCACGAATTCCGGAGCTCCGCAGGTAGTCGCGCCGGGCGGAAACATCACATACACGCAAACAGTAACGAACAATGGCCCGCTTGATGCGGTGAACGTAGTCTTCAGCGAAGGCGTACCTGCGAACACAGTCTTTGAGACCATCAGTAACGTTGCAGGATGGACTTGCGCTACGCCCGCAGCGGGCGGAACCGGAACTATATCCTGCACGAACCCGGCTTTCGCCAATGGGGGAAATGTCAGTTTCACGGTGGTGGTGCAAGTTGGAAGTGGTACAACCAGCGAAACGCAAATCGTCGATGTCGACAACGTTACTTCCGGCACTAACGATCCGAACCTAGCTAACAACACCGCGACGGCCATGACGACGGTTGCCACCGCGACGCAAGCGGACCTGGCGGTAACCAATACGGCGTCGTCGCCGACGGTCCTTGCCGGCTCTAATTTCACGATGACGGCGGTGGTGACCAACAATGGTCCCGCGACGGCCTCCGGTTTGGTGTTCACGGAAAACACGGCGAGCAACAGCGCCGCCACGGTGAACGCTACATTCGTTTCGCTGGTGGTACCTAGCGGGTGGGCTTGCAGTATTCCTACGGCCGGTGCGACCGGCACGATCACGTGCACCATCGCGTCTTTGGCGTCGGGCGGCACTGCCACGTTCCCGATCGTCATGAATGTGCCATCTGGTGCGGCGTCTGGAGCCGTTCTTTTGGGCACTGCCAACATCGCTGCGTCCACACCCGATCCGAACGCAGGAAATAATGCGGCGACAGCAACAACGACCGTAGCTACGACCGGTCAGGCTGATCTTGTGGTGACGAGTTCGGGATTGCCAAATCCGGTGACCCCCGGCAACAACATCACCTATACGCAATCTATTACCAACAATGGGCCGACGGCCATCACCGCCTCTGGAACTACCACGGTTACGGTTACCGACGCTATCCCGGCAAACACAACGCTGGGAGCCACGTTCACTGCACCCGCGGGATGGACGTGCAACACGATTGCTGTCGGTGCCACCGGCACGCTGACTTGCACTTTGAATTCGGGCCAGACGCTGGCGGTCGGAGCGGTTGTGAATTTCCCGCTGGTGGTGAAGGTGAATACGGCCACAGTCTCCGGCACCACGATCACAAATTCTCCAAACATTGCGAGTTCGGTGAGCGACCCGAATACGGCGAACAATACAACGACGGTCACAACGCTGGTCGCGTCTCCGACGCAAGCGGACGTTAGCATCCTGAAGACGGCTGCGCCAGAACCAGTGAACGTAGGAACAAATCTGGCGTACACGCTGACGATCAAGAATACCGGGCCTGCGGTTGCGCAAAACGTTGTGGTGAATGATCCGTTGCCAGCGCAGGTAACGTACAGCTCATCGTTGACCACGGCCGGGTCGTGCACCTACACGGTGGCCACTACTACGGTGAATTGCAGTCTGGGAAGCCTCGGGGTGGGAAGCACGGTGGTGGCGACAATTAATGTAACCGCTGCCACTTTCAGTTCGTTCACGCTTTCGACGAATACGGCGACGGTGAGTTCTTCGACTTCCGATCCGAACCCGGGCAACAACACATCCACTTCGACCTCTACGATCCAGGCGTCGACCGCTGTGGATGTTTCCTCGTTCAATGCTTATGCGCAGCCCGACGGCACGGTGCGGCTGGTATGGCATACAGAGGAAGAGTCTCGGAATCTTGGGTTCCACGTGTACCGGGAAGATGGACTAGGTCGCCATCGCGTGGACTCTGCGCTGATCGCCGGATCTGCATTAATCTTGCGCGGTTCCAGACCGCAACACGCAGCCAAAACCTACGCGGCGGTTGATTTTCAGCCAGCTCCTAACGCGGTCTACTACCTGGAAGATGTGGATATTAATGGCACGCGGACACTGCACGGCCCGGTTTACACGGAAGTGACTTCGACGGAGCAAATGCAGGCGCAGGGTATGGCGGCGATGCAAGTTTCTCCTTCGCTCTCCAAGTTCTATGCGAGCGCGAGTCCGAGCGCGGTGAGCGGTGCGGCCCATGCAGCGTCTCGGTTGCCGCAACCGGTGCAACCCCAGCCCGTACGGCCGGTGGTCCCGACGGGGATCCAGTTGTTTAACGCGGCGGATCATGCGGCCGTCAAAATTTCGGTGGACCAGGAGGGCTGGTATCACATTCCGTTTTCGCAATTGTTCTCAGCGGGTTTGAGCCCAGCCACGCAACTGAGTTCGCTGCATCTTTATGCGGACGGAGTAGAGCAGCCAATCCTGCTGATGGGCCACACCTCGGGGACGCCGTCGGCGACCGATGCTATCGAGTTTTATGGCACAGGGATTGATACGCCGTTCTCCGGGGAACGGGTCTACTGGCTGGTTGCCGAAGGTTTCGGTGGCAAGCGCATTCTCAGCGCATCCGGCACGCCTTCAGAGGCTCCTGGCGGCGAGAGTTTCCCGTACACGGTCATCCTGCAAGACCGCACTGTTTATTTCACAGCGCTGCTCAATGGCGAGAATAACGACAACTTCTTTGGGGCGGTTGTTACTTCCGAGCCCGTAGACCAGACGCTGAATGTCGTCCACCGGGACACGATTTCCTTGCAGCCGCTGATTTTGACACTTGCGCTTCAAGGTGTAACGGACGCGCAACAACACGCCGTGACTGTGCAATTCAACGGCTCTACAGTGGGCACGCTGAATTTCTACGGTCAGATCCTTGACGCACAATCCTTCCCGGTCGATCCATCCTTGGTGGTCGATGGGATCAACACGGTTACGCTCACGGCTCTTGACGGAGAAAACGACGTCAGCGCAGTGCAATCGATCCAGTTGCAGTATCTGCACACATACGCAGCGGATTCGGATTGGCTGAAAGCCACGGCTGCTTCCGGAACCGATGTACATATTTCAGGCTTCTCCAATCCTCAGGTTCGCGTTTTTGACATCACGAATCCGCTGAACATTTTTGAGGTGAACGCGAAGGTTACGGCGGAATCGGATTCCTACGGTGTCAGCGCGGCGCTTCCGGGAACCGGAAGTGGCGGGCGCACACTGCTGGCGCTGGCGGCAGATACGCTGTCTTCTCCCGTGGCCATCGTGCCGCACACGCCGACGTTACTGGATCAGGAACGCTCGGGCGCGGATATCGTGATGATCACATATCCGGATTTTGTGTCGCACCTGACGCCGCTCGTGAACCTGCGGGAAGCGCAGGGGCATACCGTGCAGGTTGTTACCACCGACCAGATATTTGACGACTACAACTACGGGGAGCGCAGCCCATTCGCGGTGCGCAGCTTTTTGCAGAACGCTGTGGGCCGGTGGCAGCGAAAACCGCAAGCGGTGCTGTTAGTTGGCGACGCGTCTATGGATCCCAGGAATTATCTGGGCTTTGGGGACTTCGACTTTGTGCCCACGCGGATTATCGAGACCGCGGCAATGAAGACGGCTTCCGATGACTGGTTCACGGACTTTGTGCAAAACGGTTACGCCACGATTGCAACGGGGCGCTTGCCGGCACGCACGACTTCGGACGTGGATCTTATGGTTTCGAAGATCGTGGGATATGAGCAGGGCACATACGCAGGGTCCTGGAATTCGCAGGCGGTCCTCATCGCAGACCAAAACGTTGACGCGAACTTTACTTCGGCGGCGACTTCGGCAGCATCCGCGCTGCCTTCCTCGCTCCAGACATCGCAAATCCTTGCGGACGGGATTGATCCCTCGACGGTCCACGCCGAGATTCTTGAGGCCCTCAACAATGGCGCCTTGCTCGTCGATTACAGCGGGCATGGAGCGGAACAACAGTGGTCGTTTGTCGACCTGTTCGACAACACGGATGTGGCAACGCTTTCCAATGGCGGACGGCTGCCGGTGTACCTGCTGATCGATTGTCTGAACGGACTTTTCCAGGACGTTTACGCCCAGAGCCTGGCGAAGGCCTTAATCCTTGCTCCGAATGGCGGCGCGGTTGCGGTATGGGCTTCTTCTGGATTCACGAATGAGCCACCGCAGGATTCCATGAACCTTGCATTGTTGCAGCAACTGGCTGTGTATCCCAACGATCCTTTGGGGCTTTTGATCCTGAACGCCAAGAATGTGACAACGGACAACGATGTCCGGCGCACCTGGGTGTTGTTGGGAGATCCGAGCATGAAGTTGCATTTCGGAGTTTCCGGTTCTTCGACGGCGGCTACAAAGAAAGTTTCGGCCCCATCCACACGGGGGATTGCGGTGAACAAGTGCCTGAACGAGATCACTTGTGGCAAGGAGAAATGATGAACAGGAAAATGGCTCGCGTGCTGTTCGGGGTGACATTGGCGGTGTTTGCGTGCAAGACGACCATCGCGCAGACAGCGCAGCAGACGGCCGCGTTGGGACTGGTGGCAAAGAACTCCGGCGGAAAGATCGGAGACGCGGCGGCAGCGGAAGGATCATCGATTTATTCTGGCGACTACCTCTCCACCTCGGACGATGGATCGCTGCTGGTGCGCATCGGCGCGCTTTCACTGGAATTGCAAGGTTCCACGGGCGCGCACATTTATCGCGCACCGTATGGCGCAGTAGTGGAACTGAACAGGGGAACGGTGGTCTACACGACGCCGGGCAACGGGCAGAATCTGGTGATCGTCGCGTCCGACGTGCGCGTAACACCGGTCAGCACGAGTTCGGATCTTGGGCGAGTCACTCAGGATGATCCCTGCAATGTGACGGTGTATAGCGAGCGGGGACAAGTGAACGTTCAAGTGGGTTCGGAAAACAAATTGGTGGACCCAAATAAGGCTTACCGAGTTCGCGCCGAAAATGAAATTACCTATCGCAAGTATCTTTCACCAGACGCAGACGATTACCACAAATATCATGAGCATAGTCCATGTGCGCCGGTCGAAATGGCCCATGGGCATCCTCCAATCGCCCCCGGCCAAAGCCGGTTCCTATTGGTGACGGCAGCTTTGCTGGGGACGGGTGCGGGCATTGGCGTCTGGAAGGCGCTCGAGAGCCCAGACCGGCCTTGAATTTGTTTTCGCGAGTTTGCTTTAAACAAAAGAACAGGTGCCTCAACCAGCCGGGGCACCTGTTTTTTTTGTGGGAATCTGCGTTTGCCTTGGCAGTCACAACCGACGACAGAGGGATTCCTCGCTCCGCGGACTTAGCTCGGAATGACAGGTGTGCTGGTGGTCCGAATATCAGAAATGGCCACCTCGGGAGGCGGTCCGGATCAGCTGTGGCCGCCCGTGAGTTCGCGGACGATGGAGCCGACAAAATTTCTGGCGTCGCCGAATAGCATCAGGGTCTTGTCCAAATAATAGAGAGGGTTGTCGATTCCCGCGAAACCAGCAGCCATGCTGCGCTTGATGACCATGACCGTGTGAGCCTTGTCGACGTCGAGAATCGGCATGCCATAGATGGGGCTGCTTTTGTCCTCACGGGCCGCGGGATTGGTTACGTCATTTGCTCCGATGATGAGGGCAACGTCGGTCTGGGGGAAATCTCCGTTGATGTCGTCCATCTCCAAGAGTTTGTCGTAGGGAATATCGGCTTCGGCCAACAGCACGTTCATGTGACCGGGCATGCGACCGGCGACGGGGTGAATGCCGAACTTCACATCGATTCCTTTTTTGGTGAGGGCATCGTAAAGTTCGCGCACCTTGTGCTGCGCTTGAGCGACGGCCATACCGTATCCCGGGACGATCACCACTTTGCTGGCTGCGGCCAAAATTCCGGCGGCTTCTTCCGGCGAAGCGCTGCGCACGGGCCGGGCTTCGGTTTTTCCGGCGGCCGTTGGTTGCTCCTGGCCGAACGCGCCGAACAAAACGTTGGTGAACGAACGATTCATCGCTTTGGACATGTTGACGGACAGGATGAAGCCCGATGCGCCGTCGAGGGCACCAGCGATGATGAGCAGTTTGCTGCCGAGCACAAATCCCATCGCGGCGGCTGATAGCCCGGCGTAGGAGTTCAAGAGCGAGATCACCGTTGGCATATCCGCACCACCGATGGGAATGATCATCATTACGCCGAATATCAGTGGAATGAAGATCATCAAGGGGAACAAAAACATTTTGGTAGGATCGCGGACAAGCATGACGGCGATCACGATCGCTACCGCCAGCATTCCCAGGTTGACGATGTTCTGGCCTTTGTACGTAATGGGCCGCTGCGGCAGAACTTCCTGGAGCTTTCCGGCTGCCATCAAGCTGCCGGTGAAGGTGAGTGCCCCGAGAATGACTTCGAGAGACAGCACGCTCATCATAAACTTCGACACATCGGGGGCGCGCAGATAAAACTCGGCGGTACCGACAAGGGTTACGCAAAGCGCGCCGAAAGCGTGGCTCAGGGCAGTCCGCTGCGGCACCGCAGTCATGGCGACTTTGCCTAATGGCACGCCGATGATGGTGCCCAATACGAGGCCGATGGCGACCCAGCGGTAGGTTAGGCCGTGATGAAGCAACGTGCCCACGATTGCGAGGAACATGCCGATCTCGCCGGCCCAGACGCCGCGACGAGCGGTCGCCGGGGAACTCAGCCACTTGAGAGAAAGAATGAAGAGAGCCGTTGCGATGAGGTAAGTGACTTCGATGAGGGTGTCTTGTGGAATCATGAGGTCATGGCTTCCTGGGGCCGCTGGCTTTGAACATTTTGAGCATGCGGTCGGTAATGATGAAGCCGCCGACGATGTTGCTGGTGGCCGCGACGATGGCGATGGTCCCCAGAACTGTGGCGAGCCTCGTTTTTCCTTCGCCCGCGAGGATGATGGCCCCGACCACGGCGATGGCGTCCAACGCGTTGGTCAGAGACATGAGCGGCGTGTGCAAAAGCGGCGAAACCCGGCGGATCACTTCGAATCCGATGAATGCCGCCAGCATGAAAACGTACAATCCCGTCAGAAGATCCAGCTTCATCAGGCGCCCCCTCCGGCCGGTGCGGATTGCAGCGCCGGCAAGCCGAAAAATTCACGCACACGCGCGTTTACGACTCCGCCGTCTTGCGTGACCAGCGTTTCGCGGATGATTTCGTCGTTGACATCCAATTGCAATTTACCTTCCTTGACCAGGTGCTGCAGGAAGGCGCTTAGATTTCGCGCGTAGAGGGCGCTGGCGTGATAGGGGACGGTGGCCGCGAGGTTGAACTCGCCGATGATGGTGACGTTGTGCTCGACGATGACTTGGTCGGGCTTTGTGAGTTCGCAATTGCCGCCACGCTCTGCCGCAAGATCGACAATCACGGAGCCAGGCGCCATTTTCTCGACCATGTCCTTGGTGACAAGCACGGGGGACTTTTTGCCTGGAATTACCGCGGCGGTGATGACGACATCGCTTTCGGCAATCGTTTTGGCGAGGAGTTCGCGCTGTTTCTGATAAAAAGTTTCGTCCTGTGCTTTACCGTAGCCGCGCGCGTCTTGCGCATCCTTGGCCTCGATGGGCAATTCCACAAACCGGCCGCCCAAGCTCTGCACCTGTTCTTTTGCGGCTGGGCGCATGTCGTACGCGGAAGCTACGGCGCCGAGCCGGCGGGCAGTAGCAATGGCTTGTAAGCCAGCGACGCCTGCTCCGATGATCAGCACTCGTGCAGGCGCGATTGTTCCCGCAGCGGTCGTGAGCATCGGAAACATGCGCGGCAGGGTGTTGGCGGCCAGGACAACGGCTTTGTAGCCGCAGATTGTAGCCATTGAGGACAATGCGTCCATGCTCTGAGCGCGTGTGGTGCGAGGCATGAGTTCGACGGAAAAGGAGGTGACGCCGCGGTCAGCAAGTTCCTGCAGGGTCTTTATGGTTCCCAGCGGGCGGACGAAACCCAGAATTACCTGGCCCTTCCTCATCAACGGAAGGTCCGCGCTGCCGGTTTGGTCGTTTGCGCCGTGGACCAGGAACTGAACGATGATGTCGGCGCTCTTGAAGATTTCCTCGCGATTGGCGATCAGGCGCGCACCTTTCGCCTCGTAGTCAGCGTCCGGATAGCCAGCGGCGATTCCCGCACCGGCTTCCACGACGATTTCCAGGCCGGATTTTTTCAGGTTGGGAATCACAGCGGGCACCAGGGCCACGCGGCATTCCTTTGGATAAATTTCTTTGGGCACACCGACGATCATGTACCCTCCTTCCTCAATTGTGGCGGGTTCAGTTGTATGGTTGCTTCATGACTTACGACGAATTCTTCGAGACGGCTCGGGACGGTCCTGTTGGCGTGCGCTTGCCGTAGTGTACGGTGGTTCATTCTTTATGCGCTTTCGGAATCGAGGGAGGAGCGATGGACCCTCTTGGAGCAAAGGCAGTCATGCATTCCACGAGCTTCGCATGAACAGCGACATCTTGAAGTGACAAATGAATTTTAGCCCCAATATCCCGTTGGCCACAAGGAGGAGCTTGCAGAAAGGGGTTTCAGCTGCTTTATTTCATTTGTTCGTAGACTGCTCGCGCATCGCGCAGCTTCTTCAGTACACCTTGCTTGTCGCTTGGGGAGTTCCAGTCGGGATATTGGTCCGTGATTTCGCTGGTGCGGTCGATCCAGGCTTTGAAATAGTCCGCGTCTTCCTTGGAAAAGGCACGCTTGCCCGCGATGGTGACGTAGACGGGACTGGTTGTTGCATATGCATACTTGTCCATCACCGGAGCCTCGGCGCTATCGCTCCAAGTGCGCAAGACACACCAGCCACTTTCGCTGAGCGGAATCGATCCGGAGGAGTCTGCGGCATCGCGCGCGCCCGGGAGCGCCAGAGTCCGAACTACTTTGCCGTTGCACACGAGTTCGAGATGATCGACGGGCACGATGGAGCGCAACTTGGCTGTGAAGGGAATTGCGGATTGCGCAGCATCGAATTTTAGTTCGGCACCCACCATTTCTCCGCCGAGGTGGAATTCGAGCAAGGGGCCGTTCGTCGCGAAGGTTCTACCATTTTTCAGTGCGGCCAGCCAAGCGTCGATGTTCATAGGCCAACCGGGCATCCACACGTAAACGCGATCGAAACCGACCTGGCCGCGAATGGGAGCGGCATAGTTTGTGGTCGCATCGGTGCCACCGCCGGCTGGGAGTTTGAAACCGAGGTCGAGAAGCTTGTACCAGACCGCCGCGGTGGATTTGTGATCGCTGAAACCAACGATTTCCATGTAGTCCAGTTTCCCGAGAGCGACATCTACGGGCAATTCATCGGTGATTTGTTGCGCAGGTTTGGCAAATGGATCTGGCGTTTCATCAAATGGATGGACGGCTCCTACAAGGGCGCCCTGAGCGTGGGCCATGTCGTAGACATCCGCATTCATTGGATACAAACTTGCCGCGGCGGTGTTCGGATAACCTGCATAGCCGGGCAGGAGGAGATGGTCCTTCAAATGTAGAATGCCGCGATGACCCCAATAGCTGGTGTGGAATTCCTGGCCTTGCACGATCAAGACGTCAGGATCGCCATTCTGATAATTGTTAAAATTCACAAAGGGCATATCTGGAAAGCGCTGCTCTTTATTTACCGTGAGTTCATGAATGATCTGCAGGCCTTCGGCTTCGCCTTGCTCCACGAGATGTGTTGGATCGTTGCGGTAGGTTCCGCCGTAATTCATGTGGACGTGAAGGTCGGAAGCTACCCAGGTTCCATGCTCGGGGGTAAAGCCGAGCGGTTCTAATGTGGCTTCAACTTCGTTGATCTTGCCGGCGATTACTTCGACCTGCTTTCGAAACGGTTTCATTTCGAATCCACCCACAACCTGGACGGTGTAAGCCCCCGCGGGGAGATCGAGATGGGCCGTACCTTGTTCGTCGGTGTAGAAATAATGATTTTCGAATGGCTGTTGTTTTGGATCAAAACCGTCATCGGCATGGATCCATGCACCGTCTGGAGCGTAAAAGTGTCCGGAGGCATCGCTGACGGAAACGCGCGCGTGTGGAGTGGAATTATTGCCGACACCGACCAGCAGGCGATATCGAGGACGCAGGTAAGTGCGGGTCTCGATTTTCAGGAGGCGTTCCTTTTCTCCGCCGAGGTTCTGCCACTGGATTGTTGTCGAGCCGCCTTTGTTTGAGATGAAAGCGATGGCGTTGCCGTCGGGCGACCAGCGGACATTGGTTTCGTCCCACTCCGCATAGGTGAGAGGAAGAGCATCGCCACCCTGCGACGGCATGAGCCAGAGGTTATGCCACTGCCTGCCGAGATACGAGCTGTAAATCATGCGCGAGCCATCGGGCGAAAAATCCGGGCGCGCTTTCCAGCTGGTCTCTTCGTAATGAACCTCCCGGGCTTCCGCTCGAGGTTCGGCTTTCATCCGCCAAAAACCGCCGGTGCCATAGATGTGGCCCTTGTTGGAGACAAACAAAATTTCTTTTCCATCGCGGGTCCAGACGGGATTGATCTCCATGTCGTAGGCGTTGTAGTAGTAGCGAGGAAGGGGACTTTTCGTTTCACCCGTAAGCCGCACGATATTTTTCAGCTCGCCATTGGCAAAATCAGCGACGAATATGTGGAAGCGACGGTTGTACTGTGTTGAAACCCAGGCGATCTTTTTTCCATCGGGAGACCAGCGAGGTTCCACGTTAACTGCACCGCCCGCTGTCAATTGTCTGGTCTTGCCGCTCGGCAAATCGAGGAGCCACAATTCCAAGGCGTCTTTCTGGTATGAGACATACAAGATGCTTTTTCCATCGGGCGACCAATCCGGTTGGTAGTCGTATCCCGGACCGTCGGTGAGCTGCTGTGCTTCTTCGGAATCCAGTTTTTGTCGCCACAGGGAGCCCGCCATCGAATAGATCAACTCGCGTGAGTTTGCTCCCCAGCTCAAACTGCTTGGGCCGTTGGTCAGTTGCGGCAGATACAATTCGCGGTAGTAGTAAGGATGAGGCTCATCGATTTGGGAGAGGATGGGGCTGCGCTGTGCGGCTGCGGGAGTTGCCGTGATTGCAAGAGTGATGCAAGCGAACGCCATCCGTGGTTTCTTTTGCATGGTTGCGAAGGGCGGCTAACTCTAGGCTAGTCCCGCCTTTGTCAGCGGCATCTCTCGCACGCGTTTACCGGTGGCGGCAAAAATGGCGTTGTAAATGGCGGGCGCGATCGGTGGCAAACCGGGCTCGCCAACGCCGGCAGGGGGCGCTTCGCTGTCGACAATATGGATATTGGTTTCGCGGGGAGAGACGTTCATGCGCGCGACCTGGAAGGTGTCAAAGTTGGACTGGTCGATCACGCCATTGGTGGCGGAAATCTCGCCGTAGAAGGCGATGCTTGTGCCCATGACCGCGGCGCCTTCAAACTGTTGCCTTACGATTGTCGGATTCACGATGGTGCCGGCGTCGAGAGCGGTATCGACGCGGCGAATGTGTACTTGCGAGTCTTTTACTTCGACTTGTACGACGCTGGCGACATAGGTCAGGAAGCTGCGGTGCGTAGCGATTCCCATTCCAAACCCGTTGCCGAATTTTTGTTTGCCCCAGCCGGATTTTTCCGCGGCAATCTGGACTACCCTGCGGAATCGCGCGATGTCGATGGGATATTTTTCGTAGTCGCCATCGTAATTGGTGTAATCCTTCGGAAGCTCGGATTTGGGCATGATGCGGTCCGGACCCAAGAGCGCCAATACATATTCCACGGGATCTTTTCCTGCCGCGTTGGCCAATTCACCGACGAAGGAGTGAACTCCGTAGGCGTGATAAATATTGGCGACGGAGCGGAGCCAGCCGATGCGCGTGTGCGCGGGCGCCGGACCGTTTTCCGCGCGTTGGTTCGGCAACGCGAAGGGAATATCGCTGAAGCCGAGGCCAATTTCCCCAGCGTCGGCATACTGTGCCGATGCGTCGAAGGTGGAAGCGATGGGAGGAAAGACGCTGCGTTGCAGCCATGCTTGCGGTTTGCCATCGGTTCCGAGAGAAGCCTTGAAATACATGGCGGCGACGGAATGGAACGAATCAAATTTAATGTCGTCCTCGCGGCTCCAGACGACTTTCACGGGCTTGCCGGTTTTCTTGGAGAGCACCGCTGCTTCCACGGCGAAATCCGGAAACGATTTACGCCCGAAGCCGCCGCCGAGCAGGGTAACGTGCACGGTGACCTCTTCCTTCTTGGCGCCGACCGCAGCGGCAATCGCATCTTGTGCGCCCTGGGGATTCTGCGTGGGAGCCCATGCTTCGATTTTTCCATCGCGATAGATGGCCAGGGCCGCAGGTGGTTCCATCGCGGCGTGAGCCAACATGGGAGCGAAATACTCCGCTTCAACAATTTGTCCATCGTTGGCAAACGCCTGGTCGACGTTGCCGTTTTCGCGCACGACTTTGCAGGGCTTGCGCGCGGTCGCTTCCAGATCTTTGCGGAAGGGGCCGGAGTTCCAGACGCCGTGTTCGCTCTTCGTCCATTCGATTTTTAGTTTCTTTTTGCCCTGAAATGCCGCATAGGTGTTGTCTGCCAGCACGGCCACGCCGCCCAGGGGTTGCATGGTGACCGGCGGCTTGAACGGCTCGAGAGTTGCGGTTTGCTTTACGCCCGCCACTTTCAGGGTGGCCGAATCGTCAACGCTCTGCACGGCGCTACCGTAGACCGGCGGGTGCGCAACGGACGCGTAAAGCATGCCTTCGACGTGCACGTCCTGACCGTAGGCGGCTTTGCCGCTCACCATGTCTCTCAGATCGTAAGTGGGCGCGGGCTTTCCGATGTAGCACCATTCGCTGCGCGTCTTTAGTTTCACTTCTTCTTTTTTGGGCACCGGCAGTTTGCCCGCTGTGGCTGCCAGTTCGCCGTAGCCGAGTTTCTTTCCACTGGCTTTGTGTATTACGGTGCTGGCTTCTGTTGTGCATTCTGTCTCGGGAACGCCCCAGGTTTGTGCCGCGGCGCGCACAAGCATCAGCCGCGCGCTTCCGCCAGCCTCGCGCAGTGGTTCGAAGAAGCTCACTACGGAGTGAGAGCCGTCCGTGTCCTGATCGCCGTATTTCGCGTCTCCCGTTGCTTGTACGACTTTCACGCGATTCCAGTCCGCATCCAATTCATCGGCGACGATGCGCGGCAAGCCGGTGCGATTTCCGCTGCCCATTTCCGAGCGATGGCAGACGATGTACACGGTGCCATCGGTGTCAATGGCGACGTAGACGTTGGGCTGCAACGGGGCCTTGGACATGGGATTATTGGCGGCGCCCACGGTGGTGGCCGAGAGGAGTTTCGGCAGGATTTGCGCGCCCAACACCAAAGCGCCCGCTCCGACCATGCCCTTAAGAAAACCACGACGGCTTACGTTTTCAATCTGGATCATGAGCTCACCTAGAACGGCAATCGACGAAAATACGCTTAATTCCGTCCATAGCTGCACTCTATCCTACCCAATTTCCGATTCCTTGCAACCTTGTGCGCTCCGCTGCATACTGCTTTCCCGCAGTCTGGAAGGAATCCATTCATGAAGCGCGAACATCATCGCTGGTACTCTCCGCGTCTGGGCATCGAACTTGGGGTTGTGGTCTACGGGCACTGGGGTCCGCCACTGCTCGGATTTCCAACCAGCGCGGGGGATGAATGGGAACTGGAAGGGCAGGGCATGATCGGGGCGCTGGCGGATTTCATCGATGCGGGCCGCGTGAAAGTGTATAGCGTGAATTCGATCAACGGTCTCAGCTTTTATAACAAAGGGGCGCACCCGTTTCATCGCAGTTACGTGCAGTCCGTGTTCGACGGTTATCTGCGCGAAGAAGTGGTGCCGTTTGTCTGGAGTAATTGCCAATCGCAAGTGGCTATAGCGACGATGGGCTCCTCGTTTGGGGCATACCACGCCGCGAATTCGCTGTTCAAACACCCGGATGTTTTCAAACGCTGCTTTGCGATGTCGGGCGTTTATGACTTAAGAAATTTCATGGATGGAATGTACGACAATAATTTTTATTTCAATAATCCGCTGGACTATCTGGCCAATCTTTCCGATCCCTGGTATTACGAGCAACTGGCTTCCTGTGATATTCACCTGATTACGGGAACGGGACCATGGGAGCACAGTGGGCCGACGTACAGGCTGTCTGAAGTTCTTTCGAGCAAAGGAATCCGGCATACGGTTGATAATTGGGGTCCGCAAGGCGGGCACGATTGGCCGTTCTGGAAGAATGAGATGCGGGAATATCTGTCAAAGTTGTTTTGAGGATTAGGAAGCGAAGTTATTAGGCAAGGCCAAGATGGTCGAGTTGATAGCGACCTTTTTCGATCACCTGATCTTCATCGATCCAGACATCGCAGTTGCGGGTGAGCACGTCGACATGCGTGCGGGATTTCCAGTCGGCGTGGGTCTGGCTGCCGTAGGGGTCGCCGAAGGCGATGTGCACGCCGGGAAATTTTTCGTCTTGCAATAAAATCCCGATCATGTGAGACAGGCCGAGGTTGGTGCCGAAGGCTAATTCGCCGACACGGTCGCTATTCTCGTCGGTGTGGCAATAATTCCAGAATTCCTGCTCCAGATCCTTGCGGGGGCATTCCACGCGCTGAAGGCGGCCACCGACGATTTCCATGAGGAGCGGCGTTGCCTGCAAATCGCCATACTTTCCGTTGAAATAGTCACCTGCCGTGGCATCGCAAACAAATGTTCCATCGACGGTGGCCGGGGTGGTGAAAACTTCGCCTGCGGGCAAATTGGACCAATATCGCGGGCTGATCAAGCCGCTGGTCTTGACCCAATCCAATTTTGGGTTGAAGTGCGCCTGGAACGCCGTGCCGGCTTCGGATTTTACGGTGAGAGTTTTTGCGTGGACCATGCGCTCGCGCAGGCGGTCGCTCAGTTCATCGACCTTGCGATAATCCGCGCGCATACCCTGCTGCATGATTTCCGGAGTGACGCCGATCATGTGCGCGTAACGAATCTGGCGGCGCTCTACCACTCGAACGATGGCCATACGCGCGGGTAGTTCTCCGGGCCGCGGGGTCATGCAGAGCACGCCCACGTCGGTTTTCTCCAGAGCTTCCAGGACAGGTTTTGCAGCGCTGGTCATCGGACGAGGGCCAAAATCTTCCAGCAGCAGACCGGTGAATTTTGCGTGACGTTCCTTGAGGGCTTGCTCGAGGCTTGCGGCGACACTGCGGCTGATCTCGTCCGCGATGACTAATACTTGTTCGTTCGGGCGCACACCGAGGCATACTTCCACGGCGTTCCGCGCGCCGGCCATGAGCTCACTGGGAGCGATTCCAAAGCACATCCCTTTATTTTACCGGATTTTTACGTTCTGCCAATTCCCAGGCAACTACGATCTGCCCGCGGAGGCACGGCGTTCGGCCCTTTTCGGCTCCACGCGAAATGACGGGATTTGGCCGCCTCCACTGGTTACATTAGCGAGGCTGGTGCTGCTGAGACGCGTAAGATAGCCGGCCACTTTGCCGCGAAATAGATAGGGCGCAAAATCCACGAGCATGTTCTTGAACTCCACTTTATTTCCTTTGCCGATGAAGGGGAAAGTGCCGCGCCTCATGGGGATGCGCTCCTGTACGATCCAGCGGCCCAGCTCTTTCGCCGCTTTGCCACCGGGAAGAGCTTGCTCAATGGCGTTCTCCCATTCTTTCTTTTCCACTTCCCAGCCGAGGGTTACGCCCTTGCCTCCGTACTCGTCGCTGGGCTTCATCACAAGGTTCTTTTGATTTTTGCGGATATATTCGAGCAGCTCGATAGGTTCGCCGTCATATTCGGTTTTCACGTCGGCGACCACGCGCGTCCACGGCACATGACGCTGAATCAAATCCCGCTCCTCGCTCGACAAATACCGCGCGTTCTTTTCGTCAGTCAGAACCGCGAAGAAGGCTTTCACGTGGGGAATCTTGCAGCGGAAGTTATTTGCGACGCAAACGGCGCCGGAAGCGTGGGCGTCCACAATCGCCTGGCATTCCTTGGGCCGGGCGACAATGTCATTGATGAGCACGCGGCGGTACAGAAGTTCGATGGACTTGCCGTTCGCGATCAATTGCTTTCCGTCAAATTCCAATTCCCGCGGATCCGCGAGTTCGACCGGGATTCCCATGCGCTCGAAGCGGTCTTTCAAAATCTCGAACTCGCTCCAAGTGGGAACTTCTTTCCAATCGACGATGGCCATTTGCGGCCGCTTCGATTTTCCGCCCCAGTCCACATAGGTACCGACGAGCGCATCCAGGAGTTTGGCGGACAACGGATAGCTGTGGACTTCGAAGCGCTTCTTGAATTCCTGCATTACGGGGAAGGCGAGGAAAATGTCTGAGAGCGATTCTGAATAGCCCGCGCCTGCCGGAGATTCGCCGTTGTATTCCGTAAATTTCAAGGATTCCGGGAGCAGGAAGGCATCGAGACGCGAAGCGGCGCTCGCGGGAACGTACCCGCCGTTCAGACGCACAAGCCGTTCTTCTTCCGGGCGAAGGTGAAATTGCTGGAAGAGGGAAGTATCTTCGAGCGCGGTGCTGGTGATGCGTTCGGCAATTGCGGCGATGGTTTCCGCTACTCTCCTGACGCGTTCTTCGTCCTGGGGGGAAAGAAACACAGGCCGGAGAAAGGGGCAGTGCACGCGCTTTCCGAAAGTGAGTTTGGCCGCGCGGACCTCTTCGAGAAAAGTCTTCGCCAGATCGGGAGATTTTTTTAGGACCGGGCGCAGCAATTCGTCCCAATATTCCACAGGGTCTGGGTTCCCGGTTGCGCGTGGTTTGGCGGTTCTCATCGGTGGAGCGTTGCCGAAGGAGCCGAAGGAGCTGCCTGGGCGCTTTGCACGGTGCGTGGCGCCCCCGTGAAGCCTGCCGGAGCTCCGATGCCGAGCATCTCTTCCCAACGCGGCCAGGTGTTCGCGGCGTTGCCATGCAGCGCACGGTCAATGACCAAGCGGGCCATCTTCTCTACCACATGCTCAAAATAAAATTCGGTGATGCGATCGCGTTCGAAATCTGGCGCAGGATTCAGGAAATCGATGGCGTAAGGCACACCATCCTTCACCGCAAACTCGATGGTGTTCATTTCGTAGCCAATTGCGAGGTTTATGGTTTGTGCGTCCTTCACGACTCGCGCACCGAGTTCGGGCTTCAAGTAATTATGTTCGACCAGGTAGCGGCGCTCCTTGGGATCGTAGGCGACAGGGAGAATATCGGTTTTGCCGAACGTGAAACAGCGCACATATTGTTCGAAATCGATGAACTCCTGCAAGGTCATGCAATATGGCGCCGTCTGGTCGTAGGCTTGCAGCAGTTCCTCTTCATTGTTCACTTTGTAGACGTGCTTCCAACCACCGCCCGAATACGGCTTCAGAATCGCCGGCCGGCCGACGTAATCGAGCAACGCTACCCAATCGACGGGATATTTCAGATTGCGGAGGGATTCCGAATTTATATCCACGTCCGAGGGATATCCCTTCTGCGGAAGCAGCACGGTTTTCGGAATCGCCAGTCCCAGCTTGGAGGCAACCGCGTAGTTGAAATATTTGTCGTCCGCAGTCCACCAGAAAGGATTGTTGATGACGTAGCTTCCCTGGAGCACGGCATGCTTCAGGTAGCCACGGTAATATTCCACTTCGTGGGAAATGCGGTCCACGATGACGCGGTATTCTGCGGGTTCGCCCATTTTCGTTCCGCCGAGTTTTACGAATTCAGCGGTAATGCCGTCTTTCTGGCCGAGTTTGTTTACATGTGCAAGAAATGCCGGAGGAAAACTGAATTCCCGCCCGCACAACAGCCCCACTTTCACCATGGCTTTCCTCCTCAATTCCTGGCCGCCCTCAAAAGTTAATGTACTGTCCCAGCCGAACTGGAACGTGTATCCATGGCACTGGCGCGAGTCTCTCTAACCAGATGCCGCACCACATCTTTTAGATCGCCGGTTTGCTGATATACGCGTATCTGACGTTCCGCGCTGGTACCTTCGTTTAAGATTGTGTGAATATATTCGACGGCGCCGCGGCTTCCTAAATCGTCGAGAACGTCGTCCACCAGCTCGAGCAATTCAGGGATTAGAGCCCGCATCGGCACTTCTTGTTCCTTGCCAAAATCGATCATCTTGCCTTCGATTCCGTAACGCGCCGCGCGCCACTTGTTTTCCTCGATCAAGGCGCGGTGATAGGTGCGCCAGCCCATGTTGCCGGTGTACAGCCGGTGCAACTTTACGACAATGGCTTGCGTGAGCGCGGCAATCGCCACGGCCTCTTCCACTTTCGTGGTGGTGTCAAACATACGGAACTCCAGCGTGCCGTAGGTCGGGTGCGGCCGCACATCCCACCAGATTTTCTTCCCGTTATCGATGCAATTCAAACGGATGAGCAGGTTCACGTATTGCTCGTAGGCGCTCCAGGAATCGAACTGCTCGGGAATTCCGGTGCGTGGAAACCTGCGGAACACGGTGGTGCGAAATGATTTCAGTCCCGTGTTTCTGCCCATCCAGAAAGGCGAACTGGTGGAGAGGGCCAGAAGGTGCGGCACGAAGTAACGCACCATATTCATGATGTCGATGGTGGTTTGCTTGTCGGGCATGGCCACATGGATGTGCATGCCAAAGATGAGGAGGGAGCGGGCGAGTTGGCCCATTTCCTCGACGATATTCTGGTAACGCTCGCCGGGCGAAATGACCTGATCAATCCAACTGGAAAATGGGTGCGTTCCCGCGGCTGCCACTTGCAGAGCGGTGCTTTCCGCGGCGGAAACCAGTTCACTGCGGGTACGGTGCATTTCCAGGCGCAGTTCGCTGATGTTCTCGCAAATTTTCGTGCCTGTTTCGACGATGGACTGGTGCATTTCCTGCTTGACCTGATCGCCCAGCCCGCGCGAAGCCGCCGCCGAGAGCAATTGCACCACGTGGGAGCGCAACTCCAGCGTATCCGGATCTATGATTTGGAATTCCTCTTCGACACCGATGGTGAAGCGGTGAGCCATGAGTGGCCCTCCGGATCGCGTGATTTCTGCTGGGGACTTCTTTGGAGGGAGTATCATACTCCGTCAGTCCATAAAACACACCTGCCTCGAGGAGCAGATCGCAGGTCAGTTTGAAAACGCACGTCCACGCGCATTCTAGTTCATACCATGGCTCAAATTGGCTCTGGACGCTCGGCCTTCGGCCTTGGCAAACTCCTTTTCATGCAAATCACCCCGTTCCGCATTGAAGAATACATGGGTAAGTACGAGTTTTCCGCGAAGTACCTGCTCTCTTCCTCCGACGCCGAATCGCAAAGCATCGGGGAGTTGCTCGCGCTCGAGCCCGGCGCGCACGAGGCGTTTCTGAAACACTGGTGCGGTTACACGGAATCACCCGGCGCGCCTTGGCTGCGCGAAGTTCTTGCAAGAATTTACGAGCAAATTCACGCCGATCATCTTGTGGTAGTTTCCGCCGCCGAAGAAGCGATATTCCTGTTCTACCACGCGCTACTGACTTCTAGCGACCATGCGATCGTGGAAACGCCCTGCTATGAAAGCGCACTGACCGTGCCGAGGAGTACGGGCGCTGCCGTGACCGAGTGGCGGCGCAAGCCGGACAACCGCTGGACACATGACGTGGAAGCGCTGGAGCGCCTGATTCGGCCGAACACTCGCGCGATTTACATCAACACTCCGCACAATCCGACGGGTCTGCTGATGCCGCCGCGGGTATTTCGCCGCGTGCTCGAACTGGCAGCGCACCACGGCATTTACGTTTTTTGCGACGAGGTATACCGCGAACTCGAACACGATCCCGCCACGCGGCTTCCGGCTGCGTGCGATTTCTACGAGCGGGCACTGAGCCTCGGATCTGTCAGCAAAACATACGGCTTGCCGGGTCTGCGGCTGGGATGGTTGGCGTGTCGCGACGGTGCATTTCTCCAAAAGCTGATTTCTCTGAAGCACTACACCACGATTTGCTCGAGCGCTCCCAGCGAATTCCTGACCGCGTTGGCGTTTCGCCATCGTCAGAAATTCATCCAACGCAATTTGCAAATCGTTCTGTGCAATTTGCGGCTGCTTTCAGCGTTCTTCACGCGGCATACGGACCTGTTTGAGTGGACGGCGCCGGACGCAAGCACCATTGGATTTGCACGGTTCAAACCGGACGAGGATGTGCAGGCCTTCTGCGAAGAGCTGGTTCGCCGGACGGGCGTTCTATTGCTGCCCGGCAGCGTTTACGACGAACCTTGCTACATCCGCTTTGGCTACGGCCGGAAGAATATGCCGGAAGCCCTGGCAGAACTGGAAACCTGGCTGACGACGTATGCCACAAAATGAGAAAGGGCTACCGCGGACGATAGCCCTTCTCTCGATCTGCAATTGCGAGGGCCGTGGCGGTTATGCTGCGCCCATCGAACGTCTTGCTTGAAAGCATTCCCTGCAGAATACGGGTCGACCTTGGGTCGGCCTGAAGGGAACGGTTGTTTCTTTGCCGCATTGCGAGCAGGTTGTTTTCGTTTCCGATCGTACCTGTCCGCCGCCAGCAGGGCCGGATTCGGCTCTTTTAGCCTTACAAGCCTTGCAGCGCTTGGGCTCGTTCTTGAAACCTTTGTCGGCGAAGAACATCTGTTCGCCGGCAGTAAATACAAACTCGGCGCCACACTCGGAACACTTCAAGACCTTATCGTGGAATTCCATGGCCGGTTCCCCCTGGGACCCCCATCGGGGCAGTGGGGCTCCGGCCGTCTTTCACCATTGGCCTGGACTGATAACGAGACCCGAGCCCCGGGGACACCGGACACGGGTCCTTCGGGCCGGCGGGCGAAGAACCTGAACGAATTCCCAACATCTCTGCCTGACTGGGGCCTGATCCCGGAAGTGCGGCGCCGAGCCGCGTCTCGCGCAGTGTTAATCCTGCTCGCGACGCTGCTTCTTGCGCAGTCGCTTCCGCGAAAGCGCTTCTTTTGCCCGGCGCTTTTCGCCGGGTTTCATGTAGAAGCTGTGCTTCTTTATTTCCTTAATTATGTCTTCCTGCTGCACTTTGCGCTTAAAGCGCCGGAGTGCATTCTCAAGAGACTCACTCTCTTGAATGATGACCTCTGCCAATTGAACTTCACCTCTATTCCGGTTCGGATTGGTTGCATGTAGCGCCTACCGTCAAACTTCAGCACTACGCCTGGATACAGTATCTCACGAGGTTGCTGGCTTCTTGTAGTCAATTCCTCCTATACAAGTCAAGTACTCTTTATGTTATTCGAGTTGTTCGAAGGTGTGTTGCCATTTCGGATACGTATCACCGCAACGTAACTACCTTTGCTCCAGTCCTTTGGCTGCGGCTTTGGTTTTTTGACTTGCATGTGCTGATACACTTGGCTCGGGGGACGACTTTATGCCCGATATGCGTGATGCGCTTGGAGTGCTGCTTGCCGGAGGGCAGGGCGAACGGCTGTGGCCGTTGACCCGTGATCGTGCGAAGCCCGCCGTGCCGTTCGGAGCGTTGTACCGCATCATCGACATCACTCTTTCCAACTGCATTAATTCCGGCTTGCGGCGTGTGTTTACGCTCACACAGTACAAAGCGCTCAGCTTGTCCCGGCATGTGCGCGCCGGGTGGTCGCCGCTGATGGGCCTGGGCGAATTCATCGAAGTGCTTCCTCCACAGATGCGCGTTTCCCAACAGTGGTATCAGGGAACGGCCGACGCCGTGTATCAGAACATCTATTCGATTGGGAGCGAACGGTCGAAATACACGTTCATTCTTTCCGGCGACCACATTTATAAAATGAATTACTCCAAGATGCTGCAGCAACATGCCGATTCCGGCGCGGACGTGACTGTGGCGACGCTGGAAATTCCCGCTGCCGAAGCCGCCAAGCAATTCGGAGTGATTGAGACGGACAGGGATTGGCGCATCGTTGGTTTCGAAGAGAAACCGGCCAAGCCGAAGACTTCACCGTATAAGCAGACACACTGCAACGCTTCCATGGGTGTGTACATTTTCAATACGCAGTTGCTGATTCCGATTTTGCTGGCCGATTCCGAGGATCCGAAATCGGCGCACGATTTTGGCAAGGATATCCTGCCGCGGATTCTTGCCAAACATCGCGTGTATGCCTATAACTTCATCGACGAGAACAGCAGGGAGTCGCTTTACTGGCGCGACGTCGGAACCATCGACGCTTATTACGAGGCGAACATGGACCTGGTGAGCGTTTCGCCGGTGTTCAACCTTTACGACAAGAACTGGCCGTTGCGCACCTGGCAGCAGCAATATCCGCCGGCAAAATTCGTGTTTGCCGACGAAAACCGCAAAGGCATCGCTTTGGACTCCATCGTGGCGAGCGGTTCGATACTTTCCGGGGGGCGGGTGCAGAACTGCCTGATCGGCTACGACGTGCGCGTGAACAGCTTTTGCGAAGTGACCGCTTCGATTATTTATAACCACGTGAACATCGGGCGGCACTCGCGAATTTGCAGGGCGATTATCGATCGCCACGTGAGCCTGCCGGAGCATACCGAGATTGGATTTGATTTGGAAGCCGACCGCCGACGGTTCCACGTCACGCCCTCCGGCATTGTCGTTGTGGTGCGCCAAGAGTCCCTGATCGAAGAGCCCGATTCGCAGTGACGGAGACGCCGTTGACCGTGGCGGCTTATCCAGCGTAGGCCTCGCACATGATTCGGATCATTTCTCTGCTGTTTATCGCATTTATGTGCGCAGTTCCTTTGACACTTGCGCAGCAAGGACAGGACTGGCCGGTTTATGGCGGTTCAGCGGGGAATACCCACTATTCGACACTCACTCAGATTAGTCGCGGGAACGTGAAGGACCTGCAGGTCGCGTGGAGTTTTGATACCGGCGAAGAGGGCGGCCTGCAAACAAATCCCATCATTGTGGACGGCGTTTTGTATGGCATTACGCCCACGCAAAAAATATTTGCGCTAAATGCGGCCAGCGGCAAACTGCTTTGGAAGTTTGACTCCGGGATCGTGGGGACACAACCCGATCGTGGTTTGGCTTATTGGAGCGATGGGCACGACAAACGCATCCTCGCCGGTGTTCTGAACTTTGTGTATGCGCTCGATGCGGCGACGGGAAAGCCAATTGCCTCATTCGGCCAACACGGCCGCATCGATTTGCGGGAGGGATTGAGCCGCGAACCGGCTTCCGCGCAATCCGTATTTCTCACGAGCCCGCCGGTTGTTTATCGCGATTTGTTCATCGTGGGCGGACGCAATCCCGAATCGTTGCCAGCGCCACCGGGCGATGTGAGGGCGTTTGAGGTTCGTTCCGGGAAACTTCGTTGGGCGTTTCACACGATCCCGCATCCCGGCGAATTCGGGTATGACACCTGGCCCGTGGACGCTTGGAAAACGAGTGGCGCGGCAAACAATTGGGCTGGAATGTCGGTCGATATCGCGCACGGCGTTGTGTATGTCCCAACTGGCTCGGCTGCTTTTGATTTTTATGGGGTCGACCGTATCGGAGACGATCTTTTCGCAAATTGCCTGATCGCTTTGAAGGCGGAGACCGGGGAACGGCTGTGGCACTTTCAGGGCGTACGTCACGATTTGTGGGACCGCGATTTTCCTTCTCCACCGGTGCTTCTGTCGATCCATCGCGACGGCAAATCTATTGAGGCCGTGGCGCAGCCGTCCAAACAAGGATTTGTTTTTCTGTTCGACCGTTCCAATGGCCAACCGCTATTTCCTATCGAATATCGCGACTATCCCGCTAGCTCGGTTACCGGCGAAATCGCCGCTCGACAGCAAGGGCTGCCAAGCAAGCCATTGCCGTTTGCGCGGCAGAATTTCACGGAAGATATGTTGAGCCGCCGCACCCCAGCGATTCATCAATGGGCGTTGGAGAGATTCAAGACGTTGCGCAGCCAGGGACAGTTCGTTCCACTCAGCGTGGGAAAGGATACGGTGGTCTTTCCCGGCTTTGATGGCGGCGCGGAATGGGGTGGCTCCGCGGCCGATCCGGAGACGGGAATCCTCTACGTGAATGCGAACGATATTGTGTGGACTGGGGCTCTCGCGGAAACCACAGCGCACAAGAGTGCTAAGGCCATTTATCTAAGTCAGTGCGCTTTGTGCCACGGAGACAATCGCGAGGGAACGCCGCCGGCTTTGCCTTCGCTCGTCGGTATTGCAGACAGGCTGTCCGAACGCCAGATAGCGACTACGATCTGGGACGGTAAAGGGCGCATGCCTGGCTTTACGAATCTTTCCGGCGAGCAAGTGGATGCCCTGCTGAACTATTTGTCGACGGGAAAAGACACGCAACTTGCGGGTGATGAACCGCTCCCACTCTCTTCGAAATATCACCTTACCGGTTACAAGCGATTTCTAGATCCGGATGGCTATCCGGCGGTCGAGCCACCGTGGGGCACACTGAACGCCATCGATCTGAACACCGGTGAATACGTGTGGAAGATTCCATTAGGCGAATACCCCGAGCTTGCCGCGCAAGGATCGAAAAATACCGGTACGGAGAATTATGGCGGGCCAATCGTTACTGCGGGTGGATTGCTTTTCATTGGGGCGACGAACTACGACAAGAAATTTCGCGCTTTCGACAAAGCAACCGGCGAGCTTTTGTGGGAAACGACGTTGCCGTTTGCAGGAAACGCGACGCCAGCCACCTATTCGGTCGAAGGACGCCAGTATGTGGTGATTGCGGCGGGTGGAGGAAAGGACCTGAAATCCAAATCGGGCGGGGTCTATGTGGCATTTGCGCTGGCGAAAGCAGCCTCCGCCGCCAAAGCGCCGAAATAGCGCGCGTGTCCGCTGTCACGCGCCATCACGCCGACCTCTGCTACAATTTTCCTTCTGTAAACTACACAGGAGAAGCGACTATCATGTCCACCAAAATCACCCGCGTGCACGCCCGTCAAGTCCTCGACTCGCGCGGCAATCCCACTGTTGAAGCCGAAGTCACGCTCGAATCCGGCGCGTTTGGCCGGGCTATTGTTCCGTCCGGAGCGTCCACGGGCGAGCATGAAGCCATCGAACTGCGCGACGGGGACAAGGGCAAATATCTGGGAAAGGGCGTGTTGAAAGCGGTAGGGAACGTCAATGGAGAGCTTGCCAAGTCCGTGGTTGGTTCAGATGCCGCGGACCAACGCGCCCTGGATCACAAGATGATCTCGCTCGATGGCACGGCGACGAAGTCTCGCCTGGGGGCAAATGCGATCCTGGCTGTTTCCATGGCCGCGGCCCGGGCTTCTGCGATGGCGTTGAAAGAGCCTCTGTACAAATATATTGCGCGGTATTCCACGGATCACTCCGCGAATCTTGTACCCGTGCCGATGATGAATATTCTGAACGGCGGCGCGCACGCGGATAGTTCCGTGGACTTCCAGGAATTCATGGCCATGCCGGTGGGAGCTACTTCGTTTGCGGAAGCGCTCCGCTGGGGCGTCGAAGTGTTTCACTCCTTGAAGGCTGCTCTCAAGAAGCGCGGGTACTCTACTTCGGTCGGAGACGAAGGCGGCTTTGCGCCGAGCTGCAAGTCCAACGAAGAAGCCGTGCAGATCGTGCTCGAAGCCATTACAGCGGCAGGTTACAAACCGGGCGAGCAGGTGGCCATCGCACTCGACCCGGCCGCCAGCGAATTTTTCGACAAAGCCAGCGGAAAATATGTTTTCAAGAAGTCGGACCAGTCCACGCACTCTTCACTGGAAATGGCCGACTACTGGACGAAGTGGGTGGAGAAATATCCGATCGTTTCCCTGGAAGATGGGATGGCGGAGGATGATTGGTCCGGCTGGAAAGCGCTGACGGATTCGCTGGGCGCGAAAAATTCAAAGAAGAAAATCCAGCTTGTGGGCGACGATATTTTCGTTACGAATACAGAGCGACTGTCCCGCGGGATTAACGAAGGTATCGGCAACGCTATTTTGATCAAGTTAAATCAGATTGGTACGGTGATCGAAACGATCGATGCCATCGAACTTGCACGGAAGGCGGGGTACAAGTCCGTTATTTCGCACCGGTCCGGGGAGACAGAGGATACCTTCATCGCTGATCTTGCGGTGGGGACGGCTGCCGGTCAGATCAAGACGGGTTCGGCGTCGCGTACGGATCGGATTGCGAAGTACAACCAATTGTTGCGGATTGAGGAAGAATTGGGATCGGCTGCGCGGTTCGATGGTCACGCACCCCTGAAATAATCCGTCTGCGCCGCGATTCCGCGTGGCGTGGTGACCGTAGAAGCGGCGGCTAGCCATACTCCTACAAAAACAAGACGGGCCTCAACTGGCGGCGCCAGTGGCCAGTTTCTTTGCTCTTCGGGTTTCCGCTAATACCAGGCGAATTTCATCAAAGGTGACTTGCTCCGGCAGGACGTCCTTGATTGGTTTCACCCATTCCAGGCCGAGCCTCAAGCAGGCCTCGCTAATCTGCAGTCGCAGCTCCGGGGCCATCCATTTTGCCTGGAATTCCGCCTCGCCTCGTTCGACCAGATCCGCTACTAGAGCAATGACAGACGATACTTTTCGACCACGAAGCTGAGCGATCTCCTCGAACGTGTGTCCCTGCTGCAATAGTTCCCGTGTTTCCACCGAGGCGTTGGCGGGCTTGGCGCGCGAGTCTTTGCTAGCCCTTTCCCCATTTTCGAATCGCGGGAAAAGGCTCAGAATTTCCCGGCCGTACATCTCACATTTCTTTTCACCCATGCCCGAGATTTGACGAAGTTCCGGCATGGTTTTTGGCCTCTTTTGGCACAATTGGTCGAGAACCGTGTCATGCAGCACGATAAATGCGGCGACCATTTTCTCTCGCGCAGTGATGCGCCGCCATTCACATAAGAATTCACGCAACTGTTCATCCACAGCGAAGCATGGACTGGTTTCAAACGAGATTTGCTCGATTCTGCGGGCGGGGCTCCCGGCGAAGCTGCTCTTGGCGGATACCATCCACGGAAGCAGCCCGGCGCATGTGTCGCATAGACCGCATTTTTGTCCCTTCACGCTTTCACCGAAATATTCGCAAATGTGCTTTTGGCGGCATTGCTGGGACTTCACGAAATCCTGCATCAGGTGGTAGCGCCGCCACGCTCGTTCTTTCTCTTGGCGGTCCCCGATCTGATTTATGAAAAATCCCCGGAGGCCATTGTCTTTCTTCTCCCAGAGAAGATAGCAGTCCGCGGGTAAGCCATCGCGTCCGGCGCGACCAGTTTCCTGGTACAGCTGTTCGATGCTGTCCGGTAACCCCAGGCGGACGACAGCGCGAACATTGGGTTTGTTGATGCCAAGTCCAAAGGCGATGGTGCCGACCAACACAGGGGCTTCTTCCGTCATCCACTTTTCCTGATTTGCGCTGCGGGTGGCGGCGTTCATTTGGCCGTGATAGCCGACGGCGGCGATACCGTGCTCACCAAGCAGGTCGATGACTTCTGCAACGCGGGCGATGGTGGGCGAGTACACGATGACATTGCCCTGTTTCACCCGACCGACAGCCTCCAGAAGAAGCTCGTCTTGCATCCGGCCTTTGCATTCCTTGACCAGGTAACGCAGGTTTTCGCGGCGGAAGCTCGAGACGGATCGTAAGGGATCCTTTAGCCGAAGCTGTTGGATGATGTCGTGGCGGACCTGCTGGGTGGCGCTGGCGGTAAATGCGGCAATCGGCGGTTGCGGGAAAACCGCCCGCAGTTTGCTCAACTGGCGATACTCTGGCCTAAAATCGTGACCCCACTCTGAAATGCAATGTGCTTCGTCAATGGCGAAAAAGGAGACGGAAACTCTTCTTAGCCACTCCGCCGTACCATCCATTACCGCGCGTTCGGGGGAGACGTAAATCAGGCGATACCCCCCGGCGGCGGCTTTCTGCTTCACCTGATGCCGATCGGCCTCGACCACGGAACTGTTCAGGAACACAGCGGGGATGCCCATCTGGCGTAACTGCGCGACCTGATCTTGCATCAACGCTATAAGGGGGGAGATGACCACGGCGGTCCGCTGGTCGTCGAGGACGGCCGGCAATTGGTAGCAGAGGGACTTGCCACCCCCTGTGGGCATCACTACGCACACATCGCGGCCTGCTGCCAGTCCGCGCACGATCTCTTCCTGGCGCGGCCGGAAACCGTCATAGCCCCAGTACTGCTTGAGGACAGTGGAAAACCGATCTGGAGCCGCCGCTTGCTTGGCCGCGGCTGGAGCAGACATCATTGACCTCTCCCGGAGGGATGGATAGAGGAAAGCACCCGTTGACATCTTCGCCTTAGCTTCGCCCCTCCGTCAAGTATGAATTTGCTGAATTGTCTTCCTGGTTATCCACAATTCCACAGCCCCCCTGTGTATAAGTGCACGCGGCCCACATCAATGCCCGTGAGAGTTCGATAGCTATGCGGACGGCGGGAGAGGAATTCGGCGTTAAAAGGCGCGTTTTGTGGGCTTTCGGTGCATCGAACTGAAATGCAAGAAACTGTCCCGGTCCTGGCGAAAACTCCATCCGATCATCAAGGAGAAGACAAACAGATGTTTGCTATCACAGGAATCACTGGGAACGTCGGCAGGGAAGTGGCGCGACATTTACTGGGGGCGAAAAAGCCTGTACGCGCGGTGGTACGGGACGTGGCCAAAGGCAGGGAGTGGGCCGCGCGCGGTTGCGAAGCTGCGACGGCGGACATCAACGATGGGGCAGCCTTGACGGCCGCGTTTTGCGGGGCAGAGGCCGTGTTTGTGCTGGTCCCTCCGTGCTTCGATCCCGCGCCGGATTTTCGCGAGGCGCGGACAATAACGGCGACACTGAGTTCGGCGTTGGAGGAGGCGCGTCCGGGTCGAGTGGTGTACTTGTCGATCATCGGCGCGCAGGTAACCCGGCCAAATTTGTTGACGCAACACACGATCATTGAGGAGGCGCTCCGGAAGTTGACCGTGCCCATTACGTTCTTGCGGCCTGGATGGTTCATGGAAAATTCCAGCTGGGACGTAGAGCCGGCGACCAATACCGGATTGATTGCAAGTTTCCTGCAGCCACTCGACAAGTCAGTGCCCATGGTTGCCACCGCCGACATTGGAAGAACGGCCGCCGAACTACTGCAGGAAACGTGGCAGGGCCACCGCACTGTGGAGCTCGAAGCGGCCCATCGCATTACGCCACTGGAGATTGCGGAAACATTTTCAAAATTGCTCGGACGCTCCGTGAAAGTGGAAGGGGTGCCGCGGGAGACTTGGGAATCTTTCTTCAAGTCCCAGGGGATGAAAAACCCGACGCCGCGCATTCGGATGCTGGATGGCTTCAATGAAGGGTGGATCGAGTTTGAGGGTGGGGAGAGAGCCTCTCGAAAAGGAACTGTTGAACTGGAAACTGTGCTGCGCGGGCTGATTGAGCGACCGAGCAAAGCGTAAGATCACGGCGCGCGGTGCAACTAGCGTCCCCCCGATGATCGAGGTGCAGGAACATTTGGAATTTCTTCTAGCAGCGCGCGGATATCGTTTTCGGTTTCTGCCTTGTTCACTATGCCGGCGCGAACCGCCGCGATTTTCCCCCGAGCGTCGACGACGACTGTCTGCGGCATACCGTCGACACCATATTGCTTTGCCAAGCCCTCGTTTCCGATCACGATGGAATAATTGACTTGCTTCTCCTTGATCCAGGGCTTCACGGACTTCCAGCCATCGTCGTCCATTGATACGCCGACAACCTTTAGACCTCGCGCACCGTACTTGGATTGAAATTCGACAAACCAGGGAATTTCGACCTGACAACCCTCGCACCAAGTGGCCCAGAAGTTCACCAAGACAACCTTGCCTCTAAGATCGGAGAGGCGCACATCCTCGCCGTCCGCCCCCTTCAGACTAAAATCCGGAGCGGCTTTGCGATCACGCTCAGGAGTCAGAGTTGTCTGCGAGGAATTGGAAGCGAGGCTCTGCCACACGGCCACGGAGCACTCCAGGCATTTATGGGCGAGCACCTGCGGAGAAGGGAGCGAAATTGCGAACAGGAAAACAACGGCGGCCGTAGCGACCGTCCAGAACCACCTTTTGAAGAACCAGTTTGCCGAACGATGACGCAGCAACTTGAGCCGTGCCAGCCCTGCGGAGGCGTCGGGTTGCCAATTGTCATCCAGATGGAGCTTGGACATATGCTCGTCGACCCAAAGGCTAAGCTCGGTTGGTTTATTCGTGTCCATAGCGGCGGCAATACTCCTTTCGGAAGGCTTGCTGCGCACGTGCGAGAAGAGTTCCCACGGAGGTCGCGTTCAGATCGAGGATGGAAGCGATCTCGTCGTAACGGAATCCATGGCTTCGCAGAAGCAGAAACTCTGCCTGGCGGTGCTCCATGCGAGCCAGGATCGAGCGGACCCGTTCTTGCTGCTCAGTGGCGCGATGGATTTGCTCCGGGGTAGCCGGAGCGGAGTCGGCATGCAGCAAGCCAAAAATGGATTCGTAGCGGGCACGCCGGGCGCGGCTGCGAAGTTCGTCGAGCGCGGTGCGGACGGCGACGCGATAGAGCCACCCTTCCACCTTTTCTGCCTGAGCCTGCCGACTGCGCCACAGTTTGAGGAATACGTCGACGGCCAGTTCCTGCGCCCGAGCGCGGTCTCGGACAACACGCGCAATGATGCGAGCAACACGTGCGTAGTGTTCGCGAAATACGGATTCGATGGGAAGTGGAGCTTCCTGAGTGTCCCTTTTCGAAATGACTTCGGTTACCGAGCTCACAGTATAGAAAACGACGGCCGAGTAAACTTTGTGACAGAAAAATACTACACCCCGAAGGGAATCCCGGTCGATCCGCCCGGCGTAACATCAATTTAAGTGGCGGCGGCCGCGTGAAATCGATTGATTGTGGGCCCTTACCAAGTTGGCTCGTAGCTGACTGCATATGGTGCAGCTAGGAAAAAGCGATTCTTTGACACCATCTCCAAATCTCAATATCCTCGTTGGGCCTGGTTCGGCACTGCGGCGTCATGATTGGTCAGACTATTTCTCACTACCATATCCTCCACAAACTTGGGGGCGGCGGGATGGGTGTTGTCTATTCCGCGCGGGATACGGTTCTAGACCGTTCCGTGGCGCTGAAATTCCTGACTGCGGAGGCGCTGCAGGACAAACTGTCCCTGGATCGCTTTCTACGCGAAGCACGCGCCGCCGCTGCATTGAATCACCCAAACATCTGCACTGTGCATGAAATCGGGGAAAATGCCGAAGGTGATCCCTTTATCGTGATGGAATTTCTGGAAGGGGAGACGCTGAAGAACCTGATCACCGGCAGGGCGCTCGGCACAGAGCGGCTGCTGGACATTGCAGCGCAGGTCGCTGATGCACTCGACCACGCGCACGCGCGCGGTATCATCCATCGAGACGTGAAGCCGGCCAATATTTTTGTCACGCGATCGGGGCAGGCCAAAGTTCTGGATTTCGGGCTGGCCAAACTTTCGGCGATCCTCGGTGTTTCGCCTGACACTGAGCCGTCGAGCTCCACAAACAAGAGCACGCCTGTCCGTGACGAGACGCTGACGACGCCAGGAACTTCGATGGGCACCATTGCCTACATGTCGCCGGAGCAGGCGCGAGGCGAAATACTTGATCCGAGATCCGATTTGTTTTCGTTCGGATCCGTGCTTTACGAGATGTCGACGGGATCGCAACCGTTTCGCGGGCCAACCTCGGCGGTGATTTTCAATGCGATTTTCAACCACACCCCCGAGCCCGCAAGCTCGTTGAATATGGAAATTCCGGAAGCCGTCGATTCGATCATTTCTAAGGCTCTCGAAAAAGACCGGGATTTGCGCTATCAGTCTGCCGCTGAACTACGCGCGGACCTGAAGCGGCTGAAGCGCGACATGGATTCCGGGAAGCGCAATTTGTCTGGGCGAACGGCTTCCTATGTTGTGCCCGCAGGCGCGTCGGCGGAGCGCGGGCAAAATTCCGTAGCGGTACTTTATTTTGAGAATCTTAGCAGTGCGAAGGAAGATGAATACCTGCGCGACGGCATGACCGAAGACATCATCACCGAACTTGCGAACATCAAAAATCTGAAAGTCTTTCCTCGGCCGGCGTTGCTGCCTTATCGAGACAAGCCGGTCACCGCGCCTCAGGTGGGCCGCGAGCTGAATGCTTCCTACGTACTCGCCGGCAGTCTTCGACGATCCGGCAACCGGTTGCGGATCACTGCACAGTTGGTGGAAACGCGCACCGGGCACGCGCTTTGGGCACAGCGTTTCGATCGCGAAATGGACGATGTTTTCGAGGTGCAGGACGAAATCGCACGCAGCATCGCACAAACCTTCCGCATCAATCTTTCGCCGCAGGAAGAACAAAAGATCGCCACTAAGCCCACGCAAAATTCGGTGGCCTATGATTATTACCTGCGAGGGCGGAGTTACGCGCGGCGCGAGAGTCTGGAGTTCGCGCTACAGATGTACGAGCAAGCCATCAAGCTTGATCCGAATTTCGCGCTTGCACATGCCGGGATTGCCTACATTTGCGGAATCATTCACGAAATTCGCGAGCACAATCCAAAATGGGTGGAGCGGGGCGATGCGGCGTGCAACAAAGCACTGCAGCTCGATCCGAATTTGGCGGAAGCGCTAGTAGCTCGCGCACGAATTTCCTACTCGCAACGCGAACACGACCAAGCCATCGAATTCGCTAAGCGGGCGATCGCCCTGAAGCCCGATTGTGAAGGAGTTTACAACGTGCTGGGCCGCGTGTATTTCGCTTCGGGCCGCTTTCAGGAGGCGGCGGAACTGACGGAGAAAGCCATCGAGGCGAATGGGGACGACTACAACGTTTTCATTCCCATTGTGAACGCCTTGGAGCGGCTTGGCCGTACCGAGGAACTCAAGCGCTATCGCCAAATGGAAATGCGCGCGCTCGAACGGCAGCTCGAACTTGTCCCGGAGGATGTACGCGCGCGAAGCCTGCTGGCCGCGGATTACGCGAATATGGGGCGCGCGGAGGATGCGGTGCGGCACCTGGAGATGACGGTTGCACTGCGCCCGAACGATTCCAACGTGCTCTACAATGCCGCTTGTACGTACACCGTGCTCGGGAAGAAAACAGAAGCCCTTGATCTGCTCCGGCGCGCCCTTGCGTCTGGATACTCGAATTTTGATTGGCCGCGGCAAGATCCGGACCTCAGCTCGCTTCATGCCGATCCGGAGTTTCTGAAGTTGTTCCCACCGAAATAAGGTTGCCGTGCTCGAGAAACCGTTGTGACGCGGGGCACTGTCGCCCGTCGCGCGACGCGTTATGCTATTTGTGTGGCCGTTTCGACGTAAAAGGCCTCGTTGATTCGCTCCGCTGACCTTCGCTCCTGCCGATCTTGGCCACTGCTCGCATCTGGCAATGAGCACGGTGGCCCAATCCGAAACACTGATCGCCACGGACTTTACCCGTCCCGGGGTGAATCCTTGGGTGATCGCGTTTACGGTGATGTTGGCTACGTTTATGGAGGTGCTGGACACCAGCATCGCCAACGTAGCCCTCCCGCACATTGCCGGTAGCCTTTCCGCTGGAGTCGACGAAAGCACCTGGGTGCTGACGTCCTATCTGGTGTCCAATGCGATCGTGCTGCCGCTGACGGGATGGTTCTCCAAACTGTTCGGGCGCAAGAGCTTTTACATGTCCTGCGTGCTGGTCTTTATCGTCAGCTCTTTCCTGTGTGGCATGGCGACCAGCCTTCCGATGTTGGTGTTTTTCCGGGTGCTTCAAGGCGCGGGAGGAGGAGGCTTGCAGCCGGTCTCCCAAGCGATTCTTGTCGAGAGTTTTCCTCGTGCGAAACAGGGCATGGCCATGGCGGTATACGGAATGGGAGTGGTGGTCGCGCCTATCGTGGGACCGACGTTGGGCGGCTGGCTCACCGACAATTATTCCTGGCGCTGGATTTTCTTTATCAACATCCCTGTGGGACTGCTTTCCATTTTCCTGACATCCACCCTTATCCACGACCCGGCACATGTGGCCCGCAGCGGAAACGGATCGCGAGTGCGCATCGATTACATCGGCCTTGGTCTGCTGAGTGTGGGGCTCGGCTTCTTGCAAGTAGTTCTCGATAAGGGGCAGCGCGACGACTGGTTCGGATCACATTTCATCGTATGGTGCTCAGTGGCGTGCGCGGTGGGCCTGATCGGCGCAGTGGTGTGGGAACTCCGTCAAAAAGATCCTGTGGTGGAATTGCACCTGTTTAAGAACCGCAATTACGCGACCGCTACGTTTCTGATGTTTCTGCTGGGGATTGTCTTGTATGGAAGCACGGTATTGCTGCCGGTGATGTTGCAGACGCTCGTAGGGTACACAGCGCAACTGAGTGGGCTGGTGCTTTCACCCGGGGCGATTGTGACGTTGGTGTCCCTGCCACTGGTGGGGTGGTTGCTGGCGCGTTACCACGCGAGGTGGCTGGTGATTTTTGGCTTACTGAGTCTGTCGGTGGGAATGTTTCAGCTTTCCTACATGAATCTGACAACCGGCTTCGGGACTTTTGTCTACGTGTGGATGATTTCGCGCGGCGGCTTGGCGTTTTTGTTTGTACCGATCAACGTGGTGGCGTTTTCCTTCGTGCCTAAGGAAAAGATGAACAGCGCGACGGGGCTGATTAATCTGGCGCGGAACATCGGCGGTAGTGTAGGCATTTCCATGGTCACAACGCTGCAAGCGCGATTGGCACAGAAACATCAGAACGACCTGATCGCAAATCTGACGCCGCTTAATCCGCGTTACCTTGCCGCGCTTCACGGCCTGTCGGCCGGGCTTCAGGAAAAGGGCTCGAGCGCCTGTACAGCTGCGGAACAAGCTGGCGCGATCCTCTATGGAGAACTCCAGAGGCAGGCCGCGATGCTGGCGTTCATCGATGTGTTCTGGATCCTTGGCGTGGTGTGCCTGGCGATGATCCCGCTGATGTTCCTGATCAAATCGCCTGGCCAGCAGGGAGAACCCCTGCCCATGCACTGATTTTGAGCGCCGCCCGTTGGTTATTCCTTATCCGACAAGTAGCAGGGTGAGGAAAGCGCAAAGATGCGCTGATTTCCCTGAGCCAAGAGCGCCCAGGCAAGAAGGCGGCCACGCTGATTGTGCAGGAAATATTCGTACCAGTGATCCTCGACCAGCTGCGGAATGACAACCACGATGCGCCGCTGCGGATACTTCTCCGATAGTTGAAGGACGTATTGGACTATGGGAACAATGACCAAGCGGTAAGGCGAAGGAAGAATGGTGAGTTGCGGCGGATCGGCGCCGGCCTCCACGAAGGGTTTTTCGACATAACGCTCCCAATCCTCGCGAAGCAATTCGGCATGATTTTCCGGTTCAACGTGAATGGCAATGATCTCGTTCGAAATACGGGAGGCGAACTCCAGCGCTTGTTTGGAGACGCGGCTCCAGCGATCCATGGGAACGACGGCGATGGGTGGAGTTCTGTGCAGGGAAGGCTCAACGGGATCGCTGCAGGTGGTGGCGACGGTGACATTATGATAATGGCGGCGCACTCGGCGGAAGAGCACGATCAGCATTGGAATGAAGATGACGGTGATCCATGCACCCTGCGTAAACTTCGCCACCAGCACGACCAGTACGGTGATGCCAGTGACGAAAGCGCCTAAGCCATTGATCAGCATGCTGCGGACCCAGTCCGGTCCGCGCTTTTTAAACCAGTGCACCACCATCCCAAACTGGGAAAGCGTGAAGGCCAGGAAAGCGCCGACGGCGTAGAGAGGAATCAAACGGTCGGTTACACCGCCAAAGAGAACAAGCAGCGAGCAAGTCGCTATGGCAAGGATCACAATGCCATAGGTGTAGACGAGCCGGCGGCCTCGATAGCCGAAGACGTGAGGCAGATAGTTGTTTAAGGCGATGGCCCGGCAAAGGCGGGGAAAATCGGCGAAGGCAGTGTTGGCGGAGAGGGAAAGTACGAACAGGATGGATGCGATAGTTACGTAATAAAAAACACCTTTCCCGAAAACAGCGAGCAGCAACATCGAAAGAATGCTTTGATAGCCGGGCTGGCCTGGGTCGGTGGCAGTAATCTGGTAAGCCTTCACGAGGTAGGAAATCCCGGCGAGGAGCACGGCTAGCACGAAGATAATGATCGAGAGCGTTCGCTGAGCATTTTTGACAGCCGGCTCACGAAAGGCTCTTACACCGTTGCTGACGGCCTCGACGCCGGTCAGTGCCGTGCAACCGCTGGCAAAAACCTTGAGCAAAAGCCAGAAAGTGACCGCTGTCGTTACTGCACCGGGAGGTGGGATGGTTGCAACCGGAGCGGGATGGCCTCCGCTTACCAGCACTCGAACCACGCCCCAAGCGATGGTAATCAGCAAGGTGGCAACAAACAGGTACGTGGGAATCATAAACGCGAGTCCGGCGTCACGGACCCCGCGCAAATTAAGAATCGTGATCAGCAGAAGAATCCCAACGCACAAAGAGACGGTGTGAGGTTGCAAAGAAGGAAGTGCGGAGACCAGTGCGCCGACTCCGGCGGATATGCCAACCGCGGCGGTCAAAATGTAGTCGGTGAGAAGAGCGGCCGCGGCCAGCAAACTCGGAAAGGCTCCGAGATTGGAACGAGCCACGGTGTAGGAACCACCACCCATTGGGTAAGCGGCAATGGTCTGCCGGTAGGAAAAAAAGACGATAACGAGAAGAGTGATGATGGCCAGGCTGACAGGAATGATGTACTGAAGACCGAGGAGCCCCAAGGGAATCAGCAAGCTGAGAGCGGCTTCCGGGCCATACGCGGCGGAACTGAGGGCGTCCAGACCGAAGATGGGAATACCGGCGGCGACACCGATTTGTTCGGCGCGTTCGTCACTGGTTTTCAGCGGTTTGCCAACAATCAGATCGATAAGGTTCATTGGGGTCCTGTTCAGCAGGAAATTCGTGAGCGTTCTATTTGCAACAAATTCCCCGGCAAAGTCAACACATTGAAACGTGACCTTCAAGTTGTCGTTCCACGTGCCGAATGCCATAATTCCCCTTCACAATCGCCGCGCGCGGCTTTGCTTGAGTTGCGCACGAGTCATTTTCCGGAGGTGACAGATGGCACTACGCGATAGCTGGATAGAAAAGCGGGAAGCGGCACAGGCGGGAGCGAACGGCAGCCGCAACATGTCCCAGATGCACCTGGCGAAGCTGGGAATGATTACCGAAGAAATGCAGTATGTGGCCACGCGGGAAAGCCTGGATCCAGAACATGTACGAAGTGAAGTAGCGCGGGGGCGCGCGATTATTCCCGCCAACATTCACCATCGTAATCTGGAGCCGATGGGCATCGGCGTGGCGTTTCACTGCAAGATCAACGCGAACATCGGCAACTCCGCGACAACCTCGGAGATCCACGAGGAACTGAAAAAACTGCACCACTCCGTACATTATGGCGCGGACACGGTAATGGACCTTTCTACCGGCGGGAATATCCCGGAGATTCGGCAGGCGATTATCAACGCTTCACCCGTGCCGATCGGCACGGTACCGGTGTATGAAGCGATTTCGCGGGTGCGCCGTCCTGAAGATCTCTCAATGGACTTGATGCTCGAAGTGATTGAAGAGCAGGCTGAGCAAGGCGTGGATTACATGACCATCCATGCCGGAGTGTTACGGGAGCAAGTGCCGCTGGTGCGCAAGCGCATCACCGGGATTGTTTCGCGCGGCGGCTCGTTGATGGCGCACTGGATGGAACATCACAAGAAGCAGAATTTCCTGTACGAGCGATTCGACGACATCTGCAAGATTTTCAAGAAACACGACGTGAGCTTCTCGCTGGGCGACGGTATGAGACCGGGCTGCATAGCGGATGCCAGTGATGAAGCGCAGTTTGCAGAGTTGCGCGTGTTGGGCGAGTTGACCAAGCGCGCCTGGGAACACGATGTACAGGTGATGATCGAAGGCCCTGGCCATATCCCGATGGACAAGATCAAGGAGCAAGTCGAGAAGGAGGTGGAGTGGTGCCATGAAGCCCCGTTCTACACGCTGGGACCTCTGGTGACGGACATCGCGCCGGGCTACGACCACATTACCAGCGCGATTGGCGCCGCGATGATCGGGTGGTATGGCGCGTCGATGCTTTGCTATGTGACACCGAAGGAGCACCTGGGACTGCCGAATCCAGAGGACGTGAAGCAGGGCGTGATTGCTTACAAGATTGCGGCGCATGCGGCGGATTTGGCGCGGCACCGCCCGGGAGCGCGGGATCGCGACGACGCCATAAGCTATGCGCGGTTTCTGTTCGACTGGAACAAACAGTTCGAGCTATCCCTTGATCCAGCTACGGCGAAAGCCATGCACGACGAGAACTTGCCTGACGATTTCTATAAAGAAGCAAAATTCTGTTCGATGTGCGGGCCGAAGTTTTGCTCAATGAACATTACGCAATTGGCGGAAGCCGAGAGCGGCAAGGATCAGGCTGAGCGAAAGCAGAAGTTCGCAGATTTGCTGGTGAAGGTGCAAGGCGCGGGGAACTGAATTGGTAAGGTTGATTCCCTCTGAGAGCGGGGGTTTGCACGGGTCGCTGGGGAGCGCGGTGATCCGTTCCGCTTCAGGAGCGGATCAAAGGCAGGGCTGTTACGTAACTGAAACGTGATTCTTTCGGTGTCGTCCACAAACGTGGCCATAGTTTCCTTATATTTCATCCGGGACTGTTAAATAGCAGAATCGGGATTTATCCACGCGTCGCGGAAAATGGTCAGAGTGGAATGTTGCCGTGCTTCTTCTTGGGGTTAGTGTCGCGCTTGTTTTCCAGCGCCCGCAAAGATGTGATGACAAGCTTGCGAGTATCTGCAGGCTCAATCACACCATCAAGGTACCCACGCTCGGCAGCGACGAACGGATTCGCAAACCGGCTGCGAAATTCGGCAATTTTCTCCTGGCGCAACTTGCCGCGCTCGCTGGCCGGAGCAGCATTCAACTCGCGCTTGTACACAATGTCCACTGCGCCTTCCGGCCCCATAACCGCAATTTCTGCCGTAGGCCAGGCGTAATTCGCATCGGTGCGAATATGTTTGGACGCCATGACGCAGTAGGACCCACCGTAAGCCTTCCTCGTAATCACCGTGATTTTCGGTACCGTGGCTTCGGCAAACGCAAACAGCAATTTCGCCCCGTGCTTGATGATTCCGCCATACTCCTGCTGCGTGCCGGGCAAAAATCCAGGCACATCTTCAAACGTGATCAGCGGAATGTTGAACGCATCGCAAAATCGCACAAACCGGGCCCCTTTCACCGAAGCATTAATGTCCAGCGTACCGGCCAGAAACGCGGGTTGGTTCGCCACAATCCCGACCGGCCGGCCATCCAGCCGTGCAAAACCCACAACAATATTCTTCGCGAAATGCTCATGAACCTCGAAGAAGTAATGCTCGTCGACAATGGCGTGAATCACATCCTTGATGTCGTAGGGCTTCTGCGGATCTTCGGGCACAATGCTGTTCAGCGATTCTTCCTGCCGGTCAATGGGATCGTGGCTGGCGCGTCGCGGCGGATCCTCAAGGTTGTTCGAGGGCAGAAAGCTGAACAGTTCCCGAATCATTGCGCAGCAGTCTGCATCGTCGCGGGAAATGAAGTGCGCTACGCCGCTGGTAGCGTTGTGCGTCATGGCCCCGCCGAGTTCCTGCTTCGTCACCTCCTCGTGCGTCACGTTCTTGATGACGTCTGGCCCGGTGACGAACATGTAGGAAGTGTCTCGCGTCATCAGGATGAAATCGGTGATAGCCGGCGAGTACACGGCCCCGCCGGCGCAAGGTCCAAGGATCGCGCTGATCTGTGGAATCACCCCGCTCGCCAGAGTGTTCCGTAAAAAAATATCCGCGTATCCTGCAAGGGAAGCTACGCCTTCCTGGATGCGCGCCCCGCCAGAATCGTTCAGCCCGATCACCGGAGCGCCATTGCGCATCGCCAGGTCCATAATTTTGCAAATCTTCAGTGCATTCGTCTCCGACAGAGAGCCGCCGAAAACCGTAAAGTCTTGTGCAAACACATACACGAGCCGGCCATCGATGCGCCCGAAGCCTGTGACGAACCCGTCCCCTGTCGGCCGATTTTCCTCGGATCCAAAATCCACGCAGCGGTGCCGCACAAACTTATCCAGCTCTTCGAATGTCCCTTCATCGAGCAAAATATGGATGCGTTCGCGCGCCGAAAGTTTCCCCGCCTGGTGTTCCCGTGCCCGACGCTCCGCCCCACCGCCCGCCTCCGCTTCTTCAGACATGCGCCGCAACTGGTCCATGCGATCGGTGTTGAGCGACGATTCCCAGGTAACGTGATTCTTCTCAGGCAAGACGGCCTCCGTCGAAAGGTGACTTCGGAGCGAAAATAAGCACAGCAAGATGCGTTGCCAGCCAGACCGTGCCCAGCAAAAGCACCACACCAAGTAACAGCTCCGCGGCAATGGCGCCGGCACGTTGCAAGGGCGATTCGATGGCAGTCACGTAGTGCGTGGCACGCACGAGAATGACCATCGAACTGAGCGTCATGGCCACGATCAGAATTGCCGTGAGAATGGACAAAAACACATGTTTCATGGATGCGATCGCACAGTTCTGGGGCTGCAGCCAAAGGATAGCGCAATCAGAAGCAAAGCGGTATGCGGGGGCGAACCGGATCGCGTCGCCGGAAGCCAGCTAGGAAAGCCGCGAAAAGCGCTTCAGCGCAGCCCGGACCAATCGTCTGCCACGAGGATGGAATCGCTGGGATTCGCGGGATCGTACTTCACGCTGGCTTGTTGCCCGGCCATCAGCCGGTCAAACCGCACCTGGCTTTCCAGTCCCGTAATGTCCTGCGCGGTATGGTAAGTAACCCCGGAAATCGAATAGCTGTACGAAACCATGCAGCGCGGACGCATATCCGGCAGCGGCCGCGACCGCGAACTCAAGAAGTTGCGGTTTGCCTGCGCAGGCGTGGCTGGGTGCTCGCTGAGCTCCACCACCTGGCCCTCTGCGATCCTGCCAATATGATTCAAATGAAGCCGGCGTTTGCGCTCCGCTTCTTCTGGATCGACGTTTGGGCGCATAAACGCGAACACCACCAACGCGATCGCCAGAATAGCTCCTGCACCTACAGCAACCATCATCTTCCAATCGGCGAGCACTTCTTTCAACGCACTACCTCTTGCGAAAACAAACGTGGATTGAATTTGGGATCGGGAAGGGACTACCGGTTCCCCCACGAAGGGATAGTTTACCCAAACAGAGTGGCCGGCGCGACGCTGACGCCAAGGCCATGCACTGGATTACGCAACACCCCTATTCCGGCCACCGACACCTCCACCGTGTCGTTTACCAGCAGGGGTCCCACCCCGGCGGGCGTTCCGGTAGCGATCAAATCTCCCGGCATAAGCGTCATGATGCGCGAGATGTGGCGAATCAGGGATGCGACCGGATAAGTCATCAGTGTCGTGCTGCCGGATTGCCGCGTCTGGCCGTTCACACGGCATTCGACCAGCGCATTGGTAGGATCAAGCTGCGTTTCGAGATGCGGTCCAACTGGGCAGAAGGTGTCAAATCCCTTGGCGCGCGTAAATTGCACATCGGCCTTTTGCAGATCGCGAGCAGTAACGTCGTTGACGCACGTATAGCCGAGCACAAACGAGAGCGGGTCCGCTTCGTCGGTCAGATGCGAACATTTCTTGCCAATCAGCACGCCCAATTCGCCTTCATGCTCGACGCGCTTTGAAGCCTTTGGTAGCTCGATAGCTTCTTCCGGCCCGATGATCGAGGAAGGAGGCTTAAGGAACAGTAGCGGCTCTTTCGGCATTTCGTTGCCAAGCTCCGCAGCATGCGCCGCGTAATTCCGCCCCACACACACAATCTTCGAAGGCTCGCAAGGTGCCAGCATCCGCACATTTTTCAAATCCCAGAGCGTATGGCCTTCCACCCAGCCGCTCCATGGCAGCCCGGTGATTTCGCGCACGGCATCGGCATCCAAAAGCCCATAGACGGGCACGTGCGTGCGTCCCGCCGGGGTTGAAAGCGGCAAAAACCGGCAAAATTTCATGCGACGGAACTCGCTCAGTGTTGAATGTGAGAGCTGTTGGCTGCGTGGACTCTCCAGATGATCGTACCAATCCACGAGACGGTGGCAAAGACCAAATAGCTGATGGCCCCAAGAACAAAGATATGGAAAGCACTGTAGTATTCGTCCAGCAGCACAAACTTGAAGCAGAGAATGCGGTACGTCAGCGCCAGCATGCTCCAGCTGACCAGCCCGGAGATCAGCAGGTCGCCCGGCGAGCGAAAGAAGCGCATCAGTGGGATGCAAGCCAGCAAGGTAAGCAGGGCCGCCGCAATAATATTGCGCTCCATGGCCAGAGGCTCAAGAAAAGCCACGCGATTGGCGATCAGAAGCCAGGCCGTAAAGACCAGCGAAAGCGACAGCCCGGCGTAGACTCCTACACGTATACCAACATCCTTCATGAACCCAAACCAATGAATCCCCGGAAGTTTTACGGCACTATCCATGGGTAGGGAACCCCTCTCACCGGGTGTACCCCCATTTGATAAACCCAGTCTCAGCGAAAAAGTTATGGTAATTCTGCGAGCGTGGCGGCGCTGGCTGGGCTTTCGTTGCCCGCACGGTCAACGGCCGTGACGGTATACCAATAGCGATGCCCTGCCTGAACCGAACTATCACGGAAGGACGGAGTGGGCAAAACATCCGGCGTCAGCAGTTGTCCTCGCGCGTTCTCACTCTCACTACGATAGACGCGATAACCAGCCATATCCGTTTCGAGATTTATTGACCAGGAAAGATCGACAACGAACGTCCCCGGACTAGTACCGGGTAGCACCGCTGCAGCTAGATTCTGCGGAGCGGCGGGCGGGAACGTGTCCTTCGCAGTAAGAATGGCGGGCAGGGAGTCTCCCGACTCAATCAGCGACCCCGCCTCATTGATCACGCTGCGAACCACATACGCATAAGTCTTCCCAAAGTCGAAGCTGGCGTCTTGATACTCCGTCTTCGGCGTCACGGCAATTTGCAGAAGCGGCAGCCTCCACACAGCGGCGTGCAATTCCTTCTCTGCAGCTGCAGCCGATCCGGGATCCAGCTCGCCACGGTATACGTGATACTCCTGGATCGGCGGCAATTGAGCACCTGCGGACGTGCTCGTGGGTGCGCTCCAGCTGAGCTGAATACTTTTTTCCATTACCTCTGGTTTCAAATCCGATATGCGCTGCGGGACGGGATAAAGATCCAGCGTGACCTCGTTTGAATTCGGAGAGGATTTCCGGTCGCTCACTCTGGTTCGGACGCGGTAAAGAACAGTCTCGCCGGTGCGCGTGCGCAGTTCCTCCGGCTGCACTGGATCGGGAAACGAAACTTCACCTTGCTGCACGTAGCCGGACAGAATCGACCCAGGCACGGTGTTTACAAGATGAAACGATCGCGGATCGGGCGTGCCATCCGGGCGTAATCCCCCGCACCAAACTTCCAGGGTCGGAACCTGCGTAAGGCGTTCGCCCAATGTAGTTTTGCTAGGCACGGTAAAGCTCAAAAGCACCGCATCGCCCAGTTGATGGGCTTTCAGGTCGGTAATGGCAACCGGTATAGGTGGAGACGGCGGAGTAGGTTCACCGGGCGCGCCGCAGCCCGCCACCAGGAGAAACGCCGCAACCAAAACGCGAAAGTCGCCACCCCAGAAACCCTTGAACCGGATGGCGCGCTCCCCCGCCTTGCACGAGTTTCGAATTTCCATTTTCGGGTTTCGGATTTTACAGGATGTACCGGCTCAGATCCTGGTTCTTCACGATATCGGCCAGCTGTTTGTTGACGTAAGCCGCATCGACCTTCACCGTTTTTTTCTTCAGATCAGGTGCTTCGAAAGAAAGCTCGTCCAGCACCTTTTCTAGGATCGTGTGCAACCGACGCGCGCCGATGTTTTCCGTTTGTTCGTTCACGCTGGTTGCAAAACGCGCGATCGCCTGTATCGCGTCCTCCGTAAAAGAAAGCTTCACGCCTTCCGTGTCCAGCAGCGCGATGTACTGCTTGATCAGAGCATTCTTTGGCTCCGTCAGGATGCGGACGAAGTCTTCTTCCTTGAGCGACTGCATTTCCACGCGAATAGGCAAACGGCCCTGTAACTCCGGGATCAGGTCGGAAGGCTTCGTAACATGGAATGCACCGGCGGCCACGAAAAGAATATGGTCCGTGCGAATCATCCCGTAGCGCGTATTGACCGTCGTTCCTTCGATAATCGGGAGAATATCCCGCTGCACGCCTTCCCGCGAAACGTCCGGGCCATGGCCGGATTCGCGCCCCGCCACCTTGTCGATTTCATCGACGAAGATGATGCCCATCTGCTCCGCGCGTTCCACGGCCACGCGCGTAACCTGGTCCATATCCAGGAGTTTGTTTTCCTCTTCCTGGATCAGGTATTCGAAAGCGTCCGAAACAGACATCTTGCGCTTCTTTTTCTGCTGTCCGAAAAGACCGCTGAAGTTGCTAAGCATGTCCTTCAGGTTGACATCCATTTCCTCGATGCCCTGGTTGGAAATAATCTCGAACGATGGCATGGCCCGTTCGCGCACTTCCAGATCGACGATGCGCTGATCGAGCTTGCCTTCCCGCAACTGCGCGCGCAATTTCTCTCGTGTGCGCTTGGTCTGTTCCCGTTGTGCCGCCAGTTCGCTCTCGGGAGTCCCTTCGGCTGGTGGCGGGGGCGGTGGCAGAAGCAGGTCGAGAATGCGCTCTTCGGCGGATTCCTCGGCGCGATCGGCAACTTCGTCCAGTTTTTCTTCGCGCACCATGTCGATGGAAGTCTCCACCAGGTCGCGCACCATGGACTCCACGTCGCGCCCCACGTAGCCCACCTCCGTATATTTCGAAGCTTCGACTTTCACAAAAGGACACCCGGCCAGCCGGGCCAGCCGCCGCGCAATCTCCGTTTTGCCAACGCCGGTGGGACCGATCATCAAAATATTCTTTGGCAGAACGTCTTCGGCAATCTCTGGCGGTAGCTTCTGCCGCCGCACCCGGTTCCGCAATGCCACGGCCACAGCCCTTTTGGCCGCAGCCTGCCCGACGATGTACTTATCGAGCTCCTTCACGATTTCGCGCGGGGTCATGTCATCCAGCGCGGGCAATAGTTGTTCTTCCTCCTCCGGGCGGCCATTGCCGTTGGCTGCCGGGAAGAGCGTAATTTCCTTATCAGACTTGCTGGTCATTTCGTTTCGATTCCTTGCGTGCGCCCGGTTGCAGTTGCGGCGCTTTCCTTAGATTTCCTCGACGGTAAAATTAGCGTTGGTGTAAATGCAAATTTCGCTGGCGATGCGCATCGCCTCCAGGGCCAGTTCTTTCACCGCCAGCTTCGAATGTTTCAACAGCGCGCGAGCCGCCGACAGCGCATACATGCCGCCGGACCCGATAGCGCACAGCCCGTCGTCGGGCTCAATCACATCTCCATTGCCGGAAAGCACAAACGTGGCCTTCGCATCCGCCACGATCAGCAGCGCTTCCAGATGCCGCAGCGCGCGGTCCTTGCGCCATTCCTTGGCCAGCTCCACCGAAGCTTTTTGCAAATTGCCGGAATGTTCCTGAAGCTTGCCTTCGAATCGTTCGAACAGGGAAAGCGCATCCGCCGTGGAACCGGCAAACCCAGCCAGCACCTTGTCGTTGTACAGCCGCCGCGTTTTCCGGGCGGTATGTTTGAGAACATGATCGCCGAGCGTCACCTGCCCATCGGCGATAAGCACCACTTTTGCTTCCTTGCGTATGCAGAGCACGGTTGTGCCGTGCAACTGCGTGTCTCCCGTGCCATTTCGCATCCTCCAAGTATACCGCGACCGCCCACTTGGGTCATGGCGGGGTAGCGCCGCCTCTTCAGGCCGGTATCTTGGGTTTCCTGTCAGAGCGACAGCCCGGCGCCCCTTTCCGGCCAACACCCATCCAACTAAAGATCACGGCAAGCAAAACGAACTGCTCCTGGATTTTTCGAAATAGAAACTCTAATTCAGAGGAATTTCGTGGAACGAAAGCACTTTATACGTCAACGGCCCCTGCGCGCTTTGCACCAGACAACTGCTGTAATTGATCCCGAAACCGGGAGTGCTGCCATAACTCGTCTGGCTGCCAAAAAACGCTGGGCCAAGTGAGGTGCCGCTCAGAAGATTGCCAGACGAGTCGCGCGTCTGCGCCACGAACACGGCGCCGTTGAATCCTCCAACGCCGTTTTTGCTCGAAGAAAAAATGCCCTGCCCCACCACCAGCACAATTCCATTCCAGCTGGCATCGGGATCGTAATAGAGCGTGCCCGTTACCAATAGCAGCCCATATCCCGAGTTGTGCCATCCGCTGAGGTTCAAATTTCCGTTCACCACGATGGTCATCGGAGTTGACGCCGACATTAATGGCGCGTTCGCCGAAATATCGGCCCCCGTAACCGTGCCGCTGAGTACCAGGTCGGCGCTGTTCTTTATATCTTGCATCACTGCATCCAGCGAGGCAGGCGTCAGCCAGCTCTGCCGCAAAATCGAATTCGGATAGCCTACATTCAGATTCGAAATACTCGGAGTCGTCGCCGTATAGGGAGGTGGCGTGCTCAAAACAGGCGCGCCCGGATAGTACGCGCTATCGGCCGGCGGCGAATTCACATCTGCAAGCACGGAAGCCGTATCCGTCGCATTGGCCGCTCCGATGGACGCAACCGACCCCGGAAGACCCGGGGGCGGCGGGGGATTGCATATGTCCACCCCGTTGATTTTGAAACCAGAGGTTCCTGGCGATTGGAAGGTAACCGCATTGCCGTCAAGCGTGAGCGCTGCCGGAAAATTCTGGTCTTGCGCGTCCGGCGATATAATCAACGGCGCCACAACATACTGCAACAGCCGCTGTCCCCCATTCGGTGCAACCGCCAGCGCCGTAATCTCCAGTGCCTGCACTGCTGTCCCCGTCGGTGCTACCGGTGGCGAGGATGGGCCAAGCGGAACAATAAGGCTGGCTGCAGGCTGCGCCGACGGATTCACGTGCGCCGGATCGTAAAACAAAACGCTCGCTCCATCCTTGAAGCCATCTCCGTTCACATCTATATTCAGCGCTTTCTCAGTGATGGGATTGATCCTCACCCATTTGTAACTTGGACCCGGCAAGGAAACGGAAGTCACAGGAGAAACCGAGGGAATCTGCTGAACCGTCGCTCCCGACAGTCCCCACGCAAACTCCAGTCCATATTCCGTATCCGGGTAATTGGCCGGATTGGCGCTCGTGGGGTCCACGGTTTCACCCGAAGCGGGATTGGTAATGTACAAAACTTGCGTAAGGCTCCACGTCGGCACGCCATTGGGCGAAAGCAGATTCGGATAACTATTGCTGATATTGATGTAGTCCGGATTCTTCCACAGCAAGCGGCCACGCGCCTCTTCCAGCCCAGCCACGCCAGCATAATAAGCTGTCGTCGCCGTGCGGTAATTTCCCGCTAGAGAGCTGTCGGTTCCCGTCGAGACCACAAGCGCAATGGCCACAACACTGATCAAAAGCAGCGCAAAAATGGCGATGAGCATGGCAGCGCCCGACTCCGTCGGCCTTCTCATTCTGCGCTTCATCGGGTTCATCTTCATTGGCGCGATCCTTCAATTTGACGGGTTGGATCGGTGGCCCCGGCCGGTTAGTTCGATCAGTCGCAAAGCGTGCGTCTGCGCGTCTGTCTGCGGAGTCTTCACGATCAAAACAATGTCGACGTCACTGATGTTCCACGGCGCATTATATCCCGATGCCAAAGCGCAAGCCTGGGATCCAGATGGAGTCGCGCAAGTGTATTGAAACACCGGCACCGGCCCGCTAGAAAACATGGAAGGATACTGCGCGGTGATTTGGCTCAGCAGTGGGTCCGGCACATTATTCATTACATTTTCCACGAACGGGGTCATCGGCGCCGGAGGAGAAGTGGCGTTTACCGGGTCGGCCCCGGCGGTTTTTGCAACTACAGTCCGGAAAAGAGTTGTGCCGATGAGTTGATACCGGATCCAACTGACCCCGCTTCCGATATTCGTCTCCACGATCAAGTCGATATCACTCGGCGTCGTCGCAATGCACGTCACGTTTACCTGGCAGGGGGTAGGCGGTATGTTCGTGTACCCCGGACTCCATGCGAACGGACTGGCTGCATAGGTGCTGGGGTTCGAGGTGTTGGAAAGCATGTCCGCGGACGGATAGCCCGCCATGTTGATGTCCCGGACAATCTGATCGATGCCCAACCGCGCTTCCTCGAACGAGCCGGACATTTGCGTCTCGCTGCTGTATCTCTGCTGGCTCAGTTGCAGCAGTGCAAACATCGCCCCGCAGATCACCAGAAAGATCGCCATCGCCACCATGAGTTCCAGAATCGTGAAGCCGCGAGCGGTTGCGGATGGTTGCTTCATTGCTACTTTTCCAGCATTACGTCGAGAGTAACCGGATACGTAAGCGAACGCATGCCACGGCGAAAAACCCCCAGGATAATCCGCCGCGAAACGGGTACCCCCGACGATGGGTTCGTCTTCATCACCACCGCCCATCGCACGTCGGTCGTGGTGCCCTCGGGATCGTTTGGGTCAGTGTAGGTAAAGCTGTAGCCTGCCACGGGCGACGCAGTGAAATCGATGATCGGATAGTTCTGAAACGTGGTCCAGGGACTACCCTGAACCGTAGTCAAAGCAGGATTTCCCAACTGGCACACTTGGCTCGACGGACAAACAATCCCATTCGGATCGGTGTAGGACGTCGCCGTCAGCGGCTGCTCGCGCATGGCTTCCAATACCTTCTGTCCAAACACCAGGGCGGTGCCGTCATTGCGATTGTTTGAACTCAACATCACCGAAGCTGGCACAAGCTGTGCCACGGCCACCAGGCCCACAATCACAATCGCCGTTGCCATCAACATTTCCACCAGCGTGAATCCCCGCTGTTGGGCGAAACGTTTATCGTGTTTGCGTGCTTCCTTCACTTGCACCCTTTTGCCTTACTGCTGTTGCTGCCAATTGCCGCTGGCATCTGAAGTCCACATTTGCACCGAACCAGCCGGTAACACCAAAACTGCTCGATACCCCGCGTCCGGCGCCGCACTGCTCGCGAGATAAAACACAGTGACGTTCGTCGGCGGAATCACCGCCCCTCGCGCGTCAAACGTTACAAATGACCCGCTAGGCGACGGGGCCGTCGGCACCAGCGAACCGAGCGCAGTAAATAGTGTCGAAGTCCCCGGAACCGTTCCACTGTCGACCAGATTTCCGCTGTTCCCGAGCAAAATCGTCTTCTCTGTTGGGTCCAGCTGGTTATTTCCGTTCGAATCCGCCCACAAGCTCGTCATTCCAGGATTCGTCGTCGAAGGCTGAATCATGCAGTTGATCTGTTTATTCAACCGAATTGCCTCATACCGCGTCAAAAGCATCATGTCCTTCACCTGCCTGGCGGCGTTCGATAGCTGGTACGAATGATAAGCGCGCAGGAATGCCGGTAAGCCTACGGCAATCAGAATCATGGCGACCGCGAGCACCACGACAAGTTCCGTAAGACTGTAGCCGCGGCTCCGCTTCACTGACGCACACAAATCGAAACCGTTCCCCTCTCAAAACCAAAGGAAATGAAATAAACCTCAACTACCCCGGGATTAGACTAACGCCAAACGGCTGGACTGGGGCTATAAAGTAGCAGGGATTTGGCTAGTTAGATAGGCGTTGGCATTCTGGGTAATATTCACACTTTTACCAGAAAAATAACCCGCTCGCGCCCTGAGCTCCGCGATTTCGCTAGTTCTGCGCCTTGGCTTTGTGCCCGGATTCCTTGAATTTCTTTTCTAGCGACTCCTCGGTGAAAAAATCCGCGGGCAAATTGGGAGCGTTTGTGCAGGAAGTGTAGAAAATCTGGTGGGTGCGCCTTCCGTTGTGCTCGCGCGTCACCTGCATGGCCGTCTGAATGCCTTGCATTTCCTGGTAGTTCGAATAAATGGTCACGTCTTCATCTTTATCGTGCATTTCTTCATTCGGCGTGATCGCCACGGTCCGCAACGGCAGGTGAGACATGCGGTCCAGCGCCAGCCGCACCGTGCGATCTTCCTCGTCGCTGAAGTCCACCCACTCCACTTCGCGCATGTCAGAAATGCCGATGCCGCCATAATGCAAGAAAACGCCCTCTTCACTTGCCCGGTGCAGCAGAAGATTGCGGAGTTGGCGCTTCATGGATGCCTGAAATTCCGCCACCACGGTTGCGTCGGCATCGTTCACACCTCCTCTGTCCATGGTCCAGCCCTTATCCCCATCGAACAATTGAATAAACTCGCCGCCTTTGATCGGCAAATTCCCCCATAGAACCGCAAACAATCCGCCCTTGGTGGTCTTCACGACGTATTCGGTCCGATTCTTGTCGGGGAATTTCCAGTAACTGCGCATCATCGAATAGCCCAATGTGCCGCCGTTGCGATCGAACTGCGCTACTCGGCCGTTGCAATCGCTTTCGGACTGGTCGCGATACAGGCTGCCACCCAACGCATCAACGGATTGCTTCAGCAGTTGCCTGGCCTTGGCTTTGTTCTGATCGAGGTCCATCGTGTCCGGATTCTGCTGCGAAGCCGCGGACAGCAGCAGTCCTGAAGCGAAAACAAAAAGCCCCGCCAAAGCCACCTGACCGAATTGGCGTGCGCTCAACCGCACAACACCGAGCCTCCGTTCACGTTCAAAACTTCACCGTTGATGAAGTTGGCCAGGTCCGACGCCAGAAACAGAATCGGCCCGGCCACTTCCTCCGCCGTCGCGGGGCGCCCGATCGGAATCACGTTTGCCGCCATCTTCTTTCCACCCTTGGTATGCAGCACGGGGTTAGACATGTCCGTGGCCACCCATCCCGGCGCCACGCTGTTTACGAGAATGCCGTGCCTCGCCAACTCCGTAGACAAGCCCTTGGTCAAGCTGATGATCGCTCCCTTCGATGCGCCGTAATGCGTGTGAAACGATTCGCCCCGCTGTCCCGCCGTCGAGCTGATGGGAATAATCTTCCCGGACTTCTGCTTGATCATCTGCGGCACCGCGAAGTGAATCACCGAATAAACGCTCTTCAGGTTGATCCGGATCATATCGTCCCACTGTTTTTCCGTCATTTTCTCGATGGGGAGGTCTTCGAGGTTCCAGATGCCGGCGTTGGGAACCAGGATGTCCAGCCGCCCCAGCCGGTTGATGCAGTGCTCCACCAGCTTGCGATTGTCCTCTTGTTTCCCCACATCCGCCTTGAACGCCTCCACCCGAGTCCCGTGCTTGGCGGCCTCCTGCTCGATTTGACGCGCCGCATCCTTTGCCGAGTTGTAACTGAAAACCACGTCCGCGCCGGCCTGCGCAAACATTTTAACCGCCGCCGCGCCGATACCCCGGGAACCCCCGGTGATGAGTGCCGCTTTTCCTGCCAGTGAGATCATGTTTCCCCCAATATTCTGAATCGTGAACGACAAAAAGCGGTTGGACCCAATTACGATTGCTCAATTACAGCTCGGCCCACTACGATTGCAACGTGGGGGCTCGGCGTGCGCCTCGTGCCGCGGACACCAGATCCGAGAACAGCCGGTCTGCCAGGGCATCTCCGCGCATGCGTTCCGGATGCCACTGAACCCCAATCACCCAATTCGCGTCGCCGGTCCACTCCACGGCTTCCACAACGCCGTCTGCAGCCAGAGCGGTGATCCGCAGTTGACGGCCGGGCTTGGCAACGGATTGGTGATGCGAGCTGTTCACCACTCCCTGCGTAGAACCCGCCAGCTTGGCCAATTGGCTCTCCGGCGTAAACCGCACGTCGTGGCACGGGTCGTCGGCTGGAACAGGCTGGATATCCTTCTTCCGGTGTGCGAGAGAAGTGCTTGTCTCCGTGCGAACGTCCTGGATCAGCGTTCCCCCGAGGAACACGTTGAGCAGTTGGCACCCGTAGCAGATGGCCAGCACCGGCTTCTGCTCGGCGAACGCATGCCCAAGGATCGCCTTATCCGTGTCCTCCCGGGCTAGGTCAGGGGCCTCGGATTGGCCGCGGTTGGAAGCCCCGTATTCGCTAGGGTTGACGTCGGCCGGGCTGCCCGGCAACACGAACCCCTCGAGCCCCGCTATCTCCTGCGGCAGGGCCTCCGGATGCGCCAGAGACAGCAATACCGGCTCACCCCCGGCCTGCTCCACGGCTTCCATGTAATCGCGGATCTTCGGTAACTTTCCGGCGACCTCTTCTTGCGACGTCCGCCAAGGGATGCCGATCCGCGGTCGGTTTGGGCCGATGGGTGTCATGGAACCCAGAATCGTAACATCGGGCGCGAAGGGCGGCAACCAACCCCCCGGCGAACGCCTTTTGAGAGGCCGGGGATTTGATCGAAGTAGAATGATCGAACCAATCGGCAATGAAAAGCGTCTTGTCGCGAGGGATTGCTGCGATGAATCGAGACGTCCATTCAGCCAGCGCAATTTCCGACTACCGCGAGTTCCGTCCTCCCGTGCCGCTCGCCAGCCGCGTCCTCTGCCTCTGGACGCAATCGATCCTTGGCACCCAAGGGATTTACTCGCATCGCGTTCTCCCAGATGCATGCATCGACGTCGTTCTCGTCAACGACGACCCACCAGTGGTCGTCGGCCCTTGGACACAATCCTTCCTCGCCTGCTTCACCCCCGGAACGACAATCGTCGGCGCGCGCTTCCATCCCGGCCAGGCTTCCGCGCTTCTCGGGCTGCCTGCTTCAGAGTTGCGCAACCAAGCCGTGCCGCTCGATGGAATTTGGGAAGCTGCGGCCAGCGCCCCGTTTGCGCGCATTGCCGGCGAACGCACCCTTCGAGAGCGCAAGTCGTCGATGGAGGCGGCCTTGCTCGGCCGACTGGCACAAGCCGCTCCTGCTGATCAGGTGATGAGCGCGGCCACCCATTGGTTCGGTCGGCATCCTCACGGCCGGACGGAACACCTCAGCCAGTCGATGGGCGTCAGCAATCGCCAATTGCACCGCAGATTCCTGGCGACGGTAGGCTACGGCCCGAAGCTCTTCCACTCCGTCCTTCGTTTCCAGCGCTTGTTAAATCTATTGGGCCCCACGGACTCGCCGCGGCGTCTCGCTCAGGCTGCTGCAGATGCGGGTTACGCCGATCAGGCGCACATGACCCGCGAAGTGCAGCGATTTGCCGGAGTTGCGCCCAGCAGGTTGTTGCAATCCGCGGCCTGCTCCCTGCGCTTGTCCGGCCTGGTCACTGCAGCACCCGGCGCGAGCTCATAAACGCCTGTCCGATTCATTCAAGACAATCGCTCGCCTTCCGATTACCTTCAGTGCCATGATCAGTCGCAGAAAATTGTTTGCAGGCTTTTTCGCTATTCCACTGGTTCCCAGCTTAGGAGGCTACGAGGTCATGAAAGATCTTGGCAACATCAAAATCCTATTCATCGCTGGATTCAAGCCTGGCTCGAATTTGACGTGGAGAATGTCGAGGCAGCCACCGGGGAGCTCGAAGCAGAGGGCTATCAAGTCTTGCTCAAAAACAAAAAAGAACCCTGGGGCCAAACCGTCACGCGCCTGCTGAGCCCGGAAGGCTTACTACTCGGGATCACCTTCACGCCATGGATGCGCGAAGGAAAATGAAATTCAGAAGCCGGCCGACCGCTCGAGATTCACTTCGTCGCAGGTCTGTCGAGAATCGGTTGATCTCGTCCGGTGAGTGTATAGGGCACATCAGACGAGTTCAGTTCAAAGACGACGATTGACTCAAATCCCCGATGGCTGAGCAGGTAGGGACCCGGTACGTAGAGCGTTTGTTGCGGACCGATATTCCAGATGCGGCCCAGAGGTTGCTTGCCGCCGCCCAACCAAAGCGCGCCTTTGCTAAACGCACTGGTATCGAGGAAGGTGTCTGCGCGTTCATCCACTCGGACAGCTCCGATAAAGAAGCATGGGCCGATGCAGGACTTGCTGGCAAGCGCGAGCTTTGGTGGGTCCGTCATGGGGAGGGGGTAGATCTCCCAACCGAGGAGCGGTTTTCCACCAAGAGTTACTTGTTTGGTGATGCCTTTGCGTTCTCCGCGAAGCATCAAGCTGAAGTTGATGCGCCCGGAGTTTTCTACCAGGATGTCGAGGCGCGCGCCGTCGGCCGGAACTTTCAGAGGAACATGATTTTGCGCGAGCCGGCGATCGAGCGAGCCGATGGACCTGCCATCGAGATAAATTTGCGCGTAATCGTGCAGTTCGTCGAGAACAAGATCGCCTTCGACGGGACCGTCGAGCTGCTTGCGATAGAGAATGTACCCGTAAGCCTGGTCAAGATCCTCCATGCTCAGCACTTGTTCGGAGTGGACCGGCTCGGGCAACACTTTCCAAAGAGAGACAGCCTCCTCCAGCTTGAATTCCGGAATTTTTGTAGCTGGCGCGACAGTCGGGACCGCGGGTGGCGTAATGCGAAAGGCCTTAGCAATGACGTCTCGGAAACTGAAATATTTCGGCGTAGGCCGCCCGCCTTCGTCCAGCGGCGCGTTGTAATCGTAGCTCGTAACGTCCGGTTCGTAATTCTTTCCGTCGCTGTTCGCCCCATTCATCCAACCAAAACTCGTGCCACCGTGAAACATATACAGGCTGACGGAATATCCCTGGCGCAGCATCCAGTCCAGATTCGCGGCTTCACTCGCCGCGTTCGTCATTCCGTGCTTGCCGCCCCAATGATCGAACCAGCCATCCCAGAATTCGCTGTTGAAGTAAGGTCCATTTGGCCGCAGTTTTTTCAGCTTGGCGAACTCTTCCTGTGCCGCTCCCGCATCCCCGCCCCCAAAATTAATTCCCACCGGCAAATCCGGCAGCGAGCCGGCCGCAACTTCATCCGCGCCGTCCGCGGTGTAAAGCTGCGATCTCGTGAAGCCTGCCTCCACGAGCATGCGGCGAATATCTTCCATGTACGCGTGATCGTTGCCGAACGATCCGTACTCATTTTCGACCTGCACCAGGATAATCGGCCCGCCATTGCCGATTTGTAGGGGCGCGACTTCTTGCCCCAACCGGTGAATCCAGCGAGCCGCGGGTTCCATGAATTTGGGATCGCGGCTGCGCACGATCGTCGAATGATCCTTCAGCAGCCACGCCGGAAACCCCCCAAATTCCCATTCCGCGCAGGCGTAAGGGCCTGGCCGCAGGATCACGTACAATCCCTCCTGCTGTGCTTCCCGGATAAATTCCGCGACATCCAGATTGCCGGAAAAATCGTAAACGCCGGGCCGCGGCTCGTGCGCGTTCCAGAACACATAAGTAGTCACGGCGTTCAGGCCCATCGCTTTCGCCATCCGAAAACGGTCGCGCCAGTAATCGCGAGGGATGCGCGCATAATGCATCTCGCCGGAAATGATCTGAAACGGTTTGCCGTTCAGCAGGAATTGCCCGTCCTGTACCGTGAACGTACCGGGAGCAGACTGGGGTTGCTGCGCGGGAGTAACCGCAGCGCCAACCAGCAGCAAGGCGCACAAGAAAAGGCCGATATATTTGGAGGGCATGGTGGTAGTTTGCCAGCAGCCGTGCGCCCTGCCAAGGCTCAAGCGCGGTTCGCCAAAGTCTCCGGCAACGCTTGCTGCAGGCAATATTCGGGGCGCTGGAAAAACGCGGGCAGCTCTGCCAGCCGTTGCTGCAATTTTTCGAATTTGTCGGCGCGGACGGTCACGTGGCCAAGCTTTCTTCCCGGCCGCGGTGATTTTCCATAAAGATGTAGGTGCGTGTTTGGCGCGCGTAGCACTTCCGCCGGTTCGGGTAGTTCGCCGATAAGATTCACCATCGCAGAATAACCCACGGTCGCGGTCGAGCCGAGCGGCATGCCAAGAATGGCCCGCAGATGGTTTTCGAATTGGCTTGTCGCCGCTCCTTCGATCGACCAGTGCCCGGAATTGTGCACGCGCGGCGCAATTTCGTTGGCCAGCAGTTTCTCGCCAATTTGAAACAGTTCCAGGCAGATCACCCCGGCGTAATCCAGCGCTTCCAGTATCTTCCGCGTGGCTTCTTCGGCAATTTGCTGCAACCCGGGAGCAAGCTGCGGCGCCGGCGCCAGGGATAAACGGAGAATCCCGCCACGATGATGATTTTCAACCAGCGGGTAAAATACGGTTTCGCCAGTTCGGCTCCGCACTCCCAGTATCGAAAGTTCGCGCGTGAACGCCACGAATTTTTCCAGGATCAGGGGAGCGTTAGGAAGTTCGACCCGCGCTCTGTCGATGTCTTCAGCCGTGCGCAGCAGCCATTGCCCTTTGCCGTCATAACCCAGGCGGCAGGTTTTCAACACAGAGGGCAGGCCCACTCGCTTCAGCGCCGCATCGAATTCTTCGGCTTTTGAAACTTCCGCAAAATCGGTAGTGGGAATCCCAAGGCGCTGGAACAGACACTTTTCCCGCCTGCGATCCTGCGCCTCTTCGAGCGCCGCCGGCGCGGGATAAACCGGCACGCGTTCCGCCAGGAATCGCGCCGCCTGCACCGGCACATTTTCAAATTCGTAGGTAGCCACTTCCAAGCCGTGCGCGAATTTCTCGAGCGCCTGCTCATCGGTGAACTCCGCCGTCACGCGGTGCGCGATCCTTCCTACCGGTGCCTCCGGCGATGGATCGAGAAAACGGAAACGCAGCCCCAGCGGATAACCGGCGAGTGCCAGCATGTATCCGAGTTGCCCGCCGCCCAAGATGCCGATGGTCATGCGCGCTTTTTCCTTTTCGATTTTGTAGCGGGTGCAATGATTTTTGTAAGCGCCGAAGCAGCTTTGGCGGGATCGGGAGCAGCCAGAACTTTCGCGGTTTGCGACCGGCGAAACTGACGCAGCGCTTCTCGAATCTCCGGATATTTGTTGCCCAGCATGGCCGCTGCCAGCAACGCGGCGTTGATGGCTCCTGTCTTTCCGATGGCCAGAGTGCCAACGGGAATTCCGCCCGGCATTTGCGCGATGGAGAGAAGCGAATCAAGCCCCTTGAGCGTCTTCGATTCGACCGGCACGCCCAGCACCGGCAAGACCGTTTTCGAAGCAGTCATCCCGGGCAAGTGCGCCGCCCCGCCTGCCCCTGCAATGAGGACTTCAATCCCACGCTGCTCCGCCGAAGTGGCATATTCGAACAGCAAGTCTGGCGTGCGATGCGCCGAAACCACGCGTGTCTCATGGGCAACGCCCAATTCTTCCAAAGTTCTGGCCGCATGCTCCATGGTTTCCCAATCCGAAGTGGATCCCATGATGATCCCGACCAGCGGTTTGTTCGCGACAGCAGGCGTGTGCGCGCTATTCCTCATGATCAGCGAATTTCGTCCTCAGCCAAAAACAGAACGCCGGCCAAGTGGCCGGCTCAACCTCGCAACAAGCCCTAATTCTACGGCCTTTTCCCACCCGATGCGAATTTTCTGAGCGCCAAGCGCTTTTCTTGAGACTTATTTGTTTGGCCGAAACTCTTCCATGTATTCGGGCTCGCCGATCAACTCCAATACGGCGCCGCTGCCTCTGAAAGTAACGACTTCATGAGGTCGCCACATCGCGTCTAGCCGCAGAGTGGATGTTCCTTGGAAGTGCAGAGGTATAGGAATCTCATTGTCTACTCGATATTCTCCGAGGCAAATTTGGCCGTTAGCCAAATCCACTGGAAATTCAGAAAAGGCTCCTTCAATCTCGGCATCATCTATGTGCAATATCGCCCTGTGCACCCAGCCGCTGCCGGCATCCATACCGGGCCTACCTTCGCTCTGATGAATATAGACGGATGGGAAATGCAGCTCCACACACCCATCAGTCACTAAAATGCGCGCGAGGACCGAATCGTGGATCTCGATCACACGGTTTAGCATCGTCTCCTCAATAAGAAGCTTCCGCCCCGTTGCTATCAATCCAATCAGCACGCTAATTTGAGATCGATGGTTTTCCGTGCTCTCTCCACGCGTGACGCAGCTGGCCCACCAGGTAGAGTGAGCCGGTGATGAAGATAGCGTCATCCGGGCGCGCCTGAGCAAACGCAGCATCGAGCGCAGCTTCAGCATTGCTGATAACCGAAAAGTGCGAAGCGTGATGGCCCGCCATTTGCGCCAATTGCGAAGCGCTGACAGCGCGTGGATTGTTCGGCTGAGTAAAAATAACCTCGGTAACGAGAGGGAAGAGCAGCCCGGTAACCTCGTCAACGGCCTTGTCGCGCATAGTCCCGTAAATAAGAAAGACACGCCGCGAGGCAAAACTTTCTTCCAAGAAGCGCGCAAGCTCCTGTGCCGCGCCGGGATTGTGTGCCCCATCAAGATACAGGTCCGGTTGTGATTGCAGTTTTTCCAGCCGCCCCGGCCACCGCGTCTCTGCAATTCCGCGCTCGATATTCTCATCGGAAACGCGAAAGCCCTTCGCTTGCAGCTGCCGTGCGCAAGCCAGGGCATTCAGCGCATTCTGCAGCTGGAATCGCCCGGGCAGCCGGGGAGCAATCAGAAATTGTGTTCGCGTGGCCAACTCCGTCACGCCCGCGCGAACGCACCCGCCTTCGGCGCTCTGTTCGTCGATACGAAATGCTTCTGCTGCTTCCGCAACCGTGCAATGCAATTCCGCCGCACGCGCCAGCAAAACTTCACGAGCTTCCGGAAGTTGCCGTGCGCTTACCACCGGCACACCATGTTTCAGAATTCCCGCCTTTTCTCCGGCGATTTCGCGCAGCGAGTGCCCAAGAAAATTCTCATGGTCGAAATCAATGCGCGTGATGATGCTCACCACAGGCGTGATGACGTTCGTTGCGTCCAACCGTCCGCCAAGGCCCACCTCGATAACGCCAAATTCCACGCGTTCCCGCGCAAACACTTCAAACGCCAGCGCGGTCACGCATTCGAAGTAAGTGGGATGAGCGCGCAGCTGGCCCTCGGCCAGCAGCTCTTCAATCACCGAATGAATCCGCGTGAAAGTTTCCGCGAACACTTCGTCGCTGATTTCTTCACCATTAATCCGAAAACGCTCGTTGATGCGCTCGAGGTGAGGCGATGTATTCAGTCCTGTCCGAAAACCAGCGTAACGCAAAATGGATTCAACAAACGCTGCGGTCGAACCTTTGCCATTTGTTCCGGCAATATGAATCGTAGGATAAGCGCGATCGGGTCGGCCCAGCCGCTCCAGCAGCACCGTCGTATTTTCCAGATCGAATTTCGCAGACGCTGCCTGGGTGGGCGCAGCCAATTCGCGGCCAAGAGACAGCAGATAACGGACCGCGTTCGCGTAATCCATCTCAGGAAATCAGCAGATCGAGAGTGTTGGCAATAAAACCCTTCATGTCCTTGCGATGCACGACGGCGTCAAGGAAGCCGTGCTCAAGAAGGAATTCAGAACGCTGGAAGCCCTCGGGGAGTTTCTGCCGGATGGTCTGCTCGATCACTCGCGGGCCGGCAAATCCGATCATGGCGCCGGGTTCGGCGATGTTCAGATCGCCCAGCATGGCAAAACTTGCCGTCACTCCCCCGGTGGTAGGATCGGTAAGCACAGAGATGTAAGGAAGCTTTTCGTCATCCAGCCGGGCTAGCGCTGCGGCCACTTTGGCAAGCTGCATCAAGCTGATCGTCCCTTCCATCATCCGCGCCCCGGCGGAACAGGACACGATGATGAGCGGTTGACGCGTGTCGATGGAAAGCTCAATCGCCCGCGTAACTTTTTCGCCGACCACCGCGCCCATCGAGCCGCCGATAAATCCAAATTCCATGGCGCAGCAAACTACCGGCTTGCCATTCAGCTGTCCTTCCGCGGTTATGACCGCGTCATTCATCCCAAATTTTTTCTGCGCGTCCTTGATGCGCTTCGCATAGGCCTTGGTGTCGACGAATTTCAGCGGATCGGTCGAGACCATCCCCGCATCGTGCTCGGTCCAGTTGCCGTCCAGCAGTATTTTCAGTCTCTGCTTCGCGTCCATCCGGAAGTGGAACTGGCATTTCGGACACACCAGCAGGTTTTCTTCCAAATCCTTCCGGAACACGATCGCGCGGCAAGACTCGCACTTCACCCACAGGCCTTCCGTGCGCACGCGCCGCTCTTCCGGAGGTGTGGGTTGATCGATCGATTTCTTGTCGCGTTTAAACCAAGCCATGGCCAAAAGTCATCCGTCCTTAGTCATTAGTCGGAACTCCACTAGAGTGCGCGCGCAACTAAATCGCCGTACTTAAAACTTGTAACTAAAAACTTATAACTTAACCTCAGTAGTCGATCCCCCGCTGCGCCAGTATACCCTTGGTGTACGGGTGTTTCACTTCTTTCATTTCCGTAACAAGATCGGCCTGTTCGACCAGCAACGGATGCGCGTTTCGCCCGGTACAAATCACATGCACTTGCTCCGGCCTGCCTTTTAACGCTTCCGCTACCTTCTGCGCATCCAGCATCTTGTAGCTGATCGTGTAATTAATTTCGTCCAGAATCACCAGGTCGTACGTCCCGCTGTAAATCGCCGCCAGCCCCGTTTCCCAGCACTCCTCGGCCATGCGAATGTCCTCCGGATCGGTTTCCGCGCCGCCGATTTTCACGAACCCGCGGCCCATGGGTCGAATTTCGAATTTATCGTCACCCAACATTTTCGCTGCGTCGAGCTCGCCATAATGCCACGAGCCCTTGATAAACTGCACCATCAGCACACGCAATCCTTGCCCCACTGCGCGAAACGCCGTGCCCAGCGCGCAAGTCGTCTTCCCCTTGCCGGGTCCGGTATAAACTATCAGCAAGCCTTTTCCTTCTGGCATCGTTTCTGTCCCCAGTGTGAACGCAATTGCGGTGGAAGAATTCCAGTGTGCGCAGTCCTAAACGAAACGTCAAGTTGACCGCGACTTAATGAAATATCACCTGCTTGGAATCGAAATCGAAGGTCACCCCGTGGTAGCGAAGAAGCAAGCGCTTGGGGCGCACATGCGCGAAACGTTCCGTAAATTCCTGAGGAACTACAAACCCAATTTCTTCACCAGCGCCGCCACAATCTGCCGCACATGTTCGAGCGCCATTTCATTCAGCGGTTCATTCGGGAGCGCCTTCGGATCTTTCAGTACGATCCACAACCCCGGGCGATACACTTCCTCATCTCCGGGGCAGATCGCTCCAGTCAACTGAGCAATCTCCAGATGAGAAATGCCGCTCAAATCCAAATCGAGGAAATGCGATCCGTCCGGGCTAGCCGGAGGATGCGCCACAAGATCGGTCAGAATCCCGCGCGCGTCGTCTACCAGATCGCGAAATCCCTGCGAAACCAGAATCCCGTCGATGTCCCGCGGCGTCGGTTGTTCCACCTGCTCCAGATCATAATCCGGCAAAGGCTTCGTCAGCGGAATCTCGATGGCAACGGATGGTTTGTTTTTATCAGGGGCAATGCGCATGGACATAGAGTGTCCCGCCGGTGGCGCGTTCACGCAACACCTAAAAATGCCGCTGTTCGCACAGCACAAACCTGCGTGCGTAGACGTTACTTGGGGTAAGGACTGCCGGACAGGATGGCGAAAGCGCGATAGATTTGTTCGGCCAGCATCACCCGCGCGAGTTCATGAGAATAAGTCATCGCGCTCAGTGATATCTTCTGCTTCACGCGCTCGCGCAATGCTTCAGGAAAACCGTCGGCGTCCCCGCAAACCAAAATAATTTCGCGCGTGCCCCGGTCGCGCTGTTCTCCGATCCATTTCGCAAACGCGGTGGAATCGTAAACCTTGCCGCCTGCATCCAGCAACAACATGGTTGCGGCGCGGTCCGCGTCCAATTTCTTCACCGCGGCTTCCGCGTCGCGCACCTCCATAATCTCTATGGGGCAAGAGCGGCTGATGCGTTTCACATAATCGGCAAGCGCGGCATTCATCTCTGGCCGTCGCGTTTTTCCCAGCATCAACAGCCGAATCTTCATGACGCGAGTCTACCGCGCTCCGTCTTCCACGGCAGAAGGTTTTGATCTGGAAGCATCAATGCGATCCGGCCCAGCCGCCTTATGGCTGAAGATAATTCTCATTCAGAGTTGCGTGCCGCCGCTGTGGAGAATCCGGCTCATCCGGAAGCACCAGCGAGGGAGCCGCACGCCATAGCCGCTCCAGATCGTAATAACGCCGTGCCTGCTCGCCAAACACGTGCACGATAAACCCGCCAAAATCCAGCAGTGCCCATTCAGCGGAGCGATGCCCTTCACGATGTTCGGGCGTGCGCTTCATCTCGCGATACAGCACTTCTTCGACTTCATTGCAGATGGCCTGCAACTGCGGCGTGCTATGCCCGGTACAGATCACGAAATATTCCGTGAACGCGGCGTGCCCGCTCAGATTGAGCACGGTGATGCCGCCGGCTTTCTTGCTTTGCGCGGCCTCGATAGCCAGCCGCACACCTTGTGGGAGCGATTCCAGGTTCACCGGTACAATCCTTGTTTCAAAATGTATTCCTCCACGCGGGCCGACACAAGCCCGTGAATCGATTGGCCGCGGTTCGCTTTGCGGCGAATATCCGTGGCGCTGGCCTCACTCGCCACATTTTCCAGCAGGTACACGGTGGTGCGTTCCAGCCGCGCCACCACTGGAGAACCGTGCGCCACAGGATCCTCTTCCTTTTCTTTCTTATCGCGCAAAGCGTCGGGCGCCGCATGCAAATCCGGTGGAATCACCAGGCGCAACGCCTCCAGCCGGATTCCCGGCCGGTTAGCAATCACAAAATCGCACAGTCCCAGCAGCGCTTCATATTCCTTCCACATCGGAATATCCAGGAACGCGTCCGCGCCCAAAATAAAAAATACCCGGTCGCCGGCTCCGTTGTGTGCATGGCGGAAGTAGCGCACCGTATCGATCGAATAGTGCAGTTGCGTGCCGCTGAAGTCTTCTCCCGCTTCGGCGAGCGACGGCACGAAATGCGGATGTTCCGCGCACGCCAGCGCCACCATCGCAAACCGGTGCGGAAACGGCGCCAGGTGCTGTTTTAATTTGTGCGGCGGCCGGCTCGCAGGTATGAAGTGGATCTCGTCGAAGTTGAATCGCCGGTCCGCGGCCCGTGCCACGGCAAGATGCCCGGAATGGATGGGGTCAAACGAGCCACCAAAAATCGCGATGCGCCTGGGATGAAGTTTCGCCGCCGTGCGGTTAGCTTGCGCCGTGGTCAATCCGCCTCCCCCGTGGCTACGCGCCTAAATTCTCTCACGAAACCTCCGTGGCCGGTGGTTCGTCTTCTTCGGCTTCCAGCTCATGCCCGTCCTGATACGCCTCGAAATCCGCCCTGTCCTCGCTCGTTTCCACCGCGCCCTCCGGATCTTCGAATTCTTCCTTCGGGATTTTATCCAGCGCGTCGGCCATCCCGCGCACCAAATCCTTTACGCCTTCCCCGGTCGGAGCCGAAATGGCATGGAACTCAAGTCCGCGTTCCTTACAGAATTCGCGCAACTCCTCGAGCTTCGCATGGTCGGTGGTCGCATCCAGTTTTGTAGCCACTACAATCCGCGGCTTCTTCGTCAGCGCTTCGCTGAACGCCGACAGCTCGCCTTCAATAATTTCGAACGCCTTAATGGGATCCATTTCCGCGGTGTCGCTCGTATCGATCAAATGAACCAGCAACCGCGTGCGCTCCACGTGCCGCAGAAATCGAATTCCCAGCCCCGCGCCTTCACTCGCGCCTTCAATCAGTCCCGGAAGATCGGCCACCACAAACGTGCGTCCCAGTTCCGTGCCATGGCCGCCGGTTCCGCCATCCGCATTCACCACGCCAAGATTCGGTTCCAGCGTCGTGAAGGGATAATTCGCAATCTTCGGCCGTGCCGCGCTGATCACCGAAATCAGCGTCGATTTGCCCGCATTCGGAAATCCCACCAGCCCAACATCCGCCAAAAGTTTCAGTTCCAACCGCAAATGCCGTTCTTCGCCCGGTTCGCCTTCTTCTTTTTCGCGCGGAGCCTGATGCCACGGCTTGGCAAAATGCTGATTCCCCCGGCCGCCCTTGCCACCTTGGGCAACCAGAACACGCTGGCCCGGTTTTTTCAAATCGGCGAGTAGCTCCGATCCGTTGCTGTCGTAGACTAATGTGCCCACCGGCACTTTCAGAATCATGTCCTCGCCGGAAACGCCTGTGCAGTTTGAGCCTTCGCCGTGCCGCCCGCGGTCCGCCTTGAACTCGCGATTGTAGCGGTAGCGCAGCAGCGTATTGTCGTTGGGATTTGCTTCCAGATAAACGCTTCCGCCGCGGCCGCCGTCGCCGCCCGATGGTCCGCCCCGCGGGACGTACTTCTCCCTGCGGAACGCCACGCAACCGTTCCCGCCGTCTCCCGCCTTCACCGCAATTTTTGCTTCATCAACAAACATGTGTTTCTTTCGATTCGCCAGCCGCGATCCTGGCTACTCCGCTGCAACTTGCCCCTAAAACAAAAACGGCCCCGGCGGATGGACCGGGGCCGCTGGAAACTCCCTCGGTTAGCTGGCGGCCTTTTCCGTCTCCGCCGGTTTGATGTTCACAAAGCGCCCGCTGCGGCCCCGATCCTTGAACTCGACATAGCCGGTCACCAGCGCGAACAGTGTGTCGTCCTTGCCCTGCGCTACGTTTTCCCCGGCGCGATGCTTGGTGCCGCGCTGCCGCACGATAATCGTTCCCGCATTGACCAGCTGCCCGCCGAACCGCTTGACGCCCAGCCTCTGTCCGTGTGAATCGCGGCCGTTGGTAGATGAACCGCCGCCCTTCTTATGTGCCATCGCTAATTCCTCGCTTCGTAGTGGCCGGTCTTAGACCAGCTAACCAAAATTTCGAAGATTTACAGCTTGATCTCGCTGACCTGCACGGCCGTGTAATTCTGCCGGTGTCCGCGCTGAATCTTGTACTGGTTGGTCTTCTTGTACTTCAGGACGGTGAGCTTCTTCGCCCGGCCCTGCTCCACGATCTTACCGGTAACCGAAGCTTGGGACGCCTCCGTACCTGCCAGCATCTTCTTGTCTTCGGTCTGCACGGCAAGCACAGTTCCGAATTTCACCTGTTCGCCCACATCGCCCTTCACGCGCTCGATGCGGATGGTGTCGCCGGGTGCGACACGATATTGCTTTCCCCCGGTCTTAATAACGGCGTACATCGATCCTCCAAGGCCTCTAGACAAACTCCAATTATACGGTCCGCCCCTCCCAACCGTCAACGAACCGTTTCCGAAAGGGCGTAAGTCACCATTGTGGTGTTTGACGAAGTGCAGTGATTGAAGGTACTCTTCTTATGTTGTCTTGTAGTTTATGCACTACAAGAAGGAGGGTCCCTCATGTCACTAACTTCACTCGAACAGCTCGAACTAAAAGGTGCCGATCTCAAAGCTGCTCTTGCCCACATCGGGGATATGCGGCCGGGATCTCTGAGCGAGACGTACGGAAAGTGTGGAAAATCAACTTGTCACTGTGCCAAGCCAGGGTCGCGAGGACACGGTCCGAGCTGGCTTTTGACGCGGACTGTGGACGGCAAGACCGTGGCCCAGAGGGTCCCCTCTGGACCAGCGGTCGAGCAATCCAAGCAGCAAGTGGCCGAGTACAAACGCTTTCGTGAACTCTCGCGAGAACTGATCGAAATCAGCGACCGGATCTGTGACCTACGACTGCAGGATCTCGAGGGTGCTCGAGAAGTCGAAACTAAAAAAAAACGCCATCGCCGCAAGTCTGCAAGGTGAGATCGCACGAGAGATCGAAGAACTGTTCGGTTCCCAAGCCCTGGAGGAGATCGACTTCGAGGCTTTGGAAACGGCGATGCGGCGTCGGGCCCTGCAGCTGGCCGCCCGCTTACTCGAGCAGCGATGCAACCGCGACCATTGCGATTACCAAGGCAGCTCGTTGCCTTGTGCCTGTGGCCGCCGGGCGCGTTATGTCGAACGACGATGGAAAAGTTTTCATAGCGTGGTCGGAGAACTGAAACTGGAGCGTGCCTACTACTACTGTTGGCAATGTGAGCGGGGCTTCTGTCCTCGCGACCGAGCCTTAGGAATGGACGCCACGTCACTCTCTCCGGCTGTCGTGCGCATGATCGGCACCGTAGGGGCCATGGTCAGCTTCCAGGAAGGTAGCGAGCTGTTGACCGAACTGGCCGGTGTGGCGGTGGATGCCAAGCAGGTAGAGAGAACTGCAGAGGATCTGGGAAAAGAGATCGCTGAAGATGAACGCGCGCACACCGAACCACTGGATTCTCTTCCTCTGCCGCAGACTCTGTATCTCGGGATGGATGGAACAGGGATTCCTCTCCGCGCAGAGGAACTCGTGAGCCGCAGTGGAAAGCAACCGGACGGATCCGCCAAGACCGGCGAGGTGAAGCTCTGCACCCTTTGGAGCGCGGAATCGCTCGATGAACAAGGCACCCCCATCCGCGATGAAGGGTCGGTCACCTATTCGGCGGCTCTCGAGAGTGCTTCCGTGCTGGACACAGCTGCCGAACGCTCTCCCTTCGCCCAGCGCGTCTGGCGGGAGGCCACGCGTCGCCGCTTCTGCCAAGCGCCACGCCGGGTCGTGCTCGGAGATGGGGCCATTTGGATTTGGAACATCGCCGACGATCAGTTTCCGGATGCCACGCAGATCGTCGATCGCTATCACGCCAAACAGCACTTGAGCGATCTCGGAAAAGCTCTATACGGTCCCATCAACCCACGAACTGCTCCGTGGGTAGAACGCAGGAAAGAAGAACTCGATAGCGGAAAGTTTCCGGTTCTACTCACCGCGATCCGGCGCCAGGTCCCTCGCTCCGATGAGGCTCGCCGTTGTCTCCACTATTTCCAGATTAACCGCGAGCGTATGCGCTATCCGGAGTTTCACGCCCAAGGCTTGTGCACTTCTACGGGCGTTGTAGAGGCCGGTTGCAAGGTGGCCATCGGCACACGCCTCAAACGTGCCGGAATGCATTGGACCGCGCGCGGCTCCAACGCCATCATCGCTCTCCGCTGTGCCAAGCTCAGTGGTCGCTTTCAGGACTTCTGGGAGCGCAGATCAGAAAGTCGGGCCGCATGACCCACCACTTTCTTGGGGTGCACCCTTTCCGAACCGTTTCCGAAACAAAATTTAGTGGCCGATCTTCAGATCGGCCTGCCTATGACGGTTTTTTTTTGGCAAAACTCGTACGCGCCAGTCTAAAGCCTGGCCGCCACCGAAGCGTTCAGAAAAAAACGCCCCAAGAGAACCTGTTGATTCGAAGGGCGAAACCCCGCGCAACCCGTTCGTTCTCCGCGAGACTGAATCTGCATGATTCTAAAAGAGTTACACTTAGGACCTGCCGCTGTCTCTTTAGCCGCCATGAACCTCTTTCGCCTGGCTCACCGCGTTTCCGTCATCTCTTTTCAATTCGCGGAAAACGATGGTAGACAACACCGTCATTCCCCCAAGCACGAAAAACGCGCGATGAATCCCGTGGATAAATTGCGCCGGGTTCGAGCGAAACCGATCGGGGAGAAAGAACGCCGTCACCAACGAAGCCGAAGCCACGCCGAAGCTGATTGACATTTGCTGCATCGTGCTGGCAATCGAGCTTGCGGCGCTGGCTTCTTCCTCGGAAATGTCCGCATAAACGAGCGTGTTCATGCTCGTATATTGCAGCGAAGTGAAAAATCCGTAGCAGAAGACCATGCTCACGATGAGCCAAACAGGCGTTCCCAAACCAATCGTGGAGAACAGCAAGATAAGAATGCCGATGATGATGGTGTTGGAAATCAGCACGAAGCGATAACCAAAGCGCGCCAGGATTTTCGGCATGGTCATCTTCAGGCTCATCGCCGCGAATGCTTGCGGCATCATCAGCAAGCCAGACTGGATCGGAGTGAACCCCAGCCCCACCTGATACAAAAGCGGAAACAGAAAAGGAATTCCGCCAATGCCAAGGCGGGTCAGGAAACTGCCGCTGACAGCCGCGCGAAATGTACGAATGCGAAAAAGAACCATGCGCAACAGAGGATGCGCGGTTTGCGTGGCGTGCAGGCCGTAACCCGCAAGAAGGGACAAAGACAGAATCAACAGCCCCACAATCTCTGTGGTGCTCAGCGCATGCTCGCCGAACACTTCCAGCACATACGAGAGTAGCGCCACTCCCGCGCCGAACAGAATCAAGCCGACGATATCAAGGGGATCGGTATGTTCGCGGTAATCGGGCAAATGCTTGTACACGAGATACAGCCCGACCAAGCCAATCGGAATATTCACGAAGAAAATCAGCCGCCAGTGAAAATATCCGACAATCAAACCTCCGGCGATGGGCCCGAGCATGGGGCCGATCAAACCCGGAATCGCCACAAAACTCATGGCGCGAACCAGTTCGGACTTGGCGAAAGACCGCACCATCGTCAGCCGACCGACGGGTACCATCATGGCTCCGCCGAAACCCTGCAAAATGCGGAACGCCACCAGCAGGTGAATGTTTGTCGATATGCCGCAGAGAAATGATCCCAGCGTGAAGACGCCGATGGCCGAAGCGAAAACGGCGCGCGTTCCGAAGCGGTCCGCCATCCACCCACTGATGGGAATGAACACGGCCAGGCTGAGCGTGTAACTGGCCAATACCGATTTCATGCTGAGAGGAGCAACGTGCAGAGCTGCCGCGATCGTCGGCACCGCCGTGTTTAAAATCGTGGTATCGAGCGATTCCATGAAGAAGGCCACCGCAATCATCCAGGGCAGCAATCGTTGTGCGGCATCGGACAACACTGGCGGCGAGAGAGCCTGAGCCGGGCGCGCAGCGTTTCCGTTCATAGGATCAGCGTGCACACGCCTCCACCAACAGTCCGACCAATTGGCATTCCATCTCAAAAATCAAACCTGTACCCCAGAATCATTTTGGCGATCAGGTGATCCGTCGATCGAGTTAGACCGAATCCCACTCCGAAATTGATTTCCCACTTGGGAGAAACATTCAGATCGATCGTGGGGAAAATCTGCTGTTGCTGCTGCCACACCGGATAGAACCCGGTCACCGGCCCGTCCGACCCGTAGTACTCAAATCCACCGGTAATTTTTGGCGTGAAGTCATAGCTTACTTTCACCGCCGGCGAAAATATAAACCCCTGATTCGCCGTCAATCCATGGAGAGACTTATCAAGTGCCGGATTGAACGCGAAATACCACCGGCCCAGCTGCTTGTCGATGATCGGGCGCAGCTCGTAGGTCCATGTGTCGGTGGAGAACTGCCGCCTTTGATAGCCAATTTCCTGAGAAAGACTCAACCCCACGGGCCAATTCCATTTTTTCGGGATGCTGAATCGCGGCCGGATATGATCGCCCACCCAATCCCATCCCAATCCGTTTTGTGCCGCGGTGAAAATGTAAAATCCGGTCTCAAACCAGTCCGTGAAGCCGTGCGTAATTTCCACGGTCTCATGCAACTGATGATTGGTGGGATACACGCCGTCGACACTGGTCTTGGAACCTTGAAACGTGAAATTGCTGTGCAGTTCCACCATCGTGGTGCCGGGGTCGACCAGCTCCGAACCGTAAACCTGAATTTCGTAATTGCCTTGCGCGTGTGCTCTGCCCGCGCCCAGAAAGCAAACAATGAGAGCCACGCCAAAAAGGATAGAGGAACGGCTCAATCGAGTCGGCAATTGGCAACCATCCTGTGCATACATCCGCCCTGCAGTAAGATGCTTCAGGAAAACACTAAGTGTACAGATCCTTTGCCGCGTCACCCTCGTTCAATTCTATGCGTGCGGGTGCGACTTGTCGTAAATGTCCATTAATTGGCGGATGGAAGCGTGCGTGTATTTCTGCGTAGTCGACAGCGACTGGTGGCCCAGTAATTCCTGAATCGCGCGAAGATCGGCGCCATCGGCCAGCAAGTGCGTGGCGAATGCATGCCGCAGGGAGTGCGGATGCAGGTCCCAGTTGATATTCACCAGGCGAACATATTTCTTCACGATGCGGCCCACGCTGCGCGGCGTCAGTCGCCTGCCCATGTAATTCAGGAATATGGCGTCGGGACTCGTGCCGCCCTCTTGGCCGTAATTCGCGCGCAGCAGTTTTTCGCGTTCCGGCCAATACAACGCCAGAGCTTCCGCCGCCTTCACGCCAAAAGGCACGATGCGCTCTTTCCGCCCTTTGCCGATGACGCGCACAACTCGATCCTTCTGATCCATGTCCACAAGGTTCAGCCCGGTTAGCTCGCTGACGCGCAGCCCCGCGGCATACAGAAGCTCCAGAATCGCGCGGTCCCGCCGCAGCAGCAGACCATCTTCCGGTTTGATTACTGCCGTGGTGGGCATCAGCGCGGCGATGTCTCCACCCTTCTTCTGCTCCCGGCCCGAGCCTGGATTTTGTATTGTCGCCAACTGGTCCAGGAAGCCGCTCATCTCCTCCGCCGACAGCACCGATGGTATGCGCTTCGGCAGTTTGGGAGTGGGCACCAGGCGCGCGGGATTGTCTTTGAGCGCGCCTTCCCGCACACAGTATTTGAAGAACGAACGCAACGCCGCCAATTTTCGCGCAATGGAACTTTTTTCCAGGCCCGCTTCGTGCAAATGACCGATGTATTCGCGAATGAACTGGTGCTTGATCTTGGAGATGGGAGGAGTGGTCGTCCCCGGCGGAGTCAGAAAGGTCTGGAATTGCTCCAGGTCCTTGCCGTAATTCGCGATGGTGTGCGGCGAGGCATTACGCACCGACCTGAGATATTCTATGAATTTGTCGATGTACGCCTTCATCCCACGTCTCCGCTCAATTATAGCGGCAGCTTCGGCCGAAGGTGGCACTTTAGAAAAGACAGTTATTTTGTTGAACGGACTGGCTGGGGCAGCTGGCCCTGCTATGACTTCACCGCCACGGGGGCTTCCTCAGGCTGCGGCGCGCTCGCGGGTTTTTCCTCTGGCGCCAGCTTTTCCCAATCGCATCCTTCTTTAATGCAGGCGTAAACCGTGCCGATTTTTGATTTCTTCTCCACCACGAACGGCGCTCCACACTTCGGGCAAGGCTCGGCGATCGGCATGTTCGGCGACGTGAAATCGCAATCGGGATAGCGAGAGCAGCCGTAGAACACGCGGAATCTGCCGCGGCCGCCTTTCCCCATGCTGCCGCGCTTCACAAATTCGCCTTCGTTGCACTTCGGGCATTTGATGCCCATAGTGATGGGCCGCGTGTATTTGCACTTCGGATAGCCCGAGCAACCGATAAACTCGCCGAAGCGGCCGTGTTTCTTCACCAGCCCATTGCCGTCGAGCGGGCACTTTTCATCCAGAGGTTCATCCGGTTGATGCGCAATGCGGGTGCCGGCCACCAGGCGGCGGGTCGTTTTGCAATCCGGATAGCCGGTGCAAGCCAGAAATGCCCCGAAGCGGCCGCGCTTCAGCGCCATTTCCTTGCCGCAGTTCTCGCAATATTCCGCCTTGTTTTCGGCGTCTTCCGGAATTTCCTCGGAAAGGTCCTGGATGAAGTCGCAATCCGGATAACGTGAGCAGCCGAGAAAGAAGCCATGTCGGCTGATGCGTTCCAACAACTCGCCTTCACCGCACTTTTCACACTTTTTCCCGGTCGGAATTCCGGCTTTGTACGAGATCATTTCATCGCCGGCCTTATCCAGGTCGATGATGAACTTTTCCCAGAATTCCTTCACAGACTCGCGCCACGGCAGCTTGCCCTCTTCGATCTCGTCGAGTTCTTCTTCGAGCCGCGCTGTAAATTTCACGTCGAACACGTCTTCGAAGCTCTTGATCAGCAACCCGCAGACGCGCTCGCCGAGCATCGTGGGCGTAAACCGCCCTTGGTCCTTCTTCACATATTCGCGCTCCACAATTGTGGAGATAATCGAGGCATATGTGGAAGGCCGGCCGATGCCGTCCTCTTCCAACTCTTTCACCAGCGTCGCTTCCGTGTAGCGCGGCGGCGGTTCCGTAAAGTGCTGGTTCGGTCGGATGGAATCGAGCTTCAGTACCTGGCCTTCGGTTACCCGCGGCAGCGTCTTACCTTCACCCTCGTCATCCTTTTCGTCGTCTTCGCGATCCGATGGCACCGCCGGAATCTGATATACCTTCAGGTATCCGTCGAATTTCATGATCGATCCGGTTGACCGGAACGTATAATCCGCAGCCGAAATGTCGATCGTCGTTTGGTCGTACACCGCCGGCAGCATTTGCGAGGCTACAAATCGCTGCCAGATCAGCTGGTACAGCTTGAAAACGTCGTCGTCCAGATACTTGCGTACGTCTTCCGGCACGCGTGCCACGTCCGTGGGCCGGATGGCTTCGTGAGCGCCCTGTGCATCCTTCTTCGATTTATAAAAGTTCGGTTTTTCCGGTAGGTAATCGCTTCCAAAACGCGCTGGAATCAATTCGCGCACCTGTGCCAACGCATCGTTGGACACTTGCACGGAATCCGTACGCATATAGGTGATCAGCGCAACCGAGCCTTCTTCGCCGAGTTCAACGCCTTCATAAAGCCGCTGCGCCAGCGCCATGGTGCGCTTGGCGGTATAGCGCAAGCGGTTGTACGCCGCCTGCTGCAGCTTTGAAGTAGTAAATGGCGGGGCAGGATTGCGCCGTTTTTCCTTCAGTGCGACGCTTTCCACCTGCCACTTGGCCTTGCTCACTGCCGCCACAATCTCGTCGGCGGCGGCTTGATTCGTCACCGCAATGTCTTCGCCCTTTTTCTTGCTCAACTTGGCTTCGAAGATCGGCGGCTCTCCGGCATCCAACATGGCGTGGATAGACCAGTACTCCTGCGGCACGAACGCGCGAATTTCCTGCTCGCGTTCGACGATCAGCCGCAGCGCCACGGTTTGCACGCGGCCGGCGCTCAATCCCCGGCGAACTTTGTCCCACAGCAGCGGCGAAACCTTATAGCCCACGATACGGTCAAGCACCCGGCGTGCCTGTTGCGCGTCCACCAGCTGCGCATCCACCTGGCGCGGCTTCTCAAACGCCGACCGGATCGCCTTCGGGGTAATTTCGTTGAACGTAACCCGGAAAATCTTCTTTGGATCGATCGGCTCAATCTCGATCCGATCCTTCTCGGCTTTCTTCGGCGTTTTGCCCTTCGCGCCCTTCTTCCCGGTTTGCTCCGCGGCTTTCTCGGCTTCGGCTCCATCTTTCTTCCCATTGATGGCGTGCTCTTCATCCTCGGGAATCAGGAACTTCGCCGGCTTTGACAGCACCATTGCCAGGTGCGCGGAAATCGCCTCTCCTTCGCGATCCGGGTCGCCGGCGAGGTAGACAGCTTCGGCGGTATTCGCGGCTTTGCGAAGATCGTTGATCACCTTGCCCTTGCCCGGAATGATCTGCAACGTAGGCTCAAAGATTTTCGGGTCATCCAGCGAAATGGGCTTAAGCGGTGGTTTAGGAGCTGCCGCTTTCCCGCCCTTCTTGCCCTTTTTCTTCTTTTTCTTCTTATTGATTTCGTCTTCATCGATGGGCATGCGGATGCCGATCGTTTTCGTCGGCAAATCCAATACGTGGCCAATCGATGCTTTGACCAGGTAGTTCTTGCCCAGATATTTATTTATCGTCTTCGCCTTCGCCGGCGACTCGACGATTACCAGTGAGCGTGCCATGTGTTCCTTTTTACCTTAGTTACTTCCGCTGGAAGGGCCGGTAGAGCGGAGCTGTGTCTTTCTCGCTACCTTTATATATAAGTGCCCCATCGGGCAGCTTGCGCCCCGCTTCTGATGCGCCATGCCTTCCTTCCGATGCATTGGGCGTATGCGGCGGAGGCTATTTCTTCCCCACTTACAACAATACCTTGGCGAACTGCTTCCCCGGCAATTTGCCGGACGCCTTTCATCTCCAAGTCAAACAGGGTAGCGAGAACGTCGCTGGAATTCAATCCGGTCCGTTCGACGATCTCGTCAATCGGCTTGGCTGACGCTATGCTCAATGACTCGTAAATCCTTTTCCCTGTTTGGTTTAGGGCAGCTCCGGCGAACAGGTTCCGCTGCTCGGATCCCATCGCTTCTGCCTGCACCAGCGCTGCCCGAATTGTGGTTGGCAGAACTTCGATCACGGCTTCGGCACTGGTCACGAGCTTTGCCCCTTGCTTGATCCATTGGTTCGGCGCGAAGCTCATTTGCTCTGTCATGTTGCCGGGAGGACCAAACACCTCGCGCCCAAACTCCCTGTTGAGAGCCTCCGGGCAGGATAAATCACTGAGGAATTTAAGGCTGCTTGCCCTCGCGATGGACAGGCGAAGCAGTTCGCAGGCGGATTAAAAAACACCAAGCCCCCGGAGCCGATTGCGTGGCCCGGGGGCTTGGGAAGAGAAGTTCGTTCAGGTCAGGTTGCGCCGGAAACTACCGTGCACCGCCGCAGTCATAGCCGAAGTCGAACAAGTCAAACAGATCGCCGATGGCCGGGCTGTTGACCGGGACATAGGGGTTGTCGTCGCGCACCTTCGGGTTCGGGAAGTTGTCGCGGCTGCGGTTGGTCACCGGCGGCAGATTCCAGTTCCGCTCGATGAACTTCAGGATAGAGACGTGGTCCGTGTACTCATGCGACATATATCCGGGCTTAACGTAAGGAGACACAGCCAGGAAGATGATTCGCGTGCCGTCGCCGAAGAAATCCAGCGGCTGAACGTAGCCAGAGTCGTAATAACCTCCGCCTTCGTCTTCCGTAATGAAGATGACCGTGTCCTTCCAAAGAGTCGGATTCGCCTTCACCGCATCCACGATTTTCTTCGAGAAGCCTTCGAAGAGGTTGAGTTTCGAGGAGGACGGGTGGCCATCGACGAGCCCGCTGGGCTTAACGATGGAAACCGCAGGGAGCGTGCCGTTGGCGATGTCGTTGTACAGATCAATGGTGTCCTTGATGTGCGCCGTGCGAACGGCAGCATTAGCCATGATCGAAGTGTCATATTGGAACGGGTTGCAAATGTTGCAGTACTCGTCAGTGAGAGCGCCAATTGCCCCGTAGTTGAGCTGGTAGGGGTCAGGCACATAGTTATTCCACTGGTCTCCGTAGTACTTCCACGAAACATTGTGAGCGATCATGTCATCGCCGATGCTCGGTGTGGAAGAAGGAGGAATAGTGAACACGGTGTTGTTCGCGTTCGTGTCGGTAAAGGCATTGTTACCGTTGCCGAAGTAGCCCGGATTGTAGTTGTTCAGCAAATAGTAGTGGCCGCGTTCGCACCGGGGATCGATGTTCAACTTCTTAAGATACGACACGATGGGGCCGACGCCAGGCTGCGAGGGATCCGCGCATTCGCTGTAGGAACCGCCGCCGTAGGAAGGTGAACCGTAGGAACCGCCGCCGTAGCCGTCCTGAACGTACCAATTGTTTGTGCCGGCTTGCGGATTCGGGTTTTCCACTTCGTTGACGACGCCCGCGTTCGGTGTGCCGGGTACTACGGTAACGTTGTTGGGAGGCTCCAGCGGGTGGCCGTTGCCATCGCTGAACCAGATGGCATCTCCATGGCCGAACATAATGTGGTTGGCGCCAGTTCCGCCGTCGACGGACTGGTGGAAGTTATCGCTCATGGCGTAGTTGTCCGCGAGGCTTTTGAAGTAAGGAACATCGCCCTGCTGCACGTTGTAGAAACCGAGCGCGGTCGAACCTTCACCCGTTGTGGTCCCCGTGGCTGAATAGTACGTCGTGAAGTCGGACAGCTGTCCGAGACCATTGTTTCCCGCGCCGATTGTTGTCTCAACCCAAGAGAACAATGAAGCATCGCAACCCGAAGGACGCTCCCACGTGCTGTGCTCGACGCTGCAATCCAGTTGCTGCCACATCTGGTAGAAGCGATGCACCGGGCTGGCGGCATAGGAGTTGTAAACGAAGGCATTGCCGTTGGTCAGCTGGAATGGGCCTGGCTCCAGGTTGGAATAGTACGGCGCGGTGCTGGTTACCCCGTTGATGCGGGTGTCCGGCGTCTTGGAGGTAAGACCGGTTCCGCCCGAGATCAGGTATTGGTAGTAATCCCCAGGCAAGCCATTTTCAGATTCCATAGCCAGTTGTAAGCTGTCGCCCGGAACGTAGGAGTCTTTCGCTCCGCCAACGAGAGGTGGCGGCATAATGTTGCTCGGAAAGGGATTCTTGGTTGGGTTCAGCAGGAACGGATCGGTACCGGTGTCCGAAGCAGCGCTTTGCTCGTACTTCGTGAAGTTCGGTCCCGGAGTGCCGTTACTGTTGACGATTCCCTCCGACAGAAGGTTCCATACCTTCTGTCCGTTTTTGGGTACATACGTCGCGAAGACGTGGTCAAAACTGCGGTTTTCCCCGATGATCACGATAACGTGCTTTATTGGCGATCTGGTGTTTCCAGATGCTCCGGACTCCTGTGCATTGAGCACCGGTGTGCCGACCGAAAACTGGAAGAGCGCAAGTCCCGTCAAGGCTAGGCGCAGACCATCCAGGCTTCTTTCTGCGAATTTCTTCAGCTTCATTCAAGAACCTCCCCTTTTCTACGAACGTATCTGACTGGGCGTCAGAGGGTATACCGTCGTTCTTTTCAGTGGGATGTCCCGAATGTTAATGGCGTAAGAAAACCGGAAAAACCGATCGAGCTTCGCGGGAAATAGGTTTCCCGTTTGCAGACAAAGTTCCACGCAGGAAATCAGCGCGGGCAAAAGCACAAATTTTCAGGCTGTGGGATATTTATTGCTCGCCGATGAAGCGAGACACAGCAGAGTTCAGAGTTTTGGGAATGTGTGTCTGCTCCGGTGATTCGACGCGCACTGTTCCCATCATGCCCCCGTCTTCATGCTCCAGAAGGTGGCAATGGTAAACGAAGGTGCCGAGGGTGTTGGGATCGCGGAAGTCCATTCGTAACCGGACGCTCGGGTACAGCAGGTTTCGGCCGTTGTAGTACGGCACATTCACCGTATCGCGCAGAAACGGTTCATTCACGGGTACTCCGGAATATTCCAGCAATGCAAAGTGGATCTGGTGAATGTGAAAGGCGTGCAGCTCCGAAGTGCGGTTCTCAATAATCCAATCTTCCACATCGCCTTGCTTTACCACAATGTTCGGCGCGCCAGAGGAAGGATCGAAAACGGTAGGGGTCTGCCCGTCAACAGTGATGAAAAAGGTGGTCGCACTATTGGGGTTGCTAGGATCTTCGAGCTTTTCGGAGAAATACAATTTCCGTACGTGCGTTGGAGCGATGCTTCCAAGCCACGGCAAAGGAGGGGTAGGAAGGGGAGCGGGATTCAACGCAAGCGTGGACCGTGGTTCCGCCGCTTCAGTGGTAGCGACAATGGTCGCCAGCGCACGGTTCGGGTCATTTTCCCCGCCTTGCCCGGTATCCACCGTTCGCGTTACCAACAGGCTTGGCGTGCCCTCAGGAGGCCCATCGACGACAAATTCCACGCGCGCACCTGGCGGCAGGCCGATGTGGTCGTGCCACTCGATAGCGTTTTCCGCGCCTGGATTCCAATTGATCGGCACGCCATCCAGCGCAACGATGCCAAGCATTTGCGGCTTATGATTATTAAACAATACCGCCAGATTCAGATACGTGATGGCGGATGCATTCAGCACTCGCCAGAGTTGCCGTTCGCCCGGCTTCATCTTTATGGTTGCCGGAGGATACTCCGGATAAGGCACAGGCACAAAGTTGACGGAAAGATCCTTGGCGGGCTTGCCAAAACCCGTGCCGTTGTTCGCGGAGTCTCCATCGCGGTCGATCAGGAATTTGGGGACAACCGGCTCTGATTTGTTCGGAGGCGCATTGGGATTCACTAGATCCTGATCGCGGATCACAAACACGCGCTCCGGCAACCCTGCCAATTTTAGATTCGCCCGTTCAATGCCTTCCACAACCAGCGCTCCCGATGCGCCGCCCAGCACTTGATGCGTGCTGAATCCGTGGATGTGTGGATGATACCAATACAACCCGGGAGGCTCGTCGTCGGGAATCCGGAAACGATATTCGAATGGCGGATCGCCCGGCTGAATCGACGTTTTTAGCACGTCGTCCTGGTGGCACACCGGCGGCACCGTCAACCCATGAAAGTGCAAATTCGTGGAAGTCGCCGACATTAACCCACTCTGGCAAGGATCGGAGCTTGCGGCAGAATTGCCGTGGTGATACGTCTGACGATTCGCAGCGGCAGACGCCGAAGAGTCGAAGTCGGTCAAATCGTTTTTGAGGTTGAGGATGAGCTCATCGCCCGGTTTCACTCGAAGTGTAGGGGACTGACTGCCGTCCGGAAGCACATAGCAATAGCGCGTCGTGCCGTCGGCTTCCTTCAGGTTGTGCACCGCCAGATCGACGCGCAAAACGCCGTTCTGGCTGCGCAAATCTTCCGGTTCGGGGACTTCGCTGCCCTGTGCAGGACGAGGGCATGGGTCCTGCGAAACACTCTGTGCGTCAAGCGTGAAGCAGCCGAATATACTCGAAGTGATGACGAAAAGCCCGATGAAAGCGGCGAGCCCGGAAAAGAAGATTGAGCAGCCTGACCTATTTCTCAGATACGACCTCAATTTCAAAACGCTCCGATTTCGCCCCATCAATGGTCGACAGCCATGGCTTTACCTTCATGAGATTTGAACTCTAACGGTATGAGGGGAACATTACAGAAACGTGACAGTGGTATGAACCAATCGTTCACGTCGGCTTAATCGACCGAGCGGCAGAAGCTTCCAAGGGCATTCGCGGATGTCTCTGCCGTCCCTGACGATTTAAGCTGCCGCGGAGTCTACGGCGTTTGCGGCAAGCTGGCGTTATAGGCGGCGTCCAGCAGGTCCTGCGTGGTGCCGTCGTAGTCCGCATCGATCTCCCAAATAAATGTGCCGCCGCACCCGCGTGCCCAATCGGTGTAAGCGACACGATAAAAAGTGGAAGACGCGTCATCGTAGGTGATGAATCCCTCGCTGCCATCCGCCTTCAGCATGTACGGAACCAGCGAGTATGGATCGTAGTACGTCCGCCAGCCCATCGCGTTGATGCGCTGTTTAAAAAACGTCCCATAGTTTTGCGAGACCACGGAGTTCCCACATTCTTGCGCCGCATTCTGATCCGGACAGAAACCCCAGAGCGCATCTGCCTGGTGATAGACGTATCCGTAGAACGGTGTGCCGATGTTGATCTGCGCCGGCGGAATCCCCGAGGCCTCGTAGATGTCGATCGCTTCTTTCACGCTGCCACCCGGTTCGCAATTATAAGATTCCGGATCGTTGGGATCGGGAAAAATCGCGGAGTTCAGTTGCGCGGAGTCCGTCCACGGTCCGGCGCAGTCATACGTCATCACGTTAAAGTAATCGACGATGAGTTTAGTGTCGGGAAAGTCGTAGCCGCTGCCGCCCCACGGCGCCACGTCGGCGGAAATAATGTACTGCGGCGTGGGCAAGATCGAACGCAGCCCCATTAACATGCTTTCAAAAAACGCGGCATCCTGAGTGCTCGCCGGATATTCCCAATCGATGTCCACGCCGTCGTAGCCGTACTCCTGGATGAACGCCAGAAGATTTGTGAGGAACGCGCTTAAGCCGCCACTGGTGGTCTCCATGCCGGTAAAGTCGCCGCCGAGCAGCAGCATCACCTTCACGCCGTGATTGTGCGCCTTGGTCAACAGCGCTTTCTCGATAAAACCCGAAGGCACAATCAGGTTGCCATTCGCATCGAAACTTACGCCGGCATGATTGATGTGTGTCAACTCGTTATAGGGAATCTGGGCGGAGCTATAGGGCGGAGTTTGCGTTTGGCTCCAATAGCCGTAGTCCGCGATCAATCGTTTGGTCGGCGGAGGACTCGTTGCCGTTGTTTGCGCATTTGCCGGCGAACCTGTTCCAGACACCACAAGGATGAATATTGCAATCAGAGAGGATAACCGAATCACTTTCAACGCCTTCATGGACCGCCCCCTTATTCGTCTTCGAAACGTTGCGATCTCCCGGCACTGCGAGCCCACAACGGGAGGACGTCGGCGAGCCCCGGATGGCCGAAAGCAACCGCTGGCAGCCTACACCTTTGAATCGATTTAGTGAAGGACTTTGCGTGCCATACCACATAAGAACACCCGCCAACGCGACTCTCGTTTCTCTTCGCGTTCCTCGATACAATTCTGCCCATGAGAGTCAGCCCTCGATTTGTCCGTGTGCTTGGACCCTTCTTCCTGCTTCTGCTTTTCAGCTCGTGGCCGGCCGCTGGCCAAAATTGGTCGCTTCAAGACATGACGGTCATCACCGACGTCAATATCGTCGACGTGCGGACCGGCGAAATCCGTCCGGACCAGGTCGTCATCATTGAACGGAACCGCATCACCACGGTCGGCTCCCGCAAAGAGACTCGTTATCCGCGCAACGCTCCCACAATTCTGAACGGCAGAGGCTCGTTTCTGATTCCCGGTCTGTGGGACATGCACGTGCACCTTGTTTTTGGCGATTGGTTCCCTCGGGCTGAGGAAATTTCACTGCCACTTTTCGTTGCCAACGGCATCACCAGCGTTCGCGACATGGGCAGCGACCTCGCAACCGTTCAGTCCTGGAGGGACGAGATTGAAGGCGGGCGCATGCTGGGACCGCGCATCATGACCTCCGGCCCGATGCTGGATGGGCCCAAGCCGCGCTTCCCCAGTTCGATCGCGATTGCAACTCCCGAAGACGGCCGGCATGCGGTCGACCAGTTGAAGCAAAGCGGCGCGGACTTCATCAAGTTGCAATCGCTTATCCCGCGCGACGCCGTTTTTGCCATTGCGGAGGAAGCCCGCAAACAGGAAATCTCTTTCGAGGGGCACGTTCCAGACTCGGTTCGCGCCAGTGAAGTTTCCAGCGCAGGGATGCACAGTTTTGAGCACCTGATCGGAATTTTTGAAGGCAGTTCGCCCCTGGAAGACGAATTTCTGAAGGGTGATAAGACCGAGGCGAAATTTTTATCCAGCTACGACCCGGAACGCGCTTCCGCATTGGCTGCGCTCCTCGCCAAGAATCAAACGTGGCAATGCCCAACGCTTGTCTGGGAGCGCGGAGGAAATTTGATCGACGTGACCGACTTCAGCAAGGACGCGCGCGCGAAATACGTTCCGGCCTATTGGAAGGATCAGACCTGGAAGAAATTTACGGACCAGGTGGAAAAAGAGTTCAATACCGACGACCTCGAGACCCGCAAGAAATTCATCGAAAAGGAACTCGAGGTAGTTCAGCTTTTGCATAAAGCCGGCGTGCCCTTTCTTGCCGGGACAGATACGCCTCCCGGTGTGTACATCTTTCCCGGCTTCAGCCTGCACGAGGAATTGCAGCGATTCGTTGCTGCGGGGTTCACCCCCCTTGAAGCGCTGCAGACCGCCACGCTGAATCCGGCGCGGTTTTTCCAGATGGAAGATCAACTGGGCACCATCGAGAAAGGAAAACTCGCCGACCTGGTTTTTCTGGATGCCAATCCCCTCGAGGATATTCGCAACACGCAGAAGGTAACCGCTGTCATCTTGAACGGAAAATACATTTCGAAAGCGGATCTGCAGAAAATTCTGCAACGCGTCGAGGAATCCGCCAAGAAAGAACCTCCCACACAGCAATCCAGCAATTTCTAGCCTACGCAAACGGAAGCTCCAAGGCCAGCACAACTGCGGCACGCTCTCCACCCTTATTAGGCTGCGTCTCTTTCCCCTCTTCAAAAATGATGCTAACTTCGCTCTGCGATAAGATTTCGAACGGCGGAGACACTTCAATGTCTGAACGATTTACTTTCTCCAGTCTTCGCGAGCTGTTCGCCAAAGCCAATGAAGAGAAGTCCGGCGATCATTTGGCGGGCATCGCCGCTCGTTCGGAACGTGAGCGCGTCGCCGCGAAACGCAAGCTAGCCGACATGACGCTTGCGGAGATCGTGCAACAGCCCCTGATCGATCCACATACGGACGAAGTCACCCGCTTACTTCTCGAGTCTTTCGACCAAACCGCGTTTCAACCGATCAAGAGCCTCACCGTGGGTGAGTTCCGCGAATACATCCTCGACGACGCCAATACCGAGTCGGCCCTGAAACAAATTCAGTGGGCCATCATCCCCGAAATTGCCGCTGCTGTTGCCAAAATCATGAGCAACAAGGATCTCGTGCTGGCTGCGGCGAAAATCCGTAATGTCACCCGCTGCCGCAATACGCTCGGCGAGCGGGGTGTTCTCGCGATTCGTGTGCAACCGAATCATCCCGTCGATGACCTCGGGGGAATTTTGTTTTCGGCTTTCGAGGGACTGCTCTACGGATGCGGCGACGCCGTAATTGGAGTGAATCCCGCATCGGATTCGGTCGAGACCGTCGGCGCCATCCTTCATGCCCTCCAGCGCCTCGTGAACGCTTACAATGTGCCGACGCAGACTTGCTGCCTCGCCCATATCAGCGCGCAACTCGCGGCCATGGAGCACGGAGCCCCGGTTGATCTGCTCTTTCAATCGATAGCCGGAACGGAAGCTGCCAATCGCAGTTTCGGGATTTCGCTGGCCACACTGCAAGAGGGCCGCGAGCTAGTCCTTGAGCACCATCGCACCCGCGACGGGGCATGGAAAGGCACGAACGCGATGTATTTCGAAACGGGGCAGGGAAGCGCTTTATCCGCCGAAGCTCACCATGGCGTGGATCAACTGACGCTGGAAGCCCGTGCGTACGGCGTCGCGCGCGTATTCGAACCATTCTTGGTGAACAGCGTAGTCGGCTTCATCGGCCCAGAATATCTTTACGACGAGAGGCAGATTATTCGCGCAGGCCTGGAGGATCACTTCATGGGCAAGCTCCTCGGTTTGCCGATGGGCTGCGATGTTTGCTACACGAATCACGCAGACGCCGATCAGAATTCCGCCGATAATCTCTTATTATTGTTGGGCGCGGCTGGATGCAATTACTTCATGGGCGTTCCGGGCTCCGACGACGTAATGCTGAACTATCAATCCACCAGCTACCACGATGCGCTGGCCGTGAGGCGGCTCTTCAAACTGCAACCGGCGCCGGAATTCCTAGGCTGGTTGCAGCAGTCCGGAATCTACCGTGATGCCGAACCCGCTTTGCTGGACTCGCCCGCGCGCCGTCAGTTGATGCAACGTCTCGAATCGTCTTTGCAGGGAATCGACTGAATGAAGGACCAACGCGACCTGGAGCTGGCCACATCGGAGCTGCCGGAAATCGTGCGCAAGATTCGCGCGCAAACACCGGCGCGTCTTCTCGTCGGCCGTGCCGGAGCCGCTTACCGCACAAGCACGCAGCTGGATTTGCGCGAAGCTCATGCCGCCGCGCGCGATGCGGTCCGCGCAGAGCTGAATTCGGAGCAGGCTTTCGGCAAAGACTTCGTCAACACCTGGAACCTCTTCGAAGTCTCCACGAACGCCGTTCTCAAAGGCGAGTATCTCTTGCGCCCCGAATTAGGCCGCCATTTTGCAGACGATTCTCGAGCCGAATTGCAGCGCCGCTGCTCCTCGCAGAACGATCTTCAGATTGCGATCGGTGATGGCCTGTCGGTCTCCGCGGTTGCGGCGCAAGTTCCGCTGCTGCTTCCCCTGATCATCGACGGCGCCAGGCAGCGGCATTGGAAAATCGGCCAGACCTTTGTGATTCATCATTGCCGCGTCGGAATCCTCAACGAGATCGGCGAACTGTTGAGTCCGCGCGTCGCGTTGCTTCTGATCGGCGAGCGCCCCGGCCTCGCCACTGCGGAAAGCTTGTCCGCCTATCTTGCCTACCAGCCCGACAATGCACACACAGACGCCGACCGCAACGTAATCTCCAATATCCACGCCAGAGGCTTGAGCCCCCACGAAGCCGCCGCGCGCATACTCAACTTCGCCGCCCGCATGATGAAAACAAGCTCCAGCGGCTACCAACTAAAAGAAGCTCCACCCACCCTTGGCCAGCCCTAATAAGCGGAAGATCAGTTCCCGCAGATCATTTGCCGCCGACCGCGATCCCATGCTCAACGCGATTGACCCGAGGCTGACAGACAAAGCCGAGCCGTCGGAGACGTGCCCTGAGCATTCGCCCGGCGCGCAACAATCTGCGCCCGGACCTGGAGTTAAGCGGATTGTATTCGCCGACAGGATTGGGAGGCAACGCGTATGACATCTCGACGGTTCCACCAACGCTGCTTTCCAGCGGCGGGTTGGGAGACAGTCTGAGCCAACTTTTTGGCTTCAAATATCCTACATATAGTGCGTCATTGACGTTGCAAACGGCGGTGGCTGCGGTCGATCACGCCACCGGAAAGCTCTTGGAGCATCACCACGTAGAACTGTCGGCGTTACACAACTAGCGAGTGACGTGCGCCACTGAAATTCCAAATTCACACAATAACGACTGTTCTATAATCAGACCGGCAAAGGACCATTTGAGCAAAGGTGTTCTATGATTAGGCGAGTTTACCCGTGGATTATCTTTATCGCCTTCCTGAGTTTGCTAGCTTTCAGTGCCACCTCATTTGCCAAAACAATAGACCGGCTCCTCTGGCCCATTCGATTCGGGTTGATTGCAGGCCTGTCTCTGTTTTTCCTCTGGTCCCGCTGGCGTCATCGAAATGACCGTCCAACCGCCCAGCAGGCCGCTCACAAAGATTCGGCAGACCGTTTTCTGTCGTCCTTTCGCAGGTGGTATTACGGCGACCAGAAAACTCCAAAGTAATTCAAGAAGCCTGCAACGGCCTTCCGCAAGTAGCCGAAAGTCCCGGTTAACGGCATCAATCGCCGAAGTACGTACTGGGTCGAACTTTTCCGATTTGCCTCGACTTACCGGGCCACCTCGCAACAGTTCAGGACTGCTCTTTTTGTTTCGTAATCGGAAACTCCACCGTGTAATTCACCTTGTGGCCACCGCTTGAGAGTTCGAGCACGCAGAGAAGCCTCGTGCCATCGGGGGAGATCGACAACCGCTCCATGATTTCCAGTTCCTGGCTATCGAACAATTGGAGGGTCTGGTGTACCAAAGCCTTTTCGTCCCCGTAGGAAAAGCCGTGCCGCCCATAGGGAACGCCTTCGTGTATTCCCATATTGCCACCGCCACCCATCCTCCCTATCGTTCCAGACTTACGGGTCTCGCGGAAGCGTTGCTCAACGCGCTCTTTGTACTTTAGGGACCGCCGTTGCATCTGCTCGATCTCTGGACGGGGCGGAGATGGATGGATGTTATGCTCAAGCATCTTGCGGACAGCTTCAAGCCGGGGCTCGGGCAAGTGATCGATCAGGGCTTTGAGTTCCTCAGGAGTGGCCATGGTCGAGAAAGCATAGCCCGTGTGTCGCTTTGGATAAAGGACGTTATCCTGACAAGCATTCATCCAGAGTAGAAAGAGCGGTTTCCTTGCGCACTATACGGAACTCTTCCGGTTACCCGACCGTAAATATAAAAGGGAGTTGAGGGTGTTTTTTAAAAAAAACACTCCAAAAATCGCCGATAAATTCGGGTGGATTTGGTTGCTTGAGCGTTCCCCGGCTAGGTCACTGTTTGGAGCAGGCGACAATGTCGACTACTCGTAACGAAGAGCCACCATCGGATCGAGCCGCGACGCCCGCCGCGCCGGAACGTAGCAAGCAGCCAGCGCCACAGCGGACAAGGTCACAGCAACAGCCACGAAGGTCAGTGGGTCGTAAGAATTCATACCGAAGAGCATGCTGGCCATTAAGCGGGACACTCCAAGCGACGCAAGCAGCCCAACAACAACTCCCAGCGTGACCATCTTCCCCGCCTGCCTCAAGATCATAACGACAACGCTTCTCCGCTCGGCGCCCAACGCGATACGTACACCAATCTCCCGAGTCCGCTGGCTAACCGAATACGCGACCACTCCATAAAGCCCAACAATTCCGAGAATCAGTGCCATGGCTGCGAATCCGCCGACTAGCCACGCAGAAAAATGGTGCAGCAGTGCCGTTTGCGTGCCCTCAATCTGTTCATTCATGGTCATCTCATGGAATGCGCCTAGGCCTGGGTCGATCTGATGCATGGTGCTTACCAGTAGCGGCAGTATTGCTCCGGCATCTTGCCTCGTGCGCACCGTCAGGGTGAAATAAGAGTCCTTCGTCTCGTTGATGGAGAAATATTCCGCGGGCCAAATGTCGCTATCTAGTGGCCCCTCGCGAACATCGGCCACCACGCCGACAATCTCCCGCTCCGACAGACGCCCGCCCTCGTAATCGGCAATTCTCCGACCGATGGGGTTTTCGCCCGGGAAATATTTTTGGGCCAAGGCCTGATTGACAACGACAACTTCCGGCTTCGAGGCATCCTCAGTGTCGGTGAAGAACCTTCCGCGCACCAGTGTGGCCTTGAGAGTCGTCAAATAATCCGCGCTCACATGACGCTCGTCGACGGTGTTGTGTTCGCCCTGGAATGGCCTGCCGGGAAAGGTGATCCAGTCGACGGGGCAGTTGCATTGCACAGGAACCCTGCTGCTGATTCCCGCGGACTCCACGCCCGGCAAGCTTGAGACTCGCCACAAAATCTCCCGGTAAAGGGCCACCGCCTGCTGATTTTTCTCGGCGCCCTTCGCGGGAACCTCGACCTCCACTGTCGCAAGATGATCTGGATCAAATCCCAACGGTACGTGCAGCAGCCGATACAGGCTCTGCCCCAGCAAGCCCGCGCCAGTCAAAAGTACGACAGCGACCGCCAGTTCCACGGCCACCATTCTTGCTCCGAGTCTCTGCCAGAGCTGATTTGCAGAACTGCGATCCCCGTTCGCCAATCCCTCGCCTGCTTGCTGGGAAATCAAACGAAGAATAGGAGCCGCTGTGAACAGCACCGCGCCCATCAATGCAATCGTGATGGCAAATGCGATCGTATGAGTGTTCCACCCCATACCGCCCAGAAAAGGCATGTCCGCCGCCATGTCTTTAGGCACAAGGCGCCATAGAATTTTGGTGAGCCAGTCGGCAAATATCAAGCCGCTTAAACTGCCGAATGCGGCAAGCAAAAGCCCTTCCGTGGCGAATTGAAGCACCAGTCGCGAAGGAGACGCTCCGAGCGCGCCCCTGACGGCAATCTCGCGTCTGCGGTTTTCGGAGCGCACCAGCACCAGGCTGGTCACATTGACGCACGCGATCAACAACAGCAATCCCGCCCCGCCCAACAGTGTCAGCAGAATAGGTCGCACGTCGCCAAGGATGACGTCGGAGAGCGGAACGACGCTGGCGCCCTCGTAGCGATCGGACGTGGGAAATTGCATCTGCAATTGCTTTGAGATGGCGCTCATTTCCGCCAGTGCTTCGCGCGCAGTCACTCCGTCGCGCAGCCTTCCAATTCCCCAAAAATTATAGAAAGTTCTCATCTGTTCGTGAGGACTCAAGGTATTGATGGGCACCCAGAACTCCGCGTCGCCGGCTCTGGCGAACGAAAACGTACGCGGCAGAACGCCGATGATCGTGTAGGCCGCGTTGTCCAGGTTGACCGTCAGCCCCACCGCATCGCGTTGCGCGCCGAAGTGATGAAGCCATGCTCCATAACTTAGGATCACGACGTTAGGTCCTCCGGGTCTATTCTCGTCGGGAGAAAAGTCGCGCCCCAGCATGGGACGCACACCCAGCGTTTGGAAAAATCCGCCGCTCACGCGCTCTCCCTGCACCGGTATCGCCCCGGATGGAGTCTGCAGCAAATAGCCACTGCCGTTGTAAATATCGAGCGAGCGGAAGGATTTGTTCAGCCGTTGCCAGTCCAGATAATCCGGATACGAAAGCGGCCAGCGCGGCGATTCCGCGTTGCTCTCGTTCACCGACATTAGTCTCTCGGGACTCGCGTAGGGAAGTGGCTGTAGCAAAGCCGCATCCACGAACCCGAAAATCGTCAGGCTCACCCCCATGCCTAGCGCCAGGACCACCACAGCACTTAGAGCAAATCCCGGATTCTTCGTCCATTGGCGCAGCGCGAAATGCAAGTCCCGCCCCACAGTTTCTGCAAAGGATTCCCACCCCGCGGAGCGAACATCTTCTTTTGCTACATCGAGACTTCCTCGCTCCAATCGCACAGATCGAAGTGCGTCCTTGCGGCTCATACCTTGCTTCATCTTTTCTTCGACGGCCATCTGTAGGAAGCCGCGCAGCTCTTCGTCCAATTCCCGATCAACCGGTTCCTTTCGGAACAGCGACCACAATCCACTCGTTATGGCTCGAAGCAATGACATGGTTACGACGTCTCCAAGATTCTGGCGATCGCTGCCACCTGCCTATGCCATTCTCGCGTTTCGCTGTTGAGTTTCTTTTGCCCTTGCTCAGTCAGCGTGTAATACTTCGCTCGCCGGTTGTTCTCGGTAGCTTTCCATTCGCTTTTGATCAATCCGGCTCGCTGCAGTCGCTGTAAAGCGACAAACAGGGAACCTGCATTGACGCGGAAAACGCCCCTGCTGATCTGTTCGATGCGAACAGCAACGCCCCATCCGTGCATCGGTTCCAGCGCCAGGGTTTTCAGAATGAGCATGTCCAAGGTGCCTTGAACCAGATCACTCGATTTGTCCGCCATAGACACGCTCCTATCGCGCTGGGAAAAGCGTGGAGGTGGAGGAACCAGAAGTGAAGGAGGGGGAAACCACTTGAAGAAATCCAACGGGTGAAAGTCCCGTGCGGCCAAAGCTAGCGAGCAGGCCGGTAGCGAGTGTTGCCATTCGCCGGGCAACTGGTGGGTGCGAAGCGTACACAGCGAGGAAGCAGGCCGTGAAGATTCAGCTCCGAAATCTGTCGATGATTGCGTATGCCGACGCCGTTAGGAGTGCGGAAGGCAGCATCCGGGTACGACCGAAATTGCGAAGGGCGGCCCGGGATCGCCGGAGTCCCTAGCTCAGGGCATGTTTCCAAGGATTTCCCACGAACCCAGGAGAGCTCACCATCTCCGCTCGCAAGAGTGGTAAGACGGCCGCCAAGGGAAACCGGAGGCGACCGAGGATGGATGGACGAGCAGTCTTACGACCCCGTAGTACCAGCGAAGGTGGGGAACCGCAGGGCTTCCGAAAGGAGCGGCCACGGAACCCACTGGAGGGAAGGGGGAAAACAAGGTGACGCATCTGTTGACGGAAACATAAGCGAGACGCAGAACTCGAGGACCTATGTCCACACAAATCGACAGACTAACTGAACTAGCCAAGGAGGATCCAAAGCGACAATTCTACTCGATCGCTCACATGATCACGCCCGAAGCGTTGTATGCAGCATTTCGAGGATCACGCAAGAAGGCCAGCGCGGGAGTGGACGGCGTCACGTATGACATGTACGAACGGAACGCTGTGGGAAACATCCAAGCTCTCCATGAGCGGCTCAAGAATGGCAAGTATCAGGCCCAACCTTTACGCAGGGTCTATATCCGGAAGGAAGACGGGAAACAGAGACCACTCTCGATTCCGGCTCTGGAGGACAAGATCGTGCAGAAGGCGACGGCCGAAATACTGAATGCCATTTATGAGCAGGATTTTCTCGACTGCTCGTACGGGTTCCGACCCGGAAGAGGGCAGCACCAAGCGCTGGACGAAGTGAGACGAGTCATCTGTACTCGGCCCACGGGGTGGATCCTGGATCTGGATGTCACTGCATACTTTGATTCGATCGTGCGGAAGCAACTCATGGAACTGATCGAGAAGCGAGTCCGCGATGGAAGCGTGCTCCGGTTGATACGGAAGTGGATACAGACTGGTGTCATCGAAGAAGGCAGGCTGCTCGTGAGTGAAACAGGTACGGGCCAAGGGCAGACGATCAGCCCGCTCCTGGCCAACATCTACCTGCACTATGTTCTCGACGAATGGTTCGAGAACGAAGTGAAGCCCCGACTGAGGGGGCAAGCGCACGAGATCCGTTTCGCCGATGATGCCGTACTGTGCTTCCAATACAAGGAGGATGCAGACAGGGTGATGGAGGTCTTACCGAAGCGGTTCGCAAAATACGGTCTGACGCTCCACCCGGAGAAGACGCGGCTGGTGGAATTCGGGCGGTATGCAGAGGCCAATGCGAAGAGGCAGGGGAAGAAACCCTGCACTCTGGACATCCTCGGCTTCACGCACGTATGCACACGCAGTCGAAAGGGGAAGTTCACCGTGCACGTGAGAACGATGAAGAAACGGTATAAAAGGGGCCTGACGGCAATCGCCGAATGGTGCCAAGAGAACCGACACGAGCCGGTGGACGAGCAGCAGAAAACCCTAAACGCCAAGCTCCGGGGCCACTACCAATACTACGGACGACCGACGAACTACCGAAGTATCCAGAAGTTCTATCGGGAGGTCTGTCAGATCTGGAAGAAGTGGCTCAGCCGGCGTACTCGTGGCGACGGGATGACCTGGGAGACATTTAAAGCGATCCTACGGCGACACCCGCTGATGCGTCCACGGATCTTGCATTCTTGGCAAGGTTCAGCGAGCCACGCTTGAGGAACCCGCTGCGGTAATCCTGCACGGTGGGATCTGTGAGGGGGGAGACGTCAGTGGTGCCACGGTGGACCTACACGCGCACGAAGCCGGAAACGGCGGATAGAGCCAAGGAAAACCTACAGCCCACTGCGTTCTCCTCTACTCGGAGAGCCACGAGGAATAATATTCGACTTCACTTGATTGTCAAGAGAAGCAAGAGGTCGCAGAAACGGGTTGTAGGCTGCGACAATCTTTAGTGGGTCTAGGTCCCGATAAACGTTAGAGTTTCCGCTACTCCAACTTTCTACGCACGTTGGATTACCCCTGGTTTGCCTGTCATCTCCCCGAAATACTACTTCGGAGTAGACATTCATGGTGGGGCACTGAAGGCGAGCGTCCCGGTATTACGGTATTTCCTCAACCAGTAGCAAGTTAGTGCGGAGCCGATGTCCCGTCCGACCATGCGCCAACCCAGACCATGAAGATGGTCGCCCGTTCTTCAGGGTCATTCGCCGCGATAACTGGCGACCCCGCCAGATATTCGACTGTAACCGGAGAAGTAGATAAAGCGGTCCAGGCCTATCAGCAGGTGATTGAGACCTACCCGCGGGACGGCTTAGGTTACCTGAATCTGGGAGTAGAATATGCCGCACAAGGTCAGTACGAAAAGGCTGCGGATGTAGCTCGCCAAGCCGTGCGACTTGCATCTGACCAGCCCCGTTACTACGTGGCTCTGGACACCTACTCTCTTGCCTTGCAACGTTTTGACGAAGCTCGTCAGGTCATACGCGAGGCACAGGCGCGAAAACTGGATGATTTTGCATTCCACGGTAATCTCTACGCTCTCGCCTTCCTTGGGACGGACTCCGCGGCGATGGCGGAACAACGACAGTGGTTTGCGGGCAAACACGAGTATGAAAACTATGGACTTGCGCTGGCATCTGACACCGAGGCTTACGGGGGTCACGTGGGTAAGGCGCGTGAAATGACCAAGCGGGCTGTGGACTCTGCCGCGCGCGCGGACAATAAGGAAACTAGGGCTATATGGCCTGGGAATTCTGGTAGTTCGAGCTGCTCCGCATTTCGGTAAACAAATGTTGACAACTGAACGATGTTTAGTGTAATGAACAGTGTTCAGTATGAGCGCAATTTCCTGCCGCCACCAGCACAAAGAACAACTCCGCAGAACAATCCTGGATGCTGCGCGGAAGATTTTTGTAGCCGACGGTTATGAGAACTTTTCGATGCGTAAGTTAGCGCAACAAATTGAATATTCGCCGGGCAACGTCTATCTGTATTTCAAGAGCAAGGAAGAACTGTTCCGCTGCCTAGTGGAGGAAAGTTTTGAACGGCTGCTGCAAACCTTGACTTCGCTGCAGAGTGGACAACAGCGTTCCGATCCTGCCGAAGAACTCAAACGCGGTATGTGGGTCTATGTGGAGTTTGGCCTGCGCAATCCAAACGATTACCGTTTTGCGTTCATGCTACAGCCGCCGTTGCAGAAACGCCCTTACAAGGTACATCCGGCATTTGACATGCTCCGGCGCATGGTAAGGCGTTGTGTCGAAGCACAGCGATTTCCAACAGCCGATGTAGAGACAACCGCTCAGGCTTTGTGGGCAGCCGCCCATGGAATCACGTCGCTGCTGATACAGAGACCGGCATTCCCGTGGGTAGCGAAAAAGAAGGTCATCGCGCAGGTGATTAACTCCGCTATAGACAGCTTGCTGGCGCTGACGCCTGCGAGCACAGAAGCGAGAGAGCATCATGCCAACGCCAGCATCCTCTAGAGGATTCGATGAGAAGGTATCGTGGCCGGCTTCAAACAGCCCTGCCGTAAAGTCCCAATCTTGGGCCTGGCTGGCGGTATCCGCAGTTCTGCTGCTGTTTGCCAATGGAGCGAATACCATTCCCATAGCGGCCTGGCTGGCTCCCGTCTTTCTATTGCGATTTGTCCGCACGCAGAGGTATGCGGTTGGCATACCCGTGGCTTACGTGCTGTTGACGGCAGAGTTCGCGTTCCAGTTTCGAGGAATGGTGCCAATCCCGGGAATTGCGTACTACATTTTCCTGGTCATTTGGGGAATTCCGCTGGTGGTGCCGTTTCTGATCGATCGCTTGGTAGCGCATCGGCTCGACGGGCTGAAGGCGACTCTGGTGTTCCCGACGGCATGGGCAGCGACCGAATATCTGTTGTCGAACGGGCCGTATGCGACCTGGGGCTCAATTGCATACTCACAGTACGGTAACCTGCCGTTGCTCCAGCTTGTATCGGTCACAGGTTTATGGGGTATTACTTTTCTGATTGGCTGGTTTGCCGCCGTGTGCAACTGGCTTTGGCAAGCTGGACTCAAGCATGCGCCCGCGCGCCGAGCCGCGTGGCTTTGCGCCGGAACGATTGCGGGCGTGATTCTGTTGGGTGGGGCGCGCATGACCCTGTTACCACCTTCCTCACCCACCGTGCGGGTGGCCTCGATCTCCAAGAGTGAGGTGGCACCCTGGCCCAGTGACGCAATTGTACGTCGACTGTTTGACGGAACAGCTTCCAGCGCGGACCGCAACTCGTTCCAAGCATGGTACGCCACGAATGACGATGATCTTCTGGTTCGCGCTGAGCGGGAGATGAAGGCGGGCGCTGCGATCGTTTTCTGGGGTGAGACTAACGGGTTCGCATCGAAGGAAGACGAAGGAGCTTTTGTCGCACGCGGTGCAGAGTTGGCCGCGAAATACCATGCTTACCTGGGCATGGCAATGGGCGTGTGGAGCGCTGCCAAAAAGCCACCGTTGGAGAACAAGCTGGTGTTGATCGAGCCGAATGGGAAGGTTGCCTGGGAATACGACAAAGCGCACCCGGTACCTGGTCCGGAAGCGACGAACCAAGTACCAGGCGACGGAAAGATGCGCGTTTTAAGTACCCCGTACGGACGCGTGACTTCGATTATTTGCTTCGATGGGGACTTTCCTCAATTGCTAGCGCAGGCTGGAGCCTTAGGTGCCGACGTGGTCCTCGATCCCTCGAACGATTGGCGCGCGATTGATCCTTGGCACACACAGATGGCCAGCTTTCGCGCGATTGAGCAAGGCGTGAACCTTATTCGTCAAACCAGTAGAGGAATGTCCGCTGCGTACGATTATCAGGGGCGCCAGTTAGCGGCGATGGACCATTTTCAAACGGCCGACTACGCGATGATTTCGCAGATTCCGACCAAGGGAGTTCACACGATTTACTCGCGGCTTGAAAACTGGTTTGCCTTGGCCTGCCTGGCAGGACTGATGTTATTGGTGATTTTGTCACTGCGTGGAAAGTGAGACAAACAAGCACGTGGAAGAAAACCAAGGTCCCGATAAGTTTGAATGTATAGGCCAAGGGAGGAGCGCTTAGTGTAATAAAAGCTGAACTCAGCGGATGCGCTGATTCAGAAACACTAAGGAGGCTCCCCCCATGGAACCTATGTATTACATCGGGCTGGATGTGCACAAGCGGAAGATCAGCTACTGCGTGAAAGACGGCGGTGGCAAGATTCACGCCGAAGGATGGATTCCCGCCACACGCTCGATCTGGACCTGGGGATGAAAGCGCTACCACAGCCGTGGAGCGCGGCGATGGAAGCGATCATGTTAAGCGGCGAGGCTTCAGTCCAGAAAATCCAGGATCAAGCCCTCGTGTCGATAGAGGAATCCTACAAACTTTCCGAAGTCCGGAGATGTAACGTTGTTGTAGACCGCATTGAAGTTCCCATGAGGTTACGTTTAACGTGTAGACTCCAAGCCGAATGTGATGCGTTTTCCCACTCTTGCTTTTGAGAAACGGAAGGCGAAACTGCCGGTACCGTATGCGCTTATCGGGCGTTTGGTGGTTTTCGGGGTTCCATGATCCGCTCAAAATCATGGCTGGGTAGGCACAAAATTGGGCACAACGAAATCAACTTGATTCTAATGCAGGGCCACAGAGGCAGCTAACACAATAAAGACAAAGAAGAAGATTGATGGACGTGGCCGGGATCGAACCGGCGACCCCCTGCTTGCAAAGCAAGAGTAAATTCAATCTAAGTCGTTGCTGTGGTTGCGCATAGTTGTTTGCAAGGACGCGAACGGTGCTCCTAACCTGCTCCTAACTTGGTCCCCGCCGTTTGTCTACACGGGATAAGGGACTGACGCTAGTCTTTGGCCGATTGCGCTCGTAAGTATGCGTTCGGCTGTCAACTTTTCAATTACTCGTCTCTCCAGGTCCATTCCTTGTGTCCGTTCGGACAGGATTTTAGCGTCAATGGTGCCTTCTCGACCGGTCATATATATCTAGAAGTTCAAAAGCGGCCCAGTGATAGGGTGTTCGAGAAGAATAAAGGGCCCTCCTTCTTTGTTCTCACCCTTAGCTGGAACGCCGTGGGACTCCGAAAGAGGACGCCTTTGTTTGGGTCGTTGGTAACCCGACCTTTTTTTGAGACTGCTTTGCAATTAATTTCGGCAATCGGGACAAGCTTCAAAAACTGATGTTCAAGCTAAATTCGATCTGGCGCGGCGAACCCAGACCGAATACTCCGGTCCCCAGTCCAACCCGGTCCGAAAGGCAATCGTATTGGGCTTGAGATGAACTGGTGAGGTGCCGGACGGTTCCGTTGATGGAGCATGCCGACCCATTCAGGATTCCGCTGAGCGGAGATACTGATGGGTCAAAATTGGCGAAATTGAAAACGTTGTAGAATCCGACGCTGGGCGTCACGGTCACTTTTTCAAAGAACGTGTAACGGTACGCGAGTTTCAGGTCCATCGCGCGCAACCATGACATGTTGGGATTGCCTGCAGGGGCGAGTTGTATGGTTGGCGCCACGCCACCCAGCGCCTGCAGTTGCCCGGCAGTGAATAGCCCATTCTGGATGAGCACCTGGCCGGCGGGAGTGGGGTTGTTGGCGGTGTTGACATTATAGTTGTTTATAACATCATTAAGGTTTGCCGCGTTGATTCCCCTGCCAAAGCTGCCGACGTGGGTTCCAGGCAAAAGATCGCCGGTGGTTCCGTCTCCGGTGAAATCCGTGCGGAAAATTTCTCCGGGTAAGCCGGAAACGGGCGCTGCCAACTGGGCAGCCAGCGGAGAGTAAAAGTGAGCTACTGTGCTCACCTGGAAGCCCAGGGGCAAGTCGAAATAGCCCCCGAACGAGATCTGGTGGGTGCGGTCCAGCGCGGCAGGCCCGCTGAAGCCGAGAGGATTGCGGTTGTCGATGGCGGCATTAACGAAGTCTTGGTCTCCCGCCGATTGGCTGTTCCCGGAGCTGCCAAGGGCACTCCCCGCACTGGTGAATTTGGAATACGCGTAGGCAGCCTGGAAATTCGCCCCGCGCACGCCGCGGAAGGGATTTTTCTTTTGCGAAACGATCTTCATTTGCAAGCCATCGTACGTGGAGCGTCCAATCGGTTGGAGTAACGGGAACGCCCCAGCGCTAGGATTCACACCGGGGAACGCGCAACTAAATCCCAGCGCTTTATTGCATTGGCCGACGCCCAAATCGGTAGGCGAATCCAGCCCATTAGCTGCGTAACTGGCCATGGTGGCCCCGGCAGTGATGGCACACTGGATCGCGGCTGCACTTGTGCCCACGCCACAACCGAAACTACTATTGGTTGCGGAAATCGCTGCCAAAGCGGCGTTCTTATCAAAGTACCGCACGTCACCGGCGTGGTTGATGTCTGTACTGAGCAAGTAGTGCGTGCCAATGTTCCGCACAAAGTCGACAGTCACTACGGTGCCGGGGAAGAGTTGCCTTTGGATGCCGATGTTCATTTGGGTTGAGCGAGGGGTTTTGTAATCAGGATCGATGAATCCCAACGGAATCGCAGAACCTGAATTGACTATGTTTGGAAGGTAGGACGGGTTCGCGCCGGGGGCGTTCACGCTGGTCTGGTAGCCTTTCTGGAAGGCCGCCAAGTCGCTAGCAGCCTGGCCAATGGAGTCACCGCAAATAGTTGAGCCAGTGTTGCCGAAGAATTGATCGATGGTTATGGACTGGTTGGCAAATGGTCCCCCTGGTCCGAAGGGAACGGGAGCGGCTGAGCCTCCTACACAGGCAAGGGGAAATTGCAGGAATTCTCCGGTTTCCAAGCGCAAAGGACGATCAAAGAGCACGTTGTTGAAGATCACATTTTCAAAATATTCGCCGATGCCGCCGCGGATGACGGTCGTGGATTTACCTGTGACGTCCCAGGCAAAACCCGCCATTGGGCCAACATTGTTGTAGGGATTATTCACCTTGTTACCAATATAGGTGAAATTGCCCGGCTCAAGCTCATTGATGGCCTGTATGGCAGGGAGGTCCGCATCGACGCGTCCAGTATCGAAGCTATAGCGTGCTCCTATGGTGATGGTGAGGCGTCTGGTCGCTTTCCATGTGTCGCCAAGATAAGTGCCAAAGCGATTGTCCGGGCCAAGGCCGCCGGCGGGAAGACCGAAGGCTTTCTGTTCGGTGGAAAATCCCTGTCCATTGCCCACGTACACGGTGTCACCAACGGGGTAGCAAGTGGGATCGGGTTGATAGGCGTTGGAGGTTCCTGGATTCACGATCTCCGACTGGCATGATCCATTGAGTCCCTGGGCTGTCGTCGTCAATGCAAAGTTTAGATCCGTTGGGGATAGTCCAGTAAACACGTTTGGGGTGAGTGAGAAGAACTTGGCATACCCGCCGCCCTGAATGTGGTTGAAGTCTACGCCATAGCGGATGGTGTGCCTACCGTGAATCCAGCTTCCGTCGTATTTCACTTGATGGTCGCTCTGGGGTGTTTCCTGCGGTGCCAGCAGATTGGGTCCTGTGAAAAGAGCACCGATATTTATGCTGACTGGGAAATCGGCCAGCGGCAGTCCTGAGCCCTGGGTGGCATCGATGATGTTGTTCTGGAATTTCAGGTAGCTGAAGCGGATGGTGTGTGCGAAATTACCGGTCGTGAAGTCCACACCGCCAACCTGCTGCCTGGTCTGGTCCACGTTCTTGTAAATCTGATAACTGACCGCGCCAAAGGCGGAATTCACTTTGTTCTGGAAATAGCTAAAGCGATAGAACAGGCGCATCCCGTGAGGACCGTTGTAATCCAAGCGGTCGGTGGTTAGCCCTTCTTCGAATGGAAGAGGGGCCTTGCCGCTGAAGCTGGTGAAGGGAGGGGCCACGGGCACTCCGGAAAACAGCGCTTGCTTCAGGTATTCGCCGTCTATAAAAAAGAACAACTTATCCTTTAGGATTGGGCCACCCAGGTTTCCTCCGTAGTTTTGCCGCTGAAACGTTGTGGGGAATCCCGGAGGAGCGGGAAGTGCTGCCGACAGCACGTTGTCGCGGAACAGACCGAACGCTTCCCCGTGGTAAGAGCTGGTACCGCTCTTGGTGTCTACGTTCACGGCGCCAGAGGACGTTAGCTCAGTGGAGAAATCCAGAGCGGATTGTTCGGTTTGAAATTCCTGTATGGCGCTGGCTGGAATGTCTTCCGTGGTTGTGCCGACGGTTTCATCACTGATGTCCACCCCGTCCACCTCAATGCGTGCGGTGCGTCCAAAACGGCCACCAAAGGAAATGGAGGAGTAGCCTACTTTCGTGGGGTCGAAGTTGCTGCCGTCCTGGATTTGAACGCCGGGTTCAAGCTGCGCCAAGGACAAAAAATTCCGTCCGTCAATTGGAAGGTTTTCAATCTGCTCCGCCATCAACACACCTTGTACGGTGGGTTGCTCGGTGTTGACAGTTACCGCTTCTCCTGTGACTTCAACAACAGTACTCGTAGACCCGACTTCGAGTTTGATGTTGCTCGTAGCAGTGACGCCGACCTGCACGGTTATATCAAGGATTTCAGTCTTGAAGCCTTTGGCCTCCACTCGCACGGTGTAGTTCCCGGGAATCAGACCGCCGGAACTGTATGTTCCGACAGAGCTTGTGACAACATTTAGCGCCTGCCCCGTGTCACGATTTGTGATAGTAACTTTTGCTTCGATGACCGTCGCACCACTCTGGTCTGTTACCGTTCCGGAGATGCTCCCGGTGCTGATTGTGGCTTGAGCATGTGCCGCAGGCACAAACATACCCAGGACACCGCTCATGATAATGGCAGCGAACAACAATGGAGCCGAATGCAACCCGATCTTTTTGAACATGTGTGTCCCCCCCAGTAGGTTAGCTGGACTAGTGAATTGTCGAGATGGAACGCCAGACACAACCTAAACTCGGCCACCACGCCGAGCGTGTGGGCGAAATCTATTCCGACCAGAAGGAGTAGTCAAGTGCAATCTCTTGCTCTTGCTCTGTCAATCTCTTGCTCGAACACTGCCCCCGGATGCCGCAGGTGGCACGCCCTTATACGGCTTTATGCCGCGATCATGATTCTTCTAGACACCTGGCTCTCATCGGGACGAGAGCGCTCGTAATAGCGGCAAGAAGGTCGACAATTCGATTCGTCCGCCTAAGGTCGTTTCTGTCGGGAACAGCTCGCAGGTTGCTACGTGCTTCTTGAAGAAAAGCCGCTCATGACGCCGCCGTTGCTGCGGCAGGTGAAAGTGGGTTTGAGTTCAGCGTAATCGTGACTGGTTTTGAAGAGTGCGAATGGACCAATCTCGCTCCCGTCGAAGAATTGGACGGCAACTAGCTATCTCGCTGTTCAACACGTCAATACCGTCTTTCTACGGACAAAAACTATGGCGCAACGTGTCCAATTTTGGACAGACGCGATTTCCGCACGGCGATACCGTCTCGCCATAAAGTTCATAAATGTCATTCCGGCGCCATAAAGCCCGCCAACATATTGGTCACTGACCGTGGCCACGCCAAAATTCTCGATTTCGGCTTGGCCAAAATCCCTTTCAAACCTTTGAGTGGGACAGAACCGACTGCCACGACTCTCGACCTAGAGGGACATCTCACCAGCCCCTACGGCTCTTGGCACCGTCGCCTACATGTCGCCGGAGCAGGTGCGGTGCAAGGACTTGGATGCACGCACGGATTTGTTCTCTTTCGGAGTGGTTTTATACGAAATGGCGACAGGTGCGTTGCCTTTTCGTGGGGAAAGTTCTGGAGCCATATTCAATGCCATCCTGGAACGGAAGCCAGTACCAGCGATGCGGCTGAACCCGGAGGTCCCGGCCGCCTTGGAGCGAATCATCAACAAGTCTCTGGAGAAAGACCGCGACTTGCGTTACCAGAATGCCTCGGATATGCGTACTGACCTGAAGCGCCTGCGGCGGGATACGGAATCGGGCCGAATTTCGACCTCAGGGAGCGGCGCGGTTCAGCCGTCAGCGGGGCTTGGAAGAAAGCAGTACATTGCTTTGGCCGTTTGCTGCGTACTCGTTGCAGCAGCCTTTGGGGCATATCACTTTTGGCCGCATACTACCTCTCAAGGTGGCCCCGCAAAGATTACGCGAATCAGCCAGTGGAATAAACCGATGAACGACGCCACATTTTCTCCCGACGGGCACGCCGTGGCGTTTGCCTCACCCGTAAGCGGAGTCGACCAAGTGTTTCTCATGCTCACCTCTGGGGGCGAGCCTCTGCAGCTCACGAATGACGAAGGCGACAAGGATGTCCAGACATTTTCGCCCGATGGGAAAGAAGTATTACGTGAGGTCTCTTGGCCGCGGCGAGACCTGGGCGGTGCCTGCGCTCGGTGGGGCTCCTCGCCGTGTGGTGTCTGGTTTCTAGGCGGTTCCCTCGCCGGATGGCTCATTCATTTATTATATAAAGACTGATAGCTCTGGGATTTTTCGTGCTGGGGAATCGGGACGATACTCACCGTAATTCGCTTGCCTGACTCGGAAGGCTTGAGGAAATACATAAATGAGGAACGATTGGAGTCGATTGCTGCCGATGATGTCCGTAAAAAGCTGTTTTCGTTGAGCTTTTCCCGAGACGCGAATTTTGAGCCACAGCCTGCTGAGGTAATCCCTAAAGATTGATTCCCCTAATTTTAGACCGAGATCTCAAAGCAAAAGGTTGAAGGTCCCGCCGAACCACGACTCGGAAATATGCACATTTCTAGTCACACTTCTCTTAGTCGGGGAATTGATAGTTAATCTTGAATTGCTCGTGGGTGATCAAATCGTTGTTTCGAGATCAATCCGCACTAAAGCCGCGCCTGAAGGAACATCTATCAGCCCCGCGAAAGCAGTGGTATGCGTGCAGCTTCCGCTGTCCGTGATGGTGCTTCCGGATGTAGTCAACGACCTAAATTTTACCTCGCCAAATCAAGAGGTTCTGCATGAACTGCTACATAAGATACAGATAGAGGAGCAGGCTAAGGAAACGTGGACGGGTATGAAGAGAAGCTTTATCCAAGGCGGACTTGGAGATCTTCCTCGGCACGACGTCGCAAGCCCCGAAGGGTGGGCTACGGCTTCGATGTGAAGGTTGTTGCTCCTATTGTTCCTAAAATGCGAAGCGAAGAACCGAAACAAAAAGCAGTATAAGTTGTAGAAAAACGCGGAGTAAGTTGGTGGACGTGGCCGGGATCGAACCGGCGACCCCCTGCTTGCAAAGCAGGTGCTCTCCCAGCTGAGCTACACGCCCACAGTAGAACCTAAATTGATTCTAAAACAGTTGGCGCCGTTCCGCATCCCCGTCCTTTGCAAAATCGTCATAACTGTGGACCCCTCGCTCAATCCCCCAACAAAGTAAGACTTATGGCAGCAGTTGATAACTCACAAAAGCCAGCCTCTTACTGTCCGGGGCCCACGAAGGCACATTGATCGTCCCCTGTCCCCCAAACAATTTCGCCAGCACTGTAGCCTTCCGGTCCGCCAACGACATCAGCCGCAGCGTCACGTCCTTATTCTCCGGATGACCCGTCACTTCCTTCCCATACGACAAAAACACGATCCACTTTCCGTCCGGTGACGGATGCGGAAACCAATTATTGAACTCATCGGAAGTAATCTGTTCTTGTGCGCTCCCGTCCGGCTTCATCCTCCATATCTGCATCTGCCCCGTTCGCTCGGAATTGAAATAAATGTACGACCCATCCGGCGAGTAATCCGGTCCGTCATCCAGTCCCTTCGCCGAGGTCAGTTGCTTTTCTTCGCCGCCGCCCACCGGGATCGTGTAAACATCAAAATCTCCATTGCGTTGCCCCACAATCGCCAGCGTCGTTCCGTCCGGCGACCATCCATGCCAGTAAGATGGCGCATTCTGTGTCACCCGCTTCGGCTTGCCCCCATCGATCGGCAAGACATAAACCAAAGACTTGTGCTCCTCCTGTGACTGGTCGCTGATCGCCAGCCATTTTCCGTCTGGCGAAATTCCATGATCGTTGTTGCAACGGTCCGCAAAACCTGTGTCAATTAGCGCCGGAGTTCCGCCCTCCGGCGAAATCCTCTCCAAATGTCCTTTACGGTTGAACAGCAGGTAGCTCCCGTCAGGTAGCTCCCGTCCCGCGACCAGTTCGGCGCTTCAAATCGTTCCGGCGCAACATAGACCACGCGCCGGTCCGTGGAATCGATACTGATCGTTTCCAGCGTACTGTACAGCGTGGCTTGCCCCGCTTCCGCCAGCGGCCGGATATTCACGTTGGAAAATACCGCCTGTTCCACAATATCCTTGTCGTGCGAACATACGCCGATCCCGATGTAATACTCCCCGTGAATCGGCACGCGAATCGATCCTCCCGCCACTTCCACTTTTCCTGCGCCAGCGCCAAGCAACATGGAGAAGTAATCGCCATGCTTCTGCAGTTCCAGCGCCTCCGGCGCGGAAATGTTTGCTTGAATCTCGTTCGTCGTCGCGCCCCTCTCGTCTCGATATTGCAGTGAAGTCAACCCCACGCCGTGCAGCGCAATATCCACATATGCCGAATCCGCGTCTAGCGACTGCCGGATCATCACTACCGCCTTGCGGTGCGGATTCTTGCCTTCGCCCAGAAAGCGGATGTCAGCACTAATAGCGTTATCCCCGCTGGCCTTCTTCCACACAAAATGAAAAGCATCCTGCTTGAACCACATGTTCTCGCCGCTGCCCGCCAGTGTGTATTTCCCGCTCGCCGCGTCAAACGTTGCCGAACCGACATGAAGCACGGTTCCCACATCGCCCTTTCCTTCGAATATCCCTAGTTTCGAATCGCCAAGCCCTCGCGCCGCGATACAAAGCGCCAGAACCGCCGTAATACACGTCGCCAGAAAAAAACTCCGACGGCCAAAAGACCTTCCTCTCTTTCCTCCCATCATTGCACTCCCTTTTCCGCCAGCCGGTTCAGCCGGTCATAAACGTTCAACAAAGCCCTTCCGTCGTGGTAAGCAGCCTTCCAGATGCTCCCCTTCTCAGTTGCCACCGGTACGCCATCGGGTCCCACCAGCGGGTACACCCCATGGAACTCCAAATCGATCTGATACTTCTGAATGAAATTCCACTGCAGTTGAAAAGCCTTGAGGTACACGTCCGTCCGCCTGCCGTGGCGCTCGTGCATTAGCAGAAGAGCGTTCAATCCTTCAAACTCCACCCACCACTCTTTAGTTTTCCGCTCGGGCTGGCCCGTCGTAGTTCCTTCTCCGTAAAAGCCGCCAAGCTTTTCGTCCCAGCCGTAATGCAGCGCGTGGTCCACCAGCATCCGCGCCATCCGTTCCGTACGTGGATCGTGTCCCTTGCCCAAAACATCTTCCGCTTCCAGCATCAAAAACGCGGTCTCCACATCGTGGCCGTATGAGTCGTGATCTGGATACGGCTGCCACGCATTCGTGAAATAAAGATTCATCGCTCCGGGCTCGACGCAAATTTTATCGCGGACAATCGCCATCATCTCCTCAACTCGTTGCCGGAGCAAATCGTCCTTCCACACCTCGTAAAGCTGTGTAAGCGCCTCCAGCAAATGAATGTGCGTGTTCATCGATTTATAGCCGACAGGGAAGCCCGCACCCGGAGCATGTTCCACCACGCCCGTCTCCGGATGCGCTTCATAAGGCCGCCCGTCTCGCGTCAGGTACTCAAAATACCCACCGTTCTTCGCATCGTGTGCATGCTCTTCGAGCCAGCGGAATCCCTTTTGCGCAAATTCCAATGCCCGCGGATCGTTCGTGGCCTGATACGCTGATGCCAGCCCGTAAATTGCGAAGCTTATCCCGTACAACTGCTTCCCGTCCGTGTACTGAGGCGAAATCTCTCCCGTCTCGGACAATCCCCAATAAAATCCGCCCTTTTCCTTGTCCCATAGCGTGCCGGTCAAATAATCAACCCCATGCGACACATACGGCAGATACTGCTCCCTCAACGCCGGCCTGCGCTGCACAATCTGCGACGAAATCCAAGTCATCCGCCCCTGAAACACGGAAAACTTGCTCTCTTTGCCATACGGCTTCCATTCGCGCGTGAAGTTCGAACGAAATCCGCCATGCTCGTTGTCCACCGTCTGCGGAAACCAAACATTCAGAACGTCGCGGTGCAGCGTTGTCTCAACCTCTCCCGCAAATTTCAAATAAGTTTCCCGTGTCGCCGGCATGAATTCGACCTGTGTGTTGTCGTCGACAGCGCAAATTCCGGTTCCGGCATCCAACAAATTGCGCGTGGGGGGTGTGATTGAGGCGAGCGCAGCAAGGTCCTTCAGAAATGTTCGTCGAAGCATGTGCAGCCCCCGAGCAACGCGCGATTATACGTCACATGTTCACAAAGCAACCTAGTGTCTCGTCCCGTATAAGTGTTGACAATATGGGCTAACCATGTTTCAATGGGGGCATGTTTGCCACCGCCGCAGCTCTTTCCGTTGATGTCGAGGCCAAGAGGCAACTGGAATCGTTGGTCCGCTCTGGAACAACGCCACAAGGAGTGGCGCAGAAATGCCGGGTGATTCTGCTGGCCCACGAAGGGATGTCGAATCGCTCAATCGCCAAACAACTCGGTCTGTCGCGCCCGACGGTGATCGCCGCCCGCGCCACGTTCGGCGCAGGCGGAGTGCAAGCGCTGACCGCGAAGCCGACGCGGAACCGGCCGCGCCGGACGTTGACACCGGAGTTGGAGAAAAAGATTTTGGATGCCACGCTCAAAACCAGACCGCCGGACGCAACGCAGTGGACCGTGCGAACGCTCGCCAAACACTTGCGCGTGTCGCGCATGATGGTGCATCGGGTTTGGCAGCGTTTCGATATTCAGCCCCACCGGGTCGAGAAATTCAAACTGTCCAACGATCCGCAGTTTGAGGAAAAGGTGCGCGATATCGCCGGTCTGTACCTGGACCCTCCGGAACGCGCTCTGGTGCTGTGTGTCGACGAAAAAAGCCAGATTCAAGCTCTGGACCGCACCGCTCCGATCCTGCCGCTGCGTCCCGGACTGCCAGAACGGCAAACCCATGATTACAAACGCTACGGAACGACCACCCTCTTTGCGGCATTCAATATCCTGAACGGCAAAGTCATCGGCAGTTGCTTGCCGCGTCATCGCGGCAAAGAGTTCGCAAAGTTTCTCAACCAAGTGGAGAAGCAAGTCCCTCCGGACCTGGACGTGCACATCATTTGGGACAACTACAGCACGCACAAGAGCGCCACTGTAAAGCGGTGGCTGACACCCCGCAAGCGCCGCCACTTTCATTTCCACTTCACCCCTACCAGCAGTTCTTGGCTCAATCAGGTGGAACGCTTCTTCGCCCTGATCACGGAACGCATGATCCGTCGTGGCACCTTCCGCAGCGTTGAAGAACTCGAAAGCGCCATCTATGCGTGGCTCGCCAACTGGAATAACAAACCCCAGCCTTTCGTTTGGAAGGCCACGGCTGATGTCATCCTCGACAAGGTGCGCCGTTGCAAAGAATTAGCTGGGACACCACACTAGATGATCGTTTCTGTAGAGCTGCCTGTGCGGCCCATATGACAAAAGGCAATAAACTCACTCGCCCGTGGGGAGGACCGCAAACTAGGAAGGACATGTGCGTGGGGGCTATCCCCACAAATTTCGTTTGGAACTTTAATCCAGATAACAATGAATGGGGGGTCGTGAAAGCGATGCCCGAGGGTACAGATGACCTAGTCGAATTTTCCAGTCCAGATAAGGCAGCCGCAGAGAGCGCTCTACGACAACTTATCGAAAGGGATTATCCCGGTCTTCTTGCTCAGCACGGACTAAGCCTAATTTAGGCTTGGATTGAACAGTGACATTGCCCGGCGGCCGTTGCACGGGAGGTCGAAGATGCAGTATCAAGAAATTGAGCAAAGAAGCGGATTGTTCTTGTGGCGCTGCGACGAATGCGGTGCCGAACATCCTAAGATTCCTGTTGCAAGACACCAACTAGCCTGCTTTATTCAGTGCGCCGTGAAAAGGTGATGGTCCACAGTGGGTGAAAGCCCCACCCGGGAACTGGTTCGTTCCACCCGGTAGCAATCGGAGCAGCGGTGGAGGCAACGAAGCTGCTGAAGGTGATCGAGCGGCTGACGGAAGCTTTTCCGAAGGCCAAGATCCGGGTGCGCTTGGATGGTGGTTTTGCGGCGCCGGAAGTTTTGGATTTTTTGGACTGCGAGCCGAAAGTGGAATACCTCGTCAATTTCGCAAGTAATACGGTGTTGCAGCGTAAAGCCGCGTCGGCCATGAAACGCGCCCGTCATTCAGCGTAGACATGTTCGGTCCGCCCGGAGATCTTCGAATCATTCTTGTCCGGAGGCGGGACGAATAAGGTATGCGACCTTCAACCAAGCAGGTTCGAAATCACAAATGCAATCGGCGCCCCGTCGTGAGCCGCTGTCCACGGCCTCGGAAAGTTTGGAAGGCAGGTGATGGCCGAAGCCCTGGCGGACACGGTGATCGAACGCCATCGCAAGCGGCTGCGCGGTCGGGCTGGTCTGATCACCCTGGATCTGGATCCCACCGACGATCCTACGCATGGTGCGCAGCAATTGGCGTTTTTCAATTGGCATTACGACACCTACTGCTACCTACCGATGGTAGGTTTTCTGACCTTCAACCAGGAGGCGGAGCAATATCTGGTCACCGCGGTATTGCGTCCGGGGAACGCGCCGGGCTCGTCGGGAGCGGTGGGCCTGCTGCGCCGTTTGAAATGGTCCCGATCCTTCCCGCTCGGTATAGAAAGCCGGGACCATTCCCGTACAAAGTGGGTCGCTAGCCGATTACAGCTCGCGTGCGGCAGCGTCCGCTTCTTCCGCCAGTTGCTGCACTGCCTGGAAAAACTTTGGCGTTTGCCCAACAAATAATCCATCCGCTGTGAACGATGCAATCGTCGCTACTGCGCCTCCGAACTTGTCATCGCTCGGTCGAATCACCGCGCAGTGCGGCAAATCCCCGCTAATGAATTCACAGGGAACGGGAAAGATCAGGCTGGGCTGAACCAGGCTGGGCGGTTGCAGGGGTGGATTGTTGAAGAAATCGGGAAATGTTAGTCCAGATATGGGGTCCGTAAACGGCGCGACAGGCTGTTGCACGCCGTTGCCCGAAAAATCGACCCATTCCAGGAAATGGGCTATCTCGTCTCCTCCAATGCCCAGCGTGATTTTCAGCACTTCCAGACTGCTGACTTTCTGGCTAAGCGCCGCATAGAGACTCGAGCCACCTTGTTCAATGTATCCGAAGTGAAAGCCCGCTACGTTCGCGATCGCCTGGATGTGGTCGTTACCGGGGAAGTTGGGGTTGGAAGCGCCCTCGAAATCCTTGTTGTTTCGGGGGATGGCGGTAACATTATTGAGTTTGAGCGCCTGAGGGAAAGTGGCGCCAAAGTCTGGATTGGTTGCACTACGGTAGCGCACGAACCAGCTGGTGTCCACGTTGAGGTGCATCAGGTTGGTGAGGCGGCCGATGTCCTGCGCTCCTGTCGCCGTGCTTCCCTGGAGTGTGCGGAACTCATCGAAATTGACTGGGTCCGCGCCTTTGGACTCCAGGTATCCGTTGAGGAAGGCTGCGTGGCTGATTTCGTCAATGGTGTTGCTGGTGATGTATTGCGGGCCATCGCCATCCAGGTTCGACAAGGCGATCTGATAGTTGTTCAACTGTTGGTTCGGGTCGATTTCAATGGGTGGATTATCGCCAATACCACCCAGTTCCGCATACTGTGTCCAAAGATCCGATTCGATGAGCTCGGCTGCAGCCAAGAATCGAAGAATGGCTATGTCTCCCTTGTTGAGGCTGCCTAAGCTGCTCTGGCCAAATGCGCGAGTCTCTCCGGCAATAAGCCCCGCGCCTATGGCAACTGCACCTCCCGCCAACGCTCCATTTTTCAAGAGCGACCGGCGATTGACCGTACGACTCATCAAATTTCTTGAGTTCTCCATGTTTGTTCCTTTTTGTGAGATTGAAACAGGCCGTCCGAGTCGTTACGGTAAACGCATTCGTAGGGAAGGTTGTCAACGATAAGTCAAATGAATGTCTTGCTTAGGCATTTTTTTGCTCTCTTCTATGGTGATGTAATTTAAATTCTGGACCGCCGACTCCCCCCGTACTTCTTCCAAGCGGTTTCGACGTATGCAAGCGAGTTTGAGAGCAGCCTCCCGTAAACAAAAGGCTCATGCTCCATTCGTCATTACAGTTGAATTGTGTGGCGGATCAGCCATTCTTTTTCGTCAAGCCGCTGAAGCGGCGCTCTGTCGACAAGCGCCACCGAGTTGTCGTAGGAAGCCCAGAGCGTCCCATCTGGCATGCGAATCAAGAATCTTTCCGTTTGTGATGTCATGAATCGTTATTCCCTCCACGAATATCTTGCTGCCCGTGGCAGGAATATTCAGGAACTCGCCCTGGTGAGTGCCGGAGATAGTCCACGAGACACCAACTTTTCCTTTTTCGGCAATCATGTCTTCAATCGTGAAACGTAGGTCGGGAAAGCCCGTCGTGAGCTCGACCACGCGCCGTTTGTACAACTCTGGACCCATCTGCGAACCGGATATGATGGGGTCATTGAGCGCATGGCTCGGTGAGATCAGCTCGTCGACGACGTCAAGCCTACGTTTATTCCAAACTTCTTCGTAGAGGCGGCGAACGATGGCCGTGTTATCCAAGAGCATTGAAATTCTCTCCTCCTCCGGACACGTTTGGGCGACTGAGGACACATCCGGATCTGCTATACGCCGAGGAAACCCACGAATGTCAAATGAGGATCGGAAGTTGTTTTTCTTCCCACTGTGTGGTGTTCCTTCTAGGCCGCGCGTGTGCGGTACGGGCGATTTCCTCTTCCATTTGATGTTTTTCCCAACAGCTTCCTTTCTGCCCGTCGAAGGGTTCAGCGTGGTAACGACGGTAGCCTGGTTCACGTCCATTGAGCGCAGGGTCATAAATCTTCTCCCGTACCCATCTTTGCCCTGACACGATTGGCGATCGGCAGAAGGCGCATTGGTTCGCGCAGCAGACGATCATTTTTCCTCCTGTTCCGTAGACATCGAAGAGGGCGGCCCGCAGGCCGCCCCGCATGGATTAATGATCTAGTAGCTTCCAGCCGCACTTTCCGAGCTAGAGGCGCCGCTGCGTGATCTCGCTGTGGCCTCCATGATTGCCGAACGGGACACTGGAAGGGTGAATACGTTGTCAGGTGTTTCAACCTTGCTGAGGAACAGTTGTTGCCCAACTTGTTCGAAAGTGACAACGGCTTTGTCGGCTTTACTACTTTCGACCTCGGTTGGAATGACTATTGCGGACGCACGATTCTCAAAACTACTGAGGACCAGCGCTCGAGCGACTGAACTACGCAAGCGGTCCACTCTGTAGGTCCCCGCCGGAAGTGTTTTGCCGCCAACGACAAACTCGTAGGGGATCTTGACCACGACTTGGTCGACAGCCTGGCCCTTCGTGGCCACGCCTAAGCCGGCGACGCCGATTAGGGCGATCAAAATACGCAAACACTGTTTTTTCATCATTTCTCCTTGAACGTTTAAAGCTACATTGTTGATAACTACCGCTTCGAACCTTTTATTCCGCGAGAGCGGCACTTAGCACAATCATCCCGAAAACGTGTACAACCATTGGACGTGCCCGTCCGCAGAGGCGGCACGGAATCGGGCGTAAAGCTTCTGTCGCCAATAGGTCTCGCGCATGTCTCGCGCGCGAACTCTGGAATTGGAGTTGCCAATTGTCGAAACTCAAGAGTGAGGTCTGATGGGAATTTTGATCGGCATTTTGTCGTGCCGTGGCAAGCTGGGATTATCGGCAAACGCAGCGGCAGCGTGACGAGAAGTTGGGGGAGACAGCTACGCGTAAGGACGACAAACTTTCTGTGAATCCGACCAACTCTGCCGGTTCAACTGGCTCATAACTTAACTTCGCCGCGACAATCACTCCAAAGATCGACGCAGTTCCGTCTGCAAAACATTGGCAAGGCTCTTGACGTAGCTTGATGTCAAATGGTCCCCATCCCTATATACGACAAGATCGCCTACTTGCGTCTCACATCTCTCTCTATCGCAGATCGCATCAGACATGTCGATGATCCTGACATTTGCAATATTGGCTGCAGCACGCACCTCTGCCTGATAGATATCGGAACTCAACGCACTCGCTGGAATCAACGAGGGGCAATTGGCACGGCCGTTCCATGCCAACTGTGCCAAGCAAGAGGTGACGTCGTAATCGGCGTGGGGAGTGTCCCTGATGAGTCTTACAGCAACAGCGTGCTTTGCGACAGCGACAAATGTGTCTCGCGAGCCCCCACTCTGGGGCGTCTATTAATATGGGACCCTTGTGTTGTGGATAGAGCGACGAACTAGAGATAATCACCACATCCGGCCGCATCTTTTGGATCGCCGTTATTGCCAAGTTCCTCCATTGGCCACATGCCTCTATGCCGCGTGTGGTATTTATGCTGGCAGATCCGATATTTATCGGCGAGCATCCAGATTTTGTGACCGTAACGAGCTTCCAATGTCGCGATTCAGCAATCGTGGCACCTAGATTTGATAGGACAAGGATCTCGAATCGCATGTGCGCCTGCGAGTTCAGCACGTCCAATCCCTTTTCCTGAAAGGCATGCTCATTCGTAGGGACTGCCTGAGGGATGTTTTTATTCCCCGTTTTCTTCCTCTTTGTTTAACGAGTGAGAAAAAAGGCTCATCGGGGCTTGTACGGGAATAAATAGTGGCGGCCTACGGTTTACACAGATGGAACACGTCCGAGAGCGGCGTGGGCGACATTCGATTCCAGGTACCGCGCCGCTCGTTCCCGGATGAATAGATCTAGGCGGAAGCAAAGAAGCGAATGACAAAACGAGGCGAGGGGGAAATATGGCTGGGAAAATAAAAGACGAACTCCTGCACGATCACAACAAGGATGGAGTAGACCGACGGGGGTTTTTGAAATGCATGGCGTGGGCAGGGACAGGAGCGCTCTGCGTCATGCAGGGCGGAATCCTGAAATCCTACAGCCTGAGCCAGATGTCGCAGTTGGGAGGCAAGGTGGCCGCGGCGGGCGAACTGAGCTTCGTGCAGATCAGCGATAGTCACATGGGTTTCAACAAGGCAGCGAATCCGGATGTTGTTGCGACGCTGAAGGCAGCGGTGGACAAAATCAATGGTTTGTCGACACCACCGGAATTCATGCTGCACACGGGCGACATCAGCCATCTTTCGAAACCAGAGGAGTTCGATACCGTCGATCAGATTCTCCAGTCCGCGGCGCCCAAGGATGTGTTCTTTGTGCCGGGCGAACACGACATGTTGAACGATGACGGCAAGCAGTACCTCGAGCGGTACGGAAAAGGGAGTAAGGGCGCCGGATGGTACAGCTTCGACAAGAAGGGTGTGCATTTTATCGGGCTCGTGAATGTGCTGAATTTGAAGGCGGGGGGATTGGGCACACTGGGCCCCGAGCAGCTCGAATGGATGGAAAACGACGTCAAGCATCTGAAGCACAGCACGCCGATCGTAGTATTCGCGCACATTCCTTTATGGTCGGTGTATCCGGACTGGGGCTGGGGTACGGAAGATAGCGCGCAGGCACTCGCGTATTTGAAGAAGTTCGGCTCCGTAACCGTGCTGAACGGCCACATTCACCAAACCATGCAAAAGATCGAAGGAAACGTGACATTTCACACCGCGGCGTCAACCGCATTTCCCCAACCGCAGCCGGGCAAGGCGGATTCGCCTGGGCCGATGAAAGTGCCGGCAGAGCAACTCAGGAGCTTGCTCGGAATTACCGATGTGAAGTACCTGCGGGGGCAGCACGCACTGGCGGTCCTTGACTCAACACTTAGTTAAATCTGTCGAGCAATGAGAATAAATCATGAAGAAATCAAGAGGGGAAATGATGAAGAGAAGAATTGTTTGGCTTGCAAGCTTGATGGCAGCAGTCGTAGCGACGGTTCTATTAGAAGGATCGCACGACATCTCGGCGAATCAGCAGCCGCCGGCGACAACTGCGGAAGTGAAGATCGATAACTTCAGTTTTGGGCCGGGGACTATTACGGTAACTGCCGGAACGACTGTGACCTGGACCAACCGCGATGATATTCCCCACACCGTGGTCAGCACAGACGGTGTTTTCAAGTCCAAGGTGATGGACACGGACGAAAAATTCTCTTACACGTTCACCAAGCCTGGATCGTTCCCGTACTTCTGCTCGATTCACCCCAAGATGACCGGCGAAGTCATGGTGCAGTGAGGGGATGATGAGCGTTAATCCCTTCGACATCAAAACTGTGCTTCTAGCCAAGCACGCTCAGCATGTGGTGCTGATTCACTTCCCGATTGCGCTGTTTACCGTAGCCGTGGTGTTCGACTATTGCTCGCACTGGACCAGCAATCGCTCGCTGGCTGCGGCGGCGTATTTCAATCTTCTGCTGGCTGCGGTCTTCACGGTGCCAGTCGTGGCCACGGGGCTTATCGCGTGGCAATTTGCCCTTGAGGGACAAAAACTCAAAGGGATCCTGTTAATGCACCTGGTTCTGGGTTGCGTCACAAGTGTGCTGATCTGGTTTGTATTTTTGATCCACTTGCGTGTGCGGCGCGATTCAGAGCGATACCTGCCGAAATACTGTCTGCCGGTCGAAGCGATCACGGTGCTGCTGGTCGGTTTGACGGGGTATCTCGGCGGGTTTCTAAGTGGCATAAACGGGCCGGGCTAGACGCGCCTGCAGCGATGTTACGAAAGGACCCTTCTTAGGAAGCGTGGCTCCTCCCTACGCCAACCTGACCCTGCTTCTCGAGCTCGCCATGGGAGTGGGGCTGCTCATTGGCGCTTTGCTCGCGCGCCGGCGGCATTTCCGGCAGCATGCCTGGTGCCAGTCGGTGATTGTGCTCCTCAACCTTGGCGTGATCGTGCTCGTGATGAGTCCTTCATTTCGAACCCACGTAAGTCCGAAGATACCGCTCAAGCTTGGCAAGTCTTACTACGCCCTGGCGACAACACACGCGGCGCTAGGAACGATAACCGAAATCGCGGGATTGTACATTCTGCTGGCTGCTGGCACGAGCGTTCTGCCGAAGACATTCCGTATAACCAAGTACAAGCTCTGGATGCGAACTGTATTAGTGCTCTGGTGGGTCGTGCTCTCGTTGGGATTGGCAACCTACGCCCGCTGGTACGTCCCGCATTTGTTTCGGAAATGAAATTGCGGAGGCTTGAGATTAGGACTCTTTGCGTTGTGACGATGGGCGGAATAAAGCTTTGGAAATTTGGTTTACGTCGGTGGCAGTAGGCCCCGATATCGAACAGGGCTCAATAGCGTTCAAGTGAAGGGAGAATTACGCGTCGGCGGGTCGGTCACGAGCAAGACTTTTCAGAAAGCGGCCGTGATCGCTTCCAGGCAATTCGCTCAAAGTAGAACATCAGCAGACGTGCAAAGTATTTGCGGAATTCCCGTTGCTCATCGCGCGCTGGCTTGCTTGCAGCATCCGGCCCGCGTTTGTATTTTCCAGGAAGGAATAAAAGTGAATAGCGTATTGCGAATTGTTTGCTTGTTTTTGCTGGGCGTATTTGCGGTCATCGTAGGCTTTGCCGCTCTGGCGCAAACATCGGGGCAGGATGTGCAGGTCATTGAAGTCAACGCCAAAAAGTATGAGTACACTCCCTTCCCCCTCCGCGTGAGGCGGGGGACCCAGGTGCGACTGAAGATCACGTCTCTCGTTAACACCCACGGATTCAAGATCAATCTGTACCCCGACGGATCGGAGGGGAAAGGTGATCCGGGCCTCATCTTCAGCTCGAAGGAAGACTCCTTCAAGATCGAGAAGGAAACTCCTATCGTAGTGCAATTTCTGGCGCGTACACCGGGAACCTACTCCTTCCACTGCTGCAACCGCTGCGGAATCGGCCACGGCGCGATGAAGGGACAGCTCATAGTCGAACCTAATTTCGATGAATGCTTCCTAGCCGCCTTATTTGAGAAGCAAAATGGGGCGAAGTGGAGGCTTTTCCATTGTCAGGACCAAGGTTGGAATAAAGTTCCGGCGATTGTGGTCTACATAGCTGAGGCGCAAGACTGCCAATTAGAACCAAGTAAGGTTCCAGCGAGGGGGAAATCCATGGCCGAATATCAAATGACCCTAGGATCGACAGAGAATCGCCAAAGACACGACGGCGTTCTGGTTTGACACCAATGATGCCAGCTTCGAATTCCGACCTGGGCAGCATGCTGATTTTGTCTTCGCGCCCGCGCGACGGAAGCGCAGGCGACAATTTACGGACCTTTTCGGTCGCAAGCTCGCCTCATGACAAGAGCCCAATCATGATCGCGATGCGCATGCGAAAGACTGGCTTTAAGAGAGCGTTGCAGGCGGCCGCGATCGGCACGAGGTTCATTGTGAGCCGTCCCAGGGGATCGTTCACGCTGCACAGAGATCTCACCAGAACCGCCGTATTTCTCGCCGGTGGCATTGGCATTACGCCGATTCGCAGCATCCTTCTCTGTGCCACGCAGGAACGCCTGCCACACAAGATCTATCTGTTCTATTCAAACCGGGAGGCAGACGACGCGGCGTTCATCGAAGAACTGGAAAGTATGGCCGCACGAAATCCCAATTTCATTTTCATCCCGACGGTCACGGGGCATAGAACCATTGCTTGGCCCTATGAAAAAGGTCAGATCAATCGGGACATGCTCACGCGTTATTTACTCGGACTCAATGGTCCCATCTACTACATCGCGGGCCCGTCGGGCATGGTTACCGCGATGACCGGCCTTCTCAATTCCTCAGGTGTCAGCGGTGACGATATGAAGACCGAAGAATTTGGAGACCACAAGCTCTATCAAGACTCTGCCCACAGCGGTCAAGGAACGGGCACCAATAGTCAGATTCAGCGCCAGGACAATCGGCACGATGGGAGACCCTGTGAAGAGTAGTTTGATCGCGGCTCATGCCTGCTGCGTTCCATTCATTTTTCTATTGCTCATCGGCATCGTCAGCTGGAACTTTCCTGAACTCGCGGTCGCCCAATCTGTTGTCCCAGGCGACGTTAAGCACGACTCCCCGGGCAGGATCCTTCAGCAGGGGCAGCTCGTCCATGTCGATGTGGAACTGGCGCTTGTCAACGTTACCGTCACCGACCCGCATAACCGCCTGATAACAGGCCTCGAGTCCGATAACTTCCGTTTATTCGAAAACAACGTCGAGCAGGAGATCGAGTATTTCTCTTCTGAAGACGTGCCCATTTCCATCGGCGTCATCTTCGATCTCAGCGGCAGCATGGCCAACAAAGTCGGTAAGGCCAAGGAAGCTGCCTTAGAGTTTTTCAAGACAGCCAATCCACAAGACGAGTTCTTTCTCGTCAGTTTCAACGAACACGCGGAACTCGTGAGCGCCTTTACCAACAGAGTTGAAGATCTGCAGAGCCGTTTGTTTTCGGCATCCGCTAAAGGCAGCACTGCACTCCTCGACGCAATATACCTAGGCCTCCGCGAGATAAGTACCGCTCGAAACGCCAAGCGGGCCTTGCTTATCATATCCGACGGGGGGGATAACCATAGTCGGTACAATGAGAACGATATCAAGCGGCTTGTGCGGGAGGCAGATACCCAGCTTTACGCTGTCGGAATGTTCGATCCTTTGGACTATCGCAGCCGAACGCCTGAGGAACTGAATGGGCCCTCTCTGCTCAGTGAACTGACAGAACTGACCGGTGGCCGTGCTTTTGACGTAGGGAATGTGAACGAGCTGCCGGACGTCGCCGCAAAAATCGGCGCAGAGTTGCGCAACCAATATATTCTGGGATACCGGCCGAGTAATAAGTCACACGATGCGCGATGGCGCAAGATCAAGGTCAAGCTGCGCGCCCCGAAGGGGCTTCCGCCTCTCAGTATTTACGCAAAAACAGGCTACTACGCGCCCAGCCTCTAGATTTCCGAATCTCCATTTGCTCAGACGCGGGTAGCTACCGGGTTTCGATCGAATTTTTCGCGCGAGCTTACGATAGAAAAGCATGCTCTGGTGACGAAGGACGAATGCTCGTCAATTCTCTGTTCAGCGGGGGAAGCCTATACGGCGTACAAGATCTTGAAAGCGCGGGTCCGAACGGAGAGGATCGAAGCCCGGCCGCATCAGGACGCCCGGGTTAAAGCGCTCTTCGTAGGCTTTTTCGAGCCAATTCATCGCTTGATCTTTGTCTCCGAGAGACGCATAGATGGTTGCGATCTCCGAACCGTACGAATAGGAAGGGTTTGAGCGCTTCTTCAGATCGCTGAGTAGCTTTATCGCTTCGTTCCTTTTGCCGGATGCAGCGTAGGCTCGAGCAAGATTAGCGATGCAGGTCGGGCTGCCTCCGGAAAGCTGTGCTCCTTTTTGCAGTTCCGTGACCGCTTCACCGTACATACGCTTTTCGAGGTAGGCCTGGCCAAGTTGATTGTGTGCCATTGCAAAATTAGGATCCATTTCGATCGTCTTGCGGCTCTGTTGTATCGATTCGTCAGACGAATGAGCAAGGACGAGAAGCTCTGCTAAATCGGCGTTAATAATGAGGGACAGGGGATCCAGACTTTCCGCTTTTCTCATTTCCGAGATTGCTTCGTCATACCGACCCAATAGACTCAAATGCCAGGCAAACCAATGGTGAGCGGTTGCATAGCTCGGATTAAGGTCAATGGCCCTTCGGAATTCCTTCCCGCCAGCATCGAGATCCCAATCGAAGCCATCCAAAACGAACGCCAGCGAGTTATGGGCTTCACCGAGAGCGCTGTCCAACTCCAGAGCTTGGATCGCAGCGGCTTTCGCTTTAGGGAGAGCCTCCTTGGGGGTCATTACCGCGTATTGCCAGTCTCCCAACAAAGCATAAGTGTCGGCTAAGCCAGAATACGCTTGGGCGTATTTCGGATCTTCGTCGACTGCCTGATTGAAATACGCCAAAGCAACTTTCAAACTATCCGCCGTTCGCTTATTCCAGAAGTAGCGCCCTTTTAGATAGGACTCGTAAGCTTCCGGATTAACAACCTTGGCGTTTTTCAACGTAGCTTGTTCGTGCGGATTCAAATTAATCCGGATTTGATCTGCAATCGCGCTCGCCACTTTGTTCTGGAGTGCCAAGGTATCGCGCAATTCACCCTCGTAGCTCTGGGACCATAAGTGCTTGTCAGTAGAGGCTTCGATCAGCTGCGCGGTAATGCGGACCTGGTCGCCGGAACGAAGTACGGTGCCCTCCACAACGGCGTCCACATTCAGCTCGCGAGCGATCTGCGGCAGAGGCTTGCGCGCGTGTTTATAAGTCATCGCTGAGGTGCGCGAGATCACGCGCAATGCGCTGATCTGCCCAAGGTCCGAAATCAACTCGTCGGTCATTCCATCCGCGAAGTAATCCTGAGAGGCGTCGCTCGAGAGACTCTCCAACGGGAGGACAGCCAACGAGCGAATAACAGGTGACGGACGATTCCAGGGGTGAACCTTCCACATGGTGAAGGATGCTATCAGGATCAATAGCAAGGCGACCGATATCGTCCATGCACTCGAGCGGCGTTTGAGCTCCGCGGGTTTATGGGTGGGATCCAGGCGCCCATCAAATTCCGGCGAGTGCTGAGGTCGAGTTGCGGGTTCTGACCTTTCAACGCCTGCATCGATGACTTTGACCCCCGCGAGGAAACGGTAGCCGCGACGCGCAACCGTTTCCACGAAGCGCGGACTTTCAGGAGAGTCGCTGAGGGCGTCACGGATTTTGTTGATCGCTTTATTGAGCCCGTGGTCGAAATCCACAAATGTGTCCGCGCGCCAAAGCCTTTTCTGCAGTTCCTCCCGGGTTATAACCTCCCCGGAGTGCTCAACCAGCATTGCGAGGACTTGGAAGGGCTGTTCCTGGAGGCGGACACGAAGACCGTGCTTGCGCAGCTCGCCAGAGCGAAGATCCAGTTCGAACACCCCAAAAACGAACCGCCGGCGGAGTTGGTCATCTTCCAGCATGGCGTTTGGCTCAGTCGGCACGAAGTGTACCACTGGCCAGCGTTTCCTGGAACAAAATCTAGGGGACACAGTCTTCCAAGTGCCTTATTAAGTGATAGTTACACGGGGACCCCCATTCCAGCGGAAAGGAATCGCCCGTCCATTGTGTGGGTTTGAAGCGCAAACCATAGTGAGACGCTCAAGCACACGCGTATGACTCGATGCCGCTTGAGGGAGGTTCCCGATGCTCGATCACGGACATCTTCCGAATTTTGAGGAGGCCTTCTTAGCGCATCTGGACGCCGCCTACAATCTCGCGCGCTGGCTGACGCGCAACAAGCAGGACGCCGAGGACGTTGTCCAGGAGGCCTACTTGCGCGCTTTCCGATTTTTCCCGGGCTTCCGTGGCGGCGATGCGCGAGCATGGCTAATGAAAATTGTCCGTAACACTTGCTATAGCTGGTTGCATACAAACCGGCCACTTCAAGACGCCACGGAATTTGAAGAGAAACTTTTCTCTACAGATGAGCGCAACCCCAACCCGGAAGACCTGGTGCTTCAAAACGATAACAACGCTCTGGTACGAAAGGCCTTGGAAATGCTGCCACCGAATTTCCGAGAGGTCCTCATTCTTCGTGAACTCGAGGGTCTGTCTTACGGCGAGATCGCAAATATCACCGCCATGCCCGTCGGTACCGTGATGTCAAGCCTATCGCGTGCGCGGAAACGCCTTCGTCAAGTTCTGACTGGTCTTACGGACAGAGATACGGTGCCAAATTGGCGGCCACTTGTGGCTGAGAAGGTATGAGCTCCCTTGCGATCCGGATTCGACTGGTTCACCCCCGGCATTCTTTTCGGCAGTGCGGTGTACCTCTGCGTTAATCTGTTTGCCTTTCCAAACATCCCGTTCCTGCTCAGCGGAGACGTCAGTTTTGTCGCTCAGCGCCGGTAACATTCGCACAGGCCAAAACACGCATGAACGAAGCACTTACAATGAAGATGGCGCAAAGAGCTGCGCGGACACCACTTTCGATCTGGCAGCTGCTGAAAATCGCGCGAGCAATTTCGGTCCTCGTTGCGTGATTTTCTGAGGGTGGAGATGCTTTCTCTCGAATTGCACCTATTCGGTGGTTTGCCCGGCGATTGGCTTAAAAAACGCAGCGTCGGGTCGTTACACACTTTTAACAAACGAACTAGGAATAAAACGCGAGCGCCCGTGGTCTTACATTTGACCAGGACAGGCCTTTTGGCTGCAGGGACGTGTTTCGACGAAACCACTTTTCAGGAGGAGAAAATACGATGATACATAGATGTGTCTCGTTTCCTGTATTGTTGTTAGGCGTGATGGCAGTTGGGTTGGTCGGAATTGCACAGCAATCCGCGACCGAGGCGCCCGCAGGTTTTGACACTCCCACGCTCGCCCAGAATCCGGGGTCACAGAGTGTGAGCAACGGACTCGCGGAACCCCCAGGCGACACCTATGCTCTCGACCAGCAGAACTACGAGAGAATTCACGATGTAAGCACGGGACTCGGGCCCGTTTACAACGGAAGGGCCTGCGCGGAGTGCCATCAAAACCCCGTAAGCGGAGGCGCCAGCCAATTTACCGAACTGCGCATCGGACACAACGACGCCAACGGCAACTTTGTAAATCCCACCGTGCCGATCAACGACGGCGCCGAGAGCATCACTGGACGCTCCGTCCTTAACGATCGCGCCGTTCTTCCCCAGGCGCAGGAACACATTCCGCCCACGGAAAATATCCGGGCGCTACGGGCAGCGCTCAACACTCTGGGAGATGGTTTTGTCGAAGCGATCGACGATAGCACACTGCTGGCCATCGCCCAGAACCAGCCGGACCTCTCCGAGGGCAAAATCCACGGCGAGGCCATCCAGGTTCCGGTGCTGGAGGCTCCCGGCCAGACGCGCGTCGGCCGTTTCGGTTGGAAAGATCAGCACAGCAGTTTGCTCTCCTTCATTGGCGATGCCTACCTGAATGAAATGGGCGTTACCAACCGACTACGCCCCCATGACACCACCACCGTTGGCAAAATAACCCCCGATCCCGAGGATGTGCCGGACAATCTCGGCTTTGCCGACATCGACCACTTTGCACAATTCGTTCGCGGAACCAAAGTGCCGCCGCGCGATACGGCCCTCGCCGCTACCGCAGCCGCTCAAGCTGGGCAAGCTCTCTTCGAGAAGATCGGCTGCAGTACCTGCCACGTCCAAACTATCACCACCGCTCCCGTGGGGACGGTCATCAACGGCGGACAGTTCACCGTTCCCGAAGCTCTGGGGAATAAGATCATTCATCCCTATGGCGACTTCTTGCTCCACGACGTGGGAACGGGTGACGGTATCGTACAAAATCCCCCGCAGGACACTGCAAACAAACTGCGCACGGCTGCACTGTGGGGTCTGCGCATGCGACCGCGCTACATGCACGACCTCAAATCGTTGACTCTCGAAAACGCCATCGAGAGGCACAAAGGTGAAGCCGACGACGTAGCCCGGCGCTTCCGAGAACTGAGCCCCACGGAGAAGCAGGCATTATTCGAGTTTCTTAACTCGCTATAGGTCCGCCGGCTGGAAGGGCGAGGTGCGCGTCATGCAGTACCTCACCCTTCTCAAATTTTGACACGCGATCTGATAGTTCAAGACAAGACGATAGATGAAACGTTGGAGATAGTTCGCGGAAAATTCTAGTTCAGTAAATGTGGTTAGTAGCGGGCACTCGGGATAAAGTATCACACTCGATCAAGTAGTTCCTTGGGGCCGGTCCTTCGAGGAATATCGGCGCATGTTCGCTCCGAGCGACACGGATCTCTAGCTTAGAATTCTCGGTTGCGCTGACGGTCCAGCGAACTTCAACGCCGAAGCGACTCTGCGTAGCACCGGGGTCATCTCGGTTGATCCGTTGTATCGATTGGACACCAGAACGATTCGTGACCAGATAGCAGCAACATATCCAAAGATGCTCGAGCTAGCACGACGTAACAGCCATCAATTTGTCTGGGATACGACGAAGTCAGTAGAAGAACTGGGGCGCATCCGGATGCAGGACATGCAGGCATTCTTGGACGATTACGATTTGGGAAAGCGCCAAGGGCCGCTATCTTGATGGGGAACTCCCATCTATCGCCTTCCCCTCAGGTATTCCTCGTATCGTGTCGGTTATTCAGACCTTCCCGGTTCAGCAGGACAACAATGTATTTGAGAATCCTTGCCTGCCTTATTTGCTTTCCACTTCTCGCCCAAGCCGCGGGGCAAGTGGGCAAGCAGGCTCAGGCGAAGGCCGCGGCCGTTCGCGCGCGGATTGAAGCAACTCCGACGCTTCCCTTTGACGGCGTGCATTTTGCAGCCAAGCCGCCCGCAATTGGCTGGGAATCGGGAGCCGTATCCTGGGTTGCCGTCGACGGCGAGGGTAGTATCTACGAAATACAACGCGGCGACAAAGCCGACCCGGTTCTCGGACCGTGAGGGGAAAGTCTTGCGCTCGTGGGGCAAGGGGGACTACAAGATTCCGCACAGCATCCGCATCGATCCAGCTGGCAACGTGTGGACAGTGGATGCTGGCTATTCTACCGTCGTCAAGTATTCTCCGCTTGGCGAAAAGCTCATGACCGTCACCGTGGGCTAACAACCAAAAACCGGCAACGCGTTCAATGGAACCACCGACATCGCCTTCGCGCCCGAGGGACACCTGTTCATTACGGATGGCTACGGAAACTCTCGCGTCCTGGAATACACTCCCGATGGCAAGCGGGTAAAGCAGTGGGGTAGGTTCGGCAGTGGTCCCGGGGACTTCCGCCTTCCACATGCCATCCAGATCGACGAGGAGGGAACGATATTTGTAGCCGACCGGGAAAACGGCAGAATTGAGAAGTTCGATCTCGACGGAAACTTCCTCGGCGAAATTCCTCATCTCGGACGAATTTATTCGCTCAAGCTTGTAGGCCAAGTGTTGTGGGCCACAATGGGACCGTTCAATCAGCCACCAGGTTCGCCTGGGTGGGTGGTGAAGCTCGATCGGAAGACTGGCAAGATAATGGGGCATCTCGATGTTCCCGAGGCGCGTGGAGGACACTCCGTCGAGCAGATGCCATCCGGAGAACCCCTCGTTACTATGGGCAACGAGTTGCTGTGGTTCAAGGCAAAGTGATCCCTTAGGCGATGGAGACATGCTCGGGCGGCAGGAGTTTGCTCCAGCCCGTGGCTGATTCTGACGGTCGAGTTGGTCCGTTCTATCTTGTGGATCGCGGTGATAGCTTTCTCAAATTCGTTGGTGGACCATCGAATAGAACCGACGGCAAGGCTGGCCGAGCAAGAATCAACGGTACACGTGGGAACCATTACGCTGGACGAATTTTGTAAACTGACAAACTTGTATCCCAATGCAGGAAAGATAGACGTGGAAGGCGCGGGACTATTGGTTCTCCAAGGGTTGTGAAGGGCTCTTGAAGGAATGTCGCACCGCGTTCATCGTTGCGTTCCATCCCACTTGGCTGCCTCAAGGCCAAAATGTCATGGAAGTATTTGACCTCTTTCGAGTTCACGGTTATAAAGTGATAGCCTCTCAGCTTGTGCAGTATGAGGGTGCTGATTTTGGTGACTACCTGCTCGTTCCCGGTCACTTGTGAATGCCAATCTCTTGCGATCCCTTCCCGTGTGCATGGGTTGTTTCCAGAATCAACTCCTAACAAAATTCTAACGAACTCCATCGGACTTTTTAGCGCCCTCCCTGCCATCCTATATCTAGGTGTTGCAGGGTTCGCATCCCTCTTCGGCAGGCGAAGATGTCGCACAGCGCATTTCTCGCGTTTTGCATCCTCGGTACTCAATTCAGGAACTACACGTTCTTTCAGTGGAGCTACGGCATCTGCCCATGACGCACTCTGAAGACAGCGCGATGCGAACGCCCGCAGAAAACGCTTTTCACAACAGCGAGGAGCGAACCCGCCTGATACTCGATTCCGCCGCGGAAGCGATCTGTGGTTGCGATTCTCTAGGTACCTGTCTTTTCGCAAATTCCTCGGCTGCTCGCATGCTCGGTTACGACGATCCCGCGGAATTACTCGGCAAGAACATGCATTCGATGGAGCACCATACCCGAAAAGACGGCACCCCTTATCCGATTGAAGAATGCCCGATTTATATCGGTTTTCAAAAAGGCGAGGACGTCCACCGGGACGATGAGATTTATTGGAGAAAGGATGGCACTAGCTTTCCCGTAGAGTATTGGTCTCATCGTTGTCGTTCGGGAAGGTAGAACCCTTGGGCGCGGTGATAACGTTCATTGATATCACCGAGCGGAAACAGGTCGGAAGAGGCGCTCCGCAATAGCGAAAGGGAATTTCGCACCATTATCGAAGCAATTCCGGCTTTCGTGGTGAGTGCTCTGCCGGATGGCACCGTCGATTTCCTGAGTCAAAGTTTGCTGGATTACACCGGCGTCTCCAGGGAGCAATGGCTGGGTTGGGGCTGGAGGAACATAGCCCATCCCGAAGATGTCGACAGGGCAGTGAACAAGTGGCGGGTGGCATTGGCGGGGGGAGAACCTCTCGAGGTAGAAGTACGCTATCGGCGGGCGGACGGGGAATATCGCTGGTACCTGGGCCGCCAAGTGCCGCTGCGCGACGATAAGGGAAACATCGTTAAGTGGTATGGGACGCTCCACGACATCGAGGACCGAAAACGGGCGGAAGCGGCGCTGCGGAAGAGCGAGGAGCGGTGGCGGTCCGTGTATGAGAATTCGGCCGTCGGGGTGGCGCTTACAGATCTCAACGGACGCTTCCTGGCGGTGAATCGCGCTTACGAGAAAATGTTGGGCTACACGGAAGAGGAGCTCCGCAAGCTCACTTTTCTGGAGATCACCGAAGAGGATTATCGCGACGCCAACTGGGAGTTGGTCAGCGAGCTGTTAGAGGGAAAGCGACAACAGTTCCAGATCGAGAAACAATATCGACACAAAGATGGCACCCTGCGGTGGGTCAGCAATAACGTTTCTTTGGTTCCGGGTACTGAAAGCGTGCCGCGATTTATCATGGCGCTTTCCGAGGACATCACGCAGCGGAAACAGGCGGAAGCGGCGCTGCGTAAAAGTGAAGAGAAGAACCGCATCCTGCTTCGGATCAACAATGCCATCATCACGAGCCTGACCCAGCAGGCACTCCTGCATTCCATTTCCGAGGCCTTGCGTCCTGTCTTCCCATTTGACCGATGCGCGATTACCCTTTATCAGCCGGAGAGAGACTCATTCCGGTTCCTCGCCGTGGAGGGAGAGCTGCACTCGGACTACTTTCAGACGGGACTGGAGTTTAGCCGCGACGAGACCTGCGGCAGTTGGGTGTTCGAACATCTGCGACCTCTCGTGCGCCGCGATCTTGAAAAGGAGCAGGAGTATCCCAATGAGCGCCGCCTCGCGGCAGAGGGTATCCGGTCGATGTGCGTCGTGCCCCTGGCTCTTCAGGGAAAGTGTATCGGACTGCTCAGCCTTGTGAGCCAGCAAAAGGATCGCTATTCGGATGAGGACGCCGTGTTCTTGCAGGAAGTGGCGAACCAGGTCACATTGGCGATTCAGAATATGCAGTCCTACCAGGAAATTGACAGCCTGAAGGCCAGGTTGGAGAAGGAAAACGTTTATCTTCGGGAGGAACTGCGCACGGAGCACAACTTCGAGGAGATCGTGGGCAATAGTCCAGCAGTGCTCAGGGCGCTCGGCGCCGTCGATCAGGTCGCTCCCACGGATGCGACCGTGCTCATTTACGGGGAAACGGGGACGGGGAAGGAACTCGTGGCGCGCGCGATCCACAACCGCAGCCCCCGCAATGGCCGTGCCTTAGTGAACGTGAACTGTAGCGCCATCTCGGCTGGACTGGTGGAGAGCGAACTGTTTGGCCATATGAAGGGAGCTTTTACAGGGGCACTCGAGCGCCGCATCGGGCGCTTCGAGCTAGCCCACCACGGCACGATCTTCCTGGACGAGATCGGGGAGTTGAGCTTGGAGACGCAAGTGAAGCTGCTCCGCGTTCTGCAAGAACACGAGTTCGAGCCGGTAGGGAGCAGCCACCCTGTGCGTGTGGACGTGCGCGTGATTGCCGCCACCAACCGCAACCTCCGTGAAGCAATGCAGGCGGGCCTGTTCCGCTCAGACCTCTTTTACCGCCTCAACGTTTTTCCCATCGAGCTTCCTCCTTTGCGGGAACGCCGCTCCGACATTCCCCAGCTAGTGGCTTTCTACGTATCCCGGTTCTCCAAGCGGTTAGGGAAGAAGATCGACGGAGTTTCACGGGAATCGATGGAGAAATTGATGAACTATCCATGGCCCGGAAACATTCGTGAGCTGCAGAACGTAATTGAGCGCGCGGTTATCTTATCGGTGGATCCGACCCTTCGTCTGGACCGCGACCTTATGCCGGTCCTGCCTCTACGAAACGCATGGAGACTCCTGAGACGGATGTTCCCGAGCAGCGGCAGGAGGACCTCAAGTCTCCAAACCCACTCCTAACGCTGGAGGAGGTAGACCGAAACCATATCCTCACCGCCCTGCAACATGCCGGTGGAGTGGTTGATGGTCCAAAGGGCGCGGCGAGGATGCTGAACCTTCATCCAAACACGCTTCGCCACCGCATGACTAAGCTCGGCATCAAGGGATCTCGCCACCGCCCATCGTAGTTCCTCCAACACCAACTCGCGCGTGATTACCAAATGTGGTGGCTCCGCTCCTCAGGCCCGCACCGTGGAGAAAGCAGCCGTCTGCGCATCCTAGGAGCCAAAGGGCGAACAGATGGCGGCAAGCCTTCGCAACTTATTGATTCTACATAAATACTATCTCGGGCGGTCTCTATGGATCCTTGGGAGATCGCATCAGACCTGGCCTGATTTTGAAGGGAATATCAATTGCTTTATCAAGTCCAGACGAGATCAGGTGAACCGCGATGCTGAGGATCACGGTAGTCGAATCGTCAAGAAGTGCCGTAACCCTTCGGGTCGAAGGTCGGATAACGGGTTATGCGATGCGCGTACTTTCGCCGAGGAGGCGCAATTGTCCGATCTGGCGGGCGTTTCCTTCGCCGATGCCGCGCGGTTCTTCAAGATGTACGGGGATTGATATTCCCAAGTAGAAGTTTTCAACTTAAGTATGTCTGAGGCCATCTTGTGCAGAACGATTCACGTTTCAATCTTCGCATTCTCTTTCCCAGAACTGTCGAACTGAGAAAGTTAGGTCATTCGACTCCCCAAAGATTGTCCTGGCTCGCCGCCGCATTGTCCTTCATGGCGGGACCGGTAGCCCCTCAGTCCACGACGCTAACCCCGGTCGGTCCCCCACACGTTCAAACGGTGGTCTTCAAGGGCAGCACTTCGTCCAGCGGTTGGATCGACTTCACGCCGCTCACGAACTTCGGAATCTATTTGCCCGTCAAGATCAATGGTCAGGACGCAATGGCATTGCTTTATGGCGGGCCTTCAAACATCGATAAGAATTTCGTCGAGTCCGTCGGCCTGGCGGCCAAGAAAGAAGACGCGAGATCGGTGAATGGGATTCAGATACAGCTAGGTGACTTGATCCTGCAGAACGCCGTGGCGAAGACAGACGATCTGCAGAAGCAGGGCTACGACGCCAAGATTCTCGGCCAACCCGTACTCTTCAGGCTGGGAGAAGAGGTGTTCAATCAAGTGGTGGTGGACGTTGACTTCGCCCAGCATCGTGTCGCCTTTCGCGATGCCAGGACTGTGACCAAACCCGCCGGCGCAATCGAGCTTCCGCTGATCGAGCTGGATGGTGAACGCGTGCTCCCCCTCTCAATCGATGGCGCGTCTCCGGAGCAATTTGAGTTGGAGCTGGGCAACGTCATCGGCCCGTTGATGGTCACTCCGGCCTATGCCGCGAGGCAAAAGCTGCTCGAGGGTCGTCCTACCTCTCAGCGTTTGTCGGGCCGCTATTCAGAGACCGTCGTCAGTATCGATCACTTGAGCTTCGCCGGCATCGACTTTGCGCAGGTGCCGATCGCGCTCATACCCGACACTGAATTGCCGCCGCCGTCGATTACAGGCGGCGTCGGACTGCCACTGCTGGCCAAGTTCAGGCTGATCATCGACTACCCGCACAGCCGGCTCTATGCGATCCCCAAGTCGGGAACGGCGATGACTTCCATCGAAAAAGACCGGATCGGCTTAGTGCTGGACAAAAAGGTCACCAATGGCTTTTCAGTGGCATTTGTCTCCCCAAACAGCCCGGCTGAAGCGGCGGGGTTCAAGAAAGGCGACAAGATCAGTCTGATCGACGGAAAGCCGTTCGAGGCCTGGCCTGCTCAGGCGATCATAAAATTTCAAATGGCAGACGCCGGAACGATTCACATTTTCACTATGGTGGACGGAACCGAGCGGCAGATCAAGGCGGTGGACTTTTTCTGATGAGGGCTGGCCCACCCTTTCCATTCATCCCACCTTGTCGCGTCTTTTGCGACAGAGCTGCCTGAGCTTGTCGATCTATATTCAAGTCTTTCCCCAGCAACGGAAAGGGCGTCAGTGAGAGCGACGATTCTCCCATGGAATCGACCCGAGTTGACGACCTGTCCGCCTTCCCGAAAACATTCCCGCGAGCAAACGACATCCGCGCGAGCAGTTCAAGTTCTTGCAAAACCCTGACAAACATCGTAGAGACTCAATGGTGGCGACGCGTGTTCGCATGGAGGTTTGAGATCCTCGCCGCCGGATGGATAAGCCAAGCATTAAGGGAATCGCGCCACCGCCCATCGTAGTTCCTCCCCTACACCAACCTGCGCGTGATTACCGTATGTGGTGGCTCGCCTTTCAGTCCAGAGCGCTGGAAGAGACAGCAGTCTCGGCGCCCCAGGAGGCGGAGGGCCAATAGATGGCGGAAAGCCTTGGCAACTTATTGATTCTAGATAACTCTATTGGCTCGTGTGGTTCTGTCGGTCCCCCTAGCTGACCTTCATAACTGACCCATTTCTTGAAGGGCATTTCAATTGCTTTATCAAGTCCAGAGGAGATCAGGTGAACCGCGATGCTAAGGATCACGGTTGTCGAATCGTCAAGAAGTGCAGTAACCCTTCGGGCAGAAGGCCGGATAACGGGTTCCTGGGTCGAGGAGCTTCGCAAAGCATGCGACGTGCATACTTTCGCCGATGAGGTTAAGTTGTCCCTCGAGCTGGCGGACGTTTCATTCGCCGATGCCCCGGGGATACAACTCCTCAAAGAACTGGGGAGTCGCGGCGTAGGTCTTATGCACGCTAATCCGTTTATGGCCGAACAGCTCAAAGAGGGGGCATCATTCGAAGAAATCTAGAGTCACAAAGTAGTTTGTACCGAAGACGGAAAGGGCCCTTGCTCTCTGAACTTCGGTGAATGGCGGAGGAGAGGGAGTTTCAATGCTGAAGCAAGCTGTATCTAGGAGCCGGTCATTGCCGACGGGATCTTTGCGGCGCAGGCCATCGGACCTTCCAATTCTGGAGCCGCTTTCCGCCGTAAGCAGGATCGTCGCCTTCGTTTCTCACGATCTTCGTCATCCCTTGACCGCCATCCTTGCAAATGCGGAATTTCTCACCCGGCCCGATATTAGCGAGATGCAAAGAAGCGATACTTACCAGGAAATCCGTTGGGCCATCGACCGGATGAATGAGATGGTCTCCTCATTGTTGGAGTGCTCCAAGGGTCGTGACACTCTTCGGCCTGCCACCCGAAACATCGTCGACACAATCGAGCACGCGATCCGGATGACAAGTGTGAGACAGGAGTTCCCGCACATCACAATCAAGCATCATCATGAAGGCTTGGCCGTGGGCTGGTTCGATTCCAACCGTCTCGAACGGGTGGTTGCTAACCTCGTCCTGAATGCTTGCGAGGCGGTTTCTCCGGACTCGGGGCAGATCGTCATAACCACGACCGGAAATCGAGCCTGCTTGCAAATTGGCGTCTGGGATAACGGCCCCGGCATCCCCCCGACGATTCAGGACTCCGTTTTCCAACCCTTTGTGAGCTGCGGAAAGACCCGGGGCAGCGGACTCGGTCTCGCGATAGCGAAGAAGATTGTCGAGGATCATGGTGGGGTGATCTATCTAGATGGGAGAACTGAGACCGGAACTTTATTCAGGATCACCATTCCCTTTGCCATTCCCGAGGGAGCAACTGAATGAATATGACCGCAGACTTGACAGAATTCGGACGGACGGCCGTGGCAGGCGACGATTTGGACCTTGTCCATGCCACGCAGAATGGAGATGTATCTGCTTTCGAGCAACTCGTAGGGCGATACGATCGCAAACTCCTGCGAATTGCTCACCACGTCACCCACAATCGGGAAGATTCCCAAGACGCGGTTCAGGAGAGCTTCATGAAGGCCCTGCAACATCTGGGCGAATTCCGAGAGCATTCGCAATTCTCGACCTGGTTGTTTCGCATCACCGTCAACCAGGCTCTCATGGAGCTACGCAAGCGGCGCACAACGGTAGACGTGTCTCTCGATGAGGCTTTTCGGGCGGATAAAGACATGTTTCCGCGCGAGGTCGTCGATGGGGCTCTCAATCCTGAAGAACTCTGCCGGACATCTGAATTACGCGACATCCTAATCAAGGCCTTACAAGAGTTGCGCCCAATCTTGCGAACGGTCTTTGTGCTACGAGACGTTGAAGGGCTCTCAATAGATCAGACGGCAGAGGTACTGGATCTAAGTCCCTCCGCAGTGAAGACGCGCCTATGGCGAGCTCGGATGCAGCTCCGCGAACTGCTAAGCGACTACTTCAGCAATCACAGAGAGTCTCGTTGGTCGTCCAGTTTGGCAGACTGAAATTGAATGACGTGTCACATCTGCTTTCGAATTACGAGCGCTTGCACGGCTTCGTCCTGCCCCACGATCTTCCGTCGCAGCGCATTTTCAAAATGACTCGACGCGGAACTGCGCTCGTTCGTGTCCATTTTTTGCGCTAGTGCCGATTGCGTCGCTGTTGCCATAAGGTCTCCTTCACTGTCGCGTCGAGCTCTATCAGGTATTCTGTGCCGCTTCAGACCGCCTTCAAGGTCATTGGAATTATGAAAAAATCTCCCGCCCGTGTCATATCAGCAAAATCCCGTAACCCGAATTGCTTTTCCGTCTGGATGGCGAGTAAGACGCTGGCTGACTGTCCCGTCACTTGCGCAGGTTGTGCATATCGCTCCGAAATGTCTCCGAAATCCGGCGTGTACAGTCCGCGCGCCTCAATCGTGTTGATCACGACATTGGACCGGTTCGCATGGTCTACGAACGCCGACGTTCGAACAAGGATGGCATAGCAATCCGGTGATGATTACGCAGACAGTCTGCGCTGGGAATTCGGAGATCACGGCGACACGGGCACTGGGCGCACTTCAAAATTGCCCAGGCGCAGGTCGTCGATCCGGAAATCCCGTCGAACGTGTGCTAGGGCTTCCAAGGAATCAACCATTCCGTCCTTTAGCAGCCCACGGGTAGTTGAGAATGTAAAGTCTTGGCTAACCGGGCTGATGCCGGGATCGGCTGGGAACGGGGAATAAGAGATCGGTCGAGGCTGTGTAGAAGATGACACGTCTTGGAGCGATTCGTTCGTAGATTGTATGAAGCGATAGGAGACCAGCGCTGGCGGATATCGAAACGCAGAACTGCAAATCAGAAAATAGCTCTGCCGGTTGGGCCCATCACTCGCCGAACACACACCAACGCGTCGCACGGGAACAGGACGGTCCCCGAAAGGAACGCGCGCCGTTTGGCGGTCGCCGAATACCGTCAGATACAAGGACCCGCGAACTTTCAGTGGTTCATCCTTGACTTTCCTGTAGAACGCCACATCTACAGTAGCTTGCAAGGAAAACTCTTGTCCCATGTTGCTTTCGTACCTCAGTGGAAGTTGGTCTGAGTGCCACATCGTCCCATCTGGTGCCTGGAGTTGTATGGAGAATCCTTCCGGCTTTCCAATCATCCCGGGAGGAAGTGCAGTAATGTTAAGAGGAAGCTCAACGCGAACGTGGTCGCGTCCTTCCATAACCACGCGAGTCAACCAGCTATTACGCGAATCGAAATCGACATGACCTTGGGACCGCTCTACGCGTTGCTTGGAGAGCCAGGATTGAATCTTGAAAGCCGCTGTCCACGGAATCAGCATCATTCCCAGAACAATCAGAATTCCCGCGGCGGCAGCCAAAGACCGAACGGCGGTAGTTCTCCGCCTTGAATATTGCCAGACAAGGATTACCGACGAGGCGATAGCTATCACCAGAAACGCAAAGTATGACTTGACCCACTGCGACGCGCCCCAATAGCCACCGAGAACGACCTCGGGCGCGACGATGGCAACACCCAGTACGATTACGCATGGCGTCAGTACCGCAAATATCAATTGGACGAGTCCAGTGGTCAGCCCCGATAACGCGGCGATTGGCAGCACAAAGAGAACGGCAAGCAGGACTTGACTCCAAAGCAGACCCGGCAATTCTGCCCCAAGCGGCAATCCGTAAGCGTGGACTATGACCCCATCTGCTACCAACATTGGAAGATTTATGAAGGCAAGGATGAAAAGGATCTTCGCTCCGAGCAGGCTCTTCCATGAGTACGGCCGCGTTATCCAGAACTGGCTGTCCCCTGGGAGAGCTTCGTCATGAATCAGCCGTGCAATGAGCGTCCACCAAGTTAGCGGTAACAGAATCATCACCAATGTCCAAGCTGCGATCCTATTCGTGGCTGGGTCCATTAACCATAGCGCGCGACGTGCTCCCGTGAAGGTGAATGCTGCAACCACCAAAATCACCACCGTGATTTCGAACGAAAGGTGACGAACGTCTTTTTTAAAAATATGCAGGGCTTGTCGCATTTTTTCTATGCTGCCTTTCGGCCAGCCTTGGCCAGAGTTACAAAAATCGCCCGGAGAGGCATGGGATTTACAGAGATTCGATGGGTACTCCCGAACAAGCGGTGAACTTCGGCTATCGTTCGTTCCTGATCAAATTGAGTATCGACAAAGCGCACTACCGCCGCGCACTGTTCTATATTCAGCCACGCAGCTGGCCAAGACATCGGTGACTGTGGGGAATTCGCGAGCGTGATTTCAATTTCGCGAAAACGCTGCACCAACGTTGTCATCTCTTCGGAGAACTGCAGACGGCCACGGTCCAGGTACCCTATGTGACTGGCGAAGCTCTCGACCTCGGAAAGATCATGGGATGAGATCAGAATCGTCGCCCCATCTGCGCATTCCAATACGCCTTCAATCAATTCATCACGTACGAGTGCATCGAGACCTGTGAACGGTTCATCTAGAACAATTAACCGAGGCCTATAGGCGAGCGAAGAGGCCAGAGCAGCCTTCATTCGCATTCCGTGCGACAAATTCTTGATCTTGCGATCAAGAGGAAGTTCGAATTGGCGCAGTAGTTCCTGAGCACGCGCAACGTCCCAATCTGGATAAAATGGTTTTAGGTAGCTCATGAAGTACTCGACCGTCATCCACTCCGGCATCTGCTGGTTCTCCGACACGTAGCCGATTTGAGTAAAATCTTCTGGGGAGAGTCTTCGAGAGTCGCGTCCGAATACTTCTGCCATTCCCTCACTTGGCTGACGAGCATTCATAAGAATTTTGATAGTTGTGGTCTTGCCCGCTCCATTCGGGCCGACCAGGCCAAATACGCTATGCTCGGGTACAATCATGTTCAGGTGGTCGAGGACCACTGTCTTGCGAAATCGCTTCGAGAGATCGATTGTTCGTAATATGTCGGTCATTTCTTGCTCCCGGCTAGACGCTTCCAATGCTGAGCGGCGGCCGATGTCACATCATCGAAGGTCAGGCCCAACCTCATAGCCTCTACTATCAGTTGTTCAAATTCCTTATGGAGCAGATTGCTGCGGTCAGCAGCACTGGAGCACGCGCGCTTCGCCACCACAGTGCCAATACCGGAATGAACCTCGAGTACGCCTTCCGCTACCAGATGCGTGACCACCTTGTGAGCCGTATTGGGATTAATCTTCAAAGATTTACTGAGCTCTCGCACGGAGGGAAACGGGTCACCTGCGCGCATCTGGCCTGAAACCAAGGCCTTCTTAGCGGCATACACGACTTGCTCGTAAAGAGACATACCAGGCTCAAAGGAAACACGGAATGGAATCACGTGCGTGTTATAACACCTAGTACGCCATAGTTCAAGTAATCAACATGGACTTTTTGGCTGGGCCGGAACCGGCGTTCGAGGAGATCAGAAGACGAGCTATTTCGAGCGGAACTGTCCGAGAGCCCGCCGTTCGACACTGTTCGAGCAATATCTGCTTTCACTGCCGGATCAAGCGTCGCGGCAATGCTCACCAGCCGGGCAGTGCTAATCCTTGGAATGAGAAAAATCTTGGAGTTACAGGCGCCCACTAAGTTGCAAGGTGGAGCCCTCATTTGGGATCATAAAACGGCTGACTATAAGCAAGTACAACCTTCACGTGCACTGTAGCCTTCTCCGCATGCTCTCCCTCTATCTGGCTCTTGTTGTTACTCTTTTACCCACAGAAGGCCCTTCGTGCAGTTTCCGTGTGAGAATTCAGGCTGCAAAATGGTTTCCATTGCTGAGAGTGGTGATGGCCGGAAACTACAATTATGAAGAAACGAACTGCTATCGAACAATTTAGAGATTGGTGAGGTAGGCTTCCGCGTGAATCCGAAAGAGACAAGCGGCGCATTCAACTGTCTTGCGCAAGAGAGAAGTTCAAGGGGCCTCCCAACTATCTCGGCAAACACCGGGACAGCCCACTAGTCTCAAGCAAACACTCATTCTCTGCTGATTTTGTAAACCCAAAGACCATTAGGGGGAAAGTATAGGGAGCCCGACCACGCCTGACTCTCCGGGTGCTTGGCCGGCCTCTCCATGAGCAACCTTGCGTTATATCCCATTTGCCTCATATATTCCTGCATGCCCGGGTACCAATAATCATTATTCTCTCCCATCGGGGAACGGTCCCCTATTAGGAGATATGATGTTTTCGGATCTCTGGGTAAGCCCATCAAACCATACCCCCCTTGGATAGAGATTTCCGGGTGCGTCCTCACCGGGTAGCGGATTTCGTCAAAACACTCCCGCGTATAAATTGGCAGTTTGCCGTTTTCGCGCCATATCTTGAGTCGTCCACCCAGGAGAATATCCGTGAGAGATCGTGGGAGCGAAGCAATAGTGCCCCCAGCGAAACGGCCGCAAGCAATATCCATCTCAACCGCCTGACTTTCAGGTCTGCATACTTGGCTTTCATGCCCATGTCGTTAGGGGTTTTCTCGCAATACTCCAACCACTTCGGCTGTGCACAAGGAGAGGACTTACGCGCTCTCGCTCGAGATGCGCCGGAAAATGCTTTCCCTTTGCCAGCAGATTATTGCAAACCTATGTAATCGTGGCGTCTTATTCGTCTCGGCGTACGAGTTGGTGTTTGATTGCGGATCCATGCCGCCGACATTCTCAAGCATGTTGTTGTCTCCCTTCAGTCCGAGGATTCGTTCGGAGAAATTCACGCAGGCGTGATGGCTTTGGCTTTCTTGAGTTCGCGCACGCGGCGTAGGACAACTCGACGGCGCGCAGGCCGTCGACGCCGGTCGCACCGATCCCCGGTTTTTCCGGCCATACGCTCGATAAAGTCCAATTGCTCGGCAACGGCACTCTTTAACTACGGTTCAGGAGTAGTTTTTTGGGAGGTCTCCGAATACCGCCCAAGGACGCTTGGGCGTCCCTTTGCGGGCGACGGTTTCAAATTAACGAATAGGAGGCTTTGTTGTGGCCGAGTCTTCGGACCCGCCAGTATTTCCCAATTCCGTCTTTCAATAGCTTGACGGTTTGATCTCGTGAAATCCCTTTATCTATAGCAAGCTTGGCAAGTTCTTGTTGTCCGGAATTTGGGTTTTGCCATCGTCGCTCTGAACCTCGAACGCGAAACTGCCCTCACCTTTGGGCGCAGCACGTTTTAACCATGTCTCGACGCGAACGATTGGATCATTGGGTTTGATTTTATTACTGGTTTTCCTAATGATCGCTGCCGTTGTTATGTGTGTCGGCCGAACGCAGCAGCCAGCCAATCTGCTCAGACCAGCGCGGTTCGAACATGCACGCGCCGGCGTTCCAGATACTCGAGATATTCGGTCATTCCGTCGCCCGTTTTAGCGGAGAGTTTGAATATCTCCATGCCCGGGCGCACCGCGCGAATGTTGCGGCGCGCGGTTTCTTCGTCAAATTCCACGGCCGCCACAAGATCGGATTTCGTAATCACCGCGACGTCCGCGCTATTAAAGATCGTCGGATACTTCAGCGGCTTGTCCTCGCCTTCCGTCACGGAAAGCAGCACGAATCGGAGGTCCTCGCCGAGATCGTAGGAAGAAGGGCAGACCAGATTTCCCACATTCTCGATAAACAGAAAATCCAGTTCGTTTAAATCCCATTCTTCAAGGGCATGTTGCACCATGGCCGCTTCCAGATGACAAACCGTTCCCGTTTGAATTTGTTTTACAGGGGCCCGGCTGCGCGCCAACCGCGCCGCGTCATTTTCCGTAGCAAGGTCACCCACCAGCGCCGCAACGCGACAATGCGGGTAAAGCAACGTTAGTGTTTTCTCCAGAAACGCCGTCTTGCCCGAACCAGGACTGGACACCAGACTCACGGCAAGCACACCTGCTTGGCGAAAGCGTTCGCGAAGCGCCCGCGCAATCACGTCATTCTGCTTCAAAACATTTTTTCGCACTTCCACCAGTCGTGGTTCGGCGCTCATTCGCTGATCTCCAACGCCACAACTTCCAGCTCTTTTCCACGCAAGATCGTCGGCGTGGGCGTCCCGCATTCAGAACAGGTGAACATCTGAATCGTGGAGAGTGGCCGAACCATCGCGCAAACGGGACAATACACTTCCACCGGAATTTCCTCGACCAACAGCCGCGAGCCTTTCAGCGGCGTGTCCTCACACGCCATTTCGTATGACGAAAGCAGCGCTTCCTTCACCACACCGCACAAAAGCCCAAGGCGCAGATGCACCGCTTGCACTGTCACTTTCCCGCGACGCTCTGCTTCTTCCTGGGCCATTTCCACGATGCTCATGGCGATCGAGAGTTCGTGCATGCGTTACCTGCCCACCACGCAACCGCGGCCCTGCCAGCCCACCTGAATCACTTTTCCGTCTTCCACCAGCAGCGGAACCGTGAAAGGCGCTTGCGCAAGTTCCCGCAATCGATCACGCGCCTGGTTGTCGCGTTCCACGTCGTACTCCGTGAACTCGCTGCCCTTCCACTCGAGCCACTCGCGCATTTCGCTCGTGTACGGGCAACTGGCGGTTCCGTAAAGTTCTAGGCTAGGCATGCGCAAAGCCCTCCAATAGCTCGCAAATCAGGTGATAGATCGAAGCCTGCACTTCCTGAATGCGCGGAATGTAGTCGGAACGCACCACCAATGGAAAATCCGCCAGGCCGCGGCGCAACACCTCTCCGCCGTCGTAACCGAGCAGCGCCACCGTCAGCAGGTTTTGCTTTCGGGCTTCCTCAAGCGCCATCACAATATTTTTCGACCCGCCACTCGTGGAAATCGCGATGGCAACATCTTCGGGACGCGCGTGAGCGATCAACTGGCGCTGGAACATCAGTTCGGTGCCAACGTCATTCGCAATAGCCGAAATGTTTGCCGGTTCCATCGCAAGCGAAATTGCGGGAACCGCTTCGTATCCCGGCGGGGCCAGGACGCAGTCGATGGCCCAGTCATTTGCATCCGTGGCCGAGCCGCCATTTCCAAAAATAATGAGCTTCCCTCCGCCGTCAATTCTTTCGCGCATAGCCAGGCTGGCTCCAACGATTTTCTCCGCTTCTTCTTTTGCTACTCGCGTGCGCAAAAGGGAATCGTCGCGTGCCTTAATTCGAATGGACTCGGCCACCTCGGCGACAACATCAAACGTTTCCTGCTTGTCCTTGCCGAGAAACGGGTAAAGGAATCCGGCGTCGCCAACGTCATGACCCAATTCGCGATGTTCGAAAAAAACATGAACGGTTTCCCAAAGCGTGTGATACAGAATTTCGATCAATTCCTGGTGAAGAAAAGGATCGTGGGTGCCGGGATGCGCAAAATAAGACCCTTCATCGCCCGGCAATGCGAACGTCATCGCGCCGCGCCGCCTTGCAGTATGCAGCGCTGCCCAGACTTCAGGATCGCCGTCCGGCGGACCGAACCCCATCACGATATCATCCGGCTGCAACAGCACTTTCAGCCAAGGCTCAAACGCACAAGACAGATCGAGAGCCGGCAGCGCCCGCTTTCCCACGATTACCGGATGCACGAATTCCACGGACACATGCTGCGCGTCCGTGGCGTACGGTCCGCGTCCAAACGCGAGCAATCGCCCGCCACGATGAAAGCGCTCGGACATTTCCCGACACGCTTCGGCCAGCCGCCGCGCTTCCTTCGCAAAGAACGACTCAATCAGCTGATTGCGCGCCAGCAAGCGCTGCTCGATTTGCGTCGCTAGTTGCAGTTCTGTCGCCATCTCGCTTCCTAGCAAATCCGAGGTAAGGGGTCGCCAACAAGCATATCCACCAGGCGGTTCCCGCCGTAAAGCGTGGTCACGGAAACCATGCCTGCTGGCTCGTCGCGAATCTCTCCAATAACCACGGCATCCTCTCCACCAGGAGTCGCCCGCAAAGCACTGAGCGCGGAATCCGCATGTTCGGCGGAAACTATCGCAAGAAATTGCCCTTCGTTCGCGATATGCAACGGGTCCAGCCCTAGCAACTCACACGCCCCGCGGACCGAATCGCGCACCGGTATTTTTTCTTCAAACAAAACAACGCCGCGGCCACAATCCCGCCCCAATTCATTCAAGGAGGTAGCCACGCCCCCGCGAGTCGGATCGCGCATCCAGCGAACTCCCGCGCCGGCTTCGCGCACCAGAGATTGCACCAGCGGAAGCACCGGGCGCGTGTCTGAACGAAGATCGTCCGCTTCTAGGTCCAGTTCGCCGCGAGCCAGAACAATCGTGATCCCGTGGTCTCCAATGGGACCGGAAAGCAAAACCTTGTCGCCAGATCGCACAGACAGCGGAGAAATGGTCACGCCGGGAAGCAATCGCCCGATGCCGGTCGTCGTAATGTACATGCGGTCCGCTTTGCCGTGTTCCACCACCTTCGTGTCTCCTCCGGCAATCAGAATCCCCACTTTTTCCGCGGCCTCGCCCATCGCGCGCACTTCCGCTTCCAGAATCTCGGTCGGCAATCCCGCTTCCAGAACAAAAGTCACTACGATGGCTTCTGCTTTTGCGCCGGATACCGCCAGATCATTCACCGTGCCGTTGATCGCCAGCTCTCCGATCGAACCCCCTGGAAATCGCAACGGGCTCACCACGAAACTATCCGTGGTCATCGCAATGCGCGTTCCGTTGATCTGAATATGCGCCGCGTCGCCCAGCGGACCTTGGTTCACTCCAAACAAAAGTGGCGCAAACAATCCTTCCACAAGTCTCCGGCTGGCTTTACCGCCGGCGCCATGCGCCATTTCGATCTGCGGCTCGCGAAATTTAATCTTGCTGGCAGAGCTGGCCATAGGTCCCTTAGTCACTCAAAGCGCTATATTGCCTGTGATCGTCACTGGCTTCAGATGCTGGTAGTTGTAATACGCTGCGCAGGACCCTTCCGAAGAAACCATTAGCGCGCCGACGGGCTGTTCGGGGGTGCATTCGCGTCCAAACAGTTTGCACTGCGACGGCTTCAGCACGCCTTTCAACACTTCGCCGCATTGCGCTGCCTTGGGATCCGTCACGCGCACACCCGGAACCGTGAAACGCTGCTCGGCATCCCATTGCGCGTAACTGGCGCGAATCTTCAGTGCAGATTGCGAGATGAATCCCAGGCCGCGCCATTCGAAATACGGGCGAAGTTCGAATACTTCGTTCATCACGCGAAGCGCCGCCCTATTGCCTTCCCACGGCACAACGCGTTTGTACTGATTTTCCACGACGGCTTCGTTGCGCCGAAGTTGTCGCAGCAGCATGATGATCGACTGTAGGATATCGAGCGGTTCGAAACCGGATACCACCACCGGCTTGCCCTCGTCAGTCGAGATCCAGTGATACGGCCGGCATCCGATCACCGCGGAGACGTGGCCAGGCCCCACAAATCCGTCGATGCGCATGTCCGGAGAATCCAGGATCGCGCGGATGGCGGGAATAATCGTGACATGATTGCAAAATACAGAGAAATTGCGCAGCCCTTCGGCCTTCGCGCGCATCAGCGTTAGAGCGGTGGAAGGCGCGGTAGTTTCAAAGCCGATGGCGAAGAACATCACATGTTTATGGGGATTATTGCGCGCCAGTTTGAGCGCGTCGACCGGCGAGTAAACAATGCGCACATCCATCCCACGCGCTTGGTATTCGAGCGGGCTCCCATGCGTGCCCGGAACGCGCATCATGTCTCCAAACGCCGCAAAAGTGAAATCTGGCCTGGCGGCAAGCGACAGGCCGTCGTCAATTCTGCCCATAGGCAGCACGCAAACCGGGCAACCGGGCCCGTGAATCAATTCCACGTTGTTCGGCAGCAGGTCCTTCAATCCAAAACGATAAATCGCGTGCGTATGCCCGCCGCACACCTCCATGATGCGGTAGTGCCGCGCGGGATCGGCCAATCTGCGGATTTCTTCCCCGGCCTTCGCAATCAATTCCGGCGCGCGGAATTCGTCTACATATTTCATTGCTGCACCTTCGAACCCGGAGATTGCTGTTCTTCCTGCTCCAGGCCATAACCGCGCACTTCTTGCATAGCGGCTTCACTCTCGCCAAGCATCGTCAGCGTGCGCATCTGGTCGGCGGCGTCCGCCTCGCTGATTTTGCTCATCGCAAAACCCACATGAATCAGCACCCAATCTCCGGGCGCGGGCGAATCATCCTGCAGAAGTCCCAAATCCACTTTGCGGCGCACGCCGACCACATCCACAACCGCCAGATGCGCATTTTGCGCATCAAGTTCCACGATTTTTCCGGGTATCGCCAGGCACACGGTGCAACTCCCTCTTAGTCTTGTTTTCGCGCCACAAGATCAAATGTAAATTTCAATTCGTCCTTCAGCCGCAGCGCGCCCGCCGCAAAGGACACCGGCTTGATGCCGTAGTCCGATTGCCGCAGCGTAAAATCCCCGCCGATCCGCAACATCGTTCCGAGTACGTTCACGTTGGTTTGCAAGGTCAGCGGCTGCGTCACTCCATGAAAGGAAAGCTCTCCGTTCACCCGGGCATTCAGCCGCGCATCCGCCACTTTTTGCATGGTGATTTCTTTGCTCTCATAGACCGCAGTCGGATAGTCGAAAACGTCCAGAACTTTTTCGTACATCTCCTGCTCCAACTTTTTCTGGTCATCCCTTTTCATTTCGTCCAGCACTTCCATTCGGCTCATCTGCACGGTCACTTTCAGATAAGCCTTCTCAAAAGAGTCGGGGACGCATTGAATCTCCGCCTCGTAATCGCGTATGGCGACCCTGGGATTGTGGCCGAAAGCCGAAAGAAGCCCAGTCGCGAAAGCCTGCACCTGAAAACGGCTCACCGCTTTATCAATCTGAAAATTAGCGAGTGCCAGTCCCTTTTGTGCCGCGGTTTCCATGTCCAAGTCTCGCCCCTCAATCCCTTTTGGCGCGCTGCATCAGATAAGCAAACATCGCCTGTGCTTCGCGCCTGCCAGAAGTGTGTACGTGCTTACTCCAACGAACTGCCTCACATCGACCGCAAACGGAAATAGCGCTCCAGGTCCGGCAGCGCCGCGGAAGTGAAGCTGCCCAAACCAACCTGGCTCAGATAACGGCGCACGATGGGATTCGAAAGCACCAGTCCCGCGCCAAAAATCATCAGCGCTACGCCTCCCAGCATGTACAACGTTTCCTTATCCGGTCCTACTACTTCATCCGTCCGATTCATGATTTCAACGGCCATGGGAGTCTCCTTTAGAGGTTGCGAATCCACTTCATTTCTTTGCGGGCCATTCCCCCGCAAGAATTCGTGCCACCAGCGAGCCCACCAGCGTCACCGCCTCGGCTACAGCCGCGCTCACCGGTTCGCTAAGCCCCATCTGGCCTTCTTCCGGCCCCAGCGTTGCCGGCACGCATCCGACAAGCAAGATTCGTTTCAACTCCCCGCCCATGTTCTTCGCCATTCGCAAAACGTTCAGCGGGTTCATACCGTGAGGCTCGATAAATCCCGCGCCACCGGCCGGCGAATCCAGTTCCTTCAGATCCGGGTCGACAACGAACAGCGTGCCAGGCGCGCCTTCGCCCGGAAATGCGTCGACCAGAATCGTCGTTTCATAGCTCTCCATCAGGGCATACGCGAGGTCAAAGCCTCGAATCCCAAAATCGGCCACGCGCACGCCCGGCGGAAAAGACTGGGTAGCCAGCCGATTCGCAACTTCCACTCCGAAAGCGTCGTCGGCCAGAAAAATATTTCCAATTCCGGCGATCAATATTTGTTTCGCAGCGATCGCGGGCGTTTCTTCGCCCGGCGCCAGGGGCTCCACCTCGCTGGTAGCAAAGAAAAACCGATGGCCCGGTTGGCGCATCAGCCCGATATCTTTGCCGGGATCGTCATCCACCACTACGCAAACGTGAACATTCCCCTCATAATCTTGCTCGATGGATTGGATGGCCGCCGTCTTGCCATCCAACGCAAGGTCGAAAACATCGCCGCCAGCGCGTGGACGGAGCCGCACGCGATCTCCGCGCCGTACGAGAACGTCACGAATCTCCACAGATTCCACAGGAGATTTGTCTTCCAGGAGCTGCCATTCCCATTCGTTCATGGCTTCCCTCCCTTCGCCGAGCGCAACCCTCGCAACGCGCCGTGAAGTTTCATCCACTGCTCTTCCGGCAAAGCTTCGGTGCGTTCCAGAATCCGCCGCGCGCGTTCGTCGGATTCCCGCATCTCCCGTTTCTCTTCATCCGTCATGGTCATGATGCGCAGCGATAAAATTTCGTCGATTTCCGCGCCGTCAAACAGATCGCCCGGGCTTTCCGGTGCGATTTCCGGATAATCGTAAAGAATGATCGGCGAAGAAAGCATGGTGTCGTGCTCGCCGTCGCCTCCGACGAGAATCGGCCAGGTGCCTACGTTTTGGCAGCCGTTCGCGAAATCGCGATACGCTTGCGGCGGATCGACCAGCGAAATAAATTCTCCGCCGCGTACATCCAGGATCGTGTGCGCCGAAACCAGCGATTGCTCGAGCGCTTCGTCACGGCTTGCTGGGTGGCTTTCTAACCGGGAGTTGTTGGAGATCAGGACCCTCAGCTTGAACAGTCCCTTTTGCAGTTGTTCCGCCGAAAGATCAATCCTCCCTGCCATCTTTCTCTCATCCCGTACGATCATTCCGGCCACCAGTCCGCGCTCATCCTGTATTGGTTCTTTGTCTTGCTTGGCAGACAAGCGAAATGGCCATTGCATGGATTGAGCGATCAGCCCGGCCAGATCGAATTCGGTGATCTCAATGGTCTCTTCGACAGCTTCCTGCCACGCGTAGTAACTCTTGCCATTGATTTCCAGCCGCGAAACGTTTTCATATCTGGGCTCGCCGCTCGGGGACGAGCCTGCTGGCACTCCAACGGACCGCGCCACCATGCGCAGGAATCGCACTCGCACAGTGCATCGTGTTTCGTTGTTGCCGACCAATAGGCACTCGGTCTGCATCGTGCACGCTTCAGTTCCGCCCTGCGCCTCGCTGTATTCCAGCGGGTACACCACGCCAAAATTGAAGCGTTGCTGGTTTTTCACCGCCGAAGGCCGGTACGGATACAACATGTACCCTTCGTAAAGCACGGCTTTCACGATTTTGTCGACCAACTCCACATTCATGACCGCACCGTCTCCGAAACCCTATTCAATACTTTCTCCAGCGCTATTTCCCACGTCGGAATTCCTTCGCGCACCTTGAACTGGTGGAGCTTTTCGAACGCGTCCTTATGCAAAGCCAGCCACACGGAATTCGGATAATAGGTCTCCATCAAGTGTTTCCACACGTCCACCGGCAACCTGTACTTGGCTTCCTTATTCCAGGAAATCGGTGCCACTTGTAGTGCTTCCTCCATGCCCTGATAAAACACAGTGCCGCTGAACTGGAAGCACAACGGCAAATCGCCGTTCGTCAATCCGTGAAAATATTTAGTGGCGGCCACGTTGAAGTCAAACGTGCAAGGGACGGGAATATCTATGAGTGTGCTGCCGGTAAAGCGCGGCACCACAACGCTGGCGTGCGTCCACAAAAGATTGCGGAGCGTCTGACCCCAGCGTTCGGGTTCGCCAAACAGGTCTTGCAGGCTCGTTTGTTCCTTCGCGTCGTAGTTCCGCCGCGTCACTTCGATCTGGATTTGCGCCTTAAGCACAACCGTGTGGATCAGTTGGTCGCTGGGCTGGTTGACGACCCTCGCTTTGAACAGTATTAAAGGCGTGGCCGCGTGTTGTGCCACTTCCGCGCCCTCGATCGTCGGCTGCAGATCAGGCATCCGCGCCTCGGTAGTCGGACTGAGCGCGCTTTTTCAACGCGGAGAAAAAAGAGTGAATCTCGCGCCAGACCTCGGTGCCTCCGGAAAGTCCGCGCCAGTGCGCACGGATCAGCCCGACCAGTTTGTAGCACTCATCGATCGGCGCCAGGTAATACTCCGCCGGCGCCGCGCCTCTCACGTGCCCAACGCGGTTCACCAGCAACGCGGTCACGTCGTCCTGTATCTTTCTCAAAACCGGATTCACTTCCACGATGTCCGTCCACGTATCCAGCGAGAGCAGCGACTCCGTGGGGCCTGCGGGGCTCGGATACAATGCGATCATTTTTTGCTGCGGCGAGCTGCGGAAGAAAAATGCCATCTCAATCGGCACCATCAGCCCATCCCATTGGGCATCCGTCATCTGGAAATCGCACAAGAACAAAACGCGGCGCGGCACGCGTTTGTATTTCGAACCACTCTGGCCTTCGAACAGGATCGCGCAAGCATCGCAAGAGCAGACCAGCTTGCGCTTGTTAGGTTCTACAAGGTGTTCGTGTTCCGCCGGCAGTTCCTGGCTGCACATCTCGCAGCGTTCCACCACAGCTCGCTTGCGCGCAAATTGCCGCAAGGCTGCGAACGCGTTTTCCTGCGAAGGTGGCATTGCCTGGGCCATCTCAATCCCCAGTCCGTTGGGAAGGTGCGGCCGAAAGCACAGTCGTCGAGCGCCCGCTCTGCAGTTGCGCCACCGAAACAAACCCGGCAACCGGCTGGCCCGGCTGCTCTACCACGACGGATGTGGCATCCGGTGCCGCGTCCTGTATCGCTGCCTCCAACGTGGATCGCACCGTCGCGGCTGTCGATCCGCAGGCGCTGGCACGCTGCTTAATGCGAACGGTAACCGCCCCGTCCTCGCGCGCGGACACCAGTTCCGCTTGCGCCGCATGAGACTGGAGAAAGGGACGCGTCTTCTCCAGGGCACGCTCCACGCGCGTGGCCAGATCGTCCGGGTGCAATCCATACAAAAGCAGCAAGCTGCTGACAAGTTCATCCCGTCCGCACTTTTCGATGAGCTTTGCCCCGCTGTCGCCCTCTTCTGCGGCAAGTTCCAGGATGCGCTCGAGCCCCGCGCCATGCAGCGCCATCAGCGATTCCAGAAGGTCGCGCGCCAAAGAGCGTGCGTTCGGGTCCGCCGAAGTTTCGAGCTGTTCGACGATCGTGCCAATACGCTGAATTTTCTTTTGCAGTTCCGTGTCCTGCGCCATGGTCTCCTTCAGTTACAACTCAAAGCGGGTGGCCGCATCTGAGGATGCGAATTATTTATGTCCGCCTCCCTCGCCCGCAGAACCACCCGCTATAGCCCCATTCCTGCAAACGTCAAGCATGCACTCCAAACATCGGCGAATGGTGAGTCTCGAGAACCTTCCCATTGCCAAGGTACATGTGTACCCCGCAAGGCAGGCACGGATCGAAACTGCGTACCGCTCGCATGATGTCGATGCCCTTGAATTTGTCCGGGCCGTTCTCTTCGAAGATCGGCGTGTTCTGCACCGCATCTTCATAAGGTCCAGGCGTCCCGTAGATGTCGCGCGGGTTCGCGTTCCATGGGGTCGGTGGATATGGATGGTAATTTGCGATCTTGCCGTCGCGGATCACCACGTGGTGCGACAGCACACCGCGCACCGCTTCATGGAAACCGCAGCCAATCGCATCTTCCGGCACTTTGAAGTCGTTCCAGGTCTTGGTCCGTCCGGCGTGTAACTCGGACAGCGCTTGTTCCACAAAGTAGAGACCCGCACATGCCGCGTACACCTGGAAGTAAGTTCGCGCACGATCGCGTTCGATGGCATTACTCCACTTGGGAATCTTCCACTCGAATTCCACTTCTGGCAGCGAAGTAGTCTTCGGCAGATACATCTTCACGCTGCGTCCTGTCGATTTGACATAGCCAAAGTCCACAAGCCCCGCCAACGCCGTCGACCACAGCCTCGCGATCGGTCCGCCACCGGTATCGAGCGCCAGGTGATCGCCCGTCCTCTTATCGAACCACCGCGGGGACATGACCCACGTGTATTTGCCGCCGAAATCGCGCTTTTGCGGTCGCGGGATCGTTGTCTGATTCCACGGATGGTTCTGATCCACGGGATTGCCCAGAGGGTCCTTGTCCACAAATTTCTCGCCATGCTCCCAGCTGTCATAGTAGGAACTACCCAACAGAATCCGGATGTTCAGGTTGATATCCACCAGATCGGTGGTCACCAACTGGTCGTCGACCACCACGCCGGGCGTGACATACATCGCGCGGCCCCACTTGGTCATGTTCTTGTACTGGTAATCGCATTCGTGCGGGTTGTTGAACGATCCCCAGCATCCCAAAAGCACGCGCCGCCGCCCGACTTCTTCGTAACCCGGCAACGCATCGTAGAAGAAATCGAACAGGTCATCGTGCAGCGGCACCACTTTCTTCATGAACTCCACGTACTTCATCAACCGCACCAGATAATCTGTGAACAGCTGAATCGTCGGCACCGTCCCGACTCCACCCGGATAAAGCGTGGACGGATGCACGTGCCGCCCTTCCATCAGGCAGAACATCTCTCGCGTCATCCGGCTCATCTGCAGCGCTTCGCGATAAAATGAGCCCGTGAATGGATTCAGCGCCTTCATGATGTCCGCGATTGTGCGGAAGCCATGAAGGTTCGAATGCGGTGCTGCTGTTTTCTCCGCCTTGGTGTAAACAGACGGATTCGTTTCCTTCACCATCTGCTCGCAGAAGTCCACGCCCACCAGGTTGTCCTGGAAAATGTTGTGGTCAAACATGTACTCGGCGGCTTCGCCGAGGTTCACAATCCATTCGGCAAGGTGAGGCGGGCGCACGCCAAACGCCATGTTCTGCGCGTACGTCGCACATGTAGCATGGTTGTCCCCGCAAATTCCACAGATACGGCTGGTGATAAAGTGCGCGTCCCGCGGGTCTTTGCCTTTCATGAAAATGCTGTATCCCCGGAAAATCGACGAAGTGCTATGGCACTCGGCGACCTGCCGGTTGTCAAAATCGATCTTCGTGAAGATCCCCAGGCTCCCGACAATTCGGGTGATGGGGTCCCAGTTCATCTCCACCAGCTTTCGAGAACCAGTCGGCGTCTTCTTTGCTTCCGTTGTCATCGTCCCCATGATTTCAGCTCCTTTAGTTTTATTAATACGCCCGCGGCCGGTAGCCAGTCGTCAGCTCCGCGCGAGGATGACGCCACTTCGGTTCTTTATTCACTGTGTCGTTGGTAAATGCGCGTAATGCGCGAATGGTTTTGCCGTACATGCCGATGCTGCTCGTGGAAATTCTCGCGCCCGGCGGCTCATCCATGAACGGCATGAACTTGTCCGGGAAACCTGGCATGGTGCAGCCGATGCAGATTCCGCCGACGTTCGGGCACCCGCCGATTCCCGCCATCCAGCCGCGCTTGGGCACGTTGCAATTGACCACTGGCCCCCAGCAGCCCAGCTTCACGATGCACTTCGGCGAGCCGTAAACCTCGGCAAAGTCGCCCTGCTCGTAATAGCCCGCCCGGTCGCACCCGTCATGAACGGTTGCGCCGAACAACCAGGTCGGCCGCAACTGATCGTCTAGGGGAATCATTGGCGCCAAGCCGGAGACTTGATAAAGAAGATACAAAACCGTCTCCATGAAGTTGTCAGGTTGAACCGGGCAGCCCGGCACATTCACGATCGGCAAGCCCGCCTTGGACTTCCAGTCCCAGCCCAAATAATCCGCAAGGCCCATTGCTCCTGTTGCGTTGCCTTGCATCGCATGAATGCCGCCATAAGTGGCGCAGGTTCCGCAGGCAACCACGGCCAAAGCCTTCGGGGCCAGCCGGTCAATCCACTCGTTTGTGGTGATTGGTTGGTTCGTCTTCGAATCGGTCCCGAGCGCCGCCCAATAGCCTTCCTTCTTGATTTTTTCGTTGGGAATCGAACCCTCCACCACCAGAACGAACGGATCCAGCTTGCCCTGTTCCGCCTGATACCAGTACTTTAGGAAATCGTCGCCAACTTCGTAAGCCAGCACGGGGTTATGCAGGTGCACCCGGGGAAGTCCGGGAATCGCTCCCAGCAGCACATCCTCGATGCTTGGCTGCATCGCCGCCGTGACGGATACTGAATCGCCGTCACACCCCAATCCCGCGGTAATCCATAAAATGTGAATATCGGAAACCGGCGAAGGTTTTTGTGTCTTTCGGCCGTAAGGAACTGCCTCTGGTGCCATGAATCGTTTCTCCTCTCGGGCTTTCGACAATCCCTCCGGAGGCATCCCCCCGATGCGAAAATCCCGAACCCCTACTCTGAATGTGTAGGCAGGGACTGACCAAGAGCTTCCTGAACGGAGCCCGCGGCCCGATTCTGCATGAACCGCCTGTCCAGAATTTCGATGTAGAGAATTGCAATTCATGCGGAATGGAGCAATCGGGCACACGCCGAATTGTGTGTAAGGGTTGTTCGTAAGGGGTAATGGGGGAAACCCTTAGGTGCGGTTTTCTAGGGAATGAGCCTTAGTACCCACCTTTGAGGTTCATCGTCCACTCAATGGCGTGCTGCACCAGCTCTCGCGCGTTCCGCAGCGCCAGTTTTTCCTTGATGTGCGCCTGGTAAGACTCGATGGTCTTCACACTGAGGTGCAATTCGTCCGCGATTTGTCGGGTTCCATGGCCTTCGCCGATCAAGCGAAACACTTCCAACTCCCGGTCCGTGAGGTTCACGAGCGGAGACTTCTTCACCGGTGCGGTTCCGCGTACATATTGCTGCAGCATGGTGCTCGTTAGGCGGTCGCTTAGATAGACTTCTCCTTGCAGAATCCGTCGAATCGCCACCAGCACCTTTTCCGTTGCTTCCTGCTTCATGATGTAGCCGTTGGCGCCCGCGCGCATGGCCCGCTCCGCGTAGATGGATTCGTCGTGCATGGACAGAATCAACACCGGCAAGCTGGCCGTCTTCATGCGGATATCCTTCAGCACATCGAGTCCATCCGGCCCGCTCAAGGAAATGTCCAGCACCACGATATCCGGCCGAAGCGTGGTGATCGCGTGAAACGCCGAATGCGCGCCGTCGGCTTCGCCGCAAACGGACAGGTCCGGTTCCCGGTCGATCAGCAAGGCCAACCCTTGCCGCACGATCGGATGGTCGTCCACCAGCAACACTCTACATTTCTTGCTATGCGTCTGGATTTGTGGAGTAGCTGCCATGGGATTCAACTCCTATTCGACGTTCCGAATGGGAAACCTACAACTCACGCTAATTCCGCGGTCCGGGTTCGCTTGTAACTTCAGCGAGCCACCCACCATCACGGCTCTATAGTTCATGATGCTCAGGCCCACTCCGGGTTGGCCGGTCGGCTTCTTCGGAAATCCGTCGCCGTCGTCTTGAATCGTCAGCTCTCCTGTGCCGTCTTTGCTCGTCAGGCGAATCACAATGTTTTTCGATTTACCGTGGCGAATGGCATTGTTCACGGCTTCCTGCGCGATGTGGTACAGATTTGTCGCGACATTTAAATCGCCGATCAGAACAGGTTCATCGCATTCGAACCGGCAACGAATCTGAAACAGGTCTTCCAACTCACCCGTGCGTTGTTTCAGCGCGGACATCAATCCGTGCGCCTCGGACACCACCGGCAACAACCCGCGCGAAAGCTCCTTCGTTTTGCGGATCGCGTCGTTTACCAGCCGAACGATCTTTGCCGCATCCGCTGATTCTGGCACGGACACTTCGGACAGCCGTTCCTCGAGAACCTTGCTCATGAATGCGATTCCCGTCAGGTGCTGGCCCAATCCGTCATGCAAATCGCGGCCGATCCTCCGTTGCTCGCGTTCGCTGATCTTCAAAATCGTGTTTTCCAGGCGCTTTCGTTCGCTGATGTCGCGGATGGCGCTGGAAACGAGCACGCCCTCTTCCGTCTCGAGCGGGCTCAAACTGATTTCCACGGGAAACTCGGTGCTATCCTTATGCAGGCCGTACAATTCCAACCCCGCGCCCATCGGCCGGACGCGCGGCTCAGCGAAAAAATTGCTCCTGTGGCCGGGATGTTTCCCGCGAAGCCGCTCCGGCACTAGCTTTTCAATTTCCTGGCCCAGCAGTTCCTCTCGCTGGTAGCCGAACAGTTTCTCCGTCTGCGCGTTCACCAACACAATCTTTCCTTTTTGGTTGATCACCACGACCGCATCCGGCGCGGCTTCCAGCAGCCCTCGAAATTTCGCCTGCGCCCGCTTCTGGTCTGTCAAATCGATTCCGGAGGCGATGATGTACTTCGGTGTCTGTTTGGCCCCCGGCAGCACCGCCGCGGACCACGCGATTGTTCTCCGCGTGCCGTCGCGCGTGATCCAGCAACTTTCAAACTCGGTGCGCGCCAATTTGTCGCCGATCTCCCGGAATAGTTCCTTGAACTGCCCCACGTCTTCCGCGGCCAGAAACAGCTCCCAGATTGCTTTGCCCTGCGCTTCCACGAACGAGCATCCCGTCAACTCCTCGCATGCGCGGTTAAACTGGATGATGTGTCCCTGGCGGTCGAGAACCACCACCAGCGCTCCCACCGTATCCAGAATCGCCGATAAAAGATTGCGCTCCTGGTGCAACGCGACTTCCGCTCGCTTTAGCTCCGTAACATCCACGCCCACGCCGTGAATGAACCATGGCCGGCCGTCTTCCCGCCGGATCATTTTCGCTTCGCACTGGAACCATAGCACTCGTCCGTCCCGCGCGATTACCCGGTATGAAGAACGCAGCGGTTTTCCAGACAGAAACATCTCCGCCGCTTCCGTACTCCATCGGATCTTGTCGTCGGGATGAATCTGTTGGTACCAGCGCACCGGATCTTCCAGCCATTCGCTCTGCGAAAAACCAAGCGCGGCCTCAATCTGCGGATTGACATACGCCTCGCCAATCCCTTTGTCCAGATACGCCATGAACACAACCGCCGGAATCTGCTCCACCAGCGCCCGGTACTTCGCTTCCATGTTCAGGGCGGGTGCTTCCGCAATTGTTTCCGTGGTGGCTCCAAAATCCGCATGGCCATCGGAGACGAGTGTTTGTTGAAGGAAAACGCTGGCGAGTTCCTGCAGGGCTTTTTCGGCCTCGGCGAGGCTCCCCGCACCGCTGTCAATCGTTTCCGTAGTCTCGCGCCCGTTGGATTGCGAAAGAAAATCGAGCCCCATTGTCTTGCCTCTTGCCCTTCAAATGGCCCTCAATAACTAGATTCCTCGCCGAATCAAATTGTTTCGAAAATTAGATTCAGTCCTTGCCGCGCCCTCGCCACCCTGGTTCTTTGTTCAGCGAAGCCTGCGTGAATCGCCGCAGCGCGTGAATCGCCCGCCCGTAGGTGGTGACCGCATTCGAAGAAAGCAGCGATCCCGGCGGCTGGTTCATAAACGGCATGAACTTGTCCGGAAATCCCGGCATCGTGCAGCCGATGCAAATGCCTCCCACGTTCGGGCATCCGCCAATTCCTCCCATCCATCCGCGTTTCCCCACGTTGCATTGCACCACCGGACCCCAGCATCCCAGTTTCACGATGCACGTCGGCGCTCCATACTCATCCGCGAATTGTGCCTGCTCGTAGTAGCCGCCGCGGTCGCAGCCTTCATGCACCGTTTGGCCGAACAACCATGTTGGACGCAGCGCTTCGTCCAAGGGAATCATCGGCGCGCGGCCCGCGGCCATGTTCAACAGGTACAAAAGCACTTCGGTGAAATTGTCCGGCTGCACCGGGCATCCCGGCACGCATACGATGGGAATCCCAGAGGCGGTTTTCCACTTCCAGCCGAGATAATCCGGCAATCCCATGCAACCGGTTGGATTTCCCTCCATCGCGTGAATGCCGCCATAGGTCGCGCACGTTCCCGCCGCCACTACTGCCCACGCCTTCGGCGCCAGGCGGTCGATCCAATCGCACGTCGTAATCGGCTGGCCGGTCGTCGCATCCGTGCCGAACGTCGCCCAGTAGCCTTCCTTTTTATTTTTCTCGTTGGGAATCGAGCCTTCCACCACCAGGATGAACGGCGAGCGCGTTCCCTCGGCAGCCTCGCGAAAAAAGTGAACGAATTCTTCACCATTTTCATAGGCAAGGAACGGATTATGAAACTTGATTTTGGGAACCCACGGGAACGCACCAAAAATCAGATCTTCGATGCTCGGCTGTGTCGCTGCCGTCACCGCGATGGTGTCTCCATCGCAACCGAGTCCCGCCGTCATCCATAAAACGTCGATTTCGGAAATCGGTAAAGCGTCTGTGCCAGTGATCCCATTCTTGAACACGATGGAGGTCATCTTTCCCTGGCTCTCAACTGCGGGGGGGCACACCGCTAGGCTCGGACTGCTGGACACCGGAGGCGCGACGGCCCTACCCGTGGACGGCTGCCCGCCGCGGATTCTATCCAATTCCTCCGTTTTCCGCTATGGATTCGCCAGGCAAAGATCACGTGCGGCTTGTAGGGGCAGTCCTCGGACCGAAAGGGACCTACTCTTGTCCGATATCTTCATTCCAAATCGCGGGATTCGCGCGAATATAATCAGCCAGCAGCGTCACGCATTCTTGGGAATCCAGATCGATCACTTCGATTCCCAACGAACGCAACCATTTACTTCCACCTTGAAAATTTCGGCTCTCTCCCACGAGCACCCTGCCAAATCGAAATTGCCTCAGCAGCCCGCTGCAATACCAGCACGGCGCCAGCGTCGTCACCATCGTCAATTTTCGGTAGCTCCTCTGCCGACCCGCCTTTCGAAACGCATCCGTCTCTCCATGCACGGATGGATCGCTTTGCTGCACCCGACGATTGTGCCCTGCGCCCATTAGCTTTCCGCTCTGATCGAAAATCGCCGCGCCGATGGGAATGCCGCCTTCCTTCAGCCCCAGCCGCGCTTCCTCCAGCGCAACAGCAAGCATCGATTGGTAGTCCAGTTCAGGATTCATGGCCTTCTATTCGCTCAGATGCTATGCCAAGAGGACACCAACAGAGATAGAAAACTTCCTGTTAACTCAGGTAAGCGTCGCTTGCAGAACTTCGCGTAGCAGTTCCTGCTTCTGGCTCGTCAGCTTCTTTCCCTGCGCCGTCAGATAAAACACGTCGATAGCTTTCTGTCCTTCCGTGTCGATCAGCGCCACATCGATGTTGCACGCCAGCCGCGCCAGCGCGGAACCAATTCCATATAACAACCCCGGCCGGTCCTGCGTAACCACTTCCACCAACGTGCAGTGGTCGGAAGAGCCTTCATCAAAATTAATCGCCGTCGGCACCAACACCTTGGGCGGCCGCGCCACGGACGCCGCCAACCGCCCCTTCATCAGCGGCTCCAGCGCCTGCTTGCCGTTAAGCACATCCGCGATGCCTTGCTGGAATCTTCCAACCTCTCCCGGATTCAGCTCCAGCGTGCGATGCAGGTCCACGAAGTGGAACGTATCCAGCACCACACCCGCGGCATTCGCGAACGCATCTGCCTTCACGATGTTCATGCCCCACGCCGCAAGCACGCCCGCAATCGTCGCGAACAGTGCCGGTCGATCCGCAGACAGCAGCGTCAACACATAAGCATGCTGCGTCTTCTTAACGTCAGTTTGCACCGGCTCAGCGCCAAGCCTGCGGTACAGCGCGAAATGTTCTGCAATTTCCTGCGCGGAGTGCACGGCAAGATAGCGCCGCGGGAATCCCTCCAGGAACCGTTCGATTTCCTTTTTGTCCGCGCCCTTGGCCTGCGCGCGCACCTGCTCGAGCAGTGGCGCTTCATCGGAAGCGTGCAGCCGGTCGCGATCGAGCGTTCGGCTGAAGTGATTGGAAGTGGCCACGAACAACTGCCACAGCATTTCGGCTTTCCACGGAGTCAACGCCTCCGGATTCACGGCATGGATGTCCGCATATGTCAGCAGGCACAGCCGTTGTAACCGCTCGTGCGTATGTACCGTGGCGGCAAATCCGGAAACCGTTCCTGGATCAAAAATGTCGCGCCTCTGCACGGTGGCGGACATATCCAGATGGTGCTCGATCAGAAAGTGAACCTCAGTTTTTTCTTCCGGCGAAAGCTTTAAACGGTCCGAAGCAATTTCTAGCGCTTGCAAGCTGCCGGTCACATGGTTTTCCACCGGCATGCCTTTGCCCACGTCATGCAGCAGCAAAGACAGGATCAGCAGGTCGCGCCGGTCCACCGTACGCCAGAGTGGCGCAAAGTGTTTCCCCAACGGTTCCTGCGGATCGCCCAGTTCCTGCAGGTGTTCGATCGTGCGCAACGAATGTTCGTCTACCGTGTAGCGATGGTAGAAATCGCGCACTACCAGCGAATCGATCGCGCGGAATTCCGGCAGGGCTTCGGTGAGCAACCCCAGGCGGTGCATCGGCCGCAACGCCGCTCCCGGATAATCGCCACTCAAGATTTCCGACAATACCGGCCAGGTGATCCGCGAATTGCGCTGTGTCAGCTCGGGATGCGCCATGATGTAAGCGATGCTGCGTTCTGCATCGCGGCTGAGCACAACTCCTGCGCGCGCTGCTTCCGTAAGCAGCGAATAAGTCACGTTGCGGTCCGCAAAAAGGTGCTCGTTCGTAATTTCCAGCAGGCCATCGCGCACGGCGAAGGGTCTTCCGGTCGGAACGTCCGTCTTCGGTCCCATGGCCGCGTTCATCAGCCGCCTCGGCAAGGAAAGCGTAACTGGCGGCCGCTGGTCCACGTACCGCAGCAACTGGCGGTTCAGCGTTCGCGCGTGCCGGAAGTACAAGCGCATCCATTCCGCGGCATTGCGCCTCAGGTTGTCATCGATACCCAGCGAGCGCTCGGCCGCCTGCGCCTGCAATTCATAGGTTAATGTGTTGTCGTTTCGCCCGTTGCTGTAATGCAGAAAACAGCGGATCGCACTCAGAAATTCCACCGCGTTGCGCGTCAGTTCATCTTCATTCACCGGGCTGAATCGCGGATCGCGCCTGTCTCCGGCCAATTGCCGCATCCACAGCGTGGAATGAAAATCGCGCAGCCCACCCGGCGCATCTTTTACGTTCGGCTCCAGGTGGAAAATAGTATTGCCGTAGCGGCCCAGCCGGTCTCGCGTCAGCCGTTGCAACTCAACCAGCAGAAACGGCCGCGCCTGCTTTTCCGCCACCGACAGGATTTTCGTGTCCAGCTTCTCGAACAAGGATTGGTCGCCGTCCAGGAACCGGCGGTCCAGCATCGCCAGGTGAAATTCCGCGTTGTCCTGTTCGATCTTCTTGCACTCGTCGATGGTGCGTCCCGCGGAACTCACGCGAAAGCCAAGATCCCATAGCGTGCGCGAAAAGTCCGCGATCAACGGCCGGGAATCTTCTTCAATTTTTTCGTTGGCAAACAGGAACAGCAGGTCCAGATCGGAGAAGGGAAACAGCACTTCGCGGCCGTAACCACCCAAACCCAGCAGCGCCAGCCCTTCGCTGCTGCCCTGCTTCACACGTTGCAGCTCGCCAAATACTCTGCGAATCGTTCCATCCGCCAGCTCACACAACTGCCGCAGCGTTCCCTGCGCGCTCGCTCCGCTTTCAAATAGCTTTCGTATCCGCTCCCGCTGGCCTTCGCATTGCGGTCCCAGCACAGACAGCGGCGTTACCGATTCTTCCATTTTTGTTTTCGGACGAATACCGGAAGCGAGACCTGGGCGGGGCGAGGACATATTCGTTCTCAGAGCGCGCTCTCGCCTCGTTCCTCATTCCTGATCCGGATCGCCTCTTCGACCCGCGACAAGAATATTTTACCGTCCCCGATCTTTCCTGTCTTGGCGCTCTTTAATATCGCATCCACCGCGCGATTCACCAACTGGTCCGACAGCACCACCTCCAGCTTTACTTTTGGCAGCAAGTCCACGGTGTACTCTCGTCCACGATAAATTTCCGTGTGCCCCTTCTGCCGGCCGTGGCCACGCACTTCCGTCACTGTCATTCCTTCTACGCCAATTTCCAATAGCGCATCCTTTACCGATTCGAATCTCGACGGCTGAATGATCGCTTCAATTTTCATCATACGAATCTGTGCTCCCGCCTCGGGTTATCAACCGCCTTACTCCGTGCTTCACGCTTCCAGGTTATACCCTTCTTCACCATGCAGAGTAATGTCCAGACCTTCCACTTCTTGCTCTTCGGTAACGCGCAGCCCGACGGTTATATCCACGATCTTCAGGATGACAATGGTGCCTACCAGCGCCAGCAGCCATGCAATCACCACGGCGATCAGTTGGTTCGCCACCTGGCCCCAGCGTCCGTCCAATCCGCCGACCGCTTTGCCGTCCCCGAAGATGGGATTAATAAACGTCTGCGCAAACACGCCGGTCAGAAGCGCCCCAATCGTGCCGCCCGCTCCGTGGACGCCGAAGGCGTCAAGCGCGTCGTCATAACCAAAAATGCTTTTGAACTTCGTGACCATCCAGAAGCAGAAAATTCCCGCGATGAATCCGATCGCCAGAGCAGGCATCGGCGCGACGAAACCGGCCGCGGGCGTGATCGCCACCAGCCCCGCCACAGCTCCGGAAATTGCGCCCAACGCGCTCGGCCTTCCGTTCTTGATCCATTCCGCCAGGCACCATCCAATGGCCGCGGCCGCCGCTCCAAAATGCGTAGCCACGAACGCGCTCGATGCCAGTCCATTCGAAGCCAGTGCGCTTCCCGCGTTAAACCCAAACCACCCCACCCACAGCAGGCAAGCTCCCGTAAAGCTCAGCACCAAACTGTGTGGCGGCATCGGCTGCTTCGGATAACCCACGCGTTTCCCGAGATACAACGCGCATACCAGCGCGGAAACGCCCGAAGTGACGTGAACCACAGTTCCGCCCGCAAAATCGAGAGTAGGGAATCGCCCGCCAAGCGAGGCGTTCAAAATCCCGCCCTTGCCCCACACCATGTGCGCCATCGGCGCGTACACCACAAAAAACCACAAGGTCATAAACAGCACGGTTGCGGAAAACTTCATGCGCTCCGCGGTCGCACCGGTGACCAGCGCCGGCGTAATGATCGCGAACATCAATTGGTACACCATAAACGTGGACTGCGGCAGCGTTCCCGCATAGTCCGCATTGGGAAGCGCGCCCACCCCGCGCAGCAGCGCCATATGGAAGTTCCCTATAAAAGGTCCGTCGCCGCCGAAACACAGGCTATAACCTACCAGCGCCCACAGCACCGTGATCAACGCCATCAGCGCAAAACTCTGCATCATGATGGCGAGTACGTTCTTCTGCCGTACCAGTCCACCGTAGAACAGCGCCAGTCCCGGCCCGGTCATCATTAATACCAGCGCCGCGCTCACCAGCATCCACGCGTTGTCCGCCGAGGACTGCGCCGCGGTAACCTTCCTCTCGAGCTGGTTTAATTTGTCCGTGACGGCTTGGGAAGCTGCAGGAGAGGAAGCGCTAGCGGAAGGAGTGGCCGTTGCCGGGGATTGCTGGGCAAGCAGCGGAACAGCAAGCAGCATCAGGGTCAGTACGCTACAACAGACAATGCCCAAGCGCTTCATCGAATTCTCCGGGGCGAATGGATGCGCGTCCACTCTGCTCTTCTCATTCGCGTTGGCATTTGGGGACTTACCACAAGTGTAGGGCAGATTATACGCACCACTCCTCTGTCTCCACACTTTGAAATTTTTCTGCCCCGGATTCATTTTTCGGATAGCTCATTCGCTAACGCCTTGCTTTTGACCTCGCTGGCGAAGTGGTCGGCGTCGCGCGTCGGCCGGGGGATGCGATATCCGGAAGTCACTCGAAGTGTCAGCCTTATCGCGGTTTCCAGGCTGACCCGGTGCCCCTGGGAGACATAGATCGGCCGCACACCGTCGCGCGTTCGAACCACTGCCCCGATGCGTTCCCCGCCCGCTTTCGCGTCCACCAGCTTCACCCAGCTTCCCGCCGGCTTTTTCAACGCCCCGTGACTCCCAATAAGGATGCTCTTTGCGCACCCGATCGACGGCCTGTCGAGCAGCAGGCCCAAGTGGCTCGCTATCCCGAACCGCCGCGGATGTGCGAACCCCTGCCCGTCGCAGAACAGCAGGTCGGGCAGTTCCTTCAACTTATTCAGCGCCGCCAGCAACACCGGTATCTCGCGAAAGCTCAGCAAGCCGGGTATATACGGAAACTCCAGCGGCTCAACCGCGTAAGTACGCGCAATCTCTTCCATCTGCGGAAAGCGATACATCACCACGCATCCGATCGCGCGATTGGCGTCTCGCAGCCGGTTCGAGCGGTTCAGCTTCGCATGCATCGCTTGCGATCCCGTCAACACGAACGCCGCGTCCAGGCCCGCCACGCTGCGGATCTCTCCCAGCCGGTCCTTTCCTTCCCACAGCTTGCGAAGATCTTCCTGGATTTTCCGCGCCTCCACCGTCGAAACGTCCCAGGGGTGCGTCCGCGCTTCCATTGATTTAATCTTCATACTCTTCATCGTATAATGCTGGTGCTATTGACGCCGCCAGCCTTCAGGCTGGCTGCCGCCGGACTTTGAGGGGAAATTTACGATGCTTCATCCACCACTGGAGATTTCTGCGCGCGAAGACGGCGGCATCCATTATTTGCAGGTTCATGGGCGGTTGACGATCGGCGAACCCAGCGAACATCTGAACGAGTTCACCCAGAATCTTGTGCAGCGCGGCGCCCGCAAACTCATCGTCAATCTCAACGACATTCCTCAAATCGACAGCTCCGGCATCTCCGCCCTCGTGAAGCTTTCCATCTCGCTGGCCCGCCAGGGCGGCGGACTCCACCTCGTCTGTGGCCAGGGCCGCGTCCGCGATGCCCTCACCGTCACACGCCTGGTCGAAGCCATTCCCACCTTCGAATCCGAAACCACCGCCTCCGCCAGCTTCTAAGGTTTCGCCATGGAAATCTTAAATCCCGGGCATTCTGCGGGCTAGCATTTTTGGCTATTTGGCTTATGTCGTCTGGTCCGCCGCCATCGCCAGCGACGCCTTCGGATTCAGGCACGAACAGTTCCAAGCCAACGACCGACAAAACTGAACGTGCTACATCGAATGCGATCTCTGTGGCGTCTTGCTATTACATGCCTAGCCCGGCCGTGCGCGTAGAAGGCATTGTTTTGCTGGATGGAAGGGTCACGAGTCTAAAGTTTGTGAACTCGTCGGGAATGGGACTAGCCGAAGTTCGTCACGGAGCGGTCGGGAAACCGCCTAACCCTTTCAGAATCAGTTCAGGCGATCGCCGAGTCTGCACTACATTTTGAAAGGGATTTCAACCGTTCCGGCAGGCTGAGTCCAAGTTGGTGAAGCAGGGATTTCTGTTCGGCCGTAGGTTCCGTGATCCGGCGCAGTCGGATCTCGCGCCCATCCGTCGTGGGAAGGACGATGTCGGCGCTCTGCACTGTGGACAGCAGAGCCAAAGCCTTCTTGGGCGAGATCGGCGGAGTGTTGTCGACTCCGCTGTCCGAGGGCCAGGGAATGATGGCCGGCCGACGCTTCAGCAGATGCTTGAGGGTCACCCACAAGGCATACCCGAGAAAAGCCACCAGCACATGAGCCTTGACCCGCGGCTCCTTCTGATGGAACAAAGGTCGGATAGAAAGCTCGCTCTTCAGCGCGCGAAACGAGGCCTCGGCTTCGGTCAGTTGCATGTACTTGGACCACATCTCCTCGGCCGAGTCCGCCTGTAGATTGGTGCGCAACAGGTAGGCGCCCTCCCGCAAGTCCCGCCAGACCTTTCGTTCGGCTTTCATCTCCCAAACCAGACGTACACCTGCGGGCGTGTCACGCAAGGTGACTTCGAACAGATCGTTTACTTGCGAATGCCGAGCCTGAATTTTTCCCAGCCGGCGCTCCATTTTGTTGCGGTCCTTCAGCCGGCCCTCCGCAATAGTCGTTTGCAGGCGCTTCAAAGCCTCCTCCATCCGCGTGGAAAAACGCTTCCGGATGGCCCTCTCTTTCTCTTTGCGGCCAGTCGTGCGACACAGGATGTAGGTCTCGTTTCCTTGGGGAATCGCGACCCGCTTCACCTCCACATCCGGGCGCACCTGGGTCCAGTCCTCCTTGAGCAAATCGGCTTCAAACCGCTTCATCTGGCGGCGCGGCGTGCCCACCAAATATTGTCCGCCGCGCTTGCCGATCGCTGCCAGATTCTCCTCGCTCACGATGCCTCGATCGAACACCCAGATCCTTCGCGCTTTGCCATATTTGCGCTCCACCATGCGCAGAATGGTCTCCATGGTCGAGACGTCGGCGCGATTGCCGTCGAACGTCTCATAGCTGAATGGAAATCCTTCGCTGTTGACGATCAGCGCGATCACCATCTGTTCGCAGTCCGGGCGATGATCGCGCGAGTAACCGCGGATCATCATCGGATTCTTCTCCGCCGCTCCTTCCACGTAGGTGCTGGTCAGATCGTAAAGCAACACATCGAACTCGGCTCCAAATAACTCCCCGTAACGCTGTTTGAGATGCTGTTCCAGCTTCGTCTTGTGGGGGAGAATGCGGTCGAGACAGCGGTACAGGCGCGTGTCGTTGATCTTGCCTTCTTCGATCTCCAGCAGATCATCCAACGCCGTCGCTGGATACCAGCGCTCCTCCACGGCCAACTCGCTGCCTGGTGCACAAAGCCGATTGATCGTCAGCACCGCAGCCACGCGCGACCAGGCTACGTCTGCCGGATCGTCATCCACGGCTTGCTCAAAGAAACGATCCAGCTCCAGATGCTTCCACAACTCCCAGCCCAGGAAACAGGCGCCGAACTGTCGGGTCCTCTCCAGACGGACGCGATTCACTAAGACGCGCGCCACCTGCGGATCATCGTCCGGCACCTCGACATGCGAAGGGAATAATTTCAATTGCTGGGCTTCGCCCTGCTCGTTGAACACCTCGACGCTCTTCAGCCACCGTGCCTGGGCCGATCCGTTCAGCTCACCCAAATAGCAGAGCGTTCTCTGGCGCGGACCGTTGGCCGTCCGCACCGTTTCCACCAGAGACCAATAGGTGTGATCCTTGCCATCCTTGCTACGCTGATGCGGCCGCAGAAACATCCTGGCCGAGTTTGTCATCCGCCATAGATGGCTTCAAGAGGGTAGGTCTGCACTACATCGATTTTCTGAACACCCCGATTGTAAAGACAAGACTTCCGCCGTTCTCGTCATCAAAAATCGCAGAATTCGGCCGTTCCGTGACGAACTTCGGCTAGATGACTCCGTACGCAAAACACTAGAAACTTGGAAGTGAATTCCGCCACCCATCATGGACAGCAGGTACCAGCAAAAGTCATGTTCCAAGTCAATTTCAAGCTCAACTCGAACCTCTAACCGCTCTTCTTCAGCTCCGCTAGCACCATTTTCGCCAGCTCTTTCAGCGTCTCAAACACGCCCTGCCCGTTGATCGCAATTCCCTCGATCACTGGCTCGCCCTTCTTCTGCAATTGCTTCGTCAATTCTCCCACCGTCATCGCGTTCGGCAGGTCGCGCTTGTTCAGTTGCAACACATACGGAATCGACGCGAAATTCAGGCTGTGTTCTTTCAGATGTTCCTGCAGGTTTTCCAGCGTTTCGAAATTCGCGTCCAGCCGTTCTTCCTGCGAATCGGCAACGAATACCACGCCATCTGCGCCCTTCAAAATCAGTTTCCGGCTGGCTTCATAAAACACCTGTCCGGGCACGGTATATAAATGAAAGCGCGTCTTGAATCCGCGCACCGTCCCCAGATCCAGCGGCAGAAAATCGAAAAACAGCGTGCGGTCCGTTTCCGTCGCCAGCGAAACCATTTTGCCTTTTTGATTTTGTCCCGTGTGGTCGTAGATCCACTGCAGGTTCGCGGTCTTTCCGCCGAGACCCGGACCGTAGTACACCAGCTTGCAATTAATTTCGCGCGCAGGAAAATTGATGAAAGGCACGAGTCGTCAACCTGAGTTCAGTCTTGAACTTATAACACTCACGCTCGGGCAGGCAACTCCCCGATGCGCGCCATCCCCGTCTGCTACTGTTCTAGTTTCCCGGAGAAGGGCGTTTCTCAGGTAGCTTATTTTTGCACATGCTGCCGGACGGTAAAGGCTATTCAACTGCGCACTTTCCACAGCCTTTTCCCTTCCGTTGACGGATGCTCGCGCGTTTGTTAGCATTCGCGCCATGGCCAAAGTGCACAAGTCTTCTTCCAGCCGGGCCAAGCCGTCGGCCCATCTTAAAGCTAAACCAAAGAAAACAAAAGCCTTGCCGCAGGCGCCCCCGCAGCGTGGCGGCGTGGAGATGGTCGATCCCCTCGTTCAGGCTCAGATGAAAGTCTACGAGGAAGCTATGGGCCTGTTCCACCAGCAGAAGTTTCAGCGCGCCAAACAGGAGTTAGAACGCGTTATTGCCGGTCCCAGCAAGGAACTTGCGGACCGCGCGCGTACCCATCTTCGCATCACCGAGCAGCGCATGAAGCCCTCGGCGGACCAGAATCCCCGTGGCTCCGAAGATCATTATCAACGCGGCGTCGCGATGATGAATCTGGGCCGCTGGGATGAAGCCCGCGAAAGCCTGGAAAAGGCGCGCAAGCTCGCGCCCAAAGCCGATCATATTCATTACGCTCTTGCCGCTCTCGATTGCCTCACCGGCGAAGCCGATTCCGCTTTGGCTAATCTCAAAATCGCCATCGAACTGCGCTCCGCCAACCGCTATCACGCCCGCAACGATGAAGATTTCAATTTCCTCCAGGAAGATCCGCGTTTCACGGAATTGCTGTATCCTGAAAAAGAAGGCTATTCGGGCTAGCCTCTCCCGGTCTAGAAATCCTGTGATGTACTCACTGCTGGTCCACCTTCAGTGAGCGACCTGCAAGAGATGCCGCTCCCCATGTGCGAACCGGGTTTCGGTACTTGAGATTCTCATGAACAAGCCTCGCTTAAAGACAGGTTCTTCCGCCGGCTTGCGCGTCGTGGCGCTCGGTGGAGGCACCGGCTTGTCCGCATTGCTGCGCGGATTGAAGGAACATGTAGTTCGCCGCAGCGACCAGCATGCCACTCTCGAGCGGCCCATCACCGATCTCGCTGCCATCGTGACCGTCACCGATGACGGCGGAAGCTCTGGGCGCCTTCGTCGGGAAAATCGCATGCTTCCCCCGGGTGACATTCGCAACTGCATGGTGGCCCTTTCGAAAGACGAAGCGCTCCTGAGCCGCCTGTTCCAATATCGTTTTAACGCCGGTCGCGGCTTGCGTGGCCATAACTTCGGCAATCTTTTTCTCGCGGCTCTTACGCACGTCACCGGCGATTTTGCCGAAGCCATACGCGTTTCGAGCAAAGTGCTTGCCGTTCGCGGGCGCATCTTCCCGTCCACGCTTTCGAATGTGCACCTGGTCGCCACGCTGGTCGATGGCAAACGCGTACAAGGCGAAACACGCATCTCTCAAAGCCGCATTCCCATTCGCAAAATCGCACTGAACCCCCGCCGTGTTCGTCCGCTTCCCGCCGCGATCGAAGCCATCGAGGAAGCCGACCTTATTTTTCTGGGTCCCGGCTCCTTGTACACCAGCGTCATCCCCAACCTGCTGATTCCGGAAATTGCCCACGCGGTCGCGCGTTCGAAAGCTCCGCGCGTGTACATCGCCAACTTGATGACGCAACCCGGCGAAACCACGCAGTACGCCCTCAGCGATCATCTTCGCGCCGTTTCGCACCACGCGCGCGGCCGCGTCATTGATGCCGTTGTCGCCAATCGTCAGTCCATTTCTCCGGAAGTGGCGCGGCGTTATCGTGCGGAAGGCGCAGAAGCGGTCGTCCTCGATCGCGAAAAGGTGCTCAAGCTAAAGGTTCGTCTCGTTACGGGCAATCTCGTCGAGGAACACGGCGTGCTTCGCCACAATTCCTCGCGGCTTGCGCGCTTGCTGTTCGATGAATTCCTGCTGGTATCCCGCCGCAACTGAGTACGCTTCACTTCAACGTAAATCGCACCCCGCCCCGTACAAATATCGGCGGTCCCACCAGCAACACCGGCGTTGCTTCAATCCCAAATCGATCGTCGGTCAGGTTCTGTACGGCAAAGAATAGCGAAGTGCCTTTTCCCAGCTTTCGCGAAATCTGCCCATCCAACGAAAACGCCCGCCCCAGCGGCAGCAGGTTCTGGTCGTCGTCAAACTGGTTCCCCAGGAAACGCGCCTGCATTCCCGCGGCCCATTTGTTCCCCAGGTAACTCACCTGAAAACTGAACTGGTTCTGCGGCACCTGCGGCAGAAAATACCCCTGTAACGCCGGATTCGCCGCATAAGTCAGCACGATGCTGTTCACGAACAGGTAGGAGCCCGTGATCTGTATCTTCGACGTCACTTGCAGCAGCCCGGACAGTTCGAATCCCCGCGCTTGCGTCACTCCCAAGTTTTCTTTTTCGCGAAGAATCAACGCTGGTGTCGTGGACAGCGTCACATTGGCCACCGGATCGGCTATGTCGCTCCAGAAAAAATTCCCCCGCAAGGTCAAGTGGCCGTGCCACAGCAGTTGGCTAACCCCCGCTTCGCCGCCCGTCAGGTGCTCGCCCGTCAACGCCGGATTCGCCAGCGTCAATACATTTCCCACGCGAAAATTTCGGTATAGCTCGTTCAGCGTGGGAGCGCGAAACGCGCGATACACCGACACGTTTACCGCGGTTCCATGCGAGAAATCTTTCAACAACGATACTCTCGGGCTGAAAGCCGATTCCGTGCGGTCTGGAAATGAAGCGGTTGTCGGAGCGCCCCCCGTAAGCGGAGTCCGGTTCTGATAGCCGGTGTTGTTATTCCACGTGTCCACGCGCCCGCCAAACGTCAGCAGCCAGGTCCGACCGAAGGTATAAGCATCTTGCGCAAAAAATCCGAACGTGTGCTGCCTTCCCCCGGCATCCACCACCGCTGTTTCCGTACCGTTGCTGTAATTCGTGTCTTGACTGTGCCCGCGCACGTCCAGCGCTTCCGCCCCCGCGGTAACTTTGTGTCTCTCGGCGAACAGCCGGGACCACGTCCCTACGAACCCGATCTGCTGAGAAGGATTCCTCTGCACATCCGTCAGAGACTCGCTGTCGCGATTCAGCGCCACCGCGGAAAATGTCTGGTGATACAACTCGCGCGATCCGTACGCCCTCGCCGAAAAACTCCCCAACTCCGTTGAATTCCAATCCGTGCCTAAATCCAGCTCCGGTATCGTCGTGTCGTTGTTCTCCAGTGGCGTTCCGTTCTTCGAACTCTCCCCGAAATTGCTGCCCCTGACAAAAAAGTGCCCGCGCTCCCCAAGATTTCGCGATGCCTCGAGATATCCCGATAGTGCCCCGGACCCCACATAGGTGTCCACGGAGCCGCGTTCATCCGGGGGCACCGCCACATATCCCTGTGTCTGATAGGCCTGCCCCGCGCCGGATATCGTCCATTGCCCGACCGGCGCGCCCGCGGCGAAAGAAAAATCTGGCGTGTTCATGCTGCCATACGACAATTCCCCCGTTGCATACACCTGCTCTTCCGTTAGCGTCTGAATATTTATGACACCACCGAGCGCCCCGCCCCCATACAAATCCGAAGCCCCGCCGTTCGCGACTTCCACGGACGAAATGGCTGCCTCAGGTACGCGCGCCCAATACACCCAGCCGCCAAACGGATCGTTCAACGGAATTCCATCGAGCAACACGCTCGACCGGCTCGTCGCGCTCGCGCCCACTCCGCGGAGAGACACGCCCTGCGATGTGGGATTTGCAAACAAACTGCTCGACCGGCGATAGGTGCTGAAGCCGGGGACCTGCCTCAACATATCATCCAGCGCCATGCTGCCGAACTGTTCCATCGCTTCGGCGGAAATTTCATACTGGCTGCTGGGCACGGCGGGAATCAGGTCGCCGGGCGTGCTTTGCACTTCGATGCGCTGCAAACTGGCCGCCGGCGCCAGCACAATCTGCAGATTCTCCGCTGACGAGTGCGGCCGAATCTCCCGCGTGACCACAGCAAATCCTGGAAAAGTCACCACCAGCGTTCCGCCGAAATCCACGCCCATCAGGTGAAAATGCCCTGCTTCATCGCTCCCGATTCGCACAATTCCCGCCGGGGAACGGAATTCAATCTGCGCCTCTGGTATCGGCGCATCCGTCGTATCCGTCACTGTCCCATTGATTCCGGTGTGATCTTGCGCCAGCGCGGTGTGCGCCATCGCCATCATTGCGAGAAATAAGCCGGCAAGAATTGATCCGCGCGCCCTCATAGTGGACAGCCGTGCGCAGGACTTTTCTGCTTTTACAGTTCCAGTCATGCGTTTTCTCAGCGCTATGTGCAATGATCCCCAAGGGGCCCAGGTTCTTCGTTGATCATCTAGATGGGGGAAGGGCACCTTCAGGTTATCTGAATTGCGGCGCCTCCGCTTTGACCTATATTTCGCCTGCTACTTAAATCGCAAGGCCCAACTCGATCGCGCCGCTCAGATGCCGTCGGCTTTTCCAGTCAGCACCGTCACCGACGCTTTCGGCAACAGCACCTTCTCGCCTGCTTTCCAGTCCATGTCACTTCGTTTCGCCGGACCATCCGGTTCGGCGTGGCTCGTTGGCCCCGACGAATGCCACACATATTCCGCCGCGCCAAAGGTAACCATTTTCACTTGCCCGGAAAATCCGTCCGCCACTTCTTTTCCGCCGTCCTCGAACGAAATTTTCACCTCATGCGCGTTGCTGGGGTCCTTATTTACAAGCAGCAGAGACCACTCCCCGTCGGGCCGCTTCACCGCGTAGGCCGTGATCAGCTGATGCTTCGCCTCGTCCTTCAAATCCGACTCAGCCGGATACAATTGATGTACTCCCGCGCCGTGTTTCACCCAGTCCAGATTCAATAATTGGCTCGCGAAAAATTGCGCGGTATGTTGCTTGATCTCCAGTTTTTCGTCCGCCACAAAATTCCCGTACGTGCTCCAAGCTTGGCATCCCGGCCGCAGCGGCTCCGGCTGAATCGGCGAATGGTAGTAAGCCGCACCCGGTCCGGCCTCAGTCAGGAACGCTCCAACGCTGTCCGCTAGCCACAGCCCAGCGAACAAATCTTGCATGGGATCGGTCAAAGCCCAAGACACATTGCTCTCCGTGTTCATCAGCGGCACATTCGCCGGCACTCCGTCATCCCTCCACGCTTTCAGCGTCGTTTCCACCAGTTGTGGCTCGCGGTACAGATCGGACCAGTTGATCTCGCAGGGATTCAGCGGGTAATGCTCGAAGGAAACAAAGGCCAGATCCTCCATCGCTCTATGCGCCTTCAAATAATCCACGAAGCGTCCCAGCCATGAAGTCCTTCCTTGCTCGTCTGGCCACACCTTTATGTCTTCATTCACACCAGTGAACACCGGCCCTCCCAGCTTCAGCTTCGAATCCACTTTGTGCAGCGCCTTGGCCCACTGCACATAAAGCGCGGCATAATCTTCCGGCAGCATATACGCCCCATCCGGCTCCTCGCCCATCTCCACGTAGGAAACCGGGTACCCGCGCTTCTCTATGTACGCGAGTTCCGCCGCGCTGTCTTCCGGCGTCGCATAAATCATTGCGATCGGAATCATGGCGGGAAGGTGATTCGTATAGCCGCTCTTGAAAAACTGATCGAATCCCGTCTGGATGCGAGACGAAACAACATCCTTATCCGTGTGCCACGGATCGACGGACGACGCTTGCGTCACCGTCTGCGCCTGGCTCGGCGTGTGCTTGGCCAGATCCACGAACTGTCCGAGCGTGTTGAAATTCCCAACGAAAATTTCAGAAATCGCGTAGCCCACGCAGTTGCGCGGATCTTCGCTTCCGTGCGTGTCGCAGGTATTCGAAGATTCGGTCATCCAGATGCGCAGAAACCGCGTGGACACCGGAACATCCGCCAGCCGCTGCACCTTGCTGCCTCCGATTCCCGCCGTCACTTCCCCGAGCGGAAATTTCACCCATTTCCCGGCCAGCGGCTTGGTCAGCGCATCTTCTCTCCCGGTCCAGTATTCCACCACGTAGTTCGTCGCATACGGATTGGCCCAGGCAATCTGGATCGCATTAATGTCCTGCGCGAACGCAAAATCGATCACCACCCACTGCGGGTTCGCGGAATCCGGATCGCCCGTGAATTTCGATGCCAGATAAGGATTGCTCTTCCAGTACGTCGCTGGATCGCCGTCCGTCATCCGCGAAGACTCAAATTGTCCGGAGTCGCTTCGCGTCGTTCCTCGATGCGCCACGCGATATCCGAACGATTCACGCAGAAAATCTTTTGGCTCTGCGCTCCCTTGAAAATATCCGCGCTTGTGTTTCTCATCGCTCCAGGTCCCATCCGGGTTCCAATGCCACGCGTCGTACGTCAGTTCCGTATTCTGCCGGTAGGTGATCGGTCCCCATCCCGCCGACAAACTCTCCTTGATGATCGGCTCGCTGAAAACCTTGTCAAAATCCTTCGCCGGCAAAATGTCCAGAGACGTTCCCATGGCCTTGTCCGGATCGAAAGGGATCGCCTTCAAAGCCGTCACATCCACGCGTACCGTCTGCGACGCTACCGGCAACACAAACGCCAGGCCACTGCACGCCAGCACCAGCAAATTTCGCAAACTCTTCCTCAAGGCGGGAAACTCCATTCGCATCCTCCTCACATCGCCGCTATTATATCGATTTAAAACACCTCTTCTGATCAACTTCTCCAAGGCACGTTCTCCTGTTCACGGTGTCTAATAACTGAGCGAAACGATCAAGAGGACCCCTCAATGTCCCTCCTTCGCAGAGGCTTTGCATTGTCACGTCAATCTCGCTCGTATCGATAAGGTCTGCCTTCTTACGGACTAACCGAGTTCCTGCTTCAACGCGCTGGCCTGAAGTGCCGCTCCCAGTGCTTCATAGCAATACCACTCTTCCCTAATCGTTAGGCACGTTCGCTTCTGCGGCGGTGTCTAATCATCAAGAAGCTCACCATCGAGGCAGCTCATGCCCTTCCTTCGTCGGGGTTTCCTGAAATCAGCCAACCGGCCAAATAATCTCTACTGCAGAATTGATGCATCTCCCGTCGCGGCTATCTTTATTGCGCTTCTTTATATGTTTCTGATTCTCACCGCCTATCATGGGACTCCGAGTTATTCTAGCGATCTTCCCACGGCCATTCATGCCCGAAAATTGCCTTTCGCCCTGAGAGAAGATGCAATCGAAATCGTGCTTACTCGCGACGGTTCGGCTTACTTTTGCGGTCAAAAGGTCCGCCCTCGATTCCTACCCAATCAGATTCGAACCGCTGTTTACGGCGGCGCGGAAAAGCATATATATATCCGCGCTGATGCCAGAGAAAAGTACGGTGATGTAAAAGCCATTTTGTCTCAGATTCAAGCCTCCGGCATTGAAAACGTCAGTTTTCTTGTCGAAGTTCCCCGCTAGTTTTCCATCCGATATCCCGTTAGCGAAATTCCCGCTAAGATACTCGAAGCATCCATCAATTCAATTTCATTCGGAGCGATCTCATGTCTACGTTCGGTCTCATCGAATACAGCGACGCCAGCCCGCAGGTCAAAGCTGTCTACGACGACATCATGGCCACCCGCAAAACCGACTATATCAATAATTTCTGGAAGGCCATCGCCCACGATCCCGCGCTTCTCAAACGCACCTGGGAAGATCTGAAAGCCATCATGGGCCCCGGCGCGCTCGATCCTCTCACCAAGGAACTTCTCTACATCGCCGTCAGCGTCACCAACAATTGCCAATACTGCATTTATTCCCACACCGCTTCTGCCTTCTCCAAAGGCATGAGCCCGGAAATGTTCAAGGAACTTCAGCAGGTGATCGGCATGGCCAACGAAACCAACAAGCTCGTTTCCGGTTATCAGGTCGCCGTCGATGCCCGTTTTCAGCCGCCACTCCATCCGCAAAAATAAACAATGTTGCGCCGCGGACCGCGGTGACCAATCCGGCACACATTCCCATCGTGGTACCCAAGTACTATAGGCCCACCTCCTCCCCCACCCGCACCATGGTTAGGAAAACCAAGCTCTGTCTTGACAGCGCTTTCGATTCAATACCTCTCTGAGTGGGTACTCTATGGCACCTATTTTAAAAGAACTGGAAGCGGCCCCCGCCGCCAGCCCCAATGCCGCAGCTCCGCCGTCGGCGCGCCCGCAACCCGTTGCCCTGGAAATTCCTGTTACCGTCAATGGCGCTCGCACCGTCGATGGCTCAGATCAGCGCGCTCCCTTTTCCGAGTCCACCCAGACCGTTCTCGTTTTTCCCCATGGCGCCGTTATCCGCATCACCACGCCGCTTGTTCCCGGCCAGCTCGTTTTTCTGACGAACGAAAAAACAAAAAAGGAAGTTGTTTGCCAGGTCGTGAAATCGAAGTCCAGTGGCGGCACCGGCGCTTATGTGGAACTCCAGTTCACCGAGCCATCCGCCAGTTTCTGGGGATTGCAAATTCCCGGAGCCTCGGCCGCGCCTCCGGCTCCGCGCTTGGTTCCGTCCCCCGCGCCATCGGCTCCCAAGCCCGCGCCACCGGTCGCCCCTGTTGTTCCCGTTGCCCCTGTCGCCGTGAAACCTCCGGTTGCGCCAATTCCAGTCGCACCAAAGCCGCCAGCGCCCGTGGCGATTTCCACGCCCGCGGTGATGCCCGTCGCTCCGCCACCGCCGCCGGCGGCTGCCGTTCCTGTGATTCCTATCCCGGAGGCTGTGCAACCCATGGCTCCCGTGAGCGCCGCGCCCCCGGCTCCCGTAATTTCCGCGCCTCCGCCGCCCGTCGCGCATACAGAACCAGCCGTTCCTGCAGCCCCGGATATTCACTCCCAGGCGAACCCGGTTCCGCCGCTGCGCGATTACTCGAAGCAGATAGAGGCCATCTTCTCAGCCTCTCCTGTCCCCGCGCCTGCCGCGCCGGAAAAGCACCTTGCCCCGGTGCCGCCTGCCCCTTCCACCGAACATCTCAAGGAGGAAGCCGCGCGCCTGCAAGCGCAACTCAGCTCGCTTCTTTTTACGCAAACTCCTTCCGCGCCTCCGGTTGTCCCCGCCCCTCCCCCGGTACACCTGGACGCGCCCAAAACCGTTTCTGAGGTCGCGCCTGAGCCACCCAAATCGGCTGCTGCAATCGAGTCCAAGCCGGCGGTTCCCGCACAAAAGCTCTCGTCGCTGCCCCTGGGCGCCGACGAAGAAGTCAAAATGCCGTCCTGGCTCGCGCCGCTTTCTCAAAATTCCGAACCCGCGGCTGTGGAATCGCCTGCTTCCCCGGAAGTCGCCTACGATCATTCCGTCTCTGTGAATTCTGAAGAATCCTATGACGCTCTGGTTGGCGGCTCGCATCCGCGGCCACAGACCGCGGTCTTCGGCGGACAGTTACTTGGTGAATCCTCCACTTCTGCAGCGGAGTCTTCCGGCTCGAAAAAAGGTCTCTTCTTCGGACTTGCCGCGGCGGGCTTGCTTGTTGCCGCGGGCGGTGGCTGGTATTTCCTCCAGAACCACTCCCCCTCACCGGTGACCGCAGCTGTGCGGTCCGCCAACGTTGCTTCTTCGAGCGCAGCGGCGCCCGCTTCGAACTCCGCCGCCCCATCGGATCCTTCCGCTTCGACAGTCGCATCCAACAGGCCGAATTCAACTTCTGCAAACGCCGAAAGGCCCTCGAGAAATTCCGCTCCAGTCGTCCCGGCTCCTGTGGCCTTGGCTGCCGCGGCTCCTGTTTCTAAGAATTCCAAGCCAGCTTCGAAAAATCCCGATCCGGTTGAGACTGCTCCTGAAAAGCCCGCGCTCGGCGATGTCCATTTGGCCGCTCCGGTAGTTCACAGTGCGGATTCACAGCAGGCCCAGGTGGATCCAAATGCATTGCAGTCCATTGATACCAAGACAGTCCCAGCCGACGGCGATCCCTTCGCCGCTGCTGCCGCCCGCCACGACGCGCCGGCCGCACCTCTCCCGATTGGTGGCGATGTGAAGGAAGCACAACTGATAAAATCGGTTCCACCCGAATATCCCTCGCTCGCCAAGGCTCAGCATGTTTCCGGCAAAGTTCAGATGGATGCGTTGATCGATGCCTCGGGAAACGTCTCAGCCGTAAAGATTCTTTCCGGCCCCACGCTACTCCATCGCGCCGCGTTGGACGCCGTGAAGCAATGGAAATACAAACCGGCCATGCTCGATGGCCAGGCTACTTCCATGCACCTGACGGTCACCGTCGAGTTTCGCAACCAGTAGCTCTTTGCGTATTCTTGCAACTAGCCGCAGGTAAAGCGCTGTCATCCTGAGTCTCCGCCTTTTGCTGAGTCGAAGGATCTCGACCTCAAAATCTCAAACAGTATCCGCTCATATCCCGCAGAGTCTTTGTGAATGCGGATGTTTTTTGTCAGGGCATGGCTTCCGCCATGCCGTAACTGCCGTAAAAATCCATGCGGCTTTAGCTGCAGAGGGCGGACTTCAGTTTTTACTCACACTCTTCAGCCGCGGAGTACACGTCAATGCCCCTGGCTGTAGTTCTCCTGCGCCGGCAGCAGGGTCGCAGCGGCCGCTTGCGAAGCGCTTGCCTGAACCTGCTCATCCACGCGTAGAATGGCGATCCATGACAAGTGTGGAAACGGCAGGAACCGGTCGATCGGACGCACCGCCGGCAACAATGTGTTCAATAGCTTGATCTGCCAGAATCCAAACGTCGTCTTCTTCAAGATCCGCCCGTTCCACCACCATCCCGGCGCGCCGATGTGGTTGAACTTCAGCATCTTTTCCACGCGAAATCCCGCCTGCTCGCATGCTCTCCGGAGCTGGCTATCCGTGTATCGCCGGTAATGTCCCAACACGCGATCTAGCGACCCGTAGAGTCCCGGGCCGTTCGGCACAAGAATAATCGCGCGCCCGTTTTTCTGCAGAGAGGCTCTAATGTTCCGCAAAGCTTTTATATCGTCTTCCAGATGCTCCACCACGTTCAGGCAGATTACCGTATCGAACTGCTCCTCGGGGTACGTCTCCCCCGCGCCTGCATCCGTAAACTGCACGTGCAGATACGGCCGTGTTTGTTGCAATTTTTTCAGCCGGTCCAGGTACTGCGAATTGATGTCACTGGCCCAATACTCGGTTCGCGGCACCAGATTGGACGTCAGGTTTCCGATGCCCGCACCAATCTCTAGGATGCGCTCGCCGAGGTACGGCCGGATGGTGTCCGCCATCCACTTCGTGAACCTCGGAGCGCGATTGAGTCGCGCCAGGATTTCGCTGCCATGCTCGTCTGCAACATAGATTCGGTCGGAAATTCCATACTTCACCAGCGCGCCGAGCGCCTTTACGCCATCCTTCCAGGTGATTTTTTTCCCTTCCACATAGGTGCGCCCCGAATAACGAATAGGCAATTCGAAAATGCGCGCATCCCGTTTTGCCAGCTTGATGGTGATTTCCGGTTCGAATCCGAAACGGTTGCTTTCCAGCGGTATGCTCTTCAGCAATGCCGTGCGGACCATTTTGTAACAGGTTTCCATGTCCGTCAGGTTCAGGTCCGTCACGAAATTTGTCAGCAACGTCAACAGCTTATTGCCCAGACTATGCCGGAAAAACAGCACACGCCGGTAATCGCTCGCCAGAAAACGTGATCCATACACCGCGTCGGCATCCTCGTTCGCGAACAACGGAATCATCTTCAGCAAATCTTCCGGGTGATACTCCAGGTCCGCGTCGTGAATCACCACCAGATCCGTATCTGCATGTTTCAGGGCCGTCCGGATCGCGGCCCCTTTTCCCTGATTTTTCGTGTGCTCGTCAAAAATCCATTCCAGCCTCGTCGCGTCCGGCTGCACCAGTTCCTCGCGCAGGTTCTTCAGCGCCTCCCCCGTCTGGTCTGTCGAGGCATCGTTCACCACAATCACGCGTACCCGCTCGAGCCAACTGGACTCGGCCAGCACTTCCAATCGCTTCAGGCTTGCTTCCACCAGGTACTGTTCGTTGTACACCGGCACCAGAATCGATAAGCTCAGCTTGGATTCGACCATTCCGGTTTCTCGCTTTTCATGAGCGGGGCAACAGCTCCCCATGTCTTGTAGTTTACCGCCTGCAACTCCCCATGTTCCGCAAATTTCCCGCCGTTACTTCTTGGCTGCCACAACCTTGCTCTCTGCCATTCCGCTTAATATACTGGCCACCCGGCCAATTGGCGGTCCGGCGGGTGGGTAGCCCGCTGAATTTCTCTCCTTTTGGCCCTTTTTTCGCGCCTGCTCGTCTCTCACAGGCCGAAGTTTGCTGCGCAGTCATTGCTCTGGGGCTGTCCGCACAAAGGAGACTTTTGCATGGCCAACACGCCAATGCCGGAAGAAATGAATGTATACCAGAACGCCGAGGCGCGTTTTGAAGTAGCCGCCAATAAGCTCGGTTTGGAGCAGGGCGTCTATCGCTATCTCAAATATCCCGATAAAGAGATCACGCTGTACATCCCGGTTGGCATGGACAATGGCCAGTTGGAAGTTTTCACCGGCTACCGCGTGTTGCACTCCACCGTGCGCGGTCCCGGCAAGGGCGGTATCCGCTTCGCACCCGATGTTTCCCTCGACGAAGTCCGCGCCCTTTCCGCTTGGATGACCTGGAAATGCGCGGTCGTCGACATCCCCTTCGGCGGTGCCAAGGGCGGCATCATCTGCGATCCCCGCAAAATGTCTCGTAACGAACTGGAGCGCCTCACCCGCCGGTACACCGCGGAGCTTTCGGACTGGCTCGGGCCGGAGCGCGATATTCCGGCCCCGGACGTCGGCACCAACGAGCAGACCATGGCCTGGGTCATGGATACCTACGCAATGCACGCCCGCCAGGCCACCACAGCCGTTGTCACTGGTAAGCCCATTGAGCTTGGAGGTTCCCGCGGCCGCCGCGAAGCCACCGGACGCGGCGTGATGATCTGCGTCGATAAGGCTATCCACAAGTTCGGCCTTCGCAAGGAAAACACCAGCGTCGTCGTCCAGGGTTTCGGCAACGTCGGCTCGCTCGCTGCGGAACTCATGCAGAAAGCCGGCTACAAGATTGTCGGTCTCGCTGACATCGGCGGCGGTCTCTATAACGAAAATGGCTTCGATGTGCCCAAGGTCATCGAATGGGTCTACACCCGCAAAAAGCCTTTACAGGAGTTCCCCGGCGGTGGCGCAAAGATGAGCGCTCGCGACATCCTCTTCCAGCCGTGCGATGTCGTGATTCCCGCCGCCATCGAAAATCAGATCACCGAGCAGAATGCCCATCAGGTCCAGGCGAAAATCCTTTGCGAGGGTGCGAACGGGCCCACCACGTGGCAAGCCGACGCCATCATCGATTCGAAGGGCATTTTCACCGTTCCCGACATCCTTGGAAATGCCGGTGGCGTCACCGTCAGTTACTTCGAATGGGTTCAGGATCGCCAGGGGTTCTTCTGGCGCGAAAGCGAAGTGAATGAGCGGCTCTTCGACATCATGGATCGAGCTTTCGACGAGGTGGTCCGCTATGCCGAAACGCATCGCGTCAACAACCGCATCGCTGCCTATATGCTGGCGATTGACCGCGTGGCCACGTCCCTGAAGCTCCGTGGCATTTATGCCTGATTTTTTCTTGGCTTTCCGTGCAGTCAAGCGTACTCTTTCACCCAGCTTTACTTTTGCTGAATCGACTGCCCCTGGTGGGACCGCGTGGGTCCCAGGAAGGAGTCCGCACCGTGTCTCCGGACTCATCGACCTCTCGCCCTCCTCAAACTGAGGAGCAACATCGTTATGACATTTGCCAGATCGGCCGCTGGTTGTACGAGCGAGGCCACATTGTTGCCCAAGAGGGCAATCTCTCCGTGCGCCTGGACGCCAATCGCATCCTCACCACTCCCACTTGCCTGAACAAAGGCATGATGTCTCCAGACGATCTTGTGGTCATGGATCTGAACGGCAAACATCTTCAAGGCAGCCGCCCCGTTTCTTCCGAAGCCGGCATGCACCTGTTGTTTTATCAAATGCGTCTGGATGTTCAGGCCGTCTGTCACGCGCATCCCCCCACGGCCACCGGTTTCGCTGCTTCCGGTCAGGGACTCGATCAGGCTCTGCTCCCCGAAGTAGTCGTCTGCCTCGGCAAAGTTCCTTTGGTGCGCTACGCCACGCCCGGCACTACCGATCTCAGCGCTGTCTTGGAACCCTACGTTCCGCACTACGACGCGCTGCTTCTGGCAAACCATGGCGCGGTCACCTGTGGCCCGGATTTATTCACCGCGTTTTACCGCATGGATATCGTCGAGCACTTCGCGAAAATCACGTTGGCCGCTCGTCTCGCTGGCCAGCCGCAACTGCTCTCCACGCGCGAAGTCGCCAAGCTCATGGCCGCGCGAGCCAGATACCATGTCACTCCGCCGCCCGGTGGCGGCGCGGAACTTCCGGAAACATGCGATGCCCGTGAAAGCCCTACCGAGGAAGTCACCCTGACGCGCTCCGAACTGGACGCTCTCGTCGACGAAGCCGTCCGCAAAGACCGCGCCCGCCGCTAACTTGTGGCACTTCGGTTTTCTTCACCTCTAAGATATTCAGCATGCCCGTCCTTATCATCCTGATCGGCTCCTCCTCCTCTTTCGCGCTCTCGGCGCTGCCGGCGTATCCCTCTTCCACACCTGGACGGATTCCACGCGCTACGCCCTCGCGGTCATGTTCCTCTTCACCAGCGCTGCTCACTTCAACAAAATTCGTCACGAACTTGCCCGTATGATGCCTTCCATCTTCCCCCATCCGATGGCCCTGGTTTATTTCACCGGCGTTTGCGAAATTCTCGGCGCCATCGGCATTGTGGTTCCCCGTACGCGCTCTCTCGCTGGACTTTGCCTTTTCGTTTTTCTTCTTGCGATTCTTCCCGCGAATGTCAAAGCCGCCCGCGAACACCTCACCGCGGGCGGCCGCCCCGCCACTGCTGTTTGGCTGCGCATCCCATGCAGATTCTTTTCCTTGTGCTAATCTGCTGGAGCACGCAACCCTGGCATGTGCCCCCATGCTTCAAATCCTGAGTGTCATCGCACCCTCACGAGGCGCCCTCATGTCTACCGCTGAACTCTTCGAAGCCATTCGCACCGGAAATTCCGCAGCCGTCACCGCTCTGCTGGACTCGGACGCCTGTCTCGCCTCCGCCAAAAATGATTCCGGCGTTTCTGCCGTTCTCATGTGCGTGTACACAGGCCGTCGTGAAATCCGCGATCTCCTGCTTTCTCGCGGCGCCACACTACAACTCCACGAAGCTGCCGCGGTAGGCAATCTCGATGGCGTCAAACAATTTGTGGAGAAAGACCCGTCGGTCGCCCGTTCCGTTTCCCCGGACGGTTTTCCTGTCGTCGCTCTCGCCGCCGTCTTCGGCCATCTCGAAGTCGCGCGCTATCTCGCCGCGCAAGGTGCGGACGTCAACGCTCCCGCTACCAACGGTTCCGGATACAACGCCCTCACCGGCGCCGTCGCCAGCGGTCACACCGAAATCGTCAAATGGCTGCTCGAAACGGGGGCCGGCGCAAACTACCGCTATGGCCCAGGCTACTCGCCACTCCTCACCGCTGCCGCCAATGGCCATCTGGAAATCGTCAAACTGCTTCTCGCTCATGGAGCCGACCTTCGCGCCGTCTCGAACGATGGCAAATCCGCGCTCGCTCTCGCCACCGAACGCAATCACCCCGCTGTCGCCGAGCACCTTCAAAGCGTAGCGGTCTAAATCCGCGGGAACACTGCAAAGGCCAACTCATGCGCCAACATCAACGCAATTTCATTTTCGCGGCAGTTATCACGCTAGGCTGTTTTGCCATCATCACCGCATGCTCCAGGCGTCCTGCGGAAACGGCGCCGCTTACGTTGGAATTACTCAGCCCTGATTTCTCGCCCGGTGCAACTATCCCCAGACCTCTCACCTGCGACGGTGGCGATCTTTCTCCCGCGCTTCAATGGCAATCTCCACCGAATGCCACCGAAAGTTTTGCGCTGATCGCGGACGATCCCGACGCCCCGGTCGGAACCTGGGTCCACTGGGTCATTTTTGACATGCCTCCAACGCTGCGTTTGCTGCCGCAGAATTTCCCGAAGATCGAGCAATCTGCCGATGGCTCCCGCCAGGGCACCAACGATTTCGACAAAATTGGTTATGGAGGCCCTTGCCCGCCCGGCGGCCAGCTCCATCGCTACTTCTTCAAACTCTACGCCCTGGATACCAAGCTGAATCTCAAGCCCGGCACCACCAAGAAAGACCTCGAGCGCGCCATGCAAGGCCACATCTTGGCCCGCGGTGAATACATCGGCCGCTACTCCCACTAACCGATTGTACCCGCGAGTGCTCAAGCCCCGAGGCTTTTTCTCTATAGAGACACTTGCTCGAGTCCCCATGACCATCCTCCGCACACTCAGAATTCGTGTCTCCCTTCAAGGCTGCTCCGATCGACCTAGGAGCCCTTGTTTTTATTTGCGTTATAGCTCCTCTTCGATATGGGTGCCACTTCTTTTTGAATTGAGCTTTAAGCCCCTTTTCAAGTTTTCTATCCGTTGACGGCGAGTCTAGCTTCGCGTAGCGTTTCCTCAACGCCCATGTCTTTTCCCGTCTACTTCAGCGACACGACGATTCACATCCCTAATGGCACATCGCGATGGCCGCTCCGCTTCCGCCACCAACTCCGAAAAACAGCCCATGGCGGCAACTCGCCATCGTCTTTCTCTGCTCCCTGTTTCTTGCGATCGTATGTTGCGGTGGCGGCTTATGGCTTTCAAAGTCTCCGTCAAAAACGCTCTCCATCGTCAGTAACATCCTTCTGATCACCGCCATCGGGCCTTCGCGATTTTTGTCCCCACCATACTCTTCCCTTCATTCCACTTTTCATAGATTTGACCGGCGCTCCCGCCAATGAACCTTCTTCCCGCCGACTCGTCCTTCGTTTCATTGACACCACCACATCACACCAGCAATACTTTCATTCGATGATCGGACTCCTCCGCGGCCGTCTTCTCGAAAAACGTCCCAACCAGGTGATACTCGATGTTGGCGGTGTCGGCTATCTCGTCGCCGTTCCTCTCTCCACCTTCGCGGCGCTTGGCGAACTTCACGCCGAAGTCACCCTGCTGATTCACACGCATGTCCGCGAAGATGCACTCGCCCTCTACGGTTTTCTCTCCCAGCGCGAAAAGCATCTTTTCGAACTTCTCCTCGGCGCTTCCGGCGTTGGCCCCTCGCTCGCCCTGAAAATTCTTTCCGGCATGAACGTCGAAGAACTGGTTCCCGCCATTCGCACCGGCGATCTCGCGCGCCTCACCAAAATTCCTGGTGTCGGCCGCAAAACCGCCGAGCGCATGGTTGTCGAACTGAAAGACAAGCTCGAAGCCGTCGCCGTCGAAGCAGAAAGGCCCGCTCCTGCCTCTCCCGCCGGCGTCGAGAGCGACGTCAAGTCCGCCCTCATCAACCTAGGCTACGACGAACGCACTGCTGAATCCGCGGTAACTGAAGCCAGACGCCAAGCAGGCACAACCAATTTTGAAAAATTATTGCGTATCGCTCTCGGAACCCTCACCACGACGCAAAACAGGTGATAATGAGCACTGGCCAATAGAATGACGAACTTCGCTCCCAAGAAAGCGCAACAGAACTCCGGCCATCCTCCACGCCTCGTTTCTGGCGTGATCGCGGACGACGACGCGCGCCTGGACGCCAGCGTCCGGCCCAAAACTCTCGCCGAATACATCGGTCAGAAGCGCGTCAAGGAAAACATCTCCATCGCCCTCGAAGCCGCTCGCAATCGCGGCGAAGCCCTCGATCACGTTCTTCTCTATGGCCCGCCGGGACTCGGAAAAACCACGCTCGCCCAAATCATCGCCAACGAACTCAACGTCCCCATAAAAACCAGCGCTGGTCCGCTCCTCGAACGCAAAGGCGACCTCACGGCCATACTCACGTCGCTCGAAGCCAAGGAGGTTTTCTTTCTCGACGAAATTCATCGCCTCCAACCCGCCGTCGAAGAAGTTCTTTACCCCGCCATGGAGGACTTTCGCGTCGATCTCGTCATCGGCCAGGGTCCTGGCGCGCGCATTCATCCCTTCCACTTGAACCATTTTACCCTCGTCGGCGCCACCACCCGTGCCGGACTCATCACCGCGCCGCTTCGTTCTCGCTTCGGCATTGTGCATCGCCTCGATTTTTACGAGCCGGAAGATTTGCTCATCATCCTCCACCGCTCCGCCAAAATTCTGAATATTCAGATGGACGATGCCGGCGCTGAAGAAATCGCCGGACGCTGCCGTGGAACGCCGCGCATTGCCAATCGTCTTCTTCGACGGGCGCGTGATTTCGCCGAAGTTCGGGCAGGCGGTCGCATCACTCGTGAAGTTGCCCGTGAAGCCTTGCACATGCTCGGCGTCGATGAACACGGCCTCGACGAAGTCGACCGCAACCTCATGATCGCCCTGCTCGATAAATATGCCGGTGGTCCCGTCGGTCTAGGCACCCTGGCCGCTGCCCTCAGCGAGGAAGAAGACGCCATCGAGGAAATCTACGAGCCCTACCTCATGCAAATCGGCATGCTGGATCGCACGCCCCGTGGCCGCGTAGCCACCCACCGCGCCTACGAGTACTTCCACCGTGAACAACCAAAGCGCCAGCCCCGCCTCTTCTAGCTCCACATAAGCATCTGCGCCCGGAGAGACTGGCCGTAGGCGCTGGACTTCAGCCCAGCCAGTCCGCAAATCCCGTTCCTCAGTTGCGCTTCACAAACTCGCCCTTCGTTCCCGTCAGCGAGTTATACAGGGTCTCAATGAACTTGTCCGGATCCACGAAATCTCCCGACCACTTCTTCCACGGCTCCAGGATTTTCTCCTGCTTCATCTGTTCCACCGTCTTATGCTCGTCGATCGCTTGCTGCACCGTCGCCGACGTTTCCTTCAACATCTTCACGAATGCCCTCACGTCATCCAGGTTGGAGAGCGCCCCGTGGCCCGGAATCACCTTCACGTCCGCCGGCAATTCCGCCGAAACTTTCTCCATCGCCGCGATCATCCCCTGCACGCTCCCGCCGCTGGCCACATCGATAAACGGAAACCCATAGCGCACAAAATCGTCGCCCATGTGCACCACATTGTTCTTTGGAAAAAAGATCACCGCATCTCCATCCGTATGCCCGGCCGGAAAATGCAGCGCGCGAATATCTTCTCCATTCAAATGCACGGTCACGTCATGATCGAAAGTGATGATCGGCAGCGCTGCTTTTGGCGCTGGCGGATTATCCATCTTGATCGATCCTCCATTCCCTGCGGCACCGCCCGACGCCATCCGTTTCCGCACATTGTCCTGCGCGATCACCGTCGAGCCCGCATTCGCAAACGGCGCGTTCCCTCCCGTGTGATCGCCATGGTAGTGCGTGTTGATCACAAACCGCACCTGCTTGTCCGTGATTCCCAGATTCTTCAGCGCCGCCTGAATTTTGTCCGCCAGTGGCGCATACTGATCGTCCACAATCACGATCCCGTCTTCTCCCACAGACGCCGCAATATTTCCGCCCTCCCCCTCCAGCATATAAATGTTCCCGGAGACCTTCGTCACCTTGATCTGCACCTTCGAAAAATCCTGTTGCCCTTGCGCGTACCCCGCCTGTCCCAGCGCCAGCATCCCCACCAGCACAACCGTTCTCGCCCTCCACCCGCTCAGTTTCATTCTCCCTCCCTCGTTCGTCGCGCCGAATTCTATCATCCCCCGCCCAAAGTAACTTCACGGCACATTCCGCCAATTCGCTTCCATCCCCCCGCCGTTGATAAGCTATCTTCAATTCACAGCCCGCGGACGCGTGTGGAAGGGCATTAGCCCGTCATTCCGAACGGAGTCTGCGGAGTGAAGAACCCCTCTTTTCTGGAGCCGCACTCGACCTTGGACAATCTCGTGACCGAACCCGCCACCGCCAAATCCCCACCCACGAGTTCCAAACACTTCACCTTCCTCGTAGCCGCGGGCATTTTACTGAGCCGCATCGCCGGCCTGATCCGCGATCGCGTGTTCGCCCACTATTTCGGCAATTCCGACGCGGCCGACGTCTTCAAAGCCGCCTTGCGCATCCCCAACTTCCTGCAAAATCTTTTCGGTGAAGGTGTCCTCTCCGCTTCCTTCATTCCCGTCTACGCCAACCTTCTTGCGCGCGACGACAAGGAAGAGGCTCGAAAAACTGCCGGTGCCATAGCCGCTCTTCTCACTCTCAGCACCTCCATCCTCGTTCTCCTCGGTGTTCTCGCCGCGCCCTGGCTGATCGAAGCCATTGCCCCCGGCTTCCACGGAGAGAAGCGCGAACTCACAGTCCTCCTCGTCCGCATCCTCTTTCCGGGCGCAGGCCTCCTCGTCGCGTCGGCGTGGTGCCTCGGTGTTCTGAACAGCCATCGCAAATTCTTTATCTCTTACACGGCTCCCGTTCTTTGGAATCTTGCCATGATTGCCGGAATGATCATTTTTGGTCCAGGGCGCGCGCAAAACTCCCTCGTGATCATAACGGCGTGGGCTTCCGTCCTCGGCAGCGCCCTGCAAGTTGGCGTGCAGCTCCCAATGGTGTTGAAACTTCTCGGTGGCTTGAAATTCTCTCTCGCCTATCACGCCGAAAACGTTCGCACCGTGATCCACAATTTTTTTCCGGTCTTCGTCAGTCGCGGTGTCGTCCAGATCAGCGCTTACATTGACGCATTTCTCGCGAGCTGGTTGCCCACCGGTGCCGTCGCCGCCCTCGCCTACGCGCAAACGCTTTACACGCTGCCTGTCAGCCTGTTCGGCATGTCCGTGTCCGCCGCCGAACTCCCGGTCATGAGCGGCGCGCTCGGAGCAGCCGACGAAGTCGCCACCATTCTCCGCAACCGTCTCAATCACGGCCTGCGCCAAATCACTTTCCTGGTCGTTCCTTCCATTGCTGGTTTTCTCGTGCTCGGCGACGTCATCGTTGCAGCCATCTATCAGTCCGGTCGCTTCATGCACAACGATGTCATTTACGTGTGGGGGATTCTGGTAGGTTCCACAGTCGGCCTGCTCGCGTCCACGCTCGGCCGTCTCTACTCTTCCGCGTTCTATGCCCTACGCGATACCCGCACGCCCTTACGCTTCGCCATCATCCGCGTCCTGCTTACAACAATTCTCGGCTACCTCGCCGCTCTTCCTCTTCCCCGCCTACTCGGTATCGAGCCGCGCTGGGGCGTAGCCGGACTCACCATCTCCGCCGGCATCGCTTCCTGGGTAGAGTTCACTCTTTTGCAGCGCGGAATCCGCCAACGCGTAGGTCAAGTCGGCGTCCCTCTTGCCTTCCTGGCCAAAGTCTGGCTAGCTGCGCTCCTGGCCGCCGCCGCCGGCCGAGGCCTAAACCACACGCTCGACCTTCGAAATCACCACATCGCGATCGCCGTCCTTGTTCTCGGCCTCTACGGCATCATTTTCTTCGCGGTCACCTTAGCCATGAAACTCCCCGAAGCCCACTCCATGATCGCCTTGGTCTCCCGCCGCTTCGGCAAACTGTAGCAACCAATGCCCACCACCTACCTGGCCTTAGGCTCGAACATCGGTGATCGCGAAAAAAATCTCCGCGAAGCCATTCGCATCCTTCGCGATTCCGCCATCCAGGTCACAAAAATCTCCAGCATCTATGAAACCGAGCCCGTCGATTATGTCGACCAACCCTGGTTCCTGAACGCTGTCCTAGAAGCGCAAACGAAGCTACCAGCCGCCGAACTCCTCGCCACTCTGCGCAGCATCGAATCGCAAATGGGCAGCAAGAAAGCCTTCGCCAAAGGTCCCCGCCTAATCGATCTGGACATCCTCCTCTACGACGACGCTACCATCGACACACCCGATCTGCAGATCCCTCACCCCCGCATGCTCCAACGCAATTTCGTTTTGGTCCCGCTAGCCGAAATCGCGCCCACCCTCCGCCATCCTTCCTGGCCCGCCTCCGCAGCCGCACTTCTCTCCGATTCTCCGGACATCAGCATGGTCCGCAAATTTACACGATAGAATTCTTCAAACGGCAACCGTTAACTCGTCCGTCTCACCACCAGCCGGTGCAACATCATCAACTTCGGCTGCAACGCCTCCAGCTCAATCTGCGAAAGCCTCCCGTCTTTCGTTTCTCTCCACACATACACGCCCGGCTCGGATTCTGTCTGTTCTCGTCCCTTCAACTCCTGCAGAAATTCCTGCGCGTCCTCCACCGACGCCTTTTCCCGCCACGTCGGCCGCGCCACGGCTTCCACCGCGTAACTCCGCAGCAACTTGCTCCAATATTGGTCGAACAATTCTCCCGACGCGAAAATATCGCTCCACGCCACTTCGCCTCCATACGCGATCACTACGCCCACGACGCGCTCGCCTTTCAGTCCCGCCGTCTCTTTCCGGAATCGCCTTTGTACCTCGTCGACCATCGCATCCACCGAAACCGCCACCCGCCGCGATCCGTAAATTTTGTCGTAAGACTGCGTTGGCGCGTCCAATTGGATTGTCTCCACCAGCACTTGCTCGGATACCTGCGGAGCCGGGGCTGCCGCCGATCTCGCCGCCGTGCTCCCCGAAGCTACCGACGCCCACACATCTGTTTGCTGTCCGTTCACCGCGGCCTGTTCCCGCACGCTCGGGTGCACAATCGTTTTCGCCGCTGTGAAATTTGATCCCGACGACCACCGCCCGTGCTCCACGCAAAATACATTCAGCGGCAACGGCTGCGCGCCCACCGGCACGATGCGGTCCTTACCGATGATGCGATCCTGTTTTCCGCCGCTCACCAGCTCGCCAGCCAGTAACAGCAGGGGACGCTTGCTGCGGTTGATCAGCACCAGCTGGTTCACAGACGGCCCGCCATAGTTTTGCACTGCCGGGCGCGCATCACCGCGGTCGCGCACCATTGTCGCGCCCTGTTCCTGCACAGTCACTTCGCCTCGTGCCAGCCCTTCCTCCAGCGTCAGAAACGCCCCAGTGTCGTAGCCGGACGAGCTCACCACCGGGAACACCGTTAGATTTTCATAGCTGATCGGCTCCAGCAGCCTCCATTCGCCCACCGGTTTTCCCGGCGGCGTAGGCGGTAGAGGTGAAGCCCACAGAAACCCCAGCGTGGCGATACCGATCGTAGCCATCCCGAATAGGGAACTGCCAAACAACGTGTGTGCGGAACGAATCATGCCATCCTCCTCTGCGCGCCCACGGCACGCTCTGGAGTTGGAACGCTCGCACAAAATTTTCTTGCAGGGAATTTTCGTGGCAGGAACGGCGGCGACAGCCGTTATCGGCGGGGATCGCCCAGGTTGGTCCGTGGCTTAATTCGCCGCGTCTTGGAGGCTTCGGCCTCTTCGCGTTCATACTCCGCGATTTCTTCTTCCGTATACGAATAGGAATCCCGCGAGGCAAACATGGAAGTGGTCCGGCTGGTCTGCTTCTTCTTCTTTCGCGCTTCGCCGAATTCGTACCGCGTCATGCGCAGCGGTCCTTCGATGGCCTTCACTTCCACCAGCAAATCACTCACTTTTTCGAGGAAATCGTGGAGGTGGAACGGCCGCACCGCGTACGGCACTTTGGCTTTTTCCAGCGCTGGCACAAATTGGCTGCCCGCCAGTTCCGACACCACATACAGCACCCGTATGCGCCCGCCTTCTTCCGGCGCAACCGCCGCCAACTCTTTCAGCACGTGAAATGTCGGTGTATCCAGGCCCACCATTTCAATATTGGCGATGACCAGCGAGTATTCTCCGGTCTTCAGTTCTACATGCAACAGCTGCAGGTCGCCTACAATGCGGACACGCCAGCCTTCGCTATCCAAGATTTGTTTTAACGCGCCGGAATTGCCAGATTCGGCTTCCAGTACAAGGAGTCCAACTTGCCGTACCGCGGCGGTGGGAGGGGTCGCCATGACTAAAGTATAGGCAACGGTTTCCGCAAGGACGACCGGCCTGCCGCAAACGATTCGTAACCGCTAACTGTCCGAAAGGACGGGCCGTTTTCGGTCTCTCTAGGGCCGGAGCTTCAGGCTCCGACATTCCAGAATCGCCAAAAATGGGTTTCAGCCCCTGAGGAATCCGCTGCTAGTTCCCGCCCTGCCGAGTAACCTGCTTCAAAATCAAATCCGCATGCGTCGGGTTCCCATCCGTCAAAACCGGGTGCGACCGGTCGCTCATAAACCACAACTTCCCGTCCACCGTAATCTTCGCGCTCACCGAATAGTGATGCTTCGCATCAATCTTTGCCGGATCAAAGCTCAGCGAAAACGGCACTGGAACCTGCCGTTGCCCCAGGTTGATGCTCTCTTCCGCCACCACTTTGGCCGGGGCGTCCGCCAAAGACACATCCAGCAATTGCACCTCGATCACCGCGTTCGTCGGCAACGCCATCCGCTGCAGGTAGCTCACCGTCCCGCTCACAACCCCTCGTTCCTCGCCACTATTTAACGGCTTGTCCAGTTGGCAGCCCTGCACGATCATCTTGCCGTTTCCCTCCGGCGTATCTTCCTGCAGAAACCCGCCATTGCCCTTGCCCCACCACACCACTTTCCCGTCCGAATAGCGGTTGCCATCGGCTGACATCGTCTGCTTCATCAAATAGGCCTTGCCGCCAAAACTGACCTTCGCCAATTGGTCTCCAAGATCGACCGCCAACTTCGCCCCGCCCTCGCAGGAGTACGCAAAATGCTTCCAGCGAATCGCCTTGCGCACATTGTTATGCGCCGCCGGCGCAGTATTTTCGGCGGGCGGAGCGGCAGGCTCTTGCGCCGAGATCCCCGCGGCCAGCAATGCGCTCAGCATCAGCCCCGAAACCACCTGTGCATAAAATCTTGTCCTCATAATTTCTTCCTCTAGAGCCGTATTGTAATCTCCCGCTCGTCTGGTGTCCCTCCTGAGCCTGGCGTCACTCCCACAAAGTCCGGTCGGGCCTACAGGTTTCTTCCGATATTCCATGGCTGTCCCCACGGGTTTACTTAACACGAGAGGACTCTCCATGAACACCACCATAAAGAGTGCCGTACTGATTCTTCTTGCCGTTGCCGCCGTGAGGTTCTACCCTGACTTCGCCCGCTACATGAAGATTCGCGCGATGTAAACCTAGGAGTGGGGGGGAGCTCGTCTCCCGCCATTGCCAAGGAGCCCACGCCGAGGCCAGATCAGACTACTGTCCCACGACCAGCGAATAGCCGCTCGAATAACGCTTCACACCTGTGCCGTCCCAGAAGATGCGATCGGTAGCGAGAGCAGCCTTGCCCGGGACTCCTATCGTGAAGAAAATCTGCAAGCCGTCGCGAGACCATTCCGCATTGCGCGTGAACCCATCGCGAGGTCCTAGAATCGTGCGGCGATGCGAGCGTATTTCGTAAAGGAAAAACGTTTGATTCAGTCCCACCTGGTCCGTGGGGGCGCCCGCCGGCGTGTTCAGATAATAAGCCGACACCAGCAATAGATCCGGATTGATCGGGCAAACACGAATCGTGTCGCTGCTCATGATCTGGAAGCCGTCGCCGTAGATATCTTTCAGCAGCACGGTTTGCGTGGGCTTATCTTCGCTCAGCCAGTAGGCATTCTGCATGTCGGTGGCCAGAACCGTCGTGGGATTCACCCACCCGTGAAGTGAAGCCACATTCTGCGGAGAAAATAGCGTGGCCTTATCCGGCGCGCCGACCGGCGCTGTCCAAACCTGCCAAATCTTTCCATCGAACTTCAGATAAGCGAGGTGCGAATCGTCGGGCGACCAGAACGCCTGGCGGACATTATTCCCCGCAATTTGACTCGAGCGCCCAGTATCCACCTCATACAGCAGAATGGAACGCTCCGGGCCGCTTGCGGAATCGGACCGCGTGTACAACAGGAACCTGCCATCGTGCGAGAGCGCAGGTTCCATTCCCGCGGTCGCCGTCGTTTTCCGGATCGCGCCCCGCGAAAGGATCACGCGCCCGGCCGAGTCTAGGTAGGCGGTAGCCACAGGCGAATGAAAATTCGTGATCGGATCGAGTACAGTCTTTTTGTCCTTGTCCTTATCTTTATCCTTGTCGCTCGTGACTGTGTCATCGGGGACGTCCAGCTGATTCTTCTTGCGAAACTCCGGAAACTTCTCCGGATCGCTCTGCCCGCAACCCTTCAGCTGTCCGATTTGCGCGTGATCGACCTCAACGCGAAACGTGTACTTGGTGGCGTCGGTTTTACCGTCGATGCAGGTCTCGCGAATGAGCTTGACGACAACATTTGCGTCGGTGGTTTCGTCTTTGGCGTTGTACGTCCAGGAAACACCCGATCCGTCAGACACAATCTCGCCCGGGTCGAGCACAATCGGCGGATAACCCACGCGGTCCAGCCGCTCGGGACCCTTCATGCCAAGCCGCAGAGACCATCCGGGATCGCTGCCGTGGGCAAGGATCAGAATCGGATAGTGGTGAGAGACTGGCGAAGCAATTTCCTGCGGTGCCTGCTGCTGCGGCGGATTCGCGGACGGCTTAGCGGCGGGTTTCTGAGCGGGAGTTGGGGCTTGCGCCGCGATGCAAGAAGGTGTCAAGACAAGCAGGCTGAGTAGGCAATATTCGATGCGCACGAAATCCCCAGTGGTTCTCGAGAGGGCCAGCGGTTCTCCAGAGGGTAAGATGCGAAGCAGCCGTTGCAACGCCGCCCGGCCTTGCTGCAGCCCGGACGAAGTTGGTCTCGAAGTTCGCGTCGTCGAGATTAGAACAGAGGGCGGCGGCGAGGCGCAAGGACAACTCAAGCGGGCTGCGGCGGAGGAGATAGGGGCGAAATAAAAGAGAAAGTGCTTGACATGGCGAATAAAAAGCGAAATACTGCTCCCGCTCGAGGTGAGCTATGTCCCCAGTTCTTCCCCTTATGTCGCCCGGTTTCGCAACTCGGCGTCGCCCCGTTCGTCCCCCCGCAGTTCGATTCCTGCCTTTTTGCCCTGAAACGCCTGACCCAACAGCAGAGGCCGGTCCCCGTGCCCCGGGTGAAGCCGGCTGGTACGAGGGAAGTCTGGAAAAGCCCACGGCGGATTGCCCCCCGCCACAACTCCAGACTCCCCATGCGCCACTGGTGGGCATAGCACGCCTCGCCGCAAATTCTCCGGCTGCGCAGACGCACAGAAAATCCGCGGGCAAGCCGGAATATTTCTTGCTGCCGGTGAAATCGATCCTGAACCGCTGCGATTCCCAGCGTGTGCCGTTCGATTGGACCATCAATCCGTATCGCGGCTGTGAGTTTGGCTGCAAGTATTGCTACGCGCGGTACACCCACGAATACATGGAGATTGATGGCGGCGAATTCGAGCGCAAGATTTTCGTGAAGAAAGACGCCGCGGCGCTGCTGGCCAACGACGTTGCCAGAAAATATTCCTACGAGTCTGAGTCGTCCGGCCGCACGCAGGCCGAACATATCGCCATCGGCACGGCCACCGATCCTTACCAGCCCGCCGAACGCGAATATGGAGTGACGCGCGCGTGCCTGGAAGAACTCGCCAAGCGCGAAGGCCTGAGCGTCTCCATCATCACAAAATCAAACCAGATTGTGCGCGATATTGATATTTTGCAGCAGATCGCGGCGAAATCCGCGCTGACCGTGAACATCACCATCACCACGCTCCGGCCTAGGCTGGCCCGCTTGCTCGAACCCCGCGCGCCGCGGCCCGATCTGCGCCTGGCGGCGGTGAAGCAACTTCGCGAAGCCGGTTTGGATGTGGGCGTCTCGGCCTCGCCGCTGCTACCCGGAATCAATGAGGCGGAACTCGAAGCGGTAGCGGCTGCTTCGAAACAAGCCGGCGCGCAATGGTTTTTTTCCGGCGTCTTGTTCCTGATGCCCTCGTCAGCGAAACAGTTCTTGCCGTTTATCCGGCAGAAATTTCCGAAGCTGGCGAGGCAATATGAAGAGTGGTACGCCAAGAACGGCTACGCCCCGGAGGAATATCGCAAGAAAATCTCCGACCGGGTACGAAAAATCCGCGAGAAATTCGGATTCGCCACGCGCCCCTGGGAAGGCACCCGTCCAACAACTCGCCCAGCTCAAATGAGCCTTGGCTGGGACCCCGGCTCGATCAGCCAGGAAGTGCGCGGCATGCCGTAACGAGCGCGTAAGGCCGCGTCCGCTTTCGCTTCATTCGTGGACGCGTAGGTTCCCAGTGAGTGGAGTTTCACTCGACGATGGGCCGACGAAGACTTTGTAGTCGCCAGGTAGAAGTTGCCAATCGTTCGTGGCCTCGTTGAAGATGGAAAGGTACAGCGGCGTTAACGGCAACGTGACAGTTTTCGATTCTCCGGGCGCGAGTGGCATGCGTTCCCACGCTACCAGGCGCTTGAACGGTTCAGCCGCGCTCGCCGGAAGCTCCACATACACCTGAGCGATTTCGGTGCCGGCACGCGAACCCGCATTTTTTACAGAAAACGTAACCTGCCGCTGTTTCTCATCCACTTTCAAGCCGGAATAATTGTAGGTTGTGTAGGAAAGGCCGAATCCGAACGGAAAGAGCGGCTCTTTCTTCTCCGCTTCAAACCATTTGTAGCCGACCTTCACGCCTTCCGTATAGTCGACATCGAATGGCCCGATCCGCTTCCCTGCCGCGTGCGCCTTTATTTGCAAATCCATGCCGGGAACTTGCGGGTGCGGCAGGTCCGCCTCGGTTTTCGCAAACGTGATCGGAAGTTTACCCGAAGGATTCACGTCGCCAAAAAGAATATTGGCCACCGCCTGCCCGCCGCCGATCCCCGGATACCACGCCGCCACAATGGCTTTCACGTCTGTCACCCAGGGCATAGAAACCGGGCCACCCGTCTCCAACACCACGATGCTGTGCGGGTTCGCGGCCGCAACCGCGCGCACCAGCGCTTCCTGATTTTCGGGCAGTGCCAGCGTTTCCGCGTCGCGACCTTCGCACATATATTGATTCACGAACACGACGGCAAGCTCGGAAGATTTTGCAAGAGCGGCCGCCGCCGCGGGATTGCTTCCATCGTTATATTCCACCTTGGCGTTGCGCGCTTTCTCGCGAATATATTTCAGCGGCGCGGAAGGGAAGTACACCGGCTTTTGCCATTGCGACGCACCCTCCTTTGGATTCATGGCGTTGCCGCCCGGCGCGTCCACTTGCGCGGAACCGCCGCCAGAAAGCACGCCCACGTCCGCATGCGAGCCGATCACAGCAATGGATTTGTAGTGATCCGCGGCCAACGGCAAAAGATGATCCGCATTCTTCAGCAGCACGATGCTTTGCTCGGCGATTTGCTGTGCGTCGTCGCGTCCACGAAACGGGTCGACCACCCGCCGCGGCATCGGCAGATTATCGACCACGCCGGTGGCAAACATGCTGCGCAGAATCCGATGCACCATGTCGTCCAGCCGGGCCTGCGGCACCTGTCCGCTCTCGACCGCCTTCTTCAGCGGATCGCCAAGAAATCCATCGCCGGGCATTTCCATATCCAGCCCATTGAGCACCGCTTTGACGCTGCTATGCGTGCCTTCCCAGTCTGAAAGCACCCAGCCCTTAAATCCAAAATCCTTCTTCAGCACCTGATTCAAAAGGTAGTCGTTCTCGCACGCGTAATCGCCATTCACTTTGTTATACGAACACATTACGCCCGCAGGCTCGGCAATCCCGATGGCAATTTGAAAAGCGAGCAGATCGCTTTCCCGCAGCGAGCGCTTATCGAGAACGACATTCAGGACGCTTCGCCCGGTTTCCTGATCGTTTCCGGCGTAATGTTTGATGTCTCCCATCACTTGCTGGGACTGCAAGCCCTTCATCAGATTGCCGGCGATGCTTCCGGCCAATACGGGGTCTTCGCCGGCATATTCGAAGTTGCGTCCGTTGCGTGGCTCGCGGGCAAGATCAACGCCGCCGCCAATGGACATGTTAAAGCCCTGGTCGCGCAATTCTCTGCCAATCACGGATCCGAACAAGTTCGCGGCATCCAAATTCCAGGTCGCGGCCAATGCCAGAGACGAAGGCAGCAGCGTCGCATAGCGGCTTTGCAGCGCCGCCATCCGGATACCCACAGCGGAGTCGGCCAGATTGATGTCTGGAATCCCCAGGCGATCGATGCCCGGCACAAAACCCGCGCCAAAGTTCGAGCGCGGCGACACCGGATCACCTTGCCGTAACACGCCCCAGCCCGTGCCGTGAACTAGCTGAATCTTTTCCTCCAGCGTCATTTGCTTCAGCACCATGTCGGCACGCTGGTCCGGAGACAGCGACCGATCCATCCACGGAAGCGAGTTGGTTTTCGATGGCTCCGGCGTTTGTGGCGCAGCCGGAGGGCACAGAGCGAGCAAAACCGCGGTAAAACCGAAGCCGAGCAGCAACGACCGAACGCACTTGGGGGTTCTCATGAGTCTCCTTGTCCTAGCTCTTTTCTAATCGCTCTGTGCGGGGGGATTGGCAAGCCCGGCGTTGAATTCCGCTACGCATTCGTCGCAAATTTGCGCATCACCGTTTCCCGCGAACATCTGGCCCACCAGATCGCCGCGCTTGCCGCAAAAACTGCAGCGGAAATCTTTGTACACGCGATCGAGATGCTGTGCGAGTTCTTCTTCGGAAACGTGGGACTCTTCCCAGCATTCCGATGAGCCCGGATAGATACGCTCCGCGCGGCGCTTGGCGTTGGCTACGGAGTCGTGCACGGAAACGGCCAGCGAGTTCCAGCCCTTCTCGCAAAAGTACAGCACCACTTCCGATTCATTTCGCGATTGGCAAATGGCCAGCAGCGGCACCCTTCCGATTTCTTCCCCATCGACAAACAGTAAGCCGTGCCCTTTGGTGTAGCCCACGGTGTCGTCCAGCACAGCGTAATGAAGGATCCGGTCGGAAGCGATGGCAGGAGGTGGCGTTGTGGATGCAGACGAACGTTTCCGTTTACCGGGCACCGGGCGGTTCCTCCCCACGAGAGTATACAGCGAAGGAAAGCCACTACACGACGGAATGCCACTGCAGTCCACCCGGGAGTGACAAGGCAGTGAATTCAAGGTGCGCGACACGCCGAGCGCAGGGGATTACGCAGGCAGACGAAGCGTGTAACACGAGCGGGCGCATGAGCAGCGCGCCTTCTTTAGGAACTGTGCATGCAGGAACTGTGCATGTCACGGCCGCGGACTTGTCCCAGCCTGCGATTTATTCCGACGATAGGCGTCCGTGCTTCTGACTGCCTGGGATAGTCAAATCCTGGTGCCATGCAACCTTCCAATTCGATTCAGGCGTTTTGTTGAAAAGGATCCGGACCAAGAATCTCCTCGACGAGGTTGCGCACCGGTTCTGAGGCCGGCAGTTCGCGGACCAGCGGAACACCCAGCACATCTCCCTGTCCGTGAGTGTTCTCATCCTGGGTTACACACGGCTGATTTATTGGGGACTCGTCCACGCAATTTCTAGCGATCGCGAACCCGTCATTTTCAATGGCGAGCTCGAGTCGGGAAGGAGCGGTTGGGTGATAGGCGTTTTCCTGCATGCAGACTCCGAGAGCCGAACAACTCAAGGCACGATGATGCGGGATTGTTCGCGTTGCAGTTCCTGCGCACCGGGAAATTGCCCACGCAGGAACTCAATGAAGCGGCGTGTGCGCGGCCGGCCGTTAGTGCGCAGCAGGCCCATGCGCAACAGAAAGACCAGAAGCTGAAAAATCTCCGCGTCTTTGATTGGACCAAAAGTAGGCAGCTGTGTGTTCTGGCTGGCCTCGACCAGATATGCCGAAAGCACGTCGTACAACTCGCGTTGCAGCACCGGTACGGGCGGCTGCTCGTAGACGATGCCCGCAGCCAAGGTCTTGTAAGTTTCCGCAAGCGCGCGTACGGCCGCAATCACGTCCGGGTCCGTTGTCGAAGGCTGAGCGGCGCAGAACTTCGCGATGCTGAACGCGATCGCGGATAGAAACTGTCCATGAGCGCGGATCGCGTCCGAAGTGATGCGAACGTCCCGTAGCGGAGTGTCCGTGGGCAGCGCGCGCTCGTGCTGGTCCTCATAGCGGTGCGCGGAAACCAGATAGCCGCAGTCCGAAGGACAGTCGATGGTCACTTCGCGCTCCGTCCCGCAACAAACCGTACAGATTTTTTCCGCTTTCGCCGGGCAAAAACGCCCCGGCTTACGCTTCTGACAAATTGGACAAGTCACCAACGATCCCCTGGCAGAAAAACAGAATATCACGCTGTGATCACTTTGTTGTGGAAGCGGCGCGCGGCCACGAAGAGCAGGAACGTGCCCATCAGGAAAAGCGCGAGACCATCAGTCCAGAGATGCGCCCATGTCGCGCCTCGCAGAATGATCCCTCGCGTGATGTTAATGAAATAGGAGGCTGGAACAAAGTAACTGAGTACATAGAAAAATTTGGGCATCGTCTCTCGCGGGAAGATGTAGCCGGAAAAAAAGATACTGGGAAGAATAGTCAGGAACGCCAGCTGCATTGCCTGCGCCTGCGATGTGGCCTTGCTGGAAATCAGAATGCCCAGTGACAGCGACACGAAAATGTATGGCAGGGAAAGAAAGGCGAGCATCAGCACACTGCCGTGAATCGGTACCTGGAACAGGAAACGCATGGCGGTGACGATCATGCACAGCTCAAAAAAACCGATGCCCAGATACGGCAGAAGCTTGCCAAGCAGCAGGCCCATGGGGCGAACGGGAGTGACGAAAAGTTGTTCCAGGGTGCCCCGTTCCTTTTCGCGGACGATCGAGAAAGCCGTCAGGAACGTGGTCACGTTGAGAAGCAGAATCGCGGTCAAACCCGGCAAAAAGAAATTTGGCGAGCGCGAATCCGGGTTGAACAGAATCTTCGGCCGCATGTCCACCGCGAACGTGACGTCGTTTGGCAGCACCCGCCGCAGCGATTCATCCAGGCCGATCGCGGTGGTGACGTTGATGGCTTGCCCGGCAACGGAAGAATCGGAGCCGTCGATGAGCACCAGCACCTGCGCGCTCATCTGGTGCAGCAGCTTGTCCGAATAGTCGACCGGAATTTTTATGCCCACGCGGCACTTGCCCGAAATGATGGCGTCGTTCAGGTCCTTGTCGCTGTTGACGAAACGCGCCAGGTGAAACGTGTCGGAATTTTTCAGGCGGTCCAGCAGTTCGCGGCTTTCGCGGCGCCCGTCGGCGTTGTAGACGACCGTATTGATCTGCCGCACGTTGGTGTCGATCCCGAAGCCCAGCAGCAGCATCTGCAGGATCGGAATGATCAGAGAAAAAAATAAGGTACCGAAGTCGCGCCGCACGTGCAGCGTTTCCTTATAGAAAACCGCGCTGAAGCCCCGAAACGGATTATCCACGGGTGGCCTCCTGCGCGGCCTGGTGCTTGTTTGTGAGTTCTACGAAAACGTCTTCGAGGCTGGGCGCCAGCGGGCGAATTTCCGCCACGCAGACCTTATGGTGCAGAAGTTCAGCCTGCAGATGGTCCAGGCTGAGGCCGTCATCGATCAGCGCATGCACGGACTGCCCGAAAATCGTGGCGCTGCGAATCCCCGGAATGGTGCGCGCTGCCCGCAACGCCTGTGTCACGTGGGGCGCGGTAATTTCCACGCGATAAGTCTTGTCCGGGTTCACATCCGGCAATTCACGAAGGGCATCGGGCGTGCCATCGGCGATCACTTTGCCGAAATAAATGTACGCAACGTGACTGCAGCGCTCGGCTTCATCCATGTAATGCGTGGTAACAAAAAACGTAATACCGTGGGCGGAAAGGTCGAAGAGCAGATCCCAAAGCTGGCGACGCGCCACCGGATCGATGCCCGCCGTGGGCTCGTCCAGGAAAATCAGGCTGGGTTCGTGCAGCATCGCGCACCCCAGGGCCAACCGCTGCTTCCATCCGCCGGAAAGCTGCGCGGATAAGCGGTCGAGATAAGGGCTGAGCCCGTTCAACTGGATAATTTCGTCCATGCGCCGGCGAAGCCGTTCCTGGGACAGCCCGTAGATGCGTCCATAAAAAATTAGATTTTCGGAGACGGTAAGGTCGGCATAAAGACTGAAATTCTGCGACATGTAGCCAATATTTTCGCGCACGCCTTCGGGATCGCTGCGAACGTCGATGCCCTGAACCGTGGCGCCACCCGAGGTGAGCGGCACTAGCCCGGTGAGCATCTTGATGACTGTGGTCTTGCCGCTGCCATTGGGCCCCAGAAAGCCGAAGATTTCCCCCTTTTCCACACGGAAACTCACGTCGTTCACGGCGGTGAAGTCGCCGAAACGGCGGACCATGTGGCGGGAGGAAATGGCGGGTTGGTCGGAGGTGCTCACGGTTTAGCTGTTCGGCGAAAGCTTTACGTCCGCGGCCATTCCGGCCAGCACGCGATGGGAAGAATCGTCGATGCGCACCTTCACACCGAAAACCTGGTGCACCCGTTCCTCGCGCGTCTGCACGTTGCGCGGCAGAAATTCCGCTTGCTGGTTGATTTGCTCCACCACGCCGCTGAACGATTGATTGGGAAACGAATCGACGCGAATCTCCGCCTTCTGGCCAAGATGCACCTGGCCAATCTGCGTTTCCGGAATGTAGATGCGCACATAAATTTGATCGCGCTCCAGTAGCGTGGCCACCGGCGTGTTGGGCGGAATCAGGTCGCCGGGGCGCACATCCAGAACTTCAACGGTCGCTGCGGCAGGTGCAAGCACCTGGCGTTCGCGGAATCGAGCTTCGTCGTAGGCCAGCGCGGCCTTGGCGGCTTCCACATCTTCACGGCGGTTGCCGCGTTCGTATTTTTCCAGGGTGGCCTCGGTCTGCTGATAGCGGGCCTCCGCGGCGGCAATTTCCTCGGGCCGATAGCCTTTGCGGAACTCATCGAGTTTGTGCTGCGCATTCTGTCTTTGCGCCAGCGCCATTTTCCAATTTGCTTCGGCGGTGTCCAGCTGCTGCTTGGACACCAGGTCTTTGGCCGCCAGCGCGTCATACCGCTGGAAATCAAGATGGGTACGAACTTCGTCGGCGTTCGCTCGATCGAGGTCCGCCTTCGCCGCGGCGATGTCTTCCTGTCGATAGCCGTTCTTGCGCTGGTCATATTCCGCTTTGGCTTGAGCTGCGGCACCGCGCGCTTCCGCGATTTCCTCGCGACGGAATCCGCGTTGCGCCTTTTCCGCGGCGGCGCGCGATTGATCGAGAGAGGCGAGCAGCTCTTTGTCGTCAAACGAAATGAGCAGCTGGCCAGGTTCCACGCTGTCGCCTTCGCGCACCAGGATTTTGTCGATGCGACCGCCGACCTTGGATCCGACACGAATGTCGCGAGCTTCTACGGTGCCGGAACCTTGCAGGCCCGTGTCTCGATGGAACCACCCCATCGAGTACGCCGTGGCCGCCGCAAGAGCGGCCGCCACGACAGGGATCAACAAAAACTTACGTTTCATAAATTGCTACTCCTCACCCGTGCAACCCAAGACGTCAAATCACCAGAACAACGGAACTACGGCCGGTGGCGATGAAATATTTCGCGGCGTCAACCCTTCCCATAGCACTTCGAATGCGGCTTCCATCCGCGACAATAGGGTGCCATCCCCATCGAGCGACCACAGCAACAACGTGCCAAAAATGGCCTGGCGAAAAACTTTGGCAATTTGTACCGGAGGAAGATCGCCGCGAATTTCTCCCCGCTGCTGGCCGAGCTGAATCATTTCCGAGTGCAGCGCCAGAACGCGCTTCTGCAAGTCGAGCATGGCTTCACGCACCGGAGTGCTGGAAAGAAAAGCCTGAAGCAGCGCGCGCAGAACATCCGGATTGCGCGTCGGCTCCTCCGTCATGCGCGATCCGAGAGAACGTAGAAAAACAGGCATCGGCGTGGTCGTGCGTCGCGCCTCGTCGACGGCGGATTTAAGTTTGGCGTATTGCATCTCGCCGAATGCCAGCAGGATGTGATCCTTGCTCGGAAAATAGTTAAAGAAGGTACCCTTGCCCACATCGGCGGCGTTTGTGATGTCTTCGACGGTGGTTTCGGCAAAACCTTTCTTGGCAAACAGGGCCAGGGCGGCGTCGAACAGGCGTTCGCGAAGCTCGGCACTGCGACGCGAGCGGCGATCGGAATGGGCGGGGGACAGCAGGGAAGGCATGATAATTGACCTCCATTCATAAATGACCATAGGTCATTGAAGGAGACTTGTCAACAAAAATGCCCGAAAAAAGGAAAAAGAGCCTCGGGTTCAAACCGAGGCTCTGACGTTAACCCCTTCTAAATCAGTGTTATATCTCTTTGCCCGAGGACTGATTCTTGGGAGACCTCTTGTTCAAATAGGAGATGAACTGTTGCGCTGAAGGAGGCACAGCCACAGCCCCCTTAAAGATGATGTCCTGGGCACTAACCGATTTGTTGTAGACCTTCTCGTTGGCGCCATTGTCTGGCCGAACCGTGGAACCAGCCAGAGAGATACCGGCGAACAGTCCGCGCGCGCGGGAATAGGAAAGAATCTCGGCGCGCATCGTAACATCGGTGGAAGCTTCGGCGTTGCGTCCTTTCGGTCCCGCGGCCGCGGAAGCATCGGCGCCAAGTTTCACTTTGCTGCTAAGGATCGCGCGAGCCCCGCGTTCATTCATCACCAGCAGCACGAAGTCCGTGGCCTGTCCGCCAATCTGAAAGCCAAAGCTGCCGCCTTCGAGCGCCATCATCGTCGGCGCGCTCCACGGACCGTTGAACCTTTCACCAGTGCGGCAGGTCATCGCGCCTCGGCCATAGCTGCCACCGAAGATAAAAGCGCCCTTCAGCACGGAGGGGTAGACGATAATGCAGTCGGCTTTGTCGATAAGATCCTGCGGGATGTCGTCGGGGATATCCATAATTTCCTGCACGACCAAACCGCAATTCTCCAGCCGCTCTTTTTCTTTGCGGTCATCGGCGAAGATCGCCGGAGCCGCCAGGGAAAGAGTCAAAACCGTTGCCAGCCACTTTTTCATTCGTATCACCCTCGTCAAAGATTCCGTCCGTAGTGCCACAACTCCATAGTCCAACAACTATGATGCAAATCTGGGCAGTGAAAGCCGCGGGTCGAGAAAAGCGAGAGACGGCTGCTTGCCGCCCCGCGCTGGGAACTAAGAGGAGCGGAAGCCTTTACTGACTTTCGAATATACTTTCAGTCCATGGATTTTGCCAATAGAGGATTTATGGTCAGGAAAAACGGAAAAGCGATGTGCGCGCTGTTTGCCGCGCTATCCGCCATTACGGCCGCGCCGGCGTGGACTCAAGCGCCCGTCCCCCAACCCGCTCCGGTGATCCAGGAGCCGGGCCCAAGACCCATCATGGCCACGGGACGCTTTGCGGAACGCGCGGAAAAGCTTGTGCAGTCGGCTCCTGTCGATAAAGGCGAATGGGGATTGCTGGTGGTGGATGCGGCGACGGACGAAATTCTGTACGAAAAGAATGCCGACCGATATTTTGTCCCGGCGTCCAACATGAAGCTCCTGACGACGGCACTGGCGCTGGATACCCTCGGACCGGACTACCGGTTTCGCACCACGATCGAAACCAACGGCGCGCTTTCCGCGGATGGCAAACTTTCCGGCGATCTGATCCTGGTCGGGCGCGGCGATCCAAACCTTTCCAACCGCAAATTTCCCTTCGATCTAAAGGAAGAGTTCGACGGCCCGCCGGAAAAAGCCTTGGCCGAGCTGGCCGATGCGGTGGCGGCGCGCGGAGTGAAGGAAATCAGCGGCGACGTGGTGGGCGACGACAGCTATTTCCCGCGCGAGCGTTACCCTGACGGCTGGGAAATCGACGATATGGTTTGGGAATATGGCGCGGCGATTTCCGCGATCGTGGTTGACGACAACACCGTGACCCTAACGCTGACATCTGGAGAAAAGGCCGGAGACGCCGTCCAAGCCGCGCTGGAGCCGCCGGCGCAGGAATTCGTGGTCAGGAATGAAGTGATCACAATCGCCGCGAAAGAAAAGGCGGACTTGCGCCTGACGCGGGAACCCGGCGCGAGCACGGTGGTCGTGAGCGGAACGCTACCCGCCCGAAGTTCTCCGCGCAAGCTGGTGCTGGCTATTCAGGAACCGGCGCAACACGCGGCGGCGCTCTTGGCCAGGCTGCTCGAGGAGCGTGGAATCAAAGTGGATGGCAAAGTGCGCGCGCTGCACGATCCCGACCCCCTCGAAGCGTCGCGCACGGTGCTGGCGGAACATATGTCGATCCGCCTCGGCGATGCGGTGAAGCTGGTCAACAAGATCAGCCAGAACTTGCACGCGGAAGTCCTGTTGCGGACTTCGGCGCGGCAAAGCGGCCGCTGGATCGACCCTGAAGATTTACAAGAATTCCCGCAGGATTTTTATGCAAAGGCGGGTATTGGGATGGACGACGTGGTGCAAACCGACGGGTCGGGATTGTCTCGCCACGATCTGGTCACGCCGCGGGCGTTTGTGGCGCTGCTGGAATATGCGCAAAAGCAAAAGTGGTTTCCGGAATACTATGCCTCCTTGCCGGTCGCTGGGGTGGATGGAACACTGAACGAACGAATGAAAGATTCTGGGATAGCGGGGCGGATCCACGCGAAAACGGGTTCTGTCTCCCACGTCCGCACACTCAGCGGTTTTGCGGAGACGATGGGTGGGCGACGACTGATTTTCTCGTTTATGAGCAACAATGAGCAGGTGAAAAACCATGAAGTGCATGATGCGCTCGATGGACTGTGCCAGGCGATGATCGAAGAGTTTGACGAAAAGAAAGAAGCCTCGCAGTAATGGACGCGGAAAAAGCGGAGAATCCGGCGATGGGCGAAAAGATTGTGACCGTGTTTGGAAGTTCGCGGCCACAGCGCGGCGATGCGGATTATAAACAAGCGCAAGATCTCGGTACAGTTTTAGCGCAGCGAGGTTTTGCAGTATGCACCGGCGGCTATGGCGGAGTGATGGAAGCAGCGTCGCGGGGTGCGAAGGATGCAGGAGGAAAAACCTACGGCGTAACCGCGGAATTTTTCAGCCGAAACGTAAATGAGTGGGTCGATGTCGAAGTGCGGAAGAAAACGTGGCAAGAACGGCTGTTTGGATTGATCGAACTTGGCGAGGGCTTTGTGGCTTGCAAAGGCGGAACGGGCACGCTAGTGGAGTTGGCGGTGGTTTGGGAAATGTTGAATAAATCTGTCTTGGCTGCGAAACCGTTGGTGGTCCTTGGCGATTTCTGGCATCCCATTCTGCAGCGCGTGAGGGAAGTGGAGCTGGGGCCGGCGTCTGCTCATGTGTGGGGCGAGGCGAGCGGGAGATTAGTGCACAGCGCCAAACGAGTCGAGGAGGCGGCCGACTTCTTGGCGGCGCAGTTGGAAAACGGAAACGCGAAAAGGGAAAATAGAAAATAGGGAGCGCTGCGGGTCGCGAGGCCTGTCACGAAGGGAAACGAATGTCACGGCGAGCCGAACACGTTCTAGAGTTTGACAAGGTGCGGGAATTGCTGCGGCAGCGGACCACATGCGCGCCGGGACGTAGATTTGTCGACGGGCTCGAATCAAATGGCATTCGCGAGGAGTTGGAAAGCGCGTTTGCCTTAATAGGCGAAGCGCGGGAATGGCTGCGGCTCGGACGCGAACTCGGATTTGGCGCGCTCGCCGACCCGCAGGGCTGGATGGACCGGCTGGAATCTCCCGGTGCGGCGCTCGAACCGGCGGATTTTCTGGATGTGGGATCGTTGCTGGAGTCGTCGTCGTGGCTGCGCCAGCAATTTCGGGAAGAAGTGGAAAAATTTCCGCTACTGGCAGCGCGTGCCGCGTCCCTTGCTGACTTCAAAGAATTGCACGCGGCGATCCGCCGATGTATTTTGCCGAACGGCGAGATCAGCGATGACGCTTCGAGCGCGCTCCGTCGCATTCGCGCCAGCATCCAGCAGACGCGAGAATCGATTCAGAGAACCCTGAAACAAATTTTGCGTTCGCGGCAAGCGGAATCCGGCGAGGACTACGTCACCCTGCGCAACGACCGTTTCGTGATTCCGGTGCGGTCAGAGCACCGCCGCAACATCCAGGGCGTGGTGCATGGCGCCAGCGCCACGGGACAGACGGTTTTCGTTGAGCCCTTTGCGACCGTCGAGATCAACAATCAATTGGTGCAGCTCGCGGAAGACGAAGCCGCTGAGATTTTTCGCATCCTGAAAGAGCTGACCGATCGATTGCGAGGAATGCTGACGCCGCTGCAATCTGCCGCTGCCGTGATAGCCCAACTCGACAGCATTTTCGCTCGCGGACGATTCGCGCGCGATTTCGATGCGTGCATGCCCGAATTTTCTGCCGAACCGCAATTGCGGCTCGATGCGGCGCGCCATCCGGTGCTGGAAGACAAACTGCGCTGGGAAAATCGCGCGATCGTTCCTATGTCGCTGGCCCTCGGCGGTGACGAACGCTTGCTGGTGATCAGCGGACCAAACACCGGCGGAAAAACCGTGACCTTGAAGACCACCGGGTTAGCCGTTTTGGCGGCGCAAGCGGGAATTCCCGTGGCGGCGCAGCGGGCGGTGCTCTCGATGTTCGATCGCGTGCTGGTCGATATCGGCGACGAACAATCGATCGCCGCCGATCTTTCGACATTTTCTTCGCATATGCTGAACCTGAAACGCATGCTGGAGGAAGCCACGCCGCATTCGCTGGTGCTGGCCGACGAAATGGGGACCGGCACGGCTCCAGAGGAAGGCGCGGCGCTCGCGGTCGCGCTGCTGGACGCGTTTCAAAAGAAGCGCTGTTTCGTGCTGGCAACCACGCACCACGATCGGCTGAAAACTTACGCCTCTACCACACCGGGCTTGCTGAATGCAGCGGTGGAATTTGATGAAGTGAATTTGCGGCCGACGTATCGCCTGATGGTGGGCGTTCCCGGCGGATCGAGCGGAATTGCCATTGCAAAACGGCTGGAGCTACCGGAGTCCATCATCGAACATGCGTGGAGCTTGATGGCGCCCGAATCACAAGAAGCCGCCGGCCTGATTGCTTACTTGCATCGTACCCGGGATGAACTTGACCGTCTGCGCACGCACATGACGGAAGAAAGGCGTGCACTCGAACAGGAACGCGCGAAGCTGCGAAGCGCATGGGTCGACCGGCAGAAGCAACGAATCGCAGAACTGGAACAGAAATTCGCGGAAATGCAGAAGCGCTTCGAAGAAAATGTGGCGAGCGTTGTGGAAGCCGTAAAGGAACGCGAACTGCGCGCACAGCTCGAGAAAACAACCCGCCGAAAAATGCAGGACGCGCGGGGCGGTGCGAAGGAAGAATTGAACGCCGCCATAGTGCAGACGATTTCCGAATCCCAGCAGGATTTGGGACTAAGGGCGGATACGCTTGAGAAGGTAAACGCCGCGCAGCTGCACTCGGGCTCCAGGATTCGCGTGCGCGGCTTCAATAAGCCGGTTATTTTGCGGCGTGTCGATGGACCATCGGCGGAAATCGAAGCGGGGCCACTGCGGATGAAAGTTGCGGTGGAAGAGATTATTGGCGTTGAGGACGAAGGCAAAGGCAAAATGGCAAGTCATCATTCGAAACGCGAAAATATTACCGTGACATCGCTGGGGGGCGAAGCTGCGGAGTCTGGCGAAATTAATGTGATTGGCATGACCGTCGAACAGGCGAGCGAGCGAGTGGACAAATTCCTGGATGATGCGGCCTTGGCGCATCGCACCCAGGTGCGAATCATTCACGGGCATGGAACCGGCGCTTTACGTAAAGGCCTCGGGGAATTTTTGAAGAGTCACCCACTCGTCGAGCGCGCGCAGTTTGAGACCGAGGAGAACGGCGGGAAGGCGATTACCGTTGTAAGTCTGAAGGATTAAACTCAAGGAAGCGATGGCGGAAGCGGGATCATTTGCGGATCGGGTGAAGCAACAGGCGGACATTGTCCGCGTGGTGGGCGAATACGTCCGCCTGAAGAAGAGCGGGCAGAATTACACCGGCCTGTGCCCGTTTCATGGAGAGAAGACGCCCTCGTTCGCGGTTCACCCGGTGAAGCAAATTTTCCATTGCTTCGGCTGCGGCAAGGGCGGAGACGTTTTCAGCTTCGTAATGGAAATGGAAAAGTGCGAGTTTCCAGAGGCCATCCGCATCGTCGCTGAAAAATGCGGGATTGCGCTGCCCCGGCCCAAGGAACGCACTCCGGAAGAACGAAAGGAAAATCAGCAGCGAGCTGTCCTGATCGAGATGCATCGCGAAGCCCAAGCCTTTTTTGTAAAGCAACTCGAAACCACCGGGGAAGGAAGAGCGGCGCGCGCGTATCTGGAAGATCGTGGGCTCGACAAGGACACGATTGCGCGATTTGGCATCGGCTATGCTCCGAGCGGCGGCGATGTGCTGCTGCGCATGCTGAAGCCAAAATATCCGGAGAAAGTGCTGGGCGAATCGGGATTGGTTTTGCGGGATCAGAGCGGCGCGCGTTTGTTTGATCGTTTCCGCCGGCGCATTACATTTCCGATTGCGAACGAATCCGGGAAAATTGTAGCTTTCGGCTGCCGTGCCCTGGGCGATGACCAGCCGAAATATCTGAACTCGCCGGAAACGCCGATCTATTCGAAGAGCAACCTGCTGTATCATCTCGACCGCGCGAAAGACGCGCTACGTCGGCAGGATTTCGCGGTGCTGGTCGAAGGATACATGGACGCGATCGCCGTGGCGCGCGCCGGAATCAGCAACGTTGTCGCCAGTTGCGGCACGAGCCTGGCCGAGCCGCAAATTAAATTGCTGGGACGATTCACAAAACGGGTGATTGTGAATTACGATCCGGACAGCGCGGGTCAGGCGGCCACCGAGCGGTCCGTTTCGCTCCTGCTCGAGCATGAATTCGAGGTGAAAGTGTTGGCGCTGCCGGCGATCGGCGAGAAAAAGGCCGACCCGGATCTCTTCATCCGTGAAAAAGGCGCGGAGGCCTACGTCAAGGCGCTGAAAGACGCGCCGCCCTACGTGGATTATCTGATCGGCCGAGCGCGGCAAATGGATTTGACGACCGGTGAAGGAAAGCTCCGCGCCCTTAATTTCCTGATGCCCTACGTCCAGAAAATTCCGAATGGCCTGCTGCGTTCGGAATGGGCCACGCGCATTTCCACACAACTGCGCATTGACGAACCGGTGCTGCGCGCCGCCCTGAATAAAGCCGCGAACGAGCGCCGCAGCGAAGTAAAAACCAGGCCGGAGCTCGTGGGCAAAGCTGGGAAGCCCGCCGAACGCCGCCTGATTCGCATGCTGGCCGAAGCGGAAGAGTTCAAGAGGGAACTGGCGCAGCGCCTGAAGCAATCTCGGCTGTATCAGGGCTTGGAAACGGAAAAGATTTTCGCCGCGCTCATCGTTGCCGTCTTGGCGGACGACCCCGTGCCCGCCACCGAAATTGGCGCGCTGCTCGAAGACCGCGACCGCCGCGTATTCTTCGAAATTTTGTTTGAAGAAGCGAACGAGGGCACGTGGGAGGAAGCGGAAAGCTGCATGGAGGCGCTGCACGGCAGGCAAATCGAGCAGGAATTGGCCCAGGTGCAGCGCGAAATTGAGAACAGCCCTACGGCCGAAGCTATGCGTGGGCTTCTGGCTCGCAAACAGGAATTGATGAAGCGGCGCGCAGCGGGATAGCAGGACATGTTGGAAGAACCCAAATCGCGGCGCAATTTCTTGTGCGCAGGCGCGGCTTTCCTGGCTGCAGCAGGCGCTCGACAGACATCGCCCACAGCAGGCCAAGGCAAAACACCCTTTGCCGACGTTACTCATTTTGGCGTAACGGGGGACGGCAAGACCCTGGACTCTCCCGCAATCAACAAAGCGATAGACGTCACTGCGGCAAGCGGCGGCGGCACGCTGTATTTCCCGGCAGGCACATACCTTTGCTATTCGATTCGGCTGAAAAGCAACGTGGCGCTGTGGCTCAATCAGGGCGCCACGATTCTTGCCGCGGATTCCCCCGAAGACGGCAGCGGCAAAGGCTACGACGCCGCCGAATCCAATGTGCCTTGGGAAAATTATCAGGATTACGGCCACAATCACTGGCACAACAGCCTTATCTGGGGAGAAGGCCTGGAAAATATTTCGATCCTTGGTCCAGGTCTGATTTGGGGCAAGGGCTTGAGCCGCGGCTCGGGACCGGGGCCGAAAGCGGAGTCGCCGGGAGTTGGCAACAAATCCATCGCGCTGAAAAACTGCCGCAATGTGCTGCTGCGCGATTTGCACATTCTGCACGGCGGACATTTCGGGATTCTCGCCACCGGCGTCGACAACCTCACGATCGACAATCTCACCATAGACACAAATCGCGACGGCATGGATGTCGATTGCTGCCGCAACGTGCGCATTTCCAATTGCTGCGTCAATTCGCCCTGGGACGACGGCATCTGCCTGAAAAGTTCCTATGCGCTGGGCTACCCGCGCGCCACGGAGATGATCACCGTCACGAATTGCTTGGTCACCGGCGATTTCGAGGAAGGCACTCTGCTCGATGCCAGCTACAAACACTTCGGCGCCAGCGCAGGCAAGGTCCCGCGCACCGGGCGCATCAAATTCGGCACCGAATCCAACGGAGGCTTCAAGAACATCACCATTTCCAATTGCGTTTTTGATGGCTGCCAAGGATTCGCACTGGAATCGGTCGATGGCGCGCTTCTGGAAGACGTCACCATCACGAACATCACCATGCGCGACCTGTTCAGCCCTCCGATCTTCTTGCGCTTGGGTGCGCGCCTGCGTGGACCGGACGGCGCGGCCGTAGGCAAAATCCAGCGCGTGTCAATCAGCAATGTGGTTTGCTCCAATGCACAGTCCTCCATCAGTTCGATCATCTCCGGAATTCCCGGACACGAAATTGAGAACGTGCGCATCAGCGACATCCTGGTCGAGCACCGCGGCGGTGGCACTCTTGCGCAGGCATCGGGGCAGTTGGCGGAAGTGGAAAAGAAGTATCCCGAGCCAAACATGTTCGGCCCCACTCCCTCGCACGGCTTTTTCCTCCGCCACGTCCATGGAATCGAGATGAACAATGTAAAAATCATCTCCGAGGAACCGGATGTTCGCCCGGCCTTTGTGCTCGAAGACGTGCAGGGGGCCGAATTTGTGGCCGTGCGTTCGCCGCAGGTCGCGGACCGGACGGTATTTGTGCTCCGAAACGTAGCGGAGGTCACCCTGCATCGCTGCCCGCCGGTGGCCGACCAGGAAATCAAGCAGGCAAAGGAAAAAGATCTCTAAGTCCTCGACAAGTACGGCACGAGTCGGACGGCCGGAGTGTCCTCAATCCCGAGGGCCTTCGAGGCCAACGAAAGCATTGACGTGGAGGGACTTAGGCGTGTAACGTAGAAGGGTTGTGCGGGTAACGGTTTCCCTTGTTTTTGCATCTATTTAAGAGTCAAACAAGGGCAAAGGCACCGTTCGAGCAGGATCGCGGCAGACAGGCATTGCGTGGGGCAGCGGCAAGAAATCGGCGCGGCAAATAAGGCTTCAGAGCAAAAATTGAGAGCTTCGCGGGGGACCATTCCTCCTTATGTCAGTTTCTGGCTATCTCTGTCCGCTCTGTGTGCCTGCAGCGCGCTTGGGGGTGCGCCATGCGCCACGGACGTTTGGCAGCAGCTTAATGAAACAGTAGAGCGGGAGGAGTGTTGTGGCGGCTACCGGATTAGAAGAAAAATATGATGCGGTACGGCAGCTCATTGCCATGGGCAAAGAGCGCGGCTACCTGCTGTACGACGAAGTGAACGATTCGCTTCCCGCCGAAGTGCATTCCTCGGAAGAGATCGACGACCTTCTCACCACATTTGAGCGCAACGGAATCGAGATTTACGAGGACGCCGCTTCGGCGAAGGCGGCGCGCGCGGTGGAAGTGTCGGCCGATCACGGCGACCGCGACGCGGTGGTGAAAGACGACATTCACGCGGAAGAGGGCGGAAGCGAACTGGACCTGACGCCGGGTTCGCTGGAAAAGACCAACGATCCCGTGCGGATGTATCTGCGGGAAATGGGCACCGTGCCGCTGCTGACGCGCGAAGGCGAAGTGACCATCGCCAAGCGCATCGAGCGCGGGCAACTTGCTGGTGCTGAAGACGATCACGCGCTCGCCGATCGTGATCAAGGAATTGATCGCGGTGGGCGAGGATTTGCGCAAGGGCGCGCGGTCGATCAAGGAAATCGTGCAGTTTGACGATGAAGAGCTGACCGAAGAGAAAATCGACAACAAGACCAAGCAGACGCTCAAATACATCGACAAGATTGCCAAGCTGTATGACCAGGCGCTGAAAGAGGCGGTGCAGCTGGAGAACACGCCGAAGGCCAAGAAGCGGCCGTACATTCGCGCGAAGTGGGCCGTGGCGCGGACGCGCATCGAAATTTCGCTGGAGATTCGCGGCATCGACTTCAACCCGTTTGAGAAGAAGCGGCTGATCGACAAGATGCGCGGCACCGTCGAGCGGCTGCAATCGCTGGAGCGCGAAGCGGGCAGGCTGGAGCGCCGCGCGGACGTGTCCAAGGGCGACAACGCCGCCGAAGCGCGCCGGGAATTGCGCACGCGCCGGTCGGAACTGAAGGAGATTGAAGAGGCCAGCGAAGTCGGCCTGACGGAACTGAAGCGCACGCTGACGATCATTCACCGCGGCGAAGCGGAAGCCGAGCAGGCCAAGAAGGAATTGATCGAGGCCAACCTGCGCTTGGTGGTTTCCATCGCCAAGAAATACACCAACCGCGGCTTGCAGTTCCTGGATTTGATTCAGGAAGGCAACATCGGCTTGATGAAGGCGGTGGACAAGTTCGAGTGGCGCCGCGGCTACAAGTTTTCGACCTATGCGACGTGGTGGATCCGCCAGGCGATCACCCGCGCCATTGCCGATCAGGCGCGCACGATCCGCATTCCGGTGCACATGATCGAGACGATCAACAAGCTGATCCGCACGCAGCCGCCAGTTGGTGCAGGAACTGGGGCGCGAACCGACCAGCGAAGAAATCGCCAAGCGCATGGACATTCCGGTGGCCAAGGTGCGCAAGATCCTGAAGATCGCGCAGGAGCCGATTTCGCTGGAAACGCCGATCGGCGAAGAAGAAGATTCGCATCTTGGGGATTTCATCGAGGACAAGGCTGTGGTGTCGCCGTCGGACGCGGTGATCAACCTGAATTTGAAGGAACAGACCTCTTCGGTGCTGAAGACGCTGACGCCGCGCGAAGAAAAAGTGATCAAGATGCGCTTCGGTCTGGACGACGGCAGCGAGCACACGCTCGAGGAAGTCGGCCAGTCGTTCGCCGTCACGCGCGAACGCATCCGGCAGATCGAAGCGAAGGCGCTGCGCAAGCTGCGGCACCCTTCGCGCTCGCGGAAGTTGCGCGCGTTTCTGGAAGGTCCGTCGCGCGATTACCTATAGAACCAGACCAGTGAAATCAGAAAAGCAAAATAAAAAGGCCTGGCTCCTGCTGGGCCTTTATTATTTTGCCCGACCATCCTTACTCCCCAGGATGACTGATTTATTTTATGAGGATGAGGGGAATTGCGATTCGGGCACTCGCGAGATCGCCACGGCAATCAAGACAAAAAAAGCCGGTTTCGGTTGCCATCCGTTGGGCACGCCGTAAGCATTGAAATGCGAAGCCATCACGTCGGGCAATTGCCGATACGCGTACGCGCACCGCAAGATCGCCGAAACCGCAGCAGCCAAATAAAGAAACAGGGGCAGGCGCTTGTCATTCATGGCGCATCCTGACGAATCCTGGTGGAGTTGGGAGCGATCTAGCTACAGCTAAGCTAGAGAGTAGGGTAGCCGGGTTTGCGCGACAAGAAATTTGCTCGGCACTGTGCTCAGGAAGTTCTTGCGTTTCCCGCAAGATGAGCCAAGATTGGAACAAACCGCGGTCAGGAGTAGGTTGCGGAAATTCTTATGAAACGAAGACAGCAAATTGCAGCAATCGTGCTTGTGTTATTGGCAGCAGTAACCATTTGCGGTTTCTGGGAAACGCGCGAACCGCTGGCGCCCCTCGAGCCTACAGCTACGGTCCAGGCGCCGGAAAAAGCGTTGGTGGACCAGAGCCCGCTGACGACCGCGCAACAACTTGCCGAACTCGCGTCGTTGCATGAAGAACGCACGCTCGCGCAGGAAGCCTTGCGCCTTTCCGACTTTGATGTGGACCAGGCTTTCGACAATGCGTTGCGGCGCGCGCGGTTGCATCCACCTCCTCTTTCGCCGGAAGGCAAAGAAGATGAAGCGCGGTTGCAAAAAGCAGAAAACCTGCTGCAGGCAGATCAAGACCGCGTGAAGCAACTCACCGAGCAGGTGGCCAAAGCGCCCGAATCCAAAAAGGATGCTTTGCAAGCGGATCTGATTCAGGCCCAGGCCGACGTGGAGCTTGCGCAGGATGAAGTAGACGATGCCAGAGAGGATTTGATCCGCGCCGGCGGCGACATCATCGACCGCATCCAGGCGCTGAAGAAACAACACGAAGAAACGGCTCATGGTACGCCGAACGCAATTCCCGCCGGGCCAGAACCGGTGGACCATCCCGGCGTCGTCTATCGCATCGCGCAATGGCGGCAGCTGCACCAGAAGCAATTGCAATTATGGAACGCGAAAACGGATACAGACACCGCGATCGCCACGCTGACCGCCAAGCACAACGCACTGGACGCCGAGGTAGACGCGGAAAAAGCGGCTGCCCCGGAACTGGCCCATCACGCGAAGGGCGCGAAAACCGCCACACCAAGTGCGCTAGTATCCGCGGCCAACAAAAGCCAGGACGATACAGCCGCGTTGCTAAAGAAAACCCAGCAGCTGGCGCTGAATCAGAAAATTCTTTCGGCGTACGACATGCGCATCGAGACGAAGAAACAACTCTCCTCCGTCTATGGCCAATGGATTGACCTGGTGGCCGCGCGCCAGCGCGAACTTCTGCATCGGGCGCTGTTCGGAATCGCCATCGTCCTTGCGATCGCGCTGTTCGGAATCGCCGTCAGCACCTGGATGGAATCCCTGTTGAAACGGCTGCCGATGGATCGCCGCCAAGTCGACTCGCTGCGAACGGTCACGCGCATGTCGTTGCAGATTCTTTCGCTCTGTTTGATCCTGCTGGTGCTGTTTGGGCCGCCCAGCCAGCTCGGAACATTCCTCGGACTAGCCGGCGCGGGCTTAACCGTCGCGCTGAAGGACTTCATCGTCGGGTTCCTCGGCTGGTTCGTGCTCATGGGAAAACATGGCATGCGCCTCGGCGATTGGGTGGAAATAAATGGCGTCACCGGCGAAGTTGCGGAGATTGGGCCATTCCACACCGTTTTGCTGGAGACGGGTAACTGGACCGACTCGGGCCACCCGACGGGCCGGCGCGTGACCTTTACGAACAGTTTTGCCATTGAAGGCCATTACTTCAACTTTTCCACCACCGGCCAGTGGCTCTGGGACGAATTGCAAGTGGTGCTTCCGGCCGGTAAGGATCCCTATCCCCTGGTGGACGCGCTTCACAAAAAAGTGGTGGAAGCCACTCGCGAAACCGTGCAGCAAGCCGAACAGGAATGGCGCAGCACCACCACCTCGCGTGAACTCGGCGGCTTATCCGCCGATCCGGCAATCAGTGTGAAACCCGTCGCGGGCGGCATTGAAGTTGCCGTGCGCTATGTGACCCGCGCGAACGACCGCTACACGCTGCGCAACAAACTTAACCAAGCCGCGGTTGAATTGCTTGGCGGAAAAGCCCAGCCTGTCGAGCCGGTGGTCACCTAGGATTTACCGCGGGCGCGCACTTCTTCAGACGTGAGGCCGTAGAGCGAGGGAGTTGGAACGCCGAGAATCCCGAGACACAGATACAGTTGTCCGCGATGATGGATTTCGTGCTCGACCATCGAGCGCATCCATTTCCACCGGGTGATTTCCATCCCGCCCACATTCACGCATTTTTCCTGCAAGCTCGCGTCCGTGAGTTTCGAAAAAATTTCCATCGATTCCGCGTGCAGCCGTTCCATCAAAGCAAGGATCGCTTCGCGGGCAGCGCCAAATTCCTTGCCGTGACTTTTGTAACGGCTGGCGTGGCCCAGAATGTTTTCGGCGAACAAATAGCGCTCGGTGATGGCGATGTGCCGCAACAGATCGCCCAGAGTGAATTTTCCCTCCGCGTAGGTCCAATCCATTTTGTCGGGCGGAACGCAGCGCGCCACGCGCATGGTCCGCTCCCGGACATTGCCGAAATATTGCAGGAAGGGTTGAATACTGCAGATTTCCATGAGCACCTCGCTTCAGGGTGCGGATAAAAAACCAATCTAGCAGGATTTCATTAAAACGGTAGTTACAAGCATTGTCATCCTGGGGAGCGCTTTTTGCGACGAAGGATCGCAACGTCAAATCCAGAAAAACCGATGTGCAACCGCTAACCTGCCGAAGCCTGCAGCAGCTTGCGCGCCCGGCTGGCAGTCAGCGTCGCCCCCGCGTACATGGCCGCAAGCAGAAAAAATCCGATGGCAATACTGAACCGTTCCGCGATCCAGCCGAGCGAAAAGCTCATCGCAAGTTGCAGTACAGTGGCAAAAATTGCAAACGCAGATTGCGTCCGTCCCATGAATTGTTTTGGCACGATAGCCATCAGTGAAGATTGCGCCACAATCCCGGCCAGCGCGCGGAAAAATCCGAAACATCCCTGCAGTATCGTCGCGCCCAGCAACAGCACAACGAACGGCACAGCCACATGCCCCAGCGCCATTCCCGCCACCGCCATCACATAAAGCGGCAGGCGCAAACGCTGCGGCAACTGGCTGGTGATCAAGCCACCAATGATCGCACCAATCGCCCAACCCGCTTCGATAAAGCCGAATCCACGCGCGCCCGAATGCAAAATTTCGTTCGCGAGCGCCACCACTACCACGTTGGAACTGACAATACTGGCCATCAACATCGCGTGCGTGATGCCCAGCGCGAGCACCACCGGTTGATCGCGCAGGTACGCCCAACCGGCCTTCATATCCGTGTATACCGCGAGCGATAAACCAGCCTCCGCCACTTCCGGATTCTCGCCGCTCTCCAGCGCCTGCACCGTTGCTTGCGTCGACTCTGAAAATTCGCGCGGATACTGCCGGTGGGAAAGCGGCGAAACGTAACCCTTGCGCAGCGAGGACAGGCAGTAGGCAGACACAAAATAAGTGAGGCCGTCGATAAAGAGAATGCCGGCGATGCCGATGTGATCGTAGATAAATCCGACGAACGTTCCGGCCAGCAGCATGCCGGTCTGCACGCCCACGAGCACCGTGGCGTTGGCTCCTGTGAACTGGCTCGGCGGAATCACCTCCTGCACGAGCGCGTTCACGTTGGCCCAATACATCGCGGAGCCGGTCCCCGTGATCAGAGTCATGATGTACAGGTGCCACAGATAGAGATCGCGGCGCCATGCGATGTACGCGATGGCCAGCACCGCGAAGCCGCGCGCCAGATCGAGCAGCACCCCGAGGTAGCGCCGGTCGTAGCGGTCAATCAGCACGCCGCCCAGAAATGGCACCACCAGGCCCGGCAGCGTCACCACGATCACTTGCCAGCTTACCGCCACCGTCGAATGGGTGGCCGACATGATGTACCAACTCACGCCGATGAAATTCATCCCGCTGCCAAACAACGAAATGAACATGGCCGTGAAGAAAAACCGGAACGCCCGCTGCCCCAGCAGCAGCGACCAGTCCACCCGGTGAGTCGTAGTGGTAGCCATCGAACGCTACATTTTACTATCGGAAGTGCACGCGCCATACGCACAGTTGCGCGAAGTGAAACACTTGCCACGACATCAGGAGGCGCGGCAAAAAATTAGCCCAGCCCGCAAGGGCTGGGTGCGCGGTATCAAAACACAACCGCCGTAGGTGCGGCACAAAGCCGGCAAGACTCAGCTTTCACTGAAACGTGTTAACAACGCTGAGGTAGCTGGCGCAAGCGGCAACGTTTTTGGACGGGTCAAGGGAATCATAAAAAACCGGAACGGTCATGTCCTCGAACACCAAGCCACTCAGATCACGGCAGGAGTTGCGGACGACATCCCCGGAAACGGTTTTGAACTCGTAGTCGATCCGGCTATAACTGGCCCTTCCCTGCTGAATCGTTCGCTGCGCCGTGACCCGCGCAGCCGTCACTTCTCCGTCGCTCAGGAGCGGCCGGTTCCGTTTTTCCTGAAGATACGGAACAATCACAACGGTTCCCAAAATCAAAAGTATGAACAGAAAAGGAAACGCAACAGCAAAGGCTGGGCTGCGATTTGAATGGGGATGGTTGCTCATCGCCGCGAAGGCCATCGCACTGGCTATGGCTACCAGGCCAAACACGATGATAATCGAGCCTCCCTGGAGTCTGAAGCGAACCTGACGAGGCCGTGGTAAAGACTGGAGCATCTGTAGCGAAGGGTCAAGCGGCGGCTGCGCCGGCGCAAGGCCCGGATTGACGGTGTTGTCCCCCGCAGCCAGCGCCTTACGCGTCGAATAATAATTCCAGAGCGGGGCGAGCCCGAGCAAAAGAAAGAGCGCAGGGAAAACAAAAATGATCCGCGAATGCGCATGGATGGCGGCAAAAGCGGCAAAAAGGCCGATCGCGCCGATGATCAGCGGCAAAAACTTCATCACTGCGCTGTTCGCGTTGAAAGCAGCCTCCGCCCGCTCCAGGTTCCAGCCGCAACGCGGGCAGAACGGCTTGTAACCAGGATTAAAAAAGCGCCGCAGTGGAACCTGCGAGCCGCAACGAGGACAAGTGATGCTGGCCATGATCCGTATTCTAATGGAGCCGTTCGTGCTCCCGACGGGCCGCTGCGATCCATTTGCGCTAATCGGAAACAGTTTCGGATTTGTAGAACTCCAGCGCTTTCTTTGGTGAGCGCGAGCAATCAAGCCCGTATGATAACGATATGACGGCATTGCTCGAGTTGCGATCGCTCACCGTGGAACTTCCGACCGCGGCGGGATGGGTGAAGCCGGTGAACGACGTCTCGCTACAAATTGCAGCGGGAGCAACACTTGGCCTTGTCGGCGAATCGGGCAGTGGGAAGACCATGCTTTCTCTGGCGCTGATGGGATTGCTGCCGGCCGGCGCGCGCGTCACCGGCGAGGCGCGGCTTGCGTCACAAAACGGCAACGCCAAATCTCTGGCGGCTCTGCGCGAGGAGGAATGGCGCGCCGTACGTGGCCGAGAAATCGCTATGATTTTTCAGGAACCGATGACGTCCCTGAACCCGGTGATGCGCGTCGGCACGCAGATTGAAGAAGCGATCCTGGCGCACGAGCCAAAGCTCAGTAGCGAACAGTTGCACCGCCGCCTGCTCACCGCGATGCAACACGCCGCCATGTCGGAGCCGGAAACGCGCGCGCAACAATATCCGCATCAACTTTCGGGCGGCCTGCGGCAGCGCGCCATGATCGCCATGGCGCTCGCGCCCTCGCCAAAATTGCTCATCGCAGACGAACCGACCACGGCACTGGACGTGACCGTGCAGAAACAAATCCTGGACCTGCTCGATCGTCTGCGGCGCGAATTGGATCTGGCGCTGCTTTTCATCACGCACGATCTAGCCGTCGTGGCGAACGTGGCCGATCGCGTTGCCGTAATGTATGCCGGCCGCATCGTGGAGGAAGGGCCAGTCGAAAAAGTGCTCGCCGCGCCGCTGCACCCGTACACACAAGGATTGCTCAACGCATCGCCAACGCTCGAGCCACGCAAACTCATTCCAATTCCCGGGACCGTGCCGCAATTAACCGAAATGCCCCCAGGTTGCGCCTTTGCGCCGCGTTGCTCTTACCGGCGAACCGAATGCGATCAACGCGTGCCCGAATTCCGACATACCGATGGCACTCACGGCGCGCGGTGTGTGCTCGTATGAGTGCCTTGCTGCAAGTGCGCAATCTGCGCAAGAGTTTCGAGCGCGGCGGAGGCGTTTTCGGCGGCGATGGCAAGGCGGAGCGTTTCGTCGCGGTGCATGACGTGAATTTCGAAGTGGCCGCGGGCGAGACCTTCGCGGTCGTGGGCGAAAGTGGCTGCGGAAAAACCACGCTGGCGCGCATGGTTCTTCGGCTGATCGAACCGGACGATGGCGAGCTTTTATTCGAAGGCCGCGACCTCCTGAAGCTAAGCGGCGAAGAGCTGCGCGCACAACGCCGCCAGATGCAGATGATATTCCAGGATCCGTTCGCGTCGCTGAACCCGCGCATGCGCGTGGGAGAAATCGTAGCCGAGCCGCTGGCCATCCACGAGGCGCAGCGCTCCGCCACCGAACGAGCGGCGCGCGCCACAGAAATGTTGCAGCGCGTGGGGCTCGACGAAGCCGCGCTGAAACGCTACCCGCACGAATTTTCCGGCGGCCAACGCCAGCGCATCGGAATCGCGCGAGCACTCGTGCTGCGTCCAAAGCTGGTCGTCGCGGATGAACCAGTCTCGGCGCTGGATGTTTCCGTGGGAGCGCAAGTGCTGCTCCTGCTGCAAGAGCTGCAAAGCGAATTCCAGCTCACCTACCTTTTCATTTCCCACAGCCTGCCGGTGGTCGCTCAGTTGGCCAGTCACATCGCCGTCATGCGTGCTGGAAAATTCGTCGAACAAGGTCCGGCAACCCAGATCTTGCAGCGACCCAGCCAACCCTACACGCGCGATCTACTCGCCGCCGTACCGGAACTACCCACCCACGGCGGGGTGTGATACTTTTCCCCCAGCTTTTGCGTAGCAACTTCAGAAGCAAGCCCCGGCAATCCTGTGGTGGAGGAGTCCTCTATGTCGACCGACCCCATGGCAATTCCTGCGTCAACACCTGAACCCGCGGCCGTAGCCCAAATCTCGCCGTTCGGTCGAATCATCGGCATGTTTTTTGCGCCGAAACCAACCTTTGAAGACATCGTCCGCAAGCCGTCCTGGATTTTGCCGACGATACTGATCCTGGTGATGGGATTCGCCAGCGTAATTGCGCTCAACCTCCATTTTGACTGGAAGGGTTACGTGGCCCAGCAGATGGAAAAAAGTCCGCGCACCGCGTCTCTGACCGCCGATCAAAAGCAACAGCAAATTGACGCAGGTGCGAAGTACGCTCCGATGTTCTCTTATATCTTCGGCTTGCCCGCTCCGCTGCTGGCCCTTCTCGTCATTTCTTTGGTGCTCATGGGTATTTACAACGTGCTCGGCGGCGCCGGGGTCGATTTCAAGACATCCTTTGCCATAGTCTCCCACGCCTTCGTGCCTGCGGCAGTTGTTGGCACGCTCTTATTCTTGCTTGTGTTGTTTCTGAAACCGGTTGGCACGTTTGACCTCGAAAATCCGGTGGCCACCAACTTGGCGATATTGTTCCCCGAAGACTCGGCCAAATGGCTGGTGGCGCTCGGCAAAAATATTGATCTGCTGGAATTCTGGAAGCTCATCCTGCTGGGAATCGGTTTCGGCGCGGTAAATCCGCGAAAGCTGAAGGGATCAAAGCCGTTCGTTATCGCCTTCGGATCCTTCTTGGTCTACGTCATTGTGCGCGTGGGATTGGCCTTTATTTTCTCCTGATACACTGGAGAGATGAGTTTTGCATTTGAGATATTGCAGAGCGATCCTGCTACAGGAGCCCGGCGCGGCAAGCTGACGACGCCGCATGGCGTAATTGAAACGCCGGTCTTCATGCCGGTGGGCACCGCCGCCACGGTCAAGGGACTTACGCAGGACGCGCTCGAAGAACTGGGCGCGGGCATCATTCTCGCCAATACGTATCATCTTTATTTGCGTCCGGGCCACGAGCTGATTCGCAAGCTCGGCGGCCTCCATGCCTTTATGTCCTGGCGCAATGCGATTCTCACCGATTCCGGCGGCTATCAGGTTTTCAGCCTGTCCGCGCTGCGCAAAATCACCGATGAAGGCGTCCGTTTTCGTTCGCACCTGGACGGCTCCGAGCATCTGCTCACGCCGGAAAAAGCCGCAGAGATTCAGCTCGCGCTCGGCTCAGACATTGCGATGGTGCTCGATGAATGCATCGAAACGCCGGCGCCGCGTCCCGTTGCGGAATCCGCTCTGAAGCGCACCACAGCTTGGGCGCGAAGAGCGCGCCAATATTTCCTCGACAACGCGAGCTGCAACGGCAATCCGCCGCAATGGCAATTCGGCATCGTGCAGGGAGCCACCTTCGCGGATCTGCGGCGGGAAAGCGCGGGCCAGCTTCTGGAGTTGGATTTTCCTGGATACGCCATCGGAGGCTTGGCCGTCGGCGAACCGCACGAAGTCACCTGCGAAATGGCCGCGGAAGTGACTGCGCTTCTACCACAGGAGCGGCCGCGTTACCTGATGGGCGTGGGCCGCCCCGAACAATTGGCGGATTATGTGGCGCGCGGCATCGACATGATGGATTGCGTGTTGCCAACACGCGCAGCGCGGCACGCGTGCTTGTACACAAGCGAAGGCCGCGTCCTGATCAAGAACGCGCGCTACATCGAAGACCAGCGCCCCATCGATCCCAACTGCAAATGTACCGTTTGCCGCCGTTACACGCGCGCGTATCTTCGGCATCTGTTCGCCGCCGGAGAGATCACCGCGGCGATCCTGGCGACCCACCACAATGTGAGCTTTTACCTTGACATAATGCGGCAAATTCGAGAGGCTATCACTTTTGGACATCTGGTGAATTTCGCAACAGAGCTGCGTGCCCGCTATGTGGCGGGTCCGGCTTGAGGCGAAAGGCCGGGCTCGCGTTTCAGGTCTGCGCCGCCGTGGCAACCCGCGATCACTCGACTCTCTTTGCGAGAATCGTGCGGGCAGGGCAAGCGGGAAATTCCCGCTATTGGCGGGCTTTTCTCCGGTCTCAAGCATGCCGGCAGCTTTTGACCTATGATTTGGGATGACTCAGATATCCGAAAGGGTACGGTAAGAAATCACTGCTATGAATTTGGTGGCGTTTTTGTTGTTGCAGGCTGGCGGCCTCGGGGGAGGGCTTGGCGGTTTCCTCCTGCCGCTCTTGTTGATGTTCGGCATCATGTATTTTTTGGTGATCATGCCGCAGTCGCGGCAGCGGAAAAAAATGCAGGAAATGCTCGGCGCGGTGAAAAACGGCGACAAGGTCATCACCACCTCGGGCATCTACGGCACGATCAATGGTATCGACGGCGACACTTTTATTCTCAAGGTTGCCGACAACGTAAAAATTCGCATTGCGCGAGCGGCTATAGCCCAGGTGGAGACGACCGAAGATGCAAAGTAACTCCGCCCCTGCTTGTCCGCTGCTGCGCCAAATTTTCTAACCATGAATCCCAATCTGAAGTGGAAAGTCATATTCATCCTTGCAGTCGTAATTTTTTGTTTGTATTCGATTTTCGGTTTGCCGACCTTTCCGACGTCCTTCGCGCAGCTCAAGGATAATTTCGCGCGCCAGATCAAGCTCGGCCTTGACCTGCAGGGCGGCACGCACCTGATCCTTCAGGTTCAGGTGCAGGAAGCGGTGGCGCAGGAAACCGACCAGACCGTGGATCGCTTAACCACGCTGCTCCGCGACAAAAATGTTCATTACGATGAAGTCCGCCGCATGGACGACGAACACGTCATCGTGCGCGGCATTCCTTCCGACCAGTACACGACATTCAGCGATTTGCTGCACGAAAACCAGTACGACAATAACTGGACCGCTGGGACCGCGCCGGGCGAATCCAACGCGACGTTGCTGACCATGCGTCCGACCACGAAGGCGCAGATCGAGGAAACCACCATGTCGCAGACGCTCGAAACTCTCGAGCGCCGCATCAACGCCCTCGGCCTTACCGAGCCCACCATTCAACCGCACGGCCGCGTGGGCCAGGACAATGAAATCCTCGTGCAGCTTCCCGGTGAAGGCGATCCCGCCGCGGCCAAGCGCGTCATCCAGGCCGGCGGCCAACTGGAATTGAAGCTCGTCGAAGATCCGCAAACGTATCCTTCCGAAGCGGCCGCGCTGGCAGCCAAAGGCGGCGTCTTGCCGCCCGGCAGCGAACTCGTGCAGGGCAGCAGCGAGTCGCGCTCGCCCACCGGACAGAATTCCGGCGACGTGTGGTATCTGCTGCAGCCGCACTCCCGCTGTCACGGGACGCGATCTACGCAGCGCCACCGAAAGCCGCAACACCGAAATGCCCGGCCAGTGGCAAATCAATTTCGTTCTCTCCAGCGATGCCGGCCGCAACTTTGGCCGCTTCACGGAACAGAACATGGGCCGGCAAATGGCCATCGTCCTCGACAAGAAGGTTTATTCCGCGCCGACCATCCAGGGCAAGATTGAAGACACCGGGCGCATCGACGGCAATTTCAGCCAGGAAAGCGCGCACGAACTTGCGCAAGTCCTTCGCGCCGGCGCTTTGCCCGCCTCGATCAAGTATCTTGAAGAGCGTACCGTCGGGCCGTCCCTCGGCGCAGACTCCATCCGCCATGGCGTGCAAGCTTCCGTGATCAGCTTGGTCGTTGTGATGATCTTCATGGTGTTCTACTACCGCTTGTCCGGCGTGAACGCGGTTCTGGCCTTAATCTTGAACCTGATCATCCTGCTGGCGGCGCTGGCTATGTTTGGCGCCGTACTCACTTTGCCGGGCATTGCCGGCGTCATCCTGACCATCGGTATGGGCGTGGACTCCAACGTTTTGGTGTTCGAGCGCATCCGGGAAGAAATTCGCAATGGCAAGTCCGCATCGGCAGCCGTGGAAGCGGGCTTTGATAAGGCCTTCTTAACCATTATCGACACGCACGTCACCACCGTGGTTTCTGCGATATTCCTGTTCATCTTCGGCACAGGCCCGATCCGGGGATTCGCCATCACCTTGACCATCGGCTTGATCGCCAACGTGTTTACAGCGATCTATGTATCGAAGACGATCTTCCAATATCACTTGGCGAAGATGGATCGCCAGGCAGAATTGAGCATTTAGCTGGATCCAGGGGTGGTGGTACCGGTTAAATCCATTAGCCGGGAACAAACAGAAACCCCCTGGAGTCTAAAGAAGGGAAGCGCAAAACGGCATGATCGAGCTTTTTAAACAGCCCAATATCGACTGGATGGGCAAGGCCAAGTATTTCTTCGCTTTGAGCGGATTGCTGCTGATTATCGGGTGGTCCGCAATCCTCTTTAAGGGCGGCATCAAATACGGCATCGACTTCAAGGGAGGCACCAATGTGGACGTGCGCTTCGCTCAGCCTCCCAATATCGATAAGTTACGTTCGGGTCTGAGCGCCCAAGGCCTCGGCAACAGCGAAATTCAGCCGATTCGTGACATCGGCAGTTCCAGCGCCAACGAAGTGCTGATCTTTGTCGAAGGTGCCGGCCAGACTGACCAGGCCAAAGACGAAAGCAAGACCAAGGTGCTCAATGCCCTCGCCGCCACCTACGGCGTGGCCAACTCCTCCAAACCAGACTTTAACTCCGTGAACACCACAAGGCTGGCCGACTTCCTCGTGCAAAAAGATCCTCTGGGATTTGGCATCAACGCCGCGGATAAATACCAGGCGCTGGCAAGGAATATTCTGGCGTTTCGCGACAAGGACAAGAACGGCGTAATCGAGAACTTTTCCGAGGTTTCCCAGGTGAGCGGCGTAACCCCCGCGGTGATGTCTGTGATCCAGGACAACTACACTCTCGCGCCATTCACGGTTCGCGGTGTCGAGATCGTGGGGGCCAAGGTGGGCGGCGAGCTGCGCATCCAGGCCATTCGCGTTACCCTCTGGGCTTTGCTAGGCATGCTGGTGTATATTGCCTTCCGGTTCTACGGTGGGCAAATCGGTGGTTCGAGTGGGTGGGCATCCAAGGGAGCGGTTGGCCTGGCATTGCGCTTTGTGGACCGCATCATTTTTGGCGTTGCGGCGGTCTTGGCTGTCTTTCACGATGTGCTCATTACCCTGGGGTTGTTCAAGATTTTCGGTTTTGAGATTTCGCTGACCGTCATTGCCGCGTTGTTGACTCTGGTCGGTTATTCGATGAACGACACCATCGTCATCTTCGACCGCATCCGGGAAAACAACCGTCTTTTGCGCAAGGAACCGTTCGCGGATGTAGTAAACAAGTCCATCAACCAGACTCTCTCGCGAACGATTTTGACCAGCGGATTGACCTTTCTCACCGTGCTCGTCCTGTTCCTGATGGGCGGCCAGGTGCTCCGGGCATTTAGTTTTGCCCTGGTGGTGGGGATTGTGGTAGGAACGTACTCAAGTTTTGGGATCGCGGCACCTTTGGTCGTCGCCTGGAATCGTTGGCGCGGACATGGGAACGCGGTTGCTACCGGAACCGCAGCCGGCAACAAAACCCGAGGAAGCGATGGCGGCACACCCCGCCTGGCGCCCGCGGGGAGGAGGTAGTGGTCACATATGTTTGAAGAAATGGTTGTTTCGAATGCGAAGAACAAGAAGACGAACAAGCCCTGGACCGTTATCGTGTCCATGGCGCTTCAGGTCGGCTTCCTCGCGATTCTCATCCTGATCCCGCTCATTTATACGGAAGCGCTGCCGAGGGCGATGATGTCCTCGATTTTGCTGGCGCCCCCTCCTCCGCCTCCGCCACCTCCTCCTCCGCCTCCGGCTGCAGATCGTGCACATCAAGCCGGTGGCCCATTTGATGGAGGCCGGCAAACTCGTGGCTCCCAAGGTGATCCCGAAGGACGTCAAGATCATCAAGGAAGAAGAACAGCCGCCTGATATGGGCGCCGGAATCGCCGGTGGGGTTCCCGGTGGAGTTGCCGGTGGCTCGATGGGCGGTGTTATTGGCGGCGTAATCGGTGGCGCAGGCGCCGCTGGTCCCCCGCCGCCAAAGCCAAACGTGTCGCGCATACGAGTTGGCGGTGCGGTACAGAACGCCAAGCTGGTCAACCGCGTTCAGCCGCTTTATCCGCCGCTGGCGCGCCAGACGCGCATCAGTGGCACGGTGAAGCTGCATGCCATCATCGGCAAGAACGGCACCGTGGATCAGTTGCAGGTTGTCTCCGGCCATCCGTTGCTGGTGCAAGCTGCGCTCGACGCCGTGCAGGCAGTGGCGCTATCAGCCCACGCTGCTCAACGGCGAACCGGTGGACGTTGACACCGAAATTGACGTGATTTTCTCTCTGGCTCAGTAGTGAAAACGGAGCGGCGTGGGAGTCGTGGGAGTCCCGCCGCCGTTCTGAGTATGTAGTGGAAAATACAATCTTGTTGGTTCCTGCCCGCGGGGGCCACTAGGGAAATAAGGAGCAAACGAATGCTAGCAACTTTGTTCGTCTACGCGGCTTGGTTTCAAGAAGCCGCCACCTCATGGGACCTGCGTTCCATGTGGGGCAACATGGGTCTTCTCGCGAAGATCGTCGTGGTCATTCTGTTCATTCTTTCGGTCTATTCGTTCGGTGTGATGATCGACCGCTTCCTGATGTACAACAACGCGCGCAAACAGTCTCGCTTGTTCGTGCAGCAGGTGGCGGGCGCTCTCAAGGATGGCAAGCTGGATGAAGCGATCGCCATCGCCGAGCGCAACAAGAAGAGCCACATCGCCAAGGTTGTGGCGACGGGCCTTTCCGAGTTCCAGTCCGCGTCGCAGCAAGTTTCCGACGCCGAAGTGATCGAAGCCGCCAAGCGCGGTCTCGAACGCTCCGTCGCCATCGTTCACGCGGAAATGAAGCGCGGACTTTCGGCGCTGGCCACGATTGGTTCGACGGCACCGTTCGTCGGACTGTTCGGCACGGTCGTCGGCATCTTGAACGCGTTTAAGGGCATTGAAGCAGCAGAAGGCAACCGGTCTGTCGGCGGTGGCCGGCGGTATCGCGGAAGCGTTGGTGACCACGGCATTTGGTTTGCTGGTCGCTGTGCCTGCCGTGTGGGCCTACAACTATTTCACCAACCGAGTCGAGGCGTTTCGACGTGGAAATGGACAACTCCTCGATGGAGTTGATCAACTACTTCATCCTGCGTCGCGGCGCGAAGAAGTAACTCGGAAGAAGGAATACCATGGCCTACAAGCCACAAGCCGGGGCGCAGATGGCGGCGCCAAACGTCATACCGATGGCGGACATCATGCTCGTGTTGCTGATCATCTTCATGGTGGTCACGCCCATGTTGCAGAAGACGCACCAGGTGGACTTGGCGTCCGTTAACGACCCGCGCGAAATGAAGGATGCGGATAAAGACGACGCCATCGTCGTCGCCGTCACCCGTGATGGCAGCATTTATCTTGGCAACACCAAGATCAAGAAGGAAGATATCACGGGCCAGATCAAGGATGACATCGCCAATAAGCTGGACAAAACCGTCTACGTCAAAAGCGACGCTCGCGCCAAGTATGGCGACGTCGTCGCCGTCGTCGACGAAATTCGTTCCGCGGGCGTGGACTCTCTTGGTCTCCTGACGGAAAAGAACTAAAGCACTCGGTGGCCCTTCAACACCGCCGCAGCGCCCAAGCGCTGCCGGCGACTGAGGCCGTTCGGTTGTAAGGTTGCCGTAGTCGTCATTCGTTTGCAGAGTTGATGGAACCGCGCCGGATCCCACCCGGCGCGGCCAGCGCCTCCGAGAACAAGACGTCGCAGGATCCAATAGGAGAGTTCGCAATGGGGATGGATGTTGGAAGATAGTGCAGGAGCGCATGGCGAGATGAACATCGTTCCGCTGATCGACATTTTGCTGGTGCTCATCATTATTTTCATGGTGATCACCCCGCTGACGCCCAAGGGTTTGGATGCGCTTGTGCCGCAGCCCAATCCGAATCAGCAGCAAAACCAGGAATTGGAAAACAAGACCGTCGTGGTCCAGGTGCTGATGAACGGCAAGCTCAAGATCAACAACGAAGACACGACTTGGGAAGGCCTCGACCCGCGCATGGAACAGATTTTCAAGGATCGCGCGGAGAAAATGGCTTTCGTCAAGGGCGACAACGACGTACTGTTCATGGAAGTGGCGCATGCCATCGACATGATGAAGCAGGCCGGGCATCGACGAGTCGGTCTGATCACGGCTAAGCTCGAAGCCGGGTCAGTAAGGATTTCTGTCGGTTTTCGCGGGTTGTGAGAGTCCTCCTCGCCGGGTGTGATTACCGGAAGCGAGGTGACTCATGGGCATCACGGTCAGTGGCAGTAGAGGTAAGGTAGTTTCGGATGTAAACGTAGTCCCGTTGATCGATATACTGCTGGTGCTGCTGGTCATTTTTATGATCATCCCGCATCACCAGAAGGGGCTCACGGCCAGCTTGCCTCAGCAAGCGAGCGGACCGGTGGAAGAGCGGCATCCGGAGCCAATTGTTGTTCAGGTCGCGTCGGATGGCTCGATTCGTCTGAACGGTTCGGTTGTGCGGCACGATGAATTGCGCGGTCGTCTTGAACAGGTTTTCGCTCTGCGTGCTCATCGCGTTGCTTTTCTTCAGGGTGATCGTTCTCTCGAGTTTCAGGTGGTTGCCGAGGTTTTCGACGTCATGCACGTTGCGGGCGCTTCCCCGATTGGGTTAGTGACGTCGGAACTGGAAAAAAACCGCTGAACGTGATGGAATGACGCCTAGAGAGCGTAATTGAATCCACGTGCCGGCCTCCAATGCATCGGGGCGGTGCGACTCAGGGATGGGAAGCTTCCATGACTCAAGCAACGGTTGGACGGGGGATGTCCTCGCGCATCTCTCGCATTGCCTGCCAGATGTTTTCATTGGCAGTGCTGTTCTCATTTGTCGCCGGCATATCGGGATGCAACAAGCTCCGTGCCCGCGATCTTTTCAACAAAGGTGTTGCGTCATTCAAAAACGCTCAGTTTGACGCCGCCGTCGAAGACTTCAAACAAGCGAAGGAACTGGATCCCGATCTCGTCAACGCTCGCTTGTACCTCGCCACCGCGTACGCCAGCCAGTACATTCCTGGCGCTCCCTCGGACGAAAATATGCGCCACGGCCAGGAAGCCATCACGGAATATAAGGATGTTCTCGACAAGGATGCGAACAATATCAGTGCTATCGACGGGCTGGCCTCCATCCTCTATCAGATGGCGGGACAACCCTACGACGAAAAGAAGTTCGAGGAATCCAAGACCTATCACCAGAAGCACATCGCGCTGAGGCCCAATGATCCGCAGCCGTACTATTCGATCGGTGTGATTGACTGGGCGCTCGCCTATCGCGGCAACACTGAAATGCGCGCGGACTACAACAAGGACCACATCAACAAGCAGGTCAAAGATACCGATCCCCTGCCGCCGGATGTGCGCAAGGCTTACACCGACAAATACCAGCCGTTGGTGGACGACGGCATCGCCAGCCTCAAAAAGGCCATTGAGCTGAAGCCGGACTATGACGACGCCATGACCTACCTCAACCTTCTCTATCGCCGCAAGGCAGACATGGTGGAATCGACGGCCGAACGCGATCAGTACACGAAGATGGCCGACGACCTCCTCGACAAGGTTAAGGAGATCAAGCAGAAGCGCGCCGAGCAGCCCACTCCGGCTTCCTGACGCTTCTTCTTCCCCATATTCCAAAAGGCCCCGGTTTCCGGGGCCTTTTTTCTTTTCCGTCCTTGGTTTTTTCCTGTGGGTGCCCCACTCTGAGCGCCTTTCGCGAGAGTGGGTCTGGGGGTCGCCCGTATTTGCGGAACCCGATCCTCTAACGCCGGTCATCAACACGCGCAACCCACCTACTTCCGCAACGGGTCGCCCAGGCGTAAACTAAGTCATGGGATCTCGTGCCAACCTGCCCTTGAATTTTAATCGGGACCGCACCGAGCGCCAGATCAACGCCCGCCTCGAAGAACTCCTCGAAAAACTCCGTACCAATCGTCCTTCCGAGGATCCCTGGCTGGTTCGCCGCGCCTTTGATATTGCCGCGGAACGCCACCGCGATCAGTTCCGCACCTCCGGCGACCCTTACATCACCCACCTTCTGGAAGTCGCGCACATCCTCGCAGACATGAAGCTCGACGCCACCACGCTGGCCGCCGCTCTCTTGCATGATGCCATCGAAGACACGGAATATCCGGTGTCTCGCCTCGAAGAACGTTTCGGCTCGGAGGTCGCGCTGCTCGTCGAAGGCGTCACCAAAATTGGCCGGCTGAACATGATGGCGCCGGAAGCGCGCCAGGCTGAAAACGTCCGCAAGATGCTGCTGGCCATGGTCAACGACGTCCGCGTCGTTCTGGTCAAGCTCGCTGACCGCCTCCACAACATGCGCACTCTGGAATATCTTGCTGCCGCTAAGCAGCACCGCATCGCCCGCGAAACCATGGATATTTACGCGCCTATCGCCCATCGCTTGGGAATGGCGCTCATCAAAGGCGAGCTCGAAGATCTGTCCTTCCGCTTTCTGGAGCCGGAAGCTTTCCTGTCCCTGCAGAAAGAAGTCACGGACAAAGCGCCCATTCACAAACGCTTTCTCGAGGAAGTGCAAAACGAGATTCGCTCCAAGCTCGTGGAAAACAGCATTCCCGCGGAGCTGGAAGCGCGCGTCAAAGGTCTATATTCGCTGCATCGCAAGATCGTTCGGCAGGAACGCAGCCTCGAGCAGATTTACGATTTGCTGGCGGTTCGTGTCATCACGGATACGGAACGCAATTGCTACGCCGCCCTCGGCGTGGTCCACCACATCTGGCGTCCCGTGCCTGGCCGCTTCAAGGATTACATCGCCATGCCGCGGCCGAATTTGTACCAGTCTCTGCACACTACCGTGATTCATGGCGGCCAGCCTTTTGAAATCCAGATTCGCACGCAGGAAATGCATCGCATCGCGGAAGAAGGCGTGGCGGCGCACTGGAAATACAAGGACGGCCGGCCGGTTTCGACCGACGACGATCAGCGCATCGCGTGGATGAGGCAACTGATCGAGTGGTCGCAGGAATTGCAGGAACCGGGGGAATTTCTATCCACGCTGAAGGTCGACCTTGCGCCCGTGGAAGTGTATGCGTTCACGCCCAAGGGACGAGTGCTGGAGTTGCCGAAGGGCGCCACGCCGGTGGACTTTGCCTATTCGGTGCACACCGAAGTGGGGCACCAGTGCGTGGGCGCTAAGGTCAACGGCCAGATGGTCACGTTGCGCCACGAAATCGTCTCCGGCGACGTCGTGGAAATTCTCACGCAAAAGGGGCACAAGCCCAGCCGCGACTGGCTCAGCTTCGTCAAATCCTCTCACGCCAAAAGCAAGATCCGCCATTTCATAAATACACAGGAACGCGAAGAAGCCACGGAAATGGGCCGGCGCCTGCTGGAAAACGAATCGCGCAATTTCCCGAAGGGCTTGAAGAAAATATCCCCGGAGGATTTGCAGAAGCTCAGCGAAGAATATGGGCTGTCGCGGCCGGAAGATCTTTTCGCGGCAGTGGGTTTCGGAAAATTCTCCGCGCGCCAGGTGTTGTCCCGTTATTTTGGCGAGCCGAGCAAGGAATCCGAAAAGCCGGAAGCGGATGCCAAGCCCACCCTGGTAAAAACCGTCAAGCGCATGCTGGGTTTTGGCGAAGCGCCGCTGATCGTCAAGGGCCAGGACGACTTGCTGGTGTTTCGCGCGAAATGCTGCAATCCGATTCCAGGGGACGACATCGTCGGCTATGTCACGCGCGGCCGCGGCGTCGCCGTTCACACGCGTACCTGCCCCAATGTCCAGAATCTTCTTGTACCAGACCGAACGCCGCATCGCTGTGGAGTGGGGCGGCAGCAACGTGGCCACCTTCCCGGTGGAATTATTGATCCGCGCCAAAGATCGCCCCGGCCTGCTCGCAGACATCACTGCCGTGATCAGCGGCGCAGGGTCCAACATTCGCATGCTGGAGAGCCGCCCCGACAAACAAAACGCGCGCGTCGAAGCCAGCCTGGAAATCACCGACAAACGCCAACTGGAATCCATCCTCGCCAACATCCGCCGCATTCAAGGCATCTACGGCGTCGAACGCACTTTCCAGATTTGACGTTTTTCCGGCGCCCGCATACTGTTTCCTCCCCGGCACCGCCTAATTTGTATCTCTTGGCAGCGGCGGTGAATCAAAACTCTGGACTCCTGAATACAAACTCTCGACGAGGCTTCCCATGGACATGATTTTGGCGGCCGGAACCGCCGCACCTGACTTCAGCTTGCACGTTACTCCCGATCAGAAGCTTTCCTTGAAAGAGTTGCGCGGGAAGCCGGTGATTCTGGCGTTTTATCCGGCGGACTGGAGTCCCGTTTGCGGCGACCAGATGGCGCTTTACAACGAAGTGCTTTCGGAATTTCACAAATTTGGGGCTGAGTTGCTGGGGATTTCGGTGGACGGTGTCTGGTGCCATGACGCGTTTGCAAAAGACCGCCATTTGCATTTTCCCTTGCTGGCCGATTTTGAGCCGAAAGGCGCGGTGGCCAAATCTTACGGCGCTTACCGGGCGGTTGACGGTTTTTGCGAACGCGCCTTGTTCGTCATCGATAAGAATGGCGTGATTGCCTGGAGCTATTGCTCGCCGGTGGCTGTCAACCCGGGAGCCGATGGAATCCTGGAAGCGCTGGAAAACTTGCCCAAGCAGAAATCGTAGAGGAGACCAAACGATGAGTCTGAAAGCTCCCGTCAATGACCAGGACCACGTCCAGGGCACCGCCGATGCGAAATGCACACTGGTGGAATACGGCGATTACGAGTGTCCCCACTGCGGGCACGCCTATCCCATCGTGAAGCGCGTGCAAAAACATCTTGGAAAGAAGCTGCGCTTCGTCTTCCGCAATTTTCCTCTTGCGGAAATGCATCCGAACGCCGAATCCGCCGCCGAAACCGCGGAGTTCGCCGGGGCTCACAAGAAATTCTGGGAGATGCACGACGCACTGTTCGACAATCAGGAGCAGTTAGGCGGCCCGTTATACTTGCGGCTTGCGCAGGAACTCGGACTGTCTCCCCCGGCATTGCGCGAAGCTGTGGAAAAGCGCGAGTTTCTCTCCCGCGTAAAAAGCGATTTCACCGGCGGCGTGCGCAGCGGCGTCAACGGCACGCCAACCTTCTTCATCAACGGCAAGCGCCACGACGCTTCCTTCGAGTACGCGGATCTAGTCAAGGCCATCGACGCGGCACTCGAGTCGGAATAGCCCCGATGGGTGTGCATCTCGCGGTTTGCAGAAGACACCTCATCCGCGGCGACTTGGCCGATGGCTTCGAGGGCGGCGACACGCTAGATCAATTCCTCGAACAATATCCGAGCATAACCCGCGAACTGGAATTGGCTTCTCTTGAAGGGGCTCGGTTGAGCCTCTTCTCGCAGCTCCGATGACGATCCTGAATAGAATGTGCGCCGAGGGAATTAAGCGCGTTCGCCTCAAAACACGGCGACCGATGTCTCAGGGTTCATCAAAGGCTGGTCTGGAAAGCAGAACGGCGAACTTTTGGCGCCGGCCGAATCGACCTTTGAAGTGTTGGTCACCGTGGATACAAACCTCGAGTATCAGCAGAATCTAGCCGGTAGAAATATCTCCCTAGTGCTGCTGATCTGCTCTGGCGCGAGTAAACGTGTTAGATGCTGTAATTCGCAGCGCGCAGGCCGTTCTTGTACGCGTCGCGGGCTTTGCTGGCGGCCGCTTGCGCATCTTGCTCCTTGAAGTGCGCGTCATCCCAGTGTTCCATCGCAGTCATCGAGTGATCCGGAGTCGCTAGCGCTTCTTCTGCGCGAATGGTGTTTACCCACTCATCGACGGTTTTCTTGTACTCAAGCCGTAATTGGTCCAGTTCCGCTTTGCTCATCTTGTGCACACACTAATTTCGGGTGGCGGCGGGGTCAACGGGTCCGGGTACATTTTAACTGTAAATTCACAGATTCGAACGCTTCCTGGGTGTCCCACTCTCGATTTTTGAGCGTGGGTCTTGGGGTCGGCGCTGTCGCCGAACGGCAAAATATCCTGGGCCAAGATTCAAGCAGCCGCGGGCCGTCTCGCTGTCGCGGATGTGGAGGGCCTGACCATCGATATTTCCGTATCGGGCGAGATCGGGAGGTTCGGCGAAAGTAGGAAAGGCGTTCACGCGGCAATCGAGGAGCTGTCCAAAATCGCTAGCTCCGTGGCCAGTTAACCTTCGGGAAGGGAGAAACGCAAATGGCAGGGACCGTGGTCGGCTTTTATACGGAAGTAGGGAAGGAATTCGGCTTGGTCGGCAGAATGAAACAGGCCATGCCGCCGAAGATCTCCTCGGACAAGGCGGAGTCGGCCGAGCACTCGCTCGAAAAAGTGCGCCCGTTTGAGCAAGCCGCCAAACAATTGCGCGGGCAACTCGCTCGGAAATCATGGCACTTCCATCTTTTCGTCCACGAAATTCGAGCACCACCGCAAATCCCGCCACGTGAAACAGCACCACCGGCTACCTGTTCGTCTGGCCAGTATCCACGCAGGCACGCATCGCCCGCCCTGCGCTTGCGCCTCTTACAATGGAAACATGCGCAAACTCCTCCTGCTTCCAGGCGTGTGTGCTCTCTTGCTTCTGGGTTGCCAAAAGCACACGCAGACCGATTACAACGCGCTGGACCAGTCCGGCATGTGGTCTTCCACGCTGGATGAAGTGAAAGCCATGAAGCCCAGCGATATGGAAGTGGCACAGCTCACAAAACTGAAGCATGCTGCCGCCTCCGACGATCTTTGCCTGGCACTGATGAAAGCAGCGCACGCGCACAATCACGAATTCACCAGCGCCGATTCCGCCATCGACCTCTCTCGCGCCGGTTACTCCGATGCGCAAATCCTGGAGATGGCGCAATCCGACCAAATCGACATTCTCAGCGGTGAAGCCGTCACGCTGAAACTGATCGGCCTTTCCAACGCCACCGTGCAAGACATCATTCACCGCCGTATCCAGGGATTGCCCACGCTCACCAGCGAACAGATCGGCCGGCTCAAAAACACCGGCATGTCCGAACGGCAAATCCTCGAAATCGTCAATCAAGGTCTGGCCGATCAGCAGGCAGAGACGCTGATCGCCCAGCGCGAAGCCGTGCGCGATCACTCCAACACAGGTTTTGTCCGCGTTCGCGGGCGCAAATCGCACTGAAGCTCCCTTCACTCCTGTTCATCTGGTATTCTTCTGTTCCGCAACGGAGGAGCTTCCTTCATGAAAGATGTCATTCTTACGACCCGTGGTCCAAAGCCTATCGGTCCCTATTCCCAGGCGATTAAGTCCAACGGTTTCCTCTTTGTCTCTGGTCAAGTGGCGCTCGATCCGCAAACGGGAGAGTTTGTGGGCGCGGATGTCCGCCAACAAACCGAACGAGTGCTGGAAAATCTGAAGGGCATACTGGAAGCCGCTGGCGCTTCCTTCCATCATGTGGTGAAGACCACTGTCTTCCTAAAAGACATGAACGATTTCGCGGCGATGAATGAAGTCTACGCTCGGTATTTCGCCGCCGCGCCTCCCGCCCGTTCCACGGTGCAAGCCGCGCGCCTGCCGAAGGACGCCTTGGTGGAGATCGAACTCATCGCGTCGCTCTAAATTCAGACAATCGCCACCAAGAAAAATGGCCATCGCACTCGCGATGGCCATCGATTTTTTTGGATCGAATAATGCTTACGGGCGATCGGGGCTCTCGAGCGCCTTGTAAATCGCCACTCCCGTTCCCGCCGCTGTCAACACGGTGACCACGATCAGAAAACGGCTGCGTCCTGCGTGCAACGGCCCACCGCCTCCGCCCCTGGGGCCCTGGCCTGCGCCTGCGCCCGCCGGCTCCTGCGCATCGGGATCAAGCAGCACGCGGAAGGATTCGCCTTCTTTTACCACTTCGGTCTGGTCTTCCACCGTGACCGTCAATCCGCCGCGTCGCGCCGTAACCAAAAGTTCTTTTTCACTTAGGAACGTCACCTGTCCGATTGTAGGAGCGTCTGTTTGAGGACGAATCGCGGCCGTCGAAGCATACAGCGTGAATGCGTGAGCATTGCCTGTCGAGAAAGTCGCCGTGCCCAGCATCAATTTCGCCGAGGGCACGCCCTCGCTGCTTTCCAGCACTGCAGCTGAAGAACTGAGGAGCAGGAAACGGGCCGCGCCGGCGCGCAATTGCACGCTTCCCTGGTCAGCGGTGCGCAGTACGTCGCCGCCATACACCGTGGTTCCCACATCGGCACTGGCTTCGCCGACGCGCGCGCGATCGGCGGCAATCACTGTCCCCAGAGGCGCGACATTCGGCGTCGCTGCGCCACAAACTGGCACACCCACTAAACTCAAAGCCAACACGGCTGCACTCACTGCGCGCAGACGCTGCATAAGCGCCTCCCGGGCGGAACGGAAGAAGCATACTTCGTCCGGCAGTTTGTCGTCAATCGGTAAACACTCGAATACAGCCTTTCCCCTTTGCCCTCCCATTGCTCCCTCTGCTGCTGGCGGAACCGCCACTTCGCTGTTAGAATCCATTCACTGTATGGCCGACTGGAAACAGATTACCGCACGCATTCGCCGCGCACGCACGAGCAAAGATCCCGCAGGACAACTAACGAATCTCTTTTCAAAAACGCGCGATGCCATGGTGGCGTTCGAATTGGCGCGTTACTTTGAAACCAGCGGCAATCCTGCCGACGCGGGAAGATGGTATTTGACAGCGGCGGAACGTTTTCGTCGCGCTGATTGGAAAACGAAAGCGCAAGAGAGCGCAGCGCGCTTGGGCGCCACCGAACCCGCAGAGATTCCCGAACCAGTAAGAAGCGCCAAGTCCGAGGAGTCTGCTCCCGCCGAGAAAATAGAAGAAGCGGCTTCGACCGAATCCGACGTAGCCGAGCCCGCTCGAGCCTCAACACAAGCGGAACCTCCGTCCGCACCTGCTGCTGACGCCAACCGCCACAGGCGCAGTCGCCGCGGGGGCAGAGACTCCCGTCCATCACGCCGTGAACGCGAACCTCAGCGCGCAACAGCCAGGGACGTTGCGCCACCTTTGGCCTCTTCCCGTCGCTCGATGTCTGCCGAACCTGTGCCCGAAGCTCCGGAAACAACTTCGATCGAAGCGGTTTCGGAAGCGCCGACTTCTGTTCCCAGCCTTCGCGGCAGGTATGGGGATCCGGGTCTCGCTTCGCGCCTGACGCAATTGGAAATGAACTTTCGGCGGTTGCTCGGCTCCACGCCCACTTCTCTTGATGCCGCGGACAAAGCACCGGCGGGTCCCGGAGTATGGGTGCTCACAGACTCCGATCTCACAACGTACTACTACGTGGAGCCGTGCCAGACCTTGCGCGTTGCGATTCCCAATTTGCTTCGCGGCGGTTCGACCCGCAAAGGGGAAAACATCAGGCCTAGGCTGGCGGAACACTTGGGAATTCCGGAAAGTCGCGTGGCGAAGTATCTTGGCGATCATTGTGTGGTGCGCTGGCTGCAAATGGATGAGGATGCCGCGCATTTCGCGCATTTCCTGGTCGCCGTGCTGCGGCCCGCCCTGAACGAATAAGAAAAGTCACAAGAAAACCGATCTTCCCACCGCGTTCGTAAGAGTAACCCCCTTTTGCTTCTTCAACTTAGCTCCATTTAGTGGCTCTCCGCGCCGTTCAACCGCCATTTTTTACCGTTCGCCGTTTCCTTCTGGCCAATCCTCTGTTCCCACCCCAAACTGTACAAGTCCAATGGTTTAGGGGCTCGCCTCGCCGCGTGCTACCCTGAAGTTCAGCCTTGGGGGCTGATCTGGACAGTTGCAGTTCGGTTCTTGGCGTCTTGGGGTTCCCGTAAGTTTATTCGCTCTTTGAAAGAGAGGCAGCCGCAGTATGCCTAATTCTATTTCTACGCAAGTCTTCCGGGCTATGGACTGGGTAGTCTGTAAGACGGCACGAATCACCTTTGACTCCATTCAGTACTTCAATAAACGCAATCCTAATCCGTCGACCACGCCGCAGTGGTCCGATAAGCCGCTGCTGAAATCCTGGGAGAAGTCCAAGCCAACGCTCGGATTCCCGCGCCAGACAGACTCGCTCTGCCCAGCCTGCGTTCAGGAAGCCCGCAAATCCATTATCGATGGCGATAAGGACTGGCGCGACCTGATGCACGAAAAGGTTGGCGAAATTAAGGCCCAGATCGTTGAACGCGACGGCCAGGTCTGGATGGTCAAGGACTGCCCGCAGCACGGCCATTATGAAGATCTGATGGCGGTTGACTCCACTTTCTTGAAGTGGATTGAAAGCCAGTTCCCAGGCCGCGATATTCCGGCGCACAACGACGAAGGCCTGCACAAACATGGCTCCTCGAACGTTCGTTATGGCCGCGGCTCCGTGCTCACCGTCGACCTCACCAACCGTTGCAACATGATGTGCGATCCCTGCTTCATGGACGCCAACCAGGTCGGTTACGTGCACGAACTGTCTTGGGAAGAGATTCAGGAAATTCTCGACAACGCCGTGAAGATCAAGCCGCGCCGCCAGATGTCCGTGCAGTTCAGCGGTGGCGAGCCGACCATGAGCCCGTATTTCTTCGACGCCATCCGCTATGCCCGCAAAGTTGGGTACAACTCGGTTCAGGCGGCCACCAATGGGATCGAGTTTGCCAAGAGCAAGGAATTCGCGAAGAAGGCCTTCGAGTCCGGTCTCCGCTACGCCTACCTGCAGTTCGACGGCATCGGCAACGATGCGAACAGCCACCGCCAGATCGGCAACTTGTTCGACGTCAAGCTCCGCGCCATCGAAAACATGCACGAAGCGGGCATTGAAATCGTGCTGGTGGTGACCATCGTCAACAACGTGAACAACGACCAGGTTGGCTCGGTCGTGAAGTTCGCCATGGAAAACCCGAAGAAAATCGCCTTCATCAGCTTCCAGCCGGTTTCCTTCACTGGCCGCGACGAAGATATCACTCCCGAGCGCCGTTTGCGCCAGCGCTACACCCTGTCGCACCTTGCCAAGGACGTCAGCCAGCAGGTCGGCAAGATCGAACCGACGCGTGACTGGTTCCCCATCTCTTTCATCAGCACCTTTGCCGGCTTTGCCGATATGGTCAAGGGCAACGAATCCCAATGGGGTTCGCTCTCCTGCGGCTGCCACCCGAATTGCGGCGTGGGCACGGCAATCATGATCAACAAGGAAACCAAGGAATGGGCTCCAGTGCCGCGCTTCCTGGACGCTCAGGGTCTGACCCGCGACGTTACCGCGATTACCGACGCCGCCCGTGGCAAGGCCTTCTCTAATTTCATGATGGCCATGGCGCTCTTGAAGGCCTACCGGCCGTTCGAAGGACCAAAGGGTTTGAAGCTCTGGGACCTGTTCAAGAAATTTGATAAGACCTGGGCGCTCACCAAGGGCGCGACCTCCAAGTACGGCCGCACCTCTCCGGAACGCACCTACGAAGATGCCATGAAGCGTCGCGCGCAGGATCCGTGGAACTTCCTCTTCATCGCCGGTATGTGGTTTCAGGATCTGTTCAACTACGATTTCCGTCGCACCGAAATGTGCATCATTCCCTACGGTACGCAGCAGGGCGAAATCAGCTTCTGCGCGTACAACACGGGGATCGGCTGGCGCAACATCATCGAAAACATGCACAAGAACGCGACCGTTGCCGAATGGTATAAGAAGAACGGCAAGCACGAGATTTACGCCAAGGGCAAGAGCGTCAGCCTGCAGTCTTACGAGCACTCGCTCGTGATTGACGCGGAAGACGCCGCCCGCGTGCGCCATATCGAGCACGACATTCCGGTGACCGCCGCCGAAGAAAACCGTATCCGCCGCAAGAAGGCCCTTGAAGAACAGGCCAAAGTTCGCGCGATTTACGAAGAACTGGTCCTCAAGAAGCCTCAGCCGACAGTCGTCCAGATCGGCACCGTCAGCGACATCGCCAAAGCCGTTCCAGCGAACTTCGCCAATGCCGGCAAGCCCGTCACCATCGCGCCCGCCAACGGCAATGGTAACGGCCACTCCAACGGAAACGGCGCAGCAGCTCCCAAGTCCAAGGAAGCCGCCGCCGAAGCCGTCGCCGGCGACTAACAGTACCGCTGGGTTTTACGCCAGCGCCGCCAAACCCAAACCTTTCCGCGGCCCCGATTCCTTTCGGGGCCGTTTTTCTTGTGCGCGTCGCGTGATGGACCAGTTCCCGGAGAGCGCATCCCTAACGAAAAGAGTGCTCGCAAGGAGAAATTGCGAGTTGCCTTGTCCGCCTAGATATCTCCTCGCGTTCCCGGCCTCGCGAGGTGCTTCCGGCGCTTCTGAGGACGGGATTCGAAGTTAATCACCAAACGGGCAGCCACGTTCAATTACGACACCCCGGCAAACTGCATCTCCAAATTACCGTACCTTGCCACGACCGCTTTGACCTGCCGACTTCCGTTTTGAGAAGTATCCTGAGACAAGCCGAGATGACTCTCGAAGATTCCTGGACGTCCTCTGCCCCTCAAGCTCGGCAATCCGGGATTTACTGGGGAGTGTGCGTATCGGCGCGGCGTCTCTTCGCCCTTTGCGATATTCTTCTTGCATGTCCGACACCTGCAAACTGCAGAATCGCGTTGCCTTGGTCACCGGCGCCAGCCGCGGAATCGGAAAAGCGATCGCCCTTGCTCTGGCTCGTGAGGGTGCCGACGTCGCCGTGAATTACCGCAAGCAGCAACCGGCCGCAGAAGAAGTATGCGCGCAGGTACGCAAACTTGGCCGCCGATCGATCGCCGTGCGCGCCGACGTTTCGTTCGCCGGGGAAGTGGATGGCTTGGTCGGCACAGTCGAACGTGATCTGGGCCCAATCGAAATCCTCGCTAACAATGCGGGCATTACCCAAATAAAACCGTTCAGCGAACTCAATGAGGCGGACTGGGACGAAATCCTGCGCGTGAACCTCAAATCCGCGTTCCTGGTCACCCAGCGCGTCCTGCCCAAGATGCGCGCGTGCCGCTGGGGCCGCATCATCAATTTATCCTCCGTAGCAGCGCAGACAGGCGGAGTCATTGGCCCGCACTATGCCGCCTCCAAAGCCGGGCTGACCGGCCTCACGCACTCCTACGCCTCCCTCCTCGCTAAGGAAGGCATCACCGTAAACGCTATCTCTCCGGCCCTCATAGAAACCGACATGGTCACTTGCAATCCCAACGCCTCGCCGGAGCGCCTCCCCGTGGGCTTTTTCGGCTCACCCGAGGAAATCGGCCGCGCAGCCGTTCTCCTAGCTGAAAGCGACTTCATCACTGGCCAGACCATCAGCGTCAACGGTGGCTGGTACATGACCTGACACTCTTGCGGTATAATTTGCGTTCGCGCTAATCGCCCGAATTGGCGCATCTTTGGAGAGACTTCCCACATGCCGATCTACGAATACATCTGTGACAGTTGCAACGAGCGCTTCGAGAAAATCGTGATCAACAAGCAGCAGGAAATCACCTGCCCGAAGTGCTCCAGCAAGAAAGCCACGATCCAGCTTTCCGTGTTCGCCACGGCCGGCTCCGGGTCTACCAGTTCGTCCGGCGGCTTCTCCGGCGGCGGAGGCGGCTGCTGCGGCGGTGGCTGCTCCTGCCACTAGCCCGTTAAGCGCCGCCGCTCGTCCGCGACCCGGTTACCTGCTGGCATTTGCAATGACTTCCCCGGTCAAACGCAATCCGCGACAGTGTCTGGCTCGCTTTCACGGTGGCTATTTCTTGATCGTCCTGCTTTTCCTTACAACCCCAATTCGCGGCCAGAGTAGCTCGCCGCTCCAAGGCGTAGTTACGTCACATGACGGCCAGCCTCTCGGCGGAGTTTGGGTTTATGGAAGCCAGTTCCCCTCGCTCCCGCAGCGCGAACAAACCAAGACTGACGAGAATGGCCACTTTCTGCTGAGAAATCCTGGCGCGGTCGTGCACTTTTCGAAGGAAAAGTTCCAACCTGCTTCGCTCATCGTCACGCCCGGAACCTCCAATGTGTACGTCACACTCGAAGCCGCCATCGATGATCTGGTTGCGCGCGCCTGCGGAAAGCCGGGCCACCATCTCAAACGTATCGGAGGCAGGGACGGCATTTATTTTGACGTTCCCACGAACGAGGCCAAACTAACGGGAGGCGGCCCGGGAGTCGATGCAATCGCGTACATGATCAAGCCGAAAAAAGGATCCGGACAGCTGACGCTGGTGTTTGGCCAGTTTCCGATCAACCGGGACCCGCCCGACGAAATGTTCCTCAATTCCGTGCAAATTCAGCAGAGAAATGTGGTCGACGCCACGGGAGAAGTAATAGGTCTGGACAGTTTTGGAAAGCTGGCCAGCGGCGAACTCTGGCGCCACACGTACATTCTTGCTCAAGGCGGCCTCTATCAATCGCCGGCGCCAGCCACACCATTGTTCGACCGCGTCCTCAATTCCGCCTGCCAAATCCCCATCACGGTACACTGATTGCGCGAGCGAAAAGAAACGTGCGCAGCTGGCTGGCGCGTGGAGATTCTTCTAACAGCCGTCTACCTCTCGCGCCTTTTGATTTCTTCTCGATTGTTGCGTTAAATGGCGTATGCGCGTTTTCGGGGTTCTTCTGCTCGCCGGCCTACTCTCGCTGCCCGCGCTTACGTTTCAGCCCACTTCGCAACCCAGGCCCTCGCGATCTCTTCAAGAGTCCGCAACTGGCGGCTGGCAGGAAAACCCCCACACCGACGTAGTCCACAATTACGTCGACGCCCTTCGCGCTTTCCCGGAGTGGGGCACCGCAAACTGAGCTAACTCTTGTGCAACTGAAAACAAAATCCGGGCTCGCATTAGTTGCCTTGGGCATCGCAATCCTCGGTGCTTGGAACGCATGGACCAAATCGCGCAGGCTCGTGCCGGTAGACGTGCCACTTTCACTGGCTGGAGCCCAACCCATCACCTCCGACTTCAAGCTGAACTTTGATGGTTTGTACCTCGTTGAAATCGAAGCCCAGAAGACAATTCCGCTCGACACGCTCCACTGCTTGATGGGCGTCGAAGCCGACCCCGGGCGATGCAAGGATGTGCCTTCGGCAATTGCGGCAACATGGATTCTCTCCCGCGGCGGGCAAGAATACCGCCGCGGCACTTCTGCCGAACCCCACAGCGCCACGGCCCAGACAGACGGCGTAGCCCGCGTGATCGGCGAATTCCAAGGCAAAGCGGGCGGAGCCTATCAGCTGCAGGTCATGCTGACGGCCGAGGCCTCCGCTCTGGCGGCCGCACACCCTCGCCTGAAAGTGGCCGTGGCCAGCATTGCCTACACCGATCTGCAATCCGCCGGCGTGCTGGCGTTTTCCATGGCGTTCATCTGCTTGCTCTTTGGACTAATCCTGCTGGCGATTGCGTTTTACGCCTATCGCCGGCGATCGCGTGACGCACATCACAGTTAGAGACCCTCTTCAGCGCGTGTAGTTCTTCAGATATTCCGGAACCGGAGGATCGTTTTTCCGCTGTGCGTCCGGCACGGGCTGCTTCACAACCGTTTCGAGCGGCAGCACTCCCGCCCAAACCGGCAGCGTGTAATCGGCCTCGTCATCCACTGGTCCTCCCGTGCGCACCTTGGCGCTAACCTCTTCCAGAGGCAGCGCAAGCACGGTCGTAGCCTTCAATTCCTGTTCGGTGGGCTGGCGCACCTCGTCCCAGCGGCCCTTCATCACGTGGTCGGTGAAAATTCGCAGCGCTTCGACTTTCTCCGCGGGATCTTCCACCAGTCGCGCCGTGCCGAGGATCACCACGGAGCGGTAATTCACAGAGTGATGAAACGCCGAGCGCGCCAGGACCAGCCCGTCCACATGGGTCACGGTCACGCAGACGGGCACGCCCGCGCTCAGTGTCTTCAACATGCGGCTTGCAGCGCTGCCGTGCAGATACAGGGTATCCCCGCTGCGGCCATAGTTGGTTGGGATCACATACGGCTGTGCGTCCACGGAAAAGCCGACATGGCACACAAATGCCGTGTCCAGGATCTGGTATACCGTCTCGCGGTCGTAATTCCCGCGCTTCGGCAGGCGCTTTACTTGCGTGCGAGGGGTAGGTTGGAATTCGGCCATGCGTCAATTCTAGCGGGAAGGAGCCGCCGCGCCAGAGCCAACTTGGCCGCTTGGTGCTGATTTGCGCTGTTGGGCAGCAAGCCACTCGAACAGTTCGGGCTCGGCAAAAGCCTTGTTCCAGACCGCATCGCCGGTCTTGCGATATTCCGTATAACGAAGATTCGCGTGCGCCTTCTTTAATTGCGCCATCATGGAGCGCACCATTGTCACAGGCACGGAATCGTCTTCGTCTCCCTGAAATACCCACAGGGGCACGTCGACAATGGCCGGGATATCGGAGAACGTGTCATACGCGGACATGATGATCGCCGCGGCCCATGTCCCACGATAATTCTGCAACAGAGACCACACGCCGAGCCCGCCCATGGATTGCCCCGCCACATACACGCGGTCCAGATCGATGGAATAACTTTTTTCCACTTTAGCCAGCGCTTCCATAGTCATCAGCAGCCATTGGCTGGGCTGGTTAAATTCCGGCTCAGACCAGTTTTGCCCGGTTGGGCACTGCGGGATCATCACAAACATTGCCACCTTCAATTGCACATTGTCGGTGATCCAGAAATGCGTGCCCAGCTGATCCGTCTTGGTCAATTGCTTCACGTTGTCGGAGCCTCGCCCGTCGGTCCCATGCAACCATAGCAGCAGTGGATATTTGCGGCCCGCGTCATAATCCAGGGGAACGAATAGCCGATAGGGCAATTGCGCGTTGCCTTTGCCAACGTAAACGTTCTTGCGAAACTCGATGTCGTCCTTGGAAACCTCCGCTGCCGTGGCAATTCCTTGCGCCAGGAGGAGCAATACCAGCAGAGTCCACCAGCCGTGCCGCAACAAACGCGTCTTTTCGCTACTTCTGTGCATGCTGCTCCTTGTCGGCCGCCGCTGCTGCCGTTGCCACGCCGCGCACCACGCGGAAGCCGGTGTATTCCGCCGCAGGCGTACACGTGGTACGCGCGTCCGCAGGACAATCCGCGCTGCCGCCCATGGGCTTGCCTTTTCCATCCGGCGTCAGCACCCACTCGGACACATTGCCACCCATATCAAACAGCAAATCTTCGTTCTCCTGCCCCTGCCCGCCAAAACTTCCCACCGGCTTCAGCAACGGCGCGGGCCCGGGAAGTTCCTTCAATGCTTCGCGCAACCGCAGCGTGTCATCCGGATTCGGGGCGTAACCGGCCCAATAATCCAGGGTGTTTTCGCCGTCCTTCTTGGCGTATTTCCCGGCCAGTTCGCTCTCGTAGGGCACGCGCCAGGTTTGCCCAGTGAGCTTGCTGAGCCACTCCGCATAAGCCTTGGCTTGCTCAAGAGCCACACCATTTGCGGGATAGTTCTCCGCGCCGCGCTCCACTTTGTAATTCTTGTCGAACGCGGAAAATTGCGCACGTGTCACTTCGAACCGCGCAATCTCGAGATCGCCGCGTTTCACTACCTCGGGAATCAGCACGGCTTTCCCCTTGCTCGTGAAAGTTGCGCCATAAAGGTCGCCCATGCGCTCCGCTCGTCTCGCGCGTAGCGCTGTGTCCAGCGGAGAGCCTTCTTTGACGGCTTCATTTTCCGGCGGCGCGGTCTTGAAGAAATATTTGTCGAACCATGCCATTTCTTCTTCGATTTTGCGCATCTGGTGCGTCAGCTTGCGTGGGCCGTGCGGCTCGCCGGGAAACACCACAAATTTCACCGGCACCTTGCCGTAATACTGCAGCGCGCGGAAATACGACCAGCTTTGCGACGGCGGCACGTTGATGTCCGCGGTGCCGTGGAAAATAAGTACCGGCGCCTGCACCTTATCCATCTTGAAGAATGGACTTTTGCGAATGTACAGTTGCGGATCCTGCATCGGCGATTTGCCAAAATAATAGGAGTCGAACGAATCGCCGAACATCACGTTGCCCCAATCGCTGATCCACTCCACGTCGCCCGCTCCGACACTCGCCACTTTGTAGCGCGAGGGGTATGTCGTGATCAGGCTGGTAGAAAGAATCGAGCCATTCGACCATCCCATCGTCGCCACTTTGTCCGGATCTACCAGTCCTTTCTGGATCAAATAATCTACGCCATCGTTGATGTCGGGGGTTTCCAGATCGTAATAATTTCCGCAGCAGATCGATTCCACCCATTTCAAACCGTAATTGCTGCTTCCGTGATAATTCGGGCTCAGGATAAACGCGCCGCGCTGCGTCAGCAGTTGATAGGGATAAGCCCATCGGTCGCTCCACGCGTCCACATCCGCGCCCGCGGGCCCGCCGTGGACTGCCGTGATCACCGGATATTTCTTCGCGGGATCGTAGTTGTCCGGATAGCGGAGCAACCCTTCGACTTCCTCCCCATTCGAACCCTTCCAGCGAATCACTTCGGACTTGGAAAATTCCCGGGACTTGATCAGGCTTTCATTGAGCTTGGTCAGTTGACGAGCGGACGCGAGGTTGTCACCGTCCCACTGCGCGCGAAAAAGCTGCGGCATGCGGCTGGCCGTCGAGGATTGGTACACAATAGTCTTTCCATCCTCGCTGACGTCGAAAAACTGGATGTTCTTCGCGTTGTCGCCTTGCAGCGTGGCCCGCTTCCAGTGCCAGCTGTCGCCAGACTGCTCGCGCGTGTAATGCGCCACATCGAAATGCGCGCCCGCCGCCAGTAACGTCACGAATCCGTCGTTTGTGGCGTGCAGATCGCGCCCTGCGCCGTTGTCCCAGTCGAGCACAACCGGAACGCTCTTGCCGTCGCGCAAATCACAAAAATAAACAAGCTGAATTGTGGCCGTCAGGAATTTTGCATCGTTGGAAAATGGAGCCGTCGCGTAGAACCCCGAATTATCCGGCGCCCACGCCAGAAGATTCGGATAAACCCGGCCTTCGGTGACGATTTGTTTTTCCGTGCCATCGGAAAGGTTGTGGAGCATGGTGATGGGCGGCACCTTCTGGTCAAACTCGTAATGCAGGCTGCGTGCGTGAACTGCCACCGCGTATTTTCCATCCTTGGATACACTCCACTGTTCGATCCAATCGGTGTTGTTGGTCAGCCGCGTGATTTTTTTGTCCTTCACCGTTATTTTGAACAAACGCACTGGAGCCTGGTGGTTGGCGTCATCTACGATTTCCGAATCGTCCTTCTTCTTTTTCTGCGCTTGCTCGTAGGCGCTGGGATCTTCCTCGGCGCTGAAAATGAGCGTGTCTTTGTCCAGCCACTGCGCCTGGTGCGGGGCGCGCTCCAGTTCGCTCAGCGCATAAGCCTCTCCGCCATGCGCGTTAATCAGCCAGATTTGCGTCGCGGCGGTATCCGGCTTCGCCCCCGGTCGTGGGCGCGAACTTAAAAAAGCAATCCACTCGCCGTCTGGCGACCATTTGGGCAGCGAAACGCTGTAGCTTCCCCGCGTAAGCTGCACAGTGCGATCTTCCGCCAGGCTGGTCAAAAAGAGATTCGACACGCGCTCGTCTTTTTCCTTATCGCCTTCGCCTCTGATCCAGACCACCGATCGTCCATCGGGCGACAGCGAAAAATCATTGATCGTCTCCACATACACGACGTCTTCCGGCTTCCACGGAGAAGTCTTGAGCGAAGATTTGCTTTCATCGGCCGTCAGCGATGAGTCGGCAATCAGGAAAATCACGCTGGCAACCACAGGAATCCAGAGTCGTTTGCGAAACACGAGGGTCACCTGTAAGAAAATTGGTGGAGCGCCACGGCATCCCCAAAAACCGTGACCGAAAAAGCATAGTACCAATCGAGTGGCAAGGGAAATGGTGTAGTCTGAAACAGCAGCGATCGCGAGGAGAGGAAATGCCGGCCGCGAAATCCCCGTTCAGCCTGGAAACGTTTCGATTCTTCCAGGCGTTAAGCAGAAATAACCACAAAGACTGGATGGACGGAAACCGCGAACGCTACCGCGAGTGCGTCGTACAGCCCTTCCGGCAATTTCTCGAAGACTTGTCCCCGGCCGTGCTCGAGATGGATGGCGAGTTTGACGTGTGCGGGCGAACCGGCGCCAATTTCTCTCGCATCAATCGCGATATCCGCTTCGCCAAGGACAAAACGCTCTACAAGCCGCAAATGTATTTGAAATTCCAGCGCCAGTCGCCGGCAGACCGCGAAACCGGCCAGCTCTACGTAGGGCTTTCCAAAGACGCCGTGACCGCCGGCTTCCGCATTTATTCGGGCGCCACGAGAAGAGAATCGGTCCTGGCGCTGATCGCCCAGCCGCGCGTAATCTCCAGTCCCCAATGGATGGCCCAGCAGAAAAAGCGCCTAGGGCGAAATTACGAAAGCTATTGGTACGCCACCGTCAAAAGCGAATGGACCAAACACGAAGGCTGGCCCACGCAAGCCGAAGATTGGAAGAAACTGCGCGCCTGGATCGTTCGAAAGAAAATGCAACCCTCCGCCGCAACCCGCTCTGCCTTCCCCAAAGAAATCCTGAAAGTATTCAAGGATCTGTATCCCCTCCTGAAATTCACCTGTATCCCTGACTGAAGCAGTCACAAAAAAAACGTCATTCCGAACGGGGTCCGCGAAGTGAGCAATCCCTCTTGGATCGTTTCGTCCCATGCCACTCTTAAGAAAACGCCCGGTCATCCTGAGAAGCGCCTTTTGCGACGAAGGATCCGAACCGCAAGCGCCACCACCAACAATACCCGAGGGCAGAAACCAAACCTCAAGATGAGCGCGGACCACGCAACACGTCTTCCCATCAACGTTGACGCCCAGCTCCTCCTCGCATACGATTCCGCGATGCCTGCGCCAAATTCCCGCGGCCAGAGGGGCTGCTTGTGAAACGAGTCTTGCAAGTATTGGTTTGGGTCATTCTCGCAATCGTCGCAGCCACCGCGCTTGCCACCATCGCGCTGCACCGCGGCGAACCCATCAGCGCCACATGGTTCGTCCTCGCGGCCGTATGTTCCTACCTCGTCGCCTACCGGTTCTATTCCGCCTTCATCGCCGCGAAATTGCTGGCGCTGGATAACACGCGCGCCACTCCCTCCGAACGCCGCGACGATGGCCGCGATTTTGTCCCCACCAACAAATGGGTTTTGTTCGGGCACCATTTCGCGGCGATTGCCGGACCCGGTCCACTGGTCGGCCCCACGCTGGCCGCGCAGTTCGGTTATTTGCCCGGCACCTTGTGGCTGATTGCGGGCGCCGCGCTCGCCGGTTGCGTGCAAGATTTTGTAATTCTGTTTTGCTCCATCCGTCGCGACGGAAAAACCCTCGGCGAAATGGCCCGCGAAGAAGTAAGCAAGCGCGGCGGCGTGATCGCGCAACTTGCAGTGCTGGCCATCATGATCATTCTGCTGGGCGTCGTGGCTCTGGTGATCGTGAACGCCTTGAAAAGTTCGCCATGGGCCACGTTCACCCTGGCTTGCACCATTCCGATCGCTCTTCTTCTCGGTGTGTATTTGCGTTTCGTGCGGCCCGGCCGCGTGCTCGAAGCATCGTTGATGGGCGTCGCGCTGGTGGTGTTCGCGGTGGTCGCTGGCCAGTGGGTCGCGGACTCCGCCACGTGGGCGCACGCCTTCACGCTGAGCGGCCTCGCGCTCACGTTTGCCATTATCGTTTACGGCTTTGCCGCTTCCGCGCTGCCCGTGTGGTTGCTGTTAGCCCCGCGCGATTACCTGAGCGCGTTCATCAAAGCCGGGGCGATTTTCACGCTGGCCGCCGGAATCCTGCTGGTTCGCCCGCATATCCTAATGCCGCCGCTGACCCGCTTCGTCGACGGCAACGGCCCGGTATTCGCCGGGAAAATTTTCCCGTTCTGCTTCATCACCATTGCCTGCGGCGCAATCAGCGGATTTCATTCCTTGATTTCCAGCGGCACCACGCCAAAAATGATTCAGCGCGAAACGCATGCGCGCTTCATCGGCTACGGCGCGATGCTGATGGAGTCCTTTGTCGGCGTGATGGCCATGGTCGCGGCGTGCGCCATGCCTCCCGGCGTCTATTTCGCGATCAACAGTCCGGCGCAGATCGTCGGTGCGGCCCCGGAAACTGCCGCGCAAACTATTTCCAGCTGGGGCTATCCGCTGTCGGCCGCCACGATGAGCAGCCTGGCTCACTCCGTCGGCGAACAAACACTGTGGAATCGAGCCGGCGGCGCGCCTTCGCTGGCCGTGGGCATGGCGCAAATTTTTTCCACCACCATCGGTGGCGAGCGCCTACTCAGCATCTGGTATCACTTCGCCATCATGTTCGAAGCGCTCTTTATCCTGACGGTGCTGGACGCGGGCACGCGCGTGGGAAGATTCATGATTCAAGAATTGTGCGGCCGCATCTGGAAACCGATTGGGCGCCTCAATTGGTATCCCGCCATCTTGATGTCCAGCGCTCTGATCGTGGGCGCGTGGGGCTACTTCCTGTATCAGGGAGTCGTGGATCCGCTGGGCGGAATCAATTCCCTCTGGCCGCTGTTTGGCATTTCAAACCAGTTGCTCGCGGCCGTGGCGCTCGTGGTGGCCACCACAATTTTGCTCAAGATGGGCCGCCTAAAATGGATCTGGGTGACGCTGCTGCCGATGGCCTGGCTGGTGATCATCACCATGAGCGCCAGCTACCAGAAAATTTTCAGCGCCAGCCCGCGCATCGGCTTCCTCTCTTTTGCCAATGCACTGACGGCACAGATTGTGGCGGGCAAGATTCCCGCGGCAAAAATCGTGGAAGCGCGTCGCGTGATTTTCAACCAGCGTCTGGACGCAGCCGTCACCGCGGTGCTGGCGGTCATGATCCTGGTCCTGCTGTTGGAAGCCGCCATGCAGTGGCACGCGATTTTGAGCCGCGGCAAACAGCCCGTACTGCATGAAACTCCCTACGTCGCCACGCAGTGGGCGGAGGGCGACTGATGCGCTTAGCTTGGAGCAGCACAAAACGTGGGTTGGCGCAGTTCTGGCAAGGTCTGCGCGAATGGTGTGGCGATTCGGCCTACGAAAAGTATAAGCAATCCGCTACGCGTGAACGTCAACAGCCCGTTCTGTCTCCCGCGCAATTCTACGTCGAACAACTCAACAAGAAATATTCCCGTCCCAACCGCTGCTGCTGACCCCTGGCACAGGAACTCCTGCCTGCGTTCTCGCGTTTTGTGCTTCTTCCCCTTGGCGCGACAAATCCCCGGGAGTAAACTCAATTTAGGACCGGCCGTGCTGGTCTCACTTCACCGCTGTAGGGAGGGCGGCTGCGCTTATCCTGAGCGTAGCCGTTAAGTCGGACCGTCTCCCCCAACGTCGTAAAATCTTCAAAGAAGCTCGTCGTCGTCCGCGGGCGGCTTCAGCTCCGTCACTTTATGGTTCAACTTAATCCCGTGTTTGCGCACGCCGCTCAGAATCGCCCGCCGTATTTCCGCCGGCAGTTGTTCCGGCGCAAGCACGCCCTCCGCATCGCGCGGAAAAAATTTCACGAACTGCGCCGCAACATGCGCCGTCCCATAAGCCACCGCGGTGGTGAACAATCCTTGCTGGCGAATCTGATACAGCGTCGGAAATAACGCGTCGCTGCGGACCAGCAGGTACTCGTCTTCCTTCGATTTGTGATTTACGCCGCGCACCAGCACGGAAGCGGCAAAGCGCGCGTTCTGCAGAATCCCTCTCCGGATCAGCGCGGCGATCTTCCTCGGCGACGACGTCTCTGGAAAACGCTGCCTCTGTAGTCCACGCGATTTCGAAAGCTTGCCCTGTTTGTGCCAGCGGCGCAGGCGATCGAATTCGTTGCCCCCGATTTTCACGTCGAGTTCCTGCATGGGAATGAACTTGGGCAGCGTGGCCACTTCATCTTGCGCTGCCAGCACCACATTGGCCGTTCCGATTGGATCCGGGAAGCGGAATTTTTCCAGTTCAGAGAACCGCTTTGCTAGCGTGTATTTCCCGTTCCGGTAAATCCTAGGGTTGGATATGGCTTCGTCGAACGAAACTTCTGGTGACCATTGCGAAATTGGATCGTCGCTTTCCGTGCTTTCATACAGCCGGATCTGTACGGATTGCACTTCATCGAGAAGATCGGCGGCGCGCTTCACGAGAAGATTGGTCAGCCCGGGAGCCGCCCCGGTATTGATCAGCGCGACGCGATGCTTGGCTTTGAATTTCTTGGCATAGCGGAATTGCTCAGGCTGAAAAGGGTTGCGCGTCAGGTGCGAGCTGAGATCGAGATAGTGGGAGCGCAAACGCAACGCCGCGCGCAACACGATTTCGTTGAAGACCGACGCGGAAGCATTGATGATCAGCTGGCAGCCCCGCCCCGCCCGCACGATCCCGCGAAGATTGCGCGCGTTGACTGTGGCCACCGGAATGGTGGACCGTTTTCCCAAAAAGCGGCGCGCTCGATCGGGGTCGCGGTCTCCGCACCACACGTCGTGGCCCTGACGCTCCAGAAGCTGGGCGAGGAGGGAGCCAGTTGCCCCTGCTCCCACAATGAAGATTCGCATGCTGTCAGCAGACTTTATCACAAGAAGAACGGCCAGCAGGAGGCAGGACCTGCGAAGGTTGCTTGCGTTCGCCTTGCCCGCCGCTGCGAAAATTGCGCGCAACTTTCCAGCGTCGTACACTATCCAAGTAAACTCCGATCCCGCCGGCCCACCGGGAGACATCCGAGGGTGGCGGGGCCAGGCGGCGCATCACTGGCCGCCGAGGGTTTGGGTGGAAACGCCCCAGCCTCCCGTGCTTGGAAAGGAGCTTGTGGACGGAAATGTACGTATTTCCGTCGCCCAGCCCGATTCCATGTGCGAATCGGGTTTTTTTAGGGCAACGCTCATGAGCCTCTTCGACAAGTTCGGCCGCCAGATCACCGACCTGCGCATTTCGGTCACTGACCGCTGCAATTTTCGCTGCGTCTATTGCCGCTCCGCCGATCCGGAAAACTATCGCGAACACGACGAAATTCTTTCCTGGCCCGAACTTCAGCGCTTGGCACAAATTTTCGTAAGCCTGGGAATCCGCAAAGTGCGCCTGACGGGTGGTGAACCGCTGGTACGCGATGGCCTGGAAAAATATATCGCGTACATGAAAGAACTCGGCGTGCAGGATTTGTCCATGACCACCAACGGCCATCTTCTCGCCGACCGTTGTCAGCCGCTGATCGACGCGGGATTGCACCGCATCAACATCAGCCTGGATTCCCTCGATCCGCTCAAGTTCGAGAAAATCACACGCACCCGCTCCTACTCCTCAGTCATGCGCGGCATCGACATGGCCCAGGCCACCGGCCTTGCTCCAGTAAAAGTGAATGCGGTCCTCGTGCGTGGCTTCAATGAGGACGAAGTCGAGGCATTCGCGGCATTTGCGCGCGAACGCGGCGTGATCATGCGCTTCATCGAATTCATGCCGCTCGATGCCGATCGCCACTGGTCGCGCGAGTTGATGGTGCCGGCCGCGGAAGTCTACTCACGCATTCACGCGCAATGGCCGCTGGTGCAAATCCCCAACGATAAGAGCGAGACCGCGCGCAAATATCGCTTTGCGGATGGGGCCCCGGGCGAAATTGGCCTGATTGCGCCGGTCACCCAGGCATTTTGCGGACATTGCTCCCGCATTCGCTTGACCGCCGACGGCAAGCTCCGCACCTGCCTGTTCAGCAAGGAAGATCGCGATTTGCGCGCTCTGCTCCGTGCCAACTCCCCGGACGAACAGATCGTCACCTGGATCCGCGACGTCGTCAACGAAAAGGAAGAAGGCCACCGTATCAATGAGCCAGGCTTCGTGCCGCCATCGCGCACCATGGTGTTTATCGGCGGGTAGTGCATGAGAGCTACCACAGAAAAATCCTTTCGCTGGCATTCCGCAACAAAACCCGCCAGAATTTCATCTAACGGTTGCACCATCCCCGCACCGGCTGCTTACGGTGAGTTCGACTCGGCAGGGAGTTTTCATGGCTGACGACGAAGAAGACCAGGACCAGGACGATTTACCCGAACCGCCGCAACGAATCTTCACCTTGACGGAAGCGGAAAGCACCCGGCGTGAGCTCGAACCGTTTCTGGTCGAGGCCATCGGCGTGCGCAAGCGCCTGAACGTGCTGGAGCAGGATCTGTCCGCCGTTTCCACCCGCATCATGATGATGGGCGGCGTGCTCGTGCCGTACGCCAAGCTCGCAGAAAAGCGCATGGAGCACCAAAGCCTGGCCGAGGTCATGAAATCCAACCTGGAAAAAATTCTTGCCACCGGCTGCGTCATCAAGGATCTGGATGTCGGCCTGCTCGATTTCCCCGCCATCATCAACAACGAGGAAGTGTATCTCTGCTGGAAGCTAGGCGAAGACCGCATCCGCTATTACCATCGCCAGGACGAAGGCTATTCTGGCCGAAAACCGCTGGATCCGCACGACCTGGGGCCCGGCGACCAGGTACAGTAAATTCACCATTTCATTCCGCCGCCGTAAATTTCGACGAATTGTTCACGCCTGAATCGGGAGCTGGGCACACATGAGCGAAAATCGACTGAAAGATTCGGCCAGCCCGTATCTGCGTTCCGCGGCGCACCAGCCGATTGACTGGTATGAGTGGGGCGAGGGCGCTTTCACCCGCGCGCAAGGTGAAGACAAGCCGCTGCTGCTCGATATCGGCGCGGTCTGGTGCCACTGGTGCCACGTCATCGATCGCGAGAGCTATGAAGACGTGGAGATCGCAAAAATCATCAACGAAAATTTCATCCCCGTAAAAGTCGATCGCGACGAGCGTCCTGACGTCGACGCGCGCTATCAATCCGCGATCAGCGCCATCAGCGGACAGGGCGGTTGGCCGCTGACCGGTTTCCTCATGCCCGATGGCCGTCCCTTCTATGGCGGCACGTATTTCCCGCCCGTCGACCAGCAAGGCCGCCCCAGTTTCCGGCGTGTGCTGCTGGCGGTCGCGGATGCTTTCAAGAACAAACGCGATGAATTGCTGAAAACCACCGACGCGCTGGCCGAAGCAGTCGCCAAGGCCGAAGTGTTCAGCGGCGCGCATGCGGACTTCGATCCCGCTGTTGTGGATGCGCAGATCAGCTCCATGACACAGCTGTTCGACATTCGCCATGGAGGCTTCGGCAGCGCGCCAAAGTTTCCTCATGCCTCAGCTGTCGATCTATTGCTCGAGCGCTACCGGCAAACCGGCGAAAAGCATCTCCTGGCTATGGCCGAAAGCACCCTCGAAAAAATGGCCAAAGGCGGCGTTTACGACCAGCTGGCTGGCGGCTTCCACCGCTACTCCGTCGATGAGCGTTGGCTGGTTCCGCACTTCGAAAAAATGAGCTACGACAATTCGGAGCTGCTGAGGAATTACGTCCACGGCTGGCAGGTTACCCAGAACCCCGTTTTGCGAGAAACCGCCGAAAGCATCATCGGCTGGGTCAATGAAATTTTGTCCGATCAGGCCAACGGCGGATTTTACGCCAGCCAGGATGCCGATGTTTCGCTCGACGATGACGGCGACTACTTCACCTGGACGCTGAACGAACTCCGCGGTGTGCTGCCGCAAACCGAAGCTCGCATCATGGAATTGCACTACGACGTGGAGCCTGATGGCGAGATGCACCATAATCCGGAGAAAAATGTGCTCTGGCTTTCCCGCGATCCGTCGGGGATTGCCAAGACGCTTGGCCTGGATGATTCCAGCGTGCGGCTCAGCATTGCGTCCGCAAAAGGGAAGATGCTTGCCGCTCGCAAGCTGAGGACCACCCCGTTCATCGACCAAACGATGTATGTAAGTTGGAATGCGATGTTCGTCTCGGCCTATCTGACGGCTGCGCGCGGCCTTGGCGGAGCCATCGGAAAAGCGTGCAAGGATTTTGCACTGAAGACGCTGGACCGCATGTTGCGCGAGGCCTGGAGCGAAGAAGAAGGATTTGCGCATCGCATCGGCGGCCCGGCGCTGCGCGGTTCACTCGACGATCAGGTCTTCGGCGTGATGGCGCTGCTCGATGCGTACGAAGCCACACTCGACGCGAAATATTTTCAAGCCGCGCTCCGTACCATGGCCGTTGCCATCGATAAATATGGCGATACTTCAAGCGGCGGCTTTTGCGATCGCGCTTCCGACGCCCCGGCGATGGGAGGCCTGGAAGTGCGCCGCAAACCATTCCAGGATTCGCCCACGCCGAGCGCGAATTCCGTCGCAGCCATGGCGCTCACGCGAATGCACGCCTACACCGACAATCCGAAATATCACGAATGGGCAAAAAACACGCTGGAAGCGTTCGCCGGCGTAGCCCCGCAGTACGGCCTCTTCTCCGCCACCTACGGCCTGGCCGCGATGCTCTACGCCGATCATCCGACGCAAGTCGTCATCACCGGCGCGGCGGGCGATCGCGCCGCCGCTAAACTGGAAGAAGCCGCCAACACCGTCTATCGCCTCGGCAAAGCAGTCCTGCGCCTCACGCCGCAAGCCTCGCTCGAGAATTTGCCCATGGCGCTCCGCCAAACACTGCCACACTTGCCCAAAGACAAAGCGCAAGCACTCGTCTGCACCGGCACAACCTGCCGGCCTCCAACCAGCGATCCTGAGGAATTAAAGAGAATTTTGCAAAAGGGAATTGCAGGAACCGCAGCGGGCTAGCGCGCAACTCGGTCTTACGACTCACCACGCCGTCGACATCCTGAGGGCCGCAAGCAGCGCGGCCCCCAGGACGACAACGCACTACTTCTTCGGTCTCGACTCCGGTGGCACCATGCCATTGTTCCGGTAATACACCACCAGTGCCCCGTAGTGCTCCCCGGAATGCTCGATCAATCCGTAAGCCAGGTCGTACAGCCGGTCGAGATGCGGCCCGCCATCATCAACGGCCTTCTCCAACCCCTTGTCACCTAGCTTCTTGATCTCGTCCGCGCCATCGGCCACGCACTGTTTCACAAAGACCACAATCTGCGCCTTCGTCTTCAGGTTGTCCCCCTTCGGATCATCCGGGTAGCGTGGCTTCTTCCCCTCCGCGATGTCGGTGAAGTAGTACATCGACCCCGCCACATGCAACAGCATTGCGCCGAACGTCCGGGATTCTGGTGCCGGCTTGTAGTTGTACTTGTCTTCCGGAAAATCCTCGGCCATGGCAATGAGCTTGCGCCCAATGTCATTCCACTGCTCCAGAACTGCTTCTGCCGGGCCAGGCGCCGGTTTTGGCGGCGCCTTCTTGGCATCCTGAGCCAACACTGGCAGGGCCCCACACAGACCGGCCAGCAGCACGGCCCCGAACAGCTTCCACTTTTTCATTGATTCTCTCCTTTAGCCTCCCGGGCGGGAAGCTTACCCATAGACGCTGGGCCCCCACGGAAGTTTCAGGTGCGCCAGGCGTCCAGCAACCAAAAAAGGGTCCTACGGACCGCCATCATACGCCACAACCCTCAAAAAACAGGGCAGAAAGACCCATTTACTGGTTTGAATCGCGGCAATTGCCGTGCCCGGTAGGGAGGACCCGGACATGGTATCCTAGTGGTTCAGGCTGAGGGGGCCTTTCCCACTTGAGTTGGTCTTATTTCCTGGTGCGGACCGGGCTGGCAACTGCAGTTCTGGCCGTTCTGTTCCTTTCGCAACGATTCTGGTACCGGGCCCTATGGCGCGTCACCTCCAATTGGGGACGTGTTTGGTTGCGCATGGGCGTTCGCCTGTTGTACCTGTTCGGCTTGGTCCTGATTATTCTGACCATCGCTGACGGCCTCCGCCAGGATCATGGCCGCATCCTGCCTCTGCATGCCGGACTCACCAGCTTCGTGGGCCTTTGGTTTCTGAGCGCCCTGGGCGGCTATATTTGCGTCAAGGCCGTGCACGCCATTGAATGGGCCTGGCACCGCCTGCACAAGCCCGTGCCGCAAGCTCTCCGAAAGCCACAGAGCAATAAGCCGGCTCCGCACATCGATTACGTCCCAGACCCCTCGCGCCGGACATTCTTCCGCACCGCCAGCGTCGTGGCCGGTGCCGCACCATTCCTTGGCGTGATGTACGGTTATGCCGCCGAGCGCCTGCGCTATCAGGTTTGCCGCGTAGAGATTCCTATGGCCAATCTGCCGCCCGAACTGGACGGCGTGGAAATCGTGCAGATTTCCGACATTCACTTGAGCAGCTACATGTCTCGCGAATCGGTGCGCCGGGTGGTGGAAATGGCCAATGAAGTGGGGGCCGATCTCGCCGTGGTCACCGGAGACTTGATCACCGGAGTGCACGATTCGGTCGCCGATTGCGTCGACGAGATTCGCCATCTGCGCGCGCCACTTGGCGTCTACGGCTGCAACGGTAACCACGAAATTTACGCCCGCGCCGAGGATCTGGCCGAACGTTTGTACGCGCAAGCTGGCTTGCGCATGCTGCGGCGCGAGAACGCCATCATTCCGTATCGCGGCGCTATGTTGAATTTGATCGGCGTAGATTATCAGCGCGAACGTACTCCGAGCGGCCGCAAGCAGCAGATGCTGGCCAACCTGGAACCTTTGGTCCGCCGCGATATGCCCAACATCCTGCTGTCACACAATCCGAACACCTTCAATCGCGCCGCGGAACTTGGTATCGAGCTTTCCCTCGCCGGCCACACCCACGGCGGCCAGGTGCAGGTGGAAATTCTGGACGTAAGCTTGAGCCCGGCGCGCTTCATCACAGACTACGTCGCCGGCCTGTATCATCGCCCACTGTCGATGCCCAGCCAGCCAAAGCGCATGGGCGAAACTATTAAGCTTATGCCCAACGCGCCCAAAGGCCTTTCCGCACTCTACGTAAATCGCGGCATCGGCACAGTCGGAGCCCCTGTCCGCCTAGGCGCACCCCCCGAAATCACCCACATCGTCCTTCGCCGCGCCTAACAGCACAAAGCCTCGCGCGTCCTTCCTGGCGTCCCCCAACGTTGTCTCCTGAGGAACGGCGACGAAGGGATCTCCACGCAACCTTCAAACACATACCATCCCCCGCGCGCGAACCCGCCGCCCGGCTTCTTCACTCCACCCCAAATTGCATCCCGCAACCCCGCCACGCTAAAATCCCCGCAAGCAATCCCATGAACATTCGAGAAATGAATTACTGGCTGGAGACCGTCCCGGATCGCGTCCAAGGCGCGCCCGGTCCGTTGCCAGACACTGTGGACGTGGCCGTCGTCGGCGCCGGGTTCTGCGGACTTTCCGCCGCGCGCGCACTGGCGAAACGCGGAGTCAGCGTCGCAGTGTTCGAAGCAGAAACGCTGGGTTGGGGCGCCAGTTGCCGCAACGGCGGCATGGTCCTGACCGGAATGAAGTTGCCGGTGCCAACACTAATCGCGCGCTACGGCCGCGAGACCGTGCAGAAAATGTACGCGGCGTCGCTTGAATCGATCGATCTCGTCGAACAAATCGTCAAAGGCGAAAACATCGACTGCACCTTTTCCCGCTGCGGCCATCTGGAAGTCGCCTGCAAGCCGGGGCACTTCGCCGGCTATACCGAATCCGCGGCGCGCATCCGGCGCGAGTTTGGCCACGAATTGCGCGTCATTCCAAAGAACGAACTGCGCCAGGAAATTGGCTCGGACATTTATTTTGGTGGCTTGGTGGATGAAACCAGCGCTCGAGTGAACCCCGCCCAATATGTCAACGGCTTGGCGAAGGCGGCGCAGCGTGCAGGGGCAAGTTTGTACGAGCACGCACGCGTCATGAATGTGCAGCCGGAAGTTTCGAATGGCACTCGCCGTTTCAGCGTCTCCACTTCGCGCGGTTCCGTGCTCGCCCGCGAAGTCCTCCTGGCCAGCGGCGCATACACAACTTCCGCCACTCCCGCGCTTCGCAAAAAAGTGATTCCCATCGGCTCGTACATCATCGCCACTGAAATTTTGCCGGCCGATCTGGCACGCGCTCTCAGCCCGCGCAACCGCATGATCTACGATTCCAAGCATTTTCTCTATTACTATCGCCTGACCCCGGACAATCGCATGTTGTTTGGCGGGCGCGCCGCCTTCTTCCCGGAATCTGCAAGCACCGTGCGCGAAAGCGCCGAACTGTTGCGTCAGGGAATGATCGAGGTCTATCCGCAGTTGCGCGAAACCAATGTCGAATTCGTTTGGGGCGGCACGCTCGATTTTACGTTCGACGTTATGCCCCATGCCGGAAAGATCGACGGCATGCATTTTGCTCTCGGCTTTGCGGGACACGGTGTTGCCGCGGCAACCTGGATGGGCGCAAAACTTGCCGCCGTGATTTGCGGCGACGCCGGCACCAATCCGTTTTCCTCCATCCCGTTTCCCGGCGCGCCCATTGGCCTGCGCAGCGGAAATGCCTGGGCGCTCCCCCTGGCCGGCATGTACTACCGCGTCCTCGATTATTTTACCTAACGCGATTTGTCGCAGCACTGCTGCGCCCCACGTCGACAAGATTTTTGCGAACTCGGTCCAGCAATGCCGAACCCGTACGAACAACTGCCCGTACATCCGGCTCAGTCTGAACCTTCGACCACAGCCTTCATCCTCGCAAACAGGAAGTACGCCGCAACTCCCAGCGCTACGGGAATCGGCCCCCACTTCAGCGCAAATTTATCGCTGCCGATCAACGCCACCACGCTCATCAAAAGCGGCGCGACCACTACGTAGGCCATCCCCACATTTCCCCACGGAATCCGAAACGGTCTCTCAAGCAGTGGTTGTGTCCGTCGCAGACGCCACGCCGACAACACTGTAAGCATCGTCACCACGATGCGCAGCCACACATACACCGTCAGCAATTGCGCCAGGGTTTGAAACGCCAGCAGCGCGTAAATCGTCGAAGAAATCAGGATCGCGATCCACGGTGTGCCGTACTTCGGATGCTTCGCGGCAAACACCGGCGGCAAGTAACCATCTTCGGACATCGTCGACGGCATGCGCGTGCTGGTTAAGACAGTCGCGTTCAGTAGCGACACCGAACACAGCACCGCCGCAATCGTCATCAGCAATCCCAGCCACCGCCCACCGATCAGCCTTGCCGCCGTCGACAGATAAGCGGTGTTCCACTCCTGCCAATTTCCCAGCGCGGCAAGCGGAAGCATCGCGGGAAGAAAATATGTAGCCACCGAAAGCGGAACTACGATTGCCAGCGCTCGCGGATAATTCCTCTGCGGATTTTCGATTTCCTCTGCCACGCTGGAGCACTGCTCGTAACCGGAATACAACCACAGCCCTAGCGCCAGCCCCACGCCAAACACCTGGAAGCGGGGCACATGCGGCGGAATCATCGGATGAAACGGGTTCGTGTGCCACTTTGTCGCGGCAATCACGCACAGCAGGAAAACCGGCGCCAGCACGGAAATTCCCAGTATCGTGGCGACCAGGCCGACCATCTGGATTCCGCGAATATTGATGAACGCCAGCACCGCGATCAGCGCTACGCAAACCAGGTAATGCTTCCATCCCACCAGCGCGGGGAAAGACTTGGCCAGATAATCCGTGAACAAGACCGCGTAGCTCGCGCCCAACAGCCACGACGCGCTCCAGTTCCACCAGCCCGTCAGGAATCCCCAGAAATTCCCGTGGCTTATGCGCACCCAACGGTAAAATCCGCCTTCGACCGGAATCGCTGCGGTCAATTCCGCGGCAACCAGCGCCACCGGAACGCACCAGAACAGCGGGAGAATCAGCAGGTACAGCAGCGTCAACCCCGGCCCGCTCGTCGTGACCATTTCCTCCAGCCCGAACGGTCCGCCGGTAGTGTAGGCGAACATCACGAAAACGAAATACAGCAGCCCCGCTTTTTTGACCGCAGACCTGGCCTGGCTCAAGCTTGCTCCGCGCTACCGTTTGTCCGGCTACTAAAGCTGCGGATGATATCCTACTTTTCGGTGCCGCGCTGAAGTTCCACGCCGCGTCCACAACAGGCAGCTCATGATACTTCTCGTGATGGGAGTGGCAGGCTCTGGGAAAACCACTATCGGGCACATGCTGGCCGAGCGGCTCGGCTGGGTGTATCTCGAGGCCGACGATTTTCATTCCGCGGCCAACAAGGGAAAAATGCATCGCGGCATCCCGCTGACGGACGCGGACCGCTTGCCCTGGCTGGAGGCGATCCACGCGGAACTCTGCGCGCAGAATGCCAAAGGCAGCAATGCGGTCCTGGCTTGCTCCGCGCTTCGCGAAGAATATCGCAAGATATTGATGGCGGGATTGCACGTGAAACTCATTTATCTCCGCGGTTCCCAGGAACTGATCGCCAGCCGCTTGCGCGAGCGCAGGCATCATTTCGCCGGCGAAGCCATCCTGGACGATCAATTCGCGGTGCTCGAAGAACCGCGGAACGCCGTCGTCGTGGACATCGGACCATCGCCCGACGAAATCGTCGAAGGAATTCTGCGGAAGATCCGCTGACCTCAGGTGCGATGCGGTACCATCAAGATTTCATGGGGCGCAAGCTTCTGATCGCGGCCGTCGTTTTGCTGGCGCTTTGTGGCGTCTCGCTGTTGGTCGCCCGGATCGTGGTTGCGCGCGCCGCCCTTGGCAAAACTTACTCCGACGTAGCGCTGGTCCCGCACCGCCACGTTGGCCTGGTTCTCGGATGCCCCAAGCGCGTGCTCGGCGGCTGGCCCAACCCGTTCTTCGAATACCGCATGGACGCGGCCTCCAATCTTTTCTTCAGCGGCAAAGTCGATTACCTCGTCGTCAGCGGCGACAATCACACCCAGAGTTACGATGAACCTCTCGACATGAAAAACGCGCTGCTGGAAAAAGGCGTGCCTGCAAACCGCATTTATCTGGACTACGCTGGTTTTCGCACTCTGGACTCTGTGGTGCGCGTGAAAGAAATCTTCGGTCAAGACAACGTCACCATCGTTTCCCAGAACTTCCACAACCAACGCGCCATTTTCCTCGCCGAGCATCACGGCATCGATGCCATCGGTTTTGACGCGCGCGACGTTCCTCCGCAGTATGCGTTCAAAACTCTCCTTCGCGAGCAATTCGCCAAGGTCAAAGCCATCCTGGACGTATACCTCTTCCACAAACAGCCCCATTTCCTCGGCCTGAAAATTGTTGTCGGCAATTAATCCATAACAGTTCTGCGCAAGCGGTCTGCGGTGCGATGCAAACTTCGGGACGCGGCATTGTATAATCTTGGCGATTCCATGAAATCCATTTGCGCGTTCTGCGGTTCGCACTCTGGAAGTAATGCCAGCTATGAAGAATCGGCCCGCGCCACCGGCCGCGCTCTTATTCGCGCCGGTCTCCGCCTCGTCTACGGCGGTGGAAAAGTCGGGCTTATGGGCGTTCTCGCGGATACGGTTCTGTCCGGTGGTGGCGAGGTGATCGGAGTTATCACCCGCGGCCTTTTCGATCGCGAGATCGGGCACCAGGGCATTCGCGATCTGCGAGTGGTCGAAAGCATGCACCAACGTAAGGAGTTGATGGCCAGCCTTGCCGATGGTTTCATCGCCCTGCCCGGTGGCGTAGGCACGCTCGAAGAAATTTTCGAGCAATGGGCTTGGTCGCAATTGGGCATCCATGCGAAGCCGTGCGGCTTTCTGAACGTCAACGGCTATTTCAGTCCTCTCATCGCCATGACCGACCATATGGTTGCCGAGGGTTTCCTGTCGCCTGCGTTTGCCGCCATGATTGCCGTGGAGACGGAGCCGGACGCGCTGCTCGCGCGGTTCCGCGCGTACCAACCGCCGGCCAAACGGTGGTCCACGCGAGGAAGTCGGGTGAAGTCCGAGTGACCCACCCGAATGAACCCGCTCCGTCCGCTTGCTTTTCTCCCATTCGAATTGCCGCGGCCGTGATTGTAGACGCCAAACGCCGCACTCTGCTCGTCAGGAAGCGCAGTTCGTTTTTCTTCATGCAGCCCGGCGGAAAACGCGAATAAGGAGAAACCGCTCTCGAAACCCTTGCGGCGAACTGAACGAGGAACTCGGCTGCACTCTGCTGCAGGTTAAGTTTCTGGGAATCTTTCGCGCTCCGGCCGCCAATGGACCCGCGCATACCGTCGAAGCCGACCTTTATCTCGCGGAAATTTCAGGCGAAGTAAAACCCGGCGCCGAAATCGACGAAGTCGCTTGGATCGAACCGCGGCAAACCAGCAACCTGCCACTGGCACCTCTCACGCAGTTCCAGACTATCCCCTTCGTCTTATCCCTCCCGCTATGGTCCACAGCCTGATCGTACCCGACAGGATCGCTTGCATGACTCACCAGTTCAGGAAATAATCCCTACCTGATCATTCAGGGGACATTCTGTGAACACATCATTCCGCACCATTGTGATTGCCGCACTTCTTCTGTCCGTCGCATCCCTCGCGCCGCTGAAATCGCGCGCGACTGCCGACGACGCGCCTCTTTACGGCTACTCCGCAGAATCTTCGCGCACCGAACGCCAGTGGGAAGAAAAGATGCGCGCCATCCCGGATCCGAAAAATCTCCGCGCCTATATGGAACAGCTTTCCGCCCGCCCACACAACGTTGGCTCCCCGTATGATAAGGACAACGCCGAATGGCTGCTTTCTAAATTCAAAGAGTTCGGCTTGGACGCTCATATCGAAACGTTCAGCGTGCTGTTCCCCACGCCGAAGGAGCGCTTGGTCGAGCTGGTGGATGGCGGACCGCACTTCACCGCCAAACTGCAGGAACCGCCGGTGCCGGAAGATCCCACTTCCAACCAGACCGCCGAACAATTGCCGACCTACAACGCCTACTCCATCGACGGCGACGTGACCGCGCCGCTCGTCTACGTGAATTACGGCACGCCCGAAGATTACGAAGTTCTGGAGCGTCGCGGCATTTCCGTGAAGGGCGCTATCGTGATTGCGCGCTATGGCCGCTCTTGGCGCGGCATCAAGCCAATGGTCGCAGCCGAACACGGCGCAGTCGGTTGCATCATCTATTCCGATCCTCGCGACGATGGTTATTCCGGCGGCCCCACGTTTCCCAAAGGGCCCTGGCGTCCAAAAGAGGGCGTGCAGCGCGGCAGCGTGCAAGACAGCGCCGTATTCATGGGCGACCCGCTGACACCGGGATATGGCGCGACGGTCGATGCCAAGCGCGTGCCGCTGAAAGATGCACAATCTCTCACGAAAATTCCAGTGCTGCCCATTTCCTATGCCGATGCGGAGCCTCTTCTGGCAGCCATCGCAGGTCCGGTGGCGCCGCGCGATTGGCGTGGCGGCCTTAGCATCACGTACCGTATCGGGCCCGGCCCCGCAAAAGTGCATCTGAAAGTCTTTTCGAACTGGGACATGCATCCGCTCTACGACGTGATCGCCAAAATTCCCGGCTCCACATATCCCGATGAATGGGTCATCCGCGGCAATCATCACGACGCCTGGGTGAATGGCGCTGAGGATCCGATTTCGGGAATGGCCACCGTGCTGGAAGAAGCGCGCTCGATCGGCGAATTGATGAAGCAGGGTTGGAAGCCGAAGCGCACGATCATTTATTGCGCCTGGGACGGCGAAGAGCCGGGGCTGCTCGGTTCCACGGAATGGGTGGAGACGCACGTCGACGAATTGCGCAAGCACGCCGTGATGTACATCAATTCCGATAGCAACGACCGCGGCTATCTAGAGATGGAAGGTTCCCACACCCTGGAACATTTCATGAACGACGTGGCGCGCGACGTCCAGGATCCGGAGACTAAACTCTCTGTCTGGAAACGTGCGCAGCTGAAGGGCATTGAGGATGCCGCTTCCACCGACGAACGCCGCGAATTGCGCGAGCGCCAGGATATGCGGCTGGATATGTTGGGCGGCGGCTCAGATCATGCGCCGTTCATCAATTTCGCGGGAGTCGCCTCGCTGGGCATCGGCTACGGCGGAGAGGATCACGGCGGCATCTATCATTCGATCTACGATGACTTCTACTGGTACACGCATTTCGCCGACTACGATTTTGTGTACGGCCGCGCGCTCAGCCAAACCGGCGGCACTGCCGTCATGCGCATGGCCGATGCCGACCTTCTGCCGTTTGAATTCGCGGATTTTGCCGACGACGTCAAGATGTATGTCCACGAAGTGGAAAAATTCGCGGGGCAACAACGCGACGAAATCCAGGAACGCAATCAGAAAATCCAGGAGGGCGTGTATGAAGCGACCGCCGATCCCCGGGAAACCTGGGTAACTCCAAAAAAAGAAGAATTACCGCCGCACTTGAATTTCGCGCCGCTGGACAACGCCGTTGAAGACCTTTCGCGCAGCTCTGCCGAATATCAAAAAGCGCTGGATCGCGCCAGCGCCAATGGTGGCGCAAGTCTGGCCAGCGCGTCTCTGCAGGAAATCAACGAGCTGCTCATCCAAAGCGAACGAAAACTCACCACGCCCGAAGGTCTGCCGGGCCGCTTCTGGTACAAGCACGAACTATATGCGCCCGGCGCTTATACTGGCTACGCGGCGAAGGCGATTCCGGCGGTGCGTGAAAATCTGGAACAGAAGAAATGGAAAGAAGCGGAACAAGCCGCCGCCCGAGTAGCCCAGGTGCTGGAAAACGAGTCCGCGCTCATCAACAGCGCCGCGGCGAAACTGTCCGCTATCGCGAAGTAATTTCCGCGGCCGTAGAGGCGGCTTGAGAAATCCGGGCCAGGCATTCATTCGCGCGCAACACTCCGCCCATTATAATTTTTAGCTTCGGGAGAGACGCCAATTCCTTCCTATAACCTGGCCATTCTCGGATTTGGGGACGTGGGCCGCGCCTTTCTGCGCATGCTCATCTCCAAAGAAACGGAACTCCGCCGCAAATACGACGTCCGCTGGCGGCTCACCGGAGTCGCTTCCCGCCGCATTGGTTGGATTTCCGATCCGGACGGAATGAATCCCCTTGCGGCCCTGACCGGACGTTTCCCGAACGAGAAACCGATCGCGCGGAATGTACGCGAATGGCTGGAGCACGGAAAAGTCGATGTCATGTTCGAACTCACATCGTTGAACGCGCCCACCGGCCAGCCGGCCATCGAGCATCTGATCGCCGCTCTGGAATCGGGCGCGCACGCAATCACCGCCAATAAAGGCCCCGTCGTTCACGCCTATCGCGAATTGACCGCGCTGGCCAAGGAAAAGAAGCACCAATTTCTTTTTGAGTCCACCGTGATGGATGGCGTTCCCATTTTCTCTCTGTTCTCGCGTGGACTTCCCGCGGCGGAATTGCGCGGCTTCTCCGGCGTGCTGAATTCCACCAGCAACGTGGTGCTCACGGAGGTGGAGCGAGGTCGCTCCTTTGATGACGCGGTGAAGCGTGCGCAGGCCATGGGCATCGCCGAAACCGATCCGTCGCATGATATGGATGGATGGGACTCCGCTGTGAAAGTAGCCGCGATTGTCACCGTGCTTATGGGCGTCCCGACGCACATTGACCAGGTGCAGCGAACCGGCATCCGCCAGTTGACTGAAGAAAAAATTCGCTCCGTGCGTGCGGCCGGCATGCGCTACAAGCTGGTGTGTCGCGCGGAGCGCCGCGGCGATGGCGTCGAATGCCGCGTGTCTCCGGAGTTGCTGCTCTTGTCTGACCCGTTAGCCGCGCTCGAAGGCACAAGCTCCGCAATTCGCTTCGATCTAGACGTGTTTGGCCTCTCGCTGGTTGAGCACAATCCCGGCCTGGAAGCCACGGCGTACGGCCTGCTAGCCGATTTCCTTCATGCAGTGCAATCCTAAGAGGCGCGCTGTTTGCCCGAACGCACCGCTCAGGTAAAACCCTTACCCCGCTCGCGTCCCGTCAGGCACCGCTCGTTCCGGCATCGCCAGCGCCGGCGGGATCCCGTCGGCATAGCCCAGATCAAACAACATGCCTTCTGAAACTTCACCCGCCATCTTGCGCGGCTCCAGATTCACCACGAACAAAGCCTGCATCCCCACAACTTCCTGCGGGTTCTCGCGCTCCTTACCAATGCCCGCCAGGATGGTGCGCAAATGATCCCCAAAGTTCACGATCAGCCGCATGAGTTTGTCCGACCGCGGCACTTGTTCCACGTGGGTGATCGTCGGCGCAAATTCCGTCATCGCGCACTCCCCTTGAAACTTGTTGCATAAGCCGGCGCCGGAATTCCCGGATCGCACCGCTCGTCGCGCACGGGTGCGTCCGCCACCAGGCGAAGCGGAACAATTCCCGCCCAAACCGGCAGCACATAATCTTCGGCGTCATCTTCCACGCCGCCGGTACGGACTTTCGCGGAAACTTCGGTCAACGGTAGCTTCAAAATGCTCGTCGCCTTCAATTCCTTCTCGTTGGGTTGCCGCGCATCGTTCCACCGCCCTGGTAACATTTTTTCCGTGAACGCCTGCAGCGCGCGCAGCTTTTCCGCCGGATCGTCAATCGCCACGGCCGTCCCCAGGGCCACAACGGAGCGGTAATTCATCGAGTGGTTGAACACAGACCGCGCCAGAACCAGTCCGTCGGTAAGCGTAACCGTAATGCACACGGGCAAGCCCGAGCTTAACCCGCGGAGCATGCGGCTGGCCGCGGATCCATGAAAATACACGTGATCGCCGACGCGCGCGAACGTCGTCGGAATCACGAACGGCTGGCCTTCCGTCGCGAACCCCACATGGCAAACGAACCCTTCATCCAGAATTTTGTAAATGGCGTCGCGGTCATACACCGCGCGATTCGCCTCGCGGACCACCCGCGTGCGCCCGGTAACAGCAAACGATTCCTGCATGGAAAACCTCGATGGTGAAACACGGCGCGGAGTTGATAGCCGGCGCCGTCGCGGCATGAGTGGGGAACTACCCTGTCATGCTATCACGTCGCCGTGTCACTATGAGAAACTGGACTTGGTAGAAAATTTGTTTCCTGAGAGCAGAGAAGCTATGAGCACAGCTGGATTGGAACGAAGCCCCGCCAACGCGCTTGATGTGTCCTGGGTGCGGGCGCAGTTCCCGTCGCTGCAGACGCAAGTGAACGGGCAACCCGCCGCGTTTCTGGACGGTCCGGCCGGGACCCAGGTGCCCACCCAAGTGATGCACGCGATCCAAAGCTACCTGATGAGTGCGAACGCCAATACCTGTGGCGCCTTTCTCACGAGCCGCCGCACAGACGAAATGCTTCTTGCGGCCCGCGCGGCGATGGCGGATTTTTTCCATTGCGAACGCGACGAAGTGGTCTTCGGTCAGAACATGACCACCATCACGTTTTCCATCTCGCGTGCGATCGGCCGCGCCTTGAATGCCGGAGACGAAATCCTGCTGACCAAGCTGGATCACGATGCCAACTTTTCGCCCTGGAAAGCGTTGGAAGAAAAAGGCGTGGTGATTCGCCAGGTAGACATTCGCGAAGAAGATTGCACGCTCAACTTGGATGACTTGAAGAGCAAGCTGAGAGATAGAACCAAGCTGGTCGCGATTGGCTATGCTTCCAACGCCGTGGGAACGATTAACCCCGTAGCGGAAATCACGCGACTGGCTCACGCGGCAGGCGCGTTGGTCTATATCGACGCAGTGCATTACGCCCCGCATGGCTTCATCGACGTGAAGGAACTCGATTGCGATTTTCTCGTGTGCTCGCCATATAAGTTTTTCGGCCCCCACATGGGCACGCTATACGGAAAGCGCCAGTACTTGCAGGCTTTCCGTCCCTACAAAGTGCGCCCCTGCACGGACCAGGTTCCCGACCGATGGGAATCCGGCACGCAAATCCACGAATTGATCGCCGGGATTGCCGCGGGCGTCGAATACATTGCGGCCGTCGGGCGGCACAGCGATCCATCCGTCACCACGCGACGCGCAGCACTGGCAGCGGCCTACCACACGACGGTGGCCCACGAGCGCCGCCTGATTGCGCGCCTGATCGAAGGCTTGCAGACCATTCCCGGCGTCCACATTTACGGCATCACCGACCCGAAGCGCTTCGATGAACGCTGCTCCACGCTTTCACTTCGCATCGGCAACCACGACCCAACTGCAATCGCCTCATTTCTCGGCCAGCGCGGCATCTTCACTTGGGACGGCAACTTCTACGCATTGAACCTGACGGAACGTCTCGGCGTCGAATCCCAAGGCGGCCTGCTGCGCATCGGTCTTGTGCACTACAACACGCTGGAAGAGGTGGAGCGCCTGCTTTCCGCGCTGCGCGAATTTGCTTTCACATAACTTTTTGAATCGCTGAGCGAACGCTCCTTCGCTGTTCGTGTGATGCAATTCCTGGAAAGGGAACTGATAATAAAAGAGAGCCATGAGCAAACGACCGAAACCGATTGTGCTGACTGTACTGGATGGATGGGGATACCGCGCGGAAACGAAGGGAAACGCCATCGCACTGGCGCGCAAACCCACCTACGACGAATTGCTGCGCAAATTTCCCAACACGTTGATCCAGACCTCAGGGCCGTTTGTCGGCTTGCCCGAAGGCCAGATGGGCAACAGCGAAGTGGGCCACATGAATATCGGCGCCGGCCGCATCGTGCACATGGACATCACGCGCATCGATCTTCTGATCGCCAACAAGCAACTGGAACAGGTGCCGCTGTTCCAGCAAGCCATGGAGCGCGGCCGCCAGCGCCAATTGCATTTCTTGGGCTTGCTCAGCGATGGCGGCGTGCACTCCCACATCAATCACCTGTTCGCGCTGCTCGAAATGGCCAAGAAGGAAAAGGTGGAAAAGGTCTTCGTCCATTGCTTTCATGGACGGCCGCGACACGCCGCCGAACAGCGGGCGCGATTTCGTGCGCAAATTGCAGCAGAAGATGCGCGAACTGGGCGTCGGCGAAATCGCCACGGTCGTCGGCCGCTATTACGCCATGGATCGCGACAATCGCTGGGAGCGCATCGAACTCGCCTATCGCGCGCTGGTCCACGGCGAAGCGGAAACACAAGACCAACGATCCCGTCGCGGCGCTGCAAGCAAGCTACGAGCAGGGAGTCACCGACGAATTCGTAAAGCCCGTCGTGATCACGCAGGGCGCGGGCCCGTCAGCCCAGCCCGTTGGCCTGATTCGCGACGATGACGCCGTAATCTTCTACAATTTCCGCGCCGACCGCGCTCGCCAAATGACCTTCGCGCTCGAAGCCCCGGACTTCGACAAATTCTCGCGACCCCAAGCGGCCCAAGAATCTATTTTACGTGGGCATGACGCAAGTACGACAAGAACTGGCCGTGGCTGAAGTGCGTCATCCAGCCGGAAAAACTCGAGCACATTCTGGCGCAAGTGTTTCAGGAGATGCAGTACAAGAACCTGCGTTGCGCGGAAACCGAAAAATATGCGCACGTCACTTACTTCTTCAACGGCGGCGTGGAAAAGCCGTTCACCGGCGAAGAGCGCATTCTGGTGCCGTCGCCTAAAGTTGCCACCTACGATCTTAAAGCCGGAAATGTCCGCCGGCGGAATCACCGATACGGTGGTGAACGCCATCGAGAAATGGCGAATTCGACGCCATCATCATGAACTACGCCAATGCCGACATGGTCGGCCATTCCGGCAAACTGGAAGCCGCAATCAAAGCCGTCGAAGCGGTGGACGCTGGGCCTCGGGCGAATTTATCAGGCGCTGAAGCCGCGCGGCGGCTCCTGGATCATCACCGCCGACCACGGCAACGCCGAAACCATGATCGATCCGGCGACCGGTGGCCCGCACACGTATCACACCACGAATCCTGTCCCATTTATTTGCGTTTCCGACAACGATCAATTGCAGTTGGCCCCAGGCGGCGCGCTGCGCGGACATCGCGCCGACAATGTTGGCAATATTGGGCGAGCCCGCGCCCAAGGACATGACCGGCCGCGATTTGCGGTTAATCGCGAAGCCCTAACAACATCGCCTTCTTGGTGGTTCGAGAGAACGCAAAACAAAACGGCGTTTCACTCGATTCACGAGCGCCACAAAATTAATCCCTGTCAACCTGAGAAGCGGCTTTGCGACGAAGGATCTCAACTTAAAATCCATTTCGCATCTACCATCGAGAATCTCAAGTTACAGGGTGCCACTACTACGTCCACTGACAATCAGTCGCCAACGCCGCCCTTGGGCGCGGTATATCCTTCCTTCGCGTATACCACCCACTTCTGCTTTTTGCCCTTCTGATCCGTCACCGTCAGCGGGCTGCCATCCGGCGCAACCAATTCCACTTTGATCTTGCGATACTTTCCATCCGCCGCATGATTCGTCGGCGTGTACGTAATGGTGTACTGGTGGCGCAGGAACTCCGTCACATCGCGCATGATGCCCGGCAGTTCGCCGTCAAATTGCGGGAACCACGCAAAGCCGCCAGACATCGCCGAGAACGTCTTCAACTGGTTTTCCGCCTGCAGAAAATTCAACTGGCGCATCCCACCCAGCCGGCCATTGATTTCCAGCCAGTTGGAAATCGGCTTGTCCACGCCCACGCAAAAAATCGTCACGTCGGTGCCGCGCAGCTGCTTCATGGTCTGATCGAGCGTGTGCTTGGAGAAAGTATCAATGCCGCTGGCCATCAATAGCACGGACTTCTTGCCCTTGACATCCTTCAGCCGGTCCACCGTATCCAGCAACGCATCGAAAACGTTCGACTCGCTAAAGCCAGGAAAATACAAACTATACAGTGCCTGTTCCACCTCATTCTTGTTCTGCGTGAAATCCACCTCGGTGCGTGGCTTCATATCAAACGTAACCAGCGCGATCCAATCCTTCTGTTTGAGATTCGGAAAAAGCGCGGTCGCCCAATATTTCGCCTGATACGAATACCAGCCCGCGAACCGCGCGCTGAACTCCATCAAGATCACCATGGTGATCGGAGCATCGGAAGGTCCCGCGTTGGTGATGATCTGCGGCTGCCCGTCTTCGAGCACCCGGAAATTTTCCTTCTTCAAGCCGGTCAGCAAATCGCCGTGTTGCGTGGTGGCAATCACGTCCAGCGTCACCACGGGCACTTCAACCGAGATGGCCGCGCCCGATTCCTGTGGCTTCTGCTGGTCGGGAGCCTGTTTGGGGGCCGGCGCGGGAGCGGGTGTCGGCGCTGGTGGAGCGCCGCCTTGCGGTCCTTCGGGCGCTTGTGCTGGAGCGGCCGTCGCAAGGAATAAACCGAGCGCGGCAACCGCGGCAAACTTAAGCGAAATCGAGACTGCGCGAGATTGCATTTCCATCCCCCCGATGCTTCTCAAAATAAGACGCGTTTTAATTAAGATGCGGGTACCGTGCCCCGCGTCGTCCGCCCCGGCGCTCTGCGCAAGTGCAAATTAGGCACGCACGCGCGAGGCCCCCCAAGGGGAGGTGCAAACCTGCATGTTAGTATGGAATTTACGCGGTGCAAAACGGATTCAGACTGGAGGGTGTCTTGAGCTGGAAGCGTTGGAGCTTCTTTGTCCCTTTTGTTGTGGCCATATGGGCAAGCGCGCCTGCATTCGCCCAAATACGGCAGGGCCCGCCCGCGATGGGTATACCGGACAACGGGTCCCTGGTGGGAGATACGAGCGCGCTCGCGCGGGAAGCCCAGGGCTGGCTGGTCGACCTGCTGAAAATAAACACCACCAATCCGCCGGGGAACGAGCAACAAACGGCAAAGTACATCGCAGGGGTCTTGACGAAGGAAGGAATTACGCCGGAAATTCTCGATCTGACGCCGGGGCGCAGCGCCGTGGTCGCGCGTTTGCGCAGCAGCGCAGTGCCCGATCCTTCGAAAGCCCTGCTGCTGGTCGCGCACATGGATGTAGTCGGCGTGGACCGCAGCAAGTGGACCGTCGATCCCTTTGCGGGCGTGATGAGGGACGGTTACCTCTACGGCCGCGGATCTATCGACGACAAAAGCATGCTCGCTGCGAACCTGGCGGCGTTTATTGCCCTGAAGCGCGGCAGCGTGCACCTGAACCGCGACGTGATTTTCCTCGCCACCGCGGACGAAGAAGAATTTGGAGAAGCCAGCCTGAAAATCCTGATCATCAAATATTGGGACAAACTCGCCGCGGGCTTCGCTCTGAATGAAGGTGGCAGAACTGTCGTTAAGAATGGCAAAGTGCAGTACGTCGGTGTGCAGGTCGCCGAAAAGGTTGCCGTCAATATTTCCGTCACTGCCAAGGGCAAGGGCGGCCACGCCTCCATGCCTACAAAAGACAATCCGGTCGTGCACCTCGTGGCCGCGGTGGAAAAAATCGGCGACTATACAGCGCCAGTACGCTTGACCTCTATCGTCCGGCGATACTTTGAAGGTTTGTCCGGCATCGAGGACGACGACACTGCCAAGTGGATGCGCGTCATCGATACACCGGACCGCGGTGACCATGCGCAGCGCGTGCTCTCCGACATGAATCCCATGTGGAATTCCATGATGAGAGACACGATCGCCCCGACCATCCTGCAGGCTGGCATACGCCCCAACGTAATTCCCTCCGAGGCTCGCGCGGTGTTGAACGTGCGCCTGCTGCCGGGTGACACCATCGACGTCTTGATAAACGAGCTGAACAAGTTGGTCAACGATGCTTCGGTGAAACTGGAAGTCATGCCGGATGCGGGTCTGGCGGCACCAAACTCTTCGATGGAAAACGACTTTTACGCCCTGCTCACCAAAGTGTGCGCAAAGGAATTTTCCGGTGCGCCGGTGCTGCCCATGCTTTCGACCGGAGCCACGGACTCCGCGCAACTGCGTTTGCACAGCGTGCAGGCGTACGGCTTGAGCCCGTTTCCGCTCATGCCAGAAGACCAGGCCCGCATTCATGGGGATGATGAACGCATGCCTCTGGCTTCTTTTGCCAAAGGCGTCGACCTGATGACCCGCGTCGTGACGGAGTTTTCCGTCTCTCACTAGTTCGCACGTGCGATGTATAAGGATAGAATTTACCGATGATTTCGCGGCACTCTAAAATCGTCTGTACCATTGGTCCCGCCACTCGTTCGCCACGCATGATCCGCAAACTGCTGCAGGCCGGAATGGACGTCGCGCGGCTGAATTTTTCGCACGGCACCCACGAAGAGCACGCGCAGAGCATTGCCATGTTGCGCGAAGCCGCGGTGCAAATGAAGAAGCCCATCGCCATCCTCGCGGACTTGCAGGGCCCGAAAATCCGCACGGGCGCGCTGGCCGGCGGCGGATCGGTGATGCTGCGGGCCGGACAGCGCTTCGTGATCACCACCGCCAAGGTCCTCGGCGACACCACGCGAGTGAATACCACGTTTTCTCCCATGCCGCGCGAAGTGACCCGCGGCGACCGCATCCTGCTGAGCGACGGTTTGATCGAACTGCGCGTGGAGGCCACCAATCACGCGGAAGTGGTTTGCCAGGTGGCCAATGGCGGACTGCTCGGCGAACACAAAGGCATCAACCTGCCCGGCGTGAAACTCCACGTTCCCGCGTTGACCGAGAAAGATCGCGCGGATTTGCGCTTTGCTCTCTCGCGAGGCGCGGACTACATCGCGGTCAGTTTTGTGCGCAGGCCGGAAGATGTGGTCCTCGCGAAATCCCTGGTGAAACGCGCTGGAAGGAACACGCCGGTGATCGCCAAGCTGGAAAAGCCCGAAGCCATAGAGAACCTGGAAGAAATCCTGCGCGTTTCGGATGGCGTTATGGTAGCGCGCGGCGACCTCGGCGTGGAAATGCGCCCGGAGCGCGTACCTGTGGTACAAAAAAACATCATTGCCCGTGCGCGAGAGCACCGGCGGCCGGTCATTACCGCCACGCAAATGCTCGAATCGATGACGGAAAATCCCCGGCCCACCCGCGCCGAGGCTTCCGACGTCGCCAACGCGATCTTCGACGGCTCGGACGCGGTGATGCTCAGCGCGGAAACTGCCACCGGCGCCTATCCCGTGGAAGCTGTGGGCATGATGGCGCGCATCATTGAGGAAGCCGAAGCCAGCATTCACGAATTTCCCAGGCCCGGAGGGACGGAAAAGCTGAAAGTGGCGGAAACGGTAGCGGAGCTGGTGTGCCACGCGTCACGCGAGCTGCATATGAAGTTGATCGCCGTCTTTACGCACAGCGGATTCACGGCCCGCTTGGTGTCTCGCTACCGCCCCCTCGTGCCCATCGTGGCCTTCTCCCCGGAAGCGGAAACCCGGCGCCGCATGGCTCTCCTCTGGGGCGTCACACCCCGCAGCATCGTGGACATCAAGAAAATCGATGCCCTGCCGGTGATTGCAGAAAAGCGTTTGCTCGAAGAGCGCCTGGTGCGCAAAGGCGACGTGATCGGCATCGTCGCAGGCACCCCCATGGGCGTCCGCGGCACCACAAACTTCATGAAATTCCACGTAATCGGCGCCGCAAGGTAAAAATCGTTCAACGGCATCAATCTTAATCGCGCTATCGAACAGGTTGTCGTCCTGAATAGGCGCCTTTTGCGAGTGAAGGATTTCAACTGTTGCTAAACGCCGATCGCCCCTGCGGTCAAGACGAAAGACAAGGAACGTGCTAATTAACCCAGTGATCCGGGTTCGAGGGAGGTTCGTTCTTGGATTTCTTCATATATACTTCGAAGCGTTTGCGGTTGCGCTGGGATTTCCAGTCCGCCATTTCATTCCGCACGCGAAACAGGAACGACCCGCGCCGCAGATAGATCCAGCCGATCAGCATCCCGCCCAGATGGCACAGGTGGCTGACGTTGTCGCCCCCGGACTGGAACGTGGAGAAAAATTCGATCGCCGCCATCACCCCGACAAACGGCCGCATCGGAATCATGATGGGAAGCGGAAACAGCCAGATCTGCCGGTCGGGAAACAAAATCGCGTTGGCGATCAGGATACCGAAAATCGCTCCGGATGCGCCGATGGTAGGAATGTCCGAGGGATAGTGCCCCCAGAACAGCGGAATATATTTCACAATCACGGTGATGACGCCGGCTCCGACGCCACACAGCAGGAAATAATTCGTAAAACGTTTTTTGCCCCACGCCAGCTCGAGTTCGCGCCCGAACATCCACAGCATCAGCATGTTGATCAGCAAATGCCACAGACCGCCGTGGAGAAACAGATACGTCAGCGGCTGCCACAAACGGAATCCCGGAAATACGCCGCTCGGAACAAGTCCGAACCAATGATTGAACCAGGCAGTGACGCTCGGCGGAAGGAAAAGTTCCATCAAGCTCTGAGCCAGAAAAACGCCGGCGCAAATCAAAACCAGCATCTTTACGGCGGGAGTGATGAAACTGCGCCAGTCGAAGCGAATCCGGGGGGCTCCGAACCTAGTACCCATAGTCAAAGTGTACGGCCGCATCAGCCGTGGCGTCAAAAGAGGTTTTTTGTGTTGTCACAGTGATCACGTCAGCGGTTTGGCGGCGCTGCACCGAAGCGGCACGGCCATTCGGCACTAACCTCGCCGGCGCGGAAACCCGCAAAAGCACTGGCCGGATCGTTAAGCTCACCTGCCTCCTTGCATCGCTTGGAAGAACAGCGCAATCTCGGGCACCAGCGTAGGGAGAAGAACCAACCGCCTGCCACAAAGTCCGAACAGCACGAAGAAGTATTCGTCGCGAAGTAGTCGCTGCGCCTCCGCTGACGACGCGCGTTAATCCAGCCTCTTTCGCGCGAAATAAAATAGCGAAGCCGCCAGCAGCAGGAACATAAACGCCCCAAAAAGATTGCTGGTCGCCAGCGGTCCCAGCAGCTTCGGACCAAGCGAGAAAAGGTCCGGGCGCCACGGCAAGCGCAGCACCGCCGAAAACCAATGCGGCACGTGATTCGCGATTTCCGGATCCTGCAAAAGCGTGATGCCAATCCCCAGCAGGCCAAACACACCTCCGGCCGCGATCAAGCCGCTGGAATAAAGCGCACCGGGACTGGCCTCGCTGCTGCCCTCCTGCTTTTCCTTCAGCGAGGCCTGCACTGCCCATGCCACTAATCCTCCGGCGAACATCGTGGCCGTAGTCGCAATGGAAAGGTACAGTCCCGTCGCGAACGCCAGCGAGCGCACCCCGAGAACCTCAATCGCGATGACCATCGCCACGCCCATCAACACCAGCCGCCACGGCAACCGTTGCGTCAGGATCCCGCTGATCACTGTCGCCATCAGGCGCGCTTGCGGCGCGGGCGCTTTGTCGCTGCCGATGCCTTGCGCCCACTGATATTCGATCTTCTGCGCATCGTTGTCGTACAAATATTCCCCGTCCGGAATCACGCTGGAGCCAAGCGAATTGATCAGCGTGTAGCTCTTGTCCTTGTACATAAAGGACTGCCGTTCGATTTTCGCTCCGGTGGGCAGCGCCGAAATGCTCACGGGAATTTCCGTGGGAATATATTTCTCCAGGCCCTTGTTCATCAGGTTCAGCGTCCCGCCGATGGCCACGGTGGAAACGGTCACCCCGATCAGCAATCCCATCTGTTGCCAGAACGGCGTCGAGCCCACCAGAAAGCCCGTCTTCAGATCCTGCGAAGTGGCGCCCGCAATCGCGGACGCGATGCACACCACCCCACCGATCATCAGCGCGAGCACGGCGTAGTTCGGCGCCGTCCACCCGGCAAGCAGGAAAATGGCGCAGGTGGCCATCAACGTGGCGATGCTCATGCCGCTGATCGGATTCGAAGAGTTGCCCAGCAAACCGCTGATGCGGCTGGCCACGGTCACAAAAAGGAACCCGAACACCACCACGAAAATCGCGGCGAACAAATTCTGGTACCACAGTGTGCCCGCTCCCTTCATCGGATGGAAAGTCAGCAACATCCACATCATCACCACGATCAGGATGGAACCCACAATCACCCAGCGCATTGGCGTGTCCCGTTCCGTCCGGCTGGCGGCGACAGTTTCTTCGCCACTCTGCGAACGCACATCCTTCAGGCCGGAGCGCAGGGCGCTGATGATCGTCGGCAAAGTGCGCAAAAGCGTAATCAATCCCGCGGCGGCCACTGCGCCCGCTCCCATCGGGCGAATGTAGCTCCGCCACATGTCGTCCGGCGTCATCAGCGGTATGGGAATCGTCGATGGATACAACGGCGTGTTCCCCGCAAGTTGTCCGTAAAATTTGATGGTCGGCATGATAACCAGCCAGGAAACGATGCCGCCCGCAAATAAAATCCCGGCAACGCGCGGGCCGATGATGTACCCCACGCCCAGATATTCCGAAGTGATGTCCGCGCGAAAACTGGAGCCGGGATACCAGCCCGGCCGGCCTTCCGGCTGCTCGGTCCACACCAGCATGGTCTTCATCAAAAACGTGTACGCGCCGCCAAGGCCCAGTCCCCAAAACACGCGCCCGGCAAACGATCCGCCTTTTTCGCCCGCCACCAGAACGTCCGCGCACGCAGTGCCTTCGGGGAAGCTAAGATTCCCGTGTTCCTTCACAATCAGTTGGCGGCGTAGCGGAATCATAAACAACACGCCGAGCCAGCCGCCCAGCAGCGCCATCGGAAAAATCCGCCAGAACGTGAACTCCGATCCAAATCCCAGAAAAATCAGCGCGGGCAGGGTGAACATCACTCCGGCCGCCAGCGATTCCCCGGCCGATCCGGTCGTCTGCACAACGTTATTTTCCAGAATCGTCGAGCGCCCGAACGCGCGCAGAATGCTGATCGAAAGAACCGCGATGGGGATGGAAGCGGAAACCGTCAGCCCCGCTCGCAAGCCCACGTAAACGGAAACGGCGCCGAACAGCAACCCAAAGATTCCGCCGAGCACCACCGCGCGCAGCGTAAACTCCTTCAAATTTTCCAAAGCGGGCACATAAGGACGAAATTGCCCTGCTGGTGTCGCAGAGTTCCATGGACGGTCGCTCACCGAGTCCTCCTGGATTACGGATGCAAAGGTGCAAAAGGAAACTTGTGTGCAGGGATTATGACCCAGCGGGCACGCCGGGGCAAAGGGCCTTCGTAAAATCAAGGCGCGCCCGGCTACGAAAAATCTCAGCCACTATTTCCTGGTGAGTTTCACTCGCCCGAAGGGTGTCCGCTTACCGTGGTCTTCTCCATCCATAACCCACCGCCACGTGTCCGCGCTTTTGTCGTAAACAAACGTCGTATAAAAGTTGCTGCCGTCCGCGCCTTTGAACAGGAACGCGATTTCATCGCCACTTCGTTTCCCCTGGGCGATTCCCTGGGCGGACAATCCTCCGCCACTCGTCGAGTCCAGCCACAAACACTTGTATTCGCTCGTCGGTTCGTCCCACGCGAGAAACACGATCGCTTCATACGCTCGCTGGCCCTGCGGATTTTTCTCGCGAGACGTTTCGTGCAGCCGCACATATTCGTGGTTCAGCACCCAGTCCGCCTCCACATCGTGCGTAGTCTCGTGTCCCGCCAGCGTCCCCTGCAGAGTCCATGCCCCGGTCATATGATCCAGTAAAGCATCGGGCCGTGCCGGCGCCGTTTGTTGACCCAAAGCAGCAAACGAAACTACCAGCACCAGCACAAACACGCCCATCGTTATCTTCATTGCGAAATCTCCGCACATCGAAGATACAAAAACTGTCTCAACAGACCATAAACCACAGCCGTCCGATCATACAGCTACCTTCATGCCTGTCGGAAAGAATGTTGGGTTGCGTACTCTGTTGGGTTGCGTACTCTTGACAATCTGTGAATTCACCCGTAAGTTCAGCAACATAAAAGTACTCAGATGCATGCGTTGACCAGTGTCCCTCTGCCAGACCATGACGAAAAGACCGACGCCGTCCTCCTTTACCACGAACAAATAGTTACCGTGCAAAATAATGGCAAGATCAGGCGCGTCATGCACTCGGCTTATCGAATCCTGCGGCCCGCTGGCGAGTCGTATGGAACCGTGGTGGCGATTTCAAGTTCCCAACACAAATTGTTGAACGTCCACGGGTGGAGCATTCCGGCCCACGCAGAACCCGCCGAGCGGATTTCCCGCAACGGGCTCCCCAGGTTGCACTCGTTGTCGACACGTCATCCTACGGTCTGACTGCCCTCATCGCATAAGGTAGTTCGAACCAGGTTTGGCTCTTGAGGTAGGACCAGAAGAGTCGGTGTCGCTGACTCCGTCGTCTCAACGTACGGGCCCATTGCCGTTCGACCTCGCGCCGGACCCCGTCAAGCTTCGGCTTGCAGTGATGCAATCCGAAATACTGGCAGTGGAAAAGACTTTGAAGTAAAAGACAAGGACGCCATGTAAACCGCCGCTCCCGACGTGCCCTACGGCGAGTTGGTGAGTGAGGTTCGCGCCAAAATTCTAAAAATACCGGACGCTGAGCCCGGTAGCATCGTCGGTTCCGAGATCGAACAGGAGGATTCTCTTTTCGTCCTTCAGGATATTTGGCCATTTCAGAAGAGGGTCCCAGTGCGCGAAGCTCGCTCCACCTTGCAACTTCCGTCCGGTTGGCAATACCAGGCGGCGTGGGTCAACGCCGACGAAATCAAACCGGCTTCAACGGGAAATAACCAGTGGCAATGGGTTGTAAGCAACGTGAAAGAAATCCACTATGAGCCCGACATGCCCGCTTGGAATGGCGTTGCGGGACACTTGGTCGTCTCGTTGATTCCTCCGGATGGAACCAGAAAGGGCTTCGTCACCTGGGCAGAAATGGCCACATGGAGTTCCACGCTCGCGCAAGGAAAGCGCGACCCTTCTCCAGAGATCACGCAAAAAGTAGCCGAACTGACTGCGGGGAAGACAGACACGACCGCGAAGATGCAAGCCATCGCCGACTACGTCCAACGGAACATTCGATATGTGGCGATTGAGTTGGGAATCGCGGGCTGGCAGCCCCACGCGGCGAAAGACATTTACAGCAATCAATATGGCGATTGTAAAGACAAAGCCACTCTCACCAGTGCCATGCTCAAACAAATCGGCGTGGACTCTTACTACATCTTCGTGTACACCGTCCGAGGAAGGGTAACCGCCGCGTCTCCGCCGGAACAGTCCTTCAATCACGCCATTCTGGGAATTCGCCTGCCAAATGACGTGAAAGATCCTTCCTTGCAGGCGATTTACGTCCATCCGGCGCTGGGACGAATCTTGATCTTTGATCCCACCGATGTGCTAACGCCCCTCGGGGGGCTTCGCGGCCCGCTACAGGGAAATTATGGCTTGCTTGCAACGGCGGACGGCGGCGAGTTGGTGGAACTTCCGATTCTTGCGCCGCAAGCCAGCGGAATTCGCCGCGCCGCCAAGTTGACGTTAAGCGGCACAGGCACGTTGAGCGGCGAGGTCAGCGACATGCGCTATGGTGATTACGCCAGGTCCCAACGCCACGCGTACCTCGAGATGAAGAAAAAAGAGGACCAGGTCAAGCCTATCGAAGTGTTGCTTTCGCAATCCCTGGGGACCTATCAAATCACCGAGGCCACGATTGCCAATCTGGACGTGCGCGATGCGCCATTCAGCTTGAGTTATTCTTTCATCGCTTCTGGATATGCAAAGTCCGTCGGCGACCTTTTGCTGGTCCGCCCACGTGTCCTGGGAGAAAAGTCCAGCGCCATCCTGGAGAAGAAAGAGCCGCGAAGTATCCCGTGGAATTCGAAGGACCCCGTGAGGATGCGGACCGCATTGAGATTGCTCTGCCCGATGGTTATCAGGTGGACGAGTTGCCGCCGCCGGCAGATGTAGACTATCCGTTTGGCAGCTACCACAGCAAAACGGAGGTGCAGGGAAAAACACTGGTCTACACTCGAACCTTCGAAATCAAGGAAGTAAGCGTGCCACTGGATAAAATAGACGACCTGAAGAAGTTCTACCGCATCATCGGCAGCGACGAGCGTGGCACACCGCCGTACTCAAAGCCGCGCACTAGAAACCGCCGCACACACCGGCAGCGAAGCCGCCCGATCTATCACCGCGGACAAACAAACGTAATCGCCGAGGGCGGCCGCAGCGCGCTCCAGCGATGACGCAACGCTCGTGGCGCGGCTTCCAGCATGGCCGCAAGCAGCGGCTGCGCGCGATCGAAGGGAATCGTCAGGCGAAACATATCGACGCGCCTGCCGTACGAATATTTTTCGTAGCGCGGTGCGAAACTTCGCGAAAAATCCGTAAGCACGTCCCACGCGGAAGTTTTGCTGAAAAGTTTTTTCGACCCTGCCTCTTGCGCCGTGATCTCCACCACGCTGCGCTGAGAGCCACCGCCGCTTTCGAACAGCACCGCGGTCGCACTTGCCGGATCGAACGCCCGCGAAGGATCGTCTTCCGGAAACGGCGCCACCAGCGTCTGAACTTCCGCCAGTTCCGCGGTAACCGGGTCCCACCAGTAGTGATAACCGTTATAAACGACCGCGCCGGTGCGAAAGATCTGCTGCACCCGCTCCGCGTCTTTGCCGACCACGCTGACCACCATGTCCGCCAGCTCATTCAGCTGGAACGTTTGTTTCACCACCGGCCGCATGCTCACATAGCCGGCATCATCCTCTGCATAGCGAACCCCAATTTCTTGCGGCAAAGCCATATCTCGCAATACTCCAATAACTCAAGTGCAATCGTCCCTCACGAATCTGTCATCCTGAGGAGCGTTTTGTGCGACAAAGGATCTCAACCGATCCGTGCCCGCAACACGCCGACAGCGCGCGAACCGCGTCACCCCAATTTACTAAGCTTCTCCCGCACGCGATCGCTAAGCGCCTTCCCGTCGACCGCCTTACCCGTCAACGCTTCCTTCGCCGCCTTCACCACTGCGCCCATATTTTTGATCGACGTCGCGCCCACATCCACAATGGCTTTCCCGATCGCCGCGTCCATCTCCGCATCAGAAGCCCCCGCGGGCAGATACGATTCCAGCACCTTCAACTCGCTGGTTTCCTTGTCCACCAGATCCTGCCGCCCGCCCTTCCCGAACTGGTCGATGGATTCCCGCCGCTGTTTTGCCAGCGACTGTAGCAACTGGATCGATTCTGCCGGATCGAGCGGTCGCATCTTTTCCACTTCCTTCAACTGAAACGCGGATTTCACCATGCGCAGCACGCTCAAGCGCAATTCGTCCTTCGCTTTCATCGCCGTCACTATATCTTTCTGAATTTGTTCAGACACAGTCATAGCAAGCTCCCTTTCAAAAACTATAGCAGACGTGCTTCCCGCCGGTTAGGGGTCGGCGCTTCAGCGTCGATATTTGCCACACCTCAAAGCTGTCATCCCGAACGCCCGCGCTTTTCGCGGGGTGAGGGACCTGCTTTTCGCTTTTGCCCGCCCCGCCTCCAAACAGCTCCGTTTGACACAGACAAACCCCGCACAGTAACTTGAAATGTTTCGAAAACCTGGGAAGAGACCGCCGGAAACGCAGGCGGCTTTTACGCTGAAAAGAGGGCAGATGAAAGTCATCGTAGCGGACAAAATTAGCGAGCGCGGGGTCGAGCTCCTGAAGGAAACGAGCTGGAAGATCGTCCAGACCACCAAGGAAACGCTCTCGGGCGAATTGGCGGATGCGGACGCGCTAATCGTTCGCAGCGCCACAAAAGTAACGCCGGAATTAATGGACAAAGCTCCGAAGCTGCGCGTAGTCGGCCGCGCCGGAGTCGGCGTGGACAACATTGACCTGGATGAAGCCACCAAGCGCGGAATCCTCGTCATGAGCACGCCCGGCGGAAGTTCCGTTAGCGTTGCCGAACACACCTTCGCGCTTCTGCTCGCGCTCGTCCGCCAAGTGCCAAAGTTTGACGCCTCCATGCGCGAAGGGAAGTGGGAGAAATCTTCATCTGGCGCCGAAGTGCGCGGCAAAGCCATCGGACTGATCGGCCTGGGCCGCATCGGCGGCGAAGTCGCCATCCGCGCCAACGCCTTCGATATGCGCGTCCTGGCCTTCGATCCGTATATCAGCGAGGCCGCCGCAAAGGAATTTTCCGTCGAGCTCGTTCCCCTGGAAAAACTTCTCGAGGAGAGCGATTTCATTTCGTTGCATACCGCGGTTACTCCGCAAACAAAAAACCTCGTGAACGCCGAGACCATCGCCAAAATGAAAAAAGGCGTGCGCATCCTCAACGCCGCGCGTGGAGAACTCATCAACGAGGCTGATCTCGCGGCGGCCCTGAAAAGCGGCCACGTAGCCGGCGCCGGATTGGACGTGTTCGCCGAAGAGCCGCCGAAAAATTCACCCCTTATCGGCTTGCCGAACGTGATCTGCACGCCGCACGTTGCAGGCTCGACCGCGGAAGCGCAGGAAGAATTGGGCAACCAGGTCGCCGTTCAGGTCCGGGACTATCTCTCCGAAGGCATCATTCGCAACGCTGTGAATTTGCCTGCTCTCTCCCCGGAACAATATCGCCGCGTGCGTCCGTACCTGGCTCTAGCCGAACGCTTCGGCTCTTTGGTTTCGCAGGCCGCCGCCACCCGCCCCGCTCGTGTAAAGATTCGCTATGCGGGAGAAGTAACGGAAGTCGGCACGCATCTCTTGCGCAGCGCGGTCCTGGCTGGCCTGCTGAACGCCATCCTCGACGAAAAAGTAAACGTCGTGAACGCTCCGTCGGTTGCCGCTGCCCGCGGCCTCAGCGTCGAAGAAGAAACTCACTGGCGTGAGCACGGATTCAAGCACACGCTCGAAGTTTCGGCGCTTCCCAGCAAGCCCGGCGCGCACGGCTTCAGCGCCGAAGGCACCGTGCTGCACGATGGCTCGCCTCGCGTCATCAATATCGACGGCATCCCGCTCGAAGCGCAGTTGGACGGTACCATGCTCTACCTGCGCAACAATGACAAACCCGGCGTGATCGGCCACGTGGGCACCACGCTCGGAAAGCACGGCGTGAATATCGCCACCTTTGCCCTCGGACGCCGCGAAGCGACCGTTGGTGCCGAAGCCGTCTCCTTGGTGCGCCTGGACGGAAAAGTTTCTGAAGAGATTCTCGGCCCCATCCGCGAGCACGCCGCCATCACCGAAGCCAAGCTGATCCATCTCGATTAAAGCGCAGGCGCGTGAAGGCGCAACGGCCGTATCGCAAGAAATGGCAACGGCAAACGTCCGCCTCCAGCTTTACCACGCGCGTCAAACAAGCTATCTAACCGCCTAACCGCCGGGTGCACCCCAAGAAAGTGGTGGGTCATGCGGCCCGACTTTCTGATCTGCGCTCCCAGAAGTCCTGAAAGCGACCACTGAGCTTGGCACAGCGGAGAGCGATGATGGCGTTGGAGCCGCGCACGGTCCAATGCATTCCGGCACGTTTGAGGCGTGTGCCGATGGCCACCTTGCAACCGGCCTCTACAACGCCCGTAGAAGTGCACAAGCCTTGGGCGTGAAACTCCGGATAGCGCATACGCTCGCGGTTAATCTGGAAATAGTGGAGACAACGGCGAGCCTCATCGGAGCGAGGGACCTGGCGCCGGATCGCGGTGAGTAGAACCGGAAACTTTCCGCTATCGAGTTCTTCTTTCCTGCGTTCTACCCACGGAGCAGTTCGTGGGTTGATGGGACCGTATAGAGCTTTTCCGAGATCGCTCAAGTGCTGTTTGGCGTGATAGCGATCGACGATCTGCGTGGCATCCGGAAACTGATCGTCGGCGATGTTCCAAATCCAAATGGCCCCATCTCCGAGCACGACCCGGCGTGGCGCTTGGCAGAAGCGGCGACGCGTGGCCTCCCGCCAGACGCGCTGGGCGAAGGGAGAGCGTTCGGCAGCTGTGTCCAGCACGGAAGCACTCTCGAGAGCCGCCGAATAGGTGACCGACCCTTCATCGCGGATGGGGGTGCCTTGTTCATCGAGCGATTCCGCGCTCCAAAGGGTGCAGAGCTTCACCTCGCCGGTCTTGGCGGATCCGTCCGGTTGCTTTCCACTGCGGCTCACGAGTTCCTCTGCGCGGAGAGGAATCCCTGTTCCATCCATCCCGAGATACAGAGTCTGCGGCAGAGGAAGAGAATCCAGTGGTTCGGTGTGCGCGCGTTCATCTTCAGCGATCTCTTTTCCCAGATCCTCTGCAGTTCTCTCTACCTGCTTGGCATCCACCGCCACACCGGCCAGTTCGGTCAACAGCTCGCTACCTTCCTGGAAGCTGACCATGGCCCCTACGGTGCCGATCATGCGCACGACAGCCGGAGAGAGTGACGTGGCGTCCATTCCTAAGGCTCGGTCGCGAGGACAGAAGCCCCGCTCACATTGCCAACAGTAGTAGTAGGCACGCTCCAGTTTCAGTTCTCCGACCACGCTATGAAAACTTTTCCATCGTCGTTCGACATAACGCGCCCGGCGGCCACAGGCACAAGGCAACGAGCTGCCTTGGTAATCGCAATGGTCGCGGTTGCATCGCTGCTCGAGTAAGCGGGCGGCCAGCTGCAGGGCCCGACGCCGCATCGCCGTTTCCAAAGCCTCGAAGTCGATCTCCTCCAGGGCTTGGGAACCGAACAGTTCTTCGATCTCTCGTGCGATCTCACCTTGCAGACTTGCGGCGATGGCGTTTTTTTTTAGTTTCGACTTCTCGAGCACCCTCGAGATCCTGCAGTCGTAGGTCACAGATCCGGTCGCTGATTTCGATCAGTTCTCGCGAGAGTTCACGAAAGCGTTTGTACTCGGCCACTTGCTGCTTGGATTGCTCGACCGCTGGTCCAGAGGGGACCCTCTGGGCCACGGTCTTGCCGTCCACAGTCCGCGTCAAAAGCCAGCTCGGACCGTGTCCTCGCGACCCTGGCTTGGCACAGTGACAAGTTGATTTTCCACACTTTCCGTACGTCTCGCTCAGAGATCCCGGCCGCATATCCCCGATGTGGGCAAGAGCAGCTTTGAGATCGGCACCTTTTAGTTCGAGCTGTTCGAGTGAAGTTAGTGACATGAGGGACCCTCCTTCTTGTAGTGCATAAACTACAAGACAACATAAGAAGAGTACCTTCAATCACTGCACTTCGTCAAACACCACAATGGTGACTTACGCCCCTAACCGCCTCTTAGCTGGTATAGCCCACAACAGGTGTGCTAACCTACAAACAGGCCTAAACCCGCTTTTAGGCATATGTCGGGGCGTAGCGAAGCCTGGTTATCGCGCCTGGTTCGGGACCAGGAGGTCGGTGGTTCAAATCCACTCGCCCCGACCACTCTTTTTAGAATCAACGATTTATATCGCGCGAGAGTGACACGAAAATGTAAAGAGCGCCTGGTCCGAAACCAAGCATTCTTGTCTCATGCCCGTTGGAAGCAAGCGCTCCTTGTTCTTTTAATTCATTGCCTTGCAACGGAAGGGTCGCTTTACTGACGATCCGGTTTTCGAGAAAGTGGGTACAGGATCAGGCTTTTGGAACAAAAATCAATAAGCCCGGTCCAAATCCTGCGCTCTGCCATGATGTCACTCTGCTACTGCGTTCATTGCGAGCAACCATCCAAGGCAAGATCTTCCACTCCCATTTTGTGCGAGCTGAAGGCCCTTCTGCGCGTATCACTGGATTGCTTCCGAGTTGCCCGTGATCCGTCCAGGATCGATGCCAAGCGCGGAGATCACTGCCTACAAGGCGACTTGAACGAAGCCGGCCGTGCGGCGGACGCTGCGCGTGAGGTGAACGGAGCGTGGTCGCTTGTTGGTTAAGATAAGTTGTCGGGTCATAGGAGGTCCCCATGACCCGACTTCGCAAAATGATGCTCGAAGAACTCGAGCGTCGTAATTATTCTGAGGCTACCACACGCTGTTACATCCGCACAGTCGAAGATTTCTCAAGACGATTCAAGCGTTCTCCAGATTGTTTGGGTCCAGAACACATTCGTGAATATCAGGCCGAGCTGTTCAAGAAGCGCAAGTTGTCGCCGGGCACGGTTACGCAACGATTGGCAGCTCTGCGATTCTTCTACATCAAAACTCTCAAGAAAACCTGGAGCATCGCCGAGACGCCCTATCCGAAAAGAGCATTCCATCTTCCTTCGATCCTCAGCCGGGAAGAAGTCGCGCGACTCATCGACGCAGCGCTGACTCCTTATCATCGCACGCTGTTGATGACGCTCTACGCCACCGGAGTACGACGTGCTGAATTGACCCACCTGAAAGTCAGCGACATCGATAGCAAACGCATGGTGATTCACGTCCAAGGCGGCAAGGGACGCAAAGACCGGGATGTGATGCTCAGCCCAAAACTGCTCGAGGTACTGCGTGAGCACTGGCGCGGATTACGGCACAAGCCAAGCGCATGGCTGTTTCCAGGCAACCGCTGGCATACCGGTGATACACCGATCACCACCAAGGTGGTCTGGGACGCTTGCCAGAAAGCCGCCCAGCAAGCGGGCCTCCAGAAAGACGTGCACCCACATACGCTGAGGCACTGCTTCGCCACACATCTACTGGAAGCAGGCGCGGATCTGCGCACCATCCAGATGTTGCTAGGGCATCGCGATCTGGAAGAAACCACCATCTACCTCCATCTCGT
>CAWBOF010000004.1:0-1874341 GCA_963790355.1 Candidatus Acidiferrales bacterium
TGGAAAGGACATGCCCACTACCTGTTAGCATGGGCTTTGCTGGGATTGGTTTTCGCAGCCAGTGCCGCGCAGAGACCACCTGACTACTTCAAGATAGTCGTCGTGGATCAAGACACGGGACGCGGTGTACCCTTGGTCGAGCTCCGCACTACGTACGAAGTTTCCTACTACACCGACAGCAACGGTATTGTGGCTTTCTACGAACCGGGTTTGATGAAGCAGTCTGTATGGTTCTCCATTCAGAGCCATGGGTATGAATATCCGCAGGATTTCCTCGGAAACCGGGGAACAACCCTGCAGATCAGTCCCGGTGGCACGGCCGTCCTCAAAATCAAGCACCTCAATGTCGCGGAACGCCTCTATCGTCTCACCGGCGAAGGCATCTATCGCGACAGCGTTCTGGTCGGCGCGCGGGTTCCCATTCAGCAGTCTATGCTGAATGCCCAGGTTGCAGGGCAGGACGGCGCACACGCCATTCGATACCACGGCAAAGTCTATTGGTTCTTCGGCGACACTAGTAAGGTTTCCTATCCTCTCGGAAATTTTGCCGAATCAGGTGCAGTTTCCGAATTTCCGGGCCGCGGTGGGCTGGATCCAAGCGTAGGCGTGGATTTGAAGTATTTCGTCGACAGCACGGGATTCAGCAGAGCTATGTGTCCGACAACCAGAGATGGCCTGGAGTGGCTCTTCTGGGCGGGAGTGGTTAGCGATGCAAACGGCCGGGAACGCTTGGTCGGCGAGTGCCGGAGGATGAAGGGCTTAGGCGAAGAGCTGGAACGCACGCTGGTCCTATTCAACGACAACACGCAGAGGTTCGAGCCGATACAGCAACTGAGTTTGAACGCTCAGTTGCGTCTGGACGGCCGTCCGTTCCTGGTCAACAGCGGTAGCCACGAATACGAGTATTTTCCTACTGAATCTTTCCCGGCAGCGCGCGTCCAGGCGGACCTCACGCACCTGATCGATCCGTCTGAGTACGAAGGGTACACCTGTCTCGTGCAAGGTACTCGCGTCGAGAAGGACAATGTCAACTTGGAGCACGGACCCGATGGACGCCTGGTTTGCGGCTGGAAGCGCGACACCCCTCCGCTGAATTACAAGCAGCAACAAGATCTCATCGCAGCCGGAAAAATGAAGCCGCAGGAAGGATTGATCCAGCTTCGCGATTTTCAGACCGCAACTCCGATCGCGCCGTTCGGCGCCACCGTGGAATGGAACAGCCATCGGAAACGCTGGATCATGCTGGTGCAGCGCCGCGTTGGCGAAATTTGGTATGCCGAGGGTGACACTCCGCTTGGGCCGTGGGTCTACTCGACCAAGGTTGTGATGCATGACCGCGACGATTTCTATTTGCCGGTGCAGCATCCGTTCTTTGCTCAGCAAAACGGACGGCTCATTTACTTCGAGGCAACGTACACGGACTTCCTTTCCAACACGCCAGCAAAAACACCACGCTATGACTACAACCAGATCATGTACCGACTTGCACTCGACGACCCCCGCCTGTTTCTTCCCGTACCCGTATACCGCGCCAGGAGCAACGATGGACTGACGAGTTACCTGTTGCGCGAAGACATCCATCCCCCGAATGAATGGCAGAACATCCAGGAGATCGGCTTCTTCGCGATGCCCCCGGATCGCCAGCGCGGAGGGCTCATTCCAGTATTCGCAATTTCGGGAGAACGCGGCATGGTCCTGACCCTTTCGCCGCCCGCAGGAACAACAAATGCTCAACCGCTCTTCTATGCATTGCCGGCGAAAGAGGCGGACCCCATACCGACACTAACAGGAACCTGGAACTGCACGGCCCGCGACTCGGATGGTTCCGAGTTCCCATTCACCCTGGAACTCAAAGTCGAACGCGGGACCGTGCGAGGGCGTGTCAATCAAGATGAAATCATAGACGGGATATCCCAGAATGAGCACATTGAGTTTCAAGTAAAGATAGGCGATGACATTTGCCATGTGGTGGGCCGTCTCCAGGGTGGAAAACTCATCGGCGACTGGAAGGACGTCAACAGGGGTGAGGGTGGGACCTGGGTCGGCACCTTGGACCAGTCGGGCGTGGCGTGGGAAAAATCGCCAGACATAACTCCCTTGTACGAATACCGCTCTGCGGACGGTACTCATATCTATTCGACCGAACTCAAAATGCCAAATGAACAACTGCAGCGGACGGCTGACCCAATCTGCCGCGTGTGGAGGAATCCGGCATCGCTTCTGATTCTGGATCGTGAAGCGAAACCAGTTCCCGAGTAACGAACATCTCCGACTGGACCGCTACTCAATTACAATTCCGGGCGAATCACGGGCAAACCGGAAGTTATTCTGAGTCAGAAGGCTCGTTGGGACATTCTGGCTTGCTAAGTCCCGGTTTGTCGTTGCCAGCTCAGACGGTCGATGCAACACCCTTCAATGCGTTGATTCGACCATGCTTTCCTAGAGAACTCTTTTGTTTGGCTGTACTCGGTCAAAACCTAGCCAGGGTAGTGTTCCGGCTGATCTTGCCCTGCGAGCGATTTTAGCCTTTGTTTTCACTGCAAGTTGGGTTAGAGCTGAGTGTTGCGTCGACCTATTGAGACCACCTCGTCAACCGGCCGAAGTGGGAGGTCTTTCGTGGCATAATTGCGCCTCGACCCCCTCAGCAGGAGAAACGCTATGTTTCTTCCAAAGGCAGTGATTCCGTGTCTGGCATTGGTTTTGGGAGCGTCACCGTGTTTCGCACAAGACCAACCAAAACCGAAGCAGGATGTTCACCCGGCCGTCCTCATCTCCAAAGTTAGCCCTGATTACCCAGATTCGTGGAAGCGACAAGGGATTCAAGGCGTGGTGCATTTGCGCGCGACAATAACGAAAGAAGGAACCGTACGGGATGTCACGGTTCTCGATGGCGTTCCGCCGCTGGTAAAGTCGGCGGAAACCGCGTTTAAACAATGGCGTTATAAGCCGACGACGGTGGACGGAGTTCCCGTCGATGTTCAGACCACTGTCGCCATCACGTTCGCACTCAATCCAGTGAAGAAATGACCGAAACTGACCGCAAGTATTGCAGGAACGCTCTGGTTGACTAACTCCTGTGTACCGGGACCAAGTCGGCGATTATGCGTTTACCGGGACCTAGCGCGACTTCTGCCATAACTTCCGGGTTGCCGACAATCTGTCCAGAACTCTGGGAAGCTACTGCGCGGGCTCCAAGCCATGCAATTCGACTTTCACGAAACGGGGAAAGTAAAGATTCATGTCTTTAGCGACTTTCTCGTCCGGTCCGTTTGCCACATGGGTGAGTATCAAATCCGTGACTTCAATGAATCCCATTCCACCGGGATCGCGCTGCAGACTGGTTTCCGTCCCCGCATTGCTCAAAACAGAACTGCGTTTCGATGATTCGGTTCGCCAGCCGGTATCGGACCACCATTGAAGTGGGCTGAGTTTGCCTTTTGCGAAATTCTCAATGCTCAATCGCGCCATGTAGAGGTGATGTTCGGGCTCACTTTGGCCGAAGAGATAGACGTCAGCGATACAACAATGATTATGGCGTCGCAGGCACTGCGTGAAGAGGCCCTGGCCGAGATCGATGGAAAAGGCGCCGTCTGCTCCGAGCCATCGAGGGTCGGAATGGAAGAGCTCATCAGCTTCCGGCAAATCCATCCCAGTCTGCGCAACGGCGGTAGAGGCGATGCCTAGTGCGAAGAAGAGAACAGTAAGGCGGGAGAGGACGAGGTGCCGGGCTCCTTCATGCTGGTTACCTTCCCACACCGAGTTGAGGAGAAATTGCATTTCACAATCATATCTCTGCCGACGCTAAATCCAGACCTGCTTTATCTATTTTTTATTCATACGAGGCACAGGCCGCATTGCATGAACTGGCGAAATCTTCTCGACAGTCATGAAGAAAAAAACAATGTCAGTCGAGCGGAAGCAATTGCATTGCGATTTGCAATGTGGCTATACTCCGACGAAACATTCTCATGATCCCACACGCTCATGAAGATCTTTTGTCTGACACTGTCCTTCTTGAGAATGTGTGCTCTGGATGCTCGCATTGTTTTGAGCTTCTCTTTCATCGATATTGTCGGCAAGCTTATGCAATGGCATACAGAACGCTGCGAAGCCAGTCTGAAGCAGAAGACATCGTGCAGGATGTATTTCTCACGGTATATCTCCAACAAGAACGTTATGACAGCACGCGAGGCTCTGTCAGGACGTGGATACTTCAGTTTGCATACTTTAAATCGCTCCTCCGCCGGCGGTATCTTCGCATTCGAGAGAGCTACAACCTCGAAGAGATATCAGAAGTTGGCGGAATACGTCGGAATTCACCTATGGAGCGCCTAGGAATGAATTCTGCCGAGTGGGTGAATTATATCGAAATGGGAATTAGTGCCTTGGCATCTAAACAGCGCCGCACAATCGAACTTGTACATATGGAGGGGTACACTCTTCAAGAAACTTCTGAAGTCTTGGGAGAAAGTTTAGCCAACACGAGAAATCTCTATTATAGAGGTTTAAAAACCTTGAGGAGTGCTCTGGAGGCCCGAACGGAAATGAATAAGCGGCAACAGAGCACAGCCATGGCGAAGAAAGGCGTGTACGGCTTTGGATTCTAAACACGAGAAAATGGAATGGTACGAGGAACTCTGCGCTCTTGATGCAATTGGAGAGCTTTCAGGCGACGACGCGCGCGATCTCCGCCTCCATTTGGATGGCTGTCCGGATTGCCGAAGCTTACATGCTGATTTTTGTCGTCTCGCGTCAGATGATCTAAGCATGGTCGCAACCCAACGGGAGATTGACGAGGTCGTCCGGGGTCCCGAATACGAACTTAAGCTACAGCAAAAGTTGCTTCTTCGTGTTTTGCAGACAGCGCAGATAGACCGAAGGGTTTCTACTAGCTTTTCAGTGCGCCCGGCGAGTGGTTCAGTCATTCGACGGTTCGGGTGGTTGAGCCACTTTCAAATCATTGGACCTGTTGCGACTTATGGAGGACTAGCTATCTTAGCGGTGTTCATCACTGGTTCCTTATTCTTTCGCACTTGGAAGGTTCAAAGCCTGAGTGTAACCACACAGCCCCAAATGGATCAGAGCGGCTTGAAGACACCGGCCGACAGGGTGGCGGCGCAGCAAGGCTCCCAGAAGGGATCAAAGCGGGTGACCGAGTCACAAACAGCTCTTCCCGAGCGTCGGTCGATAGCGGCAGGAGCCAAGCGGCTGCAATCACAACAACAGGTAAACGCGGCCCGTTATACACAAATCCACCGAAAATTTAATGGCCTATTCGCAACAAAGGAAGTTCAAGAACTTGGAGAGTATAGCGTTAACGGAAATCTTCACTCTGCTGATTTTCGTCCTGAAGGACAGAAGCTCACGATTGGTTCGCGTGACTTACACATATTGGACGTTTATCCCGTCGATGCTCCGTATGAGGCGGATGGACCGTATGGCCGCATTTTTTACATTGCGAAGAAGCGCTTGCTTTTCTATGCCTTCGATTTGGAAGACCAGAAAGCAAATCACGCTGTCAACGGATTCCAGGCTTGGGGATATCGTCAACTGGATGTCACAAAGCCCGTGTCCCTGGGCCTTTTCACACTAGACGATGCAAAACTGAATCGATGGGTTCTTTCTGTCAATGACAACAGTATTCTGGAACAGATAGACGCGGTATTCGTAACGCTGGAACCAGCCAACGGAAGCTCCTCTCCCCATGGAGGCACAATCCTCAAGTCCAAACTTGAAGATCTTCCAAATGAAATAACCGCGAGCGGCAAACCCTTCTGAGAACATTCAGCTAACATTTCGCAATACTACTTTAGGAGGACGCAATCGGAGATATGCATTTCCCCGACAGCGTACCCACCGAACCTTTTGTCGGTTCATGGTAAAGAATCGAGCGTACAGCATGCGCAAAGGTTGAATTTGAGCGGGATGCACAAATCGGAGTTGAAGTGCGGAGCGACGGCGTTATTCCGCACGCTTGCGTGTGTCGAAAATTGGTAGCAACGAAATTTTGGAGTAGGTGCACTATGCGGCGTGAAATCGAGCGAAAGGTTAGACCCTACCGCTTTAAATATGGTGGTGCTTGCCGCGGGAGTTCTCTAATTAGCTCGACGCTGTCTCGATCACTAGCACCTTCGTGGAGGTGTGCCGTGGCCATCCTTCTCTTGGTATTCGGCGTCGCTGTCCGTGACTTCTCCCAATCCTGGGGCGTCACTGCGACTGGCTCAGTGGGTGAACATAATGAGGAGTAAGACCGACGGATCACAGTTTCAGTCTAACGAGATATGTTTGACTTTCAGAAGTCGCCTTCAATGAGCACGCCGGTGGGCGTGACGTTGCCGCCAACGAACGGTTGCACCCCTCTCAACGGGCCCGGCACAGCCCACTTGAGCAAATCTACACGCTAAATAATGGGAGTTCTCATGCGAGAGAAGATTGCAGTTAAAGCAACGAACAAGTACGTCATGAAATGCCTCACGGGAGTTGTGACTATCGCGCTCAGTCTTGTTCTCTGCATACCTGCGGGAGCGCAGACCACCGGCGGCAAACCCATCGGTGGCGTCACCACCGGCGAAGTCGTCGGCGTAATTGTAGGAGCGGCGGCGGCCGTGGCAGTCGTTACTGTCGTAGTCATTCACGAATCTTCCAAGAAGCGAACGATTACGGGATGCGTCGACTCGGCCCAGCATGGGATGACTCTAAAAGACGAGAAAGACAAGCGGTCTTACTCGCTATCCGGCGACACGACGGGTATTAAGCCAGGGGCCCGAATGACCTTGCAGGGCAAAAAGATCCGGCCGAACGGCGGCGATCTGCTTACGTGGGAAACGAAAAAGGTAATCAACGACTTCGGCGTCTGCCAACCTTAAGCATAGGATTAGAATGATTCGTTAGCATTTCCAATGCTGGTACGGGGCTCGCCTAACGTTAGACCAGCAGATATAAAGAATTCCGCCGTATCGCCCGGCCATTAGAGTGAACATGCGAGCACCAAGAAGTCTCTTCTTTCTAGCGTTAGCCCTCGCCGTTGTTTCGGTGTGTTGGGCTCAACATAATCAGAACCCAATCCCGAAGGGCAGCGTTTTGATGCACAACGCCGTGATCAAGGGCGACACCGAAACAATGAAGCTCCTGCTTGATAAGAGCTCTGTAAGGTTAGGCGGAGTCGACCCAGGGAACCCGGAATGGGCGAGAGAGCTCCCAAACCTCTATAAAAGACCGATAAAGGCCAAATCCCCGGAAGAGCGAGCGCAACGCGAGGTAACTATGCAGCAGGCGAAATCCAGTTCAGAGCCGGACGCAACGTCGAATGTCCAGTCATTAGCAACCGATTTATTGAACTATCCTGCGGTCGCAAGCCGCTCGAAGAAAAATTGTAGCATTCTCGTGACAAATTTCGCTCTGCCGGACGGGAATACTTCGCCGTACGGAATGCAGCTAGCGGATGAACTCTCCAAGGAACTGACCAGTCAGAATCATAAGATTCAAGTCATTGACCGCAGCCTTCTCCAGAACTTCCTGGCAAAGGATCGTGTCCCCGCGAAGTCCGTAAATGCAGGCCTTGTCCACTCGATTGCCTCTGCTCTGAAGGCAAGATTCATAGTCCTCGGCACAACTAAAAGAACCAATGACGATGTAGTGCAACTCTCTACTCGTCTGTTTGACGTGGCCGACAAATATGGGAGCGGATACAACGCGGTGGCAAATCTCCTAGCGCCAAAATCGAGCGTGGACCTCTCGTCCGCTGAGCTAATTACCTCTCTTCCGCCGGTTACGTCGACTGCCAGCGGGGAATCTATATATCGGTGGGGAGTCGACGGTGTTTCGATGCCAAAGTGTACGTACATGCCGAGTCCCCAAACTGAAGAGGTTAGGAGGTTTCAGCTGAGTGGAAGCATCTTCGTTGATGCCGTTCTCAATTCTGAGGGCAAGCTCGAGAACGTCCGGATTATCCGCGGGCTGCCAAACGGCTTGAACGAAGCGACTCTCGCTACCATGAAAACTTGGCGGTGCAATGCGGCGTTCAAGGACGGTAAGCCTGTTCTCACCTTGGTCCAGTTCGAGGTTCATTTTGAGTTTCGTCCCAACTAATGCCAGTTGAGGCTTCAGACTACTGTCGCTTCTGTGCAAGAAGGTGGCAAACCCATGCGATTGAGCCCAGGACTCCTTCCAGCTATTTTTTGTTCCTCTTTTACTTTACTCATAGCGCCTCGCCTCATGGGGCAGCAGTTACAACAACCTCCTCCAGTGGTCCGGTCGTTTACAAATGAAGTGCTTGTGCCTGTTGTGGTCCGTGACGCTCAGGGGCACGCTGTCGGCAATCTAACGAAGGACGATTTTCAGGTTTTTGACAATGGTAAACCGCAGACCATCACTGGTTTCACGATAATTAAGCGGGCTACCGAGACCTCCTCAGCGAATTCTTCCACCCCCAGTCCGGACGCGACGGACTCTCCCGCCGTTTCACAGCCGACCTCTCCCCCTCAGCGATTTATCGTCTTCCTGTTTGACGACTACAACTTGACTTCGTCCGATCTCGCCCAAGCACAAGAAGCCGCGATAAAGGCGCTCGATTCATCTCTTGCACCTGCGGACATGGCGGCCGTGCTTTCTACTTCTGGAACCAATAGCGGCCTGACTCACGACCACGCAAAATTAAAGCAAATGATTCTGGATTTAAGGGTTAAGACTTTCTGGCGCCCAGATGAGCACGAATGCCCCAACGTCGATTACTACCAGGGCGACCTGATCATAAATAAAAATGACAGTCCGGCTCTTTACGCTGCCGTCGTCGCAGTCCTACATTGTTACCATGGGCTCGAAGTGGACGGGGCGGAAAGCATTGCACGGAGTGCTGCACAACGGGCCGTGGAATTGGGCGAACACAACTATCAAAGCAATCTGTATTTCCTGCGGTTGATCCTGAACGGGATGGCGCCGCTTCCCGGACAGCACGTTCTCATTCTGATCTCTCCCGGATTCTTCACACCTGACTCGGAAGCGATGACCATTAAATCTGAAATCCTGGATGTCGCTGCCCGCACCAATACGGTTATCAACACTCTCGATGCACGCGGTCTGTACACGACAAATCAGGGCGCCGAGGCCACGGTGCGAATCGATCACCGCGAAGAACAAGACGCACAACGTCTCGGCGACCGATATCGTAGAGAATCAATGGCTGCCAATGCCGAAGTCATGGAAGAGTTGGCGGATGGAACAGGGGGCACCTTCTATCACAATAGCAACGACCTCGAAGCTGGGTTCAGGACACTCATCTCCGGTGCCGATTACACGTATCTTCTCGCCTTTTCCACAGCAAACACAAAACCGATGGGAGCTCATCACAGCTTGAAAGTCAAAGTGAATGAGCCCGGCCTGACGATTCAAGCTCGACGCGGTTACTCTACTCCAGCACCGGAAAAGCACAAGAAGTAGGGCTCTCCAGCCCTACGCACCATCATTGGATCTCGCTGGAACATTCGCTAGTAATTAGAGTTACCAGAAACAATTCGGCTTGCTCGCGAGGCATCAATTTGCCAAAGTCTCGATTAACAAGGGCATTATCGGAAGCTCGTACTGGACCAAACCCGACACCTTGGCGACTGTGGACCACATCTATGATCCGGATGTTAGAATTGAGCGGTAATGCCGTTCAGTGAAACAACCCAGGCCTGAGAAGGAACCTTTCCTTGCGGAATGGGACAGTGAACTCAAAACGTAGAGTTCGCAATTCGTACAGCCCGGGGAGCCAATCCTTTCAATGATTTCCAAATATGATTGTGTGTGAATTTTCAGGATCTACCGACCACCTGAGGCGGTAGTTTTTCACCAACTTTCACCCACCCGTTTTCACCAACTTTCACCCACATTTTCAGGATCATTCACCCACCCCCCGTTGCGGTTGAACGAGCAGGTGTGCCAACCAGTTCTCCAGGAGGACAGGAGATGGCATACCGGGAGGTGAGGAGGATGGACATTGATCAGATCATCCGGCGGTGGTTGGCCGGGGAGAAGATTCGAGCGATAGCACGATCAACCGGTGCGGACCGGAACACCGTACGGCGGATCGTGCGTTTCGCGGAGAAAGAGGGAATCGGGCCCGAAACGCCGTGGCCCGACGAAGACAAGCTCCAAGTGATCCGGCAGCACATGGGCCGGCCGGGTACGGCTGTCGCCGGCAGCGAGCCAGAGCAGCGGTTAAAGCCGCGAACCGAGCAGATTCGAGCCTGGCTGGACAAAAACCACCTGCTGTTGAGCAAGGTGCATGAACTGTTGGGACGCGAGGGTCTGGCGGTTTCCTATAGCAGCTTGTGTCGGTTTGCGCGGAAGTGGTGCGATTTCGGAACTGCTTCGGCGATCACCGTACGACGGGCGGAGAGCCTGCCGGGCGAGATGGCCGAAGTCGACTTTGGCCGACTTGGTCCGTTGCAGGAACTGGGTAGCCGCCAACCGCGTATGGTCCACGGCTTCATCCTGACGCTGGGCTACAGCCGGCTCAGCTGCGTGATCCCGGTGTTCAAACAGGATCTGCCCACGGTCATCGGCAGGAAGCCAAGAGCTGGCATGAAAGCCAGCGCTACACACGCAATGCGGCCCTGGAGATCAATGGTCGTTGATGCGACGGGCGCCGAAGGTTGGGAGTTGGGAGGCGTCCCAGCCGCCGCCGAGAGCTTTGACGAGGAGCACGCTGGCATCCATGCGCCGCCGGAGAATATCGATGGCATTCCGTTCGTTCGCCAGTTCGATGGTCTGCGCCGTGATGACTTGCAGGTAGGTGTCCACTCCCCCTTTATAACGATTCGTGAAAAGATGCAGGGAATCCTTTGCCGATGCGACGGCCTGATCCTGCTGCTGTGCTTCGTTCTGGAGGATGCGCAATGCGGCGAGGTTGTCCTCGACTTCCTGGAAGGCGGTCAGCGAAGTCTGGCGATACGTGGCGACGGTTGCGTCGTAGTTTGCGCGCGCCGATTCGGAAGTAGCTCGGCGGCGTCCCGCGTCGAAGAGCGTCTCCGCGAGGACTGGACCAAGAGCCCAGAATCCGGCCGGCCAAGTAAACCAGTTTGACGCTTGCGTGCCGGCGAACCCTGCGGTTCCTTCGAGAGAGACCGTCGGAAAGTACGCCGCCTTGGCGATACCGATTTGCTGATTGGCTTCCGCCATGCGCCTTTCCGCGGCCGCAATATCCGGGCGACGTTGCAAAAGCTCTGAGGGCAGCCCCGGCGGGATCGTTGGAGGGTGATTGTTGAGCGGCGTTTCCGCCAGGCTGAAATCCGCGGGCGGCTTGCCGATGAGGATGGCGATGGCGTGTTCGAATTGAGCTCGTTGGACGGTGACATCGGTATCCTGGACGCGCGTGGTGTCTAACTGGGTTTGCGCTTGGGCAACGTCCGATCGTGGCGCGGCTCCTCCCTTGAAGCGATGGGTAGTGAGCTGCACATCGTCGCTATAAGCTTTCACGGTATCGTCAAGGAGCTGCTTCTGCGCATCGGCGCTGCGCAACTCGAAATAGTCCATGGCGAGTTCCGCCTCGAGACTGAGTTTGACACCCTCATAATCGCCGGCAGTCGCTTGCGCCTCTTCACGGGCAGCAGCAACCGTTCGCCGCACGCGGCCCCAAAGGTCCAACTCGTAGGAAAGATCGAAGGGCAACACGATATTCGCCGGTGCTCGTCTCCTGGATTTTCGACGGAAAGCTCGGCGAATAGTCCGTACTTTTCGTATAGGCAATGGTCGGCGCGGTGGAGATGGTGGGAAACTGCGAAGCTCGATTGAAGCGAATGGCCGCGCGAGCTTCGCGAAAGCGCGCTTCGTACACTTTCAGGTCCTGGTTCGAAGTGGCGACCTGTTCTTCGAGTTGGTTGAGTTCTGGATCGCCGAAGATTTCCCACCATTTCCCACGGCTTGCCTGGTCGGCCGGATTCGCGGGCTGCCACTGCTCCGCTCCCGGGGAGGAAGCCGGCGGTTGTTCTTTAAACGCCGCGGGCGTCGGGGTGCTCGGCTTAACATATTTAGGTCCAACCGTGCAGCTTTCCAGCGCGAAAAGCAGCAGGACGAGGAGCAGCGCGAGGAGACTTGTTACGATGTAGCGAAACGCAACCAATGCGTATTTCATCGTGCAGCACCGCCTGTTGAGTTGTTGGCCACGCGCACGGGTGAGTTGTCGACGAGCGAATCCGATGGGTCCGCAATGACGGCATCGGTGGGCTGCAGGCCCGAATTAATTTCCACACTGTTGCCATAGTCGTGATTAATTTTCACTGAAACGAGTTGAGCCTTGCTATCGCGAACGACGGCAACTTGCAGGCCCTCCTTGCGGAAGATCAGCGCGCTCGCGGGAACGGTAACAGAGTGCACCGTCTGGGGCAGCTTGAAGTGCACAAAGACATAGGCGCCGGGCAAGAGGCGGCCGGTGGGATTGTCGATATCGACCTCGACGAGCAGTGTGCGCGAAGCAAGGTCAATGGAATTGGTATTGCGAACGATGGTGCCATGGAAGGTTTCGCCAGGAAATTCATCGAGCGTCAACGTAGTGGTCCCACCAGACCGCACGCCCGGGGAGTAAACCTCAGGAACAGCCACGTAGACGCGGAGAGTGCGGGTGGCGGCCATGTGAAAGAGCTCCCGTGGCTCGCTGTTGGCGCCGGCGCCGCCCGCTACTCCAGAAGTCGCGCTGCTTCCACCTGCGCCCGCATCGATCAGCGCGCCAATGTCTGTGCTACGGGCGGTAATGATTCCGTCAAAAGGGGCGTAGACTTTTTCGAAGGACTGCAACTGTTCGAGGCGACGCACGTTGGCGGCGTTGGCTTCCGATGTCGCTTGCGTTGCCTTCAGGTTGATGACGGCCTGGTCTGTTTCCTGCTGGGAGACCGAGCCGTCACTTACGAGGCCTTGCCAGCGGTCGGCGGTGATTTTGGCGATGGCGACGTTAGCCTGGGCGGTGTCCAGGTCCGCGCGAGCTTGCTGGAGCTGTTGGTCAACTTCCGGCGTGTCGATCACCGCGAGCAATTGGTCCTTTTTCACATGCGCCCCAATATCGAAATACCATTGCTTCAGATAGCCGTTGGTTCGCGCGTAAATCGGGGCGTCAGTGAAGGCCTGGGTAACGCCTGGGAGCATAATTTCATCTGTGGGTGCGCCCTCCTTCGGGAAAATTACAGTGACGATGGGAACGGCTGCTTCTTCGGTCCTTTGCTTGAGGCGTGATTCGGCGGCCGCCCGTGAATGGATACCAAGGTAAATAACGGCAGCCAGCAAGACGAGGCCAATGGCGGCAAACACCATTGCCGTTCGACGACCCCCCGGCCCGAGGGCGTACCCATGCGATGGGGAGTCCGTAGTTTGCCGTGCGCTGGTTTCCGACTTGGGAGTGGAGCTCACATTTTCTTCGTTAGGCGTCATGCGTTTTCCTTTTCGCTTACGCGGTAGCAGGCTCATGCCCGTCGCTCTGAGGTTTTTGTGCAGCCGCAGGATCGTGACGGTGCAAGAAACTGAAAACCGTGGGGACGAAGAACAAGGTCGCCACAGTCGCGCACAACAGGCCACCAATGACCGCGCGGCCCAGAGGCGCATTCTGTTCGCCGCCGTCGCCGAGGCCGAGCGACATGGGAATCATCCCAATGATCATGGCCAGAGCCGTCATCAGCACTGGCCGAAAACGCGTGAAGCCGGCCTCGATGGCAGCTTCCATGGGATCTCCATGTTGCTGCAGCCGTTCGGTTGCGAACGACACCATGAGAATGCTGTTGGATGTGGCCACGCCCATGCACATGATGGCGCCCATTAAGGCGGGAACGCTGAGTGTTGTGTGCGTGAGGAACAGAAAGCCAACGATGCCTGCAAGCGCAGCGGGAAGAGCAGTGATGATGATGAACGGATCGAGCCAGGACTGAAAGTTCACCACGATCAAGAGATAGACGAGAATGATGGAGAAGACGAGACCGCCCAGCAAACCAATATAGGAACTACGCATGGCTTGCAGCTGGCCCTTCACGCTTACGAAGCTCCCGCGGGGCAAGTACTTCCGGTTGGCATCGACGATGCGCGTGACTTCGCGGCCTACCGCTCCCAGATCGCGGCCCTGGACAGACGCGTAAATATCGACGATGCGACGGATGTTGTAATGCGAAACCACTTCCATTTCGCTGGTGCGTTGGACCGAAGCAATATCCGCGAGAATTTCCGGGCGCTTTGCTAAGGCCGAATTCAGAGGGGTGTTTTGCAGATCTTGCAGGGACTGAATCGAGTATTGTGGAGTCTGGGTCACCAGGTTGTAGCTGACGCCGTTCTTCCAGTTGAGGAAAAACATCGGCGAGATCTGGAAGCTGCCGCTGAGGGAGTTCAATGCGCTATTGGCGACGTCGCGTTCGGCGTAGCCGCCCTGGGCTGCCTTGGTACGATCCACGGTGATGTCAAACGCCGGATAATCGAAGGCTTGCTGTATGTGCGCATCGGCTACTCCCGGAACCTTGGTCATTTCCTGCAACATTCGCGCGGCGACTTCCCGATTGTCCTGTATATCGGCTCCTTCGATTTGCACGTCGATAGGCGCCGGCAAGCCAAAGTTCAACACCTGCGTAACGATGTCGGCAGGCAAGAAGTAGAACATCGTGTTGGGAAATTCCCCCGGCAACTTTTCGCGCAAGCTCTGAACATATTCCGCGGTGGGACGGTGTTTCTCCTTGAGCGACACAAGGATGTCTGCGTCGCCCGCTCCGATGAGGCCGGATGTGGAGTGCATGTAGTTGATAGCGCTGTAGGGCAACCCAATGTTGTCCAGAATGTTGTCCATTTCCTCAGCGGGAACTTGCCGCCGGATGGAGCCCTCGACGAGGTCGCAAATCTTCGCAGTCTCCTCGATTCGCGTGCCGCTCTTAGCGCGGAGGTGGAGGATAAATTGACCGTTATCCGTGCTTGGAAAGAAATCCTGGCCAAGAAAAGGAACCAAAAGGAACGTGGCGAGACACGCAAGAAGAAAACCGGGAATGAAAAGAGCACGCCCGTGGACCACAACGGTCAGCAGGCCCCGGTAGGCATTCCGCAACCTCTCAAATGTGCGCTCGAACGCGCGCTGAAATAGGACAAGGGGATTCCGCGATGGGGCAGACTTGTCCTCTTTTGTTTTCAGGAGATACATTGCGAGCGTGGGCACCAGGGTTCTCGAGAGGAGGTACGACGCGAGCATGGCGAACACCACAGCTTCGGCAAGCGGCACAAACAGGTAGTGCGGCACACCGTTTAACATGAACATCGGTAAGAACACGATACAGATACAAAGCGTGGAAACGAGCGCGGGAACAGCAATCTGGGCGGCTCCTTGCAGGATGGCGTCACGTTGAGCATGACCTTCTTCGAAATAGCGCTCCATGTTTTCAATCGTGACGGTAGCGTCGTCGACGAGGATTCCGACGGCCAGCGCCAATCCGCCAAGGGTCATGACGTTGATGGTTTCGCCGAGAAAGCTGAGGATAATGACGGACGTCAAGATGGATAAGGGAATAGAGACAGCGATAATCAGGGTGCTCCGCCAGCTTCCTAGGAACAGCAGAATCATCAACCCCGTCAGACATGCGGCGATCACCGCCTCGCGGACGACCCCGCTTACGGCGCCACGGACGAAAATAGACTGATCGGCAATAGGCACAATTTTCATCTCAGGCGGGAGGGTTTGTGCCACGCGGGGAAGAAGGTCGCGAATCCCCTTCACAACATTGACGGTGGAAGCGTTGCCGGCCTTGAGTACGGTGACCAGGGCGGCGCGATGGCCATCCTGGCGGACGATGTTGGTCTGCGGAGCAAAACCGTCGCGGATGTTGGCCACATCGCGAAGATAGATGGTGGAATCGCCAACTACCTTGATTGGCAGATCGTTTAATTCCGGGACCGTTTTGGGACTGAAGTTCGCGCGAACGTCGTACTCGAAGAGGCCAATTTTTGCAGTTCCCAAAGGCGAGATCAGATTTTGCTGCTGTACGGCAGTGAGAACATCCTGAGGCGACAATCCCTTGGACTGAATTAAACTTTCGTTCAGATCAATCATGACCTGACGCTGTTTGCCGCCATAGGAATAGGGGATCACCGCGCCGGGTACGGTCACGAGTTGCGGCCTAAGAAAATTCTGTGAAAGGTCGTTCAGCTGCGACTCCGAAAGGCCCTGTCCCGAAATGCCCAGCTGGAGAATCGGCACGCTCGAGGCGCTGTAGTTGATGATCAGCGGCGGCAATGTGCCCGGAGGCAACTGCCGTAGGATGGTCTGAGACCCGGCGGTTACTTGCGCGTTAGCGGTATCCAGGCTGGCACCCGGCTGCAAGTAGATTTTGACGATGGCCTGGCCGTTCACGGTGGTTGACTCAATGTGTTCGACGTTGTCGACGACCGCAGTCAGCACCCGTTCGTACACGCTGGTCAGGCGCCCTTCCAGCTCTTCGGGGTTCATGCCGGTGTACTGCCATGCGACCGCGACCACCGGAATGTTAATATTCGGAAAAATATCGGTGGGTGTGCGCAAGATCATGACAGGACTAAGAATAAGGATAAGCAAGGCCAGAACGATGAAGGTATACGGGCGATCCAGAGCGACTCGAACAATCCACATTCGCAGGACTCCTTGATCAGTGCAACTGCTCCTTAGATTCCATTCCAGAACTTATTGATACAGACAAATCGCGCGTGGCGGGCAATACTCGCTCATTCTTAACAAGCCAGTCAGGCCTTATGGTTCGAGGCTTCGGGGGGAGTTGCTGGGCGATTCCTTCGCCGAAAAGCCACTCAGCCGGCTGTTTTTCCGCTTGATGCTGCGAAATCGAAATGCAAAATATGGTGTAACGGCAGAAGGATGAAATTGTAGGCAAGCTAGATGCGGGGCCGCAACCGATAAGGTCCGAATGCAGCCCCTGAGAAATGCAATAGAATGCATACTTCATACGACGGCGCGTCGCGCGGCTCAAAGTCTTTTGAACTTGAGGAAAGCGCAGCAAAATTGTAACTTGCCCTTCGCGCGCCGCGCGGGGGACGAGACCGGAAAAGGATGCGGATAAGAAGGAGGAAGAAACGAATATGAAAATAGAAGGGAAAGACGCAAAGAAAGCAGTTGCTCGCATCACTGGAATGATTGTCGCCAGGATCGGCGGCAGCGATCCTCCGATCACGGCCGCTCTAGGCAAAGCGGAAGAAATCGTACGCGCCGTTCTTAAAACTCAAATTAAATGCGAGCATGTCTATGAGGTAGCGGAGATTGCGGGCACCATTTTCGCTGAGAGTAGCGAGCAAGACTTGAGCAACCAGGCGCGGCTCGCTAATTCCATTCAGTGGGCAACGCAAATTGCGAAGTTGACCGGGATTCACTGAGACCGTATCGGCACGGAGAAGATGAGAACAACAGGCCAATGAAAAACGAAATTAGCGAGGCTCTTTGCGGGGAGCCGCCAGCCCATGTCCAAAGCTTGCGTGTTGATCATCACCCGAGTCGTCATAGCTGTGCCTATTTCTGGCTTGATGGCCACGATTTCCTTACAGGCTTGAGCGAACGTAGGAAACGCACAATATCGGCGGTGTCTTGATCAGTCATGAAATGCGACTGTGTATGGCATCTCAGGACGGAGTTGTCGGCCATCCCGGGCGACTCCCATGCGCATGGCGCGAACGATCTCCGCGTCAGACCAGCCTCCGAGTCCCGTTTCCACGTCCCGCGTGAAGTTTGGAGCGACCAGCAAGCGACCTCCCGGAGACGCTCCTGAAAGCCTCCGCCCTCAAAGCTTTGCAATCCCGCGGGCTGTGACAGTCCAGACAGGCTATCCGCGACAAGTACTCTGGATGACGGCGCTTGAAGTACATCTCAAAGCAGGAGATTGCGTGATTCAGAACGGGACTCGTCACGCCTGGCACAAGCGCTCCTCAGAGAAGTGCGTGATTGCGGTGACACTCGGGTGCGGAGCGCAAATCGTAGACCATTGAACGCTTGAGACCAGGCGACGTTACTTTGACTGTGTGACCGGGAGTATCACCGGCCATAGATCGGCATGTCTAGCAGAGTGCGTGGCCAGTCGCGAGGCCTCGCTACCAAGAGTTTTTGAAAATCTGCACGGCATACCAGAGCAAAAGGACCGCTCCAGCCAGAGAGAGTCCCATGAGAACCACAAATTTCCGTGAAGTTCGGTGTTGGGCTGTTAACGCGACGACAATGCCGGCGCAAATGACGATGCCCGGGTACGCGACGTAGCGCGAGACTTCGTATATGAACCATAGGCCAGAGGCAGAGGTAGCAAACCACGGAACGTCGCGCACCAGCGCTAGCGCGCACAAAAAAGCTACGGCCGATGGCATTGCCAGAATCAGCGTTGCCAGGAAACCTCCCCAGTCATTTCTTGCGGGAATAGCACCATAGGTATTCATAGGAGTCTCGAATCTTCGATCTGCTTGCCCGCCGTTCACCCTGCTCGGCACTTCCGGGAGCGCTTCACCGACTCCAGGACAGATCGATATGCAATGGATACGCTTGCTTCGCGAACAGAGCTGTGATAACCGTCACAGGGTATGCTGTAGAGCCCGGGCTGGGCCTCGATGTTCATGCCTCGCGTTGGTCTCTAGGGCAGAGCAAAAGCCACCAACGCGTCATTCAGTGATTCTTCCGTGATCTTCGGATGGCCGCCTGCAGCGATGACAAGGTATTGTTTGCCATTCACACTATAAGTCATCGGCGTAGCGTTCCCGCTTGCAGGAAGTTGCGCCTTCCAAAGTTCTTTTCCGGTTTGGACATCGAAGGCGCGAATATAGGGATCAAACGTGCCGGCGATAAACACCAGCCCGGTAGCGGTGATGATCGGACCCCCGAAGCCAATTGATCCTGGAGGCACTGAGTCGTGGCCTCCACCGAAATACTGCATCGAACCCAGTGGCACCTGCCACTTGATCGTACCTTGATTCAAATCGACGGCGCTTAACATCCCCCATGGTGGCGGCGTGCACGGAAGGTCCGACGCACCTTGCAGAAAGCGCCGGTACATTCCATACGGAGCTCCTGTCTGTCGCGCATAGTCTCCATCTTCGCCGCTCTGCGAAGCCTCTTCTAACTTCTGGCGCGGGATGAGTTTTGCGACTCCCGCAATATTATTCGTCGGAACCACAAGCAGATTGTCCACAGGATCGAATGCATAACCACTCCAGGTCATGCCACCGATGTTTCCCGGAATAACCAACGTGCCTTGCAAACTAGGCGGCGTAAAGATGCCTTCATTGCGAAATGATCGAACCCACTTTCGGCAGGTTTCGCGATCGACGGGATTCACACCGAAGATGGTATCTGCGGAAAGCTTCTGCGGGACGAGCGGAGGAGGCGCCACGGGAATAGGCTGCGTCGGCGATGGCACTTCTCCTGGAACATCGCTCTGCGGTACAGGTCGCTCCTCGACCGGAAAAACTGGGGCACCGGTCTCGCGATCCAGGACATATAGCAATCCAGTCTTATTCCCCTGGATTACAACCGGCACCTGCTTGCCAGCGCGCTGCAGTGTCGCCAGCAATGGCGGTGCAGCAGAGTCATAGTCCCAGAGATCATGGTGCACCAACTGGAATCCCCAGACGAGCTCCCCCGTCTTTCCGCGCAAGGCAACTATCGAATTCGCCCATTTGTCGTCGCCGGGGCGTAATGCACCGTAATAGTCTGGGCTGGCGCTTCCTGTAGGAATGAAGACGAGATCACGTTCATTGTCCACAGCCATGATCGACCACGCGTTGCCGGCACCAGTCCGCCATGTCTTTGCCGTACCGCTGCCGCGTGCGGCGGCTTGCTCGTTCTTGTCGATTGGATCCCAACTCCAGCGCAAAGCTCCTGTACGCGCATCGAACGCCCTGACTACTCCGCTTGGCATATCAACGCGATTGTTATCGTTGATCGCAGAGCCCACGACAACCAAGTCGTCGATGACGGCAGGTGGCGAAGTCATATGATATTGCCCAGGTCGGTACCGTGGCACATCACGAAGAGATACCTCGCCTTTATCGCCAAAATCGGCGCATGGGACACCCGTTGCCGCGTCGAGGGCAATCAGCCGGGCGTCCAGAGATGCCTCGTAAATGCGTCGCCGACACGGGGCTCCGGTCTGCGCGCTGTGAGCCGTGTCAAACCACATCGCTACGCCTCGGTTCACGAGAGCGTCACCGTAGTCCCAGGTCGGATCGATCTTGGGGTCGTATGCCCACTGGAGCGTTCCCGTTTCGGGATTGACCGCGATCACTCGATTGAAACCGGTAGCAAAAATCAGAAGGCCATCGACGAGGATTGGTGTAGCTTCGAATCCGCTTCTCTGTTTTCCGTGTTTCCCGTCGGAAACGTCACCGGTATGAAAGACCCAGGCGATTTTCAGCCTCGACACGTTTTCCGGATTGAACTGGGTCAGCCGCGAGTAGCGCATCCCGCCCGCGTCACCTCCGTAGTATGGCCAATTCACGCCGGGCGTCGTTTGTGCTGAGAGTGATATACCCAGGATGCAAAAGGCGAGCACTCCCAGAAAAAGCGGAATAGACCTGCCGATTCTCCTTCGCATGCCGGAGAGTTTAGCAGAATCGAGTTCAATCCCAGTGATTTGCGGTCGGATGACGGGCACCCGGAAGTTATGCCGATTCAAAACCATTTCTACAAAATATCGCTTCACCAGATTCGGCTTGTCCGACTCGACCGGTTCGATTAGCTTCCGCGTGGTAATGTAGCGATCATGAGCGGAGAAAATCGAAAGAATAAGCAGAAAGCGACGGCAAAGGTCGCGAAGGCCAAGAAGATGCTCACCCTAAAGCAAGCTCGCTTCGCTGCTGCGCTCATCGGACTCAAGCCAGCGGCGGATAGATTCTCCCCCAACAACCAGTAGCAAGAGGGTCGTGAGTGAGGCAAAGGGCAGAAGAATCAGCAAAACAGGAGTTCTTTCGAAAAAACTCTTGACAGGGCCGGCGTCGTTAGAGGTATGCCGTTTATCGCCCACTTGCCGTGGCCACCATTGACGCAGTCGCGCTCTTAAGGCATGCTCCACTCGTTCTGCAACTTCCTGACGATGAAATGCCGAAGATGATTACTCGCCGTATGGTGTCGCGCACATTGGTAACGTTGGGTTGCGTTGTGCTGCTTGTGGCTGCTGCCGTGCATTGCCTCGCATATCTAAGGTTCTCCGCCCCGGCGGTGCATGCGTCCAATCTGCCGATTGCTCTGCAATCTGTTTTCGAGGTTGCCTTTCTGTCGATGGCGTGGAGTTGGATCGTCCTTGCACTCATTGTACTGGTCGTCACGTTCGGGGAAGCGCGTTTGCGCAAGCCCATCGCCCTGATCTGCGGCTTCGCTGTGTTGATTCAGGCTGTATTCACTGTTCCGATGGTGGGGTTTTTCATCGGAAACGAAATGATCGGTGCCGCATCCTTGCTAATCATTATCGGCTGCTGCTTGTTCCACGGTGCGCGGGTCGAGACCTGATAGCCGCGAGCCGCCTCCTACCGATCGAAGGCAAAGCTGGGTACTGATACATACATTGACGTTCGAGTTGCCTAGCCACCCGACGAGCTTATTCGTAGCGCAGCGCCACCATCGGATCGACCCGCGTCGCCCGGCGCGCAGGAACGTAACCCGCGGCCAGGGCCACCCCGCAAAGGGCAAACGCCGCGCCCGCAAGAGCCAGCGGATCGCCGGGTCTTATTCCAAACAGCACGCTTGCAATAAGGCTGGCTGCGCCAATCGTGATTGGCAGGCCCACCGCGATCCCCAGCGCCGTCAGCATCAACGTTTCACGCAGGACCATCCAAAGAACCTGGCTCTTACCCGCTCCCAACGCCATGCGAATTCCGATTTCCTGCGTGCGTCGCGCCACCAGAAAGGAAATCACGCCATAAAGCCCCACGGCCGTCAGCAGCCCCGCCAGCGATCCAAAAAACCCGGAGAGCGTAGCCATCAATCTCTCCGGCAGCAAGGATTCTTGAATCTGCGTCTTGAAAACGCGAAAGTCCACGCCGATGTCCGGACTCGTCACAGCTGTTGCTGACTTAACCTGTGTACTCAAGGAGTCCAACGGTAGCTTCGAATGAATGATGAGTTGATCGTAAAAGTCGGGCTCCGCGTCCTGCGCGAGCGATATATATACGACGGGCACGAAGTCCTCGCGAAGGTTCACGTATTTGGTATTTTTCACTAACCCGACAATCTCAAGTGCCAATTCAGGCTCGTGAGGCGTGGCTTCGCGTCGGATTTGCACTCCGACAGGGTTCGCTCCCTTCCCCAGCCGCCGCGCAAACTCCTGGTTGACGATTGCCACTTTCGGAGAGTTGGGCGTGTCCCGCTCGTCGAAGTCCCGGCCCGCCAAAAGTGGCGTTCCAAGCGTTTTGAAATAATCCTGGCCGATCGAGTTGAAATTCGGGGAGAATCCGGATTGCCGGTCTTCTCTCGTTGCCCAGACTTGGTTGTACGCTGGAGCCGCTCAGAGGAATAATTCCGGCCTCCGATGCGCCCTCCACGCCCGGGATCGCGCGAATCCGGTCGAGTATTTCCTTTCTCACTGTCTGACGGTGTTCATAAGGGATGCGGAGCTTGGACATATCGACCCAGGCAATCAGGATCCCGTCCTCGTGAAAACCTGCATCGACAGACAGAAGATTCGTAAACGTTCGCGCAAGAAGCACCGCGCCGGTCACCAGCACCAGAGACAGCGCCACCTGAGAAATCACCAGCGCACGCCGCAGCCGGTTGCTTTTTTGCACGCCGCCCATTCGGGGTGAGCCCGCTTTCATCGCCTCACCCGGCGCCAGGCTGGAAGCCCGAAGGGCAGGAACCAATCCAAAAAGCAGCGCCGTCAGCCCAGCCAGCGTCGCCGTGAATCCCAGCACGCGCCAGTCCGGATGCAAGTCTACAAACAGCGCGTCGCCCTGCGTGCTCAGCAAAGCGACAAGAAAGTTCCCCAAAGTGCGCGCCAGCATCAGCCCCAATGCCGCCCCAAGCAAAATCAGTGGCAAGCTTTCCCATAACAGCTGACGGATCAACCGATTCCGCGTCGCCCCCAGAGACAGCCGCACAGCTAGCTCGCGCGTCCGCGCGCTGCCCCGCGCCAGCATCAAGTTCGCTAGATTCGCGCAAGCAATCAGCAGCACGGCGCCTGCAAGCCCGAGCAACATCCAAAGAGGATTCTCGTACCTGTCTCGCAGCCAGGAGACACCGCCCGGCGCTGCGTCCGCCGCCAGTTTGAAATGGAGATAGTCCTGGATATTTTCAGTGGGATAGTCATTTCGCAAGCTTGCCTCAAAGGCAGCGGGGGAAAGCGATTCCAGGCCGGAGTTGGCCATCAAAAGGGAATCGCCGGGTTTCAAACGCCCCATCACCGTCAGCCACCAGTCCGTGCTGGATACCAGCCAATTGCCCTCGGTCCAATACACGGCCTGTGAGCAGATCGGAACAGCCACATCAAAAGAGTGCCCGATTTCCGGACCCGTGAAACCCGCTTGGACGACTCCGAGAATCGGGACCGCATGGTCCCGGATAACCAGCTTGCGGCCGATTACGTGGGGGTCCTTCGCAAGTAGGCTCTGCCAGTATCCGTAGCTCACGACCGCGCCAGAGGCCCCGCAGCCCGGGCGGTCATCCGCAGCCGTGAACAACCGGCCCAACGCTGGCTGCACGCCCATTACCGTGAAAAAGTCTCCACTCACCCACAGTCCCCGCACCAGCTGCTCGTGGTCGCCTTCGGTGATGCCCAGGTTGGTGGCGTTCCAGGCCAGCACCCCAGAAAAGATACGCTGGTGGTCGCGAATATATTCCCAAAGAGGATTGTTCAGTGCTGGATAGACCGACTCCTGGTTGCCTCTCCATCCCCGCCGGTCAGTAAGGTCAGAAAGGCGCACCAAGGTCAGTTCCCGCGGATTCGTCACCGGCAGGCCTCGCAGGCGGATTGCGTCCAGCAGCTGGAAGATCGCGGTGTTGGCCCCGATGCCCAGGGCTAGCGTAAGTACAGCCACGATCGTGAAGCCCGGCGATTTTTGCAACATCCGCAGACCGTAGCGCAAATCCTGCATGGAGTCTTGAATCCCGTTCACTCCCCGCGCGTCGCGGCATTTCTCTTTGGTCTGCTGGATCCCGCCTAGGTCCAGGCGCGCGCGGCGCCGAGCTTCCTCGGGCGCCGTCCCTTTTGCCACGTACTCCTCGGTTCTTCGTTCCAGGTGGTCGAGCAACTCGTCATCCAGTTCTTGGTCCGTCTGCTCCCGGCGAAACAGCGACCGCAGCCGCAGCGGAATCGTGTACAGCCAATGCTCGGGTCGCATCTCCCCACCTCCGTTTCGCGCGCGACGTTCACGCCTCTTTAAGCTTAATAACCCGCGAAATCGCACTTGAAAGCCTGCCCCAGTTATCTGCTTCTTGTTCGAGCTGTCGCCGCCCCAGTCGAGTCAGCGAATAATATTTCGCTCGCCGTCCATACTCGGATGTTTTCCACTCGGCTGTAATCCAGCCCAATTGCTCCAGCTTGTGCAGAGACGGGTATAACGATCCGTCGCTCACCTGCAAAACGTCACCGGACACCTGCTTTAACCGCTGACTGACTGCGAAGCCGTTCATCGACTCAAGCGCAAGAATTTTCAGCAGCAACATGTCCAACGTGCCCTGCACGAGATCCGAAGGCTTGCTCATGACCATGTCCTCGGTAACCGAGGCTAGCGCCTCTGCCCTCAGTAAGCAAGGGAATCTATTTGGCCTCCTTCCAGCGCGTAGGGCGCAATACCGATTCCTGAAGGAAGTCACTCCGCGCCAAGTCCCTGTTTGTCGCGAAATCGGAAAGGTCTAACGTTAATCGAGACCTAGTCAGCCCTGCCGTGATTAGCTCAGGCATTACCGTACCGGATGTATAATCGCGTCATGCCACGGCGAAAAACATGTCCGTTAGCATATCTGACGATCGCATGGGCGCATCGTGGAAGCGAAAAACCGTGCCGTGATCGAACAGACGAACGGCTTACACCTACAAGTCGACTATGGGAACGATGCGACCGCGCTGATTCACGAAAAGCAAGTTAGGAAAGAGTAGGCACCGCATAAATGCAGTTCCAGCGAGGTAGAAACTTTCGGCAGAAATTGAAAGGGATCAGGCGTTTCGTTCGTACATAAACCGGATCTGTCGGTGTGGACGGGCTCTGTATTTGAATGGCAATAGATGACCGCGTTCAATTTAGTGCTTAGCGTGGACAACATGAACGCCAGCGTGTCCGGGTGCGAGTCCTTGAACGGCGCGGCCGAACCTGGACGCGATCTCCTGGAAATTGATGTCTTCGATGGCACAAAATCCGTGCGAGCGAAGAATCGCTGCAATGCAAGCCGGCTCGAAAGGGCTGACCGAACGTTCATCAATTTTCTCAAGCTGTTCGGTCCGCTCCTTTTCTAATTGCCTTAGCTCTTCTGAGAATGCCTCGGGAGGTTCCACGTAGTCGAACACCACCTCCGAGTTCTGGATTGACGACACGTAGTCCAGAGTGCGGCCGATAGCGTGCCGTGTCAGATATGGCACAACCCCGAGCCAAGTGAAAAACGCGGGCGAGTTCTGCTGAAAGCCTGCGGCCACGAGCCTCTCTCCCACATCGTCCCGCTCGAAATCGACTGGCACGAGAATAAGCCATGGCGGAAGTGCGATTTGAGCTTCAGCCAAGCGCTGGCATTTCCATGCCTGCGTCGCGGGGTGGTCCACCTCATAGATACGGATCTGTCGTGCGCCATGGGGATTCCGGAGGGCGAAAGTGTCGAGTCCGGCGCCAAGGATGACGATCTGCCGAATCCCTCTTTCGACAGCACTTGACAAAGCATCTTCCGCAATCCGGCTTCGCGCGGTGGTGAACAGACGTCCGATGCTGGCCAAGGGGTGTTCGTTCGCAAATTGAAGCACGTCCTTTTCGTCTTCACGCAGAATCTTCATGGCAAATGGGTCAAAGAGGATTGAGCCGTGATCGAGCACCTGATGAGCAGCTCGTTGTCGGGCGATTATCAGGGCTGTGCGGCTGGGTTCACTAGGCTTCATGTTCGAGGTCTCCGTTCTCATCAAAAGCTGATCGCTCGAGTTGTCGTGTGCGCGACTGGCGCCGTGCACACCGATATCTTCCGCTCAATTAGATACCTCCCGAGTCCGGTCCCAAGAGGCGAACCCGGAAGCTACCAGCTAATCCTTCGGTGCACCCAACAAGGTCTTGCTTAAGAATGCGCTCAGATATGTTTGCGTTTCCTCCATCGCCTTCCTCAAATCTTCTTCACTCACGATGTTGTACCTGTCGAAGATGGCACGCGTCTTGTGGCCGAATATCGTCATAGCCACAGGTTCGGGTACCCCCGCGCCGACCATGTTCCTTACAGCAGTGCGCCGCAAATCGTGGAACAGCTTTCCTTTGAGACTGGCTGCTTTGCAGGCGGCTTCCCAGATGAGATGAGAAGGCCGGTCTCCCGCGGGATGCGATACGCTCCCAATGTTCGACGTGCTCTAGGCACAATGAAAAGGAGACCGGCTAATGAAAAAGACTAGCACTGTTCGGATAAATGGAAACATGATTTTTCAAAGGGCACAAGCTCACGATTGGTCTGGATCTCGGCGATCACTCGTCGTGCTACTGCGTTTTGGATGAAGCGGGGAAAATCCTTCTGGAACAGAAAGTGGCGATGACACCGGAAGCGATGAAACAGGTATTTGCGAAGATACCGCAGAGTCTCATTGCCATGGAGACGGGAACACATTCCCCGTGGGTCAGCCGGCTGTTAACGGAGCTGGGGCACAAAGTGATCGTCGCGCACGCACAAAAGGTGCAATTGATCACCAAGAGCAATCGAAAAGACGATCGACACGATGCGCGGACACTGGCGTATGACGTGCTGAGGATACTTAACAAAGTGAGCTATGTCATAAGGACGAGTGATTCAAGGCACAGACCCGCGTGACCGTCTCCGGCAATAGTATCCGTACAAATCGGCTTGGTTGGTGTATCCGTAACAGCCAAATGAGGAAATGGATTTTGCGGATGCCCTCCGGCCCGGCGGTTCCATGATTGCCTTTAAAGATGTGGCCCACCTAATCCGGCTAGCCGCGGCGTTTGCGACTGGTGCGGTTTTGTTCCTCGTCGTGCGCGGCGTGTTGGTGCCGAAGAGTTTCGGCGAATTTGGGCACTACCGTGGCGCGGCTTTGGGCGAGATTATGGCGCAGCCGGCTTCTTATGCAGGCCACGAAGTTTGCGAGGGCTGCCACGACGATATTCTGCAGGTGAAGAAGGCCGGGCACCACGCCCCGGTGGCATGCGAATCCTGCCACGGGCCTCAGGCCAAACACACGGAAGATCCCGGAACCACCGTCCCGGAGAAACTGGACACGACTGTGCTGTGTGGGCGATGCCACGAAGCAAGCCATTCTAAGCCGATGGATTTCCCGCAGGTACATGCGGCCGAGCATTCCTCCGGGCTCGCGTGCAATACGTGCCATCAACCGCATAGTCCGAGAATCGAAGCGAAAGGCGCGAAATGACGGTCACACGAAGGAGACTTCTGATGCTGTTGCCGGCGGCAGCGGTCGCCTGGGAGTACGTGATGGCCGGTACACCGGAGGACGCTCCCAACTACAACACAAGCGACCACTGGTGGGGGATGCTGCTGGACATCACGCGGTGCATCGGATGCGGGAGCTGTGTGCGCGCATGTCAGTCGGAGAACCACGTTCCGGACGGCTATTACCGAACATGGGTGGAGCGGTACGTGGTTCGTGATTGGGGTTTCGAGCATCTCAACGTAATTTCTCCGGATGGCGGCAAGAACGGATTCCCTGTCCTGGCTGAAGGCGGTGTCAAATCGTTTTTCGTACCTAAGTTGTGCAACCACTGTGAGGATTCGCCCTGTACGCAGGTGTGTCCGGTCGGGGCCACGTTTGTCAGCCCCGATGGAGTGGTGCTGGTGGACAAAAAATATTGCCTCGGCTGTCGCTATTGCATCCAGGCTTGCCCATACGGTTGCCGCTTTCTGAATCCGGAAACGCATACGGCTGAAAAATGCAGTTTGTGTTACCACCGAATTACCAAGGGGCTAACGACGGCGTGCTGCGAAGTGTGTCCAACAGGCGCGCGGCAACTCGCCGATCTGAAAAATCCGGCGGACCCGGTGCATGAATTCCTGAAGACACACAGTGTGCAGGTATTGAAGCCGCATTTGGCCACGGGGGCGAAAGCGTTCTACAACGGGCTGGACGGATCTGTCCGCTAGGGAGGCTTTTTCCGCACCATGAACTTCGATGGATTCATGTATCCGAACGAAGTGGAGCTGCAGTGGAGCGTGTTGATCGTGCTGTACCCGTTCTTGACCGGACTGGTGGCGGGCGCGTTCATCCTCGCTTCTCTGGAGCGTGTGTTCCTGGTGGATGCCATAAAGCCCACATATCGCCTTGCGCTTCTCACTGCGCTGGCGTTTCTGTTGGTAGCGCCGCTGCCGTTGCAACTTCACCTGGGCCATCCGGAACGTTCGCTGGAGATGTACCTGACGCCGCACCGGTCTTCGGCCATGGCCATGTTTGGTTTCGTGTACCTGTGGTACCTGATGGCCGTGCTGGTGGTGGAAATCTGGCTGGACTACCGCAAGGACATTGTGTTGATGATGCAGTCGTCCAAGGGTCTCAAGAAGTGGATTTATCGCATCATGACGTTGGGCTCAACAAATATTTCCGAAGGGGCGCTGAGAGTCGACAACCGCGCCGGGTGGGTCATCACGCTTATCGGTATACCCTCTGCGTTCCTGCTACATGGCTATGTGGGGTTCATTTTCGGTTCCGTGAAGGCGAATCCGTGGTGGTCCACGCCGCTAATGCCCGTGGTGTTTCTTTTCTCCGCGATGGTGTCTGGCATCGCGCTGGTGATGCTGCTCTATATGATCCTGACGGTGCTTCGAGGCCGAGAAATTGACATTCGGTGTGTCGATACGATCGCTCGCTATCTCTTTTATACCTTCCTGATCGATTTCAGCCTGGAAATGTTAGACCTTATCCACCGGATCTACGAGGCCGATGAATCATTCCGCAGCTTGGATTTCATGGTGCACACGCGGTTATACGTCTCTCAGGTGGTGATTCAGATCGCGGGGGGCACCGTAGTTCCCATCGCGTTGCTGGCGCTTACACAGGTTTTCCCAATCCAGGCAAAAATACGGAAACGCATTTATGCTCTGGCCGGCTCTTTGACGCTGATCGGCATCTTTGCCATGCGCTGGAACGTGGTCATCGGGGGGCAGCTTTTTTCCAAGAGTTTTCTCGGATACACGACGTACAAGATGGGTTTTGTCGCACGCGAAGGGCTTTTAACGGCCATTATTTTAACCTTACTTCCCCTGGTCATTTTGTGGGTTCTGGTTCAACTGCTTCCGCCTTGGCCCGACAAGAATGCGACGCCGATCTTGGGTTCCACTCCGGAGCAAGCGGCTGATTGAGCAGATTCATCCGTTCCCGAAGGCAGGTGGTTTATGGATCATCTTGCCGAACGATGCACGCCAGAATTGGAGCAGCTTGCTGCCCGTGTCACGGAGTTGGAACGCCGCCTTACAGCGCTTGAACTTGGGAACAGCGCGCTGATACAGGAAAGCATATCTTCGACCATCGCTGCCGGCGCCACAGATGCCAGCGCGACGGTGCTCAAAGCTCCGCAGACCGTAAGTCCGGTGGCCATCGTTGGCAGATCGCTTCTGGGCTTGGCTGGCGCCTACCTGCTCAGAGCGACGTTTGAATCGGGAGTTGCGCCCAGACCCGCGATTGTGGGGTTGGCGCTCTTGTTCGCGTGGGGCTGGCTGTTCCTGTCCGCACGAGCGGCAAAACGCTCCGCAACGGCCGGAGCCCTATACGGAATCACATCCGCCCTGATTATTTTCCCAATGCTTTGGGAGAATACAGTGCGCTTCAAGTTTCTGCCGGCGATGGTGACGGCGGCAGTGCTGGTCGCATGGTTTTTTTCTGCATTGCTTCTGGTCCGAAAGCCGGCTCCTGCCATCACGCTGTGGGTCGCAGCGCTTTCTGTTCCGGCCAGCGCGCTGGCACTGTTCGTCGCGATGCGCGATCCGTTTCCATTTACCATGGCGCTGATCGTGAGTGCTGCGCTGACGGAATACGTGGCCTGCCGGGACTGGTGGCCGCATCTGCGAATCGCGATGGAGGCGCCACTGGACCTGGTGCTCTGCGTACTTGCGCTTCTGGCGACACGGCCTGGGGGATTCCCTGAAGAGTATAAGGCCGTCACTATTCCCGGGCTGCTGGTTCTGTTCACCGTGCCACTGCTGATTAGCGTTAGCACCATTGCGTATCGAACGATCCTGCTGCACAAGCAGAGCGGCGCTTGGGACATGGTGCAAGCTTGCGTCACATTTGCGTTGGCGCTGTGGGCGGTGTTCCAGTTCGCCGGGAGCACAGGGATCAGCATCTTCGGATCGTTCGGATTCCTTGCGGCAGCGATTTGCTACCTCGAAGCGTTTTTGAACACCAGAATCCGCAGCGATCCGCGAAACTTTTCGTTTTACAACGTGTGGGCTGGGGCACTTTTTCTGATTAGCAGCTATCTGGTGATGCCACTTTCGGTTGCCACGCCGTGCTTGACGCTGAGCATCATCGTGGCCAGTGCCCTTGCGCTACGGACGGGTTGCTTGGCGTTTGGACTTCATGGAATCGTTTGGCTGGTCGCGGTGGAAAGTTCTTCCGGGTTGCTGGCGTATGCGGCGCGCCTCTTTGCCGGAAGCTACCCCGGGTTCGCACCTCCGCTGGCTTGGATGGTCGCGATCAGCGGAGTCATCTGTGCCTTGATTTTCTTGCATCCGGCATTGGATCGCCGAGGCATTGCACTGCTGCGATTCTTTTCGGTCGCAAACGCCGCGTTGCTCGTGGGAGCCTTTGGCATTGCGGGCGCGGTCATGGCTGCACGCGATGGGAACTCCCCAAGCGCGCCCCGGCTCGCGGTGATTCGAACCGTGGTGATCTGCGTGGTCACTCTGGCGCTCGCGCTGGTTGGCTCTCGCAGGAATCGCAGGGAGCTGATTTGGGTGGCGTACCTTACGATCGGGCTGGGCACTCTTAAGCTGCTACTCGAAGATTTACGCCGGGGTAGCTCGATCTCTTTTGCGCTGTCGCTGCTCGCCTTCGGCGTGCTGCTGGCGATAATCCCGCGACTGATGAGAAAGAGCGAGCTGGCGGCGCCTGAATAAGCATTGATTGAAGGGCGGCACGCGCTGCGATGTGTCAGACTACAGCGTAATTCCGGCTTATAGTCTGCCCATGCACTCAGCAATTCTGCCAGTAGTCAAATCTCCAAGAGTCGCTCCCGGTGGAAGTTGCTCGAGCACCCACATGTACGGTCACAACCGGGACTCAAGGTTTCCCTAACTACATTTTATGAACTTATCGCTAGGGATGTTTGTCTGGAAACCGCCACACCCGTTGTGCCTTCACTGGAAAATAGCGGCCTTATCATGGTTTGTATGTCCGACCAGAAACTCAATAGCGCGAAACGATGGCTGAAAAACCGGCGCAGCCAGAGGATTGAATTGACCGTTCCAGTAGTCGTTTATAGAGCCACAGGGGAAGGCCCGCAGTTCTACGAAAGCACGCACACACTTGTCGTCAGTGCGCATGGTGCGCTGATAGCCTTAACGGACATGGTAGTGCCCAGGCAAAGGCTCCAAGTGCAAAACCCAAACAGCGGGCAACAATTGGAGTGTCGCGTGGTCTCCGTGAAGAAGGGCCTGATTGGACCTCCCCAGGTCGCGCTGGAATTTACACAACCCGCACCGAGCTTCTGGCACATTGCGTTTCCGCCGGCCGATTGGAATCCCGGTGTCTAGACCAGCCATCTGTCAGCGTCCAATTTAAGTCGCCCCGACTGCCTACCCATAGGATGTACGATTAGCGTTTACCAGACACTTGCCAGACTGCCAGACTCGAATGCTGGATTTGATGTTCAAACCACGCAATGCGTTCACAGCGATTTGCCTTGAGGCGCTCCGACGTACCTACGTGACTGCAGTCACGCGTTTCCGTGACCTAGGGCACTGCACAGCGTGTCGGAAAGTGTCACATGGTGTGATCAGTCCCGCAGGGACGAACCAACTCGGACCTGCTGTTCCCCAGGGGTAGGCAGTTGATGTACGACACCATCTTGATTTCGGTCGCCGTTCTTCTCAGTCTTGCCCTCACTTATGTCGGCCTGTACCTAGCGGTCCGCCCTTTTAGCCACGAGTATCGCAAGCGCATAGTCATACTCCTTTGTTTTGTCTGCTCTGCCGTTGCGCTTATGGCGGCCATGTACATCCACTCAAAGAATTAAAATGGCCCACGCCATTAGCGGAAAACGCGTTCCATGGCATCACAGGTGAAGTCGTTCGGGCAATAGAGCCCCCACAGAATCAGATCCTGCGGCGCTTCTAGCGCAATTTCTTGTGGCCGCTGGGAATGCAATCGGCAGGAATCCACATTTCGTTGTGGAGGGAGACCGTCATTTTAAAAATTGGTCGCTGTGGTTGTCGGAAATAGTTCAAAAGGTCGCAAATACGAGCGCGATTTTGAAGAATGGCAATATGCGAAGCGTTCTTTCTGTCCGGCAATCGCTGATGCGTGATTCACGGCTCGGGCGTGTGTTCGTAGTGAGGACGCCGTCACAGACCTAAGTCTGGCAAGTTACGACTTCGGCGGCGGTGGTTTGGGAATAAGCAGGGTCCACGCGCCACGCCGAAGACGATGGTGTTCCCCAAAGTGTGAGCAGAAGCCGAGTATTCGTGGTAGCCCTTAAAAAACAGGCCGAAATTCTTCGCGGGAAGAATGTAGTTGAGCTGACCACCGATGGCGTGGACTGAGTAAGACGGAATTAGGCTCGCGGGAAGAATAACCCCCCTAGTGAAACTGTGCCGCCATTATTGGTGACTTGCCACTGGTCGTAGCCGACGACGCCGACCTGCAGCAGTTTAGTCATATCTTTTTTAAGCGGCAGAATCTGGCCAAGTCCCCATTCATCGGTGAAAGCCTGCCCTGGCGTCTTAAACGTGTTGTTGGTGCCTTGGCGCGGGCCGTGAACTTCCCAGTCTGTGAACAAGTTCGCGTTGGTGCCTTTGTTTTTCGTGATGTAGTAGGTGGTCCCGGTTTGGAGATGGTTACCGAAATAGCCGGACCCAACATTATTCGAGGCCCCTGGAGCATAACGTCCCGTGGGAATCATGAAGGCGTCTCCCAGCTGAATGTCCCACCGCTTCAAGTGCCATCCCACGGTGAAGGGTTGAACCCAGAGGTCGGCGAGGCCGGAGCCGCCCCCTGCGGCACCCAGATTGGTCACTCCCCTGGATATTGATGTCCGCAACGAGAGAACCGGTCGCTGGAGTAGGGAACATGATGTCGAAACCCAAATTACCGCCGAGAAATTTGGTGTCGGGCACGAAGTAGAATAAATTCTCGATGGCCCAGACGTTGTAAGTACCGGTAACCGGGATGGCGTTTCCTTTTGGTCCGTTAAAAGTTCCAGGTCATAGTTCTCGTCAATGTTGACGTATGTGAACCCAGGAGATGGCAGGATTCCCGCATTCAGTCCCACTTGCCCGGGCATCCATCGCGGCTTCAGCTGGGCCAAAGCGGAAGAGCTTTCCAACAAAATGCATGCAAGTAAGCTAACTGCAAATCTCATCCTACGGCTCATTTTGTGATTCCCTTCTGTCGGGTGATCCACGCGATCAATCGAGCGCCCCGGCAAAGTTTGTCAGGTTGGGTGCTGGTGGATTCGGATACTTCTTGAGGGACTCCTCTTACTCCTTGATTATCTTATACATACGCGGAGTCCGCCATAAACACAGTGATGCCGCCAAGATTCAGATCCTCGTGCGGATCCATCTCGATGTTGTAAACCTTCGGGAAATACATCGGGGTACCACTAATGTACATTCCCCCGAGCATTTGCTGACCCGTCCTGGTCAAATGCATATCCTTGAAGTAGAAGCGCCACTGCTTCCACCTCGCCGCGACCAGATCCGAGCCGATAAAGGTGAGTAGCGACTCGCGTGCTCCCGTCTCGCTCTTGCCGCCCTTATCGAGTGCGGCTCCGCTTCGTCTTGCGACCCCATCGCTTTGGTAGAATCTTCCTAGCCTCCCTCTACCGGAGGGTACAATGGCTGTCGGTTTCGAATCCGATGAAATACATCTGTACAGACTCCGTGAGCGCTTGCGAGCAATGTCAGACGAAGCGTTAATCGCATTCGGTAAATATGCCAAGAGTTTGTGCGGCATCCGCGTCAGCGGCACGCCAGACCCGTATAAGATTCAGTTGGACGAAGCACGACGAGAGTGGAGAGGCGGCGTCCAAAGAGTGGCTAGCCCTTATATGACGCCCCTGCGTCGAATCGGAGTGCCATCAATTGATATACGGATGGGGCCGTACAAAGTAGATGGCGACTCCCCGGCAGAGCACGTAGAGATCAATTGGAAAGAAAACGATCCAGGCAAGGATTGGACGCCATAGATACCAGAAGTAGTTTGGAAACTTCCAAAGTTCTTCGTCTACACGATAAACCTCGGTATAACGATTGACGCAATCTTGTGCTTCCGTAGACGAATTCCCGTCAGCATAGCACTCACGCTCAATCTGCACTGCCTGGCCTCGCTCAATGGCGGTTAGCATCACCCACGGCACCAAAAACAACCAGAAACCAGCCCACAAAGTTACACTGGCAAGGAACACCTATTGAACCGACGTTTGATTTTCGACTTCACTGGCTAACAAGGATTCGACGTGTCAGGCCAGTCGCCGCAATAGAGGATTCCTGCGGTTCCTACCCAGAAATCATGGCCTGTGGGACTGAAGACACTGCCTGTAGCTGTCGCCTGATAAGTCCATAAACCTCCACCGACGTTCGTGAAGGTATATTGGAACGCTCCCTGTCGAATGGTGCTTCCGAGCGGAGGTATTTGCGCGGTCAGAGCAACAGATGGGTGACAACCGGGAGTTGCATTGCAAAGGCTAATCGCGCTTTCGACGCTGGCCAGATTTGCGACACGAGCCTTCGCCGCAATCATTTCATTGGTTCGCTGGATTTGAACGACCTGAGGGACCGCCATCGCAAGAAGGACGCTCATCAGAAGCATACTCAGCATCAGGTCCATGAGCAGAATAAACCCGGCTTGAGAGGAGTGCTTCATGTTGCTAGGCGTGAACTTTACGACGAGGCTACCAGACGTGCAAGTGGCATCTTTGGGTACGTTTGTCACCGCAGCTTCATCTCTCCACCCTCGTCACTCGACCTGCCACAACCATTGCCGTAAAGTCCCAGCCCCAAAGTTTGTCGCCCGTCTTGGCGAATTCGAAAAGACAACTCGGGCATTCCACATTCACCACATCCGTCTCCTCGAATTTCTCCACACCGGCAGGCCACTTCAATCGAAAGAATCTCCCGCATTGTAGACATTCGGTCACGTAGCACAACCACTCGGGCGAGTTTCCCTTGCGGACGTATTCTTCTTGCGGCGCTTTGCGCGGGATAACTGCTGGTTTCGGTTGCACGGCTAATCTCCACGAAGAATTCGTAGAGGGAAAAGGAGTCGTCAGTCTAGCGCGATACTCTACCGATGGCAAATCAGAGAATCGGGCCGGGGAACGCCCGTGCCGCCGCTGTGGCCACGGCATGGTCAATCACCATGCCAAGCGCGTCATGATTGGGGATGAACGAGCGTTCCGTAGCCCCAGTAACCATCCCGGTTGTAAATGCGAAGATTACGTGTTGTCGGATAGGTAGCCCGCCATCAGGAAACGCTGACAGGTAGGAAGGGGGTGGGACCCAGTTTCCGGGCCTTCTCGTCGAATGCACCATGCTGAACTTAGGTCCGGCATTTTGGGAATCGTCAAACGTACCACGTATCCAAAGTTACGTGGCGTAAAGCCTCTGAACTGCCGGAATTAGTTCACGCTTCCTGCTCCGATTGCCGTAAACGCGGCGGCAGAACTCATCAACCCTATGTCCTGTGCAATGCAACGCTCCACAACGCGATTCACTTCTTCAGCGAGAATGTGCAAAAAGTCTGCCCCGCTGTTGCTGAGCACCACACCACAGCGTTCTTCAGTCTTCAGCAACGCTGGGCTAGCCAATCTGTACACCCTTTTAAACAGGAGGTCGCGCATTTCTGTATCAGGAATGGCTTCCGCGCAGCAAGCCATCACGTAACCCAACAAGGCTTTTTCAATCTCTAATGCTCTGATTTCTTCACGCAGTGCTTGCTCAACATCTTGCACTGCCCTGTTCTTCGTTCGGCAATGTGACCTACAAAACAGGATGTCAAGCCAACGACGACGGCGTGGCACTCTTCTACCTCGCCTTCTCCGCCGTACAATAGCGAATCTGATTGTCGGATAGCCCGACGAACAAGGTGCTCAAGTCTTCTTCCGTGGCTAAATAGAACTCATGCACTTCATAGACCGGGTGCATGGTCCGCTTTGTGGCCAGAGCGTACTTGTCAGTAATGGCTTGCGCTTGGTTGAACGAACTAAACCAACGTAGGGTCACCAAGTACTCCTTTACTTGATTTCTTTTATGATTTCACGTGCGCGGTTGAGCCGTCGTTGCCCAAGCGCAATCACCAGCCTTGCCTAGCGCTACATCTGATGCGTTAATGTGCCGGAAATGGGCTGGAAATGAAAAGGCCCGCAGGCGGATGGGCCTCTCTACCACAGGGCAGCCGTCATTGCCCACCGTCAATCAGGGTGCCATTGTCAGAAGAGAAACTTAGGCGAGGCTGGCTAAAGATCAAGGATCCCAAGTATTCACAGGCGGCAGGTCGCCATGAGTTGATGGCGAGGACAAAGTACTGAATGTCCGTCTACAGATGTGCTGCTAGAGTCTTTGCCGATTCTAAGTACGAGATGGCTTCCTTGCGTTCCTTAGCAGCCAACTCCCTTAACTTGTCTCGGCTTTCAGGCTTGGTGTCCAAGTCCGCCAAAGCTTCCAACTCAGAGGCCTTCTTAATGCAAGCAATCGCAAGATTGTCAAAATGTTCTGAAGGTGTCATTTCAATCCCTCCATTTCACTCAGAACTATCCATTCTTCTTCGCGGCCTTAACCGTTGCCCACCGTTTCCGCTGTGCCGTCGCAATCTTTTTTTTAGTCGCCGCTGACATTCCTCGCTTCTTTGCAATCTTCTTCACTGGCTTCTGACGATGGCCTAAAGCCGCAATCGCATTTCGCAGTTGAGATAATTCCGTACCAATCTTATGTGCCTGCTTCTCTAACGTCTTCTCTGCTTTCTTGAGTTGCTTTATGATGTTCAAAATAATTCCTCCATGATATTTGGATAATACTATTTCCGTGTTAGCTTCCAAAAGACCCAAAAACACATATGGACGTATCGTGACAGTATCCGCTCCATGAGCGACAAAGAAGCCTTGATTGGACGATGTTTGGTATAGGCACGTTTCCTATCGTGGCTGTGGCAACTCTTTGGCTCACCGAAGGAATTCGCAACCACAGTTGTACTAAGGTCATTGTGGCTGTCGCCTTTGGATATGTCATCGCGCGTGCTTCAACCTATTTGTATATGCGCTATCAGAGTTGGCCTCGTACCGGTCAGTAGGATCGCGATTCCATTGGTCAGGACGCACCCAAGTCCCGGCAAAAAGACACCCGAATTCCAATTCCCTCCTGAGATGCATGCTGTTTGGCGCACTTCGCAGCGTCTCACAGATCGGCGCTCCGCAACGCCCGAGGATGGGCGCAGGAGCGGCCTGCTAATCCCGTGGGAGTATCGCGCCAGAGTCTCAATTCGATTGAATGCGACCGCCATGCGCCTAGCCTGTCGCTGGTACTTAGCTTCGCCCAGGGTGTTCGGCTGCTCTACCGATCCGATCCTCACGAATGACTCGGAGAGGGGCCTGACTGGCACTTTCAAAGTGTTTCACGAGTATCCGCTGGAGTTCGAGGGCTGCCTGCTCTCGTGTGCCAAGATGCCTAGCGCGATAGAAAGCGATCCTGATTGAAATGTTAAAATTCGGATGCTCAATAATACTAAGTCGAGTGCGCAGAGAGTGAGTCCGCAGAAAACTGGCTCGTACCATTCCCACACCCACATTTCCAGCAATGAGCGAAAGTTGTAAATCAGGATTGTGCAGCTCAGCGGCAACCATAAGTGGAGCGCCCAGCCGTTCAACCCGATGCTTTATCTCTTCGCGCACCATACATCCGGCTGGATTCAGAACCCAATTCCGCCGATAAAACTCTGAGCATTTCGAAGACCTTGGTTCGGCCGAGGTTCGTGCTTGAACAACTCGCATCGTGTCATGTGCGAGCGTTACTCCCTCCAGGTCGTCGGGCAGGACCTTTTCCGTGGGCAAGACGACGAGTGCCCCATCCAGGTCACCAAGGCGCAGACGTGCCAATAACTGGCAACTTATATCATTGCCAATGCTGGGTTGCAGGAGGGGAAATTGCTTGCCCAGTTCGATAATGACATTAGATATTTCTGGCCGCGCCAGAGCATGCGAGAGACCCAGACGAAAAGGCCCAACCGGGATTGCGCTCCCAGACGTGGAAGTCTTCAAATCGCTCAGAGACGTGAGAATCGCACGGCTCTTCTCCAGCACCTCAAATCCTGCTCGCGTCAGCTTTGGAGGTTTGAAATGCCGGTCGAGGAGAACGACACCGAGTTCGAGCTCCAAGCGCTGAATTCTTCGAGTCAATGCCGAAGGCGTAAGGTAGAGATCGTTGGCAGCTCGTTCCATCGAGCCGGTCTCAGCCAAGGCAACAAGAGCTTGGAGTTCCGCAAACAAGATTAGGTCCTCACCAAAATCAAGGATCAACTAATATTGCGCACAAAGCAATTTAATTGTGAATATTATGAAATTGACGCAATCATGCGCTGATGTGACCATCGCTCTGAGGTTATTTTGATCGCACCTCCCGAGTTCGCATCAGCACAGTCTTCGGACCTTCCTTCTAGGGGGAATCGTGGCTTTACCTCCTGATTCTTAAGGGTTGCTTCGTCGTCAGAGTCTGGTTCGTAACAGCTAAGAGTGAGGCATGAGCATAGAACTTCGAATTGAGAACATCTCGAAAACATACCAAAATGGCGTTAAGGCGCTCGATAACGTCTCCCTAACCATTCCCGCCGGAATGTACGGACTGCTCGGCCCGAATGGCGCGGGCAAATCCACCCTCATGCGCACGCTGGCAACTTTGCAGGAGCCCGACAGCGGGCGGGCCACGCTCGGTGACATCGATGTACTGAAGCAAAAGGACGAAGTGCGGCACCGGCTCGGCTACCTGCCCCAGGAGTTTGGCGTGTATCCGCGCATCTCCGCGCAGGACATGCTCAGCCACATGGCCCTGCTCAAAGGCGTCACCAATGCCAAGCAACGAAAAGATGTGGTCGGGTGGATGCTCAAACGCTGCAACTTGTACGACGACCGCAAGAAGGCTCTCACCGGTTTCTCCGGAGGCATGCGCCAGCGCTTCGGCATTGCCCAGGCGCTGATTGGCAATCCGCAACTGCTGATTGTGGATGAGCCGACTGCCGGCCTGGATCCCGGAGAACGGAACCGTTTCTACAACCTGTTGGCGGAGATTGGCGAGCAGGTGATCGTGATTCTTTCCACGCACATCGTGCAAGACGTGACCGACCTGTGCACCAACACAGCGATTATTGACAACGGCCAGGTGCTATATCAGGGGCGTCCGCAGGATGCCATCGCTCAATTGAACGGGCGAATCTGGCAAATCTCCGTCGCCAAAACCGAGTTGGCCAGCTACGAGCAGCGTTACCAGGTGGTCTCCAGCAAACTGGTCGGCGGTCGTCCTTTTCTTCATGTCTACAGCCCGGCGCCGCTCGCCGGTGGATTTGCTCCCAGCGCACCCGACCTGGAAGACGTTTTCTTCAGCAAGATCCGTTCGTTGAATTAGAAGACCATTATGCTCTGGCATATCGCATGGTTCGAAATTCGCTTCTGGCTTCGCTCCTGGATGCTCTGGATCTTCCTCTTCGTCGTTGGCCTGCTGCTTTTTGGCGCGACCAGCTCCGATGAGGTCATGGCGGAACTCAACCTCTCCAATATTTACCGTAACGCACCATTCGCCATTGCATCGTTTTACGCAGCCATGGGCGTGCTCACGTTGCTGATGACCGCCGTATTTGTCAATTTTGCGGCTCTCCGCGACTTCAGCTACAACACCCACCAGATGATGTTCTCGACGCCCATACAGCGCCGCGACTTCCTGTTTGGGCGCTTTCTTGGGGCCACCCTAGTCTCGGCGATACCCATGCTGGGAGTCTCTCTCGGCATTCTGCTGGCCAAGTACATGCCCTGGGCGGATCGGGAACGCTGGGAAGCGGTGAGCTGGACCGCGCATTTGAAAGGCATTCTGTTGTTCGCCTTGCCCGACACCTTTTTCACGGCCGCCATTTTGTTTGCCGTGGCCGTTGTGTGGCGCAGGGACATCTCGTCCTTTGTTGCCGCGATTCTCCTGCTGGCCGTCCGCGCCGTGACCCTTCAACTTCTGCAGGGCCCGCAGTGGGATCGCATTCGATCTCTATTCGACCCTTATGCCGTCAATGCATTTCTCGTGGTCACCAAATACTGGACGGTGGCCGACAAGAACATCCTTTCTCTCGGCTTCGGTGGCTTACTTCTCTGGAACCGTTTGATTTGGCTTGGAGTCGGTTGCGCAGCTTTCGCTCTCGCTTACTCCCGCTTCAGCTTCGCCGAGAAGCGGACGAAAGCAAAAACGCTCGAACCTGACGCGCAAGAGGCGATAGCTCCGGCCGTAACTCCCGCGCCCCATCTGCGCCTGGCGGATGCGCCATGGGCAAAGTTCCTGGGATCGTTCAGAATTCATTTCCGCGGAATGGCCAAGAACACAGCGTTTGTCATAGTTGTCATGATCGCCAGTATGATTTGCATTTTGGCTCTGGCCCTGGAAGCTACGCAATTCCAGGGCAATCAAACAGTTCAAACATTTCCCGTAACCTACTGGGTGATTGAGCTGATTCGAGGAACTCTTGATTTCCTTCTGATCGTCATTATCACTTACTTCTCCGGCGCTTTGGTTTGGAAGGACCGCGACGAGCGCATGGACGAAATCGCCGATGCAACGCCCACCCCGGAGTGGGTGGCCTATGCGGCTCGGCTGGTTACGCTCGTCGGCATGGTGATGCTGATACAGGCCGTGGCCCTGGCAGCCGGGATCGTCGCCCAGGCAGCTCATGGCTACTATCGCTTCCAGTTCGATCTTTATGCTCACGAATTGCTGGTGCGAGACGCCTCATGGTTTGTCCTTATGGCGATTCTGGCGTTCTTTATCCAGGCCCTGGCGCCCAACAAGTACGTGGGATATTTCGTTTTCATAGCCTTCTATTGCGTAAACAGTTTTCTGTGGAAGCCGTTGAACGTGGCCACAAACCTGGTTCAATTTGCGGGAAGGCCTAATGTCATTTATTCAGATTTCTTTGGCGATGCGCCTTACCGTTCGGCGTGGGACTGGTTCACCCTCTATTGGCTGCTTTTCTCAGTGCTCATGGCCATTGCCACCGTAATGTTCTGGCCACGTGGCAAGCAAGAGCGATGGCAAACCCGCAGCCGCAACGCAGCGTTGCGGTTTGGCCCGGGGTGGAAAGCCGCCACGGCTGTTTTTCTGCTGTCCTTTGCCGTCTGCGGGGGCTGGATCTGGTACAACACCGAAATATTGAATCGTCTTCTGGGCCCCAGGGACGTACAGTGCATCCAGGCTGATTATGAGAAAACTTATAAGCCATTGGATAAGCTGCCCCAGCCGCGCGTGCGCCGCGTGAAGTATGCGATCGACATTTTCCCCTCGACCCGCAACGCGACCATACGCGGCGATGAGGTTATCTACAATCCCTACTCCCGTCCCCTGGACGAAATTCATTTCTCACTCAACCCACTCTATGACACCTCCATAGACATTCCCGGAGCTGCGCTCACTAAGGACGACCCGCGTTTGTCTTATCGCATTTATCGTTTTACCTCGCCCTTGCAGCCCCGCGAAGAGCGCACCCTGCGCTTCACCGTGAAGAGCAAGAACCGCGGGTTTGAGAATAATGTGAGCAACACAGATGTCGTCCAGAACGGCACGTTCTTCAATGGCGGCCCCATCATCGGCTATAACTACTTTCGCCAGCTAAGTGATGAGGTAGAGCGCAAGAAATTTGGCCTTCCGGAATTTGACCTCATGCCCGCCCTGGAGCGCAACTGCACCAGCGATTGCAGTAACACCTATATCCCCGGGCACTCAGACTGGGTCGACATGAGTGCCATCATCAGCACGACGCCCGATCAGATCGCCATTGCCCCGGGATCGCTGGTGCGCGAATGGCAGCAGGATGGCCGCCGCTACTTCGAATACAAACTCGACCATCTCTCGTTGAATTTTTACGCCTTCATGTCTGGCCGCTATGCCGTGGCGCGCGAGGAGTGGAACGGTATCAAGCTGGAAGTGTATTACCTCAAGGAACAACCCTGGAATGTTCCCCGGATGATGAACTCCATGAAAAAGTCCTTGGCTTATTACATTAACAACTTTGGGCCGTACGAGCACAAGGAAGCGCGCATCATTGAGTTTCCCCGGGTGGCCGGCTTTGCCCAGGCTTTCCCCGGGACCATGCCTTATTCCGAATCCATCGGCTTCATTGCCAATTTGAATCATCCCGACGACATCGATTCTGTTTTCTATGTGGTCGCCCACGAAATGGCGCACCAATGGTGGGCGCATCAAGTGATAGGCGCCGACATGGAGGGAGCAACTGTGCTTTCTGAGACCTTGGCGCAATACTCCTCTTTCATGGTCATGGAGAAAGAGTATGGCCGGGATCTGATGAGAAAATTTCTAATGCTTGAGATGGATAACTACCTGCGCTCCCGCGGCCAGGAGCGGCTCAAGGAACGTCCGCTTCTTACCGTCGAGTCCGAGCAGGGTTACATTCACTACGCAAAGGGGGGCGTGGTGCTCTACTATATGAAGGAGATGATCGGCGAGGATGCAGTCAATCGAGCCTTGCGCAACCTGATTCTCCAGTATGCCTATGCCCCTCCACCCTATCCCACGTCCTATGCTTTGGTGGATGCTTTGCGGGAACAGACTCCACCCAACCTGCAGTACCTGATCAAAGACTTGTTTGAAGATATCACCCTGTTCTCGAATCGCGCTCTAGCAGCCACGGCGGTGAAGCGCGCGGATGGACAGTATGACGTCACCATCAACGTGGAAGCCCGCAAATTCAAGGCCGATGCCAAGGGCAACGAAACTGAAGTGCCAGTGGATGACTGGATCGATATCGGCGCGTTTGCCAAGCCCGCAAGCGGGGGAAAATATGGGGAAACGCTCTACCGCGAACGTATGCATATCACACAGCGCAATTCCACATTCACCTTCACAACGGACCGATTGCCGGAGAAAGCAGGAATCGATCCGTTCGCGTTGCTGATTGACCGAATTCCGGATGACAACGTGAAAAACGTGACTCTGGAGTCAGGGCCGGCACGGCAAGCACAGGTTCAGTAGAGGAGATTGCCAAAATTGTGAAACGGGTTGGCTTATCCAATCGGCCGTAACGGGGACCCATTTCGACCGTGGCAAGAATATCAGGATTATCAGCGCCGCGAGACGACGCTGCGCGAGCGAAAACATTATGAAGAAGAGAACTGAAAGACGGAAATCAACCGACGAACACGTCGAGAGTAGGACCTGTCTAAGTTGAAGAACGGCGCCCGTGGCAAGCACGCTGTCGAGAGATACAAGAGGGGAGGAGAGGCGCCGCACGAAAGGGCTGCGAAGTTGGCGGGCGTCCCGGTCAGACGAGAGGCAAATTTTTTCAATTGCTTAGCGACGGCGACTTTTTCCTCCTTTTCCGAGCCCGTCATAAAAACTAAATACTAATGGCGGCGAATCGCGACAAAGCGCGAAGGAAAGGTGAAAGGCGCATTCGATCTTGCCGGAACGTCCATTCGGCCTGCATCGCTGCCACCCCCTCATGTGGACTTCAATTTCTCTTCAACATAAAGGGAGAGCTCGATCATGCGCTCCGCCACTTGTTCGACCGGCAGACCGGCAAAGTTCTTGAGCACCAATTCCTTGACATAGAGCCGCCCAAGGTAACGCAGCTGCAGCGCGCGATTACGGGTGGCAAAAACGAAATCGCGATGCCCGTTATTCACGACAATCAGATTGCGCTCAGCGTCGTATCGCGAGCGCCACAGTTCCCCGGCCGCCCTTTCAAAGGTGTAGCCCGGTAAGCCGCGGGCATTGACGACAGTCGGGCCGATAGCCACAAGGCTGTCGGTGACGGTGATCAGTGCCTCCGCGCTGCATTGCGTGTCGCGCTGTGAGGCGATGACGGACAAACGCACAAGAACGGGAGACGAGGGGGCCTCGAAGCTCACTTCCTGATCGGATGTGGACAGGAGGGTGCCACCCCCTTCGACGATCTCCCACGCAAATGTCAAGTCCTGCTCGACCCGCCGGCGCGAGCGATCCCGGGGTAGCGCGCGAAGACGTCGGGTTTGGCCCACTGCCAATGTGCTTGACATTGGTGAAATCACGACGGAGTGCAAAGGCCCAGCATAGTCGAAGAATTGGCGCTGGGTTGATCCGACTGCACTCGGTTCCGGAATGCCACCCTCTTCCTCCGGACCCGATGCCTCCACATCTCGCTCCGGGGATCCGCCGACACCGGTCGATTGCGGCGAGCGTGACTGGATGTCAAACCAGTCGTATTCCTCGCGCGGCAAAACCAGCATGGCTTCGCGAAATGCACGTTGAATGGCGCGAAGGGACTCCCGGTTTGCCTGCTCTTCCTCGGCCCGGCGCTGTGCGTCGATAAGGCCATTGAGGTGTGTTTCCAGCGGTACTAAAGCTTTCACGAGGGCCCCATAGCGATCATCGTGGACGATTCCGGAACGTGTGCCGGGAGTCAGGTCAAGAAAGGGCACGTCGATCAGGCCCTGCAGGCAACGAGAATTCCACGGCGGGCGCTCCAGACCGGGCAGCGTTCCGATATTCGCTATCACTCGCGTGCCACCTCTCGTAAGAGCGACACAGCAGTCCTCAGCAGGTTCCGCAAGATACAATTCGGCATAAGCCTCACCGAATGGAGAGCGAACCGTCGGCAGCTGGTGCAGCAAGCGGCCTTCGAACTGTCTTGGCTCGACCTGATACTGTCTGCGCGCAAGTTTGTCGATCACCGTTACACGAACCTGCGTATCCCGAATACGATCGCGCAGCTCTGCTGCCAGATACCATTGGATCTTCTCGCCGCTCAATCCGCGGATGCCCTCTAGCAACGGGCTGATCTTAAGTTCGGTGCCTCGTTCGGCAAAAAGCACCCGTCGAAGCCTCACCATATAGCGCGGATCCCCCCTGCTCATAACCATCTGATAGACCCGCTGATCGGCGCCGCTAGACGTCATCGCGAGCGTGTCGCCCACGGTCCAGAAGCTCAAAAGACCGATTCCAAATTCGCCTTGTAAGCCGCCTCCAGCGCCGTCTGCCTTAAGTTGTCGCTTGACCGAGTCACAGATGTGGGTCGCGACGTACTTGAAGTCAGGCAGTCCGTTCGGATCACGTGGGATCCCGTCGCCATCGTCCTTGACGGTTAGAAAGTAATTGCCTTGCTCGCGGCCTCGCGTGATGGTGATGGTTTTGGCATGCGCGTCGATGCTGTTTTCCACCAATTCCGCGATGGCCTTGAGCGGATTGCTTTGCGAGAGCGCGATGATACGGATAGCATTCCAATCATCGCCAATCCGCAATTTGCCGCTCTCTGATTTCTTCGACTTGGTTGAGCTGTTATTCGCCATCGTGACAAGGAACTCCACGGTTGACTGTAAGGCAGGTAGGACCAATCGCAGCCTGCCATCGACGACTTACTATATCGAGGGCTTCATTTGCCGGGCAAGATTCGCCCTGCCGAGGCCGCGCGATTGACTAAAGGAGAATGGGTTGCAGTTCATTCGGGGTGATTTTCGGTGCTCGTGCATATTTCTCCCGGGTGCTCTCTGCCTTCTGTACGACAATCGTGAGGTCAGCCAATGGATACATAGCGATAAAGCGCACCACCAGTCGGCCTCCTTCGATCCGGAGTGAACGTCGCCGGTCTACTCGGCTCGTTGTGACGCCGACCTCGTTATGACATCAACCGGAAATGTGGAGTTTAGTGATTGCATAACAGTGTCAGTAGGATCGAGATGTTCTCTCTTCACCGAGAACCAGCCGCCGCCCGCGAGGAAACGTTTTTGTCAGCCTCTTTCTCCGAACCCCTGTCGATTTCGATCGACCCTCTAAAGTCCGCGCCGTCTTCGATCAAAATCTGTGCTGTCGTCAAATTCCCATTCACCGAACCGCCCTTCTTAATCTCGATCTTTCCGGTAGCGTGCACGTCCCCCTTCACATAGCCGTACACAACCACGTCGCGGGCCTTAATGTCAGCCGTGAGTTTCGCCGTGGTTCCAACCGTCAGCTTTCGTCCAGCAAGCTCGATCAGTCCTTCAATCGTGCCGTCGATCAGCAGATCCTCGGTGCCTGAGATGTCGCCTTTCACACGCAGGCTTGACCCTAGCCACCCATTTGCGCGGTCACTCGTCTTATCCGATGGACGCATCGCTTCTGTACTCTTCATGTTTGTCACCGAGTCTTTCGGTTCTGGAGCCGCGGTTAGCGGCGTAACCTGGTTCTTCTTACCCCACATCGGACCTCCTAGTTACAGTACATCCCGTGCAGATTTTCCGACGAAGTGCATCAGGCTCGATCCCTTCGACTCGCTTACAGAAATTCCCTGCGAGTGTTGGCCGATTAGCGAGAGTCGATGCCCCATATGAAGCACATGTTAGGTTGGGGGCAGGAGGCAAGTCAATGGAGACAGCTCTCAGGCGATGCCGTTTGGTCTTCCGTTCCGGCCTGGCCCTCACGAAGCACCTGCCCTGAGCCATTCGTGTCCGGCGGCGGCGGGCGCTCGACAACAGTGGAGTATTTCGCATCGATAGTGCGGTTATGAATCGCATGACCAGTCGACAAGCTGCTTGGCATTACTTTTTCTACCTCCGCATGCAAAGCTTGTTCCAGAAGCTGCCAGCAGCCAGACGCCTTCGGTGCCTATCTTGGGGAGCTTTCTTCTCCTGGAAAATTATGAAAAACCTGCATAGAATATCCGGAGAGTTTTGAAGAGCAGGGGCATGAGTCTTTCCACCAAGCTGGCAGCGAATTTCACCAATAATGTTCGGAAGCGCGGCGACGACTACTACTGGAGGGGCCGCGTCATGATCCACGAAGGTTCCCAAACCGAGCTTACTGCCTGCGTGCGCGGTTCCGGCTTTTACGAGGTGCAATTTTCCTGGAGAAACAACAAGCTTGCGGTTTGGTGCGACTGCGCCCATTTTGTGGAGCAAGGCGTTCCCTGCAAGCACGTGTGGGCCACCACCCTTGCCGCCGACCAGCATCAATATTTGACCGCCGCCGCTTCGGCAGACAAGGTGATCCTGGACTTGGATGCTCTTGGCGCGGATGGTCTTGATGGCCGTGACTACTACGATGGCAATGAAGAACTCTATGAGGAAGGCGGGACGGCGCCGGTGCTTTCATCGCGTTTTCCGACGGTCGCCTGGAATCCGGCAAAGCCAAAACCACCGGACTGGCGGAAACAACTCGGTGAGGTCTTTCCGCCTCGAGATCGCGCGGCTTGGCCGTCCAAGCGGGAGATCCTGTATGTCTTGGATGTCGCGAAAAACGTGCACAGCGACAATTTGGTTCTCTCACTGCAATCGCGCAACCGGAACGCCAATGGCAATTTCTCGCGACCCAAAGTTCTGTCCATGAGCCACAGCCAGCTGGCCCAGCTCCCGCTGTCAGAGGATCGCGAAATTCTATCCTCGCTGCCGGGGAGTCAATCGTATAGCTACGGATACGGATTCGGCTACGGGGTAGCTTATCTGCCGATTCCCGAATCCCCTCTACTCTCGCCCGCTTTGGCCAGCATGCTCATGCCCTTGGTGGTGCGCACGGGACGTTGCTTCCTGCGGCCAGTGAACGAACCGGACAACCTGCTTCCGCTTGCGTGGGACGAAGCCGGTCCCTGGAATTTCGTCCTTGAGCTGCACCGGCTTGGCGAAACGGCATGTACCCTCGCCGGCTTTTTCCAGCGCGGAGGAGAGCGCAGGGAAGTAACATTTCCGGCGCTGGCCACGGCAAACCTGGTAATCACAAGAGACCGCGTGGCACCTCTCGCGAGCGATACCCCGATCGAATGGATCACCGCTCTTCGTAAGCAAGGCTCGATCTCGGTTCCCGACAAGGAACGCGATGAATTCCTCGCGACTTTGCTCTGCTGTCCGAACTTGCCGCCGCTGCGGGTGCCAGAGGAGTTACGATACGAGGAGGTAGCGCTGCCACCCCATCCTCATTTGACAATTTCCAAAGCCCGCGTCTCGTACCGGCATGAACGCCTGGATGCGAAACTGTGTTTTGCTTACGAGGGCCGCATGTTCGGTTCATTCGATCCGGCACGAGGCTTTTTCGATGCTGCAGGACGACGTTTTATACGCCGGGATTCCCATGCGGAGAAGGCCGCCTGTGCGTTTCTCGATCAGCTTGGCCTGAAGCAGCGCGCTCCCAGCTACCCGGATTCCACGCCGAGGTGGGAGTTGCCGCCGAGCAAGCTGCCTCGCATCGTGCGGTCGCTTGTGGAGGCGGGCTGGAACATCGAAGCCGAAGGAAAGATATTCCGGCGCCCAGGCGCATTCCGCATCGAGGTTTCGAGTGGCGTGGATTGGTTCGAGCTGCATGCTGAGGTGGAGTACGGGAACACCACTGCTCGCCTGCCCGAGTTGCTCGAAGCCCTGCGCCACGGGGACAAGATGGTGCGGCTCGATGATGGAAGCTATGGAGTGCTGCCGGAAGAGTGGTTGCGCCGTATTGGCCCGCTGGCTGGAATGGGTGAGCCAGAGCAAGGTCATGTGCGCTTCCGTCAGAGCCAAGCGGGACTGCTTGACGCGCTAGTGGCGGCGCAACCAGAAGCCCGCTGCGATGAGACCTTCGCACGTGTGCGCGAGGAGCTACGACGGTTTCACAGCGTCGAACCTGCGGCACAGCCCGCGGGGTTTGTGGGTCGCCTGCGTGATTATCAAACCGAAGGCCTGGGTTGGATGCACTTCCTGCAGCGATTCTCCTTCGGTGGCTGCCTGGCGGACGACATGGGTGTGGGTAAGACCGCGCAGGTGTTGGCGCTGCTCGAATCCCGCCGCGCGCTGCGCGCCGCGGGCGAGCCCATCGGGCCGTCCCTGGTGGTCGTTCCAAAGTCGCTCGTATTCAACTGGAAGGAAGAAGCGGCACGCTTCACTCCGCAGCTGCGCGTGCTCGATCATACCGGCTTGGAGCGCAACGGCAATGACTTCGCCGCTTACGACCTGGTGCTCACCACCTACGGCACGCTGCGCCGGGACGCCTGGCGGTTCAAAGACGCCGAGTTTGATTACGTTGTGCTCGACGAAGCGCAGGTGGTCAAGAATGCGGAAACCGAATCGTCGAAGGCCGCGCGGCTTCTGCGCGGACGACACCGCCTGGCGGTGAGCGGCACTCCGGTGGAAAACCACCTTGGTGAGCTGTGGACTTTATTCGAGTTTCTCAACCCTGGACTGCTTGGCGCTGCCAACGCCTTCAAGATCGCTGGCGGGTCGATGCGCAATCCGGACGAAGAAACGCGCCGCCTCCTGGGTCAGGCGTTGCGGCCGTTTATCTTGCGCCGAACCAAGGAGCAGGTGGCGCGTGAACTGCCGTCCAAGACCGAGCAAACAGTGTACTGCGAGCTCGAACCTGAGCAACGCAAGCTGTATGACGAGTTGCGGCAGCACTACCGCGATTCGTTGCTCAGGCGGATCGAAACCGACGGCCTGGCGAAATCCAAGATTCAGATCCTGGAGGCATTGTTGCGCCTGCGGCAGGCTGCTTGCCATCCCGGCTTGCTCGATTCGAAACGCTCCGGTGATTCCAGTGCCAAGCTGGACGTGCTGCTCGAGCAACTACGTGAAGTCCTCGACGAAGGACACAAAGCGCTGGTGTTCTCGCAGTTCACCAGCTTGCTGAAGATTCTCCGCGCCCGCCTGAATCAGGACGGTATACTTTACGAATACCTAGACGGCGCCACCCGTGACCGGCAGACCCGAGTCGAGCGCTTCCAGAATGACAAAGACTGTCGGCTCTTCCTTATCAGCTTGAAAGCAGGCGGTTTGGGCTTGAATCTCACCGCGGCCGAGTATGTGTTCATTCTCGATCCTTGGTGGAACCCCGCCGTGGAAGCGCAGGCCGTAGACCGCGCGCATCGCATTGGACAGACGCGGCCCATCTTTGCCTACCGACTGATTGCCCGCGACACCGTTGAAGAGAAAGTCCTGGAGTTGCAGAAAATCAAACGCAACCTGGCAGCCGCAATTATCGGCGCCGACAACAGCATGATTCGAGACCTACGCTCTGAAGACCTGGCATTGCTGCTGTCATAGCGATGGCCGGGATGAAAACGCAGTACTGACGTAGCATCAGTTGTAGAGAATGCCGCCAAAGGTGAGCTTGGTCTGAAATCACCTACCCGTCCCGGCTTCCTTGCCATGGGCGAAGTCAGTGATCTGAGGTCTCTTAAGAGGTGACTGAGTGGGGGATCAAATACAGTTCGATGCCACGCAGCGTCACTTTGAATTGGTCTGACACCACGGCCGTTTCGCGGAACAATACGCCGAACTCTTTGGCGAATCGCCTCATGAAACACGGTGCCGGGTGGACAGAGGAGTTAGCGTCAGCCATGCAAGCCGTTAGAATCATCACTCTAAACTCTCGCCAGGCATGATTATCACCGGAACTTTACGCGCGTAGCCGGTATTATTTGGATGCGGTTTGCAGTACGACCAAATTCGCCCTTCCACCCTTCTGTCATTAATGACAATAGCCCGATATCTGGCACTTCGCTACTTTCAGCACTTCACTCAATCATCGTCCCGAACCGGATTCCCAGGCCGCCAAGTGGACGGGCAACGAGCGGATTTCAGCTTTCGTTTGAAAGGAAACAGACATGCGCGTAGTTCGTTTGGCTTTACCAGTATTTGCTTTATTACTCGTGGTGGCACTTGTATCCACCACGCTTGCTCACGCACAAGTTGGCAGTCTTCAAATCATTAAAGCGGTCTACGGTAAGGGGGGAATGGGTAACGACGTAACCCGAAGCCTTCAAAGAATGATTCAGAACAACACGCTGGAGGTAAAGGTCACCAATGCCAATATGGGCGGAGACCCCAACAAAGGCGCGGATAAGAGCTTGAAAGTCGATTACAGCTTTCGAGGACAGCGTAGGCAAGTGGTCGTCAACGAAGGCAGTCGGCTAAGACTGCCCTGAGTTGCCGAGTCGCCATTGCTGGTACTCGTTAGCCTCCCTCTCCTCTTCCATCGTTTCCTCATGTCCGAGCAACTACGCTTCCTTTTCGATAACCCGTCTTGAGCTTCCGTCGCGGATTTCCGCAAGTGTTCAATGATTCACACTTTGCGGCGCATCGCCGCCTGCCGCTGATGGGAGGCAGACCGAAGGCTTCCTCAGCGAGCTGTCTGCGTTTGGTGCCAGTAAGATCCAGACCCACGAGATCGCTCTCACCGGTAAATCCAATTGCCGCTCGGTCAATGGAGATGTCGATATCTTGGGAGAAGCGGTCGATGAGTTTGAAAACTTTCGAGAGAGATGTCCCACCCTTGAAAAGGAGTTCGGGAATACCGGTGACGGCAAAGAGATGCTTCAAAGTCCAGCAGGCCCAGAAATCCTTTTCGATCGCGGTGACAGTCGAATCGCGGCGGCTGGCGGTTTCCGGGATGTAGGGTTGCCGTTCCGCCGCCTTTTGTTTTTTGCGAACGAATCCATGTTTTTCACTGTCCTGCAATTTGCTGGACGACCGGTTGCCCGCAAGGAGGGCGCACGAGGCGCAAGCCGGCGAACTTCGGCTTTCACTTTTGCGGGGGTTCGAAACAGCAGGCAGTGAGGGGAAATTAAATGAAAAAGGCCCGTGGGCGGACGGGCCTTTCTACCACAGGGCTTTTCTACCAACGCTTTGATTGTGATAAAGAACACCGTGCAAGACGTTGCGCTGGAGCAACTGCGATTGATTTAGCGGAAGGGCGGCACAAGTGGATGACGAGGGCAAAATAGCCCCTACTCACCAATCCACCTTCTAGAGAGGGGCGGAGGAGCTAAACTACTCGCCGAATATCAGGCATCCATCTTTCAGGACGTTTTGGTTTCCTTAGTTTCACGACCAAAACCGCAAGCAGGATTCCCGCTAGCCCTATTAAAAGAAGTGAGTACATAAGACCGCCTTATTTCGCATTCAAGACAGATGATTCAATCAAACTGTCACTCCCACAATACGCCACCCCGTTGTGACCTCGGGCAATTATCGAGAGTTGTGTTATGGGTTTGTAAACAGCGCTGTGAGCGGCTCGGATGAGATAAAGTGCTCTTTCACGAAAACGACTTACCTGCGCTGCAGCTTGATGAGGTCGGGGACGCGCAAGCCTGACCGCGTTCCCATCAGGCGTTTCCCGTATTTTCAGCGGCCTGTGAAGAATGTGGGGAAGATCTTCCTCGACTTCTTCCCCTTCCTCGGCAGCATCGTCGCCGCCATCTGCCGCCGAAGTCTAGCCTCTTGCTCCAACAGCGAATCAAACGCGTCCAGCCACTGTCGAAGGGTGAGGTCCGAGATCTTTTTTACCATCACCGAAGACGTGAGCCGGTTCACGGCCTCGCCGCCGCCAAAATAAAAGAACCCATCGCCTTCACGCAAACTTTCATCGCACGTAGAGCATCAACGCACGCGTGACAAAATCCGCCGATGCTCCCGAATCCCGGTAAGCGCGCCCTTGCTTGAAGTGTGGCCACGGCATAGTCATTCACTACACAAAGCGTGTCACAGTCCGAAATCAACTGGCGTTCCGCAGCCCGTGCAATCATCCCGGCTGCAATGCAAAGACTACAAGCTACCGGATTGAGTCCTATCTATTGACACATTAAGAGCATATGCTTCGTGCAACGGTTGGTGGGGTTGATGACTGACGTTCCTGACCAAGTTACCGTTGCCAGTCCCCAACATCTTTTCAGCCCCATCTTATTAGCTAAGGCCGCAGAGTCCGTGGAAATCGAAACGCATCCTGCCAGACACGAAGGAAAACCACATTCCGCGAAAGCTTCCTTATCGATGTGACGCTGCTTCGCGAACGTCGCTCGTATTGGTACTTTCGTCGATATGAAAGGTTGGTAGAGACTGCTATGAAAGAGTTACCGCACGAATCGCAGGAGAAGGACTATGGCAGAGCAATCATCCTCTCGTCCCCGAAGTAAACAGATACACAAACTCTTCTCTGTCATGGGCTGGATCGTTCAGGGACACGCCGTTGAACTGATAATCGCCAAAACCGCAGCAGACGCCGAGTACTACGCGATTCATGAACTAGGCTTCGTTAAAGTGGACGGCACCACCTTGGCAAGCGACCACGTACACGTTGGACCTGCCGATACACAGGAGTAAAGTTCCACCGCTATGCTCACCCCAGACCAATTCCGTCAACTGCTTCTCGATGATGTCAAGGGCATTCGTGCCAACCTCGACCAAATCTGGAAGATCGCTCAATCCCAGCCGCCAGGCGACGCCAGAACCAGTTTGGAGATAGTGCATCAAAGCTTAGCCCAACAACAGAGTTTGAGTTTGAAGAAAACGCTAATGGAAATGGTTTAGAAACCCTGTCGGGTAGTCACGAAACATCAGCTCGTATTGCATGTAGGTAAGTTCGTCTTTGCAGACCGGCCGTTGGCGCTTTACGCCCTCAGGGGTATCTCGGGCTTCTTAGGGAAGAAATAATCAAGCAGCGATTCTCCTATTTCGCAATACGCGAAAGTTTCGCCACATCTTTTGCACGCGAGAACCCAGATTGCCATCGCAGGTCCTGAGGTCCTGAGCCGGACGTTTATTGTCGATGCGCAAGTCGTTATACCGAATACGACCTTCCTGCATCTATTTGATCTAAGGGTAGACGCGGTTCGCCTTCCTGTCTCCTTGGGCCTGCACGTTGCCTCCACAGTCTGTGGCCCCGTTTGCACTCTTAACAGCCGTCAGGCGAACTTCTCTATCGTCGGAATCAACTCCTCCGATAGGTTCATTTTGTCCAACAACGTCACAGCTCCGAAACTTTCCGCCAATTCTCTGGATTTCTCATCATTCGAGAAGGAGATGGCCACGATTTGCGACGCGCCGGCGATCACATGAGACCTGACATCCATAGATGTGAACAATTCATCGTCTTTCATGTGCAGGTCCATTACGACGACTTGAGGCTCTAAATCTTTAGTCATCTGGATCGTTTGCGCAAAGTCCGTAGCCTCGCCCACGAGTTCAATCTCCGGGTAACCTCCGAGGAGTCCGCGAATCGCGCGTCGCACTACTTCGTTGTCGTCGGCCAAGAGCACTTTAATGGGCATAGCATGCTTATAGCATATCTGCTATTTGCCGTTGGTAGGTTGTCCTACAAATGCCCTTGGGTGGCAAACTCACACGGTCATTATCAAATGGACAGCGATGCCGTAGCGGTCGTTAGGCAGGATCTCGATGCGCACAACCTCGGCCAAATATTCGCAATTCATTGGGTCATTTGCAAACGTAAACGGGAAGGTGACGAACAAACGCATGCCCTTGTAGTAGTCGCGGCGGTGAGTATGAAAATAAAGGCCGCTTTTGGATACGTTGACGCTGAGCGGAAGGTCTGCAAAGTGTTCGTCGCGTGCCTCAGAAGGGCGGACCCGCAACATCTTGCTCATCTTGGCCCTTCGGGTGAGGCGTTTCTCTGTTTGTTGAGTTTGGCTCGACATACTGGTCAATAGATTGACGCAGAATTGACAACGATGAATGCATCCCAAATTTGAAAAAGGGCATCCGTTCGAGGATGCCCAAATTCAGTTGTCGCTCGCCCAAACATGCTCTGAGGTGTCCGACGAGCGACTGTGCCAAATATGCCTTACTGCGATGTCGTGCGGTATGGAACTCAGGTACCTATGCGGCAGTACGTTCGGCACGATTCTACCGGAGAACGCACCGACACGGTCACGGAACTGGACTTCTCTCACGCCGACTCTATTGTGTTTAACGCCAGATTTATTCGACACCGAACTGAAACTCATTCACGCCGTTGCTCCCGCTGCTGTGCTGCCTGGATCTTTGTGCTGTCTGATGTAGTCGATGGCAGATTCTCTGCCACGAAAAGTTACTCGCCTGAACGGTCTTACCAGCAAGCAATATATCGAATACGTCCCACGAATTCGACCAGATCTTGCTTTGCCTTGCTGACAAGCCACTCTTCTTCGCCGCGAAGAACCGCCCGTCGTGATTCTCTTTGCCATCCTCAATCTGCTCCATCAGACCCACCCGGATCGCACTCGACGATTGGGCCGGTATGCAATGAGGTTTCGGAGTCCGTCCTCTCCCGTCGTGTTGAGGATGAATCCGTAACGTAATGGATACGGTCGTGACACTCGGGCTGTTGCAAGCTCGAGCCCCTCCTGCCGTTGCCGCAGGGAGTGCGTTTACATCCACGCCAAGCCGATTTTCAGAGTGCCAACTTTAGGCTGGGTCACACGGTACTTTAAGCCGGGAACCGGCGGACCCGTCAGAGCGTAGCCAAGCGAGTCAGGGTAACTGTCGAGGCCTTTCATTGGTCTTCGAGAGGCCAGTCGCCGGCACGCACGTTGCTTGCGTAACGGTTCCTAGCAACCGTTGTAGTTGCGAAACTGGATCTGGAATGCACCCAACGGCCGAAAAATACCTCTATCCTTTTGTTGCAGACAACGCATCAAAGTTTCGGACCAATGATGCTCCAGGGGTGGGTGTCGCCAACTGGCAACAGATTCGGGCGCTTGGTGACCTACCTTACCGAGAGATTCTGGTTTGCCTTGCCGCTACCATTGCGATTTTTGGGGCGCGGGGATTCAATGGCCTGCTGAGGATGTGATGCCGGCTGTTTGGGCATTGCTGAAGCTGTGGCTCTTCGAGGAAGCGGAGACGGAGTGTCGTGCGACGCTATGGCCGAAGTACAGCATTGCGTGTATTCGCCTGTCAGGTTGCAACGGGCAAACTTCTCCTGCATCTGAATGGGGGTAGTTTCTCCATCTTGTGCGTCATTGGGGTCTTTATGCTTGTTGTTCCGAACAAAGCGTCTAGCCATCAGATTCTGATCGATCGCCTGACTGAAGCGAGAAATACCACGGATACACTGTTTGAGTGTGTACGCGTGGATTCGCTATACGAGCGTCCGATATCCGAGCGACATCGCATCGCATTTTATATTGGCCACCTGGAAGCGTTTGATTTGAATCTATTTCGCTCGCAAGTGCCAGCCTTAAGGCCTTTTGCGCCCGAATTCGACAAGCTCTTTGCTTTTGGTATCGACCCCGTCAATGGGGGATTGCCGACAGACCGGCCTGAGGATTGGCCCCGTCTATCGCAAATCGAGGGCTACAAGCGAGAGGTACGCCATTTACTGGATGGGGCGATCCTATCGGGAGATTTCCCGAGCTGCAACGCTTCGGCTAAGCATTCCGCCGAGACGCTGCTTAACGTAGCCATCGAGCATCGATTGATGCACGCCGAAACGCTGGCCTATATGTTTCATCAATTGCCATTCGAGCGAAAGCGCCTTCAACCACAAACATCGCCAGGCGAAGGAGCGTTTACAGCGGAACTGCTCCAGATTCCCGAAGGTAGCGCCACACTAGGTTTGGAGCGACGGGACGCGCAGGAGTTCGGTTGGGACAATGAATTTGAAGGCTTCGAAACGGAAGTTCCCGCTTTCCGGATCGACAAGTACATGGTGACGAATGGTGAGTTCCTCGATTTCCTTCGATCTGGCGGTTACGAGAATCGCCAGTTTTGGTCGCACGAGAATTGGAGTTGGAGGCAGGAACGAAACATTCACCATCCTGTGTTCTGGATTCAGGCCAACGGCGATTGGCGCTACCGCGGCATGTTCGAAGAGCTGCCGCTTCCTCTCGATTGGCCGGTGTATGTCAGTTGGGCAGAAGCAGGCGCATATGCGAAGTGGGCGCACAAGTCGTTGCCGACCGAGGCCCAGTGGCATCGCGCTGCTTACGGTACGCCACAAGGGAACGAGCTTGAATATCCTTGGGGAAATGACGTGCCCTCCCCCGGCCTCGGAAATTTTGATTTTTCACGGTGGGATCCCGCGCCGGTAAGTTCTTTTCCATTGAACAAGAGCGCGTTTGGAGTTCAAGGCCAACTCGGAAATGGTTGGGAATGGACCGAATCGTTGTTTGAACCCTTCGCGGGCTTTCAACCTTTTCCTTTTTACCCCGGGTACTCGGCTGACTTCTTTGATGGCGAACATTACGTAATGAAAGGTGGCTCGGCTCGAACGGCGGCCCCGATGCTGAGACGTTCGTTTCGAAACTGGTTTCAACCGCGCTATCAATACGCGTACGCAGGGTTCCGCTGCGTTTCAAACGAAAGCGAAACGGCGGACTGACCCATGGCGATCGAACTGATCAAGAGCACCGCGCAAGACGAATTCGCCAAAGAGGTGTGCACTGGCCTGACCAAATCGCCGCAGAAGGAACTGCCTTCCAAGTACCTCTACGATGCGGTGGGCTCGGCACTGTTTGAGGTGATTTCCGTGCTTCCGCAGTACGGCGTGACCCGGTCGGAGGAGCGCATTCTCGGCCGGCACGCAACGGAGATTGTCTCTGAACTTCCCGCGCCGGCGATTGTGGCGGAATTGGGCAGCGGTGCGGGTAAGAAGACCCGTTTGGTTCTTGAGGCGCTGAGTCGCAAACAGCCAATCTCTTACTATCCAATCGAACTTTCTTCGACGGCCCTGGCAATGTGCCAGCGCGAATTGAGCGATATCAACTCCATCAGCATCGTCGGCTTCGAGAGGGAGTATCTCGACGGTTTGCTGGAAGTGGCAGCCAGGCGGGAAGCGGACCAGCACCTCATGGTGCTCTTCCTCGGGAGCACCATTGGCAATTTCGATGGAACCGCAGGTGTAGAATTTCTCAGTCGTTTACGAGCAGTTTTGAGAGAAGGCGATTCCCTCTTGCTCGGCAGCGATCTTCGAAAACCGATAGCGACATTGATGGCGGCGTATGATGACCCGCTCGGCGTAACTGCAGCTTTTAACCGAAATCTGCTGGTCCGAATCAATCGCGAATTGGATGCGGACTTCGACATCGACCAGTTTGAACATCTAGTGATTTTCGACGACCAGAACCACAACATAGAAATGCACCTGCAGGCTCTCACGAATCAAACGGTGACCATTGCAAAAGCTGGCTTTAGCTTCCGTATTCTCCGCGGTGAAACGATCTGGACGGAAACAAGCCACAAATATTCTCGGAGCGAGTTGATCGACATCGCGCAGCGAACCGGATTCCGCTGGCAGGGGCAGTGGATCGATGAGGAGTGGGCCTTTGCTGACAATTTGTGGATCGCCTGCTAGCTATTTTCTAGGATTCCATTTTCTCGCGCTTTCAAGCACCACGATGCAATGAAGGGGGCCGAACCGTGGAATTTGACGCCATCATCATTGGTTCTGGACAAGCGGGTTCTCCTCTGGCTTTCGCATTGGGACGGCACGGTTGGAAGGTCGCTTTGATCGAGCGAAACCACCTGGGCGGCACATGCATAAACACCGGCTGCACACCCACCAAAACTTTGGTTCATCGCGCGGAAGTTGCTCACTATGCGAGACGCGGTGCGCGTTGGGGAGTCTCGACCAGAGAAGTTAGCGTGGATCTCCCGAAAATCATTGCGCAGAAAGATTCGCTTATCGAGAGTCATCGCGAAGGTCAACAAAAAAGGATCGATCAACTTCCGAACTTACGCCTGTATCGAGGGTCGGCAAGATTTGTTGGACCGCACGAAGTCGGCGTGGGAACAGAAATCCTGGACAGCCGCCGAATCTTTATTAACACTGGCGCTCGTCCCTCCATTCCCGCCATTCCGGGCCTGGAATCGGTGCCATATCTCACCAATGAATCCATCCTGGACCTTAAAATCCTGCCAAAACACCTGATCGTGATCGGCGGAGGCTACGTCGGCCTGGAGTTTGCCCAAATGTTCTCGCGATTCGGCAGTGACGTTGCGATTGTTCAGAGCCGAGACCAAATCCTGCCGCGGGAAGATCCCGAAGTTGCCAAAGAACTACAACGGGCACTGGAAGCGGAGGGGATCAAGGTGCTTCTGAATTCGAAAATCAAGAGCCTCACGAAGCGGGGAGCTGCGATTATCGTGGAAGCGGCGATGGCAAATGACGGCGGCTCTGCCAGTCTCGAAGGAACCCATGTGCTGGTGGCCACAGGCCGCAGCCCCAACACAGAAGATCTCGATCTCCACAAGGCGGGCATTCAAACCGATAAGCATGGATTTATCTCCGTGAACGATAAGCTGGAGACCAGCGCGGAGGGAGTCTGGGCTCTAGGCGACGTGAAAGGTGGCCCGGCATTCACGCACATTTCTTACAATGATTACCAAATCGTCTTCGCGAACCTGATCGACGGCAAGAATCTTTCCATCAAAGACCGCATTGTCCCTTATTGCGTGTTCACCGATCCTGAGCTTGGCAGAGTCGGCATGACCGAAAAGGAAGCGCGTGCCACTGGGCTTCCATTGAAGATTGGAAGAACCCCCATGACGCAGGTCGCAAGAGCTGTCGAGCGCGACGAGACGGCAGGATTGATGAAGCTCATCGTCGACGCGAGGAACGATCGCATTCTCGGCGCCACCGTCCTGGCAAGCAATGGCGGCGAATTGGTCCACATGCTTTACGCTTTAATGCTAGGCAATTTGCCTTACACGCTGCTAAAGGGCGCCGTGTACATCCATCCGACCCTTGCGGAAGGGTTTTTCCTCCTTATAGATGACGTCAAACGTGCCGAACCTCCCGCGTTGGCGGCCGATTGATAGTCCCTGGCTATAGAGAATCGCTACAATCCCTTCGACGAACGAAACTCGCGCACAACAGCGGCTGGATCCCGATGCAGTACGTCAACCTCATAGTTCATCTTGCCAACGTCGGACCCCGAGATTTTGCCGCCAAGTTCACCGAGGGCGGCGCGCAGCTGGGGAAAGCGTTCGAGCGTGGATTTCCGGATGATAGGGACAGCATCGTAGCGCGGAAAATAGTGGCGATCGTCTTGCAGCGCGACGAGGTTGAGAGCGTCGATGAGACCGTCGGTCGAATTACCGGCCACGAGATCGACCTGACGATCCACAAGGGCACGGTAGATTAATCCAAGATCCATGACCCGAGGCGTCTCCGTGAAATGAAGATTGTAGAAATCCGTCCAGCCCCGGAATCCGTCGGGACGCTCGAGAAATTCATAGCCAACGCCCACGCGCCACCGGGGCGCATAGCGAACGATGTCCGAGATGGTGCGTAAATGAAGATCCTTCGCGTCCTGTGCTCGAATCACCATCGCAAACGTGTTTTCGAAACCAAGGGGCTCGGTGACTTCAAGATTGAAGCGCTCTGCGTAGAGCTGCTTCACTCGTTGATAGGCCGGGTTCGAAAGGGTGTTGTCGGCAGCAGCGCTGGAACGGTCCGCTGGCTCATTCAATACCGCGGTAAGAGCGGTCCCCGTGTATTCGACATAAAGATCGATTTGTCCTGCGAGGAGCGCTTTGTGTACCAGAAGCGTGCCTCCCAGATTCGTTTTGCGCTCAACCGGAATTCCTGTGCGCGCTTCGATGTGCTGCGCCAAAAGTTCCGCAAGAATTACCTGTTCCGTGAAAAACTTTGAGCCGACGACGATCCCAGACGGCTGCGGCTTCTTGCAGGCGGGGACCAGACAAACCATGCTCAGTACAAAAAGGAGGCAGACGTTGCGTAGGAGTGTCCGATACATGTTTGGTCGCACGGTTTTTTGCCAGGGGACCGGAGTCTAACACAAGCGTGTGGCGGCCTTCGATCAGGTGACGCGCAAGCGGCGCTCCAGCAATCCCAGCAGAAGATCCGCCAGGATGGCCAGGAGCGCAGCTGGAATGGCCCCTGCAAGAAGGAGTTCATCGCTGACAAGAGCCACCCCTCGGAAGATAAAGGTGCCAAGCCCACCGGCGCCGATGGCCGCAGCGATCGTGGCAACACCAATGGTGATGATCGTGGCAGTACGAATGCCTGCAAGAATGAACGCAAGAGCCAGGGGGAAGCGCACCCGGAGAAGAATTTGCGCGCTGGTCATGCCCATGGCTTCGGCCGACTCCAACACCGCGAGGTCGATACTGGTCAGGCCGACGTAGGTATTGCGAAGAATCGGAAGCAGCGCGTAAAGAGCCAGGGCTACGATGGCAGTTCGCTTGCCGATTCCTCCGATGAACGGGATCGGAATCAGAAAACCGAATAGCGCAAGACTCGGTACCGTTTGCAGAATGCTGGCAATGCCGAGCGCGATGGTGCGCAAAAATTTCCGGTGTACCAGCAACAGGCCTAGCGGCACGCCGATCAGTATCGCCATGGCCATGGCGATCACTACGAGCTGAAGATGCTCGAGGGTAGCGGCCAATATTTCACCGCGGTGCTGAACGAAAAAGGTCCACAAACTCATGCTGACGCTCCGGGGCTGACCGAGAGCGAAGCAGCAAAGGCGCGGACTTCTGGATGCTCGATTTGCACGAAAGTCTGCGATGATCCACTGGCGACAACGTGGCCGGCCTCAAGAAGAACGATTCGTGAAGCAAGAAACAAGGCTTCGCGCAAATCATGCGTGACGAACACGATCGTTTTGCCCAACCGCCGAGCCAAGGCGCTGAATTCACGCTGCATCTCGGCGCGCGTAACTGGATCAAGAGCCCCGAAAGGCTCGTCCATCAGGAGTATCGCAGGGTTCGCGGCGAGCGCGCGAGCCACGCCCACGCGCTGGCGCTGGCCCCCGGAGAGTTCGCGGGGACGCCGTTTCGCAAACTCCCGAGGGTCCAATCCAACCAGCTGCAACAGTTCCTCTACGCGAGCCGCGATGCGCGTGCTTTCCCATTTTTCGAGCGTGGGAACCAGGCCGACGTTTTCTGCGACGGTGAAGTGTGGGAACAGCCCGGCGTCTTGAATCACGTAACCGATGCTTCGCCGGAGCTGGATGAGATTCCAATCTGTGGTTCGGCGCTGCTGAACCAGAACTTCTCCTCGCGTCGGAGCCAGCATTCCGTTGATCAGCTTCAACAGCGTGGTCTTACCGCTGCCGCTGCGGCCAAGCAGCGCCATCGTCTCTCCGCGAGGAACCGCGAGCGAGACGCCGGAAATGATTTCTCCGCTCGCGCCGGCATGGATAGAGAAAAAAACCTCGCGGAACTCGATCAGGTTCTCAGCAGCAGTGAGCGTTTCTGTGTTCATTGGATGAAGAGCACAAGAATGTGTGAGAACTATCTTAATGGAACTCGCCACTGCGTGGCACCTAGCGACGCATGAGAAGTCCAGTCCTCCGTAACCGTCACCTTACACGGGGAGCTGCTTGGCTAGGTTCTGTCATTGGCATGGAGGGGATATTGGGCTGTTGAGGCTGGAACGGGACGTATAGGCCAATAATCCTTACCCTTTTTGGTCGGATGCGCATCGAAATTCAGTTGCGGTAAATTGTTCTTTGGCGAAAGGGCGCGGGACCTGTTTCGCCTCCGAGGGAAAATGTCTTCTCTACCAGTTCCCAGTGCACTCGACGCTCGGACCCAAGCTTTTCCCGTGTTGACGGAGGCGCAAATCAAACGCGTTCGTTCGAGCAGCAAGCTGCGACAGGCCAAGAAAGGCGAAATCCTGTTCGAGCCCGGCGATACAAGTGTCCCGTTTTTCGTGCTGCTTTCCGGGGGGATAGAAATCGTACAGTCGGACCTGGCGGGCGAGCAGCTGATCGCAACCCACGGTCCCGGCCAGTTTACGGGAGAGATGACCATGATCTCCGGGCGGCGGTGCCTAGTCCTGGGCCGCGTGACCGAAGCGGGGGAATTGTTGGAACTGAGTGGGGATGGCTTGCGGTCACTGGTGGCCAAAGATGCAGAGCTCAGCGAGATTTTCATGCGAGCGTTTATCCTGCGCCGTTTGGCCCTGATCAGTCACGGGTACGGCAACCTTATCCTGCTTGGTTCGCGGCACTCGGCCAACACGTTGCGTCTGCGCGAGTTTCTTACCCGCAATGGGCATCCTCATACGTATGTCGATCTGGATACGGACAAGAGTTCGCAGGAACTTCTGGACCGTTTTGAGCTGAAGTTGGATGAAATACCCGTGGTGATATGCCAGGCGCGTGCCGTGCTGCGGAATCCCTCGATTCAGGAGCTGGCTGATTGCGTAGGGTTAAACAGTGCCATCGATGAAACGCAGGTGCGCGATTTGATCATTGTCGGTGCCGGACCTTCCGGCCTGGCAGCTGGGGTCTATGCCGCTTCCGAGGGCTTGAATGTATTGCTGATTGAGACTGCCTCACCCGGTGGGCAGGCCGGATCCAGTTCCAAGATCGAGAACTACCTGGGCTTTCCGATGGGAGTTTCCGGTCAGGAGCTTGCGGCTCGCGCGATCGCTCAGGCCGAGAAATTTGGAGCGAAGATGATGGTGGCGCGCAGCGTTGCGCAGCTGGAGTGCGAAAAACGCCCCTACAAAATTCGGCTGGACAACGGCGACAAGCTCGCGGCGCGCGCGATTGTCATCGCCACCGGGGCGCAGTACAACAAACCGCATCTCGCGAATCTGGAAAAGTTTGAGGGCCAGGGGATCTACTACGGTGCGACCTTCATGGAGTCGCAGCTGTGCGAGCAAGAAGAAGTTGTCTTAGTGGGAGGAGGCAATTCCGCCGGACAAGCGGCGGTTTTCCTGTCAGAGACGGCCCGCAAGGTGTACATGCTGGTACGCTCGAGCGAGTTGTCCAGCACGATGTCACGCTACTTGATCCAGCGAATCGAAGCAAACCCCGCCATCGAATTGCATTTCAAAACGGAAATCGTTGACCTCGAAGGTGAAACGCACCTGGCGCGGATTACCTGGCAGAACAAAGCTAGCGGCGAGACTTCAACCCATGAGATTCGCCATTTATTCATAATGGCGGGAGCTTCGCCGCGAACCGACTGGCTGCGGGGTTGCGTCGATCTCGATGAGAAGGGGTTTATCCTCACCGGACGGGATTTGGAGACAGGGACAGGCACATCGGGCTGGACACAAGCGCGACCTCCACACATGTTGGAAACGAGCCTTCCGGGAGTCTTTGCCGTCGGCGACGTTCGTTCGGGGAATGTGAAGCGCGTGGCGTCAGCCGTGGGCGAAGGAGCGATTGCCATCCACCTGGTCCACCGCGCCCTGGCCGAGCTTTAGGAGGAATATATATGCAACAGTGCACGCACCTGGATCAGGTTAAACACGTGAAAACGCCCGAGCGAGTATGCGGCGAGTGCGCCAAACTGGGAGATACTTGGGTTCACCTGAGACAATGCATGATCTGCGGCCAGGTGGCCTGCTGCGATTCCTCGAAAAACAAGCACGCGACAAAGCACTTCCATGCTGTGAAACACCCGATCATGAAATCGATCGAGCCCGGCGAAAGCTGGGGCTGGTGTTATGTAGATGAGGTCGAGCTTGATTTCGCCTGAGGGCCATCGGTAAGTGGCGAAACGGGCGGAGCAGCCCTCGATATTTCACTGATCCGTGCTGCGGAACCTTCACACGCCAGCGTTCGCTCTAGGCACCTTCAGGTTTAATTCCCGGAACTGGCGGAGCGCCGCTCGCCGGAGGCAGCTGCATCTGCGCCCACTTTAAACACAATCTTGCCGTCGACGTGACTCGTGCGGCTGTCGTGCCAGGCCTTTGCCACTTCACTGAGCTCGTAGACCTTTCCGACATACGGTTTGATCTCGCCCGCGTCCGCCAACTGCGCAACCTTCCTCAGGCCGGTTGAACTAACTTCCGTGGCGAGCATGATCGCTTTGACTCCGCGCTTCGCGGCTTCTTCCTCCGATGGTGGCTGCGTGATCACAACAAGCACGCCTCCCGGCCTCAGCACGCCGAACGAACGTCGCTGCACATCGCCACCCACGGTGTCCAGCACTGCATCGACGCCGTGAACGCTGTTCTCAAATGGGCCCGCCGCATAGTCGATCACCTGATCCGCACCGTAATCTTTCACACGTTTCAGGTTGCTTGCAGATGTGGCTGCGGTCACAATCACGCCGCGGCGGTGCGCTACCTGTACAGCAACGCCGCCCACGGCTCCGCCTGCGCCGTGGATAAGAACCGTTTGTCCTTTCTGAACACCGGAACGATCGAGCGTCTGCAAGGCCGTCTGCGCTACCAGTGCCAACGAAGCCGACTCGATATGGTTCAGTGTCTTTGGCTTCGGCGCAACTTTGTCTGCGTCGATGGCGATGTACTCGGCATAGGCTCCTCCTGATATCGAGTAACCGAACACTTCGTCACCCCGCTGGAAGCCCTGAACATTTTCTCCAACAGAATCCACAACACCGGAGAAATCGCCGCCAGGAACGAATGGGAATTGCAGCGGGAAGACCTGCCGCATGTTTCCGGAAGTTCGTTTTGGATCGATGGGATTGAACGATGTCGCCAGAATGCGGACGACAACTTGTCCCTTGCCAACCTTTGGCTCCGCTATGGCTCTTCATTTCCGTACTGGTTAATCTGAATCGCTTTCATAACTGCTCGCTAATTACTAGGCGGAATCGGCACATGAAAACTGTTCCAAATTGCTGGCGGCTACTGTTGCCGCCATGCGTGGTCCATTCGATGCTGGCACGAATTAGCATAGCTACGGCCTATTTTGTAGAAAAGGACATGGTATCTGAGCATCTGATCCTCCGAGAAATCAGAGCGCTTTATCCGCAGGAACTTTCCTTTTCTGTCAAAAGTGGCCATTCGCTTGACCGGATCGCCGCCGCCAATTGCTTACGAGCTCGAAAAAGCCTGGCTCGAACGGTGCTTTGTGGAATCGACAGTGCCTTTCCAGCTTCTTCCGTCGAGTATTCCCAAAGGCCGCAGAGCGTAACCGCGGACCGCAGCGGTGCGCTCAGACGAGCAACCTCTCTTGTGAGAGCCTGGACGGACTCCTTTTTGACGAACACTTGTTCCGGGTTGAGTCCGGGACTGGGCAGGAGGTCGAGCTCTTCGCTCTCCTCTTTACGCGACACTCGCTCGTCAGAAAACTTTCGTGAGCTGCGCTTCTTGCGCAGAAGATCGATGGCTTCATTGACCAGGATTCGCGACAGCCAGCTACGGAACGCGCCGGCGTTGTTGACTTGTTGAAGATTGCCGAAAGCCCGAATCAAACTGTTCTGCACAACGTCCTCGGCATCTTCCCGACCCCCGAGCACGTGGCAGGCGAGCGCATGGAGAAACGTGTAATAGCGCGAAAAAAGAGTGTTCAGGGCTTCCTGGTCTCCCTGTAACGCCCTGGCGATGAGAACACTTTCGTCGAGCTGCAAATCAGATAAGCACGTCATTGTGGCGCATCTCCCTTGCGAGTTCTGGAAAAGACTTAACGCCCTGATCGCCGACGTTACCAGTTCGTTGGCTGCCCTTGCTTGAGCTTCAAAACCTGGATTCCTGTGCCCGACAGTTTCTCCTGAAGTTGTTCTGGGTGGCCCGTAAGTATCGGGAAAGTCCCATAGTGCATCGGAATGATTTGTTTCACGTTCAGCATGCGTCCGGCGTAAGCGGCCTCTTCCGGACCCATGGTGAAGTGGTCGCCAACGGGCAAGAACGCCAGCTCAGGCCGATAGATTTCCCCGTACAGCTTCAGCTCGGCGAAAATGGCAGTGTCTCCCGCAAAGTACGCGCGGCGGCCATCCTCGAACGTCAAAATAAACCCGGCGGCTTCACCTCCGTAGAGAGTGTTGTCGCCATCCTTGATCGAAGAGCTGTGCAATGCGTGCGTCATTGTAAGTTTTACAAAACCCAGATCAACTGTGCCGCCCTTGTTCATGGCGACGGTGTTCTTCACGCCCTTGGAGCCGGCCCAACTGGCGATTTCGAAGATCGCAACAACCTTGGAATCGAACTTGTTCGCAAGTGGAACCAGGTCCGCCATGTGATCGAAGTGCGCGTGGGAGACGGCAATCGCATCGGCCCGTTTGATCTCGTGCCCCGCCGGATAAGCCGGATTCCCCGCAATCCACGGATCCAGAAGCAAAACTTCTCCCCCTTCGAATTCAATCTCAAAAGCGGCATGCCCTAGCCAGGTAATCTTGATCATTTTTCGTTCCTCTCTGTTTCTCTGCAATGAATATCGCGAACGGCTCTGCGGGGAGGTCCTTGGGCAGGGGCCGGAAAGCGCTGCCCAGGCTCTCTTGCGATTTCTAGCATCCGGCGCATTCTTTCGGGTAAAAGATCGCTTCGACCGTACTCTCCATTCACGTTCGATGCCCTAAACTTCAAACCTGTTTCTCGTTTTTGTCCCTTCTTTGTTCTACCAAGAGCACGGAGATGACTTCAACCATGCGGCTGCGCCCCGGACCTCCACTTCTGGATCGGGACTCTTTCACAGTTCCATAGTAACAACCGTCTTCACAAGGATTATCCCAAAATGGAAAGCACCAAAGGACAAGTCAGACGTTGCGGGGGAAGCAAGAAGATCATCCGCACTCGGGCTGGCGCGATGCTTTCGATAAAATACGAGGCATCGGCCAACGACGTGCAGGTGATCGGACAGAGCAGGACCGGCGATTTGAAGCTTACGGTTTAGGCGATAAAACAAGCACCTGCATGGAACCGTTTTCGCTTGTGGGGACAAAAAGATTGCCGGTCTTGGGGTCGTAGCCCATGGTCTTGGCGCCAGACTTCGTGGTGATTTCCTGAGCCACAGAATATTTGTCCGGAGAATCCTGGTGAAAGACGATCACTTTGCCGTCGCCCGTGGAGAAATAGACCAGGCGGGTCTTGGCGTCAAATGCTCCCGCATCCACGTGATCGCCGATGGGAGCAGTAAAGACGATCTTACCAGTGTCCGAATTGAGCGCGGCGAAGTGTTTGCTCCGGCATCCGACGAAGAGACGCCTGTTTTCAATATCCATGGCAAGACTGGTGGGTGTGCCGCAGGGAGCAAGCGGCCAACGGTCTTTTACCTTTAGGGTGTTCACGTCGATGTGTACGGTCTCGTTTTGTTCTTCGAGGTTTACGTAAAGGTTTCCCTTACCGTCGGAAACCGCAAACTCCGGCCCGCCACCCAGTGGAATCGTACCGACCACATTGCCATTGGCGGCATCCAGCACGCTGATATTTTCGCTATCGCCGTTCATCACATAAATCCGCTTTGTGAGCTGCTCATAGATGATGGCGTCTGGCTTCTTTCCAACCTTGATTTCGCCGAGCGGCTTGAGCGTCTGCAAGTCAAACGCGATCACCGCGTCGGCCTTTCCCGCCGAGATATATCCGCGTCCGGCATCACGGGCGATGGCAATGCCGTGGACGCCCGGCGTATTGGGAATGGTGCCGACAACGGCAAAGGAATCGGCATCGAGAACGTCCACTTGCGTGGAATGGGATACATAGACGCGACGCGCGGCGGCATCGACCGTGACGTAGTCCCAACCACCCGCGCCCGGCACGGAAACCTTTTTCAACGGCTGATAGTTGATTGCTGCAAAAACCGCAGCAGCAAAAACTAGAACGCCGCAATAAAGAAGTACCAGAGGCTTCTTCATCTTTCCTCCTGACGCGGGAACCTTGATAACAGAGCAAACTTACACCGAACCTAAATCCTTGCTGAAAATCCTTTCACCTGCGCGGTCCAGAAGAACGGCCGGCACGCACGCTGGAATCCAGCTGCATACCGGCCGTGGGGTGTTGCAAACTCTCCGCTCGTGCCGATGCGAGGGCTACTTCTCGTGCGTCGGCGACCAGCGCATGCCAAACGCGAACGTTGGTCCGTAATATTCGCGCTGGACCATGTATTGGGGACTTCCGTTGTAGAAGCCGAAGACTTCGTTGGTAAGATTGAGGCCATAGGCCATGACTGTGAACCCATACTTCAACCGATAGCTGCCTTGGGCATCAAGTTGAAAATGTGAGTACAGATAATTGTCACCCAATGGACCATACAGTCCGCCAGGGGTTGGTCCCGTACCACCATTGCAGACACAACTACTGCCCGTGCCGTCCTGGTATTGGTACTGGTAGATGCTAGTTTGGTTGTAAGTCAATCCAACACGAATAGAAAGTCTCTTGTGGTCGAAAGTAGGGCTGATGTTGAATAGGTTCGGCGCCTGGCGCAACAGTTTGGGGCAATCGGAACGCCCGGGCAAACCACATGCGGCCGAATTCGTCCAGGTGTAGTTGGCTGACAATCCCAGGCCACCAAGAGCTCCTGGGAGTGACGTGAACCGCTGGAGGTAGGCGAGCTCGAAGCCCCCAACCCAACCGCTTCCTGCGTTGATTGACTGCGAAATCAGCCAATTCCCTGTTGGGTAGAGCGGATTGCTGGGATCAGGATTGTAGTTCGTCTTGTAGCTCTCCTCGCTGACAATGGGAAGATAAAGCTGTTTATAGAAGAAGCCGCCCGAAATGATGCCGTAGGGCTTGAGATAATGTTCCCAAAGAACATCGTAGTTATTGGCCTTTTCCGCTTTAAGATTGGCGTTGCCGAGCGATAGCAGGTTTGGGTTCTGATTCAGTGTCACGCTGAAAGCTTGCGCGATGTCTTGAGGATCCGGGCGGGATAGCGCACGGCTGTACACCACTCGAATATCCGAATCGTGCCCGAGGTCATATCTGACCGAAGCACTCGGCAGGAAATTGACATAGGAGCCATTCATTGACAGGGATACGCTACCTTGTTGAGTCGGAGTATTCAGGCACGCGACATTGCACTGATAGGTGTCCGTAAACAGATTTGTGCCCTCAATGCGCAACCCAGCAACGACGCGAAATCTATTGAAATCGATGGTGTTCATTACGTAGCCGGCAGACACCTTCTCCACGAGATCAAAATTGCCGGGATTCGCCCCTATCGTCCCAGGTTGCAGGGTGAAGGCAGATGGATTGGCGTTCAAATAATTAATGACCTTGGCCCAGTCGGTTGTCGGGCCAAGCTGGTAATTGCCGGAGTAGTAGTTCGTGTTTTTAAACCCGCCCAGGAATGGAACCATCGATAGAGACCCGTTCGGATCGTAGACCGGTGTGTAGGAGTCGTCGAACTTGTGGGCGTTCCGGAATTTTCCTCCGATTTCAATCGTGGAAAGGTGTGAACCGAGGTGGTAACGCTTGCCCACCGCGCCGGAGAATTGCAGGTTGAGTTGTGGAGACTTTCCGTAAGAAGTCGTGATGTCAGTCAAGCTGTAGTTCGCCGGCTGATACGCCTCAGCAAAACAGTTCGGCGTCCACTGCGGAATATATTGCCTCGTAGTGAGCGCAGGGCTGAATTGGCAGGAACTGGTCGTATCGTTAGAAGCCCAGTCCGCGCCTTCGTTCCCTCCCGATTTTAATTCTTCGGAACGAGAAACAGAAACATCCCATGCAATCCAGGTGGTAGCCAGAACGTGTTTGCCACCAAGCAGAAGGCTGCCAATGTTATAGACGGGGACGCGATTGGACTCGCTGAAAGCGGGCACGCCAGCGCATGGCGGGACGGTCACTCCGTTACTGGTCGGGCATCCGTTCGTATTCAGGAGTGAGATGCCTGGTGTATTGTCCGTGAGCGTGTACACCCACTTGTCGCCGAAATCATGAAAGCTCGAATAGATGCCTCGGAGATAGATGTCCGAGCCTTCGCCAAGTTTGTAATCCGTGCTGCCGGTGAGCCCCCAGCGGCTGCGCTTATATTGATATTCCCGGATGTCCTGGGTGTCGAAATAACGAGTTGTCGAACCGTCTGGCAAAGTGGCAACGTCCGGAACGGGCTCGATATCATTGATGCCGCGGCCGTTCCAGTCATAAGAACCGCCAATGAGCGCTCCCCAGCGCTTGTCCGTGCCAAAACGCTGTCCTATCGTTCCGCCTGTTTGCACGATATTGCGGTTGCCCATGATGGGCGTGGTACCGCCGCCGCCAAAGATGTCGATTGTTGGGCGTTCACCGGCAGTTTTGGTGACGATGTTGACGGAACCTCCGATACCATCGCCATCCATGTTTGCCTGCAGCGTTTTGTTAACTTCAACCGATTCGACCAGATCTGCAGGCATGGCATCGAATTTGATTTCACGCACCCCTGGCTCTGGCGAAGGGACGTTGACACCGTCAATAGTGGCATTCGTGAGACGCGGCTCGAGACTACGCACCTGGATGTATTTGCCCTCGCCTTCGTCGCGCTCGAGACTAACTCCCGGCAGGCGACCAACAGCGTCGGCGATCGTGGCATTCGGCAGGGACATGATGACTTCGCTGGTCATGACCTGGAGAACATTGTCTGCAGTTTTTTCCCGGTTGACTGCTTCCGCTTCGCCAGAAGCGGACTCGGCGGTGACTATAATCTGATCCTTCTGCGAAGAGACCTCCATCTTCACGTCGATAATCGTAGTTTGTCCCGCGGCGATGTTGAGGACCTTTGTGAAGAGGGCGAAACCAACATATGTGACGGTGATGGTGTACGTACCGGGAGTCAAATTGTTAATGAAATAGCCGCCTTGTTGGTTGGAGACGCTGATGACACCAGAGGGTTGTAACTCAATTTCGGCGCCCTGCAAAAACGCTCCCGACGTATCTGAAACGTGACCGGTTACAGAACCCTTCTCCGTCTGCGCCCAAACTGCGTGGACGGAAAATATTGCCACGAACACGAAAAGGGTCGTTAAAAAACGGGTGAAACTCTTCATAACAATGCTACCTCCGAGGGCGAGGACAAAGTTGTGTCCCCTGAAATTGGCCAGTTGCCTTTAACGTTCGCCACCGTACCGTCACAAGAAACGTCCACGGAATTCGGGGTGACACTCGAAAACTTGCTGGCTCCGCACGACGAGCTGAATTGTCTGATTCGATTTACTTCTTGCAGACTCTTCGCGAGCTTTGCGACCGGCGCCTGCTGTTGGAATCATTAAACCCGGTACCGCTTAAACGCAGATGAACACCGATGAAGAAGTATTTGAAAAAGGGCTGAAAGATCTTTCATCTGAAAATTCTTTCAGGAAAGAGCGGATTGAGAATCAAGGACTTCCCGCGCACCGTCCAAGACCGGTGAGTTTGCCGGCAGAAGCGGCAGAACAACGCGGAAGATCGAGCCAGCCCCCAGCTGACTCTGTACTTCGATACGGCCGTTGTGAATTTCCGCGATCCATCGCGCGATGGACAATCCCAACCCAGACCCGGGGACTTCGCGTGAGCGTGCCTGATCCGCGCGGTAGAAACGATCGAATATACGGGCAACATCGTCCGCGGCAATGCCCACCCCCGTGTCCTCCACTTCAATGACAACTTCTTCTTGAAGCGCAAACGAACGGATCTGGACAGTTCCTCCCGCCGGAGTGTACTTGAGCGCATTGTCAAGAATGGCGAGCAAAAGACTCTCCAGTGCCGCGGGATCGCCACGCAAGAGCAGCAGGTCAGCGCCAACGTGAGACGTAAAGGAGAGCCCGGCAGAGTTTGCGAGAATCGAGATCTGGCGGGAGATTTTCTGGAGCAGGGGAGTTACATCTAGCTCCACAAAATGCAGATGGGCTGCGCCGGCGTCGGCGCGGGCCAGAGTCAGGAGCGCCTCTACGAGCCGGGTAGTCTCTTCGGACACGCAAAGAATACGGCCAAGCGATTCGCGATATTCCGATTCCGTGCGCGTGCGCCGCAACGCTAGTTCCGCGTGAGTGCGAATAAGCGAGAGCGGCGTGCGCAAGTCGTGCGAGGCATTGGCGGTAAATTGGCGGATACGCTTGACCGAGGATTCGATGCGTTCGAGCATGGCGTTCAAGGTCACCGTCAGGCGCTGAAGTTCGTCCGCGGCTTTGGGCACTTCCAGCCGTTGCGACAAGTTTTGCAGGCCAATTTGCTCCGCGGATTGGATGATGCGATTCACGGGAGCCAGCGCCCTCCCGCTGAGCCAATAGCCGAGAAGAGAAGCAAGCACCACCAACAGCGGTAAGAAGCGCCTCTCCGTCAGACGAAACCGGTCCAAGGCTTGGTCAAAAGGTTCCGTGGGCACGGCAGCGCTCACACGAAACAGGTTGCCATCCACGAAAACATTTTTCTGCGCAATACGATACTGCTGGCTATCCAGATTGCTGGTCAGCAAAGAGACGCCGGCTGCCGGCGGCGCGGGAAGGGGCGATTGCGGGAGCAGGAAGGGGGCCGAGCGGAAGATCCACGAACCATCCGCGGCGGAGACCTGGAAAATGGCGCCATTGGCCCATAACCCGGAAAGTTCCGTCAACTCCTTTTGAATTTTGGGGGTTCCCTTTGACGCGGAAAGTGTGAGTACCCTCCGAACAATTTCGAGGTTGCTCCGCGAAGCGTCGTTGACTGTAGTAGCAATGCCCCGGCGAAATCCAAAATCGCAAATCCAGAAGAAGGCCGCAAAGGACGCGGCCAGAACCACCAGATACAAAAGGGTCAGACGAGCGCGAATGGTGAGCTTCACAGAGGGTTCACCGCACCGGCCGAATATCCGAAACCTCGATGGGTGTGGATTAACCTGCTTTCGTACCCCTGGTCCATTTTCTTGCGAAGCAAACGCACAAAAGCGTCCAACGTGTTTTCTGAAACTTCGCGGCCGCGCCCCCATATGCTGGTCAGGATTTCCGGGCGGGAAACCACGCGTCCGGTGTTGCGCACCAGGAGTTCCAAAAGGCGGTATTCGGTGTGCGAAAGATGAATTTCCTGCCCCTTGCGGAAGGCCCGCAAGGACACGACATCCAGCACAAGGTCTTCGAGCTCCAGAACATTTTTTCGACGAATGTCCCGTCGCCGCGCCAAGGCACGAATGCGCGCCAGCAATTCCAGGAATGAGAAAGGTTTCGTAAGGTAATCGTCCGCCCCTGCATTCAAGCCACTGATAATGTCGGGAACGGAGTCGCGCGCAGTCAACATCAAAACGGGCGTATCCTGTTCGCGGTGCCGAAGCCGTCGCGCCACTTCGAGGCCGTTCATCTGCGGTAGCATCACGTCGAGCAGAATGACGTCGAATGGAGTATCTGCGGACTTCTCGAGCGCCGTGCGTCCATCGCGCGCCAGGCTGATCTCAAATTGTTCTTCGCGAAGACCCTTGGCGAGAAGCTGGGCCATTTCCGGCTCGTCTTCAACGATCAGCACATGCATGGTGGGATTCCTTAGGCTGATCGTAATTTGCTTCATGTGAATGCTTCGTGAATCCGGGATTACAAATAGGCGTCGAAGAGGCTGACTGCGGAATCGGCATCCATCGAACTTCTAAGATTTTCGAGGTTAGACGGGATGAGTTGCAGGGAGGATGGCGGTAAAGACCGTACCGGTAGCGTCCGAGCGAGTCAGCACAAGCTGCCCCTGGTGAGCTTCGACGATCCAGCGGGCGATCGACAAGCCCAGCCCGGCGCCCCCCGTCTCGCCCTCAGAGCGGGAGCGCGCCTTGTCTGCGCGAAAAAAACGTTCAAAGATGCGCGGCTGCGATTCTGCGGAAATGCCGAGCCCATTATCGGAAACGGTAACCGTGTAGCGGCCGGAATCGCGCCGGCAGGCGAGCGTGACCGTAGTTCCTGACGGGGAATATTTAATGGCATTGTCCAGGAGATTGAGCAGCATGCGGCCCAGCAATGCCTCGTCGGCGCAAATGGGCAAATCCGGTTCGATTGCCGAAATCAGAGTGATGTTTTTCGAACTAGCCAGGGAACGCGTGCGCACCAGCGCTTCCCATGCCAGTTCGTCGAGATAACAATCGCGCAGCGTCAAGGGATACTGGCCGGCGTCGGCACGCGCCAGAGTGAAAAGGTCTTCGATGATGTGCCCCAGGCGCTGGGATTCTTCGCGGAGTATCGCGAGGGTTTCCCGGTATTCACCGGGAGTGCGTTCGGGCTGCGAAAGCGTGACCTCTGTTTCGCCACGGAGGATCGCCACTGGAGTACGAAGTTCGTGCGATGCGTCGGCCATGAATCGCCGTTGTTGTTCAAACGACGCCTCGAGCCTCTCGAGCAGCTGATTGAAAGTCTGCGCCAGTTGCCCCAATTCATCGCGTTCATTCGCCACCGCCAAACGACGGTGCAGGTTGGCAGCTCCCATGCCGCGCGCTTGGGAAGCCATCGCGGAAATCGGCGAAAGGCTTTTGCGAGCCAGAAAATAGCCACCCAGACTGGCGAATAACAGCGCGACAGGGATCGCCAATAAAAACGTATTGCGAATATCCTCCAGCATTTCTTTCTGTGCGTGAAGCGATTGCAAAACCACCAGCGTGTAGGTGTGCCCACCCACGCTCAGCGGCCAGACTAAGCCGCGAAAACCATTTCTCCCGCCGCGTAGGGTGTGCGGCTCGCGCGGCTCTGAGCCAGTCAGCGATCGAAAGAAGTCTGGAGAAAGGAAATCTGGAGGAGGGGATTCCTTGGGATTGGCCCCCGAGGAAAAGTCGAACGAACTTTGTTGCACGTTTCCCGAGCCATCCAGAAGAACAAAAAAGGTTCCTCGAAAACGGTGTTCCAGTATGGCTTCGCGTGCCGCGTTATCTACGGATTCCGGGCCGGTCGAGTCCCCCAATTCCGCCTGAAACGTGGTGATAAAGGCCTCGGAGAGTTGCGTGAGGTCGCTGTCTGTGCGCTTGGAGATATTATGCGAATACAAAAAGTAAGTGATTCCCGCGAGGCCAACGAGCGCGAAAGCCAGCACAAGGCTGTACCACATCGTAAGCCGCGACCGAACGGAGTCAAGCATGCGGCTTTCTCGAATTTGGCGGCGGAGAATTCTCTGCCTTGCGGTCGGTGGGCAGCTCTGTTTCCGATGGCGCGCTGAGGATGTAGCCGCTGCCACGGCGCGTCTGCAACAGCGGTTTGCCGTCTTCCTCGCCGAGTTTACGCCGCAAGCGGTTTACGTAAACCTCGATAAGGTTCGAGAAAGGATCGAAGGACTCGTCCCAGACATGTTCGGCAATCTCCGACCGTCCGATGACGCGATTGGCATTGCGGGCCAGAAATTCCAGAAGCGCATATTCTTTGGCAGTCAGCGAAATGGAGCGATTCCCGCGCTTGGCCGTCTGCGAAGCGATATCGAGCTCGAGATCACCCACAAGAATCTGCGACGGGCGCAAATCCCTCGGGCGTCGCAACAATGCACGGAGACGTGCGAGCAATTCGCCAAATTCGAAAGGCTTCGTCAGGTAGTCGTCAGCGCCCGAATCTAGTCCACGAATACGGTCATCGACTGCGTCGCGGGCGGTAAGCATCAAGATGGGCGTACGCTTGCCCAGCGCTCGGATGCCGCGGCACGTCGCGAAACCATCCTTGCCGGGAATCATCACGTCCAGAACAATTACATCGTAATCGTTGATTTCCACCTGATAGAGAGCATCGTCGCCATTGGCAACGACATCGACGGCATATGCCTGTTCCTGCAGGCCACGCGCCACAAAGTGCGCAATCCGCGAATCATCCTCGACGAGCAGCAGCCTCATGCCCGTATCATACGGCAATTTGTTTGTGATCCGCCAAGCGCGCGGTTCAGTCTGCAGCCGCAGGCACGGCAACAGGCGCAGTAATGTTGATGGAGTCCGGCGTGCTCCAAACCTCTTTTCCGTCTTTGATCTCAACCTTGTGCATGGTTACCGTAAGGCGATTGTGGTCCACCTCCGCGAGCAAATAGTGGTAGTTGACGCCCGAGTCTTTATAAAGATCGTCAGCGTGGCGCTGGATCGGATAGGCGTGCGCGCCCCCGCCGCCTGTCACGAAATACGTGATTCCGCCGTGTTCGTGACGCTCATAGTTATGCACGTGCCCGTTGAACACGACGAAGCGCGCGCGGATGTGCTGTTGGCGCGCTTCGAGAAATTTTGCCAGCGCTTGTTCGGAAGGGCGAGCCGTGTGGCCCCCTCCAAAAACTTTTTCATCAGAAGAACTGGTGTACGGAGGATGGTGAAACACAAAGAAAACGAAATCCGTGGACGCAGGAAAGTTATCGAGCTGGGCATGCAGCCAGTCACCTTGCGGACCGGATAACTCATCTAGCGCGCTATCAAGCACAATCATCAACGTGTTTTCGATATGCACGGAGTAGTAGCGGCTTTGCTTCAGCTCGGGAAAACGCGCAAAGTAGTTTTCCAGCGCGCTTTGCACATCGCCTTTCAGGTCATGATTGCCGATCGCCGGGAATATGGTGATTTTATGCTCGCGCCAAAGTTCCGTCTCCGAGTCCCACACTTTCCAATCGTTGCCATCCGCGCCGTCGTAGACGATGTCGCCTCCAATCGAAACAAACGCCGGATTTTCTTTATCGATGGCCGCGACAAGAGCATGGCGAATAGCCGGATTCGCGGGCTCTCGATCCGATGGATCGTGGAATCGCGTATCGCCGAAAGCCCCGAACCGGAAAGCCGGCGGCACCTTCAATTCCAACTGCACGTGGTTTTCTGAAAATGCAGATTTGTCCCGCTTGTTTTGGCCTGAACAAGAAACGGTGAACGCGGCCGCAGCTAAAAGCGAAAATAACAGTTTTTGGGTTGAGAAGAACATGTCTTTTCCAGACTAACGCGACATTCCCGTCCGTGGGTTAATAAACTTTCAGATTAAGAAGTGGCCGGCTCGATTTTCTCTCACAGGATCACGGATTGCTGCCCGGATTATTGGGACTGCTGGGATTGCTTGTCTGGGCCGGTTGGTTCGGGGCCTCAATCTCCGATTTCGTAACTTTTTGCGAAACCTGCGCTGGCGTCGGCAGCTGCGAAGTATCCCAACCTCCCCCCAACGCCTCGATCAGCTGAACAGAAGCGGTCATCGATTGTGTGTGAAGTGCGGCCAGCTGTTGCTGGTCGGAAAGCAGCGTGGTCTGCGCCACCAAAACGTTGAGATATTGATCCACTCCCGTTTCATAACGCGCGAGAGCCAACTCCAGATACTTCTGCGCCGACTGTACGGCGACCTGCTGCTGTTCAATTTCTCTCGACAAGATGCGCTCAGCCGCCAGATTGTCTTCCACTTGTTGAAACGCCGTCAGCACCGTCTGGCGATAGCCGGCAACGTTGGCGTTATACAAAGCCACGTATTGGAGGACCGTGGCGCGGCGAAGTCCTGCATCAAAAATCGTTTCCGACACAGACGGCCCGACCGACCAGAAACGGCTGGGCCAGGTCAGAAGATTACCTATTGTCGAGGTTTCAAAGCCTCCTTGGGCGCTGAGAGTCAAACTCGGATAATAGGCCGCCGTGGCGATTCCGATTTGCGCGTTTGCCGCAGCCATGTTGCGCTCGGAAGCCGCTATATCTGGCCGCCGTTCGAGCAATTGCGACGGCACTCCCACCGGGACTGGCGGGGCTGTTGCACTCAAGGGTTTCACGGGCACCGCAAAGCTGGACGGCGTCGTTCCGATCAACACCGCAATGGCGTGTTCGTACTGAGCGCGGGCAATTCCAAGATTAGTGGCCGCAGCTTCGGCATTTTGCAGCGCGTTTTCCGCCTCAACGAGAGAGATAAGGTCATCCACACCGGTCTCATAGCGGTCGCGGGAGAGTTGCACGGTTTTCTTGTCTGCCTCAATCGTATCGTCATAAAGCTTCTGCAAGGCATCCTGGCCGCGCAGCTCGAAGAAAAATACGGCAAGGCTGGCCTGCTCTGTCAGCTTCTCGTTTTCGAGGTCGGCCGCGCTCAATTGCGCGCTGTATTGGTATTCGCGAATAGTATTCCGGATTTTGCCCCACAAGTCCGGCTCCCAGGAGATATTGGCGGGAAGCGTGAAAAGGTTGGCGGTTCCGCCGGAAGTTGTGCCGGTTGTACCGACCGTTTTCCCCAGGCTTGCGGAGCCGCGAGTGCGCTCGTATGAGGGTGTGGTCCCGATCGTGGGATAGAGTTGCGAACGGGCCTGGGCAATCAATGTGCGCGCCTCCATGAAATTCTCAAACGACTGCTTGATGTTCTGGTTGTTCACGTTGAGCTGCTCTTCGAGCGCGTTCAACTCCGGATCGTTGTAAATCTCCCACCATTTGCCGTGCAGAACCGCGTCCTGGGGTTGCGCCACTTTCCACGTGCCAGAGTCGGGCGATTGCGTGGGCACTTCCTTGTAAGCAGGTGGAGGCGCTTGCACGGTCGCCGCAGGAGCGTGGTATTTCGGGCCAACGACGCAGCCAGCCAGCAGTAACGCGGCGATCGCCGGGCCCAGGATGAGTTGTCTTCGATTGTTGTGTATGGTGTTTTTCATCTTAATCGCTCGCCGTGGACGGGGCCGTGGCATCGCCCGCATGAAACGTATCTCGTTCTTTGCCCATCATCCGAAGCCGCAGACGATCGAGCATTAGATAAACAACTGGCGTGGTGTACAGAGTGAGCAGTTGGCTCATGACGAGCCCTCCAACAATGGAGATGCCAAGCGGGCGGCGCAATTCCGAACCAGTGCCGGTCCCAAACGCCAACGGCAGAGCGCCGAACAGTGCGGCCATGGTGGTCATCAGAATCGGGCGGAAGCGCAGCATGCACGCCTCGAAGATGGCGTCTTTGGTACTCTTACCGCCTTCGCGCTCCGCCTGCAGCGCAAAATCAATCATCATGATGGCGTTCTTCTTGACGATACCGATCAGCAGGACAATCCCGATGATCGAGATGACGTTCAGATCTTCCTTGAAGAGCATCAGAGCGAGCATGGCGCCGACGCTGGCAGACGGCAGAGTGGAAATAATCGTGAGCGGGTGCACCAGGCTTTCATACAAGATGCCAAGGACAATGTAGACGGCCAGGAGCGCCGTCAAAACCAGGATGGGTTCCGTGCTCAGGGATTGCTGGTAAGCCAGCAGCGTGCCTGCGAAAAAGCCACGGACCGTCGTCGGCACACCCATGCGTGCCTTTAGCTGTTCGATCGCCAGAGTGGCGTCGCTCAAGGAGACACCCGGCGCCAAATTGAACGAAATCGTGACAGAGGGAAACAAGCTGGTGTGATTGATGGCCAGGGGAATGGTGTTTGCCTGATCCGTCGACACCGTGCCGAGGGGAACGTTGCCAACGGCGGTCACGCTGCTGCTGCCGTTTGGATGAAAGTAGACGTTCTTTAATCCCTCGGGCGTCTGCGAATATTGTGGATCGACTTCCAAAACAACGTAGTACTGGTTCAACTGCGTATAAATGATGGAAACTTCGGCTTGGCCGAAGGAGTTGTAGATTTCGCCGTCCAGCGATGTCGCGGTCTGGCCCAAGTTGGGCCGCGGTCACTCGATTATAGTGCAGCAAAACGTCCAAGCCGCCGTTCTGCTGGTCGGTATTCACGTCCTGCAAACCAGGAAGATGCTTCATCTCCGCCAGAAGTTTTGGACCCCAGGTCTGGAGACCCGTGACCGTGTCGGACTGAATGGTGTATTGGTAAAGCGCATTGGAGCTGCGCCCACCGATACGCAAGTCTTGCGAGGCCTGCATAAACGCTGAAGCAGCCAGCAGCTTGTTCAATTTTGGTCGCAGCCGGTTAATGATTTGCGGCGCGCCGATTTTCCGTTCATTTAGTGGCTTCAGCGCTATAAAAATAAACCCGGTATTCGTCGCGCCCTGGCCACCCGTGAACACGATCACGTTTTGAACCGCGGGATCACTCTGAATCACCGCCGTAATCTTTTGGATGGAATCATTCATCGATGCAAAGGAAGCGTCCTGAGGTCCCTGCACGCCTCCGACAAGCACGCCCGTATCCTGCTGCGGGAAAAAGCCCTTGGGAATTTTATAAACGATGCACGACATTCAGAGCGATCGTCAGAATAAGAACGGTAAAGGTCAGAAGCGAGTTGTCCAGCACCCACTCCAGGGTATGCCGGTACAAATTGAGGATCCGTTCGAACATTCTCTCCGTCGCCATGTACAGACGGCCGTGCTTCTCCGTGTGTTGCTGCTTCAGCAGGTGGGCGCACATCATCGGAGTAGTGCTGAGCGAAATGACCATCGATACGATGATGGCTGTCGAAAGCGTAATGGCAAACTCGCGGAACAATCTCCCGACAATTCCTCCCATCAACAACAGCGGAATGAACACCGCGATCAGGGATATGCTGATGGAAAAGACGGTGAAACCAATTTCCTGGGCGCCTTTGAGAGCCGCCGCAAAAGGTTCCATGCCCGCTTCGAGGTGCCGCGTTATGTTTTCCATCACCACAATTGCGTCGTCCACCACGAAACCTGTGGCGATGGTCAGGGCCATCAACGAAAGATTGTCCAGGCTGTACCCGCACAGATACATCACCGCGAACGTGCCGATGAGAGATACAGGGACAGCCACAGCGGGAATCAGTGTTGCGCGGCCATTGCGCAGGAAAACAAACACCACAATGATCACCAGGATGATCGAAAACGTCAGCGTGCGTTCAACGTCGCTCACGGACGCGCGAATTGTCGTGGTGCGGTCGAGCATTATGGTTGTTTTTATGCCCTGAGGGATCGAGGCCTCGATCGAAGGCAACTCCGCGCGGATCCGGTCGACGGTATCAATAATGTTGGCGCCAGGCTGACGGAAGATAATGATCACGACGGCGCGCTTGCCATTTAAGTAGCCGGCCACGCGAATGTTCTGAACGGAATCGACTACATCCGCGACATCGGAAAGATGGACAGCGGCACCATTGTTATAGCCCACGATAATCGGCTTGTAATCTTCGGCAAGGGAAATCTGGTCGTTTGCCACAATGTCGGCGGTGGTATTTCCGTCGGTAATCTGGCCCTTGGCAAGATCGGAATTTTGCAGACTAAGTACCGACTGCAAGTTCGCCATCGTCAGGCCCATACTGTAAAGCTTTGTGGGATTTACCTCTACGCGGACAGACGGCAATGCGCCGCCGCCGACCGTAACCTGGCCAACACCCGAAATCTGCGACAGCTTTTGCTCCATCACCGTGGAGGCTTCGTCGTAAAGCTTATCCGGCCCGTACTTTTCAGACGTCAGCCCCAGAATCATGATCGGGGCGTCTGCGGGATTCACCTTGCGATAGGTCGGATTTGAAGGAAGATTTGCCGGCAAATACGTGCGCGCCGCATTGATGGCAGCTTCCACGTCTCGGGCGGCTCCATCAATGTTGCGGCTGAGGTCGAATTGAATGGTGATCGCCGTTGCGCCCAGGCTGCTGGCCGAAGTCATCTCCGTAACACCAGCGATGTGGCCGAATTGCCGCTCTAATGGAGTCGCAACTGAAGAGGCCATGATCTCGGCGCTGGCTCCGGGCAAGCTCGCACCCACGGAAATCGTGGGAAAGTCTACCTGTGGCAGCGGGGACACCGGGAGCACCTTGAACGCAATCGCGCCAGCGATGGCGATCGCCACCGTCAACAGCGTCGTTGCAACTGGCCGATGGATGAATGGCCTGGAGACGTTCATAACTGCCCCGAAGGTTGTGGCTCCCCGCCTTGGCTTTCTTGCTTCTTGGAATTTCCGGAGAATCGATGCGCCAGATTGTCAAAGAAAATATAGATAACCGGCGTGGTATAGAGCGTCAGCACTTGGCTGACCAGCAACCCGCCAACCATGGCGATTCCGAGCGGCCTGCGCAACTCCGAACCAAAGCCACTGCCAAACGCCAGAGGCAAACCGCCGAGTAACGCCGCCATCGTGGTCATCATGATGGGGCGGAAGCGCAGCAGGCACGCCTCATAAATCGCATCCTTCGCGTTTTTTCCCTGATTGCGCTCCGCATCCAACGCGAAGTCCACCATCATGATTCCGTTTTTCTTCACGATACCGATGAGGAGCACGAGACCGATGATGGCTACGACGCTCAAGTCCTGGTGGAACAAAATCAATGCCAGGAACGCGCCGACGCCGGCGGAGGGCAGCGTGGAAAGAATTGTGACGGGATGGATAAAGCTTTCATACAACACGCCAAGAACAATGTAGACGGTCACCAGCGCCGCAAGAATCAGCAAAGGCATGTTGGAGAGCGAATTTCTAAAAGAGGCAGCTGTGCCCTGAAAATCCGCCTGCACGCTCTTCGGCATGTTCAAATCTTTCTGGACTTTGGTCACCGCCGAAATCGCACCACCGAGCGCAGCGTTTGGCGCCAGGTTGAAAGAAACCGTAATCGCCGGAAATTGGCCTTGGTGTGCGATCGAAAGCGCCTCGGTCTCCGTGCCGAAGTGCGAAATCGCGCCGAGCGGAACGGCATTGCTCGTCTGCGAGCTTGTGGTTCCCGACAGACGAGGCGCCTTTGCTGGATGTTGTTGTCGACGTGTTGGGAGTTAGGGCACCGACGGGGGCAGATAAAGTATTGGGGCTGGGCGTGTACAGGGCCGAAGTCGTGAGAGCATTCGACCCAGCGGACGTGGAGCCGTTACCCGAGGAACTCGCGGCTGCGCCGCTCGTCCCTGCCGCCGAGTTCGCTTGAATGTATAGTTTGTTGAGCTTGTTGGGATCCAGCTGAAATTGCGGCTGGGTCTCCAGGATCACGTGGTATTGATTCAACTGCGTGTACATCGTGTTGATCTGTCGCTGGCCAAAGGCGTCGTAAAGCGTATTGTCAATCGTGGTCGGTGCGATGCCCAGCCGCGAAGCCGTTGGTCGGTCAATGGTCAGGGAAACGGCCAGTCCGCCCGGTTGCTGGTCGGTGGCCACATCTTCGAGCTCTGGCAACTGTTTCACTTTATCTACGAATTTATTCGTCCAAAAGCTCAGTTCGTTCGCATCCGGATCTTCCAACGTGTACTGATATTGCGTGCGGCTGATGCGATCATCCACCGTGATGTTTTGAACTGGCTGCATGAAAAGCTGGATGCCCTGCACATTAGTCAGCTTCGACTGCAACCTTCGAATTACGTCGGAAGCGCTCATATTCCGGTCGTCGAGCGGTTTCAGGTTGATGGACATCCGGCCGCTGTTTGTGGTGTGTTCAGTCCATCGGCGCCGATGAAAGACGACAGGCTCTCGACCGCAGGGTCTTGCAGAATAATATCCGCCAGTTCTCGCTGCTTTTCGGCCATGGCCTTCGATCCAATGGTCGGCGTCGCCTGCGAAATGCCTTGAATGATCCCGGTGTCCTGAATGGGGAAAAATCCTTTGGGAATGATGATGTAAAGAAAGATCGTTAAAGCCAGTGTGGCGACAGCAACCAGCAGCGTGACATTTGCGTAATTAAGCACGACCTTCAGCGTGCGCCCGTAGAAATTGATCATGCCGTTGAATACGCGCTCGGAAGCCTGATAGAACTTCCCCTGTTTTTCGGTAGGATTGTGCCTCAGGATGCGAGACGCCATCATTGGTGTCAGCGTCAGCGAAACAATCGCCGAGATCACGATCGTCACCGCCAAAGTCACCGCAAACTCACGGAACAGCCGCCCAACCACGTCTCCCATGAACAGCAGCGGAATCAACACGGCAATCAGCGAAACGGTTAAGGACACGATCGTAAATCCAATCTGCTCCGCGCCCTTCAACGCCGCCTGCATCGGAGGCTCGCCCTCCTCGATATACCGTGAAATATTTTCGACCATGACGATAGCGTCATCGACAACGAACCCGGTCGAAATCGTTAGCGCCATCAGCGACAGGTTGTCCAGGCTGTAGCCCAGGGCATACATCGCGGCAAACGTACCGATGAGCGATAGTGGAACAGCGACGCTCGGGATGATCGTTGCGTACAGGTTGCGCAGGAACAGAAACATCACCATAACCACCAGCGCAACCGTCAGCATCAGTTCAAATTCCACGTCAGAAACCGAAGCTTGAATCGGTGTGGTCAGGTCCGTCAGGGTCGTGACGTCAATTCCCGTTGGAAGATTGCTCTGCAGTTGCGGCAGGAGAGCCTTGATGCGCTTCACCACGCTAATCGTGTTTGCGCCGGGTTGCCGTTGCACGTTAAGAATGACCGCCGGCGTTTTGTCCATCCACGCGGCCTGATTGTTGTTCTCTACGCCGTCCACGATGGTCGCAACATCCGTCAACATCACCGGCGCGCCGTTCCGGTAAGCGACCACCACATTCCGGTAATCCTTACTGGTCACCAACTGGTCGTTCGCATCGATCTGGTAGTCCTGCCGGTCTCCGTCGAAGTTCCCCTTGGCGGCGTTCACGCTGGCCTGCGTCACGGCGGTGCGCAGGTCTTCGAGATTGATGCCATAGGAAGAGAGCGCAGCCGGGTTCGCTTGTATGCGAACCGCGGGTTTCTGCCCGCCGCTAATGGTGACCAGGCCGACTCCGCTCAGCTGGGAGATTTTCGGCGAAAGCCTGGTATCTACGTAGTCCTCGACCTGCGAAAGCGGTATGGATTTCGAAGTGATCGCCAGCGTAAGGACAGGAGCATCGGCTGGATTTGTCTTGTTATAGATCGGAGGCGCCGGAAGGTTGGCGGGCAAATAGGTTTGCGCCGCGTTGATGGCAGACTGAACTTCCTCTTCGGCAATGTCAATATTCAGGCTGAGCGCGAACTGCAGCACGATCACCGAATTTCCGCCCGCGCTGGTAGAGGTCATCTGACTCAGGCCCTGGAGTTGGCCAAACTGCCGTTCCAGTGGCGCAGTCACCGTGGTGGCCACCACCAGCGGACTCGCCCCGGGATAAAACGTCAGCACCTGAATCGTTGGGTAATCCACCTGTGGCAATGCGGAAACCGGCAACTGTGTGTAGCAAACGATCCCCACCAGCAGGATTGCGGCCATCAACAGTGACGTCGCAACCGGTCTTTGAATAAAAGGAGTAGACGGACTCAAGGGGAAGTGCTCCCGGCGCTATTTGCTGGGGGCTGGTTCGCGGGAACTGAGATCGTGGAGTTATCTTGCAATTTATCGAAGCTGCTGTTGGCCACCACGTCCCCCGGGTTAATCCCGCTGGTCACCTGCGTCGTGGCCCCGTCCGTCACTCCGGTCTGAATCGTCGTCATATGGGCAATGTTGTTCTGTATCTTGAAGACGAACGCGGTTTTGCCGTTGTGTTGAATTGCCGAAGTCGGAATGAGCGTGGCCCCTTGAATCATATTCACGAGCAGCTTGATGTTGACAAATTCATTGGGAAAAAGCGCCGCATCCTTGTTTTCGAATGAGGCGCGGGCCTTCACGGTTCCTGTTGTCGTATCGATTAGATTGTCGAGTGTCAGAAATTTTCCGCTCGCGATTTTCTTGGTACTCGCGCGGTCAAAGGCATCCACGGTCAGCTTGGCATTAGAATGAAGCCGTTGCTGGACTTCGCCCAAATTGTCCTCAGCGATGGTAAAGATCACGGTAATTGGCTGGATCTGCGCAATCACGGCCAGCGTCAAGGTTCCTGTGGACTGCACTACGTTGCCGGGATCCACCAGCCGCAGACCGACTTTCCCGTCAAACGGAGCGGTAATATGGCAAAAGCCAAGTTGCACCTGATCGTATTGCACCATGCCTTGGTCAAGCTTGACGGTGCCCTCGTTCTGCAAAACGATTTTTTCCTGATCGTCCAGAGTTTGCTTCGGGATGGCCTTGCGCGCCCACGCATCGCGGTAGCGTTCCAGATCCATTTTCGCTTGCGCCAACAGGCCTTCGTCCCGGTCGAGCGTGCCTTGTGCCTGCAGCAACGTCGCTTGATAGGGTCGAGGGTCGATGTCAATTAGTGGATCACCCTTGCGGACAATCTGCCCTTCCCTGTAATGCACCGCTGTGACAATTCCGTTTACCTGGCTGGTGATCGACGAAGTGTAAACGGGCGTGACCGTACCGATCGAATCGAGATAATTGCCGATGTCGCCCTTCTTGGCGGTAGCCACCGTGGCCGTGACAGGTCCGAAGCCCCCTCGCGGCGATTTCGATGCCGTCTGGGTGGTGTCATGGTGGTGCAGCACGAGATAAAAACCAACCCCGAACACTAGCAGCAACACGAGCCAAACTATGACTCGGACACCGGGGTGCTTGCTGGGAGGTTGAGCAGGATGTTGATTTTCCGGCCCGGTGGCCGCGCGAGCGTTTTCAGTCGGCAAGTGGATTTTTCCTCGGCATAAACTGTAAAGCCGGACCCGGAGCGCACGAATGTCCGTATGTTATGGACGGATAGTAACCCTAATTTGGATACATCCCCGATTGCGATCTTTCGTCGCAACAGTTAACCCGGCCTGTCCGGCCAATTATAGTGCTTGTTCGGTCTTTGAGAACCAGCATATGCAACGCTCGACAAGAGCGTCTTGCCGCGCAAACAGATTCAGTTTTTTTGTTTTCCAGCCTAGAAGTGTAGTACCACGCCGCCCACGACTTGAACGCTATTCTGGTTTTGGCTGAAGAAGTTGGTGTACAGCCAATCGGCTTCGCCGCGAAGCGACAGCCGAGAGTGAACGCGAAAGTCAATGCCGACTCCCGCTTGCGCTATTAATCCGGTTCGGCCTCCGGCCGCCGTTTGAGGCTGCAAGTGGCTCCCTCCGACTAGCGCGTGTCCAAAGGGCTCCCAGCGCGCTCGCCTGCCCCCGACCCGGAATCCGCCCGCTCCTGCAAACATCTTCGGCGCTGAGTTCGGGAAAACATTCGGCCCGAACACCGTCACGACGTCCCCTTCGACTGCAAACCAGGTGTTGGTGAAATATGTCAGCGTCGTATTTAGCCCGAACATGTTTGCGTTAAACTGGCTGGACTGGAAACGCATATATTCGAAGCCCACTCCTAACTGCCACCGGTAATCGTCCCGGTCTCCAAAAAATACGTATTTCGGCGTTGGTTCCGCAGCCGGTTCGGCCGGGATTGGCGTTGCCGCAGGCGTTAAGTACGCTTCGCCTGCCGCACTGGCCGATGTCACAATCGCCGGGCCGCTGGTCGTATACAAAGTCACCTGCGACGCGGAAGTATCGCTGAAATTCGCCGCGGCGTTCGTTCGCCCTTGCACAGCGCCGTCATCCTGCGCGCTCACCCCATAAGCCGTTCCCAATACCAGCAGCACTCCCAACCATGCCTTCTTCATACACTTCGTCTGCCTCTCTAGTCAGCGCCGTTGCGGCTCGCTGACCGTTTTTCTCAGGGTAACGAATCTTAACCCGTCTGAAGGAAATTTGTTCCCCAATAAAATGCCGAGGCGGCTGACGGCCCAGACAGGACAGGCCATACTATATCGCATTTTGCCTTACGGGAGCAGCATCTGAAGTATAGTTAGGTTGTCTGTTTCCAAAAACTTCTGTCAATCGCGGCCTAAGGTGAACTCCATGAAAACGTGTAGAAACTGTTCGCTTGCAATCCTTGTTTCCACCTTTGCCGTCGCCGGCATCGCGCTCCAAGCCAGGGCTCACCGCCCCGCTGGGCCTTCGGGATATCAATTCCTCAAAACTGTTCCGTTACCGGGAGACGGATTTTGGGATTACGTAGGTGTCGACAGCGACGCCCGGCGGATCTACGTTTCTCACGCGACAAAAGTCCTTGTCCTCGATGCCGATTCCTTTGCGGTGGTTGGGGAGATCCCCGACACAGAGGGCGTTCACGGAATTGCCATCGCCTCCGAGCTTGGCCGCGGATTCACCAGCAACGGGCGGGCTGGCACCGCCACTATCTTCGATCTGAAGACCCTCAAAACCATCGCGACCGTCACCACCGGCAGGAATCCCGACGCCATCGCCTACGACGCTGTTACCAAGCGTGTGTTCACTTTCAATGGCGCGAGTAAAGACGCTACCGCCTTCGCAGCCGCCGATGGCGCCGTTGCCGGCACGATTCCTTTGGGTGGGAAACCGGAATTCGCAGCGGTTGACGGTACGGGCAAAATCTTCGTCAACATCGAGGACACTTCAGAGCTGGTGGAGGTCGACGCTCAAGCTTTGAAGATTCTGCACCGCTGGCCTTTGGCGCCTTGTGAATCTCCTTCCGGCCTTTCCATGGACAGGAAAAATCGCCGGTTGTTTGCAGGATGCGAAAACAAAATGATGGCGGTTGTGGATGCAGATTCGGGCAAAGTGGTCGCGACTCCGGCGATCGGCGACGGTGTGGACGCCACCGCCTACGATCCGGGAACGGGCTTTGCCCTTTCGTCCAACGGCGAAGGCACGCTTACCATCATTCAACGAGATAGCGCCGGTAATTATTCTGTCCTCGACAATGTTCCGACAAAAAGAAGCGCGCGCACGATGGGACTAGATCTGAAGACTCACAACGTAGTGCTGCCGGCAGCAGAGTTCCTGCCTCCCAAAGAAGGTGAACGTCGCGGAGCAATGAAGCCCGGCAGTTTTGTTCTGTTGGTGGTTGCTCGATAGCCCGAAGATCGGAACAGCGGCTACTTCGCGATGGAGTAATTGTGCATTCCGGCGCCAAAAGAAACGCTGGCGCTTGCCGCTTGCGGAATCCACCAGCCCTTGCGGATCCAATTATGGTCGCTGCGCATCATGCGGTGGCCGACATAATCCATAATTAACGGCGTGACTTGAGTTGTCGCGTAAATGGCGCCGGAGTTCGCAAACGGACGCTGCAGCGGATCGCCCTCAACGCCGTAACCTCCACCGATCGCTCTGCGCGTTGTCCAGGCGTCAAACGCGGCGGCCCCGTGGCTCGCGAACATCAGTCCGTACCAAATCTTTCTATCTCGTGGGCTTTCGTAGGAGTCCGCAGTCGCAGGCTTCACCGGGCTGCTTATGGCCGGAAGAAGCGCGGGCGTAGCCGTTTCTGCCCCCGACGCTTCGAAGTCCGTTTTGGCGTTTGAAGAGACTGCCGTCTTCGGTAAAGGAGCATCTGGCTTCGTGGACGCGTCTTCTTCTGACCGATCCGCGGAAGGACTCGCCGTTGTCTTTATCTCAGCAGCGGAAGTTGCCGCAGGAGTTGCAGAAGTCCGGGGAGCGTCACCAGAAATCGTGTTGCAGCACATCAGAACCAGCGCAGTGAGAATCAAGGACCACCTCAGTGATTGCAGGCCAGGCCGGCAGGAAGGGGTGCCGGGTTGACTGCAACTGTCTGTACTCTACTGTACCACCGGACAGGGTGTCACTGGCCCTTTGGTCATGGTCCTTGTAGTACTCATTGCCGCCCTCCCGTAGAACCCCGTTTTGAGCCATCCGTACCATTTGGCGACGGCCGCTGCCGCGCCCCTCCCAAGAACCTGCTATAATCCCGCGCGAAAGCTATCTCCTGTTGGCAGAGACAAAATGCCCGCTTCTGATTCGTCGGCGAAACGCGCACGTCAGCCACAGCCCGGCTCCAAGCCCCCGCAATTCATTGTTATCGAAGGACCTTTGCGGGTCGGCAAGACCACCCTCGCCCGCATCCTGGCCGAACGCCTCCATGCCCGCCGCATTTATGATTGCGAAGACAACCCGTTTCTCGCCGATTTCTATGCGGAAAAGCCCGGTTCGGCCTTTCACGCTCAACTGTATTTCCTGATGGAGCGCCAGAAGCGCATCCGGGAAGCCCTTTCTGGCGATGCTCCCGGACCCGTCCTTTCCGATTACTTGATGGAGAAAGATCGCATCTTCGCCAACCTCAACCTCGACGATGCCGAACTGAAGCTCTATGAGCGCTATTACGAAGCCCTTACTGTTGAGCTCCCGGAACCTGATCTTGTCATCTATCTGCAGGCTAAGCCCGAAGTGCTTCGCGCACGCATCGCCAAGAAAAAAGCGCCCGAGGAAAAGCAGATCTCGCCCGATTACATCGAGGAAGTCTCGCGCGCCTACGAACATTTTTTCTTTCGTTATGAGGCTGCCGACCTGCTGGTCATCGACACTTCCGAAATCGATTTCGTCGAACGCAGCGAAGATCTGCAGCAACTTCTCCGCCGTCTTCAGGAACCTGTCAAAGGCACGCAGTATTTCCTGCCACTCGGCGGCACGGACTGATTTTTCCGCGACCTCCAACCGGGAAATATTTCCTTTCTCGTTCAATCTGGACTAAAGTGCCTCACGGATTTGTTCCTTCCCTTCAGGAGACCATTCATGGATCGTTGGACACGGCGGAAATTTTTTGCGACCACGCTGGCCGGTAGCGCACTTGCTGGCACGGCGAAGCTTTTTGGCGAATCCTTGCCTCTCGCCCCTGCTCCCGCGGGTAAACGTCCGCTCATCATTTCTTCCGCAAACGGTGTGCACGCGCTTGGCAAAGGCATGGACATTCTCAAGAGCGGCGGAGACACACTCGACGCCGTCGTCGCTGCGGTCGCCGTGGTCGAAGACGATCCCAACGACGATTCCGTCGGTTACGGCGGCCTGCCGAATGAAGAAGGTATAGTGGAACTGGACGCCAGCGTCATGCACGGCCCCACCCGTCGCGCCGGAAGTGTCGCCTCCGTGCAGCGCATCAAGAACGTCTCTCGCCTTGCAAAAACGGTGATGGAGCGCACCAATCACGTGATGATCGTGGGCGATGGAGCGCGCCGCTTTGCTGTGGACGAGGGCTTCGAGGAAATGAATCTTCTCACGGAACATTCCCGTAAAATCTGGCTGGCCTGGAAAGCGCGCACCAGCTTCAACTGGCGCCCCGGCACCGACAGTCCGGAATGGAAAGCCAGCGTCGCCCAAATTTTCGACAATAATCAGCAACAGATGGCGTATGCGATGCGCGTGATCAAATATCCTCCCACCGGCACGATCAATTGCCTTTCTGTAAATGAAAAGGGGGAGGTCAGCGGCACCACCACGACCTCCGGTCTCGCGTGGAAAATTCCGGGCCGCGTGGGAGATTCTCCCATTATCGGCGCCGGGCTTTTCGTGGATGGCGATGTCGGCGGGGCCGGGTCTACGGGAAAGGGCGAGGAGAACATCAAAATTGCCGGCGGACACACGATCGTCGAAATGATGCGCAAAGGCATGAAGCCGTCCGACGCCTGCCTGGAAGCGCTTGGCCGCGTCGTCCGCAATTACAATGGCGACAAGCAAAAACTGGGCACCTTCCACCTGTATTACTACGCGCTGAACAAAGATGGCGACTATGGCAGCGCTTCGCTTTGGAAGAATGGCTACCAGGGGGCGAAAGGCGCACAATTTGCGGTGCATGACGGCACTGAGGCTCACCTCGAACCCTGCAAAACCTTTTTTGACGAGGTCGGCCACGAGGAGGATTGATCTGCTCTCGCCTTTTCTGGCATATCCTATGAGGTTATGGACCAGGTCAACATACTGATCGTTGGCGGCGGTGTCGTCGGCTGCGCCATCGCCGAAGCTTTATCTCGCCGCTGGCCAGATATCTTCCTGGTCGAGCAATTGCCGAAATTCGGCATGTCTACCAGCACGCGCAACAGCGGGGTCATTCATTCCGGCATCTACTATCCGACCAATTCCTGGAAGGCTCGCCACTGTGTGGAAGGGAATCGCCTGACAAAGGAATTTTGTACCAAGCACGGCGTTCCCCACCGCACCACCGGAAAACTCGTCGTCGCAAAATCCAGGGAGGAAGAACCGCAACTCCTAGCTCTGCTTAAGAAGGGCCAGGAAAACGGCGTCGCAGGACTGCAAATAATTGATGCGGAAGAAATCCGTGATCGAGAGCCTCATGTGCGCGGGTATTGCGCTTTGCATGTGCCCTCGACGGGCATTTGCTCGGCCGAGGAACTGGTCCATGCTTACGCTCGCATCGCCGAGAGGCAAGGTGCCAACCTTCTGACCTACGCCAAAGTCGAATCGCTCGAGCCGCACGAGGATTTGGTGCGGATCGCTCTCCGCATCGGCGATCGAGAACAATCGGAAACCGAATCTGTCGAAGCCCGTTGCGTGATCAACGCCGCCGGCCTTTATTCGGATGAAGTCGCGCGGCTACTGGGACCGCGTCCGTGGACGATTTATCCCGTGCGCGGCGAATATTGCGAAATTCGCAGCCCGCATGCCGAATTGATTCGTAATCTTGTTTATCCCTTGCCCCATGCCGACGGACTCTCGCTCGGCTTGCACTTCACGAAAACTCTCTGGGGCACATTGCTTCTGGGGCCAACGGCGAAATACGTCGACGCCAAGGACAATTACGAACGCTGCCGCATGACCGTTCCGGAATTTGCCGCGGACGTCAAACAAATGGTTCCCGAAATTGAGGAAAGCGATCTCCAACTTGCTTACACCGGCATACGCCCAAAGCTGGTTCCTCCGACAGGTAAAGGGATTGCGGATTTTGTCATTGAACCTGACCGCGAGTTCCCTCAGGTCATCCAACTGGCAGGCATCGACTCCCCGGGCCTGACCGCCGCCCCCGCCATCGCACAACACGTTGTTTCGCTAGTCGAAAAGATCCTGACCTGAAGCTAGTCGACCACCACGCGCACAAACTTCTTCTTCCCCGCGCGCAACAAGAACCTCGTCGCCCGGCTCAAATCGATCTCTTTGCGCGGATCTTCTACACAAACGCCGTTGATTTCCACGCCGCGCTGCTTGATCAGTCGCTCCGCCTCGCTCTTCGACGGCGCCATGTTCAGTTCGACGAGCAGCGCCGTCAGTTTCTTCGCCGCTCCACGCGCGATCTTCTGCTCCGGAGCTTCCTCCGGCGCCTGCCGGTCACGGAACACGCGCTGAAAATTCTCCGCAGCTTTCCGTCCTGCCTCGGCCCCTTGGAAATCGCTCAGCACTTCTTCCGCCAGCTTCATCTTGGCATCCATCGGATGCAGATTCCCGCTCTGCACTTCCTTCTTAAACTCTGCGATTTCCTGCGGCGTACGGTCCGTCACCAGTTCGTAGTAGGACCACATCAGATCGTCGGGAATCGACATCAACTTTCCGAACATGTCTCCCGGCGCTTCTGTTATCCCTACATAATTACCCAGGCTCTTGGACATCTTCCGCTCGCCATCGAGCCCCACAAGGATCGGCATCGTCACGACCACCTGCGGCGATAGCCCGTATTCCCGCTGGATTTCCCGGTGCACCAAAATATTGAATTTTTGCTCCGTCGCTCCCAACTCCACGTCCGACTGCAACATCACCGCGTCATACGCCGTCAGCAGCGGGTACAGCAGTTCGTGCACGGCAATCGGCAAATTTTTCTCCAGCCGCGAACGAAAGTCTTCCCGCTCCAACATGCGCGCGAGGCGATAATGTCCGCACAGGCGCACAACCTCAAAGCTGGTCATTTTCCCCAGCCATTCACTGTTGTAGCGGACTTCCGTCTTTTCTTTGTCGAGAATCTTGTAGACCTGCGCCAGGTACGTCTTCGCGTTCACCTCCACCTGCTCGCGGCTGAGCGGCGGACGCGTTTCCGATTGCCCCGTGGGATCGCCGATCATCGCGGAAAAATCGCCAATGAGGAAAATGGCCGTGTGGCCCATATCCTGAAAGTGTTTCAGCTTGCGCAAAACCACAGTGTGCCCCAGATGGATATCCGGCGCCGTCGGATCCACTCCCAGGTACACTCGGAGTGGTTTGCCGGTTTTCACCGCGTTCGCGAGCTTCTGCTTCAACTCCTCCTCGGGGATCACTTCGGCCACGCCCTTCTTCAGGTAAGCCAGTTGCTCTTCAACGCTTTTGAAAGTTGTCATCGCCCTTACGTTTCCGTGCGGAGCACACGCCGCCCCGCGATCCGCCATTTTCCTTCGAGGATGAGTTTCACCGCTTCGCTGTAGATGCGATGTTCTTCCTTCAAAATCCGCTGAGCCAGGGTCTGTTCGTCGTCGCTGTCAAGCACCGGCACGACCGCTTGCTGAATAATCGGCCCGGCATCCAGGTTTTCGTCCACAAAATGCACCGTACAGCCTGCGAATTTCACGCCATGTTCCAGGGCTTGTTTCTGTGACTCCAGGCCCGGAAACGAGGGCAAGAGCGAAGGATGAATATTCAGAATCCTCTGCGGGAATGCTGCCACAAAATACGGCGAAAGCAGCCTCATGTATCCCGCGAGGCAGATCAGATCCACCTTGTGTTCTTGCAGCACCGCCGCCACCTGTCGGTCGTACGCTTCCCGCTGCAGCCCCCTCGACGGAATCATCCGGGTTGCGATGCTTCGTGCTTCTGCGCGTTTCAACCCCAACGCGTCCGGCTGATTGCTGATTACGATCGCAATCTCGGCTCCGGGAATTCTGCCCTCGGCTACGCTGTCGGCCATCGCTTCAAAATTCGAGCCACGGCCGCTCAAGAGCACTGCAATTCGCTTCGTCATAAACAAAAAACGTTAGCACACCTGTCTACCGCGTCCAAATGATCGCAACCCTCGCGGAATCGACGCACGTTGCTTCAAAGGCCAGGCTCCGGTGCCAGAAATGGGGCAAAGCTTTTTTACCCATGAGGGAGTGCCCGAGACCTGTTCTTCATTTGCCCTTCTTACCAGTAGTCAGGAACCCGTTCCCCTCCTATTGTTCGACTGCAGATTGGTTTATTGAGCGGCCGATCCCACCCTTCCCCAGCTCCGACCCCGCTCCCAAAAAAACTCTAATGAGGATTCTCCCCCATGGGTAAAAAGGTGCTGGTGTGTCTGGCTGTGGTGTTTTTTCTCGCAGGCTCTGCAAGGTTTGCCGTTCCGGCTCAGGTAGAACTCGGTGTTTCCCCCAGTTCAATTTTCTTTGGCAATGTAACGCTCGATACCAGGTCTGCCGGGCAGACTTTTGTGGTCACAAACGAAAGTTCCCACTCCCGTGAGATTCTCAGTGTGACCAGCACTCTCCCGCAGTTTGTGGTCACCGGGCCCGCGTTGCCCCTGACGGTAGCTGGTCATGGCACGGCCTCGTTTCAGGTGGTGTTTCTGCCGACGGTCGTCGAGAGCTACACCGGCGACATCGTGGTCACTATGAAGACCTCGAGAGGCGAAACGGATAAGATTTCCGTGCCTGTGAACGGAACCGGTAAAGCGTCAACTCCGAGCCTGACATATCTGCTCTCCGGCAGCACCGGAAGCCTGACCTTCGCCAATGCCCTGGTCGGTACTTCCTCATCGCAATCCGTGTCGCTTACAAATGGCGGAACCGGTTCGGTCACCATTTCGCAGGCAACGGTATCCGGCACCGGATTCACGATGAGTGGATTCTCGGGCGCTGAGACTCTCGCCCCGGGCAAAAGCACCACAATTACCGTGGGTTTTGCCCCAACCGCCGCAGGCACCGTGACTGGCGCTCTGTCTGTCGTCAGCAACGCTTCCAATTCTCCGGCGACAATTGCCTTGTCCGGAACTGGCGTCGAACCCCAGATGTCGGTGACTCCATCGAGCGTCAGTTTCTCCGGCGTTTCCGTGGGCGCGACTAACACGCAATCGGTCACCATCAAAAACACCGGAACCGCCCCCCTCACCGTTTCGCAAGCAACTTTGGCGGGCACCACCTTCACCGTCTCCGGACTGGCAACACCGCTCTCGCTCGCCCCCGGGGCTTCGTCGGCTTTTACTGTTGATTTCACGCCCGCTTCGGCCAGCAGTTTTTACGCGAATCTCTCGCTCGTGAACACTTCGCCTACTTCTCCCGTAGTCGTTGCCTTGGCGGGTTCAAGCGTCGCTTCTGTTCTTCAACTTTCCGCTTCTCCCACGGCGGTAACTTTCGGCAGCACTACCGAGAGCACCAGCAGCACGCAAACCGTGACTCTGACGAACACTGGCAACGTCGGCGTCACGGTCTCAAATATCGCAGTCAGCGGCTCGGGATTTTCCTCATCCGGGATTACTCTTCCCCTGACTCTTGCTGCGAAGCAGTCGGCCGCGTTCAATGTCGTCTTTGATCCCGCAAGCGCCGGCACTGTTTCCGGCACCGCAACCGTCACCAGCAATGCTTCCAATTCTCCCTTGGTCATCGCTTTATCCGGCACCGGCGCGGCTCCCGCAAGCCATTCTGTAGCTTTGAGCTGGACTCCAGGCTCCTCTGCTGCCGTTGCTTTCAATCTTTATCGCGGATCCGCATCCGGCGGCCCCTACACGAAGATGAATTTGTCACCGCTTTCGACGACTGCCTACACAGACACCAGCGTCTCGGCGGGACAAACCTACTATTACGTCGCAACCGACTTGAATTCAGCGGGGGAAGAAAGCGTGTATTCCAACCAGGTGACCGCGGCCATTCCCTGAGTTTGTTTGGAGCGCGGAGCTCGGTCAACAAATTGACCAAAAGCCCGGCAGAATCTCGTGTCGGGCTTTCCTGACTCCTATAGCGTGTCCGGGCTCTCCATGAATTCCCTGGCTATTGCAGTGTGGACCGTATTTCTTGTCGCATCCCTGGATATAATTTATCAGCCCGTTCTTCAGGGAATTCATCACCTCAAGCGCAAGCGTAGCGGTTGCTCCGCTCTTGTAGTTCTCCTGAACCTCAAGCACCTGCTTGGTCAATGCTTCGTGCTCTTTCTAGTGCGCCGCGGCATCGGGATAGTTCGTCTGCGAGAAGAATTTCTCTTCGTGAAGCGTGCCTTCCTATAGCCAACCAGGCCGTCGAGTATTTTCCGGTGCAAGTCTGGTGCCAGTTGAAGCGCGCTTTCCGTAAGGAATCGCGCGGTGTGGGAAACGAAACAGCAGACGGGTCTGTTCACTTCTGAAAAGGAAAGTGTCCGGTTGGAACTCCCAGGCGATCTGTTCGGCTCAGAGATTCAGCGCGCCAGAATACACCAGCCTCGCTTTTCCGGTATCTCCGCGCTCGATTCGCCCAATCCGGAAAAATTTCTCGCGCCGCCGTTTCAAATCCGCTTCGGCGTTCTTCACGTGTTCCGCGGGCACGATCACGATCATCCCGATGCCCATGTTGAACGATTGCAACAATTCGTCGGTTTCAATTTCTCCCAATTTCGCCAGGTATTTGAAAATCGAAGGGATCGGCCATGCGTCCAGATCGATGATGGCTTTGACTCCGCTCGGCAGCACTCGCGGTAAATTCCCCGGAATGCCTCCACCCGTTATATGCGCCATCGCGGAAACCCAGCCCTTTGCCAACAGATTTTTGACCGCCGGCGCGTAGCAGACATGCGGCTTCAGCAACTCCGCACCAATCTTGTTCCCCACTTCCGCCACATACGTGTCGGGCTTCAGCTTCGCCACTTCGAACGCCAATTTTCGCGCCAGCGAATATCCGTTCGTGTGTAGGCCCGCCGACGGCAGTCCCAGCAGCGTGTCTCCGGGCTTCACCGCTTTCCCTGTCAGGATTTTCTTTCTTTCGACCGCGCCCACAATAAATCCCGCCAGGTCGTATTCGCCCGCCGGATAAAAACCCGGCATCTCCGCGGTCTCGCCGCCGATCAGCGCGCATCCCGCTTTCCTGCACGCCCGGCTCATTCCGTCCACCAATTGTTCGACGACGTTTGCCTCCAGCTTTCCCATCGCTAAATAGTCAAGGAAGAACAGCGGCTCTGCGCCTTGCACCAGAATGTCGTTGACGCAGTGATTCACCAGGTCGCCACCGACGGTCGAATGCACGCCCATTGCCATGGCTATTTTCAGTTTTGTGCCAACGCCATCGGCGCTCGATACCAAGACCGGCTCGTTCCAGCGCTTTCCGTCCAATGCAAACAGCGCACCGAATCCGCCAATGCCGCCGAGAACCGCGGGTGAAAATGTTTTGCTGGCCAGGTGCCGGATGCGCTGCTTCGCGTCGTCAGCGACAGCGATATTCACTCCTGCGTCGGCGTATTTCATCTTTAGCTGCCTCTATGATCTGTTCATTCGCGCTACGACGAGTGTGCAGCTTGCTGGCTTGTGTCCACTTGGACTGGAGAGGCCACAAGGACGGACGATTCGTCACAAGTCACACGAGGGGCGGACATTTTCGGTTCTTTCGCAGCCCCGCCTCTGGGTGTGTCAGGGCAGCCTACAGCTTAAAACACATGGAACAGTCTTCGCCACCGCACAGTTCCAGGATGGATAAGTGCATTCAGGTAGGCCTCGAATCTCGCTCCAATATCTCCGTTCCACGCATCTCTCGGAGCGTCCAGAGACATATAGATGATTACAGGCGTTCCCAGAATGTCTTTTCGTGGCACGCAACCCCAGAATCGGCTGTCGTAGGAGTTGCCGCGGTTGTCTCCCATCGCGAAATAGCAATTATCCGGCACGCGATACGGGAACTTCGTGACTTCATAACCAATAGGAGCTTGACCGGCGGGCGCGGGCTCGCTTGGTCCCGTTGTGTAGTTCTCCTGCAGCTTCTGTCCGTTGATCCACACGGCTCCATCGCGAACATCGACTACGTCACCAGGCAAGCCGATGACGCGTTTCACATAATCTGGCTGCGTTGGATCAAAGGGGGGCTTGAAAATAATGATTTGTTGCCGCTTCGGATTTCTCCACAGCGGTACGTGAATATTCGTAAAAGGAATGCCGGCGTCGTAGCCGATGCGGCTCATAATCAGGTGGTCGCCGATCAGCAGCGTATTTTCCATCGAGCCTGACGGAATCACCCGCGCTTGCCCCAGTGTTCCGTTGATCAGCAGAAATGCCAGGATCACCCAGAACCAGGCGATGACTTCGCTCTTGACCCGCACGCTCAAGGGCACCGCTGCTTCTTCCTTCCTTACCTTTGTATTTATCGCGTCAGCTTTCACGATTCACCTTGACCCGTCACAAGACCACGAAGCAGTCTTCCGCTTCGTGCACGGCGGCAGCGCTCAAAACGTTTCAAATAATCTTTTCCAACGGACTCTGCTCGGATGAACCAGGGCTTCTGCATAGGCGAGAAAGCGGTCGCCGATATTGCCGTTCCAGGCTTCCTCAGGGGCATCGACGGACATATAGATTGTTACCGGGGTCCCGATAATGTCTTCGCGTGGCACGCAACCCCAGAAGCGGCTGTCATAGGAGTTGCCGCGATTGTCGCCCATCACGAAATACTGGTCCTTCGGTATCGTCATGGGCAAGCCGTGAAAACGCGCCAGCCATTCATAGCGCTCTGGGACTTGCGTTGGCCCGGTGGTGTAGTTTTCTCCGAGTTTCTTGCCATTAATCCACACATCGCCGTCGTGGATATCCAGCGTATCGCCTGGCAGGCCAATCACGCGCTTGATTAAATCGGGCTTGTGGTGGCCGTAAGGTGGTCGAAAAATCACCATTTGCTGCCGGTGTGGATTCTTCCACAAAGACACATGCCAGTTGGTAAATGGCACTCCGGCATCGTAGCCGATCCGGCTCATAATCAAATGATCGCCCACAAGCAATGTGTTCTCCATCGATCCCGACGGAATCACCCTCGCTTGCCCCAGTGTTCCGTTGACCAGCAGAAACACCAGCATCACCCAGAACCACGCAATCGCTTCCTGCTTTACCCGCGCGCCCACTGGGGATTTGGCGTCTCCCCTGGCTTTTTTCTTTGCCGGCTTCTTTGCGCTATCCTTCACGTTCCACCGTGACTTCTTCTTTGAATTTCGGCGTAATCTCTTCTTTCACTTCCAGCTGCACCAGGTCGGTCGGATACACGCCCGTATAACACGACGTGCAAAACTCTCCCTTATTGTCGTCTACCGCCTGCCGCAATCCTCCAAGCGACAAATAGCCCAGTGAGTCCGCTCCCAGGTACTTACAAATCTGCTCGGGCGAGTTCGACGAGGCGATCAATTCCTCCTTCGTCGGTGTATCCACGCCGTAATAACAGGGCGAAATCGTTGGCGGGCAACTGATCCGCATATGCACTTCCTTCGCACCCGCTTCACGCATCAACCGCACCAGTTTCCGGCTGGTCGTTCCCCGCACAATCGAATCGTCTACCAATACGACGCGTTTCCCGGCCACTAAGTTCCGTACCGGGTTCAGTTTCAGTTTGACGCCAAAGTTCCGAATCGCCTGCGACGGCTCGATAAACGTTCGCCCGATGTAGTGGTTGCGGATAAGCCCCATGCGGAAGGGAATACCGGATTCCAGTGAGAATCCGATCGCCGCTGGCACCCCGGAGTCCGGAATCGGGACGATCATGTCGGCTTCCACAGGATGTTCCCGCGCCAGCAAACGCCCCAACATCTCCCTCGATTCATTCACGGAACGGCCGAACACCGTGCTATCCGGCCTGGAAAAATACACATGCTCAAAAATGCAGAACTGGTGCGGCTTTGCTGCGCTGAAGCGAATTGACTCGATCCCCGACCGCGAAATCCGCAGCATCTCCCCTGGTTCCACATCGCGCACATACTCCGCATTCATCAAATCGAAAGCGCACGTCTCGGAGGCCACGGCCCAGGCTTCGCTTCTGTCTACGGTCGGGATTTTCCCCAGCGCCAGCGGCCGGAATCCCCGCGGATCTCTCACCGCATACAATTCCTCCGGCGTCAGCACCAGCAAAGAATACGCGCCTTCCACTTGGTTCAACGCGTCGCCCAGCGCTCCCGAAAAATTCCTCGCTTGCGACCGCGCGATCAGATGCACGATCACTTCCGTGTCGCTGTTGGTCTGAAAGATCGATCCGCGATGTTCGAGCCGCCGCCGGTGCTCCAGCGCGTTTGTCAGGTTGCCGTTGTGAGCTACAGCGATTTTGCCCTTGTTGCAATCAATCATGATCGGCTGGGCGTTCAGCAGCGCCTTGTCCCCGGCCGTAGAGTACCGCGTGTGTCCGATGGCGCTCGACCCCGGCAATTTCGCCAGCACGCTCGGCTGAAAAATCTCTTCCACTTCACCCATCGCCCGATGCAGGTTCAGGTCGCTTCCGGTGCTCGCCACGATTCCGGCCGACTCCTGCCCGCGATGCTGCAGCGCATACAACCCCAGATAGGTCAAGTTCGCGGCTTCCGGGTGTCCGAACACGCCGAACACGCCGCATTCGTCGTGAAATCGATCGTCCGCGTATGCCAGTTTGTTGGTCATTGGATCTTTAAGTTTCGTTCCAGCGAATGCGCCCAGGCCTCACGCAACGCAGTCACTCGGGCAGACACCACCGCGTGTCCTTTATATTCGATGCGCAAGGTATTGTCGTTGGTCACTTTCCCGATTTCGTGCGCGCCCACACCATATTGTCTCGCAGTATTCCGAACAGCGGCAAGCTTTTCGGGGGCAACCGATACCACCACGCGCGCCCCGCGCTCTCCGAACAGCGCATACTCGGCCGCCACGTCCTCCGGCACCGCTACACTTGCGCCGACTCCCTCCCCCGCAAAGCAAGATTCTGCCAGCGTAACTGCTACACCTCCATCGCTGACGTCGTGCGCCGAATGCAGCGTTCCTTCGCCCGCCAAGGCTACCATGCAATCAATCACCCATTTTTCGGCGCCAAGTTCGATCGCCGGCGGCTCGCCGGAGACAATTCCACCAATGCTTTTTGCATACTCCGAAGACGAAAACTCGCGCCGTTTGCCGGCCCGAGGTGGCGCCTGCGGCCCCGCTTTGGAAGAAGTGGATCCGTCGAGAAGCACGATGAGGTCGCCCTCATTCCGGAATGCCACTTTCAGAACTTTCGAGGCATCCTCAAGAACTCCCAATATCCCGATCACTGGCGTCGGATAAATGGATTTCCCCAACGTCTCGTTGTAAAAACTCACGTTCCCACCCGTAATCGGCGTTCCGAGCGCCACGCACGCTTCGCTCAAGCCGTCAATCGCCTGAGAAAACTGCCACATCACTTCCGGCTTTTCCGGGCTGCCGAAATTCAGGCAGTTTGTGGCTGCGATCGGTCGTGCGCCGCTGGTCGCCACGTTCCGCGCCGCTTCGGCCACCGCGTGCATCGCGCCTACCTTTGGATTCAGTTGGCACCACCGGCCGTTTCCGTCTGTCGCCAAAGCCAGCGCACGCTTGGTTTCTTTGATCCGCACCACAGCCGCATCGCTCGCGCCCGGCCCCGCCAGCGTGTTCGTGCGCACCATGCTGTCGTACTGCTCGGTAATCCACTTCTTTGACGCAATCGTCGGCGTCGCCAGCAATTTCGAGAAATTCCCGGCCAGGTCCGTACCTTCGGCCGCAAACGCAAACCAGTCTTGCTCTGTTTCCTTCCGGGGCGACGGCTCCGCTATCGGTCGGTTGTACACAGGCCCTTCTTCCGCCAATGGGTGCGCTGGAATTTGCGCCGCCAATTGCCCGTGATCTTTCACCACCAGCAAGCCGCCGTCGGTCACGTCGCCCACAACCGTCGCGTCCAAACCCCACTTCTTGAACACCGCCAGCACTTCCTGCTCGCGGCCCTTTTCGGCTACCAGCAGCATGCGCTCCTGTGACTCGCTTAACATGACTTCATACGGTGTCATACCCGTTTCGCGTTGCGGCACTTTCCCGAGATCGATCTCAATTCCGGTCCCGCCGCGCGAAGCCATCTCGCACGTCGAACACGTCAGCCCTGCAGCGCCCATGTCCTGAATCGCCACCACCCCACCGGTCTTCATCGCTTCCAGGCAAGCCTCCAGCAACAGTTTCTCCATGAACGGGTCGCCTACCTGCACGTTCGGCCGCTTTTGTTGCGATTCTTCCGTGAATTCCGCCGAGGCCAGCAGTGACGCGCCATGAATACCATCGCGCCCGGTTTTCGCTCCCACATAAATGACGGGATTGCCGATGCCCTTCGCCTTGGCCAGAAAAATCTCTTCCTTGCGCGCAATTCCCAGCGCCAGCGCGTTCACCAATGGATTTTGCGCATAGCAACGTTCGAAGGCCACTTCTCCGCCCACTGTCGGCACACCAAAACAATTTCCATAACTTCCCACGCCACGCACCACGCCGTCGAGAATCCGCCGGTTCTTCGCCGCCTCCTCTTCGCTTGTGCTTTTTGAAGGCACAATCTCGCCGAACCTCAGCGAATCGAGCACGGCAATCGGCCGCGCTCCCATCGTGAAAATATCCCGCAAAATTCCGCCGACCCCCGTCGTTGCACCCTGGAAGGGTTCCACGTAACTCGGATGGTTGTGCGATTCAATCTTGAACGCCGCTACCAAGCCGTCGCCGATGTCCACCACCCCGGCGTTCTCGCCCGGCCCCTGCACCACCAGCTTTCCGCGCGTCGGCAATCGTTTCAGATGCACTTTGCTCGATTTATACGAGCAGTGCTCACTCCACATTACGCTGAAAATTCCCAGCTCTGTGATGTTCGGGTCGCGTCCCAGAATTTTCTGGATTCGCGCATACTCCTCGCGCGTCACTCCATGCTCCGCCGCAATCTCCGGCGTAACCTTGATTTCCGTTTGTACCGTAGCCATTCGTTTTGTGCCTTCTTGCTCCAAAAAAACTGTAGGGGCACGAAAAATCGTGCCCCTACGTAAATTCTGTTTCAGTCCCCGGACAGTTCACGCCGAAGCCTTCGCCGTGCCCACCAGCGCCTCGATCATCGATTTGAAAATCACCAGCCCGTCATTCGAATCGAGCACTTGCTCCACCGCACGTTCTGGATGCGGCATCAGCCCCGCCACATTCCCGGCGCGATTGCAGATTCCCGCAATATTCGCCGTCGATCCGTTTGGATTCCCCGGCTCATCATCTTTTCCACCCGGGGTTGTGTAGCGGAACAGCACCTGATGATTCCTCTCGAGGTCTTTCAACGTCTCTTCATCGCAGGTGTAATTCCCGTCGCTGTGCGCGATCGGAATCGTCAGAATTTGCCCCGGTTGTGCCGCGCAAGTGAACGGGCTATTGGTCTCTTCCACGCGAATGTGCACGTGCTTGCAGATAAATCGGAGCCCGGAATTCCGTATCATCGCTCCCAGCAGCAAGCCTGCTTCCAGCAAAATCTGAAAGCCGTTGCAGATACCCAGCACCAGTCCGCCGCCATTTGCAAACTTCTCCACCGATTTCATCACCGGCGAAAATCGCGCAATCGCCCCCGTGCGCAGGTAATCTCCGTATGAAAATCCGCCAGGCAGGATGATCGCGTCGCACTGATGCAAATCTTCGGATTGATGCCAGATGAATTCCACCGGCTTTTGCAAAACATGCCCAATGGCATGAAACGCGTCATGGTCGCAGTTCGACCCGGGGAAGACTACGACTCCAAATTTCATGATTCACCTCCGGGATTCCTTCGGGGAACTATGATTTTATCACACCCGTCGATGGACAGAGGAAGGACCGAGAACGGAAACAGGTTGGTCGCCAGGAACTACCGGCGTTTCTTGGAATGCTTCGCAGGCTTTTCCGCGGCCGCCAATTCTCGCCGCTTCTTGCTCGCCCAGCCCTTCTTGTTTGTCTGCCGTCCGCGCGCAATCCCCAGCGCATCCGCCGGCACATTTTCCGTGATGGTCGATCCTGCCGCCACGTAAGCGCCGTCCTCCACCTTCACCGGAGCCACCAGCGCCGAATTGCTCCCGACAAAAACCTTGTTCCCAATCGTTGTCGGGTGTTTATGGAATCCGTCGTAATTGCACGTGATCGTTCCCGCTCCAATATTTGTTTTGCTCCCGATGCGCGTATCTCCGAGGTACGTCAGGTGCCTCGCCTTGCTGCCTTCACCTACCACGCTTTTCTTCAACTCCACAAAATTCCCGATCCGCGATCCGCTCTTTAAATGCGTTTCCATGCGCATGCGCGCAAACGGCCCCACCACCACATCGGAGTCCAACCGGCTCGCGCTGATTACGCAGTGCGCTTCGACCACCACTTCATCGCCCAATACCGAATCGTGTACCACGCTCCCGGTTTTCACCACGCATCGTTCCCCGATCTTGGTCTTCCCCAGCAGTTGCACGCACGGCTCAATGACCGTATCTTCGCCCACCACTACGTCCGGATCGACCAGCACCGTCTCCGGCAATCGGATCGTCACACCATCGCGCATCAGCGCCTCACGCTTCCAATCGCGAAACGTGTGATCGACGCCCGCTAGATCAGCGCGCGTGTTGCAGCCCAGCATCTCCCGCGAATCCCCCACGATCTCCGCCAACACGGTTTCGCCTTTTGCGTTCAGCACACCAATCGCGTCTGTCAGATAAATCTCGCGGTGCTTGTTGTTCGGCTTCACTTCGGCCAGTGCCGGCCAAAGCTTCGCGGTCGTGAAGCTGTACATGCTGGAATTAATTTCGTTCAGCTCGCGCTGCTCTTCGGTCAGTTGCGACTCCTCGATGATCGCCGCAACGTTATCTCCGCCCTTCCGCAAAATCCGTCCATATCCCGTTGGATCGGCCAGCACCGCGGTCAGAATCGTCGCTGCCGCTTGCCCCTTCTTGTGCTTCTGAATCAGCGCGCCGAGCGTTTCCGTGCGCACCAGCGGCGCATCTCCTGGCAGCACCACAACGTACTTGGCGTTGCCAATCGCTCGCCTCGATACCAGCAAAGCGTGCCCCGTGCCGTTCTGCGGTTGCTGCAAAACCGTCTCTGCCCCCAGCGGCTTAACCACGGCCTGCACTTTCTCTGCCTGGTGTCCCACGACCACTACAATTTTCTTGGGGCCAACTCCTACACATGCACGCACCACGTGCTCCACCAGCGGCCGTCCGCCTGCGGCGTGCAGCACTTTCGCCAAGCTTGATTTCAGCCGCGTTCCCTTACCCGCCGCTAAAACCAGGATCGCCACATCTTTGTTCTTTGCCATGACGAGAGCATTGTCCCGTGGTCGGCCTCGTTTGACAATCCGTCTCTTCATCCCTGTCCTTCGCCAAGCCAGACGAAAGCTCCGCGCGAGGGAGCTATACAGCTGCCTGCCCGAAGCTTGGCTTTCCCGCCTCGCTCGCCAGTCTCGGTCAAGGCACTCCGAGCGGCTGTCATCACGCTGGCCTGTTGGACAACGGACTCGCCAACCGGGCTCCTATTCGCTGGGGATATGCCTTCGATTACACGGCCGGTGCACCTGACGATCTCGGCCAAGGAACCAGCTTCACCATCTCGGCGCAGCCGGTCGCGTCTCCCGGCACCGGCCTGGGTTCATTCTTTGTCGACGAGACCGGCATCATCCGCACCAGCAGTTCGGCTCCGGCCTACGCCGATAGCCCACGGCTGAAATAACCGCTACTATATGTTTGAGTTCTGGTGGTTGATTTGAAGCCTTGTCCCTATTGCGGCTCCCCACTCGAGAACGCGGCTGATCAATGTCGGGATTGCGGTCGCTGGCTGGACCCAAGCCTCGATTCCACACGGAACGCAGATTCTCCCCCGATCGTCCTTCCCCCGCGCACCACGAGCGGTCTCGCCATTGGCAGTCTCGTCTGCGCCATCTTCGCGCTCGGCCCCGGCTCTATCGCCGCCGTCATCCTCGGCTATCTCGCCCTTCGCCAGATTCGACGGGAGCCGCTTCGCATTAACGGCAAACGCATGGCTATAGCCGGCCTCATCCTCGGATGGTTGGGAATTCTGGGAACAACGGTGGCGCTTCTGTTAGGAATTTATTTCTGGAAATCACTCGATGGAGGCTCGAAAAGACCGCACGTCCGCCAGGTACATCTTACCTCTACGGCGCTCACTTCTTCTTCCTCGCCGATTCAATCCGCCGCTCTTGCCGCCAAGAGTCTTGCGCGAATTCCCGGCGCGGCGTGCTCCTGCGTGGTGATTTCCCAGCACGATGGATCGGCCAGCAGCCGGCTTACCAGCTGCGTATGCAAAGCGTGCCCGGCCTTGCGCGCTTCCACTCTTCCGAGCAGCGGCAATCCCACCAGCGCCAGGTCTCCGATCAGGTCCAGCGCTTTATGCCGTCCAAATTCATCCGCATAACGCAGCGGCCCGTTTAACATTCCGTCCTTTGTCAGCACAATGGCGTTTTCGAGCGATCCCCCTCGAATCAGCCCCATCGCCCGTAGCGGCTCTATGTCGCTCTCAAAACAAAAAGTGCGCGCTCTCGCCAGCACTCTCCGGAAGCTCGCCGCATTCACGACCATTTCCACTTCCTGCTGGCCTACAAGCGGGTGCGGAAAATCCACATAGCAACGCACCGCAAATTCTTCCGCGGGATAGATTCCGATGCGCCTGCCGTCTTCGACCACTTCGACCGGCTTCAGCAATTTCAGGTAGCGTCGCTTCCTCCGCAGCCGGCGCACGCCTGCCGCATCCAGCATCTGCATGAATGGCTCCGCTGACCCGTCGAGGATCGGCAACTCGATCGCGTCAATGTCCACAAACACGTTGTCGATACCACAGGAATAAATAGCTGCCAGCAGGTGTTCTGTTGTAGAGAGCAAGACTCCTTGCTTCATCAGGCTCGTGGCATAACTCACGCGGGCGACATTGTGTCCGTGGGCTTCAATGGGGAAGAAATCAAGATCGGTGCGGCGAAAAACAATTCCGGTGTCGACAGGTGCGGGGACAAGTCGCAGCGTGCCCTGGACTCCCGTGTGGAGGCCGACGCCGTGGGTTCCCACTTCGCGTTGGATCGTTGTCTGAAACATGGGCGGAATACTACTTCAAGCATAGCATAATGTCTGCAAATAACGCGCTTGCTTGTCTTGTGTTTTCAGTAAGTTATGGAAAATAAGCCACATAAACGCGGAAATGGTGTGGCTCTTATACAACAAATTAGACCTCTACTATCGGCCCTCGCGTCTCGACCTGAAATCTACATTGCAATTATCCGCCGCCATCCAACTCTTCCTTGGCCCGTCCCATCGGAGTGTTATACTGCTGTTTTGGCATTTTCCAAGGTGGTGCTGGATGAATCGTATCGCTCGCTACGGAATTCTAATTCTTTCGGTTCTCATCGTCGGCTGGGTAGGCGTGGGGCATGTTCTCGGCCGCACCGCCAATGACAAAGCCTACAAGTCTCTTCAGGTCTACAGCGAGGTCCTGCAAAAAATCCAGCAGGACTATGTCGACGACCCCAACATGCACCTAGTCACCGCGGGCTCTCTGCACGGCCTGCTAGAGTCGCTTGACTCGGAGTCCAGCTTCCTGACCCCCCGCGAATACACCGAATATAAGGAGAAGACAGCGAACCCGGGCACCGGCGAGTCCGGCCTGAATCTCAGCAAGCGCTCTGGCTACGTCGTGGTCACTTCGGTTCTGCCGGACAGCCCGGCGGAGAAGGCCGGACTGCATAGCGGTGATTTTCTGGAATCCATCGCTGGTTTCACCACGCGGGAAATGTCGGTCGGTCAGGCCAAGAATCTTCTGGCGGGCCAGCCCGGCACTGCCGTGAAAGTTGGCGTCATCCGCCGCGGGCGCACCGATCCGGACGAGGTCGACATAGTGCGCCAAAAACTACCGACGCCGAAGACCATCATTGAGAAAGTAGACAACGATACGCTAGCGTTCCGCTTCCCCACCCTTGATGCCGGCACCGCCGATGAAGTCCGTGCGCGCCTGCAAGAAGCTCAGAAGCAGGGTATCGCGCACATCATTCTCGATGTTCGCGATTGCGGCCGCGGTCAGGACTCGGAAGCCATCACGATCGCGCGCCTTTTCATTCCCTCCGGAACGCTCACAACCCTAAAGGGTCAAACCGTGCCGGAGCAGGTTTTCGCGGCCGATCCTGCCAAAGTTGTTTGGAAGGGCCCGGTCTCTGTTCTTACCGACGTAACTACAACCGGTTCGGCCGAAGTGCTGGCCTCCACGTTCGCCAATACCAAGCGCGGCAACATCGTCGGCGAACGTACGTTTGGCCTGGGTTCCGAGCAGAAGCTGATTCCTCTCGAGGATGGCGCGGCCATCATTTTGACGGTTGCGAATTATTACAATGCCGACGGCAAATCCATCCTCGAGGAAGGCGTAGCTCCCACGGAGGTCGTGCGTGCCGCGTCTTCGCTGAATGATGATGGTGACGACGGCGACGATTCGTCCTCAGCCGCTGGCCCACAGAAGGAACCTGCGCCGGGACCGAAGCCTCTTTCCGCCGATGATCCGGTTCTGCGCAAAGCCCTGGACCTGTTTAAAACTCCCGCAACCGCCAAGAAGGCTGCTTAATTTAATTCGTGAATTCCCGGTTCCCCGGTAGCCGACGCAAGTCCTTGTTTCGATTGTGCGTCGTTCTGGCAGGCTTCTGCTTTGCGCTTGCTGGCTGCGGCAAAATCAAATCCGCTGTTCAATCGCTGGTTCACAGGAACCGAGCTGCCAAATCGCATCCCACTCCGCATCCCTCCGCCCACCCTGTCGTGTCTGGCCCTCGCCTCGCCATTATTTTGGACGATGTTGGCAGTGATTCCGGCGCCGTCGACGCCATCTTTGCTCTGCACTACCCCTTGACCCTATCCATTCTTCCGAATCATGCGCATTCTTCCGAGATTGCGCAGGAAGCTCATCGACACGGTTATCAGGTCATGCTCCACTTGCCCATGGAGTCCGTCGCCCATGAAACGCCGGAAAGTCAGGAACTCCGCCCCGGCATGTCCTCGTCTGAAATCTCGAACACTTTGACTTCCATGCTGCAAAGTGTCCCCTACGCCGCCGGTGTCAACAATCACCAAGGTTCACTCGCAACTTCCAATCCTCGCCTGATGAACGAGCTCATGCCGCTACTCCGCGCCCATCAACTCTTCTTCATCGACAGCCGCACCACCGCGGCGACGGTCGCGTACGACTCCGCGCAGGCTGCCCATGTACCCTGCGCTTTCCGCAACGTGCCGTTCCTCGATGATGTTCAGGTTGTTGGCGCGATCCGCCGCCAACTGGAAATAGCCGCCAGGGATGCTCAGGAAAAGGGACATGCGATTGCCATTGGCCATCCGCATCCGGCAACCTTGCGCGCCCTCGCCGATTTTCTGCCCCAGGCGGAAGCTCAGGGCATTCATCTGGTCCACGCTTCCGATCTGGTGCACTAAATTAATTCTGCAAAGTCGATTTCTGCGCCAGCGGCTCACCGTGCTTCGCCGGGAAAAGCCACATCACCACCAAGAATTGCAGCGCTATCGTCAGAAAACAAAATACGCTGCCCTCCGGCCCAACCGTTCCCCCCGTCAACCATTTCGGTCCGGCTTGCAGCACTGCATTCGAAAGGTGTCCCTGCATGATCGCCCCGCTGTTCGGCACCGAATAGAGAAATGTTTCGCCCCAATCAAAACTGGCGTGCAAGCCCACCGCGTACCACAGGTTCCCGGTTCTCTTCAGAGAGAAGCAGAAAAACAGCGCAATCATTACCACGCTCGCCGCTCCCACCCAGCCTTCCCCGGGATTCATCAGATGCGCGCCGCCAAACAGCAACGACAAAACCAGCGCCGCCGGCCAAAATCCCATTGCTTCGGCCAACGTATATTGCGTGTATCCGCGAAACAGAAATTCCTCGAATAATCCAACAAATGTAAATCCAACCAGGTACAGCAGTCCCATCTTCATGATTTCGCTACCTTGCAACGCTACCGTTCCGAAACAATACCCGCCGCACATCCGGATGAGCCAGATCAACACCGAAATTTCCAGCAGTCCAAATAAGAATCCCAACCAAAATTTCTTAGCAAACATTTCACTCGCCGGCAGTCCGTATTCCCCGGCCGGCCTCCGCTCGATCCGCGACATGACGATCGCGCCTCCAAAAACCAGCGCGAAACCAATCAGTTCTTCCCACAATAGGATCCATCCGGTCGTCATCCCGCCCGGATGCAGACGGAACATCATTTGCGCTACTGTCGCGATAACCGCGCCGCCGCCTACAACAATCACCAGATAAATCAGCAGCCGCCATCCCGCTCTCAGCCCGCTCGTGCCGACCAGAAAGTTCGTCTTATGCTGGGGTGGGTCCGCCGCCTTTAAATTCTCGCCGTGTCCGATCTCCATCTTCGCTCCTTCCGGCCAAAAACAACTCCCCATAACCATCCGCGAGACACTACGCTTTCATTGGTTCATTGGTCTTCAAATTTCTTTCAACCCATCCCTTGCAGCGCGGCGCCATTCTGCTATAACCACCTTGGAGATCGCCACCGGTTATATGGCTACGCCGCAACCTTCTCACCATCTCGTCGCAGGCCGGCTCGCTCTCGATTTCGCCAATCTCTCTCCCACAGCCCATGACCTCTCCTGGGACGAATTCGTTTCCTTTCTTGTGGATGCGCGACTCATTTCGGACGACCGGGCTGCAGGGCTCCGGCCATTTCTTTCCACCGAACCTCACGCTGTCGATGCTGTTCTCCTCCGCATCCTGCGACTCCGCGAATCGCTCCGCGCCATTTTCGCATCGATCGTGGATGGCAATTCTTTCCCGTCCTCCTGGGTTGAACCCGTCAACGAAGTCCTCCGCGTGACCGAGGGCCACGATGAACTTGTCTCCCACAAAGGATCCTGGTCTCTGCAGTTTGTCGGCCGGGAAGGCGGCCTAGACTGGCTTCTCGCTGCGATTGCTCGTTCCGCCGCGGAACTCCTGGTCGAAGGTTCCCGCGCGCCCATTCGACGCTGTGCCAATCCCTTGTGCCAGCTTTTCTTCTACGACGACTCGCGTACCCGCCGCCGCCGTTGGTGCTCGATGGCTATGTGTGGCAATCGTCACAAAGTCGCCGCCTTCCTGCGTCGACGCTCTCCACGCCACCGCGAATAGGCCTGTTGCTCAGGGGAAGGTAGCCACGTAGAATCTCGCCTGTCAATCGCGTCTCGCTGAGCCGCCAGGGGCCCATTGCCTGTTTCGCTTCCCTCTGTTCTTCGCCGTTGAGCCGGGTCCTTCGCAGTCGTATCCTGTAATGGCACGCCATTGCTGGCCCTGAACCGTCTCGGGCCGTTTCCGGACGGCTAGTTCCCGGCATGGCGACGCGTGGGAGGCTATGATGTCGCCTAAGATTATTTTGCGCTCGCTTGCGCTGCTTGTTCTGGCCTTCTGTTTATTTTCCCTTCGACTCGCCGCGCAAGACGAAGCGCCCTCCGTTGCGGACGCGGCACGCAGGGCCCGCCAGCAGAAACAGGACGCCGCCAAGCCCGCCCACGTTATTGATAACGACGCGATTCCTCCCTCTCCATCGGCTTCCGATTTGAATGCCGCAGCCTCGGCTGACAACACTTCGGCGTCTCCCGCCGCCGCTAAACCACAGGCTAACCCAGCCGACGAAGCCAAGAAAAAAGAAGAAACGGAAGCTCTGAAAAAAGAGATTGCGGACAAAAAGGAAAAAATCAATTTCCAGCAGCGAGAGATTGCGCTCGCCCAGGATAGTTACTATTCCAATCCCGACCACGAGCACGACATAGCCGGCAAGGACAAGCTCAACTCCATGCAAGCCGATCTTACCCAGGCGCAGTCCGAACTCGCTGATCTTCAGGCCAAACTGGCCGCGGCTGAACCGCCTGCTGAGGAAAAACCGGCAGAACCGGCCAAGCCCCAACCGTGAAAACGTCCGACAATCGCCGCTGAAATTTTCCACAACCTTTCAAACAATTCCCCGGACCTGTACTTGTTTCCCGTTGACTCCCGTTCACACTAGCGCAACAATTCTTCCGTTCGTCCGGTTCGCTCATTCATTCATCGCTTGGCTGCTTAGGGGCTCACATCCGCTCAGGAGCACGCAGCCACTGGGGGAGAGCGCTATGTCCCTGATGCCGGGCTCCACCGTTCAATGTGTCAATCCAGAATGTGAAGAGAGAGGCCGTTGGCTTCGTGCCGACATTGTCCGCTCCGAGAGTTGTCCGGCGTGTGGCGAATCCCTTCGCCACGTTCCGCCACCGCTCGCTCCACGACCGCATTTTCGACCGCGCCCACTTGCGAGTCGCCCGTCCTTCCGCCCCCGCTGACCGCCCTGCCCAGCCACACCACGCTCCAGCCGTGGTGTCCGCATGCGGTTGTCATGGCCGCGTCACAGCGCTTTCTACCGTGGAGTTGGTTTCAACGTCGCGTTGTCGATGTCGACCTGCAATTCGGCAATTCGTTTCTTGTAGGCTCCTTCCAGGCAATCAACCCACATCTTATAGATCCCACAACTCTTGTCTCGTTCTTTTAACCACTCCCGCTGCTCTTCCACGGCCTTGTTGCGTTCTTGATCGTTCAATCTCGCCAAATAGGCCTTATAACGTTCCGCCAGCTCCACATCGAGATCGGCAAGCGACTCCACGTAGCAAATCGCCAGAGCGGTTCCCTCTCCTTGCTGTTGCGCTTTCCTGCAGTCATAACTGGTCTTGTATTTTGGCGCGGCTTCCACGCTGACAATTTCGAACATGTCCTTTGCGGGGTTCCATTTGAATTTCACGATCAGCGGGTCATCGCGTTCGGAAGTGTCGTGATAAACCTCCACAAGCACGCCATCGCCGATGCGGAATTCCGAGTTCGAATTGCCGAACAGAACGGTGTTCGGAAATTTCGTTTCCTCTATCTTCAACTCCTTGATTTCTCCGTCGCCATCGCGCGTAAAAACCGCGTGGACGTCCGGCCCTGCCGTTCCCGTCATACACGTTGAAGCCACCACCACCGCCTGGTCATACCCAAGCCCCAGTAGGTCGGCCTGTTCGACGGTTGAAAAGTAAATCTGATCCGGCGGGCAGTCATTCCGCTTCGCAAGGTAAACCCTCAAATCGTCCTCATCGACTTTGTCGGGCTGTTTGTGCGCGTTTTGCGGCCCAACCGCCAGGAACAACGAAAATAAGAAGAAGTGCAACAGGCTCATCGTAAAATCCTCGCCTAAGCCAATCTTACTTCCACCTCCCGTCGCACAGCCGTCAGGAATTTCCTCCTGTTCCCTATGAATTCTTTCCTAAACCGAATGAGAACATCTACACAACGAAAAGGGCAGAAAGCCTTAGCTTCCTGCCCATTGCCGTTTAGTTTGCCGCCGGACTTAGGTCTCTACGAGACCTTTTTCGAGGATCTCTTCGTCACTCAGCCACAGATCGGGGATGTTCGCCGATCCCAGCCGCAGAATATCTTCGAGCGCGCCCCGCACCTCGCGCAGCCGGAAGTCCACGCCGATCTTTTCGAGCAGATCGATCAGCGCCTGCGCCCCCTCGGCCAGCATCGCTTTCGGCCGCACGCCGGTTTTGTCCAGCCGGTGGTAGGTCACGATATAGAAGGCGCTTAACGCGGCCCCGTGGCGCACGATATGCAGAAAGCCTCGTGCCTTCGGTTGATTTGACGCCAGTTTTGCGGCTAGTGCAGATCCACTTGGGAGTGCGCTCATCGCGTTATCTCCTCAGCCTTCCGCTTCAGCTGCATCCGCTCGTGCTCCCGCAATTCTCGCACTTGTAGCACGCGCCGTTCGGCACCATCAGCATTCCGCATTCCGAACACGTCGGCGCTCCTTCATGCGCATCGCGCGGCGATGTGCTTACCGGGTCGGCCGCCCGCGGCGCAACGTAGGCTACATGCGCCACGTGCGTCGGCAGTGCCGCACCGTTTGCCAGAGCCCCCGCAATCACCGTTCCTTCCGCCGGAGGCATGCCGTTCAGCTTCAGGTAGTCCGCGGAGATAAACCGCCCGCCCAGCCAGCGCGCAATGTAATCCAGCACCGATGTGGCGAAGCGAATGTTTGGATTCGCGGAGATTCCGCTGGGTTCAAACCGCGTATTCAGCAACTTGTCCACGAAAACCTTCAGCGGCACGCCGTATTGCAGGCCCAGCGAAATGGTCAACGCCAATCCGTCCATCACTCCTGAAAGTGTCGACCCTTCCTTGGACATCTTGATGAAGATTTCGCCGGCACGACCGTCGGGATACATGCCGACCGTGAGGTATCCCTCGTGCCCGCCAACGCTGAACTTATGCGTCACGGAGTCGCGTTCCACCGGCATCTTTTCGCGCTGCGCCCGTGGGAACAGTTCCCGTTGTTCTGGCTGCGCCATCGCTTCCGCCTTCTTCTCTTCCTTCTTGTTATTTCCCGCGGCGTTCAGCGGCTGCGAACGCTTCGAATTGTCGCGGTAGATGGCCACGGCCTTCAGCCCCATCTTCCACGAATCAATATACGCGTCCATAATGTCTTCAATCGTCGATTCTTCCGGCATGTTGATTGTCTTGCTGATCGCGCCGGAAAGAAATGGCTGCGCTGCCGCCATCATATTCACGTGGCCGCGCCATGCAATCGATCGCCCGCCTGCCGTCGCCAGAGAGCAATCGAATACCGGCACGTGTTCCGGCTTCAGGAAGGGCGCGCCGTCAATTCGGCCGTTCTTATCGATGTAAGTGACGATTTCGCTGGTTTGTTCCGGCGTGTAACCGAGCTTCATCAGTGCTTGTGGCACGGTGTTGTTCACGATCTTGATCACGCCGCCGCCCACCAGCTTCTTCATCTTCACCAACGCCAGGTCTGGCTCGATCCCGGTCGTGTCGCAGTCCATCATGAAGCCGATCGTGCCCGTCGGGGCTAGCACGGTCACCTGCGAATTCTTGAATCCATGCTTTTCGCCGAGTTCGAGCGCCGCATCCCAGGCGCTCTGCGCGCCCATGTACAGTTCGCTTTGCACGTTCTCCGGCTTGATTCCCCGCATCGCTTGCCGATGCATCCGGATCACATCGAGCATCGGCTCCCGGTTCTCTTGATAACCCGGGAACGGTCCCAACCGCTCCGCCACACGCGCAGATTGCGCATACGCTTCGCCGCACATGAGCGCTGTCACGGCCCCTGCTACATCGCGTCCTTCGTCGGAGTCGTAGGGCAGCGCCATCGACATCAGCAGCGCGCCGAGGTTCGCGTATCCGAGGCCCAGCGGCCGGAAATTGTGCGAATTCTCCGCGATCTTCGGTGTCGGATAACTGGCGTTATCCACCAGGATTTCCTGCGCGGTAATCGTTACGTCCACCGCGTGCCGGAACGATTCCACATCAAACTGTCCATTCGGCTCCAGATACTTCATTAGGTTCAATGAAGCCAGGTTGCACGCCGTGTCGTCCAGGAACATATACTCGCTGCACGGATTGCTGGCATTGATCCGTGCCGTGTTCTTGCAAGTGTGCCAGCGGTTCACCGTCGTGTCGTACTGCATCCCGGGATCGCCGCACTGCCAGGTCGATTCTGCAACTTTGTGAAGCAGCTCGCGCGCGCTCAGTTTTTCGTTAGGCTGCCCGTCGATAACGTTCTTCGTCCACCAATCCTTGTTGTCTTCGACAGCGCGCATGAAATCGTCGGTCACGCGCACGGAGTGGTTGGCGTTCTGGAAGAAAATCGAGCTGTACGCTTCCCCATCGATTGACGAATCGTAGCCCTGCTGAATGAGCACGTGCGCCTTGCGCTCTTCCTTCATCTTGCATTCGATGAATTCCACGATGTCTGGATGGTCAATGTTCAAGATCACCATTTTTGCCGCGCGCCGCGTTTTCCCACCACTCTTGATCACGCCCGCGAAGGCGTCAAATCCCTTCATAAAGCTCACCGGGCCCGACGCAATTCCTCCTCCCGATAGCGTCTCCTTGCTTCCGCGCAGTGACGAGAAGTTCGTCCCCGTTCCAGAGCCCCACTTAAACAGCATTCCTTCTGTTCGCGTCAGCCCCATGATCGATTCCATGCTGTCGTCGACGGAATTGATGAAGCACGCCGAGCATTGCGGCTTCGCCTGCACCCCGACGTTAAACCATACCGGCGAATTGAAGCTCATCTTCTGTTCCACGAGCAGGTGAGTCAGTTCATCCTGAAACGCATCGCGTGAAGCCTGGTCCGCGAAATAGCCGCCTTCTTCGCCCCAACGCACAATCGTGTTCACCACACGGCTGATCAGTTGCCGTACGGAACCTTCGCGCTCCGGCGAACCGGGCTTCCCGTGGAAGTATTTGCTGGTCACGATATTTGTCGCCGTCTGTGACCAGCTCTTCGGCACCTCGACGCCTTCCTGCTTGAAGATCGTCACGCCCTTTTCATTCCCGATCAGGGCTGTCCGCTTTTCCCATTCCACCTTATCGAACGGCGATTTTCCGCCATCCGTAAAATATCTTTCAAATACCAGGCCGCCGAACGCTCCAGCGCTCGTCGTCCCTTTTCCCACTGCTTTTCCATGCAACGCCGGTTTCACCGTGGCCATCCTTGATTCCTCCCCGCTGCAGGTTCCCATGGTTCAATGCGGGGAACCCTTATATTTTACTCCGCTGCCTCGCCAAGTGCAGGACTTGCGACTTGCAAATCTTCGATTCCGGGATCGCTCCAGGCCATCGGGTCGCCAAAAAAAACAAAAAAAGCGAACGCACTGCCCTAGGCCGGCGATTTCGCACGGCTGAACAGCTGCTCTCCGCGTTTACTCAAAACTGCTGCGCGGAGCCTTCACTTCGCGCTCGTTTTTTTGGTGATCACGGGCTGGTTACGTGGGCAACGTCGGTCCGAGCAAATCCCCGACTCGGACCGTCTGGCGCTACCACGTCCCCCGAATCTGGATTCGCAGTATCAAGCGCTGCGAAGGTGGTGTCAAGAGAAAATCGCAAAATCTAGCTAACTTTTTCCGCACGCGCCCATATCTTGTGGTGCCGTTGCGCCAAATTCCTTTCTGCTTTCCCCTTTTTCTTTTCTTGCCTTCCTTCTAAACTCTTTCTTGACAGTTCTCTATGCGAATTTTTTATATTTTCCTGGTTCTTTCTTTTTCTTTTCTCTCTCCGGCCTCTCCTTCCGTTCCGTTTGGGCAATCTTCCCTTGTTCCTTCCTCTTCTTCTCCTGTTGTGGCTCAAAAAATCTCTGTGCACGGCGTGCCGAACGCCGGAAAAGTTTCTGATTCGCTTTTTCGCGGCGCGCAGCCGGACCTTTCCAACCTCAACGAATTAAAAAAACTTGGCGTCACGACCATCGTCGATCTGCGCAGCGAATCGCGTCACACACGCGATCTCGAGCAACTACAGGCGGAATCTCTCGGCATTCATTTCATTTCTATTCCCGTCGACGGTTTTTCTCCACCCACTTCGGAGCAGCTTGCGGAATTTTTCAGCGTTCTTCGTCAGGCTCCTCTCGAGAAAGTCTTTGTTCATTGCCGGTTCGGAGAAGACCGCACCGGAGTCTTCGTCGCCGCGTATCGTATCGCGTTCGATCGCTGGACATCCGATCAGGCCTTAACGGAAATGCTGTATTTCGGCTTCAATCGTCACTGGCATCCCGCCATGGTCAACTATGTGCGCTCTCTTCCCGATCGCGTTCATTCCGATCCAACATTGAAATCCGCCCTCGGAAACTAGCGGTTCCCCGTCGCGGGCGGTCGTTAGCGCCCTCTCACGTCCTTCTGTTCCAGTACTTTCGTACCTCTTGAACGTGACTCCTGCTTCATTCTCCGCCGCATCCCCTCTCGATATTCTTCCTTCCAGCAACGGTCCCCAGGGATCGATGCGCTGAGGAGTCTCTCCACGTGCAAGTAGGCCGCTATCAGATCCACGAAACACTCGGCGTCGGCGCCCACAGCCGCGTCGTTCGCGGTCATGATCCGCTCATTGATCGTTCCGTCGCCATCAAGCTCTTCTCTCCCGCACTTGCCCGTGGCGACGCCCGCCATCGCTTTCTTCGCGAAGCCCGCGTCGTTGGCAAGCTTTCTCATCCTTGCGTCATCGCCGTTCACGACATGGGCATTGAAGAATCCACGCAGACTCCGTACATGGTCATGGAGTTGGTCGAAGGCCAGTCTCTGGAAAAAATCATCGCGAAAGGCTGCCTGCCGTTTCCATCCGCGTGCGAATATGCCGCTCACGTCGCCACTGCTCTTGCGGTTGCCCATCGTCGCGCAGTGATTCATGGCGACATAAAGCCCGCCAATATTTTGATCACCAACGAAAATCGCGTGAAGCTCACGGACTTTGGCATGGCCCGCCTAGCCAGCCATCAAGTCGATTCTTCCGTTCACGGTACTCCCGCCTATTGGTGCCCAGAGCAGATTCTCGGTCGCGCCCAGGATGCGCGTTCCGATCTGTTCTCTCTGGGCGTCGTCCTTCACGAGATGCTAACCGGTTTAAATCCTTTTGCGGGTGACTCAATTCCAGCCGTCTGCAATCAGCTCCTGTCCACCACGCCCCTGCCGCCGTCGCGCTCTACACCCTCCGTCCCCGCCATTCTGGATGACATCGTCGCTTCCTGCCTGGCCAAGGAGCCTCAAATGCGCGTGGCCTCCGCCGATACGCTGGCAGAGCAACTGTTCCCTCTCGCTCGCCGTAACTCTCCTCCAATGCAAGCGGCTACCAGCCCCGAACCGTCGTTCCGTTCGCGCGCCGCCCGCCTGCTCCGCTCCGCCTGACGTCCGGTCGGATTTCGCGTCAACCGCTTCAAACTTTTGCCCAAGTCATCTCGTCTATACCGGTTGGAGGCATTCGTCATGACTTCTCGCCGGGCACTCACCGTTTCCGCCATGGTTGTCTGGGCCGCTGTCGCCGTGACCGCCGCTCCCCGCGCCCTCTCCCACCGCCATTCCCCAACAATTTCATCCAGCATGGACTTCCCCGCGGAAACGTGCGCCGATCTTCACATCCGTTTCGATCGCCGCGATACCGTCCTGCAATCTGAAGATCGTACCATCACCAAAGCCGAAGCTCCGACGCTTCGGGTTCACGCAGAATCGAACGGAGGTGTATATGTCGTTGGCTGGGACAAAGACGCCTATGCGGTCACCCTCTGCAAGGCCGCCGAGGCCGGTTCGGACGCCAGCTCACTCCTTTCAGAGATTCACCTATCCTTTCAGAATGGCGATCTTCGCATTTCTGCCCCGAATTCCAAAGACCGCTGGGCTGCCCACCTCCTGATCCACGCCCCCAAATCCTCGGCGCTGGACGTTCAAGTAAATAACGGCCCCATGATCCTCTACCACGTGGACGGCAATCTTCGGGTGCGCGCCGAAAATGGTCCCGTCACCGTGACAGGCTGCACCGGCGAGCTCGACCTTGTTTCCGAGAATGGGCCGCTGACCCTCGAAGAGAACAGCGGCAAGCAGACCGTTCGCTCCGAGAACGGGCCACTCACCCTTGCGTTGTCCGGCAGTTCCTGGGAAGGCTCGGGACTCGACGCCCACAGCACCAATGGCCCGGTCACTCTTGAGGTCCCGTCGGGCTACAGTTCCGGCGTGGTGCTGGAATCGGAGGGCTACGGCCCATTCCAGTGCAGCGCCAACGTCTGCGCTGAAGGCCGCAAGACCTGGGACGACGACCACAAGCGCGTGGAATTTGGATCGGGCCCCACGATCGTTCGCGTATCCACTGTGAACGGTCCTGTTTCGGTTCACTAGCTGACTAAGCGATTAACAGTAAGTCCCACTTAAATCTGGTACTTGCCAATGGTACCGGCTGCGGAGAATTGCGCGTGCGTCCGACAATTCTCTTGCCGCCGCGCACTCTTTTGGGACACAATTTCCTCTGCGCTGGGCTTTGCGCACTTGGTTCCCCGTCCAATCCCCTGGACCGGTGTCCTAGGGATCGCCCGGTGTTTTCATATGTCAACTTTTCTCTTGATTGTTGTTGCAGCTGCCGTCGGTGCCTTGGTGCTCGGACTTATTCTGAAGGTCCGCCTGCGCGATCAAGAGGTGTGGGAAGAGCTCATCGATCCAAAAACTTCTTCCAACCCTTTTGACTCCGAATCTTCGCGGAATCCTGATGCGGGCGAGCGCTATGATATTGACAGGGACGAACTAGAAGGAAATCATACTTTTCAGGATGAAGAAGAAATGACTACGAACCCAATCTCGCAGTCTCATCGTTCTGTAGAAGAACCTGAGCTTCGCCGCAGCTCGCGCATCGAGCGGCCGATTTCGCTCGTCGTTCTTGGAACCAACCGCCGCGGCGAAATTTTCCAGGAAAGAACATCCGCGGTCTCCATCAATCTTCACGGCTGCCGCTATTCCTCTCGCCACGAATACGCGCCCGAAGGTTGGGTGACTCTTCAGGTCACGGGAACCGATGGCGCCAACTCGCGCCCCGTGCGCGCTCGCGTTCGCTCAGTCTTCGCTGCTCAAACGTCCCGCGAACTGTGCCAAGTCGGCGTCGAACTGGAAACTCCCGGAAATATTTGGGGCCTCCACGCTGTTCCCGAAGACTGGCAACGCCTCCTCGGAAGCAACAACTCTGCCTCGCGCAGCTCCGCGGCGGTGCCGCCAGCCCACGATCCTGCGGCTGGTCCTGCTTCGTTCCATGACCGCCAGTCCAGCTCCAACGACCGGAGAGCGGAAGTCACCGTGTTTCCCGGACCGCCCGCTACGCCAGCTACAATTTCGGATGAAGCCGCCGAAAAAGAGGGCTCTCCGACCAAGGCTGAACGCGTTGTCATCACTGCCGAACAACTCCTTCAGGCGCTGCAAGGTAAGCTCCAGCTTGCCGCCGAAAAGGCTGTTCAAGTCGCTCTCTCGTCGCAACTCGACGACTCCGTTAAGGCTGCGCTGGGCCGCATCGAAGACGGCTGGAAAGACAACGTCCGCCAAACCGAACAATTTTCGGCCGCGCGCATGGCCGAAGCCCATACCCTTTGGGACAAAGAACTGCACTCCTATCGCGATCGCGCCGAAGATGTTGCTCGCCGCATTGAGGCGCTGACGGCGCTCTCTCAGCAAGCGCTTGCCGATTCTCAAAAATTCGTGGAACGTTTTGCCAATGAAACTGCCCCTCAACTGCAGGCCCAGCTGAACGACTCCATCTCCCGCGCTCATTCAGATTTCGAAGCACAAGCTGCCGAGCTTTCTTCTCGCCATCTTGCCGGACTCAACGAAGATGCCCAGCGCGCCACTGGCGACGCCCGCTCGAAGATCGAAAGCGCCCTGGAGCAAGCCCGTTCCTTCACGCCTCCGGCCGCTTCCGCTGCCGTCGATGCCGTTAGTGAGGATCGCCTGGAAGCACAGCTTCATTCTTTCCGGACCGAAGTTCTTGATCGCTTTGAGGCGCGTCTGGCGGAACTTAATTCTGGCTTCATTCAGCAACACGAAGTCGCGCAGAATCGCACCAACGATCTCGCGCGCCAGCTTGAAGGACTCACCGACGAATCCCGCCAGGCTCGTTCGCAAAACGAACAAAGTCTCACCGAAGTTCGCTCGCTGTTGACCAATGCCAGCCAGGGAGTTCCTCAAGAGCAGCTCCATTCGTTCCGCGCGGAAGTTCTCGATCGCTTTGAAGCGCGTCTGGCCGAGCTGCACGCTGGATTCGCGCAGCAGACCGATGCCACGCGCAATCGCACCAACGATTTAGCGCGCCAACTCGAAGGACTTGCCCTTGAATCTCGCCAGGCTCGTTCGCAAAGCGAGCAAAATCTCGCCGAAGTTCGTTCTCTGGTCTCCCATGCCAGCCAAGGCGTTCCCCAAGAGCAACTCAACTCCACGCTCGATTCTTCTCGCAACCAGATTTTCAGCCATCTCGAATGGCGTCTCGGTGAGGTTTCCGCTCATTACGAGAGACTTGTCGCCCAGGCGCAAGCTCGCGCAGACCAGCTCTCCCAGCAACTCGAAAAGGTTTCGGCGGAAACCCGCGATCGCCTGGACGAAGCTCGCCAGCTTGCCGTACGCGCCCCTCGCGAGCTCAGCTCCCAGGATGTTGCTTCGATCGAGCAATCCGTCGGTCATGCCGCTAAGGAATTCGAAACGGTCGCCGCCCGCGTTTCCGACCGCCAACTCATTCGCCTGATCGAGCAGAAGCAGGTTGTCTCACAGGAGGTCACGCTGGAGCTCGAAGCCCGTGCCAGCGAAGCTCGCGCGCTCCTGCAAAAAGCCTCCAACAGCACCATCGATGATTTCCGTCGGCGCGTTGAAGCCGAGGCCAACCACGTCCTCGCCGAAGCCACCGAGCGCGCCAGTTCTTCGTTCGCCTCTCTGGATGCGGAGAATCGCGCGGCAGTTGAAGCGCGTCGCCGCACCCTGGAGGCGGATGTCGCTCGGGCCGCCGAACAATCCACCGCGGAATTTCGATCCGGCATCAAGGCGTTTCTCTATTCCTGCCTCGTGGCCGCCGTCAGCGCCGTCGACGAGCATGCCCAAACAACCCTGGCCGGCCTTTCCAAGGAACCCAGCAACACCCAACGCGCTCTGGAAGCCTTTTCGAAAGAAAATCCCACTCCGGATGACAGGCAGTTTCCACCCAAAGCAGCGACTCCCTAGAATCCCTCACACTCGGTCACTTTTGTGGATGCGCTGCGCCGCCAGCCTAGGCGTGCGCCCCTGCGTTTATTGCTATTGAGTAAATAACACTGCACAGGCAACAGCGATCGAAAACTTCGCATCCTTGCTGTTAAGTCCCCTAATTTGTCAGCGGAGAATTCCCATGGCCCGCGTCGCTGTCTTGCTGTCTCTGCTCCTCTGCGCTTCGCCCATGATTCAAGCGCAACAAAATTCAACCATGCAGTCGAAGCCCAAGCCCATCGCGCCGCCGGCCGCCACACCGCAAGCGGAACCACGCGCATCCGCTTCCGACTCATCCGGGAAACTTCCGGTGCGCCGCGTTGTCCTCTACAAAAACGGTGTCGGCTATTTTGAGCACCTCGGACGCGTCGCCGGCAGCGAGGACGTCCACATTGATTTCACCAGCGCCCAACTCAACGACGTTCTGAAATCCCTCACCGTCCTCGATCTTTCCGGCGGTCGCATCACTGGCGTTGACTACAACTCCGAAGCCCCGCTGGCACGCCGCCTCGCCACTTTGCGTCTCGCGCTCGGCGAAAAGCCCACGCAATCCGAGTTTCTCGGTGCCCTCCGCGGCGCGCGCATTGAAGTCCGCAGTGGCGCTGGCGCTCCCCTCGTCGGCAAACTTCTCAGCGTCGAGCGCAAAACCCGTTCGAGCACCAACTTTACGGTCGAGACCGACGAAATCTCTTTGATCACCGATTCCGGCGAAGTCCGCTCCGTTGACCTCAATCCCGCCACCTCCATCCGTATTCTCGATCATGATCTCGAGGTCGAAGTCGGCCGCTACCTCGGCCTCGTCGCCGCTGCTCGCGATCAGGATGTGCGTCGCATGACCATTTCCACCGCCGGTTCCGGCGAGCGCAACCTCTACGTCAGCTATATCAGCGAAGTGCCCATCTGGAAAACCACGTATCGCATCGTGCTCCCCACCAAGCCCGACAAGAAACCGCTCCTTCAAGGTTGGGCCATCATCGACAACACCGTCGGCGAAGATTGGAACAATGTCGAACTGTCTCTTGTAGCTGGTGCTCCCCACTCCTTCATCCAGCAACTGTCTGAGCCTTACTACGGCCGCCGACCCGTCGTCGCCATGCCCGAAAATGTTCAGCTCGCACCGCAGACTCACGCGGCCACGCTCGTCGGCGGCAACGGCCGTTTGTCTGGCCAGGTCACCGATCCCAGTGGCGCCGTTATTGCCGGCACGAACGTTCGCCTCCTCGACGAAAACGGCGCAGTCATCGCCACCACTTCTTCCGACAGCGACGGTAATTACTCCTTTTCGTCGCTCCCAGTCGGCGCCTATAACGTCGAGTTCCAATCCCCTGGCTTCAAGAAAAATGTGGTTTCCCAACTCAACGTCAGCCCCGGCGAAAATCAAATCAATAGCCAAATGCAATTGGGGTCAACCGCCGAGACGGTTATGGTTACCGGTGCCGCAGGCGGCACATTGAACACGGAGTCTGTCGACGCAGCGGCAATTTCCTCGCCGGGCGTCGCCAATCGCGTCCACATTGGTTCGGGCTCGGGCGGTGGGATAGGTGCCGCTGCCGCTGGCGGCACCGGCGGGGGACGCGTTTTTGCGGGGCCCTCTGCGCCGCCAAAATCCTACATCGAAGCCGCCCGCGAGATGAGCAGCGCTGCTGCGTCCGGCCAGGACCTCGGCGATTTGTTCGAATACCAGCTCAAAGACCGCGTCACACTCAAGAAAAATCAGTCCGCTCTCGTTCCCATCGCGCAAACCGACATTACGGCGGAAAAAGTTTCTCTCTGGAGCAGCACGGCTTATTCCGGCCATCCCCTCCGCGCCCTGTGGCTCAACAACACCAGCACGCTGACCCTCGATGGGGGAAGTTTCAGTGTTCTCGAGAACGAAGTCTTCGCTGGCGAAGGTCTCACCGATCCCATCAAACCCGGTGAGCGCCGTCTTCTCTCCTACGCCACCGATCTTGCCCTGCTTGTCGAAATGCAGAAATCCAGCAAGCCCCAACCTATTACGCGCGTGAAGATCGCCAAGGGTGTGATGACGCAAACCAGCGAACTCCGCGAGAGCACCCTTTATACCGTGCGCAATCAGGACGAGTCTCCCCGCGTCATCGTCATCGAACAGCCCGCCGGTTTCGATGCCTCGCTTGCCAAAGGCTCCAAAGAACCTGAAGAGCGCGCTCCCGGCGTCTATCGCTTCAAGCTCGACGTCCCCGCAAAATCCACCGCTTCGCTACCTGTTGAAGAAGTTCGCGTCCTAAAAAGCAATTTTCAACTCGCCGATCTCGATGACGCGCAAATTGCCGTCTTCTCCAAAAACGGCAGCATCACACCGGACATGGGGCAAGTTCTGCAGAAAATTGCCGCCCAAAAAGCTGTTGTCAGCAAACTCGAACAGGATATGGAGGACCGCCAGAAAGATATTGACCGCATTGTCGCCGATCAGGCCCGTCTCCGCGAAAATATGAAAGCATTGAAAGGCAGCTCCGAGGAAAAAGCCCTTCTCGAGCGCTACACCAGCGAACTCGACCAGCAGGAAACCCAACTCGATTCCCTGCGCAAAAATATCCAGTCCACGGAAACGCAGCGAGACAAAGCCAATGACGAACTGCAAGACATGATCGCCAACATCCAGCTCGAATCCACCTTCTAACGCCCCCGAGCGGCACATCAGTGTTGTGTCGTTTTCTTCACTACGCGAAAAAAAACAGCACAGGTGTGCCGCTTTTCTTGCCTGTTAATTATTTGCGCTTACTCGTATCTCAGAGCTTCCACCGGATCCAGTCTCGCCGCCTTCACCGCCGGCCAAACTCCGAAGATCAACCCAATGCTCACGCTCACCGCAATTCCTGTTGCCGCTGCCCAGAACGGCACCACTCCCGGCCAATCCAGCAGCCAGCGAACCAGGAACACCAGCATGAAAACCAGCACAAGCGCCAGCAATCCGCCCGCCCCTGTCAGCGTCATCGCCTCCAGCAAAAACTGCCAGGTGATGTCTTTCCGCTTCGCCCCAATCGCTTTGCGGACACCAATCTCGCGCGTGCGTTCCGTCACGCTCACCAGCATGATGTTCATCACGCCCACGCCGCCAATCAACAATCCAATCGAACTCAGTACGATCATCGACAGGTACACCATCATCATGATGCTGTGAAACTCCTGCACCTCTTGCTCCGCCGTATCGATCGAGAAATTGTCCTTTCCGCCGTATGGCACATTCCTTCGCCGCTCCAGCACGTCGCGGATCTGGTCGACGGCGTCAGTCAGCTTGCCCGGATATGCCTGCGCCCGCATGTCGACTTCGTCGGCCGTCGGATAGGTTTTCTGAAACGTATTAAACGGAATCAGCACGCGCCGGTCTTCATCGCCCATGCCGAATCCGCCTTTCGGCTTCTCCACCACGCCGATCACTTGGAAGTTCGATCCATCGATCATCACTTCTTTACCAATCGGATGGCCTTCAGGAAACAAAACTGGTGCCACATTTTCGCCCAGCATCACCACTTTCTCTTTATGCAGGTCGTCCCCTTCGCTGATGAATCGTCCTTCCACGGTCGATGCATTCGCATACACCAGTCCGAAGTTTGCTTGAACGCCGCGAAAATCGATGGCGGACACGGAACCCGATTTGGTTCTCACCGTGTGCACGTGATCCCATTCCGTCTGCAGGAAGGTCGTCACACTTTTCACTGCCGGGCAACTCGCCTGAATGGCCTTGGCATCATCGAGCGTCAGCGGCTTACGCTGCCGCTCTTCGAGAGGCGGTGGTCCTCCGTGCCGTCCCTGGTCCCACTTGGTAATGAATGCGGTGTCCGCGCCGAACTGGTTGATGTTTTCCTGAATCTTCTGATCGAACCCGGTCAGCAGCGCCGCCACCAGCATGATCACGCTTACGCCCAGCACCACTCCAAACACCGTGAGCGCGCTGCGCATCTTGTGCGCTCGCAGCGTGTCCATCGCCTGCTTTAAATTTTCGCCGTATGCCTGTGCCATAGTTCGCCTTACCCGTCTGCCCGCAACGCTTCAATCGGATCCAGTTTCGCCGCCCGCATCGCCGGGAAAATTCCAAAAAACAATCCCACGCCGGTGGCCAGGCACAGCGACAGGACGACCGCCGTCAAAGGCGTCTCCATAGGGAACGAAAATATGGCCTTCACCAGAAAAACAATGAAGTACGCGCTCAGTATCCCGATAAATCCACCGGTAGCCGCGAGCACCGCCGACTCTGTCACGAACTGCAGTAAAATGTGTTTCTTCCGCGCACCCAGTGCTCGCCGCAAACCAATCTCACGCGTGCGTTCCGTCACGCTCGCCAGCATGATATTCATAATCACGATCCCGCCGACCACCAGGAAGATGCTCACGAGCGCCATGGCGACCACGGCCAGGTTGCCCGTCAGGTCGTGCCAAAGTTGCATGATCGAATCCGAACCCAGAATCGCGAAATTGTCTGGGGCGTCATAGGGCAGGTGCCGCCACGCCCGGAATAGCATTCGCGCTTCATCTTCGCTTGCTTGCATCATTTCCTGGCTGGGCGCTTGCACGAAAATCGTGATCCAGTCGTTATTTGTATGCCAACCCTTTCGAAAGGTGTTCATCGGCATAATCATGTAATTGTCTTGCGATTGGCCAAAAGCGCTTCCGAGCGGAGCCGCCACGCCGACGACTTCGTAGCTGTGCGTCTGCACCTTGATGGTCTTGCCGATTGGATCTTCGGTCGGAAAAAATTTCGCTACCAGGTCGGGGCCAATGAACACCACATCCTGACGGTGCTCGTCGTCCGACTGTGTTATGAACCGTCCTTGCGCCACTTCCAGGTTGCGTATGTCGGCAAAATTCGCGGTCGTCCCCATCATTTGCGTATTTTCCATGACGGCGTTGCCGACTTTCGTCTGCACGTTGTGGTCTTCCTCCGCGGCAACGGCCCGCGCCACTTTCATGCCATCGCGCAGCCGTGCGTAGTCCTCCATATCGATCATCGGTCGTTTTTGCGCTTTGATAAACGCGTCCTGGCTGGTGATGATTCCAAATCGGTCGATGATGAACACGTTGGCGCCAAGGTTAGCCACCCGGGTTGCTACATAGAGGTTCAGCCCGGCGATCACGCTCATAACCACGACAAGCGTCAGCACCGCCAGAATCACCCCGAGCAACGTCAGGAAGCTTCTTAACTTGTGTGCGCGCAGGGCATCGAGCGACAGCTTCAGCGTCTCGACGAACGTGCGCCAGCCACGACGGTATCTCTCGATCCGCGTGAGCGAACCGCCCGCCGGCCTGGCCAGCTGCGTCGCCCTGAACCCCTCTAGAGGGACCACTCCCATGCTATTGTCCACCTGTTGAAAATACGTACCTACGCCCCGGTTTGTTTCGAATCCACCGATTTCTCTTTGCTTTAGACGTGCTCCGGGCTGCGATTGTTCTTGCCTTCGGCAGGTTTACTTCGATTTAGAAGATAATTGCCCGCGTAAGGGATGTCTGTCGACTCGACCACATAGCTCAAAGCCGTACCGCAAATCTCGCCAAGTCTATTATATCGAATAGTTTGACTCGAACAACGGCGAAGCGCTGTGCTGCGGTGTTTTCTATTCGTACCTTAGCGCTTCGACAGGATCAAGCTTCGCCGCCTTCGTTGCTGGCCAAACCCCAAAAATCAGCCCCACACTCACGCTCACCGCCACCCCTGTGCCCGCCGCCCACACCGGCACCACCCCCGGCCAGTTCAGCTTCCATCGGATCAGCCATACCAGCCCATTGACGAGCACCAGCGCCAGCACACCGCCCAGCCCCGTCAGCGTCATCGCTTCCAGCAAGAATTGCCACGTAATGTCGCTGCTCTTCGCGCCAATCGCCTTGCGCACTCCGATTTCCCTCGTCCGCTCTGTGACGCTCACGAGCATAATGTTCATTACGCCGATTCCGCCCACCAGCAATCCCACCGAGCTGAGCACCACCATCGCCAGCGCCACTTTGTCCACAATCTGGTGGAACTCCGCCACCTGTTCTTCGGCCGTCGAGATGGAGAAATTATCCTTCCCTCCAAATGGCACATTCCTTCGGCGCTCCATCACTTCGCGAATCTGGTCCACGGCTTGCGGCAGCATTCCTGGATACGCTTCCGCGCGGATGCTCACCTCGTCTGCCGCAGGATAAATCTTCATGAATGTCTTGTAGGGAATCAGAACGCGCCGGTCTTCTTCGTCCGCCCCGAATCCCCCTTTTGGCTTCTCGAGCACTCCAATCACCTGAAACTCCGCGCCATCGATCATCACGTCTTTGCCAATCACATGCCCGTTGGGAAAAAGCACTGGCGCAACATTTTCTCCGATCACCACAACTTTTTCCCGGTGCAGATCGTCGCCGTCACTGATGAATCGGCCTTCCTTCATCGTCGCATTCGCGTACACCAACCCGAAGGCCGCCTGCACCCCCCGAAAATCGATCGTTGTCACTTCGCCCCCGCTGGTGCGAATCGTGTGCGTCGTGTCCCAGTGTGGTTCGACCCAGGCACTCGCGCTCATCACGGCGGAGCAGCGCTCTTCGAGCGCTACCGCATCCTCCATCGTCAGCGGCTTCCGGAGCCGCTCCTCAAGCGCCGGTGGCCCGTTGCGGCTCTGGTCCCACTTGCTGAGGAACGCGGTGTTCGCACCCACTTGATTGATTTCTTCCTCAACCTTGTGGTTGAAGCCGGTGATCAGCGCGGACACCAGCATGATCACGCCCACGCCCAGGACCACGCCAAAGACCGTCAGTGCGCTTCGCGTCTTGTGCGTGCGCAGCGTGTCCAGCGCCTGCTTCAGATTTTCTCCGTACGCTTTTGCCATATGGCTTTACCCGTCAGCCCTCAATGCTTCGATCGGATCCAGCTTCGCCGCCCTCATCGCCGGAAAAATCCCGAAAAACAGGCCCACCGAAGTCGCCAGAATAAGCGACAGAATCACCGCGCCAATCGGCATGTCCATAGGAAACGAAAACGCGTACTTCACGAAAAATACAATCGCCATGGCCGTGAAAATTCCGAGCAGGCCTCCTGTCGCCGCCAAGAGCGCGGATTCCGTCACAAACTGCAGCAAAATGTGATGTTTTCGCGCCCCCAGCGATCGGCGCAATCCAATCTCTCTGGTCCTTTCCGTCACGCTTGCCAGCATGATGTTCATAATCACGATCCCGCCCACCACCAGAAACACGCTCACGAGTGCCATCGCAACGAACGCCAGATTTCCCGTCAACTGGTGCCACACTGCCATAATCGAATCAGATCCCAGAATCGCGAAGTTATCGGTGCCGTTGTACGGGATATGCCTCCAAGCGCGGAATAGCATCCGCGCTTCTTCTTCCGCGGATTGCATGGACTCCGCATTCGGCGCTTGAACAAACACCGCCAGCGAATCATTCGCCTTGTGCCAGCCCTTCAGGTATGTTCCGAGCGGCAACAACAGGTAATTATCCTTTGATCGCCCCAACGCACTGCCGATCCTGCCGCCAACTCCGACAACTTCGTAGGTATGCGTCTCCGCCCGCACCGTCTTCCCGATTGGATCCACGTTCGGAAAAAATTTCTCCGCCAGGTCCGCCCCGATGAACGCCACCTCCGAGCGGTGCTCCTCGTCGGCCGGCGTAACAAACCTTCCTTCCGCAATGACCAGGTTCGAGATCTCCGCGTAGTTCGAGGTGACGCCAATCACCTGCGTGTTTTCCATGATGGTGTCGCCGCTTCGTGTCTGGGAGTTTTGCCTGTCGTATCCCGCCACTTGCTTCGCCAATTGGCTGGTGTCCCGGAAGCGCTCGAATTCTTCAACGGTGATCAGTGGGCGTTTTTGCGCTTGGACCCAGGCATCCTCGCTCGTGATAATTCCGAACCGGTCGATGACGAACACGTTCGCGCCAAGGTCCGCCACTTTGTCTGCGATATATTTGTTCAGCCCGGCAATGACACTCATCACGGAAACGAGTGTGGCCACGGCCAGAATCACTCCGAGCAGCGTGAGAAAGCTGCGCAATTTGTGCGCGCGCAAAGAATCCATCGCCAATTTCAGCGTTTCGACAAACGTAATCCAACCGCTGCGGCTCGTCACCGCGGGCTTGGTTGCCTCACGCTCCAAACCGGGCGCACTTGCCATGTTTTCAATTGGGGTAGATCCCAAGATTGTTTGACCCCAGGGCAATTGTATTGTTGAGACAATACTCTTATTTTCCGCCTTGGCAAGATGACCCTGGGACTGTTTTGCTTTCCGACCCTTCGTATGCTTTCATGGTGTTTCGCAGTGTGCTGCCGCCCACCCTTGTCGAAGGCCCTAAGGGTCCGCCTAAAAGATGAACTATGCAGTTTAGTTTTCTATGGGTTACATGATCGCATCGAACTCATCCTCGTTCCTTTGCGGCGCTGTTCGATGGGCCGGAGTTTTGGCTTGCCTCGTTTTGCTCGCTTCCCTCTCGACCGCCCAGGAATCTTCAAACCCAACTGGCACTTCCACCCCGTCCGACTTGTTTAATCGTGTGATCTCCAACCAGAAAAAGGCGGAAGTCTTACTGGACGGATACGAGCGCACCCAGCGCATCGAAAAAAGAGCTACCGGTGCGGATCCCGACCCCGTCACTACCTGCTATCGGCTCTTTCCGGGTGGCCCAGCCGTAAACAAGTTGCCGCTCTCCCCGGACGGAAAGCCTGCCGACTCTGAAAGCTATCGCAATGACCTTGAAAAACTCGAGAAATACCTGACTTGGGCGGCCGAAGACGGCTCCTCGCAAAAAGACGCTTATGCAAGAGCCCAGCACAAGCGCAAAGAGCGCTTTGACTTGATGGACGCCACCCACCAGGCCTTTGTTTTCACACTGGAAGGCAAGGAAGTGCGCGGCGATCGCACCCTGCTTCGCTACAGCATGACACCGAACCCGGCATATAAGCCCACCAGTCGCAACACGGTGATCTTTACCAGGGTGCGAGGTACGATCTGGATCGACGAACTATCCTCCGAGTTGGCCAAAATCGAAGGTTCCGTCACCGAAGATTTTTCCGTCGCCCTCTTTCTCGCCAAGGTCTACAAGGGCAGCCATTTTATGCAGGAGCGCTACGAAATCGCTCCCGGTGTCTGGGAACCTACCTTTGAGCAGTATGATTTTGACGGCCGGAAATTCATGGTGCCGTTCTCCATTCACGAACGTACCTTCTACACGGATTACAAATATGTCGGGCCGCCCAAAGAATCCATAGCGGTCATACGTGCTGAATTGAGCAAACCCCAGGCCGACCCGCCTCCGCACTGAAACTTCTTCAGCTATACTGGGGTAAAGTACTGGTACCACCCAGCCGGTCTGGAGGGTTCTCATGCTCGGTCGGCTCCTCACCACGTTTTTCCTTATCGCTACCCTTTCGCTTCCCGTTTTGGCACGACCTCAGGACGCCCCGACCGCCCAAAATGTCGCGCCCGCAGCGACCCCCGCTGCCGCGCCGCCCACTACTCCTGCCCCGAAAAAGGTTTGGACCAACGAGGATCTGGCCGGAACAAAAGGCGGCATTTCCGTCGTGGGCGACAAGCGCAACAAGAACTATCAAATGGGTTCGAACGCGCCCGCCGACCCTGCCACCATTGCTCGCATCAAGAAAAGCCTGGATAAGCTCGAGATTCAGCTCGACGATGTGAGCAACAAATTGAAGTCCTACAAGCAATTTCAGGATGGTGAGCCGGTTTCGACCGGGGAACGCGACACCTCGAAAGGCTACAGCCGTACTCCCGTCGACCAGCAAATGAATCAGCTTCTGAATAAGAAAAAAGAACTGGAATCCCAGATTGGGGATTTGCTCGACGAAGCCCGCAAAAAGGGCATCGACCCGGGCCAATTACGTTAACGAAATAGGAGAAGAACATGAAATTCCTCGCGGCCTCCCTTGGCTCCTTCCTGCTCCTTACGGCCCTGTCGGCTCGAGCTCAATCGCCCGACGCCGCCGCCAAACCCGCGGACTCACCCGCCAAGGCTCCAGCCAGCGCGACACCGGAGAAGAAGCCGAAAAAAGTCTGGACCAATGACGAGATCGGCTCCGTAAAAGGCACCGTCTCCGTCGTCGGCGATAACAAATCCTCCTCTTCTTCCTCGTCGAGTTCGGCAGATTCGCATCTCGTCTCGACCACCAACGGAAGTTCGGCTGGCGCCCGCCAGAAACAGATCGCGGACTATCGAGACCGCATCAAGGATTACCAGGACCAGATCGACGCCATTGATAAACGAATCTCACAGCTCAAGGACTTCAAAGCCGAAAACAGCACTCCCTCCGGCGGCATCAATCCAACCCAGGGCTACAACATGGTTCCCGTCGAGGATCAGGTAAAGCAACTCGACGATGAGAAAAAACGATTGCAAGCTAAATTAGACGACACGGAAAGCGAAGCCCGCAAAAACGGAATCGAACCCGGTGATCTGCGTTAGCCATTCCGTCGCAACATTTCGCTATCTTTCCGCACACACGAGAGTACAATCCGCGCATTAGGCTGTGGTGGCCTCGCGCTGTACGGAGGTGGTCGATGGGTCGGATCGACTTCTTCCTGGGTGTGTTTCTGCTTTCTCTCTCTCTGCCCGCACGTGCCCCAGGATTCGTGTTTCCTTCAGTTCTAGAACGCTCTACGTTTGCCTTGAGCGGTACGGTCTTTACCGATGGAACCAACCAACGCATTCCTGCCGCGAATCTTATTCTTTGTGACGATGGGGGAACTCCCCTTCAGGAATCTTCCGCAAGTGATTCCGGCGAGTTTTCCTTTCAGGGCCTTCATCCTGGCCACTACATCCTCAAGGTTCAAGCCTCGGGCTTTCAGGATGCGGAACTGCACGTCGATTTGAGCTTCACCTCGGATCGCGGGCTTTCCGTCGCGCTGAAACCAACTCGCAACATTTCCCCTCCATCGTCCGAGGCTTCCACAATTTCAGCTCACGAATTGGTCATGCCCGAAGCCGCGCGCAATCTCTTCGCCTCTGGAAAAACAAAGCTGTACACGCAAAAGAATCCCCAGGGCGCGCTGCACGATTTTCAGTCGGCAACGGCGCAAGCCCCCGCTTTTTACGAAGCTTTCTACCAGTCCGGAATGGCTTACCTCGCCCTGCAAAATCCCGCCGAAGCCGAGAAACAATTTCGCAAATCGCTGGACCTCAGCCAGAAGAAATATGCCGATGCCAACATCGCCCTCGCGACAATCCTCATCCATCGCAATGAGGTCCGCGAAGGCGAACCGCTGCTCCGCCAGGGTTTGGCTTCAAATCCTCATTCCTGGCCCGGGCAATTTGAATTGGGAGAATTGGAGCTTTCGCGCGGACACCTCGAACCCGCGCTTGCTGCCGCGCAAACGGCGGCGCAACTGGCGCCACAGCAAGCCGTCGTTTACCGCCTTCTGGCGGTGATTCACCTGCGCCAGAAAAACTATCCCGCGTTGATCACCGCGCTCGACGCATATATTGAACTGGATCCAAACAGCCCGGCGGGATTGCGTGCAAAAGAGCTCCGCACCCAGGCGGAAAAAGAGATCGCCAGCTCGCCCGATGCGGCGGTCGCCGTTAAATAAAAATCTCGCGTGAGAAACGTAGCCGCTCAGTGCGGGCCGTAACGGTCTTTATCGTCCGATGCGTCGTACACGTATTGCACGTTGACCGGGTGGTTCCCCTTGCTGTCGGTCACGTGCACGGTTTCAATAAGCTGCTTCCCGTCCGAGGAAAGCTCGTATGTCCGGCTCACCTTGCCGCCGTGTGCTCCCTTTTCATCCGTCACCAGTTTCTTGTCGTCCCAACGCGCCGACACCTGCTTGTCATCCGCATCCTTGTCCTTTTCCAATTTGCGCCCATCCGTGTAAAAAGACGTCCGGTGCTCGCGATCATCGGCCAGAATCACTTCCGGATCATTATCAAATTTCTGAGATATTTTCATCTCGTGCGGCGGATTCACGAGATCGCCCATGGTGTCGGATATGTCTCCGCCTTGTGGACGTGGTCCTCCGTATGGGCCTCCGCCCATCCCCGGGAACGGCCCGCTCATACGCGGCCCGCCGTAGCCACCCCCGCCGTTACCTCGATTGGAGTTATCCGCTTGCTTGGACTGCTGCAGTTTCGCGCGCCCGTCGTCGCTCTCGTCTTTATTGAATTTCCAGAAGCCCATGATGCTCTTCCGCGCCTGCACTTCAGGCGCCTTCGGTGGTGGCGGCGCCACAGGCGCGTTGGGATCCGGAGGTGGCGGCGTCAGCGGGCCCGGAGGCGCCTGCGCGCAAAGCAGCCCGCAAAACATCAGGCATGCCCCGCTCATCATCAAAATTTTGTTCATTTGCTTCATGGTCTGCTACCTTCCTGTGGTTTGCCCGCCACAAACCCGGTCCTGAAGGGCATTCCCGCGCCTTAACGGGAAAGTTCCCGCCGGCAGCCCTTCTTCCTCTGATTCTCTGGGCGGCTCAAAAGGCTGCTTCGCCGCTCAGGGCATTATCGGTTGTTCCGCCCCAGTTGCAAGTGCCATACTCGCCCAATGCTGAGTCTCGAAGAATGCCGCCTTTTTTACTCAGAGGAAATACGGCTCTCGGGCAATATCCAGTCAACCTCTGTTATTCAGGCATTCGCTCGGGTCCGCAGGGAAGAATTCCTGGGACCCGGCCCGTGGGAAATCGCCTCTCCTGATCTGGGAGGAATGCCGCTACTCGGCAACCCGCAAGTGTCCTACATTCAACTGGAAGATCCTCGCCAGCTCTACCATAACGTCCTGATAGTCCTCGATAAAGAGGCCGGCATCAATAATGGCCTCCCGAGTGCCCTCGCCCGCTGGATTGAAGCGCTCGACCTCCGTCCGGGCCATCGCGTTTACCACCTCGGCTGCGGCGTTGGATATTACACAGCTATCCTCGCAGAAATCGTTGGACCAGGCGGAACTGTAATTGCCAGCGAAATCCAGCCAGAACTCGCCGAGCGCGCCCGGCAGAATTTATCTCGTTGTCCAAACGTCAGCGTTGTCCTGGGCGACGGTACAACTTACGATCCTGGCCCTTGCGACGCCATGTTCATCAATGCAGGCGCAACACATCCACTCCCTCAGTGGCTAAACCAGTTGCGCGACGGTGGCCGGTTGGTTTTGCCACTTACGATGGCGATGAGTGCCAAGGCCGGTGCGGGCGTCATGGCGAAAATCGTTCGTCAGGGCGATCGTTTTGCCGCCAGCGGCGTCACCTCCGTCGCCATCTATTCCTGCACCTCGGCTCGCGACCCTAAACTCGAACCCTTGCTGAAAGCTGCCATGATGAAAGGAGCGTTGCTGAAGATAAAATCCCTGCGCCGCGATTCCCACGAGCCTTCCGACACCTGTGTAGTGCACGGCCCCGATCTATGTCTTAGCAGCGAAGCGCTTTCCTAGCTGCTAACCACATAACCAACTCACACACCCCCGCGTATGTCATCCCGAACAGCGGCTTTGGCGACGAAGGATCTCAACGAGATCAGCCGCAGCCCGGCCGCTTATGCCAGCCAACCATCCAGGTCCCGCGCCCGCTCAAGCAGCGCCAGCGCGCCCAACTCCCGAAACCGCTTCGCGCGTTGCCGGTAATCCCCTTCTTTCTTCGGCAGAATCGCCATGAACGGCACGCGCGCGCGCTTCGCCGCCAGCGCATCGTCGATGTTATCGCCCAGGTATAGCGCCGTCTTCGGATCGCGCCCTGCCAGAATGATTCGCAGCCCTTCCGGGTTCGGCTTCTTCTTTGCGTCATCCATCGTGATAATCGTCCGAAACGATCGCGCCGCCGGCCACTTCTCAAATGTCCACGTAAACTCCTGCCGCGTTCTTCCCGTAAACAGATTCAGCTCCCGCCGTTTCGCCCACCGCTCAATCAATTTCGGCGTCACCAGCAGTTTTTCCTTCGCTACGTTTCCTGGTTTCCCATCCACGCCCCAATAAAACGGCGAAAACGCCAGCCTCGCTTCGTCATACGTCGTTGGCAGTCCGAGTGCCGTGGCCCACCGCGACACCATCATCCAATCATCATTGTTCCCCGGCATCCGCTTCCATTCGTGAAATTCTGCCCAGGTCGGCCGTTTTCCTGTCAGCTTCTGAATCGTCTGCAATCCCGAGCGCCAGTACGTCTCACGTACGTCCACCAGCACGCCATCCACGTCAAAAATTAATATCTTCGGATCCAGCTTTTTCGCGCCAACACTTTTCTTGCCCGTTTTCGCCACTCTCGATATCCTTTCCTTTTTCCTTCAGTGTACCGCGTTGCTTGTCGCTTCCCCCCCACTCCATCTGCGAGCAGACTATGATCCTGAGCCTGTCCGACAAGGATAGCCGAAGGATCTCAACTGATCCGCCATCTCCAGATCTCAATTTGCTGAAGTGTTTTCTGCTTCAAGGAAAAACGAAGCCACTACGAAATGCTGGCCTGGCTTCGCGCGGCTCAAACTCTTCGCCTTACAGTTCAGCGCGCTGGTTTACGGCGCCACTTGCTGCGAAGACATCTGCGGGCCCGCTTTTGTGAAATGAAACTGAATCACCCAATCGCTCGGTACGGTGCGTCCATGCACTTCCGGCGGCGTAAACACCCACTGCCGCGCTGCTTTTAACGAAAGATCGGAAAAATATCGGCTGGAACCGCGGTTTTCGAGCGTTGCATTAGACACATTGCCGGCCGCGTCCACATGCACTTTCACTCCCACGCGAACGGTTCCTGAAATTGTTGCGAGTGCTTTCGCGGAAGCCGCTGGCGCCACCTGATCCAAGACTTCACCTTTGCCCACTGTGGCGCTGGCATCGGTCGGGCTGATCCCCGCAGGGGATTTCGAATTGGCCAGCGGGGAAGCTGTCGGATTGGGCGCTGCGGGTTGAGGCCGCGCCGCGGTTGGGGCCGCGGGCGGCACGGACTTCACCGGCGGCAAGTTTGCTGGTGGCGGAACATTCGCCACACTCGAATTCGCTTCGCTCGCCGGCGCCTGCGTCACATGCGCAGGCCCAGACGGAACGACCGAACTCGCCTGCGGCGATGCACGATGGCGCAAAGCGAAGGGCAACAGGATCAGCGCGATCAGCACCAGCGCTCCCGAGAACACCGGTATCACATAGTTCGGCAGCACTACCGTTTCCCGTCGTTCGACTCCTTCTACCCTCATTTGAGGACGCGGCATCGCCGGTCTCATGGCTGGTTCCGGCGGCAGCTTAGCCAACGGCACCGCCCGTTCTTGAGATAACGGCCCATCCACCGCAGTCACCACGGGCGCCCCGACAGGTGAAGCCGGCATAGCCATAGCGCCGGCCGTTGCGGACGCCACCGCGCCACTAGCGCTCGTTGCACCTACGCCCACCGCCACTACCTTCGCTGTAGCCGCCGTTGGATTCAGCTTCTCCGCAATGTCCGAGCTGCTGCAGCGCAATCTCGGTCTTCGCCGCAATGTGTTTCGCGTAATCTCCAGAAACGGTTCGCGAATAATCGGCGGGATAATTGGATCGGCTTGTTCGTTGAACGGCAGAACTGCCGGTTGCTGCGTGAACGCCTCGACCAGCGTCACGCCCAGAGACCAAACATCGGCTGCCGGCATGCTGGGCGAGTCCGGCAATTCCGGCGCATCATACGCGCTGCGCTCCCGCCGCATTTCCCGCACTTCTCCTGCCGGATAAATTGTGTCGCTAGAAACTTTCAGCAGCTCGCCCATCGCCAGCACGTTCGAAGGCTTGATGTGTCCGTGCACCAGATCTTTCCCGTGTAGGTACACCAGCACATCCACCACGGAATTCAACATCTCGCTGGTTTCTTCCACCATCAGCGCGCGATGCGGCAGAACCTGTGCCAAATTCTCCTCGGCATACTCCATTGCCACATACATCAGCTCCATATCCTCGATCTTGCAGATGCCTCCGCCGTAGATTCGAAGCAGGTTCGGATGGGTTAGCTGCGCCGCGGCACTCCAGGCCGCAAGTTGCTGCTCTCGTCCGGCAAAATCAGCAGAAATAAACTTCACGGCAACCTGGCGCGGCTCCGGATCGCGAAACTCTGCAAGGAACACCACACTGTGATCCGTGCTGCCGACGTGCTTCAGCAGTTGATATTTATGATCGACGACCTGGCCTTCCCATTTTTTCCACGTTTCGCTCATCGCGCACCTCTTACTTCAAATTGATGGGGCCGTGGCGGAACAGCACAACTCTCCGCGGGGCACACTCTCACCGTGATCTCTGACAGGCGTCTGCGGGGCTGGTCGAACAGGTGAAATTCACAGGCGCCAGGGGCCGGGCGCTTGTCGCCCTCATTCTCCCACGATTTCCCAAACCCGCGTACATTTTGATGTTAATCCTTTGGCCTCTCGAAGTACCACTCCTCAAGTCCAGTTGTGGGACGAGCAACCATTCCGGGAATGACGCAGTCTCACCGTTAATCAGCATTTCCTTTGTTCTCATTCCGTTGTGTGGTGAAACAATAATTGCTCGGCGATTCTCTATCGCTAGCAAGGAGGAATTGTGTCTGCAACAAACGTTTTCCGCGTCGCCGCTGTAAGCCTGGCGTGCCTGGTCGGAACCATCGCCCTTCGACCGCAAAGTGCCACGACCCCCGCTTCCGCTCGAACAATCGGCATAGTCAACATCCAGGGGGCAATCGATTCAACCGCCGAAGGTAAACAGGCCGCTGCCGATCTGCAAGCACAGTTCGCGCCACGGGAGCAGGAACTGGAATCACTCAATAAGCAGGTCAACGATCTGCAGCAGCGCTTGAACGGCGCATCGCTTACCGATGCCGAAAGGGGGCGCTTGACCACGCAGGGAACTCGCCTTGCGCAGCGTCTCGAGCGCAAGAACACGGAATATCAGGAAGACTTAAACGCCGCGCGCGGAGAGGTCGTAAACCAAATCGGCCGCAAGATGATCGATACCCTCAACCGCTACGCGCAAGACGGCAACTTCACGGTGATCCTCGATTCGTCTTCGCAAAATTCTCCGATTTTATTTGCCGCAAAGACCGCCGATATCACGCCTGAGGTCATTCGCCTCTACAATGAGGCGCATCCGGCAACAACCGCTCCGTCGGCAAAGCCGTCGGCTCCCAAACCACAGTAACCCATTGGCATGGGCTTGTTTGGTTTTGCGGTCAATCCATTTACATCCTATAATTCGCCCAACACAGGCCCCTCACTTCCGGTACAAAAATTGGCCCTTACGAAATTGCTTCTCTGCTTGGAGTGGGCGGCATGGGCGAGGTCTACCGCTCGCGCGATTCCAAACTCGGCCGCGAAGTTGCCCTCAAGGTTCTTCCTTCCGCCGTCGCTGCTGACCCGGATCGCCTGGCTCGCTTCGGCCGCGAAGCGAAGCTCTTCGCCACTCTGAACCATCCAAACATTGCCGCCATTTACGGCCTGGAAGACTCCGGCAATTCCCACGCTCTCGTCATGGAATTAGTCGAAGGTCCCACCCTAGCCGACCGCATCAAAGCCGGTCCCATACCTTCCGACGAAGCGCCTGACGGCCAATGGCTCTCCTACGTCTCCGGTGAATCTGGTCTTCCCCAGGTTTATGTTGTTCCGTTCCCTAACAAAGGCGGCAAATGGCAGATCTCGCCCAAGGGTGGCATCGAGCCCGGCTGGTCCAAGAACGGCCATGAACTCTTTTACTCCAAGATGGGCACGCTCATGGCGGAGCCCTATAACAGACAAAAATTCATTCCAGGCCGGAGCACCTCGGGAAATCGTTGCCCGCATTGAGATGCGCGCTCCTTACACTTCCTATGATGTGGCTCGCGATGGCCAGCATTTCGTAGCCTTCCAATTTCGCGGTGGCTTGTCTGCCATTTCTCTCGAGCCCACTGTGGTGCTCAACTGGCTCGATGACGTCCGCCGCGCCGTCTCCTCCGGTCAATCCGGCAGCACAAGGTAGAATCGCCCGCATCGCTGGCGACCGACCCTTTCGCCTTGCTACACTTTCTTCATCACTTGTACTTGCGCTCCGGAGGAAGCTTGCATGCCCTCATTCGCCGGTGTCGACTTCATCGATTTTGATTCCCAACTCAATGACGAAGAGAAACTGGTTCGCCAGACCGCGCGCCAGTTCGTCGACACCGAAGTTCTTCCTGTGATCGAAAAGCACTGCCGCGAAGCCACCTTCCCCATGCACCTGGTTCCGCAGCTCGGTGAACTCGGATTTTTCGGCGCCAATCTGGAAGGCTACGGCTGTGCCGGCATGTCCAACGTCGCCTACGGCCTGGTTACCCAGGAACTCGAGCGCGGTGATTCCGGCCTGCGCAGCTTCGTCTCTGTTCAGGGCGCGCTAGTGATGTACCCGATCTACTCGTTTGGCAGCGACGATCAAAAGAATAAATGGCTGCCTCGTCTGCGCGCCGGCGAAGCCATCGGCTGCTTCGGCCTCACCGAACCACAGTTCGGCTCCAATCCCGGGGGTATGCTCACCCGCGCCGTGAAAAAGGGAAGCAATTACGTTCTCAACGGCGAAAAAATGTGGATCACCAACGGTTCGCTCGCCGACGTCGCCGTAGTCTGGGCCAAATGCGAAGACGACAAGATTCGCGGTTTCCTCGTGGAAAAAGGCACGCCGGGTTTCAAAGCCTGGGACGTCCACGGAAAATGGTCCCTGCGCGCTTCGGTAACATCCGGCCTGGCCTTCACCGATTGCCAAATCCCCGAACAAAATCTTCTGCCCGGCGTCACAGGTTTGCGTGGCCCGCTGGGCTGCCTGAATCAGGCCCGCTATGGAATTGGCTGGGGCGCTATCGGCGCCGCCATGGCCTGCTATGACACGGCGCTGCAATACGCCAAAACCCGCAAGCAATTCGCCAACAAGCCCATCGCGTCTCATCAACTCGTCCAGGAAAAACTCGCCTGGATGATCACCGAAATTGTCAAAGCCCAGTTGCTCGCTCTCCATGTAGGCCGGCGTAAAGATGCGGGCAAGGCCGATCCCAGCCACATCTCCATGCTGAAAATGAACAACGTCTCTGTTGCCCTCGAAACCGCGCGTAAGTCCCGCGATATTCTCGGCGCCAACGGCATCGTCGATGACTACTGCATCATGCGCCACATGAACAATCTCGAAAGCGTCTACACCTACGAGGGCACAAACGACATCCACAAACTAATTATCGGCGAAAAAATCACCGGCATCTCTGCCTTCATGTGAAACCGCTTTTGGGGGAGCGCTACAAAATCGAAATGGATTCGCTGTCATCCTGAGGAGCGCCTTTTGCGGCGAAGGATCTCAACTTCAACTACAAGCAACGTCATGACCTCCATGACCCGCTTCCTCCACGGCCTGATCTGCGCACTCTTCCTTTGCCTTTCCGTCGCCGCCCAAACCAAGCCACCCGAACCACGCAAAACCAAAATCCGTTGCATCACCGCCTTCGTGCGCCTCGATCGCGCCAGCTATCAACTGCAGATCGCTGAAGCCGTGAAATTCCTCAAAATCGCCGAAACCACCTTCGAATCCCGAGACTTCACGGTGCAAACTCTCCGCATCGCCACGCAACCATTCCCCGAATACACGCAAGGCCTTTCGCACGATGAAGCCCTGCAATTCTTTAAAGATCTCGACGGCCTGGCGCAAATGCAAAATGTTGTCATCTCCATCGGTCCCGCTTATCTTTCCGGTGAGGATGGCGACGCGCAAGCCGATCTCCTCGCAGACATCTTGAAAAATTCCAAATCGCTGTATGGCTCGGCGAACGTCACAACAAACGCCGGCGTCAACTGGCCCGCGATTCGCGCCGCCGCGCGTGTCATGAAAAAACTCTCCGACAGCACCTTGCACGGCGATGGCAATTTCCATTTCGCCGCCCTCGCCAGCGTTCCCCAAGCCACACCTTTTTTCCCAGCCGCTTACCTCACTGGTCTCGGACATCAGTTTGCCATCGGTCTGGAATCCGCGAACGAAGTCGCCGCCGCCGTCCGCGACGCCCCAGACGCGCCCACGGCCAATCGCCGCCTGATTGATCTCTTCTTCCAGCTCGCTTCCAATGTTGAAAATGTTGCTTTGCGCATCGACAGCGAACGCGGCTGGACCTATCTCGGTCTCGATCTTTCTCCCGCCACCTCCCAGGACGCGTCCATCGTCACCGCCATCGAAAATATTTCCCATCAGCCTCTCGGTTCAAACGGCACACTCTCCGCTGTAGGCGTGATCACCTCGGCCATAAAGGAAATCGGTCTGCGCAAGACAGGCTTTTCCGGCGTCATGTTGCCCGTCCTCGAAGATCCCATGCTCGCGCAACGCTGGAGTGCCGGCCTCGTCTCACTCGATTCGCTATTAAGTTATTCCTCCGTATGCGGCACAGGCCTCGACACCGTGCCTCTCCCTGGAACTGTCACCGAAGAACAACTCACCCGCATTATCGGCGACGTCGCCACTCTCTCCGTCAAATGGAACAAGCCTCTCACCGCCCGATTGCTGCCCGTCCCCGGTAAAGCCGCTGGACAGCAAACCGATTTCTCCGATCCGCATCTCCTCAACGCCACAATTCAACCGATCTCCGGTCCCGAACCCCACTAGCTATTTTCCCCTAGGGAACACTCTCCGGTCCGCGGTCTCGACTATAAGCACAGCTTTGCCCTAACATAAGCGTCGCCGGAGGGCATCCATGGAAGAACGTCTCAGCTTGGAATTTTTGCGAGTAGTGGAAAACGCGGCCATCGCGTCCGCGCGCACCATGGGCTTTGGTGACCGGCCCAAAGCCGACGAAGTCGCCGTCGAAGCCATGCGCAAAACCATGGATCAAGTTGAAATGGACGGCACCATCGTCATCGGCGAGGGCGAGCGCGACGAGGCTCCCATGCTCTACATCGGCGAAAAAGTCGGCCTCGCCACTCACGCGCCCAAAGCGCTTTTTCCGCAGGTCGATATCGCCGTCGATCCGCTCGAAGGCACCAACCTTTGTGCCACTGGCGCGCCCAACGCCATCACCGTCCTCGCCGCGAGTGAACGCGGCGGCCTGCTCCACGCTCCCGATCTCTACATGGAAAAAATCGTCGTCGGCCCGTCCTGCAAAGGCGCCGTGGATCTGGACGCTTCCGTCGCGGACAATCTGAAATCCGTAGCCAAGCGTCTCGATCGCGACGTCGATGATCTGGTGGTCATGGTTCTCGATCGCCCCCGCCACGAAAAATTAATCGCGGAAATCCGCGCGGTCGGTGCCCGCATCCGGCTGATTGGCGACGGCGACCTCTCCGCCGGCATTTCCGCCGCGGTAGTCGGCACTGGCGTCCACATGGTGATGGGAACGGGCGGCGCACCTGAAGGCGTTCTCACTGCCGCGGCGCTGCGTTGCCTCAACGGCCAAATCCTGGCACGTCTCGTCATCAGCAAGCCCGAGCACCAGGAGCGCCTGGAAAAAATGGGCGTCAAAGATCCCCATCGCATTTATTCCACCGAAGATCTCGCGCCTGGCAAGAAAATCATTTTCGCCTGCACCGGTGTCACCGACGGCAATCTACTCAAGGGCGTGCGCTTCTTTGGCGAAGGCGTCCGAACCTCCTCGATGCTTCTCACCCTCGACGAGCGCCAGGTCCGCTTCGTCGAATCCGTCCACCTCGAAAAGCGCCCCGACATCAAAGTCCGCTTCAACTAGTAGCGCCGCGCCTTCAGGCCGGCTTCTTGGGTTTCCTTGGAACGTGGCACGCCACGCCGTCCAATCCTCCGGCAGGGCACGACTTCAGTCGTGCCGCAAATCGGCCGAATGCGAGGAGCTTTAAGTCCTTAAGGGAACTCCCGCGAACGCCAAATCCTTTCTTCTCCCACACACCACGCGAACAGTTGCCCCGATTCTGGCCACCCGGCCAGTGGTTCGAATCGGTCAGCCCCCGTAACCTTCTCCAACCAGTCCCACCGCAGTCCAGGCTTCCTGTCGCGCATGCAAATGCACCGGCTCCGACAGAGAACGGGAGAATCGCCGTGAAGCGCTCCGTGTTGCTCCTGCTGTCCGCCTTCGTCGTCCTCTTGGGGGGATGCGCCGAAGCGTTTATCCCCAATGGTGGCGCGGGTTATTCTGTCAACGTTACGCCCGCGAGCGCCACGCTTCCCGGACTCACCAACCAGCAATTCGTAGCAACGGCGAACGATGGCTCAAGACCCACCTTGAATTGGACCGTCAATGGCATCGCCGGCGGCAATTCCACCATCGGCACCATTTCCGCCGCCGGACTGTACACCGCTCCCGAATTTCCTCCCGCCCCCAACACCATTACCGTCAACGCCACCGATACCGTGGACACTTCGAAAACCGGAAGCAGCGCCGTCACGTTGAACAATCCGATTCCGCAGCTCAATAGTGTGTCCCCTCTGGTCATTCCTGTCGGTCCGTTCACTCTTTCCTTAACCGGCCTACATTTCGCTACGGGCGCCATCGCTTTTCTCGGCAACACCGCTCTGACAACCACAGTGGTTTCTTCCACGCAACTTACCGCTACTGGCAACGCCACCAATACCGAGGTCGGCAACGTCAATATCACCGTGCAAAATCCCGCTCCCGGCCCCATCGCTTCCGGCGCCATCACGGCTCAAGTCAAAGGCAGCCTCATCAGCGTTCAGGTGACTCCTCCGACCGGCCTGATCCGCGCTGGCACACAGCAAGTTTTCGCCGCCACCGTTACCGGCACCTCAACTACCGGCGTGACTTGGTCCGTGAACGGTGTCCCGGGCGGCAACGACACAGTGGGCACCATCGTAGGCAACGGTAATTACCTGGCCCCCACCGTCATTCCAAATCCCAACGCCATCACCGTTACCGCCACCAGCGTCGCGGACTCCACCGCATCAGGGAACGCCGCCGTCACTCTCGGCAATCCTGTCCCCATCCTTACCAGCGTCACGCCTACGGAAATGGTTGTCGGCATCAGCTTTCAGCTCACCATCACCGGTTCCGGTTTCATGCAGGGCTCAGTCGTGAATTTTGGCACGCAGCAACTCATCACCACGTTCATCTCTCCCACGGAATTGACCGCCACAGGCACCGCCACCGCCGCGCAGGTCGGCAACATCGCCATCACGGTCAGCAATCCCAATCCCGTTTCTGCCACTTCTGCGGCCATCATCGCTCAGGTCGTCGCTACTTCGGATATCGTCGTTGTCGTCACGCCGAAAACCGTATCGATTGGTGCCGGAAACACCACGCAATTCCTGGCCACGGTCACTGGTACCACAGACCTCCAGGTCACTTGGGCTGTGAATAACATCCCTTATGGAAATGTCACCCTCGGCAGCATCGACGGCAACGGCAATTACGTCGCTCCCAACAATATAGTCGGCTTGGGTAGCGTCACCATCACCGCCACCAGTGTCGTGGACACCACGAAATCCGGCAGTGCCGTCGTCACGCTGACAAATCCTGTTCCCGCTCTTTCTGCCATCACACCGGGCACGCTGGCCCCCGGCGCTTTTCAGATCACGCTCTATGGCACCGGTTTCGTCAGCACATCCACCGCTACGTTCGGCGGCCAGCCGTTGCAGGTCACATACGTCACCGACGAAATGATCACCGCCATCGGCACAGCCACCACCTCGCAAGCCGGTCAAGTCTCCGTTATCGTCACAAATCCCGTCCCCGGCGGTGGCACCTCGAGCGCCCTGCCTGTCACGGTCACGACTTCCGGCTCGCCTGTCACTTCCGAGGCCGCCGTACGCTTTCTGGAGCAAGGTTCCTTCGGTCCGGACATGGAAAACGTCGAGCAGATTCAACAACTCGGTTTTGACACCTATCTACAGAATCAGTTCTCTTCCTACATCACTCCCTATCCTGCTCCCCGGCCGAATGACAGCATCAGCAACGTCCAGCAATCTTTCTTCCTCAATGCGATTGCCGGCGGTGATCAACTACGCGAGCGCGTGGCCCTGGCGTTGAACGAATTGTGGGCGGTCGGTGCGGACACCATCAGCGATCCATTGGGCTACACCAATTACATGCGCACTTTGGACAACGATGCGCTCACCAACTATCTCAACGTTATGACCGACGTCACGCTCACCCCGGCCATGGGCAACTATCTCAACATGGTCAACAACAATGCTCCACCTCCTGGTCAGCATGCCAACGAAAATTTCGCTCGCGAAGTCATGCAGCTCTTCACGCTCGGCCTGAATCAGCTGAATCCGGATGGCACGCCCATGCTCGACGCCTCCGGCAATCCCATCCCCACATATTCGCAAAACGATGTGATGAATCTGGGCCGCGCCTTTACTGGTTGGACCTTCCCCACCCAGCCAGGCATGTCGCAACAAAATAACAATCCTCCGTATTACGGCGGTCCCATGATCCCCATAAGCGCCGAGCACGACACCGGCGCGAAAACCATCCTGGGTCAATCCATCCCCGCTGGACAGAGTGCCCAGCAGGACCTAACCGCCGCACTCGGCATCATTTTCAATCATCCAAACATCGGCCCGTTCGTCGCCACCCAACTCATCGAAAAACTTGTCACCAGCAACCCCAGCCCCGCTTATGTTCAGCGCGTCGCGCAGGCCTTCAACACCGGCACGTTCAATTCCTATGGTTCTGGTAAGCGCGGCGACATGCAGGCCACCGTCGCCGCCATTCTTCTCGATCCCGAAGCGCGCCGTGGTGACGTCGCCGCCACCGTTGTGGCCACCGACGGCAGGCTTCGCGAACCGGTCGTCATGATCGCCAGCGTTTCGCGTGCCTTCCACGTGAAGACCGATGGCGCCGGCCTTTCCTACGAGGGCGACCAGATGTCTCAAAATATTTTTTACCCGCCCACTGTTTTCAATTTCTTCCCGCCGGTCAATCCGGTTCCAGGCACCACCCTCAACGGTCCGGAATTCGGCATCTTTAATACCGACACCAGCCTTGCCCGCGACAATGTCATCAATGACGCTGTGTACGGCGCCATGGGCTCGAACACCAAGCTTGATTTCTCTCCGGTCATTAACGCCGGAACTCCCGACCAGATGATCGCCTGGCTTGATACCATCTTCCTGCACAGCACCACTCCCGATCAGATGAAACAGACCATCCTTACTGCCGTGAGCGCCGATGATCCGGCCGACACCCAAGGCCAGGCGCAAACAGCGATTTACCTGTACCTGACCTCTTCGATGTATCAGGTTCAGCATTAAAGGAACAGGAGCGAGAAATGTCCCTTCACACACGTAGAGATTTGTTGAGGTTGGCTTGCTGTTCCGCGGCGGGCGCCACTCTTATCGGCGGCCTCAGTAAGTTTGGCTTGATGAGCGCGCTCGCGCAGGGCGCCACGGACTACAAAGCGCTGGTTTGTATTTTCATGTTCGGTGGCAATGATTCGAACAACGTGCTCGTGCCCATCGATTCTCGCTACGCGGCCTACCAGAGCGCGCGCTCCGTCCTCGCGATTCCTCAGGGACAACTTCTTCCCTTGCAATCTGGCGGGCAGGCCAACTACGGCTTGCATCCGAACATGCCGGAGATGCAGGGCTACTTCAACAATCAGAAAAATCTCGCTCTCGTCGCCAACGTGGGCACTCTCGTTCAGCCCACTACGCAAGCCGCTTATCAAGCCTCTCTGAATTTGCCGCAAAATCTTTATTCCCACTCCGATCAGCAAAACCAGTGGCAGAGCGCGCAACTCACCGGCGTTCCCATGTCCGGATGGGCCGGCAAAATTGCGGACTCGGTCCAGAGCAGTTACAACAGCGGCGCGCTGTTTCCTCCCATCCTTTCCATCAGTGGCAACGCCATTTTTTGCACTGGTATCACTTCGCAGCCCTTTACGATGAACCCCGGCCAGACCCCGGGTTTGCAGGGATTCGATCCCTCCGCGGCCTCACAAGCAAGATACGCCGCCACGCAGCAGTTGCTCAGTTTCGATAGCGGCTTGAATCTGGTTCAGGCAGCCAGTTCCATCACCGGACAGGCTTTGCAATATGCCCAAGTCCTTTCGCAGGCACTCCAAAATATTCCTCCCCTGCAAACGCAATTTCCAAATAATTATCTGGCACAGCAGTTGCAACAGGTCGCGCAAGTTATCTCTGCTCGTGGCTCTCTCGGCGTCAACCGGCAGATTTTCTTTTGCTCCTACGGCGGATTCGACACGCACAGCGACCAGCTGACGCAGCAGGTTCAGCTTTTGTCCACTGTCAGCCAGAGCTTGTCCGCTTTCTATCAAGCCACACAGGAACTCGGCGTATCCAATTCCGTTACCTCTTTTACATTGTCGGAATTCAGCCGCACTTTTCAACCCGGCTCAAATGGCGGCTCAGACCACGCCTGGGGCAGCCATCATCTCGTTCTCGGCGGCGCCGTCCAGGGCAACGCCATCTACGGAACTTTCCCCACTCTCGCGCTTGGTGGTCCCAACGACGCGGACCAGAACGGCCGCTGGATTCCGACCACAGCTCTCGACCAGTACGCCGCCACCCTCGCCACATGGTTCGGCGTCAGCGCCGCCAATCTGCCCTCCGTCTTCCCCAATCTCGCTAATTTCCCAACCAGCAATCTAGGCTTCATGGGCTGATGCCAATGCTGAGCACCCCTCGTTATTTCGCTGCTCACCAAATGCGACGTGTCATCCTGAAGAGCGCCTTTTGCGAGGAAGGATCTCAACGCACGAATTCTGCAATCCCCGTCCGCCGGCATCCGAACCCCGGCGAAAAGTTTGCCTGAGAGAGAACACTGCCCGCCGTTTGAGCGGCGAGTTCCGTGTCCACTCCTCGTTGGACGGGTTCCGCGAACCGTACCGAGCCACGTTTCCACTGCTGCCACAGAAACGCCCGGAGGCGCCGCCGTGTCCAGTAATCAAGGTCTCTCAGCACCCATGGGGTTTGGCAGTAACCGAAGTAGCCCTGCCATCCTTGGAGATAGCGCCCGAGCTGCTCGGCCATCCTCTCCACGCTTACCCCGCGCGTTCGTCGCGTCAGTTCCCGGACCTTCTCCTTGAATCGCTGGATCGCCTTTGGCGCGATGCGCCGGTGCGGTTCGCGGTGCAAGGTAAAACTGAATCCTAGAAACTTCCGCTGCCACGGTCGCGCCACCGCGCTCTTCTGTTGATTCACCCGGAGTTTGAGCTTGCAGGTAATGAACGCCGTAATACTCGTCATCACTCGCTCTCCTGCCCGCCGACTGCGAACGTAAATGTTACTGTCGTCCGCATACCGAGCAAATCGGAGGCCGCGTCGCTCCAACTCTTGCTCCAACTCGTCGAGCACGATGTTCGATAACAACGGGGATAGTACTCCTCGAACGCAAAAGATAACTTGGTGCCTGGGAGGCTCGGCACACAAAGAAAAAGGCGCCCCAACCGGGGCGCCTTTTTCTTCACTTTTCGTTGATTTACTTGCCCGCGCCGGGAATCGCCACCAACACGCGGTCATCCACGGCCACCGTCGCTGTGAACAGCGTCGCGCTTTTCCCGTCCGGCAACGCCACTTGTTTCGCAGAGCCCGCCAGCGCTGGTCCCGCCGCATTCACCGTCCCCGGAGGCACGTCCCCGGGCTGCAGCGAAATTCGCGTAGACTGCGGCGTGCAATTCGCGGTTGCCAAACAAGTGTCGCGCACAAATACCTGCCGCAATCCGCTGTTCGGCGCCGCGCTACCTGCTTGGCTCGCGGTTACCGCCAGAAACGCCACATAGCGCCCAGACGCGCTCACCGAAGGCAGAATTCCCTCGGTCCCCGTCAGTTTTCCTTCCGCGTCCGTTGATACCAGCATCGTCGCCGGCGCGCATGCCTCGCCCGCTCCCGCGCAAGTGTCCCGCAAATAGACTTGCCGCCCGAGCGGCGCGTTTTCGATCAGGTTTGTCGCCGCGGAGCTGAACACAATATAGCGCCCGTCTGCAGTCATAACGGCATCGTGGCTCGCCGCATTTCCCGTCGAACCGTCCGCCGCGCTGGAGAGAGTCCGCGTCGTCTGCGCGCAGGCGCTCCTCGCTCCCGCGCATGTGTCGCTCAACAGGATTTGCCAGCTGCCGTTTTGCGAGCCGGTATAAGTCACGTATCGCGCGTCCTGGCTGATCGCTGGAGCTTCCTCCGCAACCAGTGCGGTTCCGTTCGAAGAATTTGCCGCGCTACTACCCGGCAAAACCGAAATACGCAATGCTTTCGGTGTGCAACTCGTGGCTCCCAGGCAAGTGTCGCGCACAAAAATCTGGCGCAGCCCGTTGCTCGGATTGGGCGCAAAGTTTGCACTCGCGCCGCTCGCCGAACCTGTGACTGCACTCGGCGTTTCCGCAACGAACGCCACATATCTGCCGGTCGCGCTGATCGAAGGTAGCACCGCGGCCAAACCCGTAAGACTGCCGGTTTCGTCGACCGACACCAGCTTCGTGCTCGTCTTGCAGGATCCGTTCGCGCCGTTGCAGGTATCCCGCACATAGATTTGTGCTCCCGCCGGCGCGCCTTCCGCCAGATTGCTCGCCGCCGAACTGAACGCCACATATCGTCCATCCGGTGTCATCGACACGCTGTGGCTATCGGCATTCCCGGCGGTTCCATCGACCGCGACCGATACCGTGCTGGTGCTGGCGACGCATTCCTTCGCCGCGCCCAAGCAAGTATCCCTCAGCAAAATTTGTTTCGTTCCATTTTCCGCCGAAGCATAAGCCACATATCGTCCATCTTGGCTGACGGCCGGTTTTTCCGCCGTTGTCGTCGTAGTCCCCGGCGGAACATTCGCGGGACATGTGTTCGTCCCCGCGGTCCCTGTTATCGTAAATGTCTGCGTCGTGACCGGCTGTCCGGTCGGCGGATTGTTGGTGTCTCCGCCCCCAAGGTTGGGACAGTTCAACAAACAGATCGCGCTCGGCGGATTCAGCACATTGATTTGCGCTGTTCCCGTCGCGCACAGCAACGTCCCCGGAATCGTCGCCTTCAATTGCGTCGAGCTGATGCTGCTCACCGTGATGGCGGTCTCTTGTCCATACGTCGAATCGCCCGTGAACGTCGCCGACGATCCGCCGTTCTGCGATGTCGGAATGAAATTCGTTCCATTCAGAGTCAGCGGTATTCCCGCGCATGCCTTTGAAGTGGAATCGCAATACGCGGCCGATGTCGGCGTAATGGAGGAAAGCGTGGGATAAGGATTCGGATTCCCGTAGATGGTAAACGTCAACGCATTCGAAATTCCGTTATATCCAGTACCTTGCCCGGTTGGCTGGTAAGTGTCGATCGCCACCGTTCCTGGATTCGCGACGTACTTATAAGGAACCTGCGCCGAAAGATTCGTAGTATCGATGAAGGTAGTGGAAAGATTCGTGCCATTCCATCTTACGATCGGCGTCGGTACCCCAGTGGCATTGCTGAATGGATTCGTCGCGCTTGCGATCACATACAGCGTGAAGCATGGATTATTCTGGCCGTTGGCGGTCCCAGGACACTGAATAATCGTGCCCGTCGTTGGTGGCGATTGCGCAGGCACCCCCGACGGAGAAAGATTCGTCAGCGTCGCGCCAGTATCGTACTGCACGGAATTGTTGTAATCGTTGCAGCCGGCGAGCACGCCCACTGCGCAGAGGATGACAGCCATTGCTGTCCAGAACCGCTTCATTGATTCTCCTTCATGTACACACAATCACTATGCGCCCCGTCCAACCATGGATCTCCCCACAAAGGAAGACGGCGCATTGAATATAGGGTTGAGATGCAAGGAATCGCGCCCGCGTTGATCCGTACTCTGCGGAATACCCCAACCGCAGGCGCCCAAACCCACCCTGTATTATCCCCTATGCCGGGGGCTCCGGCAAAGCGCTCCAGGCTGTCCCGCTAGGCTGCGAACTTACCGGCGGTCCCAACCGCCCCACTCACTTAACTTGCAAGGACACCAGCGATTGTTGCGCCAACAACCTCATTTTGGCCCGGCATTCCACCTCCGGAACCTCGTTGGCAGCTGCATCCGCCGCCCGGTAATAGGTTTCCGCAACCTGGCTTCGTCCGAGCTTGGCGTTCAGATCACCTTCCATCAGCTGAAACAGCGGGTTCCCGGGATATTTTGCCGCCAACGGACTGATCACTCCCAGCGCTTCCTCATACTTCTGATCGTAATTCAGCAGGTTCATCGCCAGGTAAAACCGCGCCAGCGACGCGCTCATCTGGCCTTCCGCGATCCCTCGCTCCAATTGCCGGATCCCTTCCGCCTTCGTGCCGCCGGGAATCCCCATCAGGAAGCGCAGGGCCTTGGCCAGCGTGGAAAGCGTATCCACATAATAGTTATAAAGCCCCAGGCCCGTATAAGCGTCATAAAGAGTCGGATCCAGCTCCAGCGCCGCCTGGAAATTTGCTCGTGCGCGAACTCCGGCATGCGCGGCGGCCCGGTATTCCCCGCGCATTGCCAATAGTCGCGCCGATAACGCGTCGGCCATCGCTTGGTACAAGTGCATTTCGCCGCTGCTGTTCTGCCGGAGCTTTGCCTGCGCCAACCTGTAAGCCTTTGCCGTTAGCTCAAGATACTGTTGATCGCTCGCTGCCTTTTCGTGGTGCCGCGCCATCGTCATTCCGTATTTAAACTCGGCCGAGTCGCACCAAATCCTCCACCACTCCGCTTCCGCCTCGAGCAAATAGCCCAGCGGATCGTCCGGCGCCTGCTCCTCGAGCTTGTGGATTTCCGGCAGTGCCAGATCGCGCCGCCCGGAGTAGATATGGTCCAGTATCGCACCTGTGTTGGCTGGAAGAGTCAGTTTGCCGGGCGGCTCGGAAAGTCCGGAGCTCGGCAGCAGTAATAACAACACCACAACGATCGCCAGCGATCGGAAGTTTAGCGACATGGAATCGTGCGAACGGACTTGCTTCTTTAATCCTTCCGTGGCACGAGTTTAAGCCGTTCCGCCAAAGACACCAAACGAAATGGCTTCTGCAGAAACGACGCTCACCACGGCACCTGAGCGGCCGTCAGGTTCATCGCGTATCCCGACGAGCGCGTGCTCCTCCAACGCGTCATGCGCGTTTTGCGCGATGGCCCGCGCCTCGGAGATCCTCCGCAATTGCTGCGCGCAGCGATCCCTCGTCACATCGGCCAATGAGACCGTCAACCGTTTTGTCGAATCGTTCGCTTGCCCCGCCAGGGACCCTGCTTGCAGCTGCTCGGCGGGATCCGGCGCAGGAAAATAAACCAGGAACCGCGTTCCTGCGCCGAGCGCGAATCCAAAGCGATGGCTCCGCCGAATTGACTCACTATTCCATACACCTGGGCAATCCTAGCCCGGGCGTGCTCCTCAACCCGCATGTTTCCCGCGCTGCGTTCTTTTGTTGCCCATCGCGAATCTTGTTATTCTCCCAGCGCATGGGAAATTCTGCCCCACTCGGCAGTTCCGCTTCACCACAACCTCAATTGGAGCGCGGCCTCGGCCTGAAGGAAGCCGTCGCGCTCAACATGATCGAAATCGTCGGCATCGGCCCCTTCGTCGTCAGCTCTCTCGTCATTAAAGCCATGGGCGGCCCGCAAGCTCTCATCGCATGGCTCGCCGGTGCTCTGCTCGCCACCCTGGACGGATTCGTTTGGGCGGAACTCGGCGCTGCCATGCCCAAAGCAGGCGGCACCTATGTTTTCCTGCGCGAAGCCTACGGTCCGCAAAGGTGGGGCCGCCTCATGTCGTTCCTCTTCGTTTGGCAAACGCTAATTCAGGCGCCGCTCTCTGTCGCCTCCGCCGCCATCGGCTTCTCCGATTACGCCAAATTCATTTATCCCTTCAATTGGTGGCAGGCGAAGGCCATTTCCGGCGGCCTCGTGATTCTCCTGGTGATCCTTCTCTATCGCCGCATCACCACCATCGGCAAAATCTCAGTCCTGCTGTGGGTTGGCGTTGTTGGCACCATGCTCTGGCTCATCTGGGGCGGTGTCCGCCATTTTGACGCGAAGCTCGCCTTCGATTTTCCTCCCGGCGCTTTCCATTTTTCTTCCATCTGGTTTGCGGGGCTGGGCGCCGCTATGGTCAGCACCATCTACAGCTATTTCGGCTACTACAACATTTGCCACCTAGGCGGAGAAATTCGCGATCCGGAAAAAAATATTCCCCGAGGCATTTTCCTTTCCATCCTTGGCATCACCGTCCTCTATCTCGCCATGCAAACCAGTGTTCTTGGCGTCATTCCCTGGCGCGAAGCGCAAAATTCCCCTTTCCTCGCCAGTTTGTTCGTCGATCGTTTATACGGCCATGGAGCCGCTCGTTTCGCCACGGTCATGGTCCTCTGGATCGCCATGGCTAGCGTCTTTTCTGTGCTTCTTGGCTATTCGCGCGTTCCCTATTCCGCCGCCCTCGACGGCAACTTCCTCAGCCTCTTCGCTCGCGTCCATCCCACCAAGCATTTTCCGCACATTTCCCTGCTCTTCCTCGGCGCTCTCTCTTTCGCGTTCAGCCTCACGCTGAAACTAAAAACCGTGATTGCCGCGATCCTCGCCATGCGGTTGCTGGTCCAGTTCATTGGACAGGCCGTGGGCGTCATCCTCCTCCACAAACGTTGGCCCCCGGAAAAGCTGCCGTTTAAAATGTGGCTCTTTCCTGTTCCCGCTGTTCTCACTATGCTCGCCTGGGCCTGGCTGTTCTGGCATACCGGTCCGGTCCGAAAATGGGGCCTGCTCGAAGTCGCCCTGGGCGTGATTGCATTTTTGGTTTGGACCCGCGAAATGCGACAATGGCCATTCGCTCTGCCGCCCGATCAACGCTCAGTCTGACTTTGAAATGCGGCGGCTCGCCGCTTTTGCGATTGCAATGCCGCTGCGGGTTGCTAATCCGCAGATAACTTCGAACGACACCTTCGGAGGCCACGTGGGAATCTCGCGGTTCGTCATAGCCTTATCCATTCTCGCCAGTTTCGTTCCCTCTCGCGCCAACGCCCAATTCCCTCCGGCCCCCGGCACCGGTCCTGGTGTTCCTGAAACCGTCGAAGCCATCGACAGCGCTCGCGTCACCACGCGCATCCTTTATATAACCGCGCACCCCGACGATGAATCCGCCGCCGTCCTAACCTATCTCGCTCGCGGCCTTCACGCCGACGTCGCGCTTCTCTCCCTCACTCGCGGCGAAGGCGGACAAAATGCTCTCGGCCCCGAACAAGCCCCGCAACTTGGCTTGATCCGCACTCAGGAACTTCTCGCCGCCACGCGAGGCTACGGCGTCAAACTTTATTTCACGCGCGCTCGTGACTTCGGCTTCTCGAAAACTCCGGAAGAAACCGAAAAAATCTGGGATGGCCAGGTCCTCGAAGACATGGTTCGCGTCATCCGCGCCTTCCGACCGGACATCGTCATCAATCACTGGGGCGGCGTTCACACCGGCCATGGCCACCATCAGGCTTCCGGCATGCTCACTCCCAAAGCCGTGGAACTCGCCGGCGACCCCTCCTACAATCCCAGCGATCCCACCGGCAAAAAACCCCTTCCCCTCGACGAAGCTCCCTGGAAACCGTCTTCACCCACTCCCGTTGCGGGTAAATGGGAACGCTCCATTCTTATCCTCGACCTCGATCGCAGCGATTCTCCCAAGGGCTACATCCTCCCTTTGGACGACATCGATCCGCTCTACGGGAAAAGCTACCGAGACATCGGCCTGGACGCTTTTGTGAATCACCATACCCAGGGCATCGCCGGCTTTCTGAACTCGCCGTTTCTTCGCCGGCCCATTGCGCTGGTCCCCGAAAACAGCGGCTCTCTCGATCCGGCAAAACTCTCCGAGCCTCTCACCACGCTGTATCCCGGCTGTAAAGCTTTTGCCAATGCCTATGATTTGCTCGCGCAAGCCCGCGAATCCGTGCTGCAGGAAAATTTCTCCGCCGCAACCCACCAGCTGGCCGATGCCGCAAACAATTTCCACGACTGGACCGGTACGTGTGGTTACGCCGTCGCGGCGAACAACTCCAGGCAAGCTCAGTTTCTTGCCGACGTTGGCCGAAGTCAGGCACGCGTCGAACACGCCCTCGCCATGGCTGCCGGCCTCCATCTCACCGCCGAAGCGGACACCGGCAATCTCGCGCCCGGCAACACTTTTCATGTCGCGGCTCATTCGAATTGCCGCAAGCAAGCAGACTGCACCTTCACAGCTATTACGCTCGACGTGCCGTCTGTCTGGCAACAGACCGCCATTGAAGGGGACCTGACAAAGGGATACCGATTCACGATCTTGCTGGCGCCAAAGCTTCCCGCCGCGGCGTCGCTCACCTACCCGGAGGCTCTCCGCCAAGATAACTTCTTTGGTCTTCTTCCTGAGCCTCCTCCTCTTCTCAGCGTTCGTCAGGAAACTACCATCGCCGGATACAAGATGGCACTCACCGAACCAGTCACCTACATTCAAGCCACGTCAACAAACGTTGTCCGCGTTCCGCTGCGCATCGTCCCCGACTACACCCTCTCCGTCGATCCGTCGCAATTCGTCGCCGTCCTCAACGCCCCTCACAAACCGTTCGACGTCTTCCTCCGCGTTCATTCTTTCTCGGAGAAACCCGCCAAAGTTTCCGTAGGCCTCGATGTTCCCGACGGCATCACGGCCAGCGCCCCGGTCGATCTCAACTTCACTGGTATCGGCGATCAATACGCCAAAATCTCCGTCACTCCTCCGGCAAAATTCGACGCCGGCAATTTCACCATCACCGCCTATGCCGATCGCGCCGGCGAGAAATTTTCCACTTCCCTGGAGCCTCTTCCCTCCATGCCCACAATTCTTTGGAGTGAGCCTGCGCAAACCGTCGTCCACGCGTTCGACATCAATGTCCCGCCGAATCTTCATGTCGGCTACATCTCTGCCGAAGGCGAACCCATTCCCGACGCCCTTCGCCGTCTCGGCATCAACGCCGAAATGCTGAACACCACCGCTCTCGAATTCGGCGATCTCTCTCATTACGATGCCATCGTCGTCGGCGTCCGTGCCTACGAACTACGTCCCGAACTTGCCGGCGCCAACCAGCGTCTTCTCGGTTACGTTTCCGGCGGCGGCACACTTGTCGTCCAGTACAATCGCGATTCGGTCTGGGACAAACTTCTCCCCGCTCCTTACCCCGCCAAAATCGGCACTCCCACTCCGCGCATCACCGACGAAAACGCCGCCGTCAAATTCCTCTATCCCGAAGATCCGCTGCTCAACAAGCCCAACAAAATCACTGACGCCGATTTTCAAAACTGGGTTCAGGAACGCGGCCTCTATTATTGGAGCGATTTCGATTCCCGCTACACTGCGCTCCTCTCCATGCACGATCCCGGCGAAAAGGATCTGACCGGCGGCCTCGTCTACACCAAATTGGGCAAAGGCACCTACATCTACACCGGCCTCGCCTTCTTCCGCGAACTCCCCGACGGAGTCCCCGGCGCCTACCGTCTCTTCGTCAATCTCCTCTGCGCGTCTAAACCAAATTAATTTCCTCCTATTTCCTGAGTTCCCCGGTCTGAGCGCCTTTTGCCAAGGGTGGTCTCGGCTTTTTGCTCACCGCAACTCACGACACTCCCACTAGACCAACTAGGCACATCGTCCTGCTGAATCCTTCACACTGCGCTATCCTCGTTCTGTCCTTAACGTCTCACACAGTTGCGCTCCTATTCTCTGAGGGAGGGTCCGGGCGCAGAAATTTCCGCAGGAGCACATCAAGCATGAATAGCAAGATCGCAGGGAACAGCAGTCGGCCGGCCCGAGGCAGTGTCGGTATCCTTTTTCTTCTCGCGATTTGTCTGGCCTTCGCCGGCTCGGCCAACGCGCAAAAGAACAAGAAAAGTCAGGATACTTCGCAGCCCCTTCCACCTCCCAGCGTCGCCGCTTCCGCACCGGACGAAACCAAAATCGATTACGTTATCGGGGAGTTCCTGGGCGCATGGCAGCTGGGCGACATCGAAAAAATGCACAAGAATATCGCCGATGATGTTTCCGTTGTCGCCGGAACTTGGACTCCTCCAGCCATCGGTTGGCCGAACTACTTGGTGGCCTATCAGGCCCAGCGCGCCCGCATGCAACAGGTCCGCATGGACCGCAGCAACACACTGATTCGCATTGCGCCTTCGCGCGAATTTGCCTGGGCTTGCTACCAATGGGATTTCAGCGCCACCGTGGACGGCACAGCCATGGCCGCCGAGGGTCAGACCACGCTGGTATTAGAGAAGAAGAATGATTCTTGGGTGATCGTGCACAACCACACTTCACTTGTTCAGGCTTCGCAATCCAACACCCCAGCGAATCCCGCGCCACAGCCGTCCACACCCGCGCCCGCGAAGCCCTGATGTGGTGAACCCTCGAGCCCTTGCGGCTCTAGAAGTTCTTCAAGCCGTGATAGACGAATATCCCGGCAATCAGCAACAGCAGCAGCCCCGACGTGATCCCGCTTGTCAGGATCGGGCGCGAGAGTCCGTTGATCTTCGTGATCAACTCGCGCTGTTCTCTGGCCATATGCTCTTGAGCGGAATCGATAAAAATCTGATCGTCTTCGTGGCTGGATAGCAGGCTTCTCCAGGCGATCAGTAGAAGGAATATTGCTGTTACAACCCCCCAGGCAATCAACAAGTAAAGCAGCGGTCCCGCGAGTATTTGTCCAGGTTCCATAGCAACCTCCCGTTGGACTCGGTCCCATCCCAGGTACCTGCTCTCCGGCGGCAGGTAGTTCTTTCGGGCGGAGTATAGCACCATGCGCTAAGAATACTAGGGGGGTAGCGTCACCCAAGCACCACCCCCCGTAACCCTATGCGGTGGCTGGTAGTTAGATCCGCCGGCGTCAACCCCGGCCCGATCCCATAAACCGCTATTTTCCATCCTTCGTATCCTATTTTGCGTTCTTCGCGTTCACTGCCCTCGGCGCAAGATACCCACGCCGCGCCGCCACTTTCAATCCGTCCTTATCCACCTTCACTTTCAACGGATGGTACGATCCGTCTGCCTTCACTTTCTGCAGGGACAGTTCGAGCAGGTACACATACTCCGGCACAACCGTCAGCGCCTGCAGTCCACCTTGCAAGTCATTGCTGTTGTGAAAATACGTCCCGCCGGTTCCGTCGGCCAGTTCCGCCATTACGTCTTCGTTCAGCACTGCGGAGTACCCGCGGTATTGCGCCTCCGTTTGCTCCGCCCGGCTTGTTCCTCTGCCTTGATCGCTGGCTTCCATCGTCGCGGTAAACAGCCCTCGCGCATCCACGGCGTTGATGGTCACGCTGGATTGCGCCGCCATGTCCAGAATCTGCGATTTCTCCATCATGGCATCCGGCGTCATGGTCAGAAAACCCGGCGAGATGATCACCAGCGTTCTCTGACCCGGCATCGTTCCCATCTTCCCAACGAGTCCTCGGATAAACCCCAGCGTCATGCGCACATCCCGGTCGCCAACCTGCAACGATTCCGATGCCGCGTTGTCTACGAGTCCCTGTGCAACATTTTTTGTGCATTCACAACAGCCCATGGTGTTTGCTATCGCCGTATCGAGAGCCATAAAATCGTGTTTGTTCAGAATCCGGTCCGCCTCGTAATAGCCGATGTCCGGGCAGACTCTTCCAATCCTGCGTGTAAGACTCTGTGCCTTCAAGTTCATAATTGCGTCCTGCAACTTCTCGCGGTCATTGGTCAGGCCGCTGCTGGTTCCGGACAGAGACACCACCGCCGCCATGTCCGTATTCGTTAGCGACGACCCTGCAACCATCTTTGTCGCCGCCTTTTGCAGCGCCATCAAATCCCCGGAACTCAAGTGCAGGTCGTCGAACAGGTACACGATGAATCGATCCGGCGCATTTTGCGCGCGGACTGCCGTCGCGGCCGTCGGCTGCGCGGGGCCCCGGTTGGCAGGGACCGCTTCAGCCGCATTAGCTCCATTTCCCTCAACGCTTGCCCGTTTCTGAATCGTGAATCCAGAGATCACTTGTTGTTTGTTCTTGTCGAAAACCTGAAAATCTTCCTGCTTCAAATCTCCGACCGACCGCCCCTCCGCATCGCGCACCACCACAGGCACCAGCGCCGCATTCACGGCGACAACGATTTTCCCCGGTACCGGCTGTGCCGGAGCATCAGCGGTTTGTTGCCCCAACAAGATCCCTGCCGTGGCGAAGACACCGCAGAGCGCGGCCACAACACCCGGGCGTTTCCGCTTTAGTTTCATATTAATTTGGTGATTCTACCCCCGAATGGTCATTTCGGCCGTTCGAATCTGTTGCCTGGCCTGGACACCAGTACTGACACATTTGCGCCAGGTTCACGCGACGCGCGCACTCGCCTGCAATGTTCGGCGCGCTGTAGCTTGCCTTGGGGTTTGCTCGATTCGCGGCGGGGCAAAAAAATTGAGGGCGCATGAACCTTGCGATTCTTGCGCCCTCTTTCAATTGTGCCGTAAAGTTTTTATGCTTCCCGGCTCAATCTGGCGTCACTTTATTCTTCCCATTTCGTCTTGGCAAGAGGTCTCCCGATCTTTCCCTGTGCATATCTGTGAATGTCTGTGCAAAACACTTCACTTCAAACTTCCCAATCCAGACTGGTACACTCAAGTCCCAGGCTCTATCCGCCGATTGCTCCACTAGCGTTCGTTGACTTACCGAATCTCGCAACCTAAGATTGCCACCATGCCCGATTCTCCGTCTCTGGTCGGACAAACAATTTCACACTACCGAATCCTTGAAAAACTTGGCGGCGGAGGCATGGGCGTCGTCTATAAGGCGGAAGACACGGATCTCCGCCGTTTTGTCGCGCTCAAATTCCTGCCCGACGAAGTCGCGCGCGATCCCGAAGCTTTGACCCGTTTCCAACGTGAAGCGCAAGCGGCCTCCGCTCTGAACCATCCTAACATCTGCACCATTTATGAAGTCGGCATGGAGAGCAGCCGCCCCTACCTCGCCATGGAGTACCTGGACGGCGTAACTCTCAAACAAGGAATCGCCGGCCAGCCTCTGCAGGCAGATCTTCTTCTTTCTCTCTCCACGGAGATTGCCTACGCCCTCGACGCCGCCCACACCGAAGGCATCATCCATCGCGACATCAAATCCGCCAACATCTTCATCACCAAGCGCGGCCACGCCAAGATTCTTGATTTCGGCTTGGCCAAAGTCACGCCCGCGGAGCGTTCTCAAGTGCGGCTCGAATCCGGCGACACTTTGACCAGCGTCCTGCTTGAACCATACAACCTCACCAGTCCCGGCTCTACTCTCGGCACCGTCGCCTACATGTCTCCCGAGCAAGTCCGCGCCAAAACGCTCGATGCGCGCACTGACCTTTTCTCGTTTGGCACGGTGCTCTACGAGATGGCCACCGGCACACTGCCTTTTCGCGGAGAAAGCCTCGGCGTCATTCTATCCGCAATTCTCAATGACCCTCCCGTTCCCGCGTCACAGTTAAATTCCAATGTGCCCTTCGAACTCGAACGCATCATTAACAAGGCCCTGGAGAAAGACCGCAACCTCCGCTACCAGAGTGCCGCCGAGATGCGCGCCGACCTGCAGCGCATGAGCCGCGATGTAGACTCCGGACGATTTCCCGCGGTCACCGGCGCCTCCGGCATTTCCGCCGCTAACATGTCACGTCAGCGGCAGTCAGACTCCCGAATGATCAATGCCGCGAATCAGCCTCCAGCCAATACAACATCACACCGCTGGTCGTGGATCGCCGCCGCTGCCGTCGCAAGCGTCCTCATCTTCGGCCTTCTCGCGCGCTGGCTGATGTCTCCGCTTCCTCCTCTCAAAGTTTCGGATTCCGCCCAGATCACCAACGATGGCCGTGCAAAGCTTCTCGAAGGTACAGACGGCGCGCGCCTGTACCTGCAATATGAGTCCTCAATTGTCGCGGATTCCTCTTCGATCGGCCAGGTCTCCAGCACCGGCGGTGAAGTAGTCCCCATCTCCGCTCCTTCGATCAGCATGCACATCCTCAGCGTCTCCCCCGATGGTTCTTCGCTCCTCGTCTCGGACGAACCCGGCACCGCCTTCGATGGTCCGCTCTGGGCTTTGCCCGTACTCGGAGGCTTGCCCCGCCGTTTGGGTGACACCGTCGGCCACGCCGGCGCTTGGTCTCCCGATGGCCAGCACCTGATCTACGCCAGGGGCAACGATCTCTTCTTGGCCAGGAGCGACGGCTCGGAATCGCACCTTTTGGTCGCCATGGCTGGTTGGCCTTCTTCTCCCAAATGGTCGACCGATGGCTCCATGCTTCGCCTTACTCTTCGTGATTCGGGAACGAACGCGACTTCTCTGTGGGAGCTTTCCGCCGAAGGCAAAAACGTTCACCCGTTGCTCCCCGGCTGGCATAACCCGCCCTCGGAATGCTGTGGCACGTGGACTCCCGGAGGCAAACATTTCGTGTTCTCTTCGCAAGGCAGCATCTGGGAGTTACAGGAAAAAACCAGTTTGCTGCTCAAGAAAACTTTTGAGCCTATCCGGCTAACCTCGGGACCGCTCGCCCTCTTTTCTCCATTGCCCAGCAAGGATGGCAAGAGACTTTTCGTTGTGGGCAGAAGGCCCCGTGGCGAACTTGTTCGCTTCGATTCCAAATCCACCGGGTTCGTTCCCTTCCTATCCGGCATCTCCGCCGAACACGTCAGTTTTTCCAAAGATGGCCAGTGGGTCGCCTACGTCACCTTTCCCGAAGGCACATTATGGCGCAGCAAAATCGATGGCACCGCGCGCCTCCAGCTTACTTACCCACCTTTATATGCTTCCATGCCGCGCTGGTCCCCGAATGGGAAGCAGATCGCCTTTTTCTCCACCACCTCGGGCAAGCCCGCAAAAATCTACGTTGTTTCACCGGATGGTGGTGGCGTCAACGAATTACTACCCGAGGACAATCACGCCGAGGCCGATCCTTACTATTCCCCCGACGGCTCTTCTCTTGTCTTTGGCGGTCTCTATGGTTCGGCCATCACTGGAATTCGCATTGTGGATCTCAAAACCCACCAAGTCTCTACCGTCCCGGGCTCGGAACAACTGTTCTCTCCCCGTTGGTCTCCTGACGGCAGATACATCGTTGCTATCCGTTCCGATTCCCAAAGCCTGCTCATCTATGATCGTCCGAAGCAGAAGTGGTCCTCCGTCTTTCAGGAACGAAATGTTAGTTTTCCCGATTGGTCCAAAGACGGCCAATTCATTTATTTCCTCAGTTGGCCGGAAAATCCTTCCCTCATGCGCCTCCGCCTGAGCGATTCTTCCGTCGAACGCGTAGCAAGCCTCAAAGAGTTTCGCCCCACAGGCTATTGGGACGATTGGATGAGCCTTGATCCCAACGACTCTCCCCTCCTGCTGCGCGACACCGGCCTCCAGGACATCTACGCTTTCGACACCGAAGCCCCATAAACCATACCGAGAATCTCCTCGCTTTCGTTGACGAACCACGACTCTGGTTGGCGAGAAGACCCAAGATGATCTGGAAGCCGAAGATTTTTGTACAATCACGCGCCACTTGTCGAACGTTATAACCAAAACTTTTGAATTTCTGAGGTGCGTTGCCTCAAGTCCCGAGTAGTTAGCTCGCGAAAGCGGGAAGGTCCTCATAGTACCGGCCTGCTTTACCGGTTACCGTCAGACTTTGCAGTGAGTTTGCAGGTAGATTGCCCTACGGTGACTAATTGACGCCGAGAGGAATTAGCTTTTTGAGTTCGTCGGGGTCGTAAAAGAACGGGTTGGAATCACGGTCGTAAACTTTTTCTGGATTGGCTGGGTCCGTTATGGGGCCGCCCCCCATGATTGCAGCTCTTCGCTGGAGTTCGGCCATGTAATCCTTGTCCAAGAAAATCTCGGCTGGCATTGGCTCATTCAGCAACAAATTCCTAGGGCCCAAATAGAGATAAGCATCCGCCATTTCAGAGAATTTACTTGTCGCTTCGATCGGTATTTCTGAGAACGTGCCTTTCGGTTTGACCGGGCCTGCCGGAAGCTTGCCGCCATCTGTCACCCCGAAGGTGACGTTCCCTGTGGAGTAGGACATATCCAACAAGTCCGCCAGCCAAGTGCCTTTCATATCTTGTACGAGCGATGGAACCGGCCAGGAGGCCATCCGCGCTTCAAATTCGTTATTGTACTTATCGAGAGGCGTCCAATTTCCGAATCCCCCATGATCGGCAATCACTAAGGTCAGGCCGGGATAATCTTTTTCATAGAGTCCCACGGCGGTAGTTCCGACGTGAAAAAGATGCGCTGTGCCAAACAGCATCAGCGCCTTTCGATGTTTCGACAGCACTTCTTTTTTCATCACAGAGGCAATGCTAACGTCCCTTTCCATTAAGAATTGCCCGTGCGCGAAGTCCCGGCCACTCTTCACCGTGCTCCAATCAATGGGAGGATCGCCCGCCAACACCCGGAGTTTCATCTTTGCTGGTGCGAGCGTTTGGTTAATCCTGCGAACCAAAGGGAAAAGTACTTCGTAGAGGGCGGACACACCGCACATGGGTTGAGTAGTGTTTCGCCAAACTTGTCGCACTTCCGACATTGGTACATCGTCGCCCGCGATGTATCGGTCAAGGGTAGGCTGGTATAACGAATTGGCGCACTCCACCACGACGTCGTTGACCTTACTTGGAAAAGCAGGATTGCGTAAGAGGTGGAGAATAAAATAGTCGAGGTCTTTATTACCGTGCGCGGCGCTCATTCCAACGACTTCGTACTTGTCGAACGCAGCAAGAACTGCCCTTTCGGCTTCCCTTGGTCGCGGTTCGCTCCCCTCGGGATGCGGAGCTTGTATCTCGGGTGTCCCCTGAATGGGCAAGGAGCTTCGGGCAGGTTCTTGCCCGGCCGGCCGCAGCGGAAAGCATTCTCAGGGACAGGAACAACACAAGCAGAGTTCCATTCAGAGGCATTCTCATAATTTCCCTTTTTTGAGCAAGTGGAATGGCTACGGTGAATTATAGACGCCGATTTGCTGCTCCAGGTTGGCACGATTTTGATCCCAACTTCTGTGCGCAAACTCCCGCGGAACTCCTGATTGCGTCGGAAAATCGGAAAAGTTCGACGCAGTACGAACTTCGGCGGTTACCGGGACCTTAGACACCTCGCATGCTCATGGTGAAGTGTTCATCGCGTTTCTATCCGTATCAATACTGCGACTCAGAATTTCTCGAGAAATCAGTGTCTGACACACGCAGACAATCGCGCCAATCATAATTAGCAGGAAGTCAAACCGTTCGCGCCCGGAAAATAGGTCGCCACTTGTCCCTTAGCACTTACCGATTCTCGTCGGATCACGGGCAAACCCAGAAATCCCTTGGGGGGAAAGAAAGAGGTGCCCTGGGTGCCTTTTTGTTAGGACGGTTCCAGCCAGGCAGCCGGCTATCGGCTAGCGCCGAAGATCGCGCCGGCCTTTTGGCCATGCAAGTTTTGTTTTTAGTTCCTCATAGGCGTTGAACGCGATCGGACAGATCGCGACATTATCAATCACGCCCATGAGTCGGGATGTAAAATGTGGTTTCTCCAAGTGAGGAAACGACCTGCAAACCTTCGGTCTCGTGTCGTAAATCGAACACAGCTTTCCGTCCAGCATCGGGCATGGCGGATTGACCATACCTTCTGACATGAATTGTTTCTCGAATTCTTTTATCGATTGCCCGAGACTTTCTGCAATAGTGTGAAGCTCACTTTTTTTGAATTCCGCTTGTAGTGATCGGCAACAGTTTGCGCATTGTGTGCAGTCGATAAGGGCGAAGTATTTCTGGCTCAGTGCTCGGACAATGCCATCAATATCATCTTGGGCATTCTGTTTTAGCCACGAGCGGAATTCCCAGTTTTCTTCGTCGTGCTCCTGCGAAAGGCTTTGGATTCTTGATAGGTCGGTCTCAATTTCGGGACTGCTGAGTTCCGTCCGCTTCGGCGGTTTCATTCCCTCGTCGCTAGGCATGGTTCCCTTGCTCCCCATGATTACTCGAGAGATGGTATCCGGATTGGTCTCCAGAGAGTAAGGTTTTTCAAACATCGGTACTAGCCAGAACCTGATTTCTGGAGTCGAGATGTGGCGCGGTGGGTTAGGTTCGGCCTATCTGTTGCCGGCCCTTTCGTTGGCCGGTGCCTCGATAGCCTCTCCATGCTCCGTTTCCACATCCGGCTCTCGGAGAAAGGTTCACGATGTTGCCCATGCGAGATTGCGCGTCCGCTTGGTAAGGCAGACGAAGCCCAGCACTTCGTGCAGAGAGGCCTCCGGAAACCGGTTGGCCCCCGGTCATACCAATTTGTGTTTGGCGCACAACCACCGAAACAGCCTCTTGCGAGTGGTGCTCACTGAGCAACGGATCCTACTGCCACTCCAGGTCACAAAACTTTCGACTCCCCGGTCAGCCGTACCCCTAACCTCCGCAACTCACCCGTCTCGACTCCGTGGAGCGACTGTCGATTCGACGAAATCGTGTGCCGGTGGCGGGAGGATGACACAAATTCATCGCATCCCCATACTGATCCCTAAGGCACTAAGACTTACCGAGAGTTACCGGCATTTCTAACGATACGTTGCAAGTAGCCGTCACTCTCAGTGGTGTTCTTCGCCTTCGCAACTTTTAGGAACCAACGATTCGAGGGGAGGAATTGAAAACGACTTGGTCAAGAAATGCTCTGGCGGTTGGGTTCCGTCCTGAATTGCCTTTGCGAGAATCGCCATCGCTTGTCCCGCAAGGGGTGGAATGTGAATCGTCGCCGCGAGCCATTTTTCGCGTACCCAAACTTGACCCGTCGCTGCCTGACCATCACATCCGGTGAATGGCAAGCTCAGCCATCGTAAGAGTTCTGCTTCATTGGTGAGTTCTTGGAAAGCTTTACGCGCGCCCATCGCCATCGAATCATCCTGCGCACCGACGAGCTTAATTGGGGAGCTTTGCGAAGTGGCCAGTTTCAGCCAGGACCGCACCGACCGCCCGGCACTTTCCTCTGTCCAGTTTGCCTTCAGCATCGCCAATTGAATGTTCGACGGTTTCGTCTCCAGCATCCCCAATTCACGCTCCTGCGCCGCGAGACTCTGCGAAGGTCCTTTGATGTAAAGAACAAAACCGCCTACGGGCAGTAACGCTGCGAATTGCCTTCCTTGAATGCGTCCAATCTCGAAGTGATCGGAACTGACAACAAAAATGGGGGCGGTTGCCTTACTGCGGAGGTCCGACAAGTAATCCGGCCTCTTGTTCAGGACTGCCCAGCCGATTCCGGCGGCGCAAGCGGCCCGGGCTACCTGAGGCATGGCCGTGCTCCCAACCGGTTCCACCACAATCGCATCGGGTCGAGACTCTACCCGATCTTGGATTGCCGTCAGAAGTTGCGTGCTCTGATTCACTGCGTCGTTATCGGCAAAGACGATTTCGACATCGCTCCCCAGTTTGCGTGCCGTATCTTCTGCGGACTGGCCTTGTGCAACTTGGAAATCGTTCTCGCGGGTGTGAAGCGATACCAGAAATCGAAGCTTCTTCATCATTTTGCGGTTTTACTCCTGATCACATTTAACGATACGCACCGGGACTGGAAGTACGCTCCTTTTTGCGTGAGGTTAGCACGAATTTGCACCACTGACCTGTATGGGAGCCATACGAGGAATGGATGGATTTGAGGTCTTGCGCTTCTCATCCCATCCGGGAAATGGGTTCCGGTACGAACATTTCCGGTAACGCGACGTACCAGGCTGTCACCGTGAGCCTGCGCACGGGAGAAACCAGCAGGCAACACATTGAGTGGGTACGTACGGAACTCAAGGAAGGAATGCGCCGACCTTGTTGCTGGCCAGGCTGTCCTCACCGCTGAAAATAAGAAAAGCAGGCCATTGTCAGACCTCGCGCAGCGACAGTCAGGGTGAACTGTCGCCTGCACTCCCTCAAGCACCTCTGGGCAAATCACAGTAAGCACACCTCTGACGGTCATAATTTAATGAAGGGATGCCAAGTCCAGGGGCCCAAAATAGGCTAACTCTCGACGTTAGTTCCCCGAGGAAATTCTTGTGACAAGAACATCTATGCAACTGATGAACCGTCAATACGAACAATGATGTATATGCGATTAATACCGGTAACATGAATGGCGGGGGGACTCACTCATGAAACGCGTGACAGGCATTGGCGGAATCTTTTTTCAGTCTGAGAGCCCGGAGCATTTGTATGACTGGTATGAGAAGCATCTTGGCATTAAGCGCGAGCCGCACGGACAGGGCGCTACATTTGAGTGGCGCGAGTTGCGGGCACCGGACGGAAGTGAACCGGGTGCAAACGGGGCGACGGCTTGGTCGATCTTTCCGCGAAGTACGAAGTACTTTGGGGCGAGCAAAGCTAGCTTCATGGTGAACTATCGTGTGGATGATCTGGACGGGTTGCTGGAGGAGTTGAAGAAGGCGGGAATTGAGATTGATCCGCATCGCGAGAACTGCGATTTCGGACGGTTTGCCTGGATCATGGATCCCGATGGAAGCCGAATTGAATTGTGGGAACCGCCGAAGGAGAAGTGAATCAGCGCAGAGAGGTTGACTTTCCGCCTCGCTCACCTGAGTGGATGCTTTGCATCATTTATATTCTCTATTTTGTTTCCAAGAGCCTTGCATTGGCTGAAGCCGGAACAGCGGTGCCATTTTACAAATATGTAGGCACTTTCTTCCTCCTATGGTTTTTCCCTGTGGGAGTTTGGATTATCCGGCCAAAGGCGAATCGGCTATATACCCATGCGGCATCCGTAGGGCCATGGACTGAGCCAAACACGGTCCGATGCCAGTAAGAGCTGACGTGCACAAATGGGGGCGCGAGATTTTCGCCGTTATGATATGCATTTCCTAACCAATGAGAACGATAGTTAGCCACGCAAGGGTTTTGCATATTGGCGAGACCTGACCCTAGGCGCACTCGGAGCGATTTGCATCCTCGGGTTCCTTGGAAACATACTTGACTGGTTGAATAGCCATAATTCGACAGTGCGAAATGTGGCACTCGGTTTTCTGCTCGGTTACTGCCTGCTTGCAGTGCTTTCTCCCTCACCGCTGAAAACTTGTTTATCTCCCTTCTAACGATAATCGCACGGGGAATTCTCGGTGCAATCTCGCACGCGACGCTTGCAGGATTTGTCGTCATAATACCGTGCGCTCTCGCAGCCTATGCTCTTCTAAAATGGCGGGGAGACCTCTTTAAATAGGCCTGTACGAGAACCCATCCGTTGACTTTGTGAGATTATTCGACCAAGACAGCGGGGGGCGCAGCATCAAATGCCGAATCGCAATCTGGGCGGCCGCTGGTTTTCTCGTTGCGAGTGCGTGGGCGGCTTATTTCTTAGTAGCGAGCAAGGACCATCCGATAGAACCGATTGTGTCCACTCTTGTCAGGTTAACCTGCCCCGTTGCCATTGTCGGTTCGCATTATCCTGCTGGCCTCTATTCGACTCTTGCTGCCAATCTCGCCACATATGCACTGGTCGGTCTCGTGGTGGAAACTCTGCAAGCCGACCTCTCGGGATAGTGGAAGGAACTTGATTGCGCGACTAGCCTCACCAGGCAGTGAGGCGAGATTCGAGACCAGTTCACTGTTTACCGCTGTGGAATAAAACTTTGATTCCTTGATTGACGCGAACATTCGGACTCGTGAGAATCGATGTCACCTTTCTTTCTTGGAGCGAATAAATGTCACTCGCTTGGAAGCTCCTCGCTGCTCTAGCCCTTACCACGGCTATACAAATCCTGTCACCGCGACGCGATCTTGCCAATTCAACTCAAAAAGCAGCGCTGCAATCAAGCGACCTGACCAGGAATAGCCAAAAAGGAACAGCAGGGGCCGCTATTGAAATGCGGTCTGATACGGAAGGTGTAGATTTTAATTCGTATCTTCGGGAGTTGTATCTTTCGGTCAAGAAAAGCTGGTTCGCCAACATGCCGCCATCCCTTGAGAGGGGCGAACAGGGAGTAAACGCAGTGGAGTTTCGTGTTCTACAGGATGGCAGTGTCCCCAAAGATTCTCTGAAAATGGTATTCGGCTCAGCAAAGAGTGACTTGGATGCCGCCAGCTTTCAAGCTATTCGCGAGGCCGCACCATTCAAGCATTTACCTGAACCGTTCGCGAGGCCATACATCGTGCTGCGATTTACGTTTTATTACAACGCTCCTGTTCCTCGTAATCCGCACTGAACTAAACATTCTCCGTGAGCGCTCGCCTCAACAGAATGATTAACAGTAAGTAAGTATGCTATACAGTCGCGCATAAATAAAGGGACATGCTGATTACAAAAAAGATTGCAAATAGGGCCGGATGAGTTCCGGATAGGTCTGCATCTCCCCAAAGACGCGACTCAGCGTGCCGGTCAATTGCTTCTCGTCCGGAAAGTATCGATTGTGAGTTCCTGTTTGGCGCGTGTATCTCCACAATCGCTCCGTTGGATTCAACTCCGGTGAGTAGGGCGGCAGTTGATGAACTTCCAGCCAGTGGCGATTGGCATCGAACCAAGCCCATACGTCGCCGTCTTTGTGGTACGTCGCGTTATCCTGAATGAGCACGGCTCCCTTCTGGCGATAGCTGCGAGCCAGTTGTTCCAGAAAAGCGAAGTGCGTGGAAGCATTGAAGACGGTGTCTTGCCGGTAATGGAATCGAGCCTTCCACAATGCAATGGCCCCAAAAATCTTCACGCTCTTGCGCTGTCCGGTAACGGGAACCTCCGGGGGACAACCAATCCGGCTCCAGGTGGCGTGCAGGGTTGAATCTTGGCGAAAGCTGGCTTCGTCGCTGAAGATCAACGCCCAGTTTTGCCGCTGCGTTTTTTTTTAAGGCTGGGATAGGTATACCGCTTCGAGCGATCTTGCTGGTCAGCGTTGGCTCGGGCCAGCACGCGACGTGGGCGCTGCACGGAGAAGCCCAAACCATGGAGCAACTTGCGCACATGGCCCGGATGATAATGGATGCCGAATTCCTCCTCGATGACCCAGGCGATCATGGGAGATGTCCAGATGCCCGTATCCAGGCCGTAAGCTACCGGGCCGCTTTCGAGAATGTCGTCGAGCTGTTTCCGTTGCGACGATGTCAGCTCCAATGGCCGACCTGAACGATGCCCTTCGAGCAGTCCTTCCACGCCGAAAGTTTGATAACGTGCTAACCACTCCGAGACCCTCGAACGTGGAGATCCGAGTAGATGGGCCAGCTCACCGCTGGTACGCCCCTCCGAGTTCAGCACCACTGCCTGCAATCGCTTGGCAACTCGGTAGGCTCCGTCTCGTTCTGCTTGCTTGCGCAAACGGATTAATCGCTTATACGCCTTCGGGTGTAAGTACAGGATGCGCGGAACCATGGCACCTCCTTCAAGGAGTATGCCAGATGTACTTACCTTATGTCCTGTTAATTATGCGCGGCTGTACTGGCGCGGACGAGAGGCGCAAGACATTGTCGCGCCAAAGGCCCAGCATCTCTGGCCGTTCAGCTGCCTTGGCTACGTCGAGATGGGCGATGAAAAAATCGGGATTCGCCGATTGGAACACTACGACCTTCACGGACGGATCCGCCTCGAGGTCGCTCATTAGCGCTCCCAATTCGACGATCGTTGTGGGAACAAACATGTTGATCGGCGGGTTGCTGAAGGTGACCGTCCACCGGCCCGGATGGGTGCGGTCGATGTTGAACTGCGCATTTGCCTGCTCGCTGCCTCGCTCTGTAGCGCTGGATTGGGTCATCATCTTCTCCTCTATTGTGAAAGACCTCACCGTAGCGATCTGAAGCCCGCGCGAACCTCTTCTGAAAAGAGCTTCGGCTGTTCCCATGCCGCAAAGTGTCCGCCTTTGTCGAGCTTGTTGTAATGGATCAGTTTGGGATACGCCCGCTCCGCCCAGCTTCGCGGGGCGGGATAGAGTTCGTCTGGAAAGACGCTCACGGCGGTCGGGACAACGACGCCTCTGACGCCGAAGAACGAATAACCCTTGTTCTCCCAATAGAGACGCGCCCCAGAGAGCGCCGTATTCGTCAACCAGGTGAGCGTGATGTTGTCGAGGACGTCGTCTCGCGTGAGGCCCTCGCTGCCTCCGGCAAAGACACGCGCGATCATCTCGTAGCTGCGCGCATCGTGATCGAGAAAATAGGCCGCCAATCCAACCGGTGAATCCGCTATTCCGTACAGCGTCTGCGGTCTCAACCCCATCTGGAAGCCATACGCGATGCCCTTCGCATAGACGAAGCTCAGCCGCTCGTAAGCGACCTTTTCGTCGGCGGAGAGATTCGCCGGCGCCGGTGCGCCGGAAAACGCCAGCTTGTCGATGTCGAGGGGAATCACGTTAGCCATGTTGGTGTGAATGCCCAGCAACTCCGGTGGCGCCTGCACGCCCATCAGCTCGGTGATGACTGCACCCCAATCGCCGCCTTGCGCTACGAATTTGTTGTAGCCGAGGCGCTTCATCAATGTGACCCAGGCACGTGCAATGTGGGCGGGGTCCCACCCGGTCGTGGCCGGCTTGCCGGAAAAACCGTAGCCAGGCATCGACGGAACCACCACATGGAACGCGTCGGATGCATTTCCGCCATGTGCGGTGGGATTGGCCAGCGGATCGATGATCTTCAACTGTTCGGTGATCGAGCCGGGCCAGCCGTGCGTGACGATAAGCGGCAACGCGTTCTCATGTTTCGAACGAACGTGAATGAAATGAATGTCTAGACCATCGATTTCGGTAATGAACTGTGGCAAGTTGTTGAGTTTCGCTTCGACCTTGCGCCAGTCGTATTCTGTCGCCCAATAGCCCGCGAGTGCCTGTATCGTCGCGACCTGCACGCCTTGCGATTGGTCTGCGACCGTTTCCCGCTCAGGCCACTTTGTCGCTTTGATGCGCCTGCGCAATTCGGTGAGTTCCGCCTCTGGGAAATTCACCTTCTGAAACGGGCGAATAGCATCTGCCTGCTCGCTGCTTCGCTGTGTACCAGCAGTTTGGGTCATGGTGCCCTCCTTCTGAGTAGTTTTGGATCCTTCCGTCCACGGACCGGGCGATTAGTGTTTTTAGGGGGCGAGCCTACCACAAAATGAACGTCCGTAGCATTAAGTCCGGGTAAGTCGTGCGGGCTCAAATGGTCGATGTAGCACCATCTGGAATAAAACTGTTTTCAAAGGTGGTGTTTATGAAGCCAGGCAGACGGTTTGGGCTTTCGGCGACGCAGAAGAGGGACGTGTGGCGTCGTTGGAAGGCCGGGCAGACCTTGCATGAGATCGGGCGCGCTTTTGGCAAGCCGCATAACTCCATTGGTTGTCTAGTGTCGCGTCACGGTGGGATTGCTCCGGCCGTCCGGCGGCGCTCGCTCCTCTCGCTCACGTTGCGAGCGAGGGGAAATTTCTCGCGGGCTGGCCTGCGGTTCGTCGTTCCGTGAGATTGCAAAATGTTTAGAGCGAGCGGTATCGAGCCGGGAGGTCTCGCGCGGTCAAATTCCCGAGGCCATCTCCATCCGGGAAAGGCCTGCGGAAGTTGCAGACCGCGCCATTCCGGGTCATTGGGAGGGCGATCTCCTGCGCGGCTCAAGGAACAGCCACATCGCGACCTTAATGGAACGCCATTCGCGTTTCACCGCGCTCGTAAAAGTCCCCAGCAAAGACACGGCGGCGGTCGTCGATGCACTGACTCGGCATGTTCGCAAGCTGCCCGCAGCTCTGCGCCGTTCCTTAACCTGGGATCGCGGGCTGGAGATGGCCAAACACAAGAGCTTTACGGTGGCCACGGATGTGAAAGTCTACTTCTGTGATCCGCAGAGTCCCTGGCAACGGGGCCCGAACGAAAACACAAATAGGCTATTACGACAATACTTCCCAAAGAAAACTGACCTGTCCGACTACACCCAGTCGGATCTGGACGGCGTAGCATTGCGCTTAAATCAACGCCCAAAAAAACCTTAGGCTTTCAAACTCCTGCGAGTGAACTTCGAGCCAGTGTTGCGTCGACCCATTGAGACCACCCGCGTAACCGGAAAGGAGTCGCGGTAGGGACGCTGGCATTCCTGCATGCGGCTCCTACCGCAGATATTTGGCGTCGAAGCGCAAATGAGGATACGGATGAAGAGGCTTGGGTAGCGGGAGCCAGCGCTTAATGGTTGCTTAGCTTCGTTGCGAACTGAACATTATTCGTAACGCAGCGCGACCCGCGGGAATCCAACAAGCCGCTAGCGCCACGGCTAGCAAGATGGCCGCAACAGTGCTAAAGGTCAATGCGTCGTAAAAGCTCACCCCAAAGAGCATGCTGGCCATCAGGCGGCCGAGCAGAGCAGCAGCGAGCAGGCCAGCAACGAGGCCGAGGACGGCCATCTGGCCGGCTTGTCGCAGGACCATGGTGACAACCGTGGAGCGCTCGGCTCCCAGGGCCATGCGAATGCCGATTTCGTGGGTCCGCTGACCCACGAGGTAAGAAATGACGCCATAAATCCCGATGGAGGAAAGCACAATCGCGAGAACGGCGAACACGCCGAGTAGCACCATAGCAAAACGCTTGGTGGCCAACGAATCGGAGATGATGCCGTTCATGGATTCCACGCCGTAAACCACGGAGTCGCTGCTGACGGTTTGCAGCGCACGGCGTAAGGACGCGGCGACATCGGTTTGTGCGTAGCTGGTGCGCACCACGCCATTGGCTCCTCGGCCGAAAACGGAGAGCACCGAATCGGGCAATTGTTCCATCGAGAGATAGAATTGCGCCTGAATCGAATTAGAAGAATCTGAATCCAACCCCCACTCGTTTTGGTGGCCGGTGATGCCAACAATTTCCGCGGTTTGATCGAGGATGCCGAAATTAATGTGTTTGCCGATGGGATCCTGACTGCCGAAGAACTGTTTTGCGAAACGCTCGTCGATGACGGTCACGACAGGCGAGCCTGCGGTGTCCGAGGGCGTGAGGAACCGGCCGCGTTTCAGCGGAACCTTCATCACTTCGAGATAGTCCGGCTGAATCGCGAAAAACAGCGACATCTTCATGTCCGCCTGCGATGTGGGTTTGGGTTCTCCTTCCAGCCAAAACGGAAGCTCGGAATCGGTCACCATGGGAATCGAGGCGCCTGAGAGCGATACGGATTCGACACCTGGAACCGCGGCGAGCGCGTCGTGTATCTGGCGATAGGATTGACGAATGGCACCGGGCGTAGCGCCCAAGGATTGCGCGGTGGAAAAACTGAAGCTGACCACGTTGTTGGGGTCGAATCCGGGATTGACGCTCCAGATTTTCGTCAGGCTGCGGATCATCAAGCCGGCGGCAACCAGCAATACCACCGCGAGGGCCATCTCCATCGCGACAAAAGCGCTCTGCGTGCGATGTCGAGCGCGAGTTAGACCGCGACCGCTCTCGCGTAGCGTTCCTTGTATGTCGCTACGCGCGCTCTTGAATGCCGGAATCAGCCCAAATAACATTCCCGCGAAGACCGAAGCGCCGAGAGTAAACAGCAAAGCGCACGCATCCAGATGAATTTCGTTGGAACGGGGCAGGGCATCGGGCAACAATTTCAGCGCGGCTTTGGTGCCCCAGGTAGCGAGCAGCGTGCCTAACCCGCCTCCAATCAAGGCCAGCAACACACACTCCGTCAGAAGCTGGCGAACAACGCGGCCATTGCCGGCGCCAAGCGCGTTGCGAATGGCAAATTCGCGCGTCCTGCCCGTGGAGCGAGCGAGCAAGAGATTGGCGACATTGGCGCACGCAATCAGCAGAACAAATCCGACCGCGGCAAGGAGCATCAGTAAGAACGGCTGGACGTCGCCGACCAAATTTTGTTTTAACGGAACAAGCGTGATTCCCTGCCCCTTGTCGATATCGGGATAGACTTCCGCCAGGTGATTGGCCACTCCGCTCATATCGGAATTGGCTTGTGCTAACGTAACGCCCGGTTTTAACCGTCCCACCGCGTCCATTCCCATCCCAGTGCGGCGGTCTCGGAACAACGGGTTGTTCCACTGGCCGAGGGGAACGTAAACGTCGGCCTCAGAGTGGTAGTTATCGTTTTGAAAGTGAAAAGTGGCGGGAATAACGCCGGCAATGGAATACAAATTGCCGTCAAGCCGGATGGATTTGCCGGCGATGTCTGGAGCGGAGCCAAACTTGCGCTTCCACAAACCTTCGCTGATGAGGGCTACCGGCGCTGCGCCGAGTTGATCTTCTTTTTCGTTGAAGTTGCGCCCGATGGTCGGATTTACGCCGAGCAGCGGGAAAAATGCCGCGGAAACCATGTTGGCGTCGAGCCGCTCGGGCTCACCAATTCCCGTAAGGGTGAACGTCTCTCCGCGGAAAGCGGCCAGTGATGAAAAAGAATGGTTCTGGCGGGACCAGTCCTGGAAATTCGGATAAGAAATCGAAAATTTGTTGAACTGATTGGAGCGGGCGAACAAGGCGACCAAGCGGTCCGGTTGAGCGTACGGCAGAGGATTGAAGAGCACACCATTGACCACGGAAAACAACGCAGTATTCGCGCCAATACCGATCGCGAGGGTCAGGATGGCAATGACCGCAAAGCCGGGGGACTTACGTAACATGCGCGCGCCGTAGCGCACGTCTTGCCAGATATGGTCCCACCAGAGCCAGCGATTCGATTCGTAAAACCGTTCCTTCGTTTGCATCACGTTGCCGAAGGCGCGCCGCGCGGCAGCCTGCGCCTCTTCTTCACTCAGACCCAGCTCTCGCTGGCGCCCGGCCTCAAGTTCCAAGTGGGCCTCAATCTCCGCGCCAAAATCATCCGATTTGCGCTTGTGTCCGAACATGGCTCTAACCTCCCGCTGGCTCTGACCCAAGAATCCGGCCGATGGCGTTCGCCAATCTCCTCCACTTTGTGGTTTCCTTGCCAAGTTGTTTGTGGCCCGCGGCCGTTAGCGTATAGAAGCGAGCCTTGCGGTTATTGGTAGAGGTTCCCCACTTCGCTGCAATCCATCCTCGCTCTTCCAACCGTTGGAGCGCGGGATAGAGAGCGCCATGCTCCACCAGCAGCTCTTCGCCGGACGTCTCCTGGATGGCGCGAGCGATCCCTTGGCCGTGCTGCGGTCCAAAGATCAATGTGCGCAGGATCAGCAGGTCCAGCGTGCCCTGCAGCAATTCGAGCTTTTCTCTGTCCTTTTGGGTAGACATGTTACCCCAGTATCTATCCGCTTCAGGTAAGATGTCAACCCAACAATCCGTCGAGGTATCGTAGGCCGGCGAGCAGCTTCCCTGTCCAATGACGGGTCCCCAAAAGGCCTGATCTGAGAAAGTTTCGGTCTAGCGAACTTTTCTCCGCCCTCCTTCGTCTAAGCATTAACAACCCGTTCAAGCCGAGTGGTCCAGAAGGTCCGTAGCGCGTTTTGCGTGGGGGAAATTCGTGTGTGTGCTCCGGGCTCAGGCCCCGTTGACTCACGCTTTATCGCGGTAGCGGGCTCATAGTGCATGCGGTTCGCGGTCAGTCCATCTGTCTGCGAATCGCCCGGTAACCCTACGTCTAGCTGTTCGCGGGGGCCAATCATGAACTCTCGGCAAGATCACGCGTTCTCCTTCCGCTTTTTCTCGATTCGTTTGTTGATCCTTGGAGCCGTTGTCGCCACCCACGCGGCATCCCAATCGGGAAAGAATCTCGCACCGCCAACGGCCGAAGTGCAATCCCAGGCCGAACAGGGCGATGCTTCCGCTCAATACGAAGTGGCATCATCGCTGCTTGCCAACAACCTTTCCTTGGAAGAGATCCAGGATGCTTTGAAGTGGCTGCGCGCCGCCACGGCTCAAAATAATGCCGACGCCGAATTTGTGCTCGGGTATATGTACGAACATGGGGTGGGAGTAGCGCGCGATTACACCCTAGCGTTTCAAAATTACCAGGCCGCCGCTGTGCAACATCATGCTGGCGCCGAGAATAATCTGGCTTCGCTCTATCAGAACGGTTTGGGCGTTAAGAAAAATGCGGCCAAAGCCTTTGGATGGTATCTCGCTTCCGCGCAACAAGGTGATCCCGTAGCGCAATGCAATCTGGCGGTGCTCTATTACGCGGGTTCGGGCACTCGTCGCGATCCGAGCGAGGCGCTCCGCTGGCTGCGTGCGTCGGCCGAATCGGATTTGCCGGACGCACAACTCCATCTTTCGTATTTTTATTTCTATGGCATCTTAATGCCACAGGATTACAACGAGGCTGCTCGGCTTGTTCGCTTGGCAGCGCGTTCAGGGCTTCCCCAAGCAGAAGCCAGCATGGGCCTTCTGTTTGAGCAAGGCAAAGGCGTGCCCCTTGACTACGTCTCCGCCTATGCCTGGTATTCCCGGGCCGCCGCCGCGGGCGACCACTTCAGCAGAGACCGCCGCAAACAACTCGCCCAGCTTATGACTCGTAAGCAACTCGACGAGGCCAACGCGCTCATCACGGTCTCTTCAGGGCACCCGCTCTCACAGCGCACTTCGCTAGGCACGACTGCCTCCTCCCTGCTCAATCACTGAGCTGTTTAAGTCTCCCTTTCCCGGCCGGTAAAGTTCCGTCTAGTACTTTGCTGAGCGTCAACCTGGCCTCACCACAGTCCACTCGTCTTGCCGGGGAAACCACCAATACATCATGATTGCGAAGTAGGCCAGTATCCAACCTGAGGCGAACAACCTCAGTTCCCAAGCTTTCAGGAACAGATAATCTCGCTCTGAAATGTGCCCGACTATTCTCCCATGACTATTCAAAACATATTCGCCATTCATGAATTCCGGGGATGCAGCGTGACTCAAAGCGACGAACGTCAAAAAGACCACAACAAACAGGAGAACGAGCATCTGCATGCTGCGCATTACCCAACGCGGTTTTCCGAGAAATGGGTCTATCCCTTTTGACCACCGCTCGACAACAACCAAGGGAAGGAAAAGAGCGCCTATGCCCAAATGCAGCAAAAACGCTTTCACCCCCAATTTGTCCAAAGTCAGTCCGAAAAAGCTGGCGATGAAAATGTAGATACCCGCAATAATGCCGGGAACTCCCGCAATTGCCACGACTTTTCGCATGAGTTTGTTGGCTTCGACTTTACGCCAGAAGTCGCACCTCTGTCCAAACTCCCGGTTTGTCGATTATTACCGGCCATCTTGCTCCTGGTACCGAGGAACCAAGAAGCGATACTTCCGATGAACGCCACGAGAACACAATTGAACAGAATCGCTGGCATAGGACTGGGAATCTGAGAATCAGCGTGCCGGGAGAAGCAGCAACTTAAAACGCATTGCGACTTCAGACGAAATGCCCGGTTCCTGGCTGAGCGTCCATTCCAGAGCTAGGAAGTCAAAGAGGAAGGCCGGCGCCGGCAAAGCCCATGGTAGGTGTTTGGCATATTTACGAAGAGTCACAGTCGCACAGCAGCATTTTGTCGCAGTGCCGGCGGATTTCTTACTGGTTTTGGGTCGGCTGCAACAACAATACTAATCCGATGGACGAATCTTGAGGAGAAATCCTCAAGTCTTGGGTGATCGCGATCCTCATTTGCGTCTGTCCCCACGGCCTACACTGTCCTGTACACAGGTCCCTGCGTCAACTCCCGATTTGTCGCTAGCCTTGATCGGAAACGCCTCGGCCAAGTAGTGATCTGGAAGGGCAAGAAGTAACTCCGAGGCGTTTTCGATAAGAAGACTAGGAGGAAGTCGCTGGCGTTTGCGGCGGACGCGTTGAGTTATGGGATTTGAATGGGAGTTTGGTACCCAGTCGACAGCTGGAAGGCCACGGGTGAACAGGCAAGGCGGGGTGGAGAACACCGACAGTGCAGCAAGTGCCTGCAAAAGCGCACACGGAAAGTTGCGTGAGAGCGTGTCGACAGGGAGGGAACGCACGGATGGATCGGCGTGCGAGGGCACGTCTGCAAGGCGGGACGGGGGAAAGCGCTACGAAGAATCGAAGGAAGCGCATGTTGATAATTCTACAGCGGTAAATCTCTGAATCACGATCATGGCCGCGCCGCAACGCGGGCAGTGCCAAAGGGTAGAGCTCTCGGAGGGGCTTTGACAGGCTCCGGTTTCTGCGGATGCAGGGGTGCCCGAAGCCAGCAGTTGCCGGCACAGTGCCAAACGAGAGACACGCAAGCGATTTGCCAGGAAGCCGAAGTGGCGGATGCGTACGAACCCTTTGGGAAGCACGTGCAAAAAGAAGCGACGTAGGAACTCCGTGGCGACAAGGTTCATCTGGCCTTGCTTGCCGCCGTGGGCGTAATCCTTCCAACGGAAGGTGACGCGCTCTTGCTCGAACGCCAGCAAGCGATGATTGGAAATGGCTACACGGTGCGTGTAGCGGCCCAGATAGCGCAACACCTGCACCGGGCCCCCGAAGGCAGGCTTGGCATAGACCACCCCGTCGTGACGGTGCAAACGGCGAATCAGTTTCGAGAACTGCCTGGGGTCGGCGAGAGCTACCGAGGGGCCCGCACAGTATAGTTTTTTGCCGCGGTAGAGGCGCTTCAGACCAGCCAGGAATTTCCCACGAAAGACGCGGCTGAGGATCTTCACTGGTAGGAAGAAAGGATATCGAGGACCGATCCAACGACCGTGGTCCAGTGATAGTCCGCCTGCGGGAATGGCGCAGTGGATATGGGGATGCAGCAACAGGTTTTGCCCCCAGGTGTGCAGAATGCTGATCACGCCGATTTCCGCGCCCAAGTGCTTGGGATCGGCCGCGATCTCCAGCAAAGTTTGCGCACTAGGTGAACAGCAGGTCATAGAACAAACGCGCGTATCCAAGGCCAGCACATGGAGTTCATGGGGCACCGTGAACACCACATGAAAGTAGCTGGTGGCCAGGAGTTCGCGCTCGCGGGCCGCCAGCCAGCGTTGACGCGCTTGGGTCTGGCACTTGGGGCAGTGCCGATTTCTACAGGTAATGGAGAGCTCTCCATTACCTGTATTATGGGGAGTTTTTTCTAATGGGGAGTGGCACAGCAAGAAAGGCGTGCTGTACACGAAGCCAAGCCCTTTCGACTCTCCATTAAGGCTTGACCTTCAGAAGGGCGAGCAATTTGTCAGGCGGTCGGAACTTGCCCTTGCGAAGACTTGGCGGCACGACCGCCTCGATAGCCTCTAGCTTCTCGCTAGGATCGGCTCGAACGTAGACTTCCGTCGTGGTCAGATCACTATGCCCCAACCACAACGAAACTTTTCGAATGTCCTTTGTTGCTTGCAGCACGATCATTGCGCAGGTATGCCGAAGCACGTGGGGCGAGACTTGTTTGCTGCGCAGCGTTAAGCATTTTCGGTTCGCCGTTTCGGTGTGACGCCGCAGGACGTATGCAACTCCCCATCGACTGAAGGGCGTACCGCGGGCGTTTACAAAGAGTTCAGGCGATGCGACCTGTCCGCGAATGGCCAACCAAGCGCGCAGTGCCGCAGCCGTCGTCTTCCAAAGAGGCAGCGCGCGTTCACGGCGGCCCTTGCCTCGCACGCGGATACTCGCTGACTGAGGCGCGACATCGTCGGTGCGCAAACCTGTCAGTTCGGAGACTCGGAGGCCCGCGCACACCGCCAGGTGCAATATGGCTCGGTCTCGAACTCCCATTCGCGTGGATGGGTCAGGAGCGTCGAGCAGGGCCTGCGTTTCTTCCTGGGCCAAATACGGCACCAATCGATGGTCGGTTTTCTTGAAGGGGATCGCCAAAACGCGGCGAACCTGTCCGACGGCGGCTGGTTCATGGTGCTGCAAAAACCGGAAGAACGAACGGATGGCAGCCAAACGGATGTTTCGTGTCTCTGCGGAGTTGCCACGTGCGGTCTCCAGATGTTCCAAGAAGGAGCTGATCAGCGACGCGTCTAACTGCTCCCGCATGAGAGCTGATGGCGCCACTCTGAGCTTCTGGGACGCGAACTCGAACAGAGACTGGAAGCTGTAGGCGTAGGAGTCGCAAGTATGGGGGCTGACACCTCGATGGCGAACAAGATGCTCACGAAAGAAGGCTTCCATGTGCGGTGCGAGAGGAGTCATGGCCGCACTCCTTGCGCAAAGCCCTCGGCGACGACGGCGATGTCGCGCAAAAGCTCAGGCGTGGTTTCCAGGTACCAGTAGGTGGCGTTGATGTTGACGTGACCTAAGTAGGTAGCCAAAGCCAACATGTGCTGCCCGATTCGTCGGCGGCCAGTCGGAGACGACTCCAGTGCCCGAACCGCGAACGTGTGACGAAGCTCATGAATACGCGGCCATCGACCGCGGGAGGGCTTGATCCCCGCGGATTTCAGCAGGCTCCGGAACATGCTGTGAACTTTCCAGTACACGAGTGGTTGCCCGTCATCCGAAACGAAGACGTGAGCGCCAGCGCTTCGCGTTTCTTGACGGTGCGTCAAGTAGCGAGCGAGCCCCGTCACTGCGGTGTCGTGCAACGGCACCAATCGGGTTTTCTGGAACTTGGTTTTGCGAATCAGCAAACCGTCTGGAGTGATGTCGGAGACCAGCAGATGCAACGCCTCAGAGACTCGCAGGCCGGTTGCTGCCAATAGGCTGATCAGGGTCGCATATGTTTTGGGCCGCAGCGAGTCGGGCGATGGAAGCCTCATGGCGGCAAGAACAAGGTCGGCAATCTCGTCGCGCGAATAAATGTGCGGGACGCGACGCGCCTTCCGATAGCCGAAGTAGTTCATCGCTGGCGATTCGTGCCTGGAGTCCTCCGCGCGAAGGTACTGAGCAAAGAGGCACACGGTCTGGTAGCGGACGTGTCGTTGCGCGACAGATCTCGCTTGGCTGGCCCAGTGAATGGCTGTTGCTGTGCGGATATGCGTTTGCTTTTGATTGGTCGCGAACCCTGCAAAGCTGCGCAGGAGATATTCGGTATTGCTGAGAGTGAAGCCGACGGCACGCCGCACGGCAAGATAGGTTTCGACAGCCGCGATCATCGAATTACCCCCGGCCACGGCTGAGCGATCTGTTTGAGTAGCGCGACATCCGCCTTGGCGTAGTAGGCGGTCATGTCGATGCTGCGGTGACGGAGGACCAGACCGGCCTGATCCAAGGGCACACCATTTCGCAACATCTCGGTGGCGGCGGTGTGACGCAGCAGGTGGGCACCCTTGGCAGGAGCTGCGATGCTGGCGCGTTTGAGCGCGTGTCTCACCACGGACGAGACACCATCTCCGGAGGCAAAGGGCTGGTAAGGAGCGATGCTTCGAACAAACACGTGATCCGTATCGATGTTCGTGGGCCGCCATTCCAGATAGCGGAGCACCGCATCGCCGACATCCTGCGGAAGCGGTAGCCGTACCTGGTATCGTCCTTTCCCTATCACTTGCAGCGTGCCGCCATTCCAGTCGATGTCCGTGAGACGCAGCTGCGCTACGTCTCCGGCGCGCAATCCTAATCTCACCAACATGAGTACAATCGCCCGGTCACGAAGACGTCCGGGATCTGCACCATCACAGGCAGCGATCAGACGGTTCACTTCTTCTGCGGATAGACAGTGTGGAAGCTTGGCCAGCCGCCAGTGAGCGACAGCGGGGATCGCGAGGGCGAGATCGTCACGGGATTCACCCTGGAAGTTGAGATACCGCAAAAACGCCCGGAGGGAGGTAATCAGCTTCTGTGTGGTCGGAGCTCCACATTGGCTGGCACGTTGTAGAAGAAAGTTGCGTACGGCATGTGCAGTCCATTGACCGACATCCTCGCCGAGGGCCTGGAGCAACTCCGCGGCGCCACGAGCGTACAGCCGAAGCGTTGGCGGCTTCACCCCGCGATGCGTTGGAAACCAATCGCGGAAGGCAGTGACAAGAGCTGGATCGGCGTTCTCTTCCCGAACTGGTTCACTCGGGCAGATGCCGCAGCCCACCAGGCGTTGATGGAAAAGCTTCACTCCAAAACGCGCGTGATAGGCGATCTTTGCTCTCTGGTAGTGAGGGCACCGACAACCGCGAAGATGGCCGACAAAAGCATGAAGCGTGTTGAAATCGATGTCTGCCAGAACGCTGCCCCTCCGTTGAACGAAGTAGCCGAGATGGGCGACGGCTCGAATGTATCGAACGGCGCTGGCTAGAGCGTATCCTTCGCGTTCGAGGTCATCTGCGAACGCGTCTATGTGTGGTCCACTGATTCCACTCCGCAAGCGTCTCAGCGTCTTGGGCGCGGAGAAGTATTTTTCTAGCATAGGCTCTCCTTGTTGAGCAGTGGCCATGGCTGGCCGCATCAACGTAGCAAAGCCCCTGAAGTTATGGTGAGTCGCCACCCGCCCAACCCTGTTCGAAAAGGCCGCCCTGCGCAGGTTCTCGCGCTCCACTCCCCATTAGAAAAAACTCCCCATAATACACGAGTTGTAAGAGATGGCCTGATGTCCGCAGCGTAGGCACGCATCCTGGTGGCCACCCAGTGCTGCGGTGCGGCAGCGCTGAATGGCCCGAAACGCCTTGAGTTGCTGGAAGTCAAAGCTGGATCGATAGCGGTCCAGGAAGCGATCGCCCTGAGCGCGTAGGATGTCGGCCACCTCTAGGGTGGGCCGCGTCATCTCTTAGTTCTTGCGCTTAAAGGTGCGGCTGATGTTCTGGACGCTGGACAAAGAGAGGCTGTCCAGCGGATTCGTAACCGCGTGCAAGTGTCGCTGCGACAGATGCAGATACTGAGCGGTAGTCTCCAGGTCGCCATGACCGAGCAGAACCTGGATGGTGCGCAGGTCGGTGCCGGCTTCGTCCGCCGCGCCAGCGGCTTAGTCCTGGTCAGCTAACCGGAAAAATTTGTACCGGAACTGGTTAGTGTTGGTGGCAATTTGGCGTTAGACTTTCGGACCGGGAGAACGAATTTTGTCCCACAAGAGTGCAGCCATGAGTCAATGCCAGAAGCCGACAGGGTGGCCGGGGCGGTTCATTTTGTGGGCGATGAATTTCGGTCATTCCAAACTAACCGACTGGGGCCTGGCGCACACTTCCGTCGAGAAACACTACATCATCCTCGACGTGGGCTGTGGTGGCGGCAGAACAGTTAGCAAGCTAGCGGATGCTGCCGCGCAAGGAAAAGTCTATGGCATCGATTTCTCCGAGGAGAGTGTCGCCGCAAGCAAGAGAACAAATGCGAGTTGGATAGATTTGGGTCGAGTCGAGATTAGTCATGGCTCTGTGTCTCAGCTTCCGTACTCAAACGCGATGTTCGATCTTGTGACAGCTGTGGACACGCACATCTGGTGGCCGAACTTGCCAGGGGACATGCGCGAAATCTTCCGAGTCCTGAAGCCGGGAGGGAGGGTCATCGTAACGGCGGAAGTCTACAAGGGAGCGACAACGAGGGTATCCAAGCTGCTTGCTGTCGGGTCGGCCATCCGGCGACGATTCGAGCGGCGGAGCCTCGGAAGCGAAAAATACGCGGGGAAAACTGGTATGAAGCTCTTGAGTATCGACGAGCATCGCGAACTCTTTACGAGAACCGGATATTCGGATGTTCAGGTTATTGAGGAGCGTACCAAAGGATGGATTTGCGCTGTTGGGAAGAAACCGTGACAACGAAAGGCGCACCACGAAACTAGCGCCCGGTAAGTCGAAATCGGATATCTTCGTGCCGGGACTCTAGTGGTTTTTCCGGACGACTATCGCAGTTTGCCTGCCTGAACGTACGCCATTTGGACCAGCAGGAATGTCAAGAGCAGTGCGGACATTTGGAGCCCCGTCGTCCATGAAGTCCACAACGTGCACGGCCAGAATGACCACGGCAAGATCCAACATTGGCGATAGGCGATTGTTTGCCGCGGTTGCAACACCCAATGGAGCGGGATTGCACTATTCTAGGGGAGCGATGCGAATCGACCCCAAGGGTACGATGTACGGATATCCACTCCTATATGTCCGAAAGTTGGTGCGCGTACTGAATAAGTCCTGGTTGAAGCGCGGGATTCAGAGCATTATCATCGCGATGGTCTTCGTCAAGGCTTGGCAATTGGACCAAAGGTAGAACGTCGATGGAACCCATCGAACACTTCGGAGATAACGTACGGTGGACAGCCGCCGAGAAGAAAGTGGCCCGAAAAGCGTTTGATCGCGCCCTAAAGTGTAACCTCGAGGAGATCATCGAAGAGGCAAAGCGCAGGATGGCGAAAGTAAACGAGCCTTCTGATCTCTGGGAATTGGAAGCGTACCTCACGGAAAGCCGCAAGACTGTGAACCGAGTCTATCAATTTCGAGAGTCACGGCTGTTTACGGTCTTCTCGAATCTAATGGCAGATGGTCGGTTGAAAGAGGCGGATCTTGTTGGACTGCAACCCGACAAGATCGACCGCATAAAAAGAGGTGCTGAAGCATTCCGCTCAGAATCTGAATTTTAGTAGGGTTCGATCCCCAGTTGATCATTCACGGCATGCCGCAATCGTTCCCCAAACGAAACCCCTCCGACAGACGCATCTAAAAATCCGCCCGTGCGCGATCTCAGCCTCGCTCAGCCAGTGGTCGATCGTTTGCTTTACCCAGTCAGCCATCGGCACTGTGCGGATGGGCCCTCCCTTTCCGACCAAGTCAACCTGCGGTCCGAGGGATTTGTTCATTGTAATCACAGACGGTTTGACGGAGACAGTAAATGCTGCTGACCAAGGATTCGGTTTGGAGCGGATAGAAAAATCAATTGCGGCTCCCGTTACGGAATCCTTGCCTCAGATTTACGAAGCCATAATGCGCGCGGTTTCAGACTTTGGGGAACAGCGTGACGACCGAACGCTCAGGCTGGCCAAAAGAGGTGATCAGTCCTCCGCATTTTTCCCCGTTCGCATTCTTGAAAAGTGCCTGCTTCATGGCCAAGTCCTTGTGGGCACTGGGTCGAAGATGCGCTATAGCGTGTCCACTCAGGAGCTAGCCATTGTGAGCTATAATGCGGAAACCATTTATCGGAATTTGAACCTGGTATACCGAAACAGAAAAGCACAGTGCGCCCTAGGAATCGTGCTAACCAATGCCCAGGAGCAAAATCAGCTATGACACCGTGCGGAATATAGGACTCGCGCTGCCTGGCGTGGAGGAGAGCACAGTCTACGGGCAACCGGCACTCAAGGTGCATGGAAAACTCTTGGCGTGTATCCCCGCTAATCCCTCGGCTGAACCTGGCTCACTTGCCGTTCGCGTGGATTTCGATGACCGCGCCGAGTTGCTCGCTGCGGACCCTGATGCTTACTACGTGACGGACCACTACGTCGGCTATACCGCCGTGCTGGTTCGCCTGTCCCGCGTCAATCCCGGTGTGTTGCGGGACTTGCTCGGCATGGCCTACAAATTTGTGACCCGTAACGCAGCGCCCCGTGCGCCAGCGCAGAAGCGCCGAAAGCCCAGACCAAGAAAATAAAACTGGGCGGCGGCCGAATGGGTGTCGTTTATAAGGCCGAAGATACGGAGCTGCGGCGGTTTGTTGCACTAAAATTTCTGCCGGATGACGTTGCGCGCGATCCGTTGGCGTTGACGCGATTTCAGCGAGAGGCGCAGGCCTCGTCTGCGCTGAATCATCCCAATATCTGCACAATTTATGAAAACGAAGGCTGTGACGCTTGCGCCGCTGACATTGGGCAAGACTCCGCGGTTTGAGGCCGTGCTAGCGGACGCGAGGGTGAAGGCGAAAGCCGGGTTGGCGCTAGAGGCCCGGAAGGAACTTGAAGCGGTGCTGGCAGAGGCGCGGAGGTATGGGTATCTGTCGCACGAATTGCAGACGCGGCTAGCGCTTTGTGAAGTGGTGTTGGCGGCAGGCTATCCTACGGCACATGCAAGGTTGAGCGCCTTGGAGACTGCGGCTAAGGCGCATGGGTTACTGCGGTAGAGATGTCGGACCTCCTTATGGGAATGGAAAGATTTTTTATATCGAGACGCCTAGCGTGGGTGTGAAGGTGTCTGAGGACCCTAGCTCGGAGGGGTCAGGCCCTGATTAACGCGGACAGGTGGATTTAGAAAATCCGGCTCTGAGCGAGAATTTGTAGATGCCCAATAAGAGAGCGGATTTCCGGGATGGGGCTGTTCGGCTAGACGAATTCACGAGAATCCTAGATTGGCCGGGTCACCGAGTCTCCGCTCGGGATTCTTTGACATATCCGCGATTGCACAGAACGATTGACGACCTCTTTAATCTAGTTTGCCGCGTGCGGCTCTCAATTGAGCAAGAGCGCCGCCTTGCGTTCGGTGAAGTTCATAGATAGAATTTGCCTTAGTGCGGATATGGCGGAACTGGCAGACGCGCTAGGTTCAGGACCTAGTTCCCGCAAGGGAGTGGAGGTTCGATTCCTCTTATCCGCACCAATTCCAAGGCAATCCTCCCGGCTCCCTCGCGTTTCAAACCGCTAGAAATAAAATCTTCCAGCACACCGCGAGGAATGACAATTCTCTTGCCTACCTTTTTGTAGGATAGCTTCCCAGCGTAAACGAGGCGGCGCACTGCCCACTCCGTAGCGGAAAGAAAACGTACCGCGCTGGGAATGTCAAATGCTATAGGTTCAAATTCTGCGGGAGGTAATACAGGAGCCTTGCTGCCTTTTTCATAGACCATTCTCGAAAAGCGGAAGTATCCGCGCCTTTCGGCTACCCGTGCCCTCAGCTAGTTCGTTAGGGGTTTCGGGCGAGAATGGTTGGCCTGCATCCTTTTCGATGAGAGCGAAAAGCAGGTATCCAGCTCTTATAGCCGTGCTTCCTAGTATTACTACGTTAAGTAGTAGTTAAGGGCCGCGTAGGCCCCCTGCTTTCGCCCCGCAGTAGGCACAGAAGCCTGTCCAGGTGAAGAGCAGATATTGAATTTCACGGCGCGTCCGTGGCAGGGTCCAGCCAGAAGTTTTTTTTGCTGCGGAGCATTTCCAGAGTTAGAAATGCGTGAGCCAACATCACCAGCGTGGTGTGGTGGTGCCAGCCGATCCAACTCCGCCCTTCGTAATGATCCAGTCCCAGTTCTTCCTTCAGTTGCTGGTAATCTTGCTCGATCTTCCAGCGACACTTCGCCAGCCGTACCAATCGTCGCAGTGTGTAGGTAGCTGGCAGATCGCAAAGGAAGTACTTGGTCGGTTCCTTTTCCGACTCCGGCCATTCGCTCAGTAACCAAACTTCCTTGTGCGGTGGTTGCCCACGGACGAAACCATGCGAGGGCTGTACTCGTAAGGCCACGAATCGCGATTCCAGCCATCCCTTTGTGCCTTGCCGCCAGCGAATCCTCTTCCAACCCTTCGCTTGGACCGCCGCGCCCTGCGCGGAGTTCGGCCGCTGTTTCCCATAGGCGTAGCGCGTCGCGGGAGCGCCTCGTCCCTGATAGCGGGGAACTTTTGCTTGCGGAGGTTTGCTCCATACTCCCGTCGTTGAGGAAATACCTACGACATAAGAGAGTTGACGAGTCCCCAGTTCCTCGCGAAACTCCGTGGTATCTCCATAACCAGCATCCGCCACGACAATGCGATTCGCTAAGCCCCACGCGCGCACCTGATCAATCATGTCCAGGCTGAGTTGCCACTTCGTTTTGAAAACGACTTCTTCCGGAATGCCCGCTTCCTCACGACGCTTACTGTCCTTCGTCCAGCTTTCCGGCAGATATAAACGCCAGCCGAGTACCGTGCTGCCCTGTTCTCCAACATGGTGCAGGCTGACCGCCACCTGGCAATTCCCAACCTTGCCGAGCGTCCCCGAATATTGTCTTTCCACTCCCACCGAGTGCTTCCCTTGTTTCGGGAAGCCCGTATCGTCGATAACCCAAACCGGGTCCGGCTCCAATTCCGCAGTCATGCGCTTCGCCAGACGTTCCCACAAAGGCATGCAATCCCACGGGCTTTGTCCTACGAACTGCTGTAGAGCTTGTACGTTTCCTTCCTCCGAGTGATCGGCAAGCGGCTCGATGGACTTGCGTTCCCCGTTCAACAAAAGTCCACGAATGTACACCGCACCCCAGTGCCTTCGCTCGCTTCTGCCCATGGGCTCCAGCAGATCCCTCAAGAATTGTTCCAGGCGTTTTCGGCATCTCTCGACTTGAGCATCCGTCATGCTCGCGACGGTAGCACCCGCAAAACCAAACGTCAAGCACTTAACGTAGTAATACTAGCCGCCAAGCCGAGAAACCTTACGCGCTTCGTATCTCCAACGAACCCTTCCGCCACTCACGGTTCACCGTTGCAGACTGGCTCCAGCTGTTTCTGACGCGCGCAAACTCAGCGCCTGCATCGTTCCTCCCACGCTTTAACGAAGATCGAACGGAATCGCTTCCAACTCCAGCTTTCCCGCCTCGATCTCGGAGAAGTCCAGAATCATCGATGATGCTCAACAAAGGCTCTGGCGAAACTCGCACCAGGCCGAGATGTTCCCTCTGTTCCGTCGTCAGCTCCGTGTCCAGCACCAGTTCCGTCATTCCAGTAATTCCATCTATTGATCACCTCGAAGTAGAAGTTCTCACGATATAACCGCTCCCCGCCCCTCTTTTCCAAGGTTATAATCACGCAACGTATGTCCGTCGCTCCAGGCACAAAACTCGGCCCTTACGAAATCCTTTCGCCACTCGGCGCCGGCGGCATGGGCGAAGTGTACCGCGCTCGAGACAGTCGCCTCGACCGCCTCGTCGCTATCAAGGTTTTGCCGGAACATCTTTCCCAGGATCCCCATCTTCGCCATCGCCTCGAGAACGAAGCTCGTGCTGTCTCCAAGCTCTCTCATCCCAATATCTGCACCTTGCACGACATCGGCCATCACTGCGGCATAGACTTCCTTGTCCTCGAATTCATCGAAGGACAAACCCTGCGTCAACTCCTCGCCTCCGGCGTTCCACCGGTCAGCAAGGTCATCTCCATCGCTGTGCAAATTGCCGATGGCCTCGCCAAGGCTCATGAAAGCGGCGTTGTTCATCGGGACCTAAAACCGGAAAACATTATTGTTTCCCCACAAGCCGTCAAAATCCTCGATTTTGGATTGGCCAAGCTCCATTTGGTCAGTCAGGAGACCAACAACACAAGCCCTTCCGAGGAAACGCAGTCCGGCGTCATAGCGGGTACTTTGCGCTACATGTCGCCGGAACAAGCCAACGGCCGTACCGTCGATTTTCGCTCTGATCAGTTTTCCTTCGGTCTCGTGCTGTACGAAATGATCACCGGAAAGCATGCCTTCCGGAAAATGGCGCAGGCGCAAACTTTTTTAGCCATCAGCCAGGAAGATCCCAAGCCCATCGCCTCGCTGAATCCGCAGGCGCCGCCACCTCTGTGCTGGGTCGTTGAACGCTGCCTTGCGAAAGAGCCCGAGAAGCGGTATTTCTCCACGCGAGACTTGCTGCGCGACCTCACTGCCATCCAGGATCGCCTGGCGGATCTGCAGTCTACGCGCCAGGAAGCCCGCCCCAGCAATTTACCCGTCTCCACCACCGCCTTCGTTGGCCGCTCCAAGGAACTTGCGGCAGTGAAACAACTCCTGCTCCGTCCGGATGTCCGCCTCGTCACCATCACCGGTCCGGGCGGAATCGGCAAATCCCGTCTCGCCATCGAGGTCGCTCGGGACGCCGCCGTGCACTTCGCTGGCGCCTATTTCGTTCCACTCGCAGCGGTTGCCGATTCCAGTTTGATTATTCTTGCCATTGCACAGACTCTTGGCCTTCGTGAGTCCTCCGGTCAATCGCCGTTTGACACTCTAAAGGAATACTTGCGCGGCGCATCCGCCTCGCCAATCCTCCTGCTGATTGACAATTTCGAACACATCCTGGAGTCAGCTCCCATTCTGACCGCGCTTCTCGCCCTCGCGCCCAGCCTTAAACTTCTGGTGACCAGTCGCGCCGCGCTGCACGTCTCGAATGAACATGAGTTCCCAGTTCCTCCACTCGCGTTGCCCGATTCGAAATCGCGTCCTTCCCCGAGCGAACTCTCAAACTTCTCCGCGATTTCTCTTTTCCTGCAACGCGCCGCGGCCGTCAAACCGGATTTCACGCTCACCGAAGAAAACGCCCCGGTTGTCGCGGAGGTCTGCGCGCGCTTGGACGGCCTTCCCCTCGCCATCGAACTTGCCGCCGCTCGCGTCAAGCTCCTTTCCCTTACCGCCATGCGCGCAAGGCTCGCCAGTCGTCTCCAGTTGCTGACTGGCGGTGCGCGAGATTTGCCCGCCAGGCAACAGACTCTTCGACAAACTATCGATTGGAGTTACGACCTGCTCACCGAATCCGAGCAAAAGCTTTTCCGTCGGCTCTCCGTTTTTCTCGGCGGCTGCACGCTCGAAGCTGTCGAGTCCGTGTGCGACGCGAAACAGGATCTGGGCTTGGATGTGCTAGATGGCATGTCTTCCATGGTGGACAAAAGTCTCGTTCGCCAGGCTGAGCAAGCCGATGGCGAGCCTCGCTTCTTCATGCTCGAAACAATTCGCGAGTATGCCTTTGTCAAAATGGCATCCTGCGGTGAAGAACCGCTGGCCAGGCGCGCCCACGCCGCTTACTGTCTGGTGCTCGCGGAAGAAGAGGCAGGCAAGGACGCGGGCACAAATCAAACCGCCTGGCTCGATCAGTTCGAAATCGAAAATGACAATTTTCGTGTCGCTCTGGACTGGCTCATAGAAACCGGCCAAGCCGAATGGGGACTGCGCCTGGGTGTCGCTCTGTTCCGGTTCTGGGAGATGCGAGAACATCTCAGCGAAGGCCGCGATCGTCTCGGCAAGCTCCTCAAACTTCCGGCCGCGTCGGCGCCTAGCAATCCTCGTCTCCGTGCCCTCTTCGCTGCCGGAGTTCTCGCGAGCGTACAGGGAGACTTCGTCTCCTCCGACAGTCTTGTTCTGGAAAGTTTGGCGATCGCCCGCCAATTGGCGGATAACCATAGCATCGCTGTCGCCTTGAACGCATTGGCCGTCAATGCGCGAGACCTCGGAAACTTGCCCGCAGCTCGCTCTCTTTTCGAAGAAAGCCTCGCGGTCTGGCGAAACTTGCACGATCTTGGGGCCGTTGCGCGCGCGCTCTCCAATTTAGCCAGCATCGTTTCGCTGCAGTCTGACTTTTCCTACGCTGGCCTCCTCTATCAGGAATCTCTCTCCCTATTTCGCGAAATCGGAGATCACACCGGCTTCGCCTGGGCCCTCAATCATCAGGGTGACGTGGCTCGCGACCAGGGCGACTCTGTGGCCGCGCGCTCGCTTTATGAACAAAGTTTGGCTGCTTTTCGCCAACTCGATGATCGCTGGGGTATTGCTGGTTCTCTCGCAGACTTGGGAAACCTCGCCAGAGAGCAACAGGATTATGGGGCCGCCGATTGCCTCTACGGTGAGAGCCTGCGTATCTTTCGCGGCTTGGAACACAAGCGCGGCATTGCCCGGCTCTTGGAATCCTTCGCTTGCTCTGCCGCGGCACAATTGCAATCGGAGCGCTCCTTGCGCCTTGCCGGTGCAGCCGCCGCTCTTCGCCAAAGCATCGGCACTCCTCTTGTGCCTGCCGAACAAACTAAATTGGAAAAAAGTCTGGATGCGGTCCGCCACGCATTGCCCCTCGCTGCCGGCAGAACCGCCTGGCTTGAGGGCTGGGTCATGCCCATCGAACAAGCCATCGAAGAGGTGCTTCGCACTTCGCCTGACAAATAACTCGAAAGCCGCCCCACATTCCCCGTCCTGCAATCGCTGTCATCCTGAGGAACGTAGTTTGCGACCATGGATCGCAACCTTAAATCTTCCAAGTGGCATCCGGGGAAGTCCTTCAGCCAGCTAACGATTCGTTTGGTTCTCTTCCCTGCTCCTGTTTACTCGGCGCTGGTTGGATCAATAAGCCGCCGCACGGCGGACACCCGGTTCGCCGGCAGGCCCACGCGTCTCGCGTGCTCTCGAATCATTGCCTCGTCGGGAGCAAGATACACGCAATAAACCTTGTCTCCGGTTACATAACTTTGCAGCCATTGGATCTCCGGACCCATCGCTCTCAGAACCTCCACGGATTTTCGGGAGATTTCCTTGATCTGCGCGTCCGTCAGATTTCCCGCTCCCGGCACTTCCCGCTCGATCACAAATTTGGGCATATTGCACCCTCCGTCATTCCGTCGCAAAAATGCTAGCAAGCCCGCAGCCTTGCTACAATACTGCATTGCTGCGCCCCTCTCGGCGCTCCCGCATTTGCGGGCACCATATTCGGAGGCCGTCGTGGATCTCAAGTCCGTTCAGAAACCTTTTAAAGACCAATATCGCAGCGATCCCTCCGCTTCCCGGATCACACTCAAAGCCAAAGGCGGCCAAACCGAGACGCCCATAGCCTGCTCCGTTGCGATCGGGCGCGCCATCTACAACGCGCAGGCGCACACCGGGGTCGGTGGGTCGGGCACCGCGGCTTGTTCCGGCGATCTCCTGCTGGGCGCATTGTCCGCGTGCGCACAGCTCACTTGCCAGATGGTTGCCGCCGCCATGAGCATACCCACAGAACGCATTGAAGTCACCGTCGAGGGAGATTTGGATCTTCGTGGCACATTGGGCATATCGAAGGACGTGCCCGTAGGCTTCGAGCGTATCCGCCTCCGCTTTGACATTGACGCCCCCAAGGCAACCCCGGAGCAGTTGAGCGCGTTGCGGGAAAAGACGGAACAATATTGCGTGGTCATGCAAACCCTTGTTCAACCGCCGCCCATCCAAACGGATTGGGGCACGGTCCGCTAGCCTTCTTCCATCTCAGGGCCAGTCCTCCAGCCCAGCGGCCTTTGACCAAGCCATCATGCGCACCTTCGTTCAAATCGCTGATGCCGTCGGTGCCACCACCAAAAAACTCGAAAAACTCCGATTAATCGGCGAATTCCTGCGATCTCTGCCGACCGCGGATGCCGCGCTCGCGGCCCGTTTTTTCTCCGCTCACGTCTTTCCCAAAAATGATGAGCGCACCTTGGGCGTTGGCGGCGCAAATCTCTCGCGCGTCATCGCTGAATCCGCTGGCAAAGCGGGCGAAAGCCTCGGTGCCGCCTATCGAAAGCACGGGGACCTCGGCGACATGGCCGAAGACCTCTTGCGAAACACAAATCCTGACGGCGATTTATCTGTGGCGGAGGTGGCTCGCCTTTTCGAAAATCTTGCTGCCGCTCGCGGATCAGCGCAGAAATCCGAACTCCTCGCGACCGCCTTCCAACGCGCCAGTGCCGGCGATGTGAAATACATCGTGAAAATCATTACCGGTGATTTGCGTATCGGATCGAAAGAAGCTCTCGTGGAAGAAGCCATCGCCAAGGCATTCGATCAGCCGCTCGCAGCAGTGCGCCGCGCAAACATGCTGACGGGCGACATTGGCGAGACCCTGACCTTAGCTGCCGAAAATCAATTGACCCGCGCTATCATGCGTTTATTCAATCCCTTGGGATTCATGCTGGCCGCCCCGGTGGAAACGCCTGCCGATCTGTTTGACGAAGTCGAATCTACAGTCGATGTCCCTTCACTACTGGTGGAAGAAAAATACGATGGCATTCGAGCGCAAGTGCACAAAGGAAAATCCGGTAAAGTCCGCCTTTTTTCACGGACACTCGATGAAGTCACTGAATTTCCCGAACTCCTCCAACCCATCAGCAAATTGCCGGGAGAATTCATCCTGGACGGCGAAGTTCTCGCCTGGCGCGACTCCCGCCCATTGCCCTTCACCGAATTGCAAAAGCGCCTCGGCCGCAAAAACCTGGACATGTTCATTCAAAACGATATTCCCGTGAAATATGTTGCCTTCGACTTGCTCTATCGCGACGGCGATTTGCTCCTCGACGAACCACTAACAAAACGCAAAGCGCTCCTCAACGAGGTTTGTTCGCATGCCTCCGCAGCCGTACGCGTCACCACACCCACTGCGTGCAACACTGCCGACGCCGTGCAGGTCGCCTTCCGTAATGCGCTGGCCGCCGGGCACGAAGGTATCGTCGCCAAGGTCGCCGATTCTCCCTACTCGCCGGGCCGCCGCGGCAGCTTCTGGTTCAAGCTGAAAGAACCCTTTGCCACGCTGGATGTCGTCGTCACCGCTGTCGAATACGGGCACGGAAAACGCCACAAAGTTCTTTCGGATTACACTTTCGCCGTCCGCGACGGAGATACGCTCCTGAATATAGGCAAAGCTTATTCCGGCCTTACGGATGCGGAAATCAGTGAGTACACCGATTTTTTCCTGCGCCACACCATCGAAGATCATGGCCATGTTCGAACCGTCGAACCGCTCGTCGTCCTCGAAGTTGCCTTCAACAACATTCAGCAATCCTCCCGCCACAACAGCGGTTACGCTCTTCGCTTCCCAAGAATCGTCCGCATCCGCACGGACAAAGTCCCGTCAGACATCGACACCCTGGAAACCGTTGCCAAGTTGTTCACCAGGCAGACTCCCGACGCCCACCCGTCTCGGGGTGCCCCCCTATGAGCGACTACTGCGAACGGTGGGTCTTAGGTTTTCCGCATTTGTAGGCGCTCTCCTGTCAATCGCAACACTCACCTTCTTGATCAACGCCTCCGAATATTTTCTTCTCTCACCGCATTTGCTGTAAAATTTCCGCTCATACGTCACAATTCCGGTGACCTTATCCGCGTCTGAAGGAGCACTATGTCTTCTTATCTCTCCGATATGTCTCGCAGATCGTTTCTCGGCGCTTCCGCCGGCGCCCTTCTCGCAAGCTCTCTTCCCTCAGCCGCCCTTTCCGCCACATCTTCTTCGCCGCGCCGCATCATTCTGGATACCGATCCCGGCGTCGATGACGCCATGGCCTTCTTCCTCGCCCTCCGTTCCCCCGAACTAAAGGTCGAAGCCATCACACCCGTCAGCGGGAACGTTCCTCTCTCATTCACTCTTCCCAACGCTTTGCGCCTCGTTGAAATTGCCGGACGCACCGATGTGCCCGTCGCCGCCGGAGCAGACACGCCACTCCTGCGCCGCCTCGTCACCGCCAGTTACGTCCACGGGAATAACGGCCTGGCTGGCGTGGATTTCCCCGAGCCAAAAATAAAACCCGTCGCCGAGCCTGCGGCCGAACTCATTCGCCGCATCGTGCGCTCTAGTCCCGGTGAAATCACCATCGTCGCTGTCGGCCCTCTCACCAATATTGCCAGCGTTCTCAAGTCCGATCCGGCTCTTGCTCCGCAAATCAAGGAAATCGTCATGATGGGCGGCTCTCTGAGCGGCGGCAACGTCACGCCTTCCGCCGAATTCAATTTCTATGTCGACCCGGAAGCAGCGCGCATCGTCTTTGATTCCGGCGTTCCCCTCACCATGGTCGGGCTCGATGTCACTCGCAAAGTTCTCTTCGGCGAACCGCAACTAAAGCAACTCGAAGCCGCGCAAAATCCGGTCTGCCAGGCTGCCTCGAAAATTATGCGCTCCACTCTGGAACGCATGCACAAAGGACACGACGTTACTGTAGTCGCCATGCACGACCCGCTCACTGTCGCGCACCTCATCGATCCTTCGATGCTCACGCTCAAGGATTACTATGTGCAGATCGAAACTACCGGAGAATTTACCGCAGGCGAATCGGTCGGTTACGAATACGCCCCCGCTCGCACTTCGCCCCCGATGAACACCGGAGGCCCTGCTCCCGAATCGCGGCCCGCGGAATTCAACCCCAACTGCAAAGTCGCCGTCGGCGTCGACCCGGATAAATTTTTCCGGCTTTTCCTCCCTCGCCTCACCGCGTCTGCGTGAGGCAACCATCCATGATCCGCGTTTTCACTTTCGTCGCCCTCATCTTGATCGCCGCGTTAGCCGTTTCTTGCGCTCGCCAGTTTGCGCCCGATTCCGCAGCGTGGCATCTCACTCCGCAATCGGAAGCTCTCGTGTCCGATCCGGTCCTCCGCGCACAGATTTTCCGCGCCCTCTCCGCCGCGGAAAACGCTGGAACCGATCCGTCCATCTCCCACTTCAAAGTTCGCGCCGCCACTGTGATCACGAAAGACGGCCAGGAACACGTCGTCCTGGGCGGCAACACCGAATATGCCGTCCCCGAAGCCATCCATGCCGAATCCTCACTAATCAATCACGTCACGGCACTCTATGGAGCGGAAACCACACGTCACGGCCTGCGTTTCGTCGCATTCTTCTCTCAGCGCTGCGGCCTGAGTGGAAGTTGCGGAGATTGTCGCGACTATCAGAAAGCCACAACCGACTATTCTCGTTTGCTCATCGCCTGCGGCCAATCTTCTGATCACACCGTTCGCGTCACCCGCTTCAGTGATCAACTCGTCGACGAAGACCAGTTCCCCGCCGCTTCTGCTTCGTCGCTCTCCATCACCCAGGCGGAACTGGCTCGCCTCCTCGACGCCGCGGAAGACGCCCGTCTCGGTGGCGTCACGCTCTTCACGACCGACCGCCACACCGCTGCCGCGGCCCTCTCCTACTCCGGCAAACTATATTGCGCCTCCGGTGCCGACGATGCCGCCTTCCACTATCGCTATCCCATCGGCGGAGTCCTTCAGCAAGCCGCCACCGAACGCGACTATTTCCTTCGTGCCATCCTCGTCGTCGGAGAGAAAGGTCACTGGCCGGTCATCAACTATCGCGATCGCCAGTACGGTTACGAATCCAGTAGCTTCAATCGCGAATCTGGCAAGCCCCCCATCGCGCTCATCCTCTCTGACGGTCAAGGCAATTATCGTGCCACCACCTTCGAGTCCGCTCTGCCGATCGCCTTCAGCACTGCCAACTTCATGCCCCAAGCCCTCAAAGATTTCCTACGCACCCACCAGCCCCCAGGCACGAAGTAACCCTTCCTTCAGCCAAATCCTAATTCCGAAACTCCCCAAGCCCGATCCTTACCTGCATCGTATTAATCCCTGGATTCGGATTCGTCATCCCCGCGTTTGAAATATGCTGAAACCGCACTTCCGCGCTGAAATTGTGTTTCTTCCCCAAGAAATGTGCGCCAATCCCGCCGCTGGTCGTGAAATTAATCTGCGACGTTCCCTCCGGCACCTTCGTATTCGTGAACAACGCCCCGCCTTCAATCTGAAAATACGGTTTCACCTTCTTCGCCGAATCGAAAATCCATTTGAAGGCGAAAGGGTCCACGCTCCCGCCATAAGCCGTGTTCGTCTTCTGCGCGATCACCCACACCGGCACCACGTCCACCGCGTACTCCAGTTGCCCCTTCAGGATTCCCGGCCCGTGTGGCGCCGTCAGTATCAATCCATACCGCAATCCCAAATTCCACAGGCCGTCGCCAGACTGGCTTCCATTGATCCCGTGTCCACCACCAGTCCAAATCTGCAATTCCCGCGACGAATTTTCCGGACTGGTCTGCGCGCAAATCCTCGGCGCATCCAGCAAGCAAATCGCCACCAGCACCAAAATTCCAACGAGCGTCTTCTTCGCCATTAGTCCCCCAAACCCAAGCTCAGCACATTATCCGAATCCCTCGCCACACACAATCGTCACGAACCGCCGTGCCTTCAGGTTTTCCGTCCTGCCCACATCGCCCCCGCGGCAATCGCCGTCAACAACAACACCATCGGATCGATCGGATGCCGGTACCGCAGCGAAGTGTGCGTGACATAATACAAAACAGGAAAAACTAGCGGAAACGCCGCCACTGGCATCGCGTACACACTCCTCCGCAGAAATAGCACAACCACTCCCGCCAACGCGCCCACCGCACTCGCAAAATTCCCCAACAGTATCCCGCGGATCAACCACGAATCGGTCCCCACAAACGTCCTCAACGGATCAGCCACTCCTATCCAGAAATCCACAAATCGCCAGACGATCAGCTGCATCTCGACCCGCGGATGCCCCGCCATAAACTTCAGCGCCTTTCGCGTCTCCTCCTGCATGAATGTCGTTTCCCCCATCCTCAAATAGCGCAACGTCTCCATATCCTGCGTGATGATTGCCGGCGATCCCCAATGCCGCTCGTCGTAATTCTCATTGTTTCCGATATACAGCTCATACCCGAAGTTCGACCGAAACGGAATGAATTGGTGGAACACTACAAAGTTCCGCACCGTCCACGGAACACAACAGATAAACGCAACCGCGGCCGCCACGGCTGGTTTCGTCAGCCGAATTCGTCGGTCTCGATAGCCGCGATAAGCCAGCCACCCCAACAAAAACGGCAACACCGCACCCACACTGGGGTTCGTCATCAACGCCACGCCCCACAAAAGCCCGTACCCGATCCAGTCGCGCCATCTTGGGGATTCCGCCAGCTCCAGCGTCGCCCACAAAAGCGTAGACGCCAGCAACGTCGCCAGCGACGTATCCCAGATCCACTCAAACGGGATCAGGATCGCATTCGGAAACAGCGCCCACAGCCACGCACCTCCACTGCCCGCGCCAATCCCCGCAATCCTTTTCGCTGCATAGAAAATCGGCACGCAGGTGGTCGAAGAAAAAATAATATTCAGAAATATCGCCGCCAGAAAAGATCCGCGCGTGTACACTCCAAAAACCTTGAATATTCCCGCCACGATCAACGGGTACACCGGCGTCAGCCACGCCGTCGGCCCGCTATCCCTCTGAAACGGTGACGAAAATCCCTTGCCTGTCGCCACCGAATACGCAATATGCCCCGTCTCTGTCTGAAACGGGATCGTCCCCACCACTTCCTTCGGTATTTTCGCCGCCTGATTCCACGCAAACGCCACACGTAGTCCAAACGCCACCACCACAATCACCACCAGCGACGTCGCCACCTTCCGAATCATCTGCAACATAACGTTTTTGGAGTGCGCGAGCACCTTCCCGCTTTTACACTAGTGCCCACATTCACCCGCCTCTACACGTCCGCCTAGCCCGCGCTACAGACTAGTCCGTATTCGTTCCTTCCCCAGCCACTGCTAACTTTCAGGAGTCTCATGTCATGGAGACCTTCTGATGAACCGTTCGCAACGTTCGAAATCAATGTCTGCCTGCTTACGTTCGTTGAGTCCGTTTTGTCTGGCAGCCACAATCGCCACATCTGTCCTGACCACAGGGTGCGCCGAACATCATTACCGCGTCTACGATCCATACTACAGCGACTATCACGTCTGGAATAACGACGAAGTGGGCTACTACCACCGGTGGGCGGTTGAAACTCATCGCGATCCCAATCGCGATTTCCGCAAGACTCCCCCCGCCGAGCAGAAAGAATACTGGACCTGGCGCCACAATAATTCGAGCAATGAACATCACTGAAGGAGCCTCGGCGGCGCGTGCAGAAACGCTGCTGTCGCTCTGAGATGAACGGAAGATCTATTGACCAGCACGCACCGCAAGCAACCATGCAAAACCTGTGGCCACGGTAAATCCATTCACCACGCGACACGTGTCACCGTCGGGAATAAACAGGCGATTCGCAGCCATTGCAATCACCCCGGCTGCCTCTGCCGCGATTATGTTCCCGCAAACAAAGACTGAATTTCAGGCACGACTCACGCTGTTAGCGAAACAGAAATTTCATCGCGGAGAGGAGTGCCGCCGGTTTGCGCCAAAATGCCGCACGCGCTCGCAAGCGGCCTCAAATAATTTTAAAAACGGCCGCTTCAGTTGGCCTTGGCCATCTGCGTCTTGATCAGCCCCACAATCGCCATCACGATCTCTCCACCGACGACGCCGGCACTCACGCTGGACAGACATGTTCAGTCCCGAACCCGCTGCCTCCGACATCGCCACAGCCGCTCCGCCCCACGTGACCCGCAAACTCGCCGGCGAAATCCCAAGCTCTAACGCCTAGCCCGCTTGCGTTTAGTCCCGTTGTGTACAATCCGCGCGCGTCCAACGTATTGATGGTCACATTAGATTGCGCGGCCAAATCCAGAATTCGCGATTTTTCAGTCATCGCTTCTTGGTGATCAAAGCCATTCAAAACGAAAGAGGCTCGCAGAGAAAGTGCGCTCGAAATATCCGGAGCGAGAACGGAAGAAGATTGGGGTCGGGGTGGTTCGGCTCAAATCATAAATGTGGCTCTGCTCTATTCATAGCGCAGGGCGATCATGGGATCGACGCGGGAGGCACGGCGGGCGGGTATGTAGGATGCGGCGACTACACTGCCGAAGAGCAATAGCGTCACGGCAACAAAGGTTGACGGATCCGTGGGCTTCACTTCAAAGAGCAAGCTACCAATCAGCTGGGAAAGTCCGAATGCACCGGCTAGACCAATGACGACGCCCGCCAGCGCGAGAGCCAATCCTTGGCCAACGATAAGGCGGTTTACATCGCTCGGTTGTGCACCCAGCGCCACACGAATGCCAATTTCCTGGGTGCGGCGCGACACGTCGTAACTTACCACGCCATAAACTCCAACGGCAGCCAGGAGAAGTGCGAGTCCGGCGAAAATAGCAAGCAGCAGGGTCAAGAAGCGCTGTTGCGAGAGGGAGTCCGACAAGACTTGTTCCATGGTCGCAACGCGAGACACAGCCAGCGCCGAATCAAACTTATGAATTTTCGCTCGCACGTCAGAGGCGACGGCGGCAGGATCGCGTTCGGTGCGGATTACCAGCGCCTCCGTCCAACCTCCTGCGCCGTACACATCGAAGGTCGGTAAAGCGTTTAAACCAAATTGGTGGACGTCACCAACCACGCCCACGATCGGTGACCAACATGGCTGGCTAGCCATTGCGCATAGGTTTACGCGATGCCCGATTGCATCGCCGTTCGGCCAGAAACGGCGCGCCATGCTCTCACTGATCACCACGTTGGAACTGACCCAATCGGCATCGTCGAAGAGCCGGCCTTGTACGAGAGGAATGCCCATCGTTGAAAAATATCCAAGGCTGGCGGAGCGATTTTGCGCGGTGGGCCGCGGCGATTTTTCGGTATCGGGTTGTCCTTCGACGGCAAATCGTGTAGTTGCACGCAAGGATTCGGCGATTGGCAGAACTGTGATGCCAGCCGCGCTTTTCACGCCAGGCACAGTACTGATCTCATTAATGAGCTGTTGAAATCGGATCGAATCTTTGAGCTGTACGTCATTGAGTTGAGCGGGCGTAAATTTGGCATACACTTCATTGGGTATCGCCACTTCGGAGACATGTATCGTTAAGACGTGGTCGGGATCAAAGCCCGGGTTAAACCTCAGCAAATTACCGAAGCCTCGAATGAACAGGCCAGACCCCGCCAGCAGAATCAACGACAGAGCAAGCTCCGCAACGACGAAAGCGTTACGAAGCTTTCCGTTGCCGTTACCGATGGCACCTTTGCTCCCGGCCTTCAGAGCGGAAGCGATATCTGTGCGAACACTTTGAAAAGCGGGCAGCACTCCGCAGGCAATGCCCGTCAAGAGGGAAGCCGTGAGGGTGAATCCCAGAACCCAGCCATTCAGAGTGGCTGGTGCTGTCTCGGCAATTTTTGCAGGGCCCAACGCCGCCAACTTCAGACTGGCGTACGCAAATGCAATCCCGAGAGACCCTCCCGCCAGCGCCAGTAACAGCGCCTCGGTTAGCAATTGAGAGAGCAGCCGCGATGGGCTTGCTCCGAGTGCCATCCGCACCGCAATTTGCCGTTGACGATCCGCGTTGCGCACCAAGAGCAAATTCACCAGATTGGCACAGGCTATCAGCAGCACCAATGCGACGGCCCCGAAAAGAACGAGCAGGGCTTCTTTGAAATTCGCCGCATAAGGATTTCTAAGCGGTTGTACAGTAACGCCCCAATTGGCATTGGTGGTGGGGTACGCCAGGGCTTGCTGGCGCGCCAGTGTGGTCATCTCTGCTTGGGCCTGACCAACTGTTGTTCCAGGCGAAAGCCGCGCAACCACTGCGAAAGGGTGGTGCACACGCGTGTTTAATTCGTCTGGATCCATCTGCCCGACGGGAAACCAAATCTCCGCCCAAGGAACCAGGTTAAAATTTGCAGGCAGCACGCCGATGAGTGTGTAATCCCGACCGTCAAGCCTAGCTGTTCGCCCGATGACGGAGACATCCTCGCCGAAGTGTGTTTGCCATAACTGATGACTGAGCAGTGCGACCGGTGCTGTGCCGCGCCGATCTTCCTCGGGGAGAAACGTACGGCCCAGGGCAGGCTTCACTCCGAGTGTAGAAAACAGGTCGGCAGTAGCGTAGGTGCCTTCCACACGCTGGGTTTCGCCATCCCCTGCGAGATTCAAACCTGTGGAGACAAAACGGTACGCGCCCATCTCCGAAAGGGATTTGACTTGAGTTTGCCATTGCTGGAAATCGAGAGAGGACAAACCAACCTGCGGCCATTGCGGAAAGTAATTGTTCCAAACTTCGACGAGACGGCCTGGATCGCGATAAGGCAAAGAGCGAAGCAGGACATTTTGCACGATACTGAAGGTGGCGGTGTTTGCGCCAATTCCGAGGGCCAGTGTGAGGACGGCGATGGTCGTAAAGCCGGGACTCTTGCGGAGTTGACGCAATCCAAATCGAAAATCACTGCTAATGGACTGAAGCCAACTGCCCATCCGCTCCTGGCAGACTTGTTCTTTCACCTGTTCGATACCGCCAAGCTCTATACGTGCACTGCGTTGTGCTTCCTCAGGTGACATGCCTACACGAACGTTCTCTTCTGTCAGCATTGCGAGGTGGGAATGGACTTGTTGGTCCAGCTCGGACTCCACATTCCGGGACAAGAAAAGGTTGCGTAGGAAGGTCCGAACTTTTACGAAGAGTGGCATGCCGAATACCTCGCTAAAACCTTTCTCCCATCGGCGGATAATAACGATCTACCTGTAGACCGTCAATAGGAAGTGAGCCTGCCATGTTGTGCTCGAAATATCGGGAGTGAGAACGGAAGAAGATTGGGGTTGGTGTGATTCGACTTAACTCTCAATCACAAAAAGGAGGGAGGCAAGCCAGGTCAACTCGCCTCCCTTTATTCCGATTAGCCTTGACGGAGGGCGGCTAACCGGCTGTTTGTTGGCTTTCTTTATGTGACTTCGAAAACCCAAACAGGGTTACAGAGAATTTCGAAAGAATGTATGCCCGGCACTTAAATGATGTTGCGCGCGGTCCAGTACCAACTTCGCCGATCGATGCCGTTTACGAGTAGGGCCTTATATCCCCGTCCTTCAGGGCGGGGACATAGGGTCCTTTAGAGCGGAGTATTTTGTTGCTCGACGTATTGCTTAATGTCGACCAGTTGCGCCTCGAAGTCGGTGCATACTTTGTCGAAGATAACTTTGAGCCGTTGGATGGCGTCTCCGTCAAATACCTTTCCGCGATGTTTTGTGACGAAGACCAAGTGGACATGCAATGCGAAAACGCAATGCCTGCCGCGCCCAATGTCTTTTGACAGCAGCAGTGGTGGTGTTGTGTTGAGACTGCAAGCATTCAAGTTCGAGTTATTGCCGGCGAACGCTTCGCAACCTGCGACAGTTCGCTGGGTCATGCCGCTTCGTCTACAACAAAGCCCTCGCTCTTAATAACGAACGCTAGGAAAAGAAAGAAAAGCGTTTGGGCTATGCGGGTCTGTGTGCCTTGCTGCCCAACTGGAAAATGGAGCACGAGTTTTTGTCCAACGTACCAGCGTAAGCATGGGTGGCTATCGCACAAAACTTACCTATTGGCGACGAGGTTTCGATTGGCGGAAGGACAAACCAGATCTCGCCGTCTTTGCAACACGACTTGATCGCGAAGCGCCTGTCGTGGCCGCTGAAAAGGCGAATGCGGTTTTTGTGGGCACCGACAAACCAGCGATTATGACGGCAATCGATATTCCGTCAATCGGTTGTTGGAAAATTACGGCTCAGTATGGCGGGGATAGCCTGAGCTTTGTCGTATCGGTCCAGCCTTAGTTCTGAAGTCCGCAATTTTTCTAGCATTTGGCCGGCACCTGATTTCTGGTTCGTTTCGACTTAAGACACCTCGACCAGGTCGCGTTGCGGGTTCGTTGACAGGAACTCCACCGAAACTGTTACTCGTCACGAAGAGCCGCAGCAGGGTCGAGTCTTGACGCGCGCCATGCAGGCAACCATGACGAGATTGAGGCGATTAGCAAGAATGCTAGAGCCATCGCGACGAACGTTACTGGGTCAGTTGGTTTAACGCCAACCAGCAGTGAGGCCATTCCGCGTGTGAGGACGAAAGAGGCAATCAGACCGGCGGTGATGCCAATGGCCGTTAGACGGAGTCCCTGCCTCAAAATAAGTTTGAAGATTATGGCAGGCTCTGCGCCGAGGGCCATTCGAATGCCGATCTCCGAAGTACGCTGTCGCACGACCGTCGCAAGCACGCCGTAAAGACCCACGCCCGCGAGCAGCGCCGCGATCACCGCGAATACTCCAATGAGCAGGAGTGAAAAGCGGGTGCTGGCTTGTGCGCGATCGACCAAACTCGCCACAGGCTGCATCTCCGTGACCAAAAGGTGTGCGTCAAACCCTTTGATCGCGGCTCGCACGTCGTTTCCATAGTTTGCTGGACTGCTGCCGGTTCGGATGGCCCACTGGTTGACGCCGCCAGACCCCACGAAAGCGTCCGCAAAATAAACCTGCTCGCGTCCGCGGTCTGCCAGCGACTCTTCTCTTTGGTGGCCGACAACGCCAATTACCTCGACCCACTCGGGCTCCGGCGTGCGGGCACGGATCAGAATGCGTTTACTAACCGCTGATTGATGAGGGAAGGCTTTATCCGCCAGCAACTGGTCTATGACAACTACATTGCGGCCGGGTACATTATCCTCATCGGTGAACGTCCGGCCCGCAAGCAAAGGTGTGCGCATTACCTCAAAGTAACCTGGCAGCACAATTTGATTATCGGCGGCCTGAAACTTGCCGGCGTCGGCGAGCGCGTCCTCGGTTCCCCAGCGAATGGGATGGAAACCGCCAGCGAGGGGAAAGGGAGATGAGGCGGTAACGCCCTGGACACCAGGAATGGCGAGTAGAAGCTCCTTGATTTGACCAGTGAATGCAGCACGTTGATCCTGTGTGTCCCCGCCGCCGCCAAGAACTTGAAAGGTAAGAAGCCCGCGCGGGTCGAAGCCGGGATCAATGCGCTGAAGCTCGAGGAAGCTGCGGAACATCAGTCCAGATCCAACGAGCAATACGAAGGAGAGGCCAACTTCAGAAACCACGACAAGTTTCCGTGGTAGGCTCTCGGCGACAAGGCCTTCGTTTCGGCCACTGCCCCGCAGCACATTGATAACGTCCGGTCGCCAAGCCCGCCACGCGGAGGCAGCGCCGAAAACCCCAGCGGCTAAGAACGCTGTCGCGCCCGTGAACACCAGCACGGCTGAGTCGATCCGGATCGTATCGATGCGCGGAAGATTTGCTGGGGCAATAACCAGCAGTTCGTGAACGCCAATCCACGCTAGCCCGAGGCCAGCCACTGCGCCCATAGCTGCAAGTAGAAATGCCTCGGCTAAAATCTGCCGAGCAAGATGCCACCAAGTCGCGCCGATGGCTGTACGTACTGCGAGTTCGCGTTCCCGCAAAGACGTGCGAACAAGCAAGAGGTTGGCCACGTTGGCACAAGCGATGAGCAAAAGAAAAATCACTGCGCCCATGAGTGCCAGGATAGCTGGCCGCACTTCGGAGACAAGGTGCCGTCGCATTGGCTCCAATCGGATGGAATACCCGGCGGTCCGCTCGATTAAGTAATTCTTTCTTGCATCTGCTGCGACGATGTCGGCTTGGGTTTGCGCTTGTTTAAGAGATATCCCTTCCTTTAGTCTGCCGACCGCGTGAATAGAAACTCCGCCACGATCAGCGGCATCGTAACCCAAGCGATTGGCGATCCACATGTCCGGTTTAGCTTCAAGGTTCGCTGTCGGCGGGAAATGCAGCTGAACGCGGGGCGCAAGCACGCCAACGATCTGCGGAGTGAACTGCCCGTTAGCTACCATGACGTGCCCAAGTACGGCAGGATTACCACCATAGCGTCGCTGGAAGTATTCGTAGCTCAAGATCGCCAAAGTGGGGACGCGCGGCGGCGGCCCAGCCGCTTGCCCGCCGGGCGCCAGTGGCTCTTGTCGTGTTCCATCGGCGTCTGTGAAATCACGCCCGAACGCTATCTTGGCTCCCACCAACTGAAAGAAGTTTGTTGTAACCACTGCGAGACGGATTTGCTCAGGCGTTCCGTCCTCTCGTTGCAAAAGGACGCGGTCGCTGAAGACGCCGGCTAGATCATCAAACACGTTCCTCGTGCCTTCGCGCAAATCGATAAAGTTAGCGTTTGAGAAGGGAAAGTCGAGGACGTTACGCTTGCGGAGGTCGCCACAGGCGATGACCAGACGGTCGGGGTCTCTGTAGGGCAGCGGTCGCAAAAGAACAGCGTTCATAACACTGAAGATCGCTGTGCTCGCACCGATGGCCAAGGCAACGGTCAACGCGGCAGTGATTGCAAAGATAGGACTTTTTCGCAGTGTTCGTGCTGCGAAAGCCAGATCCCGGAGTGGCATCGTTCCACCTTATCCCAACAGCTAACTTGCAAAGAATACCACTCCCACCTGCATTTGTTCTTTGACGCCAATCGGAAGAAACGCTCCCGTGACAGGGGAAAAGCCACAGACACCGCGCTTCCGCCAAGATTGGGCGGGTGCGTTTCACGTTTCATATTCCGCGCCGTCCGTCGCTGCCGCTGGCTTCTTCGCTTCCAGATCCTCGAAGTATCTCTGTAACAGAGTGTCGTCAGATATCTAATACGTGGGGCGCAATTCTCCCCTGGAATCGTCTGCGTAGGTGGGCCACCAACAGCCTTCGATCAAGCAAGCTGAGGTCTTCGAGTCGTCTCTTCATTGGTCTCCTTGTGCACCGCGCTCCACCACGCGAAGAATGTTTATTCGACTGCTGGCGCCACCGCACTCTCCGTCGAATTCACTATGTGACAGGTTGTACCGGTAGCTGTGGCCATCGCTGTCGAACACGACGTAGCTCATGTCCTTGGCACTCTCGTCGCCGCTCTGGAAAGCCGGCCCGGACAAAGACAAGGCGACGCATATTTTCCCGCTAAACGCATATGAGGAAGCGATGTGAATGCTTTCTGATTCAGTACGGATATACACACCGCTGAGGGCCTCACCCGCGCGGAATGCGCGTGCGTTCAGCTGATGTTGCTGCCACGCTTCGGTGATCGCGCCTGGAGACATGAGCACGGCAGCGGCGATGACGGTTGGGCCAAATATCTTCATGCAGTCATCCACCGAAAAGTCAGGTTGATGCGCGTGCCAACGACGGCTTTCGTTTTCGGCACGCTATGCTGGCGTGTTTCCTGAAATCCCGGTGGCATGATGATCAAGCTGCCGTTGGTCGCGCCAGGTCGTAGCTGCACTTGCCGCTGTCGCTGAGGAAAACCGCTGGTATTTTGGGGATGGCCTGTCCAAACCGAACTCTGCCGTGGGCGTCTACCAGAAATCCTTGGCCAAAGTATTCAAAGCAGCAGGCGTGCCGCGCGCTTACCCACACTTATTTCGCCACACCCTAGCCACGGATCTGCTAACGCGGGGGTGAGCTTGCAAACCGTCTCTACACGGCTCGCGCACTCATCCACGAAGATGACGGAACGTCGCCACTCACGCTGGATCAAAAGCCGGCAGGATAAACTCGAGGATGAGTTGAAAAAGTCGTGGACCCGGTAGCCACCTATGTCCACAAAAAAAAACTAGATAGACGCAGAAAATAGAGAAGGGAGGCAGGCCAGGTCTTCCCGCCTCCCCTTTATTCCTCTTTCGAGGAATCCGATTAGCCTGACGGAGGGCGGCTAATCGGTCGTGTGTTGGCCTGTCTATGAAACTCCCGCGAGCCGAAAATGGTTACAAGAATTTTAAGAAAATGCATACAATGGCTCACGCACCCTGTCGCTCACGGAAAGGCTTCTCGAAGATGCCTCGCGCTTCCCAGCTTAGCCTCGATAACATCCTGCGTTTTCTGCAACTTAGAAACGATCCCGTCTCCCTCGATGATCTTTCCCGCTCCTTGCGCTTGAAAAAAAATGATCGGCGCCCGCTCCTTCATATGGTCGAAAAATTAAAAAAACGCGGCCTCGTCGAGGAACTCTCTCACGGCCGTTTTCTTCTCCGTCAAACGCGCAAGCCTCCCGCTCTTTCGGAAAATCAAAAACGTGCCACAGGCGAACCCGTCGACAAGTTCTCGCAACATAAAGCCACTTCGCGCGACGAAATCAAAGGGCGCCTGGTTCTTCACCAGGATGGTTACGGCTTCGTTGTCCCCGATGTCGCGCTTCCCAACGTCGATGGCGACATTTTCATTCCGCGCGATTACGTTGAAGACGCCATGCACGGCGATACCGTCATTGCCAGAATTGCCCGACTCAGTGGTCTGCCCGGTGCTCGTCGTGCCGAAGGCCGTATCGTCCGCATTGTTGGTCGCGCTCATCCCACAGTTGTGGGCCTGTTCCGCTACACGGCGCAAGGCTGTATCGTCACGCCGTACGACACACGCGTCCAGCACGACATCGAGTTAATTCCCGGCGAAGAACTCTCGCCCGCGCTCCGCGAGCAACTTCAACTCTCCAAAAAAGAACAACCCGGCCGCGGTAAACGCCTGCCACATATTCCCAAATTGGACGGCGCCGTCGTCGATGCCGAGCTTTTGCATTATGGTCGCGGCGGCACAGCTCCCGCCGGCCGGGTAATTGAAATCGTTGGCCGTCCTGGCGATCTCGGTGTGGACACCGAAATCATCATCCGCAAGCATCACTTGCCCCACACCTTTCCCGCCGAGGTCCTTCAGGAAAGCGAGCGCATGGCCCATGCGGTCGGTGACACCGACCGCGAAGGCCGCGAAGATTTTCGCGAACTCCCCATCGTCACCATCGACGGCGAAACGGCGCGCGATTTCGATGATGCCGTGTACGTCGAGCGTCGCGACGATGGCGGCTGGCTCCTGCAAGTTCACATTGCCGACGTAGCACACTACGTCACTCCCGAATCTCCTCTCGATCGCGAAGGCCGGCTCCGCGGCAATTCCGTTTACTTCATCGATCGCGCCGTTCCCATGCTTCCCGAAGCTCTTTCGAATGGCATGTGCTCACTCAATCCTCGCGAGGAGCGCCTCGTCATGAGCGCCATCATGCATTTTGATTCCGCCGGACGCCCGCTCACTGCCGTCATGGTTCCCGGCGTGATCCGTTCCGCCGAGCGCATGACCTACACCAACGTCAACAAGGTCCTCAATGGCGATCCGGAGATGAGCGAGCGTTACGCTCACATGCACCACCATTTCCGCGCCATGAAAGGTCTCGCTCAACTCCTGAACTCTCGCCGTGGCGAAAATGGCTCAATCGACTTCGATCTCCCCGAGCCTGTTATCGAATTCGACGCGGAGCAGAACATGATTAACATCGGCCGCAGCGAACGCAATATTGCCCATCGCCTCATTGAAGAGTTCATGCTCGCCGCCAACCGCGCTGTCGCACATTATCTTCTCGAACGCGGCCTTCCCGCCCTCCACCGCGTCCACGAGAAACCGGATGCCCGCAAAGTCCTGGAATTTGAAGAACTCGCCCGCGCTTTCGGCTATTCACTCGGCGTCGAAAATCTCTATCAGCGTGAAGTCGCCGTTCGCCATGGCAAAGTCCCTTCACCCGCAAAAGCCGGCAAGCCCGAATCGCGCGGCCAGGGTCGTGAACGCCAGCAGCGCATCTCTCTCCCCGGCACAGACATCAACATCACTCCGCGCCACTATCAGAAATTGGTCGCCAAGCTTTCCGGCCATCCCGAAGAGCGCATCCTCTCCTACTTAATGCTGCGCTCCCTCAAACAAGCGCGCTACTCCGCGGAATCTCTGGGTCATTTCGCTCTTGGCTTCGATAAGTACACGCATTTCACCTCGCCCATTCGCCGCTATCCCGATCTCGTCGTTCATCGCATCCTAAAATGGGCACTCGCCAATCCTCAGGCAAAAGCTCCCACGCACATTAAGCCTGCCGTCGGCGTCGAAGCCACTCTTTATTCGCACCAGCATTTAGAGGAAATCGCCGCCGAGACTTCGGAAACCGAGCGTCGTGCGGCCACCGCCGAGCGCGAGCTCATTGCCTGGAAGACCGCACAGTTCATGGAGCAGCACCTGGGTGACGAATACGATGCCCTCATCATTTCCGTGCAGAAATATGGCTGCTTTGTCGAACTCTTCGACGTCTTCGTCGAAGGCCTCGTCCCCATCAATGCCTTTGAAGAAGTTGCCGGCACCCGCTGCCTTTATCGCGAACGCGACCACGCCATCGTCGCCGTGCCCAGCAACGACAATCGCCGCGGCGGCAGCCGTCGCAAGCAACCACAATCGCTTGTCTGGAAACTAGGCGATCGCATCCGTGTCCGCGCTGAACGCATCGACCCCATGCGCCGCCGTGTCGAATTCGCCCTGCTCCCGGGCTCCGCCCAAAACCCGTAACCGCGGGCTTCACAACCGCCAGCCCACCCGTCCGTGGTTCCCGTGTGCCTTCATTCATGCCCATTCCCCGCCTGCGGTCGAGCACCGCGCCACACGGGCGCACTCACCCCTGCCCGCCCACCGTATGTTGCAATAACAACATGGAGAGCATCACCATGACCACCACTCGCCGAGGTGCGTTCATAGTCACAGAGTTTGCCTTCCGGAAAACCAGTCAAGTGGCTGCTATTCCGTATGCTTCATCCCTGGAAAACCATCGGCATTCCTCCCGTGACTCGCCACGATCTCTTCAAATGGGCGACGAAAAGCACTTCGCTTGCGAAAACCTCATGATCGCCGCCGAAGCCCTCGGACTCAACACTTGTCCGCTGGAAGGCTTCGACGCCCTCCGCCTCTCCAAATTTCTCGGGCTTTCGGCGCGCGCTCATGACATTGTGATGGTCATCGCCATTGGCAAGAAATCCCCTGCGCATGTGGACCAACCACAATGGCGCCGCGCGCTCGAAGCCACAGTCACGATCCTATGATTCCGATCAAACCCATTCCCGAGAATATTCTGCGAGATTCCGTGCTGAACCACATCGCCGCCGCTTACTTCTCCGTAGGCAAGCAGCTCGAGCGCAAAACCCGCTGCTCGTCCACGCGAGGATTCATTCTTTCGACGCTTCGCGGCGGCGCTTCTCTCAACCAAAATCAAATCGCGACGCTTCTCGGCTTCGATCGCACCGTCGTTCACCGAGCCATCAAATCCTTAGTCCAGGAAGGGCTAGTCTCCGAGAAAAAAACGCCATCCGGCGGAGCCATCCTCGTCTCTCTCACCGCAAAAGGAAATAGATACCGCGAACATCTAATCGACGCCCGCACCTCCGCCGACGAAAAAGTTCGCCAAGCCTTAACTGCCGACGACCGCTCCATTCTCATCCGCCTGCTAAAACAAATCGCCGAACTCTGCCTAACGTAGTGGCCGAGCTTCAGATCGGCTGTACCGGCACGATAACGTCCCGCTTCTCGCGACGCTTCACGGCGCCTTCGCTGCGGGTGTCGCTTCCGACCAATGCGCATCCCGAAATTGCCACTTTCCGTTTCGCCGTTCCACCACGCCCGTAAAATAGCCGTTTTCTCTCACCGTATGTCCTTGCGGATCCAGTTGAACTTCTTGGTAGGAGGTCGCCACGACGGCCAAATCCGCGGTGAGAAGATCGACGCGCAAATCATCTCCCCATTTCAGGTCAATTTGTGGAATGGCGCGCGCCACAGCTGGAAGCGCTTGTGCCGCAGCTTCGCCGGTGGGAAACACGAGATTCCCACTGACCGCCATGAAGAAGTTCGCGCCGCCTTCAAACTCTTTGCTCCACGCGGTTGGGCCTTCTTGCGTCACCGCTTGCGCAACGCTTGCCATAAATCCGCGCACACTTTGTTCCACAGCGCTTCGATCGGCTGGCGTCAGTGCTTCCACGTGCGCGGTGGTAACAACGCACGGCTGACATCCGGCCACGGCAATCATCAGGATCAGCAGAATCCAATATCGTAGATGCATGTTGCACCTCGACTAAACGAGTCGTCTGGGCCGAACTGACGAGGGGAAGCTTAATCCCAATTACGCCCAACAACCAAGAAGTGTCGCGGCTGCGCCGATTTCTGAAAACTTGCCCAAACAAACGTGTGGCGACCAGGGACGGGTCCCGGTCGCCACTGTCACATGTTCTATCTTTTACTGACTGGCCTCAACTCTGCTGCGCGGCAACTCTCACGCAGAGCAATTGGCCGCCATCCATCGCCTGATAATCCACCGCGACCACCGTTCCGACCTTCACTTGCCCTTGCACCTGCGTATTCTTGTCCACCACGAACTTCATGGTCTGCTTGCTCTCGCCGGCGCCAGTGTCAACGGTGAACGAATGGCCGTTGTCTGCAATATCTATCACTTTGCCGGTGACCGACTTCGCCGCCTGCTGAGACGGTTGTCCCTGCTGCGCTTGCTGCCCCTGAATCAATGCGGGCGCGCCCATCAGCAGCAGACCGCCCAAAGATACCGTAGCCAAAACCTTATGAAACATGGAAAAACCCTCCTGGAGAATTGGCCGGTCGGCCGTTGTTGTTGCATGATTCGTTCCATCGTTGCTAAGGATTCTCCTGTACGCGGCTATATCGCTCTCAGGTCGCCACTTACTCACTTCGGCCACTTTTGGCAGCGCACTTCGTCCTCACGCTTAGCGCACTTTTTCCACGCACCTTGTCATTCTTTCTCTTGATTCCGAAAAAGCCACCTTTTCAGCCTTTCTGGCTTCTGATTATTCATCTCACTGACAAGGTAGAATGAAGCATGACCTGGAAACGAGAAGCTTGTGCTGTGGCCATAGCCGTTCTCAGTTGTTCCGCATCGCAATCTCCGACGACTCAGAATCCTGGCGCGCAAAATGGACCTTCCACAGCGACGCAGCGGGCGCAAGAGAAAATCCGCGTGCAATCGAACCTTGTCGTTCTTTCGGTTACCGTGAAAGATGGGAATGACAATCTTGTTTCGGGACTGCGGCAGGACGATTTTCGCGTCTACGACGACGATGTGGAACAAAAAATTCTTACCTTCGCCGATGAAGGCCTTCCTCTTTCTCTTGTGATCCTGGTCGACAACGATATGAAGTGGAAAGAAGGAAGCGAGATGACCAAGAGCCTGCAAACCATTGCGGCCGGCTTGAGCGAAACCGACGAGGCCATGGTCTGCCGCTACGACATGCTTTTTTATCCCGGAGACAAGTTCACGCATGTCTCCGGGGATTTGCTTGCGGATTTACAATCGGCACAAGCCGCGGCCAAGCCTTCGCCGCAATACATTCCGCAGCCCATGGTCACGGGCACAAACTCCACGTCTGGACCGCCCGTGCAGGCGGCTCCGGTTTACTCCAGTTCTCGCCCGAGCAAGGCCATCGACGATGCGCTCTATTCCGCCGCGGACCTGCTGCGCGATCGCCCGAGAGACCGCCGCCGCGTGATCCTGATCGTTTCTGACGGCCAGAACGAACCGAAACTGAATCACAACACGCCGAAAGTTGTGCTGGAAGAATTGCTCCAGCAGAATATTTCGGTTTACGCCCTGGCAGTTGGCTCGGAAGGCAATCGCAAATTTTCCGGCCTGACGAACTATGCCACCCAAACCGGCGGCGACATTTTTTATGCCACCAAAAGCGCAGAAATGCAGAATCTGTATCCGCGCATCACGGAGCAGGCCCGCCACGATTACATCATCGCGTACGCGCCCGCCGGCAATAACACCTCCTCCAATTACCACAACTTGCGGGTGACCATCGATGATCCGACCCTGATCGCCTCGACCCGCACCGGATATTACACGGGGCCGCCGGGGCTGCCGAAGAATTAGTTTTCTAATGGGTGCGGAGTCCTCAGGGGCTGAAGCCCGGTTGTTGCCGTTTTTAATGTCGGAGCTGGAGCGGCAAGCTCGGCGCGCTCTTCTTCGGTCAGGCTCAGCGCCTTTTCGAGCAATTCCCGGGAGCGTTGCGTCGTGCGGCCATTATACGGTCGAGAGCGATGAAGGGGATGATGAGGTTTTGGGGTGGATGGCGCGGGACGCGGGGGTGATCTGGTATCCTATATAGCGGTCCTTTCCTCGGCTTTTCCGCTTCGGACGCACCGCAAATTTTACCGAGAGGTTTTCCCAACGTGAGCACCAGTGCCCCTGCACGACCTGTGACGCGCGCATTTAACTTCAACGCCGGACCGGCCGCTTTGCCGCTGCCGGTGCTGGAGCGCATCCGCGAAGAACTGCTTGATTATCGCGGTACCGGCATGTCTGTGATGGAAATGTCTCACCGTTCGCCGGAGTTTGAGGCCATCAACAACGGCGCGGAGCAGAATCTGCGCAAGCTGCTGGCGATTCCGGAAGACTACGCGGTGATTTTCGTGCAGGGCGGCGGGAGCATGCAATTTTCCAGCGTGCCGCAGAACCTGGCGCTGCCGGGGAAGCCGATTGACGTGCTGCACACCGGCGCGTGGACCGCGAAAGCCATCGGCGAATTGAAGAAAGGCTTCCTGCATCACATTGCGGCCAGCACGGAAGCGGAGAAATTCACGCGCGTGCCGCGGGCCGACGAAATTAAATTGTCCGATGACGCTTCCTACACTTATTTCTGCACGAATAACACGATTGAAGGTACGCAGTATCATTCGTTGCCGGTGAGCGCGGCGCCGCTGGTGGCGGATATGTCTTCCGACATCGCCTCGCGGCCGATCGAAGTGAGCAAATTCGGGCTGATTTTTGCCGGGGCGCAGAAAAACCTGGGGCCGAGCGGAGTGACGCTGGTGATCGTGCGCAAAGACCTGGCCGAGCGCGCGGACAAAAACCTGCCGACGATTCTGCAGTACCGCACGCATATCAAGGAGAAGTCGCTGTATCACACGCCGCCGACGTTTGCGGTGTATATCCTTGGGCTGGTGACGGAATGGATCGCGGCGGAAGGCGGACTTACGGGGATTCAAAAGCGCAATGAGGCGAAGGCGAAGCTGCTGTACGACACGATCGATGGGAGCAACGGATTTTACAGCTGTCCGGTGAAGAAAACGTCGCGTTCGCTGATGAATGTGGTGTGTCGTATTAAGGGCGGAGACGAAGCAGTGGAAAAGGATTTTGCGAAGGGCGCGGCGGCGGCGAATCTCGTGGGCACGCCGGGGCACCGGTCCGTGGGCGGGATGCGCATTTCGCTCTACAACGCCGTGGGGCAAGACGCGGTGGAGGCCTTGGTGGCGTACATGCGGGAGTTTCAGCGTACGCGTGGATGAGGGCTGGGCGGTGGCGCGAGGGTTGGCGGTGGTGGCCCGCGGCGAGTGAAAATTCCGGGCGCGCTGGCGATGGAGTCCGCTGTACACTAGGCTCGCCATGAATCTGAATCCTTACGCGTTTGCGCTGTTCACTCACTTTTTGGGATTGGTTGGACTTTTCGTTGGCTACGGCCTGGAATGGGCCGCCACTGCGTTGCTTCGGCGTTCGGCGAGTTCGGAGCAGGCTCGCTCCTGGTTGCGCATCTACAAACTTTCGTTGCCCGTTTCCGGGCCCGGCTTGTTGCTGCTGATTATCAGCGGCGGATATATGGCGTCGCTGACCGGCGCGATGAAGCTGGGCTGGGTTTCGGCGTCGTTGTTGGCGATCGTGCTGGCGCTCGGAATTGGATTTGTGCTGGTGCTGCCGCGGGTGAAACGGATTCGCGCGGCGCTGCCGGAAGGAAATGTGGCGCTGCCGCAGTCGATCCTGGAGCGGGTGCAGGACCCCATGATTGTGACGCTGATCCGCGCGCGGTTCATGCTAGCGCTGGGGATTGTTTACCTGATGACGGCCAAGCCGGAGGCGCTTTCGACCTCGCTGTTTATTTTACTTGGCGCGATTGTGATTGGGCTGCTGTTCGCGGCTACGGCGTGGAGTACGCGGCCTAAGGCGGCGTGAGCTTTGACGATTCGCAACGCGACTTTTCAGGAGCCGACGTAGAGTTGAAACGGCGCCCAATAAAACGGCTTGCGGAAGACGGTATTTGCGTTTGATTTAAGGACGAGCAGTTTTGCGTCGCGCAACGCCGCGGCGGGATCTTCGCCGCGGTCCAAACCTGCGTACAATGCATCCATCAACTGCGCCGTGGAAGATGCGTCGCTGACTTCCCACAGCGAAGCGATCACGTTGTGCGCGCCCGCTCGCAAAAACGCCCAGGACAATCCGACCAAACCTTCGCCGACGTAAGTGCGCGTTCCGGCTCCGTTGCACGCGGAAATGGTTACGAGCTGCGCTTTCAACGGATGCGCGACAATGTCCCGCGCGTAGAGTTTGTAGGAATCGCCGTCGCGGCTCAGTATGACGGCGGATTCCAGAGGACGCGTCTGGCTGGCGATTCCGTGGGTAACGAAATGCAGATAGCTGTAACGGTCAGGATTGCTTTGGAAATAGGCCGATACGGTGGCGTTTTTTCCCTGCAGCACAGTGCATTGCGGATCAGGAAAATGGCTGGAGACTTTTTCTATCTCCGCGGGCGCTTGAACGAGAGGGGGAAAGCTGGGATCGGCTGAATCAGGATTTCCGACAAGAAGCAGGTTTTTCTGGCGTGCCGCGGCGTTTTGGGTTGCGCTGGATAAAAGCGTGAGCGAACCGGCTTCGGAGAGAATTACGTCTTCGATCCAGAAATGCGGATCCGATCCGGGAACGATCAGCGTTTCAAAGTTCAGGGCATTGAGATTTTCCGCGGGCAAAACGATTACGCGGGAATTTTTGGGAATAAACTGGCGCGCGGGGGCCACGAGCATGTCATAGAGTTGCCGGGCGTTCGTGCTGTTTCCCGCCAACACGTCTTGTCCATTTACGACGGATTGACGATGGGCTTTGACCGCGACATCGATTTCAGATTTAGCGGGCAGAGGAAACCAGGAAAGTTTTGCGGACGTGATGAGCCACAGGTGGGATCGCTTTTCGCCCGACCAGTAAAACAAGAGAGTGGCATTCAGGCGACGCGCGATCTGCTGCGGCAGGAAATTCCGCGACGAGAAAGAAAAACGGGTGGAGCGCGCGCCTAAACCTTCCGCCAATGTCCTGGCGCGGCTCAACTCGGCAACCTGCAGGGCGTCCTGCATGCGCTGGTGAGCAATCAGGAATTCGATGTAATCGTCATAAAACGAAAGCACCGTGGAAAAAAAAGGCATTCGCAATTCTTCATGGTGCACGGATGAGCGAACCACCTCAACGGTTTCCAGGGAATGCCGAAACTCGCTTTCCGCCTGCGCATCTAGCCCCTGGTCCACATAAATCTTCGCCAGCTGCGCTTCTGCCCGCCATTTTTGCGAAGAGTCGGCAGCGGAATTGGAAATTACGCGCTCGAGGGATTGCTGCGCTCTGGCATAATCGTGTTTTGCTTCCTCGATGCGGCTGGCGACAAGCAGCAGTTCAGGAGCATCGGCGGGATTCCTGTCTCCCTGTTTAATCTGAATCGCTTCGTTGTAGTAGTTTTCCGCCGCGTCAATCTTGCCAGTTTCCAAATCGATCTCGGAGAGATCGGTCAGATACTCGGTGATGATGGACTTATCATCGCTACTGCGCGCGAGGCCCAGGGCCTGGCTCAGCACGGTTTCCGCGGGCTGATAATCCTGCTGTTCGTAATAGACATTCGAGATGCCTGCGAGCCAGTAGATTTGATCGGCCACGATACCCAGTTGCTTGGATTGTTCTTCCGCCTTCTGATAGTTGGACAGGGCGTTTTCGTAGTCGCCGAGCTTTCTGTAACACCAAGCCAAGTTCCCGGAGACTTGCGCTTGGGAATAGCGCGCGCCAATGGACTCGGCGAGGCGCAAAGCCTCGCGATCCGCGTCAATGGATTCGTCGTAGCGCTCTTCTCTGGTGAGAGTTACGCCGAGGCCGCTGAGGGCCGCGGTTTCATAAAACGGATCTTTCGCCTGGCGCGCGCGGGCCAAGGAGTCTCGATAGGCGATCTCCGCTTCCTTGTAGTTGCTGGCAAGAAAACAGACGGTGCCTTTCCTCAAGGCGACCTCACCTAAAAGCTCTGGATGGTTTTGGTCGGCGGACGCGTGGGCGTCGGCAATGAAGTGAGCGGCTTCGCTAAAGTGATTGGCGTAGGCTTCATCGATCGCCAGCACCAGCTTGCGACGGACGGCAAAATCCGTCGCGCCGAAGGAAGTGGGAAGATCCGGCTCCAACAGTGCCTGAGATTCAGCGGTGTCCCCTTGCTGTTCGAGCACTTGCCCCTTGAGAACGACGAAGCGCCAATGCCATTCCGTTTCTGGGGATGGATAGAGCTTCAGCGCGTCGCCGGCTTCCTTGCGAGCCGAGACCAGGTCCCCGTGCTTCAGCGTCATGGAACAGTGCTCGTACAGAGCTTGAGGATTGCTGTTATGACGGCAAGCCGAAGCGGTCAGGATTAGCGTGAGAAAAAAGCAGACGCCTATGGCCCGCCGGGAGGACGGCCGTTGCTGTTGGCCTGGCCAGCGGTTATCCCGCCATTGCTGGGGGAGCCCAGATCGACGCGAAGCATCGTCAAAGTCTTGCACCCATGCTGAAACACAACTTCGCCCAAAAAGATTTTGCCAAATTCCGGAACGACCAAAACGTGGCCATGGTGTCCGTGGCTGGTGATGCCGGGACACTTGGCAGGTTTGACTTCCTTTACGATGGAGCAGCAAATTATTCCGTGGGGTTCAACCCTTGCCGGCAAGGTAACTGGGGCGAAGGGGTCCTCTGCCATTTTCCTGAATTCCTGATTAGTTTCAAACTCTTTCCTTGTGGCTTCGAAAGTGTCCAGGCTCAAGGCCCATTCGTGATCCAGGTCGACATTGATCTTGCATCCGGCGATGCATAGGTTTTCAAACTTGCTGCCAATCAGCACAATGCGAGGTTCCTTGCTGCCGGGCTCGTAACTGGAAGCCAGGCGCGCCACAATGCGGTCCGCGGTTACCACGTCGAGGATGTTCAGCCCTTCCACCACGGCCTGCGACAAGGTGGTGTGAATGATTTTGTCGCCTTTTATTTTCTCGCTACCGGAAACCAGGGAATAACCCGCTCTGAACGACACCATCGTGTCGAATCGAAAGTTCTCCACGCGGGCGCTGCCATGACCGCCGGTGGTTGGCAAGGTCGTTCCGGCCTGCACCTCAATGAGGTGATTCAGCGGACGCGTGATATGACCACTTAAGGCAAGGGCACTGGCGTGGTAGAGAAAGGACGTGCGTTCAGATGCAGCCATTGGGGACGCTCCAGGACTACAGATTTGAGTGCGTGATCTTGGTTCTACTCTGGACGAAATTCAACAGAAAAAGAAAGGCGTTGAACTTCGTTGGCTTTCTGGTCCGAATTTGGGTTCTCGTTTTCACCTACAAAAACGAGTTCATAATTCCCTGGATGAATTTTATCGCCTGGGACTGCCAAATGAAGTTCCTTGTTGGCCGCGCTGCCGGGTACGCCGAAACTCAGAATGGTGTTTCCCGACGGGTCAAGCAGCATACCTTTATAACTCCGAAAAGATTGCTGGGGAGTGAAATCGAAATCCAGGGCAAAGCTCTGGTTGGGACTCACGGTGACCTTGGAGCTGCCTTCGCCCCGGGTGGCGCCTTGTACGCGAAACGACGACTCGTACACCTGGGCGAGACTTTGGCTCGCCGCGCGCTCTTTCCAGCCAGGAATCGTGACGACGGCCTGAAACACGATGATGGCCGCGAGGACCGCCATGGCCGGCAGTGCCACCACCGGGCGTAACCAGTCAAACCAGCCCCGGCGCTCGGTTTTGCCTTCACGAGGAGCGGGCTCGGCGACCGCTGCCTCATTGAAGATCATTCGGCTTGCCGCCATAAAGGTATGCAGTGTGGTGACATCGGCAGCGCATGTGGGGCAATCGAAATAATGCTCTTCGAACTGGTCGCGCAGTTCAGGGGAAAGCTCCCCGAGCATGTACTTTTCAACGGCTTGTAGCCGTACTACTTCTGTGTGGTCCATATTCCCTGTCCGTAAGATAGTGCAGGCCAGATGGATTTCGTTTCATCCAAATCCAGAACCCCTGGTACGGGTGCGGGCAGCCTCTTCGCGTTGGTAACCGGCACGGAAGCGTTCTTTAGCGCGGTGGAGCAGGACCCGCAAGTAGCCCCGGTCAACGCCGTATTCCTGGCAGACTTCGTCTTTATCCTTTTCCTCCAAGAAGATAGCGGCAAGGAGGTCGCGGTCTCGCTGCTGCATGTCCGCCAGGATTTCGCGGACCTTTTTCTTGGTCTCTTCGGAAATCAGGGCACGCTCTAGATCGACGAGCTTGTCTGGAAGCTCCAGGTGATCGGGCTGAAGCGGTTGGTTCTTCTGCCAATCGCGCTGATGCTCCCGTAACACATTCTTACAAATGGAGTTAACGAAGGCCCCAAAGCGGTCGGGTTCGCGAATTCCGCCATCCGACCGCAACTTGGCGATTACCCGGGTGAGCGTTTCCTGGCGCACATCATCGATACGCTCCGGGGCGAGAAAGCGGGCACGAAGCATGATCCCGAGAATCCGTCCAAAATAGGACACAAAATGCTGTTCGGTGGACGGATCCCCGTCCCGAAGGCGGTCGACGTAAAGTGCGTCAAAAGTAAAAAGTTCCAATATGGCCCTCTGACCTTGTTGGCGGGAGTATAGCTTTGGCCCCGCGCGAGAGGCAATGAAACAATCCCGTTCCGGAATGAAACGAATTGCAAGGTCGCCACACTACATTGCAAGTGGGACCCAGTTCGATCGGGCTCCAAAACGCCTGGGTGCCCGTCACCGGCCCCAGGCGCCTCAGGGCGCGTTTGGCCCCTGACCTGACATAAGCGCGCCCTTCCTTTCCCCTAGAAAGGAAACGAAGTTGACCTGTTATGGAGGATTCGTGGCTGCCCAAGTTCATATCGGAAATCTTCAATCCATTATTTGCGCCAGCGTGGCAGTAGATCACACTAAATATGGAGGAATGTCTTCGACGGCCACTTTAGATGCGCTCGAAGAACGGCCGCTACCGGCAGATTCAACGGCGAAAAACGCAGCGCCCCAACTTTTCGCGCACATGGTCGAATTTGTGGCTCTGCCCGGGCAAACGGAAAACCTGCAGACGAAAATTCCACTGGCCATTCGCCACACGAGCGGCGAATCCGACAGCTTCTCCGGATGCATCGTATTGTTCTCTGAATATGAGGCGCGACTGGTGACGGTGATTACGCTGTGGACGGAAGAAAGCCGGGGCAGCCAATCGAATGGAACCGTGAACCGGCTGAAGAGATTGCTTGAGCCTTATGTGGATCGCTGGATGCGCGCGCGAAGTTTCCTAACGCTGGTTTCCGCACCCTGACATCCTCGGGATGCCCCTCCCCTGGCCGCAGAGCAAACCTGCCAACGAACTCCACCGTTGTTTGATGAAATGACCGAGAAATAAAAGCTGTCGTACCCGGGACCAAGGGGGTTGAGATGATGGACGAGATAGCAGTAAAGACCGATTGCAAAGCAGGTGGCTGCGCAAATTCGGCGGTTATCGCTCTTTCCGGACGGGAGTTCTGTCTGAATCATTTTGTCGAGAATTGTTACGAACAGCTGGATATGTTGGAACCCAAGCTTCGCCGGCCTGCGCTCGAGGCAGGTGAAGTGCGGGCCGCGAAGGACTTTCTGGAGGAGTGTTCGAACCGGACCTTGGCGGTCTGCCTGCGCGCGGAACAACTGACCAACTTGGAGCGTTCGCGGCTTCTGGATATTTTATTGTCGTGCGGAGATCTGCAACTGATGTTGCGGGGAGCTCACTTGGGAAACTCCCGTTTTGCGGCGCGCAGTTCGCTGGGAAACGCGTCGTAAGAACGCGGGAGAGATTGCTCCGGGGCTGAAGCGTAATTTTCTTGGCCCAAAAATGTCCCAGCTGAAGCTCCGACCCCGTAAAGAAATCCCCTAGCGTGCGTATGGGCCTCTTCCGGCATTTCTGGCGAAACGCGTTGATGAATTGCGCGGCACGGATTCTTTGTCAGTTGTGGTGAGTGCGGGCGGCATGGAATTCGGACAGTAGCGCGCGGGCGGCGGCGAAGGGAGTGATTTTCTCGGCGCGGACTTGCTCTTCGATTTTTGGAAGCCTGGATGCGATTTCCGGATCGCGCAGGAACGATACTTCGAGCGCACTGTTGATCATCTGGCGCATGGCAGCCAGCGATTGTTCGCGGCGAAGTTCGTCGCGCAGACCTTTTTCCAACTGAAATTTTTCGTGCTTCAGGATGCATTCCCACACTTCGGGGATGCCGCCGCCGGTTTGCGCGCTGCAAAGCAAAACTGGAGGACTCCAACCACCGGCGCCGGGAGCGAACAGATGCAGAGCGCTTTCGTAGTCGGCCTTGGCCATTTGCGCGCGTTCTAGCTGTGAACCGTCGGCTTTATTGATAGCGATCGCGTCTACCAACTCCAGGATGCCGCGCTTGATGCCCTGAAGTTCGTCGCCCGCACCTGGTAAGAGCAGCAGCAAAACAAAATCCGTCATGGAACGTACGGCAATTTCGGATTGGCCGACACCCACGGTTTCGATCCAGATATTGTTGAATCCTGCGGCTTCGCAGACGAGCATGGTTTCGCGGGTTCTGCCAGCTACGCCGCCGAGGGCGCCGCGCGACGGTGACGGGCGTATGAAGGCGTTTGGCTCCATCGCCAGCTTTTCCATGCGCGTTTTGTCGCCGAGGATGCTGCCGCCAGTTACCGGGCTCGAGGGATCGATGCTGAGCACGGCCAGCTTTTCGCGGCGTTCGCGAAGAATGTGCAGGCCCATTTTGTCGAGGAACGTACTTTTGCCAACGCCGGGCACGCCGGTGACACTGATGCGGCGAGACTTTCCCGTGTGAGGGAGGAGCGCATCGAGAATTTTGGCGGAAAGTTCGTTGTCGGAAGGAAGATCGCTCTCGATTACGGTGATGGTGCGCGCGAGCGTGGAGCGATCTCCCGCCAGCACGCCGGAAACGTATTGTTCAGCCGCCAGACGGCGTGTGCGCAATGGTTACCCCTGCAATGCGTGCAGGACTTCCTGCGCGGAGAGCGGAATGCGTGTTCCCGGCCCGAAGACTCCACCGGCGCCCGCTTCGCGAAGGGCCTGGAAATCCTGGGGAGGAATCACGCCGCCCACGACCACCAGAATATCCGGACGGCCAAGTCTCTTCAATTCCCGAATGACTTCCGGGACAAGCGTCATGTGGCCACCGGCGAGCGTGGAGACGCCGAGAACGTGAACGTCGTTTTCCACGGCCATGCGCGCTACTTCTTCGGGAGTTTGGAATAGCGGGCCAAGATCGACGTCGAAACCCAAATCCGCGAAAGCCGTGGCGATTACTTTTGCGCCGCGATCGTGGCCGTCTTGCCCCATCTTGGCGACGAGGATGCGCGGGCGGCGGCCCTCGGTTTTCGAAAAAGATTCCACCAGATTGCGGGCTTTGATGAATTCGGGATCCTGGCGGCTTTCGGAGGAATACACGCCGGAAATGGTGCGATTCACCGCCTGGTAGCGGCCAAAAACCTTTTCGAGGGCGGTGGAAATTTCGCCGAGGGTGGCGCGCTTGCGGGCGGCATCGACGGCGAGTTCGAGGAGATTGCCTTGGCCGGTGCGGGCGCAATTGGTGAGGGCGGCCAGGGCCGCTTCGACAGCTTGGGCGTTGCGCTGGGCCTTGACGTTTTGCAGGCGCGCGAGCTGGTTCTCGCGGACAGCCGCGTTGTCTACGACCAAGACGTCGATGGGTTTTTCGTCCGCAACGACATATTTATTTGCGCCGACGATGGTTTCGCGTCCGGAATCGATGCGGGCCTGGCGGCGGGCGGCGGCTTCTTCGATGCGCATTTTCGGCAAGCCGGATTCGATGGCGCGCGTCATGCCGCCGAGCTTCTCCACTTCCTGAATGAGCGTCCAGGCTTTCGCGGCAAGAGCGGCAGTGAGAGATTCGACGTAATAGCTGCCGCCCCAGGGATCGACAACGTGAGTGATGCCGGTTTCTTCCTGCAAATAAATTTGCGTGTTGCGGGCGATGCGAGCGGAGAAATCGGTGGGGAGCGCGAGGGCTTCGTCGAGCGCATTGGTGTGCAGGGATTGCGTTCCGCCCATAGACGCGGCCATGGCTTCGATAGTAGTGCGCATCACGTTGTTGAAGACGTCCTGCGCCGTGAGGCTCCAACCGGAGGTTTGGGAGTGCGTGCGGAGGGCCATCGATTTCGGATTTTGGGGATTAAATTGTTTGACGATTCTTGCCCACAAAAGGCGCGCCGCGCGCATCTTGGCAATTTCCATGAAGTGGTTCATACCGATGGCCCAGAAAAAACTGAGGCGCGGGGCAAATTCGTCGATGTCAAGACCGGCGTGCAGACCGGTGCGCAGATACTCCAGGCCGTCGGCCAACGTGTACGCCAATTCGATGTCGGCGGTGGCGCCCGCTTCCTGCATGTGATAACCGGAAATGGAAATGCAATTGAACTTCGGCATGTTGGCGGCGCAGTAGCGGAATATGTCGCCGACAAGGCGCATCGAATGGCCCGGGGGGTAGATGTATGTGTTGCGGACCATGAATTCCTTGAGGATATCGTTCTGGATGGTGCCGGTGAGTTTTTGCGTGGGAACGCCCTGCTCTTCAGCGGCGACGATGTAGAAGGCCATGATCGGAACGACGGCGCCGTTCATGGTCATGGAGACGGACATCTGATCGAGAGGAATTTTGTCGAAGAGAATTTTCATGTCTTCGACGCTGTCGATGGCGACTCCGGCTTTTCCGACGTCGCCGGTGACACGCGGGTGGTCGGAATCATAACCGCGGTGCGTGGCGAGGTCGAAAGCGACGCTGAGTCCCTTTTGGCCGGCGGCTAGATTGCGGCGATAGAAGGCGTTGGAATCTTCGGCGGTGGAAAAGCCAGCGTACTGGCGGACTGTCCATGGACGCAAAGCGTACATGGAGGCATATGGGCCGCGTAGGAATGGAGGAAAACCGGCGGGGTAGTCGAGATGTTCGATGGTGGCGAGATCATCGGCGGTGTATAGAGGCTTGACCTCGATGCCTTCAGGGGTCATCCAGTTCCCGCGCATCATGTGAGCGCCTCTTGCCATTGCGCCAGGAATTTCACGGCGTCCATGCCGAGATAGGCGAAGTCTTTCACGCCGGCGGCACGCAGCGCTTCGATTTGTCCTTTGGGATTTCCTGCGACGAGGACCGGGGATTGGCTTTGCCGGCAGATTTCCTGCGCAAAGGCCAGGTATTCGGGATCGGAGCTACAGAGAACGACCAGGTCGGCGGGTTCGAGCCTTTCTGAAGTTTTCACATCGAATCCGGCGCACCCGAACAGATTCAGGCAAAAGTTGGCGCGCGCCATCCTCACCTTCACGTCGCCGCGTTGCAGCAAAAGGATGCGCGGACGTTTGCTGGATTTTTCCACACGCCGGCGAATCGCTTCGAAGGGTTCGGCCATGCGCCAGGGGCTTGGCGGGAGAGCGGCACCCGCCGGAAGAGCTTCGTTGAGATCGGGATAATTGTTTACTCCTACCAGCGTGCGCTTTCGCTGGGCTACGGCATTTTCTTTTGCTGCGCGGGCGGCGGCGATTGCGGCATCGCGGCCTTGCAGCCCGGATTCGTAGATCTTCCAGGCTTCGCTGGCAATCGATGCGGTCAGGGATTCGATGTAGTAGGAGCCACCGCCGGGATCGGAAACTTCTTCGAAGTGGGATTCCTCGCGGAGGATGCGGCCGAGGCTGCGGGCAAGATGCTCGGGAAACCGGGCGCTTTCGATCACCAGAAAATCGCAGCCGCCGAATATCGCGCTCATGGCTTCCGTGGTGCAGCGCATCAGGTTCGCGGGCGGATCGTACAAACTTTTGTCGGCCAGGGACGTTCTCGACCAGAGGATCATGGGATCCGAAGAGAGGCGAGCCCAGAGCTGGCGGGCTGCACGCAGCTTGGCGATTTCGAAGAAATAATTTGTGCCGACGGAGAATACGAATTTGTTTCGTTTGCCCTGGGATTCCGCGAGCCCGTAGCCGACCTCCTGAACAGCGGTGGCTCCCTGCTCGTGCAGCAGGTCGCCGCGCACGGCGTCTTTGGGAATGTCCGACTCCGCCGCAATCTGCCAGGTTCCGGTGAAGCGGGCCTGTCCTGCTGTGGGCGGCAGGTCTTCGGCGCGATAAAACGGGCGAACGGTGATACCTTCCTCCGTGCGCCAGAGAAGCTTTTTGTCGTAATCCGCCCCCTTCAGATCCGCGCGGATGGCCGTTTCCCATTCGGCAGTCGGTACTGGGGGGAATTCATCCCACATTACTTTGCACCCTCCTGGACGACTTCGATGAGGTAGCCGAGCGCGGCCGCATCGGTGGTTTTTGGGTGCACGAAAAACACCGTTGTGCCACGCGACCCAGGGCGCGGCGCGGCATCGATAATGTGGAATCCATTCTCCTTCAAACAGTGAAACGCTTTATGAATGTCCGCGACGCGCAGCGCGATATGAGCAAATCCACCGCGGCCGCCATTCTTTTCGATTTGTTTGGCGACGGGAGAATCGGGCGAGAGCGGCTCCAGCAATTGAATCAAGTTGGGGCCGTCGCCGATACGAAGCAGCACTTCGCGCACCAGATCTCTGCCGTGCACATCCTCGCGATGCAATTCGGAAAAGCCCATGAGCTTGTAGGCATTAACCTGATTTTCCAGGTCGCCTTGTTTCACGGCGATGGCGACATGATCGTAAAACAAAAATCCAGGCAGCTGAGTGTCCATGCGTTGGGTATCTATGCCCATGTCAACACCACCTGACCGCTTTTGACGCTGTCGCCCACGCTGACTTTTACTTCGCCGACTTTGCCCCCTACCGGAGCGGTGATCTCTGTTTCCATTTTCATGGATTCGAGTACAAATAGAAGATCACCAGACAGAATCGTTTGCCCGGGGCGCACGTTCGATTTCACGGCGATGCCGGCGACGGGGCTGCGACACACCTTGTCCTCGTCCACAGCCGCACCCGCGACTGCTGGAGCGGAGGCTGTAGGATTGGCAGCGACAACCGCCGCACCGCTTTGCGCCAGAAACGTCGGGAGCGTGGGAGCGGGCTCCGGCGCAACTTCGACATCTACCTCGTAGACTTTTCCGTCTACAGTGACCTTCAGCTTCATACCTCACCTGGTTTCAACACTAGCTTCTGACCCCTGACTTTCGACATTTTGCCTTCGATACGTCAACGAATGCCGCGAACGTATTCAATTCCGTGCGAAGCCTGAACGGTGGCACGGCCCTGCATCGCCCACGGAGTTTCGCCGGTCAAGCGAATTTGCCGGATCGAAGCGCGCTTGCCGAGGAAAGCGGCCACTGCCGCGGAAATGGCCAGAATAATTTCCGGCGAAATCTCCTTCGAGATTGGGACCGCAACTGTGGCTCCGTTCGATCCTGCTTTTGCGGCCGCAAGCAGCGATTCCAATTTATCTACGCGTTGCCGAAGCTCCTGAAGCTCTGCTTCTAACTCCTTGATGTCGTGTTGTTTTGACATAAGCCGCCAGCCTCAGAGCGGAATCAAGCCGTGTTTTTTCGGCGGGCGCAATTCCCGCTTGGTGTGCAGGAATTCGAGAGCCTGCGCGAGAACCCTGCGCGTCAACGCCGGCTCGATAATGTCGTCGACCAAGCGGCGCCCGGCAGCCACATACGGCGTGGAAAACGCATCGCGATATTTCTCGATCATTTCCTTACGCTTCGCCACTTTGTCTTCGGCCGAATCAATTTCCTTCTTGAAGACAATCTCGGCGGCTCCTTCGGCGCCCATCACCGCGACTTCAGCCGTGGGCCAGGCGTAGACGCGGTCCGCACCCATGTCCCGGCCGCACATGGCGAGATATGCTCCGCCAAAGGATTTGCGCAGAATGACGGTCACCTTTGGCACCGTAGCGGCGGAATACGCAAAAATCATTTTCGCGCCGTGGCGGATGATGCCGCCGTATTCCTGATCGATTCCCGGCAGGAATCCGGGAACGTCGACGAAAGTGACCAGGGGAATATTGAAGGCGTTGCAAAAGCGAATGAATCTTGATGCTTTGCCCGAAGCGTTGATATCGAGCACACCAGCCATGGCCGCGGGCTGGTTGGCGACGATTCCGATCGTCCGTCCGATGATGCGCGCAAAACCCACGACAATATTCGTGGCGTAACCCGACTGCACCTCCAGGAAGTCTCCGGTATCGATTACGTTGGCGATCACTTCGCGGACGTCGTAGGGCTGTTTGCCATCCACGGGAACAATGCTGTTGAGGCGCGGATTCGGATCCACGTTGCCGTCGCTCGGAAGTTCCGGCGGATCTTCCGCGTTGTTGGAGGGCAGAAAGCTCAGCAATTTCTTGCAGAGCAGAAGAGCGTGGCGATCGTCTTCCGCGACGAAATGGGTTACGCCGGACTTCGCCATGTGCGCGTCGGGACCGCCTAACGATTCCGCGGTTACGTTCTCGCCGGTGACCTGCTTGATGACGTTCGGGCCAGTGATGAACATCTGCGCCTTGCGCGTCTGAATGATGAAATCCGTGAGGGCCGGCGAATACGCCGCACCACCGGCGCATGGGCCGCAGATCACCGAAACTTGCGGGACCGCGCCGCTCAACATGACGTTCTGATAAAACACCCTTCCGTAACCTGACAGCGAATCGATGCCTTCCTGAACGCGAGCGCCTCCCGAATCGTTGATGAAGACGAAAGGAGTGCCGGTCTTCATGGCCTGCTGCATGGTTTCGGCAACTTTCAGGGAGTGAACTTCGCCGGCCGAACCGCCCGCGACCGTGAAATCCTGGCTGGCGAGATGAACGCGGCGGCCGAGGACCGTGCCCGCGCCGGTTACGACGCCGTCGGCGGGAAAACTTTTGTCCTGCATGCCGAACAGAGTGGCGCGATGTTCGGCAAACATGCCGGATTCCTGAAAACTGTTTGGGTCACATAGATCGGCGATGCGTTCACGCGCAGTGAGTTTGCCGCCCTGGTGCTGCTTGTCGATGCGTTCTTTGCCGCCGCCGAGTTCGAGTTCGGCGCGACGGGTTCGCAGCTGCTCAACGCGCTGGTCCATCGTTTTGGCAGATGGGGTTTTCGTGGTTTTGGAGGGCATTTTGTCAGGCGATATTTTGACAGGTTCCGCTTTCATAGGTCCGGTCCTCTAGGCCGGAGAAACAGTGACGAGATGCTTTCTGCCGTCCAACTGAATTTCGTACTTGATGGTTTCGCGAACGGGGCTGCCCGGGCCGCCGGCGGAGGAACTGGCTGCCGCCGCCCCAGCCTTGTTGGGATCTTTCGCCACGTTTTTCGGCCCCTGCGCGCGCTCGGCAAAAAACTTCGGCGCTACTTTCGGAAACATGGCGCAGGTCAGGATATCCTCATCGGAACCATCGCAGCCGTCGAGCGCAATTGCGGTTGTGCGAAGGTGGTCCCATTCGGGCTTCAGCAGATCGGCGGGCCGCATCATGATGGGAGATTTTTTGGTCTGCTTTTCGCACCGCGCCATGACTTCAGGATCGCGTTCGCCGAGCGTGGAACCATAGTAGCCGAGCATCAAGTCCGCAAACTCCGCAGTGATGACTTTGTAGCGGCCCATAAGAACGTTGAAGACGGCTTGCGTTCCCACGATCTGGCTGGAAGGAGTTACGAGGGGTGGATAGCCCGCCGTTTTGCGCACCTGTGGAACTTCGAGGAGCACTTCCCGGACCTTGTCCGCCGCGCCCTGCTGCTTCAGCTGGCTTTCCATATTGGAGATCATGCCGCCGGGAATCTGGCTGTCGAAGATTTCGGTGTCGACGCCGGTAATGTTGGAAAGGAATTCCGTGTAGCGCGGGCGGACGGTGGCGAAGTGATCGCGAATTTTCAGCAAGCGCGCCATGTCGAGCTTTGTGGTGTAGCCGGTGCCGTCCAACATTTGTACGAGGCTTTCGGTGGGATTGTGGCCTGGGCCGAGGCTGAGGGAGCTGATGGCGGTGTCGACGACATCGGCGCCTGCTTCGATGGCTTTCATCAGAGAAACCAGCGTGACTCCGGTGGTGGCGTGCACGTGCACATGGACGCGCACGGACTGTCCCAATCCGTCTTTGATTGCCTTCACAATGTCGTAGGCCGGCTGGGGCTTCAGAAGGGCGGCCATATCCTTGATGCAAAGAGAATCGCAACCGAGGTCCATCAACTGTTTCCCTTGTTCGACGTAGCCTGCGACGGTGTGCAACGGACTGACCGTGTAGCAGATGGTTCCCTGCGCGTGCTTGCCCGCTTTTTTAACAGCGGCGATAGCGCGCTTTACGTTGCGGACATCGTTCAACGCGTCAAACACGCGAAAGACGTCCATGCCGTTGTCCGCGGCGCGGGCTACGAAGCGGTCCACGACCGTGTCTTCATAATGACGATAGCCAAGGAGATTCTGGCCGCGCAAAAGCATTTGCAGGCGGCTGTTCGGGAGCAATTTGCGGAACGTACGCAGGCGTTCCCAGGGATCTTCGTTGAGAAAACGGATACACGCATCGAAGGTCGCGCCGCCCCAACATTCCACACTCCAGAAGCCGGCTTTATCGATGTCTTCACAGGCGGGGAGCATGTCTTCCAACGCCATTCGTGTGGCCAGCAGGCTCTGATGGGCATCTCTGAGGATGAGCTCGGTGACTTCGATGGTTCGCGGCATGGCACCAATCCTTATCATTGCAGCACGAGCCGGGTGGGAAGCTGGGGTGGCTGCCCGTGATTGAAGCTAACTTAGTTTAGCACCGCGAGGATTTGCGATGCGTGACGCAGAACACAAAGACGGGCACAGTCTCATCGTGCGACATGGCAAGTTCCTGACCGGCCGTGGCATGGGCTTTGTTGCACTACAGGAACACGACGATGCCGGATTCGGCACACGGTAATTCCAAACTCCGGAAAGCTGTGCTGAGATGAAAGTATGACCGATCCGAGATTGAGCGACCGCCGGCGCACCCGGCGCGTACGGATGAAGCAGCCGCTGCGAGTGCGTCCTTCGAATGCGAAGGACGGGACATTTGAGGAAACCGGAATGACCACAAATGTTTCGCAGGACGGATTGTACTTTGTCACAAAGCGCGAGGAGTATCGCGAAGGTATGCGTTTGTTTGTGACCATGCCGTACCATGGGCCGAATAACGCGCAGAATTATGAATACCTGGGGCAGATTGCGCGCATCGACGACCTTGGGGGGAATGGAAAAGGCATTGCGGTGCGATTTTTGTCGTCGACGAAGATGAAGGGGTAGAAGATTGTCCTCCGACGCTAAAGCCCAGATCTTCCTTGCTCTCCGACCCCCGAGGAAGAGAAGCGAAAGGCGACGGAGTAATCCAAGAGCTACCGGCCTGAAGGTCGGCCACGACAAAGGCACGTCGGGATATTTGAAAGCAGTGGAAGTCGCGCTTACTGCGCGTAGAAGGCGCTCATGGTGCGATAAAACGCCCAGACATCGGCTTTCGAGGACATTTCGAAGGGGGCGTGCATCGACAGAAGTGTGACGCCCAGATCGATCACCTGCATATCTTCACGCGACATAAATAATCCGATGGTTCCGCCACCGCCTTCGTCCACTTTGTAGGTGTGCGTCTGCCAGGGAATGTTGTTGCGATCCATCAGGCCGCGGACCTGGGCGGTGAACTCCGAAGGCGCGTTGAAACCGGGGCGGTAGAGTTTGATGGCGACGCCATAGCCCACGCGCGCGGCATTGGTGCGCTCGCTGGTGTTGGGGAAAATGGGATTGATGCCGTCGTTGGTGTCCGCGGAAATTACCATGGAATTGTGCAGAGCGCGGCGCAGGTCCAGATCGTTGTAGGATTTGCCGCGCTGGGCCGCGACCAATTGTGCGAAAGCGGAGTTCAGAAATTCGGAGCTGGCGCCGGTGTTGTTGACGGAACCGACTTCTTCGAAGTTCGACAGGTAAGCCATCGCGGTGTAGCGCGGAGTGCCTTTCATATCCAGGATCGCGCGGACGGCACAGAATGACGAAAGGCGATCGTCTTGTCCGTAGGCGCCGATCAGCCCGTGATCGAGGCCGACGTCGACGGGCGCGACCGAAGGCACCAGCGACAATTCTGAACTGACGAGATCTTCTTCCTTAATTTTATATTTATCCATGAGCAGCTTGGTGACTTCGGCGGTCGCGGAAGTGTTGTCTCCCGCGAGGCTGCCGAAAACCGGTTCGAGTTCTTCACCTTTAAACACTTCGGTATATTTGCGATCGCGCAGTTCGACATCGGAGTGCGGCGCAGCGTCGGGAATGACAAAGACGGGTTCGCCGGGCTGCAAACCAATGGAGACGTCGATGGCGCGGCCGTCGCTGGTGTCAATGCGGCCGATGAGCGCGAGCGGACGATTGGCCCACTGATATTTTTTGATTCCGCCGTAGTAGATGGTTTTGAAAAGCGCGAACTCTCCGGCGGCGAGGATGGGGCGGCCTTTGAGCTCGATGTGCGGGCTGTCGTGGTGTGTGCCGACGACGTGCGAGCCATCGGTGATCGGGTCCGAGCCGATGACGGCGAGGATCAAGCTGCGATCGCGGTTCGGAATGATGAGGCGGGCGCCGGGCTTAACCTGTTCGGGCTTGGTGAATTCGACGAAGCCGCCGGCTTGTGCGCGCTTGATCACTTCGCGCGTGGAGGTGGAGGCGGAGCGGGCTACGTTCAAGTAGGATTTGTAATCTTCGGAAAAATCCTGCGCTTGCGTGCGCTCCGCCGGTGACAAGAGCACCCACGCTGATTTCTTTTTCGCCCAAGCGTCGCCATTGTCCTGGGCGAGCGTCGTGGGCATGGCGCTGATGATGAGGAGCAGGCATGCGGCAAACGCGTAGTGCAACCGATGGGGCATGAGAGGGTTCCTTCCGGTACGGCGTGATAAAAAAACTCAGCGGTAAGATTACTCCATCTATATCGGGCTGCGAAACGGGAATCGCGAATTGGATCGGTGGTTCTGTTCAGCCGCGCGGCAGGATTTTCGGAACCATTTTTTCAGGCGTAGTGGATGAGGGCCATGAAACCAAAGTCCATGTGCAGTTGTTGATGGCAATGGAACAGAGTGGCTCCGGGATTGTTGGCCACGAATTCGGCTTCGACGATTTTACGCCGCGGAACAACCACCACGTCCTTCACTACGCCCGCTGTGTTTTTGCCTGCGAAGTTCCGCAGCTCGAAGGAGTGGCGGTGAAGATGGACCGGGTGGTCGTCATCGCTTTGATTATCGAAGCGCAGGCGATAGCGGCGATTTTCGCGGACTACGATGGGATCGGTCTTGGGGTATTCCTTGCCGTTGATGGTCCAATGGTCGACCCAGTTGTTGCCGGCAAATTTTCTGCGGAAAACCAGCGGGATAACTTCGGCTTGTTCCGCTGGCGTTGGCGCATCGTTCGAAGAAGGATGGGAAGCCGCAGCGAAGATCGCGTAATCCCACGCGGTTTCGGCGGGCGCGACCCAGCGCGGAGCTTCGTTGCGATTTTCGTACTCGACGACGGTGCCCAGACCCTGATTTCGGATTTGATCGTTGCGTTCGCCGAGGATCCATACGCCAGGGGAATTCATGGTGACAACGGCATCGACGCGTTCGGCGGGCCCGAGCGTAAGAGTATCGACCGCGCGCGGTGTGGGCACAGGATTGCCATCGAGGCTGATCACTTCGAATTTGTGACCAGAGAGAGAGAGTTGATGCGTGAGGGTGGCGTTGGCATTGAGGATGCGGAACAACACTTTCTGCCCTTCGCGCACCTTGATTGGTTGACCGGAGCCGAGCGCACGGCCATTGATGGAAAAGTGTTCGTAGGCGGCTTCCAGAGTTCCTTCTCCAGCGGTGTTGCTCAGATATGGTTTCCAGCCGTGGAGGCAGAGCATATTTTCCGCGTCGTAGCGCGCAGGATCGTTTTTTGGTTCGATGTAGAGTATTCCGAATTGGCCAGTGAAGGTGGAGCGGTTCAGGTTGCGACCGGCGGAAACATGCGTGTGGTACCAGCGTGTGCCCGAGGGACGAACGACAAAGGAGTAGCGCGCAGAATTTTTTGGAGGTATGAGCGGCGTGCCTTCTTCGACCGAGCCGTCCACGTCCGAGGGAATGAACAGGCCGTGCCAATGAACGATTTCGGGATCCTTGGTGTCGTTGAAGACGTCGATGGTCACGCGCTGGCCTTCGCGAAAACGCAGGACGGGACCGGGAGCGGAGCCGTTGTAGCCGATGGTCTTGATGATTTGACGCGGGGCAATTTCCAGTTCGATGGGAGAAATGCGCAGGGTCGCGTCGGGTTGGACGTCATCTGGTGAGAGAAGCCGCCCTGTGAAATTCGGCAATACCGTCAGACCAACACCGGTTCCCAGCAGTCCCAAGAATTCACGGCGAAACATGGTCCTATTCTGCCACGTTCGAAACTGGTGCGCGGCAGTTCGGCGCTCCTGAGCTTGCCGTGCTAACGCTTGCAAGCTCAGAAGTCGCGGTCGACGAACGCGCTGCGTTTTACCAGAGCAGCTTTAGCCCCAACTGGACTTGCCGGGACGTTGTCGCTGTCGAAGTGATCACACCCGCGGTCGGCGAAGGAGCGCCAGTGGCGGCCGCGTATACCACGGGGTTGGGCGTGTTCAAGTTTGTGTGATTGAACAGGTTGAAAAATTCCGCGCGAAATTGCAGATTCACGCGCTCGGAAATGGCGAAGCGCTTCGCGAGCGACAGATCGGTTTCGACCAACGACGGCCCTCCGAGAATGTTGCGGCCTACGTTTCCGTAGGTTCCCGGAAGCGGTTGGATGAACGCCAGGGGATTGAAATATTCATTGGGCGCGCCAAGGATGATGTTGCCGGAGAATTTAGGATTCCAGGAAGGCCGCACGGGATTCCGCGTGTCGCCATCGTTCGACGGGTTGTAGGACAGTTGTGGCGTGAAGGGCAATCCGGACTGGGCGGTGACGATGGTGCTGACCTGCCAGTTGGCAAGCAGCAAATTCTGCCAGGCGGCAGAAAGTTCTTTCGTGCGTCCATAGGGAAGATCGTAAGTTGCTTGCACGACCCCCGCATTGCGTACGTCGAACGATGCGCGGCCGTAATCGGCGTTGGGATGCAACGGATTAGACAAAAACGCGGGTGAGTTTGTGGCCACGCTAGTGTTCATATTGTCGCCGTCGTCGAGCGACTTCGAATAGGTATACACGCCGCGGAATTGCAGGCCGTTTGCCCAATGGTGATTTAAATCGACCTCGAGGCCGTTATAGGAGCTGATGCCTTCGGAAAACCAGTGCGTGGTGTTCCACACAGCGTTGTTCGCCAAGGCCGCCCCGGATGGATAGTAGAGCGTGCCTTCGGGATATCCCGTGGGGCAGGGAGCGGCAGGGCAAATCGTCGGCGTGGGAAGGTTCGCGTCGAGGGAAAGCAGCTCGTGATATCCGTGCGATCCGATGTAGCTGACGCCGAGCGTCGTCGTCGACCACAGTTGGCGCTCGATCTTCAGGCTCCACGATTCCACCGTTGGTGTTTGCAGGTTTGCTTGCACACCGCTGGGGATAACTTTTAGGCCCGAATAGGTGGCATCGGGCGAGATGGAGGAAAACGGAATGCTTTTTACGGCATACACAGTGTTGTAGGGGCCGTTCTGATCGAGGCGATAGCTCAAGTTGTCCAGCAGCGCATAGTAAGTACCATATCCGGCGCGTATGACTGTTTTCTTGGAACCCCACGGCGACCAGGCAATGGCCGCGCGCGGTGACGGCAAGAATTTGGCATTGTTGACGGCGAGCGCCGAACCACCGACGACGGGCTGCGTCTGGATCACACCGTCTGCGTTAAACGCGTAGTTGGAGGCACGCCCTTGCGCTTCGTTCCAGCCGTTGGTGGATTCGGACCGGAAACCGAGACGAATTTCCAGATTGGGTTTGATCTTGATGGCATCCTCGACAAATGCGGCGCCTTCCGTGGAACGCCAGGACAGCGGCGTGAAGGAAGGCGCGTACGTGTATGTGCTGACCATGCCCTGTAGAAACGTTTGCAGGTTGGTGAAGGAAATCTGACCGTACTGATCCTGCACCAGCGAATCGTTTGCTTGAATGCGCTGCAGCCAGCCGCCGGAGCTGAAGGTGTGGCGGCCGACGGTATACGTGACCTGATCCGTGACGGTATAGAGATTGCGCACCGCGCGCAGATTGCTGCCGGCGTTGGTGCCACCGTTGGTGATCTGCGAAGCACCATTGAGAGTTGTGCCACCGCCGACGACCACGGCGCCGACCGGCAGGTCGTCATGGACCCAGCCGGGCAAATCCACGGTGGTGCCGCTGTTGAAGTAGAAAGCGCCGCGTGAAAAGCCGAAGGTCGCTTTGTTGACGAGACTGGAGGAGAAAACGTGCGTCTCGCTTATGCTCGCGACCTGGCCGCGCAACGTGACCTCGTCAAAGCTGATCGGATTGGATGTGGGGGAATGCGCCTGGCTGTCGTCGATGGTGTAGATTCCGGCTGCGGAATCTTTGTTGGAGAAAATGTGATCGAGCCGCGCGGTGCCGAAATCTTCCCGAATGTTCTGGATCGGGCTGGTGTATGCGGTGGCGATGCCACTTGCCGCGCCAGTGGATGTGAGAATTTCGGCTCCATTTGCAACTGGCCACAGCGCGAGCAACGGCTGAATGCTGGGAACAGCGGCGGCGCGAGACTTGTCGTCCGGCACGAGCGTGACGTCACTGACGCCGAGCGTTTGGCGATAACCCTCGTAGTTGCCAAAGATAAACGTTTTGTCGGGTTGAATAGGACCGCCCAGGGAGCCACCGAACTCGTTTCGCTGGAAATCCGGAATGTTCGCGGGATCGAAGAAATTGCGGGCGTCCATGGCGCTGTTACGCACGAATTCGTAGAGCGAACCGTGAAGCTGATTCGTGCCGCTGGCGGTGACAATGCTGACCTGCGCGCCAGGCCTTTTGCCGTATTCAGCGCCGTAGGTGTCTTTGACGACGGCGAACTCGCGCACGGCATCGACGCCAAGAAGTTGGCCGCTCACGCCGCCTGGGGTGTTGTTGATTTCGGAGGCTCCGGTATATTCGACGTCGTTCAACAGATAGAGATTTTCCTGGGGCCGGCGGCCAGAAACGGAAAACATGTTTCCGGTAGCCGAGTTGGAAGTGCCGGTACCGCCCGCGCGCTGCGAAGTGTAATTCACGGTGCCGGGATTCAGAGTGAGCAACTGATCATAGCTTCGACCATTCAACGGAAGATCCTTCACCTGACGTTCGCCGACCAGGCCAGAGGTGTCATCGGTGGTTGCGGCAAGTACGTCGGGTTCAGAGGTGACCTCGACGGTTTGGCGTACGTCGCCAACTTGCAGAGTCAGCTCGAGCTCTTGCCGCTGGCCGACGACGAGCACGATGCCGGTTTGTCGGCCGGTGCGAAATCCGGGCTTGTCGGCGGAGACTTCGTAGTTGCCAACGGGCAATGATGCGGCGTGAAAGCGGCCGACCTGATCTGTCTGGAGATCGCGCTGAACGCCAGTTTCCAGATTTTTGATGTGCGCCGTCGCGCCCCCGATGCCCGCGCCGGAAGCGTCCTGAATCACTCCGGAGATAGACGCATCATCCTGTGCACGCAGCGATGGAGCCGCCTGAAGCCAGGCGAATATCAAGACGGCGGCGTAGAAAAGAATTTTGTACAGCTGGGGAGTTGCATTTTTGAGGGCGATCATTTCCTTTTTCCTTACACTTTGAGATTCTTGGGCGCTTCAGTGCTCCAAGTTGCCTTGCACGTGAATTGGAAAACCGAGATTGGGTTTACTGCGAGGAACCCGGGTCAACAACAACAACAGAAGCAAAACGAGGAACCGAATCCAGCGGAGGGCGCAGATTTTACGAAAGCCGAAATCGTAGTTTGGAGGAGTGACTTCAAGGGCGCACCGTTCCTACGGCCTGGGAAGCAACGTGCGCAGTGTTTGTGGCGTTTTTTGTACTGAGGGCGCGCGCGCCGGACCACACCAATTGAAGCCCCGCGCAGATCGCAATGAGGGCAACCACCGTTTTCAAGTTTTTCGCCGGCACTTTGGGGGCCAGCACGCAGCCGAGAATCACTCCCGGAACCCCGCCGAGCAGAAGTTGGACCAAAACATGCGTGCTGATCGAACCGAAGGACCAATGAATGGCGCTGCCGATCGCCGCCAGGACAAGACCGAACGTGAGATCGGTGCCGACAACCTGCGCGGGAGTCATCTCCGAATAATTCAGGAGCAACACAGTGCCCAAAGCCCCGGCGCCCGCGGACGAAAATCCCGATTCGAGGCCGATCGGAAACGCCAGCCAGGGCAGCCAATGCGGATTTTTTCTTGCGAAACCGGGCACCTGCGCGCGCGGAATGAAGGTGACGCTGGAAGAAAGCGCCAGCAAAATTCCGACCACGATAATGAGCAGCGGGTTGCTGCCCTGTTTGGCGACGCTCCGCAAAGCGAGTGCACCGAGCAACAGGCCGGGCACCGCCCCCCAGAGCAGGAGGCGGAAATAGCGCGAATGGACCTGGCGCGAAGCCAGATAAAATGGCGCGGCAATCAGGCGCAACACACCGGAAAAGACGAATGTGGTTCCGACCGCTTCCGCGGCAGGGAGTCCGACGATCAGCAGCAGAGCCGGCACAGTGAAGCTGCCACCGCCAATTCCGGTGAGCCCAACCGAGAGCGCAATGACGAAGCCAAGAATGAAATGCGTCATTGCGAGCGCTCCGAAAATGTGTGAATCCCGCATTCGAGTTTTCGCCCACCCCAACGGCCGGAGCGCGGATTGTTCGGGTCTTCGGGAACTGCCGTGCAGGGTTCGCAGCCGATACTCAAGTAGCCCTGGTCGTAGTGCGGCAAATATTTCAATTTGTGCGCGCTTGTGTATTCCCACACCTGGCCCCAGGTCCAATCGGCGAGTGGACTTACTTTCGTGAGCGCTTTGCCTGCAGGCAGGCGGTGCAGCGCGGCCTTCTTCAAACTCTTGCGTGTGACGGATTGTTCGCGGCGCAGTCCGGTGAACCAGATCTCGAATGGCTCGAGGGACTGCAGCAACGGATCGACTTTGCGCAGCTGGCAGCATTTTGTGGGATCTTCGCGATACAGAATGCCGAATGCGGATTCCTGCGCCTGCACGGTCTGTTTCGGAATTACGTTGACGAGATTGAGGTTCCAATCGCGGGTGAGTTCATCGCGAAATTCGTAGGTCTGTTGAAAGTGATAGCCGGTCTCCAAAAAGAGCACGGGGATATCCGGCAGGCGCTTCCGAAGCAGGTGAAGCACAACGATGTCTTCGGCCTGGAAACTGCATGTAAAACAAACGCGCTGGTCCGCACGTTCGTTCAGGATGAGGTCGATGACCTCTTCGGCGGCGTGTGTTTCGAGGTTGTCCCAATTTGCTGACGAAATCATTTCAGTCTGCCTTCCCTTCGCGTGGCTCGCGAATTACGCGGAGCGTTTCGGCGATTTTCACGGCGCGGCGGACGTCGTTCGGGCCGTCGGTCGGCGGCTGGGCGACAGAAAGATCGAAATGAAATTTGCCGGCGATGCTGTCCAAGAACGCGCGATCGCGCGGGCGAATGCTGGTCTCTTGCCAGGAAATAATCACCAAGCCGAGCGACCACAGCGTGTTGAACAGAATGCGGCGGGAATGCGTGGGCACTTCGGCGAAATTGACGAGGACGGTTTCGAAGCCGCGGTCGAGCAGAACGCGTTCCAATTCCTCGGCGCGCTCGCGGTCGCCTTCGAAAGAGAAAATGGCGGGGCGATACCCGTGGTGTTGGATGCGATGCTCGAGCGTGACCTTGCCTTCTTGAGCTTCGTCCGAGATGCCGGTGCCTTTGCCAAGGCTCTCTCTGTCGGGCGACAGATCTTCGCGGATCATGACCGCGCCGACCGTGGCGTTGGTCAGCGGATCGATCAGGATCAAGCTGCCGGTGGTGCGATTGCGCGCGTAGGCGTCGAAGAAGAGCAACTGGCTGGCTTCAAACTCCACGGCAGCGATTTCGTTCATATCGAGATGGCTCGCGGGATGTTCTTCGAAGGTGTTGATGTTCACGCGAAAGCGGATGCGCGTGGCCTTCGCTTTCACATGCCGGCCGGCGTGTTTCGCCAGATAAAGGCGATTCAATTCGAGCGGCGTGGCGTGCAGCCATACGACCATCGCCAGAAAGCGCCTGGACGCAGAGGGTTGCGCATCCGGCGAAACCAGAATGTCGCCGCGGCTCAAATCGATTTCGTCGGCCAACTTCACTACTACCGATTGCGGCGCGCGCGCGGATTCAAGATCGCCTTCAAAGCTGACGATCGATTCGACTTTGCTGCGTTGTGCGGAGGGCAGCGCGAGAACCGCATCGCCGGAGCGAACGACGCCGCTGGCGATGCGACCCGCGAAACCACGAAAATTTGCGTCGGGACGAATTACGGATTGGATCGGAAAACGAAGAGCGGCCATTTCCTTGGCGGGCTGAATGACAACGGTTTCGAGATGCTCGAGCAGCGTGGGGCCGGAGTACCACGACGTGTTGCTGCTGCGCGCGACAAGATTGTCTCCTTCCAGGGCGCTGATGGGGATCGACTGGATATTAGAAATACCGAGGCGCGCGGCGAGAACGGAAAAATCATTTTGCAAACGAGAGAAAACATCCTCGCTGTAATTGACAAGGTCCATTTTGTTGATGGCTGCGACCACGTGCGAGATCCCGAGCAGCGAGGCAATGTAGGCGTGGCGGCGCGTTTGCGGAAGCAAGCCCTTCGAAGCGTCCACGAGAATGACCGCAAGATCGGCGGTGGACGCGCCGGTGGCCATATTCCGGGTGTACTGCTCGTGGCCCGGCGTGTCCGCAATGATGAATTTTCTTCGCGGGGTACTGAAGTAGCGGTAGGCGACATCGATGGTGATGCCCTGTTCGCGTTCGGCGCGCAGGCCGTCGGTGAGCAACGAAAAATCGATGGCCCTGCCGGAACGGTTGACGCGGCTTTTCTTTACGGAAGCGAGTTGATCTTCGTAAACGGCTTTGCAATCGTGCAGCAGCCTGCCGATCAGGGTGGACTTGCCGTCATCGACGCTGCCAGCGGTAGTGAAGCGCAGCAATTCCTTGTTCAGTTCCTGGTCGAGGAACTTGTCGAGGTCGTCGCGGATTTCGAGTTCACTGGCCGCGGGCATCAGAAGTAGCCCTCGCGTTTCTTGATTTCCATCGAACCTTCCTCGTCGTGGTCGATGGCGCGGTTCTCTCGTTCCGAGCGGCGGAAGGAAATCATCTCCGCGATGATTTTGGGAACAGTGTCCGCGTCGGAGCGGATCGCTCCGGTACAGGGCACGCAACCGAGAGAGCGCATGCGGCAATTCACGAGCTGAGTTTTTTCGCCGCGCAGGAGCTGATCCTTTGAGTAAATCAGCACGAGCGAACCGCCGCGCTCGACGACTTCGCGGGGCTTCGGCGTAATACAGGGGCACGATGGGAATTTTTTCGGCGTGGATATACAGCCAGATGTCCAGCTCCGTCCAATTGGAGAGAGGAAAAACGCGGATGCTCTCGCCTTTGTCGATTTTGGAGTTGAAGACGTTCCAGAGCTCGGGGCGCTGGTTCTTGGGATCCCACTGTCCGTGCGCATCGCGGAAGGAATAGATGCGTTCTTTGGCGCGGGATTTTTCTTCGTCGCGGCGCGCGCCGCCGAAAGCCGCCGTGAAACCGCCCGCTTCCAGCGCATCGAGCAGGGAACTGGTCTTCAGCAAACCGCAGCATTTTTGCGTTCCGAGCGCGAACGGGTTTGCTCCGGCCTGCAGAGCTTCGCGGTTCTGATGCACGATCAACTCCGCGCCGAGTTCCTTGGTGTAACGGTCGCGAAATTCGATCATTTCCGGAAATTTGAAGCTGGTGTCTACATGCAATAGAGGAAAGGGAATCTTGCCGGGGATAAAAAGCTTTTTGCGCTAGCCGCAACATCACAGAGGAGTCTTTTCCGATGGAATACAGCATCACGGGGCGCGCAAATTCCGCGGCCGCTTCGCGCAGGATGTAGATGCTCTCCGCTTCTAGCGCTCGCAAATGATTCCATCTGGAGCGCTGCAAACGGAAGGATTCCGGCGGCTCGGCTGGCCGCTCCTGCTGTTCCAGTTCTATTGCTGCGTCTGCCATCTTGCGGTTCCCTTTTGGAATTAGCCCAAGCAAGAAATTGGCCTGAAAACAAAAAACCCACCAGCTCGGCGCTTCCGGCGGTGGGGTTGACTTCTTACAGCTCGAGTTCAGGAATTTCCTAGATCACGAGCCTCCCGGCGCCAGGCGACACCATGCGACAACACAGACAACACGCCTGTGGGGCGCAGCTCTGGTTGAGGATTCGTGACATGGGCATGACTATAGCGGGTGAATGCGCTGAGGGCAATCACCCTGTCGAATCATTTTTCTGATAGTGTTCAACACTTTTTTGAGTTGACCGCAACGGGCGCGCCGGAATGGGCATAGAATGTGTGGCGTTATGGCTAACTTATTGCGCAGTTTGATTTTTGCTTTGTTGGGGTTGCTCGCGGCTTCGCTGGGAATGGCGCAGGTGGCCCCGCTGGTGGCCAATATTGGTGGGCGCACCACCACGAGCCTGGATGGCCAATGGCAGGTGATTGTCGACCCGTACGACGTGGGTTACGTGGACTATCGCGCGCAACCTCTGGCCGGGAAAAATGCGTTTTATAAAAACTACAAACCGAAATCGAAGTCGGAGCTTGTCGAATATGACTTCGACACCTCTGGCCACTTGAACGTGCCGGGCGATTGGAACACGCAGCGAGAGTCGTTGCTGTTTTATGAGGGAAGCGTGTGGTACAAACGGTCGTTCAATTATGCCAAGGCGCCGAAGACCCGAGTGTTCGTGCATTTTGGCGCGGCCAATTATCTTGCCAACGTGTATTTGAACGGCGAAGGACTTGGGGAGCACAAAGGGGGATTCACACCGTTTGATTTTGAAATCACGGACCGCGTGAAGGCCGAGGGAAATTTCCTGGTGGTGCGCGTCAACGACACGCGGGGGAAAGATGAAGTGCCGACGGTGAACACGGATTGGTGGAACTATGGCGGACTGACGCGCCCGGTGACGCTGGTGGAAGTGCCGGAAACATTTATTCAAGACTATTCGGTGCAACTGGAGAAGGGATCGACGAAGGAGATCAAGGGCTGGGTGCAACTGAACGGGCCGCAGGTTCAGCAGAAGGTCACCATACGCATTCCGGAAGTGGGGCTGGGCAAAACGTTCGAGACCGATTCCAATGGCCGGGCGGAATTTTCGTTTCCCGCGGATTTGACTCTTTGGGCGCCGGAAAATCCCAAGCTTTATGCGGTTGAGATTTCGAGCGAGACGGATCAGGTGCGGGATCACATCGGATTTCGCTCCATAAGCGTCAGCGGAACGGACATTCTGCTGAACGGCAAGCCAATTTTCCTGCGGGGCATCAGCGTCCATGAAGAATCCGCATTCCACGCGAGCCGGGCGTGGAGCGAGGACGATGCGCGCACGCTGTTGGGCTGGGCGAAGGAGCTGGGCTGCAACTTTGTGCGCCTGGTGCACTACCCGCATAACGAGGCAATGCTGCGCATGGCCGATCAGATGGGGATTCTGGTGTGGGAAGAAGTGCCGGTCTATTGGACGATCCAGTGGGAAAATCCGGAAACGCTGCGCAACGCGGAAAACCAGTTAGGCGAGCTGATCACCCGGGATCACAATCGCGCGGCACTGATCATTTATTCCGTGGCGAATGAGACGCCCATCGGCGAGGCGCGCAACCGGTTTCTGAGCCAATTGATTCAGGAAGCTCACACCAACGATCCCACGCGACTGGTTTCCGCCGCTCTGCAGGCGAATGAAAGCCAGGAGGGAGGGCGGTTCTCCATTCGTATCAACGATCCGATTGCGAAGGACCTGGACGTGATGGGCAACAACGAATACATCGGCTGGTACAGCCACACGATTGCCGATCTGGACGTTACCGACTTCACGTCTGCGTACAGCAAGCCGCTGATCATGAGCGAATTTGGCGGCGATGCGCAATTCGGGAATCACGGCGACGCGGAGACGCGGTGGACGGAAGAATATCAGGAGAGCCTGTACGAGCATCAGATCGCGATGCTGAAGCACATTTCGTTCCTGCGAGGAACGACGCCGTGGGTGCTGAAAGATTTTCGCAGCCCGCGGCGCACGCTTCCCGGGATTGAGGATTATTTCAACCGCAAAGGTTTGGTGTCCGACCGTGGCGAGAAAAAGAGAGCGTTCTTTGTGCTGCTGGGATTTTACCGGGAATTGCAGAATGCGAAGAAACCGCAGCCTTGAGGATGTACCTCGCTGCGATGAATTTTCCGTCGAATGCAACGGAATCAGGCGTTATGCTGTCAAACGGCGGCAGAATAAAGCTTGCTGTCGGCCATGAGGAAAACATGTTTACAAGACGCGAGTTTCTGGATGCGGTGGCGGTGAGCACGGCTGGGCTTGCGGTGGGGAATGCGGTGGGTAGTTCGGCGAAGAGTTACGGCCAGATCCTTGGCTCGAACGAGCGCCTGAATTTTGCGGTGATTGGCCTGAACGGGCGCGGTTATGCGCATCTTGCGGCGCTGAAGACCAACAAGAGCGCGGCGCGCATTGCTTACGTGTGCGATGTGGACAGCAACATCCTGGCGAAATTCTGCGAAGCGGCGAAGCGCGAAATGGACGAAACGCCGGTGGCCGAAAAGGACTTTCGCAAGATCCTCGATCAAAAAAATGTCGACGCGATCACGATTGCCACGCCGGACCACTGGCATACTCCGATGGCCATCCTCGGATTGCAGGCAGGCAAGCACGTATACGTGGAAAAGCCCTGCAGCCACAATCCGGCGGAAGGAGTGATGCTGGTTGAAGCCCAGCAGAAGTATGGAAAGCTGGTGCAGATGGGCAACCAGCAGCGCTCCTCGCCGTACACGAAAGAGATCGTGGAAAAAATTCATGGCGGGCGGATCGGCAGGGCTTATTACGCGAAAGCGTGGTACAGCAACGTGAGGAAGTCCATCGGCACCGGCAAGGAAGCGCCCGTGCCGGCTCAACTGGATTGGGACTTATGGCAGGGGCCAGCGCCGCGGCGCCCGTACAAGGACAACATCCAGCCGTACAACTGGCATTGGTTCCGGATTTATGGGACCGGCGAGACGCTGAACAACGGTACGCATGAGGTGGACGTGTGCCGCTGGGCGCTAGGCGTGGATCTTCCGAAGCGAGTGACTTCTTCGGGAGGCAGGTACCACTTCAAAGACGATTGGCAATTTTACGACACGCTGATCACCAGCTTCGAATACGAAGACAAATTGCTTTCCTGGGAAGGCAAGTGCTGCCAGGGAATGAAATTCTACGGGCGTGATCGCGGCTCGGCCATCATGGGAACCACGGGCACGGTGGTGATGGATCGCGACGGGTATGAGATTTTTGATCTCAAAGGAAAAAAGACCGACGAATTCAAGGTCGGTGACAGCACCACTTCATCTTCCGACACAATCGGCCGCGATTCCATGACCGACGCGCACTTTGCAAATTTCATCGCCGCTATCTGCAAAGGCGAGAAGCTGAACGCTCCCGTGTCCGAGGGCAACGTGGCGGTGACGATGTTGCAGCTTTCCAATATCGCGTGGGAGGTGAACCGCGAGTTGCATCTGGACACACAAAACGGACGCATCGAGAACGACGCGGAAGCCGTGAAACTGTGGGATCGCGAGTACGAAAAGGGCTGGGCACCGCACGTCTAGCGTGATAGCAGGCGACTCAGGGGCTTTATAGAGAGCGGTCTGACAAATGGATCGGGGTGAATCGGCCCTCAATGGCTGAAGCCGCACTGATTTTGCGGAAGTAACGGCATGGCTCGAGCCATGCCCTGACGAAAAACGCAAGTATTCACACAGGCTCTGAAGCTCCGACCCCCTAACCTAGTCTTTATGCGTTGTGTTTCTGGTTGAAAAATCCAATGGTCTGCCGTTGGCGGCTCTGCCGGCCACGCAGAAGATTGTGGGTCCTTGATGGTTCGTCTGGTTCGAATCCCCTTGCTTGCGTTTTCTGTTCTGTTGCCTTTGGCCGCGCCGGGAAGTTCAGCGCAAGCCGCGCCTGCCACCGTGGATCTGCATAGTGGCAACGTGTTCCGAGTGCACATGGTTTACGACGGAACTGCCATTTCCTGGACGATCATCGACACGGCTACACATGCCACTTTTTCCGCTTCAAAGACGGTAGACATACCGAAGATTGTCGGAGGCGCGGCGGCGTTCGTGGGCTTTACAGGCGGAACGGGCGGAGAGACGGCCACACAGGATATCGTCACGTGGACCTTCCAAACGCCTTCGGACAAGCTCGACCTCACAGAGCATTTTGCGGACAAACTTTCGCTGAACGGCAGCGCGAAAATGGCCGGAGGGCGTGTGCGGTTGACCGATGAAGGTTCCGAGGAGGCGGGTAGCGCGTTTCTACGTGCGCAGGTTCCCATCGGATCTTTCACGAACGACTTCAGTTTCCAACTGACCGACGCGAGCGCGGATGGATTTACATTCACAATTCAGGGAAAGGGTCCGACCGCGCTCGGTGGCCCAGGACTGAACCTCGGATACGGCGGCATTCGATCGAGTGTCGCCGTGAAATTCGATTTGTTCAGCAATCAGGGCGAGGGGCCGAACTCAACGGGGTTGTACGCCGACGGCATGCCGCCCACGGTGCCCGCGCTCGATCTTGCTCCCGATCCACAGGGCGCGATCCTGGATCGGCTTGCTTCGCTGACGGTGCTTCCTTTGCCCGAATGGCGGTTTCACAGCGACATTCCGCATCCTGAAGATCCTTCGCTCGATGATTCAGACTGGCAGAGGGTGAATGTCGGCGAGAGCTGGACAAACGGAGCTCGACTGTTGCGCCGGTGGATTGAACTGCCAGACAAAGTGGACGGCTACACGATACAAGGTTCGCGCGTGGCACTGGAACTTTCGCTGGGAAGCGCCGATGCCATCACGATTTCAGTTTTTTCCAACGGCTCGCTCGTAGAACGCGCGGATGAAGACACGCAGCAGCCCATTTTGTTGGCGGCCAGCGCGCAGCCGGGCCAGAAATTCCTGATTTCCGTGCGCGTGGATGCCGCCAATGTGGAGACGGAAATTTCGCAGAGCCAGCTGCGCTTCACCACACCGGCAAACCGGCCAGACCCGGCGATCCTGCGCGAAGAAATTCTGGCGGCACGGCCGATTGTGGCGGCTTTTGCGGATGGCCGCGCCGAACGCCAAGCCGAACTGGAAGCGGCGGTCGAAGCCATTGATTTGAAGGCGCTTGATAAAGGAGACCAGGCGGCGTTCGATGACTCTTTGCGCCAGGCGCAGGCAAAGCTCAAGCCGCTCGATCCATGGTTGAAGCAATTCACTATTCGCGCAGTAGGAAATTCTCATATCGACATGGCGTGGTTGTGGCCGTGGACGGAAACGGTGGAAGTGGTGCGCAATACGTTTCGCAGTGCGCTCGACTTGATGCGCGAATATCCGGGCTTCAAGTTCACCATGTCTTCCGCGCGAACGTATGTCTGGATGGAAGAAAAATATCCCGACCTGTTCAAGCAGATCGAGCAGCGCGTGAAGGAAGGCCGCTGGGAAGTGATCGGCGGTATGTGGGTAGAACCCGACCTGAACATGCCGGGAGGCGAATCGCTGGTGCGGCAGATCCTGGTGGGGAAACGCTATTTTCAAAACAGATTCGGCGTGGACGTGAAAATCGGCTGGAACCCGGATTCGTTTGGATATAACTGGCAGCTTCCGCAGATTTACAAGAAATCGGGCATGGATTATTTCGTCACGCAGAAGCTGTTGTGGGCGCACGAGTTCACCGCTTTCCCCTACAAACTATTTTGGTGGGAAGCCCCCGATGGCAGCCGGCTGCTGACGTATTTCCCGCATGATTACGCGGGAGGCATCGATCCGCCGGCCCTCGGCAAGGATCTTTCGGTTTGGGCGCCATCGATTTACGGCGGCGAATCGCCTGCCAAGTTGCAACCGGAAATGATGCATTTATATGGCGTGGGCGATCACGGCGGAGGCCCGACGCGCGCGATGCTGGATACAGCCACTCGCTGGATGCAGCCGGACGTGGTTTTTCCGAACCTGGAGTTCGGCACGGCGACGGCGTTTTTCGACGACCTGAAGAAAAAGCTGCCAAGCATGCAAGTGCCGGTGTGGCGCGACGAGCTTTATTTCGAATATCACCGCGGTGTGCTGACCACGCAGGCGGAAACGAAAAAACGCATCCGCACCACGGAGGAATTGCTGCTGAACGCGGAAAAGTTTTCGTCGATCTCCATGTTGTACGGCAGCGCGTATCCATCGGCGGAGTTCGATCGCAGCTGGAAGGGCCTGCTGTTCGACGATTTTCACGACATCATGCCCGGGTCCGGCATTGCCGTGAATTATCTCGATGCCAAGCGCAATCTGGAGGACGTAAGTGGCACGGGAAACGCGATATTGGATAATTCCTTGCGGAAGATTGCGGCGCGCATCAACACCACGGGAGCTGGAGTGGCACTGGTGGTCTTCAATTCATTGTCCTGGCAGCGGGAAGACGTGATTGAGGCCGCGGTGCAATTGCCGGCAGCTGCCAAAGCCATCGAAGTACGTGACTCGGGCGGAAAGGCGGTGCCTTCGCAGATGGTCTCGATTGACTCGGGCATGCACATGGTGCGCTTTCTCGCCAAGGTAAGCGTTCCGGCCTTGGGCTACAGCACATATTACGTGCGTGGAGCGGCGAAAGCATCCGCAACAGCAGCGGAAGTAAATGCTTCGGACGGCGGGCTAGAAAATGAATTCGTGCGCGTGAAAGTGGATCCGCAGACCGGGTGCATGATCAGTCTGTTCGACAAGCGCAGCAAGACCGAAGCGCTTGCTCCGTCGGAAACGGATACGGGCGGTCCTACCTCACACATTTGCGGGAACCTGCTGCAGGCTTTTCGGGATAAGCCTAAGCAGTGGGACGCCTGGAACATCGATGCCGACTTCGAAAAGGAACATTGGGATCTGGACAAAGCCGACGAAGTCAAACTGGTGGAAAACGGACCTTTGCGCGCCGTGCTTCGCGTGAAAAATCATTTTCAGAATTCCACGTTTGTGCGGGACATCACGTTGACAGCCGGATCGCCGCGCGTGGACGTAAAGATGACCGCGGACTGGCACGAGAAACACATTTTGCTGAAGGTGGCGGTTCCGGTCAGCGCTCACAATGATAAGGCCACGTTCGAAATTCCTTACGGTTCGGTGGAAAGGCCAACGACGCGGAACACTCTAGCGGAAAAAGGGAAATTTGAGGTGCCGGGCCTGAGCTGGGCCGATCTATCGGATGCGACGCACGGTTTCAGCTTGCTGAATGACTGCAAGTACGGGTACGACGCGAAGGCGAACGTGCTGCGGCTATCACTGCTGCGCTCTCCCGCATGGCCTGATCCGCATGCCGATGAAGGCGTCCATGAATTCACGTATTCGCTCTATCCTCACGGGGGAGAGTGGCGCGGGGCGCTTACGGTGCGCCGCGGGTACGAGCTGAATTTCCCGCTTTTGCCGCGACAGGTCGAAACCCATCAGGGCGATGTGAAGCCACAGTTTTCGTTTCTGGGCATCCCGTCGGAAAACGTGGTGCTGACGGCGGTGAAAAAGGCGGAGGACGGCGACGCACTGATCTTGCGATTCTACGAATGGGCAGGCAAGGAGACGGACGTAAAATTGGCGCTGCCTGCCGGCGCCGAGGCCGCTTCGGTGACCAATCTCATGGAGAAGCCCATATCCGAACTGCCTATAACGAACGGAACGATCTCCGTCCACACGAAGCCTTACGAGATCATGACGGTGCGGGTGCGTTTCGCTGGCACCCCAGCCTCCCCAGGTTCGGGAAACGCCCAAAATTGAGCCTTTACGCTCGGGCTGGCTGACCAAGAACGAGGTTGTGGCGTCTAACAAATAGAGTGCAAGGGCGGTCGAAGCGGCGTTTTTTGCGGGTGATGGCACAACCCTTTTCTTTGCTGTATTTTGGCTCTACAATAATAATTGAACCATTATGCCGTATGCGACCCAGCAGAGATGTGAGCAAACTGGAAAAGCGGTCAATCCAGAGCAGCCAGAAGCAAGTTGGCACCCACCTGCGAAACATTTGGCCTTACATGGTCGTATTACAGATAGCCGCAAGTGCATAAATGACTTCCGATGTCCCCCGCGCGGGTGGTCCGTTAGCGGAATGGCGAAAGGATTAGCATGAAGACGTGGCATAAGGTCGCAATCGGCGTTGGCGTTGCCGCGGCCATAGGGGTCGTTGTCTGGGTAAGCATAAACCAGGCGAATAAGGGCGTGGTGACGGTACAGACCGCCAAGGTGGCCAAGCTGGATTCGTTGGTTTCCCAGGTCACGGCTTCCGGCGAAATCAAACCGACAACGTACACAAACATTACCGCTCAGGGATTCGGGCGCATCACGGATATCCTGGTGAGAGAAGGCGACCACATCCAGAAGGGCGAAAGACTGCTTCTTCAGGACAACGTGCAAGCCAGCGCGGACGTGCGAGCGCAGGACGCGGCCATCAATTCCAGCGAATCGGGCGTGGAAGCATCCGATGCCAGCTACAAGGCAACCCAGGCGGATTTAGCGATGCAGGAGGCGAATCTCGAGAAGGCTAAGCTCGATTACGACCGTGGCGTCGGCCTGTACAAGGATGGCTTGGTTGCGAAGCAGGACTTCGACCAGCGCAAGACTACCTATGAAGCGGCCGTGGCTACCGTGGCCGCTTCCAAGGCGCGTATGCTGGCGCAAAAGGCGCAACTCGACCAGATGCGGTCGCAGCTTGTTCAGGGCAAAGCGGTGCTGGTACACACGAAGGACGTTCTGTCCAAAACGACCTATGTTTCCCCGATTAACGGAATCGTGAGCTATTTGCCCGTGCGCATGGGGGAATATGTGGTGCCCGGCATCCAGAACGCGACAGGAAGCTTTTTGATGACACTTTCCGACATGTCCACAGTGACTTCGGAAGTGAAAGTCGATGAGACCGACATCGTCAACGTGAAGGTCGGGCAAGATGCGGACGTGACCATCGACGCCGTGCCCGGCAAAGTGTTTAAGGGCAAAGTGACGGAAATCGGGTCGCAGGCCGTGCTGCGCACTTCCGGCTTGGCCACAACGCAATCGACAACGAGCAATCAGGAAGCCAAGGACTTTAAGGTAGTGGTGACACTGGAAAATCCGCCGGATAATCTGCGGCCGGGCTTGTCCACGACCGCGAAGATCAAGACCGCGGAGCGGAAAGACGTGATCGGCATTCCCATCCAGGCGCTTGCGGTGCGCTCTCGCAAAGATCTGGAAGACGCAGCAAAGAACGCGAAGAAAGATGGAAATGTGACGTTGGCCGCGCCGCCACCCCCAGCCGCGGGCGATCCGAAGAAGGACGAAGTGCAAGGCGTTTTTGTGGTGAACGGAAGGAAGGCTTTCTTCCGCCCGGTGGAGACCGGGATTTCCGGCGTCACCAACATTGAAATCACCAAGGGGTTGCAACCGGGTGACGAGATTGTTGTGGGCAGCTACAAAGCGCTGCGAACGCTGAAGCCCGAAGCCGCGGTCAAAGTGGACAACACCGCGCCGAAGAAAATGGACGATTCGCAACAATAAGAGAACAGGGTACAGGGAGAGAACATGCCCACTGAGACGACAACGCCGGAGTCCTATCGCCAGGATCTGGTCGATTCCGGGGTCGCGATTCGCACGGAAGGCTTGACCAAAGTGTATGAGATGGGCGCCGAACAGGTGCACGCGCTGCAAGGCATTGACCTGGAAATCCACAAGGGCGAATACGTGGCGATCATGGGGCCTTCGGGATCTGGGAAATCCACGCTGATGAACCTGATCGGCTGCCTGGATTCGCCGAGTTCGGGACGTTACTGGCTGGCGGGGCGGTTGGTGAGCGATCTGGACGACGACGAACTGGCGTATATCCGCAATCGCGAAATTGGATTCGTATTTCAGACGTTCAACCTGCTGCCGCGCGCGACGGCACTGCACAATGTGGAATTGCCGCTGATTTATAACGGCACGCCGGCCGAGGAACGCGTTGAAAAAGCCAAGCAGGCTTTGCAGCGCGTGGACCTTACCGCGCGCATGAACCACAAACCCAACGAGCTATCCGGCGGGCAGCGGCAGCGCGTGGCGATTGCCCGCGCACTGGTGAATGATCCGTCGATCGTGCTGGCGGACGAGCCCACGGGCAACCTGGACTCAAGAACCGGCGAAGAAATCATGAACCTGTTTGAAAATCTTCACAGGCAGGGAAACACGATCATCCTTGTGACACACGAAATGGACATTGCGCAACACGCGCACCGCGTGATTTTTATTCGCGATGGGAAAATTGCGTCGGATGAAAAAGTGGTGAAGAAGCAGCAGTCTGTCGCCGATTAAGGCGTCGCTCCTACCTGGTCGAATCCGGAAATGTGTAGCAATTCATTCTTCGTTCACACCGTTTGGTGCGCCCGTCAGGACGCCACTGCCTTAGCGCGCGGCGGCTGGGTGCGAGACATCTTCGTCCGCGAAAGATTCGACGCGGGCCAGGTAGGTGTTGGAGAGGCGGTCGTGCCAGGTCAACCCATCCTCGTCCCACAGGACCCACAGGAAACCCAGAAAACAGGTTCCGGCGGATAGAAGGTAACCTACGGCGCGCAACACGTGTTGCCGGGGCGTTGGCGTATCGCCGGTGAAGCTGGCCACCTGGATGCCCGAAACCATCATCCCTGGCGTGCTGCCGCCGAAAACGGTGAACAAGCCGAAGTATTGAAGGTAAACGAACGCGAAGGTGAAGAAGCACACCGTTGCGCTGAGTTTGCTCAAGGTGAAATGGCCACCGAGAGATCCAAAGAGCGCGAGAAAGCCGCCGTACGCGAACGCCAGGCACGCTATGTCGATCAACAGGGCCTGGCGCCTGTCGTCGAGGGAGGCTGCGGGATATAAACCGTTTTGCGGCGGCTGGAGCTGTTCGGTTGCCGGTTCTTGCAACGGTTCGAGCACTGGCGTTTCCGATTGCGGAGGGACGGAGACATCGATGAGCAGCCGTGCATCGGAAAGCTCGGGTCTTTGGGCGACACGGCCGATGGCGATGGTGAAGGCGAAGTCATCCGCGGCGGACGGATGGTCTCGCTCCACGTTCTCCACGTTGTCGACATTCTCCACATGGTCTTGGACCATGTAGTCGAGATGATCTTCCACTTCGGTGGCGATATTGTCGAAAGGGCTGCGAACGTGATCGTCGAAGGGCAAAGCGGATTGCGCTTCACTGGAAGAGGATTTGCGCCGCCGAGCACGATACGCCTGCAAACGCTGGTTCAGTTCACCGCGCCATTGTTCGTGCGTGCGGGGGCTCAGCGCCAGGTTGCCTTGCGATCGCGAAGAGGCATGCTCTTCCGGAGGTGGAATCACTTCCGTGGAGTCACAAAATTTACAGAAATGCTCGCCAAAGGCGAGCACGGAGCCACACTGCGAGCATATTGTATTCACCGGTGTTTTTGCGCTGCGGACGCTCTCACTCCGGTGAGGAGGAGCAATTTCAGACTACCACCATGGCGGGAACGAAGGAATAAGGGAAATCGTGGAAGGAAGCGTAAGCGTAAATGACGAGGGTGGAAGAGGCTAGAATTCGCCTTGCTGGGCAAGAATTTCGCGGCTGAACGCGATCCGGCGGTCCAGCAGCACTATGGCGAAATTAGCGCAGCCGGCGCGCTCCTGCTCGGTCCAGGTGCGTAGTGAAGGCACAATGCGCGCTACGGTCTGCTCCAGCAGGTCAAGAATCCCGTAATAGGTCTCGACGGCGTGAAGACCGGTGCGATCGTCCGGGCGTTCCGGGCACAATTGCAAGAGTTGCATCACGCGAGCGAAGTCCCGGCCGGAGGCGGACGCGGGAATTCCCGTGACATCGCGCACCTCTTTGGAGAGCGGGTGGCGCGACGAAGAAGCCATCAGGGAACGGCAGTAGGACACAAAGAACATCAGCAATGTGGCGAGGGAGAAAACGAAAATGAGCGCGGCCATCATCGGGGCACCGCCACCAGCTGCGCAGGCACAAGGCGGCTTTCATCCGAGTGTCGCCACATGGTCAACGTCCAGGCAAGAGGCAGGAAGCAACCGATGGCGGGCGCGAGGAATACCAAAAAGGAATGTCTGCTGGCCAAGCTACCCAGCGCGTAACTGGCGGCATATGCACTGAAGTAAACACCAAGGGAGAGCACAAACTGCACGATGCGCGTACGTGTCTCGCGCAGCTTCAGCAGCGCTCCCCACAAGACGTACGTCAGAACCAAACCAACGAAATAAAGGTTTTGCGAAAGCTCGTAAGCAAAGCTCGTGGCCAGCCGGTCGGCGGACTGGGCGACGACGGCATAGGAAAACAGCGCCGTGCCCAACAGCAGAAGAACCGCTGCCAGGCGCAGGTGTTTACCGAACTGCAGCTCACCAAAAACGTGCGAGTACAGGCTGATTAAAGCCAAATACAGCGCCAGGGTGAGCAGCGCATCGGTGTAGAAATAGGCGTAGCAATACTCAGTCGACTTCAAGCCAAACGTGCTGAGGATAAAGTAGCGCGTTACGCTCGAGCCGATGGTGAGCAGAAAATACAGGTTCAAAAAGAAATAGCGCAGGAACGAGCGACGTGCGATCGAACACACCACAAACGCCAGCTCAAAGGCCGTTCCCAACAGCAAGATAATTGAACCTATGGAGCCAGGCAATCAGCCTCTTTTCACCTGGCCCTCCGGCTTTGCCGGACGAACCAGATTACGGTCTCTGCGGCGTCGGCGGCGGGAACGGATCAGGTCCGTTCGCTACCACCACTCCGTTCGAATGATTGTTGCTCAGGGCGGTCTTCAAGCCCATGGAGCAGACAAGAATACCCAAAGCAAGAGCTAGCGCTCCCAGTTTCCTTGACATGGTGCCTCCGAGGAGATGAACATTCGGAGACACTCTATCCTTAATACGGATAGTGTCAAGTGGGACACACTACGCCCCTGTTAAGAAAACGTTAATGCGCGGACGCCAGCCACTTTCGCCAAACTTTCGCTTGGCGTGCAGCCAGACGACCTCCAGCGCGAGCAGCGTAGCGGCCCAGGACGCCTGAGAACAACAGTACAGTAGTCCCATCAAATTAGTACCAAAGTACTACGAATTCGGGGCAGAACTTTTTGATTTGAACACTTCGCCCTTTATCACCGCCTTTCGCAACGAAGTGCAAGTTGGGTATGCTTGACACTGCCGCTGGTTCGTTCGTACGATGGAAAATTGCGTTATGCCGGCGTAGCTCAGTGGTAGAGCGAGGGTCTCATAATCCCTAGGCCGTGGGTTCGATTCCCCCCGCCGGCACCATCGATTTTCTATTTATTTTCAATGTGTTACGAGCAACGGAACGCAAGACGGGGCAAGTTGTTAGCCGACACATTGGAAGTCATCGAAGAGGAGAGAGGGCAACTTACACTCAAGTTTCACGTGGCGAAGTTAATCTTAACCGGCGTGTCGTACGAAACTGGAACCAAGCCCTTTCAAGATTTGGAATTGCTCCTGAAAATCAGAAACTCATTGACTCACCCAAGACCGTTCGTGGTCCAACCGGATGAATCCGGCTCTCCTGTCGACCCCATTCGAAAATTCCGTGAACAGTTGCGGTCGCTAAATATCCTCGCCGAGGTCGAGAGCTCGAGCTTTGCGCCTTTGTCCACTTCTGACACGTGCCTCGGCTCGATGGGCCTGCACAACTGCATTCGAGATGGCGCAATCGCTCTTCGAACCTTCGAATGGCGATGAACTTGTTGAAACTTTAAAAGCATTGGCAGCTCGGACCATATTACCTCTCGATTTGCCGACAGAAGGGGCGACGCGAAAAAGCCGCTAAGGCCACTGGAGGCGCAAAGCAGGCTTTTTTGTACACTAGCGACTCCGCGACTAGTCATGGAGAGCCTCGTGTTGCAGGGTCGTCGGCTCGTTCGTTCGTCGCTGTGGCGGCTTCCTATTGCTACTTTTTCGGGCGCAAGACGAGGTTTCACTCTGTTCACGCTAAACAACGCGTAAACCTGCACCGACATTCCAATTCCAGACCAACGAAATAGTCAATGTTTTGGTGGACGTGGCCGGGATCGAACCGGCGACCCCCTGCTTGCAAAGCAGGTAAGGGAAAACACTAAATTGCTTCGTTGGTGTCGCTTACACGGAAAATCAACGCAATTCCCGCTTCTCAAATGTACCGAAGTTGTACCGACTTCTGTTGTGGTCACGTCTGAGTCATTCTGTCACGTGAATATGAAAAACAACTTCTTGACCTCCGCGGATCGTTGCATTAGGCTTCGCATCGTTTTGTTTCGGTACGCAAGTTGCATCCCAATAGCGTGAAGGTCGGCCGCAAATAGGAGGAACATCATGGAGAAAAAACCCACATCCCCGACAACGGGTCACGGACACTTTGAGACCTTGAAGAGTCGTATCCTGGAGGCAATTGAACGTGAGCTTAACGCTAACAGAAACCTGTTGAGCGAAGGAACTTACACGCGGGACGATGGAAGCGGCGGCTTGTACACCAAATCTGACATTACTGAGACTTTGATTCGCTGATGCGCGATCTCATGCGCAGAGAAAGGTGCTCGGAGTGGACCGTCTTCCGGGATTCGCGATGCCATGCTGGAAGCGAGGCTCGCTGCCAGCTGAATTAGTGGCCCGTGAGAATGCTCGAGAGATCGTCCGTCGAATCATCCGTTCACAAGCAGCGACCTCCGCATTTTCCGAATTATGGGAGCGTTGGGTCGCTCGCGAGGACTGGACGATGGAAGCATGCTGGCACGAAAGTTTCAGTCGCGTTCTTGGTGCCTTGCGGAGAGGGGACGTCCATTCGGCCGGGGCGGAGACTATCAGCCTCAACGTTCATTTGAGCGAATGCGGGGAGGCAGGCACATGGACTGCCTCTAGTGGGTCACTCATTCGAAATTTGTGGAGTTCTTGGCTCTTGCCGGCTTTTGACCGGATTGCGGTCGAGTCGGACGGCTCGACAGCTCACCTCAGGCTTCACGCTCACGGCGAAGAACACACGATCGTTTTTCTAAGGAAAAAGTCCGCGTGGTCGCTAAAGAAAGGACCCGCCATGGCACTGACGAAGGTGGGTACGGGAAAGGCCAAAGTCACGCTGTTGCATAGGATCTTCGTCGGTGGGCATCAGTGCGATTCCTCGCCCGCGCTGGTTGAGAGCATCACTCCCGAGATTGCGACGCGCTGGAAAGAAGCGTTCGTCTTCCTTCAATCCTATGCGCCGTCTTATCTGCCGTGGATACAGAACGCGATCCGGTGGATCGGTGTGCTCGAACCCACGCCCGGGAAGGTGATCAGCGCAAGCTACGGGACATCACACGGATTTGTTCATGCCTCCGGGTTGGCTTCGATTCCTTCGTCTGCAGAAATGGTGGTACACGAAGCGGCACACCAATATTTCATGCTGATCAGCCGCCTGGGCCCGGTGGACGACGGTACCGATTCCGCTCTTTACTATTCTCCTTTGGTCGAGAAGAAGCGGCCACTCAATCGAATTCTTTTCGCATTTCATGCCTGCGCTAACATCCTCGCGTTCTATCGCTTATGCCAAGCGGCGGGTGCCCCCCATCAGGAATATTTCGCAAAGAACGAGAAGCTTGTAGCTGATCAATTGAACCAGTTGGGCGCTCCACTTCGAGCCAACCCTGCATTAACCGCGGTTGGTAGGGCGCTTTTTGAGCCATGGCTGGAGACCGCTTTCTGAAATGCCTGCTGTAGGTATTAACGGTATTGTTCTCAAGGTTGCCGGACTCTGTAATCTGAATTGCAGCTATTGCTATCTCTACCAGCATGGAGATACGAGTTACTTAAGACGGCCCAAGTTCATCACTAATGAGGTGTTCGAGCGTACCCTCCAGCGGATTCGCGAATATTGCGATCGGCGTGCACCCCACAGGATCGCGATCACATTTCACGGGGGGGAACCCACACTGATCGGTCCGGCATGGATCCGACGTGCGGCGTCTCGAACCCGTGAAGTGCTAGGTGAACGCCTGTCTGGCCTGGTCCTCCAGACCAATGGGACACTTCTTGAAAGGGAATGGGCGGCCGTCGTGCGCGATGCGGGTATTCGTGTCTCGATCAGCATGGACGGACCACCAGAGATCCATGACGGCCTGCGCATTGACCACGAGGGAAGGGGTTCACATTCAGCCACACTCCGTGGCCTGCGCGTCATGCAGGACTCCGGCGTCGACCCCAGCCTTCTTTGCGTCGTCAATCCTTCCGTCCCCGGCTTGGTGGTCTATCGGTATTTCAGATCGGTCGGCGTCAAGCAGATGAGTTTCCTTCTGCCAGATGCCACCCACGATCACAAGGAGCAGCGATATGGTTCTTTTGGGGCAGCGCCGGTCGCGGACTATCTCATCCCGATTTTTGACGATTGGTTGCAGGAGGACGATCCTAGCATTCGGATCGGATTGTTCCGCGACCTGATCGCGATGCTGTGCTATGGGCGACCAAATACTGATGCCTTCGGCAATCCGCGAATGGGTTACCTGATCGTGGAAACTGATGGCACAATTCACGCCAACGACGTTCTGAGAGTTTGCGGCGACGACTTCGCAAACAGCGGACTAAATGTGTTCGAACACGGATTTGATTCGCTTCTCGGATCGCCACTACTCAAGCAATTGCTAGAGACCGGAATGCCGCTGTGCGCTACCTGCCTGGCATGCCCGGAAATGAAAATCTGCGGTGGAGGACACGTGCCGCATCGCTACGCAAGAAAGAATGGGTTCGACAATCCTTCGGTGTGGTGCGCGGATCTCTTGAAACTCGTCGCCCACATCCGCGGGAGAATCGAGGAACTTCGCAAGTGACTGATGCCCTGCACCCGGTCGTGGTCTTCGCGAACGGGCTGGGAGATCATCTGCTCGCACTGCCGGCTCTCCGTGCATTGGCAGAACTTTTTGGCGGAAGGCTGGCGTTGGTCGCGATGAATGGCAAGCCCGATCTCTTTTTTAGAGGAATACCGCTGCGTTGCGTCTGTGAAACAGACGTCTCTCGCGACGAAGAAGGGACCAAACAATTTGACGCGACAGCTGTCGCTCGTTCGATTGGACCGGCGGATCTCGTTCTTTCACTGAACCCGTGGCACTCCCATTCCATGGACCAACTGCTGGAACTTTGGGCGGCGCCGCGCGCCGTTGGGTTTCATCCCAATTTTACCCAGCACATTGCCCTCGACTTCAAGAAGCATTCGGCGGACTTAGCCTTTGATCTACCCCTCCTGTTCGATCCGAGTCTCCGGATCGAACGGTTCGCAGAGCCACATCTCACGAATCCGGTCAGCCTCAGGTGCGCTCAAGCCATCCGCCGCTCCGTCCCCCGGCCGATGCGTGTCTTGGCGGTTCACGCGGATACAGGAAAGTGGACCTCCATGGGTTCCCGCGCACTTGATGCGAATATTCCGCCCCACCAAGTTCTTGGCAATAAAATGTGGCCGGTCCAAAAGTTTATAGATCTGTTAGATTCCTTCTTATCGTACCACCAGGATTTTGTCGCCTTCGTCGTTGGAGGCACCCATCTGTATTTGGACAAAGGCCGTTTCGGCAGCCGAGTAATATCCTGCTGCCACCTTCCGCTCTCTGTAAGCTTGGCTCTGGTTGGATTCTCGGACCTATTTGTCGGTGTGGATTCGTGTATGCTTCATGCAGCGGATCTCTACGGTGTGCCAGGAGTGGGTCTTTTCGGCCCAACCAATCCCCATGAGTTCGGTTTCCGTTTTGGCCCCGGGATTCACATTCAAGGAGGACCGTTCCTGGAAGACATTTCGCCTAATGATGTACTCGACGGGCTGGAATTGGCACTCTCCCTTGTTCGGCTCCGAGGCAATCCGTTGATGAAGCCAACGACGTGAACACTCTCTCCGAATTCAAGCATCCTGTGGCTTTTTTCTCTAACGGCCTGGGCGACACCATTCTGGCCCTTCCGGCATTGCGTGCTCTCTCAACCTTGTTTCCCGGCCTCTTGACTCTTGTCTGCGCGGTCGGCGGGCCTAAGCTACTCTTTTCGGAGCTACGTACTAGGAAGACAGTGGCAGTTGCCATGACGCGTAACGTCCCGGATTGGACTCGAGAGTTCAACGTGAATGAAGTCGTCCGCCGCGTCAGTAACTGTGACTTTTTTCTTTCTCTCGTTCCGTGGCATTCTACCTCGCTCCAGGACCTACTCGAGCGGCTGCATCCTCCAAGTTCTATTGGCTTTTTCGACCAGTACAAAATCAGCATTCCACGTGATTTTACGAAACATACCGCGGATCTGTCATTCGAGATTCCTCGACGGTTGGATGCGTCCCTTCGATTCGAGGACTATTGCTCTCCCCCCCAGCTCTCCCGCCAATCGGCACAAGTCGCTGCCAAGGTAAGAGCCTTAATTCCCTCAAGCCATAAGATTCTTGCCGTACACGCGGACACAGGCGTGAATAAGATGTGGCCCCAGGAGCGATTTGTCCAGGTTCTGAATACATTCCTGGATGGTCATCCGGACTTCGTATGTATCTTAGTGGGAAGTGCGCCTCAGTTGCTCGACCGTGGCCGGCATCAAGACCGGATCATCCCGCTCTACGGTTTGGCGCTCGACGCATCGATGCGGATGGTGGAGCTCGCGGATATTTTTCTTGGTGTAGATTCCAGCATTCTTCATGCGGCAGATTTCTTCCGAATCCCCAGCGTCGGACTATTTGGGGAAACCAACCCTAATGAATTCGGCTTTCGAGTGACCCCTATGGCGATCGTGTGCAAAGGTAAATCGATGGACGCGATTCAGCCTCAACAGGTCCTAGGTGCAATGGAGGCGATTTTGGCCCGGCGTCCCCACCAAAAACTCCGTTCTGACTGAACTGGTTGAATTTAGGCAGCCGTCGCTATAGCGTTCCGGCAGCTTCCAGAAACGCCCGCAAAAACTGCGTAGCCTTCAGGTCTGTTAACTACAAATCACCTATGCGAGTAATTGGCTCTTCAGAAGAGCTTGCGATGGCTGCACCCCACAACTTCGTGACAATGGGGGTATCCGCTAATAATCCAATCGCTTCAGCGATTATCGAAGCAAGATTCCTGCTGCGGGATATTCCCCAGTCGGGACCTCAGGGCACGTGGATCAGCGCTGTCTCATCGTGCCCGTAATCCACTTGCAGATGTAGGTCGTTCGTCTGTTCGATCACGGCCCGAATCTTTGCTTCGACCAGACGCCCGTCGTTCAGTCGAACGATGATCGGTTGCCGACTTTGTATGCTTCAGCCATTCTTCGGGTGCCGCCTTCTCCATTCTTTTCGCGCCTCTTGCAACTGGATAACGAACACTTCGCGCGGCGGTCTGCCTCGGCGGGGCGAACCTCAGTAAGGTGAACCTCAGTGGCGCGGACCTCCGTATGGCGGTGTTGGTCGAAACTAACCTTGAAGGATCAACTCTGACGGCGTGTTCCGTGTACGGGATTTCGGCTTGGAACGTAAGGTTGGAAGGAGCGATTCAGTCAAACTTGGTGATCACGCCTCACGACGAATCCGTCATTCAGGTGGACAATCTTGAGGTCGCCCAGTTCGTCTACTTGCTCCTCAACAACGAAAGAATCCGCCATGTAATCGATACAATCACCTCCAAGGTGGTGTTGATTCTGGGTCGCTTCACACCGGAGCGAAAAGTCGTTCTTGACACCATTCGAGAGGAGCTTCGTAGGCGTGATTATTTACCAGTGCTGTTCGATTTCGAGAAGCCGTCCAGCCGAGACCTAACCGAAACCGTTCGCACGCTCGCCCACATGGCACGCTTCGTTATCGCGGATATCACAGACGCTAAGAGCATTCCGCAAGAGCTAATCGCTATTGTCCCGAGTCTGCCGTCCGTCCCGGTCCAGCCATTGTTGCTCGAATCGCAGCACGAGTACGGCATGTTCGAGCACTTGCGGCGATACCCGTGGGTCTTGGAGCCAGTTCTCTATGAGGACCAAGAGACACTGTTGAGAGAATTGGAGCGGAAGGTAATTGCTCCCGCCGAGGCTAAGGCAAACGAGCAGATGCGGAAGCGACCGTAGTCACCATCGCCGGAACCGACGAGGCGAAGGTGGGATTCGCGGAATCCCAAAAGTGCAGACAACCTGCACTTTTCCTTAAAAAGAATGGAGCAATCCTGAGCCTAGTCCTGAGTCGGGTAACCGGTAACTTGGCTCCCAGTGCTTGTCCTTAACTGATAAAGGCACCGAGATGACCGAGCTGGCGAAACATACCTAGGTCGTCCCTTACCGCAAAGTGCTCCACGATCTTTCCCTGTCGTAGTCGAAAGCGGTGAATGTGCTTCACTTTGAATGCCCTACTGTTCGGTGGCAAATTAGGTCCTTCTAGCGGTGGGATTAGTGGAAATTCTCCCAAATGCGTCCCCTCACAAGACACTTCGCACATAACCACGTCGTCTTCCTCTACCATCGAATCCACCTGAAAGCGTAAGTCGGGGAAGGCGGTACGCCAAACGGTCACGATGTGCTTCACGATTGCGCGCCCGTCTTGTTGTTGCTGTCCGAAATTCATAAATTCCTTGGCGAAGAAATCGTCAATTCGATCGAGTTGGCCGTTGTTCCATAGTTGCTCGAAATGAAGGCGTACACAGACCTTGTTTGCGCTATCGGACATACGAAACTCCTGTGGATCCTTTGATCCTGGGGCCTTGGTCGATTCTTATAACACAACTCAACCTAAGTCCCGATTTGTCGGGCTATTTCGCCCTCGTCATCAACTCGTGCCGCCCTACCGCCTGCGAATACTTCGGATTCTTAATCTTGAGCCAGCCTGCTATTGCTTTTGTAGATGCCATGCTTTCGCTTCGCCACAATTCCTTCCAGATCGTTGTTACACGCCTCTTCAAACAACAGCTTGCCCTCTCGTTCGACGTGTTGGGCGTAGATGATTCGCCTGGCCGCGCTCACAAGAATTTCACATCATCACTTGGCTATTTAGGTCCTTCCAGAACTAAATTGAAGATCCCTGTTTGAGAGGGGCGTTTCGGTTGGAAATGTCCACCAGGAGTCGCCACCGGCCGTCGGCCTCACGCCGCCAGATGGTTGCGTATTTGAACGCGATCTTGAGTTCTCGATCATCGTTCTGCGGAACGTGGACCGTAACGACGCCTAGCCCATAGCCGAGGTTGCCGGAAGCGGCGACCTCCTGAACAATGATGTTGCGCCTGCCATTCGCCGCTCGTGCTCTTTCACACGCGACCTGCCAAAACCGCTCGATGGCACTATGCCCTACAATCGGCTCCGTGTCTTCTGCCATAAGCTTGGCGTCGTCGGCGTAAAAGGAGGCCATGGCCGCGGCGTCGCCCGCGTAGAGACTCAAAGTCACGAGCGAATTGCTGGACGTCCTGCTTCTCGAAAGTTGTTAACGACATGATTTCCTCTCCTTCCGGGGCTGCGTGCATATCTGCTGGCGAATCGCATCTTGAACTCGAAGCTTGCCCAATGATGCCTTCAACGATGCAAGAGATTTGAACAAGTTGCTGTTTCGGCTGACCAGTTTGCACTTACCCTCTTCGACGTAAGCGAGTGCACGGAAGCCATCGTGTTTCAACTCGAAAATGTAGTCGGGGTCGCTGAAGGGCTTTGCGATGCGGAGGCGCATGGCGTGGATGCGAGGGAGCACGGCTGATTCTAGCATCCGTCGTCGGATGAGCCGGGCGAACGAGTAGTTCAGAATGCTTGGTGACGCTATTGTGGATCGGGAACCGGCACATCCGGCTTCACATCCGTGTTGTGGTAGGCGACGATCTTCCATTCACCCCCGTCTTTCACCATGACCTGCGCCCTTTGGCATCTGTATTCGTCCCGGGAGACAGCTGTTGAATTCCGGTCACCGACGTGAGCACTTCCACGATGGCAACATCAGGGCGGGCGAACTTCAGAGAAACGATGTCCTGTTTGAGAGTGCTTCCCTTGAATTGTCCCTTGAATACGAAATCGTGCCTCTCAATAAAAGCCTGGCGCCCAATAAAGAATTGCCCACGGACATTCGTGAAAGTGCCGTCCGCAGCAAAATGACGCGAGTAGGCGACGGCATCGCCGACATTCCACGCAGTAGTCTCTTCCTGAATGATGTTGCGAACGGCGGTTTCATCAGGTGAAGCTTGAGGTGTGAGGGCGATGGTCGCAGCGAGGAGTATGGCCGGAACTAACGAGTATTTCATCGCAGCCTCCGTGGGGAACGTGATTATAGCAGGCGTTTTGTCTGGAATAATTCACTTGGCTATAACGCCGTTACCGCCGAAGTGGTACTGGGCCGGACTCGGGCGCATTGGGTGGATGCGGGGAGCACGCCTGATTCTAGCATCCGTGGTGGCGTGGGCCGGGCGAATGGGTACTAGCCGCCACTTGGAGTTAGCGGCGTCTCCCACGTGTCGGTGATACAACATAACCTGAACCGGCCCTCACTGGAGGCTATGAAATGATGGAACGGATCGCAGAAACGTCGCCGCGTTTCAGGGCTAGAGTGGCCGGTTTCTTGTACCTATTCATCATAGTTGGGGCCCTGTTTGCCCCGTTCGCCGTCGCGCCATCCGGCATGATGCGCGGCGATGCGGTGATGCCGACGGTTGATCAGATTGTAGCCTCAAAGCCATTGTATGTTTTCGGCGGCATCGCCCAGCTGGCCCTGGGTGCGTGCGATATCGGCGTGGCGCTGATCTTCTATGAGCTGTTCAAGCCGGTCAGCAGGAGTCTCGCCCTGCTCGCAGTATTCTTTAGGCTCGTTTTCGTGGCCATAGCAAATGCCAACGTGCTCAACCACTTTGCGCCTTTGCTTCTTCTGAGTCGCGCAGAGTATCTAAGCGCGTTCACGCCTGATCAGTTGCAGGCGCTCGCGCTGCTGTTCGTCAGGCTCCGCACAATCGGCTTGGACATCGCCTTGGTGTTCTTCGGCTTTCATTGCGTCGTACTCGGTTACTTGCTTTTCAGGTCGATTTTCTTCCCGCGTATTCTGGGTGTGCTGTTGGCGATTGGGGGGATGGGTTATCTGGCCAACATCCTCGCGAACGTTATTCCACCCACGATTGGACATCATCTCTTCCCCTACATAATGCTGCCTGCGGGGATTGCAGAAATATCGCTTACCCTCTGGCTCATTATCGTGGGTGTGAACGTTCAAAGGTGGAATGAGCTGGCCAGCGCAGCGGTCGCGCGACGAACCACTTGAGGTAATCCACATGGCTGCCTGGTTGACGCGCAAATCGTCCCATGCGGGTACGCGGACGGACTCAGGCGCATTGGGTGGATGCGGGGGAGCACGGCTGATTCTAGCATCCGTGGTGGCGTGGGCCGGGCGAACCGGTACGGTAACGCGACGCAATATAAAAGGGCGCCCCTTTTGGAGTAGGGTTTTGAGTGTTCGGCTCAACCCTTCCAGAAAGGACACCCTTTATGACTAACAGCGTTAAATATATCGGCATGGACGTGCACAAGGAAAGTATTTCGATTGCGGTGATGAACTCTGTCGGCAAGGTAGTGATGGACAGCGTCATCGAAACAAAAGCCAGCATGATTCTGCAGTTTATCGACGGGCTGTACGGAGATTTGCAGGTCACCTTTGAAGAAGGAACGTCGGCGGCCTGGTTGTACGACCTACTGAAACCGCACGTCACCAAAGTGGTGGTGTGCGGGAAGGCAACCAGAACGACAAGATTGATGCTCGCCGATTGGCCGAGCTGCTGCGCCTCGATCATCTCACTCCGGTTTATCATGGCGAACATGGCCTACGAACGCTGAAGGAGTTGGTACGCAGTTATCTGACCATCACCAAAGATCTGGCACGAGTGAAGTCCCGGGTGAAAGCTATTTATCGAAGTTGGGCCATCCCTTGTACCGGCAAGCAGGTTTATGCGCGGTGTCATCGCGCCGAGTGGCTCGGAAAGATCAGCGAACTCCGAGTAGAGGAGAACGCAGTGGGCTGTAGGTTTTCCTTGGCTCTATCCGCCGTTTCCGGCTTCGTGCGCGTGTAGGTCCACCGTGGCACCACTGACGTCTCCCCCCTCACAGATCCCACCGTGCAGGATTACCGCAGCGGGTTCCTCAAGCGTGGCTCGCTGAACCTTGCCAAGAATGCAAGATCCGTGGACGCATCAGCGGGTGTCGCCGTAGGATCGCTTTAAATGTCTCCCAGGTCATCCCGTCGCCACGAGTACGCCGGCTGAGCCACTTCTTCCAGATCTGACAGACCTCCCGATAGAACTTCTGGATACTTCGGTAGTTCGTCGGTCGTCCGTAGTATTGGTAGTGGCCCCGGAGCTTGGCGTTTAGGGTTTTCTGCTGCTCGTCCACCGGCTCGTGTCGGTTCTCTTGGCACCATTCGGCGATTGCCGTCAGGCCCCTTTTATACCGTTTCTTCATCGTTCTCACGTGCACGGTGAACTTCCCCTTTCGACTGCGTGTGCATACGTGCGTGAAGCCGAGGATGTCCAGAGTGCAGGGTTTCTTCCCCTGCCTCTTCGCATTGGCCTCTGCATACCGCCCGAATTCCACCAGCCGCGTCTTCTCCGGGTGGAGCGTCAGACCGTATTTTGCGAACCGCTTCGGTAAGACCTCCATCACCCTGTCTGCATCCTCCTTGTATTGGAAGCACAGTACGGCATCATCGGCGAAACGGATCTCGTGCGCTTGCCCCCTCAGTCGGGGCTTCACTTCGTTCTCGAACCATTCGTCGAGAACATAGTGCAGGTAGATGTTGGCCAGGAGCGGGCTGATCGTCTGCCCTTGGCCCGTACCTGTTTCACTCACGAGCAGCCTGCCTTCTTCGATGACACCAGTCTGTATCCACTTCCGTATCAACCGGAGCACGCTTCCATCGCGGACTCGCTTCTCGATCAGTTCCATGAGTTGCTTCCGCACGATCGAATCAAAGTATGCAGTGACATCCAGATCCAGGATCCACCCCGTGGGCCGAGTACAGATGACTCGTCTCACTTCGTCCAGCGCTTGGTGCTGCCCTCTTCCGGGTCGGAACCCGTACGAGCAGTCGAGAAAATCCTGCTCATAAATGGCATTCAGTATTTCGGCCGTCGCCTTCTGCACGATCTTGTCCTCCAGAGCCGGAATCGAGAGTGGTCTCTGTTTCCCGTCTTCCTTCCGGATATAGACCCTGCGTAAAGGTTGGGCCTGATACTTGCCATTCTTGAGCCGCTCATGGAGAGCTTGGATGTTTCCCACAGCGTTCCGTTCGTACATGTCATACGTGACGCCGTCCACTCCCGCGCTGGCCTTCTTGCGTGATCCTCGAAATGCTGCATACAACGCTTCGGGCGTGATCATGTGAGCGATCGAGTAGAATTGTCGCTTTGGATCCTCCTTGGCTAGTTCAGTTAGTCTGTCGATTTGTGTGGACATAGGTCCTCGAGTTCTGCGTCTCGCTTATGTTTCCGTCAACAGATGCGTCACCTTGTTTTCCCCCTTCCCTCCAGTGGGTTCCGTGGCCGCTCCTTTCGGAAGCCCTGCGGTTCCCCACCTTCGCTGGTACTACGGGGTCGTAAGACTGCTCGTCCATCCATCCTCGGTCGCCTCCGGTTTCCCTTGGCGGCCGTCTTACCACTCTTGCGAGCGGAGATGGTGAGCTCTCCTGGGTTCGTGGGAAATCCTTGGAAACATGCCCTGAGCTAGGGACTCCGGCGATCCCGGGCCGCCCTTCGCAATTTCGGTCGTACCCGGATGCTGCCTTCCGCACTCCTAACGGCGTCGGCATACGCAATCATCGACAGATTTCGGAGCTGAATCTTCACGGCCTGCTTCCTCGCTGTGTACGCTTCGCACCCACCAGTTGCCCGGCGAATGGCAACACTCGCTACCGGCCTGCTCGCTAGCTTTGGCCGCACGGGACTTTCACCCGTTGGATTTCTTCAAGTGGTTTCCCCCTCCTTCACTTCTGGTTCCTCCACCTCCACGCTTTTCCCAGCGCGATAGGAGTGCGCCGGCGGGCAGAATTTTATTACCAACAACTCGATGCGCTGCGCGCGGTGCGCCAGGAAGTGCGGCGGGATCTACTCGCGGAGAGCAAGAAACACAAGGCCTGGAAACGGCTCTGTGAGATTCCCTCGATTGGCCCGATCCGAGCAGCGGTTTTGCTGGGCATCCTACAGACGCCGCATCGTTTTCGCAGCAAGCGGCCGCTGTGGAATTACGGAGGTTTAGCGATTGAGATGCACAGTAGCGCCGATCACCGAAGTGTCGACGGACAACTGCAACGATCCAGGAAGAATGTCTTGGTGCGGGGCCTCAACCGCAACTGCAATCACGATCTGAAGAACCTGTTTAAGGGTGCGGCCGCCGTAGCTTCCAGCAAGTCGGGCCCCTTTCAGGAGTTCTACACGGCTTTAGTGGCCAAGGGTATGCGGCCAGAAATGGCGCGACTGACCTTAGCCAGGAAGATTACCACCATTGTTTTAATTGTGTGGAAGAAAGGGGTGTGCTTCGACGCCAATCATCTGAAACCACAAACAGCTTGAGTGTCTCTGATCGAATCCGCTCCATGCTGGGGATCTTCTCTAGCGGTGGCCTGTGGGTTCTCGTGACACCTTGGTTCGAGAGCGAGTCTCAGCTGGTTTGTTAGGCGCTGTGTGCTTCGGCACGCAGTCTCACACGCGACCTTAGGCCCTCTCGGATAACCAGAAAAAGCTATGGGCCACGAGTCCCAGATAGAACCATGGTCGCCACCTGACCAACGTTCTGCTTGCTGGTTTCGGAACTGACAGGCTTCGTCGCAAACGAGCGATGAAAACCGCTGGTAGAGAAAACCCAAACCGCTGCGTCGCCATATCCAGCAACCGAGCATATGGCGCGGAACGTCAGAACAGATCCTGCTCAATTAAGTGGGCTGCGGAAGTAGAAAAATTCCAGCCGCGGGAGAAGTTTTTTTTCTTGACTTTCCCTCGCCAGAAACTGCTGCTTGTTAGGCCGCCGCCGGTATTGGGGTGACTCGGTATCCGAGCTTTTCGGCTTTGGACTTGAGGCGCTTGATCTGTAACTCTCGGTGTCGAAGGTCGTAGAAGGCTGCTCCTTGGTCCACGTATTTCATCCCGTAGCGCAGCATCCGGTAGACCAAGCGGGCCAGCTTGGCCGCCATGGCTTTGATGGCGATGGGAGCGCCTAGCCTGGTTCGCAGTCGACGGAATTGCGCTCCGAGATAGGTTTTGCTTTCCCGCAACGTGCTGGCGGCCATCTTCAAGGCGATACTGATCGGATTGTTGGTCGGCAGCCGGCCTTTCCCAATAACCTTATTCCCGCTGATGCGATTATCGGGACAGAGCCGCAACCAGGAAACAAAATGGTTCTCGGTCTTCCATTTGCCCATGTCGTATCCAGCTTCGCTGATGACCGTCGTCGCGGTGATGACATCGATGCCGTCGATGCGGGTTAGGTCCGTACCGGTCATGCGAAACAACCCTTCGCGCAAATCGAACTGCGGCTTGTTTGCCCTCTTCTTCTTGCGCCGTCCCTTGCGGTTCTCTTCGGGCAGTGGGGCACCGTGGCTCCGATCCTCTCGCTGCTGGAGATACTGCTGGAGCTGGCGGTCGCACTCCGCCATCTGCTTCTGGCAGAACTCGTAACCCTCATGCTCTTGCTTCAACACGAACAGCAAATCCTCTTGCCAGTTGCCTTCCAGACTCTGCGCAATCTGCTCCTCACTCGCTTTCACCCGGGGATCCCGAAACTCAGCCAGTTTATGCGGATCGTGTTCGTCTGCCAGAATGGCCTTGATGATGGCCTGTCCAGTCATTCCGCTCACATCGCTCAGCACATTGGCCAACTGGATATTCATCTGCGTCAGCGCCTTCTGGATCCGCTGAATGTGCCGTGCTCCCGCCCGCACCAAATCATTCCGCTGCCGCCAGTACGTCCGCATGGTGCGAAATTTCCTGGGAGGGCCGGAATGAATTTCGCAACAACCCGTAGGTGTGCAGCTTCATCAGCCATTGACTCTCCTGCACGTCGCTTTTGCGTCCCGGCAGGTTCTTCGTCTCCCGCACATTTACCAAGTACACTTCGAAACCTGCTGCTTCGAGAATGTCGTATACCGCAATCCAGTAGACGCCCGTGGATTGCATCGCGATGGTCCGAATCTCGCATTGCTTCAACCAACCACAATGCCCGCGGCATCGGGATGCACCACCTCCAACCTGAGCTCTTCGCTCTGGATCTTCCGCATCATCTCTCGCCGTTGCTTGCGGTTCATCTCTTGCCAACTGGGCCGCGTTAGACCACAGTTTGCTCCTTTGCCTTTGTCTTTTTGCTTGGATTTCATGCTCACTGCTCCGTATTGAATTCAACATGGCTCGGCCCGGTCGGCGAAACTTAACAATCTCTCCATCGGGGTCGGGCCGTTCTCCTTTTCAGGGCAACGCCGCCACCATGTACACAATCGCCAATACCGGAGCCATGCTTTTATTCGGGCAGGAACGCTCCAGGGGAAGTGCGGCCTTAGCTGTCGAGCCACGTTGTGCTCCAGATTCTAACCGCACCAGAGCCATTCAGTTGCCACCGAAATCTCTGACAGAGTTTCTGGATCATACAACCACCCCGAAGGGGTGGCCGCTGCTTTTATAGAACAAACCAGGAGTTGACACTTGAAGGCGTGAGCGCGTGGACAAACGGGCCTGTGCGTGCGGTGTCCAGTTTGCGCCTCAATTCGACGGTGCCCCAGTGTCGCGAAGGAGAGCTACGTCCGATTCCACGTGCGTGCGCATCACGCCGAGGGTCTTGCCATCGGGCGAGTATTCGTAAAACTGGATCTCGTCAGAAGTGAAATTCGTAATTTGGCGTCCTGCGGAGCCATCGAGAGGCTGAAGCCACAAATTGTCCGTACCGTTTTCGTGAATGTCATAGGTCACAGCTTTGCCGTCGGGAGTGAAACGAGGCTCGGCGACGATCCGGGGATCCGCATCTAGCAAGCGGACCTGCGGCCCGGCTGTTGCAGCCAAGTTCACAATGGCGACCTGCGACCCACCGGCGGCGCCCCTCTTGAGAGCCATGAAGATGACGAAGTTGCCATCGCGAGAAAGCGCCACGCCCGGATCTGCGAGAAGAATGTTCGCCTTCGCCGCGCCGGGAACAGCCTCTGGATCTCCCCCATCAACGGACACGCGCATCGGTCGAGCGGCGAGCACGTCACTGTAGTACACCCAGCTGCCGTCCGGAGAGCAATAGGGGCCGACATCCGCACCACCTTGGGTCAGTTGCTTTGGGTTCGCACCGTCAGCGTCGATGCGCCAAAGGTTGGTCTTCTTGTTTTCCGAGCGTCCCCGCCATACGAAGACGATATACCGTCCCAGCCCGCACGGTGTCGGCCTAAACATGGGACTGTCTCGATCGCTGAAGAGGGTGGTTCGATTCGTTCCGTCGATAGAAACGCGCACCAGCGCACCGTCGAAATAAAGCTCGTGGTCATTGGCCCAGCTGAAAAAATGCGAGTCTTTGCTTTGGGCCGCCGCGGGAGCGGGAAGAGTACCGGTAAAACCTTCTGCCCCGAAAAGGTACATGGTTTGCGCGGCTTTGCTTTGTACCGTTGCCAATGTCCTTCCATCGGCCGAGAGTGTCAGGGTCTGATAAGCGTTGGTATCTTTGGTGATTGGACGAAATTCTCCGCCAGGATAGGCAATGAATCCAATCTGAGTATGGGAGGGAGGCGGGGAGTCGGCGGATTGGAAGGTCGTGAAAAATCCGCTACCATTTGAAGCCCACAACAATTCATCGAGTTCGCGATCATTGGTGCTTAGGAATGGGCGCACTTTCATGGAGGTGATGTCCGCCAGATCAATGACGCTTAGCGCGTTATGTGCGTGAGAAAGAAGGGAAGCAATCTGACGGCCATCCGGCGACCATGCCATGACGCCCTGGAAAACTGAGGTGAGCCCACCGTAGAGCAGCTTTATCTCGCTTCCATCCGCATTGGCAGTGAACACCTGGAATTTTCCGACCTCGGGGTCGTTGGCACGCATAAAAACAATACGCTTGCCGTCGGGAGAAAAACTGATGCCGCCGCCGACATTGCGAACGACTATTTGCGGGCTGCCCCCCAGCACGGGCGAGCGAAAGAGATCGAATTTTCGCCCAGCGGCGTCGTTGAAGCTGCCACCGAGTCTGTTTGCGGCTTCGCAGAAATAAATGTAGTCTCCGTCGGGTGAAAAAATCAGACTGCCATAAGAAATGTCTGCCGGCGGAAGCACTTGTGTGTCGCTGTTGGTGGGTACATTACGAAGCCAGAGGCTTTGCTTGCCTTTGTCTTGGAGAACGCTGAGAAGATATTTCCCGTCGGGAGAGATGGCCGCTGCGATCGATTTTCCGTTGTTCGTGACCTGGGTCATCGTGAAGTCAGAGAACGGTGGGGGAGGCCCGCGGTGAATCAGAGTGTAAACGCCGTAAGCGGCGGCAGCGAGAACCACGAGCCCAATCAAAACGGTCGTCGCCACCTGGAACTTGTACTGTTTTGCAACCGCGGTCACGACCGAACTGCTCGAAGGCAACGGAATGGATGCAGCCGACGGAGCGGATAAGGCGAAGGCAGCCGTGGGGTCGGCTACGGGCAGCGCCTGAACTGCATCGGACGGACTGGCGGCAGGAATTCGGCCCGAAGCAGTGTCGCGCTTCAACCGCTGAAGGTCCGCTCGGATTTCTGATGCGTGCTGATAGCGCAGGTCTCGTTCTTTTTCCAGTGCTTTGTTGATTAACTCTCCCAATCTGTTCGGCAATTCCGGATTCAGTCGCACTGGTGCTACCGGCTCTCGGTGAAGAATCTCATTAAAGGTCGCTGCTGACGTTGCTCCCCGGAACGGCAGCTTTCCTGTCGCCATTTCATACAGTACCGCTCCGAACGAGAAAAGATCCGTCCGTGCGTCCAGCTCTTTCCCAAGCGCCTGCTCCGGGGACATGTACGCCACTGTCCCCAGCGCTGTTCCCGGGCTCGTCAGTTGTTCCTCCGAATCCTCGAGCGTGGCTTCCAAAGACACTGTCTCCGCTCCTGGCCCACTCAAACTCGTGACTTTTGCCAATCCAAAATCCAGAATTTTGACGTGACCTCGCCCTGTTACAAGGATGTTCGCTGGCTTAACATCGCGGTGTACGATTCCCTTTGCGTGAGCGGCGTCGAGTGCGTCGGCGATTTCAATTCCTAACGCCAGTAGCGTATCCAGTTGCATCGGCCGGCCCATGATGGTGCGTTTTAGGGTCTTGCCTTCGAGATATTCCATGGCGATGAAAGCTTTCCCACTATCTTCGCCGATATCATAGAGTGTGCATATGTTCGGGTGGTTCAGCGCCGACGCTGCCTTGGCCTCACGCCGAAATCGCTCTAGCGCGTGGCGATCTTCCGCCATGTCTTGCGGTAGGAATTTGAGGGCCACATAGCGGTCGAGGCGCGTGTCCTGCGCTTTATAGACGACGCCCATGCCTCCCCCACCGAGTTTCTCCAAAATGCGGTAGTGGGAGACGGTCTGTCCGATGAGTGGATCCACCCCCGCCATAATTGGGCCATCTTAGGTTGCGACTTGTAGGCAAGTCAATGATGTCGCCCGTTCTCAGATACTCAGTTGTGCAAGGTCCCGATTAACGTTAGAACACATTATAAAAGGGCGCCCCATTGGAGTACGTTGTGAGTGCGTTGCTCAAACTTCTCCAGAAAGGAGCACCCTTTTATGACCAGCGTTAAATATATCGGGCTAGATGTGCACAAGGAAAGCATTTCGATTTGTGTGAGGAACTCTGTCGGCAAGGTAGTGATGGAAAGCGTCATCGAAACGAAGGCGAGCACGATTTTGCAGTTCATCGACGGGCTGCGCGGAGATCGTTGGCGCGATTCCGCTGACGGCAACAAACATGTCCTCTATGGCCGCCACCAAGGACAGCGCTTTTCCCTATACGTGCCCGAGGAGTTAGTTCCCCAAGTTCAGCGCTGGTTAGACAACGGGCGTGCTCTGCAGGAACTGCTGTACCAGGCCGCGTCGCGAAACCTCCAAGCTTTGAAGGGAGAGAGGGACCAGGCTTCGGGAAAAAAGGAGGACTGAAAGGTGCCCAGAGCTGCGAAGCCGCAGATCAGTTTCGCCGATTGGGAGTTGCTACAACAGGGCATCTTGCTGGAACCACTGCTACAGAGCATCTCCGATTTTCTGGACGATCATGAAGAGATGATCGAGACCGTACGACGCGATCTGGAACGAGGCCTGAAAAATCCCGGTACTGGTCGTGGTGGATTAACACCTCCACAGGTTCTGCGTTCCCTGATCCTCATGCGTGTCAAGAACTGGAATTATCGCGAACTGCGCGAGCGGATCACCGACGGCTACACCCTGCGGCAGTTCACGGATTTTTACTGCCAACCGGTGCCCAAGCACGATGCCTTCAACCGCGCCTTTAACCGACTGACTCCCGAGACGCTGCAGGCCGTCAATGAACTGGTGGTACAAGCGGCCGTGGATGTGGGCCTGGAAGATGGCCAGAAACTTCGCGTGGACACTACGGTCGATGTTGCGACATTGTGCTATACCTCGCTATCTCCCTGAAAACATTGATTGCTGCCCTTCGCTGCTCTGGCTTCGCGGAACTCGCACTCGATTCCTGATATTCATGGCCTCTTTATGGATCTCTTCTGAATCTAATGCTTCGACTGGAATCTGCCACGGTGCACAAACAACAACTTGACGCGCAGGCAATATCTTTTCTTCGATCATGCGCCGTACCATCCATTGGCTTACGTTAAGTCGCTGCGCTGCTACCTTAACGGTCACTTCCTTGGCTTCGTTGGCGTGATCATCATCCTCACGGAAAGCCGGCAGTTGGTAATAACTGCGTGCTGAGCGCACGCGCATCATGTTCCAGGAGTTGCCCACTCCCGTTCGCAGCCTGAGCCGATTCATCGTCGCGGCGATCTGCTGATCACTAAATTTCCCAGCCATCTGCCGAAGGACCTCGATCGCTTCCGGGTCCGTGCACCGTCGGCTCCTACCTGTCTCAAACTTTTTCGCGCGGAGTTCTGAATGGCGACCGCCCGCCCAATGAATCAGCAAAACAACCTCTCTGCTTTTCTCGTCCACATCGGCGATGATCTCGCGGATCAGGATCCGCACGATCCGTTGCTTCAGTCGCATGTCGGTCGAAGGCGAGTTCCAAATGGCCGGCAGATCTTGCGCCAAACTCAGAAGTGTCTGTTTATTCGGCACCGGTACAGATTGACTTTCCCGGTCGAACGCATGCAATTTACTTTCAAGCTCCTTCACTTTCTGCAGAGCGGTATTCCAGCGAGCTTCCAGTTCTGCGGCAACCAACCGCTGATCGGGATCAACGGATTCGTATCGCCGAGCTGCCAAGCGTGCTTCGTAGCGAGCTTGCTCGAGCTCCAACCCAATAGCTGTGCGCAGGTCGTGTTGCTTCTGCTGCATTTGGTCCGCGGCGTCTAAGGCGGCCTGAATCGCATTTCCGCTGACTGCCTCTAGCACCTGTTTCGACACGGCCGCATCCACTCGCAAGCCGCCAAAGGAAATGCACGTCCCCTCACCATACCGGCTGCGGCCCGCATTGCACACGTAACGAACGAGTGTGCCCGGATAAAAAACCTGCATCATTCTTCCGCAACGTCGGCAACGCAGAAGACCGGAAACCAAAGCTCCACCGCCACGGCCAGCCTTCGGCTCTCCACCAGAGTGCATATGGGCATTGGCAGCAATCATCGACTGATTTCTCTCATACTCGTCCCAGGAAAGGTACCCGGGATGATGCTCCTTGATCAAGACTCTCCATTCGCTTTGTGGCTTGCGGTGGCCTGCAGATTTACGTGCACGGCCCTCTACAATCTTGGTGCGTGTCTCGGTTTTGCCGTAGGCGTAGGCGCCTGCGTAGACTGGCTTGGAGAGGATCGAGTGCAGTGTGGCGTAGGAGGGCAATTTCCAAACCATCTTGCGCCCGCCAGTCTCATGCGGAAATGCTGGCAGGCAAATGTTTTCTTGTCGAAACCATAGTAGAACTTGGCGCATGCTGCCCAACTCGACGAATTTACGAAAAACCAGTTCAATAGCCTGCTGCACGCGCTGGTCAGGATCCTTTTCCAGTTTTCCACTCGGTGCCCAACAGAAACCAACGGGGATCTGAATCTGCAGTTCGCCACGCGCGGCTTTCTGACGAATGGCTTCCATCGACCGTTGGCGAAAGAGATTTAACTCGAATTCGCTGATTGTGCCTTTCATGCCCAGGAGCAACCGATCATTGGTTAGAGTAGGATCGTAAATACCATCAAGGTCTACCACCACAGCACCAACCATTCCACACAACTCAATCAGGTGATGCCAGTCGCGACCATTGCGCGCTAAACGCGACGCCTCAACACAGAATACGGCACCTACTTCGCCGCTACATACTTCCGCAACCAAGCGTTGGAATCCAGGACGATCGACCAAACCCGAACCCGTGCGCCCCAGATCGTCGTCGACGACCATGATTTGCTGGAAACCCAACGTGCGTGCCCGATCGGCGAGGCTACGTTGCAGGCGTGTGCTTTCCTGGTTGTGAATTACTTGACTGGGTCTGGACTGGCGAATGTAAACGGTGGCTTTTCGATGAAGTCGTTCAGGCGTGAGTTTTGGATTCATCCTCTCCTCCGTTTCCTGCTCGCTCGTTTTCTTCTTTCGCTGCGCTGATGAGTAGTTCCATCAGAGCGATGGTCAATTCGCTTTGCTGCTCGTCGGCAGCTGCCGTCGCAGGTACGCTGAGGAGTGGGAGGTTCATTTGCGGGTAGAGTGATTTTGCCGATCGTTTCATCTACGCCCTCCTTGGGAGATGAATTCACGGAAGCTTTATCGCAATCGCCACGAGTGGGCAAACTCCTGAGCAGATCGTGAAGTTCACCGAGTGCTTCAGCAGAAATCAGCGGAGGGCCGAGCAAGAGTTGCGAACACTCAGGACGCAACATCCAACTCGGAATGGGATATATTTTGCCGCCTGACTCGCAATAGATAAGTTGGCTGGCGCGGTCCTTTCGCCGCATACGAACAGGTAGAGTCAATCCGAAGAGGGGATGCCACCGGTAATAGATCGCTACGGTCTCGACATCATACGCATTATGTAGTTGGATCGGTTGTACAAACCGACATTCATCACCCGACCGACAGCACGTTGTTATGGGATGTCGTACGCGTGGTCACACGCTTGGTCCTGCGCTTGAACGCAGCGGTGCAACAGCGTATTCAGGGGTTCCGCAATCGCACTCGCGCGGCACGCCGTCGGATGCAAGAAATCCAGCGAATGACAGCAAAGGAACGGTCCCAGAGGCAAGTGGAGAAATATCGCCAACTGATCGGAATAACCGAAGAGGTAGTCAACAGCGCACGAAAGGTGTTGCAGCAGACTCGGAGAGCGCGCGGCAAGGATGTGATCTCCGACCTGGCCATCGGTGAACTCCGGAAGGAGATCGACCACTATGGTGGGCTGGGAAACCATGTGATTGAGCAAGCCTGCCGGCGTGTGCTCCAGGGGGAGCAACTTCCCCCTGCCGAAAAGATCTATTCCATCTTTGAAACTCATACCGATCTGATCAAGCGCGGCAAAGTGCTAACACCGGTGGAGTTCGGCCACAAAGTCTTTCTCGCGGAAAGTGCCCAAGGATTGATTACGCAGTATGCAGTGCTGCAGGGAAATCCTGGCGACGATCAGCAGGTGGAACCTTCCCTGGAACGTCACAAGGAAAACTTCGGACGCGCTCCCGAGTTGTATAGTTCGGATCGAGGCTTCTTTAGTGAGACGAATGTGAAATCCTGCAAGAAAAAGGGCGTCAAGGTGGTGTGCATCCCGCAGCGTGGCGGGAAGAAAACTGCGAAGCGCAAAACGTATGAGAAGAGTCCTGCTTTCAAAGAAGGCCAGCGCTTTCGCGCCGGCATCGAAGGGCGCATCTCCGTGCTGTTCCGCGGTCGTGGCATGAAGCGTTGTCTTGCGGAAGGGCGCCAGCGCTTTGAGCTATTGGTAGGTGCCGCCGTGCTTGCCAATAACCTGATGAGAATTGCGGCAATGCTATCGAAACGATCGTCTCGCAGACGAAGAGCCGCGTAACACGATCTTTCCGCTTTCTCTTCGCGAGGCCGACGCATCTTTCTTACGCGCACTCTTCCATTCGATCCCGAAATCCATGACCGCAAATGGTCTGCGCACGTCTGCCCGGGCGCGCTAAATCCCTGAAATCTCTATTGCCCAGTTAAATTTTTTGCCAAAATAGCGGTTTCGCGACAGAAACTAACTAGTCGTTTTGCCGCCGTCAAGATTACTTTAGTTTGTTTGTCCAACACCGGTAACTAGGAACATATAATTGTGTACCGTGGTGAAGCTTTCCGTTTCGGAGTTAGCCCCAAATCTGTTTTTCAGTTGGAAAATTCTCTCGAACGTCCCGCCGTTCAGATTCAAGCCCCGCGACTCAGTTTGCCTGGCTTGTCGAAGGGATCGAATTCCTCCACCCGCGCATCCGTTGTTTGAACCATAATCGGCGATCCACTATCAATGCCCCGGTCCTGGGTAAAGACTAGGTAGCCTCGCGGATAGCACAATAGAATCAGCAAGATTTTACCGCCATACCACGGATCGTTCTCGCCGACGCAGAGTTGCACTTCCGCTCGCCGTTCCCGGTCCGAGAACGTGATGCTTCGGATTCGTTTGTCGGCTGCATTGTGGAGTGCGCGAAAATCGTTATAGATATCCTCGGCATATTCTGGCGATTGGTCTGGGACGAAGAATTTCAAGACTCATCTCCTGACTGGGACGGTTTGTCGTGACCGACGCGAGAACAGGCACCTGAGCGTTAACACCCGTATACGCATGAGTCAAATAAATTCTCGTGGCGGAGGATAGCCAGGACGAGCCTGTTTGCGAACGGTCCGTAAAGTGGTCCCGGAGTTCATTGGCTTCATCCTTACCGATCGATTCGCGTGTGACCACTTCCTCGCGCCGCCTTCTCCACGTCTCCAACGCCATTTGCCACGTAAGGAGAAGATTTTCTTAATTGGTGCAAACTGCAGTCTGGAAGGACAAATCTGTGCTCATGCGCTCCTCCCTCGCATTTCAAAAGCACACCGTGCACCAATTCAATTAAGTTGAACGTAGATGGGAACTTGCTGTCGGAATGGCTACTTTTTAAGATGGGGGACCAGTACGAAACTTCGTCGCACCAATTCGTCCCACCCGGTAGATTTTACAAACCTGTGGGCTGGCGCATATCGATCAGGCGCTTGCCAAACCATTCTGGAATTGGCAACGAAGCATTTCAAGCTTGCGTCTAGCTTTTTGAAGGTGGAAGATGACTTTTAACTGCTAACTGGAAGAGAGGAACGATGTACGCAAAGACTCATTCCCAACGCAAAGAAGAGAATTCCCAACTATTGCTCGCTCATGGAGCCTATATTCGTTCGTGGGAGCATCTCGTAGAGGCGGGTCGGAGTACGCCACAGGTTGCTTCTCAATATATCAAGGCGTCCTTAAGAGAAATCGACGCCTGTAAGCGCCTTCTTGCCAGCCTCCGTTGAGAACCACTTCTCCAGTTCTTTGATTGTGGCTTTGGTGTCTTCCGTTATTGTTCAGCCGCGTGGATCGACTACCACTTCCGAGGTATGAGTCGGTCCAGCCCACAAAAATGTAAGCCTGTAGCTAGCTCCGAGAAGACTGCTTCCCGAGCGTAATTTCGCTGCTTGACTGATTTATGCCTACGGGCAAGGTTCCAAAGGTGGGCTTCCCGAACGGCCTTTGCAGGACATTGCCGCATCCACATACTGGCTTTTCTGTCTCTCCAAGTCGGGAAGACTTGATAACCACGATTTCGGTTCCGCAATTCGGGTTCGAACAAAGCCATTTTTCGCCTATGTGCATGTCCACCTCATCAGGCTCCGGTATAAGGGAGCAAACATCGAAGCTCGTGAGTTTTAGAAAAACTGCTTGGCATACCAAGCAAGTCATCGGTGGCGAACACTCTGTGTACTGGGACGGACTGGAGGCGCGTCCAACTGATTGCGAGAGCGCTCCGAGGAGTCATTCCTAAACACCAGAAATCACGCACAGGTGTAGACTGCGCGTATGGCTGCCAAGAGGAAGCAATCGAAGTCGAAGAGAACTGCGAGTAAGAAGGTGGCACCGATGAAACCGATGAAGAGGACGACTAAGAAAAAGCTAGCAAAGACGCGGGTAAATCCTAAGAAGAAGTTAGCGAAGAAGAGACCAACTCCGAAAAAGGCAAAGGTGAAAACAAAAGCCGGCGTGAAAACGGCGAGCGCGCTCAGGAAGCAGGTTCGGAGAAAAAGCCAAAGCGTAGATACGGTGGCATTCGCGCCGGAGGGACTAGCAGCACGGCCAGGTCAGCAATCGGGAGATCTGCAGGGATTATCCAACGTCCAAGGTGCGGATTCAGAGAGCGTGGACGAGTTGCTCGAGCAAGGAAACGCATTCGAGGCCGAGGTCGTGAAGGGTGTGGAAGAAGCCGGGGATGCTGACGAGGCAGAAGTTCGTACACACGAGATACCGCAGGACGATGTTCCCGGTGAGTATCTCGGCAAAAGTGGTGAGTAGATGACTCTTACTTTTGCAGGCTGTTTTTGACCTATCTAACCTCGCCAAGCTTTTGAGCGCGACGAAAGATGCAGCAATTCGTGACGATCGCTGTCCCGGAACGCAGTAAACGAAATCAAAGCGGAATCGAAAATTAGGTGATGGTACGGAATATTGCAGGCCGCAATAGTAGATAGAGTTAACACTCTCGCGTTGGAATTAAATCTAAACAGTGATACACCGCACAGAAATAGAACAAAAAGCTCGCGATTTTGGGCTTAATCCCCCAGAAGTTGAAAAAGACTACGGCTATGGCTGGATACTGTATTCGCTTTTCAGCGCTAGGGACGTTGCACATCACCAATCTTCACGTTGACTCTGAATTCGTGATAGTTGCGGAAGTCAATGATGTTGTGGCTGCAGTCGCTGGTGCCCCGTTGACAACCCAAGCTCTCGGCATGGACCGGAAGCAGAAACGATGTCCCGCCAATCGTCACGTACGAATAATCAACCGCGGATTCGACCGTATCCATCGGGAAATCTGACGGTATGTTGCGGGCCTGCATCTCGATTCGCAGGACGCGCGCGGTTTTCGGATCCACCCATACGGAGCCTCCGTAAGCCGGAGCCAGAGTCTGAGAGCCGGACTGCAGCGTCCAATGTGAATTTTCACTCGCGCACTTCAAAGTCGTAAACCTGGGCGCTGAAACCCGAAATGGAAGACGCGCCGCCGGACCGGAACTGCGCGTCCGTATCGGGGTCGAAAAAGGTCCAGCAGTGTGGACGCAAATTCTCCGGTGGACCAGGACCCACCGATTTCCTGCAGGCTCCGTGTCCGTGGGGCGGTCATTGATCTTCACGTTGCGATAACTTTCCTGCGCGTCATCGTAAATGATTTCAGCCGAAACCACGTCCAGGGACATTTCCTGCTCGCGGCCTCGCTGGGTAAACCGCGACATGAACTCCTGGCAAATAAAGTTGGGAAGCTTCTCTGAAAACTCGAACGCCGCCTCTCTGGCCCTTTCGATCAAGGCTTCGGAGGGACTCAGCGAACGCGTGGGTACGGAGTCCGCAGGAGGCGACGCGGCCGGCGGCGGGTCAGGACAGGGAGGCAGAGCCGGCTGTTTGCCTCGTTTCAAAATGGGAGGAGCGTCGGAGCAAGGAGGCGTACTCTGTGCTTGCGATTGCGTTGCGGGCGGCGGCGCGGAGGCCGATTGTGCCGGCTGCGACTGCGGCGAGGATCCACTTTGCGCATTCAGGGAAATCGGAGCACTCAGAACGAGTGCGAGCAGCGCCCCTCGAGGCAGCTGGATCTCCGGCCCGAGTAAAAACTACGCATGATCCACTCCCATGATCTACGATTTGCCTTTTCGTCCCACAAACAGCATACACCCCGCCGCCTCCGTTGGGGCATCGCGCTTCGCCTTTGCAGTCAAGTTGAGTCGAGTCGGCTTCAGGTCATATGTGGTCTAGCTAATTGGAGCACGTGGCCGCTCGCATCAGCCTGCCCTCAGGCCGATGACCAGTGTTGAAGATCGCGAGATTCTTCTCCTGCTGACTCACGTCCGGCACGCAGAAGTCTTGACGCACAGGGTCCGGAAGCAGCGTCGCATCGTACGGCTGCTGTGTGCGCTGGACATTCAACACACGCGGGTCGACCTGAGGCTTAGGCGTGTTTCCCGCAGCTTTGTCCGCGGGGTACTGTGTTCCAAAGACCTGCGGCCGATTCACCGCCTGGAGATAGCGATCAAGTGTCGCGGCCGCAATCCACTTATCTGCTGAACCCCCGCGGATCAGTGGTACGCCGAATACCTCTCGTGGCTGGGCCGTTTTGAAGAAGCTTTGGCGGAAAGCGAGAAGGCTCGCCAACTGGATTCGTTATCGATGATTATCACCGCAGACCACGCCACGATCCTCTACTACGCCAGGCGGTACGATCGCGCGCTTGCGCAGTCTCAGGCCGTGCTCAACATGGACCCGAGCGCCCCGCGCGCTGCATCCATCCTGATCCTCTCTTATGTCCAGCAACACAAGTTCGCAGAAGCGCAACAATTCATCGAGCATGAGGCCGCTCTCAACGACCAGTGGCTTCCCGTCAACGAAGCTGTTGTCTACGGCTACTGGGGCCGCGCGGCAGAAGCGCAAGAAGCATCGACCAAGGTGGAGCAATTTGCCTGGAAACCGCAACAGAGGATCCCGGCGTTGCTCCTGGTTTATTCGGCGCTGGGTCGAAGAGACCAAACTATCGCCGTTCTGCAACAGGCGGTCGCCGACCATTCCAACGCCGTCACCTCTATCAAGGTAGATCCCATGTATGACCCGTTGCGCAGCGACCCGCGTTTTCAGGACGTGCTGCGCCGCGCCGGCTTGGCTGATACCGCTATTACCGCAAAACTCTAAGGCACAAAAAGCTGACCCGTTGACCAAGCCGCAGGAGACGCCGGGTCATCCCGATGTACCGCTCAGGGCCCAGAATGATGTACAATAAAGTTAAATTTAACATGGGTACTATACGGACACATTATAAAAGGGCGCCCTTTCCGGTAACACAGAGTTCCGCTGTTGAACTGATTTGCTTACCGATACACTACCGTCAAATAGCTTGCCTCCTTCGGCCATTTCTCTTCGATCTATAGGGGAACCCACTTTGCAACTTAGACGGCCCCTATGCACGAGCGATTTTCTCGGTACCAATCGATTCCGGGACCTGCTTATCTAGATTTAACTCGATGGTGAATTCGGAGTCTAAGTGTTGGTAGGTCGCGGGGACCGGAACCCCAGACTTCTACCGTTGTCCGGATCTCTGAGAAGGGTTTCTTACTGTGGCAGTCCGATCCGGAGCAGTGCCTTCTTCCGCACCACGGACGGCGGCGACAACTGGAGCGAGCTCGACGACAAGACCACACAGGGCCTTCCACCGGAACCCTGGGGACGTCTTGCTGTCGCTATTGCTCCCTCCAACTCCAACGTCGTTTATGTCCTCATCGAATCGACGCGCAGTGCCCTCTTCCGCTCGGACGATGGAGGCAAAACCTGGCAGGAGCGTGACCGCAGCAACATGATGGTCTGGCGTCCGTTCTACTTCGCCAATCTTATCGTCGATCCCAAAAACGAAAACAGAATCTTTAAGCCTGACCTCGGCCTCGTCATGAGCGACGACCGAGGCAAAAGCTTCAGCGGGGTCTCCAATGGCACCCATGCTGATTCTCACGATATTTGGGTCGATCCGGACAACACCGATCACCTCATTTAAGGGCGATGATGGCGGTCTCTGGTACTCGTATGACGGCGCGAACACCTGGTGGAAAGCCGACAATCTTCCGATTTCTCAGTTCTATCACGTCAGCTAGACATGGCAGATCCCTATCAAGTCTACGGGGGCTTGCAGGACAACAGCACCTGGGTTGGCGATTCGCAATATCCCGGTGGCATCACAAACAGCCGCTCGGAAAATCTTTTCGGTGGAGACGGCTTCTGGGCCTTTTCCGATCCTTCGGACCACAACTTCGCCTACGTCGAAGCCCAAGGCGGCTACATCGCGCGCGTCAATCGCACCACCCTCGAAAAGCGCCCCATCAAGCCGCAACAGAATTACGGTGAAGACAAACTTCGCTTCAACTGGAACACACCTATTCAAATCAGCCCAAACGACAAGGACACGTGCTACATAGGCGCGCAGTATCTCTTCCGCTCGCGCGACCACGGCCAGACTTGGGATCGTATCTCCCCGGACCTTACTACGAATGATCCCGAAAAGCAGAAGCAGGAAGAATCTGGCGGCGTCACCGTCGACAATTCCTACGCCGAAATGCACACCACCATCTATTCCATCAGCGAATCCCGCGGGATGGCAATACTATCTGGGTCGGCACCGACGACGGTAACGTCCAGCTCACTCGCGACAGCGGCAAAAACTGGACCAATGTCGCCGGCTACGTCCCCAATCTTCCCAAAGCTTCCTGGGTTTCCTGAGTCGAAGCCAGCCGCTACGATCCCGCCACTGCCTACGCCGTTTTCGATCGCCACACCTTCGGTGACATGAATCCTTACGCCTTCAAAACCAGCGATTATGGCAAGACCTGGGCGCCCATCATCGCTGCCGATAGTGGCGTCCGCGGCTACGCGCACGTCATCAAGCAAGACACCGTCTCCCCCAATCTTCTCTTCCTCGGCACCGAATTCGGTTTGTGGGTTTCTCTCGATGGCGGCAAGCACTGGGCCCAATATAAAGGACACAATTTCCCCGACGTCGCCGTTCGCGATCTCGTCGTCCAGCCCCGCGATTCCGATCTCGTCCTCGCCACACACGGCCGCGGCATCTGGATCATCGACGACATTACTCCGCTGCGCCATCTCACTCCCGATGTCATGGCCAAAGACGCAGCATTCCTCCCCGGCCGCCCCGCCCAACAGCGAATCGACGCCTTCGGCGGATGGGGCGAAGGCAGCGCTGCCTTCAACGGCCCGGACCTGCCCTCTGGCGTTTGGATCACCTACTATCAGGCCAAGCGCCACATCTTCGGCCGCATGAAGCTGGAAGTGTTCGATGCGGACGGCAAACTCATCGACACCCTGCCCTCCAACAACCGCCGCGGCATCAGCCGCGTCGTTTGGCGCATGACCCTCAAAGCGCCCCACGTTCCTCCCGCTGCAACTGCCGCTTTCGAAGCGTCCGAAGGCCCGCGTGTCGTTCCCGGCACATACACGATAAAGGTCACCCGCGGCAACGACACCTACACCGAAAAAATCGACGTGAGCATCGACGCGCGTGCTAAGTACACCCTCGAGGATCGTAAGGCAAACTTTGCCGCCTCTATGCGCGTCTACGATTTGCTCGGAGATATGAGCTACGATGTGGACCGCATCAATGGCGTGCGTCTCGCCTTGCAGGATCGTGCCGCCCAGCTTGCGAAAGATCCTGCGCTCGCCAAACAATTTCAGGACCTCTCCGCCAAAATCGACGACATTCGCAAAAAAATTGTCGCCACGAAGGAGGGCGGCGCCGTCACCGGCGAGGAGCGCATTCGCGAAAAAACCACACAACTCTATGGCGACCTGACTTCCTATGACGGCCGCCCCGCCGACTATCAGGTCGCTCGAATCGATTCGCTGCGCAAGGAACTTGGCGACATCGAAACAGAATTCAACGCCCTCCTTGGCAAGGAACTCCCCGGCGTCAACCAAGCCCTAACAAAAAAGAAACTTCAAACTATCGAGCCCCTCACACGCAAGGATTGGGATGCCGCCAACTCCGGCGGCTCCACACCCGTCAAGAGCTCCTCCGAGTCCAGGTGGGAGCGCGACTGACTGAGTTACAGACAGTCATGGGGTCCAAGCTCATTTCGCCGAAAGGACCTTTGCCAACTGTTTCGCTTACCGAAATGAGGGCTCCCAAAAATGCGCGAGTTCATGCAGCCCTAGATTGGAATCGATAGTGCGAACTTGACTTCGCATCTCTGTTCGTCTCCTCCGCGGTTCGTAACTCCTCCTCGAAGAACCATCTGGCGAAATCTTCAGTTATGCGAAGTCCCTTTTTCATTCCTATCGCATTCCTAATGCGCTCGGCCACTTCCTTCTGACTCCGTTTATCCTTGAATACACGAATCACATCGAAATGGATCCGAAGTTTTTTTGGCTGATGCCTTCTTTTTCGTGTGGGCCGTGCCTTTTACACCAGTAATAAGGTGCTGGCAGTAAGCCTATCGGCTGAGCCTAGCCCGTCCGTGCTCTTCCGTTCAAGGCGCCGATTTCCAGGGCTAGTTTGATTGGACGTTTCCACTTGCCGTCAGCCGCTCCAGCCACCGGCGTGCCGTGGCCGCTTCCGGCCGGTTCGCGTGATCCCTGAGGAAATCGCGGAGTACCTTCGCCGCATCCTCACGTCGCCCTACCGCCGCCAGCGCTTGCGCCACCAGCAGCGAAATCTCGGGAGCATTCCCATTCGATTTTTCCAGTGACTCCTGCGATTGTTTCAAGGCCTCGTCATATTGCTGAAGCTGGTAATACGATTTCGCGAGTGCCCAGCGTATTTCCCACGTACCTGCCGGATCCAATTGCAGCGATTTCGTGAGTGGGACGACGGCTGCACCATAACTTCCTTGGTCACACAGAGCCATCCCCAGCGCTGCAAAGGCACGAGGGGAATTCGGATCGATCTGCGTGGCTTTTTCGAGAACTGTCTGTGCCTGCTCCCAGTGACGCTGCTTCAGGCTGAGCACACCTTGAACGTACAGCACATCCGGATTTCCGGGCGCCAGCCGGATCGCTTCGCCCACGTACTTCTCCGCCTCTTCCAGTTTGTTTTCCCGTAAAGCCCGCAGCCCCTTTTCCAGTGCCTCTTTTGCCTTCGGCGCGAGCACGGGTCTGCCGGGCACTTCGGTGGGATTCTCCCCTGTCGAAGATCGGCAAAGGTCGACATCCACCTGTGTTCTTCCTGTGACGTCGACGGTCACGTCCTTTCGCGCCTCCGCGCATCCTGGCGCCGATACGGCTACAGTAAAGTCGCCGAATTTGTTCACCACAAACTCGGCCACCCCTCGCGTCGTATCTCTTTGGCCGCTTGGAGTTACTCCCCGGAATAGTTTCACGACCGCCAACGAGGAGAAGAGCCCTCCCGTAGCATCGTGTACGACCACAGTGATCACGGACCCGTTGCCTAGATACTCCCTCTCTTGACTCCCCACGTCCTGACCGAACGCAAAACAGGCAAACGCCAAACACAGCAACATGCAGAGGAAGATCCGGCTATGGAACCTATCGGGACACTTCTTCGCACGTGTTTGACCAGGGCCTCGTACCCTTCGTTGGGAATCGCGCATAACCACTCTCGACGAATTGGCGCGAGCCTAGCCCTCCGCGCCAGTTTCGTCAAGCGCAACGTCACTGCCTCCCGTCGGCCAAGTGCTAAACTGACGGGATAGGGAGATAGGAGGGATCAAAACCAGACTTTTTTGGCACAATTTTGGTGCGAAGGGGCAGTTTGTCAATTCCGATTGAAAATTCGCCTTTGTACCGGTTGAAAATTCCCCACCCCTGAACTTCATGAATGGGCCTCCACGGCCTCGGACGGAGTGGAGCCCAGCGCTGTTTTTTGGCGCGTTTTGGCGTTTCTGGCGTTTTACGGCCTGTCAACGCAGGCCGTGGGTTCGATTCCCCCGCCGGCACCATTTACCCGAAAAACTTGAGCCCGTCCTGCTTCCCGCCGCGCATCTTCGTCCGTTTTGCCTAGGAAATCGCAGAGAAAACGGATTGCGTGCTGTCCTTCGATAATCCTCCGCGCTTCGGATCGTTGACCATCTGTGCAATGGTTTGCAGATTGTCATACCCCACGCTGAACGGAAAGCTGCCGCTGACCCACAACAAATTCTTGCGCCCGGGAAAAGCCGCGACATAATTTGCGATATCGATCAAGGCCGCCACGGTAATCTGCACGCGGTCCTGGATGAACATGTTCGCCGCGCGCTGAAAGGCATCTTGCAGCAGCGCATCCATGGTCTGGTCTCCAGTCTGCACATCGGTCGGAGTGGATGCGTCTAGGTCCATCGTGGTTTGTCCGGAATATTTTCCGACTGCCGCCACCAGCTTTGAGGACTCCCCGGTGAGGTCCTGCAACACGCGCAAATCGCGCGCCAAGGTAAAAACAGCAAGGCGGTCCTGGGAATGAATCTGCTGCAGGAATTTGATGGCCTGCTGCCGCGCATAGGCCTGATCGCTGATGTTTGTGTTGAGGCCGTCCAGCAGAAGGATGGTGACGCTCGCGGGCACGCTGGCCGTCTGACGAATCTGGTTCGTGTAGGTGTCCGGCGGCAAAAGCTGTGGCGAATGGGCAGGAGGCTGATCGGTCTCTTTCCGGAAGAATTTGATGGTTTGTGGACGGCCGTTATCCAGAACAACAAAGTCTGCGGCCGTAAGATCCGAGACCGGTTCACCTTTTTTATCGGTGACGATGACGTTGAGTTGAACGAGCCGCGTGGTGGTTCGCAGTACGGGCGCCGCGGGCGGCTCATCCCTGTCTTGCGGGGCGCCAGTTAACGGCTGCAGGAAGGTAGGAGCGGATAGAGACGAGAGCAGCAGGAGGGTGGACACAGCCCACGTTCGCAGCCGAATCGACATGCGCCGCGCGGTTCGCATGGCCACAAATTCTACTCCTGATGTCGAAGCTATTCCGCAGATAAGAAAAGGGCCGCCGGAGCAGCCCTTGAAGGAAAATGCGGTCGGACTTAAAACGTCAGGTGCAAGCCCAATTGCAAAAAGCGCGGGCTTCCAATTGTGTGCTGAATAATCCCCAGGCTGCCCTGAGGCGGGATCGCGGGCGGGCCGGCGTAATTAGGGAAGAAGTCCACGTCATTGTTCGGCGCGTCGAAATCGGGATGGTTGAAAATATTGAACGCGTCAGCTTGAAAGCGCAGCTGGAAGCGCTCGGTGAGTGCGAACTGCTTTGCCAGGCTCATATCGAAGCGCACCTGGAAAGGACCGCGGAAAACATTGCGGCCCGTGCTGCCGTAGAGAGACTCGTAATAATCGCACGTGCCGGAGCGGGATCGCAGGGAGGAACTCCGTTGGTGCCGGGCGCGACAAACTGCGGCTCGAAATCAAGAGCATTGAGCACCGGTTTGCCCGCGTTCACTCCCGTCGTGCCTTGCAGCTGTGCCTGCTTGGGCGTCACGCCGGGTTTGAGCGGCACGAGCGGGTTGCCAATATCGTTGCTGGTGCCGAAGTACAGGCTGCCCACCGAGCCCGAGTAGTCATAGACGCTGTACGGCTGGCCGCTCTCCGCAACGGTCTGGCCGCCGATGATCCAGCCATTGACGGACTCGCCGAGCAGTTTGCTCTTGGTCGCATTCGGAATCGTGTAGCTGTAGTTGACCAGGAAGACATGGGTCTGATCGAAATCCGACGACGCATAGTTGGACTCGGGATCAGCGGATTGTTCCCGGTGAAGAACAGGCCCAGGCCGCTCTGCTCGTCCAGAGAGTGCGACCACGTGTAGGACGCGGTGAACTGCAGCCCGAAGGAGAGGCGCTTGTGCGCCTGAAGCTGCAGGGCGTTGTAATTGGAGATGCCTTCGGCCTTGTACAGCACCGAATTCATGTCGTAGCCGGGATAGGGCACGCGGATCGGCGCGTTGCCCGCGTATTCGATTGGTCGAAATCGGTTCAGTTGGGCAGGTACAGTGGGCTCACACCGCCATAGGAATACATCTGGCCGTTCACCGGATTCGAGGCGTGGCGATGAGCGGCTGGTTGAACGGAATCGGCAGCACCAGATGGTTGCCATGGTTGCCGACATACCCGGCATCGAACAGCCAGCTGTTGGAGGGTTGATATTGAAGATCGAATGTCCAGTTCTGCGTGTACGGCAGTTTGTTGTTGATGTCGTAGCCGCCAAACAGGAAAGGCCCAAACAGATTGCCGGTTGGCCAACATCCGGGATAACCGCACGCGGTTTGCTCGAGGTTCGGCAGCAGCGCCAGGAAACCGGCGGCGCTATCGGGCGGGGGCGGCGGTGGCGTGGTGCCGAACGGGCTGCGAAGGTCGCTCCTTGTGCCGCCGAAATCGGTTGCACAAACGGCGGCGCCAGCGTCACACCGAACGGTCCATTGAAGCCGGAGCCCGCGCTTGGCGAGAGATAGCTGAAAAGTTCGCCGCGGTCATAGTAAATGCCGTAGCCGGTCGCGGACCGTGAGTTTCGAAAGTGGCGTCCAGGCAATGCCGATGCGCGGCGCAAACCCCCACTGGTGCTCATTCATCAGGGAATTGCTGGCGCCTGGCGTGCCGCCTTTGGGGTTGTTGCCGGCAATCAGCAGGCCGGAATTGGTGATCACGTCCGTCCCGGGATCGCACGTGTTGAGCGCGGGATCGCTCGGAACTCCTTTCACCTGGCACTGCACGTAGCTGTACTTCGAAGGATCGAACGCGTCAGCCTGCCGTATTTTTCCGAGAGCGGCCCGTCGAAGTCCCAGCGCAGGCCCACCGTCAACGTCAGGTTGCTGCGAGCTTGAAATTGTCGTTGACATAGACGCCGACGGTATCGGATCGGTAGTAGCGATTTGCCGAACCAGCGAATGCCGTTCCACTTCGCACATCCCCTTCCACAAACGTACCGAAAGTCGGTGAAGTTCAGGGTGTCCGTGTTGGTGTTGTTGTTGATGACGTTGAGCTGCGTGTGGTCCCACATCACGCCGAAGCTGACCGTGTGTCTGCCTTTCACCATGTTCAGCGAGGTTCCGTATTCCCATTGGTTCTGGAACATGCCAGCGTCACCAAAGCTGGTGCTGGGACCGAACTCCAGGCCGGTCGCTATGGTCGGATCGGCAAGGTTGATCTGCATGTCCGGGAATGTAGCCGAACCGAGCAGACTGATGCCCATCTCGCTCGGAGTAAAACCCTGCTGCGTATTCGCGTAAGCCCTCAGCCGCGTGAACCCGAAACGCTGATCCCAGGTGAGATTGGGAGAGAGCACAACGGTGTTGGTGAGAGAGAATACCTGGCTGCCTGCCGAAAGCTGCTGCTGGAATCCGAGGAGCGAACCGACGGCTCCAAACGGATTCGTTGTGGGATCGTTCTGAACGTAATATTTGCCAGACAAGCGATCCTTCGGGCTGATCACATAATCGATGCTGGCGATTCCCTGGTCGACGTTGGCATTGCGAGTTCGGCCCTTGCACCACCGCGTCGTAGCCCAAGGTGGTGGCGGTAGTTGGATTGGTGATTTGGGCACTCGGAATCAGATATGGCCGTTCGGAAGCTTGGCGCTTAACAGCTTCATTGCTTGCGAGCTGACCATGCTCTGCTGGAACGGGCAGTAGAAGGAAGATTCGAATTGGTCGGGATGCAGAAGCTGGAGTTGATCGCGTTGATGATGCCTTGCGCGCTGCGATCATTGGTCAGGCCGAGCGGCACAGTCACATCTTTGGTGGAAGTTTCCTGGTCGGCGATGCGAACGCCCTGGTAGGAGAGGAAGTAGAAGAGCTTTGTCCTTCTTGATCGGACCGCCGAACGTGGCGCCAAATTGGTTTCGATTCAGGAAGGGCCTCGGGATGCCTGCCTGCGTTATAGAAGAAAGGGGTGGCGTTCATGACGCTGTTCTGGAATTGTTCCCACGCGCTGCCGTGGATTGCGTTGGTGCCCGATTTGGTGAGCACGCTGATGTGCGCGCCGCTGTTGTTGCCCTGAGAGGCGTCGTACATGGACGCATTGACGGCGATTTCCTGGATGGCGTCCGGCGGAGGCGTGGGAAGCGCCTGTCCGATCGCGCCATACACCGATGTGCTGGTCTGGATGCTGCCGCCCGCGCCGAAGTTCTCGCCGGTGTTCAGCACGAAGCGGTTCTCCCCCACCTGGCTGGTGGAGTTTCCGTTAAACAGGTTGTTCGTGCTGATGCCGTTCAGCGAGAAGCTGTTGCTGGTGTCGCGGTTGCCGTTGGCGAAGATCGCCTGATTGCCCAGGCCGGAGTTGGAGCCGGCGCCGCCCAGGAAATCCGCGTGAACGCCGGGGCTCAGAATCGCCAATTGCGTGAAGCTGCCGGTTCCGAGCGGCGTCTCCTCGATCGTTTGCGATCCACCACGTAGCCATTCGTGGTGTCCGTCTGGTTCATCAGCGGCACTGCGGTCACTTCTACAGTGGCACTGACCGCCACCGACAGGCTCACATCCACTGTGGTCGTGCGGTCGGCGTTTACCAGAACTTGCGTGTGTGTCTTCGGTCTTGAAGCCATCTTTGGTGATCGTCAACTTGTAGGTCCCGGCCGGAAGCTGCGGAATCACGTAGGAACCGTTCGATTTCGTGTGCGCGTCTACTTCCAGGTTGGTGGCAATGTTGGCGGCTTTTACGGTGGCGTCCGGAATCGCCGCGCCCGAAGGGTCGACGACTGTGCCGGTAATGGCTCCAAGTGTTTGCTGCGCGGAGCAGTTAGAAACAAGAATAAAGAGAGAGAGACCGGCAACAAATGCCAGGCGGAAAAAACGCTTCATGGCACACTCCTGATTCTTAAGCGGTCCCTGTTAGGACCGACTAAATACACGCACACCATCGGGGTGACTTGCGAAGTCCGACGTTCGACAAACGACTGCCAGATTTGGCGAAATCTATATCACGAAACCATGAGATCCTCCATGGCCAAGTCCAAGTTTCTAACGCGTGTTCGCAGGAAAAGCAGCGCGGAACTGTCGAAAAACGCGGAGAAACAATTGCATTGATGGCATGCATGCAAAATCCAACAGCAAAGAACCTGGCACCGGCCTGAGGCTGTACACCCAGCCCAAGGCGGACGTTGCCAAGTCCGGAAATCACTTTATCCTTTTGCTTCAGCTTGGCGGTATGACGTTAATCGCAAAAAACTAGCCGATTACAGTGTGTTGAAAAATCCTTGAAGTATTTTCACTTTCGGAAAAACGTTCAGGGTATTCGATTCCTCGGAGGCAAACTCCAAGAGTCAGTTAGCACCCACCTGCTTGCCGTGGTCCATGTAGAAATGGATGATGGGCGTGAGGATGAGCGAAAGAACGACGGAGCCGAGCAGGCCGCCGATCACGGCGATGGCGAGGGGCTTCAGCATTTCGGAGCCGGAGCCGAAGGCAAAGGCGAGCGGCAGCATTCCGGCGATGGTGGCGAGGGCGGTCATGGCGATAGGGCGCAGGCGGCGACGCCCAGCCTGAATCAGCGATTCCTCTGGAATAAATCCCAGCTTGCGGAAACGCTGGTCGGCATCGAGAAGCAGGATGCCGTTTTTGGCAACGATACCAATGACCATGATCATGCCCATAAAAGAAGCGATGTTGAACGTGGTCTGGCTCACAAGTAAGGCGAGAAATCCGCCAAAAGTGGAGAGCAATGCGGACACAAGGATGGCGATGGGCGCGGCGAAGGTCCGAAATTCGAACAGCAACACGATAAAGAGAAAGACAAGGGCCAGCAGAAACACCATCGACAAATCGTGGAAGGATTTCTGCTGCTCCTCATACAACCCGCCGTATTCGACACGAATCGACGAAGGCAGGTGCAGGCCGGCAATTGTCTTTTGCACCGACTCCATCCCGGTGCCAAGGTCGACGCCTTCAAAACGCCCGGTCACTTCCACCAGGCGTTGAAGATTTTCACGGCGAATCTCCGTCTGACCCGGTTCGCTGGTGACCGCGGCGAGGGAACCCAGAGAGGCGGTGTGACCTGTGCTGCTCGTCAGCAGCGTGTTGCTCATGCGGTCGAGCGAGGCGCGGTTTTGTTCCGGGAATCGCACGCGTATCGAGTAGGCGCGGTCATTGATGACGACCGGAGTAGCCGCCGGTTCACCTTGGAGAACCGCGGAGGCATCGGTGGCAATTTCTTCCGGAGTGAAACCCGAGCGAGCGGCGACGACCGGATCGACCTGGTAGGTAACGGCCGGGCCGCTGACGGTGTTTTCGATTCCATCCAGCACGTCGACGACATGCGGAATCTTCTGGATGGCATCGGCAACGCGCGGAGCGGTTAAGTTCAATAACTTGGCGTCCGGCGAAAACAGCTTGATGACGACCGGCTCCGGCTGGCTGGTCAGGTCGCCGATCATGTCCTGAAGAACCTGCACAAACTCGACGTCGGCGGCCGGCTCGGTCTTTTTTATCTCGGCACGAATGTCCGAAATGATGTCGTCGATATCGCGCTTGCGATCCTTTCTGGGTTTGAGCTTCACCGTGAAATCGCCACGATTGGCTTCCGTGACCGCGGCAAGACCCAACTGCAGACCGGTGCGACGGGATGTATTTACGACTTCCGGCTGGGAACGCACAATTTCTTCGATGTGCTGGAGAATGCGATCGGACTCCGCGAGTGAACTTCCCGGTGGCGTGTAGTAATCGAGAATAAAGCCGCCTTCGTCCATCGAGGGAAGAAGATCGCTACCCAGGGATTGGTAGCAGAAATAAGAGAGGACAAGAACGGCGACCGAACCGAGCGCCAAAAGCAAAGGGCGGTGAAGGAGCTGGCGCATGATGCGGGTATAAAAGGCAACGACGCGGCCAAAGAACCCTGAGTGAACTTCTTCTTCCACGGCCAATTGAGACTCGCTCACCGGCGTGTTGCTTTGTTGTCCGACGGGAATGGTGTCGCGACGGCGCACGAAATATTGGCTCAACGTCGGCGTCCAGGTGACGGCCAGCACCAGTGAACTCAGCAGCGAAACGGTCATCGTGATGGCGAGCGCGCGAAAAAAACTTCCGGTGACGCCGGTGGTAGAGATCAACGGCAGAAAAACGACGATAGGTGTGATCGTGGAGCCAATCAACGGTGCGGTGATCTCTCGCAGCGCGCTTTGAATGGCCTGAAAACGTGATTCGCCCGCGTCGCGATGCAACACGATGTTTTCGAGGACCACGATGGCATCGTCAATCACCAATCCGACCGCCGCCGCGAGACCGCCCAAGGTCATCAGGTTGAAACTTTGCCCGGTGAGTTTGAGCACAATGAACGTAATCAGCAGCGTGACCGGAATGACCAACGCAGCGACAAACGAAGAGCCCCAATCGCGCAAAAAGATCACCAGAATTCCGGAAGACAGAATGATGCCGATCACGACGGCGTCTCGCACGCTGGCGATGGAGTCGTTGACAATCGTGGATTGATCGTAAAACGCTTCGAGATGTACGCCTTGCGGAAGCGACGAGCGTAATTCCGCAATTTGTTGATGGACTTCGTTGGCGACCTGCAGGGTATTGCTCTCCGGCTGGCGGTTCACGCTAAGAAGGACCGCAGGTTTTCCATTCGCAGTCACAATCGTATACACGGGGGCTTCGGATGGTCCGACTTGGGCAATGTCGCCAAGGCGGATGGGGACTCCGCTGGCGGGAGTCTTGACGACAATTTGCGCGATTTGTTCCGGCGAATGTACCTGGCCACTGACAAGGCCAAGCAGCAATTGGTGCTCGTGTTCCAGCAGGCCGGGAGAATCTACGAGATTGGTCCTGCGAATGGCATCGAGAATATCCGTGACGGTAATGCCGGCAGCCTGCAGCCGCGCCGGATCAGGCGTGACCTGGAATTCGGAGACGCGGCCGCCCTGCACCAGGACGGAAGCGACACCGTCGAGCCGATTGACGCGCGGCTTCAGATCGTAGGTAGCGATCTCCCACAATTTGCTTTGCGGGATGCTATCGGAAGTCAGACTGTAGCCAATGATGGGAAACGACGCGAAGGTCAGGCGGTGCGTCTCTATTTTAACTGTATTGGGAAGTTCGGTCTGCAGGCGGGCCATAACGCTGTCCACGCGCTGCAGCGTGAGAATCATGTCCGAACTCCAGTCGAAGAACAGATCGACTTCGGCCGACCCGCGGCTGGTGATGGAATAGACTTTGCGCAGGCCAGGAACACCGTTCACGGCTTCTTCAATCGGGCGCGTGATGGTGACCAGCATCTGATCGATGGGCATTACTCCGTTATCCACCCCAACGACGATCCGCGGAAAATCCGTGCTAGGAAATACCGCGACCGGAATGCTGAACGCCAGATACGCTCCTACCAAGGCCAATGTGAGGGTGAGGAAGAGAATCGGCCGGGACAACCTGCGGAACCAAGGCTGGTTGTTTTCCGGTGGATTTTCGCCGGGAGCGGACTCCGAACCGTCGACGTGGGGCTTCTGATCCATCTCGCGTTACTCCTTTCGCCGGGCCGGCGGGGAGGCCGTGCTTTTTTCGGCAGGAGCGGATTTCCATTTCTTATCGTCGTCGGTGGAGTTCTTTTCTCCTTCGGGAGCCGGAGTTGCTTCAATTGTGATCTTCGTATTGTCAGGTAATGCGTAGCCGCCTACAGTGATGACGGAACTTCCTTCCTTGATGCCGGACACAATTTCCGTGAGTTCCTTGTTGCGAATGCCTAGCTCCACGTTGGCCTGGTGAGCCCTTCGGTCCGAACCGGCGAGCATCACGTAGTCCACGCCTTCGGGAGACTTGAACACGGCTGCACTGGGCACGACCAGAACATCCTTTGCACTTTTCGCGTTCACCTCAATCGAGACACTCATGCCGGGCTTCAGCGCGGGACCGGGCTTGACCGCTTCGATCCACACTTCGATGGTCGTGCTCCCCGGATCAAGCGCGGGGCTGATCAGCATAACGCGCCCTTTCACCGGTTCATCCATAACCGAAACTTCGATCTCGGCTTCGTCACCGACTTTCAGTTGCACAGCTTCGGATTGGGAGATATGCGCCTTGGCGATCAGCTTCGAAGTGTTCATCACAGTCAGGATGGGCTGATTCGCGGCGGCCAGTTCGCCTTCGTAAAGAGGCCGGTCGGTCACCACGCCGTCGATGGGGCTGCGAATTTCCGAATAGCTGAGAAGAGCTTTGGCATTCAGGTATTTTCCTTTCGCCGCAGCAAGTTGGCCGGAGGCGGACTTGAGCGCCTGGTCTTTGCCAAGGCGATTGAGATCGATGAGCTGCTTTTGCACCTGCTCGTTCTGGCTGCGGGCTTGGGCCAATGCCACCTCGGCTGCATCCAGATCTCTCCGCGGCAGGGCGCCCTCGTCAAAGAGCTCCTTACGCGCGTCATACACTTTTTTCTGCGCGTCAAAAGCGGATTTTGCCGCTGCGGCGTCGAGTTCGGCTTTCTGGATTTGCTGCGGCAGGCTGGCTTCCGTCGTTGTTGCGTAGCCCGCTTCGGCTTGCTCGTATTCGCCTTTACTCTGTTGTTCCGCACTCGCAAGGTCGGCGTTTTCCAGTTCCGCCAGAAGCTGCCCCTGTTTTACGCGCGAACCCCGCTGCACATAGAACTTGCGAATTGTGGAAGTAATCTTCGGGGTGATGATCGCCTGCTGCAGCGAAGAGACCACCGCTTCAGCCGAGGCGGTTTGTTCGATGGGACCGCGCTTGGCCGCCGCGACCTGCACGGCGACTAAGGGCTCCGGCTCTTTCTCCGTGGGGCCGCAACCCTCGAGCAGCGCAATTCCACACAGCGCCAAAGGCACGATGGAAAATTTGAACCACGGACGGTTCGCGAACAGATGTGTTCGGCATTTCATGGAGTCGGCATCACCCCCGTGAGCGTTTGAAGATTCGCCAGGGCCACGCGATAACGAAGCGCGCCGTCCTGGTAGTTGGCGCTAGCCGTGGCAAACGTAGTCTGGGCGTCGACAACTTCGAGCACCGTGGCTTCTCCGTCCTTGTAGCGCAAAGTGGTGAGGCGCAGGCTGTCAGCCGCCAATTCCGAGGAGCGTTGAAGGCCAGCCAGTTCGTTCAAAGCGGTTTCGGCTTCGGAATAAAGCGCACGCATTTCCGCAAGCAAATTGCGTTGCGTGTAAGAGAGCTCGACTTTTGTTTGATCGCGCTGAAGCTCGGCTTGGCGAACCCGGCTTTGCGTTGCGCCCCAATTCCAGATGGGCAAAGTGAGTGAAGCGAATGCGGAAGAACCAAGATTCTCGGTCCTAGCCACTTCGGGCGGCGGAAGAGGACCGTAGGTGGCGTAGTGCGTGGCATCGATACCGTACCAATAGTCCAAGCCGACCGACGGAAGGTATCCGGCACGGGCAGCCACCACGTCTTGGCCGGCAGCCTGAACCGCGGCGAGCGCGGCGCGGATCTCCGGATTTTCGTGGGCAGCTTGGGCTTCAAATTCAGTGCGCAGTGGCAACGGAATGTTGGCGTGGAGGTCGTCGGCAAGTTCGAAACTGTCCGTGAAGTCGCGAAAAATCAGGACGGAAAGATCGAGCCTTGCGTTGGACAGTGCCAACTGCGCTTCCATGAATTGGCGGTGGCGATCTTGCATTTGCAGTTCGGCCTTGATCACATCCGAATGCGCCACTTCGCCGGCCTTTTCCAGTTCCTTGGTGAGTTCCAAAAATTTATCGCCTTCGCCGGCAGTGCGGCGGGCAGCGTCCAGCTTTTGTTCCGCGGCGGCCAGCGCGAAATAATGTTGCGTTACGGTAACCACTAAGCCGCGCGAAGCAATTTCTGCCTGGGCTTTGGCCATGGCGGCCTGTGCCGCGGCACGGCGATACGCCGCGAAGGTGGCAACATCCAACTGTTCGTGCACGTTGCCCTGGCTGACATATTCGCGTGGTGCGTTGTTGGCGATGTATCGAACGCCGCCGAAACTGTTCGGCTGCGTATAGAGCAACGACGTATTGAAATTCACATTGGGTAGCAGGGCGTCGCGGGACTGCGCGCGATCTTCCCGGGCGATGCCGGCCGCGGTGACTGCGGAATGATAATTTGGTTCGTTTTTGCGGGCCAAGGCGAGGGCGTCCTGCAATGTGATTCGATCGGTCGTTCCCGCCGCAGCGGAGGGCGTGGTTTGCGTCTGCGCCGTTTGCGGGGCGGAGGGCCGCGGCGCGGGTGTGTCCGGTTGCTGGCCCGCGAAGGTATCCACCGAGACAGACAAGAGAGCCGCCAAGGCAAGGAATTGCGCGAAAATCAGGATTTTCTTCTTCACATTCATCGACTCAAGTTAAAAACTCTCAACTTCGAAACAATCTGCGATTGGCTGCCGCTGGAGGCTTGCCCGGTTAGCCTTCGGAAACTGGCGGGCGTTTTCTCTCCTCGTCAGGCTAGTGATCCGGACATGAACGCAGGATAAATCGCGCACCGCACCGGGCTGCAGTTCCGGCCGGCAAAAACGCCTTTGCCAGCGGGCGATTTATCTTCCGTTTATGTTCAAAATGCCATGGTCTTGCCGGGCTTACCGCTTTTAGCGCGCAGGAGGATTTAATGTTGAAGGGAAATGGATTCGCACGGGTGGTACTGGGTTTTCTGGTGTGTTTTCTTTTGTCAACCCATCAAGTTGTCCCTCAATCCAACGCCTCCGGTTATCACCTTGTGAAAAAAGTGAAGCTGGGAGGTTCGGGTGGATGGGATTATCTCGAAGTCGATCCGGCGACGCACCGCGTGTTCATTACCCGCGGCACGCACGTGATCGTCGTCGATCCCGAACAAGGCAAGATCATCGGCGATATTCCGGACACGCAGGGCGCTCACGGCGTCGCGTTGGCGGATGAATTCAACAAGGGCTTCACCACCAACGGGCGCACGGGGGATTCCACGATGTTTGATCTCACCGCTTTGAAACCCCTTGGGAATATCAAAACCGACAAGGATTCGGACGCGATCATCTACGATCCTTTTTCGAAGCGTGTGTTTACCTTCAACGGCGACGCTAACACTGCCTCGGCCATCGAGGCCGCATCCGGACAACTCGTCGGCACGTTCCGGCTCGGCGGTGGTCCGGAGTTTGGCGCAACCGACGGCAAAGGAAAAATCTTCGTAAATCTGGAGGACAAGAGTTCGCTCGTCCGGTTCGACGCGAAAACCTTGAAGATTGAAAACACCTGGCCGCTCGCTCCGTGCGAGTCTCCGTCGGGCCTGGCGATCGATGCCGCTCACGAGATTCTGATCGTGGGTTGCCACAACAAGCTCATGACCTTTGTCGACGGCAACTCCGGCAAGGTGCTTGGCACAGTTCCGATCGGCCAGGGCGTGGATGCCAACCGCTTCGATCCCGCCACCGGGTATGCCTTCGCTTCCTGCGGCGATGGCACACTCACGATCGCGCACGAAGATTCGCCCATAAAATTTTCGCTAGTCGAAATGATTCAGACGCAAAGCGGCGCGCGTACCATGGCCATAGATTACGGCACGCACGCTGTCTATCTTGTGACCGCGGATCTCGGTCCTGCTCCGGCGGCGACTAAAGATAATCCGCGCCCGCGCCCTGCGATCATCCCCGACACTTTTACGTTGCTCGTCTACACTAAGTGACGCGGCCGTGGAGCGGGCTCTGGCGCTGGCCGGCAGATTAGAGAACCGCGGAAACTTGGCACTAAAGCCAAACGCAAAACTGCCGGCAAGACACGATGAGGATGCAATAGAAAGAGACGTCTTATGGTTTCTTTAGCGGCACAAATCAGGCGCAAACTGCTCCTGTGGCTGTTCTGCAAGACACAGTAATGATCTCGCCGCAGGCCCAGTGCATCGTGGCCAGTTTGGTCGGCCCCAGCATCGGATCTAACTTACCCGTACGAGCGGTCTCGAACAATCACCAAGCTTGCCTCCGCCGTGTCCGTCCAGGTGCAAGTCCAGCAGCTTGCGAGCCAGGGATTGTCGGAATCAAATGGCATCAAATCTCAACGTTTCCGTCAGCACGGTAGATCTTTACCTTACGACCGCGTCTTGGAGCTGGCAGTGCAGCTCCGGTATCAGCGGCGAGCAACCGAATTTTGTACGTACCAATCCCATCGCTTTCCTTGGCAATTCTTTTTGCCGCCATGATATCTTGTGGTTCGCATGATTTATATTGCTGGGGGCCCCATTTCTACCAAGAACTCCGCGGCACGCTATTCGCGCGCCATATCTCCGTGGATCGCAGCTTGCACCCGAATCACTCCAACCGGATTGCTGTTTATTGCGGCGCTTGTAGGAGCCTTTGCGCTCCTTGCCGGCTCAACACGCGCACAATCTCCGCCGTCTTCGCCACCTGCCGCCTCCCCCTCATCGGCCCCGGACAAGTCGCCGGGGTATGAAGTCATCACCGAGCGCAATGTGGCGATGAAGACGCGCGACGGAGTCACACTTCGCGCTGATATTTACCGGCCTAAGTCGCCCGACAAGTTTCCGGTTATCCTGATGCGCACGCCGTACGACAAAAGCGTCGGATGGACTGTCGGACCCGCTTACACGATTGTTCCGCGTGGCTACGTGTTGATAATTCAGGACGTGCGCGGCCGCTTTGCTTCCGAGGGAGAGTGGTATCCGTTCCGGCATGAACAACCCGATGGCTACGACGCGGTTGAATGGGCCGCGGCGCTTCCCTACGCGGACGGCAAAGTGGGGATGATGGGCGCGTCTTACGTGGGCGCCACGCAATTGCTGGCGGCCATCGCACAACCGCCGCACCTTACAGCCATCGCGCCAAACATGACCGCAAGCAATTATCATGACGGCTGGACGTATCAAAGCGGCGCTTTCGAACAATGGTTCGATCAGAATTGGACGACGCAACTGGCGCAAAATACGCTGCAGCGCGTGATCAGCGACAATGCAAACGCGCTTGTCGGCGCTTCCACAGTTCCGCTGGCGAATTTTCCCGTTTTTAATTTTGGCCAGCTGCCGGCGGATGCGCAGCTCACTGCGTCGATCGCGCCCTACTATCTGGATTGGCTGGCGCATCCGGACTACGACGCGTATTGGAAACAGTGGTCGATCGAGGAGAATTATTCGAAGATCGCGATTCCCATGCTCAATGTCGGTGGATGGTATGACATATTCAATGCAGGCACATTGCGAAATTATATGGGCGCGAAGGTGCACGGATCGACGGAACCGGCGCGCACGCAACAGCATTTGTTGATCGAAATTGGCGGTCACGCGGGTTTCGGCAGGCATATCGGTGATGTGGATTTCGGCCCGCATGCCGTCGAAAACGTGTATACGGACGTAATTCTCGATTGGTACGATTTTCTGTTCAAAGGAATCAAGAACGAGTTTGCTGCCGACAAGCCCGTGAAGTTGTTCGTGATGGGCGTGAACGAATACCGCTTCGAAGACGACTGGCCGCCGCCACAAGCGCACACGACGAAATATTTTCTACATTCAGGCGGCAAAGCAAATTCGCTGCGGGGCGATGGCTCTCTTTCGACGGCCGCTCCGGGCTCCGAGCCTGCCGACACGTACCTCTATAACCCGCTGACTCCGACGCCCACGGTAGGCGGCCCATTGTGTTGCGACGCCAAGCATTTTGAGCCGGGCCCGCGCGATCAGCGTGCGGTTGAGAATCGCGATGATGTTCTCGTTTACTCTACCGGCCCGCTTGCCCACGACCTCGAAGTGACCGGCCCGGTCACAATGACGCTGTTCGTCAGATCCACCGCCGTCGATACGGACTTCACCGGGAAGCTCGTGGACGTGGGGCCCGATGGTTTCGCGAAGGATCTCACGGAAGGCATTTTGCGCATGCGCTACCGGGATTCGCAGGAGCACGAGGGGCTGATGAATCCGGGGCAGATCTACGAGATCATTGTGGATCTTTGGGCCACCAGCAACGTTTTTCTGAAAGGCCACTCGCTGCGCCTGGAAATTTCCAGCAGCAATTTCCCGCGCTTCGATCGCAATCTAAACACCGGGGAGCCAATCGAGTACGCGCGAACTTCCGTTTCCGCAACGAATGCGATTCTCCACGATGCGCAGCATCCGTCGGCGTTGGTGTTGCCGATCATCCCGGCAAAATAGAATTCGGAGTTGCCGGGCCCCAGAAGCTACTTCCGTAACGATCTACGCGTTTGCCTTGAATTTCTTGAGTTCCGCCGCGTCTTGACTGGCGCTGTCTGACAATGGAACACGAACATGGATTCGCGTCCCGCGGGCGGGTTCCGATTCCACCACAACCTGGCCGCCGATCAGCCGCAACCGTTCGCGCATGCTGATCAAGCCTAGGCCGCCTTTTCCGTGAGCGGATTCCGGGTTAAATCCTGTGCCGGAATCGGAGATGCGAAGATCGATCCAGTCGCCCTGGCCGGAAAGTTCCACCTTCGCGTCCGAAGTTTTTCCGTGTTTCACGACGTTTCGCAAAGCTTCTTGCACAATTCGAAACAGGCAAAGAGCCACATCCATCGGAATCTGGCCCGGAACATTTTGGTGAACAAACTTGATGCACAATTCGTGCTGGCTGGTTACTTCCTTGCAATAACTGTCCGTCGCGGCTACCAGGCCCTGCAGGTCCAGCCTGGCCGGGTGAAGTTGATGAGACATGCTGTGAAGATCGCTGGATACTTCAGACGCCACGGCCGTAAGGTTGTGCAGTTCATTCCGCTCATTTGGGGTCAGCCCATGAATGCCCTGCTCGAATTGATCCAGACCGATCTGGAGGAACGCCATTCGCTGGCTGATATCGTCATGCAACTCGCGCGCGATACGGGCTCGTTCTTCTTCCTGGGCGTGGATCAAGCGGCCGCTCAGCTCGTGCAGCGACATTTCTGACATCTTGCGTTCGGTGATGTCGATGCACGAACCGATGTAACCCCAGAAAACACCATTTGAGCTAAATCGCGGCACACCATAGTCGACGATCCAGCGATATTCGCCGTCGTAGCGGCGCAGGCGGTACTCCATTTCGAACTTCGCGCGCGCATCGAACGCCGTGGTGTAGATGCCGATGCAACGATCCAGGTCGTCCGGGTGAACGCCGGAGGCCCATCCATTTCCTAGTTCCTGCTCGATGGGCCGGCCGGTGAAATCCAACCAGCCTCGATTGAAAAAGGTGCACAGCTTGTTTGTCCCCGACATCCAGATCAGCGTTGGCGCAGTGTCTGCCATCAGGCGGAAGCGTTCTTCACTTTCGCGCAGAACCGATTCCTGCCGCTTGCGTTCCTCCACCAGGACCGCAAGGACCATGAAAGGCACGGCGGTGAACCACAGAAAAAGCTGCAACAAGAAAATCCTGTTGATCGGATCTGTTTGCGTGAACGGCCCGCGGCCATGGAGCGCGCCCCAAATCGATAGAAAGGCCACGATGCTCGCCGCAGTGCCTGCGCCCATGGAGCCGAAACGGAGAGCGGCCCAAACGAGAAACGGCACGAGAGAATAAAGTAGCGCGGGCGTGGCATGCAGCGCATTTGTGACGCGCGCCACGAACACGGCATAACTTAAGCCAATCAGCGCGGCGAACAGTACGCCTCCTTCCAATTGGCGCGCCCTCCGCGCGCGTAACCACGCGCGTCCTTCTCCAAACCAACCCAATATCGCGGGTGTGAGTGTTAGGAACGCCAGCCCTTCCGACAGGAAATTACTTCTCCAACTGATCCACCGGTCTCCATTCAAAGCGTGAATGCCAATGGAAGCTGTAACTGCGGGTCCGAGGATAACCGTAAAGAACGAGTATTTCGCGAAGGCTTTCAAACTGTCCAAGCGAGGCAAGCCGTTCATGAAATAACACAGGCCCCCGGCCGTGACCAGGATTTCGGCGACATCGGTCAACATGAGCCAAGCGATCGCACCGAGCGGCACGCCAGCCTGCAAGTCGTACAGGACAAATCCTGCCAGACCCGCTGGAATCAGGAATGGCCAGATTTTACGCGGCGTGACCAACAGGATGGCAACCAGCATCGCGCACCCCGGCCACAGTGGCCAAAGTGTCTGCGGAACTTTGATAATTAAGATCCCCCCCACTACCGCGGCCAGGTAACACAACACGCCCACCATACCCGCCATGACAATCATACGAAGTCGGTTAGTGAATTTGTCGGTATCTTTCATCGTGCGGTCATCTCAGGTTGCGGCATGGTCGATTCGAGGTATTCTCTACACGCTCACTCACGTTGCCGTGGCACTGATCGCGATCTCGATTCTGGACGGACTGGCCAACGCGATTTTTGGTATCGTTTCGATTCTGGTGATCAAGGATAGCACGGAAGGAACGGGGAGATTTAATCCGACCTCCGGCGCGCTGGCGACGACGGTGGGGATTGGTGCGGCGTTGAGCACGACCATTGGCGGCATTCTGATCCAGCGCTTCAACTACCATGCGTCGTTCCTCGGTCTTGCGTTCGTTGCCTTATTCGCGTTCGGCGTGGTCTGGTTTGCCGTGCCGGAAACGTTGCGCGACAAGCCTTTTGCAGGCGCGGCCAACGAGCTCGCAGTCAAATCCATCCGACAAAAGGAATTCCTGGCGTAATGGCAATGCGACGCGCGATGACAGGCATGCATAATAAAATCGGCAGGAATTGGTAAATGTTCTCGCCCGCGTTTGCGCATACGCTATTGGCGCTGATTGTCGTCGTAAGCATCGTGCTGATGCTGATTCGTCCACGAAATATTCCCGAAGTGTACTGGGTCGGCGGAGGGGTGTTGCTGCTGCTTGTGCTGCGCCTCGTGCCGTTGCCGCTGGCGGGCCGGGCAATCGGCAAAGGGACCGACGTCTACCTGTTTCTGATTGGCATGATGTTGCTTTCGGAACTTGCCAGGGAATATGGCGTGTTCGATTGGCTTTCGTCGGCTGCCGTGCGCGGCGCAAAGGGTTCCTATTCGCGGTTGTTTCTTCTGGTCTATGCGGTGGGCACCGCTGTCACAATTTTCATGTCCAACGACGCAACGGCAGTCGTGCTGACGCCCGCGATTTTGGCTGCAGTACGCAAAGCGAAAGTCGAACCGTTGCCCTATCTGTTTGCCTGCGCGTTTATCGCCAACGCTGCCTCGTTTGTGCTCCCCATTTCAAATCCGGCGAACCTGGTTGTCTTTCATAAAGACATGCCCGCGTTGGGCCCTTGGCTGCTGTGGTTCGGGGTGCCGTCCATTTTCTCCATCGCCGCGACATTCGCGGTGCTGCGCTGGATTTTCCGTAAGGAACTGCGAGGTGCCATCCAGTTCCAGGTCGAAGACCACTCCATGAACCACCACGGAAGGCTGGTGCTGGGTGGTTTGGCGGCAACGGCCGCGGTATTGCTCGTGGCTTCGGCGCTGGATTGGGACTTAGGTTTGCCCACTTGCCTGACGGCTCTTCTCGTGACCCTGGTGGTTTCGCTGACGGCACGCAACAATCCGCTCCCGCTGTTTCGCGAGATCAGTTGGAGCACGCTCGCACTGGTGGCCGGGCTGTTTTTAATGGTGGATGCGGTCGAAAGCGTTGGGGCCATGGCCTACACGAAGGCGTGGTTGTCCTGGGTCGAAAAGCTGGCGCCATCGCTGGGCGCGTTGCTAACCGCTTTCGTCTTGGGGATCGCCAATAATCTCGTGAATAATCTTCCCCTAGGGTTGATCGCGGGCAGCACGTTGCAAGCCGCGCACGCGAAAGGATTGCTTGCCAGCGCCGTGCTTCTGGGAGTCGATCTCGGGCCGAACCTTTCAATCACCGGATCGCTGGCGACAATTTTGTGGCTGATCGCATTACGCCGCGAAAAGCTGGACGTAAGTTTCTCGAGCTTTCTGAAAATTGGCGCGGTCGCCATGCCTGTAGTTCTTTTGTTGGCGGTGTGCAGCGCGATAGTGGTCCAGTTATCTCTCGGGGGGAATTGATTTCGTTTCGTTGAATCTTTGGCAAGGAGAGCAATATGAGCGAAAGTTGGATCATGAAAACCGAGTGGGCGCCGGGCCATTCGTGACGGTGACGGCGGCTCTGATCCTGTCTCTCGTCGTCGATCATTTCGGTTGGTTCCGCATGGCTCATGACCTTGTGAATGGCTGGCGAATTTTGGGCGGATTGCTGCTTGTGGGCGGCGTTTCTCTGATCGCCAAATTTTGAATTCTAGTTTGAGCGATGATGAGAACCAAATCGGGTGTTCGAACAAGTTTGGATCAGACGGAATGCCAGTTTCCTGGCGCGTCGATAAAGGAAGAATCCAGCTCTTGTACGGAAGGGCAGCCAAGCAGCCGCAATGTGCGTTCGAGATCAGCCTTCAAAATCTCCACCGCGCGCGTCACCCCTGCTTCTCCCGCTGCGCCAAGTCCGTACCCGTAGGCGCGCCCGACGAGAACCGCGCGAGCTCCCAGGCAGAGCGCCTTGACGACGTCACTGCCGCGCCGCACCCCGCCATCCATCAACACCTCTACCTGTCCATTTACTGCCTTCACAACTTCAGGCAAGCACTTCAATGTTGCCGACACACAATCGAGCTGCCGCCCGCCGTGATTGGAGACTACAATCGCGTCGGCACCATGATCGATGGCGCGCCGCGCATCATCTCCGGTGAGCACGCTTTTTGCGATGATCGGGCCGCCCCACACTTCTCGAATCCAGCGAAAATCTGCCCAGGTAACAACGGAACGACCCAGCGCCGCGCCAACATCCATCAACGCCCCTGGTCCTTGACCGGGCACAATTATATTCGGCAACGTTGGCACGCCTCCATCCACAAGGAACCCGGCAAGCCATCCCGGGTGCGCTAAGAATTGGCGAAGATGAGGCAGCTTGGCTAAGGCGCTTCCGCCGAGCAGCTCTTTCATTCCATTCCGCAGATCGCGTTCGCGCATTCCGGCAACCGCGGTGTCGATGGTCACGGCCAGCGCCGAAAAGCCAGCGGTCTTGGCGCGCCGGATCGACGCTTCCGCCGTTTCACGCCCGCCCACCAAATAAAGTTGATACCAAACGGGACCTTTGGAAGCGGCCTTCACCTTTTCGAGCGCATGCGCGGAGATCGTGGACAAAATGTAGGCGGTCCCGTTCTGTCCCGCGACTCGAGCCGCGGCAATTTCGCCAAGCGGATGCATCAATCGGCTGTAGCCCACCGGGGCAAGAATGAAGGGGAGCGATAAATCCAGGCCCAGGACGCGCGTGCGCATATCACATTCGGCGAAAGCGACGGCGTGGCGCGGGCGAAAGGTGACGTCGCCGAACACCTGGCTGTTTGCGCGCATCGTGATCTCGTCTTCGGCACCACCATCCAGATAATCAAAGACGACCTTCGGCAAACGGCGCTTCGCCAAAGTGCGAAGATCCTGGATGTTAACGGCGCGCGAAAGCTTGCTCACAACGAAACGCCCCGTTTCCAGGGTATGAAATCGTCTTGCGCCAGTAACTCTGCCGCCGTGCGGATTTCGCCGCTGGCAATCTGAATCACGCGCTCCAGAATTTCGTCGCCCATTTGCTCGATGCTCTTTTGGCCGGCAATGATCCCGCCGGTATCGATGTCTATGATGTCCGGCATTTTTGCAGCCAGCAGCGAATTCGTGGAAATTTTCACTACAGGCGCGATGGGATTTCCCGTGGGAGTTCCGAGACCCGTGGTGAACAAAACAATGTTCGCTCCTGCGCCGACCTGCGCCGTGACGCACTCCACGTCATTTCCTGGAGTGCATTGCAGATTCAGTCCGGGCTCGCGGAGATATTCCGGATAATCCAGCACGGCGGTTACCGGCGAAGTGCCGCCCTTTTTCGCGGCGCCCGCGGACTTCATCGCGTCGGTAAGTAAACCATCGCGAATGTTGCCGGGCGAGGGGTTCATGTCAAAGCCGGACCCGACCGCCTTCGCCCGCGCCGAGTAGCTGCGCATGAGCTGCAGGAACCGATTCGGCAACTTCCGTCGAGACGCTGCGATTGACGAGTTCCTGCTCGACCCCGCAAAGCTCGGGGAATTCGCTCAAAATCGTCTTGCCGCCTACAGCTACGACCAGATCCGAAACCTGTCCGATGGATGGATTCGAGGATATACCGGAAAAGCCGTCCGAGCCGCCGCACTTGAGCCCCACGGAAAGGTTTCGCAATGGCGCCGGCGCGCGCCTGCACATGTCGATTTCGATCAGCCCCAGAAAAGTCTTTCGAATCGCTTCCGAGAGCATCGCGAATTCTTCGCCGCTGCGTTGCTGTTCGAAGATGTAAAGCGGCTTGGAGAAATTGGGGTCCCTTTTTCTGATTTCATCGCGCAGCACCGCCACCTGGGCATTCTGGCAGCCCAGGCTGAGCACCGTGGCGCCGGCAACGTTCGGATGATGAATGTAGCCGGCGATCAGGGCGCAAAGATTGTTGGAGTCTTCGCGCGTGCCGCCGCAGCCGCCTTCATGAAGCAGGAACTTGATTCCGTCCACGTTGGCAAAAAGCGCGGACCTTCCGGCCATTTCGGTTTTGCGGCCGCCTGGTAATCGGGAATCTGCTCGGCTTGTCCGGATTGATACAGGCGCGCAAGATCGGCAACTTGCTGGCGATAGACCGGTGGCGGAGCAAATCCTAATTCCTGTTCGAACGCCTGCTTCAACACGCCGATGTTGCGGTTCTCGCAAAACACCAGGGGAACCACCAGCCAGTAATTCCGCGTGCCTACCTGGCCATCGCCGCGGTGATATCCGGCGAATGCGCGTTGTTTCCAGCGCGACACTTCCGGCGGATTCCACACGAAGTTTTCGTTTTTTTCGTGAAAGGGAGCAGCTTCATGATGGACATTCCGCGTCGTTAAGACTTCGCCCAACTGAATCGGTTGCATGGCTTTGCCCACTTTTACGCCATACATTTTCACGATGCCGTCCACAGGTATCGCCTCGAGCGCGAGCTTGTGCTTTGCCGGAACCGTGCTCGTGGTGACCACGGCGTGCCCCGGCAAGGAAATACGCGCGCCCGCCGGCAGATCCACCAGGGCGACAGCCACGTTATCTTCGGGATGCAGCCGCACCGCCTGCTCGCGTGCCAATTCCTTAACTCCTCCCGCTCAAACTCGCGCTGCGCTTCAACGCTCGATACGCGCGCCCGATCCCTTCATCAAGCGCGTCACTTCCGCCAGCGTTGCCATCGACGTGTCTCCGGGCGTGGTCATCGCCAGCGCTCCATGCGCCGCGCCGCATTCCACCGCCCACTGCGCGTCTTTGCCGGAAAGAAATCCATAGATCAGCCCGGAGGCAAACGAATCACCGCCGCCCACGCGGTCCAGAATTTCCAGATTCTGCCTTTCTGTCGCCTGGAAAAATGTTCCGCCGTGATAGCAAATCGCGCCCCAATCGTTGCGCGTGGCCGTTTTTGCTTTTCGCAGGGTGGTGGCCACCACCTGGAACGGATATTCCTTCACCACCGTTTCGATCATCTTCTTGAAACCATGCACCTCGAACTTGGTCAGGTCTTTACCCATTCCGGGCACATCGAATCCAAGCGCGGCGGAAAAATCCTCTTCGTTGCCGATCATCACGTCCACAAACGGCGCGATTTTTCGATTCACTTCTTGCGCGCGCTTTTGTCCTCCGTTTGCTTTCCACAACGATTCGCGGTAATTCAAATCGTAAGAAACCATCACGCCGTGTTTCCGCGCAGCTTGCATCGCTTCAATCGCCACTTCCGGCGTGCTGCTGGAAAGAGCGCAGAAGATTCCCCCCGTGTGAAACCAGCGCGCTCCTGATTCTGCAAAAATCTCTTCCCAATCGATTTCGCCGGGCTTGAGTTGCGAAATCGCCGTGTGCCCGCGGTCGGAGCATCCCAGCGCCGCACGAACGCCGAAGCCTCGCTCCGTGAAATTAAGTCCGTTGCGCACCGCGCGCCCCACGCCATCGTACGGCACCCATCGCACCAGCGACTGATCCACGCCGCCTTGATAAATCAAATCCTGCAAAAGCCGGCCAATCGGATTATCCGCGAAAACAGTGACTACCGTCGTGTCCAAACCGAAGCAGCGCTTTAATCCGCGCGCCACATTGTATTCGCCGCCGCCTTCATATACCTCAAAACTGCGCGTCGTCCAGATGCGCTTTTCTCCGGGATCGAGCCGGAGCATCACTTCGCCGAGGCTCAGCAGATCCCATCGGCAATTTTCTTTCGGTCGGATTTTCAGGCTCATTGCAGAACTCCCGTTTTTCGAAGCAACCCCATGTGACGCAAACTTATTTCTCCTTACACAAACTCAACTGGCTTCAGGTCCGGCACGATCGCCTGCATCACGGCCAGTGCAATCAAATACGCCCCACCCGCCATCAGAAATGGAACGAAGTAGCTCCCTGTCGCCTGCAGAATATGGCCAACGATGCTGGCGATCAGCATGCCACCCACGGCGCCGGCCGCGCCGCCAATTCCCACCACCGAACCCACCGCGCGGCTCGGAAACATGTCCGACGCGGTTGTGTACAGGTTGGCCGAAAATCCCTGATGCGCCGCGGCGGCAAGCCCGATCAGCAGCGTGGGGGTCCACAGGCCTTGCGCGCGATACGCATACCCAATCGGAATCGCGCACAGAGCGCAAATAACCATCGCCACCTTGCGCGCCGTGTTCACGGAATAGCCGCGATGAATAAACCGCGAAGACAACCAGCCCCCCGTAACGCTGCCGGCATCGGAAATCAGATAGATCACGACGACCGGCAATCCGATCTGCGTCAAATTTAACCCATGTTGCTCCTGAAAAAAGCCCGGCACCCAAAATAAGTAGAACCACCAGATGGGATCGGTCAGAAACTTTGCCAGCAGAAATGCCCATGTCTGGCGATATCCCAACAATCGGACCCACGGCACCGGAGCCGCCGGCTTTTCGCGATCGCTGCGGATGTGCGCAAGCTCGTCGGGGGAACATTGCGGATGATCCTCCGGCTTTCTGTATACCGCGATCCACAACAAGAACCACAAAAATCCGAGCGCGCCGGTAATCAGGAAAGCCCAGCGCCAGCCGAAGCGGATGGTGATCCACGGAACGAAGAGTGGCGTGATGATCGCGCCCACATTCGTTCCCGCGTTGAAAATTCCCGTGGCTAGTGCTCGCTCCCTTTGTGGAAACCATTCCGTGACGGTCTTGATGCTGGCCGGAAACGCTCCCGCTTCTCCAAGACCCAAGGCGCCGCGCGCGATTTCAAAGCTGAAAAGTGAGCCGCACAAAGCATGCGCCATGGAGGCAACGCTCCAGAACAGCATCGCCAACCCATATCCCATGCGCGTTCCCACGCGATCGATGAAGCGACCTACCACCAGCATGCCAACGGCGTAAGCCGCCTGAAACACAAACACCAGATTGCTGTAATCGATTTCGTTCCAGCCCAGGTCGTGCTGCAAAGTCACTTTGAGGACGCCCAATACCTGGCGATCCATGTAGTTTTTGCTGATGCCCAGGAAAAGCACCAAGCAAATGACCCAGCGGAACTTGCCTGAAAAGATTGTGGCGCGCGTGCTCGAATGATTGTCAGCGGACACGGGAGAGCTTGGCCCTTTCGCTTCTTCGGCGATCCTCGGTATTCACCGGATTCTGCATCAAGCCACAATTTGCGGCGCTACTGGTTGACGCCGCTGGCCAGAAATCCTCCGTCCACCTGCACCAGCGTTCCGGTGACATAGCTGGCCGCATCCGAAGCCAGAAAAATGGCGCTGCCCACCAGTTCCTCCACTTTCCCGAAGCGACGCATGGGCGTGCGCAGCAACAACTCCTGGCCTCTCGGCGTACCATCCAGCAGCTTCTCGTTGAGCGCGGTCCGGAATACGCCGGGCATGATGGCATTCACGCACACGCCATATCGCGCCCACTCGATCGCTGTGGTGCGCGTCAGCGCCGCCAGGCCCGATTTGCTTGCGGCGTAGGCCGCCACCTCGTGCATACCGACGAACGATGTCAGCGACGCAATGTGGATGATGCGCCCATAGTTTCGTTCCACCATGTGCCGGCCAAAAATCTGACTCACGCGATACGCGCCGGTCAGATTCGTATCCATAATGTCGTTCCATTCGCGCTCTTCAACTTCCAGGAACGGCGTGCGCTTCGTGCGTCCGGCGGCGTAGACGAGTATGTCCACTTTGCCGAATTCTTCCACAGTGGCATTGAGCAATTTCTCGAGCGATGCGCGGTCCCGCACGTCCGAACACTGCCGCAATGAGCGGCGCCCGCGCGACTCCACTTCATTCACCGCACTATCGACCAGATCCGCGCGGCGTCCACTGGGAATCACGTCGGCTCCGGCATCGGCCAAGCCCAGGCCAATCGTCAGTCCGATTCCGGATGTTCCGCCAACGACCACGGCAACTCTTCCCTGTAAATCAAATTCCTTGTAAGCCATCGTTCCTCGATTCGCGTGGTTAGCGGAAGCGCATTTGATACAGCTTAGACGAATTTAATTCGTTCGCTCGCGAAAATTTACAACAATTCGAACAACCATAAATTGACAGTTGGCCGCGGCTCCGTCAGCATAGCCAACTTGTGGAACCTTCTTCTCCCGCGATTTCCGCCATGCCCGATTTGCTTCTCGTGAACCCCGTCGCCGGGGGCGGCCGCGCCGCGGCCGTTGTTTATGAATTGCGCGAATTTGCCGTCCGGCGGGGCTGGAACGTCGAAATCTGCGTCACGGCAAGCGCAGAAGGGTTGGTCGCGAAGGCCCGGGAGGCAGCCGCAGCCGGCGGGAAACGGATTTTTGTCCTCGGCGGTGACGGAACGTTTCAATTGTTCATGAACGCCGTGTCGGACTATCCAGAAATTATTTTGGGCGTGATTCCGGCGGGCGGAGGGAATGATCTCGCCGCAGCTTTAGGTTTGCCACGGGATCCCGTGGCCGCAGCAGCGCTTCTGGTGGATGGCGAAATTTGCGAACTGGACGTCGTCAAGGTGCGCACAGCGGACGGCCGTGAACGCCTTTACTCCGGTGGCGGGGGAGTAGGGCTCGATGCGGAAGCGGCGTGTTATGCGAACGGAGTTTACCGCAACGTGCGCGGACGTTTGCGCTACGTCCTGGCCGCGCTTCGCGCTTTGTTTGGTTTTCACAGCGTTCGCGTGCGCATTGTCGTCGGCTCTCCCGAAACAGAATCCGTTCAAGCTACCGTTCTGCTAGCCGGGGTGCTGAATACACCGAGTTTTGGAGCGGGAATTCATCTTGCTCCCGGCGCGCAAATGGACGATGGAAAGCTGGAAGTAGTATTGGTCGAGGATTTGAGCGTGTTCAAAATTCTCGCGTTGCTGCCGGCCTTCGCGTTACGCGGCGACCTGAACACAAAACGCGTGCGGCGGTTCAGCACAGCGCGCGTGAGAATTGAAACCGAAAGCCCCTGCTGGTTTCAGGGAGACGGCGAGCTTTTAGGGATGACTCCCGTCCAAATTTCCGTCGTACCGCGCGCGATCCGAATCCTGCGCCCGGCGCGAAAGATCGGGGTTAGTGGCTCTCGCTAAGAGGCGAGCGGCTGTCTTGCACCTGAGTGGTTTGCTTCTTCTTCTTGGAGTGACGCTGCAGGTAGGCCCCCAGATCCGGTGTGAACTCTTTTAATTGATTCCATCCAATGTTGTAGCCCTGGTTGATGGCCCAACCGGAAAGAACGCCCTCAAGCCTACGATCCTGCTGCGGATAGTAAAGCATCGAAATGGAAGCTTGTCCCAGTTGGCCGAACAGCTGTGGAACATTCAAGGTGTTCTTTCCGGCGTCGGTCCGGGAGATCACCACGCGCGAAGCCGCATACCCGATTCTGGACCACGTACTGCCGCGCCCCTTGCGGAAATAGCGCGGATCGTCGTGCAGCACGCTCGGAAGGACCCCGTAGATCAGCATGCTGCCGGTGAACTGGTCACCCTCTTGCGCACAATAGCGTTCGCCGAATGCTCCCCATCCCTGGCCATAGTGCGGAATACCGTTGGCGGCCTGGGAAATGGCAGCTTGCAGGACGTTGCCGAAGTGCGCGCTCAGGTCCCAAAACTGGTGCCAGGCGATGTTGTATTTCTCCTTCACGGTCAGCGGTCCCTGATTTTCCGGTTGATCGTTGGCGGTCATAAAGTTTGGAATGATCCAGAAGATGCGCTTGGGGACTTCATCCTTGGCTTCTTTATCCTGGGGATCGACGGCCGGCGGCGTCCCGGAGTCGGTCGCCACCTTTGGTTGCGGACTGTCGGGCTTGTCCTGGGCAAACGCAGACACGGACAGGAATACCAGCGTGAGCAAGCCCACTCGCCATGAATACTGGAAAAGGCGCAAAATTATTCCGTCCTCCGCACGTCTCTCCTGAAATTGTCGCTGTGCCTTGAAAGCAGGACTGCTCGCAGGCAGACTTTCAGTGTACTTTAGGTACCCTCACAACCCCAAATTGCCACCTTACCCTCTGGCTAAAGAGTTACCGCAAGTTAACCTTTCTTGCGATCGACCTTCAGATTCAAGGTAATTTCCTTGCGGCTGTCGAGAGCGGAAACCGTTCGCGTGGCCGACTTCTGGCCGTCGAACTCCGCAAAGACCTCATAGTCCACGTTCGGATCGAGACCCGTGAACCGGTAGTTCCCCTCGTCGTCGCTAAAATGGCTGATAACCGTATTCGTCCGCAAATTCTTTAAAAAGACGACAGCATTCGGGATGGGCTTTTCATCCTTATCAGCTACAACCCCGCGCACGCTCCGGAGTTGCGTGTCCTTCTTCGATCCCTGCGCAAATGCCACCGTGTTGGCCGCGAAGAACAGCACCAGCAGCCACGAAATCCTGCGGCCGGATCTCACTGCTCCGCTCCCGCCTTGGCTTGGCCCTTGGGTTCCAATTTGATCGAAAGGCGTTGCTGCACGTCTACCTTGCCGTCGACGTTTTCGATCTTATCGTCGTACTTCTTGACGTGGGTCACGACTTCATACTCGTACCCGGGCGGGACCCGTACCGCAAATTCGCCGCGGGAGTTGGTGTAGGTCTGCTGAATAACTTTTTTCTCGCCGCTGCGGCGCACGCGAACCTGAACGCCGGGAAACGACAGCGCATTTTCGTTAAAAACCGTGCCAATAATCAGAAAACTGGGAATCGCGCGGTTCTTGGTTTTGCTGGAGGAACTGCCCGTTCCGGGGGTGGACGGGGGTGCGCTTGGGGTTGCCGCGGGAGGAGGCGGGGGAGGCTCCTGGGCCACGAGGGAACTGGGGAAATAGAGAATTGCCGCTAACAAGACTGGAGTTAATGTGGTCATCCTGCGGTGTGCACTTTGAAAGAGTTCCCCACTGCTCTGATGTTCCGCGGTGAGCTAGGGGATGCCCGCGGCCCGGCCAAGCTACTCGTCTTCGTCGTCCTCGTCGTCTTCATCCTCGTCCAGGAGGTCGCCGTCTTCGTCAAAATCTTCTTCGTCCTCTTCTTCTTCCTCGACCTCATCGTCGTCGTCGTCTTCGAGTTCATCAGAGATGGGATTCAACGCTACGGGATGAGTCTGTGACACTTCCAGTTCGGTTTCGCACTCTGGGCAGCTCAAGATCTCGCCCTCCTCAACTTCGTCTTCGTCCACGTCAATCTCAGCGGAACATTCTGGGCAACGAAGCACGGTCCGTCCCTCCGATTTGGACTCTGGATGGCACGCCCTCCGGGACCCCCGCGGGCAGACCATCCGGCGTATTATATACCGCGGCGAGGAAAGTCAACCCCAACCATTCTCGCCAGGCGTCCAGTGTAACCCAACAACTTGGGTGAAAGAAAAAAGGAATGGCCAGAGAATACCCGGACAGGCCGGTGGTGGGAATCGGTGGTGTTGTGATTGAGGAAGGCCGGACGCTGTTGATACGCCGGGGGACGGAGCCCTTGCGCGGTCACTGGTCCATCCCGGGCGGAACCTTGGAAATAGGCGAATCCCTGCAGCAAGGGGTGGCCCGCGAGTTATTGGAGGAAACCGGGCTGGAAGTGCGTGTCCTCGATGTGATTGAGGTTTTCGATCGCATCTTCCTGGCTGAAAAACCAGCTACCGGCAAGGCTCGTTCTGGCCCAAGGTTTCATTACGTGATCGTGGATTACCTTTGCGAGCGAATCTCTGGCGAAGCCCGTGCCGGCAGCGATGTAACCGATGTGGCGTTCGCACGGGAAGACGAGCTTGAACAGTTTCACCTGACGGAAACCGCTACACGCATCTTGCGCAAGGCTTTCGCCATGGTTCGCGAACGGCGAAAAGCGCAACCGGCCTGATCGTCGCCGGTTCTTATCTGGCCTTCGCTATCTCTATATTGCCGTTGGAATTGGTCAACGACAGCGTGCATCCGCCATTGCCGATTTTTCCGTTGAGCGAATCGCCGCCGATGGTTCCGGTGGCCGTTACCGGCAGATCGCTCGAGATGTGGCCGAACGATGTGCGGGCGTTTACGTCGTAGCTCGCGTCCGGAGCCAAGCGCACCTGCATGGGCGCAAAGGAAGTCTTCAAGGAAATATTCCTGCACCCTGACGAGCCCCTGGCTGCGGACACCGTCACGGTGCCGTTCTGATTGTCCACGGTGATGGAGCCGCCAACATCTTCGAGCGTTACCGAGCCGAAGCTGGTTCTTGCTGAAGCGTCGCCCTTCACGCCGCCTGCGCTCACCGGGCCATTGGAGTTCTCGATGGTCAGGTTGCCATTCACGCGGCGAATGTCCACGGCGCCAAAGCTTGTCTTGGCATAAGCATCGCCTCCTACATCGGTCAAGGAAATCCGGCCATTGCCGGTGGTTGCGCGAACGCCCTTCGGCAACCCCGACGCCTCAATGCCTCCGAATGAAGTATTGAAGCTGGCTTTGCCCTTGATATCCCGCACGTTGATTCCGCCGTTGGAGTCGTCCACTTCCACGCCGCCGCCGATCTCTTCCAGCGCCACTTCCCCAAATGTCGTCTTCACGTACACGTCGCCCGTGGTTCGCCGGCCGCTCACCCTTCCATTCGATGAAGTGCATCGCGCGTTTCCAGAGACATTCGCAAAGCTGATCTCTCCAAAGCTTGTGTTCAACTCCGCGCCGCCCGCCACGGTGTCCGCGTCAATCGCGCCGTTATTGTTATTTATGACCAGTTGCCCATGAATGTTGCGTGCCGTCACTCCGCCAAAGGAGTTGCCGATCCTGGCCGCGCCCGCATCGGTCAGCTCCACCGGGCCATTGCCGCCGGAGATGGTGACCGCGCCCGAAACATTGCTCACGTTAATGGAGGCAAACCGGTCCTTCACATCCAGCGTGCCTTTTACGGAGGACACGGTGACCGCGCCGTTGTTGTTGGTTATTGTGACGTTGCCATTGGCTCGTGTTGCCTCGACTTCACCGAACGAATCGGTCAGCTTTGTCGCTCCGCCATCACGAAACTTCAGCTGGCCATGGCTGTTCTCGAGGTCGGCCCAGCCCTGCACTCCCTGCACCTCCACGTTGCCGAAACTGTTTTTCAGCCACAGCTTGGCGTCGGCCGGCACGGTTACGTCGTAGTCCACGGAAAAAGACGGCCCGCCGATGCGAACGACGAAGAACTTCGACTCGTCGCTCGGATAGATCGTCTGAATGCGGATTCCGTTGGAATCCTGCGTCACATCGATGCGCACCTGGTCGGCATAGCGGTCCGCTTCCGCTTGCGAATGCGCTTGCACCCGGATGTTGGCGGAGATTTTCACGTCACGGCCGTTGTCACCGTGGAAGTGCACATCGCCATATTTGTTGGTCAGGCTCACGGTCTGGCCTGCGCCGAGGGTCAACGTCTTCTGGAATTCCTTGCTGGCGGTGCTTTGCCCTAGGCTCTCGCCGACCACAGGCAAGGCCGTCAGAAAGCCTGCCATCACAACCATTCCGAACTTTCCCACAAAAGAGGACCTGGCCGCACAGTTCATCGCTTTGTCTCCAAAACTTCCTGCAACGTTTCCTGCTTTTCCTGATACATGGCCAGCAGTTCGTAGCGCAAATGCGCATTCGAAGGGTTCCGTCCCGCCTCCATGCGCAGCTCGTCGATGGCGCTGTCGAGCACGATCAGTTTTTCCTTGTAGCTGGCCATCAACGGCGTCGATGGCGAATCGAGCTCGGGCTTCGCTTCCGTTGCCAGCTTGTCGATGGCTTTCATGTAATCGCGTTCGGTCCTTTCCACTTCCGCCAGCGCGGAATTCTTCAGCAACCGACCTTGCCCGGTCCCCGGCCGGTCCCGATAGCGGACTACGTAGATCCCAGAAACTGCCAGTGCCAGAAGCAAAGCGGCTGCCACTGCCGTGCGCCAGGCGAGGGAAACGTCGCTCCAGCGCGCCAGCTTTTCCCAAAGCCCGAGTGCTTCCGTCGCTTGCTTCTCTTGGCGGAGCGCAGTTTCGATCTTTGCCCACAATGCAGGACTTTCCCGGTAGTCGCGCAACTCTTCCGCCGCTGTGCTCAAAGACTTCCACGCGCGAATCTGTTCGGCACAGGCCGGGCAAGACGCCGCATGCGCTTCCAGTGCCGCCCATTCTTCCGCGGAGCCATCCAGAAATACACGCTCGCGATCCTGGCACGAAATCGTCATTGCGCACCTGCTTCCGCGCTGCGGGGGGGTTCCAGCATGACGCGCAGATTTTTCTTGGCCTGGAACAAAGTATTTTTCGAGGCAGTTTCGCTGATTTCGAGCATCGCGGCAATTTCCGCGTGGCGGAATCCTTCCACTTCATACAACAGAAACACGTCGCGTTGGTGGCGCGTCAATGCGGCGAGCGCTCGTTCGAGCGCCATGCGCAACGATGGGTGCGCACCCGGAGCGCGGAGCTCCGGCCGTGGCAAAGATTCGCTTGCGTCATCCTGCGCCCGTTCTTTGCGACGCACCCGGCTGCGACGCACGTCATAGCAGGTGTTTACAAGGATTCGGAATGTCCAGGTGACAAACGAAGATTGTCCGCGAAAGCTTTTTATGCCTCGCTGGATTTTCAGGAAAGTATCCTGCACCGCGTCTTCCGCGTCTGACGGCGAGCCCAACAGGTTGCGGGCTAAATTCCTCATCCGCGCACCTTGCAGCTGATACAGCCGCTCGTACGCGTTCCTATCCCCGGCCAAACATCCGGCCGCCAGGGCCGCGTCATCCGGAAGGGCGCTATCACCGCGGTTCTGTCCGGCTGCGATTCCCGATGGTTCCACCCGCCGCCCTCCCTCGCTTGCCGCAGATGAGATTCTATCCTCCCACTGCAGCGTAAGTCCCACAGTTCCCATCACTTTCTCCTGTGGTATAGACGCTGGCGGGCGGGCAAACGTCAGGGCGCTCACAATCGCGTGGTTCTACGGTAAGTTACAGAAAAGGAGTTTGTTGCGAGTTGGTTAGCTGGCGTGCTCCTGTGGCAGGGCGCCGCGGGTGCGCTCCCGCTTCACAAATTCCACGATCGCCTTGCGCAGGTCCACGGGCGTGAAATCGGGCCAACGCTTCTCGAGAAATACGAATTCCGCGAAGGCGCATTCCCACAGCAGGAAATCGGAGAGCCGCTGCTCCCCGCCCGTGCGGATGAGCAAGTCCACGTCCGTGGAGCCGCCTCGCTGCACTTCTGACAGAACGTGGCTGAACGCTTCGGTGGAAAGATTCGTGGCTTTATAAAATTTGCTGGCGGCTTGAAACAAACAGTGGCGCGAGGAATAGTCCACGGCCAGGCGCAGATGCAGGTTCTTTCCTTTGGCGGTGATGGCTTCGGACTCTGCGATGGCTTCGCGCAGCGTTGCATGAAAGCGGTCACGGCGGCCGATGATGCTCAGCCGGATTCCTTCGTCCAGGCAGCGGTCGGTTTCCGCCTGCAGGTAGTCTTTCAGGATTTTCAGAATCGCTTCGACTTCGGCGGGCGGCCGAATCCAGTTCGAGGAAGAAAGAGTGAACAGCGTCAGCGTGTGAATACCGAAGTGCGGAGCGCTGCGGATGATACTGCGGGCCGCTTCCGCGCCGGCGCGGTGCCCGGCCGAACGCGGCAGACCTCGCGATGTGGCCCAGCGGCCGTTCCCGTCGCAAATGATGGCGACGTGAATGGCGGGCGCGGTGGTGGTTTGAAGTGCAGAAGGATGCTTCAAATGGACAGATGGCATGAACATGATCGTCGATTCTCCGCCGCTGCCTCTTACAATGTACTTTATATTGCAAAGTGCAAGGACAAAAAAATTTACCGGTCGCGCGTCGCCCGGATCAGCGCCTCCATGTGATCGAGGTAGTGTTCGAGCGCGCGCCTGCCCGCGGCCGTCAGCCGGTATTCCGTCTTGGGCAAGCGTCCGTCAAAGGATTTCGTGCACACAATGTAATCGGCTTCTTCGAGCTTGCGCGCGTGCACGCTGAGGTTTCCGTCGGTGGTTTTCAGCAGCGCTTTCAATTCATTGAAGGTCAACGAACGGTTCACCGCCAGGGCGCTTACGATGCCCAAGCGGATGCGCTCATGGATCAACCGGTCCAGGTTCGAGGAAACCGGCTGCGGCGCAGTGGACTTCACCGCCGCCGGCCCCTCTTCGCGGGAGACCCTTTCTTGCCGCGCTGTCGATGACTTCGCCATACATCCTTTCGGCGTCGCTAGCGCCCGTCAGCCCCCATACCGTAAGGCAATCCAGATCCCAAACGCGATCTGGATCAAGCCAAAACCGGCTGCCATAAACAGATCGCCCCAGGTTGCGGGGGCAAACAGAGCCGCCCCGCCGAGCGTCATCAGGCACAAACCCATGATCGGCACCGCGCGCACGGAGAATGCACCTCCAGTGACAATGGCGGTGCCATATAAAAGCAGCCAGACGCCGGGCAGCGCGGAGACCGCCCCAAATTGGAACATGGCCAGGGTCAATAGTCCGCCGACCACGATCGGGGGTGCAAAACTCAGCACAAACTTGCGGCCCGGTCCGGAAAACAGCGAGGAATTGGCGCGGCGGGCTTTGGTGGCAGCGGCAGGCGCGGCAATCGCCACGGCCACAAAGGCTTCCGCCAGCCATACTGCTACCCACGCGCGTGCGGTGGCCTGACGTGCCGCCAGAAACGCCGCCGCCAGGGCGGTGATCCCCATGGCCACGCCGCTCCAACCGGGGACCGCGGTGAATTCCGCTGCGGACTCCATCGTTTCGCGGATATAGCGGAGGTGATCGGCCGCACGGGCATCGATCGGAATAGGATCACGGCGAAGAGCGCGGTTGGAACCCGGAGCAGGCATGAGAGGGAAAATACGCGAAGGCGGAAGCTGTGTCAAGTACTTTATGCGACAAAGTATAATCGTTAATGCCCTTTGCGGTAGCGCCCCTGGATGGCATTCCAGCGAATAATAAACACGTCCGCGAACATCTGCACGCTATCCTTCATCATGCTCACTTTGGTTGCCGGGGAATGCGCCCAGCGCACCGGCACTTCCTTGATCGAAAGCCCATGGTGCCGCGCCAGGTACAGCAGTTCGGGGTCGAAGCCAAACCGCTCGATGGTCTGTTGCTCGAAAATGATGCGGCAGCGCTTTCGCCGGAATGCTTTAAAGCCGCATTGCGTGTCCACAAACGGCAACCACAGGATCACGCGCACGATCCGGTTGAAGACAATTCCCGCAAATTCCCGGAACCGCGACTCATGCACCTCAATCAGTTTGCGGTCCATGGCGCGGCTGCCGATGGCCATGTCACAGGATTGCAACGCGGCAAGAAGTTTCTCCGCTTCCTCGATCGGCGCGGAAAGGTCCGCGTCCGTGAACAACACGACATCTCCCTGCGCTTCGAGCGAGCCGTGCCGCACGCTGAATCCCTTTCCGCGATTGCTTCCATTGGCTATCACGCGCAGGCCGGGAATGTGATCGCGCCAGGATTCGGCGACGGCCGCGGTGCGATCGCTCGACCCGTCATCTACAACCAGCACTTCCGTGTTGGGCCGCTTATTGCGGATATAATCGGCGATTTTCTCAAGCGAGGCGGGCAGCCGCTGCTCCTCATTGAACGAAGGAATAATGATGGAGAGTTCCGGGGCGGCGATCACTGGATTCCCCACTCCTTCCAGCCGTAGCGGCCGAGCAACGGCACGAAGCGGCATCGCTCGTGTTCTTCTGAGGTATATTCGTATCCGTGACGTCTGACCAGTAACAAGCGCTGCTGATCTTCGCCGCCGATCGGCACGATCATGCGGCCGGTTTTTTCATGCAATTGTTCGAGCAGCGGTTCGGGCAAGGTAGGGGCGGCCGCGGCCACAAGGACGGCATCATACGGAGCGAATTCCTTCAGCCCCAGAGTTCCGTCGCCACAATGAACGTGTACGTTCGTGAATCCCAGCCGCTCAAGGCGTTCCGACGCCGTGCGCGCCAGTTCTGGACGATACTCGATGCTGTAGACCTCGCGCGACAGCAGCGAGAGCACAGCAGCTTGATAACCGCAGCCAGTGCCGATTTCAAGAACCTTTTCAGAGCCGGTTAATCCCAATGCCGCGGTCATGGCCGCAACGATATAGGGCTGCGAAATCGTCTGGCCGCCTCCAATCGCCAATGGCTCATCGGCATACGCCGACCGGCGGGAATGCTCCGGAACAAATTCGTGGCGGGGAACGGAGGTCATCGCGCGCAGCACTGCGGCGTCGTTGATGCCGCGCTTGCGCAGTTGCGTTTCCACCATTTCCGCGCGCTGCTCTAGATAGGAGTCTTCGACCACAGTTCGCGTTCTTTCTTCCTTTTCATCCACAAGTGACCACTTGTGGCCGCAGAGATTCAGGCTGATCCCAAAGCTAGTCTATCCGAAGATGCCGCCAAATCCTGCACCTCCGAACAGTGACCGACCTTGCAAAACTGTACCCCAGAGCAGGCGCGCCGGCGCTTACCGGTCCGTAAGATTATTGGTGAACTAGGGAACTCGGACATTCCCGATTTTCGCTCTTCTGCTTGGAGGCTGTGATGAAAGCGGCGTTGGCACTGATTGTGATTTATGTAGGTATGTTTTTTGTAGCCATTCAGGGCGGGCCGCCCAGCTCCGTGCAGGCCGCCGCGCAGTCTCCCGGCGAAAAGCAGAATGGCACAAAGTCCGCCGCTGCCATTGACCCCATGAAAGACTCCGATATCCGCGCGTTGCTCGAACTCGTCGGGGCGCGCGACCAGGTTCAAGACTCCGTAAAGCAAACCGCCGAACAGTATCGCGAAAAGCTTCTCGCCACCGTACCCAACAACGAAAAGGGCCAGGCCTTCGTGAACACCACGATTAACGAATACGAAAAGCGCTACGACGTGGATCGCGTGACTGAGCAACTCGTCGCCCTTTACGATAAGCACTACACTGATGAAGAGATCAAAAGCCTATTGCAATTCTACGGATCGCCGCTCGGCCAGAAAGTAGCGGCGGAAAGCCCCAAGATTTTCCGGGAGATTCAGGAAACCACGCGCACGGAAGCGGCCAAGGCGGTACGAGACGCGCTGCAGCAAGCGAAGCAGGAAAATCCGGGCGTGGGACAGAATGCACATCTGACCAATGGCAACCAACGGCGGCCGCTCGCGCAGCGCAGCACGCAGCCGCCGGATGCCGGCCAGCAGACCGCCCAGCAGCAAGATCAGCCGTAAACCGAGCCACAATTATTTGCTGCAAACTACGGGAAGCGCTTCTTGAATTTGATGTCGACGCCGAACGTGCCGTTCTGGTCGCGTAACCCCACGATGGAAATGCTGCGCGTAACGATGTACTCCACCTGAATCACCTGCTGCTGCGTGGAAGTCACGTTTGATACATACGTGACTGTCAATTGCGGCGTTACTTGCTGCTCCACCGTGACGCGCGCCGCGGCGTTCTGCCCGGAACCGGCAGTTCCCAACGTGGTCAAACCGGGATCGACACGGAAGCGCGTGATTCCGAAAAGCCGCTCCACACGCCCGCCCAACTGGCTCGAAATGGCCTCTGAGAGCAGCGCTGACGCCCCCGCGGAGCCCGGCTGGTTGACTCCGGCAGTGCGCGATGTCGCCTCCGTGCTTGTTTGTCCCATGGCCAGCAGCGTAATGATGTCGCTTGCCGGAAGTGGGGGATCGGAGCGGTAAGACAGGCTCATTTTGCTGGCCTGCCCGCTGAAGTTCAGCGTGATTTCATACTGCTGGATGGTCGTGGTCGCTTCCACATTGATCACCGGATCGAGCCGGAACGGATTCGCGAAATTCAGGTCACCACGGTTAACGAGATATTTGCTGTCGTGAAAATAGAGTTCTCCGGAAATTACGTGGATATGCCCGAGCAGAATCGGATGTTCGGCGTTTCCGCGAACGCGCAGGCTGGCATCCGCTTCCAGATGCGCTCCCGGCCATTCCATCCGTGAATCGGGCGTGGACGTCGCCTCGATGTCGAATTGCAAATTCCGCAAAAAGCTGGACCCGCCCAGTCCGCCGGGACTCGAACTGGAGCTCAGAATGCCCGCAGACTCCAGTCCCTGGTTCAAGGTGACGCGTTGAATCATTACTTTCCCGGTCAGCAATCCTCCGTCCATCGTGCCCGTCAGGCGCAGGGACCCGCCCATGAGCCAGCTCATTCCTTCGGGATAGCGGATGCGCAGCCGGTCGGTCTTCGCGGAAATGTCGTAGCGAAGCGGTTTGTCTGAGTAATTCACGGTGCCGGTGAGGGTTATTTTCCCTCCGCCGGCTTCCCCGCTCACATTCTCGAAAAACAAACGGTTGGCATCGAAAACCAGATCTCCGGAAAGATTGCTCAGTCCCGTGGGGAAATCTGATGAACGCGCGGAAACATTATTCAATTTCACGCGCCCGACGATCCTCGGCCCGTCCAGCGTACCGTCGAAAGAGGCGTTCATATCCGCATGCCCGGCCATACTGACATCGGGAATGTAGCCGTTGAGAAGCCGCAGATCGACCGAACCATTCAGTTTCAGTGAAACCGAGCGCCGGCCCGTGAATTGAATGAATCCTGTAAGCGTCGCATTCGTATCCGTGCCTTTCAGCGCCGCGCTTTTGATCTGCAAACTGTCTCGCGTGGAAGTCAGCTGAATGGGCTCCGAATTTTCCAGTTGGACTCCGCCATAGGTCAGAAGCAGGCGCGAGAAATTCCCATCCACAACCAGGCTTTCCGGATGCTGCAGATCGCCCTTCATGCTGATGTCGCCGTCGGCCGTTCCGTGTCCGTTGAACTTTTCCAGATGCAGCGCGGAGACCAGGTACGGATCGAGATTCATGTTCTTGATGGAAACTTTGCCATCCACAGCGAACGGGGCCACCAGCCCTAGAGTAATATTCCCGCCGACGGCGCCTTCGTTCATAGCCGAGCTCAGCTTCAGTTCCGCTCTTTGCCCATCGGCGTTCAAATCGCCCTCAAAGCTACCGATCACCTCGGATCCCACCTGGAGATCGACGACGCGGAAGTTGCCGTTTGCCTGGGGCTGGCGCACCGGTCCGCTCGATTTCAACCGGAACGAAATTTGCCCCGCGAGAGGAAGATTATTGGCTTTGACCCTGCGAAAATTTGCCAACGGCAGTGAAGCCCCGACAAGGTCGGTGGTGAGAGTGCCGTCTGCAAATCGATAGGCCACATTGCCCGTGACGATTCCCGCGCCACCCGCCCCTTCCGTTCCCGACGGGAAAAATCGCAATTCCGCATTGTTCAGGCGCACCTCGTCGGGCATCACGGTAAGCTGTCCGCGCAGGCGGTTGAATGGCACGGTATACGCTTCCGCATTGGCGACATCCATAACGCCCGTCAGCATTGGTTCCGCGCGCGTTCCCCGCCCATGAAATTGACCGGTGATATCGCCGGTGATCGGATAATTCATGCCCGCGATCTGCATCAGCGCCGCCATCGGCACCTTTTCAAGATTCAGTTCGCTTGACCATTCATTTTCCGGACGAAATTCCCAGTCCGTCAGTTGCAACTGGCCGTCGATATCCGCCTGCATCAGCCCGCGCGCGGCGTGGCCTTGCGTGATGATCAGATGATCCGGGGCATAGCTCAAATCCCCTTCGATCGACTCCATATTCACATCGGCGTAGCTGACTTTTTCTCCGTGAAAATGTCCCTGAAATTGGGGGCCACCGGAACGCCCGGTAATTTTGCCATTCCACTGCAGCGAGCCGGCGATGCGCACTGCGGCATCGGGTGTGCCAGGCTTGTCGCCGGCGATGGCGTGGATAAAGTCGTCCCAATCGAGCAGTGATCCAATGTCCAGCTTGGTGTCTAGCGCCGTGTTTTTCGGTGCGAGTACGCCGGCGAAGGAACCGCGGGCGGTGGGCGTTTCGAAATTCCCCTGCGAGATGTCCAGCGTGCTGGTTACATCGTGATAGTGCAGAGTCCAATCTCCGGTTAAGGGCAGGTGGCCTTCCATGACCTCTTCGGGCGCATCCCAGTGCATGCGGGCGGCAATGTCGAAATCCAGGAAGTTCGCTTTCCAGGTCTCAACGGTGTCGGCGGAAATCACCGAATCCCAATGCAATTGATCCACCGGGAATCCCGCGTGATCGATCGCGGGCATCACGCTGGAGAGGCGGACGTTCTGCACTTTGGTGTCCGCGCGAAACACTAATCCGTCGTAACGCATCGTAATGCGCCCCTTCACGCTTCCGCCCAGGGCGTAAGCGGCGAAGTCCGGAAGCACCACTTGTTTGGGCTCCAGTGTGTAGCTCGACCGGCTGCTGAGGTTGGCGGAATGGAAATCGCTGAATCCCAGCGTGATGTTGTCTCCAGCAAAGCTGCCTTTGCCTAGAAACGTGCCATTTTCGATGGTGCCTTCTCCTCTTAGGTCAACGCGCCCGAGCGGCACTTCCGGCGTGCGGAACGTCTCGCGAAGGTCCAGCAAGTCCAGCCATGCGCGATACTTGTAGGTCCATTTCGCATGTACCAAATCCTGCGTGGCGGCTTGCAAGTCCACGTGCGATCGCGCGACGTCGACGACCGCCTGGTCTATCGAAAATCCATCGTGGTTCAGCGTGAATTTTGCGGTCACGTTCGCGGGGACGGGCACGTCTCTCCGCCTTGCCAATTCGATGGATTGCCAATCGAGCGTTCCGAGATAAGCCGGCTGTTCGAGCGAACCGCCCGAATTCACTGTCAGCTGCAGTTCGCCTCCCTCAACTTCGAAGAGCGACTTCACATCGTTGTAGAGAATCCAGCCGTCCTTGATGGCCACGTGGCGCACGTGCAGATCGAGCAGCTTTTGCAAAGTGCGCTGGTTCGACTTGCTGGCCGGCAGGCTGGGCAGATTCGACGTGCCGTCTTTTTCCACGCGCACATGCAAGTGCGGCTCTTCGAGCACGAGATCGTTCAACCCGACGCGCCGGCCCCAAAAGGAATCGATACGCAGGCCCACGTTGGCCTGCTCCACGCTGAAGAGCGGTTCGGTGCTCACTGGCTCCTTGCCGTGCATCACCAGTCCGTGGATCGTCACATTCAGCGAAAACCAGCCAACGGAAACCGTGCGGATTTCCACGCGAGTGCCGGTCAGCGACTCCGCGCGATTGATCAAAATCCTCCGCAGCAGCGGATTTCCCAGCCCGCTCCCGAAGGCAATGATCGCCAAGGCGATCAGCAGTAGAGTCCATGTGCCCAGCACCCAAAGCAGGTGCTCGACCCACAGGATTTTCCGCCAGCGGGACTCTTTGTTCATTTTGCGTTCTCGTCCAATAGTTTCTCCACGCGCACCCGCGCACGGCTCTCTTTCAGCCAGCGATTGGACTGTTCGTTAATCGCGCGCTGCACCAGGACTTCCTGGATGTAACCGCGTGCCGCGTCCAGGGTTGGCGGCGCCTGCCCGCGCGCTTCGGCTCTGGGTATAACTTTTGTTTTGTAAAAGTCTTCGATATCTTTCTCATCCACCTGGATGGAGGCGCGGAATCGCGAATCGAGATAATTGCTCAAGTACAGCTGCGATCTCTGCATGCGCATGATGTCTTCATCCGTCAACCCGGCCTGTTTTTTCCGCTCCTCATATTCTTCCGGCGAAGAAAATAAGCGCTGGAGCCGGGCCAGGCTCTTCTGGACCTCCTCATCGGATGGTTGCGGGAACAACGCCGCCTTCGCTTCGCTGCGCACAATCCATTGATCGATCAGGCGATCGAGGATTTCGGAATCACTCTCGGTCTTTTCGTCGACGAAATTCTGGTAGCGGGCCAGTTCGCGCACATCGCTTAGCAGAATAATGTCGTTATCCACGCGAGCCACGATACGATCGACGACTTCCTGCGCGCAGGCGAACGCCGCCAAAGCGAGAAAGCCGACGCCCGCGATCGCGATTTTTCTACCAAGGCGCATCAGAAACTCGATCCTAAATTGAAAAATATCTGAAACTTGGGCAGCCGCGTTCCCTGCTGGCACAGCGCAACGTTATCCTTGCAGGGGATCACGAATTGCGGCTGATTCAATTCGTATCCAAGATCGATGCGGATCGGCCCGATCGGCGTGGCATAGCGCAAGCCGAACCCGACCGTGTTGGAAAAATAATTCAGCTCGTTCGTGCAGTTGTACTCGCACAGGGTTGGGTTGAAGCGACCGGGCGGCAGTCCCGGATAGGCCGCCTTGAAAATCGGTTCGGGAGACGACCAGCGCAGCGTGATGCGGTCCAGCCTGCTATAGACGTTCCCGCCGTCATAGAAAAACGCGCCGCCCAGGCTGGTGCCGACGATCGGAAGCTTCAAGGGGAAGCGCAGTTCCTGGTTCAAGATCAGCATGGCCTGGCCGCCGACTGGAAAGCCCGTGAGCGCATCGCGAGGACCGGCCTGGTTCAAAGCAAAACCGCGCAGCGAAGTTCCGCCGCCGGCAAACAAGCGCTCCGGCAGGGGGATCAACTGGGGCGAGGGAGTTCCGGTTTGCGCCGGGAAACTCAGCGAGGTGGTCGAAGCATATGGCTCAAGAATACCCAGCCGGATGGAGCGCGCGAAACTCCAGTTGCGTGAAATCTTGTGATACGTGGAATTCTGCAGAAACAAGCGCAAGAAGCTGGCGCTCGAGCCGAGCGCCGTTCCCGCCACGCTAAAATCCGCGGTATTGAAGGAGCCTTTGCTGGCATCGGCCGGATTGTCTCGCGTGTCGCGAAACCAGGACGCGCTGAATTCGGAGACCAACGTGGGCTGGTAGAACAGCGGTACTTCTTCCTCTGGAACGTTCAAATTGCTTAGCGTCACTTTGCGGAACGCATAGCGGAGCAGAAGCGACGATCGCGGGGTGAGCCGGTCCGTAATTTGTATGTTGCCTTCATAGCGCGTTTGCGTGAATGTGTTGATGTCCTGCGACTTTTCGACGTAAGCGGTCACCTGCAAACTCAGGTTGTCTTTATTGAAAGTTTCCGGCGACGTGTACGCCAGCAGCGCTCGCCCTTGAATTGTGCTGCCGCGGATCTTCAAGCTCAGCGCGTCAGCCCGCCCGGTCAAATTCTCTTTTGAAATTTCGAAGATGCCCCGCGGAGCCGCTTCCACTTCGCCGCCGGTGGGATTGGTGGTGCTGGCCAACCGCTGTACTTCGAAGCCGCCGCCGTAGGCGATGGTGTAACGTTTGGCTTCTTCGACGAGCACGACTACATCCTTATCTGGGTCCGTGCCGTTGGCATTTTGTGTATCGATGGTCACGCGATTGAAAATGCCAAGGTTGTAAAGCTTCTGCTGAGATTCCACCACATCGCCTTCGCGCAACGGCTCTCCCGCCGCCACTTTTACCTGGCGCTTGATCACCCGCCGTCGCGTGCGCTTATAACCGCTCAAAAGCACCTGGTGAACGATCACCTGCTCGCCTTCCTGGATCATGTAGGTCAGTTTCACGGGCTCGGCACGCTCAATGCCGTTCGCGCTCGTATCCGCAGAAGATCCTTTGCCTTTTGCCGCGTTCTCCGTGTTTTGGTCTCCCTCCCCTTCCGATTCTTTCGCGGTATCGGGAACCGCGCTCCAGGTGAAGTTGGCATTCGGAAATCCCTTGCTGAAATAAAGCGCAAGGATATTGTCGCGATCGGAGGCGATGCTGATTTCCGAATAGGGCTGGCCCGGCAGGGAACCCAGGACGCCGCGGAGCTCCTCTTCGGAGATCGCTTTCATGCCCTCCAGCTTCAAACTGGAGACCAGCGTTTGCTTCCCTTCATTGATCTCGAACCGCACCACCAGTTCGCCGGACTTTTTCTTTTCTTGCGATGTCTTTGCCGTCACCACAGCGCCCAGGAATCCATTGGCGGCGTACAGGTTCTTCATCGAAGCCACGTCAGAATCCAGCAGCCGCTGGCTGAAGCGGGGCCGTACAAACAGGGCGCTGGTGCTAATGGAAAGGCGGCTCAGCAGCAATTGCTTGTTAAAGTAGTGATTTCCGTTGATCTCGATGCGCAGCCCCTTGTAGGGGATTCCGCGGTTCACCTTGTAGGTGATGATCTCCACCTGCAGCTCCAAGTCGGAATTTGCGCTTTTCACCGCGTTTTCGGACAAGGTGTAGTCCACGGTCGCGTCGAAAAAACCCTCGCGCTCCAATTTCTCCCGTAAATTGCGCTTGCCTTCTTCCAGCAGGTCCGCGTCCACAGAAGCTTCCTGATAGATGGGGATCAGTTTTCGCAAATCGCGCTGGGAGAACTTCGCGCCCTGAACCGCCAGCCGCACCATTGGCCCGGCAATCACGTCAAGTGTCAGCGGGATGGAATTCGTGGCGGCATCATATTCGCCACGCCGCAGCGCCACGCGGTCGCTCAAGTGGCCCTTTTTCTCCAGGAATTTGCGGATTCGGCTTGCCGCCGACTGCCCGCGCGCGATGGTCAGTTGGGCGCCGGGCTTGAGCTTGAACAACTTGAGCAGCGCCGCGTCGCTATACTCCGTGTTGTTCTGTAATTCCACTTTGCTGAGGTGAACCCTTGGGCCCGGATCGACGTGGACAATCACGTCCATCTGATGCGTCTCCGGATATGGTTTTGGTTCAACCGTCACCTTCGCCTGGTACAGCCCCTCGTCCTCGAGGGTATCCTTCAATCGGGCTATCGCCGCCTCGAGATCGCTTGGGTGAAACGTTTGCCCCAAGGACAATTGCATGGCCCCGGTCGCCGATGCTTCCGTGGGAGGCGGCTTCAGACCCTCAATCACAATTTGGTTGAAGAAAAGATTTTCGCGAACCACGAAATCCAAGCGGATTCCGTTTGCCACAGGAGTTTCCAGCGCTTTTATATCGGAATAGTCACCCGTCTGGTACAGCGTGCGTATGCTGGCGGCAACCGCATCCACGGTGAGAGGTGCGCCCGGCTTGACCGCAATCCCTGGCGGATTCGTTTTCAACACTTTGCTGTTTTCTTCGACGACTCGCACTTCCTCGACGATCGCCGCCGCGGGCGTTTGCGCCTTTTCCCCAGCCGCTTGCTGGGCACACGCAGACGTCCCTCCCAAAACCGTCACCAGGAGCACTAGAAGCCGCAAACGATTGACCCTCAGCAAGTTCATTCGTTCCATTAGTCAGACGAAGGGTAGCACACGGGCGTTGCTTCCTCGGATGCCATTAGCGCTATCATGAGAGGGATTCGTATGCTGGGACTATATTTTACGTGAATCACCCTCTGGACCAGAAATACTCGAGACAGATGCTGTTTCAGCCACTCGGCCCGGACGGTCAGGAGCGGCTGGTGGCCGCGAGTGCAGTCCTCGTGGGATGTGGCGCCATCGGCGCGGCGGCCGCAAATCTGCTCGTTCGCGCAGGCATCGGAAGACTGCGCATCCTGGACCGGGATTTTGTGGAAGTTTCGAACCTGCAAAGGCAGTCTTTGTTCAACGAAGCCGATGCTCGCGAGGCCTTGCCGAAGGCCGTTGCAGCCGAGCGGGCTCTGCGCGCCATTAATTCCGACGTACAGGTAGAAGGAATCGTCGCGGATCTGACTTCCGGCAATGCCGAGGAGTTGCTCTCTGGCTTTCCGCTGATCCTGGACGGCACGGATAATTTCGAAACGCGATTTCTCGTCAACGATTTTGCGGTTAAGACGGGAACGCCCTGGATCTATGCCGCTGCGGTTGCCAGCTACGGTCTATCGTTTACGATTCTTCCCGGCCAGACCGCGTGCCTTGCATGTTTGATGGACTCTTCGCTGGGCAGAGGCCTTGAAGAAACCTGCGATACGATTGGGGTCCTTGGCCCCATCGTGAATCTGATCGCTTCGGTTGAAGTTGCCGAAGCCATGAAAATTCTCTCCGGCCGCCATTCCGCGTTGCACGGCCGCCTGTTTGCCTGCGATGTTTGGACCGCCCGATTCCAATCCATCCATCCTGAGCGCAATCCGCAATGCACCGTTTGCGCCCAGCGGCGGTTTTCGCACTTGTCTGGCGACGCGCAGGCGCATATCACCATGTGCGGGCGGGATTCCGTGCAGATTCACGAACGCAGCCGGTCGCTGGACTTGAAAGCTCTGCAAGATCGCCTGGCTTCGGCGGGCTCCGACGCCCGCCAAAACGGATACCTTCTGCGTTTTCAGATTCCACCTTATGAAATGACCGTGTTCAGCGATGGCCGCGCCATCCTGAAAGGCACGAAAGATCCCGCCGTGGCTCGCTCGCTGTACGCCAAATATATTGGTGCGTGATTGGACTCTTATTTTAGCGGAGTACTCCGCTGCGGCCCGGAGGGGTACGCATCGCGGCGCGGTCCAGATTTTCCCGCAGGTTCATTAAGGTTAGAAACGTGCTGAGCACCCGCGCCTTCAGGTCATCGGTCAGGTGCAATCCGCTGGTGGCCACGCGCGCGAGCCGCTCGCCGTTTTCTGTGATAAATCTCATGATTTCGCGTTGCCGTTCGTGCGGCGTATTGCCCAGTGCCGTCTCTCGGCGCATCTCCGCGCAGCCTGCTTCGAGAGAAAGGGTGAAATGCAACACACAAAGCTTGTGTTCGGCCAGCGCGTATGGCACGTCGTGCTTGCATCCGGCAATGTGGCAAAGTTCACTCATCGGCGAGAATCCGCTGATTCTTGATTGGTAGCATCCCCAAGGCCGAAAATCCAGCAATCATCTGCGCTTTGCACCCTATGATGCAGCGCCCCCACCTGTCCGATGGTGCAGATCGCGCTTAAGGCGCGCTTCGCCGCCGCTGAAATGCCGGGCCTGCCGCGCGAGGAACAGCCACTTTTTTCTGGCTCGGCGCGAGATTTCACGAATATTTCTTTCTTCGCGGCGCCGCTAGCGTTTCAACCAACAGAGTTTCGGCCAATGTTCTAGCGGCTATCCGTGGTGTCACGGTTTACGGATCGCGGCGAGGCATCATCGTGCCGCTTGAACCAACAGAAGCTCGCGCGAAACATGAATTTTATTTGACACACCGTATGCGGGATTGTATAAATATACAATCAAATGTATAATAGAACCGCATGAGCGCCACAAAAACATTCCGCCACGGACAAATCCTTCGCCTGGTTTCCGCCGAGCGCATCTCCAACCAGGAGGATCTGCGCCGCCGGCTGGCCCAACAGCGCATGCGCGTCACCCAGGCGACGCTCTCCCGCGACCTGCAGGAGCTCAAACTGGTCAAAACCAGGGAAGGTTATCGCGCGCCTTCGGCCTTGCCGGAAGAATCCGCGTCCGTGCCTCCACTGACCCGCGCTCTTCGTGAATTTCTGCTCGACATTCGCCCGGCGGAAAATCTGCTGGTGCTCAAAACTCCTCCGAGCGGCGCGCAACCCCTCGCGGCGGCCGTGGACGGCGCAAAATTTGCCGAAATTGCCGGCACCATAGCCGGAGACGACACCGTTCTGATCATTACTCCGAACAAAAAGAGCCGCGAATCCCTTCAGAGAGAAATCGAGTCGCACGTAAAATGAGGGATCCCCGGAATATTGCCGTCATTGGTGTCACTGGCTACACGGGTTTTGAGCTGGCCACGCTATTGCTCCGCCATCCGGCAATCGCCAAGCCCACCTTTTATGTGCGCGAAACCAACGGCTTCCACTGCCTTTCGCAACTTTTCCCACAACTGCGTGCCCGCGGCGAAGCGCCTCTGCGCCCTCTTTCCATGGATGCCATCACTTGCAGCGCCGCCGGCACCGCTTTCCTTGCCACGCCACATGAAGTTTCTGCGGAGATCGCGCCGAAACTTCTCGATGCCGGCCTCCGCGTAGTCGATCTCAGCGGCGCATTCCGGTTTGCCTCCGCCGAAACATTCACGTCGTGGTACAAGCTCGCCGCGCCACACGCCGCGCGGCTGCCCGAAGCCGTCTATGGCCTGCCGGAGTTGTATGCGGATCGCATTTCTCCGGCAAAACTGGTCGCCAATCCCGGATGCTATGCCACCAGCGTGATCCTTGCGCTGCGGCCGCTAACGGATGCGGGCTTAGTCGCGCCCTCGCAGTCGGTAATCTGCGACTGCAAGTCCGGCGCCACCGGAGCCGGCAAGGATCCACGCCGCGATTTGCACTTTGTGGAAGTCGACGAAAACTTCCGCGCTTACAATCTTTTCTCGCATCGCCACACGCCCGAAATTATGGAACACACGGGCCTGCCCGAATCGCAGGTGGTTTTCACCACGCACCTGCTTCCCGTGGCGCGCGGCATTCTTTCGACCATTTATGTTTCGCTCGCCGAAAAACAAACTCCCGACAGTATTCAGAAACTTTACCGGGAATATTTTACGGACAAGCCCCTGGTGCGTGTGTGGCCCGCAGGCAAATTGCCGGAACTGCAACACGTGGCCAACAGCAACTTCTGCGACATCGGCTTCGCGCTGGACTCCGATGGCAAGCGCCTGATCGTGATTTCCTGCCTGGACAATCTTGGCAAAGGCGCCGCCGGGCAGGCCGTGCAAAACCTGAATCTTATGCTGGGCATCGAGGAGCAGACAGGGTTGCTATGAGAATCGTCATCAAATTTGCCGGTGCTTTGCTCGAAGATGTGGCCACGATTCAGTCTCTGTCGCAGCATGTCGCCGGGCTCGCGCGCCACGGCCATGAAATCCTGGTCATCCATGGCGGCGGCCGTCTGTTCACAGCCACGCTGAAGCGGCTGGGCATCGAAAGTAAATTCGTTGCAGGCCTGCGTGTCACCGACCGTGAAACCCGCGACGTCGCCGTAATGGTTTTTGGCGGTCTTCTGAACAAGCGCCTTTCCGCTTCCATCAGCGCCGCCGGCCAACCCGCCATGGGAATCTCCGCTGCCGATGCGGCCTGTTTCTCCGCCGCTCCGCTGGTTCACAACGACGTCGAAGGGTGCCTCGGCTTCGTCGGTTATCTCACTGGCGTGAAAACGTCTTTCCTCGAATCGCTCTGGCGCGAAAATCTGCTGCCGGTGGCAGCGTGCCTCGGACTAGGGGCCGACGGCGAGCTCTACAACATCAATGCCGATCACATGGCCGCGGCTTCTGCCGAGTTCATCGGCGCGGACCACCTGATCTATCTCACCGATGTCGCCGGCGTTCTGGACGGCGAAAATGTCATTTCCGCAATTTCCTGTGCGGAGGTCGAGCGTCTTGTCCAGGCGCGCGTGGTTTCGGGCGGCATGGTGCTCAAACTGGAAGCCGCCAAGCGCGCGTTGGAAGGCGGCGTGAGTGAAGTCCACATTGTGGGCGGCGATTCCGCGGCTGCGGTTCTGGATCCGCAGCTTTTCGCAGAATCTTCTAACAAGAATTCTTTCTCGAGTTTACCTGGTACACGAGTTTTGCGTGCATCATCGTCCGCGGGACTCGCATCTCAAGCGTTTGTCTAGTTTCGTTTTATGGAGAATAAATAATGACCGCAACGTCCGTATCGCTCACCATCCCGATCGCCAAGGATCTTCTCACCGGGGCCGAATGGGGACCCGCGGAGACGCGCGATCTGCTCGATCGCACCGCGGACATCAAGGCGCGCCCCTCGCGCTATGCCTCCGTGCTTCGCAACAAGCACATCGCGCTGATCTTTGAGAAGCCTTCGCTGCGCACGCGCGTTACCTTTGAAGTTGGCATTCAAAGCATGGGTGGCTTCGTGGTTTTTCTGGACCACACGCAGGCGCGGCTCGGCGAACGCGAATCCATACCCGACGTGGCGCGGAACCTCGAGCAGTGGGTCCAAGGGATCGTCGCGCGCGTCTACGAGCAGCGCGTGCTGGAAGAAATGGCTGCCACCATCACGATTCCGGTGGTCAATGCACTGTCGGACAAGTTTCATCCCTGTCAGGCTCTGGCCGATTTCTTCACGCTCGAAGAAAAGTTTGGCTCGCTCAAAGGGTTCAAGCTTGCCTACGTGGGCGATGGCAACAACGTCTGCCATTCTCTCGATTTATCTGGCGGCTCGCCTCGGCGTGCACATTCGTATCGCGACTCCCGCGAATTACGCGCCGGATGCCGATGTTCTGGCCGATGCCAAGCGCGTTGCCAAGGAAACACGCGCCAAAATCGAACTCTTCACCGATCCTCAGGAAGCCGTGAGCGGCTGCCAAGCCGTATACACGGATTCCTGGACCAGCATGGGCTTTGAAGCTGAAGAAAAGGTCCGCCGCCAGGTGTTCAAGCCCTACCAGGTGAACCGCAAACTCATGGAACAGGCGGCTCCGGGCGCCGTGTTCATGCATTGCCTTCCGGCGCATCGCGGCGCGGAAGTGACCGATGAAGTGCTCGACGCCCCCTATTCCGTGGTGCTGCAACAATCCGAAAATCGCATGTACGTGCAGAAAGCCATTCTGCACGCGCTGTACACCTGAAATTTTGTAGTTTATCGAGGAGAGAAAACGAAGTGAAACAGCCCTTAGAGAAGCCAAAAAAAGTTGTCCTGGCCTATTCCGGTGGACTCGATACGTCCATCATCATTCCGTGGCTGCGTGAGAACTACGGCTGCGAGGTGATTGCCATGATCGGCGACGTTGGCCAGCAGGAAGATCTGGAAGCTGCCCGCAAAAAGGCTTTGGCCACGGGAGCGGTCTCGGCTCAGGTCGAAGATCTCCGCGAAGAATTCATTCGCGATTACATTTGGCCCACGCTGCGAGCCGGCGCGGTTTACGAGCACACCTATTTGCTGGGTACCTCGATGGCCCGACCGGTCATTGCCAAGCGTCAGGCGGAACTTGCGCTGCAACTTGGCGCCGATGGCCTATCCCACGGCTGTACCGGCAAAGGCAACGATCAGGTGCGCTTCGAATTGGCTTATAAGGCCGTCGCTCCGAATGTTCAGATCATTGCGCCTTGGCGCGAGTGGGACATCGATTCGCGTGAAGACGCCATCGCTTACGCCGAAAAGCACAACGTGCCCGTCGAGCAGAGCAAGAAGAATATTTACAGCCGCGACCGCAACATCTGGCACCTCAGCCACGAAGGCGGCGAACTCGAAGACCCCGCCAATGCTCCGAATGAAGCCATGTGGCAATGGATTGTTTCGCCGGAGAAAGCGCCGGATAAACCCGAAGAGGTCGAGATCGGTTTCGAGGCTGGCAACCCGGTTTCCGTGAACGGCAAGAAACTCGGTCCCATCGAGCTGCTCAACACCCTCAACGAAATCGCCGCGCAGTAACGGCGTCGGCCGCACCGACCTCGTCGAAAATCGCCTGGTGGGCATGAAGTCCCGCGGCGCGTACGAAACGCCCGGCGGCACGCTGCTGACACCGCGCATCGCGAACTGGAGCGCCTGACCGTCGATCGCGAAACCGCTCACTTTGCCCAGGCCCTGTCGGTGCGCTACGCCGAGCTGGTCTATAACGGCTTGTGGTTCTCGCCCTGCGCGAAGCGCTGGACGGGTTCTTCAACGTTGCCCAGCAGCGCGTCACCGGTTCCGTCGGCCTGAAGCTCTGGAAGGGCACGCTGAACGTCACCAAGCGCCTCTCGCCCTATTCGCTCTATCGCGCGGACCTCGCCAGCTTCACCATGGGCCGCTACAATCCAAAGGATGCCGAAGGCTTCATCAATCTGTTCGCGTTGCCGGTAACCGTGCGACCGAAACCCAAAGCCGAAAGCTCCAAAGCCTGAAGCAGGTCAAAGCGAAAATAACGTTGTCATCCTGAGGGGCGCGTAATCTGCGTACCGGAGGATCTCAACCGAAGCATCACAAATTGAACGTAAAACTTACGACCAACAATTTTCATGACGACTGCACGCAAAGATGACCGGCTCTGGGGTGGCCGCTTCGACAAAGCGCCCGACGCGCTATTCGACGCGTTCCAGAACTCCTTCGCGTTCGATTGCCGGCTGCTGCCCTACGAAATCGCAGTTGATCGCGCCTGGGCCAAGGCTTTGCAGCGCGCCGGAATCTTGAATGAGTCCGAAGTGCAACAAACGGTCGCCGCTCTGGACAAAATTGCGCGGCGCGCCGAAACCGATCCTGTCTGGCTGGCTTCTTCCTCCGCCGAAGATGTGCACCATTTCGTGGAAAAAGCGTTGGTGGAGGAGCTCGGCCCGCTGGGATGGAAGTTGCACACCGGCCGCAGCCGCAACGAACTGGTCGCCACCGATTTTCGTCTGTTCGTCATCGAGGCCGCTAGGGAAATTCGCACCGCGCTGCTCGCTCTTGTTCGCGCTTTCGCCGAGCAGGCAAAAGCCAATCTGAAGATTCCCATGGCGGGCATGACGCACATGCAGCATGCCCAGCCGATTCTGTTGGCGCATTTCCTGATGGCGCACGCGCAAGCCTTTTCCCGCGATCTTCTGCGCGTCGAAAACGCTGCCGTTTCCTCTGACGCCTGCCCCATGGGTTCGGGCGCTCTGGCCGGTTGTGCCTTTGCGATCGATCGCAATGCCTTGGCTCACGATCTCGGATTTTCCCGTATCACCGCCAACAGCCTCGACGCCGTTAGCGATCGCGATTTTGCTCTCGATTATCTTTTCGCGCTTTCCGGCATCGCCACGCACCTTTCGCGACTGGCGGAAGATTTTGTGCTGTTCGCCTCCCAGGAATTTTCCTACGCGATCCTGCCCGACGAATATTCCACCGGCAGCAGCCTTATGCCGCAAAAGAAAAATCCCGATTCGTGGGAACTTCTACGCGGGAAAACAGGTCGCATCAGCAGCGCGCTTTTCGCGTTGTTCACCACGCTAAAAGGGCTTCCCACCAGCTACCAGCGCGACTTGCAGGAAGACAAGGAAGCGCTGTTTGCCGCGCACGACCAGATCAACGACATGCTAGCCGTGGCCACGGGCGCTCTTTCTCTCACAGAGTTTCGCGAACCGCGGCTGCGCGCTGCCGCTTCCAACCCTTCCCTGCTTGCCACGGATGCCGCCGATTATCTGGTCCGTCGCGGCGTGCCGTTTCGCCAGGCTCACGATTTTATCGGCCAGGTTTTGCGCGAAGCGGAAAAACAGGAAAAGTCCTGGGTGCAGCTTTCTCCCGGCGACTTTCGCAAAATCTCGCCTCAGTTCGGGGACGATTTTCTGCAGAGCCTATCTGTCGAGGGCGCCATCGCGTCCAAGTTGGTTCCCGGTGGCACCGCCGAAACTTCCGTTCTGGCTGCCATCGCGCAGCTGGAACAAAATCTCGCACAACAGGAGAAACATTCATGAGCGTCGGCTCCGTCGTATACATCGTCGAAACTGCCTCCTATCACGCGGAGGATCGGAGGTCCCTTCCGTGACGTTCGCGTTCGGCCCGCGGATCCCCCGCCCATGAAACAAGCCCCTTCCGAAGCGGCGCTGCCTCGCGGATTCCGGTTCTCCGCCACCGCCTGCGGCCTGAAAAAAACCGGCGCTCTTGACCTGGCGCTGCTTTCGAGCGACGTGCCGGCGTCGGCCGCGGCCGTGTTCACGCAAAATCTTGTGGTTGCTGCTCCCGTAGTCGTTTCCAAGGCGCATTTGAAAGCTTCGGAGGGCCGCATGCGCGCCGTCATCGTGAACGCAGGCAACGCCAACTGCGCCACCGGTGCGGTTGGCTACGCTGCCTCGGTGAAAACTGTGGAGGAGACGGCACGCCATCTCCGTTGCCGCCCAGAGGAAGTCGCCGTGTGCTCCACGGGCGTCATTGGCGTGCCTCTTCCGGTGGAAAAGATTCTTCGCGCGCTTGCCGGTATCACGAAAAATCGCCGTCCTTCCGCGCGCTCGTTTGCTGAATTCTCTTTAGCGATCTGCACCACGGACACTCGCCCGAAAACCGAGTCGGCCTCCTTCAAAATGGGGGGCAAGCGCATTCATCTGGTCGGCTGTTCCAAGGGCGCGGGCATGATTCACCCGAACATGGCCACCACGCTTGCGTTCGTCGCCACGGATGCAAACATTTCTCCGTCGCTGCTGCAGAAGACGCTTCGCGATGTGACCACGCGCACCTTCAACGCCATCAGCATCGACGGCGACACGTCCACGAACGACACGCTTCTGGTGCTCGCCAATGGCGCTGCCGGTGCGCCCACCATCAAAGCAGGTTCTGCCGCGCACCGCGCTTTTCGAACGGCGCTTGAGGAAGTCTGCCGTTCCCTGGCGCTGCAGATCGTGGCGGATGGGGAAGGCGCCCAGCGCGTAATCGAAATCGAAGTGCGCGGCGCAAAATCGGAAAGCGCTGCGCGCCGCATCGGACAAACCATCGCCACTTCTCCGCTCGTCAAGACTGCTTTCGCCGGCGGCGATCCCAACTGGGGTCGCATCTTCGCCGCTGCCGGACGCGCCGGTGTGAAGTTCGATCCCGATCGTGTGGACATTCACATGGCGGGAATCCCAGTCCTTCGCCGGGGCCAGCCGCTGGACTTTAACGAGCGCGCAGCAAGCAAGCGCCTACTGGAAAAGAGCGTTCCTATCGTGGTGAATCTGCACGCCGGCCGGGCCATGGCGCGTTACTGGACCTGCGATTTCACCGCCGAATATGTGCGCATTAACGCCAGTTACCGCACGTAACCTGAACGCTCCTACAATGAAGACAGTAGCTAGGCCCGCAGAACCCTGTACCTTTGCGCATACGTCCTTGTTTCGCTAACTCCGGCCGGCCCGGCGGTACAGTACCGGACCTTTTTTGTCCAGAATATTGGTTGCAAATCCTGTGATTTTTCGAGACCATTCACGGGACCACTGAGCCACCCCTGCCCGCTCCGGCACACCCCTCTCGGTTTGCCTCCTGGCGGAAAAGGTATCCTCAGTGCGCTCCGCAACTCGTTGTTTTAGGTTCCGGGCAGAAGGAGTTCGCAGGTGAAGAAGCTTTACGTCGGTAATCTTCCGTTCAATGCATCCGAAGAACAATTGCAAGAGTGGTTTGGACAGTTGGGAATCAGCCCATCGGCTATCAGCCTGATTCGTGATCGTTTTACAGGACAGTCGCGCGGATTCGCGTTCATCGAAATCGCTAATGATGAAGAAGCGGATCGCGCCGTCACCAGTCTGAACGGTCAGAACTTTGGCGGCCGGAACCTTGTTGTCAACGAAGCGCGGCCGCAGACGGAACGCTCGGGTGGCGGCGGAGGTCGTGGCGGCGGTGGCGGCGGTTATGGCGGCGGACGCGGCGGGGATCGCGGCGGACGCGGCGGTGGCCGTGGTGGCGATCGCGGAGACCGCGGAGATCGCGGAAACCGCTGGTAACGCGCCTACTGTTCTTCCTCAGTTCACAAGTTTTTATGCTTCGGGACGGTTGCGCGTGCTCCCGAAGCGCGAGTTTCCGCCCAAAATATTAAGCTTCGCGTTAGGTGTGCCCCATTTTTTGCTTCTGGAATTTTCTAAGCTCACTCTGATTTTCACAGGCCGCTGAAATTTCACTGGCCATGGCCTCGCCTTTGCATGTACTATCCCGCCGAATTGAAGAGACCGAGCTTATCCGCAGAGCCGCCCTCTCCCGACTCCCGGGCTCTTGGTTTCGGCACTTCGCTCCGAAGCAAAAACAGTGACCGAAACATCCCACGAGTTGACGTGTTTGAAACACCAGGCGAAGAATTTCCTTCGCTCGCTCTCGCCTGGAGACTATAAGAGGGACAGTTCGCACGCAGTTCCCCGCGCGGCACACGGAACGGGATTCGGCTTTTGCCAGGTATCGAACCTTGTCAGGCTTTTGCCGCATCTAAGAAGGGCGAAGTAAACAAACGATGCACACTTGGCACAAACGCGATTGGAAGCAGTTTTACGAACTGGCGCGCCGGCCGTGGCAGCGTCACCGTCCACCACGGCCCGTGTATCCTTCGGGGATGAACCGCGTGCAACCTGCTGCGGGTTTCAGCCTTTCAGAGCTGGATGACGCGGGGGTGGATTTGGATCTTGCAGAACGCCTAGGGCTGCCAGTCGATGCCGGGCGCATCGGCGCCTATGGTCCCAACGTCACCACCCTGCGCGATTTTGTTCGCAGTTCGCGCCAACCTCTCTGATTTTTCAGCCATCTGCCAGCTCCGATTTCAACCTGGACCAGTTCATCTTCAAATCGCTCCATCTTCGCCTGTTCGGCTCGAAACTCAGCTTCCTGCTCCGAGACTATTCCCGTCAATTCCTGCTTCTGCGCAACCCATGCGTCCACTTGCTCCCTCATCCTGGTTAAGCAATCGTCCACTTGTTTTCTCTGTTGGTCGTTGGCAACGCTGTCACGGTATTCCTCAAGACCTTTGATTTGCGTCGCCTGAAATTCTGCCTGGGGGTGCACCTGAGCGAGAGTGGTTTTCGTATTTTTCGAATTTCTCCGACGCGTGCTCGACGGCAGCCGTTTCCTCGTGCGGCCGGTAAATCACAATTTGGGCCCGCCGCGCTGCGAATGCCGCGGTTTGCAGGTCATGCCGAAGCTGCCGAATTTCAGAGAGCACGGCTTGCATCGTTTGCGGGTCCGATTCTGATTTTTGGCTGAATGCCACGGGAGAAAGCAACAAAAAACTCACGACAATAGCGGCAGGTCGAATCATGGGTCACCTTCTCTGCGCTTGTCTATTCCGACGCCTCAAAACTGCGGAAGTGCCCGCAAAGCCGCTTTGTCCGCACCCACCTTTCCGCGTAAAATGGGGGTTGCGAGCGATCCTATGGCCTCACCTTTTAATATCATCTCCAACGGCGTCGTTCCGCCGGTACCTGCGCCACATGGGCATCCTCGGCCTGATTGGCTGAAGGTCAAGTTTTTTGGCGGCGATCGTTATCAGGATCTGAAGCGCATTATGCGCACCCTGGATTTGCACACGGTGTGCGAGTCCGCGCGTTGCCCGAACATGGGCGAGTGCTGGGAGCATGGCACCGCGACCTTCATGATCCTCGGGGACATTTGCACGCGCGCCTGCGGTTTCTGCGCGGTGCCTTCCGGCAGACCCGTCGGTCCGCCGGATGAAGAAGAACCGTTTCGTGTCGCCGAAGCCGCCGCCCGCATGGGGCTGCGCTATGCGGTGGTCACGAGCGTCAATCGGGACGATCAACCCGATGGCGGGGCCAGCATCTTTGCGCGGACTATCCAGGAAATTCGCAACCGAGTTCCCGGCTGCAAGGTGGAAGTTCTGATTCCCGATTTTCGCGGTGACTGGAACGCCCTGGAAACTGTCCTCGCGGTGAAGCCCGATATCCTGAACCACAATACGGAGACGGTTCCCCGGCTGTATCGCCAGGTACGCAAAGGCGCCCTCTACGAACGCTCTCTCGAATTGCTGCGCCGCGCCAAGCAAGCGCACCCGGACGTCCCCACAAAAACCGGCATGATGCTGGGGTTAGGCGAAGCAGAAAGCGAAGTCCTCGCCACCATGCAGGATCTCGCGGCTCAAGGCACGGACATTCTCACCCTCGGGCAATACCTGCAGCCCACGCGCGAGCATCTGCCGGTCATTCGTTTTGTGCACCCGGACGAATTCGCGGAGTACAAACGGCTGGGCGAAAAAATGGGTTTTAAGCACGTGGAATCGGGCCCGCTCGTGCGTTCCTCTTATCACGCCTTCGACCAGGCCGAATCCGCCATCCGCTAGCTTGCGTTTTTTACTTCGAAGTCCCGCCCACTGCTACTTCTGCGCAACAACTGACCAGTCCGTGAACGGCACGGCTCTCCCGCCGCGAACCACCGTCGGTATCACGTGGTCGAAGCCTTTGTGCGACCGCGCGAGTAGCTTAATTTCAGCTGCGGTCCCAGACCCATATCAACATCGTGCATTCCTTCGATCGCATGAATCAGACCCTCGCGCGTCAGATCCTTCCCGGCGCGCTTCAAGCCCTCCGCCAGCACCATCGCATCCACAAATCCTTCCAGGCTCACAAAATTAGGCCGCGCATTCGGTGAATATTTCTGCAGCGCCCTACGGTACATCGCCACGGTTTTCAAATCCGTCAGATAATACGGCGGCACCACTTGTGTGATCACCATCCCTTCGGCATCCGCGCCCGCATCCTGGATCAGTTCGTCTGTTCCCACGAACGACACGGTCAGAAAGAGTGGGTTCCAGCCCTTGCCGTGAGCTTGTTTCAAGATCGGTCCCACCGTATTCGATGGTCCCACCACGACGACCGCATCGGGGTTGGCGGCCCGCACCTTATCGATTGCCGCTGCGACCTGCGTCGATTGCCTCGGGTAGGAAGCCGTCGCCGCGGCCTGCGAGCTATTGGCCTTGAGCACCGCCTCCACTCCCTGCAATACCGCGCTGCCGAAAGCATCATCGGGATAAATCACACCAATTTTGCGGTAGTGCAGTGTGTCGGAAAGACCGTCGACCTGCTCCTTGGTCTCGTCAAAATAAGACGCGCGTACGTTGATGACCCATCGCCGCAAAGGCGTGTACAGCGTTTGCGCGCCAGTAAACAATCCCACCAGCGGAATCTCGTTGGAGTCCGCCAGCGGAACATATTTCGCGGCCGTAGGTGTGCCCACAAAAAAAGCCATGGCAAACACCTTTTGCACCATCAGCTTGTCCCAACAGGCTTGGGCTTTTGCCGGATCGTAACTGTCGTCAAAGGAATACAGCCGTAGCTTGCGACCATTTATGCCGCCGGCTTCATTCACCACCTGGAAGTAGGTTTCCGCGCCGATGACAGTTTCGCGGCCGAGAAATGCAGACGGACCTTCTAGTGCCGAGCAAGAGCCGATAGAGATTTCTTTATCGGTGACACCGGGCACCTGCGCGTTCAATCTCCGCGCGCAAGCAAAAACGAGAGAGACAACAAGGCCCACCAGCGATAAGCCTGGTTCGGCAGCCTTTTCATTTGCGCTCTCCTTTGCTTTCAGGAAATTCAGACAGGAACGCGGGCCCGTTGAACTCAGTTTAGCTGTGGAGTTGGTATTTCGAGGAAATCCTGCGGGCGGCGACGCCAATCGATCAGTCACCGCTTGAATACATGATTCAGGGTAACGCGTCTCGGGGATGCGTTCAAACACACCCCTGCGCCATGTCTGGCGCTACTGAAGGGGTTTTCCTGCTTAACTTGAACTTCCGGGCGTGCTTTACTTCGCGGCGGCGACTGCGGCGGCGGCTTTCTTGGCGGCCTTCGCTGCGGTCGAGGCTTTGCGGCGGCGCTTGGTTTTGGGCGGAGTGGCGGGCGCTTCGCCGATCAGTTCAGCGGACAACATGCTGGTGACGAACAGCTTCGGTCCATGGTCATCGAAGTCAACGGCGGTGCGCTCGGGATCGGAAGCGGTTACGATCCCCAGGCCGAATAGGTCATGCTTAATGGTCTGTCCTTCCTGCATTACTTGCACAACTGCCTCCTTGGAACGACTCGCGACTTGTCTCGTTTTACTTCGTGCACTCATCTCTAACTGAGAGGTCCCCGACCCCTCGGGGACCCCCCGATTTCACAGGCTAGAGGCTTGTAACGTTCTCCGCCTGAAGGCCCTTCGGGCCCTTCTTAACTTCAAACTCCACCGCCTGACCTTCATTCAGGGACTTGTAACCGTCCATCTGAATGGCGGAGAAGTGAACGAAAACATCTTCTCCAGTCTGACGTTGGATGAACCCGTAACCCTTCGAAGCATTGAACCACTTCACTGTTCCTTGTTCCTTCACTGCTGAACCTCGAAATTGAATTGCTTTGCCTCTCTTGGCCCCATGGCCCAGTTATCCCAAGCCCCGGGAATGCCTCTAGCCCGATAAAAAGGGGCTGCGAGTTTGTGTCTCACAGCCCCCTGAACGAGTCAAAAGGTAGTACAAGAGCAACAAACGCTATACCTAACACTATCACAGATAAGGGCTTATTGTCCATATCGGAGTAGACGCACCCACAGCTTCCCGTTTCTTGTATCCTATTTATTTTAAATGGATTAGTGCCGGGCGAGGTATTTTCTACACTCGCCGCGCCGACGTTAGTCGTCGAGTGATTCCGGTTGTAAACTCAGGTCTTCTCCGCCCTTTTCCTTCTTAACCCAATACTTTTTGACCCAAGCTTCCCAGCTTTTTCCTGCTGCGGTGTCTCTGCCGGTAAAGGCGAGCGCGGCGATGTCCGAGTACGTAATTTTCACCCGTTGGTTGGAATCTTTTGGCAAAACTCGCACAAAGGAATCCGTCAGGGTTTTCCCCATAGCGCGATCGAAAATGTAACCTTCGATCTTGGAGCCGTCTTTGCGCGTTACCTGCACATCCCCGCGATAATCGAACGCTTTCTCGAGGGCTTCGCGCAGTTCCTGTTCATTCGCGAGCTCGGGAACCCAGCCTTGCAACGGTTTCGTGCGCCGTTCCTGGCGCAACTTCCAGTTCATCAGGATGCAGCAGCGTGCTCGGGACGATCGGCGTGGCGCGGGCCGGTCACGCGCGCGTCTCCTCAAGCTTGCCGCGTCTTGTTTTCGATTTGTACCAGCGGATTGTAGGAGTGCACCGGCGCTACCGGTTCATTCAGCAATGCGATCGCGCCTTCATCCGTGTTGCGCGTAAAGAGTGTGGCTTTGGCCGCGGCCATCAATCCCTTGAAGGAGCTGAACGTGTAATCGACGCCGGATGCTTCATACCCACTGTGGACCATGCAGTTCGCGCACTTGGGATTGCCGGATTCCGTGCCGTAATTTCCCCACTCCGTCGTCTCCATCAACTCGCTGAACGTCTCTGCATAGCCGTCCTGGAGCAAATAACACGGCTTTTGCCAGCCGAAGATCGAGTACGTGGGCATTCCCCACGGCGTGCACCTGAAATCGCGCTTGCCCATCAGGAATTCCAAAAACAGCATCGACTGGTTAAATTGCCACGACGCCTTTGCGATTCGACAATATCGCGCGGAACAGCCGCCGCGTCCGCGCCCGTCCCAAAAAGTGCTTCTGGTCCGGCGCTTTATCGTAGGAATAGCCGGGCGAGAGCATCATTCCCTCCACTCCCAGTTCCATCATCTCGTCGAAGAAGGCGCGCACGCTGTTCGGATCGGCGCCGTCAAACAGCGTGGTATTGGTGGTGACGCGGAAGCCACGCTTCAGCGCTTCCCGGATGCCTTCCACTGCCAGTTCGTATCCACCTTCGCGGCAAACGGAAAAGTCGTGGTGTTCGTTCTGGCCATCCAGATGCACGGAAAATGTCAGGTATTTGCTCGGCTTGAACAGATGCAGCTTTTCTTTCAGCAGCAGCGCGTTCGTGCAGAGATAAATGTATTTCTTGCGCGCTACCAGCCCTTCCACAATTTTCTCGATCTGCGAATGCATCAGCGGCTCGCCGCCGGGGATCGACACCATCGGCGTCCCGCACTCATCTACAGCCTTGAAGCATTCTTCCGGCGTAAGCTCGCTCTTCAGCACATGCGCCGGATACTGGATTTTCCCGCAGCCCGCGCACGCCAGATTGCAGCGATACAGCGGCTCGAGCATCAGCACCAGCGGATACTGCTTACGCCCCTTGATCTTCTGTTTCAGGACGTAACTGGCAACCGTCCATGCTTGTGATACAGGTACAGGCATTCCTTCCCCTATGAGCCTTCCGTTCAACTTTAGATGCGAGAACCCCAGCCCCCGAATCTCTAGTGTACCTGAGAAGCAACACTTCCCGGAACCCTAAGATTTTAGCGGGCTTCATCGTCAGTCCCTAATCTGATGCAGTAAAAGGTGCTTAGGTGGCACCCAGGCGCCCGTTTTCCACATCACGTGATCGACGAGGCCGATCCGCGCTCCGTCCTCCATCCGGCGTATGATTAGGACTTTCCCGCGGAGAGACCTCTAGCTCATGGCGCGCGCTAACCTCCTATCTCTGTTCGACCAGTTCCCGAAGCTTGGTCGCGACACGGCTGTTGTCGAGACGCGCGGTTATCGCCGACAACGCGTTACCTATTCTGAGCTGCACGCACAAGCCATTTCCTTAAGCAATCTTCTTGCTGCCCAAGGCGTTAGTTCGGGCGATCGCGTTCTCGTCTGGGGCGCCAACTCGTCTGACTGGATGGCGAGCTTCTGGGCAATTCTATTGCGCGGAGCTGTGGTTGTGCCCATGGATGCGGGCGCGAGCCGCGAATTCGTGGAGCGCGTCGTTCGCGATGCACAAGTGAAACTGATTCTTTGCGACTCAGCCCAACCCGGCTTTGCCCTTGGCCAACCTTCGCTTGTCTACCGCCTGCAGCTTGCTGGTTCCGCGGCAGCCAGCGCAACGGCCGCGCCATCGGTCGAACCCGCGCGAAGCGACGTGGCAGAAATCCTGTTTACTTCGGGCACCACCAGCGAGCCTCGCGGTGTTGTGCTTACCCACGGTAACTTCCTCGCGAACCTCGAACCGCTCGAGCAGAGCATCAACGAATATCGCAGTTACGAGCGCTGGGTTCATCCGTTACGCTTTGTTTCCACGGTTCCGCTCAGCCACGTGTTTGGCCAGTTCATGGCGCTTTTCGTTCCTCCTTTTCTTGGTGCGGCCGTCGTGTTTGAAAATTCGGCCTTGCCTACGGAAATACTTCGTTCGATCAAGCGCAGCGCGCCACGATCTCGTTGCCGTACCGCGCATGCTGGATGCTCTGCGCAATGGCCTCGAGCGGGAAATTGATTCGCGTGACTGGCGGAAGTGGTTCAACTCCGCCTATGCCGCCAGGAAAGACGAGTGGTTTTGGTTTCGACCGTGGCGTTTTCGTCGATTGCATGCGCTTCTCGGGTGGAAATTCTGGGCGTTCATCTCCGGCGGCGCTTCTCTTTCTTCGGAAACCGAGGATTTTTTCAAACGCATCGGCTACGCCGTGGTGCAGGGTTATGGCATGACGGAAACCGCTTCGCTTATCAGTTTGAACGATCCATTTCACGCCACGGAAGGATCAGTCGGTAAAGTTCTTCCCGGGCGGGAATTCCGGCTCGCGGCGGACGGCGAAATCCTGGTGCGCGGCGAAAATGTTTCCGCGGGTTATTGGGAGAAGGGCGCTCTTCGTCCGCTGGGCCAGGGAAACGAAGGATGGCTGCATACTGGTGATCTGGGCGAGATGGATGCCGAGGGCAATCTGCGCTTCCGCGGCCGTAAGAAAAACGTCATCGTCACGTCCGCGGGGTTGAATGTTTATCCCGAAGACCTCGAAGCGGCCCTGCGCCGGCAGCCGGCGATCCGCGACGCGGTGGTCGTGCCACTGCAGGTCAGCGGCAACGCCGAGCCGTGCGCCATGCTCGTTTTGCAAAACGCCGCCAGCCAAAACGGAGAGCCGCAAACCGCGGTCGATGCCGCGAACACCTCGCTTGCCGAATACCAGCGCATTCGCCGTTGGCTGCTTTGGCCCGAGCCCGATTTTCCCCGCACTCCCACCGGCAAGCCGCGCCTTTCCCTGATCTCCTCACGCGCCGCAACCATGCTGAACGCGAGTGGAAATGTCATCCCGAGCGAAGCGAGGGATTTGCTGTCTCCCTTCGCATCTTCAACCTCGCTTCCCTCGGACACCGCTCTCAAAGATCTCTCCTCCCTCGACCGCATCGAACTGCTTTCCTCGCTTGAACATCGCTATAACGTGGAACTCAATGAAACGCAGTTTGCCAACGCGAAATCCGTCGCCGAAATCCAGCAGCTTCTCTTGCAGCCCTCCGCCCAGCGCACGGATTTCGCTTATCCGGTTTGGGCGCAGCGTCTTCCCGTGCGTCTATTTCGCTTGTTGATTTATTACGCGCTGAGTTGGCCTGCCACGCTGCTGCTCGCTCATCCGCGTGTTGTTGGGCGCGAAAACCTGGCAAGCCGCAAAGGTCCCGTTCTGATCGTCTGTAACCACACCACCCGCCGCGCCGACATTGGCCTGATTCTGTACGCCCTGCCCGCACGCTTTCGCGATCGACTGGCGACTGCGATGGGCGGCGAAAATTTGCGCTCCTTTCGTCACCCGCCCGACGATTGGTTTTTTCTGAAGCGCTGGCTCTGGCAGATCGGCTATTTCCTGCTGGTCGCTCTGTTCAATGTTTTCCCGCTTCCGCAACTCTCCGGTTTTCGCGAAAGTTTTCGTTTCGCCGGAGAATCCGCCGACCGCGGCTACAGTGTGCTGGTGTTTCCCGAGGGCGTTATCAACGATCGCGACGCCCCCGGCATGGTGGCTTTTCAGCCTGGCGTCGGTCTGCTGGCGCAAAATCTGAACCTGCCCATCATTCCCATACGCATCGACGGCCTTTGGAAGATGAAGCGCGAGCACCGCCGACTCGCGCATCTCGGCGAACTCACCGTGCAGCTCGGCGCGCCAGTCACCTTTCCGCCAGACACTCCGCCAGCCGAAATAGCCTCTCGCCTGCAATCCCTGGTGCAATCGCTCTAAAACGGGCACGCTCTTCCCGCCAAACCAATATTGAACTAAGCTCCCTAACCTTGCGTATCTGTTCTCGTCCATCCAAAGCGTGCTAAGGAGGCTCTCATGCGCCGCACACTTCTGTTTGCCCTGCTCTGCGCCGGAATGCTTTTCACCAGGAACGCCAAATCGCAGGATGCCCAAAAGCCAGCGTCTGCCGCGGAAGGTCTCGTCTCCGGCCACTGGATCATCACCGCCGAATACCTCGGCACGCCCGTGAATCTCTCCATGGAGTTCAAGCAGGACGGGAACAAGCTCACCGGGAATTTTGACGGCGACAAGCTCGAAGGCACGGTTACCGGCAACTCCGTCCATTTCCTGGCCAAGGACGATCAGGGGGGCTCTGAAGAAGGCACCGCCACGGTGCAAGGCGGCAACATGTCCGGAACCATCATTTACATTGATGGCTCGAATCCCGCTCACCCGATGAACACGCCCTTCAGTGCAAAGCTTGCCGGAAAGCCCCCGGCTGGTGCACCGCAAACCCACGAATTTACTCCTACCGTTTTCTATCGCCAGTTTTCTCCCACCAACGAGCCCGTCCTCACGGTTAACCCTGGCGACACTATTCACACCACCACCGTAGATGCGGGTGGTACCGACGAAAAAGGGGTCCCACGGGTGATGGGCGGCAACCCGGAAACCGGTCCCTTCTACATTGAATCTGCTCAGCCGGGAGACACTCTGGTCGTTCATCTGGTGCGCTTGCGCTTGAATCGCGACTGGGCGCTGAGCGACGACTTCATCGTCAGCCGCGCTGTCGACAGCGACCTGGCCGTCAAAATGAAGGATGGCGGCAAGACCATCCGCTGGCATCTGGACACGGAACACGGCGTGGCCACTCCGGAAAAGCCCGCCGAGCACTTGACGCACTATTCCATTCCGCTGAAACCGATGATGGGCTGCATCGCCGTCGCGCCCGGGCTGACCCACGCGCCGCCACCGACCGGCGATTCGGGCAACTGGGGCGGCAACATGGATTTCAACGAAATCGGGGAAGGCGCCGCGGTCTATCTTCCCGTCAGCGTTCCCGGCGCGCTTCTCTATGTCGGCGATGGGCATGCGGTCCAGGGTGACGGCGAGTTGAACGGCAATGCGCTAGAAACTTCCATGGATGTGACCTTTACCGTCGACGTGATTCCCGGCAAGCGCATCCCCGGCATCCGGGTCGAATCACCCACGCACGTCATGGCCATGGGACTCGGCGGTTCCTTGGAGGATGCCCTGCGCGAAGCCACTTCAAACATGGCGGAACTGCTGACGACCGATTACAAACTCACTCCTTCGGAAGTGGCGCAGGTCCTCGGCACCGCGTCCGAATACAGGGTCAGCGAACTCGCCGATCGCAACGCCGGCGTGGTCCTGAAAATCAACAAAGAGCGGCTGCAATCGTTGCCATCTCCAGCCAAATGACCTGGCTGCCTGGCGCTTACCTTCTGGAAGCAGCACCACTATTGCCGGCGTCGGCTTCCCGCCGCGTCCCGGTTCCGTTTGTGGCAAAATAGTAGGTCTGTGGATACGACCTATGGCTAACCGTGTAACATTCGCTCCCGAAAAAACCGTGCAGACCGCGAAGAAGCTTCCCGCGCCCAATGGCGCCGGGCAAGCCGAACGCGAACGCATCTTTTATCTTTTCCGCCGCTGGGGCTTCTATGAAGCCACGCTGGACCCCCTCGGCTTTTTCGCCCCGGTCAAAGTGCCCGATCTTGCGGGCCTCTCCGGCGAATATGCCGAGGAAGCCCGCCGCCACTATTGCGGCACGATTGGCGTAGAATTCCTGCACATTCCCGAACTCGATCGCCGCAATTGGATCGCCGAGCGCATGGAAGGCCCGGAATCCACGGTAGATCAGCAAAAGGTTCTAGAACGACTGGTCCGCGCCGACCTGTTCGAGCAAATCCTGCAGAGCCGTTACCTCGGCAGCAAGCGCTTTTCGCTCGAGGGCAACACGGCGCTGATCCCTCTGCTCGACTCCATGTTGAATACCGCTGGAGATTTAGGTGCCGTCGATTCCGTGTTGGCCATGAGCCACCGCGGCCGCCTAAATGTGATGGCGCACGTTGCCTGCAAGCCCGTGCATGAGGTCGTTGCCGGTTTCGAAGATGTCGATCCCCGTAGCGTGCTTGGCGCGGGCGACGTGAAATATCACGTCGGCGCGACTGGCGTATACACCACCGTATCCGGCCAGAAAATCAACATTCATCTCGTGTCGAATCCGAGTCACCTAGAGGCCGTCGACCCTGTCGCCATGGGCCGTACGCGCGCTAAGCAGACGCGCCACGGTGTTCACGGCGGGAACATCGATCGCTCGCCGGAAATCCTGAATAAAGTTTGGGGCATCGTGATGCACGGCGATGCGGCCTTTGCCGGGCAGGGCATCTGGGCGGAAACGCTGAACCTTGCCGATCTGGCCGCGTACACCGTCGGCGGTTCGATCCACGTGGTCGTTAACAACCTGATCGGGTTCACCACGCGCCCAGTGCAAGAGCACTCCTCTTATTTCGCTTCGAGCATCGCGCGCCGCCAGAGCGTGCCCATTTTCCACGTCAACGCGGAAGATCCCGATGCCGTCGTGCGCGTGGGCCGTCTTGCCGCGGAATATCGCGCCAAGTTTGGTTCCGATGTGGTTGTGGACCTGATCGGCTACCGCAGGCACGGCCACAGCGAAGTCGACGATCCCACCATCACGCAGCCGCGCCTGTACGAGCGCATCAAGAATCATGCGCAGCTGTGGAAGATTTATGCGGAACGCACCGGCATCGACGCCACGCCCATAGCCGAAGCCGTCAAAAAGGAATACGAGGAAGCGCAGCGCAAAGCCGCCAAGCTCACGAGAACTCCTCGTCTCCGCAAATTGCCGGAGTACTGGGCGCCTTACAATTACGGGAAATATAATCCAGCTTTCGAAGTCGACACCGGGCTGACGCGCGAAAAAATTGCCGAGATCACCGCCGGATTGGTGCGCACCCCGCCGGGCTTCAACGTTCATCCAAAAATTGTGAAATTGCTGGAGCAGCGTGCAGAAATGGGCCAGGGCAAGCGCCGTTTCGACTACGGATTCGCCGAGCTGCTTGCTTATGGCTCGCTCGTGCTCCAGGGCAATCCCGTGCGCCTCACCGGCCAGGATAGCCAACGCGGCACATTCAACCAGCGCCATGCGGTTCTGGTCGACAACAAAACAGAACAGGAATATCTACCCCTCGCGCATCTTTCGCCCGACCAGGCCTTCTGCGAAATCTATAATTCTTCGCTTTCAGAAGCGGCCTGCGTCGGCTTCGAATACGGATTTTCCCGCGATTATCCGGAAGGCCTTGTTTTATGGGAGGCGCAGTTCGGCGATTTCGTAAATGGCGCGCAGGTCATCCTCGATCAATTCATCAGCGCCAGCGAAGACAAGTGGGGCCTGCCCACCGGCCTGGTTCTGCTGCTCCCTCACGGGTACGAGGGCCAGGGACCCGAACATTCCAGCGCGCGCATCGAACGATTCATGCAGCTTGCCGCTGAAGGCAACATGAACATTTGCCAGCCGTCGACGGCCGCGCAGTATTTCCATTTACTGCGGCGCCAGGCTCGCCGGCTGTGGCGCAAACCGCTGATCGTTTTCACTCCCAAGAGCATGTTGCGCCATCCGGACGCGTCGTCCTCGATTGAAGAGTTCGAGCGGGCTCGCTTCTTGACGCTTGTGCCCGACAATGAAGTTACCGACGCGCAAAGCATCCTGATTGCCAGCGGAAAAGTGGGGCACGAACTTCGCGCCGAACGCCGCCGCCTGAAAGATACCACCACCGCGATTTTCTTCCTCGACCAGCTTTATCCGCTACCGAAGGATGAAATCGCCGCGGCCATCGCTGCGCATCCCAACGCCCGCGAAATCGTCTGGGTTCAGGAAGAGCCGGCCAACATGGGCGCTCTCTTCTACGTGCTACCGCGCCTCGAACGCATCGCTCAAGCGGCGAATCTGCGCGTTCGCTCCGTAAAGCGCTCCGCCAGCGCCAGCCCCGCCACCGGCTCCGCCAAGGCCCACGAACTGGAGCAAAAAACGCTCCTGACCCTGGCCTTCGCCACAACTCCCAGCTCGTAACTGGCTTTGCAGTGCGGCGGCTCGCCGCCGTTTTTGCCGACTCAGCACTCCATCCGATCGGCAACCATGCAAAACAATGTTGTCATCCTGAGCAGCGCTTTTGCGACGAAGGAGTTCAAGGAATAATCCGTCGACCGACCCAATGCTGTGCTTGGACGACGCGTTGATCCTTGGGAAAAAACCGGCCTGCCGATGACAATCGATTTGCATTTTTGGGGCGGACATGGCGCAAAAGAGACTGAACAAGATTCTCTTCCACGCTGCGAAACATCACATCCGAATACATACCGCCGCCAGCGGTACCTTTTCGCCTGTGCATAACGAGCTGGCACTACGCCCTTTTCCACTTTCAAATCCATTGCGCCTCTGTAACACCTCTGCTAACCTCCCTCGCATCGTGCTCCTCGGAGGAAAACTTCATGGCATTTTGTAAAGCGTGTGGTCAAGAAATTGGTACGGCAACTTTTTGCCCAAAGTGCGGCGCCAATCAATCGGCGGCCGCGGTTCCCGTTGCGGCTCCCGTAGCTTCTCCAACCGAAGGACTCCAAGAAAATGTCGCCGGGCTTCTCTGCTATCTTCTGTGGTGGGTAACGGGAATCATCTTTCTTCTTATAGACAAACGACCTTTCGTTAAATTCCATGCCGCTCAATCGATTGTTGTTTTTGGCGGGCTCTCGATCATAAGGATTGCCATCCTCTTCCTGCACGGAATGGGCGGACTCATTGGCCTTGGATTCTTCGGATTGATCGGTCTGTTGGTCTGGCTTCTGAGCGTCGTACTGTGGATCGTTCTGATGATCAAAGCGTATCAGCATCAAATGTTCCGGGTCCCCATCGCAGCGGACATTGCCGACGGTTTAGTAAAGTAAGCGACGCCCGCTTCAGGCGTGCAAATGAAAATAGCCGTCTTGCTCGAATAGCTTCACCGGGACGGTAAACAGTTCGTTGAGATTTTCGCTGGTCAGCACTTTTTCTTTCGGCCCGTCCGCGAGTACCCTGCCTTTGCGCAGCAGCACCACGCGCTCGATTTCCGGGATTATCTCGGAAACGTGGTGCGTCACCAGCAATATGCCCAACCCACTTTGCGCCAGCTCCCTCATGGTGTCTCGCAGCCCGACTTGCCCGGCGATATCCAGCGCGTTTCCCGGCTCGTCGAACAACAGTGTCTGCGGCTCGTGAACCAGGGCCCGCGCGATCAACGTCCGTTTCGCCTCACCGGACGACATTTCCGCCACCGCCCTCTCCGCCAGGTGCATGATTCCCAAGCGCTGCAACGCGGCCTCTGCGCGCGTGCGATGCTCCGGTTGCGGCACGTGATGCGGAAAAATCCGCGTGCTGCTGAAAAATCCGGACAGCACCACATCGAGCCCGGTGGCGTCGCTCGTACACGCTGCCAGCAAATCGGGAGACACGATCCCGAGCAAATTTCGCAATTCCGAGACGTTCCAAAGACTTTGCCCCAGGATCGTCATCCACGCGCCTTTGCGAGCCAGCGGATAATTTTCCCGGGTGATCGTGCGGATGAGCGTGGATTTACCGCATCCGTTCGGTCCCAGGATGCACACGTGTTCGCCCACCTCGATCCGCAAAGAGAGGCCATCGAGCGCCAGGTTTTCCCCTCGAACCACCGAAACGTTTTTCATTTCCAATAAGGGAGTGCTGTTCATCTTTTAGAGCTTATCTTGCGCGGCGGGAGTCGCCAAATCCCCGGGAAAGAAAAAGGAGGCGAAAACACAAGGTTTCCGCCTCCCGGGGTGGGGTAGGTGTTGCTTACAAGTATCCAGCGGTGTCAGGTGCTTTAAGGGCGGACCTGCAGCCCCCGTTGCCGGTTGCATTGCGCTGCCGTTTTCAGAGACGCACCGTAGAGACTTGCGTTTCCCGGTTTCTAACACCCCGCTATGGCCCTGTCAATTGAAATCCTTGTCAATCGGCGCTTGCGGGTGCATCTTGGGCTTCTCTTTCGGGGTGGCTGTCAAAGGCTTTCGACCAAATCGGGCAACATTACGAGATTTGCACAGATGTTTCATTGCGGCGCAAACCGGCCGCGCAGCAACCCGCAAGCAACACTAGCAAAGTTCACAAAGAAGAAGGGGGGCACGGAATAACCATCACTGCTGCAAACGAGAACAGCAATCCCATCGCCACTTACGCTGGGCGGCGCAGCTTAGCTTCCGAAAATCTCGTTAATTTTTTCCGCCAGCTGAAAGTCCAGATTGCTGATGCCCTGGACGCTGTGCGTGTTCAGGTCGATCACCACTTTATTCCACACGTTGAACCATTCCGGGTGATGGTTCATCCACTCCGCCACCAAGGCCACTTGCGTCATTCGTCCAAACGCCGTAACAAAATCCTTGCATTCGAATTGTTTGTGCAGCTTCCCTTGGACCAGTGTCCAACCCTTTACCGTTTGCAGGTTCTTCTGTATGTCCGCATCGCTGAGTTTTTCCGTGCGCATGAAGTCCCTCCCCCCGCTTCGGCTGGAGCACCCATTATGCGTTGCGCGCCCAAATGCGGCAAGAAAAGCGTAGGCGAACGATTGCCTGCGTTTCCGAATTCCAGTACGCTTGATAGTTCGCTCCCAGCGAAATTCCGCGCTGTGCGCTCTCTACGCGAAATGGATCGGAGACAGCCGTGAAAAAGAAAATACGTGCCATTCAATATGGAATCGGGCCCATTGGCGCCTCGATCGTCAAATTGCTCAGGGAAAAGGAATCCGTGGACATCGTCGGCGCCATCGATTCCGATCCCGCGAAGATCGGAAAGGATCTGGCTGAAGTCGTCGGCGCGTCCGACGGGCCATGGGGGGTGAAAGTGTCCGGCGATTCCAAGGGAGTGCTGGATCAATCGGCCGACGTGGTGATGCACACGACTTCGTCTTCGCTACCCAAGGTGATGGACCAGTTGCTGGCCTGCCTGGATGTCGGCTCGTGCGTGGTTTCCACCTGCGAGGAACTTTCCTATCCCTATCGCACGCACCCGGAATTGGCCACGAAGCTCGATAAAGCCGCGAAGGAATCGGGCGTGGCGCTAGTGGGAACGGGCGTGAATCCGGGATTTGTGATGGACAAGCTGGCGATTACGCTGTCAGCCGTATCTCAGCGCGTCGACCACGTGAAAGTGTTGCGCATCGTCGACGCTTCAAAGCGTCGACTACCGCTGCAGAAAAAGATTGGCGCGGGCATGACCGTCGAAGAATTTCGCGCCAAAGTGAAAGAAGGAATTATCAAGCATGTCGGCTTGCCGGAATCGGTCGCCATGGTTGCGGACAGCCTGGGCCTGCGCGTCGATGAAGTTACAGAGACCATTGAGCCCAAAGTGGCCTCCGACCGCGTCCAGACGGAATTTCTCACTGTGGAGGCCGGCCAAGCGGCGGGAGTTCATCAAATCGCACGCGGACTCTCCGAAGGCAAAGAGCTGATTTACATGGAGCTTCAGATGTATGTGGGCGCCAAAGATCCCGCGGACACGGTTGAACTCACCGGACACCCAAATATCAGCCTGGTGATTCCCGGTGGTTCGCATGGCGATATCGCTACCGCGTCCGTGGCTGTAAATTCCATTCCTGCGATTCTCGAGGCGCAATCCGGTCTTCGCACTTCGCGTGATCTGGCAATCGGCTTTTTCCCAGCCAAGCCCCTGAAGTAATTTGCCGTACGGCGGGAGGCCGCCGCTTCCTACTTTTTATAAAACCGCATGACCGCGGAATAATCCACATCCTCTCTCGCTTCGCCCTTCACAAAGTTATACACTTCCCGCACCGCCGCCGTTGTCGGCAGCGCCACACCCAATTGGTTCGCAAGGTCCAGCGCCAATCCAAGATCCTTGTGCATCAGCCGCAACGGAAAGCTCGGCTTGAAGTCGCCCTTCAGCATCAGCGGCGTCTTCAGATCTAATAAACCGGACCTCCCCATACTCGCTTGTAACACTTCCAGGAGCTGTTCGCCTGCCAGTCCCGCCCGCGTCACCAGAGCGATGGCCTCCGCCACCGCGCCCACTTCGAGCGCCAGAATCGCATTCATCGCCAACTTGATGGTTTGCCCAGCTCCATTCGGCCCCAGGTGAAACCATTTCTTCCCCATCACTCCCAGAATCGGCTCCACTTCTTCGAGCGCCTCTGTTTCTCCGCCGATCATGAACACTAAATTTCCTTCGCGCGCTCCCCAATCCCCTCCGGTCACGGGCGCGTCCAGGAAACGCACCCCGCGCTCCCGGCAGGCTGCGGAAATTTTCTTCACCAGGGTGGGGGACACCGTGCTCGAGTCAATATAAACGCTGCCCTTCTCGAGTCCGCCCAGGGCTCCGTCCTGCTTTCCTTCTTGTCCCCACAACACGGATTCGAGCGCCGGCGGGTCGCTGACGATGCTGATCAGCACATCGCTCTTTTCCGCGACTTCGCGCGGCGTTTTTGCGAGCACCGCGCCCGCCGCCAGCAGCTCTCCCGCGCGCGACGCCGTGCGATTCCAAACGGTCAGCGAATGGCCCGTCTTCAACAGATTCATGGCCATCGGCCGGCCCATCAGCCCAAGCCCGATAAATCCAATCTTTCGCGATACACCAGCAGTGCTCACAGACCCTCCCACGCACGGAATTGCTGTCCATTCGATGCTTAACGCGAAATAATTGTAGCTGATTCTTTACGCTAGAGTGCTTTTAGAGCGGTCAATCAAGCGGTCTTCGGGCGCTGTGGAAAAGGGATGACTGAGGATGCGTCACTAGAAGCATCACCGGCTCCAGCCGCTGCCGATTTTCTCAATGATTCGCCGTGACTTTCTTCCCGTTCGGCACTGCACCTCTCGGACTTCTGTGCACCCTCGGCAGGCAGTTCGGCTGCAATCCTGTAGATGTAGGGGTAAGGAATTTCCCAACGAAAATATTTTCGCGTGCCGCGCTGATCCAGGTGCTGTTCGAGGAAGATGGACCGCCCGGAATCGGCCGAAAATGTTCCGGAGGCGGAGAGCAGCATTTCCCCGACACGATATCGAACCGTTACCCTGCAGCCCAGGAATTGCGAGTACTCTGCCACTGCAGCGAGTTTCCAAGCGGGTCACTAGCCGGTCAATAGTACCGACGGTCTGTTACTGTGGAATGTGGCAAACTCCTTGTCGAAAACCTAGTGCGCTCCGATGTGCGGCGGCCTCGGAGCCACCACCAGGTCTGCGAGGAAATACAGCATCAGCGCCGACGCGATTCCGTATCCGAGGATCGCCGCCACCACAGGCAAAGCCCATCTGCCCTTTAGACTTAGGTCCCACGCTGCGTGCGCCGCCACGAACGCGGCAGTTAATCCGCAGGCGGCGCCCAACACCCGGCTCGCGCGCGACAGCTCGAGCGGCGTACCACACGACGGGCAAGTGAGTTCATCCCCGCGCGTCAGTACCAGACTGCGCGGCAGTTTTGTAAAACAAAGCGGGCATGCGCGATTCCACATGGCTCGTCGTTCCTTTTTCTGTGCCCCTGACGCTACTCCTACCGCGCCAAATCCGCCAGCACCGCTTCCCCCGCCCGTCGTCCACTGGCCATGGCGCCCTGGATCGAGGCGTTGTCGCGATGGTCGCCGCAAACATACACGCCCGGCCGAACGCGCACGGGACGCTGCGGCGGCTCGAGCGCGCCAGGAAATTGCTGCGGCTGCGCTTGCGTCAAATAATAGCCGCGCAGCAACTGCCACGTGCTGGCCACTTTCCCGAACCAGTTTTTCATCTGCGCGATGATGAAGCCGCTCAGCTGCAAGTCCGTTAGCTTGTGCGTGCCTAGCACGGACGTCGACACCAGATGCTTGCCTTTGGGGGCGTAGCTTGGCGCGACATTCGAAATCACCACGAAATTATTCACCGGTCCCGCTCCGTCGCCATTCAGGAACAGCAACGGCTCCGCCACCGGCGGTTCGTCCGCCGCGTAGTAAAAGCACGTCACGCTTCGCGATGCCGGCTCCACTTCCCCGATCAGCCGCGCCGCGGACGGTCCATCGGCGGCAACCACAATCGCACGCGCCCGCATGACTTCGCCGCCGGCCAGTTTCAATTCGTTTTCGTGCAGTTCTTCGACACGCGTGTTCAGTTGCACGGCATTGGCCGGAAGCCTCTCCGCAAGTTGCGCGGGAATCGCCCCCATGCCGCGCGCAGGCACTGCCGCGTCTCCCTCTGACATCATCTTGAACACGAATTCGTACATGCGGCTGGAGGATTTGAGCGCGCCGTCCAGAAGAATGCCTCCGAGGAATGGCCGGAAGAAGCGGTGAATCATCGACTGCGAAAAATGGGCAGACTCCAGCGCTTCTTTCGTGGAGCGGTCCGGCCTGGCAAAAATTTCTTCGATGGAAGAATTGCGCAGTCTGCTTCGCAGGCGCGCTATCCGCAGCTTATCTCCGAGCGTTCCAAAATCCGACTGCAACGCCTCTTTCCATGCTCCGTGAGTGCGCCAGGGGTCGACGAGTTTGTTCATTTGCCCGGCGTACCACGAAATCGCTCCCGGCGCGAAGCTCTTCAATTCCAGCCGCGCGTAATCCAGCGCTCGTTTCGCTTCCGGATACGCCGTGAGCAGCACCTGGAATCCGCGATCGAGCAAATACCCGTCGGCTTCGTCGGTGCGGACACGGCCGCCAATGCCGTCGGAAGCTTCGAGTATCTGAAAGCTGATTCCTTTTTCCTGCAACGCGCGCGCACAGCAGAGGCCCGCAAGGCCTCCGCCGACAATCAGAACATCTGGTTGAGTCGGCATTCGACAGGTTCCCCGGACAGTCGTTGGTGAACGTTCAAGCTTTGTGGTTCAACACATATCCTGCGGTACTCGGGCAATTTTGCGCAAGTCTCGAGGCCTGCCGAAGCTAGAGTGTCTCTTGTTGTTTTCTTGCGGTCAGGATTTCTGCAGTAGTTCTGTGCCGCCACTCGAACATCCGTTGCAGCCGTCGCCGTGTGTACCAGCCGCCGAACAACTTTCCCAACCAGCCCAATGGAAATTCATATTCAACGCGATCTTCCAACCAGCTTGTGGCCGCACTTTCAGGCTGGAATTCGTGGGTGTGCTCCCACTGCCGGAACGGCCCAGAGACCATCACATCGCGAAACATTTTCCCCGGCTCGCATGCCGTATGTTCAGAAACCCAGTCCTGTGAAAACGGGCCGACCGAAACACGCAGCGTCGTCTGCGAGCCTCGCTGTTCGATGCTGCCGGTCCGCGCAATCACCTGGGCTTTCTCCCACGGCGGCGTCAAGCGCTCCAGCGCATCCGGTTCGGCGTGGAAACGGTAAACCGCCTCGGCCGAAGCCGGCATCTTGCTGCGAAATTGAAACCTCTCGCTCATACGTAATCGCGTCGTGATCAAAAACCGAAGTGTTCCTGCTTCGAATCCGCCCCACTATACTTGCGTATGTACCCTTTCACGGAAACCTTCCGCGCCGTATTCTGCGAACTCATGTACCGGATCTTCCCAAAAATTGGCCGCTCCGGCCCCCACGGCCGGTCGTACCTTCCCAACACCCAGAAAATTCCGCTGTACGAATTGGGATTTCTGCCGTCCACCGCGTATTTGTTGTTTAGCTGAATCATGGTCTTCGCCGCTTCTTGCGGCGTCCGCGACCATTCCAGAATTTTCTTTCCCCACAGCATCCTTAAGTAATTGTGCATCCTGCCTTCGCGGACCAATTGCGTCTCGGCGGCGTTCCACAGCGAATCATGCGTCTTGGCCGCTGCAAACTCTTCCAGGCTGTAAACCCGTTCGCGGCCGTCTTTCGCATGCTCCTGCAGCGTTTTTCGCGCCCACTCCGGCAAAGATTCGTATTGATCATAATCGTTCCGGTGCGACGCGAAGTTGTAGCCTAGCTCGCGCCACGTGATGAGTTCGTCCAGAAAACCTTCCGCCGCAGGGCTCATGTTCCACCAGCCCTCACGATTGCCATTCGCGCGCAGCGACAGCTTCTCCGGTTTCCATTTTTCGCGTTTCGCCAATTCCGCGAAAACTTCGTGCGTGGATAAATGCCCAAAGTGCAGGTAAGGCGAGAATCCGCTGGCCACATCCATCTCCGGTTCATTCCTATGCTCGGCATATGGTGCGAATTTCCTCGAGAAGAATTGTTGCATCTGCTTGCGTGCGGCTTCCTGCCCTCCGCGCATTTCCGCCGGGGTGACCGAATGATCGATCGGCAATCGCGCCAAGGCTTCTGGCCGCCCGGCAAGCAGCGCTTCTGAAGCCATCGGCCATTTCCTCAGCATTTTCCCGCAAGGTTCCGGCGCTTTCGGCAATTTCACTGTCGCGAGCGGTTCGACATAAGGGAAATGCTCCAGATGCTTCGGCAATTCCTTCTGCAGATATCGCCGAAAGTCGAAAGCGCGCTGCGCCACATGTCCTGTCGCTCGCAGCGGCAACAGCCCGTTGGAATCGACTTCCTCCAGCAAAATCTTCAGCTGTTTCGCGGCGCTCGCCACCATCCTCGGCAAAAAGAAACATGGAAACTCGTCGGTCACGACCACGCAGGCCTCTTCTGCCAGCGCGCGAAGCAGTCCTTTGCCCGCGCCTTCGGCCGGCTCAACGTAAGGCAAATAGCGGTCCCGTGCGATTTGCAATAACGCGCGTTCGCCGCCATGCCGTCCAACACGAATCGGTGCAGGCGGTCGCTGGCCCACGGATAGCCAACGCGCAACGCTTCGAAAATCACCAATGGCTTAGGAAGCGCGCGGCAATGCTCCAGCGCGCGGTCCAACGCGAAGTTGTACCGCAACCGCCGGCCCGCGATCATCCAGTACAAAACATAATTCGCGCCCGGCCGCACCGACGCCTCATTGCATTTGCTAATCCGAATCGCGGGGACCGATTTCACGCTAAGTTTGCTCCGTCATCCCACAGCTTGACTTTTCATCCAGTCGGGATACAGTCTGCCATCGACCGACACATCCACCTAAAGCGAAAGGGCTTCATGCGGACACGAATCCTGTGGGTATTTCTTGTCAGTACAATTTTCAGGGCGCAGGTTTACGCGCAAGAACAAAAGCCCTCCTCCAAAACTTATGTTCTGAAGGCCGCCGCCATGTTCGACGGCAAGAGCGACACGCTGCTCACTCCCGGGCTCGTTGTTGTGTCCGGTGGCCGCATCATCGGCATCGGCACAAGCGCAACTGTCCCCGCGGGCGCGGAAATTATCGACTTGGGCGATGCCACGCTCCTCCCCGGCTTCATCGATGCCCACACCCATCTCAGCTTTCCTTTTTCAGACGATTACGACCGTGCCGAACTTGAGAGCCTGGAAAAGACCGTGGCCGAGCGCGCCCTGGACGCCAGCGTCAACGCGCGCGTTACGCTTATGGCCGGTTTCACCACTGTCCGCGACGTTGGTTCCGCGGATTACATCGACGTCGGCCTTCGCAATGCGATCGCCCACGGAGACGTGCCCGGCCCTCGCATGCTCGTCAGTGTCCGCGCGCTCGGTTCGACCGGCGGTCACTGCGACGATCAGGACGGTTTTCGCGAAGGCATCTTCGGTCATGAGTCGGGCCCTCTCGACGGCGTCATCAACGGCCCGGATCAAGCTCGCTATGCCGTGCGCCTCAATCACAAATATGGCGCGGACGTTATTAAGGTCTGCGCTTCGGGCGGCGTTCTCTCTCCCACCGACGATGTCGACACGCCGCAGCTCACGCAGGAGGAACTAAACGCAGTCGTCGACGAAGCTCACGCACTTCACCGCAAAACCGCCGCGCACGCGCACGGAGCGGAAGCTGCCAAGCGCGCCATTCGCGCCGGAATCGATTCCATCGAGCATGGTAGCTTTCTCGACGACGAAGACCTGGACATGATGAAGCAGCGAGGGACCTACCTTGTCCCCACGCTGATGGCCGCAGAGGGCCTTCAGGAAAAATTTGATCGCAACATTTATATGCCGCCTGCGATCGCCGCCAAGGCGCACCTGGCGATTAGCTCCATGCATTCCACATTTCAGCGCGCGCTGGCCAAAGGAGTAAAGATTGGGCTTGGCACGGACGCCGCTGTCTATCCCCACGGCCGCAACGCGGAAGAGTTTCACCAGATGGTCGACCTCGGCATGAAACCCGCCGCCGCGCTGAAGGCTGGAACTTCCGCCGATGCTGACCTGCTCGGCCTGGCGGACAAGATTGGCACGCTTGAAGCCAACAAGTACGCCGATATCGTCGCCGTTCCCGGCAATCCTCTCGACAACATTCGCCTGACGGAACACGTCTTGTTCGTTATGAAAGAGGGCGTAATCTACAAAAACGCCAAACCCGCACTTACACACTAATTGGCTGGAGGCACATCGATGAGCCAACTAACGCAAACTATCTCCGCCGGATTCGCCGGAGAATATCGCGCCCGCGCTGGCGATCTTCACAAATGGGTTGACCCGCTGTCAGAAGAGCAGTTCTGGAGCAATCCTTTTTCCTACGGCAACAGCGTAGGCCACCTGGTGCTGCATCTCACCGGCAATCTCAGCTATTACATTGGCGCCAGAATCGCCGCAACCGGTTACATTCGAAATCGCGACCTGGAGTTTACGGACTCGCGCCATCCTTCAAAAACGGACGTGCTGCGCAAATTCGACGACACCATCGCCATGGTCGTCGCCACCATCCGGAAGCAGAGCGAAACCGACTGGGCCACGCCGTACTCCGCCGAGCGCGAACCCGAAGCACTTGACCGCTTCACGGCCGTGCTGCACTGTGCCACGCACCTGTACCATCACATCGGTCAGATTCATTTTCTGTCCAGGGAACTTAGGAAATCCTGAAGCTCAGCTTTCCAACTTGAAGCGCGTCGAAGCCAGGCGGTACATGCGGCGCCACACCAACCGGTTGATGAGCACCACGATTGTGGCCATGATCAACGTTGCCGCGAGCAGCACTTGAAAATGTCCGGAATCGCTCGCCCGGCTGATGGTGCTGCCCAGTCCCGGTGCTTCCACGATTCTGCCTTGAAAATGAAAATATTCCGCAATGATGCTGGCGTTCCAAGCACCACCGGACGCGGTGACCAAGCCGGTCACGAGATAAGGAAAAATTCCCGGCAAGATCAGCCGCCGCCAGAGGTCCAGTTCGCTGAACCGGAACACCTTGGCCGCTTCTTTCAAATCCGTTGGTATCGCCATCGCGCCGGCGATCACGTTGAACAGGATGTACCACTGCGTGCCCAGCAGCATCAGCGCCATCGCCGCGATTTCCACCCCGCCCCGCATGCGGATCAGCACCAGCAACAACACCGGGAATAATGCCGTCGCCGGAATAGACGCGGCCAATTGCACCAGCGGCTGCATCAAGCGTGCAAACCGCGGGCTGAACCCGATCGCCACGCCCACCGGAATCGTCCACAGCGCACCGATAATCAGCGCCAGGTTCACGCGCAGAAAGGTAAGTCCGGCGCTGCGCAACAACAGAAAATATTCGTCGCGGCTCAGTGAAGCCAGCGCGCCCACCGTCCGGTACATGGCGTAAACCATGAAGCCCGCGCCGATCGCGGCAAACAACCAGCCGATCCACCGGCGAGGCTGCTTCGATTGCGCGGAAGCAAAAGTGGCGGCCGCGCGCTTTGCTCCGGTCGCAAACTTCAGCGTCAGCCAGTCCACGATCGGATGCAGCAAACGCCGGTAGCCGCGAATCAGAAACGATTCTTTCCGGATGAAATCCAGAATCGAATTCTGCGCGGTTTCGCCGCTTTCCACTTGCTCGAACTTGAATTTGTCTGCCCACGCAATCACCGGCCGCCAAATCAATTGATCCATCAGCACGATCACCGCGACCATCATCGCCAGGCCCCACAGCATTGCGCGCGTGTTTCCGTTGCTGGCCGCGGTCTGCAAAAATGATCCCAATCCAGGCAACCGGAAATCCTTGTCGCCCAGCACGAACATTTCGCAGGCCATCAGGAAAAACCATCCGCCCGCCACGCTCATCATCGAATTCCACACCAACCCGATGGTGCTGAACGGCAGATCCAGCTGCATGAATCGCTGCCAGCGGCTGAAGCGGTAAATGATGGCCGCCTCCCGCAAGTCACGGGGAATCGTTTTTAACGAAGAATAAAAACTGAACGCGATATTCCAAACCTGCCCCGTGAATATCAGGATGATGGATCCCAACTCCACGCCCAGCTGACGGTTGGGGAACAACGCCACCATGGCCAGCATCACCGCGGGAAGAAAACTCAGCACCGGAATCGATTGCAAAATGTCCAGCAGCGGAATCAGCACGATTTCCGCGCGCTTCGATTTCGCCGCGGCATATCCGTACGCCAGCGCAAAGACCAGGCTGATGGCATAGGCGATGAGGATCCGCACCAGCGAATACAACGCGTATGCCCATAAACTCCGCGGATCCTGAGAGATTTCCGCTTCCACTTTTACCGGGCCGAGCCACGACCGCCCGATCGAATACACCGCGAAAATCACGCCGAATACCGCGAAAAACACGGCAATGTCGATCAAGAACGCATACGCCCAGCGCGATCCGATCGGCCGTTTTGTCGCCGGCGGTATGGGTCCTGGTCGTTGAGACAAAGGGATGTCGGAGGGCACGGGATTTTCAGGTTTCCGTTAGCGTTAATTTCCCGCTCGCCGCGTCGTAATCAAAAATCTCCGCGTAGCGGCCCCACTGGATCGCGGTTTCCAGTTGCCGCCTCGCTTCGTCCTCGCTGAAGTGTTCGTCGAGCAAGTCTTGGAAAAATTCCGCCGGCAGCGTGCGATCGGCCTTGGCCTTCAGCGATTGCTCCATCTGGCGCAACAGCGGGACGTTTGCCAGCACCGCTTTCCGGAAAATTGCCTTGCGCTCTTGAATGTCTCCTTGCGCGAACGCCTGTCCCACCGACGTAATTAACGCATCCCCCTCTTCCAGCTTCAACATGCCGAGGAGCACCGCGGTATCGACGCTCGGCAGCAGCGAATCTACATCCAGACTCAATTCGTCCGCCAATACATGCAAATCCGCGCGCCCACCTTGGTCCACCAGAATCTCCAGAAGTCCCGCCAGCCCGCCGGGCCTGGTGTGCGGCAACATAATCTGCGTTTTTCGGATAGTCCCTTCCGTTCCGGGCAATCCGGTCGGGGTATGTCCCGCGTGGTCCTGCCGCGTCAGCGCGCGATAGATCAAATCCACCAGCTCCACAAAACGCGGGTCTTTGTGATCCCGCGGATGCGGCAGTTCCACGTTGAATTCCGCATGAATATGCGCCGGATTTCGTCCCAGCACGATAATCCGGTCCGCCAGGATCACCGCTTCTTCGATATTGTGCGTGACGATAAAAATCGCACGCGTCGGAATTTTCTTCCCCTGCCAAAGCTCCATCAGCTCGCCGCGCAGTGTTTCCGCCGTCAGCACATCCAGTGCAGAGAACGGTTCGTCCATGAACAGCACTTCCGGTTCTACCACCAGCGCTCGCGCCACTCCCACGCGCTGCTTCATCCCGCCGGAAAGCTCCTTCGGATATGCGGACTCAAATCCGTCCAGCCCCACCGCGTCGATAATCCGCAGCGCCCGCTTGTGCCGCTCAAATTCCGCAAGACCGCGCGCCTCGAGCGGCGCTTCCACGTTTTCGATCACCGTAAGCCACGGAAACAACGCAAAGCTCTGGAACACGATCGACACGTTCGGCGTTTCATCCTTCACCGGCTGTCCGTGCCAGTACACCTCTCCGCCGGAGGCAGGCGAAAGCCCGGTCAACATCCGCAGCATGGTGGATTTTCCGCAGCCCGACGGCCCGAGCAATGCAATAATCTGTCCGGGATAAATGGCGATATCGGTGGGAGAAATCACCTGGATGCGGTTTCCATCCGGCTGGGGATAGAACTTCTCGAGCTTGCGTGCCTCGATGATGGGTTCGACTGCCGTTGTTGTGGTGGTGGCGCTCATGAGTGCCCGTATTATCGCTCAATTTTGAGCAGCCGAGAGCCTATTCCGCCGTATTCGGCGTAATCGCGTTTCTCCGGTTACAATTCCGTGAATACTTGATGACTGATCTACGCACATCCGTTGCAAACGGCCGTTCACGGCGCCTGCCTCATTGGTTGTTGCCGCTCGGACTCTCGCTCTTGCTCTCCGTTTTGATCGTGCTGCCGTTCTTCTGGCTCGGCACCGCTTCCGGCCATGATTTTGAGTTTCACGCCGCGTCCTGGCTCGACGTTGCCTCTCAGTGGAAGCAGGGGGTCCTCTTTCCCCGCTGGGCCAGCTCGATGAATCACGGATTCGGCGAGCCACGCTACATTTTTTACCCGCCACTTTCCTGGATTCTCGGTGCCGCGCTGACGCTTTTGCTTCCGGATGCTGCCGTGCCCATCCTTTATATCGTGCTGGTGCAAACCTTCGCCGGACTTTCCGCCTATTTTCTTCTGCGCAAGCTCGTCGCGCGCCGCGCCGCCATTCTCGCGGCGGGATTCTACGCCATTAATCCCAATGCGCTGTTGATGACCTATATCCGCAGTGATTTCGCCGAACAACTCGCCTGTGCTTTTTTCCCATTGCTGCTGTTGGAGGCCCTCCGCGCAGCTGACCTCCTCGATGACGTTCCTTCACGGCGCCATTCCATCGCGCTCTTCGCCATTCCGTTCGCCGCGGTTTGGCTTTCGAATGCGCCCGCCGGCGTGATCGCCAGTTATTCCATGGCTTTACTATTTGCGTGGGCCGCGCTTTCCCAGCGTTCGTGGGGACCGCTCCTCCGCGGTATTTCCGGGCTTGCCCTCGGCCTGGGCCTCACTGCGTTTTATCTTGGGCCTGCCGCTTATGAACAGCGCTGGGTGAACATCGGGCAGGCCTTGTCGAGCGGCCTGCTTCCCTTCCAGAACTTCCTGTTCACTCGCATCGATGATCCAGAGCACACTTGGTTTAACTGGATCGCCTCGATTTGCGCTCTTTCGTTAATACTGCTCCTCGGGCTGGCGGCTTTGGCTTCCCGTCGCTTTGCCGCCTGGTCTGCCGCAACGCGTAATCGCCCAGCATCTACAGCACTGCTGCTGCTCGGAACAGCTGCCACGCTGCTCACCCTGCGTTTCACTCTGCCCCTCTGGACGTACCTTCCTAAATTGCGCTTCGTGCAATTTCCCTGGCGCTGGATGTCCATCATTGCGCTGATGGCCTCCTGCTTTCTCGCCTTTGCGATGGAAAAGCGCCGCGGCTGGCTTTACTTTGCCGCGCTTTGCCTACTGAGTGTGCCGCTTGCCAATTTTCAGGTGCAAAACACTTGGTGGGATCCAGATGAGATGCCCACCATGCACGACGCTCTCGACAACGGCCCGGGTTTCGACGGCACCGACGAGTACGATCCGGTCGGCGACGATCATCTCGATTTGCCCGCCGATGCTCCTGAAGTGAAAATTCTTCCCGCCGACGCTGCGGATTCGGCGGTACTTAAAGCCAATTTCGAGATCGAGCGCTGGTCTCCCGAACAGAAACAAATTCGCGTCGACTCTCCGAGCGAAGCGCGCGTAGCCCTGCGGCTACTGAATTACCCCGCTTGGCGCGTGCAGAGGAACGGCAAAGCATTGACGCCCGATCGCATGGACGACCTCAACCAAATGGTCATTCCGGTAGAACCGGGCACCTCTGAAATTAAAGTGGAATTTGCCCGCACCGCCGACCGCAAAGTGGGCAACGCGATCTCCGCCACGAGCGCAATACTAGCCTTCTTCTTATGGTGGGGAAAGCCAAAGCAAATCCGCGAACCCTCTTAACGTGGCGCTGGCTCTTATACCAGCAGCGCACGCTTACCGCCGGTCAATCGACGGATGCCGAATATCCAGCCCCTGCACAATGTAAATCACATCCTCGGCGATATTGGTCGCGTGATCCCCGATGCGCTCCAGATTCTTCGCCACCAGGATCAACTCAAATGCGGGAAAAACCAGACTGGAGTCGCCCATCATGTAAGTCAAAAGCTCACGGAAAATCTGGTCACGGTAATGATCCACTTGGTCGTCGGTGGCCATTACCTTTTGCGCCAGTTCCACATCGCGGCGAACCACGGCATTCAATGCGCTGCGTACCTGTTCTTCGACCAGCTCGGTCATGCGCGGAAGATCGACGTAGGGCTTCACGCGTGGGTGCCGCAGAATCCGCAGCGCTCCCTGCGCCACGTTCACGGCCTGATCGCCAATTCGTTCCAGATCGTTGTTGATGCGCGAGACCGCCAGCACGAACCGAAGGTCTGCGGCCATCAACTGGTGCAACGCCAGTAGCTGCACTACGCGGTCGTCGATTTCCAGTTGCAGCTCGTTGATCGCATCTTCTTCGTCCAGCACACGCTTCGCCAGCTGTTCATCTGAATCCAGCACCGCGTGGACCGCCTGGTGCACGGCGCGCTCCGCCAGGCTGCCCATCCAAAGCAGCCGTTCTTTCAGTTCGTTGAGATCCTTCTCAAAATGGCGTTCCATGCATGCCTTCCCATTCGCATCTTAGCTGCAGTCCCGGGGCCGTCAAACTAAATTCGTGTAATCCCTCATCCAAAGCGCCCGGTGATATAGGCTTCCGTCTTCGGATCGCCTGGGGTCGTGAACAATTGCGGCGTCGGGCTGAATTCGATCAGCTGGCCGGTCAGCAGAAACGCGGTAAAGTCGCTGACGCGAGCGGCCTGCTGCATGTTGTGAGTTACGATCGCGATAGTGGTCAGGTTTTTCAGATCCACCAGCAGTTCCTCGATTTTCGCGGTGCTGATCGGATCGAGCGCTGAACACGGCTCGTCGAGAAGCAGGACTTCCGGCTCCACGGCCAGAGCGCGCGCGATGCACAACCGCTGTTGCTGCCCTCCGGAGAGCTCGTACGCCGATTTGTGAAGGTGGTCCTTCACTTCGTCCCAAAGCGCCGCGTGACGCAAGCTTTTCTCCACAACATCGGTGATCGGCCCCTTGAATCCGTTGATCCGCGGTCCATAAGCCACGTTTTCAAAAATGGATTTGGGAAACGGGTTTGGCCGCTGAAACACCATGCCGACGCGACGGCGCAGGGCGGTGACGTCTTGCGCCAGAATATTCTGCTGATCCAGCAGGATCTCGCCTTCAAGCCTGGAGGTGGTCACCGTCTCGTGCATGCGGTTCAGCGTGCGCAACAGCGTGGATTTCCCGCAACCGGAAGGTCCGATCAAAGCGGTCACGCGCTTGTCGGCGATCCCCATGTTGACGTCGAACAAAATCTGTTTGCTGCCGTAATAAAAATTCACCTTGCTGATGGTCATCCGCATCGGCGCGGCCGCGGCCTGTTCTTTGGCGCCGGGAACTCCTGCTGTTGGTGTTATGTTCACGGAAGGCCCCGGTTTGGACGACGCTTGCATTCCTATCCCCTCGGTACCGCTATGCCCCGCGACAGAATCGTGCGCGCCAATATGTTGATGATCAGGATCAACCCGAGCAGGACTAATCCCGCTGCCCACGCCTGACGATGCCAGTCCTCGTACGGTGACTGCGCGTAAGTGTAGATCATCACCGGCAACGACGCCGTCGGTTGCCCCCAACCGTGGCTCCAATACAGGTTCCCCAATGCGGTAAATAGCAGCGGCGCCGTTTCCCCCGCCACCCGCGCCAGCGCCAGGAGTATCGCGGTAAGAATTCCGCGATAGGCCGCCGGCACGATGACCGTCGTTATGGTTTTCCATTTGCTTGCCCCCAATGCCATTGCGCCCTCGCGCAACATCCTTGGCACCGCTCCCAAAAACTCTTCCGTACTCCGCAGCGTGATTGGGATCATCATCAGTCCCAGCGCAAACGCCCCCGCCAACGTCGAAAAATGTTTAAACGGCAACACCGCGATGCTGTAGGCGAAAATTCCGATGACAATCGATGGCACGCCATTCAGCAAGTCCGCCGCATACCGTACCACGGATGCGACTCCGGCCCCGCTGAACTCCGCCAGATAGATTCCGCCAAGAAATCCTATGGGCACTCCGATCAGCGACGACGCCAACAACAGCTTCGCGCTTCCAACGATGGCGTTGGCCATTCCTCCGCCGGATTCTCCGACCGGCTTCGGAAGCTTGGTGAAAAAGGCCCAGTTAATGGACTTGCCGCCGTTGAACACCAGGTAGCCCAGAATCAGGAATAGAATCGCCACGGAAACAAACGCGCAAACTCCCGTCATGGTCAGCATGAAGTTGCTGAGAAATTTCCGCCAGCGGAGCCGCGCGCTCATTGGTTGCCCTTTCCGCTTCCTTTTTGCGTAGTCAGCACGATCAGCAGCCGCGCCAGACCGTTGAGGACAAATGTCAGAAGGAACAGCACGAGTCCAAGTTCAATCAACGCCTGCAGATAAAGATCACCCGTGGCTTCCGTGAATTCATTGGCGATGACCGCCGCGATGGAGTAGCCCGGCGCGAACAGAGACGCGCTGATCTTCGGCGAGTTTCCGATGACCATCGTCACCGCCATCGTCTCTCCGAGTGCCCGCGCCAGTGCCAGAAAGATGGAACCCATGATGCCGGTCCTGGCGAACGGAACGACCACTTTCCACGTGGATTCCCAGCGCGTCGATCCGAGCGCCAACGCGGCTTCGCGCTGGTCGCGCGGCACCGACAACAACACTTCTCGCGAAACCGAAATGATGTAAGGAATCACCATGATCGCCAGCACGATTCCCGCAGTCAAAAAGCCCACTCCGTATGAGGGGCCTTTGAAGATTGGCAGGTAACCAAATGGCTTATTCAGGGCCGGATAGATCACCGTGCGCATCAGCGGCACCACGATGAATATCCCGAGAACGCCGTAGATAACGCTGGGAACGGCCGCCAGCAGATCGATAAAAAACTGCAACGTGTCTGAAATGCGTGGCGGCGCCAGTTCCGCCAGAAAAATGGAAGCGCCAATGCCAAGCGGGATGGCGATCAATAGTGCGACAGCCGAAGTTACCAGGGTGCCATAGATGAAGGGCAAGGCTCCGAACTCATCCATGACCGGGTCCCACACCTGCGTCACAAAGAAGCCCAGACCAAACTTGTGGCGCGGCAGCGCCGAATTCATCCACAGCTCGTAAACCAGCAGAACCGTGATCAGCACCACCGACGCCGCGAACAGAAACGTGATCAGCCGCGCGATCTCATCGCCGTCCTTCAGTTTCGACAAAAATGAGCGCGAGCCCAATATCGGACTCGCGCTCGGCACCGTTGGATTTGCTGTCGCCACGTCTCTATTCGATTTCTACTGAATCTTGCTGATGGCCTTCAATTCCTTCTCAACAACTTCCTTCGGCAGCTTCGCGTAGGAGAGTTGCTCGACTTGGCCTTGCCCGTCGGTCAGCATCCATTTCAGGAATCCCTTGATCGCGTCTCTCTTTGCGGCATCCTGAATCTTCGAGGGAATCAATAGCCACGTGAAACTGGAAATCGGGTATGCCGTTTTGCCAGCGGCGTTCGTGATGCTCACACGAAAATCGGCCGGCATATCTTTCGCTGCGCCCGCCGCCGCGGCCGTCACGCTGGCCAGATCCGCTTTGACCAAACTCCCCGACGAATTCTTGACCGTGCCGTAAGCAATGTTGTTTTGGACCGCATAGATCAGTTCCACATACCCGATCGAATCCGGCGTCTGCTTTACCAGGCCTGTCACACCTTCGTTGCCTTTTCCACCCAGACCCACGGGCCAATTCACGGACGTGGCCTTGCTCACCTTGCTCTTCCATTCGTCACTGACCTTTGACAAGTAGTCGGTCCAGATGTAGCTCGTTCCGCTGCCGTCCGAGCGGTGGATCACGACTATATCTTGTGCTGGCAGGTTTACTCCCTTATTTGCGCCCGCGATTGCCGGATCGTTCCATTTCGTGATCTTGCCCAAATAAATTCCAGCGAGTGCATCCGGCGTGAAATTCAACGCTGTGGTTACTCCGGGTACGTTATAGGTCGGGACTACCGCGCCTAGAACGGTTGGAAAGTGCAGAATTTCCGCACCGCGCTTGCTCTCATAGGCCTTGATTTGGTCGTCGGTCATCGGCCCGTCGGTCGCACCGAAATCCACGGTTCCGTCGGTCATCTGCTTGATCCCCGCTCCAGACCCGACCGACTGGTAATTAAAATTAATATTTCCGTTTTTCTGGTGATACATATCAAACCACTTCGAATAAATCGGATTCGGAAATGTGGCACCCGCTCCATTAATCAGTAGACCGCCCTGTGCCCAAGACAATAGGCCGAACACAAGGACAGCCGCGAGCATTATCGCTGGGCGTTTCATTTCAGTTCTCTCCCTCGGACTCTTGCGATTTATCGTAGAGCCAACAAGTCTGAAGGCCTCAGGTTACAGAATTGTTACATCTGGACGTGACTCTGTTAAAAATCGGAAATGTCCGGCCGCGTGGACCTAACATTCGCGTTTTCTCATACTTGAGTCCCCTTCAAAAACAAGAGGGCGGCTCCGTAAAGAGCCGCCCTCTGCCGTCCTCGCCGTGAGGACGGGTTAAGTGATCGCCAACCGCCTACGGCAGGTAGTAGCGGAAGGAGGTGAACACCATGTTATTAACGGCGTGCGGCGAGATGCTCTCAATGCTCGTCAAGCCGTTGCTTCCCGACCAGGTGTTGCGATACAGGTAAGAGTATTGGATACCCCACTGCACTCGTCCCTTTTCGCCCTGGTAGATCTTGTGCCAGAAGCCCAGCGTACCTTCCATGATGTACCGGGTGTCACCTGCGCAGGTACCGCCGGTTCCCGGCGTGCCCGTAGCGCTCGGCAGCGTCTCTGTGGAGCAACCTGTGTTGTTGGCATAGGGTGAGCCGTAGCCGCCGATACCGTCCAACGTGATCGAGGTTGCGGTCAGCGCGGGATAGCTCGGCTGGATTCCTCCGCCAGGGCATGGGATCTGGCCCACCGCACCGCAGCCAGGAATCGCGGGCGTATTGGTGACCTTCACCGTCTGGTAGCCCTGATACGCGGTCCGTGCGGCATATTCGCCGCCGACATAGCCATAGAGGTCTAGCTTGGGTGTGACGTGCCACTCGATTCTGCCTAGCCATTGCGCGCCGTGGATCAGCGCTATTGTGCCGTCCGGACGTAGCGTCACTTCTGGGAGTTGCGCCGAAGCGTAACGTCCCTCGCCGTCGCCGTAGAACGCCTTCAGGCCGAGGTCCACCTTCTTGTCTATCACAGAGACAGAACCGCTGGCGCCAACGCCGCCACCGGTGCTCGCATTGTTGTATGCACCGAGCGTGCTTGGCGTGAACGACCCGTTCAGCGGGCACGCCAATTCCGTTGGCGTTGTCGGTGTCGGGAAATTCTTGGCGGTCGTTCCCGCCACCGCGCAGGGATAAACGCGGTTCTGGTACGTGCTGACAATGCCGAACACTTCGAAGTGGCCAAATCCGGGATCTGCCGCTGCCTTGACGATGAAGTCAGGCGTCTTGTTGAGGGAATACCCGGTGGTGTCGAAGGCGTCCTGCAAACCGCCCGCGGCACCTGGGTCGAACACAAACGAGTTCTGGTAAGTGGTGACGACTCCGGTCGCGGAGGTGTTGGTGTAGGTGCTGAATCCACGCCCGCCGACGCCCGTGGTTTCCGGATTTTCGGCAGAAACCGCGATCGCGAATTTGTCGCCGAAGCTCTTCACGACGCGCGCGCCATACTGCCGCAACCAGGTAAAGCCCACCACGTAGTCCGGGTCGATGGTGAGTGGAATCCACTCTTGCAGGTTGGCGATGCCTTTCTTGTCTTCCGTAGCCAGGCTCCACATCTGCCCGCCCGTAAACGACCAGCCATTCGCGAACGCCGCACGGCCCCATAGTTGCCTCTGCCGGAAGACGTAAGAGTTGCTCTGGCGGTTGTTGGACGTCACACCGGTGCCCAACCAGTCTGCCTCGTAGTAGCCGGTCAGGGCGGTGTCGCCGACGTTGCCATCAACTTTCAGGCTAAGCCGAGATTGCCGAGCGGTCATGTTCAGCTCAGACAGTTTGCCCGCGGAGTTTCCACTGAACGGGGTAGAGTTGAACTGGGTGTTGATGTCATCGCTCATCGCTCTCTGCCGGTTCACGGTTTCTGCCGCGAGGAAGCCTCCGGGAGTGATGCTCACGCCCTTGAAGCGAATCGTCAGCGGCCCTTTATCGTCGGGCGCCTGTCCCGTCGCTGCCACCGGACTCCCCGATCCCCCCGCCGACGCCGAACCCGCCGCACCGGCATTGCTCGCGGCAGCGTTGCTCGCAGCCAGGTTTGCCACGGACGTGTTCAGCTCGGAAGTCGTGGTCTTCACTTCCGCGGAAGTTGCCGCCGCTTCGGTCGCCTTCACGCTGGCTTCCGCCGCCCGTGAATTTGCCGCTGCTGCTGCTTCCCGTGCTTCCTCAATCTGCCGGTCGCGCTTGGCCAATTCTTCTTTCAACTGTTGAAGCTGTTCCTGCTGCGCCTGCAGAGCCTGCCGCAATTCTTCCATCTCCGCGGCGATCTCCGCATTCGTTTTTGCCGGAGCCGCTTTCGCAGCGGTTGGAGACTTGGCTGGCTGCGCGTCGGATTTCGGCGTGTCTTTCGGTGAATCTTTCGGTGAGTCAGCAAGCGCCGTTCCCATGGTCAGGAACAGCGACAGTGTTAGTGCTGCAAGTTTTTTCATTGCCTCTCTCTTCTTCGAAACGAATTTCAGATCGTTACCCGGGAAAAGCAGAACACCCCGGTCCAGAAGGTAGAGGCCGACTCTTACGCGTATATCAATTACATGTGAATAATCCGTAACAATAGCACTCGCTTGAGCATATCCTTATTCTTTTCAGCGTTTTATCTTGTTACAGCGTTTACCTTAAAGTGCTGCAATTTTCTGCTGTCTCCGATTTCTGCCAAGGCGCGTCAGTTTTTGGCTTTTCTAAGCAGACTGGTCTCGGCGATCTACGAGTCGCCAGTGTTGATCGGGGGTGTGCTGGACTTATCGACTCAATCCCATCTCGTAGGCCAGCAAGATCTGCGAAACCACATAGCGGTAGTGGGCGTCGGTGTCCTGAATGTCCGCGTCGGTCTTCTGTAACTCCGCCTGACTGAACTCCACAATCGTCGCCAGACCGAGTTTGTAGCGCGCTTGCGCCAATTCGAGCGCCAGGTCGGCTTGCTCGCGCAGTTGCTGCGTAACCGACAGCCGTTCGTAAGCGTTGTACGTGTCCAACCAGCTGTTGCGCACATCGCGGGCAACATTGTCCTCGAAATCCTGCAGCCTTTTCTGTTGTGCTTGTGTGGCCAGGTCGGCGCTCTTTGCACGCGCGTTGAACAGAAATCCGTTGAACACCGGAATGTTCACGTTCACACCCGCCGCCCCGTACCAACTCGTGATGTTGGGGTCGCGCACCGGAGCTCCTCCAACCACACCCAACGCGGTCACCGTCGGCCACCACAAATCATGTTCCGCGCGGCCGAATTTTTCTGCCGCGGTTACCTCATCGCGCAGCGACCGCACCTCGGGCCGCAGATCCAGAGCCTGTTGAATCAGCGGAGCGGCGTCCTGCGCGGGCGGCGTAACCGGCACTGCCGGCTCGACGGGCGCAAAATCCTGGCGGCCCGAGTATCCAAGAATCGCCGAGAGGGTCGAAAGCGAGGCCTGATAATTGTCGCGCGCATCGAGCAACAGCAGCTTGGCGCGGGCAAGGTCCACTTTGGCAAACGCCAGATCGACGTCGGATTTAAGTTTCGCCGTCGTGAGCGCTTGTACCTGGTCGACCAGTAGCTGCCGCTCTTTTACGGTCTGTTCCGCTACAAGCAAGAGCGCTTTGGTTTCCAGCGCGTTATAAAATGACTGGTCCACCGCGAGGATAATCTGCTGTTTGGTGGCCAGGGCATTTTCATCCGCCGCTTTCGCCTGAAATTGGGAATTCGCCACCAAGTTAGATGTTTGCCCGAAATCGGTTATCAACTGGCTGACCTCGACTCCTCCCGCTGCCCTCGAATACATCCTTCCATCCGTCAAGTATCCCGCGGAAAGCCGGCTCCCCGGGTCGGCGCCGATGCCGGACAAATTCAGGCTCACCTGCGGCATCAGCGCCGATCGCGTTTCGCGCACAGACTCGTGAGCCTGCAACGCCACCAGCTTTCCAACCGTAATTTGCGGGTTGGCGCGCAGGCCCGTCGCTTCCGCTTGCTCGAGCGTCAGTTCCTTGGCCGTGGAAGTTCCCGTTGTGCCGGGCGCCGGCACGGTTTGTTGCGGCGGCTTCGTTGTCGGCTGCTCGGCCGCTCCTTGCGCTTTGCCGATTGCCGGCAAAGCGCTTACGGCCAGCAAAACCGCGCCCAGTTTCATCCTGTGCCTCACGACGCCACCTCCGCCGTGTTTTGTTTTCTTCTATTGTGGACGACCAGATATACCGCCGGGACCAGGAATACCGTAACAACCACGGAGACTCCCAGGCCACCGATCACCGCGCGTGCCAGCGGCGCGTACTGTTCGCTACCTTCCTCGATTCCCAATGCCATCGGCAGCAATCCCAACAGTGTTGCCAGCGAAGTCATCAGAATCGGCCGCAAGCGCACCTTGCACGCTTCGATCGTCGCTTCTTTCAGACCCATTCCGCGATCGTGCAGGAGGCCTGAAAATTCCACGATCAAAATACTGTTAGACACCACGATGCCGGTCATCATGATTACGCCCATCAGCGACATGATGTTCAGTGTCGTGTGCGTCATCCACAAGAACAGCACCACGCCGGCCAATCCCGGCGGGATCGCCGTCAAAATGATGAAGGGATCGATGAACGACCGAAACTGCGCCATCAGGATCAGATACACCAGCATCACCGAGAGCAACAACCCGATGCCGAACCGGAAAAACGATTCGTGCATGCCCACCACCGCTCCATGCACGCTGACGATCGCGTTCTTGGGCAGCTTCAATTCGCCGATTAATTTATTCGCTTCGTTGCTGATGCCGCTGAGATCCTCGCTTTTCGGCATCACGTACACGTCAATCACGCGCCGGATTTGATAGTGATCCACTTCCGTCGGCGTGTTGATCGGTTGAATGTCGGCCACCGATTGCAGCGGCGTGTATTCCTTGGAATCGGCGGCGCGCAGCGGGATATTTTTGAAATCGGACATGGTCATCGACTCGATTTGTTTATTGAAATACTGCACCGTGAGCATGTAGTTGTTTCCCGTTTTCGGATCGATCCAGTAACTTGGCGCGATCATGCCGTCGGAGGTCAGCGCGGTGATGACGTTGTCCACCACGTTCTTTGGCGTCAATCCCAGCAGACTGGCCTGTTCGCGATCGATATTCAGTTGCAATCCCGGGTAATCGATATCCTGCGGAACCAACACATCGCTTACCAACCTCGAACCCTTCAATTGCAGCGCAAGTCTGCGAGCGATTCCGTAGCCCTCCTTCAGGTCGTTGTCGCTCACCTGAACGTCAATCGGCGCAGGCAACCCCTGATTCACCACCGAATCCACCAAGCCGCCCGCTTGAAAGTAGGCGCTCAACTCCGGTAAATCGTTGGCCATCTTTCGCCGCACTCTTTCCATGTATTCGTAGCTGCCTATCTTGTGATCTTCCGCCAGGTTCACTTGCACGAATGCCGTGTGCATTGCGGAGTTGGGAGTGTAAATCGCCGAGAGATCGGGCGTGATGCCGATGTTGGACACGATCATTTGCAGATCTTTCTTTCCAACCACGGACCGAATGACATCTTCGACTTGCGCGATATATTTGTCGGTAACTTCAATACGCGTCCCCGAAGGCGCCTTCACATAAATAACGAATTGCCCGGGGTCGGTGCGCGGAAAGTAAGCTCGCCCCATGAACGGAAAGACCACCGCGATTAGCAAAGCAATGGCGCCCAGAATTACCAGCGCGGTCCGGCCTGGTTTCTCGAGCGCCCGGGTTACATGCTTATCGTAGAAACCAAGCAAGCGGTGAAATTGTTTATTGAATGCGGCGACCAACTTTGGCAGCCATCCCTTTTGTCCGTGCCCCTCCGGCTCCTCCCCTTCTCCGTGGGCGTGCGCGTCGATGCGAATGAATTGTGCGCAGTACAAGGGCACCACGGTCATGGCGAAGATGTACGACGCGAAAATCGACAGCACGACTCCCAGCGCCAGGTCCGTGAACAGGTATTTGCTCACGCCGTAGAAAAAGGTCACCGGGAAAAACACGATCGACGTGGTCGATGTGGCCGCCAGCACCGCCAGCGCCACCTCCATTCCACCCTTTTCCGCCGCTTCCCGAGGCGCCACGCCCTGCTCCATGAACCGAAAGATGTTCTCCAGCACCACAACGGAGTCGTCAATCAATCGAGAAAACGCCAGCGCCAAGCCGCCCAGCAGCATGGTGTTTATCGAGCCGCCAAGCGCGTTCTGCACCAGCAAGCACGTTAGCGCCGAGAGTGGGATCGACAGCAGTACCGCGAACGTCGCCCGCGGGCTGCCGAGGAACAATAGGATCATCAGTCCTGTCAGCAGCAAGCCGATGCCGCCTTCCTTGCCCAGATTCCAGAGCGCCGTTTTCACGAAAATGGACTGGTCAAACACCACCGCGGTCCTCAAAGAGTCCGGTATGTCCACGAGGTGCTTGGTCGCTTCTTTGATCCCGCTGACGATGGAAATAGTGTTGCTATCGCCGCCCTGTTTTAGAATCGGGATATACACCGATCTTTGGCCGTCAATTCTGACGATGTTGGTTTGAATCGCTCCCGCATCTTCCGCTTTGCCCACATCCGCCACGACCACTGACCCCAATCCCACGCTCTTCAGCGGAATCTGGTTGATATCATTTGGGTCGTCCACTTGGCTGTTGGCGTAGATGTTGTAATCCCGTTTCCCGATGCGCACGTCGCCCGCAGGCAGAATCAGGTTGGAGTCATTTATGGCGTGCACCACGTCCGTCAGGCTCAGTTGGTGTGCTTCCAGCTTTTGCGGATCCACAAAAACCTGGATCTGCCGGTATGTGCCGCCAAATGGCTGCGGCACCGACGCTCCCGGCACGCTAGCAATCTGGTTGCGTACCTGGAATTGCGCCAGATCCTTCAGTTGTGTCTCATTGAGTCCTTGGCCTTTGAGTGTGACCAGGCAGACCGGCAGGCTCGAGGCGTCGAACTTCAGTACCACTGGAGGCAGAGTTCCTGGTGGTAATCGCCTGAGGTCCGCCATTGCAAGGGTGGCTATGTTGCTGAGCGCTGTGTTTGCATCCGTCCCTGGCGTAAAATAAACCTTGATCAGACTCACACCTGTCAACGATCGCGATTCGGAATGGTCGTAGTTACTCGCCAGTGTGAAAAAACGCTCGAACGTGTTTGTGATGTCCGCTTCAATTTGCTGTGGTGGCATGCCGGAATAAAACGTCGCCACGACCACGACCGGAATATTCACAGCAGGGAACAAGTCCACTGGCATGCGCACCATCGTCGTCACGCCGACCACGGCAACCACAAGACACAACATGATGATGAAATAGGGATACGCCAGCGCAAACTTCGGCATTACTTTCCTCCCGCCCCACCGGATGCGCCAGACTCAATTAGCTTCGGTTGTACTGTCATCCCGTTCCTGAAATTCATTTCGGCTGCCTACCACCACCTCGTCGCCCTCTTCTAATCCGGAGGTGACTTCGATGCGCGTGCTCCCCTGCATTCCCAGCGTGACCTTGTGTTGTTCAAGGATGTTTTTTGGACCGACCAGCAACACCGTTCCCGCATTGCCGCTTTCACCCATATCGACGGCCTCTAACGGCACGGTAAGCACGTTTGCTTTTCCCTGCTCGGGGACAATCGCCACCACGTACATTCCCGGCATTAGCTTTCCATCCACATTCTGAAAATCGATTTCCGTGTGCATTGTTCGGGTATCGGGATTCAGCGCGTCCGCAAATCGTGCGACTTTGCCCACGTAATCCTTATTCAACGCTTGCACGTGCACCTTGATCGGATCGCCAAGTCTGATCGTTGCCGCGATCGACTCTGGAATTGGCAGCACCAGTCTCAGTACGGAAATCTGCGCCAGGCGCACCACCGGTTCCGCTTGCTTGCTTTCGGATGTTCCGGCTGCGATCAGCGACCCGGTATCCGCATAGCGAATCGTCACCACGCCCGCATAGGGAGCGGTGATTCGCGTGTACGCGGACAGCGCCGTATATTGCTGTTGCGTGGCTTGCGCTACTTGCAACGCCTGCTCTGCCGCGCTCAACGCTGCTTCCGCGCTGGAGACCTGCGCCGATGTACTCAAATCCTTGGCCTGCGCGTCATCCACTTCCTGTTGCGCCACCAGTCCTGCTTTCTCTTGCGATGCCTGGCTCAGACGCGTGTACATGGCATGAACCGCGCTGTGTGTCGACTTGGCTCCCTGCAAATCGCTTTGCGCCAGACTGACTTCTTCCTTGGCGCGGCGCACCGCGGCGTCCGCTCCGACCAATTGCGCCTGCAGTTCAGGAACCTCGAGGACCGCCAGGGTTTGTCCGGCGGTCACGTGCGTACCCACATCGACGTAGATTGCCTTGATGTAGCCAGCCACCTTGGCATGCACATCCACGTCCTGGAATGGCTTGAATGCTCCGGCGAGCGTCAAGGGCGCTCCCAGTGTTCCGCGCGTGACTTTCACCACGGCTGCCACTGGCTCGGTGGGTCCGAGCGAATGATTTCCGTCGTCAGCTTCCGTCTTCGCCCGGCGAATGCTCACCCAGACCAATAAGGCCAACAATGCAACGGCCCCTGCGATTACTGCCTTCGTTTTAGCGCTCATTAGCTTTTCCTCATCCGGCTGCGTGCACCAACATTAGATTCCACGTCCCTGCAAGAAAGCCGAACTGTCGTGAAAAAATCCTGCGTCTCCGGCATGCTTCCACCGGAAATCCTCAATTTTTGGGACTGGAATGGGACTATATTACGGTTTCGCCGCGGGAGGAGGGCGGAACCAAACGCTTGCAATCAGTTCCACCGGTTGCGGCAATTTTGGGTCTTGCAGAACGGGGGTGGGCAATTCCTTCTTCTCTGCCGTCAATCGCAGGAAGGTTTCTTCCACGATTGCTTCGAGTTGCGCTTTATCTCCCTGCACCGGCGTGAAATGATCCAGCTCCGATGCCCCCACGGTCGCGCGATGGCGTGCCAATGCCTGGTAGGTGAGTCCGTCTGAGTGGCCCATCAACGCCAGGAACGGATTGTAGAGAAGCAGTGCAATCAATAGCAGCGAGACACACAACTCCCCTAAGCCTTGCGGGCGTTTACGCGTGTCAATGCTGGGCACTCAGGTTCTCCCCTTCCTATTCACATTAGTTTGACTCGTCTTTGCGGTCAAGGGGATGCCCGGAACGGGTTTCGTGTGAGGGAGGAGAGGGGACCGGTGCCAGGGGTGCGCCGGCCCCCAAGGTAGGACTTGGAGTGAAGACGAACGTGCCGAGTATCTCAGCCCGGAGTCACTTGAGAATGAAGGTCAGATGAATTCTTGGTGACCACTTCTGCGCTGCCTAAATCGTCTTGCCGCGCTTCGCCGCGCACCGTCAGGCCGCGGCCGTGGCGCACGTCCAGCCCGCGTACCCAAAAAATAATGTCTTCGGCAATGTTCGTGGCATGGTCGGCAATGCGTTCCAGGTGGCGAGTGGCCAGCACGAACTGCATTCCAGGAGTGACGAGCGCCACATCCTGAGTCATATTGTGAAGCAGCGTGTCAAAAATCTGGTCGCGGTATTGATCGACGATGTCGTCGCTTTCCAGAACCTGAGCGGCAAGCTCGGCGTTGCGGAAGATCAGCGCGCCTAAGCTCCGACTGACCATGGAGCGCACCACTTCCGTCATCGGCGCAAGCTGTTCTGGCATCCTTGCGTCTGGCGTTTCACGCAGCGTGATGACGCGTTCGGCCAGGCTTACGGCGATATCTCCGATGCGTTCGAGGTCGTTGGTGATCTTCAAAGCCGCCACAATCAGACGAAGCTCATCGTCGCTGAATCCACCGCGGCGCAATAGCCGGATGGCGTGCTCATCGATCATGATTTCCATCTCGTTGATGCGTGGCTCAAACAGAAATACCTCGCCGGGCAATCCTGCGGTGCGCGGGTTGTCGAAACCGGTGATGGCGTCCAGTGCGCGATTCATCGCGCTTTCCACTACGCGCGCCATCGAAACCAGGTAATTTACCAGCACATCGTAGAGAACCGCTTCGGTTAGTCCAGGAGCTGTGGCCATCGGCGAGCCTCCGCGCTATGGCATCACCTCTAACGGCCGCGCGCGATTTATACGATGAAACAGAATTGTTACGGAGCGTTAACGCGCAGGTAAATAATTGAAGGAAATGGAATTAGACCCCGGCGGCGGGATTGCCACGGTAGGCCCGCGAGATTCCACTGGCTGAGGAAGTGCCGCGTCCGGCCGAGCGTTCCGGGTCGAAGACGGGGACGGCAAAATGAAATTTGGAGCCTACGCCCACTTCGCTTTCCACCCAGATGCGGCCGCCATGGGCTTCCACCAGATGTTTGGAGATGGATAGCCCAAGGCCGGTGCCGCCGGCTTCCCGCGAACGCGCCACATCCACGCGGTAAAAACGCTCGAAGATTCGCGGCTGATCCGCTTGCGGAATACCGATGCCGGTGTCGGCAACCGTGAAGATCACTTCATCGCCGCGGGTTTCTGCGCTCAGCAGGATTTTGCCGCCGGGTAAGGTGTACTGGATCGCGTTGTCCAGCAGGTTTTGCAGTACTTCCTGAAGGCGGCGATTGTCCGCGGCTACATCGGGCACGTGGCTGGGAAGGTTCAGCGAAAGTGTCAGGCCCTTTTCGGAAGCGCGGCGCTGCGCGGTTTCGTAACACGATTCGATTAACAGCGGAACGCTGACAGCGCGGATTTCCAGTTCCATCTGCTCGGCATCCATCTGGGAAAGCCGCAAAAGATCCTCGGTGAGCCGGGCCAACCGCCTGGAGTGTTCGAGGATGATGGCCAGAAAGCGCCCGCGGTTCTGCGGATCGTCGATGGCCCCGCCGATCAGAGTTTCCGCGAATCCCTGAATGGCCGTGAGCGGCGTGCGGAATTCGTGGGAAACATTGGCCACGAAATCGCGCCGCACGCGCTCAAGTTTTCGCAAATCGGTAATGTCGTGCAGCACGATCACCGCGCCGGAAGTTTCTCCTGCGCGCACGGCCGCAACTGTTGCCGCAAAATAATGCTGGCGCAGCGTCCCGGTAACGATTTCTGCTTCGACGCGCGATTCGCCTGCAAGCACGCGCCGCACAGCTCCAATCAATTCCGTCTGGCGGACCACTTCCAGCAACGAACTGCCCGCGACCGGCGGAACATCCAAACCTAAAATGGAGGCGAAGCCCGGATTGGCAAACACCAGCCGTTCTCCCGCATTCACGACGGCGACACCTTCCACCATCGATCCCAGAATCGCCGCGGAGAGATTGCGTTCTTCGGTCAAAGTGCGGATCGTACGATCGAGCCGCGATGCGGTTTGGTTCAGCGAAGTTCCCAGCGCTTCCAGCGAATCGCCCGAACCGTCGGAAGCCAGCGGACGAAAATCACCTTCCGCAACACGGCGCGAAAATTCTCGTAGCCGTTCGATGCGGCCTGTGTAGGACTGCGACATCAGCATCGCGACGGCACCAGCAAAAAAGTAAATCAACAGGGACCACAACCACAGCCTGCGCCGGAAACTCCACAACTGGTCGCTGAATCCGTCCATCGGCAGAGCCAGTCGCAGGACGATCGGACCGCCCGGCAAATCTTCGCGCAGCGCGTAATATAACAAGCGTGTGCCTATGGAAACGCTTTGCCGCGTGGCTCGGCCTTCGCCGGTTTTCAACGCCTCCACCACTTCCGGGCGCTCGGCATGATTTTCCATCGTGGAGGTTTCAGATTGCGAGTCCGCCAGAACCCGGCCATCCGCGGCGATTACGGTGATGCGCACCCCGCTCGTGGCATTTGCCGCAACCCACGTATTCAGCGCGGCGGTTTCTTCCGGAGTTTGCGGCGCGGCGTTGCTGAGAGGAACCGGGTGCAGGCCCATCAACCGGGCCAGCCCTTTTAGTTGCTGGTAGCCTTCGGTTTCATAGCTGTTGTTGAGGGCGCGCTCCGCAAGGAAATCCACGGCGAGCAGCACGCTCAGCAACAGCGCGAGGAACGTCAGCGCCAGTTTCCCGAAGAATTTACGTTGCACGGGTCTCGAACAAGTATCCTGCACCGCGCACGGTTTTCAGGTGCAGTGGATTTTCCGGATCGGCTTCGATTTTTTCGCGCAAACGGCGCACATATACGTCTACACTGCGCGGCGTCACGAAACGGTCCGTGCCCCAGACGGCGTCGAGCAACTGGTCACGGGTGAAAACCCGGTTAGGACGCGAGGCCAGGTAATAGAGCAAACGAAATTCCAGCGTGCTGAGCGGCACAGGCTTGCCGGCATGGCTAACGCGATACGAAGCGGGATCAATGGCCAATTTCCCGATTTCCAGAATACGGGGTGCGTCCGCGGGAGGCTCCGCCCGCCGCAGCAGCGCTTTGACCCGCGCAATCAGTTCGCGAGGGCTGAACGGCTTGGTGACGTAATCGTCGGCGCCCATTTCCAGGCCGACGACGCGGTCCGCTTCATCGCCACGCGCCGTCAGCATCAGCACTGGCAGGCGGTTCAGTGACTCTTCCTTGCGGATTTCGCGGCAAATCTCCAGGCCAGACATTTTCGGCAGCATCAGGTCCAGAAGCAGGAGGTCCGGGGGAGTCTTTTTGATGGTGGCCAGGCCGCTGCTGCCATCAAACGCGGCGGCTACCTGAAAGCCTTCATTGGCAAGGTTATAGCGAACGAGTTCGACGATATCGCGATCGTCCTCAATGATCAGGATGCGCTTCATATACAGCTCTCGGGCTGGCGATCGCATCGGTAGAAGTCTACCGTAGCGCGCCGGATTGCGATAGACATGGTCAGGTTGTGTCACCTCTTGGCTCATAAAGGAGTCGAAAGCATTGTGACAAGGGAGTGAACGGGAGTGGTGACACAAATGTGACGCCTTTGTGAATGAGTTGTAAAAGAACAGGAGGCGCGGCGTTGTGAATAACTTATAACAAAAACGGCATTAGCTGGGTTTTTGGAGGCACGGTGAAGAAAAGCCCACGCCTCGCCGACGCCTGCCACACGCCGGACGAACCGAGGGCCGTTCGAGAGCCTGGAGTTGTTAGAGTTTTTTCGGAACAGATACGCAATGACTATCTTATTTACTAGTCGATTAATACCTTTATGCCGAGAGAATGCTTGGTCGGCGCGCCGACCGAACTCCCTGCATCGTTCGTGCCCCGGATCTCAGTTTCTTCCTATGCTTCAGACAACAAAGGAGTTAACGAGTTTTAGCCGCACTACACGGTTTGACGCCGGCAAAGATTGCCTTCTACGAAGTCCAGGTGCCACCCCCTAAGATCTTGCGTAAGTGCAGGAATGATTGGACTTAGCGTCTGCAAAGAATGGGCTGAATCCGGTACCTGTCAGCACACCCTTTTTGTTAGCTATATGATAAACATTGACAGTTTTGTTACTGACCGGCTCCTGATCCTGCCTGCTACCAGCTCTTACTGCTCGGACAGCCGCGGCTGACGGCCGTTAGCGCGTTGTTTTCAGACGTGAGGGTGCAGGAATAGTTCACGCCTCGGGTGTCGAAGGAATTATAGGTCTGCCGGGATTGCGCGCCGGAGTTCCCGGTGATCTCGAAGGAGGAATTGAGCTCGAGCAAGTCCGTGGAGGCGACCTGGTTATCCACAAAGCTTGCAAAAAAGGGCGACCACAGATTTTTCTTGTACTCCTGCGCGACCTTCGAAAGCTGCATCACCGATCCATCGGCGTTGAAAGTGTCCGTGTAATTGAAGGTAAGTGGATACGAGAAGGTCTCTTGCGTCTGGAAAGAAAGCGGGCCCTGGCGCGTGGTGGTGGTCGATTCGAGGTTGCTCAGCTGGGAAACATCTTGTCCGTAGACGGAAGCGGTGATGTCGAAGGTTTGCAGATTATTGAAATTCACGGACTGCGCTACTTCGGTTTCGATCCTGCCGTGCGAAGTGTTCACAAATCCGGCGAGCTTGAAGCAACGCGCGGACGTGGTGGTAACGGTGCCGGTGATATCGCCGGATGTATCGATTTGCAGATCTTCGTCGATCACAGGATTGGGCGCGGCACTGATGGTGTTCGCAGTGACTTCCCCGGTGACCTGCTTTGCTCCGTGATCGAGAAACAGCAGCAGAGTGCCGGTAGCGGAAAAATAGCTGTTAGCGTTGAAGACGCTGAGGGCGACGGTGTGCTGCTGGCCATTGCTGAGCAGGCCCGCAAACGGCGTCAAATCCACGCGATAGGGAACAAAATTTAGCGTCTGCACGCCGGGAATCGGCACCCACAGCAACGGATCGAGTCCCCCGGTATAGATCCACGGGTACACCGGCGCAATGCCCGCGGCCGTGCCATCAATGCTGATTTCGGCCTCGCGAAACGCAGTGTTGCCGCAGTTTTCCAGTTCGCTGGCGACGTCATTGGGGACGCAGCTGTACCAGAACTCGTCGCCGATCTGGCTTTGCGTAATGATGTCTAGATAAGCGCGTTCGATATTTTGCGGCAGCGTAAAGGTCGTCGCCAACTGATCGGTCGTGGTGTAGAGAAACGCCGGCTCGTTGAAACCGCCGCTGTCGTTGGACTGCGTCAGCGGGAGAACGGCGTCCGCGGATTGCGCTTCGGGTTTCCCCTGCGCGCGATAGAACTCCAATTGCGCGCTGCCGGAAATGATTCCGGTATAGGTGCTGTTGACGATATTGCCGAGAATGATGTGCCCGGTCTGGGGGGTGGCGAAGAGTGCAGCATAGTCGGTCTCGTCACGCTCGACGTGCCAGGAGGGCGACACGGTCTGCCCTGGCTCGGCCGTGGTGCCGAAATAAATGTTCACGTAATTGAGATCGATGACGGCGGTGCGATCGAATTGCACGCCGGCAGTAACGTTAAAATCCGCGGTGAAAACGATTTTCTCGTACGGACCCGGGCAGTTGGCGGCAGGAGTGAATTGATACGAGAGAACGTTGAAATTCACGAATTGGTAGCCGGAGAACAGTTGAACCACGCAGGGCTTTTCGTCGGGATGAGAGACAGGCGGATCGGCGGTGACGGTATTTTGCGATCCGATCGTTGCAGGAGGAGTCTGCGCCTGCGCAAAACTCGTGCACCAGAATAGGCACAGCAGAAGCGCGAGCAGCGCGAAGCGGATCGGAAGGGAAAGGCCCATGGCAAATCTCCTTGGCAGTCGCGAAACCGGGGCGAAATTTTCGGGCAGGAACGCACCTTTTTTCGCATCGGATCGGAACGGTGTCAAGGAAAAGTTGGGTTTCATCCCGAGGAGAGAAAAGCAGGTCCCTCACTCGGCAGACTTCGCTCGGGATGGCAGATTATTCGGGTTGGCGAGCTTGTGCGTTAAAGCCCGAGTGGTTTGACCGGAAAAACAGAATAATGACCCCGGCCGGAAAAGAAGCAGGCCATACGGAACCAATCGCACACTCGTTTCGTCTAGGTATAGAGAGAACAAAGATAGGATCCGACGCGAATAGGGGTAGGGATCAGCCCGAAACGACCGGAAGAGCGCGACCTGTTTCCCGGAGCGCTGGAAATGATGGTGTTAGAGACGCTCAAACGGCAGCCGCGGCACGGGTACGCGCTGGCGCAGCACATCAAGCGCAGGTTGCTGAAGGAAGAGCTGGTGAAGGCGGAATGGAGCGTGTCCGCCACCAAGCGCCGCATCCGGATTTACAACCTGACACCGGCGGGAGCAAAGCATTTGGAGCGGCAGGTTTCGAGTTTCGAGCGGATGCTCGAAGGAATCGAGCGCGTGCTGGCGCCGGAGGAATCATGAACTGGCTGAAGCAGCTTTTTTCTCGCAACCGGCTGTACAACGACCTGGAGGAAGAAGTGGCGTTCCACATGGAAGAGCGCGTGGACGAGCTGGTGGCTGCAGGCATGCCGAAGAAGCAGGCGGAAGCGCAGGCGAAACGGGACTTTGGCAATGTTGCGCTGCTGAAGGAGACAGCGCGCGAAGCCTGGGGATGGAAATGGCTGGATGACCTGCTGGTGGATTTGCGCTTCGGTGTGCGCATGCTGCGGAAGAATCCGGTGTTAACGCTGGCGGCAGTGCTGACCTTGGCGTTGGGAATTGGCGCGAACACGGCGATTTTTACGCTGCTCTATGGGCTGGTGCTGCGGAGTGTGCCAGCGCCGAACGCAACACAGCTGGTCAGGGTGGGAATTGCAAGTAAAGCAGACCCGAACGATGAGGGCGGGTCGGTTATGACTTTGCACATGCTGGAGGCATTCCGCGCAGAGCAATCCGCATTTCGCGAGCTTTCGTCCTGGGACGACAGCGAAGTCCTGCTGCAAGACACGCAAGGGGTGATGCAGAGATACGCGGCGGGGATGGTGAGCGGGAATGCCTTTGGTTTGATCGGGCTGCAACCCTACCGCGGAAGATTGCTCGAGCCGTACGACGATGTGCCCGGAGGACCGAGTAGCGGCTGGCCGGTGGTGTTGAGCTACGGTTTCTGGAAGGACTACTACGGCGGAGCGGAAGACACCATCGGAAAAAAGATCACGGTTTCCGACGTCCCGGTGACAGTCGTGGGCATTACACCGCCGGACTTTCAGGGAGTGTGGCCCGGCACGCAAATGAAAATGTACTTCCCTCTGCATTTTGCACCTGCGGCGATGAAGATGCCGGAGTTGTTGGAAGAGAAGGGCGATAACCTGTTTGGAGTTTCGGTCATCGCCATGCTGAAACCAGGGGTAGGCATAAGGCAGGCTAACGCGGAGTTAGGGCAATTGCAGAAAGGCTTGTTCAACCGGTTTATTCCACTGCGATTGCAGCAAGACCCCTTCTTTCAGAAGGCGTACTTGCAGGCCGAACCTGCGCGTACGGGTTTGCCGACCTATATCACGCACACTTACAAAAAGCCGTTGTACCTGATGCAAGGGCTTGTGGGGATCGTGCTGTTGCTGTGCTGCGTGAATATTGGCGGACTGATGATGTCTCGGATAGCGGCGCGGCAGCAGGAGTTTGCGGTACGGACGGCCATGGGGGCGTCAGCAAAGCGGTTGGTGCTGCAATATCTGACGGAGAGTTTTGTGATCGCGCTTGCGGGAAGCGCGCTGGGAGCGGCGGCGGCGTGGTACGGAAGTGATTTGCTGCTGCGCTTCTTCCGCGATCCGATGATGGGCGAAGCGGTTTCGGTGCATCCAGACAAGGCGATGTTCTGGATGACACTGCTGTTTGCGGTGGCAACCACGTTATTGTGCGGGACGTTGCCGGCGTGGCGCGCGTCGCGAACGGACCCGGCGGCGCTACTGAAAGCGCGGAGCACGATGGGAGGGCGGAAACAAATCGCTGGGCGGATGTTCGTGCCGGTGCAGGTGGGGCTGTCGCTGGTGCTGGTGATGCTGGCATCACTGCTGTCGGTGAGCGTGATCAAGCTGCGCGGCGAACAGACGGGATTCGATCTGGACCATGTGACGATCCAGACCTCGCGGATACACGTGCTGAACCTGAAAGGCGAAGCAAAGCTGAACCTGTACCAGCGGATGGTGGACCGGTTGATGGAAATGCCGGCGATCGATGCGGCCGCGGTCACTTCGCAGACCCCGATGACGGGAATAAAAATAACCGGCGATTTTCAGGCGGTGGCGGAAGGGGCGAACCCGCCGGAAGACACGCAGATGGCGTATAACGACGTGGGGCCAGGATATTTCCGAACTATGAAGACGCGGATTCTGTCGGGACGGGAATTTGCAAGGAGCGACCGGCAATTGAATGTGTGCATACTGAATGAGTCGGCGGCGGAGTTCTTTTTTCCGCACCAGCAAGCACTGGGAAGATACGTACGAAGCCGGGTGACCAATGATTTTCCCGACGAAGTGGCCTGCCAGGTGGTCGGGCTGGCGGAAGACGCGAAGTTTTACGACGTGCGGCAGGGACCGCCGCGGACAATTTATTTGCCGCTTTCAACCAAGCGCATCGACAATCTGGGGAACCTAGTGTTTCTGATTCATTCGCCGATGAAGGCGCAGGCGGTCTCCGCGTTTCGCGCGACGCTTTCTGAGATTGCGCCGACAGTTCCCCTGGTGATTTTCGTGACGATGCGGGAACAAATGGATGCCGCGCTCGGAAGCCAGGAATTAATCACGCTGCTAGCGAACTTTTTTGGCCTGGTGGCACTATTGCTTAGCGCGCTGGGATTGTACGGCTTACTATCCGCAAGCGTAACGCAAAGGCGCGCGGAGATTGGAGTGCGCGTGGCGCTGGGGGCGACACCGGGAAGGGTGTTGCGAATGATCCTGACAGAAGCGTTGGGATTGCTGGCCTGGGGAATGCTGTTGGGAGCCGTGGGCTTGTTCTTTGCGATTCGGTTTGTGGTGACCATGCTCCATGATGTTTCAGCCTACGATCCAATGACCCTCGCCAGCGTGACCGGAACTCTGGTGACGGTGACGATCCTGGCGGCGCTGGTGCCGGCGATGCGCGCTGCAAAGCTCGATCCGAATGAGACGCTGCGATCGGACTAGAGACGGCGGGTTCGCCCAAGGGAGTTGGCCGCTCGAAGAGTTGTCCAAAAAGCAAACGGTGGCAGTACCCGAAGAGCGCGGAATTTCCGTCATAACCTCAAGACTGCGCTCGAAGCAGGCTTTTCAGCGCAGACTGCCCAGCGGACCAGTAGACCGGCGCTGGCAAATGTCCTAATTTCGACTATAAATCCATAGAGTCGGCGTTTCGTGTTTGTTTTACGCCTCGCATCGGGCGGCGGCACAAAGACAAACGCTGAGAGGCAAAAGGCCCATGAGTTGGCGGATGAACCTGGCATTGTTCGCAATGCTCGTGATTTCGGCCCCGATGATTTGCGCGCAGTCGCAGAAAATTTTGACGAATGCGGACATCGTGGAGATGACCAAGGAAGGATTCGACTCCAATTTGATCGTCCAGGAGATTCAGGCAAACGACGCGGACTTCGACATTTCTCCGCAGGCGCTGATCAATCTGAAGAGTGCAGGCGTAACGCAGTCGGTGATGCAGGCGATGCTCGTGGCGCAGACGGGCAAATCCTCGGCGTCGGTGGTGCCCGCTCACGCTGCTGTGCCATCGCCCGATGGCCCTGCGGCAGATCCAACAAGACCGGTGTGCAACGCGAATTCAGGATGCCTGCTGCGCGATGGCACGGAAGTTACCCTGAAATTTGCGGCCGATATCAGCTCGAAGACGGCCCACGAGGGCGATCCTGTGGAATTTCTCCTCGACGGAGATTTAAAGGTAGCAGAAACCGTGGTGGTGGCAAAGGGTGCGCACGCTGTGGCCACGGTTTCGGTAGCGAAAAAGGCTGGGATGATGGGAAAGCCGGGCGACCTGAGCGTGCAATTGCAATATTTGATCGCGGGCAGCAATCATGTGCGACTGCGCGGCACAAAGGGTAGGGAAGGCGAGAGCAAAACCGGCGCGACCGTGGCGCTAACTGTGCTGTTCGGGCCGATTGGATTGATTAAGCACGGAAAAGATGTGGACATACCGGCAGGCACGCCGCTGACGGCGTACATCGATCAAGATGTCTGGCTGCCCTGGGTGAAGTAGTAAAACCGCGCAGCAACCGGCGCGGTAATATGTTCCAGCCTTAGAGCCGAGCCATTCTCTGGCACTGCAAACAGAAGCCAAAACGATGTTGAGCGCATCAGAAACAAACGGGGCGATGAATGCGGTTGACGTGGACCTACCAATTTGATCGTGTGGCTGGTGTCCTGCTGCTGGCGCTCACTTGCCTGGCAGCGGGCGGCTTCTCGATTGGAGCTGGAAAGGGCTTCTCCGGCCAAGACGCGGGGCAAGCACCGAAAGCAAAGCCCAAGGCCAGCCCGTCCGCCAAGCCTAAAATCGTTCGGCGATCCGAATATGTGGGTGATCAAGCCTGCGCGCAGTGCCACCAGGATAAGTTCGATAGCTACGAAAAAACCGCGCATAACCTGACGTCGCAGATCGCCAATCAGGACACCATCGTCGGCACATTTACGCCGGGTGCGAACACCATGACCACGGCGAATCCGAACCTTTCCTTTGAAATGGACAAAAAGGGCGAGGAATTTTTGCAAACTGCAATTTGGGCTTCTCCCGACGGTGGCGCACCGCGCACGCACACGGAGCGCCTGGACCTGGTGATCGGATCGGGAGGCAAAGGGCAAACGTATCTGTATTGGAGAGACAATCAACTTTTTCAACTGCCAGCAGGTTACTCGACGGTTTTGCACCGATGGATTACCAGCCCTGGTTACATCGATGGGCAAGCCGATTTTGAACGCGCCATCATCCCGCGTTGTTTGGAGTGCCACGCGACGTACTTCGATTCGGTTATCCCGGATCCGGAAGTAAATATGTATGATACGAAGAATTACGTGCTGGGGATTTCGTGCGAGCGGTGTCACGGTCCGGGCCGGGCACATGCCGCGAGCTACAAAGGAAAGACCCGGGCTGCCGCAGCCGGAGTCGAAATGATCGTCAATCCTGCGAAGCTTTCGGCGGCGCGGCAAGCGGAGGTGTGCGCGCAGTGCCATGGTGGGCAAGGAGACCGCTTCCTGGCGCCAGCGTTTTCCTATGTGCCGGGGCAGCCGCTGGCCAACTACATCGACCTGGGCCCGATCGATTCGGCGAAAGATGTCGACGTGCACGGCAAGCAGGGGAAACTGCTGATAAAGAGCCAGTGCTACCAAAAGTCCGCGAACATGAATTGCTCGACGTGCCACGACGTGCACAAGCAGAGGCCGGGGCTGGCGGCGATGTCACAACATTGTTTGAGCTGCCACAAACTGGAAGAGTCGCCAACACACGCAAATCTTGGGGAGGCCATCACCAACAACTGCATCGATTGCCACATGCCCAAGTTGGAATCGAAAGTGGTCTACATTGATGTGGACGGTAAGAAAGTGCGCCCGCGGTTTCGCACGCACTGGATCAAGGTTTACTCCGAGGAGGAACGCCAATAGATTGATACGGGGTGGACAATGAAAAACTTTGTTCTGGGAATCCTGTGCACACTTCTGGTGCTCGGGATCGGAAGCTTGGCTTACCTGATGCTGGGGCATGCGGAGGTGCGCGGAGATTTGCCGCCGGCACGGCTGCAAACGGCGGTGATGCAAAGGGCAGTGCACGCGTCGGTGCGTCGCGAAGCGCCGGAAGTGGCGAATCCATTTCCACCAACCGACGAAAACCTGATTGCGGGCGGCAAGATTTATCTGGATGGCTGCGCGGGATGCCACGGCGCGCCAGGGAAGACGGAAGACAACGGAGACACACTTTTTCCGCCGGCGCCGCAACTGGCGAGGGTGGGCACGGCGTATACGGAAGCGCAAATATTCTGGGTGGCCAAACACGGGATCCGGCGCACCGGAATGTTTGCAAACGGAAAATGGGAAGGCGATGAAAAGTTATGGAAGGTGGCGGCCTTTGTAAAACGGATCCAGTCGCTGCCGGCAAATGTGAGCGCGGCGCTGGGAGAGAAGAAGAGCAACTGAAGCGCGGCAGGGTACTAGGTCCTGCTCACCGCACAAAGGATAAAAAATGCATGTCACCTCGAAATCGAGAGTAGAATAAGCGCGGTTCTGGCCAAGGATTGAACGAACACCGCCGACAACCGTCCGGGGCGGTAAATTCAAAGACAAACGATTTGTGGAGGTGTGCAATGGCGACAGCGAATTCAATCGAAGGATTGCGGAGTCCCGCGGGATTGGCAAAGAAAGTCACGGGCTGGTACATCGCGGCGGCGGTGCTGTTCATCGTGCTGGGAATCTTTGGGATTGTGGAGCCGGGTGTTGCGGGGCTCGGAGTGACGTTGCTGGTTGGTTGGCTGCTGGCGATCGGCGCGGTGTTCCATTTCATCGCGGCGTTCAAGGGCGGCGGCGCGAAGCAGGTGGTCTTTCAAGTGCTGATCGGGATCGTGTATGCGATTGGCGCGTTCTATTTCCTGACGCATACGATCATGGCGACTTCCACGCTGACACTATTGCTGGCGGGAATTATTCTGGCGGAAGGCGTGATCGAGGTGATTTCGTATTTCCGGATGAAGGGCGAAGGCGCGTCGGGCTGGCTGCTGCTGAACGGGATTATCACACTGGCGCTGGGCGCGTTGATCTGGTTCCACTGGCCGTCGAGCACGGTTTGGGCCATCGGTACACTCGTGGGAGTGAATCTATTGATGACAGGAATTACCCGGCTAATGTTCGGGCTCGCCGTGCGCAAGCTCGTCGGTTCCGTAGCGAATTGACATCCTCCCCTCCCTGAAGAGCCCTGAAGAGAGGGGATCCTTGCCACTGCGTCTTGTATTCCAGTTGACGACGCAACGCGAACGGACTGGCGTCCAAGATGGAACGGTTCAGCCCAGACTTTTGTGCCATCTTCTTTGTGGCTGACTTGCTCATGTTCTTGACTTGCAGGTCTTCGATACAAACAACGACGTGGTTTTTGCTGATGCTGTTCGAGGCCTTGTGTACGAAATCCTTTCTGATATTGGCGACTTTCGTATGCAACTTGCTGATACAGGCTTTCGCTTTGCGCCAGTTTTTCGAGAACTTTTTCTTGCGAGCCATGCGCCGTTGCGACTTCGCTACTTTCGACAGGAACTTCTTTGAGCGGCTGACATTGGTCTACGACTTCGCCATCCGACAAGGTTACGAAGTTGACGATACCCCAGTCCATGCCAACTGCTGACGTTGATGGGTGCTGCGGCGTTTCGATTTCTCGCTCGGTTTGAATGGACACAAACCACTGGCCACACGACTCACGTACGGTGACGTTGCTGGCTTCGCCCAGAATGTCCTGCGATTTGCGGTAGCGCATCCAACCAAGTTTCGGCAGTTTGATGCGTCCGTTCTGATTGTCCGCCTCGAAGCCTTGCGGGATACGAAAACTCTCTCGCTGGCCCTTCTTTTTGAACTTGGGGAAACCGGCACGTTTTTGAAAACAGTTTGTGTAGGCTCGCTCAAGATTTTTGAGGGATTGCTCCAATGCTTGCGGACGAAGCGGCATGACCCAGCGAACTGTCGCAGCTTGCGAAGCTGTTCGCCGTTCGGCATCAACTGGAACTTGAATGCTTGCCGTCTCAACACAACACCACTATAGTCTTGGTCTATGCTGCTGTCGAAAGATATTAGGCGCGGCAGGCATTGCGTTTTCGCATTGCATGTCCACTTGGTCTTCGTCACAAAACATCGCGGAAAGGTATTTGACGGAGACGCCATCCAACGGCTCAAAGTTATCTTCGACAAAGTATGCACCGACTTCGAGGCGCAACTGGTCGACATGAACGGCCAAGCCGAACACGTACACCTGCTCATTAACTATCCACCGAAGCACTCGGTGTCGAGCATGGTCAACAGTCTCAAAGGTGTTTCCAGTCGGTTGCTTCGCATGGAGCGTCCTGATATGGAGAAACGCTATTGGAACGATGTCCTGTGGTCCCCGTCTTACTTTGCCGCCAGTTGCGGCGGGGCACCGCTGGGCATCATTAAGCAATACGTCGAGCAACAAAAGACTCCGCTCTAAAGGGCCTCATATCCCCGCCCTGAAGGACAGGGCTTTACGGCCCTACTGGTAATAATTTTGACGAAAAGGCCTGGTCTACTTCGCCCGCGTGTAGGTAAAGGTGTCGACCATGGTTTTGCCGTGGTCGTCGAACGTCCAGGTTTGCCTCAGGTGATCCTTGTCCGGGATGGAAAGCACGAGCGCGGACATATGGCCTTCATCCTGAGTTTTGGTGCCAGGAGACACGCACGAACGTGAAATCGTATTTGCCATTGGCGGCGGGCGAGGGCGCGGTTTGCATCGTGGGCTGATTGCCCGCGGCGCAATAGTACTGTCCTTGCCCTCCCATTCTCCGGAGAGGGACTTCAATTGATCGTGAAAATCCTTGCAAACTGATCAGAGAGTTTTCTCGAGCTCGCTCAGGCAGCCGATCCAGCCGGTTTCGTGTTCCTTGCGCAGCTTCTCTGAACCCAGGCCGCGGTGTGTGAGCACCAACTCGGTGTCCCGCCCGCGGGCGAACAATTCCGCCGTCACTTCCGTGACCGGACTTTCCGGATGAGCTTCCACTGTCGGCCCACCCGGCTTTCCTTTCGACCACGACCACGTGAAGACGATTTTCTCGGGGGGCTTTACCTCAAGATAGTCTCCGCTCCCCCAATAGACTTCCTTCTTGGCGGCGTCGCGAATTTCCATAACGCAGCGTCCGCCCGTCCGAATGTCCTGCTCGTGATGAATAATCTCGTCAGACGCAACATCTTTGCACATCCAGCGCTCTAGCTGTTCGCGCTCGGTCCACGCGGCGAAGACTTTTTCCCGCGGCGCGGCGAACCTGCGGCGGATCTCGAGGAGGAATTCCGGGTTTTCGTGAGTGGCTTGCGGGCTTGCCATGAGCGTGACTCCTGTTTGGTGGTTTCCAGGTAATTCGCGAGGGCGTCGAGTTGCGACTCCCAAAAAGCGCGGTATTGCTCGATCCAGCCGGCGGCTTCTTTCATGGGCTGCGATTCCAGAGTGCAGCGGTGCACGCGGCCGTCGATATTGCGGCGAAGAAGTCCGGCGGATTCGAGAACGCGCAGGTGTTTCGAAATGGCAGGAAGAGAAACGCAGAACGGTTCGGCGAGTTCGGAAACTGTGGCTTCTCCGGAGGCCAAGCGCGCGAGGATGGCGCGGCGGGTGGAATCGGAGAGCGCGCCAAACGTCGAATCAAGTTGGTGAGAATAGTTAACCATATGGTTTAATATTAAACCAAACGTTGCAGGCGTCAAGCGGAATTTGCGATTCTTGCGGGGCAGGTTTAAGGCGTGCTGTCGAGAACCGGCTTGTCCTCTTTCCAGTGGATTTGCTCCAGCTTTTCCGGCGGAAGCGGCTGCTGGACGGGGATGCGCAGGATGAGCTTATCGTTTTTGGTAAAGGCTTCGCCGCCATTGGCGAGGATCACGTTGAGCCCGACGAGCGCGGTGTCGCGAGAGAGCGCGTCAATTTCGTAGGAGTCGGGAAGTCCGGCAAGCGTTTTATTCCAGTACGTGTTGTGCAGCGGGTCGCGGTATTCCGCGGGGATAGCGTGAGCGCCTAGCAGCGCACCAAGAATGCCTGCGGCGTTGGCGGGATTGCAGTCCGCGTCCTGCCCGCAGCGCGTGGCGAAATTCATGGTCTTGTAGAAATCGCCGTTGCCGTAAAGCAAGCCGATGACCACGTAGCCGCCGTTGAGTTTCGCGTCGATGTTGAACGGTTGCTTGTAGCCGTCGGGGCAATGATCCACCTCGCCCCACTTGGCTTGTACCAGGCGCCAGGTTTTCAGCCAGTCATCGCGATTTTCATCGTGCCAGCGGATCACGTCGCGGATCAGCTGGGCATACAGGCTTTCCGCGGGAATGGCTTTCAATCCATTTTCCACCACTTCGCGAATGTTGTTGGAGAAAAACGCTTGCGTGTACATGGCGGAGATAAACATGCCGCCGTAGACGCCGTCGCCGTAATTCATGATGTGGCCCATACGGTCGTCGAAGCGGTTGGAAACTTGCGGCATGCCGGGCGAGATCATGCCGAAAACGTCCGACTCGATCTGAAAATCGATGTCGTCGGCGTGCAGGTTGTAGCGCGGATTTCCGGAAAGCGGCGGAAGGATGCCTTTGCGAATGTTGGCGAGGCCGGCGTCGTTGGCGTGCCAGACCTTGCGGATTTTCGCGTCCCACTCGTGGGCCACGGTGACGGGATCGACGTCGATGCCGTAGCGGCGCAGGCAATAGAGAAACAAAAGATTGATGTAAATATCGTCGTTGTCCGGCGCGCCGAAGCTCGGATGTTCTTTTTCGGAAGTCTCCACGAAATCGTAATTGATGCGCACTTTCTGGTTGTCGGCTTCGCTGGTGACGGGCGGCATGTCGTCGTTGTTGCGATTGTCGGTGCGCGCGCGGTAATCCTTCATGCGCGTGGGAGAAAGCGGCCAGTCGGTAATATCAAAGCCGATGAACGTGTTCTGGTACTGGAATTCCCAGGGCTGGCCAAACGTAACACCGATCATTTTGCCCATCCACGCGCCCTGCACCTTGTCGACATAAGTGTCCCAATCGAGTTCGCGCATCGCGGGCGACGATTTTGTTTGTGGCGGAGCGGCATGCTGGCGCGGCGGGCGTGGTTCGCGGGCGGAAGCGGCAAAGCAGAACGAGAGCAGAACGGCAAGGACGGCGGCCAGGCGTCTCATGATTGAAAAATTTCCCCCAAGGATGATATGGAGCGCGGGGCGGCGCCGCACGTCGAGTGTAGCGCAGGCTGGGGGTTGCTGGGAAAATGTCGGCGCGCCGTACAAATTTAGCTATATTACTGTAATGTGACAGAAATAAATCAAACCTCTTCAACCACTGCTCAAGCGTGAGGTTCGAGATTTTCTTCACCATTACCGAAGACGTAAGCCAATTCACAGCTTCACCGCCGCCGAAATAAAACAAGCCGTCGCCCTCACGTAAACTTTCATCACGCCCACGAGCTCGTAGAGCGTCATTGACCATTTTGCGGGTGACGCGGTTGTGCTTCTTTTCCATTCGGCTCATTCTACCCGTTCGCGTGCTAAAATCCGCCGAAGCCACTCGGATAGCGCATCCGGATCGTCCAGTCAGCACTGGAGAAATTTATGGCAAGAGAGATCGTTCGAACGCCTAACGCCCCGGCTCCGCCGCCATACAGCCAAGCGGTTCGGGCAGCGGGTCTTGTGTTCGTCTCCGGCACGGGGCCGCACGATCCAGTAACCGGGAAGATTGTTGGGGATACGATCCAAGAGCAGACCAGACAGTGCCTGGAGAATGTGTCTGCCATCCTAAAAGCCGCAGGCACTTCCCTCGAACGAGTCCTGAGTGCCACTGTCATCCTTCTTGAGGAGACAGACTTCGTCGGAATGAATGAAGAATGGATTAAATGGTTTCCGGCGAACCCGCCTGCGCGGCAAGGCGCGAAGTTACCCGTTCGAATCCCCGGCATGAAAGTGTCCATCGCTGCCATTGCCGAGGCCTAAGCCTTCAATCGCGGCCGCGGCAACGGGGGCTGCCTAGCACCATTTTCGGTTATTTTTCGGGGAGTTTATCTTCAAGCTCGCTAGCCAATTTGTGTATTTCCGTAGTTTTAGTAAATGACTGAACCTCTTGCTTGGAGGATTCTACATTTACGCCCGCGTGTTGGCAAAGTTTCTGCAACATCTGAAGAATGGTTGTGAGTTCCTGTTCAGAGAGCATGTTGACTTGAAGCCCCAGATGCGAGCGCCGGTCCGACTGACGGGCCATTCGACTTTGACTGATTAGCACGAACACAGTCAAAAACACGCCTTCAGAAGAAACAATTAACGCCAGGACTCCGAAGGGCAACGGATCAAATGCCTTGAGTCCGGGGATCACATGAAGATTTGCCAGAATCCAGCCGGAAATCAGAATCAACTGAGCTAACAGGAATCCCATATTGCCGACGAGCTTTGTGACGATCTCACTAACTCTCTCCGTCGTCGTCCGCCGGCTAAGGGCGTCGTGCTCCAGCTGGGCGATTGCTTCAATGTTTTGTTGCGTAGGATTCGCAGCGCGTATGTTCGGCAATGGATCATCCATGGGCTAGCTCCCAGAGACATTCCCCAAGGATATGGCATTCTCTAAAGACCTCAGCCATCTTTGTTGTTCACTTCATCCTCGTGCGGATACGAGAGTCGGCGAAGTAGTTGGCGCGCCACCCACTCCTGTTCGACCGACGTGAGCGATTCGATGGTCCGTTCGTGATGTGGTCATCGGGTCCATGTATGCGCACCTGCTCGGTATTTTAGCGGGCTTCGTAGATGCGGAGGAAGGATTCGTCGCGCAAAGTGGTCACATGGTGGAAAACCGGTGGCTCGGCTGTTGCGCTCGAAGGAGTTGCGTGATTTGGAAATTGGGGCGGGAAAGCGTTGACCGGGTGGGACGGGGTTCTTACCATAGAGAGATGCGCCAAAGGGCATCGCGGCGGGCGGCGGCATGGGCTGCTGGATTTGGGATGGTGACGGTGGTGTGCCTGAGCTCGTGCGAGGACGCGGCGAAAAAGCCGGTGCAGGCGAAGGCCCCCGCGCTGCGGGCGGTGCCGCAGGAGAAGCCGGAAGTGGCGGTAGTTGCGGAATTGCCACAACGGAAGCTGGCACCGGCGGAAATGGTTTCCCTGCTGCCGGAACCCCCGGGTGGGATTCCCTATCTGATCGAACAGGTGAAGGCGAAGTTCGCTTCGGGCGAAGCCAATTACAAGGCGGGACATCTGGAAGCGGCGCGGCGGGATTTTGACGACGCGGTGGACTGGATGCTGGAAAGCGGGTACGACCCGAACAGCGATCCGCAGTTGCGCGAAACGTTTCACGAAGTAACCGACAAGGTCTACAGCTACGAACTGCAGGCGTTCCGCGCGGGAGACGGATTTACGGAGGCTCCCGCGGTACCCGCGCCCATCGACGAAGTGGCGGAAATGACGTTCCCGGTGGACCCGAAGCTGAAGGAACGGGCCGAGGATGTAGCGAAAACCGTTTCGCACGACCTGCCGCTGACCGTGAACGACGTGGTCGTTTCCTACCTGAACTTTTTCCAGACGCCGCGCGGGCGCGCGATCGTGGAAAACGGACTGCGGCGCAAAGGGAAATACCAGGACATGATTGCGCGGGTGTTGCGGCAGGAAGGCGTGCCGCAGGACCTGATCTATCTGGCGCAGGCGGAGAGTGCCTTTCAGCCTCTGGCGCTGTCGCGGGCGGGGGCGCGGGGCATCTGGCAGTTCGTGCAGTGGCGTGGCAACGAATACGGATTGAAGCGCAGCTGGTGGGTGGACGAGCGTTTGGATCCGGAAAAGGCCACGCGGGCAGCGGCGCAGCATCTGCGGGATTTGTACGGCCTGTACGGGGATTGGTACCTGGCCATGGCGGCGTATAACTGCGGGCCGGGAAACGTGCAGAAAGGCATTGAACGCACGGGCTACGCGGATTTCTGGGAACTTTATAAACGGAACGTGCTGCCGACCGAGACCAAGAACTACGTGCCGATCATTCTTGCCCTGACGCTGATCGCCAAGGACGCGGCGCATTACGGGATTTCCGTGGACTCCGACGAACCAGTGCCAACCGACACCGTGAAGCCCGGGAGGGCCATCGACCTGCGGCTGGCGGCGGAAACCATTGACATGGACGTGGCCACGCTGCGCACGCTCAATCCTTCCCTGCTGCGCATGATTACGCCGGACGATCCGGAGTTTGAGCTGCACCTGCCGGTGGGCACGTCGGAGAAGTTTTCGGCGGAGATTGCGGATATTCCGCCGGATAAGTGGGTGAGCTGGCGGCGGCACCGCGTGGAGGCGGGGGAGACGCTGACGTCGGTCGCCAAGACCTACCGGGTGACGGCGGCGGCGATTGCGGATGCCAACGACCTGGAGCGTGGCGCGCAGCTAGAGGCCGGGGAAAAGCTGATCATCCCGGCAACGCGGCCGCTCGAGGAAACCAAGCCGCGGCTGGTGCGCTACCGGGTGAGGAAGGGCGACACGCTGGGAGGAATCGCCGACCAGTTCAGTGTGACGTCCGACCAAGTGCGCAAATGGAACGGGTTGAAAACGGGGAAAGTCAGCCGGGGAATGGTTTTGCGGATTTACACGGTGGGAGGCGCGCCAGAAACGCGCACGGTGCACCACACGAAAAAAGCCAGCCCGCAGAAGAAGACCGCGGGGAGCGCGGTGGAAACAAAAAACTAGGGGAGAAAAGGCTGGAAAGCGGTTCGCAAAAGATATTTTGGCGGAACGACGAAGGAAGTGCGCAGAATGCTTGACAAGCACGTTGGAGTGGGATAACAAAGCGCAAGGACGGAGCGCGGTCATCTCCGGCTGTAGCAGATTTTGAAAACGACGATTGCGGCTTCGCAAGAGCCCCCACGGGAGGAGAGCATGGATTTCCAGAAGGATCAGTTCGAAGAGGATGAGGAGCTGTCACGGCTGGAGGAAGATGACGAGCTGGGCGGCGAGACCATAATCGAGGAAGAAGAAGACGTTCTGGCCGTGGAAGAGGAGCCCGCGGAAGAAGGCGAAGGGGAAGCACCGGCGCGTCCGGCGCCCAAGGCCACAGCCAAGAAACCCGCGGCGAAGGCGGCCGTCAAGACCGCGGCTAAGAAGCCGGCCAAAAAGGCGGCTGCAAAGAAGAAGGCCAAAGCCAAGGCCAAACCGAAGGCGGCGAAGAAGCCGGCGAAGAAAGCGGCCAAGAAGCGCCGGCGGTAAGCATCAAAAACGAACGACGGAAAAGGCCCCTCGACCGAACCGGGGGGCCTTTTCTTTTTCTCTACGCGTGCTCCAATGCCACATGGACTTCAGTGGAACTGAACTGACTGATCTGATTTTGATTTACGTATGACGGAATAGCAAAAACTTCCTACACCAGCGGTTCGGACCAGTTTTCCAGGGTTTCTTTTACCTTGTGGAGGAACTGGTGGGCGATGGCGCCATCGACGACGCGGTGGTCGTAGCTCAGCGTGACGTAGCACATCGACCGGATGGCGATGGAGTCATTGATGACCACCGGGCGCTTTTCGATGGCGCCGAGGCCGAGGATGCCGACGTTGGGCTGGCTGATGACCGGCAGGCCGAAGAGCCCGCCGAAGACGCCGGGGTTGGTGATCGAGAAGGTGCCTTCCTGCACTTCTTCCGGCTTCAATTTTTTGGTGCGGGCGCGCTCGGCGAGGTCGTTAAGGTTACGCTGGATGCCGAGGAGATTTTTCTCATCGGCGTTCTTGATGATGGGAACGATCAGGCCCCAGTCGAGCGCCACGGCAATGCCGATGTTCACTTCCTTGTGCAGCACGATGTTGGTGCCGTCGAGCGACGCGTTCAGTGTGGGATAGGCGCGCAGCCCGGCCACAGCGGCCTTGACGAAGAAGGGCATGAAGGTGAGCTTGGTTTCGTAGCGCTTCTCGAATTCGTCCTTGGACTTGGCCCGCAGGGCGGCGATTTTGGTCATGTCGATTTCGTCGACGGAGTAAACGTGCGGCGAAACGTGTTTGGACGCGACCATGTGCTCGGCAATTTTCTGGCGCATGACGCTGAGCGGCTGCACTTCGTAGCTGCCGAAATAAATGCGCTCGCGGGGAACGCCGAGCTGGAGCGTTGGAATGAACTGCGAACCGTGGACGGCGGGCGCCCCGGAAGCGGCTGTGGGAGCCGGTGGAGGGGGCGGCGCGGTGCGCGCGGCCGCCGGAGGCGCTGAAGCGGGTGCCGATGACGGTGCGGACTGCCCGGCAATCACCGCTTCGATGTCTTCCTTGGTGATGCGGCCGGCGGCGCCGGAGCCTTCGAGCGAGGCGAGATCGATGCCGTGCTCCTTGGCCATGCGGCGCACGAGCGGCGAAGAATGGATGCGTTCCGTTCCGGTGCCGGAGGCCGGGGCCGCAGAAGCGGGGCCAGACGGCGCAGAAGCGGGAGCCGAAGCTGGTGTCAGTGGCGGCGCGGACGGTTTTGTAGGGGCAGCGGCTTGCACTGCGGCTGCGGGAGCGGTTGCGGGCTTGGCGGCTGCCGCGGCAGCCGGGGTTGGCGCGGAAGCAGCGGCTCCGCTGGCGCCATCGATGACTGCGACAACGGTCTGAATCGGAACCGTCTGGCCTTCCGGAATCTTGATTTCCTTCAGCACTCCCGCAGAGGGAGAAGGAATTTCGGCGTCGACCTTATCGGTGGAAATCTCAAAGAGCGGCTCGTCGCGCTCTACCTTGTCACCGGGCTTTTTCAGCCACTTGGTGATGGTGCCTTCGAAGATACTTTCGCCCATCTGGGGCATAACTACGTCGACTGCCATGAGAGTTTTCTCCTTCGCGTGCGGGCCTCGAACGGGGCCGGGTGAACCTGTGGGCTCCGGCCACTAATGGCGCGGCCGCGGAACCTACCTAGTCTACCGCCAAAGGCGCAATGACGGAAAGCGGGAGTGCGCTGCGATGTTGCGACGCGCGGGTGTTCCGAAATGGATACGGATTGCACGGCGGATTGGGTCTGCCCGGCGGATCGCCCGAGATCCTTCGTGGGCGGAAGGCTCGGTCATCGGGAACAGCGCGCTGGCTGGGGCTCGTGCCGTTTTGTGGCGAGAAGGACGGGAGTTGCGAGAGTTGGTCTCCCCTTGTACATCGACAGGAGAGGTGGTATGGTCCTGTAGAAGTCAAAGGGGAGGGGAATGGGAGAGCAAATGGAAGTGGCGGGAATCGATCTGCCACAAGGGACGCTGGATTTGTTGATCCTGCGGACGCTGGCGCCGGGGCCGCAGCACGGATGGGCTATTTCCGAGCGCATTCACCAAGTATCGAGCAAGGTGCTGCAGGTGCGGCAAGGGTCGCTGTACCCGGCGTTGCACCGACTGGAGCGGCGCGGATGGATCAAGGCGCGGTGGGGCGCGTCGGAGAACAATCGCAAGGCGAAATATTACGAGCTGACAAAGAGCGGACGGAAGCAGCTCGAAGCGGAGCAGGACGAGTGGGTAAAACTGGCCGCGGCGGTGGCGCAGGTGTTGGGGACGGCGTGAGGCAGAGGCTCCTCAAAGGCTGAAGCCCAGTTTGCATGAACTTGAAATGCTGGAGCCGAAGCTCTGACCCCTAAAGGGAAGAACATGATGATGCGCGATTTGTGGATGCGGTTGCGGGCGGTGTTGAGGCGCTCCGAGGTGGAGCGGGAGATGGAGGAGGAACTGCGGTTTCATTTTGAGGCGCAGGTCGAGAAGTTGGTGGGGGAGGGGATGGGGATGGCGGAGGCCAGGCGGCGGGCGCGGCTGGCGATTGGAGGGACCGAGCAGATTAAGGAGGAGTGCCGGGACGCGCGCGGAGTGCGCTTGGTCGAGACGGTGTGGCAGGATGTGCGGTATGGATGGCGGTCGCTGCGGAAATCACCGGGATTTACGGTGGTGGCGATCCTTACGTTGACGCTGGGAATCGGGCTGAACACGGCGCTGTTTACGATTGTCCATGGCGTGTTGTTGAACCCGCTACCGTTTCCGCGTCCGGAGCGGCTGGTGAGTTTGTGGGAGAACAACGTTGTCGATGAAGAGCAATTCAACGTGGTTTCCGGAGGAGTGTTCGGGGACTGGCAGAAGCAGGCGAAAAGTTTTGAGCAAATGGCGCTGGTGGGCGAGGACACGGCAAATCTTTCCGGGGATGGGGGATCGCTGCCGGAATCAATCGGAACGCGGCAATGCTCGTTCAATCTTTTTTCGATACTGGACGTGCAGCCGGCGATGGGACGATTTTTTACGGAGGAGGACGATCGTCCGGGCGTAACGGCAACGGTGGTGCTCGCGAATGCGCTATGGAAAAGGCGCTATGCGAGCGATCCGGCAATCGTGGGGAAAACAATCCTGCTCGATGGACGCAAATATACGGTGATCGGCGTGCTGCCGGCGTGGTTCGATTATCCGGACACGCGCGTGCAGTTGTGGCTGCCGGTGCAGCACGAAGTTTCCGAAGCAGACATGCGCAACCGGGGAAATCACCGATTTTTCGTGACGGCGCGGCTGAACGACGGAGTAAGCGTGGAGCAGGCATCGAGCGAGCTGAACGGAATCCAGCAGCGAGATCATCAACAATTTCCGGATGAAATGATGGGCAAGGGCGCGCATGCAGTGCTTTTGTCCGAGAACCTGGTGCGCGACGTGAAGGAGCCCTTGTACGTGCTGCTGGGCGCGGTGGGTTGCGTGCTTCTGATTGCATGCCTGAACGTGGCGAATTTATTTATGGCGCGGGTGACGGCGCGGCGGAAGGAGATGGCGGTGCGAGCGGCATTGGGGGGAAGCCGCTGGAGGATGATCCAGGAGCGCGTGACGGAAAGTTTGTTGCTGACGTTCGTGGGCGGAGGCCTGGGTGCTTTGCTGGCGTGGGCAACGCTGCGCTGGCTGGTGGCGCTGAGAGCGGATTTGCCGCATGCGGGCGCGATTCATCTGGACCGGTTCGCGCTGGCGTTCATGTTTGCGATTACGATTTTTTGCGGCGTGGTGGCCGGGCTACTGCCGGCGCTGGCGGTGACGCGCAGCGAACTGCTGGGAGCGCTAAAGGAAGAATCGCGCTCGATGGCGGGAGGGCAGGGACGGGCGCGGCTGCGCAAACTGCTGCTGACGGCGGAAGTCACGTTGACGGTGGTGCTGCTGATCGGCGGCGGACTGTTGTTGAAGAGCTTTTCGCAATTACGGTCGGTGAACATGGGATGCAAGACAGATGACGTGTTGACCATGGGCTTTACTCTGCCGGAATCGAAATACGAAACGGACGGGCAGAGGGCGGAGTTTTTCGCGGGGTTGCTGCGGCGGGCGCGCGCGGTCCCGGGAGTGAAAGAAGCATCAATCGTGTCTGTGTTACCGGGCGCGGGACATTTTTTTGACAACACATTTCAAATGGAAGGCGCGGCGCCGCTTCCTCCGGGACAGTTTCGCAATGCTGTGATTCGCGGAGCGGACCCCGACTATTTCGCGGCGATGCATATTGCGCTGAAGCGCGGGCGGATTTTTGCAGAAGAAGATCACCGGGCGCCAGACGACAATGCGATGGTGATCACGGAATCGATGGCAAAAAAGTTTTTCGGCGGCGAGGATCCGATCGGGAAGCATTTGAAGATCGACTGGCAGGGAGCGCCGCGATTCGAGATTGTAGGCATTGTGGGAGATGTGCTCTCTGACCTCGATCGTCCCGCGGAGCCGACGATGTATCTGCCTCTGAATTCCGGGCGATTGGAGTATGGATCGCTGGTGGCGATGGCGAGCGCAGGCCGGGACGTGACGGCGCTGGCGCTGCCGATGCAGAAAGTGATTGCGGGAATGGATCCGGACCTTGCGGTCTCCGATGTGCTTACGATGGACGAAAGAATCGGGAAGTCGACGGAGTCGGCGATGTTTGATGCGGTCCTGGTGCTGCTGTTTGCCGTGATGGGCTTGGTGCTGGCGGCGGTGGGATTGTATGGGTTGCTGTCTTATCTGGTGACGGAACGGACGAACGAGATCGGGATACGGATGGCGCTGGGGGCGCAGCGCGGCGAAGTGATGCGGATTATGTTTCTGGATGGATTGCGGCCGACGGGGTTGGGATTGCTAGTGGGGTTGTTTGCCGGAGGCGTCTGCGCGCAGTTGATCCGGAGTTTGTTGTTTGGCGTGGCACCCCTGGACGTGAGGATTTTTGCGGTTGTGGCAGCGGTGGTGATGGCGATTTCGCTGGCGGCGTGTACGTATCCGGCGTGGCGGGCGGCACGTGTGGATCCGATGACGGCGTTGCGGTGTGAGTAAGGTTTAGCGCGAAGGGTTTAAGGCGGAGTCCTCAGGGGCTGAAGCCAGTGCTTGCCATGCTTGAATGTCGGAGCTGAAGCTCCGACCCCCTAAAGAATAAAGAGAAGAGCCGCTACGGGCGAAGCGACAGGAAGAAAACACGCGCGCCAACAAGCGAAAACCCGAGATGCCGGCCAAAAGGCACGGTGCTACAACGGCAAGACCCGCTCTTCGCGGACTCAGACTGGGGCACGCCGGAAAATACGGGTCCGTTAGATTGGGTCACGGTTTTCTGTTGTGGCGCGGATTAGTTCCGGCAATTCCGCGGTGACGGACTCGGGGAGCTGATCGTGAGTCAGACTTTCGCAGAGAGCGGTGAGATCGACGAGGCGGGCTTTTCGACGCCAGTCTTCGGGGAAACTTCCTCCCTTGTCCAGATAGCCATTTGAAAAGTGTGGCTCGAGTTTTGGCCGCGAGGCGGATTCGTAGCGGAGGAAATGGCCAAGGTCGGTCAGGGGAGAAGCGGCAACGGCGAACTCCCAATCGAGGACCGCGGCTAGGATCCAGGTTCCGGCTGGTTGAGTAAAAGCGGCACCTGAGCTGCCACACTTCGAGGGGTTTACGAGAAGGTTGCGCTTGCCGAAGTCTCCGTGGACGAGGCATGGGGCAGCGTCCAGTTGCTGCAATTCAGGGGCATGCGACCAGATCAGCGAGTGCAAAGCATCGCGAACGTCCGGGCTCATGCGCGATTTCAGATTTGGCGAAGCGAGACAGCAGTCGACGAAGCGGGGCATTGGGTCGGCGCCTTCCATGAGTGGCGCCGTTACGCGAAGGCCGGGATCCAGCCAGCCCGGTTTCTCGAATTTGAATTTGTGAATTGCGGCAAGGACTTGTCCGGCGGAGTATGCTGCTTGCGCGATGGCCGCGAGATCGCCGCGGCGCTTGAGTTCACGAAAGTTGATGCCTTCCTCACAGCGCATCAGAACGAAGGGCGGAATTTCCTGCAAGCCCTGAGGCGCAACATGAATTATTTCCGGAACAGGAACGGAGCCGGCGAGGAGACGAAGCAGGGCTGCTTCTTTCTGGCAAAGCGAGGGATCGTGCTCGTAGATGCGAAGGGCTCCGGCAAAGCTTCGAGCTGAAGTTTGAAGTTTGCATTGCGGTAGCCATCGGGAAACGGGCGAACTTCCGACACGCGGCAGTGCGGAAAGGCGTCACGGGCGATTCGTTCGACGAGCGGGCGGGGCAAAAACAGACGGGGTTCGGGGCGATACCAACGCGCTTCGGATGGGGCGCCAGCGATCACGGCGGCTAGACGAGGACGGGGATATTGGAGACGCCGGCGGTGCCGAAGATCCGGCGATAGCGCTCGATGTCGGCAGGGGCGCCTAGGGATTTCTGGAAATTGTCGGAGAGTTTGACGGCCGGGCGGCCATCGGCTCCGTTGAGTTTGCAGACGAGGCTGAGTGGATCGAAGGCTTCGTCGCCGTGAGGATTGCAGTCGCGAAAATCGTTGGTAAGGAGCGTGCCCCAGCCGGCACTGAAGCGAATGCGGCGCACCGGCTGCCAGCGGCGGGGATCGAGAAAATCGCCTGCGTGGCGGAAATCGGAAGGACTGGCGCCATTCTGGAGAGTGCCCGCGAAATAGGCGTGCAGGCCGAGGATGGAATCCACATCCAGGCCATCGGAAGCAATGAACAGCTTTTGCTGCGGATCGCGGTTGTGCTTTTCGAGGAAGGCAATGTATTCGTCACCGGCGATAAATGGATCCTTGCTGTCGGCGCGCTGGCCGGTCCAGCCGGCGACCCAGTCCGGAGCATTTTGAAGAAATTGCGTGGTGCCAAACGTGTCTGGAAGCAGGACGAGCAATTCGCCGCGATAGGTCTGCTGCCAAAGTTCGAGAAGGCGATACTGCGAGCTTTTTAGTTCCTCTTCATTATCGGCGAGCGCGGCGAGGGCCATAGGAAGTTCGTGCGCGTTTGTGCCGATGGCTTCGAGGTCGTGTTTGTAGGCCAGGTAGGTGTTGGAGGTTCCCTTGAAGGAAGAACCGAGGACATCGCTCATGGCTTTTACAACGTATTCCTGCCACAAGAAACTGTGACGGCGACGGGTGCCGAAATCGCTGACGCTGAGTCCGGGAACGCCGCGAAGGCGCGCCATTTTTTCCCACAGGCGAGTTTTGGCGCGGGCGTAGAGAATGTCCAGTTCGAATTCGCTGAGGCGCTTGAGGCTGGCGCGGGTTTTTAGTTCGCTGACGATGGTGAGGGCATAAATCTCCCACATGGTGGTTTCGGTCCAAAGGCCGTGAAAGGAGAGATTGAACTGGCCATCGTGGACAGAAAGCTCGTAATCCGAAAGGTGGAAATCGTGTTCGAGCCATTCGAGGAAGGCCGGCTCGAAGATGCCCTGGTGGCCGTAGAAGGTGTTGCCGGCGAGCCAGATGAGTTCGGATTTGTGAAAACGGCGCTGGCGGGTCTGCTCAAGCTGTTCTCGGACTTCCGAGACGTCGACGAGGTCGGCGAGACGAAGATCGGCGGAGCGGTTGATGAAGGAGAAGGAGGCTTTGGTGCGGGAGAAATTTTTCCAGATGAATTGCAGCATGAGGAGTTTGTAGAAATCGGTGTCGAGCAGAGAGCGCGTGATGGGATCGATTTCCCAGTTATGGTCGTGAGCCCGGCGGGAAAGATTGATGATCATGGGGAGTAGATAGATTACCGCATTTGGGGGGAGGGCCACAGAGGGAGAGAGAGTTGTAGGTGAAGGAGGCACGGATGAGTTAGTTAGGGTGGGTTGAGATCGAAGAGAGGTTCCTCGCTTCGATTATTTTGAATCAGCTGCGAGAGACCACCCCGGCGGGCGTCCCCTACAAAGGTGGGAAACCCGAAGACCCGTCCAGGAGAAAAGCGCTGGTTAGGTCGAATGGGTGAGTTGGCGAATCAGGTCTACTTCCTGTTGGCGGTAGGGTTGGCCGTTGGTTTGGAAGATTTCGTGAAACCATTCCTTAGGTTGGTGATCGGTGTAGGGGTGTGCCCAGGAATCCCAGGGAAGATAGGTTTGCGTTTTGCCTGCGACCAGGCCCCAGTTGATGGCGGCGACTTTATATTTTTTGGCGATGGGGAGAATGCCCTGAAAGGTGCTATGCATCGGGCGGGCCATGTATTCGGTGCAGAGAATGGGACGATGGTATTTCTGAAGTTCGCGGACGTGCTTCAGGAAATCGCCAGGTTTGCTGTAGTTGTGGAAAGAGAGCACGTCGGATTGCTCGAGTTGAATTTTCTGGATGGGATCGAGCTTATCGATATGGGCCCAGTCGCCATCCCAGAGGCCGCTGGTGAGTGGCTGGGACGCGCCGGCTTCGCGAGCCCAGGCAAAGGCTTGCGGGAGAAGCGCGGCGACGAGCGCGCGCTTGTTGGGTAATTCCTGCTTTTCGTAGCTTCCGTCATTCATGCCGCCGGGTTCGTTCCAGACATCCCAGCCAAGAATGCGCGGATCGTTGGCGAAGGCGCTGACGACACCTTTGACGTACGCCTCGAGGCGCGGAACTTGCGCGGGATCCTTGAGCGCGGCGGCGCCGGGACTTTGTACCCAGCCGGAATTGTGAACGCCGGGGCGGGGATCGCGCTGCTTACCGAGTTGCGGGTAAGGATCCCAGCAGGAATCGAAGAGCACGAAGAGAATACGGATGTGGTGTTTGTTGGCGATGGTGAGGAAGGTGTCGATGCGTTTCTGAAAGCCCGGGGCGTCTCGCTGCCAGAGAAGATCGTGAAGGAAGACGCGCATGGTGTTGAGGCCGATGGATTCGGCCCAGCCGAGTTCGAGATCAATGCGCTGTGGATCGAACGTGTCGGCTTGCCACATTTCCAGTTCGTTGATGGCCGTGGCGGGAATGTAATTGCTGCCGACAAGCCAGGGCTGTTGGGCGGACCAATCGTTGGCGCGCTGTTCGGTCCAGCGGACGGATTGGGCGGAGCAAATTGTGGCGGTGAAGAGAGAAAAGAGAAATAGGGCGGCGATTTTTTTCATGGCAGGTTTTTGTTCCTGCACAGACTACAACAATTCTTGGTTTGACGCAGGAGAAGGCATCCTCAGGGGCTGAAGCTCGAATTTGCCCGAGGTTGAATGTCGGAGCTGAAGGTCCGACCCCCGGAAGAGAAGAAACAGATCGACATTGGGCTTGATGGAGAACATCTAAGGCCGAACGAGTGGGGACCCCCAAGATGCCGGCCTGAAGGCACGGCGCCATACGAAACCCAAGATTCTTCGGAAAATGCGCTCAGTGTGGGGCGCCCAGCACTGGCCGAGCTCAGTCTGGTTTGGCGATTACGCCGCAGGCTATGCGGGCGGGGGCGCCGCTTCCGGAGGCTACGGCGTGGATGATGATGGCGGTGCCGCCGTTGCTGAAAACGGAATGATCATCGCTGCCGAGCGTGACGTAGGGCGCGATCGCGGTGACTTGGGCAGTGCCGTTGGCGGAAACAATCAGGGAAAAATCAGGAATGTCTCCAGCAGGATGACCGCCGTGGGTGTGGTTTTCGGCGTCGAAGTGCGAGCCCGCGGATTTGAAATCGGGTGGATCGCATTTCGCATACTGATGGATGTGAATGGAATGTTCTCCGGGAGGAAGATTTTTGATGTCCAAAGAGATTTTTACGCCGGTGGTAGCGGAAGTCAGAAGAGCGGTGCCCACGCTCTGACCCTGAGCATTGATCAGATTCACGGTGACGGGTTTGCTGGCGGAATGGGAATGAACATCCTGCGAAAACGCAACGGAGGAAGCGAGCAAGAGTATGGCGGCGCAGACCAGAGTCTTCATTTATTCAGATTCTCCTCGTGAATGGAATGGGCCGATCCCAGGGTTCCGGGGAATTCCGGGGGCGCCCCGGAAAAATGCTTCTACTTCGAGGGTAACAATAGCAAAACAGGCCGAAAAAGTTGTCACAGGTTTGTAAAGAAGCGGTCAGGGTTTCGCGGTGAAGGTGAAATTGAGAGAGAGGGATTCACCTTCGGAAACGTTGATTTCCTTGCTTTGCGTGCCGAGCGTTTCGTGCCAGGCGGTGACGACGTAATGGCCCGGGGGAAGATTCGGGAGAGAGAAATGGCCGTCGTCATCGGTGACGGAGAAATGTCCGGTTTTCAGGACAACGAAATAACCCTGCATCCAGGGATGAATGTTGCACTTGATGGGAATGAATTCCTCGTGGTCGAAGGCATAGGAAAACGGAGGGGTGCCCGGCGGCTGCATCTTGTTCCATTCGCGATTGATTCTGGCGAGAGGATGGATGTTGTGAGAGAAGGGGTCGCTGTTGGAGATGGTGACTTCCTGGCCGACGCGGACGGCGAGGACGTGGGTGGTGTAGTGGCAGTCCTGCTGATCAAAGACGGCCGCTGGACGAGCAGTTGGGGAATTGTAGTCCCCGGCAGAAATGTAGATGACGACGTTGCGAAGGGAGTTGCCGGGACCGGTGACGACATTTTCCGGATAAAGGGGATTGGAGGCGCGCGAGCGAGCGCACTCCGGCTGCTTGGAAAGGTCGAGCTGTTTGTATTTGGGGGCAGCGCCGGAAAGCGTGACTTTGCCGGTGACGGTGCTCCCAGGCGACGGGAATGCATAAAGAGGGAGAGAAAGACAGGCAAGCGCGAGCAAGCCCACTTTTGGTGCGTTCATCGTTCATCCTTTCCTAAGCTTAGCGAAGGATTCCAAGTGTTATGGGCCTAAAAAGGGACGCGGCCATGACAAGAAGCAGGCGCGCCGAGCGTCGCAGGAACACCTGCAGGAACTGGTACAACAGATTCTACTAGCGGGACAGAAGAGAAAACCTGGGAAAATCAACGCTCGCATCCAAAAAAGTACTGGCGCTTTGCAGACCCGTGGCGGGGAGAATCAGAAGAAGCTGGCGGAGAGGTTTGGGCCAAGGAGAAGGCTGGCGCCGAGCTGGTCCAGAGAATGGGGTGAATTGGCGAGGGCGACGACGGCGCGGCCGGTTTTGAATTCGAGGCCGAGGAAAGAGCGGGAGCCGCCCGTGCCACCGTTATGCCATGCGACTTGATATTCGGGAGTAGCGCGTAGCATCCAGCCGAGGCCGACACTGCGGTCGGTACCGTCAGCCTTCGCGAGCGGATGAATCATGCAGGGGAAAAGAGGAGGGGTTGCGGAGAGGGCGGCGGAGGCGAACCGAAGCATGTCTTGCAGCGACGATAGGAGGCCGCTTGCGCCCTGAAGCGAGGTCATGGTCCAGATGGGAGTGGGACGAAGGGATTTGGTGTGAGGGTGGGCGAAGAAGGGTTGCTCGGTTTGCGGAATTTGGAGGAAGGTGCGGGACATCTGCAACGGGATGGTGACGCGTTGGGCGATCAGGCCTGCGTAGTCTGTGTTTCCGTGGGCGGCCAAGACATTTCCAAGAAGGCCGACGCCGAGATTGGAATAGAGGAATTTGCCGCGGGGCAGCGAATTGGCTTTTAGGGTTTTGATGTACGCGTGCAAATCGCGGTGAGAGTAGTTGGCGTAAGGATCGCGGGGATGGCGCAGCAGGTTCCACCACCATGCGAATCCTGAAGGTAAGCGAGGCAGGCCGGAAGTGTGGGTGACGAGTTCTTTCAGGGTGCGATCACCGATACCGCCGGAGGGAAGTGTGAGGAATTTCGAGAGCGAGTCGTCTAGAAAGAGACTGCCGCGCGTGACAGCGTCGGCTAAGGCAGCGGCCGTAAAAATTTTTGTGATCGAGGCGATTTCGAAGAGGCTACGCTCGTCGATGTCGGGGCGGGCGGGATTGCCGGTGGTTCCAGCGGCGACTATACGGCAGCCTTGTGGCCCGAGCAGACCCACGATGAGACCGACGGCGTGTTTCTGGCGCAGGCGATCGTTCAGTAGGCCTTCGATGGCTTCGTTGGACAGGAATTCTGGCAAGGCGGACGACGACATAAACTGAGAACTTTACGACGGGATCGAGCGGGTGACAACCTCATGGAACTGTACTTCTGAAACTAAACCGTCTTGGCAGTTCAACGTTGAAGAATGCGGATCGCTTGATCGCTTGAGATCCTTTGGCTATCCTCGTCGGATAGCCTTAGGATGACAAACCGGTGGTTTTTGCTGAAAGGCAGGGCGCACCAGTCGCGCATTGTGAATCTTTTAGAAGCGGGCAAGTTCTTTGGCGGCGGCGAAGACCTTTTTGGCGTTGGGGAGGAAAGCTTCCTCTAGCGTGGGCGCATAGGGGACAGGAGTGTCGAGAGAGGCGACACGGACGAGCGGGCCATCCAGATCGTGGAAGGCTTTTTCGAAGAGAATGGCGGAAATTTCGCCGGCAATGCCGCCGGTTTTAGTGTCTTCGTGAACGACTAGGCATTTATTGGTTTTCTTGACGGAGGCGAGGATGGTTTCTTCGTCGAGAGGGAGAAGCGTGCGGAGATCGATGACTTCGGCTTCGATGCCTTCTTTGGCGAGCGCGTCGGCGGCTTCGAGGGAAGTGTGCATCATGGCAGCGTAGGAAAGGATGGTGAGATGCTTTCCTTCACGGCGGACAACGGCTTTGCCGAGGGGGACGGTGTAATCGTCCGAAGGAATCTCTTCCTTGATGCGCCGATAGAGGAATTTGTGTTCGAAGAAGAGGACGGGGTTATTGTCACGGATGCTGGATTTCAGGAGACCCTTGGCGTCGTAGGGCGTGGAGGGATAGACGATTTTGAATCCGGGTGTATGGAGGAAATACATTTCGGGATTCAGGGAATGGAACGGGCCGCCGTGGACGCCCCCGCCAGAAGGTCCGCGAACGACGATGGGAGCGGGAGCGTTCCAGAGATAGTGACCTTTGGCGACGAAATTGGTGAGCTGGTTAAAACAGCAGGCGATGAAATCGATGAATTGCATTTCGGCGATGGGGCGCAGGCCGAGATAGCTCATGCCGCAGGCGGCGCCGATGATGGCGCTTTCGCTGATCGGCGTGTCGATGACGCGCTCCCAACCGAATTTTTCGAGCAGGCCTTCGCTGGTTTTGAAGGCGCCGCCGTAGACTCCGACATCTTCGCCGATGAGCACGACGCGGGGATCGGCGGCCATTTCTTCGAACATGGCCTGGCGGATGGCTTCGAGGAAAGTGATGGGAGCCATGGTTAGCGGCCACCCCTCTTTAAAGGCTTCGTGGGTTTTTTCGGCGCGACTTTTCTAGCGGGAGGCGGTGGTGCCGATTTCGCGAGTGATTTGGCGGGCGCCGACGCAGCAGCTTTTTCCGCAGCGACCGCGGGTCGAACATCACCGAAATGAATGGGCGCGTCTCCACCAGCGGAGGAAACGCCGCGGCCGAAGCCTTCGATGATCCACACGGGATCGACGCAGGATTTTGGAGGAAGGAGTTCGTCGACCGGGCGCTCCCACTTTGGTTGCAGGTCGTGACATTCCGGGCCGGTGCAATAGACGCCCTGATCGGCGGTTTCCGGGGGAGGCATCGGAGAATTTTCGGCGAACTCGCGTTCCTTTTCGAGGAGCGTGGCGATTTTGTCTGCGATTTCTTCTTTGCTTTTGGCGTCGAGGAGCTTTTCTTCGACGAGAAAGTTTTCGCAGAGAGTGATGGGATCGCGTTTTTCCCAGTAAGTGCGCTGGTCTTTAGGAACGTATTCGGCCGGATCGTGCTGGGCATGGCCGCGGCGGCGGAACGTTTTGGCTTCGATGAGGATGGGGCCTTCGCCGGCGCGAGCGCGTTCGACGGCTTCTTTCGCCGTGGTGTAGACGGAGACGACATCGTTGCCATCGACGATGTAACTGGAGATGCCATAGGCTTTGGCGCGATCGGCAAGATTTTCGATGGGAACCTGGCGGCGCACGGGCGTCGAATAGGCCCACAAATTATTTTCGAGGATTAGAACGAGCGCAGCTTTTTGACAGGCAGCAAGATTGAGGCCTTCATGAAATACGCCGGTCGAACTGCCGCCGTCGCCGATCCAGGTCATGGCCACGATTTTCTGGCCGACATAACGACCGGCCATGGCTACGCCGGTCATGACCGGGATGAGATCGCCGAGCATGGAGATAGGAGAGACGATATGGAGATTCTCGAGATCGCCGAAATGGCTGGTGCCGTCTTTGCCCTTTGTGGGCGAGGTGTACTTAGCCATGTGCTGCGTGAAAATGTCGCGCGGAGGGACGCCCTTGACGAGGAGAGCACCGATGTTGCGGATCATCGGAGCCATCCAGTCGCGCTTTTCGAGCGCGTAGGCGGTGCCAACGGAGACGGCCTCCTGGCCGAGGCTGGCGTAGAGGCCGCCGACGATTTTATTCTGGCGGAAGAGGCGCGTCATGGTGTCTTCCACTTCGCGATTGAGCCGCATGTAGTAGTAGAGGTCGAGGTATTGCTGGCGGGAAAGTTTTTTTGGCTTCGTGGGAGTTTCCGAGACAGGCATCGTGAGTGCTCTCCGAATCGTGGTAGCTGGCCGGGTTCCTATCTTAAAGCTAAGGCGGGTTTGGCGCTAATCGTGAAGCGCGGAGGTAGAGATTCTTCCGCGATTGCGAAGACCAAGGGACTCCTCACTTCGCGGACTCCGTTCGGAATGACGGATTTTGGGACGGCCACTGAGGTGGCGACGATGCTACTTTTTGCTGACTTGGACGGTGCTACAGGTGTCTGCGCCGGGCAAGTTCATATGTATCACTATGGGCTTTTTTTGCGGGGAGTGGGAGTTGATGTCGATGATGGCGTTGGCAGGGCAGAAGCCGAGGAGTTGGCCGACGAGGCGATATTCGCCGTCGGGCAGGCCGTTGGTGTCGAGAGAGAAGACGCCTTTGGCATCGCTTTGGGCGTAGCGGACGAGCTCGTGTTTTTGTGCAGAGAACAGGCCGACGCAGAGTTGCGCGACAGGCGCGCCATTCTGGTCGGCGGCGGCTCCCTGCACATGGCTCAATTCGATCGGCTCAGGATCGAATTTATTCTGATGCAGGTAAGGCATGTTGCTGCAGGCCTGGGCAGAGAGCGCGGTTGCGCCGCAGGCGAAAAATGAGGAAGAAAGCGCGGCCCGCAGTATCCAATTTGCTTTTTTCATGTTGGTTCACCTCTCTTTTGATTGCGACTCGGAGCGGCTTGCAGACGGGGTAACGCGTTCGATGAGGGACTGGGCGTCGGCCGGAGCGCGGACTTTGGTGTCGTTGTCGAAATAAACGAAGACGTCGCGGGTCTTGGCTTTGGGTGGTTTCTCTTTGCGGATTTTTTCTGTGGCAGGCTCGCTGCCGGCAGCCCAGGCTTGAACCCAGTCGGCCCATTGATCGAGGGACTTGGCGTCGTAGCCGCTGGCGTAGAGGACTTCGGAGCCGTGAAGGCGGCAATAGACGAAGTCCGAGGTGACATCGGTAATTTTAGGCCATTCGACCGTGTCGGCGCAGACGATGGCCACGTCGTATTTGCGGAGAAGTTCGAGGAATTCTGGAACGGCAAAGCTGGCGTGGCGAATTTCGATGGCGTGTCGCAGCTTGTGATGGTCATCCACATCTTCGAACGAAACCCGTTTGCTCATCCATTTATCGTGGTTTGATGCGAGATACTTTGCCGCGGCGGTGTCGTGCGGAAGCATCTTCAGAAAATTTTCCATTTTTTCAGGGTCGAATTTGAAATTCGGCGGAAACTGCCAGAGGAATGGGCCGAGTTTTTCGCCAAGAAGCAACACGCCGGAGGCCAGGAAATTAGCGAGGGGCGTTTCGACTTCGCGGAGACGCTGAATATGGGTGATGTAACGCGGGCCTTTTACGGAGAATTTGAAATCGGGTGGAGTCGTATCATGCCAGCTTTGGAAGCTGGACGGGCGTTGTAGGGAATAGAAGGTGCCGTTGATTTCAAGAGAAGTAAGTTTGCTGGAGGCGAATTCGAGTTCCTGGCGTTGCGCCAATTTTGCAGGGTAGAAGACGCCGCGCCAGGGAGGATAGCGCCAGCCGGAAATGCCGATGCGGATGTTGCCAGTTTTTGACACCATCTTCTTTACCTACAATAGACTACAAGCTACTATGTTCCAGTTTATGAGCAGACAAGGAGATTTCCTCATGCAGTGCTTCACAGCAGCGCCCTGCCTTTGATCAGCAAAATCTGACTGAATTCGAGACTTAAAATAGTGCCGATCCTTCCTTGCTCTTCCGAGGACAGCCCTGGATGGTTACCTGAACTCAGGAACGCCCAAGCCGATAGAAATGCTTGCAGGTCGTCTGCTGACAAAAACTTCTCTCGCTCCAAAAATTCGATTTGGTTTTTGATCCCGCCGCCACTTTTGCTGGCTGCTTTCACTTCCATCAGAGCTACGCTCTCTTCGATCAGCGCTTGCAGGGCGCTTCGGGCCTCACCGATTGCTGGGTGATATTTCCCCTGTCCGAACAGGTCTTCCGTGTCTTTGATGTGTTTCGCGATCACATCCTGCCTGCCTAACTTCGAAGCCTTTAGGAAGGCCAGGAGACGGCTCTTCTCTTCCTCGGCGCTCACTGGACCGTCAATCGATCTGAGTTGTCCGTTGCTTACCTCATAGCCGTCGAGTTGGAGGGATCGTAGAACAGCGTCGCGTGCCGATTCGTCCCTCGTCTCTTCGACAGCCATCACGGTCAGTTTCGGGAGAAGTTCATGGCACTGAGTACGATACATATTATAGTGGTCGCGCGTCTTGATATTTCCCTTGAACAACTCGGGGATTATGACAGACCAGTTCAAGCCCTTATCTTGAACGAAATCTCTAAGCCACTCGGGGAATTCGCGTTCAAACAGTTTCGTTCGCCAAAAATCCCGATCGAACGAAAAGACATCGTCTGGCACCATTGCCTTCAGAGCGGGTATGGCTTTCCCCAGCGTTCTTTGCGAAAGTTCGGGCATCGTTCCATCAATGATAAACCAAATGGTTGATGTTCAGTAGAGTGCCCAACGTGATACGCTCTGGCCTGCATTGGAGGGATGGTGTGCCCAGAGGCAAAGTTCTGGCTGACCTTCGCAGTTTCTGCTTTCGCCGCGCTTGCGACTTTTCTCGCTGCCGCCGTAGCGCTGTTTGGAAGGTCGCTTATGATTTTGTGGTTCCCGCCAGTGTTGAGGATGAAGTTGCTAAAGGACAATGGAGAATTAACGCTCGCCGTTCGTGCTATCAACGAGAACTTGTCAGAAGACGAAAAGGTTCGAATTTTTCACCTGCGGGTCTGGAACGCACGCCGCATACAGGTTGCACACAATGTTCGCGTCTTTCTTACTGCAATCGAAGAACGGGGGCCTGATGACCAGTGGTATCCGTTATGGGAGGGTAATGTCCAAATGAGGTGGAAGGACCAAGAGGTTACACCTTTAGCGCAAGAGATCGGTTCGCCCTGTGATTGCGACCTCTTCATGGTCCACAAAGACCGTAAATTGATCTCGCTGATGACCCTCATAACGCCCAACAACTTAAAATCCATCTGGACGGGAGAGTCCCGATTTATTATGAGACTTCAAGCCCGCTCAACTGAGAAAGACTCGGCAGAAATTCGACTGAAAATTTCATGGGACGGTCTTTGGGAAGACGGCGAACTGGAGATGATGACGAAGCACTTGAAGATCGAGGTGCTATGATTCGCGCGTCACTTCTTGGCTTTAACGAGCGCCATCAGCCGCTCTTCTATCTCTTCGGCGTACACGAGCCGAAGCAGCATGTACTTCTGCCACTTCTGTTGAGCAGTAAGCTTCTCCAGATGTGCCGTCAAGGCGGGATAAAAATTTTCGCAGGTTACCGACGTCAAATCCACACGCGTGTCTGGCATCGGGTCTATCGCTGTCATGCAAATCATCATTTCAACCTGACGCGCACGTAGAGAGTCCGAATTTATATCCGCCATCGAATTGCGAACTTCTTCATATTCAGCAGTTGGACCCTTCGGGATTTGATAAATCCATAAGTCGCGGTCAGCGCGGCACTGTTCAAGTGTGGGGGCGTGCTCTTGTCCGCAGGCGACCGTAGCGGCGACGATAATCGAAAACGCCAGAAGCGCACATCGCAACATTCAACACCCCCTCGTTGAGCGGAGTCTACCACCGCCCGAATCAAGTTGTCAGCGTCAGTTCCCCGCCCTTTCAGGTGTCTCTTCAACCAGCGTTCGAACTATCTCTTGCCTGCCGCCCTGGCGGTCGAGCGCATCTTGCACAATGTCACGCCCGCTGCCATCTCCCCTCTACGACAGTGCCGCGTCTTCGTACGTCTGATCCGGGTCGAAACCGTGTTCAGCGAGATATTTCTCGCTGGTCTTGCCGACTAAAATGTCGAAGGCTTGCCGACCATCTGATACAAGACGTCGAACGTTGTTAGCGCGCTTCGAGGTTTGGATGACTCGGAAAGAATCGGGGAGCCAAATGACTTCGTACGTCGGTTTCCTGCGCCAACTCGGGTAGCCCGTGACCTTGACTTCGAGTGTATAGTTCATTCCTCCTCTCTTCCGCCTTACGGCGAATCGGGGGCGACTGAATACGCCGCCCCTGTTGGTTATTGTCGATTACGAGTTGCGCAGTTCCGCTGACGTGGCTTGACGCACAGCGACGGCTGTTTCGTGGCGGCCCGCTGGACGGGTGACGAGAACTTTTCCTGCCAGGGCCTCGGCGATCTGAGACGGTTGGACCTTCTCAGCGATGGACTCGGGCGTGTACGCCTTCCTCGTCGCTTCGAGAGTACGATTGATGCTCTCTATCGCGGTCTCGAAGGCCGTGTTCAAGTCGCCGAACATCCTAGCTACGAGTCTGTCCGCGAGCGCGGTGCCTTCTCGACCCAACTGGCCTTGATATTCGTTGAGCCGCTGAGCGAATGAGCGAAATGCCTCGTGATTGTCTAGATGCGCGAGGCGACAATCTTCCACCTGCGCTTCCAATTGCTCGATACGCTTTTGAAGCGATTCGAGAGTTACTGTTTGTTCTGACATGTCTTTTCCTTTTGTGCGGCTTCGAAGTCCGCAATCCCTCGGTTGAATCCGAGGAAACTTTGTGGGGCCGAGAGCCTCTACCAGATTCTCGGCCCAGCCTACTCGCGTAATGGCTAAAGAACGCGAATAGGGAACTCGTTACGCGATCACGCGGACGTTGATCGCTTGCTGTCGGTTGTGGCGGGGTGAAGGCCCGAGGTCGTACTCGACGACTTGACCGACAGCGAGATTTCTATACTTGTTGCCGGGGAGCGCCGTGAAGTGCACGAATATATCGATGCCGCCGTCCAAGGGTGTGATGAATCCGAAACCCTTATCCTCGTGCCAGACCTTCACTCGGCCCCTGGGAATAGCTGGCTTGCATGCTTCGGCGAGCATGGCTCCTGCGGCTGCTACTACTTCTTTTTGGTCTTCCATATCATCCTCCTGGTTTCGGGCGTCCACGCATCTGCCCTGGTAAAATCGCGAATCCGCTTCCTATGGGCGGACGGCTCATGGGTGGGCGATATGCAGTCGGTGGTTGCGGCGGGGGCTGTGGCTCGTGGACAGGCGAGGGCGTGGCCCACATACGACGTTGGTGATCCTTGCGGCGAGCTTCGTCAAACTCGATCTCTTCACGTTCCTTCTGCGCTTGTAAATCCTCGGGCTTGGTCTCTTCGGCGTACTTGATGCCACATTCTTGGTGAATCAGGCTTGCGGCTGAGACGCAGTCGTCCTTTCGATGGGAATTTGACGCGTGGATTCCGTCAAAGTTTTCGAATTCTTTGAGCACGCCTTCCGTCCAGTCCGCGTTCACCCACCAAATGCGCCCGTCTGAGATCGCAGCTTCCATCATCTTGGCTCTGCGCGCGAACGCCTTGTCCGTGGTCACGATCTGCTTCCAACGGAAGAACGGCGCTGGGATTGAGTTGTTGACGCAGTAATGGCGCACGGCGTCCCACACCTCTTGCCAGTTCTTGTCCATCTCGGCGACGAATACGTGCGGGCGGTGCTCGTTGATCATCTCGCAGATGTTGCGAATCAGGTCGGATTCGCGCCAGCGATCTGCACGGCAATCGGCGAACACGAGCGATGGTTTGTAGCTCCCGTCTTTCTGCAGCACAGGTTGCTTGCGCGCCAGCAGGAGGGCCGAACGATCTGCGAACTTCGAGATGCTGTACGCACGATCCATGCCAAGGATTTTCTGTGCCGCGAGTGCGTGGCCCTCGAAATAACTGGCCGAGCGTGTGCGTTCGTCGAGGTCTGCTCGGTCGAACGTGACACGAAGCGTTTCGTCCTCGTCTGGGCACCACTGGCACAAGCTCTGTTGGCGGAAAATCTTCGCGGTGCGGTCGGTCGTCAGATTCTCACGCAGCTTAGCCATCAAGTTCTTGAACGTCAGGCGGCTCGGGAACAGCAAGTCGACTTCGGTTTCCAACAGGTTGGCGTCCCAGGCGTTCTTCCGAACTCCAGGCTTCACAGTCCATGCTGGGCAGATAACTGTGATAAGACGCGGATCACCGCCGTTCTTGATGTGGCGTTGTTCGCGGCGTGTCAGCACGGCGTAAACGTCGCCAGGGTCCTCCTCGGTGCCCTTGCCTGACGCGAACGGGGTGCACACGACCTGTAGGTATCCGAACGGCTCCATCAATTCGCGAAGCATGTCGAATTTCTCCAAGGTCTTCTCGCGCATCTCGGGGCTGTTGCTGTTCGAGATTTCCGCGATATCTTCTGCCACGAACAAGTCGCAGCGCTCACCAGCCAAACCTTGCGAATCGAGCGACGTGCTCGATAGCGTGGCTTGAATCAAGTCGAGACGACGCATTGGGCTGATGAAGTTCTTCGATGAGCCTGAGTCGTCGGCTGCGAGCATGTGCTCAGGAAAGAGTTGGTTCAGCAAAGTCGGTTCGTTTTCATTCTTGACCGTGAAGTACGCTCGAAATTTGCGAAGGAATCCTGCGCTCAACGGAGCCGTGCTCGAAATGATGAAGATGCGCAAGTCTCCGTTGAACACGAGCACCCACTGGAGCAAATCCACGATGTTCACCGATGACTTGTAACTCGAACGGCTGCTAATCAGCATGCGCTGGTGAATCTCGGACTGCGCCGCGAGAGCAACCTTGACGTCTTCCCAGTCGTATTGCTCGGGCAGCATATATTTCTTTTGTACGAACAATTCGCGACACCAGCGTCCGTGTGGCTCGCCGTGCAAGTCGAGATTGAGAATGTCTTTGCCGAAGCGAAACAAATCGGTCATCGCGACGTGGCGCAAATCCTTCCATTCGGCGAATGAGAGCGGCTTGCCGTCCTTTCCGTTGCGCCAGGAACACGAGTAGTCCCAGATAGCGTACAGTTCGTTTTCACGGAGGGGGCTTTCCAACTCCGCCTTCCACACATCGGCGACAACAGGCGGCTCGTATGAAGTGCCGTTCAATTTCGCGAGCGTGGCTTGCACACCGTGCTTCAGCAAGTGGCCGTTGAACGGGATGCGCAAATTGCGGGCAGCAACTTCAGCGAGTTGTATGCACACCTCGATGGCGCGAGGATGACGTAGCCCACGGGCCTCCAGAATCCTCCTAGCGTCTTTCGGCTTGATCTCGACGGGGCTGGCCGCTTGCATATTTTGTTCGGACTTCGCTTCCTTCCGATTCTTGCGGCTCTTCTGGTCTATCGATTTCCTGTGCTCTTTCAGTTCCTCGGCGCTTAGTGCCGAACGATCCACGCCCCGACCACGGCGCTTTTTTGGTGCAGGCTCTGGCGCAACTTGTGTTGACACCTCTACTTTCTCCGACTGTGTCGGGATCACTTCTAGTTCGTCTGACATGGGACTCCTTGGATGGAACCAACAAAACGGAAATACCCCGTACCTTTCTACGGAGTACCTTTTACAAAAATATTTTTGGTCGATGCCCCCGCCCTATTCTTCCTAGGAAAATCGTGCGCGACTACTAGACCAATCTGCGGTGCTTCGACGGAGGTGGCGGCCCGAGGAAAAAGGGCGTCGGGGGCGGCTACGCTCCCGCCTCGCTCGCCTTGGAAAAATGGGACCCGAAAAATTTCTAAGCGCGGCCACCACGAAACATAATTTGCTCCGAGAGAGTCCGCACCCCTCCCGATTCGGGATCGCGTCGTTGCTTGCCTTCGATGCGCGCTAGTTTATTGCGTCGATTGCTTGCGGGATGGTCTCAAGGTGTCCATCCGTATTTCCTCTTGACATAAAGATGACATATTTGCTCTGATGTCATTAATTGGAGAGCCATGAGTCCACGAGTCAAGAACCCCAATCGCAGCCGTCGCTGGAAGAAGGGCAGCCATCAAGGCATCACGCCCGAGGAACTGCAGCAAATGATTAAAGCATGCAAGGATGATCGTTACGCCAAGCGCAATGAGTGCATGCTGATAGTTGGCTTCTCGTTCGGTTTGCGCGTCTCCGAACTACTCAATTTGAAGGTTGGAAACGTTGACCTTGATAAGGCCCAGATTCATCTTGAGCGCCTCAAAAGCGGCAAAGTCCACGACCCTGCGGTCTCCAAAGCCTTGGCCCGCACGCTAAAGGCGTATATTAAGGACCGCGACGGCAAGTCGTCCGACTTCCTCTTTCCGTCTCAGTGGAACACCGACAAGCCGTTGAGCCGTGGATTCTTCCACAAATGGTTCTCTGAGACCGCCCAAGCCGCTGGCTTGGATGTTGCAAAGCAGCACCCCCACGCTATGCGCCACGGTCTAGGCTTCACGATGTCGGCGGCTGGAATGAATCCCCAGACGATTGCTCAAGCCCTCGGTCACCAGTCTGCTCGGATGGCTCTCCAGTTCTACGGCTCCGTCACTGACGAGGTTGCAGACCGCGCTCGCAAGGAAACGTTCGCCAAGTACTCTTGGCTTTAGACCACCACTGGCGTACCCTCTGTTAGTTCGCTCCAACCCCTGGCTTCGGCTGGGGGTTTTGTTTTTTGGGGGTCTTGTGCCTGCTCGCCGAGGGTGACAGTCTAGTCAGTTCTGTCATCTTTCCCAAGAATCGCCTGACGGAAACACGCCACTTACCCGCCCTTTCGCCGAGGGCAAAATGGGGAATTCTGTCACCTTTTCGAGGGCAGGACTTGACTGTGCGAGTCGGCTCCGCCAACCCCGCGTCACCTTTGGGCCTGGGTCGCAGCCTAGTTCCCGCCACAAACTGATCCCGAGATACCCGCCTGCACCTGGGCGGGTTTTTCGTCTATGCGCGTCGGCGCGGCCCGCATCCCGCGAAGCGTACGCGTGCGCCGTACGCAGGCTTCTGCCCGCGCTCCCGTTGCTCCAGGCGCACGATCTTCCCGAGGATTGAGGCGAAGGATAGGCGAATATCCAGACTGCTTCCATAGTGCGAAGCAGAAACTAGCCTAACATGCAGTTTTTAAAGGAGTTACGTGATAAATCTCTCGAACATTGCCTTTTTGAACGAATCCCTTGCCAAAAATGAGCGATCCGCCTCGGAGTCCTGGCACATTAGGAATCTTTGACCGCGAGTGGTTTGGAGGGAAACGGCGCGTTTGACTACCTCAGGTCTCGGCACAGATCAAAGACTATCCACTCGCTGTCCACCACTCGCTGTCATATAGGCAGATTACATACATAAAAGAGTGAGTGTACGTGTATGACAGCGAGTGATGAAAAACGGGGCTAAGTTCAATTGGCTCATAGGCTCCACTCGCGGTCGTAAAAGTTGACAGCGAGTGAAGAAAATAGGCCCAAAAAACACCTTTGACCGCGAGTGGTTGACCACGAGTGAAACGCTATCTTTGACCGCGAGTAGTTTGCCTACGGTGACCGCGTCGAATTGGCTTACGGCGTATGCTCCGCATTCCCACTTCGTTCACTCGCCGACCAGCCCAATCGGTAAAAACGCGCACCCGCTCCGCATAGGTGTTTCACACCCGCTCTCTCGCGACCGTAAACCCGCTTTTCGCCCTCTGGCCCGCTGGCCCCCCGAACTAGTCGGCCTCTTCTGGAATCGGAATGAACTTCGGGTACAACTGGCCATTTCCCTTCTTGATATTCACAGTCTCCAAATGGTGCTTAGAGTGGATCGCCCAGGCGCGCTCGAAGATGTGCTCTTCGTTGTCCCGTGCTGCGTTCGTTTTGCGCTCATAGTCACGACGGGTGAGTGCCACGAAGTACGGATCGACGCCAGCGGCCAGTTTGCGGCGCATACCCTCCGTGATCTTCTTGATCAACCCGAGGTAGTAACCCGTGCGGTCTGGAACCTCGTCGGTGAAGTGCACCTGACGGATGACCAACTGGCGGCTGAATATCTTTGCCGCGATGTGGACGTCCTCAAGTTCGGCGATTCTGGAACCACGACCGAAGGCCGACATGTATGCGTCGAGCATCATGTTTTTCTTCCAACGCGCCTTCCTCTTGACACCGACAGGTTGGACATCCCAGAACGCTTTCACGAAGTCGCGTGCCTCGTCGGACATCGTCATCTTGCCCGAGAAATTGAGTTCGCTGAATTCTTGCATGAGTTGCAGCATTTCGACTGGATTGATGTGTGGAAGGTCGCCAGCCTCAACTGGTTCGCCGTACTCAGGGTACAAGCGATCCCAGAGGCCGAGTTTAGTCTTGCCTGCGAAGGAAGACATGTACACGTTGCCGTCCTGGCCACACATCACGGCGCACATACGTGCGTTGTTATGTGTCTTGGATGATGCCGTCTTGGCACTCCTGGCGGCCTTTACGACGCTGATCTGCGTGGAATCGGCCAACTCGATCAAGCGGTCCAAAATCTCTGGTTGCTTCGTGCCCTGAGTCTTATTACCCAAACTTGCGACTTCGTCGATGTACATCAGCACAGGCGCGTCTTCTGGCTTATTGAAGAACACGTCGCGGATACCTGCGCCCGAGTCGGCAGAATTGATCACCTTGATGCCTGCCATGTTGCCCTCGGCAGTGCCAGCGGTAATGATCTGCAATATCCTGCGCCATGCTTCGCCCTTACCCGACCCCGTCTCGCCGATCAATGCGGTGTAATAGCGTGGTTCAACGTCCAAGTTCTCGAAGTGGACTCTGCCAGCCATACGTGCGCCGACGATGGCCTTCGCGATAGCAAAAGCGTACTGCGGCTGCAATGTGGTACCACGGGTAGCGAGTTCGACGAACTTCGCATAGATGCCATTCACGACCGAAGGATCGAATGGAGGAATCGTTGTTAGTTCGTCGACGTACTCGACCTTCGGAACGCTCGCATCGGGTGCGACAACAATAGGAGTCTCGTTCGCCTTCATCTTCGTCGCAGTGGCAATTGCCTTAGCAAACGTCTGTTGTTCCAAACGATCCCACTTGTCGCGGTACAACTTCGAATGACGGAAGTCCTGGGACATCTTCTCAGTGTCACAGTCGTGGTACATCGCGAGCACAGTTGCGAACGCCATGTCGGCCTCGCTGTGCGACGGATAGTGCAAACGTCCGATGCGGTTCGAGATGACGAACGGCTGATCCGACACGATGTCGCCTTGCATGAAGATGTCGTACTTCGTGGTGCCGAACGCTCCCAGCAACTCGATCTTCGTGCCTTCGCCAGCATCAGCCGATGTAGCTTTTACCGACTTTGGCACGGGATTGTCTTCGCGTAGTTTGCAAATCATTGCGTACACTTCGGTCAAGTCGCATTCGACAATGTCGCCAGCGTCTTCAAAGTAGGCATCACCCGTAACCGTGAAGTAGTGTTCGGTGTCGTAAATCTCGACCGCAGCCTTACCGTACCCGATGGCTGGATTCAAATTGAACTTGCGATCCTTGCCTGGAACTACGCCACGCACAAAGATGTGGATCCCCGTGCCTGATGGGGAAATCTCCACGTACGCGCCGTCAATTTTGTTGATGATCTCTTCGGCCCACGGTTTGATCTCGCCCGTAGCCTTGTCGCGGCAACCATCGAGATCGATTCCCGCGAAGCCATTGGCAAATTCAAATCCAACGCCGCTGGTGTCATTGAATATCGCAGCCGCTACTACCGACTGGTAGTCCGTCCATGTGGATGGATCATTGGCCTTAGCGTTCTGTCCGTTGACCTGATAGGGGACTTTATTACGCCACAGAACCCACTGGGGCGCATCTTTCATCGCCTTAGGCACGAACTGTAGCGGATCGGCTTTCGCTTCCGCCGGAGCGTCCGCGTTAGCAGGAGTAGGAGGAGCGAACAAATCGGCAAACGCGTCACCCTCGACGGCTACAGCCACTGCCGTTTCGGTCGGTGTGCCGTGTCCGTTCCCGTTCCGATGCTCAGTGATGTAGTTCTGGAAGTCTGCGCAGAACCCGAGAATCGCGCCTACGTCTTCTGGCGCAGAGAGGTTGTATTGAAAATCGGTGGCGAACCACGTCTTGACGGCATCGATCCCGCCGTTTTCAAGAAGTGCAACACCCTTCAAGAACTTCTGTTGTTTCTCAGGCGACAGTTCGTGGAAGTTAAGCACATTCCACCTCCGCCTGCGCGGCCGACTGGACGGGTTCGACATCAACGGCAGATGGCCCTCGTTTACCGACACCGATATTGAAAGTCACTTCCTGCCCTACCTTCGGAATGAAAGAGCATGACGTGATGTGGAAGAAGTGGAGGTTCTTGCTCTCAGCAATAAACCCGAAACCTCGATCCGAAAAGTACCTCTGAATGTATCCTGATAGTTTCATCTCATATCCTTATTGCCCCGAAGGGCCACGCAACCTCTGGCCGCGTGTTCACTGCACCTCTTTCTATTGGCTCCAGTTCCTGCGACCCGAGGGCCGAGGTCACCAAGGCGCGGCCAGCGCCCAGGCGTTCACTTCTTTACTGAATGAACAGGTTCGGGCCTTCTACAAACTCAGGCACGACGACCCTCCCGTTCGCATCAGGCGTGCTCTCACCGCGCCCCCGATTAATATTTCCCGCGTTCCGCCGCCCGTGCCGCCTCATGCTCTGCGTGTTCCCGCTTGACTCGTTCAGTTTCTGCGATCATCTTTTCAAGAACTGGATCGCCCCTTCGCAAAGATTCCGCAATAGCCCACGCGCCAAGCGAATCGTTTGCCGCCTTCGCTTCGCTGACGTCAACGACTTCGACCTTCGGCGGAAACACGAAATCGCGGGCACGTACAAGGATCGGGGTCAACTCAAAACTATGAATCAAACCCGAACTGTGAATCGTATCGAAAACAAACTTCCACGGATGACCCGCCTCAAAGCCCAAGACCGCGAGCTCGAAAACCTGACCCTCGAAGTCCTTGATGCGTTGACGCATCTCGGCGATCTTCGCGAAATAGCGACCTTCGCTATCCGCACCAGGAACGCCATTGCCTGACTCACAGATTTTCCTAACGATGGTGAGCGAGTTTTCGCCCGCGAAGAGTTGAGTGACGACGAATTTCTCCAGATCGGTCAACGTATTCATTAGTAGTCCGCCCCCTGAGTCTTCTTGCTCGTGAACAACTCAGGATGCAATTCCTTCAAGGCTTGCTGCGTTGACCACGTCAACATTTCCTTCTTTTTCGCGTCGATTTGCTCGTTGATCTTCGCCCACGGTGTGCCGTTCGCAATGCCAGCTTCGCGGATGTTGCGCAGAATCTGTGTCTCGTGCTCCGTCGCGCTGTAGTTGCGGCCACCAGCGTGGTGACGGTGCGATTCGATCTTGACGGCGACCTCGTTGGAAATCCGCTGGTTGTCGGTATCCTCTTGGGCAACCTTGAGGATATCTTCCCTCGTGGCGCGCGGCTTCGCCGTGTCCTCGCTGAGGCCTTTGATCGGACTGTCGCCGCTGTTGAGCTTCCTGTCGCGGTCATGATTGATCTTGGCTTCCTCTCTACGAGTGGGCGCGACGGTCACCGTCTTCACCTCTTGCTTGGGAACATGAGGCCATAGACCAGCGAGGTCTAGCTTGGCGATCAACTCAACAATGCGACCCGCCGCCATCGGCTTGGTTCCGAAGTGATCATGCCACTTCGCCAAGTTGTCGGTCATAGCCTTGAACGCGATGCGATTGCCAATGCCGACAACATTTCCGTTGGCGTCGTACTGAAACGGATTCTCTAATCCAGGTGCAAGCTGGGTATAGAACACACGCCTCAAAATATCTTGCTGCGCCTGCAAATCTTGTTCGGCGAACTCGTTCTTTACTGCGGTCTGTGGTGCCACGGTAGTCTCCTGTTGATGTTGCGACTTCTGATGTTGGTGCCAGCGCATATTTTTATCCTTAGCGCGAATTGAGGACGCGCTCGAATTCCTTTACCTTGTGCGGGACAGATTTTCCTTGCGGGTCGCACAAGAGTTTTTTCGCAATGTTGTCGCCGAGGTTGATGACAGCGCACAAGTGCTTCTTGGTGAGGATCGGTGAACCATCTCGCGGATCGAGCAAATGTTCGCGCTTCACTTCCTCAGGAATGATGGGCTGCAACGAATTCGGGTCTCTGTCGTACTTCTCGACAAACGCATTTTGCACGCCCGTTCTGACAATCTTCCGAAGGTCTTCCTTGGACATGGAATTCATCTGTTGCTGTGCTGACCATTGCGCATAGAGGTCGGCAACTTGCTGGTCGTCCATGCCTGCGAACCCAGGACCACCGCGTCGTGTCCCGCCGCTGGAAGAATATTGAATCTCAAAGCCATCGCTCGAATAGCGGACAATGTTCCCGTTAGATGTACGAATCACGAACGAACCCTTGGCCGTCATCGCCGCGATCTCGGCATCGCGCTGCTTCGTCGAGCGCACTTGGGCTTCGAACTCTGGCGACTTGACGAGATTGCCGTAGACGTCAGGTTCAGCAACTCGATCAAGGATCGCCTGAGTGTTCGCGAACGGAATGCCCGCGCTCGCTTGGATAATCAAGCCCGCGTTGGATTCCGTGCGTGCCAACGAATAGGCCGAGTAGACCGCGTCGAGCGTGGCCCTATAGCGCGGGTTCTCACAGAACTGATATCGCGGCAGCAAGCGTCCGCGCGCAACGTCAAGGATGACGGCGGTCATCACTTCACGCCACCAACGTTGTTCAGGCAGAGCGTTCTCGTTCGCTTCAATCGCGCTCTTCGCAATAGATATATTCGCGGGCACGTCACCGAAGAGAAATGTCTCTACGTAGCCGTGCATAATGTTGTTAACTGCTTCGTCCCAAGTGTTCGTCATCGTAGGTTCTCCAATTCTCGTAAAGTTGCCAGCAGTTCGTCGACGACGAGGTGCACTGGCACCCCCATGTCGACCGCTCTCAAAATACAGGTGATGTCACACTGAAGTCCGACACCCCGTATCCGTTGCAAATCCGTGCTGCTGTCTTGCGCTGATAATTCCGTCATCTTCGTCCACCGAATTTCCTTCATGAAGGTTCGGTGACGTTTTTGCGGTTGTATTGTCGCTGGTCTCCGTTACACTGCCACTTCCATTAGTTCGTGTGCCAAGATCGATTCCTAGATCGATCAACTCAAAAATCGATTTGGTGCGCGCTGCATCTTCAAAACTTACAGGCAGCGGTGCGAAACGCTCGACGAGGTCTTCGATCTTCAAAATCAGCGGGCGCAACTCTTGGTCAACTTTGTGATTCGCAAAACCACCGCTCGAAAGTGCGACAGAAATTTTGGCTGTCGAAATTTTGTGTCCGTATACACGGCACAATTCGACGAACTGCGCCTGCGACAGACCACTGTCGCGCAGCAGCGCAATCAACTTGTCGATTGTCGGCACGTACTCAGACATTTATAAACAACCTCGTTAGAAATTCTCGAAAGCATGAAACTAGCCCCCGCAGATTCGGCTAGGAGGAAGCCAAGCCCACGGGGGCTGGAGGCAAATCGTAAAATCGTTATCGGTTTGGGGGCGACGGGAGGAGGTGTGACCCGCGCCCCAGAAGAACCCGAGGGCTTTAAACCCTCATAATAATAGGGATAGATTTGCGAAACCGTTTGAGATTTCTCCGCATCTTATTGACGTCACGGTGGTTACCATCATCGGGGGTCGTAGCTTTCCGCGTCGTCGTTCGTAAATCCCCGCCCAATTCGATCCCCTGCTTCCCCCGCGTACTCGGTGCGGTCGCCTGCGTCCTTGGGACGATAGCGAGCCGTTGCGTCGAACGATTCGATCCCGCGCATTGACCACTTGCCACTGCGCTTCCCATACCTCCAGCCGCGTGCATAGATGCGAGCACCGCCGAGCGATCCGCCGCCTGTCTTGATCGCGTGAATCCGCTCTGCTTCGTGATCGACCACTGTGTGCTCGTGTTCCATATCCTCTTTGATAACTGACCAGCGCGCGAGACCTGGATGTCGCGAGACAATCTCCATGTCGGGCTGGATCAAGCCTTCGGAGATCGCAACGCAGATGGCAGCATTCTCCCAGCGTGTCCAGTTATCTCCCCAGCCTAGGCCGTCCGCGACGAGTTCGAGGGCATCGGAACCCATCGCAATCAGCTTGCGATAGTTCTCGATGTTGTAGCGCGCGTCGACGTGGTCATGATAACCACCCGCGTGGTACTTGAAATCCTCGACCGTGTCATATCCACCTTTTGCGTTCATGACGCGCACCTCGACAAGGCGCGGAATCCACCCGAACACGGGCGTGGTCTCGCTCAAGATCAGGTCGGGATGCTTATCGGCGAACGTCATGTCGATCCACTCTTCGGTTTCGCCGTTGTAGTCTTCCTTGTGGGTACCCCAGTTGCGAAGGCGTTCCTGCAACGCGCGTACTTGAGCCTGGAGTTCCTTGAGTTCGGCTTTCTCTTCGCGCTTGAGCCGCTCGATCTCTTTGCTCGGTAACATGTCGTCGGGTCGATGGAACTTCTGCCACATGCGCGAGCGCGTCTTGAGTAGCTCTTCGACTTCGCCAATGCGCGCCTTCAAATCGACGATCTGATTCTCGACAACGGACGCGTCACCGAGGATAGGCACCCGCACTTTGCCCGTAACCGTCCTGTCGAAGAGGTCGGCAACATCCTGACGAGGCTGGAACTATTGCGCGGTTTGTCGGGTTCGACGATGGCAGAGCAAGTTCGCCGTGCAGTTGATTTTTGGTTGGAGAGCGAAGAGCAAAAACTAATCGCGAGGTACAAACCGAGACAACAAACGAAGTAGCAGTAAGCGGGACCGCACGGTGTTATCAGCACTGCGCAGTCCCTAACAAACATAGCGAGGTTAATTCGCCATGAGTGCTGTAAATTATTCTACAGGTCCACGGTCTTCCAAGAAAACGGGACAAAAAGAACGTCCCGTGCAAGAAAATCACAAAAATCCGTTCGATGCGTCAGGTTCGCCGCCCACCGAAGCGAGGCCTGATTTCCACTTATTCTCCGACGTCCCAAACCCTTCCGTTTGGTTATTGTCCCCTATCAGTAAAAATGCGTGCTCGTGGATCGCTGAAAACATTTCTGATGCCGCGATGTGGTTCGGCTCTTCGCTCGTAGTCGAGCACAGATATTGTGCTGCGCTGATCGCCCAGATCGAGCGCGACGGACTTCGTGTGGCGGTGTCCCGATGATCGATCAGAAAGTTGCCGCCGACCGCATCCGCCACCATGTTAGCCGAAGGCTGGCATTCCTTCTCGACTGCAAATCGGAAGATTTCAAGCGAGAAAAGCTAGGCTCGTTGATTCATCTTCTATTCGTGCTCATAGGCGACACGGAGGAAATCTCTGGTTTTGGGAGCAGCATCCGCGTCGTGCTCAATTTGGTGGGTCCAGAAATTGTGTGGGCAACGCCAGAAACTGAGGAAGACACCGAGGAAAAAAAGCCTGTGGTGGAGGTAATAAATTGAAAACCTCCCCAAACGGTGTTCCGATTCTGCATGGTGAAGGACTAGCTTCCGTGAAGCAGCGCATCGAGGCCGCGTTCAACGCCGCCCGCGTTGCCGACGCCACCAACGTTATTGATACCAGTGACGAAATCAGTATCGAAGACCCCATCGTCCTCGACGATCTGATCAAACAAATTCCGACTCGACCGCTTCGCGAGCAATCAACGCCCGCGACAGTCGGTCGACATCGCGGCGGCGTGTACCACATTGTTGTCCCGACCAAGAGCGCACAAACGTTAATCGATGCGGCGCTTTCCGCGTTGCAAAAGCCGCGAAAACCTTAGTCGGAAAGGGTTGGCCGTCGCACGAGAAGCCGTGCGGCGTCAATGTACGAACGGGGACTGCTGATTCAAAGTCAGCAGTCCTCAGAATTTTGGGGAATCGAATGAACTGCAAACGCAGCAACGGAAGTGATCGCGCATTCTTCACGACGGTGGAGCAAGCCGAGGCGTTCAAGGCGATGCCCGAGAACATCGCGTACCACGGCGACCGCGTCATGTGGTGCCGACTTTGCGGATACTACCACCTATCGGCACCCCACTGGAATAAACCGTTTGAAATTCCAGCATCGGAAGTGAGGGCGAATTGATGATCTTCATGCGGGGGCAACCGTCGAGAAATTAACCTGCGCCGCTTGCAGGATTGCATCCCCGAGACTGATAGTCGGTCGGCTTTTCGTAAATGTGAACGTACAATTCACGAAAGTAACATTCTCCAATCGCACCGGACCACCTTTGTACACGATGTGTGAATCCCGGACGATTACGTTTTTCAAGTACTCGCCATCAAGGGAAATCGCGCTGGACACGCCGTAAATAACGAATAGTCCAACCCCACTGCTTGTTGTGTTTGGGTCAGAAAGAAGCTCTATACGGGCGGAATTTTCGTCGTTCACATAACCCCCGGCGATATAAACTCTTATTGCAACTTCGCTCCGTCCCGGATGCACAGGGATGAACGCGCCGGAAGGATGATAAGGGTGGTTAGGAGGGAAAGGCGTAAGGTCTTTCGGTGACGGGACGAAATCTTTGTTTAAGAAAGACCGATAGTCCATGGCTTGTTTAAGACTGCCCCACGCCATAGGGCCCAGCGACGGGTCTTCGCTCAATCCGGCAATTGTTTTTCCGTAATTCGCCAAAGCGGTGGGTTCCAGCTTAAGGTTCAAGGTTTGTGCTAGCGTGATTACTTTCTGCGCTTTCTCCAACGTTCCTCGCGTCGGTTTCACACCAGTCCCCGGAAACGCTTTATTCAGCACATCACTAAGAATGCGGTCTATTTTGTCGTTGGTTTTGCCGATGTCATCGTGGTTGGTTTTGACATCATCTTTTAGTTGTGCGATGTCGGTTTTCGCGATCCCGATATCCATTCTCAGGTCCGCCGTCTCGGAGTGAACAACGTACTTTGTAATGCCAAACATCGCTGCCAGCAAGCCAAACAGCGACAACCACGTCGGTATGGATTTAAGGAACTTTGATACGTCCCACATGGGCAAGAGCCTATCACAGACAGTTAAGTGTTGTACGTGATAGTATCTGCTCAGGACGTACAGATGCCCCGCGACAAGAAGCCTGAATTCCAATTTCGCCCCGAAATGCTTGTCGTTTGGCGCACTTCGCAGCACCTCACCCTCTGCCCGAGATTCCGTAGAGCGGGTATCATCCGAGTTGTCGAACACATGAACAAGGACAACTGCGAACGATGCTGGGCTGTTTATCGTCAGTTTTTGTGGGAAGAGCGCGTGATTTGGTATTTGAGAGCGAGTAGGAATTAAAAGTGAGTAGCAAATGTCAGGCGGCAGGATTCTATTTCATGCATTCTCCTTATCAACTAATTCGTGCCTTATGAAGACAACATTACTGACATTGGTCGCGGTGCTTTCATTCGCCGCTTCGGTGTGCGCCCAGACTAGCCAGCAAACCAAGCCTGCGTCCGCCCCCACTAAACAGCAGACTGCAAAGAAGGACCCGCCGACCTTGGGCTTCAACCACATCAAAGACGTGCCTCCGATCATTGATTCGGACGCCATGACCGAAGGGCAGACATTAGAGAAAAAACTTCCGAACAACGAGTTCGTCCATACCAAAGAGGCCTTGCATGAAACGGCTCTAATGAACGATTTCATCGAAGGTTTCAAGAATTCCAAGGAATGCAATGGAATCACGTTCTATTTGAAAACCGAAAAGAAACCCGAATTCACGGTCCAAATCACTGTATTTGGCCATGATGATCCAAACTTTGGCGGACAGTCGTGGGGTTGGATTCTTGACTATCCCGGTGATCCGGGTCCCGCCGACGCGAAATCACACGGCATTGGTGGCATGGGCACTCAATCGAACGCCAAACTAACCGCCAAGGACGTTTGCCTCACCATTTGGGATGATGTAGACCCCAATCACTTCAAAAAGCCGGGTGGCAAAATCGAATAGGTCATGGTTACCAACCGGGATAACGGCGGCTGGGTTGTCTGTGAACGGCGGCAAGTGTCTGCTGCGCAGGACAAGATTTTTCCCTTGTCCCGTTGTTTCGCGACCAAAGAAGATGCCTCCAAAGAATTTGACCGGATGAGTTCGTTACCTGAGTACAACAATAGGCCGCTAGATGTTACTTACTGGCGAACAGAGCGAACCAAAACACGAAGACTGAAAGATAGTAGAAGGCGGCCCCGCCACTGAGTCCGTTACCGTTCATCAGGGTAAAATAGGATGTGCTCCCCCGCATCCACCCAATGCGCCTGAGTCCGTCCCAACATCTACTTCGGCGGTTACGCCGTTTGGACGTAGCCGCCCGGCGGCGGACGGCTTCGCTTAAGGTAGCCAGCCAGCGGCGTTGATGGCAAGGTATGCCACTTCTGTGGCCGTCACAATCGCCGCCGACCTGGCGATGGTCAAGTTCTTTGAGGTTCTGGGCAAGCCGGTTGCCAGCACTGCCAGCCACCAGAGCAAGAAGATGTCCAGCTTGGATATTGCGGCGTAGACGTAGGGGGACACCGCATCTCTTGAAACGAGTTGCGCGAGGCTGGTCGGCGACCATGCTTCCGGAGGCGCGGGAAAGAAGTTTGCCGAACCATGGATCAACAGGGCTGCGATCACGGCAATGCCGCCGATGCAGCGGTAGATCAGAAAAGACCAACAGAATACGGCAAACACCTTGCGAAAAGTGGTGCCTGCCCTCGCCAGCCGCAGGACGATGTAGAAACATATGGAGAGGGGGAGCAGGCTGATGGGGATACCAATGAGCGGCGTGACGTACCAATATTTTCGCTGGCTACGCAGCATATCGAGCTGCTGTTTTACGGAGGCGGGCGTGGGCTGCGACCCCGCCTCCCGGGAATCCCATTCAATTTTGGCGCGGGCAATTTGGTCGAAGTTAGCGTCAGTCACCACGACCTGAAACACAACGAACTGGGTTAATAGATTGAAGATAACGAGCCATGCCAGCGGCAAGATCTCCAGGTTGGACGCTGATTGATGGCGTCGAACGTTTTCTTTGGCGAAACAACGATTCCAATAAGTTTCTGCCCATCGGTCATGCATCACCCCCTCGCGAGACCCAGCCGACGGGAATTACAAAAACCCTGAATTCCGATACGCTTAGACTCTTTAAGAGAACCATTCCAGAAATGACCAGAACCCAGTTAAGGAAATGAATTGCAATTGACAACCAAGGCCATCGACCAGTCTGGCGTTTATACGCTGACCAACCTCTGACGGTTGCACGCCCGTCCTGAACCATTCTTTTTATAGTGGAAGCCAACATGGAGATGTTTTACGCAATGATAGCAAACGGGATGTACTTTGCCGATTTTGCCATTTCACAGGACTCCGCGTGACAACGCGCGTAGCCTGTCTTGGGGCCTAATGTCCTCGGACCGGGAAGCAGTCCTGCCGTACTGGGCCGAAACTCGCGGTGTGAATAAATACAGACTCTATGACTTCGTAGTGAATTGCCGGTGAACGAAAATATCTTCAATTCTCTCTGATTCATAATGCCCTTAGAAAATGGGTTTCGGCGGTGGGTGGTCGACCGTACAGCCTCCTGAACGACAGTTCAGTTTTCAAAGTCATTAACGATCGTTTGGGTTCAAATGTTTTTCTCGTTTACGAAAGCAGTCAAACTATCTCTCAAGGAGGAAAGTAGAAATGAAAACTCTAGTGTTGGCGTTTGCAACTCTCGTGTTGGCCCTGACGGCGAATGCACAGGTTCCGGCAGGTTCAAAGATCTACGTTGATCCCGAAAAGCGAGTCGGCGGCGAAGTGCAGGCAGCCGCGATGCATGAAAAACTGCCTGTTGTTTTCGTTACCGACAAGGATGTTGCCGACTTCGTGTTCGTCTACCACGAACACACGAGTCACCACAACTCGGCGGTGGCGGTCGGCAGCTACGCGCAGTCCGGCACGGTATCACACACCGAAGGCAGCGCGTCGCTAATCGGCAAAGACAGCACCGTCGCTTGGTCTGCCGAGGCCAAGGCCAGCAATCCTAAAGACTGGGCCGACAAGATCGCTAAGCAGATGAAGAACGATCTGTTCAAGAAGTAGGCCCTGGAGGAAGTGATGGTCCTGGAGGAAATGAACAGCCCGTCGGGCTATGCGTTCTTGTCGCCTTACCGGTAAAGTTGCGGCTAGTACCCGTCCGCCCGGCACATGCCACCACGGATGCTAGAATCAGCCGTGCTCCCTCGAATCCACCCGATGCGCCCGAGTCCGTCCCAATACCAACTCGGCGGTTTCCGCGTTGATCGAGACTTGCGTCTGTTTGTTAAGATAAACCATCCCGCGATACAGCGGGAATTTCGTTGTATGCCGTTGAGATTACGGCGCGGTCGGCTCGGCTCGCCTCATCTTTACTGTTGTTTGATCTCGTACACGATGCCGCCGTTTGTTTGCCCGCCGAACGGGGTTGTACCGTAGAGGTTGCCGTTCGGGCCAAGAACTACACCGGCGTAAGGGGTGTTGCCATCAGTGCCGCCCGCAAAGCTGTGGAGCACGGTTTCATTGCCGGAGGTATCGATCTTAAAGACGACACCGTTACCTGACGCGCCGCCAAAGGCAGTCGTCCCGTAGAGGTTGCCGGCCGAGTCGCGGGCCAGCACTACCCAGGCCGGAACGCTACCATCAGCGCCACCGGTGAAACTGTATAGCACCGTTTCATTGTCGAAGGTGTCAATTTTAAAGACGACACCGCTACCCGATGTGCCGCCAACTTGGGTAGTCCCATAGAGGTTGCCGGCCAAGTCGCGGATTACACCGCTCAGTGGATAGCCGCCATCAGCTCCGCCCGTGAAGCTGTACAGCACCGTTTCATTGCCCGAGGTATCGAGCTTAAAGACAACGCCCGCTCCCGATCCGCCACCGTTAGTCGTCCCGTAAAGGTTGCCGGCTGAGTCGCGGATTAAAGCGCCGTTGGGGCCGGCGCCATCGGCCGTGCCCATGAAATTGTACAGCACTGTCTCGTTGCCGAACGGATCGAGCTTAAAGACAACACCGTTGCCCGTTGCGCCGCCACCGCCGGCAGTCCCGTAGAGGTTGCCCTTCGAGTCGAGGATCACACTATTAGGGTAGCCGCCATCTGCCCCATTGGTGAAGTTGTGCAGCACCGTCGCATGGCCAGACGGATCTACCTTGTACACTACGCCAAACCCGTAGCCGACGTCCGCTTGGCCTATGAAGGTAGCCCCGTAGAGGTTGCCGGCCGAGTCGCGAATCACACCTCCAGCCGGTTGGCCAAAACCACTGGCAGTGAGAAGGTCGAAGGTGTACAGCACCGTTTCATCGTCCGTCCCATCAAGCTCGTATACCACGCCGTGGCCTTCGTTCCCGCCATAAAAAGTAGTCCCGTAGAGGTGACCGTCCGATCCCAAGATAACGCCATTGTTGTAGGGGTACTGTCCACCGGCCACACCTGGGAAGGCGTACAACACCGTATCGTTGCCACTGGCATCCAGCTTGTACACCACGCCGCCACCCCCGGTGCCACCGAAGGCGGTCGTCCCGTAAAGATTGCCGACCGAGTCGAGAATGACACCTGCGAAGTCGGGCTGGTCCCCATCAGGTCCTCGCATGAAAGTGTGCAGCACTGTCTCTTGGCCAGCGGAATTGACTTTGAACACCACCCCCAAGCCCGCCGCTCCGCCGTAGGCGGACCCGTAGAGGTTGCCCTTCCAGTCGCGCACCACACCTGCGCTGGAGTAGCCCCCATCATTCCCGCCCGTGAAGCTGTACAGCACCGTTTCATTGCCCGAGGTATCGAGCTTAAAGACAACGCCCGCTCCCGATCCGCCACCGTTGGATGTTGTTCCATAGAGGTTGCCTTGCAAGTCGCGCATCACGCCATTTGGATATGCCCCATCGCTCTCGCCCGTGAACGTGTACAGCACCGTCTCCTTGCCGGACGGATCGACTTTGAACACAACGCCAAAGCCCGTGCCTCCATTGTAGGTAGTCCCGTAAAAGTTACCGAACAAATCGAGGGCCACATTTGCACTGGGGTATGCCCCATCGGGCCCACCCGTGAACGTGTACAGCACCGTCTCCTTACCCGACGGATCGAGTTTGAAGACCACACCATAGCCCGCGCCGCCACTGGCAGTAGTCCCGTAAAGGTTGCCTCTCCAGTCAAGGATCACACTGCCCGGGTAGCCCTCACTGCTGCCCGAGTTGCCCCCATCGGAACCGCCCGTGAAGGTGTACAGCACCGTCTCATTGCCGGACGGATCGACTTTGAACACCACGCCAAAGCCCGCCGTGCCTCCACCGTTGGTAGTCCCGTACAGGTTGCCGGCTAAGTCCTGGATCACGGCATTCGGGGAACTCCCATCGTTCCCGCCCGTGAAGCTGTACAGCACCGTTTCATTGCCGGAGGTATCGACCTTAAACACGACTCCCGCGTTATGTGTGCCTCCACCCCCGATGTCGGAGTAGGCACCGTTCGTCGTCCCATAAAGGTTGCCTTCTATGTCACGGACCACACCAAAGGCGGGGTATGCCCCGTGCGGCGGACTTACGAAGTTGTGAAGCACGACTTCCTTGGGATCCGGCGCAGGGGCTGCAGCCTGAGCGTTAGCGGAAAAGCGGGGCACATCCGCAGCAGGGTTTGTACCATGCGGCGGAATTACGAAATTGTGTCGCGTGACATCTTGCGGTTTCAGCGGTGGCGCGGACTGCTGAGCGCTAGCGGACAGGGCCAGCCCTAAATTGAACAGGAACAGACAAAATGTGTACGTCGCAAAAGTTCGCATTGGTATTTTCCTCCGGTCTTGCTACCTGGGTGGGCCTTACGAAGTAAAAGGACAATAGGCACGAGTTAACCTGATGTCAAGTGAGATTCTTCTAAAAGGCAGGTACAGTACCTAGGAAATCGAAGTTGCGGCTCGTGCTCGTTTGCCAGTCTCCCGCGACGACGGATGCTAGAATCAGCCGTGCTCCCCCGCATCCACCCAATGCGCCTGAGTCCGTCCCCGTAACCATATGGTAAGTGCGGCAAGTGCGTTATCGTGACTTAACCTGCGATCTGTTCCTCTTCGTTGACTTGCCTCAGGTCGCAACCTAACATGTGCGACATAGAGTGGCTGGCAGATAGCTAAGGCGGCAAACGCATGACGCCCGAGCGTTGGCAACAGGTTCGCGATGTGCTGGAGAAGGCGTTGGAGCTAACGCCGGGCCAGCGTTCTGCCTTTCTAGATGGGGCCTGTCTATCTGATCCATCCTTGCGTCAAGAGGTCGAAACGCTGCTCGCCGCTAGCGATGCCGCACGCTCCAGCTTTTTACAATCCTCGCCGTTGAGAGTCACGATCACGCCGGGAACAAAGTTGGGAGACTACGAGGTCAAGTCGCTGCTCGGTTCTGGCGGGATGGGCGAGGTCTATCGCGCTCGTGATTCCCGGCTCGGGCGCGATGTGGCGATTAAGGTCTTACCGTCTTTTCTCTCCGCTGATTCCGACCGACTGCGGCGCTTCGAGCAAGAGGCACGAGCGGCTGCGGCACTGAATCATCCAAACATTCTTGCGGTGCACCAGATGGGCACTTACGAAGGTGCGCCATATCTGGTTTCGGAGCTGTTGGAGGGAGAAACCCTGCGCGAGCAGCTTAATCGTGGGCGCTTGGCCGTCCGCAAGACGATTGATTACGGCATTCAGATCGCCCGTGGGTTGGCCGCAGCCCATGAGAAAGGGATTGTCCATCGTGATCTGAAGCCTGAAAACCTGTTCGTCACCAAGGATGGGCGGATGAAGATTCTGGACTTCGGACTGGCAAAGCTGACGCAACCGCAGTCCGGCTCGGACAACAGCGGACCGACGCTCACCAAGGGAACCGAAGCAGGAATGGTGATGGGCACGGTGGGCTACATGTCGCCGGAGCAGGTGCGCGGACAGACAGCCGACCATCGCGCCGACATTTTTGCCTTCGGGGCGATTCTGTACGAAATGCTCGCGGGAAAGCGGGCGTTTCAGAAGCCGACCTCGGCAGACACGATGGCAGCGATTCTGAACGAGGACCCACCGGGAATCTCGCAGGTTACGACGAATCTCCTGCCAGCATTGCCGCGGGTTGTGCATCGTTGTTTGGAAAAGAACCCGGAGCAACGCTTCCAGTCGGCTTCTGACTTGGCGTTTGCTCTGGACGCACTGTCGGAAAGTGCGCCAACGGTATATCTGGGAAAAGAACGGCCCGAGCCCGGACTATTCGCCTTCATCGCGGCACACAGGTTGTGGATGGTAGCGGGTCTCATCCTCGTTGGCTTGCTGCTCGGGACAGGCTTGTACCTAACTCGAAGCTTGCGTTCAAGGAATGTTGCTCACGCAAAGACTACGCACAAGCAATTCACGTTTACAGGCGATGCGTATTCTCCTGCTATTTCACCCGATGGGTTGTTTGTGGCGTATGTATCGAGGAAACCCGGAGAGCAGCAGAAGCTAATCGTGCAGGCCCCGAGCGGCGCGAAAGTTGAGCTCGCGCAGGGCACATACTTAAACGATCCGCGATGGTCACCGGACGAATCCGAGGTACTTTTTACTAAGGTTGATCCTGCAGTTGATAAAGCGGACCAAACAGCGAAGAGTTCGGGCATCATTCTTGTTTCTCGCTTGGGCGGAGCTGCTCGCTCAATGAACAAAGCGAGTATGGCCTGCTGGTTCGCCCCTGATGGGTCTCAAATTGTAACGGGCGGTGATGCGGAAGCAGCAGGTCTCAAAGGAATCAGACTAGTAAACAAACTCAGTGGCGAGGCGAAGGAAATTCAGTTATCCGAATACAGATCTCTGAAAGATATTGACTGTTCTGCACGCGCAGGCTTGATTCTGGCTGTTACAGATACCTCCGATAAATCTCAGATTCGAACTTTCAAACCGGACGGCAGTGACGAACGGAAGCTGGTGGAGGAGGACGATGCAATCTACTCGGCTCGTTGGTCTCCGACGGGTGACTCAATCTATTACCTGCACGGAAACGGAAGCACAAAGCAGCTTTTAAAACTATCTGCCACCCGCAGCGACGCCGAACCTGCGGTGCTGGCCGACGGCCTACAAAGCGGCGGAGGATTCACACTCTCCGCCGATGGGTCTCGGCTGGCCTACACACGGGAAGATCATAATTCGAACTTGTGGCGAGTTGACCTACCCACTACAGAGAAGAGAACAAAGCCGGAAATCAGCCGCCTAACATCCGGTACTTCTTACTATGGCGCACCGAGTTTTTCTCCAGATGGGCAATGGATAGCGTTTGCGCTTGGGCCGAACCGTTATGAAACGAATATCTTCAAAAGACTGATCTCACGTGGCGAGCCCGTCCAACTCACGTTCTTCGAGCATGCCAACACTGACCACCCAGCTTGGTCGCCGGACGGTCAGCGCATTGCTTTTATCAGCGATCAAAGCAGCCATCCGAAAGTGTGGATTGTCAACGCGAATGGCGGGACCGCGAAAGCGCTAGAAAACACCAACGCCTCGGACACAAACAACGATCTTGCTTGGTGGCCCAGCAGCGACATTGTCTACCAGCAATCGGGCCTCCGGAATTATCTGCGGATCAACGAGAAGACGCACGACGAAAAACCCATAATTCAGCAGGACCAATCACTAGGCTGGGTTCCCACAAGACCCGTATTCTCACCGGATGGCAAGCAAATGGCCGTCGCTTGGAATCGAGGAGACAATCAGGGCCTCTCGATTATTTCGCTGGAACCGTATTCTGAAAGGTTGTTGTTGTCTGGCATCAATCTTCCGGTGGGCTGGTCACCGGACGGAAAATATGTGTACGCGATCCCATGGGAACCAGTATTGGCGCGAGAAATTATAAGAGTTCAGGTGGGAGCTCCAAACGAAGTCACCTCTGTAGCGAGTCTACCCGGCGAGATTGGCGACTTTGACGGTGCCAGCGTGAGTCCTGACGGGAAAGCGATTGTCGTCACTATTGGTGAAGTGAAGTCCGACGTCTGGCTGATGGAAAACTTTGATCCATCACTGCGATAACTCAATCTAGACTGATGCGTAGGGCTAAGTCCCGGCCTATGCCACGACGGATGCTAGAATCAGCCGTGCTCCCCGCATCCACCCAATGCGCCTCCGCATCGCAAAGCCCTTCAACGACCCCGATTATATTTTCGAACTGAAACACGACGGCTTCCGCGCTCTCGCTTACGTCGAAGAGGGAAAATGCCGACTCATTAGCCGCAACGGCAACTTGTTCAAATCGTTCGAATCCCTGAAAACATCATTGGGCAAGCTTCGAGTTCAAAACGCGATCTTGGACGGGGAGATTATTTGTATCGACGGACACGGCATCAGCCAGTTCAATCAGCTTTTCTCCCGACAGGGCGCGCCAGTGTTCTACGCCTTCGATCTGCTACGGCTCAATCACGAAGATTTGCGGAATTTCCTGCTTATCGAACGGAAAGAACGTTTGCGGGAATTAATCGACAGAAACAAGCCGGAACGAATCATTTACGCTCAACACGTCGAACGGGAGGGTAAGCTGTTATTTGAAGAGGCGTGTAACAACGATTTGGAAGGAATCGTCGCCAAGCGGAAACTCGGCATTTATAAAAGCAACAGCATCGGCTGGCTAAAGATCAAGAACCCGAAGTATTCGCAGGCGGAAGGACGCCATGAGTTGATGACGAGGGCGAAATAGAATCAGGGAATCATGTGGCGGTCGGACTTTGCTGACATACCCATGCCATCGCATCCCATCCCTGTGCAATCCATGCTGCCATATCTTCTTGGCTTCCAAATGTCTTGGTAGGCTTCACACAACCCATGTTTTGTTGCGGACAGATTAACTGGGCGTCAGTGTCGTCCAGTGTTTGCTGCTCAAGTTCATGTTTGCAATTCGGGCAGCAAATCAGTCCTCGGCTGAATCTGCCGTTCGCGCAATCCCCGGTGAAAACAACACCAGCTAATAACCTTGTAAAACGCATTTGAGCCTCGGATTGCACTGCGCCCGTTAGGTCACTCGGGCCATTCCTCAGCAAAATGTTTCTTCGCCGTCCTCGCATTCGCTCCCGACGCTAATCCACAGTAACTGCAAGTCAATCGGATGGATTCACTGTCTACGTCTTCCATATTCTCGTGTTCAGTGACGCGATTTATAACGACTGGCAAATTGCAGCCCGGGCAAGCGAACAAAAGAATATGTACGTGGCGCATGGTTGCTCGGAATATACACCTTGGCGTTGTCCAGTCAAGAAATGAACTCGAAGCGCGAATACCGAATGTGATAAAGTGCTCTTTCACGAAAACGTCCTACCTGTCCCATACGACGAAGCGCTAGAGTTCGCAAAGGGCGAAAGTGCGCTGCAATGGCACGCAAGCTGGTCTGGATTGAGAGCCAGAATTTTCAGGGGTTTGGCTGCTCTGAGTGTCAGTGGGTGTTCGAGTCTACCAGTCCGTTCGTTGGCCGTTCACTGGATAAAATGAAGGAAGCCTACGAAGCCGAGCGAGACAAGGCGTTTGCTTCCCACGTCTGTGCCAACTTTTCGAGGAAAATCGTTCCGAAAAAATAGATTGCGGCTGGTATTTTTCGCCAGATTTGAATATTTCTAAAGTGTTCAATATTGGACATTCCTGCTCAACTATCCCCAAGTAACATCCAGTCCTCCCTATATAGCCACGTCAGGATATGTTTATGCCCACTCAAAACCAGCTCGGTTGGCTTCTTGAAGATGTGACAGCGCTGGAATCAAATCTTGATCGCATTTGGATGATCTCGCAGACTCTGCCATTGGGCGACGCCCGAGACGGCCTGGAACTAGCGCACCAATGCGCGGCCCAACAGAGTTTGAACGTGAAAAAGACTTTGGCGGAAATGCTGGTGGAACCACTGTTAGTCGGTGGATGACTAAAGTGTGCAAAATTGGACAGTACAGACGATCAATCATCTTTATGATCTGCCATTGAACGGCGGGAAAGAGCGGTATTGTCTGGTCTGGGCGGGTCGAACAACACTGGTTATCTCGCCGTTCTTTCCGTTTTGATCGGTGCTAAAAGTCATCGGGAGCGTCATCTTGAAGAGTTGCCCACGCTGCCATAGTAAACGAACCCATCTATCAAGGCGCAAAGGGATCGTAGAAAAGACAATTCTCACGATTTTGTTTGTCAGGCCATTTCGCTGCGATACCTGTGATCAACGGTTCTTCCGTGCGTCATTCACATCAAATCCCGAATCCCGGGCCGCGATTATTAACTTGAATAGATAGAGATTAAGTCGGCGTGCCCAAGCAAGAGGCCTGCGACATTTTCAACGGTCAGGTCAGAAGGTGTCGCAGGCCGGGGGTGAGGAAATTACTGTCGATTGAGCCGAAGTCTATCATTCTGAGGAGATCGTGTCTGTCCACAACCGCACACTTCCGCGCCGAGTTCGGTTGGATGGAATCCTTAATCCCTTAAAGATGCCATACAAAGACACCAGTCCACCGAGTAGCCATAGTGCATCAAAGACAGCAAACGCCAGTCCTAGGGTCGGTGCTTGCACTTCGTGTAGCATCGATATGTCCACGGCTAAGTAGACTATAAAGATTAGAACAAAGGATATCCGCGTGTTGGTCAACTTCATACGAACTCCCGCCGTCGGAGAGACACCCAGAGCATGCTCGTTTGGCGCTGCGCCTGCTGTGCTCTAAGACCCCTGAACTTTCAGCATAATTTTTTCTCCGCTGCGATGGTCGAGGACAAAGTAATCTCCCGGCTCTTTTGCGCTGTGTTTTTGAATTCGCGTCAAAGCGTCGTCGAGCGTCACCGCTGGCTCAATCCAAGTCAGGCCTTTCTTATCAATGCGGAAGACATCATATTCTGGACTCATCGTTGGAAACCTTCTGATTTTCGCGATCCGGTTTGCCGTGCTTGGAACTTACAGCGTAGAGGAGTGTGGTCCGATGGTCTGTTCAATATTGGCCACTTTCAGAGAGAAGAACTTATTCTCGGAGTCGGATGGCTTCCGCCACCATAGCTTGGCCGTCCACGCCGACCACGGTGCAAGTCTTCTCCAGATAGACGCGGTGCAGCATTCACAACTGCACCCTTATTCAAGCCGTTCAACGACCCCAACCACATTGCGAACTGAAGACCGGCTGGAAACGAAAAAGGCCCGTGGGCGGACGGGCCTCTCTATCACAGGGCATTCAACCAACGCTTTGATTGTGCAAAAGGACGGTGCGAATGACGTTGCGCGGGAGCAACTGCGATTGATTCTGCGGAAGAGCGGCACGAAATGATGACGAGGGCGAAATAGTTTAAGCACCATTCATCTCTTTATTGCAGCTTCGCATATTCCGCTTTCGCAGCTATGAAGATCGGAATGTCTGGGTCGGCGTGTTTCCAGAGGGTAAGGAAATCCTGATATGCAGCTTTGGCTTTGGCGGAGTCGCCTTGCATGGCATAGGCTCTGCCGATTTGGAGATGCGCCAGCGCTCCGATGGGTTCGTTGAGCACAATTCCGCGATGGTCTAGGATTTTCTGAAACTCGGCGACGGCTTCGCGGCCCTGATGCGCGGCCAGATAGGTTTCTCCTCGCACAAAAACGGGATACAAGGCAGTCCAACCGTAAGTACTGGAGGTCGTCTGTCCTAGCTCATACGGCGTGGTGGTTCTGAGACTCTCAGTGGCCTCAGAAGCATTTCCCCGGTTAAGGGCAAGCTTTGCGCGGAGTGTCGGCAGGTAATTGAACTGTACGATGGTGTCTTCCGGGAACCCTTTGCCCAAATCATCGGTCAAAGTTTGCGCCCGACTGTCGTCCCCCGCATACGCCAATGCGAGCGCAACGCCGTACTGCACATCGCGCCCTGCCGAACGCCCTATTGCCAAAGCGGTGCGTCGTCTCGCTTCGTCTGCGTTGCCGAACAAGGCTTCCCGCAGGCCAGAAAGGGCAGAGTACGTTGCGGCGGCTTCCTTTTCTTCTGCCCGTTGGGCGGAATCAATCGCCCGGCGGGAAAAATCTCGAGCGTCCCTTAGCCACCCGGAATAGGCGGCTGTATCGGCTTCCATGCCAAGCAGTTCGTCCTCTGGCCCCTGCGTGCCCCCCGACCGTGCTACTTGCTGAGCCATTCCCGCCGCATCGTTTTGCAAAAAGGCAATCTGATACAGCGGAAGATAGAACATGGGATATTTGAGTTTGCGTTCGAGAGCTTGCGCATAGGTGGACTTCGCCTCATCTAGGCGATTCAGAGAGATGTAGTCGAACATAAGGAGAGCGTAGGAGACGGGAAAGTCCGGATTCAAACGGACTGCCTCTCTGCCTTCGTCAACGCCTTTCTCATATTGTCCCGTCACTGGGTAAATTGACCCCGACAAGAAATCATGCGGCACCTGCGAGCGCGGATAGGCCTGAATCCAGAGCTTGCAGGTTTGTTCGGCCTTTTCCATGTTCCCGGTGACAACCTTATGAAAGCGCGCCGTGATGAAATACCCCTCCGGTTCGCTGGTTCGGTCGCGCAGTTCGTATGCCTTGCGAGTGTACTCGGCAGCGACACCGGATTCTCCAATATCCACATAAGTGAGGCCCAACCACGCGTAAGACATAGCAAAATTTGGGTCGAGTTCTATGGCATGCTTGAAAAACGGAATCGCTGCGGCATCTCCTTCTGCACTCTGAATCCTACGACCTGAGCTGTAGGCTTTAAGGGCTTCCAGTGACGGAGTAGTGGCCTGTTCCAGAGAGGTATCAAACTTCCGTACGGTGCTCAGCGACTCGCCCAGTTTGTTGCGAATTTCCGAAGCTGTCTTCCCCAGAGCATCGAGCACATGGTTCTTGTCGCTCGCCTGAGCTTCCGTACTCGCCAGCGATTCTCCACTTACGCAGTTGACCGCCTTGAGGGTTAAGAGGTACTGGGTGCCAATCTGCGCTATCGAACCGTCGATAACAGCAGCGCTCCCCGTTCGCTGGCAGAGTTCCCGCGCAATCGCTGGCGTTAGTCTTGCATTCGTTGGCTGACCCATCAGGCCAAGCGTCTGGTGGATTTGCTGGTCAGAGATAATGCTCAGGAAGGGCGACTGTTCCAATTGTACAGAAAGCCCCTGCCGTAGCGTGCCATCAAACACCGCGTCGCCGGTAGTGTTCATAAAATCGTCGAGGACAATGGTGTCTTTGTCAGTCAGCGCGTGAGCCTTGCGGGAGAAAAACAACCATCCGCCCACGGTCAGTCCGGTGACCAGAATTACTGCGCCAGTGGCCGCCACCCATCGAATGGACTTCCGAGCGGACCTCGACTCGACCTGGGCTGTCGCGGCGGCTGAACGGCTCGTATCCGAATCTCGCTTCAGCCGCTGTAAATCCGTGCGAATTTCTGCTGCGCTCTGATAGCGCAGCTTCCGGTCTTTCTCCATCGCCTTGTTGATGATTTCTTCTAGCTTCGGCGGGAGTTCCGGCCTCAACCGTGCCACAGGAACAGGCGCTCGATTTAGAATCGCGTCATGAATGACTGCGGCACTCTTACCCGGAAAAGCCATCCGTCCCGTCGCCATCTCGTAGAGAACCGCGCCAAACGAGAACAAGTCCGTCCGCGCATCCAGTTCTTCTCCTCTTGTCTGCTCCGGCGACATGTATGCCATAGTGCCCACGGCAATTCCGGGGTTTGTGAGCAAGAAATCATTGGTTGCCGTAGGCATCGCAGAGAGACTACCCTCGGCGACAGGAGCATACTTAGCGAGACCGAAATCGAGAATTTTGGCGTTGCCCAGTTTGGTCACAAAAAGATTTGCTGGCTTGATGTCTCTATGAATGATGCCTTGGGCATGTGCTGCCCTTAGCGCGTCGGAAATTTGAATTGCGAGTTCCAGCATCTCGTCGAACGGAAGCGGCTTGCCAAAAATTCGGTGCTTTAGCGTCGCGCCGTCGAGGAACTCCATCGCAATGAATTGCTGACCGTCTTGCTCGCCAATGTCGTGAATGGTGCAGATGTTCGGGTGATTTAATGCCGAAGCGGCCTGTGCTTCGCGCCGGAAACGTTCCAGCGCTGCGGCGTCGTGAAGCATTTCGGCAGGCAGGAATTTCAGCGCCACGTTTCGGTGCAGCCGTGTGTCCTCGGCCTTGTAGACCACACCCATGCCCCCGCCACCGAGCTTCTCTATGATTCGGTAGTGCGAGATGGTCTGCCCGATGAGCGCGTCGGAATCCGGCATAGTGCGGTCATCTTAGCACCGGCGATCTGAGGCAAGTCAACGAAAGGCGAACGCCATACGGTTATGGCCCCGCCTTATTTCGTGACGCCATCGCTTTGGTAGAATCTTGCTAGTGCCCTTCCTCTACCAGGAGGGACAACAACAGTGCAGAGTGTTGGTGCCAACGAGTTCAATCTCGAAGGTATCCGTAAACACCTGAGCGGTTATCTGACGAGGAGTTGATTCAATTCGGAAAAGCTTGCCGGGATATGTTGACGCCGCAGGCGAATCTCGGACGGCCACCCAGAGAAGTCTTCATTATCCAGTTGCAGGAAGCACGCAAAGAGTGGAGCAGGCGGCATCCGAAGAATGGATAAAGAAATAGCCAGCCCCTTCGATTACTTTTTCGTCTTCTTCACGATAGGGAGTTTCACCTCTCTACCTGTGTCGTCGAGGATGTAGGCGTCTTTCCCTTCGATTGCAATCTTCGTTTTCGCGTTCACCGTTACATCAGGCGCACGGTTCTTGCTGTGTTGACCGGGCCACGGTGCCTTAATGGCTGGGTTGTAAGCGTAGTCGAGAACATAAATCATGTCGTCGGTCTCAATTGTGTAGTGTCGGATGTTTGTGTCACCCCACGACGCAGCCGAAACAATCGTATCAGAGACATCAGTTACCTTCGCCTCTTTCCATTCCCGCGTCTTTGGGAAGGCCGCGCTCGTCAAAGCTATCATCAGCAACAGCAGGCCGACTCGTTTCATTGGACATCCTTGGGGAGAGCATAGATCAACCGGGCCTTGTTCGGCGCGGGACTCGACCCAAATGATAAACTACCCCGCGTGGCAGCGACATACAAACCCGGCCAGTCGATAGTCGTGAAGATCAGCGGCATCCCCGTGGAGGCGAAGATCAGGGCCGTGCTGGAATCCACGGACGAGTTGATCGTGGACTTCGGGTTCAATCAGGTGGCGACGATTTCAACGCGCGATATCGCTAAAATGGAGGACTAATTTGGCTGAGAAGACCCAGCTTTGAAGTCGAAGTAAGCTTCAACAAAAGCCAGAACTGCTTCCTCCATGTTCATCCAGGATGTCGCGTCCTTCCAATCGGCTTTTTCTTGTGTCTCCACGGCCCGTAACAATAGCGGGTCGTTTTCATCGATGCCATTTTCCTTGGCGAGTTGACGCACGTCCACAGCGCGTAAGCTGTTAGGCTCGGCCACCATCAGTACGCCAAGGGATTCCCCACGGCTCATCACGTCTCGCTGTATCTTGTGCATCTCTCGGATATAGTCACCAAAATAAGATGTTTTGCCTGTTGCGAATCCTCTAAAAATGATTGGCATCGAATTCTCCCGAATCGAAGAAATTCACTACTTGCGGTGTGCGAGGGGGACGTACGGGTTCACGATAGGTAACTCGTCGCGCCAAGAATCACGTAGAGCAACGATTTCGGGTGGTTCTGCTGGCTCGGCCTTTGGTGGCTCCACATCCAACAAAACAGGCAGGTCATCGCGAAGAAACAACTGCATCTCGGACACTCGCCGCCGATGATGAGAGCGATGCATCTTCTGTAATTCGGCATCCATAATTTCCTTTTACCACTCGCCTGCGGGGATCGCAATAGTACGAGAGACCGCGACGGGTTCGACGAAAGCACGAGTCAGCCCATCAACCCCATCAATTTGTCTAGTGCCTCGCGGGATTCTGCTTCGGGCGTTTCCACGTAAAACTCTAGCGTCGTGGCGATATCGGAATGACGAAGGATTGCTTGGATGACCTTCGGTTTAACTCCGAGTGTGTAAAGATTTGAGGCAAGCGACCTTCGAAAAGTGTGCCAGCCTTTCCACTTTGGAATCGACTCGTCCAGCTTAAACGCATGGTCCTTATCTTGATCGGCGTGAAGGTGTTTCGGGAGATGGCAAACCGAACAGCGAGTCAACAGTGGTTTAATCACGTCAAACGTCAGGTTCTCCAAATCTATTGATGCACGCTTACGTTCGCCAGCGAACATCCAATCGGTGGGCTTCAAATCCTTGCCGAGGTGCCCTTCCTCGGGCAGTCCTTCCAAGTGCATGCGATACGTATCGAGTATGGCCTTAAGGATCGGCAACACAGGAACGGTATTCTCGCTGGATTCGGTCTTGGGCAGTCCTTCCTTGGTGCGCCACATGGTTCGCTCTACCGACAATTTGTCGCCCGAATAATCCCGCCATTGTAGCCCGCGCAATTCCGCTCGGCGCAAGCCTGTGAATGCCGCCGTTGCCACAGCAGCGAAGGCCACCCGCCCTTGATAGTCGCCGGAATAAACGTTCGTCAACAAGGCGGTGATTTCTTTTGCCGAGTACGTCTCACCCTTGAACTTCACGCGGCGAACGCTTCTGGGGAGCGTCACGTCACGCATGGGATTCTCGTCTTCAAGGTAACCTTCGGCACGAGCATGCTTGAATACGCCACTGAGAAAACTCTTCAAGCGCAGCAAAGTTTTGTGGCCGAGTTGGGGGTTCTCTTTTGCAATCGCAGACAGCAACCGCTGGCCGTGTGCCGTGCGGAAATCCCGTAAACGCAGATTTCCCAGCCTGTGTTTGAAGTGTCGCTCGTATTCGTCGACTTTATAGTCTTTGTATGTGGAGGGTCGAAGGAACTGCTTGACCATCGGAAGGTAGATCGTCTCGATAAATTCGGTGATGGGTGTGGCTTCCTCTGGCGTCGTTAGGCGGGTGTTCAACGGCTCCAGATGTTTCCACGCGAGCCGTTCAACGCTGCGTTTGTCAGGATAAGCGGGACCGATTAGCGCAAGCTTCTTGTGAGCATTCACACGGGTTCGAACGCCGTTCCTGATTTGATATTCCCAATACCTCAACGTCCAGTAGCGACCATTCTTGACGATTGTTCCTTTTTGCATGCGGCGAATTCTACTCTATGTGCAAACTTATGTGCCACAAATTCCTTTGCAGGGTGTGAAATTCTTCGCTAAGCCTAATAAACACAACATTTTCAATCGTACTGGAACCGCACCACTGTTTGCGGATTTGGCCGGTCTTTGGCATCAGAACGTAAAGATTGCGTTATCACGAAGGGAAATGGCAATAGGGAAGAATGGGGATGACGCGCGTCATTGCTCGAGGGTGATTCGTGCTTGAAGTGGACGTTGAGATCCTTCGTCGCAAAAAGCGCTCCTCACGGTATGACAACGCGTCTTTGGGAGGGATCGAGTCATTTGGCGGGGGCAGTCATGGATGCGTTTAGATGGGATTCGATTTCTTCGCGAGGAGTGGGACGCGGATCGCGACCGAGGAGATTGGCCAGGTGATGCGCCAGACGAGGCTTCACTTCGGCGGGGGACATGGAGCGCTCGAGGAGTTTTTCGAGTGAGGTGGCTTTGCGGTCGGCGATGCCGCAGGGGACGATGAGGTCGAAATAGCGGAGATCGGTCGAGACATTATAGGCGAAGCCGTGGGAACTGACCCAGCGGCTGATATGAACGCCGATCGCGGCGAGTTTTTCTTCGATGACAGGGCTGACCTCAGGGGCTGAAACCGCCGGAACTTCCAGGCGCATCGGCAAAGCTGAAGCCGTGTCTTCGCGGCGGCTGGTGCCGGGCTGGACCCAGATGCCGGTCTTACCGGGAACACGGTAGGCGGTAACGTTGAAATCGGCGGAGGCGCGGATCATGGCTTCTTCGAGGGTGCGAACGTACCAGCCGACGTCGCGCTTGATTTTGTCGAGATTGAGGATGGGATAGCCGACGATCTGGCCGGGTCCGTGGTAGGTGATATCGCCACCGCGATTGGTGGAGTGGAGTTCGACATTTTTCTGGCGGAGGACGTGTTCGGAGGCGAGCAGGTTGGTGCGATTGGCGTTGCGGCCGAGTGTAACCACGTGGGGATGTTCGCAGAAGAGCAGGACGTCTTCGATGGCGTTGGCTTTACACGCGGCGACCAGGCGCTGCTGGAGGGCGTAGGCATCGGTATAGGAGATGAGGTCGAGATCGATGATAAGCAGGTGGGACATTGCGTCACGCGCGATGGAGTTGGAGTGCTCGCTCCTTAAAGTTTGCCAGCATTTGTGGTTGAGATCCTATGTCGCCGAAGGCGCTGCTCAGGATGACACCGGTTTGGACGCGCCGCGACCTCCAAAATAACTGTGCTGCCGCGGATAAGCTATACGTTGATCTGGAGGCCGCGGACAGAGGCGAAGGCGTCGCCCATGGCTTCCCAGACCGTGGGATGGGCGTGGACCATGCGCATCATGTCGTCGATGGTGCCTTCGAGATTGAGCACAGTGGTGGCTTCCGAAAGGATTTCCGTGGCCAGCGGGCCGATAATGTGAATGCCGAGTACCTCTCCATATTTTTCATCGGACACAACTTTCACGAAGCCGCCGTGATTGCCGAGGATGGTGGCTTTGCTATTGCCAACGAACGGGAATTTGCCGGTTTTGACAGCGTAGCCGGCGTCTTTAGCCTGTTTTTCGGTGAGGCCGATGGAGCCGATCTGAGGTTCGCAGTAAGTGGCATTGGGAATGCGGGTCTTCAGGAGCTTTTGCGTAGGAAGACCCTTGATGTGCGTGACGGCGATGATGCCTTCCATCATAGCGGCGTGAGCGAGTTGCGGCATGCCGGCGACGATGTCACCCACGGCGAACAAGCCGGGCTCGGCGGTCTGAAAATGTTCATCGACGTGAACGAAGCCGCGATCGAGCTGGGCTTTGGATTTTTCGAGCCCGCAATTTTCGGTGAGGGGTTTGCGGCCAACCGCTAGCAACAACTTTTCCCCCTGCAATGTTTGCGCTTTGCCGTCTTTATCCTTGAAGGAAACGGTTACGCCCTTCGCGTCTTTCTTCACGCCATTGACGCTGCAGCTGGTGAAGATATTGATGCCCTTTTTCTTGAAAGATTTATCGAGTTCGGCGGAAATTTCCTCGTCTTCGACTGGGGTTACGCGAGGAAGAGCTTCAAGGATGGTTACCTGAGTGCCGAAAGAATTGTAGATGGAAGCGAATTCAACGCCGACAGCGCCGGCTCCGACGACGATCAGGGTTTTTGGAATGTCCGGCAATTCGAGAATCGAGCGATTGGTGAGAATCTGCTTGTGATCGGGTTCGATGCCGGGAAGCGATTTAGCTTCCGAGCCGCTGACGAGAACAACGTTGCTGGCTTCGATAATGGATTTCTTGCCATCTTTTTCGACCGAGATTTTGCCGGGGGCTTCGTAACGGCCCCAGCCCTGGACCCATTCTACCTTGTTCTTCTTGAAGAGAAATTCGATGCCCTTGGCGTGTTTAGTGACGATTTTATTTTTGCGCGCCAGGATGTTGGGCCAATTGATGTTCAAGCCGGAAATTTCGAAGCCAAGCTCGGCGCCATTCTTGAAGTGGTCGTAGACGTCAGCGTGATGCAGAAGAACCTTGGTGGGAATGCAACCCACGTGAAGACAGGTACCACCGAGGAAGGGATCCTTTTCGACAACCACAGTTTTGAGGCCGAGTTCACCGGCGCGGATGGCGGAAACATAGCCGCCGGGACCACTGCCAATGATTGCAACGTCATATTTCGCCACGCCAAATCTCCCTTCGCAGAGAAAGCAAGCCGGATCACGACAATGGCTGGAAGGCTTGTGAAAGCGCCTGCCATCTCTTTCAGCGGCTAAAGCCCTTTTGTTGTGGGCCTTTACGCCGGGTTTGAGCGCCCCCGGCTTCCTGAAATCTGGAGTCCTTCCGCGGTCCTGCCCGAGAGGCAAAACAATTAGATGCCAAACGGCAGTCTACGGGTAGAACCTGAGTGGAACAAGGCAGAACCCAACCAAAGAAGAATTGTAGCAGCGGGCTATATGGGGCGGCAATGCGGGACGGCGGGAAGAGCAAGGAGCGTTCGTTTCGGGAGGCGGAAAGGTAGGCGGAACTCCACAGATATTACTGTAGAGTACTATTCAGCTCTTGTTCTATTTTTACCGTTTCAACGTTTATGGAGGGCCGCTGCAAAAGCCGTTCACGGCGAAACAGGTGTTGGACGAAGGAAAGAACCTGCCGGGGTCGATGTGATTTGTGACGGCCTCAGGAGGGGGCAAGCGCGGGAAGGTAGCGCTGTTCGAGCAGGGCGCGGTGATGGCGCTCATGTCCTGCGATGACGAAGGCAAGAGCAAGAACGCTGACTTCTTTCTGGTTGGCGGTACCGCGACGGAGCCACGCGGCGTCATCGAGCGAACGAACTAGGGAAATGGTGGCTTCGCGCACGGTGGAGAATTCGTGGAGTAGGTCTGCGAGTTTGCGGGCTGAGAAGTTTCCGTTCTGGATGTAGCCATCCTGTTCAAAGCTCGCGAGGGGAGTCTGGTCCCCGCGGGCGATACGCAGCAGCCTGTAAGCGAAGATGCGTTCTGTATCACTGATGTGGCCAAGAACTTCCTTGACGGACCATTTTCCAGAAGCGTAGCGGAAATCGGCTTGTTCTTCGGTGAGCGGTGAAAGCAGGCGGACGAGATCGCGCTGCTGGTTCAGGAGAATTTCCAAGAAATCACCACTGGGGACAAGGGCAACGTACTTCTCGTAGTAGAGGGCGTAGTCGCCCTGTTGCGGACGTTTCTGTGGCATGATGCCGTTACCTCCAGAAAGCTGGGATAGAAATTATAACGCGGATGGGTTGCAGGTGGAGAGCAAGAGGGGAGCGGGAAAGGGCGGATGGGGGAACTGAATTTCGAAACGATGCGCGTGGCGTTTCAGGGGGAGCCTGGAGCGTTCAGCGAAGCGGCCGCGGTGCAATTGCTGGGAGGCGGGATTCGGACGATCCCGCGGACGACGTTTGACGCGACGTTTCGGGCGATTGCGGAAGATGCGGCGGACGCACTGCTGGTGCCGGTCGAAAATACGCTGGCGGGATCGGTGGTGCGCGTGTACGACCTGCTGCTGGATAGCCCGCTCGAGATGTGCGGGGAGACCATTCTGCCGATCGAGCATCACTTGATGGCTTGTCCGGGAGCGACGTTTGCGGATCTGCGCACGGTGGCTTCGCATCCAGTGGCGCTGGCACAGTGCGAGCGGTTTTTCGAAAGCAATTCCGGGCTGAAACGCGTTCCGGCGGAAGACACGGCGGGGAGCGTGCGAGAAATGATGGGCCGCAAAGACAAGAGTTGCGGAGCGATCGCGGGAAGGCCGGCGGCGGAGCGCTACGGAGCGATTATTCTGCGCGAAAGCATCCAGGACAATGCCGAGAATTTCACGCGGTTTGTGTTGCTGCTACGACCGGAGGAAGCACGCCGCTATCGCGCGAAGGATGCGAAGAAAATGTCGCTGGCGATGCGGTTGGCGCACAAGCCGGGGGCGCTGCTGGCGTCACTTGCACCTTTTTCGAAGCATGGCGTGAATTTGCTGAAGATCGAGAGTCGGCCGATTCATGGGAAGCCGTTTGAATATCAGTTTTATGTGGACGTGGAAGCGGCGGGACATGAACGGTTGGAGAAGGCGCTCGAGGAAGTGCGCGGGGCAACGAGCCAGTTGCGGGTGTTGGGGTGGTACGCGGCGGCGCGGCGGTAGGGATGGAGAAACCTGCTGGGACATTACGGTTTTGAATGGATGATTGGCGAAGAAGAAGCAGCTCGCTTCGCGGAGTTCGCTCGGAATTACAAATTTTCTCCGGCCAAACCCCAAACGCAATATCATCTGCGGCTGACCTGCAGCATTCCTTGGCAAGCCGCGGCACTACAGATTATTGGTGCTATCGATGTGGGGGCGGATTGTCCGTGGCCGGGAAGATAGGCGAGCGCCCCGAGACAGAAAGCACCGAGTGCAAGCACGGCGGAAAATAAGGACACAAGTAACAGGCTTCACGAGGACGCCGGAGAAACTCGGTGACGAGAGACACAAAGAGCCTTAGCGGCTCCGGGGACAGATTTGGAACCACCAAGGCTCTCACAGTAAGCGACCCTATTCGAACACCAGTGGGCTAGCAGTAGCTGCAGGCTTCGTCGCCGCCGATGTTGGTGGACATGTCGTCCTTAATGCGACGGAGGCGGCGGCCAAGGCGGTCGGCGAGTTGATGGCGAGCCCGCCAGAGACGAGCCTTTAGCGTGTTCTCGGTAACGCCGAGTTTTTTGGCGGCTTCACCGGTGGAATAGCCCTGAACTTCACGGAGTAGAAACGCAGAGCGCAGCAGCGGAGAAAGTTCGTCGAGGTTTTCGTTGATCATCTCGCGAATCTCCGTGCCAGCATAGAGCTGCTCCGGATTCGGGCTGTCATCGGCGAAACGCTCGGCGGCGGGCAGTTCGTCTTCGTGATGAGTCTCATCGAGAGAGACGGCCGGGCGAGCCTTTGCGCTGCGGCGCTTCATGAGAGCGGCGTTGATGACAATACGCGTGAGCCAGGTGGAGAATTGCGAGCGGCCCTCGAAACGCTTCAGGTTGCGATAAGCCGAAAGCAGGCCATCCTGCAGAGCGTCTTCGGCATCCTCGGCATTGCCCAGGACGCGAAGCGCGGTCTGGAACAGCGGACGATGATAGCGGCGAAATAGAGTTTCAATCGCCTGAGCATCCCCCCGCTGCCCGGCGCGGATCAGCTTGTCTTCGCTAACCTGCGTGGTGTTTATGACTTGCGTAGCCAGTTGCGTTGCCATTTGCTCCCCCCAATAGACCCCATAAGAGTCTTTAAGACGAAAGAAGTTACAAAATGTTCCCCCGAAACTATTGCTACATCAGTGCACCGGAACGTTTCCTCCACCCATCTTGGGCCGCTTCAACATGAAGAAAAGCGGGATGATGCAGAAGAAAACGATGCCGAGCAGCTTGAAATCGTCCAGGAACGACAGCATGGTGGCCTGGCGCTGGATCATGCCGTAGATCATTCCTTGAGCACGAGCGGCGGCATTGGCGGCCGAGGCGCCCGAAGCCTGAAAGCTTGCCGTGAGAGCGGCCATCATGTTGCGGTAGGCGTCGCTATAGGGATTCACATGCTCCCCGAGCTGGGACATATGCATTTGCGTGCGGCGTTCGAGCAGCGTGGTGACGGAAGCTATGCCGACGCTGGCGCCAATGTTGCGCGCGAGATTGATGATGCCGGTGCCCATGTTGGTTTGTTCTCTGGGCACGTAGGCGAAAGCGGAAACGTTGATGGGAATAAACAAAAAGGCCAAGCCAAAGCTTTGCAGCATGCGACCGTAGACGGCGTGGCGATAGTCGAGCTGCAGGTTCCAGCCAGCCATAACAAAAAGCGCGAGGGCAGAAACGATGCAGCCAAAAGTGATGAGATAGCGCGGAGCGACCCTCGATACCAAGGTGCCGACAACCGGCATCATGAGCATGATAACGGCGCCGCCCGGAGAGAGGGCCAGGCCGGCGAGTTCCGCGGGATAACCGAGCAGTTCCTGAAGCAGCTGCGGGATCAGGACGGTGCTCGAATACAAAACGAAGCCAAGGAAAAACATGGCGGTGGTGGCAATCGCGAAGTTGCGATTTTTGAGCATGCGGAAATCCACGATGGGATCTTTGACACGCAATTCCCAGATCACGCCGGCGATCACGCCGATGAGCATGAGGACAGCGAAGAAGCAAATGAAATTCGAGGAGAACCAGTCTTCGCGCTGGCCCTTGTCCAGGATGATTTGCATGCTGCCGAGGCCGAGGCTGATGAGGCCAAGACCAATGTAGTCGACGCGAAAGCCTTCCTTCAGGTTGACGCGCTTCATGTATGGCGGATCGGAGACGAGGAAGTAGGTGAGCGTCAGGGAAATCAGGCCAACTGGAACGTTGATGTAGAAGATCCAGCGCCAGGAGTAATTGTCTGTGATGAATCCGCCGAGCCAAGGCCCGATGGTGGGCGCGACGACGACGGCGATTCCGTACACGGCGAAAGCCATGCCGCGCTTGGAAATGGGAAATGTGTCGTTGAGGATGGCTTGCTCGCTGGGTTGCAAGCCGCCGCCACCGACACCTTGGAGGATGCGGAAAACCACCAGCATGCCGAGGCTGGCGGCGAATCCGCAGAGGAAAGAGCTGATGGTGAAAATGGCGACGCAAATCATGTAGAAGCGCTTGCGGCCAATCACCGAGGAAAGCCAGCCAGAGAGCGGCAAGATGATTGCGTTGGAAACGAGATACGAAGTTAGAACCCAAGTCGATTCATCGGCGCTGGCGGAAAGATTTCCCGCAATGTGAGGAAGCGCGACGTTGGCGATGGAAGTGTCGAGCACTTCCATAAACGTGGCGAGCGTGACGACGATGGCGATCACCCAAGGGTTGATCGAGCCATCCGGCATACGCAGCTTCGATTTGAGTCTGTCCAACATTCTGGCGAATCGGCTCCGTTTAATTCGTGACCACAGTTGCTTCCACATTCATGCCCGGGCGAAGAATGGCAACGTCCGGGGAAATGGGGTCGAGAACAATCTTCACGGGAATGCGCTGAACGACCTTCACGTAATTGCCGGTGGCATTTTCCGGCGGGAGCAAGCTGAGCACCGCACCGGTGGCGCCGGCGATGGAATCAACATGGCCAGTGAAGGTTTTGCCGTAGGTGTCTGATTTGATGTAGGCCTTCTGGCCGGGCTTCATGTTGCGCAGTTGGGTTTCCTTGAAGTTGGCGGTGACCCAGACGTTTTGGAGCGGCACGACGACGAGCAAGCCCTGGCCAGCCTGAACGATCTGGCCGGGTTCGACGGACTTGTGAGTGGCGACACCGTCAACGGGTGCGACGATGTCGCAGTAGCTGAGATTGAGCTGGGCGGCTTCGAGGCCGGCGCGGGCACGATCGACGCTGGCGAGTTTGGCCTGGGCATCGGCGGAGCGCATCTGAACGCTTTTCTCATTTGCGTGGGCGGAATTGACGCCGGCCTTGGCGCCATCCACACGGGCACGAGCGGCTTCGAGTTGAGCGTTAGTGATATCGATGTTGCGCTTGGCTTGATCGAGACGCTGCTCGTCAGCAGCCAGCGCGCTGGCGGTGGCATCGGCGTTGGCTTTGGCGGCGTCATATTGCTGCTTGGAGATTTCACCTTTTTCCAGGAGCGGGCCGTAACGGCCAAGGTCGGCTTTGCCGAGATCGGCGTTGGCGCGACTGTGAGCAACGTTGGCTTCCGCGACGGCGAGGTCCGCGGTGCGCGCCTGTTCATACATTGCCTGCGCGCGGAGAAGGTCGGCTTGCGCACCGGCCAGCTGCGCATCGGCGTTGGATGTTCCGCTGAGGGCTGATTCACTCGTACGAGGAACATCGACTCCAGCGGAGCGTGCTTCGTCTTCGGCGAGAGCTAGCGAAGCTTTAGCCTGGTCGACGGCGGCCTGGTAGTCTCTCGGATCAATCTTCACGAGAACTTGACCGGCTTTTACGGCCTGGTTGTCGAGCACGAGAACTTCTGCGACGCGACCATAAATTTTGGAGGCGACCGGAGTAATGTGGCCGTCGACCTGGGCGTCATCCGTGGATTCGCGGTTGTGAAAATAGAGGAACAAGCCCAAGGCAACAAGGAAGAGCGCAGCAGCACCGAACATCAGGCCACGGCGCACCTTCGGGCTGGCCAAAGGCTTAGCCGGCGGCGTTTCCAGCTTGGGGGCCGGTTCGACAGGCGACACTTTTACATTCGCCGCGTTTTCCAATCCAACATCGATCTCCACACTCATCGTGTCCTCACTTCACTTCGCGTAGGTCTTTTCCATCTGTCCGATGGCACGTGCGTAATCCGCGCGCGCCTGGTTAAAGCGATACAGCGCGGCAATCTGGTTGTCATTCGCCCGGGAAAGCGAGTCCTGGGCGGAAATAACTTCAATGTTGTTGGCGACGCCGGCCTCGAAGCGGTCACGGGCCTGGTCCACTTCTTCGCGGGCGAGTTGCACGCCGAGGTCAGCGACCTGAACTTCATTGCGAGCGGATTGCAAGTTGAGGAGCGAGGTTTTGACGTCGAGAGCGATCTGGTTGCGAAGATCGTCTTTTTGCTGCTCGAGCTTTTGCAGTTCGAGGTCGGACTTGGTGATTTCGGCCTTAATGCGGCCGCCAGTGAAGATGGGCACGTCGAACGAGGCGGTGTATTGATACGTGGGAATACCGTTATCAGGCCTGGTGCCGAGATAGGCCCAGTTGCCGTCGACGCGCACGCTCGGCACGCGCTCGTATTGGGTGGCCTGCTTCTGGAGTTTTGTTACTTTTTCGCGGGACTCGATGGCTTTCCATTCTTCGCGGCCAGCGAGGGCTTCGTCGATGCTGGAATTGACGTCGGGCTGCGGCGTGTCAAAGAAGCTGAGTGCATCGGCAAGCTCGAGCTTCTGGTGCGGATCGAGATTGAGAATTTTGTTCAAACCGAACAGAGAGGCATCGCGATCGTTTTCCGCCTGGATCAGAACCTGCTTTTCGTTTTGCAGTTCGACGTTGGCACGAAGCGTGTCAATTCCGGTGCCCACGCCTTCTTTCTGAAGATCGGCGGCCTGGTCGTAGAGGGCCTGAGCGAGTTCGACGCGAGAGCGCGAGGCTTCCACGTTGGCAACAGCGCGAAGCGTGCCAATATATTGCGAAACAACGAGCAGGATGACCTGCTCGCGCGTGGAAAGGCTGTCCGCCTTGCTGGCGGTGACGTTTTCACGCGAAGCTTGATAGCGCTTCCAAAGAGAAAGGTCGATGACGGTTGTGCCAAAGGTCGGACCCGCTTGGAAGACCTGGTACGGACCGATGTGGCCGGGTAGTCCAAAGCCGGGAACGAGAGGCTTGCCACCGAATTCCGCCTGCAGGTTGACGCGGTTCAGGGAATCGGAAGTCTTCAAGTCGGCTTGCGGCAACAATTGCGCGCGTGTGATGTTTTTGTCCTGAACGCTTTCGGCGGCGTTGATGAGGCCGATTTGCTCGGTGGGATTCTGCTTGATAGCCAGCACGACCGCTTGCTCCAGAGTCAGACGTTGCGCCGGCGCGTCGGCCGGGGCAGCCGCAGTTTTAGCCTGCGCGCGCAAAAAGCCCGGCGCTGCAAGCGAAAGACTGAGAAGCGCGACATAGAAAATGATCGGAGCGCCCTTGGGTTTTTTCGCCGGCTTCTCGGTGGATGCGGATTCTTGTGAGGCGGCGATTTCTTCGACGATGGCCTGGTTGAGGCAACCTTCGGCCTGGAACTCGGCGCCAAGGCGATGCATCTCTCGCAGCAGAACTTTTCCGGCATTATCAATGAAGCTGACACCACAAAGATTGACCAGGAATTTCTGTTTGGGGGTGGCGGCGTAGAGTTCGCGCCAGCACTGCTCGACCGTGCCGACGGAGGGCCCTGCGATGCGGCCCTCGATGGTCAGAATGGTCCTCGTGCGCTTGGTTTCGGTGGTAATTCTAAGCATGAATACCTTCTTGGAGCTAGCTAAGAGGGAGCACGGGACGGGCCAATAAACAGGTGTTCACATTTTCAAGCAACACATTTATTTTCAATCGCTTACAACAGTGAAACAGGGTTCACCAGGCGGTGGCATTCGCCCACATATAAGCATATGGCATCATTTATGCAATTTCATTGTGCCCGTATATGAGCAGATTATCGCACTGGCTACGTCGTCTTTAAGTGGAAGTTCGGCTGGATATCCCTGTCTAGGTAGGCTTAGCGGGAAAAGTTTCCCGTTGTGCCCGATGGGCCTCGGACGAGCGCGTTCAAGTTGAGTTTTTCGAGCGTGCAGATCGGTTCGAGATCGCTCGGCTATCCTGGCCAGATTACCCCGGATGACAATTTCCCGGTTGCCGCTTGATTAGTGGCGGACAGCGATGGCTTGCATTTCGAAATGGCCGCCGCCGAGGATGGAAGCTACGCCGATGAACTCGCGAGCGGGCAGATCCTTGGTGAAATAACTTTTGTAAATGGCATTGAATTTGTCGTAGTTGGAGAGATCGGTGCAAGAAATCTGGACGTAGACGAGATCGTCCATGGTGAAGCCGGCCTGCGAGAGAAGGGTCTTGTAAGAACCGAGAAGATTGCTGATTTCGTCTTCAATTTTTTCGGGTGGTTTGCCGGTTTTGGAGTCAAACCCGATATTTCCGGAAATATACAAGGTGTCTCCGACGAGGATGGCGTTGCTGAAGGCGGCTTGCGGCGAGCGGGTGGGCAGATTGATGACGCGGCGTTTGGATTGCGCGTCGGATTGCGAGAAGGCGTTGTGAACAGTGAAGAATGCAGCGATTGCGAGAGCGGCGGCTAGAAAAAGGACGCGACGATTCATGGGACTCCCCTTATGGTGAAGAATGTGATGAGCCGGTAGAGCCGGAGTGTAGTCCGCGAACGTGTGAAACGGCAAGGGTAAAGGGGTTCTGCTAAGATGCAGGCTTCTTCAAGGGAAAACTAAATGAGAAAAATGTGGATGAGCTGGGCAGCAGCGCTGATTGCTGTGATTGGGGCCGCCGTGCCGGTTGCAGCTCAAAGCGACCTGGACCAGAAGATCGACAGCAATATTGGAGACTGGGTGGGGACGTACCAGCACTTTCACGCAAACCCGGAGCTGTCGACGCAGGAAAAAGCGACGTCGGAGTTGATTGCCGGGACGCTGCGGAAGCTGGGCTACGACGTGACGGATCACTTTGGAAAATACGAGGAACCGGATCTGGTGTCGTATGGCGTGGTGGCAGTGCTGAAGAACGGGGCGGGGCCCACGGTGTATGTGAGGACGGAGCTCGACGCGCTACCAGTGCGAGAAAACACGGGCCTGCCATACGCCAGCAAAGTTACGGTGAAACGAGAGAACGACGAAGTGGGCGTGATGCACGCCTGCGGTCACGACTTGCACATGACAGTGTTTCTGGGCACAGCGAAAATGCTGGCGGAAGAAAGGGGCCATTGGAGCGGGACGCTGGTGATGATTGCGCAGCCGGCGGAAGAAATAGTGTCAGGAGCGGCGGCAATGCTGCGCGCGGGATTGTTCGAGAAATTCCCCAAGCCGGATTACGTGCTGGCGCTGCACGACTTTGCAACGCTGCCGGCGGGGGTGGTGGCATGGCACGAAGGGTCGATCCTTGCGGGCGCCGATTCGCTGGACATCACGATTCGCGGATACGGAGGGCACGGCGCGGCGCCAAATACCACCAAGGATCCGATTGTGATTGCGTCGGAACTGGTTGTGTTTCTGCAGACGATCGTGAGCCGGGAACAGGACCCTCTGCAGCCGACCGTAATCACGGTCGGATCGTTTCATGCAGGCACAAAACATAACATCATTCCGGACGAAGCGCATTTGCAACTGACGGTGCGCACGATGACGCCCGAACAGCGGGAGAAAACTCTGGCGGCGATCACGCGCGCTACCAACGGAATCGCGGCGGCGGCCGGAGTGCCTGCGGACCATGCGCCGATCATTACGGTGTCCAAGGTTTCGGTTCCGGCAACGATCAATGACGCGGCGTTGACGCGACGAGTGGCCGCTTCGCTGGAAAAGGCCGTGGGGGAAAAGAATGTGGTGGCGGGAAAACCGGTGATGGCGAGCGAGGATTTCAGTTTGTTTGGCTTAAGCGATCCGAAGCCGCCAATCTGCATGTTCTGGCTGGGTGCGGTGGACCCGGCAAAAATAAAGGATGCAGAGGAAAAGGGGACGCGGCTGCCGAGTTTGCACTCCAGCGAATTTGCGCCATTACCGGAACCCGCGATCCGCACAGGCGTAAAGGCGATGACTACAGTGGTGCTGGACCTGCTGCAGAAATAGCCTGGAAGCGTCGCGCTCGGAGATTACATAGCAATATAACGGAGGCGCGAAGCCAGGGCATCGCCGGGCGGGAGTTGGTGCGAGAGCGAGAGGAAGAGCGGATTCCTCAGGGGCTAAAGCCCAATCTTGCTGGCGTGCAATGTCGGACCTGAAGGTGCGACCCCCTACAGAAGAGGATCTCAGAGGATTCTGGTGGATCAGGGCTGAGGCGGAGTTGCCGGAGCTTGCGTAGTAGGCGAGGGTTCGGGTGCGGGTGGAGTCAATGGCGTGGCTCGAGACCGCGGTTCGGCGGGCGTTTGAGGCTTCGTTGTTGCGGCGTTGCTGTTGGTGGTGGAAACTTCCTTCACAATGGCGGCGGTGCGATCCATGCTGACTTTGCAGGCGGGATCGTAGATCCGGCACTGCGCCAACGTGAATTGACATCCGCATGTACAAGCTTCGGCGTTGAATTTGTGGAGAGCGGCGGCGCGCTGGTCGGTCGTGAGTCCTTCTGTGTTGACGCCGGGCAGCATGGTGGCACGGTCGGCGTGTTTCAGGAAAATTTCGCCGGTGTCATTGAATGTTTCGATTCTGGCGGAAATCGGGAGATTGAGGAGAGCGCGGACTTCGGTCTCATAGAGCGCGGGATTAAACAAACCAATGTGTTTTTGAACGACACGGCCGTCAGCATTGATGACGAACACCGTGGGCAGCGCGGTGATGCCGCCATAAGCCATACGAACGGGACCCGTGGTGAGAGCGATGGGATAATTTATGGATTCGCTTTTGACGACATTGCGGAGTTCGGTGTCGTCATCTTCGTCGACGGCCATGCCGATGACCTGAAGTTGGTCCTTATATTTATTCTGCAGCTCGATGAGGCCGGGAATTTCCGCGCGGCAAGGTCCGCACCAGGTGGCCCAGAAATTCAGAAGGATGACCTTCCCCTTGAAAGCTTGCAGGCTGAGATCTTTGCCGTCGAGATCCTTCACTTGGAAATCGGGAGCGGGGTCAGGATCTTTAACGAAACGGATGACGGGGAGTTGCGCATCGGAAGCCAGGGGAAGCAGTGCGACCGCAAAGGCAGCGAGCAAAACGAGGCACAAGGCCAGGCGGACCAGCTTCAGCAGTGGCGAGTGGCGAATCATGGCTACTCTATCAGGAGAACATAAAGAGGAGAGCGTGCCAAGTCGCTAGACGAGCGGAGTAGCCGGAGAGCAACGGAGCCGGCCACGTGACGGCTGGATTGCGGCGGGGAGCTGACTACCTGGGAGAATTGGTTGCGGGCAGTTCCAGTTTGCTGATTTCAAGGCGGACAAACTCGTCGATTTGCGCGTCGGTGAGGTGACCGAGCCAAACAAATTTCACGTGGCGAAAAGCGGCCGCGGAGTCTTTGGAAGAAATTTGGCCTCGGTCATAGAGGTTCTTGATGTCGATGCGTGCCCGCGCTTCAAACCTGGCCTGTTTTTCATCTGGCATTGCGACTCCTGTGAAGGACTGGTTAAACGGGCCTAATATCACCCTACGCTCATGTAGCGGCGAAGTCGATCGACTATTAGGTTTCGCGCCAGGCGAAGAAGCCCGATTTCTCAAGCGGTAATTCAATAGCTACAGGGCCGGCAAATATTGCTTTCCGTCCGCGAAAGTTTGGGCAAAGCTTGTCGAAAGGCCTCACGACGCCAATTGGGTGGCTAGATCGAGGGAAAGCGGTGTGAGCTCTATCACAGCGCGGCGGACGGGTGTACTTGAAACTCGTTTGGCAAGCCTGAACGATGTCAGTGGTTTGAGGTCGAGGATGAGGGACGTGTAATGAAAGAAGACCAGAACCAGAAGCAAGCGGACGCCGTAAACCCAGCGAAAATCGCGAGGGAGGACTGGGGCGATGGCCAGGACATGGCCTGCCTGCGGATCAGCAATACGCGATATGCCAAGGATGGCGGGCTGGAAGACAGATTGTCTGCGGCGGATCGCGAGATGCTTCGGGAAATGGGGATTTTGGTTTAGGGCGGATTTAAGGTAAGGGTGGTTCTGCTAAGGAGTTCCACGGTTTTCTGCGTTGTTTTAGTTCGCGTGGCGATTCATTCCTTCTGCTGTCTAGATCTTAATCAGGTCGGTCCATGGCTCCGGCGAATTGCGTTTCGATGGGCTTGGTGTTTTTGCGTCGTTGTTCTACAGCCTGAGATAAATTTGGGGTTTAGATCCTTCGTCGCAAGAAACTCTCCTCAGGATCACCTTTTCGAGCCGACAGTTGCACAAGTTCTTTGCTCAGGCTGAAGGGCGTGACAAACAAACGGCCCGCCTCGGAAGGGCGGTCCCCACAAAGGCCTCGAGAAATCCAGATTAGATGGGGCGTTTGATGCCGAGTTTGCGCATGCGGGCCTGGAGGGTGGTGCGCTTGATGCCGAGAATGGCGGCAGCTCCGCGGGGGCCGGAGATGCGCCATTGAGTCTGTTTGAGAACCTGGACGATGTGCTGGCGCTGGGCGTCGTCCAGGGTGCCTGGCGACGATGGTGACGAATTGACCGCCTCGATGGGACGGGGAAGATCGCTGGGACCAGCAGCGAAACTGGACGGCGCGGAATTTTCCTTAAATTCTGCCAGGGGAACGCGAAGCTCTTTTCCTGGGGAGAGCAGGACGGCGCGTTCGATCAGGTTTTCCAGTTCGCGGACGTTACCCGGCCAGGAATAGTTGACCATGGCTTCCATGACGGGAGCGGGAATGTATTCGACGGTCTTGTTCAGGCGGCGGCTGAACTTCTGGACGAAATAGCGAACGAGCAGGGGAACGTCTTCGGGACGCTCGCGAAGCGGCGGAATCTGGATGGGAAAAACATTGAGGCGATAGAAAAGATCGCTGCGGAATTTTTTTTCGGCGACAAGCTGGGTGAGATCGGAGTTGGTGGCGGCGACAACGCGGACATCGACGCGGATGGTACGGTTGCCGCCGAGTCGTTCGAATTCCTGTTCCTGAAGCACACGCAGCAATTTTGGCTGAAGCTCCAGGGGGAGGTCGCCTACTTCGTCGAGAAAGAGAGTACCGCGGTCGGCAAATTCAAAGCGGCCAATTTTTTGCGCAAGAGCGCCGGTGAAGGCACCGCGCTCGTGGCCGAACAGTTCGGATTCAAGCAAGCCCGCGGGGATGGCGGCGCAGTTGACCTTGACGAAGGTGCGTTCGCGACGGGGACTGAGGTTGTGAATCGCGCGCGCGATGATTTCCTTGCCGGTGCCGGTTTCGCCGAGGATCAATACGGTGGTGCTGGCGGGAGCGGCGAGTTCCACCTGGGCGAGGGCTCGGCGAAGGGCAGCGCTTTCGCCGATGATTTCGTCGAAGCTGAATTCAGTGCGGATTTCTTCCTCGAGATAAAGTTTTTCGACGGCGAGCTTGTCTTTGAGCGCGTCGATTTCCTTGAAGGCAAAGGCATTTTCGATGGCGATGGCAACTTGCGAGGCGACCTGGCAAAGCAATTCGACATCGGGCGTGGAAAAATTCTGCAGATTACGGCTGGCGAAATTGATGGTGCCGAAGGTACGGCCGTGGGTGGTCAGCGGGACGCAACAGATAACCTGAACGCCTTGTTCGCGGAGATAGCGCACAACGTCCGGATGGAAGCGATCGATTTCTGCGCCGCGCGCGATGAGCACTTGGCCGCGAGCGATGGCCTGGCCGGCCGGGGAACCTTCGAGCGAGGTAGTGAACTCCTGTTTTGTTTCGGTGATCTGGACGGGCACGTCGAGCGCGTGGATTTTGAGAAGGCCGGAAGTCTGGTCGAGTAGCGCGAGGCTGGTGTAATCGTGCGGGATAACGGACCTGAGAGAAGAAACGATACCGCGAAAAAGAGCTTTAACATCGCGAGTGCTGACGAGGAGATTGTTGATTTCGAGCAGGACCTGCAGGCGATCACGTTGGAGGGCGAGCTGCTTCTGGTAAGCCTGAGCGGCTTCAAAGTTGAGAGCGTTGTCAACCGCGACCGCGACTTGCGCGGCAACGCGCTTCATGAATTCGACTTCGGCGTCACCCATGCCACGCGGAACATAGCGTCCGAAACCGATGGCGCCGAGGCGATGCTGCGCGGTGGTGAGCGGAACACTGGCGAAGGAATGGACACCTTCGGCTTGCAGACGCTGCATGAACTCTGGGTAGCGCGTTTCCTTGGAAGTGTCCAGGGTGACGAAGGGAAGCTGATTTTTCCAGACCCAGCCGGAGGGAATGTCGTCGACAGGAGTTTCGCCGGAGGATTCCGTTTCGCGGGACCGGTCGTGAGTTTCAAGGATGTGCAGACGCATAGCGTTCGTGGCGGGATTGTGTAGAACGAGCGCGAGAAAATCGAATTGCAGGACGGCGTGAAGGCGTTCGGAAAGTTCGTGAAACAGGGCTTTAAGGTCGCGCTGCTGCGCGATGGCTTCGCTGACTTCGAGAAGCGCTTCAAACTGGCGGCCAGAGTGTTCCAGGCCCGAGGCGATAGAAGCGACGCCTGCGATTTTCTCCGCGTCCTGCATGAATTTCAGAATAGCATCCGATTTGGCGGGGTCACAACCGGAACGACGGGTGCGCGAGGCAAATAGATTGCGTATACTCGGCTGCGCGGCGGCTGAGATTGCACGAATTTAAGCGTTTGGCATATTTAAGCGTTTGGCATAGGGAAACTTGAAAGGATGTCTACGATCTGAAGGATTGCGTCATTGGCTGGCGCTGACGGTGTGCGCGGCGGCGTTGCTGCAACTTTCGGGATGCGGACAAGGAACTGCCCCCGCTCCCGCGGCGAACAGCGGGGCAACACCGTCGAGAGAAGCGCCGGCGGCTGTGGCCGAGCGCTACGACCTGGCGCGCGACGAAGAACGCGGCGGGCATACGCTCAAAAAACATGTGGGAAGAACCTATGAGGAATTGCTGGAACGGCTGCACAGGGAACGCAACATTTCGGCAGCTTCGACGTGGACGGATCGCGAAACGGCGGAAGTGACGGTAGCGGAAGCGCTACCAGCCAACCGGGACCGCATCGCGAAGTGGATGAGACGCGGTTATCCGCGCGCGAACCTGGCGCTGCATTACGATGCGGGGCAGGTGATTGGACGGAGTTTGCGGCGGGGCGAAGAGCAAACCGTGAATTGTACGAGCGCGGTGATCGTGTTGCGCGCGGATGGGCCAGACAGTTTTTATGTTTTGACCACCTATCCGGAGGCGCGCGAATGAAGGACGAACACGCGGAAAAGAAAAAATCGTTCGAGCCAGCCGATTATCCAGTCCTAAGGGAATTTTTCCCAGCGTATCTGCACCAGGATTTCGGCGAGGAGTATGGCACAGCGGCCGAGGCCGTGAAGGGCTTTTTGGCGGAAGCGAGTGGCGACGAAATTTTGCAGGTGAAGGAAGAGTGGAAGGCGTTTCGCAGCGCGCTGCAGGACAAGCCGTTTGAGGAGATTCAGGGAGCGCTGCACCGTTTGGGAAGCGTGTGGATGCCGGAAAATGATGCGCAATTAAAGGAGTTGGACGAAATTCTGAGTCACGCCGAGGCTTGAGACTCCTGTGAGACGAGGCTGTCACCTGCCTGCAACGTCAGCATGAAAACATCCAGATGGCAGACGAAGAAATCCGGATGCAGATTTTTGCGCTGTCGGAAGAGATTGGAGCATCCAATCTTTGCCGGCCACGATGGAATTGCCCGCTGGGAATGAGGAGAACGCGTATGAGTGCCGAGAGCCTACCTGCTGTTTCGAAACGAATTGGCGCCGAAGGCTTGGCCAGACTGGCTTCGCAGTACGGAATAGACACGAGCCAGTTTGCCAACTCGCTGTACAAGCTTTATGAGCGCCACTTATTGTTCGACAACGGCCAGGACCCTGATGCCACCAACGCGCGCGCGCACTATGAAGCGTTCGCCCGTTCAGTTCGGGATATTTTGACGCAGCGCTGGGTGCGCTCGCGCAAAACGTACCACGACGTGAATCCGAAGCGCGTTTACTACTTGTCGATGGAATTCCTAATTGGGCGCTCGCTTGCAAACAACGTGACAAATCTTTTGCTCGATCCACTGCTGGAGAATGTGGTCGATCAGAAGAATGTGGACTGGTTGGCGCTGGTGGAGAAAGAGCCGGATGCGGGTTTGGGAAATGGCGGTCTGGGCCGCCTGGCCGCCTGCTTTCTCGATTCCCTGGCGACCATGCAGATTCCCGCGATGGGCTACGGACTTCGTTATGAGTACGGAATGTTCAAGCAGACCATTCAGAACGGCTGGCAGCATGAGATGCCGGACAATTGGTTGCGTTATCCGGACCCGTGGGAAGTGGCGCGTCCGTATGTGCGGGTAACGATTCCACTGAACTGCTCCTTCATTCTGCGCGACGGGGCTTTGCGCGCGATCGCGGGAAGGGATTCCGCCCTTTATGGAATCCCGTTTGACCGGCCGGTGGTCGGCTACGGTGGAAAAAATATCAATACTCTCCGGCTGTGGGCCGCTTCCGCTCCCGATTATTTTGATTTTCAGCAATTCAGCAGTGGCGATTTCGTTGGCGCCCTGGCGGAGACGCTGGCGGCCGAATCCATTACACGCGTGTTGTACCCCGACGATTCGACGGGCATGGGCCAGGCGCTGCGTTTCGTGCAGGAATATTTTCTGGTGGCGTGTTCGCTGGCGGACATCGTTCGGCGTTTTCGCCACAAGAATGCGGATTGGAACGCATTCCCGGAAAAAACGGCGATTCAGCTGAACGACACACATCCGACAATGGCAGTCGCGGAGTTGATGCGCATCCTGCTAGATGAAGCGTACCTGGGCTGGGATCAGGCGTGGAACATTACCCAGAGAACGCTCGCGTATACGAATCATACGCTGCTACCGGAAGCGCTGGAAAAGTGGCCGGTGGCCTGGTTTTCGACGGTTGTGCCGCGGCTTCTCGAAATCATCTACGAAATCAACCGCCGATTCCTGGATGATGTTCGGGAGAAATTTCCCGGCGATGAGGGTCTTGTACAACGGGTGAGCCTGATTGAAGAAGGCGCGGTCCGCAAGGTGCGCATGGCAAACCTGGCGATTGTCGGTTCGCACAGCACCAACGGCGTGGCGAAAATTCACTCGGAGTTACTTCGCCAGACGACGGTAAAGGATTTGGCGATGATTTTCCCGGAGCGCTTCAACAACAAGACGAATGGCGTGACGCCGCGGCGGTGGCTGCGCCTTTGCAACACGCCGCTGGCGAATGCGATTACGGAGGCGATCGGGGAAGGATGGATTTCCAATCTAAGCGAGCTCTCGCGTTTGAAGCCGCTGGCAGATGATGCTGGCTTCCGCAGCGCCTTTCTGAAGGCACAAAAGGAATGCAAAACACAGTTTGCGAATTGGTTGAAGGCTACTTCGGGGATGGCGGTCGATCCGCAAACGGTTTTTGATTCGCAGGTGAAGCGCATCCACGAGTACAAGCGGCAGTTGTTGAATGCTCTGCGAATTGTGGTGCTCTATAACCGATTGCGTGAAAATCCCAGCCTGGAAATGCCGCGGCGCACATTCTTCTTTGCGGGCAAAGCCGCGCCAGCCTACCAACTCGCGAAGTTGATCATTAAATTTATCAACAACCTGGCAGCGGTGATCGACGACGATCCCGCGGTGAAAGGCCGCTTGCAGGTTTTGTTTCTACCCGATTATCGGGTGACGTTGGCCGAGAAACTTATCCCGGCGAGCGACGTTTCCAACCAGATTTCCACCGCAGGCTATGAAGCCAGCGGGACAAGCAACATGAAATATATGATGAATGGCGCGCTGACGATCGGCACACGCGATGGCGCAACGATTGAAATGGCGGAAGCGGCGGGCGAAGAGAATTTTTTTCTGTTCGGCCTGAGTGCCCAACAGGTTGTGGACAGCCGAGGCTGGTACGATCCCCATTGGCACTACAACCATGAGCCGGAAACGCGCGCCGCATTGGATTTGATCTTCTCCGACTATTTCAGCCGCAACGAGCCTGGCATTTTTGCACCTCTGCGCGATACGCTTCTAACTCACGGGGATTTCTACATGCATCTGGCGGACCTGAAATCCTATCTCGAGACCGACGGACGGTTGTGTAAGCTGATTGCCGTTCGCGATGCATGGGCGCGCAAGGCTATATTGAACATGGCGAGTTCGGGCTTCTTTTCCAGCGACCGAACCATTGCGCAATACAATTCCGAGATTTGGAAAGCGGCGCCTTGTCCGGTGCTGTAGCGGAGTGATTTATGGGGAATGAAGAAAAGGGCATATCACCGCTGGCGGGCAAGCCGGCCACGAAAGATATGCTCATCGACGTGCGGAAATTGGAGCGCGATTATTTCGAGCGCAAACCGGTCACAAGCGATCCCAACCAGTTAGTCAGCTTCGGGACCAGCGGACATCGCGGGACGCCGTTCAAAGGCACATTTACGGAAGCGCATATTCTGGCCATCACCCAGGCCATTTGCGAATACCGGCAATTCAAGGGCATTCATGGTCCGCTGTACATGGGCAAAGACACGCATGCGATTTCCGGACCCGCGCAACGCACGGCGCTCGAAGTGCTGGCTGCAAATAATGTGGAAACGGTGATCCAGAGCGGTGACGGTGTCACGCCCACGCCAGTAATTTCGCGAATCATCCTGGTCTACAATCGCGGCCGCAGAGATCATTTTGCCGACGGCATCGTGATCACGCCGTCTCACAATCCTCCTCGGGATGGCGGTTTCAAGTACAACCCGCCGAATGGAGGTCCGGCCGATACCGATGTGACTTCGTGGATTCAGAATCGCGCGAACGATCTGCTGCGCGGCGGAAATGCCGAGGTGAAGCGCGTACCATTTGCTTCGGCGACGAAGGCCAGCACGACGCACGAAAAAGATTTCGTGCTTCCGTATGTGAATGATCTGCGGAACGTGGTGAACACCGAAGCGATCCGGGGAGCGCAACTGAAGCTTGGCGTCGATCCGCTTGGCGGAGCCTCGAAACCTTACTGGGAGCCGATCAACTCCGTGTATGGGTTGAACGTGACTGTGGTCAATCCTGTAATTGATCCGACGTTTTCGTTTATGACTGTGGATCATGATGGCGAAATTCGAATGGACTGTTCGAGTCCTTATGCCATGGAGCGTTTGGTGGGCATGAAGGACGATTATCGTTTGGCATTCGCGAACGATCCCGATGCCGACCGGCATGGAATCGTGACGCCTTCTGCGGGTTTGATGAACCCAAACCATTTTCTGGCCGTGGCGATCTGGTATTTGCTGACGCACAGGCCGCAATGGTCGGCGAAGGTGATTGTGGGCAAAACGCTGGTCAGCAGCAGCTTGATCGATCGCGTGGTCAAGAAACTGGGGCGCAGACTTTCTGAAGTTCCTGTCGGCTTCAAGTGGTTCGTGCCTGGTTTGTACGATGGTTCGTTTTGTTTTGGCGGAGAAGAAAGCGCCGGGGCCAGCTTTTTGCGCATGGATGGAACCGTGTGGACCACGGACAAAGACGGGCCGATTATGGATTTGCTGGCGGCGGAAATGACCGCGGTTACGGGCAAGGATCCGGGAGAGCATTTTCGGGGATTTGTTTCGGAATTCGGCATGCCGCATTACACGCGTATCGATGCCGCGGCGACGCCGGAGCAGAAAGCAAAACTATTGAAGCTGTCTTCCACTGATGTGAAAGAGTCCGATCTGGCCGGGGAACCTATTCTGGATAAATTGACGACGGCGCCGGGCAATGGGGCGCCGATCGGGGGATTAAAAGTCGTGACGAAAAGCGGATGGTTCGCGGCGCGACCTTCGGGCACGGAAAATATTTACAAGATTTATGCGGAGAGCTTTAAGGGCGAGGCGCATCTGAAAGCGATTGTGAGCGAGGCACAGGAGATTGTGAATAACGCGCTCGCTTAAGAATATGTACGAATAATTAGGCTGACACAGCGGCCGGGCATCTCTCCTTCGAGGAAAACAGTAGGGCCTATTTTGTAGCCGGCCCGCAGCTCAATCCCGATTCAGGTGTCGTAGCCGGTTCAAAAAACACGAATTCCGAACTGCGAAAAGCCTCCTGACGCGACCTGAAATATCAATTATTTTGCAACTCGCCTGAGGTTTTATGAACGAGCACTTGTCTACGGAGCTCGACATTACGTAAGCCGGAGTCAGGCCAAGCCTTGGAGCTAGGTTGGATCGGCCGTCACATCGTTCCTCGTCGCCTCATTTGTCGACGCACTCAGCGGCACCTCAGCAAGAATCTCTGTTCCGCGCATAGCTTCCGACCTAACCAAGAGTCTTCCCGCAACAAGCCGAATCCTTTCATGCATCCCAATCAAGCCAATTCCAGAGCCCGATTTGGTACGTTCCCTGTCAAAACCCCTGTCCGTTATCTTTGATGCGAAGACGTACCCCACTCGCGTTGGCACGGAGTTCCACGTGCGTGCTCTTAGCCTGGCTACGTTTGAGGACATTGCCCAGCGCTTCCTGGGCGACCCGAAATAGACACAAGGCCACATCTTTTGGGATCTCGAGACGAAAGTCACACTCGCTGAAATGCACGTCCATTTTGTACCCTTCATTTGCTGACTAGCGTATGCCGCATCCTTAAGATGAAGTGACTCGACAGTAGTAATCTTCGAAAGATCTACTGGATAATGCGGCGTTTCCGGATCTTGTCGATGCTTTGCCGCGTGGAGGGCGTTTCAATCAACCTCCAACATGTCCCTGATGAAAACGCGGCTCTAGTGTCCTGTCCCATAAATAACTAGCCTTAGTATTGCTGGGAATATAGGCATCTCCCGTGCACAATGGAGGTGCCTATGGCGATGGGACGACCAAAATCGACGGTGGTGCTGGATTCGGAACTGCGTGAACAGTTGGACAGCTTGGCGAAGTCACGTTCTCTTCCCGCTGGCTTAGCGCGTCGAGCCAAGATTATCCTGTTGAGCGCCTCTGGGAAGAACGACCGAGAGATTGCCGCACAACTGGAGACGAGCAGGATCACAGTAGGCCTGTGGCGACGACGGTTCTTGGCAGCAGGGGGTGGCGGGACTCTACGACGAGTTACGCCCAGGTCGCCCCCGCCCGATTAGCGACGAGCGAGTTGCCCAATTAGTTCGCAAGACGCTGGAGACGAAACCCAAAACCGGAACGCACTGGAGTATCCGTCAGATTGCTGAGGAAAGCGGCGTATCGAAATCGACGGTGCATCGCATCTGGCAAGCGTTTGGCTTGCAGCCGCATCGGCAAAAACACTTCAAGCTTTCGAGCGATCCATTTTTTGTAGAAAAAGTACGGGATATTGTAGGGCTGTATTTAAATCCCCCAGAAAATGCAGCGGTTTTGTGCGTGGATGAGAAGAGCGGAATTCAGGCACTGGAACGCACTCAGCCGATGCTGCCGCTGGGATTGGGTTATGTCGAAGGATTAACCCACGATTATCGGCGCCACGGAACTACTACGCTGTTTGCCGCACTGGACACGGCGAACGGCAAGGTGCTTATGAAGTGTCGACCGCGTCACCGGCATCAGGAGTATGTGAGTTTTCTCCGGGAGATCGAGAAGAACGTCCCGAAGAACTTGGAGGTGCACATCATCGTGGATAACTACGCCACGCACAAGCATCTGCGAGTGAAACGCTGGTTCGCGACACGGCCACGGTTCCACGTACACTTCACTCCGACCTATGCCTCCTGGCTTAATCAGGTGGAGATCTGGTTCAATCGCATCACGCAACAAGCCATTCGTCGGGGAACATTCAGCAGCGTAAAAGACTTGGTCGAGAAAATCGATCACTACGTCAAGAATTCCAACCGCAATGCGCAGCCTTTCGTCTGGACCGCCACAGCGGATTCGATATTCGCCAAAGTCGAACGACTATGCGAACGTATTTACGGGACAGCACACTAGACTAGTGCTAAGCCGACACCGTGATTGACTTTCCGAGCACCGATCACGTATCCACTCCGAAGCCTAGCCTAGCTCGTCAACTTGGGTTGTTCGACGTCACCATGCTAGTCATGGGCGGGATCGTGGGTTCGGGGATATTCATAAATCCCTACGTGGTCGCAGAACGGGTGCACACACCAGCGTTGATCCTGTCAGCATGGATTTTGGGTGGAGTTGTTGCCGTTGGCGGTGCCTTTATCTGGGCGGAATTGGCAGCCACGCTGCCCGAAGTGGGCGGTCAGTACGCTTACCTGCGTGAGGCTTATCACCCAGCGGTCGCATTTCTCTATGGCTGGGTATTGCTGCTCGTTATCCAGACTGGTGGCATGGCGGCGGTGTCCATCACCTTCGCGCGGTACTTTGTCGAGTTCACGGGAGTGCAGGCGCCTGACTGGATCGTCGCAACAACCGCGCTTGTGATCCTGACGCTCATCAATTGTTTCGGCGTTAAAACCGGCGGACGCACGCAGAGTGTTCTGATGGTGCTAAAAATTGTAGCCATCTTTGCGATGGTGATCGCGGGACTGGCTTTCACCGGCAGGCATGTGACGATAACGACGGCAACGGAGCGGGAGTGGTCGCTGTCATCGGTTGGCGCAGCGATGGTGCCAGTGCTGTTCGCTTATGGAGGATGGCAGACGGCAAATTTCCTTGCGGCGGAAGTGAAGGAGCCAAGGAAAAATCTTCCGCGAGGACTTCTGCTTGGAGTGCTCGGGGTAGTTGTGCTGTACCTCGGTGTAAATTGGGTGTGCCTCCGATCGCTCGGGCCGCAGGCACTGGCTGCAACACCCACCCCCGCGACCGCAGTGATGCGGATGGCATTCAGTCAACGCGGTGCAATGTTCATTGCCGCGGCAATCGCGATCTCGACTCTGGGGTTTCTGAGCCAGTCCATCTTGACGGCACCACGCGTGTACTTTGCAATGGCCGAGGACGGTTTGTTTTTCCGCGCGATAGCGTGGCTCGATCCGCGGACGCGCGTACCGGTGGTGGCCATTGTGCTCCAGAGTGTGTGGACCATGGTAATCGCGCTTTCGGGCCGCTACGAGCAGATTTTGAACTATGTCGTTTCCATGGATTTCCTATTTTTCGGTCTGACAGCAACCACCATCTTCGTGTTCCGCCGCCGGACCGCGCAGGGGGAAATGAGTGCCAATCACGGTTATCGCATACCGGGGCACCCGGTGAGCACGGTGATGTTCGTTGCGATATGTTGGTGGGTGGTAGGCAATACGGTCTACCGCTATCCTCAGAATAGTCTCGTCGGTTTCGTTCTGTTAGTTGGGGGCATTCCCGTGTACTGGTTCTGGAGCCGGCGAGCGCGGTTGCGATCTGATAATTCGTAATTGGTTTCGTCTTCAATCAGGAGGGCAACGCATGAATGGTATGCGGTCGGGCGCAGTCTCGCGGTATCTGGCTTGGGCCAAGCTGCACTCAAACGCGCGCTTCAACTTGGCGGCCAGTGGCGTTCTGGACTATCCGCTGGCTGAGTTGCCGGTGCAGATCGAGAATTTCGAGATTGGCGGGACTGGGCCGTACGGCTATCAACCGCTGATGGAGCGGCTGGCGGCAAAGGCGGGTGTGCCCGAAGAATGCGTGGTCTACACCTTGGGTGCATCGATGGCAAACTTCGTAGCGCTGACGGCGCTCGTCCATCGAGGTGATGAGGTACTTATCGAGCGGCCTACATACGACCCGCTGCTGACCGTGCTGGATCACATTGGGGCGAAGGTACATCGCTTCGAACGTCTAGCGGAAAAGGGATTCAAACTAAGACTGGAAGACCTCGAGCACAAACTCACGCCCCATACGCGTCTTGTTGTTCTTTGTAACCTGCACAACCCAAGCAGCGCGCTTACCGATGAAAGTACTCTGCAACGTGCAGGTGCTATAGCGGCCACGGTTGGAGCACGTGTCCTTGTGGATGAAGTGTATCTGGAGACCTTGTTTGATCAATCCTGGCGGTCGGCGTTCCATCTGGGAGCGAATTTTGTTGTCACCAGTAGCTTGACCAAAGCGTATGGGCTGAGCGGCATTCGCTGTGGATGGATTCTGGCGCAACCGGAATTGGTGCAGCGCATGTGGCAAGTTGTTGATTTCAGCTACGGAAGTCCAGTGCATCCCGCAGAGCTGCTGGGCGTGGTTGCCCTCGACAATCTGGATCGTGTTCGCGATCGCGCCCGTCGGCTTCTGGAGACGAATCGCATGTTGGTTAACCAATTCTTGGCTATACATCCGGAGCTTGATTGCGGACCAAGTCGCTGCGGCACGACGGTGTTCCCGCGGCTCGGGCAGGGGCACACCTCAAAATTTGTGAGGATGCTGCGAGAGCAGTTCGAGACCAGCGTCGTGCCAGGAGAATTTTTCGAGCAACCGCAACACTTCCGACTTGGGTTTTGCGGGGCTACAGAGACGGTGCGCGGTGGACTGGAGCGGCTGAGCGACGCACTCGGAACATTCCACCAGTTGTCTCGTTAGGGTCAAAGCCGACTATCAGAATGGGTGCTGACGCTGAGCATACCGAAGCGCGAGGAAGCAAAACCGAAACAGATCAAGGTGAATTTGGGAAAGCCGGCCTTGGCGGCTGCGGCAGGGGCTCGCTGAAGAGACCCCGACCAAAGGCGAAGTAACATTAGGAGAGCTGGGGTCGTCTACTCTCAAGGTGATTCCGCGCAGAGCATAATGTACTTGCAAAAAGGCGGTATAAAGCTAACCGTCGTTAATGAAGTTGGCAGGGAGGCGGTCGTAGCCATCCTGGAACCGGGCGACTTCTTTGGCGAAGGCTGTCTGGCAGGTCAGACTGTTCGCGTCGGGACAGCTACCGCGATTACACCTTCCGCTGTGCTCGAAATCGAGAAAAGTGAAATGTTTAAGGTGCTCCACGAGCAGCATGATTTCTCCGACCTGTTCCTCACTTTCATGCTGGCAAGGAACATTCGACTCGAGCAGGATTTGATCGACCAGCTATTCAACTCGAGCGAGAAGCGGCTCGCCCGCACTCTTCTATTGCTTGCGCGCTACGGTAAGGAGGACCTGCCTCAGGGCGTACTCCCCAAAATGTCGCAAGAAACGCTCGCAGAAATGATTGGGACCACTCGGTCGCGGGTGAATTTTTTCATGAACAAATTCAGGAAGCTTGGCTTCATCAAGTACAACGGCGGTCTTCAGATCAATACCTCTCTCTTGACCGTCGTCCTCCACGAATAGGTATCCATCCTACACGGGCGATCGTTGTATAGGCAGTCAACCTGCCCTACGATAATGAAACGACACCCATAAACTCGGGGCATATCGCAAGAGCGACGGGTGAGGTTATCACATTGGGGCTCGGCAACGTGCCAACAACCCCCTGCACTCTTTTTTGCGGCTCAGCAGAAGCTAGTGTGCTGCCCCGTAAATAACGAACAGGTCCAGCAGATGCGATTGCACTGATGTTGCACAACTTAGGGCGCAGAACTTATCGAACCTATTTTCGGGACATAACACTAGTATTACTACGTTAAGTTCTTGACGTTTGGTTTTGCTAGTGCTACCGTCGCGAGCATGACGGATGCTCAAGTCGAGAAATGCCGAAGGCGCTTGGAACAATTCCTGAGGGATTTGCTAGAGCCCATGGGCAGGAGCGAGCGAAGGCATTGGGGTGCGGTTTACATTCGTGGGCTTTTGCTGAATGGGGAACGCAAGTCCATCGAGCCGCTTGCCGATCGCACGGACGAAGGAAATGTACAAGCTCTACAGCAGTTCGTGGGACAAAGCCCGTGGGATTGGATGCCTTTGTGGGAACGTCTGGGCAAGCGCATGGCTGCGGAATTGGAGCCGGACCCGGTTTGGGTTATCGACGATACGGGCTTCCCCAAACAAGGCAAGCATTCGGTGGGAGTGGAAAGACAATATTCGGGAACGCTCGGCAAGGTTGGAAATTGCCAGGTGGCCGTCAGCCTGCACCATGTTGGAGAACAAGGCAGCACGGTGCTCGGCTGGCGTCTGTATCTGCCGGAAAGCTGGACGAAGGACGGTAAGCGTCGTGAGGAAGCGGGCATTCCGGAAGAAGTTGTTTTCAAAACGAAGTGGCAACTCAGCCTGGACATGATCGATCAGGTGCGCGCTTGGGGCTTACCGAACCGCATTGTCGTGGCGGATGCTGGTTACGGAGATACCACGGAGTTTCGCGACGAACTGGAAGCTCGTCAACTCTCTTATGTTCTAGGTATTTCCTCAACGACGGGAGTATGGAGCAAACCACCACAAGCAAAAGTTCCACGCTACCAGGGGCGAGGCGCTCCCGCGACGCGCTACGCCTATGGGAAACAACGGCCGACCTCTGCGCAGGACGCGGCGGTCCAAGCGAGAGATTGGAAGAGAATCCGCTGGCGGCAAGGCACAAAGGGATGGTTGGAATCGCGATTCGTGGCCTTACGAGTGCAGCCCTCTCATGGCTTCGTCCGTGGGCAACCACCGCACAAGGAAGTGTGGTTACTGAGTGAATGGCCGGAGTCGGAAAAGGAACCGACCAAGTACTTCCTTTGCGATCTGCCCGCCACCTATACACTGCGACGATTAGTACGGCTCGCGAAGTGTCGCTGGAAGATCGAGCAAGATTACCAGCAACTTAAGGAGGAACTGGGACTGGATCATTACGAAGGGCGGAGTTGGATCGGCTGGCACCACCACACCACGCTGGTTATGTTGGCTCACGCATTTCTAACCCTGGAAATGCTCCGCAGTAAAAAAAACTTCTGGCTGGACCCTGCCACGGACGCGTCGTGAAATTCAATACCTACTTTTTACCTGGACAGGTTTCTGTGTTTACTGCGGAGCGAAAGCAAAGCGCCCACGCGGTCCCTAAGTACTTAACGTAGTAATACTAGTACCTTGCTAGTACCACTTGTCCAATAGAGGACAGACGTGGACAAACTCTCTCAGGTAGTCTTCCTGTGAACTAAATCCGACTCCGCCGGGCAGTTGGAACCGCCACCGGTGGTCTGCCAACGCTAGCTATGTCTGCCAAGTCTGGAACCATCCCCGCTCAAATGTCCCGAGCTTCTGCCCGGGGCGCACCTGAGCGCAGACAGAGTCTCGTGCGAATCCTCTTTGTTCATACTTCCGCAACTGATGTTGAGCGCTGCGTGGATGAGCTCAATAGGATGCGATTCACGGTCAGCTTAGATGTAGCTGCGACTCCCTCGCAATTCGCCCAGCAACTTCGTTCGCAGCAATTTGACCTTATTGTGGCCGAATATCCCAGCCTAACCTGGCAAGAGACGCAGGTGCTGGACCTTTTGGGCCAGATGAAGAAGGACATCCCGCTCATCCTCCTGGTCAACGGCATGAAGCGCGAAACCGCCGCGGAATTCATCCTGAAAGGGGCCGCCGATTGTGTTGAAGTGAATAGCATTGGCCATTTGCCTGTAGCCGTTCATCGATCTCTCGCCGAGAAAGCGTTGCGCGATCAACGCGATCGTGCCGAAAAGGAATTGCGGCATTCGCAAGCGCGTTACCGCGCGCTGGCAGGAAATCTAAGCTATGGTATTTGCCGCTGTAGTGTCGAAGGCGAATTTCTGGAAGTGAACGAAGCGGTGTTGAGGATGCTCGGCTATGAGTTGAGAGAGGAACTCCTGGCCCTGGGCCTTATGTGCGACATCATTCAAAACCCGGCCCGACGGGCACAATTGTTGGGTCAAGCGGGCGCGGCTGGTCTCGTCGATCCCATCGAAACTGTGTGGAAACGGAAAGACAATGTGATAATGAAGGTCCGGCTTAGCGGACGAGAAGTGCTCAGTGAACAGGCAGAGTTGGAAGGCTACGAAATCATCGCTGAAGATGTCACCAGGCAGCGACAACTGGAGGAGCATCTCCGTCGACAAGCAGCCAGTGATCCCCTAACTGGTCTCCCCAACTATCGCCACCTCGTGGATGTGCTCGATTCTGAAATCAGGCGTAGCAAGCGCACCAACCGTGAGTTCGCTATCCTGTTCTTTGATTTGGACGGGTTGAAGGGAATCAACGACAGCCACGGACATATTGTAGGAAGCCAAGCGCTTTGTCGGTTTGCCGACCTTTTGTGCTCCTGCTGCCGGGACATCGATACTCCGTCGCGGTTCGGGGGCGACGAGTTCGCTCTTGTTCTACCGGAAACTAACGTAGAGGCTGCCAAATTGGTGGCTCGAAGAATCTGCAAAAGCGTTGACAATGAGGATAAAGGACCAAAAATCTCTGTGAGCGTCGGTAGTGCTGTCTATCCACAAGATGGCGAAACGATTGAACAACTCTTGAGTGAGGCTGATTCGGCACTTTACTCGATGAAGCGAAAGAAAATTGGCGTTGCAAAATCCAAGAAAACGGCGGCTGGGCTTTAAATTTATGTCATCAAATCCAAGGGGTTTTGCATACTTTCCACGCTGCTCGAAGCGGTCCTGATAGGGTGCCTTTGAAGCTCGCTATGTGTTCGCAAAAAACGCGCCGGATATGGACAGGGCTTTGAGACAGGTACTCGCGAAATTTAGTGAGTTTTTTGTTTGTTGAGTTTTTCCACCAAGAAATTTCGCGCCAGGATCGCGTAGGAACGACGATCGCCAACTGGGGCGACCCACAGCATCCCCGCTTTTTGTCTCTCCTCAAGCACATTTCGTTTTTTCGAAGCGGATCGCGTCGGTCTCATCTACGTTCCTCCAGTTAGCGGTTCCAGAGTGGAAACCGGCCTGTTAATCCAGACTTCGCTAGGAAGGGCCGGTGGTTTGGGAGGGTTTCGTACGAAGCGCTCCGGGTGACGTTGGTATGCAACGTTGAGCACATCCTGGCGTTGCTGCAGAATGTTTTCCGCTTGCCCATAGTGAACCGCCGCTGGCGTCAACAAACCTACGCCGGAGTGACGGTGCTCTTGGTTATACCACTGAAAAAAACTCTGACAGAAAGCACGACTGTCCTGGATGCACCCAAAGCGGTCCGGGAACTCCGGCCGATATTTCATGGTTCGGAATTGGCTCTCGGAGAAGGGATTGTCGTCCGAGACGTGCGGCCGACTATGCGTTTTCGTGACCCCCAGATCGGCAAGTAAAAGCGCTACTGGCTTGGACCTCATCGAGGTACCGCGATCGGCATGCAGGGTGAGTTGACCGGGCTGGATGTTTTGTTTCTTGCAGCTCTCCTCGATCAATCGCTTGGCCAACTCGGCGCTTTCGCGATAAGCGACCATCCAGCCGGTGACGTAGCGGCTGAACACGTCGAGGATGACGTAGAGATAAAAATAGGTCCACTTGACGGGGCCGAGCAGCTTGCTGATGTCCCAGCTCCACAGTTGATTGGGAGCAGTAGCCATCAGTTCGGGCTTCTGGTAAGGCGGATGAAGCAACTGATTGCGGCGTTCGTGCGATTCGTCGTGTTCGTCGAGCACGCGATACATGGTGCTGATCGAGCAGTGATACGTTCCTTCATCGAGCAGCGTCGCATAAACAGCGGCTGGAGAGCGATCCTGAAAACGTTCTTCGTGCAAGCAGGCGAGAACCGTTTGCCGTTCCTCAAGACGCAAAGCCCGTGCCGGCGGCCGCCGGGAAATCGGCGAAGCCGAAGAACCGGGATGAAGCTTGCGGTAGTAGGAAGCTCGCGGCAGAGCCAGCGCCTGGCACGCCGCGCGGATGCCCACGATCGTGGCCAACTCGGTGGCCGCGGTCATCACAGTTTCTCCTCCGGATCCGGGATCGGACGGCCCAGCAGCGCCGCCACTTTTTTTTGAACGTCAATGATGATCTCCGCTTTTCGGAGTTTTTCCGTCAGCTGGCCTAGCTGGCGGCGCAGCTTTTCATTTTCCTCCGCCAGCGGATCACGCTGGGATTTGCGGCCGCGTTTACGTGGGGTCAAGGCTTCCAGGCTCCCGGCTTGGCGTTCCCGCCGCCAACTGACCAGATGCGAGGAATACAAACCCTCCCGGCGAAGCAGCGCGCCCACGCCACCTGGGGTGGCTGCAGCATCTTCGGCTTCCTTCACAATGCGCAGTTTGTATGCAGCGGTGAAGACACGACGTTTTGCGTTGGCGACAACCTCGGAATCCGGCGGCAAAACTGGCACAGCGCCGGCGCCTACTTTGGCTGCCGCTGCACTACGCTCAGGCTCACAAACCGAGCCTTCGCTCCGTTCCGCGGCAGCCAAACCTCCAGGAGAAAGAACAACACCAAGAGAATTCCTGATCATCCCTGCCTGCTTCTTTCTCGCCCTTCTGCTCATTAATTAAGGGTACTAGACTTGTCTCAGGGATGTTGACACGGAGGGGGGAGATGCTTCAGCGTATGCGCATCGACAGTCTGACGAATTGTTTTCTGGATTGCCTTCCAGCGAAGCTCAATTCTAAGACATTCGCAACGTACGCGCGCGGCAACTTGTTCGAGTGCAGATCAGAAACCCTTGCGGAGCGATGAAGACGTACGAGGCGAGGAGCAAACCCGCACAGCCTCAAGCTGAACTCCAATAAGTCCTGAGATCATGAAAATACGGGTACCTCCTCGCGTCTACAGAGATCCTCCGCAGCGTCTAATGCGCTAGCTACCAAGAAGTTCTTCGCAAGTCTGTACAAAAGGTAACAGCGCTCACTCATGACATTCGCTAAGCTTTCTCGCGCCTGTCCCCCGAAAACCGGCCTTCAATGAGCTAGCTCACAAGCTCACAGATTCCGGAGAGCTACGCATTAATTTAGTGGTCACAGGAGGGTACCTTAGTGTCAGAGACTGCGAACAATGAGAAGAGAAACCGGGAGGAATTGAAGGCCAAGCGAAATCTGCTGTTCAACTTGTTTTTGAAGAATCCTATGCAGACCCGCCTGGCTGTCGAAATCAAGGTCCTTGACGACCAGCTTGCAGTATGGGCTCAGCGAATGAGTCAAAAGTGTTGAGCGTGCAAGATAAATGCCTGTAACTCAGTCCGGGAAGAGACTCACTCAGGCAGCGTCCGTCAAACTCCCTGTTTCTCGGAAGCCCGTAAGTCATTGCAGCGCGACGGCCGACCTAAACACGACGTCATAAGTAATTGCGCATTGGATCGATGTATGTTCTTCTAGTGGAATGAAACCACTAACGATTGCGGACTCCGCAACCATCATTCTGGGATTACAAGATGAAATTCGACGAACCGAGGAATCACGCTATGACCATCGGCTTCACGGCGTGCTGCTGGTGGCTCATGGTATGACGTGTCCGGAAGTGGCGGCGCTGTTAGGAGACGCACCGAGAACCGTCGAGTATTGGATTCGCGGGTTCGAGGAGAAAGGCCTAGCCGCCTTGCGTGAGGGGGAACGGTCGGGGCGGCCGAGACGCCTGAGCGAGAAGCATCTTCGAGGAATCAACGCCGCTCTTCGGCGGATGCCGCGAGAGCTAGGCTTGAGCGGAAATCTATGGGACGGCAAGACGCTGGCGGCCTGGATCGAGCGGGAGTACGGGATCGACTTGGGCGTACGGCAATGCCAGCGTCTGTTTCGGCGGTTGGGTTTTCGGCTACGCAAGCCTCGTCCCGCGATTGCGCAAGCCGATCCCGAACGGCAGAAGGTGCATAAAAAAAACTCCAAGGGCTGATGGAAGATGCTGCGGTCGACCTCTGGGCTACGGACGAAGTACACTTCCAGCAGCACGGCTCGCGTTGTCGCATGTGGGTGCCCCCGGAAACCAAGGACCCCGTGCTGCTGCATCATCCGACACGGCGCAGTGTGGGATACTTCGGTGCCGTACGGTTGCGGGATGGAAAGTTTCAGTTTTCTAGGGAAACGGGTAAATTTAACGCGGTGACCTTCTTTGCCTTTCTGAAAGGGCTACGGCGCACCAGTATTCGAACGGGGCGCCGCGTGGTGGTCATCACGGACAATGCCAGATACCATCACGCGCGGCTTCACAAAGAATGGAGAGCGTCACACGTTGAGGACTTTGTGCTGGATTACTTGCCGCCCTACAGCCCCGAACTGAATCCGATTGAACGGGTCTGGAAGCTGACGCGCCGTCAATGCTTGCACAACCGATATTTTCCTGTACTGGAGGAGGTCGTCGCTGTCGTCGAGACGCAGTTTAAAAACTGGCGTAACGGAAACGAAACCCTCCGCCGTCTATGCGCAATAACTTAAGACGCTGTGTTTAGAGAGGCACGAGGAAAAGGAAAAACATGGTCGTGGAAAAACTTTGTGCTATTTGAACAAATAGTTAGCCGAACTTTCGCAGTTGCGAGCGATTTTTGGTATTTTTGGCCTCATTTTCGTAGTTAAGTCGTGCGTTTCCATCGCCGAGCTATGAAAAAACGGCAGAGTGGAGACCTAGTGCCTTCCCTTTGGCCCCGGACTTCTGGCAATCTGCCGTCAGCATGTTTCTGCGCAGCAACAATCGTAAAAAAGACGGCAAAGATCATCGCTACTTCAGCATCGTAGAAAACCATCGAATCGCTTCGGACAAAACGGTGCAGCGAACCGTTCTCTATCTCGGCGAGATCAACGATCAACAACAGGCGGCATGGCGCAAGACGTTGTCGGTGTTTGACGAACAGCAGCAAGAGTATGAGAACTTGAGTTTGTTTCCTGACGACCGCGCGATTCCCGCCGATGCGGTCGACACTCTGCAAGTGAAACTGAGCGGTCTCGAGCTGCGGCACCCGCGCCTGTTCGGCAGTTGCTGGTTGGCGTGCGAGTTGTGGCGCCAACTGGGCCTCGATGAGTTCTGGGACTTTCGTCTTGCCAGATCGCGGGAAGACGTCCCTTGGGAAAAAGTATTGCAGCTACTGGTGGTGAGCCAATTGCTGGATCCGGGCAACGAGTTTCGTGTACATCGCCAGTGGTACCTGACCACCGCCATGGATGCGCTGCTCGGAACCGATTTCGCCGTGGCCGAAAAGGATCGCTTGTATCGCTGCCTGGACCGCGTGCTGGAACATAAGCAAGATCTCTTTCTATGGCTGCGTCAGAAGTGGGCTGATCTGTTTAAGGCGGAGTTCGAAGTGCTGCTCTACGACCTGACCAGCACGTACTTTGAAGGCGCGATGGAAGAGAACCCCAAAGCCAAGTACGGCCACAGCCGGGACAAGCGGACGGACTGTTTGCAGTTGGTGATTGCGCTGGTGATCACCACGGATGGTTTTCCGTTGGCCTATGAAGTGATGGACGGCAACACCAGTGATCGCACCACCCTGCGCGGGTTTCTGGACAAGATCGAGAAGACCTACGGAAAAGCAAAACGCATGTGGGTGATGGACAGAGGCGTTCCCACGGAAGAGATTTTGCAAGAGATGCGAGACCCAGCACGCGAGATTTTCTATCTGGTGGGAACAGCGAAAGGCAAGATCCAGAAGTATGAAAAGAAGTGGCTCGATCTGCCCTGGCAGCAGGTTCGCGAGTCGGTGGACGTGAAACTGTTTGAGCAGGACGGCGAACTCTATGTGCTGGCCAAGAGTGAAGGAAGAAGAGCCAAAGAGATCGCCATGCGCCGTAAGCGTCTGGCTCGCTTGCTTAAAAAGCTCCGTGCTATGCGCCGCAGCCTTCCTTCACGTGACCAGTTGTTGATGCGCTTGGGCGCCGCGAAATCGCAAGCGGGCCGCTCATTCCATTTCGTGCTTCTGCAAATGCCCGAGGAAGACCAGGAAATCACGCGCGAGACCTTTCAGTTTCGTGTGGATAAGAAAAAACTCCAAGAGGCGGAATGGCGTGACGGACACTACTTGCTGCGCTCCAACGTTACCGCCGGGGATCCCAGCGTCCTGTGGACGCGCTACGTACAATTGACCCAGATTGAATCGGTATTCCGGTCGCTCAAAAGTGAACTCTCCATCCGTCCGATCCGCCATCAACTGGAGCATCGCGCCGACGCGCACATTCTGATCGCCTTTCTCGCCTACTGCTTGCAAGTGACGCTGAAGCAGCGCCTGTTGCTGCACGCTCCAGGGTTGACGCCTACGGCGGTGTTGGAGAAGTTGGCGGAAATCAAAATGATTGACGTGTGGATCCCTACGGTCGATCAACGATGGTTGATTCTGCCGCGCTACACACAGCCTTCTGTTGACAGCAAGGTGTTGATCGAGAAACTGAAATTGCAGCTGCCGAGCCAGCCGCCACCACGCCTGGTGGGGCAAAAACAGAGCTACGAAATCGAGGTAGGAGGCTAGTTTGTGGTGGAGACCTTTCCCTAACCTCGACTGATTCCAAGGCACTTAACCGGCTCAGATGTGCCCAACTGCGAAAGTTCGGTTAGCGAAAACTCCATAAAACCGCCTTCCCTTATAGGGGTGGCGGTTTTACGGGTGGTCCCGGTACCACATGTCCGGTAAGGCTTCCCAGGAATTGAACAGATTCTCGGTCGTCCATCACGTTGCGGTGTGACGACCGTCCTTGCAGTTCTTCTTGCAGGTCACTAAAGGTGGTGATTGGGTGTTGAGGTAAGCTGCGACGCTACACAGACGTATGTGCTGGGGGCCCTGGTGGTAGGGGGCTCGGCGAGGTGTTGCCATGAATCGTCAGAACTTTGTGCTCGAGCATAGAGGGCAATTTGTCAGTCGGTACCAATTCGACTGTGTTCTGCTCGGCGAACTGAGCAGCGCCAAACTGTTTTACAACCTTCACGCCGCCAAAAAAACCGTGAATGACATTGCACCCAGCCTGGGGACTCACCCCTCGGAGTTCCGCATCCTACGCGTTTTGTGCGACAACAGCACTCCAGTCACGAAGATCACCACCGCTCCGTGGTCGCGGGAAGATGAGCGGGCGCGGTTTCCGAACGGTGAGCTGATCATCAAATGATCGGACTCACGAAGGTATGGAAGAGGACTCAAGTTACCGGTGACCCGACGCAATCGGGACTTAGCCTCTCTAGGCCGGGAACGAGCCGGATTGTAGCAGTGCGCTGAGTTGCCGATTCCAGCTGTTATCCTTCACCACCCTCTTCACCTTGCTCGAGAGCGCAGCGATGCGACGCTTCGTCTTCGGCGTGGAGCGCGCAGAACCACTTCCCACAAATGCCGCAGTGGCACGTGGCGGAAGTATCACAAGGCTCGCCTGTGGCGGATAGCGCCTGACAGACCCATTCGAGGTTCGCGGATTGTGTCTGATTTTCCTGTTGCAGCATGGGTCCTCCTATTGAGCGGCATTCTAAGCCTGTCTCATAAAGAGGTGGTAACGAAAAATGTGGAAGCGTCTCGAGTACTAGGCGCCACTTTACCGATTACGCGTGCGGGCTCAAATGGTCGATGTAGCACCATCTGGAATAAAACTGTTTTCAAAGGTGGTGTTTATGAAGCCAGGCAGACGGTTTGGGCTTTCGGCGACGCAGAAGAGGGACGTGTGGCGTCGTTGGAAGGCCGGGCAGACCTTGCATGAGATCGGGCGCGCTTTTGGCAAGCCGCATAACTCCATTCGTTGTCTAGTGTCGCGCCACGGTGGGATTGCTCCGGCCGTTCGGCGGCGCTCGCTCCTCTCGCGGGCTGGCCTGCGGTTCGTCGATCCGTGAGATTGCAAAATGTTTAGAGCGAGCGGTATCGAACCGGGAGGTCGCACGGCATGGTGGGCGTCCTGCGTATCGCGCCAGTCAAGCGGACGGCGAAGCTTGGCAGTCGGCCTTGCGGCCCAAACCGTGTCTTCTTGCGATCCAGGTGAAGTTGCGGCTAGCGGCGCATAAATACCCAACCGGAACCGTCGCACTGACGGCAATATCTTTTACCTTCGAAACCTGTAGCGGCGCACGTTGAGCACTCTGCCCAGTCACGTTCCGGCGACGCCCTCTGATTCATTCCTTCGCATCGTTTTCCGCTTACGATGCGTCCGCATCTCCGATTGGCGAGTTGGATGTTGTAGCCGTGGGCTCCCTAGTTCGTGCAAACCGTAACCGGCATTTGCCTAATCCCCATAGGTCTCTCCGAAGACCCTCGCTAAGCTCCCGGAGGACAATCTTGTGCAGATTCAAGCTCAGACTCCACCACTGTCAACTTCGATGCTTGGCTTTGATTCTACTTGATTTTGTGGCAGGCCAGCCGGACCGAAGGCCGTTTTCGGGCTGGCCAAAGATCAAAAATTCGAAGTATTCGCAGGCGGAAGGGCGGCACGGGTGTGACTGGCACTAAATATATCGGCATGGATGTGCACAAGGAACATGCCGACTTCCCGATTATGGCGAATGCTCACCGGAGTCACCGGCTGGGCGAGGCTCGCGTGGCGTCCACAGTCGGCATAATCATAGGCTTTCCAGGAAGGCCAACAGCTGGTCATCAGGGCGCTATCGTGCCGGTTCGATGCCGAGTGGCTCAGTGCGCGAGAGTGCTTTCTCCTTGAAACGCATGTCCGCATGAAGATACATCTTATGTGCTGCAGCACATAAGTATTATGTGCAGAAAGTAGATATGTGCAGTGGGTGTCCTAAGTCGCTGATTGTCAACGCGCGTGCTTGGCTGAACTCAGCATAATATCCTCGGTTGGTTGGCGAATCTCGACTCAGACCTGACATGCGCGGACGTCCCGCGAAGAGTTACAAAGTCGCTTCCATGATCCCTTGCTGCAGCCCATCAGCTCGATTTCGCCCAGTGCGTCAGCGACAAGTCGCTTCAGCGGCAAGTTTCGCAAAACCAAAAAACGAATTGCTCCATGACGGACCTCCTCTGAAACGCGGCAGCTCCGTGGCCGCCAGGAGGTGCATCATGAAATCTTATGTGCTGTGATCCACGAGAAATGATCGGACTGACAAGCACTTACCGAAGCCACTCTACATAACCATCCGCTGCGCATAATACGCCTGCGTTGTTTCCGCGGATTCGTGCCCCAGCCAGAGCGCGATCACAGAGCGATCAACACCATGTTGAAGAAGGTCCATGGCTGCCGAGTGACGACAGACGTGCGGAGATACTCGTTTCCCTTTGATCGAGAGGCCTTTTCCTGGCTTCTACTGCCAGGCTAGAAAAGGCGCAGTATTATGCCGAATGCAATCCGCAGCTCAGAACACGCAATCGCGCGGCAAGCAGGAAGTTGAGAGGAGCAACTAGCCTAAGAGTCGGCATAATCGGGAAGTCGGCATGTTGCATTTCGATGGCGGTCAGGAATGACGTCGGACAACTCGGGATGGAATGTGTGATCGAGCATCTGTGAAGAACTAAGTGGCCCCCCCTTTACCTACTAGCCATCGAGATGAAACTCAATTCGTCACAAGATCGATGAGCAGAATTTCTGAATCCTCTTGTGACCGGTCGAACAAAATCCGGCTCCCATCGGGAGTGATATCAAACGTCCGCATGATGGCGGGACTGCTCAGCCGCGTCAAACGCCGTGTTCGCATCGTACTAAGGTCCAGCAGCCAGAAATCCTGCTCGGCCAATGTATTTCCGAGCATGTAAACCAGGCCCCTGCCGTCAGGCAAGAACCGCATACGCTCACCTTCGCGCTGCACTTTGATTTCTGGCAGTTTCGCGGGCGTACCATCTGGATGCAATGCCAGGAGCGGCGCGAGCGTGAACACCTGTGGCCCACAATACACGATCAGGTCCCCGCGTGGAGACCACACAGGATCCAAGAACGGCCCTGTTGCGATGCGAACCGGTGAGCCGCCGTCAATGGGCAGTTTGAACAAGCCCGACCCGCTGCGGTCGCTGCCGGCAACGACAATCCATTTGCCGTCGGGAGACCAGGAAGCCGTGCCACGAACATCAACGTCACTCGAAAGGGAGCGGAGTCCTGTTCCGTCCCCTGCCATTACGTGCATCTGCTGTTTTCCGTCTCGCTTCAATGCAAACGCAGCGCTCGCCCCGTCCGCCGAGACGGCCGCGGGCGACTGGAGCGCGCCTTCCGAACCTTTCCAAATCTCCAGCACTTTCCCATCGCGATAGCTCCACAATCCGTCAGCACCGTCCCGTGAAGATAGGTAGAGCAACGATCTACCTCCGAAGCGCGGCGCCAGGGCGCGCACGGTGGGCATTTGGAAAGGTTCGACATCCTTTTCCTCCATAATGTGACTGGTTATCGGAACGCTCCACAGGTTGACCTGAGTGTTCACGACACTCGCGGCAAGGCGCCGGCCATCCGCAGCTCCTGCGAGAGCTGTGTATTGTTCCAAACCGGAACTCACGCGGTGAGAGGTTTTGGTTTCTTCGTCGAACGCCCACAACCAAGGGCCGGCCCCGTCGCTATTATGCGCAACGAAAAGAACGGTCCGGTCGTTGACCGGGGTCGGGTACGCAATATCAATGTTGAGATGCGTGAGTTGTTCCGGTTCTCCCCCATCCGGTGGAATGCGCCACAGGTCCATTTCTCGCGTGGCTGGCCGACCGCGCGTAAAATAGATCCAACGTCCATCCCTCGACCAAACCGGATAGTGGTTGTGTAATCCGGGCTCGTTTTGCACTATTCGGCGTGGATTGGCGCCGTTGTGATCCGCCACAAATGTGGGGTCGCCTGCTTGCCAGGTGTGATAGACCAGCCGGGAGCCATCGGGCGACCAGGCAACCTCGGCGGCGGCTTCATCTAGAAAATTGTGCGGTGCCCCACCCATCAACGGCCACAGCATGAGCCTCCTGCCTTCTATACCCGCGCTCCATACTTCTAATCCGTCCCCTGAGAATCCGACGGCACGAAGGGGCCTACGCGTATCTCCGATCCGGCCCTGAGTAAGGTTCGCGAGGCCATTACCGTTGGCTTGAATAAGCCAGATGTCGAAAGTGCCGCTTCGGTTGGAAACAAACGCGACAAATTTACCGTCTGGTGAGATAGCTGGATCGACTTCGGCTCCTTTGAAATTGCTGAGCCGTGTGAACTGCGCACCGGAAAGAGGGTTCTGGGCTAAAGGGCGAGGACGATTGGAGACAAACCACGCACTGAATCCTGCCACGAGTAACGCCACAAGAATCCAGGGCAACCAGGCGAAACGCTTGGGCGCGACTATCGCCGAAGTAATCAACCCCGAACCCCTGGAATCAGTTTGACGTTTGAGGCGCTTGAGGTCGGCACGAATTTCCGACGCGTGCTGGTAGCGCAAATCGCGATCCTTCTCCATCGCTTTGGCAATAATTCTCTCCAACTCCGTCGGCACGGTTGTATTCAGTCGTGCCGGTTCCGTCGGTTCTTTATGCAGAATGGCGTCAAATACAGCCCCCGTGCTGTCGCCTCTAAACGGCAGGAAACCCGTAGCCATCTCGTACAAAACCGCTCCAAAGGAAAACAAATCTGTGCGTACATCCAGCGGTCTCCCCAGCACCTGTTCGGGCGACATGTACACCACTGTTCCCAGAGCGCTCCCGGGACTGGTCAACTGCTCCGCGTCCATCGTCACCGTTTCCAACGTTTTGCCGCTCTCCGCTTTCGCCGCACTCACCTTCGCCAACCCAAAGTCCAGAATCTTGGCATGCCCCTTCTTGGTCAGAAAGATGTTCGCAGGCTTGATATCCCGATGAATAATTCCTTCACTGTGTGCAGCGTCCAATCCTTCCGACACCTCAATTCCCAAATCCAGCAGGCGCTCGAGTTCCATCGCTTGGCCAATGATCCAATGTTTCAGCGTTGAGCCGTCTAGATACTCCATAGCGATGAAAGCCCTGCCACTTTCTTCGCCGACGTCGTAAATGGTGCAGATGTTCGGATGATTCAGAGCCGAGGCGGACTTGGCTTCCCGGCGGAATCGCTCAAGCGCTTGACGATCCCGCGCTAGAGCTTCGGGGAGGAATTTGAGCGCAACAGATCGATCGAGGCGCGTGTCCTGAGCCTTGTACACCACCCCCATGCCGCCTCCGCCAAGTTTTTCGATAATACGGTAATGCGAGAGGGTCCGCCCGATGAGTGTGTCGGTATCCGGCACAGTGCCGCAATCTTAGGTTGCTTGCTTCGGTTAAGTCAACGAATCGAAGGGATTTGGCGATAGACTAAACCCTCGCTCCTGACAAACGCATTATGAAAGGGCGCCCGTTTTGAAGTAGATTTTGATCGTTCGCATCATCACGGAGGTTGCGTATGCTGCGGGCGTCTATCTCTTCTTGCTCGAACAGTGTCGAAGGGCCGAATCTCGGACAGTTCCACTCGAAGTCGCTCCCTCGTCTGATCTCCTCGAACGCCGTTTGGGCACGGTGGCGGCACCACACTGGAAGCATGCCGGCGCGTAGAGACCTCGAGGCGTTCTCCCAAACTCCTGTTGACGCCCAATAGGAATGTGCTACTCTTCCTCTCCTGTTGAACGTCTAAAGGAGTATATGTCATTTTCCAAATCGGAAGTCCTCCAGGGAACACTCGATTTGCTAGTGCTGAAGACGCTCGATTCCATAGGCCCAATGCACGGCTTCGGGATCGCCCTGCGCATCCAGCAGGTCTCCGAAGACCTGCTGCAATTGAACCAGGGAACCCTCTATCCCGCCCTGCTGCGGCTAGAGCAGCGAGGCTGGATCGCATCCAAGTGGGGTGTTTCGGAGAATAATCGCAAGGCGAAGTACTACTCTTTGACGCGGGCCGGGCGCAGGCAACTCGTGGAAGAAGCGGAAAGCTGGGATCGTATGTCCGGGATGATTAATCGGGTGCTAAGGACGACCTAGCCTATGGGTGAACTTCTCCGCACGTTCGTTCAGCGTCTCGCCGCACCCTTCCGCCGCCGGCGGCTCGAAGACGACCTGGATGAGGAGTTGCGTTCGCATCTGGAGATGGCCATCGAACTCAACGTGCGAAAGGGCATGTCCACCGCTGAAGCGCGCCGCGAAGCCCTTCTCAGCTTCGGCGGCGTCGAGCGAACCAAGGAAATGTGCCGCGACCAGAGGGGACTACCGATGATCGAGATGGCTTGGCAAGACCTCCGCTTCGGCTTCCGGATGCTCCGGCGCAGTCCGGGTTTTTCTCTTCTGGCCATTCTCTGCCTGACCTTGGGTATAGGCGCGAACGCTGCCGTCTTCAGCTGGATCGAGGGGATCCTGTTCCGTCCCTACCCGGCGGTGGTTCATCAAGAGCAGCTCTTTGCACTTACCGGAACGGCCCTTGGAGAGGCCGATCTGACTTCCTGGCCGGACCTCCTGGATTTGCAGAGAAGTTGCACGCTGGTTGACTCCTTTATTGTGACCAAAATCACGGGCACTACCCTGAGCATCGGTGACCGGGCCGAGGTCACGACGGGGAGCATCGTATCCGCGAATTATTTTGATGCCATCGGGGTCCACCCGATTCTCGGGCGTGGATTCGAGACCGGCGAAGACTCCGGACGAAATGCGCACCCCGTGACGGTGATCAGTTACCAGCTATGGAAAGGGCGATTCAAGGGCGATCCACAAATTATCGGGAAAACGCAGCGGCTCAATGGTGTGATGCACACAATCGTCGGCGTCGCGCCAGAAGGGTTCTATGGGACCTTCGTGGGCTGGGCGATGCAGTTCTGGGTTCCCGCATCAATGGAGGAGATTTTTGAAGCTGGCGGCTACAAACTGGAGGACCGCGGCGCGCACTGGATTGAAGCTTACGTGCGGCTCAAACCTGGTGTGACTCTCTCGCAGGCGCAGCAAGAGATTTCTGCCGTGGCCAAGAGGCTGGAAAATGACTATCCGGCAACCAACCGCGGCCGCGGCATTAAGCTGTGGCCGTTATGGCAAACGCCCTTCAACAATGCACGTACTATGCTTCCCACACTCGAAATAATGCTTGCCGTCGTTTTTTTTGTCCTGCTCATCGCGTGCGCGAACGTCGGCAATTTGCTGCTGGTGAGGTCGTTCACACGCCGAAATGAGATGACCGTTCGGCTCGCCATCGGTGCAGGACGTGGTCGGTTGTTGAAACAACTTTTCACGGAAGGACTGGTACTGTCGGCTTTTGGCGCAGCCGGGGGACTCCTCGTGGCGCAGTGGTGCCGTCACGCGCTCGTACTGCTCTTCCCCGCGCGCGGTGGTGTGGCGATGCACCTGCCTGGCGAAATCGATTGGCGCGTTCTGGTGCTGAGCGCCGCAGTTTGCCTGACCACGACGCTTCTGCTCGGGCTGGTTCCCGCAATGCAGAACAACAAGATCGATCTTGCTGGTGCGCTGAAATCCGATGCCACGGGTGTCGTTGGGGGCGGTGGAAGAGCGTGGGTCCGCTCGGGCTTGGTCGTGGTTCAGGTGTCGCTGAGTTTCGTGCTGCTGGTAGGGGCGGGGCTGCTGCTGCAGAGCCTGCAGAGAATTCGCAATTTCAGCCCGGGTTTTTCCACGCATGATGTGCTGTGTACTGCCGTCAATTTGGTGTCGGTGGGATACGATGCGCAGCAAGCCCAGACTTTCCAGGACGAACTTCTGGAGCGTGTGAAAGCCTTGCCTGGCGTGGAGTCGGCCGTGTTCGCCCGAATGACGCCGCTGAGCTACGGAAGCTATTCTTCAACGCCGATTGCCGTGGATGGCTATCAACCGCCTCCTGAGGAGCAGCCCACGGTGCAGTACAACGAGGTAGGGCCGAACTATTTCTCGACCATGGGCATTCCACTGGTATCTGGCCGCGAATTCACCCGCGCGGACGACGAAAAATCTGCTCTGGTCGCTGTGGTGAATGAAACGATGGTGGCGCGGTATTGGCGCGGCAAGAATCCAATCGGCAAGCGCCTTCAGGTCAAGGGACGATGGATGCAGGTAGTCGGCGTGACAAAAGACTCCAAGTACGAAAGTGTTCGCGAAACACCAAAACCTTTTTTCTATGTGCCTCTGCGCCAGAATTTTTCAAGCAGTGCCGGGCTGTATATCCGAACGGCGCTGAGCCCGGGCAGCATGGCGACAGCTCTGATGCGTGAAGTGCATGCGCTGGATGGGAATCTTGCCCTGTATGAGGTGATAACGCTCCAAGAGCAGGTAGATCGTTCAACATCGCCACAATTGGTGGCGGTAACTTTAGTCGGGGTCTTGGGTGGACTGGCGCTGCTGCTCACTGTCATCGGGCTGTATGGCGTGATGTCGTATACGGTGTCGCGAAGCAGGCGCGAGTTGGGGCTGCGCATGGCGCTTGGCGCGAGTACATCCAATCTTTTGCGGCTGGTGTTGTCGCGCGGTTTGGCTTTGACCGCGGGCGGCGTGTTGCTGGGCGCCGCGGCGGCACTTGGATTGACTCGATTACTTGGAAATCTCTTGTACAACGTCAGCTCGCGCGATCCGCTGGCGTTCGGGTCGGCACTCGTCGTGATGACCGTCGCCGCTCTGGCAGCGTGCTTCGTGCCGGCATGGCGCGCCACACGCACCGATCCGGCCAGGGTTTTGCGGGATTGATTCTCTGCATCCAGATCCAACGGGATTTGAGCTCCAACTACCGCCGTGAAAAGCGCTGTTCGCAGGCACGAATCGAACGCAAGGGCCCGAAGTCCCGTTGGGGCAAGTCACATTGCCCCGACAAAATGGGCCGCTCTGTGAGATTTGACGTGTTGACTTAGATGAACTGATAGAGCAGTCAAAAAGTGAAACCACGAGACCTATCCGCATCAAGTGCTCGGGATAGGGGGTAGAGGTCCCACGTGGGAGTTTTCAAAAAGGGGCAAAACTTTTATATAGATTACTACGACGGCTCGACGCGATGGCGCGAGAAAGTGGGGCCAGCCAAAGGCGAGGTCAAACATGCACTCGCGGTTCGCCAAGCGGAGATTGCTCAGGGAACATTCAACTTGGTAAGAAGGGCGCGCATTCCGACCTTTCGGGAATTTGCGGATAAGTACAGACTATTGGTTTCAGAGCACAAACGTGGCCATGCGGTCGAACGTTACTCATCCAAATGTTTGTGAACGTTTTTGGGGAAAAAAATGGTGAAATTAGTGCGGAAGAAGTCGAAAGGTTCAAGGCCGACCGAGCGAGCCAAGTGAGGCCTGCCTCGGTGAATCGCGAACTGACGTTGCTCAAGCATATGTTTGCCAAAGCTGTAGAGTGGAATCTACTGGCGGCAAACCCACTTCGTGGCGTCCGATCGTCGGAAGTTCCAGCTTCCTTGGATCGTATTTTGGAACTGGATGAAGAAACTCGATTGCTAGCTGCATGTGGTGGTGTGCGCTCACGGTACTTACGTCCGGCAGTGCTTCTTGCTCTAAACACTGGCATGCGACGCGGTGAACTGTTGTCGCTGGAATGGCAACGTGTTGATCTTATTCACGGCAGAATTCGCATTTTAAACGCGAAGACGAAGTCCAGCGCGCGGTCGATTCCCTTGAATGCCATTTCGTATGCCTTGTTGTTTGAGCTTGCACAAAAGAAGAAATCGAACCTAGTCTTTCCGAGCAATCGGAAAGCCGGGGAGAGGTTTTTCGACCTTAAGAAGGGCCTCAAAAAGGCAGTTCAGTTAGCCGGCATCGCCCCAATACGCTTTCACGATCTGCGTCACACTTTTGCCACGCGCCTGGTCCAAGCGGGAGTCGACATCATCACTGTGCAGCACTTATTGGGTCATGCTAAGATTTCTATGACCGCTCGCTATGCCCATTCTCCAGACAACGCCAGGGTGGCGGCAGTCAAGAGGCTTGATGAGCTTTTCTCTTCGCAATCGGCCCCCAGAGGTCAAAACGGGGGATGCGGTTGCGGAGTATAAGCCCGAGCAAGTCAATACTTTAGGCCCGTAGCTCAGTTGGTTAGAGCGCTACCTTGACACGGTAGAGGTCTGGGGTTCGAGTCCCCACGGGCCTACCATTTATTTCAACGACTTAGTGTGGCCTGACGCAAATTCCTCGATCGAGTTCAACATGGAGTTAAACACAGAAGCCATTAGTTCACCCTTGGCTCCTCTGCCACAGGCTCGGATTCATCGGTTACGATCGGAGTCAATCCTTCCAGCGCCTTTCGTTTTGCTTCCATGCGGATGTGGCTGTAATGTTCCATCATCTTCCGCGAGACGTGCCCAGCAATGCTCAACACCGCCGCCTCAGGAGCGCCGCCTTCAAGTAATTCCGTAATGCACTGATGCCGAAGATCGTGGAACCGCAACCCTTTCAACCCAGCGGCTCTGGTGAGATTGCGCCATGCTGTGCGCCACGTCTTTTGAGGGCGTTTTGCGTCGATGTTCAAGTTCTCGCAGGACGGGAATATGTGGCATTCCGGGCCTCAGTGGTCAGGTCAAAACCGGCCATATGTGGTCACTTGAAAACCGGCCATAGGAGTTGGCCCGGGACTTAGCCGTTGTACTCTGCCATTCGCTTTCCTTACAAGTCTAATCTCCGAAATTTCGAAGTGGAGGACCATTTCCTCCTCGAAGCTCGAAAAAATCTCGTTTACAGGGCCGTGGTTGCATTTTCTCGAAGTCTCCCATAGTTCAGGTCGTGGCTTTCCGGGTAGTTTTCGGCGCGGAGCTCATTGTTCGGCCGGCAACTTGGTCCTCCAGCTCCGCGGACCGCATTTGAGGATATGGCCGTGGTGGAGCAGGCGGTCGAGCATGGCGGTGACGGCGGCGCTGTCGCCGAGCAGTTTTCCCCAGTCCTCGACCGGGCGGTTCGATGTCACCAACGTGCTCGTGCGTTCGTAACGGCGCATGACGATCTCCAGCAACTCCTCCGCCGCTGTGGGCCCTAACTTACGCATCCCCAAGTCGTCGACGATCAGCAGGGGCACGGTGGCCAGCAGTTCCATGTGCTCTTTGCGTTTTCCGTCGAGGGCCGCTTCGGCGATTTCCTCGAGCAGGACGTGCGCCTCACGGTAGATCACCCGATAGCCCTGGCCGATGACCGCCTGCCCGATGGCCTGGGCCAGGTGACTTTTCCCCGTGCCAGGCGGACCAAGAAAAAGTGCATCTTCGCGGCGAGCGATGAAGGTGGCCGTCGCCAGATCGAAGACCAGGCTCCGATTCATCTTCTTGTTAAAGTTGAAATCGAAGTTGTCGAGCGTCACCTGCGCATCGCGAAATTGCGCTTGTTTGCGGCGTCGTTCCAGCAGCCGGTCCCCCCGACGAGTCAGTTCATCCGATACCAGACAGGAAAGGAAGTCGATGGGGGCCATCGGTTCCGCTTGGGCTTGCTGCAGGCGCGTCTCTAGTACCGCAGCGATGCCACCGAGACGCAGTTGTCGTAAGGAACGATTCAACTCGATCAGATTCATTCTGGTTGCTCCTTGATTTTGAGATTGACGAAATCGCGATACTCGGTGAGCTCGCGAATCAGGGGATCGATCTGGCGCAAAAACATTTGCGGGTGTGGGCGGCGCTCCAGATAACGGCGCACGAAGCGGTGTTCCGCAACGCCGATGTCCAGAGCGATGGCGCAGGCGTCTTCGACCGCGGCCGCCCCGTATTTCTTGATCAGGGAAAACACTCCCAGGATGCGGCGGATGCCCGTCTCTGCTTGCCGCTGATAGATCAACTGGCAGAGCTTGCCGATCTGGGTTCCCGCGTGTTCGGCGCGCCGCAAGAGTTGCGCTGTGCTCAGCGGCATTTTCTTGGGGTGGTCTTCTTCCCGGATGCGATATCCGCCACGCTTCTGACGCAGGTGCTCGCGCAGAAGTTGGTTGGTATTCGGATGGAGGATGCGCACGTGCAGTTCATCCCACTGCACCTTCACCGGCCGTCCGATCCATCCCGGCGGCAAGCTGTAATAGGCGGCTTCCACCTCCACGCAACCGTCCAGATGAACGACGCGTTCTCCGTATTGGTAATAGCGGAAGGGTTCCAGAGGCAGAGGGAGCAAGTGCGGTTTTTCTTCGGCGAACATGACCGCTACCTGCCGTTTCGTTGTGCCATGAATACGCGTATCTGCCCAGCGTTCTTCCCAGCGGTCCAGATACGCCTGCGCTTCTTCTAGACTCTCGAAGTGCATCCCTTTGAGAGGCGTTTTCTGTGTGTGGCCGATCCCCGACTCCACTTTTCCTTTGCGATCGGGATCCTTAATCCGACAAGGCAACGCCACCACACCGTAGTGTGCGAGGACATCTCGAAACAGTGGATTGAGAAGGGGATCGTAGACGTCGGGAAGCAGCACACCTTCTTTCAAATTGTCGAGAACCACAAGTCTGGTGCAACCACCTAAGCGTCGAAAAGCTCTCTCATGCAGTTCCGCCCAGATGCGTGCACTCGAACGCCATACCAGCAAGCGTACGGATTTGCGGCTGTAGCCAAGCGTCAGTACGAACAGTCGCGTTCGGCGATACTTGCCGCTCTGCGAGTCACGCACCATCGGACCACTGCCGTAATCGACCTGGGCCTCTTCTCCGACGGCGGTGAGGATGATTCCCACGGATTGTGGTGACTCTGATCCACGCAGCTTGCGAACAAAACGCTTCACAGTCTGGTAGCCGTGGGGAAAGCCGTGATCGGAAACCAAGTCCTGCCAGATGGCCATGGCGTTCCGGCCGCGACCGAATCCTCGCTCGATCACTTCGCGGTACGGCTCGCAGGCACTGGTGGCCCGATCTTGTTGGGCAGTCGGAGGTGAGATCGGCTGGCCAAAGTCGGTGGTCACCCCTATGGCCGGTTTTGCCTCAGAGGGTTCGATGGTCACCTCGTTGGCCGGTTTTGCCGGATCGGGGTCGGTGGTCACCCCTATGGCCGGTTTTGCTGGTGCTCGCCGTCCCCACCCGGGCAGGCACACCACTACCCCGGCTGACTTTAGGTAAGCACTTGCTGTTTCTCTACGGACACCAGTGACTTGCTCGATGCGCCGTAAAGGCCATCCGAGCTTCCCCAGTGCGATGACTTGTTGTTTTTTCTCTTCGCTCAAGACATTGCTCATACCGACCGAGCCTATAAGGGCTCCTGTCGGAGTCAATGTCCCGGGCTTCACTCATGGCCGGTTTTGGGGTGACCACGCTTGGCCGGATTTGGGTGACCACTGAGGTTCCGGGCGAGCGATTCCAAGCCTGGTGGCCCGATCGACCAGAAGGCGGAAGCCGTGCATAGCATCAGAATTCAAGGGAACACGTCGCCTACCCGCCTCAGTCTTGCTGTCGGGAATCGACATCACCCCTTCGAAAAGATCAATGTCTGACCACCGTAGGCCTCGCAAGTCGCCTCCCCTGGCCGTCGTCCCTGTAGCAATCAGTGCAGCGGCATAAGCGGTTGTCCAATTTGGGTTGCTTTTGGCAACCTCGAAGAGTCGCTTTTTCTCTTGCAATTCCAAAACGCGTGCCACGGGCTTGTTGTTCCGTTCGGGGAGTCTGGTCACGTCATCGCGGATCCGCCGCCAGACCTTAGCGAACCGGAGCACGCGCACAGTTGCTCCCAAGACGAGGTTGTTGTAGGTGTTCTTGCATCCATCATTCCTCATCGCGGCCTGTAATTGTTGAATGTGCGTTGCGTTCATTTGTTCACAGGCAACTCGGCCAAATTGTTTCTTGGGTCGTACTAAAAAGAAGGCCTCCTTCTTGAGGCTGCTTGGGCGCAAACGCATTGCTACCTTGCGCAGGTACTGGGCGGCCGCGCGCTCAAAAGGCCACCGGGCAATCTCGCCGTTTGGTAAGCGACCTTCTTCCTGATCTTGAAGCGCATTGCGGCGAAGCCGTTTCGCATCCTGATAACTTTTTGTTTTGGTGGAAATGCCGCGCCACCGGCCGTTCTCTTTCAGCCTGTAGTACCAGAAAGGACTTTTGGGAATTCTGTAAAGGCCGTCGCCCCTCATTGATTAGCTCCCTTCTTCGCTCTCACTGCCCCCGGCTTCACTGGTTGATTTTTGGGTCTGCCCCCCTTTTTGCCGTTTTCCCGTGCGATCTCGCGGATTTTCTGGATACCGAACCGTTCCAGACGTACGACGTAACTCCGCTGCCCGAGCCAGCTTGTAAATTGCTTGATTTCTTCCTTGTTCATGGTATACAACCTAAACTGTTTTGGTTATTTTGTCAATGGGAGTATCAAGGTCACGTCGCGATGACGAAGACAACGAAATCTAATCAAGCGAAAACTCGGACGTTGGAGCCGCTAAAAAGGGCCAGCAGTCTGACGCTCCCGGATATCAGGAGAGTTCCCGGGGGCGCCGATGCAATCGAACGGCTCATCGCAAAAGGCATGAAACCCAACGAACTCGAATCATCAATTAAGGTTGTGGTTGTGGCTCAAATCTTTGGTTACGACAGACCGCAAGACGTTGAGGGTTTCAGTCGGAAATCACTTCCACTGTTCTCCTCGGAGTTAAGACGGACGGCTCAACAAATCAATATGATTCGAGCCAATCCGTTCTACGAAAACATATTAGACTCATGGTTTCCGAGCTTTCATTGGGAAACGACCTGCGAAAACCTTCGGGCGTATGCTGATTTGTGGGACAGCTTGATTCGGACGATCAGAACGAGGGCGCGGTATGATCCCCGCGGGTACGATATTCGGTTATCTACGAAATTCAAATTGCTGAAACGGGTTGCGGTCGCAACCGGCAGTCCAAATTACGAATTGGTAGCGATATTGCTGAATGCAGCGTACGATTTCACCGGCTTATCCTTAACGGAAGAGTCCTCAGCACTCCGCCACCTTTGGAAGAACCGTATGAAGAAGGCTCGCTACCAAAAGTGGGCCCTGAAGATGCGGTAAAAGCAGGAGGAACCGTGCCCTAAATAGTTCAGGGTTCCTCGCGGTAGCTATCCGTAACCGTAGGCAAACTCGCCTCCATGGAGACGCAAAGTGTCACATGGAGGAATATGCAAAACAACCTATTGAAAGTGGGCGAAGTAGCCGAACGACTGGGAATTAAAGAAGGAACAGTCCGCCTTTGGCTTACTCTGCGAAAACTGCCTCGCGTTAGGTGTGGACGAGCTGTTAGGGTTCCAGCTAACGCAGTTGATGAATTCATCCAGCGCAACACAATTCCGGCTCGGGAGATCCGATAATGAACGCGAGCTTGGAACTTATTCTTGCCCGTTTGCGCGGGGTTCGACACCGCAACACCGGATGGAGTGCCCTGTGCCCAGCCCACCCGGATCGGAATCCTAGCCTTTCAGTCCGCGAACAGAACGGCCGCATTCTTCTTCACTGTTTTGCCGGGTGCTCGGTCCAGGCGATTTGCGCTGCCTTGGGACTCGGACTGGGTAGCCTGTTTCCTGCTCCGCAGCAGGCGGGTAAGCCGGAGCCGGATGTGGTGCGCCGAACCCGTAACCAGATTGCGTCCCTCCATGGCCGCCTCACGCCGCGCGATCGCCAACGTGACGTAACCGTTGTACTCGCCAATAAAGACAATCCAGCTCCCGCGATGGCCCGAGCGCTAGCACTTGCTGTTGAGGGTGAATTGGTTCAGATAGCCTTCAAGGAGCAGGAATGAGAGTCGGGCGCGTCGAGGAAGTTGGAGAGGATAGCGAGGTACACGAAGTCTACGACGGGAATGCCGAAGACCAGAACGATTGGCCGAATCCGGAGCCGATTCAAAACGAACTGCCGCCGGTCCAGCCGTTCTCGGAAGAGTTGCTCCCAACCTGCTTTCGTCCGTTGGTCCGGGACGTGGCCGAGCGCATGCAGGTGCCGATGGATTATCCGGCCGCGGCGATGATGCTCTGTCTTGCTGGCTCAGTGAATCGGCGCGCGGTCATTCAACCGAAGGCCAACGACACCGGGTGGATCGTGATACCTAATCTCTGGGGTGGAATCATCGCCCCCCCAGGGTTTATGAAATCACCGGTAATTCAGGCCGTCATCCGTCCGTTGAGCCGCATTCAATCGGATTGGAGGTTAGAACACGAGCAGGCAGTCGCGGAATACGAACTGGAGAATGAGAAGTCCGAGCTGCGACTTGCTGCTTGGAGAGGGAACTACAGGAGGACCGCCGGGGCGGGAAAGGAAGGTCCTGAAAGACCCAGTGACGTTCACGATGAGCCCAAACTACGGCGATTAATCGTAAACGATGCCACGCCCGAAGCCCTTCACGCCGTAATGAACGAGAATCCGGCGGGCGTGTTCGTCATACGCGATGAACTCACCGGCTGGTGGAGTACGCTCGACCGCCAAGGCCGTGAAGGAGAACGGGCATTCTGTCTTCAGGCCTGGAATGGCGATACAGGCCATACCATCGACCGCATTGGTCGCGGCACCATTCACGTCGAGGCCTGCTGCATGGCAATGCTTGGCGGCATCCAGCCAGCCCGCCTTCGTGGATACATGGTGGATGCCATTGAGGACGGTCCCGGTAATGACGGGTTGGTTCAGCGCTTTCAGGTTCTTGTGTGGCCCGATACGGAATTGGAATGGAAGTATATCGATCGTCCGCCGGATAGAAAGGTTGAAGAGCAGGCGGAGAGGGTGTTCCGCAAACTCGTGACCCTAAATGAGAGAGATCCCACAAGGCTGCGCTTCGCCCCTCAAGCGCAAGAGCTCTTCGCAGACTGGCTGAGTGAGCTTGAGCACAAAGTACGTGGAGAAGAACTGCATCCGGCATTGGTTTCGCACCTGAGCAAGTACCGCAAGCTCATGCCCGCGCTAAGTTTGTTGTGTGAATTAGCGGAACAGGCGGCCGACGGCCACGTGAGCGAATACATCTCATTTGAGCACGCGCGATTAGCCGCAGCTTGGTGCGATTATCTCGAGTCTCATGCTCGCCGCGTCTACTCCTGCATTGTTACGCCTCAACTCCGAGCGGCACGCGAATTGGCTGACAAGGTCAAACGGCGCAAGATCGGTGAGACCGGATCCTTTTCTTGCCGAGAGGTATACCTGAAGGGCTGGAGTGGCCTTGATACCCCGGAGGCCGTGAAACTGGCGGCGGAGGTTCTGGAAGATGCCGGCTGGATCAAGGACATTTCCCCTGCGTCGGGTCCAGCGGGCGGTCGTCCATCAAACCGATACGCCGTCAACCCGAGGGTATGGGAATGATCGATACGAGGGCCAATAAAGCATCAAGAAGTCGATGGCTGGATTGGCAACCAGCGAGACGAATAATGGCCGATCAGTCGGCGCAGGAGCCTACAAAACCATCAGAACCCGGTTTTGTAGGTTTAGTAGGTGCTCCTCCAGCAGAAATCTCAACTAGGGGCGACGTTCCCGAGCCAGTTCTTGTGGTTGCGGACGATGCCGGGGGACTGATTCCCCCGATGCCGCCTGGTGTCCATCTCGTGGAGTGGAAGCTAAAAGCGCCACCCATAGCAATCGAGACTTGCGCCGTGGTGACCGATACCGCTCTGTTCGCCAAAAGCACCTTAGAGCAGTTAAGGATTGCTATGAGGCAGCCCAAACGATGGGTCGGATGGAGCGTGCCACAGTTGCTAGACCGACTCGGACAGGTGGGTGTGCTGCTAAACCTCGACACGAAGTCCAAAGTTTAGACATGGAGGAAGCATAAGAGGTCGAAAGAAAAAGCAGGAATCCCGGGCGACAGAGTTTCGCCAGAGGCTCTTGGAATGGATCCAGGTACCGGCATCCGCGCGGCCGTCACTGCGAGAGTTGGCCCGGTCGAAATGGCTTCAAGAATAGTACGACAAGATAGTTCCGTTCCTACCCAGGTCCACGCCGCAATATACGCTAGAGTCTCCACGATCAACGCCGGCCAGGATCCCACGATGCAAACTCGGGAGTTGGCGGAATACTGCCAGCGCCGCGGTTGGGAGGTTCACGACACTTACGTCGACAATGGTTACTCTGGCAAGAAGGACTCGTGCCCCAATCTAAACCGGATGATGCAGGACGCTCACGAAAGGAGATTCGATGTGGTCGTCGTGTGGCGATTCGATCGGTTTGCTCGGTCTGTCTCGCATCTACTCCGCGCTCTCGAGACATTTAACTCCCTCGGCATTCAGTTTGTTTCCCTCTCCGAACAGGTCGACACAAGCACACCAACGGGCAAGATGGTCTTCACCGTCCTCGGTGCGGTTGCTGAGCTCGAACGTAATCTGATTGTTGAGCGAGTCCGGGCTGGCCTGCGTCATGCCCGGTCGAAAGGGACGCATCTAGGACGGCCGAGAAAGCTGGTGGATATGTCCGAGGTTCGATCAATGCGGGCTTCGGGTCTTTCGTGGCGGGTCATCGCGCGGAAGCTGGGCCTGTCCGTCGGAACCGTGTTCACTGCCGCGCAACGGCCCAGTGGCTGGCCAGGCTGGGCTCCCGGAATGCGGCGAGCATGGCCGCCGCCGCCGCTGTTGCTGCGACCATAAGCCAGGAGCGGCGACGTATCCAGAAGTCCGTGACCGGGCTCCACAGAAAATAGATCATCGTCGGCAGGTTCAGCAACGCGATAATCTCGGCTCCGCGTGCCGGTCCGACGCCCTGCCTCCGGAGCAGATATGAAAGCGCGCCGCCGATGACGCCATTCAAAAGCACCGCCACCGGGGCGGTCAGCAGCCCAAACAACCACGGTCGCTCCGGCGGTACAGCGGGAAATCCGAAAGCCGTATCCCTTCGCTCTCTTACATCCATGTGCCTGAGATTAGCATGCGCTCGAATCGGGCATAAACCACATCCAGAGTGTTTCAACCCCTTGCGGAGTCGTGGCCGCATTCCAGCATGTTGAATAGCCCTCCTTGGGCACAAGCTTGTTTTGGGTACAAGTGCCGCCCACGGGGCCTTTCCCGATTGTCAGTACGTGTCTGGGAAAGCAGCGGCGGAGAAAGCGCGGTCGAAATATCCGGAGCGTGAGCGCAGGATTGTCGGCGTCGGCGTCATTCGAATAAAGAAGAAGCGACGAAATGCAGCAGCGGCACGAAGACGAGCACGGGCCGTAGCAGGCGTGCGTGAAACGGTTTGAATAGACTAAAGGCTATTCAACAAAAGTATAGGCGCAGGTAGGTTGGACAAGACGCAGCGTCTGTCGCCATTTGACGTGAACAGTCGCATACCATTCGACGTGGCTCTTGCCGCTGTCGGCCATTGCGTACACAAGATAGACTCCCGGCGAGACATCAAACGAGAACCGCCCTTCTCGCACTCCCCTGATAACCCCTGATATCCTGCCCTTGACATTTGTATATACATTTGCATAGCATTCTGCTATGATGAATTCGCTGGTGCAGGGATTTGACTGGGATGACGGCAACCGTGCGAAGTGCCAAAAGCATGGCGTTTCCATCGCGGAGATTGAGGCGCTGTTCATGAACGCTCCCCGCATTGCGCCCGACCCGAAACATTCGGACGAAGAAGACCGCATGATTGCCGTAGGAAGAACCAACGCGGGGCGGCCTGTGTTTGTCGCTTTCACCATACGGACGAAAAACCGGCGCCTCATCCGCCCTGTGACGGCCCGCTACATGCACGCGAAGGAGATCGCAGCCTATGAAAAGGAAAGTGCCAAGACTCAAAACGGATAAGGAAGCGGAAGCGTTCCTTGCGCAAGACTTGTCTGACCTTGATTTTTCGCAATTCAAGCCGTCGCGGTTTGAATTTGAGAAAAAGGACGAACAGATCAACATGCGTGTGCCCAGGCCGTTGCTTGCCGCTCTCAAGGCTCGGGCAAAGGCGCGCGGCATTCCCTACACGCGTTTTATCCGGGAAACTCTCGAACGGGCAATGACCGCGTCGAAGCCCTGATGTTTGTGCCTTTTTGATCGCGCACCTTACTCAGCTTATATTTTCCTGAGCCACTCCTCGACGTACTTCGTCGCTAGACACTCTTCCCGGTTGTGTTGCAGAAGAGTGCTCATCACTTCCGTGTCGTTGGGGTCTTGCTGGTACTTCTGAAACCAAACGATGGATTGCGCCCCACCTGCATTCGCCGTAATACTTGATCGGTATGCTCGAAATCCAAATCGTCAAAATACCACTCAAGGAGTGCACTTCACACCGCACCCCGTGCTACCAAAGCCGCCAATTTCCCTGAGGTGTCCCATCCCGCTTCTTGCTTCGCCCGACTCAGGGCAGGGTGTGTGGGTTATACCCAGCCGATCCACACACAAAATTTCGGCCCGCTTCCGTTTATTTAGACCTTCAGTCTTTTGGCGGGGGCGATCCATCGTCAAAGTTGTGGGGAATCGAATCCGCGATCTGCTTCCGCGCCGAGGTTTTCACGTCCGATGTTGAACTGATTCGTTTTGGAAAAAGCGCTCGCTACATGTGCTCGCCTTGGGCAATCATGAATAAACCACCGGGAGCAGAGTTTCAGATTCAATTGGACGAGGCTAAGGCGGAATGGAAAAGAAGGCACCCAAAGAATACAGAGCAGGGCAACATAGAAGCGTGAGTGCATTACTCTCGTACGTTATTGCAGCTTGGAGCTTTGAGCATTCGCTGGGCCGGTTTGCGAACTTCGTATTGTACCGGTCTCGTCCATAAAGAAATAGAGACTCTTTGACTTGATAGGGTTCAGAGGATCAAACAGCACTTGGTAAGTGTCAATTTTACCGCCGGACGTGGAAGCTTTGGGAATGTAAGTGATGTGGTAACCACCTCTGATTCCCCTCCTGGCCAGACTGGGATCAACCTCAGTCAATGAAGAGGGATACCCCTGACTCGGGTGCGCCAGATTATACGAATATAGCTGTTGGAAAATGGTGCGCAGGCTCACCACAGCAGTTGACTCGGCGGGAGGGAGTGCAGTTAGTTTGCTTTGGCTGCTCTTGCTTGCAGCAGTTACTGGCGCGGCCCTAACGATAACGATTACCCGGCAAAGAGGAATGTAAGCAGTGTTGCACGTCGCATTGGGATCTTGAAACATAAAGCTACCAAATAGTTCGTCAATGAATATCTTCGTAGATTGCTGTTTGCATTGCATTGAGTTCTGACGACAAGCGGGCGTGTAAAGATCGTGATCATCGTTCAAGAAGCCGACAATCCCGGTTGAATCGGTTTGGGTGGCAACTGTCGACGCACTGTAAGTGATCTTCTGACTCGTCGAGTAGGTTGATTGGGCGCCATTCGTCAGTGCCACAGTGGTGCCGGCATTTCCACCAGCACTGGCCATTGGGCCGTTACTGCCTCCGACCTGAGTGCCGAAATTTCCTTGGAAAGTCAAGTTTTGACCACTACTCCAACTGAAGCCCAACACGGCCGTCACTGTGGCATTGTAGCTTGCCGTTGCATTCGTCGATTGTGCAATACTGTAGCTAATGTTATTTTGCAGAGAAGTAGGGTTCAAGGGAGCGGTCGGGTTCAGCGGATCGCGGCCATAGTTAATAAAACCGAGACCTGTCTGCTGTAAAGCAGATGTGCCACGTCCGGACACGGAAGGATCCAACGATTGGCCTGGACCGTAAAATGGATCGAGACTAAGCAATTCCTGACACTCCGACGGACTTAAATAGTCTCCATTTATGAGGGGGAAGGCGGAGGCGGTCGAGGAATTGGTAGCACAGGTTTGGAGGTCAATGACACTGACCGTGTCGTATGCACCTGAACTTCCGACAAGTTGACTAGCGGTCATGCCATTTAAGCTCCATATTGCTGTCTGCGGATGTAATAGAAGGACGATTTCATCAGCCCAGAATGGCTGCTGTTGGTAAGTTTCTGGAGGCATCGAGGTGCATGTAAGAGAGTAGTTGACTGTGGTTGGGGAACACGTATTCGGCACAACGTAGGTAAGAGCTGGGAAAATAGTCGGGTCGCTTACGTCGATCATGCCGCCGACCGGAAACGTAAATCCCCCAGTGCTTGAATTGACGCCCGTTATCCCGTATCCAACAGTCGTGTTTGTGTCAAACGCGCTCATATTCATGGTATTTGAGCTGCTGCCTTGCTGTCCTCCCACTTGGAACCCCGCCATAAAACTAATCATGGCGGAGAATAACTCACCCCGGGTTATCCCAGCAGATTGGGCGAAGCTTCCAGTCTGATCGATCGTGGTGCTCTGACCAACACTCATGTTCGTGCTAAACGACCGGGTGACGCTGAATGTTGCCGAACTCAGGTCCCCTGGCGGACGATATAGAATTGTATAGGGAAGCACCTTCATCTGAGCAAATGCGGCTGGCAGTACACTAATAGGTGGAAGGTTTAGTGCGAAGCGAGTCAGCGCTGTATTGCAACAGCTAGTTTGAAGAAAACATGTCGGGCACGACTGCCCAGTAAACCATGCCAAACTATTGATAAAGCTTCCGTTAGGAGTGTCTGCCAGGCCCAACGCGAATTCGATTCGCAACGAATTCGTAGGCACTGGAAGTTGTGCTGGAATCTGAAGAGTTCCTTTTTGGCTGGCGCCCGTGACAATCCACTCACTGCCACTCCACGTGAGAACGGGCGACGGGCCAAGCGTGGCGGTCGCACCCCAGACAGGCGCGATATCATACCACTGTCCAGCATTGCCTGGGATTCCGTCAGCGTTGGCACACGGTATAGGCTTTCCGGCAAAATCGACGGATGGATTCAGTTGTGGATGATCAGTGGTCGATAGACAATCCTCCACTCGAGCCCAATAAACGCCATACAACCCTTCACCAGCAACAAAGCCGACAGGCGGCGGACCATAGAGGAAGGTGGGAGGGGGAAGCGAGTTCCCATTAAGCAAGATCGGCACGTGGAATATCACGGAAGGGTTGGTAATAAACTTGAGGGGCAGACCTGGATACTGATAAGACTCATTCGTCAATGGCGCATCGGCAAGCAAAACTAGCGGATTCGAAAGGTTTAGTGCCTCGGTCAGAGGCGGAGCGTTATTCGTGTTCTGTTGAATTACCTGTGCCGCCCAACCTCCTTGCATGCTTTGCGCTGAATCCGGGTCATATTGTGTTGGCAAGCCTGAATTGTCGATGGGTGCGACAAGTACGATCCCCGCATTAAGCAGACTGATGAGGTTTATGTCAATGGGTTTTGGAGGGGGCGGCGGAGGGCACGAGTTGGTGAGCACGCAGCTTACGGGCTCTGCCTTAAGTTGGGCAGCGGTGCGCTCAGCAGCCACGAGAAAAAGCATCACGAGAACGACGCAAAAAAATCGCGCGTAGTGTGGGAGTCTTGGGGCCATGCGGTTTCCTCCCTTTCCTCATTTCGGCCAAGTTGTGACCTTGGCTGGATTTCCCAACCACGGTGGCAACACGTATCTCCGCCTCCCACCGGGTAGGCGGCCGTAGCTTTAAAAAAATAAAATTCTCCGGGACGCCAAATTCTGGAGCTGGCAAGGCGATGATCCGCGGAGAAACTAGCCACAGGCGCAGACGAGAACCACTCAGGGTTTTGCGTATTCTAGTCAGTCCACCGGCTAACCTGGTGATGCCTGCAAAGAGGAAGAGAAGGGCCAACAGCAGCCTCAAACCAATAGAAAGGAAATACATCTACAGCTCCTAGCCAGCCCGGATTAACCTGTGGGAGTGGTACCAGGGCCGGTTCGGTCGAGCGTGTGTGGGAGGAGACCCGGGATTACTGCTCGAGGGAACTGACAACAAACTAATGCCCCGAATGGGGGAATGTCAATCGAATTATGCGGAAGCACGACCGACTCGCCAGTGCTGTGCTTCGCCAAAACTCCGCAACGGCCTGAATGTCATGCATGTAACACTATTTAGCGTTGTCTAACCCCGCTTTTGACTTGTGCCAGCTTGACGATGAGGCGCGCAATCTCTTCGGCGTCAAAGACCTCGTAGCCCTCTTCCTAGATACCTTCGAACAACTGGGGCAACGGTCTGCCTGTTGATTGTCAGCGCCAGTGAAAAACGAAGCCATTCTCGCCGGTTTTGGCCGGGGCCAGTGATCCACCAGAGCCCGCTGGTAAGGACGCAGTAAGAACTCTAAATTATTGAGAATCACATAATATAGTGACATTCTAACTATTCTGTGCTATCGTTCGTGCATGGGAAACCCTAAAGGAGTACGGCGCGACTTCACAGCACTAGAGGAGCGGCGTCTGCGGGCGGCACGCTTGCTCGAGAAGGGCGTCAGTCAATCGCAAGTTGCTCGACAAGTCGGTGTACATCGTCAGTCAGTTAGTCGCTGGGCGCAGCAACTGGAAAAGGACGGCCGAACGGGGCTTGCGCAAGCCGGTCGAGCCGGACGGAAGCCACGCTTGAGCGCTGAGGATCTAGAACGGATCGAACGCGCTCTGAAGCGCGGACCGGAAGCGTTTGGCTATGACACTGGCTTGTGGACCTCGGCGCGAGTGGCGGATTTGATTGAAAAGGAATGTGGGATTGACTATCACCCTGGACATGTCTGGCGCCTATTGCGGCAACTCGGCTGGAGTTGCCAACGTCCGACCGGACGAGCTCTGGAACGCGACGAAAAAGCCATTGCCCAGTGGAAGCGAAAACGCTGGCCGGAGATAAAAAAAAAGCCCAAAAACAAGGGTTCGTGATCGTTTTCGTCGACGAAAGCGGACTGAGCCAGAGACCGCATCGTTGCCGAACTTGGGCACCGCGAGGACAAACTCCCGTGCTGCAGTATCACTTCAATTGGAAAACTTTGTCGGCCATGGCCGGTGTAACGTGGTGGAACTTTTACTTCCGGTTGTTCCCGGGCTCGATTCGCAGCCCGCAGGTCGTGCAGTTTCTGAAACATCTCCTGCGTCATCTCGACTGCAAGCTGTTGGTAGTTTGGGACGGATCCCGCACGCATCGAAGCCGTTTGGTCTGGGACTTTGTCCGGGAACAGAAAGGACGACTCTGGCTCGAATTTCTTCCCGCCTACGCCCCGGAATTAAATCCGGTCGAGTATCTCTGGTCACACTGGAAACAACACGAACTGCCAAACTTCTGCCCGCAAACCTTCTGGCAGTTGAGCCATTATGCCCGCAAGGCTCTTCGCCGCATGCGTCGACGAACTACCCTGGTCACTGGCTTCTGGGTACAAGCGGAATTATTCTAGTCACTATATTATGTGATCCTCAATAGTTTCTAAATCTTGCACGCCGCCGCGCTTCGATTTAAATTCTCGTCAGGAGTTTAACTAATTTCCGTTTTTGGCTTTCCATGTTCAACTCCAGCGCCACACTCTCTCTTGCTCTCGCGGAAGGAATGCCGGAGCTGTGTAGTGTTCCTCATGCAAGACCACTCCAGCCGCCGAGTCCACGCCTGCGTGACTTTCCCATATCTCAACAGATCACGCCAGACCACTACTGCTGCGTGTCGGGAAGGATCAGCGGGCAGAAAAATTGCACTCGGCCATCGAGTCGGTCAAGATGGCACACCGAACACAACCAACATTCTACGAATCACGATCCTGCTGACGGCGCGGGAGGAACGCCAGTGAGCTGACAGCGTGATCTGGCGGGAAATAAACTCGGAACTGAGACGCTCGCTTCATGCACAGTCAGCGTGTGAGTGTGCCCCAAGGCAGCCCTTCAGACAAATGGCTCAGCGCAAGACGGCGAAAGTGGATCCCTTTTAAACCGGCGCTAACACGCGAGGGCAAATCGTTTGCGCCACTTGCTGACAATCTGGCGCGGGGTGTCCAGGCGCGCAGCGATAACATCATTGGAGAACCCTTGGGCAGCGAGCAGCACGATTTTTGCGCGGACTACATCACAATACGGTGACGTATACTGTCGTGCCTGAGCTTGCAACATGATGCGCTCTTCCTTGGTAAGAACTATAGAGAATTGGCTTTGTCTTGGCATGAAAGGGGATCTCCTCCATGCTAAGAATAGCTGAATTTGCCCTCCAAAGAGTATTTAAATACGTCATCGTATTTATGAAAATGAGCACTAAGCTAGCTAGGTCAAAAGAGATAGTAAAGGGTAGTAATGGAACGAATGGTCTAAGTTGCTAGAATATAACGTGATAGTACAAGATTGCGGCCGGTCGTAATTGTCTAATTGTCTCATTTTGAAGTGTGAAGGTAGCGCTCTAACCAACTGAGCTGCACACTTACTGCTGCGGAATTATTCCGTCGATCGTAACGCACGTCCGCGCGTGGTCGCGCGGGCGAACCATAACCCATCAAGGAAAGGGTGTCGACAGGACTGGAGATAACGTGTGAAGCCCGGAAAATGCAAGCTCTGCCTGCTCCATAAACCGCTGTGCGACAGCCATCTTATGCCGCGGGCGCTCTACCGGATGGCGCGCGGAAAGGGGACGCGCGGGAATCAGGACCCGTACGTCGTGAGGCGCACGGAGAACAAGCCTTCGTCCCACCAGGTCACCGATTACGTGTTCTGCTCGGACTGCGAGCAGCGGTTGAACAAGAACGGCGAAAAATACGTGATGAGTCTCGTGATGGTCCGCGACGGCCGATTCCCCCTCCTCGAAACGCTCAATGCGGTGGCGACGAAGTTATAGATGCCGAAATGGCGCGCCTATTCTGCGGCGGAGACGTCGACGATCGATCGCGCAAAACTCGCGTATTTCGCATTAAGCGTTTTCTGGCGGGCATCGGTTCACACATGGACGTCGGACGACGGCGCGGAGGTCCGGATCGAGTTCGGCGCGAGATATAACGAGGAATTGCGGCGCTACCTCATCGGAGCAACAGCGCTTCCGAAGAAAGCCGCCCTCCTCGTCGCCGCATGCACGGATAAGGCAAGCAGCAGACGTTCTTCGTGCCAAGCGAAAATGCGGAAGATAAAGAGCGGTCGTTCGGGATGATGGTGCGGGGATTGTTCTTTCTTTTTCGAATTACGAACACTCAACCGGGGTGGCACGCGCGGTTGTCAATGATAAATTCGGCATACGAGTGGATTACCGTTTGGAATTGCAAGGAGCGGGGCGTGTGGAGCGTGGGATAGGCGGGGATCGCTGGGAATTCTGGGATATCGAACGCCGGAAGAGTACGCGGCCGAAATTGCCGCGCCCGGCGTTTTACCGAACGAGGCGTTTGCCGAGTTCAACATAGAGTTATACACAGACTGGGTTTCATGACCAAAAACCACCTAGTATGACGAAGCACTATGGAGGGGTGGGGAAGGGTGGCATCTATCTGAAGTCGATGAACTTAGTCGCTCCCGGTAGCAATTCGTAGTCATGCGGCCTTCAAATTGACACGGTAGAGGTCTGGGGTTCGAGTCCCCACGGGCCTACCATCGATTCAATGAGTTAGAGAAAAAGCCCGGGAAACTTCACCTGTAATTCTTCACCTGTAAATTGGTCGTTTCAGGGCAAGAGATCCGGCGATTTTCGTCCTTCTCTAACGAAGCGGAACAGCAAGTTGTCCTGGCAACCACGCCAATTGCATGTATGTCTGGTGTCAGAGGAAGGGTTTCCAGCCGTTCAGCATAACCTGTAATTCGCTGACTTCTTCTGGCCGAAGGTTTGGAAGTGGCGGGCGTATTGGACCTGCCGCCATTCCAAGCAAGTTCATAGCTTCCTTCATGACAGAAACCTCGTACCCTTTGCGACGAGCCCGCAGCTCGTAGAGAGGGATAACGTAGGTGTTCATGAGGTGCATGAGAGTGAAGGAATCTCCTGCCGAAGCGACCTCGTGGAGTTTCAGAGAAAGTTTTGGCGCAATCGTTGCAATGCTCGACGTATACGTGCGGAGGCCGATGCTGTAGTAGCCGGGGACACAATCATCGCCCGCTCCACCAATCCAGTAGAGCCGGTCTCCAACGCGGTTTATAATGCGCTCGTATCGCCGCAAGTCGCCCTGGCCGTCTTTCCAGCAGGCGAGCGTGGGGATTTTCGCCGCTAGACGTTCCACCCATGCGGGTTCGGGGTTCACCCAGTCACGGCTGTACACCAACATTCCCAGCGAGGTCGCCCCACCGATCGCTGTGTAATATTCTGCAAGCCCCTGTTCGTCAGCGTTTGGATAATAGGGCGGCAACGCTAGGATCGCATCTGCGCCCGCCCGCTCCGATTGTTGGGCTAGCTCGATGGCTAATCGCCAGTTGAATCCTGTGCCCGCGATCACCGGAATCCGGCTATGCACTTCATCTACTGTAGCCTTTACAACCTCTAAGTGCTCCCCAGGAGTCAGGGAATACATTTCGCCCGTCCCGCCAGCGGCGACGATTGCAGCAGGTGCATGCTCAAGGAGGTGTTGAAGATTTTTGCGAAGTCCGGGGATATCTAAGGACAAATCAGGCTTTAACGGTGTGATTGGGAAGGCAATCACACCGCGCAGTCTGGCACGGAGTTCTTCAGGCTTCATTGCTTCACCCACATGAACGGAACCGAAGCGCAGCCTCGACGGAAGAATTGATGAAGCCGCCAGGACGCCCGATCCGTCTAGGAACTTTCGGCGCGAAAAATGTAAGGACATCTTCGCATCCCTCGTTAAAATCTACATAGGACCGATTGCCACACCAACGTATGTAGTCGCCGCTGTGCCCAATTCCGATTTGTCACCTTCCAGGTCCCAAACGATACCTCAATAACACAGTTTCTTCATCACCAGTCCAACGGTGGCTTCATCTTTGTGGGAGGAAATCCCGTCGAACTTCGCATACAGCGTATGCTAGCTGCGCGGCCCCTTGCAGGGCTTTAACACGGTAACGCCATGACCTGTCAGTGGATTTTGCTCCCCGCTTTCGATGACGACAGCGTGGGGCATTGCGGCAAGCCGGGTTTTCCTTACTGCGACGAACACACGCAAGCGATGGACTACCTCGCTTGCCTGGACAACGATTTCAAAGAGATTGAGGCACCTGCAAACAAGTCTGCGAAGAACCGGAAGAGGAGAGGCAAGTGCTCCGCAGGGCGCGGCGCCTCGCGAGATGAAGGTGGCTACGAACCACGAGTGAGCCTTGGTCGCACCGTTCGGTGGCGGCGATTGCAGTTAATTTGCCAGCTGGGCGAGGCTGCGCATCGCCACGCGGTAATTACGTCTCGATTCTACTTGCGTCGTCGGGTAGAATTCACTGGGCAGCTCAAGGTCGCCGCGCTGCAACTACCTTTCTCCATCGCAAGATCGTGCTTTCTGTGAAGAGGCTGCAGCAGTTTCTGCGCTTTCAGGCAAAATGATCCACGGAACCGTAAGATTTTGTGCGAGAGGAGCAAGTCAAAATGGACATGACGCGCCGACAATTCGCCCTGGCTCTTGCAGCTGCCACCCGCCTGCGGCCCTCCTTGTTCGAGCCGCTTTCCCCATTAGGAGTTCCCCGCGGCGTCGTTCCCGGCCGAGTCACTTGGGCGCACGATCCGGCGGCTGTGACCTGGGATGGCACAGGTTCGTGGTGGACCGATGCCAACAATGACCAGTCTGTAATTGACCGCATGGTTTCCCGGTCCATTCGCGGTCTTACAAATCAAAAAAGCGACGCCCAGGCATGGAACTCCATCTTTCAATACTTCAATCGCACTCATGGGCGCGGCAAAGCCGGATACAGTGCTGGGGAGAAGATTGCGATCAAGGCGAACCTGAACAACACAACGGACCATGGCACGATCGAACGCCTGAACTCCTCGCCCCATTTGATCCTTTCGCTCGTCCGACAGTTGACCGGCCCGGGACGAGTGCCGGAATCATCGATCACCATCTTCGATTCCAGCCGGTTCATCCCGGGCAATCTCTACGACAAGATTCACCATGAATTTCCCGGCGTCACGTTTGTGGACCATATCGGAGGGGATGGACGAGTAAAGGCCGAGTTCAAACCCAACGCGATTCCTTTCTCAGTTGAAAGCCACAACGCCACGGGACTCGATACCACGGTGGTTGAGGCCGCCTACTTAATTGATGCTGCCGTGTTGAGAGCGCATGTGAGTTCAGGGGTGACACTTTGCGCGAAGAATCTGTTCGGCGCTACGAGTATCAATACCGACTGGCGCAAGAACGCGCACGACGGTTTCCATCACAACACCGATGGTTCGGCAAGTTACTCCGCGTTCACAGATTATTTGGGTCATAAAGACCTCGGCGAGAAAACCATCCTTTTTATTATTGATGGGCTCTATGGAAACGACAACGTGGATGGTCCGCCTCATCGCAAGTGGAAGATGGCGCCATTCAACGATGCTTGGCCGAACAGCATTTTTATGTCGTTTGACGGCGTAGCGATCGATTCCGTCGGCTTCGATTTTCTCACTTCGGAATGGCCCGATCTTCCGGATATCGCGAATGCCGATAACTACCTGCGCGAATCTGCCTTGGCGAATGACCCACCTTCGAAGACTTTCTATGATCCTGAACGCGACGGCATCCGATGCCGCAGCCTTGGCGTACACGAACATTGGAACAATGGGACAGACAAGAAGTACTCGCGCAATCTCGGAAAAGCGCACGGGATCGAACTTTTCCAAGTCTGAAGTGCGGAACATACTTGAGCCGTCTCTGCCGGTGATTGACGGAGTTGCGCAATTGCAGACAGTTTATCGGTACTCAGGGGAGGCACGATGAGCCGGAGAGCGTTTTCCTTATGCTTCGTAGCGGCATCGATGCTACCGGCAATTGCGTTTTCCCAATCATTCTTGAGCCAGTATAAAGGCCTGCCTTATCACGACAGCCGCTATCAGGGCGGCCCACAAAAAATACCGGGACGAGTATTGTGTGCTTACTATGACCTGGGCGGCGAAGGGGTCGCGTATCACGACAGCGATCCACAGAATCACGGCAGCGGAGAATTGAACCCGGCCGACGGGACCTACCTCAACGAATTTCGTATCCACGAGGGAGTGGATACTTCCTACACGAAGTTTCACCGCAAGCCAGATGCGATTGACGACAACCCCTTCGACAAGGTTGTTCCTCCTGCAGACCTGCTCTATGTTGGCTGGACCGAACCCCGAGAGTGGTTCAACATCACTGTAGATGTGACACACGCGGGAACATACGCGGCCGATTTCCTGTACACATCGAATCGTGGCGGAACAATATCCGTCGATGTGAATGGAAAGGATGCGACAGGGCCCCTGGAGATCGCTTCAACATATGATCCTGCAGACCCGCTGGCCTGGCGTCAGTGGCACCACTGGAATCTGGCGTCGCAACTTTTCAAGGTTCGCCTCAACAAAAGGAAAAACGTTCTCACCGTACACATCTTGACCCGCGGTAACATGAACCTCGCTTACTTCGACTTCAAGCAGGCCCACAGATGAATGGAATGTGGCAGCGTCTCAAGTCAGCGTCAGGCGTAATCCTGTTGCGTGGGGAACAGTGACGGAGCACTTGCCCTGCTTGAGCGAGTCGGTTTTCGTTGACGTTGTGATGTGCGCTTCGCGACGGTAGAGTGCAGTGCATGTAACGTTTCCGTTTCGGTACCGTTCTGCGTACCGTTGAAACTGCGTCTTACGCGTATTTCGGCGTCCTTCGAGGTTCTCCGTCGTGCCGTAAGTTGTTCAGCGTATTGATTAGCTGGCTTTTGACACGGTAGAGGTCTGGGGTTCGAGTCCCCACGGGCCTACCATATTTTCCAATGACATAGAAGACCTACCGCCGTTCCGCGTTGCTCCAAATTGCTCCAATAAGAGCCTAAATTGTTGTGGCAACTGGCCAAATTCGACCGCGGTAATGTACTTCACCGAACTTCGATTTGCGGCGGCAGGCAATCACGGGATCCGAGGTTTCCGCCTCCTCGGGAAGGATCATCTGAACCACTCGCTGCTGTGCTTGGCGCTTCGCTACGATTCTCGCCTGCGAATAGACTTCAAGCGTACAGCGGCTACCCGCTTTCAATGCCGCAGGGCGAATGACTTTTTGCAGTACCGCGTCTGGCCAGAACGGATATTTCCCTTTAGTCCGAGGACTCGCAAAGATCCAGTCGTCTGGCCCCCCATATCGCGTGCTCTCCTTCCACAGCCAGAGATCAGCGGCTACCCGCTCGTCCAAAGGAAGCGGTTTGCGCGATGCTTCTGTCTTGCAATCCCCGATATGTCGCCAATAAATAGAACGCAACACATCCAGTCGCAAGTTGGAGAAATCAACGTCTCTCCATTTGAGGGCAAACAACTCACTACGACGCAATCCCGTCGTCGCTTCCAAAAGCACCATCACGCGGAAACACGATTTAAGGTCGTATCCACCTTGTTAGGAATTCCCGGTACACAATCCGTGTTGCATGAGAATACCAGGCAGTCTATTCGCAGAGTTCGGTCTGAATATAGTGATCAACCAAGTCCCCGACTAAGATCTGTTGTTCTGGCTGCCGAAGGCGGTCCTCATTGACCTGCACTCTGAGCCCGTTCACCGCCGTTTCAGCCAAGTCTCTCGTCGGATATTTTTCAACCGTCCCGATGACAGCAGTTCTACGCACGCGTTTTCCCGTCGCGTCGTTTTCGCGCCATAGAAATTCCCAGCAGTCTGGTCCAGCTTTGCGTTTTGTGCGCCTAAGACAACCACGTTGGTAACGCCAGCGCATCATTGAACCCTCCTGTTCAAGATGCCAGAGTTACCCTGAGTGTTGAACGCGTGTTGCTGGAGTTGCAATACGGAATCGTCGGACGCAACTTGGATGAGGTCTCAGCCTTTGCCAAGGACTGTTCCAAGAGGGACGACATGACTTGGTGGTTGTTCGTGTGAAAAAAAGGCGTGGATTTTGCCTCGATGATTTCGCCGCATGCGGGCGTCGGTGTCAGTCCCAGAAACCGCCGAAGCACTACCTTGGCGTCGAGGGCCTCCATGCGTCAAGGTCTAAGTAGATTCCCGACTAGCTGCTGTCGACAATTTGTTGCCAATTCGCCATGGCGACCTTCACAACCTGGGTGAGGGCTTTTTGTGAGGCACCATCTCGCGATTGGAGCGCTAGGCCGTTTAGAACAGTCGAATAGTATGCAGCTAGGGAAGCGACTGGCGCTGTTTTCGGAACGTCACCGTCTCGCTGGCGCTGCTTCAGGCGATCCACGATCGAGCGTCGTCCGAATTCTCGAATGACGCAGGATTCCCTGCACGGTCTTCGGTTCGACCTTCGCCTTGTTCACCAACCAGGTCTAAGAGTCACGGAAATGGAGCGGGTCTCTGAGGCTTTGCAATTCTCGGTAATAATAGATTGAAGTGGGGCGTTTCCCGTTGAACTTTAGATTCCTGAGCAGTTCTATTTCTTCCTTGGTGGCCGTCCCGCTGAGCGAACTATCTCTAAGGAATTCTTTGAACCCTGGTTCTACCGCTGGTTTGTCAGTTCCCGTTTCAACAAACTCAAATCTTTTGGGATCGCCTGAGGCTATTCGTCGATTTAATACAATTTCCATACCGAATGTTGTTAGATCGACGTCCCAGGATTCAATCAGTGGATCCAGGAAGGAAACACAGTTTTCATGCGACAAGCTGAAGACATCCGTGTCCAGGAACTCAAGGAGGGTGACCCGCATTTGTTCATAGCTTCGGCCAACAAGTCGAGCCACCACGTGGAGCCAGTTTTCACTGTTTAATTCCTCTCTGGCGACCTTCTTGATCACGTCCAAAAGCTTTTGTGTAACGAGGCGTTCCAGTTCGCCGAAGGGCTGCTTTTCAAAAATGATCCGTATTTGTTTTTCTTTGGCGGGTAAGCACTTGCGAAGAATCAACTCTCGAACTTCTTTAAACAAGGGCTTGGGAGGGTCCGCCAGGTTTCTCTTCAATTCTTCCTTGCGCTGGTGCTCAGCTAGCTTCGCAAGCTTGCCGCTCGGGAGTTTCAAGAATTTCCCTATCTTGTCGTAAATGTCTGTTCGGCCAGGCGCGGGAGGCAATTTCTTCCGAGTCAGCAGTTGTGAAATGTAGGACTCTGTAACTTCGGCGGCAGTGGCCAGGTCCCTCTGCTCAAGGCCCAATTTCTCTAGCCGCTCTTTGATCGCTAAGCAGACGTCCACGAGTACCTCCATCATTGTTAACCACAGTCGGTTAATCTCTGAAAAGAGTCTCAGATTGCACTTGACATGTCCAGTGAATTAACTTACCGTGGTTAATAGACTGAGGGAGCATCCAGAATAGATTAACTAACAATGGTTACCTGAATCCCCCCTTGGCATCGAGAACCAAGGAGAGTGTCATGTTTGCACGCAGAGTTTATATGCATCTGAAACCCAATAGTGTTGCGGAGTTTACCCAGAGTCTTGAGAAGGACATCCTCCCCATGCTTCGGAAACAGAAAGGATTCCAGGACGAAATCACGTTTGTTGGCCATGGCGGCACGGAAGTTTTCGTAATTAGTCTGTGGGACAAATCTGAGAACGCCGAGGCTTATAACCGCGGAACTTACCCGGAAGTGACGAAGATCCTCGCCAGGGTAGTTGAGGGAGCTCCTCAGGTTGAAACCTATGACGTCGCGAACTCGACGTTCCACAAGATCGCCGCTGCCGTAGCAGTCTGAAGCCAGCAAGTGCAGGGGTTTCGTTCGGAGGGGGCGATCAAGGCCGCCCCCTGTTGTTCAAGAAGCAGACGAGGCAGAAATGATGTAAGTACCAGTCCTCTGAATGACCGCGATCTCGTGCGCAGACTGGATGAACAAGAAAGAGTGCGAACTTAGGGGACGAAGCCAGCGACGACAAGGCTGCAATGTGAGGGCGCTACGGCGACCGGACAGCTATCAGGTCGGATTGCCATGCATCTCATTGTTTAGGAGAATTTTTATGACGATTGCTTCAGTAGACGTTATGCGTAGCCATCTGAAAGTGCGTTGCTCGCGTGACAACCATGTGATGAAGTTCGAATCCGTCGGGAGTAGGGCAAATACTGGGGACCAGTCGTCCTACCATTGTGGTTACGTGGGATGCAGCGTTCGATATAACTCAACCCACGGATATTTCATGCTCATGGGAATGCCTGGCAACGCGTACGCAGTCGACGAGCCCGGCGTAAACACTGTGAAGTGTCCTATACACGGTCGCTGGTTGTACCGCCACCAGAATATCGACACTGAACCGGGCGTGCATTGGTCTTGTAGCGTCGAAGGCTGCGACTATGGTTGCGATGCCCAGACAAAGGGCAGTTAGGACCTAGCACTCGTTCCCGTCATCCATCTACATAACTAATGAAATTATTCAAGAATTGCAGTCGCCGGAAAATAAAGGGCGGTATCCCTGGACCGAGAAATGATATGAGGCAGGCGGCTTGTAAGGAGGAGCAATTACGAGGATTTAGTCCAATGAAAAGATCCAGCCGCCAGCTGCGGTCGAACAATGTGTCAGTAAACTCAAGCGAGAAGGCAAATGGACGAAACGATCAAGCCAGGGACCATCCTGATCAAGGAGGGCACACTGTTGCCGCAAAGCCTACGGTTCGAAAGCGAGCCCTGTGTGCCGGGCTGGCGATTCGTCATGGATTTCGATGGTTGCGGATTGGATCGAAAACTCCGAGAAGCGGGATGGACCTTCTTCTGCCTAGCTGGTCAGCATGGAGTGACCGTTTTTGGTATGGACGAGCAAAAGACGCTCAGTAGAGCAGTCGAGCAAATCCTGGCGAACCTGGAGTCGGTGGAATGCAACTCTCTGGAAATCATGCGAGTGGACTCGGAAGCCTCGAAACGATTCCTGGGAGTGCGCTATGTGACTGTCTCCGCCCAGTCACGAGATATCCAGGAAAGCGCGGCTCTTTCCCGGGTCAAGGACCCTTCGAGGACGGACCGCGTACGATCGGCTGTTGTTTGAACCAAAGAACTAGGGATCGCAGGTGGTAACGAATTGCGCCAGGACGAAACGAGTGCGCTGATTAAAGTGCAAAAGGAGTTTGAATCTTTAAGGTTTCCCAGAGACTCTTCAAATGAAAATGACGCGCAGTGTAGGCATTTCCCTCGTCATGATGCTGCTTTCAGCGCCTTTGGTTCGTGGGCAGGATCTTTCGAAGTATCGAGACTTTTCGCTGGGGATGAGTCTGCCCGAACTATCAAGCCAAGTTGACCTAAGACCGCTCCAGACAAAGCTGATCCAAAAGCACCCAGCGGTCATTCAAGAATGACGTGTTGGCCGGGTGGCTATTCTGACCATCCGCGCCAAACAGACTCGGTTTGGCAGATTTTCTTTAGCTTCTACCATGGCGAACTCTTCAGGATTTTGGTGACTTACGATCAGCACGCAACACGTGGGCTAACTGCCGAGGACATGGTAGAAGCCGTCTCGACAAAGTACGGAACTCCGACGAGGCCCGTTGGCGAGATCAGCTTTCCAACTAACGAACTGTATAGGTCGACAGAAAAGGTTATCGCTCGCTGGGAAGATTCGCAGTACTCGATAAACCTAGTCCCTTCTAGATTCCTGAACTCTTTTTCGCTTGTCATGATTTCGAAACGGCTGGATGCACAAGCTGAGTCTGCGATTGTCAAATCTTTGAAGATGGAAGGGGACGAGGATCCGCAGCGAGAAATCGGCCGCCAGAAAAAGGAAGCGGACGACCTCGAAGCGGCACGGCAGAAGAACCTAAAGTTTTTTCGCCCGTAGTGCTGGTCGAGGGTCACACTGATAAATGCTCAAATGCTGGGCGCAAGAGGTACCAAGAGCCCAAGAGACGCGCCTCTACCTTAGGAAAAGGAATGAGCATAAACTTGTAAACTTGGGGCGGAGAGATCCTACCCCGGGAGTTGGCCGATGGCGTACATCATCGCTGAACCTTGCATTGGAACCAAGGACACCGCCTGCGTGGACGTGTGCCCTGTGGATTGTATCCATCCGGCGAAAGGCCGCACCTATGACGATGGCCGCCCGACGTACGACCAAGTGCCTCTGTTGTATATCGACCCCACTGAGTGCATTGACTGCGGCGCCTGTGTGCCGGTCTGTCCGGTGACAGCAATTTTCCCGCTGGATGATCTTCCAGAGAAGTGGCACGCTTACATCGAGATCAACAAGAATTACGTTGACGCAGGTAGGTTTCAGCCGGAAAAGTATCAGAAGGTGAGTAGCTGAGGTCGCCTCGGCACTATGCCTTGCACGTTTGGGCACGCCGGGCCAACGATGAGCTCGAAGATCTCGGTCGGCCAGCCTGGAATTCCGAGAACGCGCTACCGGCAGTCCGGACTGGCGCCGAAGCCGCTATTGCGATGGGAAAAACGAAGTCTGCATTCGCATTTTCCAACCCACAATCCAACCCACAGAGTGGCCTGTCTTGCACGACTTCCGCGTATTTTGGCAGTCCCCGCGGTCTTGTAAGTTATTGTAAAGCCTAATATTGCTAGCTTGACGCGGTAGAGGTCTGGGGTTCGAGTCCCCACGGGCCTACCATTCTTTTCAATAATTTAGCTGCCTCCGATATTTTCCCTTTGCACATTCATTGCACAGAACTCTCCACAGAGCGGACCAAGTGATGTCGCAAACGCCACGAATTCTCGCCGGAGTTGAGGCCTCAGCCATGGAAGTACCGAAGTGCCACCGTCCAATGGGTCCCATCTGCCCGGAGTCCGAAAATGAAAATTGAAACTGCTACTCAGGAGTTGGCCCAATCTGTCAACCCTTGTCAATCAGTTCAGATTGCATTTGAAACTTCGCGCACTTCACCTTGGTTATCCAAATTGGAGATTAGGGCAGTTCCAAGTCCAGCGCGTAGATTTCGTCCGTGCTCGTGTCGCGAACGAACAGCGGCGATCCGTCCGGAGTAATCCCGCTCCAAACGGCAAGGCTATCAGTGGAAAATTGATGCAAATCCTTCAAGTCCACTAAGAGTTCGCCACGAGTCTGTCCAAGTTGGACTCGGTAGTATCCCGGCGTATCTGTCACCCAAGTCTCGAAATAGAGATATTTCCCATCGCGCGACCATGTGGGGTAGGCGAACCGATTTCCGCTGACCCAGTCTGACCAAGTCTGGCTTTTGAAATCGAAAATCACAATCTTTGTCTGGACGGTGGTGAGCGCAGCGATGTACCGGCCATCCGGTGACCAACGAGGAGAGTACAGGCCCTGTGAGCCTGGAATGATGGACAGTTGCTTGGAATTCAGATCCAGCAGTTGGATGCTTGGCTTCTCATCTATATAACGACTAAACACCATTTGCTTACCGTCCGGGGACCATCCGGGATCGACCTGGGGCAGATTCTCGGCGAGCATTTCCTGCGCTGCTCCGCCCTGGGCTGATATGAGCCAAATCTTCCACGGTCTTCCCACTTGGATATCCATGAACGCAATCTGCGTACCATCAGGCGACCAACATGGCAGGACAGCGAATATCGGTGGATTTGTGAGCTGTAGGCGGTCGCTGCCGTCGACCCGGCTGCGCCACAGCGTCCCCTCGGGGTAGGTCACATACGCAACCCACTGGCCGTCACGGGAGAAACGCAGATCAGTCGCCCAAATTCCTGATAGAAATGGCACAAACTCGCGGCGCTGTGCATCGTAGCGGATGAGTTCGCCGCGATTTTGGAGACCCTGCGCGAAAACCTTCTTGCCGTCAGGGCTCCATGTCATCGCACCGAATAGCATCGGTCCAGCCGTGAGCTGAAACAGCCGAGAGGAATACTTGCGAAACGCACTATTCGATTCCTGTAAGGCCCATATGTTCCCTCCTCCCAGCAGAGGATTGTCATTTATCAAGAAGAGAAAATAACGGCCATCGGGTGACCATGTACCGCAACATTCCCGAGCTCGATTCTTCAAGCTCGGCAGCAGGGGATGAGGATTAGTGCCGTCCGTCCGAATCTCCCAAATCGAATTTGAATTGTCTTTATCATTCCAAGCATCGAATCGAATGCGAGTGCTATCGGGAGAAAACAGAGGATCCCAGGCCGACAAATTTGTCGGGGTGAATAGCTTGCGTGCATCGGTGCCATCCGCCTTGGCTAAGTAGAGGCCGTCGACCCCTCTAAATACTAATTGACGGCCATTCGGCGACCATTTTCCGGAGTTGTAGCCCGTCACATCAGCAATCCGGCGGGGTGGACCGCTGGGAAGCGGGAGCGCCCAGAACTCTCTTGCCTCGAAGCCATATATATTCTCCACCAGGAGCTGAGAATGATCGGGAGAGATATCCAGGAGCCGTACGGCAGGGAAAGGAGTGGGAATCGGCGACGTCTCACCTCCCGTAACGGCGGCTTGCGCTAGAAACTGACTCGGCCCTTTGCTTTCCCCGATATATAACCGTGACCCATCGGTGAGCACTCCATTCTTCGGCACGCCATCTTTGGTGAGTTGGGTAGTAGCGAGCACCCTCGGAGGAGCCTGGGGCGGGCGTAACCAAACAATCGTTGCAACGATTGCCAGTATTGTAATCACACCGGCAAGCAAACCAATCCAAGGGGATTTGCGGCTCGCAACGGGTGCGACTGCATCCACAGTACGCGTTTTTCCAGACGTCGTGTCCCTCTTCAACCGCTTCAAATCTGCACGCATCTCTGAAGCGTGCTGGTAGCGCAAGTCGCGGTCTTTCTCCATCGCCTTATCGATAATTCGCTGTAACTCCGCCGATAGGCCGGTGTTCAGCCGCATTACCTCCCTTGCTTCTTTGTGCAGGATCGCCTCAAACACCGCTCCCGTGCTCTCTCCGGTAAAAGGCAAAAAGCCCGTGGCCATTTCGTAAAGGACTGTACCAAAGCTGAAGAGATCAGTCCGCGCGTCCAGCGGCTTCCCCAGCACCTGTTCCGGAGACATGTACGCCACCGTCCCCAGCGCACTCCCCGGACTCGTTAACTGCTCACTGTCCACTCCCATGGCTGTTATCGTGGCCGTCGCGCCTTCCCCATCCTTCGCCGTCCTCGCCAGACTTACCTTTGCCAACCCGAAATCCAGAATCTTCGCGTGCTCCTTCTTGGTCGCAAAAATATTCGCTGGTTTTATGTCCCGATGGATGATTCCTTCGCCGTGCGCCGCATCCAACGCGTCTGACACCTCAATCGCCAGATCCAGCAATCGCTCTAACTCCATCGGTTGCCCATTGATCAGGTGTTTCAGCGTCAGACCATCGAGATACTCCATGGCGATAAACGCCTTCCCCTCCGCTTCGCCAATGTCATAAACGGTGCAGATGTTGGGATGATTCAAGGCCGACGCCGCTTGCGCTTCTCTCTGAAAACGCGCCAATGCATGTGGGTCTTTCGCTAGGCTGTCGGGTAGAAATTTCAGCGCGACATTACGGTGCAGCCGGGTATCCTCAGCTTTATAAACCACGCCCATACCACCGCCACCGAGCTTCTCGATGATTCGGTAGTGCGAGATAGTTTGGCCGATGAGTGAATCCGTCCCTGCCATGGTTAGCACATGTTAGGTTGCGACCTGAGGCAAGTCAACGAAGTGGGACAGATTCCAGACTAGGTCCAATCGTCAAACGTACAAGTGGCTCATGGAGAGCTGGCAAACTGATTCAACAAACCGAGCAGGTTGATTCTCCCGCACTTGCAGGTTACCTTGACGGGCGGGAGGGTTTCACATGAAACGCGACGCTAGGATCGGCGGGGCGACCATTCATTACGTGACTGGAGGGTCGGGACCCGCGGTGGTACTCCTGCATGGATTTGCGGAAACTTCGCGAATGTGGAATCCGATTCTGCCGGTACTCGGAGCGAAGTTCACCGCAATCGCGCCGGATCTCCCCGGGATTGGGGAATCGTCAATTCATAGCGGCGAAATGAGCATGAAGACCGCGGCAATTCAAATTCACGACCTGGTGCGTTCATTGGGCATTGCGAAGGCGAGAGTTGTCGGACATGACATCGGCCTGATGGTCGCCTACGCATACGCGGCGCAGTTCCCGTCCGCAGTGGAAAAGTTGGTCGTGATGGACGCATTTCTGCCCGGCGTGCAGGGCTGGGAACCAATTTACAATGACCCGAACTATTGGCACTTTCGGTTCAACGGACCTACTCCTGAAGCGCTGGTGAAAGGGCGCGAGAATACTTACTTCGCTTATTTCTGGAACGACCTCGCCGCCGACAAGGATCATTCGATTCCCAAGGCGGACCGGAAGGCTTATCTCGCAGCTTATTCGCGTTCGAGACGAATGCGCGCATCGTGGGAATATTTTGCTTCCTGGCCGCAGACCGCAAAAGATTTCGCACAGATGTCTCAGACTAAGTTGACGATGCCCGTGCTCTCAATTGGTGGCGACAAATCTTTGGGAGAACCGTTGGCAGAGCAAATGAAATTAGTGGCAACCAATGTGACGGTTGTTATCGTCAAGAACTCGGGCCACTGGATACTCGAAGAACAACCGAAACAGACGACCGACGCTCTAATGAACTTCCTCTGATAGACGCGCCATAACGATGGTTTTAGCAGACGAGGGACAGTAGTGCGCGACGAGGGCTGCTGTCCCATTTTCTGGTACCCGCAGGGACCCAAACTCGGTGGAGAACAATTCGATGAAAATCAAATGTAAAGCGTTCTTGTGGCGGATGCGGCGCAAGGCTGCTGGATAACTTCCGGATTACGCTGATGCTTATCAATCCCTTACCAGGTCGCGCCGCGTCCAGGAGGCGCACTTGTCGAAACGAGGCATTCAGAAAATAGCCCCATCGGTACCATCGCCGACGTGAAGAAGTGGAAAGACCCTCCACATTTTGCACTAGCCAACTGGCAGTTCGACACTCCAGAGAACGTATGCAAATTCATAAAACGTTATGGCGCTCCCGCCGACCTCTTGAGGGGCAATGGACCCTTTATCGTCAGCATGAGCGATATGCGGAATTTACAAGAAGCTCTCCGAGCAGGTTGGCGGGCAATCCCTTTCACGGCGAGCTACAGCCTCGAAGCACTCAAGGCTCTGGAACCTACGATTCCGGCTCAATTTAATCCTTGGGGCCCGGGAGGCCAGATTAATGTCGATGACCCATGGAACTATGCCTGTTTGATTTTTCGAAATGATTTTGAGAAGGGACTCGCTGCTGTGTGCCCGAATCGGGATTGTTTGAGTCCGTATTTCATCAAGACTCGAGGTGACCAACAGTTTTGCTCCCAGGAGTGCAGAAACCTCGTAAACGTGCAGAGGTGGAGAAGCGTCCCAAAGAACCAAAAACGGGAACGAGCTGCTCGGAAGAAGCGTGAGGGAAAAACTTGATTTACCAGTGAGGGGCAGTCTAGCTGGACTTCTGATATCAACTGGCCCACTCATTTTACGTAACGCCACAAACGCCAAAAACGCTCAAACTGCGGAAGTAGGGTACACGGCGGGTACACGGGGCGGAGCGGGGCGGCTTTTCGTCGCGGTCTAGCAAACCGACATTACATCCATTCGAACAAGGATAATCGACGCACAATGTGACCTCCCATAAAAGTACCTTTGGCCCGTCAGGCAGAACCGGCAGCCAAATGCAGAGCGCGCGCAGTTCATTGGCAGAATAACTTCAGGTTTGCCCGTGATTCGGCCAAAATACGGCCAGTACACGATTTGACGGCGCGGAGCAGGAAGAGATATACGAAGAATGCGCTTCAAAATGCGTGAGCATTCCGACATCCGGCTCATCAGCTCCGACGCGGGAGTAGCTTTCGTAGGAGGAGTTATCGTGAAACGCGAACGCATGCTGCAAGTTGCCCTGGGACTCTTGGGCCTCCTTAATATGTAGGCCTGATTTATCCGCTGTACACCGATCTAGCGCATTCCAAATGGCTTCTGGAAATGAAAGGCGAATGCGAGCCGATGTTTCTTAGTTGGTTTAGGCCCCTTTCTGCTGCTGGCTGCCAGAAAGCCGTCGTTGCTCCGCTTCCTCATTGTCTTCGCGGCGTGCCAGAGCCTGGTCCACGCTTCGGTAATGACCATCCAAACTGTCGAAGCATGGAACCACGGCGTTCGTCGGGATTTTACGGATGTTGTCATTACGGGTCTCATCGGAGGAATTTTGCTGGCACTCAAACTGGAGGGGCGGAAGCAGAGCGCAACCGTTACCAATAACTGCCGAGACATCTCTATTTCACTCAAGACCGCGGCCTTGGGTCGTTCCTTGGGGATTGTCAGCAAAAAGAAACTCACAATACCTTCCGATGACTTCTGGATGGGGCAACGAAATCCTGACCGAAACCATCGATGCCAAAGGGGCTTCAATATCCTGCGTGACTGGTACAACCGAGCAGTTCGGGACGACCCCGAAGGCGATGGACAAGCTCGAGCACCGCGAGTAGGTGATAGAAGCGCCGAAGCGGATCACTGTGCCGAGGAGTCAACTGCTTCAATACGGGCAAGTCGATGGGAGGTAGTGCTGAGTACGCCGTTCTCATTGCGGGCTGAATTAAAGGGCGTCGAGGTCGAACCGGGAGTAACCTTGCGCTACTGGGAGGCTGGTGCGGGCCGGGCGCTGGTGATGTTGCCCGGACTAGGTCATGCCGCGTCGCTATACAAGTATCAGCTTGAGGGACTCTGCGACGAGTTCCGGGTCATTGCTCTCGATCCCCGTGGTCATGGCGAGTCGGACAAACCAGAGGGCGGCTACAACTACCACACATTGGCCAAGGACCTCGACGCATTTCTCCATGCACTCGACCTCAACGACGTGACGATCCTCGGCCACTCCGGTGGCTGCAAGATCATTTTGACCTACCTCGAGCTTTACGGTGATTCTCAACTGCGGGCGATTGTCTTCTCCGACGATTCACCCTGCCACCTGCGTGATGGAATCTTCAGTGCGGATCAGGCGTTGGCCGCGATTGACGCCTTCCAAGGTCCCGATGCCATCGCCTTCTCCAAGGGTTTTAGCGACCAATTCCTCACCGACGACGCGGAGGAGTCGGCGAAGGAGGCCTTCTACCGTGAGGGGCTCAAGCTCCCTCGCCCATACCTGGCCAAACTCTTTCGCTGGGCCGCCTTCGGCGATTGGTGGGATGCGTATGCATTGGTCAAGGTGCCCACCCTGGTCATTGGTGGACGCGTGTCGAAAGTACCAGTGAAGATCGCGCAAGGGATCCACGAGGCCGTTCCGGGCTCTTCCTTCGTCGTTTTTGAAGCTGACGAGGGTGGGGGCCACGCGATGTTCTGGGAAGGTCCTCAGAAGTACAACGACTCATTGCGAACGTTCCTGAGGTCCTCCTAAGTCATGAAACGATTCGGGGCGATTCTGCTCCGCAGTATACCGACGTTCCGCTTCCTGGTGATCGCCCGAGCCGGAAGCGTCCAGAGGCTCGAACATGCCCTGGCGGCCTTAAGCTATACATTCGCGCATAAATAAAGGGACATGCTGATTACAAAAAAGATTGCAAATAGGGCCGGATGAGTTCCGGATAGGTCTGCATCTCCCCAAAGACGCGACTCAGCGTGCCGGTCAATTGCTTCTCGTCCGGAAGGTATCGATTGTGAGTTCCTGTTTGGCGCGTGTATCTCCACAATCGCTCCGTTGGATTCAACTCCGGTGAGTAGGGCGGCAGTTGATGAACTTCCAGCCAGTGGCGATTGGCATCGAACCAAGCCCATACGTCGCCGTCTTTGTGGTACGTCGCGTTATCCTGAATGAGCACGGCTCCCTTCTGGCGATAGCTGCGAGCCAGTTGTTCCAGAAAAGCGAAGTGCGTGGAAGCATTGAAGACGGTGTCTTGCCGGTAATGGAATCGAGCCTTCCACAATGCAATGGCCCCAAAAATCTTCACGCTCTTGCGCTGTCCGGTAACGGGAACCTCCGGGGGACAACCAATCCGGCTCCAGGTGGCGTGCAGGGTTGAATCTTGGCGAAAGCTGGCTTCGTCGCTGAAGATCAACGCCCAGTTTTGCCGCTGCGTTTTTTTTTAGGCTGGGATAGGTATACCGCTTCGAGCGATCTTGCTGGTCAGCGTTGGCTCGGGCCAGCACGCGACGTGGGCGCTGCACGGAGAAGCCCAAACCATGGAGCAACTTGCGCACATGGCCCGGATGATAATGGATGCCGAATTCCTCCTCGATGACCCAGGCGATCATGGGAGATGTCCAGATGCCCGTATCCAGGCCGTAAGCTACCGGGCCGCTTTCGAGAATGTCGTCGAGCTGTTTCCGTTGCGACGATGTCAGCTCCAATGGCCGACCTGAACGATGCCCTTCGAGCAGTCCTTCCACGCCGAAAGTTTGATAACGTGCTAACCACTCCGAGACCCTCGAACGTGGAGATCCGAGTAGATGGGCCAGCTCACCGCTGGTACGCCCCTCCGAGTTCAGCACCACTGCCTGCAATCGCTTGGCAACTCGGTAGGCTCCGTCTCGTTCTGCTTGCTTGCGCAAACGGATTAATCGCTTATACGCCTTCGGGTGTAAGTACAGGATGCGCGGAACCATGGCACCTCCTTCAAGGAGTATGCCAGATGTACTTACCTTATGTCCTGTTAATTATGCGCGGCTGTATATTTTCAGATCTGGGTTAGACTGCACCGCTGGAGAAACGTGATGCCATTGAAAGGGAATGCCCCGATCGCCTCTGGTTTGTCGGCAAACCTTACCTAATCGCGTTACGCCGGAGTTGCCGGTGATACGGCCCAAATCGCATTGCCAGTCCCGGTTTTGAGTGTGATCGCCTGTTCTGAAAAGTGGCAGGATTCTATTGAGAGGTCATCTGCTGGCTGAATATCTAGCGCCCTGGCCATCGCCGGATCTTTTCCAGCGGACACGTCGGCATCGGCAAAGACAGGGACTTCGATATCGGGTGCAATGCCGACTAGATCGAAGATCGTGCCGTCTGCGGTGCGATAGATCTCGTTCGGCAGGCCGAATCGCCAGCCGTTGGGGAGCTGGCGACCGAGTACGTCGGAAAAAACGCCCTGGGTGTTCTCGCCGATGCGCACGATGTGCGGCGAGTGGCCCATCAACGCTTGGGTGAAGGTTTCACCCGCACTGATGGTCAGGGGCCCGATGAGTTCCACCACCGGGCCGCGAAAGCCCGGCCGCGTGCTGGGATGGACCATGCTGGGATCTTCGAGAGTCCATTTATTGCGATCGACGGGATCGGCGCGGGCGACCTTGGTGTAGGCTAGGTAGTCGGCCGTGGCAAGCCGGGAAGCGATCTCTAGGCCGTACGGATCGTCGCCGCCGAAATTGATGCGGACGTCGATAACGAGCGCCTTCAGCTTCGGATCGGAAAAGATCTCGTCGAGGGCGGTCTGCAGCGCTGTCAATCCGTTCGCAAACCCCCGCTCCTTGGAATAGCCGGAGAAGGACAGGATACGCAGATACCCCGTGGTCTCATTGACGTGGGCGTATTGAACCTGGTCGTTGCACCACTTGCGTAATGGCGTTTGGAGATACGCGCGATCGGTAATTGCTAGCAGCGCCGGCATGGTCTTAGTGCGGAATTCATGCCTGTCGCCTTTGACAACCCGGTCCGTACCCGGCCTGTACGTGTGGAATTCGCGCTTGAGATCGGGAGCGTCGATATAGGTGTGGAGGTTGTGGAATGGCTCGATCATCCCCGCAAGAATGTCGAAAAGTTCCGCCGGCGTGGTCTTGTCGGTGATCTTGGCGCGATTGGCGGCAACGGTGGCGTCCCAATCCGCCTTTTGCTGATCGAACAGGATGTAGTTCTCGGCCCAGGTCCGGGTGAAGACGTCGAAATTGCCCTGCGGCGTGTTCGGCGTCGGATGCTCGCAGGTCGCTGGAAGCTTCGCGATGCGGTCGATGCGCACGTCGGAGACCGAGGAGACGTTGTGGATGACCCTGTGATCAGCCGTGCCACCGCTGCGGATAAAGAACACGTCCCCGTCTGTGGTCTTGAATGTGGCCTCGCGGCCATCAATGCTGGTGTCCTCACGCTGGGCCGCATCGCCAGGCACACAAGTCGTGGCGGTCACCTCGAAAGACTTTAGCGTCGCTCCCTCAATGTCGAACACCATGCCGTATCCTTCGCTTCTCCACGCCCCGTCCAGCGACTGTTTCCGGGTTGATGAACCGGATAAGCCAAGGACTGCCAGGTTACCCCCTTAAGGGGGTAAAGGGCACTGCCTATTGACTATTATACCTAGACTTGTCTATATGTAAATTATAGTATATATAAATAGAGGTCTTGACCAAGTGCAGCGTTCTTAGGGGGCAACATGATCGTCTGCAGGCTAAAGGAAGTTCTCAAACGTAAGGGCTGGACGCGCTACAAACTACAGCAAAAGACCGGCATTACTTACCCAACTCTCCACGCGCTCTTTCACGGCCGTAGCAAGGGCTACAGCGCCGATGTTTTAAACAAGCTTTGTCATGCGCTGAAATGCACGCCGGGGGATTTGCTGGAGTGGCGGCCGGACAGGTATCCAAGGATTAAAAAGAACAGATAGATCACGCGTATGACACTCATCGATATGGGCTTGGAAATTGTTCACTTGTTGCGTGGACGAACTGCCTGGCAAACAGCCGCTGGTACGGTTCTGTGCGGATGGAGATCAGCGATGGTCCTCCCTAGCGCGACGATTAGGTGGTTGAATCTATGGCACCAGAAATTGCGATCGAATGAACGGCTTGATTCCTTCGTCTCCCGCTAATTGTAAGCAGAAGACCTTGCCTTCACGCTCCGAGCCAACATCGAAGCTGAAAAACGGGCAACATTTTCTCTCGTTAGACGCCCATTCGTTTAATTCCGCGAGGCTGACCTTCTTTGAACTGAAAAAGAATTTGTAGCCATCGCTCGTTTCCACAAAGGATTCCCAAGAGGAAACCAGCTTGCCAGTCATCTCCTTGTGGCGAGCGCCTTCCTTCGGCATGAACACGCTCGTGTTGCAGTAAAATCTCGACGCCATCGCTAGTTCGATTCTTGATCCGATTCTACGGTTATACGAGGCTGATGATCCGTAGGTTGCCTACACAAGGGTGCCTTCGAAGAAGCATGAAGGGCGCTTTGTCCTGGTGACACCCATATGTCCGAAAATTACCGGGTGAATCAGGACCTGACTAGGATTGGTCTGGTTATAAAACGGATAGTTATAAGATAAGCAATCGAATTCTTATATAGTGGGAAACGCTGGCGGAGGTAGTCATGAAACGTGTGGGCCGAATTATTGCCGCGGTGCTTTGGGCGGGATTGTGCACAGGGGTTTGCGCAGGGCAGGCGGAGACATCGCCGGGAGCAGGAACGGCAGCGGCGGCGAATGGAACAAAGAATATTGTGCAAGGGAAAGTGGTGCAGGAACCTGGCGGGCAGGGAATTCGCAAGGTGAAAGTGATGCTCATATCCCGGTCGAGCCAAACACCTCAGGAGTTCGAAGCGATAACAGACCAAGAAGGACAGTTCAAAGTCGAAAATGTTCAGCAGGGGGAATATGCGGTGCGGTTGGAGCGTGCGGGATACGCTGCGGATCCGAAGACGAGGCGAGACAAAACGGTTAAGGTGATTGCTGGGCAGGACACGAAGGACCTTGTGTTTCAGATGCTCGCGGCTGCAGTGATTTCGGGAAAGATTGTTGATTTGGAAGGGGATCCCGTCCCGAACGTGGACGTCATGGCGATTGCGAGCACCAGCGGAGCAGCGACAGCGATTGCGGGTCCGCTGGCAAGGGGAGCGACCAATGATTTAGGAGAATACCGGATCGCAGATTTGTCGCCTGGAAAATATATTGTCCAAGCGACTCCTCCGAAAATTCAGGTGCCCAGCGCAAACGAGAAGGACGCGACCAATGATCGGCTGATCTATGTGAAGACCTATTTTCCCGGAAGTCTGGACGAGCGGCAGGCCACCGCGGTGGTGGTGTCCGCTGGGGGAAGTGGGACCGCGAACTTTACGCTTCAGGCGAGCCATGCGTATCGTGTGAGCGGAACCGTCGTGGGAGTAGGTGCGAAAGGAATGGCTCAGCTCATGTTGTTGTCGAAAAACGGCCAAAGCGAAGAGCAGAATTTGGCTGAAGGTGGGACCTTTGATTTTCCGAACGTGCTTCCGGGAACATACCATGCGCAGGTGATGATGGTTTCGTTCGGGAATGGACAAAACCCTTCGCTCAAAATGCGAACAATCCGCACACCTATTGAGGTGAATGGATCAGACATGGTTGGGTTGCAACTGCAGTTGGACGCTGGCGGGGATGTGAGCGGAAAGTTTCGCGTGGAAGGCGGCGAGAAAATTAATTGGTCAGAGTGGAATGTCACCCTGGTTACGGTGGCTGAGGGCGAGGAGGAGTTGGCAGGACTAGGGGTGACGTTCACACAGCCCTCAGAGGTGCAGGAAGACGGCTCGTTCGAGATCAAAGACGCGCCGGGAGGGAACTGTCAATTGGCCGTTGGTGCACGTTCGGAGAAATTTCGCGACTACTATACGAAATCCGTACTGCTGGGTGGGCGCGAGGTGGTGGATACGGGATTTGCCGTGAGTCCGGGAACGGTGCTGGACGTGGTCGTAAGTGCGAAGGGTGCGGGAGTCGAAGGAACGGTGATTGATCTAGAAGGGAAGCCTGCGGTGGGTGCGAGCGTGGTGACTATTCCGGGGTCCGAAAAGATCGGGCGCCCAGATGCCTACCAATATGCTAGAGCCGATGATAGCGGACACTTCGTCTTGCGAGGCATGAATCCGGGAGAATTTATAGTGTTTGCCTTTGACGAATTACAAGGAAACTACCGTGCGCCGGAGTTTGCGAAGAAGTATGAAGGAAAAGGGGAAAAGGTGGAGTTGGATGAAGGAGGTAAGAAGAGTGTGATACTGAAGTTGATCACGGAAGAAGGGAATGGACCATAGGAAATTTAGGCTTCCGGGCAAGGAGCTCCCCGCCCCCGCTTACTCCTCAGCAAGAACGCGCATCCGGTAAAGTACTAGCGTTTACCAGGTCACCTGCTCGCCGACAAGTTCAAGTCCTGCGCTTGTTGTTGGCGCCGGGCACGAAGCAAGAGTGATGCTTGCAGTTGCTTGGCCTGATCCGTTGAGAACTCTAGAATGCCGAGGTCCATGAGCTTCAGATCATCGCGGCTCCATACTCCGCGCATGATTCCCTTCAGCGAATGATTCTCGCCCAGCAAGTGCCCGATTTCGTGTGCAAGCACATGTCCGAGAAGCCGTCCAGGCTGAATGCCAAACTGCTCAGCACGTTCGACGACCCGGAAGTAAAACACGTTGATCGGGCAGGAAGTAGCATCTTCGTTGCAGGGGGTCGGTGTGGATCCCAGGTTTTCAACGCGCGTTGGATTCTCGCAACCATTTCTGGCGTCAGAATATTCAGTACAAAAGCATTCGTACCCCAGTTTGCGGGACACCTGGGATACCGTTCCTCTTCTTCCTGCGTGAGTGGACAATACACCCAGCTCGCCTCGACTTTTGCTTCTCTCAGAATGCTCGTGGCGACTGCTTCTGCAGGGAGCAGCAATCCCGGGTCAACATGAGCGTAATTGTGGACTCGCACGATTATTTGAGGATGCCACTCCTGTGGCGGCAGCTTCAGTAACGGCTCCGTGGTTGTGTCGATGAAATTCGTTGTCTGCGGTGTAGCATCCGCAACCGTTCCGGTTGTTAATTCGGCGGCACCTAAGATCACCAGCAAACTCAAGATCGACCATCCAATTTCAGCTTGAAATTTCATATCGCCCTCCCTCACGGACCTGTGGACAGGGGCGACGTTGGGCGGGAGGTGTGACTACCTCAATGCATGGGGACTCAATCGGTGGTCAGAGCGAGGTCAAAAGAAAATCCGGACGTAACCCATTTGAATTGAATAGGACAGAGAATCAGGTCAGTAGCCGAATTTAAGCGGTCGGTGCGGATAGGTGCTAGACTAGGGCCACGCGAGGCGTACTTCTATGGTGGAAGGCGTCCACTCCGCCCGGTTCATCTCATTCGGCATCTTCGAAGTTGACCTTCAAAATGGTGAACTGCGTAAAGCCGGGCTGAAGTTGAAGCTCACCGGCCAGCCCTTTCAGGTTCTCGCAATCCTTTTGGAGCATCCCGGCGAAGTCGTAACACGGACGGAATTGCAGAAGCGATTGTGGCCGGACACGTTTGTTGACATCGATCACAACCTGAATACAGCCATCAACAAGATTCGCGAGGTGCTAGGTGACTCTGCGGAAAATCCGCAGTTTGTCGAAACGCTGCCGCGGCGGGGATACCGCTTTATTGGCGCGCCGCGCACAACCGCGACGCCTGTCCAAAAAAGGGATAGGCGCACTCTGAATCTGATTCTTGTCGCGGGAACGCTGATGGGCATCTTGGCATCGGTCATTGTATTTCTAATCGCGTTCAACACTGGCAGGCTGCGCGATCGTGTGTTCGGTCGTGCTGCCCCGCCCAGTATCAGATCGCTGGCGGTGCTTCCCGTGAAGAACTTCTCTGGCGATCCTGGTCAGGATTTTCTTGCGGATGGTATGACCGATGAATTGATCGCCGGCTTGGCCCAGATTAAGGCCGTTAAGGTCATCTCGCGCACCTCGGTCATGCACTACAAAAGTACAACCGAGACTCTGCCGCAGATCGCGAGTGAATTGGGGGTAGATGGAATCGTCGAGGCTTCCGTTACGCGGTCCGGAGACCGTGTGCGGATTACGGCTCGGCTAATCGAGGCGCGGCAGGATCGGCATCTGTGGGCGTCCAACTACGAGCGCGAGATGACGGACGTGCTGGCGCTGCAGTCGGAGGTGGTGCAGGCGATCGCGAACGAGATCCGGGTCCAAGTAACGCCGCAGGAGAGCGAGCAGCTCAAGATTGCCCGTCGTATTGATCCTGACGTCTACGATGCAACGCTCAAGGGGAAGGCGACGCTCGAGCAAGCGACGAGCGAGGAGGATTTTCATCAAGCAATCGGGCTGTTCCAGAAGGCGATTGACCGGGACCCGACCTATGCCCCAGCCTGGGCTGGATTAGGCGACGCCACATGGGGTCTGGCCGCCACAGGTTTCGAGTTTGTCAACCCTGCGGAAGTGCGCGACAAGGCAATCGCCGCGGCGGAGTAGGCATTGGAACTGGACGAAACCCTCCCGGAGGCTCACAAGGCGCGCGCGATCATAGCCCTCGACGCAGAATGGGATGTCGCAAAGGCGCAACGGCACTTCGACAGGGCTCTGGAGCTGCGGCCAGGCTACGCGGCCGCGCACAATCTCTATGGTCAGATGCTCGGTGGACAACCGCTTCCTCGTTTTGACGAAGCGCGCTCGCACCTTGACCGGGCCCGCGAACTCGACCCGCTTTCCCCGTGGAACGAGATCAACCTGGGTGCGTGGTGGATGTGCCAGGGTAGACCTGAAAAGGCACTTGAGGAGGGCGAGCGGGCACGCCGACGGAACCCGACGCTCTGGGTCATCCCGTGGGCAATGGGATTTTCGCAACTCCTTCTAGGGCAGCCGGGCCAAGCTGTGCCTGACTTCGAGGCGGCTCTCAAACTGCTCCGCCCTAAACGTCCTGCGGCAGTCCTGGCTCCCCTAGCTCTTTCATACGGGCTGGCTGGGCGCCGCGCTGAGGCTCTCAAGATTCTGACCGAGATGAAGCAGGCGTCCCCGAAACGCTACATCTCGCCGTTTCAGCTTGCGGTGGTTTACTCCGGGCTCGGTCGGATGGACGAGGCTTTCCGGCTTCTGGATCGAGCCCTTGAGCAGCGGACTCCCTGGCTGGTCTATAGCACGCCGTACGATCCCGAATCGGTGGCCCTCCGGCGCGACATCCGTTGGAAGCTTTTCATCGACCGTCTCCGGCAGAAGGTGCGACTGCCTCCCGGCACTTCCGACCCGTACTCGTAGCCGCAGTGGAGTGTAATTGGAATCTCGCATCGCCTACCTTCGGTCAACGGGTTTCATAACAATGCTGGCTGGCTTGACCCGAGCAGACCATGGTGGTTCGACGACGGCTCCGAGGTAACGCCGATCTGCTCTGCTTGCCGAAGATCGTCGTCACAGGTGCCAGATCCATCCGTACCGGAATATTCTAGATATACACGGGCCCCCCATGTCCCGTGGAGCCCTCATTTACCGACAGAAAACGGCTAGACGTTGCAGAGAGCCGTGAATTCCGCAAATTGCAAATTCTCTGCGAAATTTGGTCACGAAAATGACTGCAGAACTGCTGCAGACGGTGACACCGCTGTCGTGATCCATACCGTCACCGATTCAAGTGCCGGCTCTGTCCTTCTGCAAAGTCTCTCTGCGGACTGACCTCATGTTTTTACCTCTTTTTTCGTACTGCATTTCAAAAGGGTTTTTGGGAGGGGCGCCGTTCTCGCCTCCCGTCAGCGAGGCGTATTGAGTTGGAGAAATCTGCTGTTATTTCTGGTTGTTTAGAACTACTCAGAACCCTAGAACCCGGCCCTATAGGGCCGGGTTCTGGTTAACTAGGGTTCAGGGAGTAGCTTTTTGGGAGGTCTCCGAATACCGCCCAAGGGACGCTTGAGCGTCCCTTTGCGGGCGACAATATTTGGATTAACGAGTACGAAGATTTGTTATGGCTGCCTCTACGGAACTGCCATTGGCCGGTTTCTTGGTGACCGCATATGGCCGGATTGAGGGCGACCCTTGAGGGAGAGGATGCGCATCGCGGAATCGTAGTAGGACGGGGAATACTGAGGAATCATGGGTGAAATAGCAATTCGCCAGAAACACGCCAGTTATGGTATCCAGTCCTTCTCTATCAAGTAAGGTCCCTATTTGGTCTCGGCTGATTTTTGGCGAACTACAGCAATTCCGGCAGGCGCAAATTCGACGCGCTGATACCCATCAAATCCAGATTGACGCCGAAGCCCCTGGTGTGACAGTGTCTAGCGCCAATGGAGGTACTCAAATGGATTTTATCGAGCGCTTCTTTCAGTGGAGTCCCGATGGCGGCAGCGGCGCCGTGGAGACGATTTTGGTTATTTCGGTTGCCGGGATTTTGCTCGTGGCTGCGTTCCGCAAGACGCTAGTCCGCCTCTGGCGTGCACGGTCCACCCGGGTTGTGGCCTAGCCTCGAAAGATTTGTAACTCCACACCTTGAGATGAAACTGTGTCGCCGCATTGTAAAGCGCTTCGAAACCATGAGTGCGGTCCTGTTCGCACGGCGCACCCACAACTCCACTGCCGTGGCTCAGCTAGCGCGCTTCACGGACATCCCGAATCCTTGGGTTCTATCGTTTCACTTTCGCGCACGCCGATCGCGGATCACATCTCGTCCTCTTCGTCGTCTACTCGACGTTCTTTGTTGTGCTCGCCCTCCTCTTCGTGCTCTCTGTGGTGCCGCTCATGTTCGTCATGATCGTCTTCATCATCGTCATGATCTTCACAGCATTTTGCGCAAGGTTCTTTGCAGCAGCCCTTGCGATGGTCTTCGCCGCAACAGCAATCGCAGCAGCATTCCCATATGGTGTAGGCAAACACCTCGATCCATCGGAACGGGTGTTCCGGGTCGTCACAGTGAATCTCGAGTTCGCTACCCCTCGACACCCTTTCGGTTGCTTTGTACTGGATGACCACATTCAGACAGCATCCAGGCCGAAGCGTGTTCGGGAAAGGATTGTTGATCAGGCGGTAATGCCGGCGCCTCTTCTTCAGGCCAACATGGCGCACATGCAGGTTGCAGTCGCCGGTGTTGCAAATGGATATAGTTCGTTGCTCCCGGTGGCAGCATTTGACCCCGCCAAAGATGGTCGACCCCGTAACCGTCAGTCTTCCCGAAGGAGCATGGCCGGTCACGGATATGGTTGCCGGACTAAGCGGGTCGTCGCTGGTCACGGTAATCGTGGCCGCCTTTGCGCCGAAGCTGGTTGGCTCGAAGCGTATGGGGACCGCAACCGCATCGCCGGGCCCGATGGTTATTGGAAAAGACAGCACTTCCGGAACAAGAAATTCTCCGGAGGATGAGCTGATGCTGGTGACCGTCAGCATGCACTTGCCGCTGTTGGTCAGCACCAGCGGCTGATCGACGAACGAACCGACGCAGCACTTCCCGAAGTTTCCGTTGTCGGCTATCACTAGGCACAGTCTCGGTGCCGGGGCCGTGCCGCTGACGAAAACCGTGGCTGGGCTGGCTGGATCGTCGCTAACGATCGTGACCGTCCCCGATTTAAATCCGAAACTCAAAGGCTTGAAGCGGATTTCCACGTCCAGCGATGCGCCCGGATTTATGACCAGCGGGAAGAAAGCGTTGCTCGGCGGTTCGAAATCCGCAGGCGCGCAACTGATGCTGAAAATCGAAAGTGGGCAGCTTCCCACGTTGTTGAGCGTCAAGAGTTCGTCGGAGTGCGACCCGACGCAGACGTTACCAAAATCGCCGGCGTTCGCGATAACCGCCGCCAGTGCTCCTGTACCTTGCATTCCCGTCGTGGCCACATCCACCAGCGGAGCGGTGGGATCGTTGCTGCTGATCTGAATTATGGCAGTTTCGAAGACCCCTGGAACCGAGGGGAGATATTCAATGGTGAAGTCAATTTCCTCGCCGGCGGCCAACACCAGCGGCGTGGCTGGGTTGGCCAATACGGTGAAATCGTTCGAACCAAAAATGCGCTGAACACTATTGATGATCAGGTCCGAGACTCCAACGTTGGTGATCTCGAGCGTCAGGAACTGCGGACCCGAGCACACCACACCGAAATTCAAGTTGTCCTGCAGGCTCAGCGAGATCACCGGGCCCGTGGGCAACGCGAATTTGAATGCGCCTCTGCCATAGGTTCCGGCGCACAGCAGTCCTGCCTTTTGATTCAGTACTAGGTCGGTTACCGGCACGCGCGGGAAGTGCAAGTCATCCAGAATTGTCCAAGACAATCCGGTATCCATGGAGCGCAATACGCCCAGATCCGTGCCAACGTAAATTGTGGTGGGAATGTCCGTGCCGTCCAGTGCGATCGCGTTGAACGGCAGGTCCAGTTGTTCGCCAAGGCTACCTACGACCGGCGAAATATCCGTCCAGGCCGTGCCACCGATGGTAGTGCGGAACGCATGTCCTTGCTGTCCTGCTCCAAAACCATTGAATCCGCCAAGCACGGCGTAAAGCACTGTCGGGTCAACTGGATCAAAGCGCACCCGCGGCACGTTCCTACTCGGCAGATTCCGCGTGATGTTCGTGAAGGTGACAGTCGCCGCGAGCGCGTTGGTAGACAGGAAAACCTGACTGCCCACGGCAATCACCACGTTATTCCCATTCGCTGCCGCGACGTCAATGTCTCCGGTTCCTCCAAACGAACCGATTTTCCTCCAGCTCGTCCCGCCATTCTGCGTTTGCCATAAATTCTGATTGCCGCTGACGTAAACGAACCCCGCGTTGCTTGGGTCTGTGGTGATGGGAAAGATGCCACAGTTCTGATCGCTGGTCGTGCCGTAGGGAGAGATATCTTGCCCTGAAGGCACAAACTGGGGAAGATCGGTGCCGTCAACGGTTGAGAAAAAAACGCGAGTGCACGGAGAAGGCCAAAAGCCACTTGTCCCATACAGGCGCCCAAGCGTCACGCCATCGTAGGCAATGTCGAATCCGTCGCCGCTCTGAGGACTGTTCCACGTCGGGCTGGCTACACCTGCAGTGGTCATCAAGCCATTGTCCTGCAGTGCCCCAACGATCACGCTTCCCGTCGCGTCAGGCCGTATGTCTATGTTATAGAAAAGTCCGGTCTGCAGACCGCCAGCCCCGAGCGCAGTCCATGCGCCGCCGCCATTGAAAGACACGTCGAGCCCACCATCGTTGCCGCAATAAACGACCGATGCGAGGCCTGGTCGCGGGAAAAAAGCCCAGGCGTGGGTGTCCGCGTGAGGCACGCCAAGTCCCGAAAAGCTGACACCCGAGTTGGTCGACTTGGCTTGGCCGACCGTACCGAAATAGATGATGTCGTTCACTCCGTCGCCCGGAGAGGCGGGGTCCACCGCCATATGAAAGCTGTATCCCCCTTGCGTCCTCGTGGGCATTCCTGTAGCAGCCTGCTGCGCCCAAGTGCCGCCTTGGTTGGTGCTGATGAACACTCCAACGGGGTCGTTGGCACCGCCCGTGCCTTCCAGCGTTACGTAGAGCACCTGAATTCCTGCCGCGTTTGGCGGAGAGCTCGGCGGCGCGATCGCAACGATGACTTTGTTGAATCCCTTGGGGAACGCTCCCACCGCCGTCGACACGGCTGGCGTAGCGCCGCTCAGAATTTGGTTCCAATTCTGCCCGCCATCGGCTGAACTGAACACTCCTTGTCCGGAAATTCCGGCGTATAAGATGCGGGTCCCTGCCGGAGATGTCGTGTCCAGCACAAGAGACCGCGCATCGCCGACCGCATTGTTGCCTTGCGTCCAGTTTTGCCCCGCATCATTCGAGAAGAAAACGCCGCTCGACGAAGCCAGGTACAGGTTATTGCTGTTCGCCGGGTCAACAATCACCACGTTGATGTTCTGCCCAACCAGGTTTATGGCATTCCCGTTATTTCCTGGCGGAAATCCCGATCCCAGTTGAATCCAAGTGTCGCCCTGATCAGTGGACTTAAACAGTCCCTGCGAGGAATCCGGCTGGCCAAAGAACCCGGAGTTGCCGGTCCCCAGTACGATGCGTTGGCTGCTCCCAGCGTACACAATGTCGGTATTGCTCGGGTCAATCGCAATGGCAGCAGGCTCGCCGATCCCCAGGACCAGTTGCCTATCGAATAGCGGACGCCAGGTGGTCCCGCCGTCTCGCGAGCGCCATACTCCGCCACCGGCCGTGCCTATATAGATTACATTTGAGTTGAAGGGATGAATGGCAATCGAAGAAACTAGACCATTGTCCTGATTGCCAACTTCCGAGATGGGACTTGGACCGATCGGGGTCCAAACGGTGCCCTTAAGCGCCATGACGGTGGCCCTCCCCTCTCTTCTGTCTGCCTTTGATCACCAATGGTTTCTTCGAGGGGGTCAGCGGAACGCTTTTCCCCTCTCCTCCCAGATCTGTTGCTGTCGTGCCAATCGCGCCTGGGAGCTGCCTCCACTGTTTGAGCGCTCGCTCATAAGCCTCCGGCCTTGGAGGCTGGCTTCCCTGCCAGCGGCGCTTCAGGAATTCCAGCTGGACTTCTCTTTCCCTGCCCTTCCGGCGCGGCCGTTCCCGTTCGTGTTCGTGCTCGCGTCCACGTTCACGCTCACTATGTTTCTTGTCGTGATGCTCTTCCTCGTCGCCTTTCCGCTTGTTCATGACTTCCTCCCGCTGCAGGCTCGACTTTGAGCGATCGCGTTCAGAGATGTTCAGTTCGTGGTGTAAGCGAGTCCCGACGGACTCGTAGAACAACAACCGCTTAGCCAGCACGGTGGCCTGCGCTCTTAATCCTTTTGCTTTTTTGACCTTTTTTGACCTGGGTATCTAGGCGAAATATTTGACGCAGGTATTATGGTCATTCTTGTGCCGCTGTCAAGGCCCTTGTGCGCCGCGCGGATAATGCACGATCGCAGCCGGATTCTTTCGAGTGAGGGGCAATACCGATGTGATCTAACTTGCCTGGTTTGCTAGCCAGCAAAGGCGCCTTTTGCGCCGCTTTGCCAAAACCTTTTTGTTAAGCTAACGAATAAGAGAATTTGTTGTGGCCGATTGTGCGGACGTTCCAATATTTGCTAATTCCGTGTTTCAACAACTTGATGGCTTGCTCTCTCGGAATCCCTTGGTTCGCAGCAAGTTCGGCTGTTCATGAACTCACGATGAACGTGCTCGTGTAGCGAAGCGCCTCGATGCCGGTGACGGTGACTACGAGCTGCTGGACATTCCCGATGAAGTAGCTGTGAGCCTTTATGCCAAACAACAGATGGCGACACCACAACTCGAACCGACCGAAACACCTGCTGAACTGTCTGCCCGCTGACCTACTGAGCGACCTGGCGAAAGAGCTGTGGCAGAAATGCTGGCCAGAGATGCTGGCAATGAGAGGGTTAAAACCGATGTGAAGAATGAACGCGCATCCGGTAAAGCACTAGCGTTTACCAGGATCTGGGCCAAGTTATTTATCTTTGTGTAATTTTACAGGTTCAGTAAAAATGGTCCGTATATTCAGTAGTCCCATGGCGATTGGGTTGTCGTCAGCTGTCCGAGCCCAAAGTCACCGGCACAGCTAGGCGCGGTTGGATCAAAGTTATAGCTGAACGTGAAATTGCTCCCAGTCGGCACGGCGGTGATGTGTACCTTATTCGTAGTATCGGTCAGGCTGAAGGCCCCACCAATGGCTTGCCCCGAAAAGGTGAGGGAGCCGATACAGGGCGAACTTGTGATCATTCCTGTTCCGGTCAGATTGAAGGTGGCATCTTGTGTGAGTGAAATCAAGATCGTTGGGGCTATCGGCAGCGGCTTCGCAGTCGAGTTGAACGTTCCACCGTAGCTTCCAGTAAGCGGAGAGGCGGTCGATCCAGTCCAGGTGCCGGCGTCGCCCTGAGTATCGGTGTAAGTTCCGGCAAGACTTGTAGCCGCTGCCGAGCCAACCAGGGAGAAGGTGTCGGCTCCCGCAGGGGTCGAGATAGCAACGGTGATCGTGACATTTGCGCCGCTCACCGTTCCGGCTGGAGTGACCGAAGCAGCCGGTGGATCATTGCCTTTGCATTGCGACGCATCATTCGAAGGGCAGACCAAAGTGGTCGCCGCTCCCGTGAAGGTCTTCTCCGTTTGCGCAAAGTCTGTATAGAGATTTATGCTTCCGTGCCCGTTGGTGGAAGTGAGGACCAGATTGTATTGACCGGTTATGGTGGCATCGGGAACAGAGGGCGTCGGGGCAGGAGCGGGAGTTGGAGTATTTGCGGCACCGCATCCTGCAAGAAGCAAGGCGAATGTTAACAACTTTTTGATGAGGGCCTCCTTTAAAACCAGGGCTTAGAGCACCGGGTCAGGCCCCCGTTTCGGTCGGGTCTTCGACCGTCGGGCTGCCCAGAAGCACTGCGGACGCTTCTGGTCTTCTACTAAGTAAATCGGAAACGGCAGGCAAAAGACGACAGGATTCCGGGAAATTCAGGGGTCACGACCACAGCAAGGCGGGCAGGCCGTTCGCTAGGGCTCGGCGAGGCTGTTGTTCTCTAATGGTGGGACCCACCGAGGAAAGCTTTACGGGAGGCAACCTGATTTAACGATTGACGGAGTAGAACTTGAGCATTTGGAAGTTTTCCATTCCAATGGTTCCACAGGTTTGTTCGCTGTGCTTCCAAGCGACCGGCTTCCCCGGCTTGACCGGCCCGGCGTAGGAGGTCGGCAAGCGCGGTCCAGGTTCGCGAAATGCAGGTCGCATCCCGCAGGTCATTCTGTGGATCAGCCCCCCACGCCACGATTTTGTCCAACAGTTGCCGATAGGCCTCGACTGCCTTAGCCGTTTGGCCGGTTTCGGCGTAGTCGTCAGCCTGCGCTCTCAGAGCATCGTAAGTGTCGCTCATGGGTTCGACCTTATCGGCTGGGGTATCGCTGGGCCGCGTGCAACAGTTCAAAAGCACGATCCAGGCGCTGCTTCGCATCCTGTTGGCGACCGAGCCAGCGGAGCGCGTAAGACGAACCCGCCAGCAATTCAGCCTCATCCCGTTGGGTGCTAGCGTTGGGCTTGGCTTCTCGTATGCGCGCAAGGGAGTGATCGTAAACTGCCAGGGCTTTTTTGGGATCCTTGTGCCTGAGAAGGTTGCCCGCTTCTAGTCCGAACACCGCGACGTTATGCCGGCCCAGATAATCGGCGGAATCCTTATTTGCGAGATCCTCGGCAATATCCAGGGCTCTTTGAAAATCGGCGAGCGCTTCGCGACTCCGGCCGAGGCTTGGTTCTGCATCCGCCCGGCCCAGGATCATACCTTCAAGGTCGTATCCGTTCGCCAGATTAATCCGAAGCGACGCGTGTCCACCTGCAGCTTCGGCTTTTTCGAGTTCAATCGCCTCAAGAGTGGTTTTCAGAGCGCCATCCAGATCCCCCAATTGCCAACGCGCAGATCCCAAGACGATGAGGAGAAAACCATTCCCTTGGGCGCTCGACAACGGGATGTCCAAACCACGCTGGCAATATCGAATCGCGTCATTAAAACGCCTCGCGTCGTAATACGCGTCAGCGACGTTTGAATAGAAATACCTCATGCTGTAAAGGTCGTGAAATTCGGTGGGGCGAGTACTCATGAACCGCTCGATCAGCGAAGCGGTACTGGCGGCGTACAATAATTCTTCTGCGTGATCTCCCCGGCTGTCGGCCAACTCCATGCGATCGTGTGCAATTGTCGCAGCTATGAACAATCCTCTTCTGTTCCGGGGATCGACTTTTAATACGGATTCGACGAAGTTCTGCGCTTTGCCAAGACTTGCTTCCGCCTCGGCGAACTGGCCGAGGTTGGGCGATGTCGGATCGCCTTGAGCATGTGCCACGCGTACGTAGGCATAGGCGATCTCGAGCGCGAGGTCCTTGTCAACGGGAGCTTCACTACTGAGCGAACTCAGGTATTGCAGCGAATCTGAGACCATTCGCATTCTTACTTGTGTCGAACCCGGCAGACCTCTAATGTCGTTGTCGAGTGCAATGAATTTGTTGGCCAGTTGACGCACCTCTGCGAATCGGCGTTCAGCAATCTTTCGCTCGCGGTTGGCGACATAGAGTCCGGCGGAGAGGCTGCCAATCACAAGTACGATGGCCGTGGCGGTTAACGACACCACCGTGCGGTTCCGGCGCACGAATTTGGCGGCGCGATAGCCGATGGTGTCGGGACGCGCGGTAATGGGCTCGTGCCGGAGAAACCGTTGCAGATCGGCGGCCAAAACGGTGACGGATGGGTAGCGGTCTGCGGAATTCTTCTTCAGCGCCTTGCCAACGATCGTGTCCAGGTCGCCGCGCAATTGGCGCCGAAGTTGTTCTGGCGTCGAAGCCCGCTTCTCGGCCAGTTCCTCAGCCTCAGGGCAGGAAGTTGCGCTAGATGGCTGCGGCGGCTCGATTTCGACAATGGCCTTAACCAGCTCAGCGGTGGAGTGCAGTCTCTGACCTACAGGATGTTGACCAGTCAACAGAAGATACAGCAGGACTCCCAAAGCATAGACGTCCGTTGCTGTGGTGATGCTCTCGCCAGTCACTTGTTCGGGTGCCGCAAACTGAGGAGTCATCGCTCCTCTGCCTTCGATTGTAAGTAGAGTCGCAGCGGGGTTTGCGTCTTCTGCGAGCAGCTTTGCAATGCCAAAGTCCAAAAGCTTCACTTGGCCGTCACTTCGAACCAGCACGTTGGAAGGTTTGATGTCGCGGTGAACGATCAAATTGGTGTGGGCATGGGCCACCGCGCTTATCACATCGAGAAAAAGACGAATGCGGCCGTCCACGTCGAGCTTTTGTTGGTCGCAATACTGATCGATAGGTAGCCCTTCGACATATTCGAGGACGAGATATGGTTCTCCATTCGGAGCCACGCCGGCATCCATCAGTTCTGCAATATGAGGATGCGTGAGCTGGCCGAGGATCTTGCCCTCACGCTTGAACCGCTCCATGCTCACTCCAGAGGCACCGGGGTACTGCAGGAACTTGAGCGCCACTTGGCGCTCGAAACGGCCATCGGTTCGCGCAGCCAGCCAAACACTACCCATGCCACCCAGTCCGATCTGGGAGAGCAGGGTGTATGGCCCGATCTTCTGGCCCAGCAAGGACAAACGGTTCGGGACCCGGATTGGCATGTCTTCTAGAAAATGCTCGTCTGCGAGCGCACGGTGTTCCTCGAGAAGCTCTGCTAAGACTTTCGCCAGGTCTGGCTTCTCTTCGCGGAATGATTGTAGCCAGGCCTCGCGCTCCTCCTCGAGCCAGGGAGAGGGCATGATCCAGATAGGGGCTGATCTCCTGCCATTGTCCCGGACTCAGTGTGGACATGATTCCTCAACTCTCCCAATCGGCCCGAATGTTCCGGTGCAAATAGATGCGTGCTTTTTCCCATTGCCGTTGCACCGTACGCTCAGAGATGCCTCTCAGAGATGCGATCTCGGCGAAGGTCAGTCCACAGAAGAATTTGAGGTCCACGATTTCCGCCAATGACGAATCAGTTTTGGCGAGCTGGCCTAGGACTTCTCCAATGCGAGTCAAATCCTGATCGATAGGTATCTGTCTAAGTTCCGTCTCGGTGGAAGTTAGCTCGAATTGACCGCCACGCTTCTGTGCTTGCCGCCTCCGGGCGTGGTCGATGATTAGTCCGCGCATCACGCGTGCGGCATACCCCATAAATCGAGCGCGGTCGGGGAAGGAGACCCCTTCTCTCTCTGCCATCTCGATATACGCTTGGTGCAGTAGAGTTGTGGCGCCAAGGCTTACGGGGACTCCCGGACGCCCCAGTTCACGCTTTGCCATCCGGTGTAACTCTGTGTAAAGCACACTAAACAGCGCGTCCGCAGCCGAGAGATCGCCACGCTCGGCAGCTTTGAAAAGTGCGGATAGGGTCGACTGCATCTCCACCGGAGTATCCTCGCAAGCACAGTTCGGGACCCTGGTTCAGGTAAAGTTTCTCAATTCTAGTGGAAAATCTAACTCTGGGAACTGATTTCTCGCAAGCCACGGGCCGCCCGCCTTCTTCAGCTTGGCATGGCACATCATCAGGATGCCGACGCCGGAACTGTCCACGTAAGACACGACGGTGAGATCGGAGATCACTTTCGTGTGTCTCTCTTCGACCAGCTGCGCCACACCCCATTCGATTTTCTGGCTATCGCTGCCCGTGATCAGACGCAGGTTAAAGGAAGTTCTAAAACGTAAGGGCTGGACGCGCTACAAGCTTCAACAGATAACCGGCATTACCTACCCGACTCTCCACGCGCTCTTTCACGAACGCAGCAAGGGTTACAGGGCCGACGTTTTGAACAAGCTCTGCTATGCACTAAAGTGCACACCCGGAGAGTTGTTGGAGTGGCAACCGGATCGTTTTCCAAGAACCAAAAAGAGATGAACGCCTCTAAGTCCGGCCTTCTCATGGAAGGACCTACCGGACCGTTCCTGCACGATTCTTTTCGACGAGCTGCTCGATTACTTTCTCGAGGTCTGGATACCCTGCGCCAAAGCTCCGCGTGACCCAGTTTCCGCCGCGCTCGGCAATTTTTTCGCCTCCCGCTATCACGTCGAACTGGCCAGTCTTGCCAGGCGTACAGACGGCTTCAGTGTTTAGGCGCTGCTTGATTAGGGTCACGAGACTCGCGACCTTGGCACTATTGTTCTGTCACGTCGGACAGTGAACGATTTCAACCTTCATAGTGCTATCTATTTTACTCTCCAAAAGCGGTACCGAAACCAACTTTTCCGGTAATACCAGGACTTGGCGCGATTCTGCGCACACCACCAACCATTGGCCCGGGGGTTGGCCCGCAGAGAGGTTCGGGGAACCGCCTACTTCGCGTATTCCTTCGTGGCCTTGCTTATCGCTGGAACGGCCTTCGCAAGGTCTTGAGGGCTCATGACTGGCCTCAATGACACTTGTGCATTGAAGGCGAGAAACCAGGGTTCAGCAATCGCCGGAATTTCTGATGAGTCCTTAAGATCGAAAACCATGGAACCCGATCTCTGGCCACTATCATCAGCAAAGAAATACGCAGCTTCTGGTTTCAAATCCGCAAGGATTTTTTCGATCGTCGTTCCCAAGGTTCCGGCTTTGGCCGCAGCGTTTCCAGCCTCGACGGGTATCGAAACTCTCAGCAACATTCGCATATCGTTTACCTCCGCATAGGAAAACCGAGCCGCACGAGTATACACACGGGTGCTCGGCACGAGAGCGGAATTTCTGGTCCGAAGTCGGTCGTGCACTGGGTGGGGTCCAGTACCTACTTGAGGTTATGCCGTTTGATCGATTCTCGACTCAATAGGCCTTCGTGATTCTTCAAGAATCGGGCCTTCTCGCAGAGCCATTTTTTCTGTAATGAGCAATTCCGAAGCGTCCAACAGCGATTTGGTCGCGCGTGGCCGCCACAAAAGATCAGGCGGACTTCAAACGGCGGCGCGGGAATACGAACGCGCTCTTAAGCTGAATCCTAACGACGCCCGCGTTCACGTCCTCTATGGGATTTATTTTTCCATTCGTGGGAATCAAGAGCAAGCCTTCCTGCACTTACACCGTGCGTTGCAACTTGACCCATTAGACCTAAATGCTAGTGACAATCTTGCGTACGCCTACTACTACTCGAGACAGTACGAAATCGCCATCGAACAATTGAAGAGCTCCTGCAATTAGAGCCGCATTATGCTTCAGCGCATGAGACGTTGGCTGAGATTTACCGCTTCATGGGCGAATAGGGCCGTGAACGATGCCCTCGCTAACATGAGTAAACAAATTAAAGTTGCCATCCTTCTCGTACTTCGGTCTGCACCTGTAATTTCACCTGTAACGATTTCAGCTTAGAGAGGCGTGCTTCCACGTACTTAGGGGGCCTCTAACAGCTTGGAAATACTTGAGCGTGCATAATAAAGTACCTTCGACACGGTAGAGGTCTGGGGTTCGAGTCCTCACGGGCCTACCATCGTTTTCAGGTCCGGCCCGGAGACATGGGTGACACTTTGTCCCAGCTACATGGTAACGCTCTTGGGCCGAAGAGATTTTCAAGCGGTTCAAGCACGCGAGTCTCCAGATCGAAATACCCCAAATCATAATCCATAAAGCTAACCAGCCAGATGTCATTCCGGAATTCTTGGATGCCGTCGGAGCTGAAAGCCCCGCGCCTACATGCCGCCCGCGGGGACGAGAGCGGTTTTCGCCTGGGCCAGCTCGGGGCGATCCGAGCGGATGCCTTCGCAATTCTTCAGCAACTGGGTGTAGTAGATGCCGGCTTTCTCTTTTCTCTGGACCTGCGTGGCGGCCTGCGCTGCGCCGTAGAGGCCGTTGAAACGATTGGGGTCGGTGCGCAGGGAAATTTCGTATTCGGTCAGCGCCTCTTGCGGGCGCTGCAGGTCGAGTAACATGTCAGCAAGCATTTCGCGGGCGGGCAGTTCGGTTTCGGATTTGCCGACTTTGTCCTGATCGTCGGCAACGGCGCGCAGCTGGCGAATCGCATCGTCGGAGTTGCCCGCGGCGTAAGCGGCCCAGGCTTGCACTAGTTGGTGCTCGTTCTTCAGGCCGTCGACGATGTAGGGCCGCGGACCTTTGCGCGTGGCTTCGAGCAGTTCGTCGTAATGCTTCAGTGCGTCTTGCGCGGCGACTGCGTCGTGAAGATGGCCAGCGGCAACGGCGCGCCCCCAGTAGGTGACCAACTGAACGTCAGGCGGCGCGCTGGCGTTGGGTTGCAGGCCTAGCGCTTCTTTCCACTGGCGGCGCTCGAGAGCGTACTTGGCGGGCCCTTCCTCCTGGCGCACCAGCAAATAATTCTCAAATTCGGGATTCATTTGTCCAGGACGAATCGCTGCGATCTGCTCGATAGTAGCCTTGGCGCTGGCGTCGTCGCCGAGTTGCATGTACGCGTATTCGAGGAAGTCCATGGAATGCACCTTGTGATGCATCACGTGATGGTGCGCAGCCATGCTATCGGCGACGCGAATGGCGGCGAGGTTGGAGTTAATGTCGTCCTGCCAAAGTCCCAAGCGCGCGAAGATGTGCGAAGGCATGTGCACGGCGTGAGGCGAAGACGGTGCGATGCTGGCGTATTTGCGCGCGGCGGGAAGCGCGAGACTGGCCATCGCCGGATTGTCGCAACTGTGGATGATGTAGTGTGCGATGCCCGGATGATTTGGTTGCTCGTCATAGAGCTTGTTGAGGATGGCAACGGCGGCTTTGGCATTGGTGAGATTGGGGTCGCGGTCGGGGCCTGAGGCAAGCAGCGAGAGCGCGTAAAAGATGGCGGCTTCGTGGTCGTTGGGATTGCGTTCGTGGACACCTTGCATGGCTTTGGCGTAAGCGTCGGAGCGCTGATTGTGATCGAGTTTATCGGTGTCAGAGTAAAACACACTAAGCGCCAGGACGTAGTCGCGTTCGCGGGTGGTCGGCGGCTTGAGGGAGCGCGCTTTGGCGAGGAGTTCGGCGCCTCGGGCGAGGTCGGCATTGGTGGGCCGATTCCAGAGTTCGTGGTAAAGAGTCATTGCTTGTCCCCAGTAAGCCATTGCGCAGCGCGGATCTTTTTTGGCGACGTCCTCGAATTGCGCGTCAGCTACTTCGTACTCGAAGGAATGCAGAAGGGCGACGCCGCGCTCGAATTGGGATTGGGCTGCGGGAGCGCATGATGTAGAGAAAGAGACGGTGCCGAGTTTTTCATCGGCGTCGTGATGGTGCTGCGGCTCCTGAGCAGAGAGCAAATGCGGTGCGAGCGACAGAGTGCTGATGGAAGCGAGCAGAGCGAACTTTAGGGTCTTCATGATGACTCCAACGTGAGGCGTGAAAAGCGTAGCCAGGGCAAGAGGGGATGTCAATGCGCAGCCCTCATTGGCCATGGGCGGGACGCGGAATTCTCGTTATTCGGGTAACTCAGCAATGGCTTCAACAACTACATCCGCAGAAATGGCAATCGGACGAGCCATCTCGACTTCAAAGACCGCCCCAACTCAGGCAGCCCAAGGAGGGCAAGGCATGGCACGAAGAACTGCGTACCCTACCCTACCGTTAGGTCCCCCAACTCATCAAAGCCATCAGGACACCGAATACGGCTCCCATACTGATAACCCGGATCCAGTCCTGCGCAGTCCCCATGATTTCTCCCAACGCAACAGTGGCCTATTTTATGACACTACCGCGCCAACTTCTGATGAGTCGCGAAATCGAAAAAGTTCGGCCCAGAACCTACATGAACGTTAACCGGGGCCTACTTGCGCCAGTGCCTGCAGGGTGAAATAAACTCGCCTTGAGCTTCGTATGAAACGGAAGACATCTTTCGCCCCCCGCCCCGCCCGCCCTCGCTCGCCTGGAGTGGGCCTGATTGTAACTCATGCTAATGAAGGAGATAACCATGGAGAGTTCCGCTCTGGCTCAATCCGCGCCCGACCGCTATACCCAAGTCGCCGGCCGAATGCATACGATTTTGGTGGCCACCACGGTGGGCGTTTGGGGGTTTTGGTTTAAGATTCTTGCCGATCGGCTGAGTACGGCGCCTAATCCCAACCGCGTGCGTTTCTATTTGCTCACGATCTTCGCGGAATGGTTGGTGTTCGCACTTGTAGTGGCTGGCGTGCGGAGTAGTGGCGCGTCGGTCCTTAGTGTTGTTGGAGAGCATTGGCGTTCCCTGCGCCAGGTACTGCGGGATATTGGAATCTCCGCTGGTTTCTGGATCGTTTCCCTGATGCTACTTCGGATGTTTAGCCTACTCCTGCGAATCACAGCAACGGGTCGCGATCTGCTGTCCATGCTCCCGCACGGGGGCATTGAAATAGCGCTTTGGCTCGCGGTCTCAGCTACCGCCGGTATTTGTGAGGAAACGATCTTTCGAGGGTATCTACAACGGCAATTCATGGCCCTAACCAAGAGCGCTCCTGCCGGAATTCTACTCTCTGCCGTGGCATTCGGCGGCGCTCATGCATACCAGGGCTTCCGGATGGTGGTCCTGATAAGCCTGTACGGAGCAATGTTCGGGATTCTGGCCTATTGGCGTCGAAGTGTTCGCCCTGGAATGATCGCGCATGCGTGGCAGGATTCATTGAGCGGAGTGCTTAGCGGCTTAATGAAGCACTAGACTGGCCACCGATTACCGGCTTCGTTCAAGTCCCGTTCTGGGAGAGGATGTCCCGGGTTTAGTTGAAAGTTGAGAACAAGAAGCAGCGGCTCTCGCCCGAGCTCAGATAGAGTTCGGGTTGCGAATCCCTTTTAAAGGAGAGAGCCGCCGTGAGAAACAAATACCAGAGGAAAGAGCGCAAGTCCAATCGCAAGTTCGAGGTCGTCGGTGGAGAAGACTTGATGGTGCGGGTACCGTTGCCGATGGCCGAGGTGTGAGCGGAGATGCAAGCGTAGGTGGAAGAGTTGACCGGGAAAGCTGGGCTGCAGATTCTGCGCGCCATTTTGGGAAACGAAGTCACCCGCCGCGTAGGCCTCCGCATCGGCCGAATCCCAGCGCCGCTTGGGTGCGTTGGGGAAAGCAGCCGGGTTATGTAGTTTTTGCTGGACAGAAAATCCCGCTGGAACGGCCGAGGGTACGAACGCGCGAAGGCGAGGAAGTGGGATTGGAGAGCTACGGTCAGTTGCAGCAAGACGGAAAACTGCAACGGAAGTCAGCTAGGTCACAGGGCAAGCATGCGCAAACGCATTCATGGTTTATCTCGAAAGAATTCTGGGCATTCCCAATGACTTCTTGAATCGTGAGGTCCTTTGCGTTGAGCCACACGATGCCTGTTCGTTCTGCTAGATCAATGCCGATTATCGCGGAGCCGTGAAAAGTCGATTGGTTCGGCAGAATAGTAAGGTCCAACTGGTATCGAGTTGGATGTGCGGCATTACGAAGACGGAACTCTGGGGTGGGCCGTTGTGCTGCTCCCAAAACACAGCCAGAAAAGAGGAAGGCCGCCAACAGGTGCTCAGTGGTTTTGCGAACATGATGGGTACACATGGACGGGAATATAGCAGGGTGACCCGAACCGGCTGAACTTAAGCCAAACACTAGTCCTGACCGGTCAAGCCCCGATTCGCCCTGACGGCGTCTTCGACGCGTCGCCGGTGCCATCCCGATCACCATGTGCTGTACGGAGTGCCATTAAGGGCGATCAAACGGGTGGCCGAATGAACCCCATCGATTCCAGTGACGGTTCGATCAGGTTTGATAACACAATCGCCAAAGTGCGTGACCCAATCCCTGTGTCGCGTTATCGGATCGACAGGAACCGCCCCCAAATAGTGCGCTGTTACCAAGTCTTGAAGAGATTGTGGTGCTCTCTGTTTGTCGATCGTGTAGTTGTCGATCGCTGACCGCATAGCACTCAAATCCTTCCTAAGTACCGCTTCTCGCGCTGAACGTGGAGGACGTTGATATTCCACGTATACAAACCCACCAGCGAGAGTCGCAATCAGGATTGCCACCACCACTGAAAGTGAGCGAAGCCGGGGATTCATTTGAGTCTCTTTGTTTTGGACGCAGGAAGTGAAGTGAATGCTAGCTGAGCTAACGTAGGCTGCCTCCTGGCAGGTCAACTCCTGTGTAGTCCCGAAACCGCGGACGCCTGCTTCTGTCCGTTAGCCCCTGAATGCCACACTCCTGATTGCGATCGAAATCTTGCAGCCGGTCTTGCGAAAGATCCCAAACACCTGCAAAGTTCCTCCATCGGTTCGCCGGCGAGCCACAAACTGCATTCTTTCATCCGTCACGGAACACTCCTTCAAGGCATCAATCCCTCCCTTTTCGGGCGATGTGTTACCTATCTGTCGAGCCGCTCACCTGGCCTGCCATGACCATTCGGCGAACGGTCTCCAGAAAGCTTTGCCCAACGCTCGGCGCCTGGCCTCAACGTGTGAGAGAGGAACTCCCCGTGTTGAGAGATTCTTATTGCGTACCAATGGGCTCGATCAAAGGGTTCACAACCCGAACTGCTCGATAGCGTTGTCCTGTTGCCAGATCCTCGGTGTAGAGGATCGATGCGCCTGAACTTTCAGCAGCCTGAAGAATAAGCGCGTCCCAAAAAGAAGCCTTATAGCGCAACTCGATATCAAGCGCCTGGAGAACAGACTCAGTGGTGTTGGTGACCACTTCCCACGTAGCGTAATCTCGTATTAGCAAGCGAACTTCATCCATGGTCAGAGGGTGGCTGATTTTGCGCCGAAGATTAATACACAATTCCTGTAAAACCTGCGTGCTCAATACCCCCTGGCCCGAATCCCAGAGTTGCTCCAACAACATTTTAGCGCGCTGATGTTTGACTCCGGCTGAACGGTCGTGCGCATATACCAGAATATTGGTATCGACGAAGCACTTACCGCTCATGGAGTTCGTCCCGTGAGCTAGGGGGCGTCCAGCGCAAGTTAAAACCTTTGCGGAGACGGGCCAAGGCACGCTTGCGTGCCTGATCATATCCCTTGCGCTCACGAACTGCTTGTTCCAACCGAGTAGCGAGCAAAGCACTAATCGAGGTGCCTTCCTCGGCAGCGAGTACTCGGACTTCCCGCAAAAGTTCCGCTTCAATTTTCAAAGTAATATTGGTTTTCATGCTCGCACCTTTTTACGTGCAGCACTATTTTACGTGCTCACGCCTTTTAGGTCAACGCGTAGGCCTGACGTTGAAACAGTTAGCGGAAATCGAGGACAAACTCCGGTCCGGCTTGGAATCGCGGCCATGAATAAGGCCGCAGCTTTAGCTCTATCCTCATAACGAAACCAATGGGTCGCGTAGACAAGAATTCCTGGAAAAGATCCGGCTTCAGCGGCACCGAGGAGGAATCGCGCTCCATAGAACTGGCCGGGCGTGCGGACAAGAGAAACGCGTACGGTTGCAACACCCAGGCGATCAGGATGCGGGCCATGACCCGGCGCGCACTCCATCGCTCGATAAGGAGAGCACCGGGAATTTCGAAGACGACGTAGCCGACGGAAAGATTCCCGCGCCCTAGTCCGAAAACGCGGTCGCTGGATCCGAGGTCCCGCACCATTTCGAGACCTGCATAACTGATGTTCACGCGGTCCAAGAAGGCGATGATGTAGAGCAGGAAAAGATATGGCAGCAGCCGGACCGCAATCCGGCGAGTCACTCCTCGAGCAGATTGTTCCCCGCCGGTGGCACTCATTCGAGAGATGTTCTACGACAAAGAGAAATCAATGTGGGCCGCGAAGCGGACTTCCCGCGCTTCGACGCGCGATCTCCCGCTTCACGTGCTCTCGAAGATGCGTTGCTGCGCCACCCGCCCGCAGCAGTTCTTTTAGGTCAGGGAGGAGGAGATTGGGCAAGAACTGAACAGCTGCAGCCACAGGTGTGTGCGCGTTCCGCAGCAAGGCGAGCCGCACATGATAATGAGAGCTCCATTTCGGATGCTCTGCCACCGCTGCAATCACCTGTCTCGGTGTGCTGGTGCGCGTAAGCACGCGCACGACGTGAGCTTCGTTCAAGAAAGGATTCACGAGAACAGCGGGAAGGACATCGGCATGGCCTTCCGCCAACAATGCTCCGGCGATGCGACCAGGTCCCCGGCGCGCGAGCATGAGTTTGTCTGCAGTGGGAAGCTGTGAGGCCCGCTCGGCGAGGAGTTCCTCGGCGACTTGGCGAATTTCCGGGGGCGCGGCCGGGTGCATGCAAACTCGCACGATGTCAGACACGAAGAGTTGACGTAGAAGCGTGAGCCCTTCGAGCCGCGGCGTGTGCGGATTCTGGACCAGACCAAGCCGGACAAGCTCACTCTTGATCCACCTCGGCTCGCGGGCAATGGATTCGAGAATGGCGGCGGGCACGTCAACACGATGTACCAGCACCCGAACGTGCCCTTCTTGCAAGTGCGGATTCGCCAGCAGGGAGGCAAGAACTACCGGACTTGGATCGTGGAGGAGTGCCGCGAGTCCATCCCCCTCTTGGGTCCGCGCAAGTTGCAATCGTGTCTCCAATGCATCGTCCATTTAAGTGATCTGCAGCGTCGCCGCGCTTTCGTGGACTCCTTCAGCTCTCCAGCAGGTTTTGGATCTCCTCTTCCCGGGCGCAGAGCCGGGCGAGCGTGGCTTCTACAGCCGCAGCACCCTGCGCTTTGGCTTCGCGCGCATTTTCGAGTGCGCGTTCCGCGATCCGGCTCACTTCGTGCAGCAGCTTTCGGATTTCCACTTCGAGCTGCTCCTTGCTTTCTTGCACGCGATCGACAACGTCCGACTGCACCCGCGTGCTGTTCATGTCCACCAGATATTCCAAGAATTCCCGTGCCTGGCTCTCGATTACAGAGAGGGCCCAGACGGAACCCAAGACAATGTCTGCCAGGTAGCGAAGCGGCGATGGCGGTTGCGCGACGTTAATCAACTTCTCGAAGCGGAATCGCGACCCGACGCGAAAGCCTCGTTCAGGATCCAGAGCATTGGGCATGCGCGCAAGCTCCGGAACACCGGCTTCGGAGAGCTTCTTGAGGAACTCATTTCCAATGTTGACGAACCGCGCCGCAACCGCACGATATTCTTGCTCGGCGTAAGTTTGCTCTGCCGTTAGCCAGGGCAAAACGTGGCGCGATGCGACCGTTTGCGCCAGATGCAGCGCGCGGCGACGGAAACCCGGGCCGTAGCGCCGGGGAAGCTTTGGCAACCCTCGTTCGAATTCCGCTCTTGCCTGGGGCAAGGCTTCCACGAGGAAGGCCTTTCGTCGCGCTAGAAACAGGTCGGAGAGGCGATGCTGGTCACCCAGGAAAAGATAACTCAGATCATGAAGCGAGCGTTCCGCATCGGCAATCGTCGTGCGCATGGTGGCAATGCGTTTCTGCGACTCTTCAATGGGCCGGAGCAGGGCCTCACGTTCCTCGAACGCGATGTTTAACAATTCTTCGCCCAGGCGATGAATGCCGCGTTCTCTCGCATGCCGGACGATGTCGCGGCCCGATTCCACGACCATTCCTTTCAAGGCCTCTACGAACGCGCCCCAATCCCGCTCCGGGCCGCGCTTCTCGATCCGCTCAGCTCCGCTGACTTCATGGATGGGACCGATGGGCCTGCCAATACGCTTTTCCAGAACCTTTCGCGTGAAGGACGCCGCGATCTTGCGTTCTGCGTCTGAGGTGCGGTCCGCCTTATTCAAAACCACAAGTACTTCGCGCACCTGACGTCCCACCTCTTCCACCAGAGAGAGTTCTTCACCTGCGATCGGGGGATCGGCACCGACCACCACAAGCGCGGCATCGATGTGCGGAAGGAAGGCTTGCGTCGCGGCCGTATTGCCGGCGAACACGGAACCGAGACCGGGGGTGTCCACGAAGCACATGCCGGTGGCCAGTAGAGGGCTGGGCACGAAGACCTCTACGCCAGCAACGGCCTTGGCATTTTCGGGATTGTGTTCCTCCGAGACGTACTGTTGCAATTCTTCCGGCCGGACGTCCAGCCAATTTCCGCCGTGGAACCGAACTCGCGCACTCCTTATTTTCCCGAAGCGAACGACAGTCGGGACGGCGGTAATGGGAACCACACCTGTAGGCAGAACGGAGTCTCCCAGAAGAGCATTGAGGACGGTGGATTTTCCGCGCTTGAACTGTCCGACGCAGGCGACGTAAAAGCGACCTTCCGCCAGGCGCTCGGCTAGTTCCGAAGCATCATCGGCAGCCCGTGCGGAGCCAAACTCGCGGGCAATTTCCGCCAGTCGCAGAAGGGTCGAGCCAACATCGACTCCCTCGGAAATGCGCATCGCCGTCTTGTCGCTCGGACCGTGCGAATCGTTATTCACCAGTGTATTCGTCCTGTGCATCGTCATCCTGCAACCTAGCCAATCTTGTCCGAAACGTGTGCCGTACGGGCTTCATTCAAGAGTTCCTCTTGAGAGCCAGACTTGCCGAAGAGCTTTCACAATGCTTCATCAGATAATCCACATGCAGCAGCTTGGTTTTGATTCGTCCTTCGTAGTGGTAGTGACTGTCAGCAGCGGCGGCACACATGCGAAAAATGGCTCCCGGCAACAATCGGCTGAAATCCAAGATGTCTTCGCGAAAACCTTCGAGGTCGAACTGCCCGAGTCCGAAGCGCTGGATGCACAGTTCGAGGAGTTCTTTCGCCGCGGGGAGGGCCAGCGCTCCCACATGCAACCTGAGACGGTCATTCCAGTACAATTGCGCGGCATGGCCGAGTTCACCGTACGTCCATCCCTGTGCAACGGCGTAAATCGGGGTCTCCTGATTCAACATCAATTCCTTGGTAATGCGCGTCAGCATGTGTGTCATTGGGGCGAGATCTTCTAGAAAAATCCAGTATTCTCCCGCACCCGCCGCTCGGTAGAGAAGACCACGCAATCGCAAACTGGTTTGTGCCTGCACCCAATGCGGAAACGAAGCCCCGAAGCCGGTTTCGGCACGGAAGCGCGACCGGAACAGCGGATCGTCCGCAAATCCTTGCGCGATTTCCCGAAGGATGTCCTGCGGGGTTCCGTTTCCGCGGGCACAGACGCAGTGGCGCGCTATCTTTTCCGGCAGGTTTGCGACAGCCCGGGCCACCAATGCACTTTTCCCAGAATTCGGTGCTCCCCAAATGAGCAGACTCTCGCGTTTGCGAATGGCCTCCTGGAGACGCGCCTGTTCGTTCTGCCGGCCGAGGAAGATGCCGGTGTCCGCAGAAATGGCAAGCATCGACTGGGGAGCGCTCAACGGTTCCTCTCTTACTGGGAACGCTTTCCGTCTTGGTGCACGTACTTGATTACTTCTACGTCCGACATGGCGATCAGCCCTTCGTCGACCATCCCGTCAAGGACGGGAATGAGCTTGCGAATCTTCTCTTCGGAATCCACCACGCTGACCATGATGGGAGCGTCACGGGAAATGGAGAGCAGATGCGAGCGGTGAATCAGGGTGCTGGCCCCATATCCCTCCACGCCGCGTCCGCTCCGCCAGCAACGTGACGATAAATCCGATGAGAAAGGAACCGGTGCAATTGATGAAAAACGTACCGTAAGGAAACCGCGTCCCCATCTTGGCGCTCATGTAACCGCCAAGCCAGAAGCGCGCGATCGCTCCAAAAAACCCGCCAATTCCGACCATGAGATATTTCTCCATCGCACCTCGCGTTCCTCAATCGGCGGATACGGCGGGCCGGCCGGCCTCCGCAGTCGTGGCCACCCCGCCGAGAGCCCGCAGGTCGCTCAGCAATGCGAGTACTTCCTCGGTTCCCGGGGCCGAACCCGATTGCGCGCGTTCCGCTTGCGCACGATAGCTGTCCGCGTAGTTGGCGAAGCGTTTTTCCAGGTGATTCAGCACCGAGGAGCTCCAGTCCTTAAAAACGCCACCGTAGATGAAAATGACGTTCGACAGAGGCTCCTGCAATTTCGAATGGATGGCTCGTCGCGCCGCCACGCGCAAACCCGCCTTGCCCAATAGGCGACTCCAAAACGGACGCGCAACGTGAAGGTCGCGCTCGGCAAAATCGAATACGGGCATAGCCCGAATCGCGGAGCTAAACTCCTCTTCCGTAGATCTCGAGGGGAGCTCCAATTCTTTTTCTGCATTTTTCAATTCGGCTTGAAGATCGCTGGCGAGGCTCTCTAAGTGTTGGCGGTATACCGTCGCCTGCTGGTGAACGTCTCGTACGATGCTTTCATAAACTACCTGATCAGGGCCAGCAGAGCCGTCCTTACCTTCGTTCCACTCTTGGGCAAGCCGACCGGCGGCGCGTTCCAAGAGCCAGCCCGTGTCTCTCGAAAATGCCGTGATGTCCCGTTCGAGTTCATTTTGCAGCTGAGGAATCCGGCCAGTCGCCCGGCGCAGCCCGGCCTCTACGTCGCGAATGGCCGCGGTGTTTGTCTTCGAAACGCCCTTACTCCTCTGCACTCTCGTGGAAAGCACGGCCACCACCGCGTCCCGCAGAGTTCCCACCTTGCGTTTCACGGAGAGCGATTTCAGGTCCTGGCTGCGCTGGTACAGCGCCAGAATCTCTGCTTCGAACCATCGCGTCAGCAATTCGCCGCGTTCCGCGATCGCGCTCACCGCGTAGACGGGGAGCTCGACACCGGAATGACTCCGTATGTTTTCCTTTACATAACGAATCAGTTGCTCGACTTCCTGTAGAGTTAATAAGTCTGCCTTGCTGAGCAGCACCTGGACGGGGATACTCGCGTCTTGCAGGGCCTGAATCGTCTGCAAATCTTCTTGCGTCAACGTCGAGCCTGCATCGACGAGCACGAGGCCCAAGTCGCACCTGGGCAGGTACGCCAACGTCTCGGATGCGCCGCTGGTTGCCAGCGATCCGAGACCCGGAGTGTCCACAAACGTGGTGCCTTCGCGGAGCCGGGGCGAAGGCAGGTCCACGACAATGCGTGTGACTCTCTTTTCGTTCTGCGGATTTCCTTTCTCACTTGCCACTTCCGCCAGTTGGCCGACCTTGAGAGTCTCGGGAAGACGCTTCTCCGCGAACCAAACGGTGAGTTGTGGCGTCTCTCCGTACCGAATGCGCGTGGGAACGGCCGTGATCGGTGTGACTCCGACGGGAAGAATCGCTTCGCCCAAAATGGCATTTAACAACGAAGATTTTCCGGCGCTCACGCGCCCGAATACCGAGATTTCGAGGCTCTGATCCTCGAGGCGGTCCGTGATTGCCGTAATCGTGCTGCGGAATTCCACGAGCCCGCGCTCGGTCACCACCTGCTCGATTTTCCCGAGCAGTTCGAGTTCGCCCGAAGTTTGCTCCAGTCGTTCGAGCCGCTGGCGCAGGTCCTGTCCCGCATCCTGCATCAAGTAGCGATGCAAACGTTCGACAAGGCCGCGAAGCTCTGCACTGATGCCCTCGAGTTCCGTGGCCAGTTCGGGAGCGATGTCTCCATATCCCTTCATATACCGCGGCCGCAATTCCTCAAGCGCGATATCGATCGTCGTCAATGCTGTATAGACGGCGCGACTTGTCGGAACCCATGCTTCTGGGCGTGCTATTCCCTGACCGTCGAGAACCCGGGCGAGCTGCGCCCGTATCCGCGAGAGGTAGTCCTCGATGGTTTTTCTTTGTGTCGGAGTGATGTCTTGGACGTAGCGAGGAAAGGCGGCCTTCGATGCGGCGGACTGGAGGATGTTTTCAATTTCGCCGATGACTTTGTCTACGTACTGGCAAGTGACAGAAAGGCCCCGGGCTTGAAACTCGTTCAGGCTTGCGGGAGAGTTGTTGTCTCCGGAAGTCATGCCGCCCTCACCGTTCGAGCAACCGTTCGCACTGAGGCGCTGAGGTCACTCTAACTCATGATCTGCTTCCAGGGTTTCAAGAGGTGGGAACTTGCGTCTTCAGCAAACGATCCCACCAAGCAGGAAAACCTGGTAGGAGTCATCTGCCCAATACCGGGGCGGTTGAGGGTGAACTCCAACACCCATTGTCTGACTTCAATGTATAGGAGGGGCGTGATTTCCGTCAAGGGTTTCCGCCACATTTGCATGGCTTCAGCGGCGCTTTCCCAAGGTATCCGGCTGCACCGTGCGGTGACCGGTTAACAAGATCAGGGCCTGCTTCGGAGCTTGCCACTCCTCTTCCGTCATGAGGTCGCTGCGGCGTCCTTCATGCTTCAGCGCATAGCGTTGTAAGTTTTCGGCGATGCGATGAAGCGCGGATTCAGCGATCACCAAGTAACGCCAAGTAACGTGTCCCGCGTAATTGTCCACGCAGCTTCAGCATAGCTTCCATTACTTGTTTCTGAGCGACCAGCTTGTCCTTATTAATGGCGTGAGTGCAGATGTCCAGGGTGGTGCGTTGCAAATACTGGTTCGGTGTATCTTGACACGGTAGGGGCCTGGGGTTCGAGTGTTTGGGCAGGTGGCCGACCTCGATTTCCATGAAGACCACGACTACGGCAGCTCGCGGCTGTACTCATTTCAAAGCTGGCGCGCGATTTTTATTCCCAGGGATTCTGTAGAACCAAAGTCCTGATCTTTATGTACTTCTGGGCACGCTACGGGTCAGTGGGTCATGGCGTAGACCACATAGTTGACGCCTATGCGGATGCCGAGGGCGGAGAAGCGCTCGGGGTAAGAGGGGCGATCGGACCATTCCCACGAATCGCCAATATCGGAATTATAGGAGATGGCCACCATGATGCGGCCTTTGTCGTCATAGATGGCGCGCCAATGGGCTCCCTTTCCATCGTTGGGTCCCTGGGGATAGTCCGGCACTTTGTAGCCGCGGCGCACGTGGGCCTCACCTGGAATCTGATAGCGGTCGTCGAGATCGAACAGAGTGTGGAATATCGGATCGTTATCGGGGATATCGACGATCGGACGATCCGGAAAAACCATGCGCATGCGCTCGGTAAACATCTGCCATTCGTAAGCGCCGTGAAAATCGTCAGCCATCAAGAAGCCACCGCGCAATAGATAGTCTCGAAGGACATTCGCCTGGTGTTGCGTGATTCCCCATTCGCCCACCTGGACGGCGTAAAGCCACGGCCAATTGTAGACTTCGTCGCCATCATCGAGGTTCACGTCTTGTTCGACGGATCGCGCGTCGATGCGCGTGAGTCGGTGAACAGCGGCGGCCATTGCACGATCGGCCGGAGGCCCGTCTTGTGTCCACAGTGACATGCCTTGCCGCCAATCACCGTCGAAACGGCCGCGATAACCATCATTGGGACCGGGCGGGTACATGAGCCGTGCAAAAGCCCATTCGCCCGGGCGCTGCCAGTCAGTGGGCAACGGGGTCGATTCACCATATTCGACGGATGGATACTGGCGGAACGGGCGCTGGGCGAACAGAACGGCTACGAGGCCGAGGGTGCAGCAGAACGGCAAAACAAGTTTGATGAGGCCTCGACGGGATCGTTTCATTCCCTGGCTCCCTACCGATTCTTGCTCAGCCGTTTGTAATATTCGGCAACAGATTCCTGATAGCCCGATGGAACAGCGGAGGATTTTCCTGTGCGGGCCTGGGTCGAGCCAGCATCGCGTTGCAACTGGAGCTCCAGCCTGTCGACGGAGCTGAGCACTTCCCGATGCATTTGCTCGAGCATCGCCGGATTGCCCGGGAAGCGGCTGGGATCGAGCAGCTGCATCTGGCGCGCGAGTTCCGCAACCTCTTTGGCAGCCTCCGGATCATCCCGGACCATCTGCCGGAGTTCGTTCAGCGCACGCATGCTCTGCCGAAAAGTGCGCTCCGTGTCGGCGGGGTTGCCGGAGGCATCGGGAGAAGCAGATGCTTGTCCCGGTTGTCCGTATCGATTGTTGCCGGTGTTGATGTTGCCCCACACGGTGCCATCTGAATTGCGGCCGCCGCCATCGCGGACATCTCCGCTCTGGCCTGCGCGGTTCTGTCCCGGCTCTCCGCCGCGCTGGCCGTCTTGCGACGAGGCCATGGCCTCAAGCTGTTTGCGCAGACCATCCACCTGATCGAGCGCCGTCGTTCCGCCGCCGCGGTCCATGCTGCGCTGGCCCGGTTCGCCCTGATCCACTTTTTTCTGTGCCTGTTGCAGCTGCTGGTCCAATTTCCCGAGACCCTGCGCGATCTCGCCTTCGGTGCCGTTTGCATTCGGATTGATCCCCCTGCGCAACCAGTCCGCCGTTCTTTGCACACGATTGTCTAGATCGGACTCATCCATCTCCGACAGCGCGTCGCGCAACTTCTTGGCAACACCTGGTTGAGCCGACGCCATCTCGCGTGCCGCTTGGCGGAGGTCTCTCTGCAAGTTCGACAGATCGTCGGAGAGTTGCTGTCGGTCTTTCGCCAGGCGATCGCGCTCATGAAGGCGTCCCAACATTGCGTCGACATTTGTGGCGTTGGAGTCGGGTTGCTGGCCGGCGAACTTGTTAATGCGGTCGGCTTGCGTGCGCTCCTCCTGCGTTAATCGGTCAGCCTCGCGCGCGAGAGAGCCTACCTTGCCGGAGGCGAGCTGCTGCTGCGTGCCGGCGAGCAGATTCGACGCTTGGCGCAACTGGTCCGCGGCCTGTTGTCCGGCTGCGCTCTGTTGCGGGTTGCCGTTGCGCTTCATCGCGTCGGTGGCTTGTTGCAAACGTTTAAGCGCTTGTTCGATTCGCTGATCCCCGGATGCGCCCGCCTGCGATCGGGAAGATTGGCTACCGCGCTGTTGACGCAATGATGACGAACCGTTCGGCGAAGATGCGCTCTGCTGTTGCGAATCCTGCTCTGCTCCGTGGGCTCCCTGCTGGCCATTTCGCGCCAACTGCTCGATTTGGCGTTGCAGCTGTTCTGCTTCGCGCCGCAGCATTTCCTGTTGCCAGCGTTCCTGGAAGCTTTGCTGAGGGTTGTGTTGCTGGTTGGCCAACTGTTCCTGGCGTTTGGCCAGCGCGTCGAGTTTTTCGAGCGCGTCTTCCACATCCTTCTGATGCTGCTCGGCAGGGGAGGCGGTTTGCGCCGTCTCGTACTGATTTTTCTCGGTGTCCAATTCCAGGTCGAACAGGCTCGCCAGGTCGCGGCCTGCGTTGCCGCCGCTTCCTCCAGCTCCTCCCTGTTGCCCGAAGGCAACCTCGATTTTCCGGAAAGTCGCTTCCGCTCGCAGCAGCGCCTGAAGCGCTTTCTGCTCGAGCGGAATCGCATCCTTCCACTTCATGCCCTTCAGCTTTTCCGCCGAAGGCGCCATGGCTGCGGCGGCGTCGTGCATATCCTTATCGAAATCGCTGAACTCCTCGTTGGCCTCGGAGATATCGCGGCTCTGCATGCGGATCGAGAGCGCCGCGACCTGATCGCGCAGCTTCTCTTGTGCGTCAGAAAGGAACTGTCCCGCTGCCGCCGCGTCTTTGGGAGTCGCAGTCTTATCGTTTTGCTGCTTCCAGGTTGCGGCGATCAATTCCTTTTCGCGCTTCGAAATTTCCGTCTGATTGTTAGCTCCCCCACCTCCACCGCCCCCGCCGCCGCTTTGTTGCGACTGCGAAAACTCTCGTTCGAAAGGTTCGACCTGAATGAACGCAATGTCTGTGCGCGCTACGCTGTGGCCGTCTCTGGCAGTGGCATAAAGGCTTACCAAATCGCCGGGCACCAGCTTGAAATCTTCCAGGGAAATCGTCAAGGAACCATCGGCGCTTTTTGCGCCAGGCGATTTGAGCAAATCCACATCGCGGTCCGGCCCTCCATTGACGGAGTAGTGGATGTACATGTCCTGCAGACCGAACTGGTCGGCTGCCTTGACGCCCACGGTAACTTCCTCAATGGGGCTTGCACGATAGTCACCGCCGGGTCGTTCGATCGAAATCTGCGGCGGTAAAGCCTTGTCTGTAGCGATGAAGTAGTCTTCCGAGAGCCGGACCTGCTGTCCTTCGTCGGTCTCGGCAAGGTGGTACGCCCCGTCCTTCTCCAAATGAATCGAGCCCTTGTATGTGTTGCCGGCGCCGCTTTTGAGAGGAATAACCTGGCCATCGTCCAGGGTGAGTTGGCCATCCTTCAACGGACGATCCATCTTTACTTCGATGGCGGCGTCGGTTCCTTCAATGGCGCGCAGATCACCGGACTTTTCCTCGGTGGACGGCTTCATCCCGGTCCATGCCGGATAGTGATAGGTAACGCGGAGGTCCGTGACCGAAGGCAAATCCACAACGCGCACTTTGAAATGCGAAGAGACAAGCGGGCTGGCGGTTACATAATATTCGACGTTTTCAGGCAGCCCAGCGAAAACGAATTGGTAGGTTGCGCCTCCGCCGGAGTCCGGTGCGGCCTGCATTATGGCGGGCTCCCAAACGTTTGAGCTTTGATAGCGCGCGAACAGTTGCGCCTTGCCCGGCCGCAAGCGCGTGACATGAGCCGTGATCAACTGATCGCTGTTGCGCCGCACGGTGACGTCACCCGGAGTGATTGCGATGGTATAGATCGGAGCAGTGTTCGCGTTCGTCCAAAGCAGTGACGCGCCGTAGCCCAGGTAACCCGGTCCGGCGGCGATCATCCACACCAGCACGGCAAGACACGCGAGCCCAGCGCCGCCGAGCGCGAACAGACGGTTGTCGGGAACAAGCGAAGATGGCTGTGTGCCGCGCGTGTGCGCCAGCGTGTCGGCCGCCAACAGTTCCAGGAAAGGATCGTCGCTCTTGCTGGCGCGATCCTCGAACGTCGTCAGTCGCTCGTCCAATGCAGGATTTGCGGCTTCGGCATTGCGCACCGCCCACTGTCTTGTGGCACGAATCAGTGGCACCGCAATGCCAAACACCGCGGCGACAGCAAGTGCAACGAAGATGGCCAACCGTGCGGCGGTGACGCCATGCGCCGGAAAAGCAAAACGATTGAGCACGAGCACCAGCACGACAGTGACGACGAGTGCGGTGCCGGTAAAGATGGCCATACCGCGAAGCCATGCGCCCAGCCGCAGCCTTTTTTGCAACTGTTCAATATAAGAATTGAGCTCGCTGTGGTTGCTCATACTTCCTCCCGCGGCGTGCCCATGTAGCCGCTGGCGAAAATCATTTCTGCTAAAGCGACCAGCAACGCAAGCAGCATAACGTACCACCACAAGCTTGCGGCCCGATATGTCGTTTCAATCGGCGCGGCGGCTGTCGCCTGCGATGCGCCGTTTCTGGCACTTCCACTCCAAAGTTGCTGCACATCCTCGGCTAACGGTTGCAGATCCGATTCACGCCGGTCGGGATTCACGGCGATGACGGCATGGCGTCCACTCGCAAATCGAATCTGATAGAACCCTGCGCGCTCCAGCCGTAACGATTGCACCGTTCGCGCCTCGGCCAGCGAAAGCGGTCTTCGCCCCTCTGGATCAATCACTTCGATATTCGTCGCCGCACCGACCGGTTCACCAGCCGAGCGCAGTTGGACGAACGAATCGACCAGTCGCGATCCACTGAGGCGTTCGCTGCCGGACAGATACCGCGCGGTGCGGTCCACGAAAGCCACAAAAACCGGATGCAAAGGCAGGTCGTTGGTCAGATTTTCAAGGCCCGAAGTGAAGAGCACTACGTGTCCTTCGCCCAATCGCTTGTCGAGCAAAAGAGCTGTGCCGTCCGCGAGGCGTGCCGCCACGCGCGCCTGTCCGGCGTCCAATACCGCCGCGTAAAAGATTTTCACGTCCGCCCAACCACCGTTGTCGTGCCCGGGTTGCTCTTGCGCAAGCGCGGGATAGCTGAAGTCGACCTGGCCTACGGTCGCCGGAATGCCCGTGCGCGCATATTCGTGCACGTCTTTCACATTGCTATCCCACAGCGGAATCCGCGCATTGTGTGCCGCAGCCGTGCCCAGCGTAATCAGCACGCTGCCGCCCTTCGCCACGTACTGCGCAAGCGCGTGTTCGAAAATTGAGGGCAGCACGACGGCATCCGAGAGAACGACGAAGGCGTACTTCGACGGATCCAGGTCCGTGGCTTGCTCCGCGGCCACGGATTGCAACACGAATGCTCCTTGCGCCGCGGATTCCAACGCAGACCCAAAATACAGCGCCGAGCGCGTCTCACCTGTGGGGTGCACAAACAGAACTCGTTCCGGGTCCGAGCGTCGCACGGCAAACACGCTCGCATCATCGGCCGGGAAAGCGTCTCCACTTTCGATGCGCACCTCGCAGCGGTTGAATCCGTATCCCACATCGAGCGGCGCAAACTCAACTGTGGCGCGGTCATTCGCCGGGACATCTATCTTGCGCGTGGCAACGACTTTTCCATTCACCACCAGCGACACCGTCTTCGAAATCGCCGGCGTACCGAAGCCTGCCACGACTGCCTTTACACGAGACCACTTGGGATCTTTCGGATCGGATAAAACTGCCGGCGCGTCGACGCTCTCGACGGTCCAGTTCGGTGGCGCTGCACCTCTCGCGACAGGTTGCAGCAACAGAGTTACGTTGTTCGGTAGGACCATGTCCGCAAAGTTTGCCGGCATCGCCGTGCGCTGCATGTCGCTGAACAGGTGAAGATCGATGGGCCCGCGCACCGTCTCCGACAGTTGGCGGATAGCGCGCCCCAGCTCGCCGAAATTTGCGCGCCCATCGCCCGGCTGCACACTTTCTAGAGCCGCGCGCAATTGCGCTTCGTCGGCGATCGGCTGCGTCAAGACTCCGAACTGGCCGCCGAGCGTCATGATCTGGGCTTTCTGTGTATGCGGTTTTGCGGCCAGGGTCGCCAGGGCTTGCTGCTTGGCGTCCGTGAACCGCGTTCCGGCGCGCATGCTGAACGAGTTATCCAGCACAATCAAAAGCAGCCGCCCGTTCGCGTTCGCCGCGGCATGCCGCACAAACGGATTGGCGAATGCGAGCACCAGCAGCAACACCAATGCAAATCGCAGCGCGAACAACACCAGATGCCGGAGCCTCCGGTACCGCGTCGAGCTCTGCGTGCCGCGCTCGAAGAACATCAGCGAGCTTACCGGCCGCGGCGTGGCCCGGTGATGTCGCAGCAAGTGCAAAAAGACCGGTACCCCCAGCGCGACCAGCCCAGCGAGAAACCATGGCGCGAGAAAGCCCATTAGTTCGCCGCCTTGCGCAGAGACAGATACTCTCGCAGCGCCCGATCAAGAGGCTGATCAGTGACGAGCAAGTGGTAATCGATGCCCGCGCCGCATGCGCGCGACCGAAGCTGTTCGATATGCGCATCGATCTTCGCGCGATACGTGGTCTTCGCATATTCGGGGATGACTTCGATCTTTCGATCGGTTTCGAGATCGACAAGAATCGCCGATCCGTTCAGCACCGGCCGGACTTCCTGCGGATCGAGAATATGAAACAGGACTACGTCATTTCCGCGAAAACGCATCGGCGCAATAGTGTGCACGATAGTTTCCGGGTCCTCATAAAAATCCGAGATCACAATCGCAATGCCACGCCGGTGGCGAAAACTCTCAAGGTGTTTGAGAGGCTTGGCAAAATTTGTCAGAGCGCGCGGCTCGGCTTGCTCGAGTCCCGCGAAGAGGCGCGCCAGCTGCCCCGGACGCGTGGAAGGCTTGATGTACTCGCGCACCTCGTCGTCAAAAACGATTAAACCCGCCGCGTCGCGCTGATTGTGGATGGCGAGATAAAAAAGCGACGCGGCAATGAAGCGCGCATAATCCATCTTCCTGGGTGGACCGGAGGTGTATTGCATCGAGTTGCTGGCGTCCAGCATGACGGTGAGCTGGCTGTTGGTTTCGCCGCGATAGCGCTTCAGGTAGCAGCGTTCGGTGCGCGCAAACAGGTTCCAGTCCACATGGCGTAGGTCGTCCCCCGGCGTGTAGGCGCGATATTCCGCGAACTCCTGGCTGAAGCCGAAGTCCGGCGAGCGGTGCAGACCTGCCACAAAGCCGTCCACTACCGTCTTCGCGACCAGATCCAGCGAAGAGATACCAGCGAGAACTTGAGGATCCAGGAACCGCTGCATCAACTCTCCTTTGGCCGCTGGACGTGCGCGACGAGTCTTTTAAGGATTTCGTCCGCATCGATGCGTTCCGATTCCGCGTGGAAGTTCAACAAAATGCGATGCCGCAACACCGGCACCACCACTGAGGTGATGTCTTCGTAGGTCACGTGATAGCGTTTGTGGGAGAGCGCCCGAGCTTTCGACGCCAGCACAACGAATTGAGCCGCACGCACGCTGGCTCCGTAATTTACATATTTCTGTACGAAATCGGGCGCGTTTTCGCTTTTCGGCCGCGTGGCACGCACCAGGCTTACGACGTATCGCGCAAGTGTTTCTGCAATGGGCACCATGCGCACGAGTTGCTGGAAGTCGAGCAAATCTTCGGCCGTAGCCACGGCTTCGATCTTCGCAACAAGGTTTGCCGTCGTCAGGTCGATCACCTTCAGTTCGTCTTCCGCGCTCAGGTCATCCAGGATCGCGTTGAACAGGAAGCGATCCAATTGCGCTTCGGGTAGCGGATACGTTCCTTCCAATTCAATGGGGTTCTGAGTGGCGAGCACGAAGAAGGGCGCCGGTAACTTGTAGAGGTGCCCGCGCACGGTGCAAGAGTGCTCCTGCATTGCTTCGAGCAGAGCGGATTGAGTTTTCGGAGGCGTGCGGTTAATTTCATCGGCCAACAGGATGTTGCCGAAGATCGGCCCCTCGACGAAGGTCCACTTGCGATGACCGGTCGTTAGATCTTCCTCGATGATATCCGTGCCGGTGATATCGGATGGCATCAGGTCTGGCGTGAACTGGATACGCCGGAACTGCAGCCCCAGCGCTTCCGCGATTGTCCGTACCATCAGCGTTTTTGCGGTGCCGGGCATGCCCGTTAACAGGCAGTGTCCCCCGATAAAGATGCCGATCAATATCTGGTCCAGCACTTCCTGCTGGCCCACGATGACTTCGCGCACCTGCTTCAGGATTGCTTCGCGCACCGCGTGGAAGTGCTCGATACGTTTCTGCAGAGCAGCTGCGTCTTGATTCAATCCGGCAATGGAAGCCATCGATTTCCTTCCCCTTCAATTAGATTTTGCGGGCGGCCGTTGCAAATCCAGCAATAGCTTTTGCGCCGGCCGGTAGCCGGGAGCGGTTTCGAGGGCGGCCAGCACACTTTCCTGCGCCTTGTCCTTCTGTCCCGCGGCAAAATACGCTTGCGCCAGATTAAACTCCGCGCCGGCCTTGTCGACCGGATTCGATGCGACACGAGCGCTGTATTCGCGGATCGCTCCGTCATACTGTTTTTCCGCAAACAGCAGATCGCCCAGCCGGCGATGCAAGTCTTCATCCTTGACGGGGTAAATGTAATTCAAGCGTTCGAGCGTCGCTGCCGCTTCGGCTGGTTTTCCGGCGGCCTCTTCCAACGCAGCCAGACGCTTCAGCATCGCCGGCATCTGGCCCCCTTCGTGTTCATACGCCGTGAGGATGGCGGCCTCAGCCTTGGCGTCGCCTTTCGCCTTATCGGCGTCGGCCATTAGCACGTAGACGTTGGCTTCGTCTACATATTCCGGATACATCGCCAGGATTGCGGGGCCTTGTTGGACGACGGCATCGTATTGTTTCTGTTGTGCCGCGGCAAAAAGCGTTTTCAGCTTTTGCCGCCACTCGTCGAACTGCGCAGCCTCGGTCCCATATTTCTGGCCAATCCAGGCGAGATACTGTTTGTCGAAATCGTCAGGCGCAGTTCCGAGGTCCTGCTGGATCACTTGCGGAGTCGTCTGCAATTTCGCATAGGAGTGAGCCATGTCGAGCAGCTTTCCTTCACCCCATTTTTCCTTCACAAAGTCGCAAATGCTGCCAGCCTGGAAATAAGAGACGATCACCTGGGACGGGTATTCCGGAGAAACAAAGCCGCGATCGAGCGCGGCCACTGGCAACAATTTCTTGTCGCGAATGGCAACCAGCACTTCCGGGGTTACGCGGTTTTTCCATTCCGGCGAGCGTTCGCCTTCTTCGTGCACGGCCAGCCCTTCCGTGAACCAGCGCGGCACGCGATGATTTGTGGCCGTCAGAATGAACACGTGACTCATCTCATGCCACAGCGTCGATCCCCAATTGAAATCCCCGGGCTTGCGCGCCGAGGGGCTGTCCATCGCCACAACTTCACCGAACGTAACTCCCAGGGCGCCCAGGCCCGGCATGCCCATGGTGCGCACCGCGAAATCTTCGTGGTTTGGATAAACCTCTACCTGCACGGGGCCGGGAAGCTTCATGCGATATTTTTTCTCGTAGGTGGCAAGGATCGTATGCAGTTCCGATTGCATGTACGGCAGCAGCAGTGCGGCTTCTGTTTTGTTCAGCTTCAGGATCGTCGCATCGTCGCGAAAGGTGTCGAAGTTCTTATAGCTGTCCAGCAGACGCAAGCTATTCACGGTTGCGGCATCGCGATAGCCGTTGTTGTAGCTGAGCTCAAGCTCCTTGAACGGTTCGTCTTCCTTGCCCAAGCGCATCAGATCGATCCCGAGCGCAGAATGCGCCGCCCACAACCGCGGGTCGGCCTCGATCGCTTTGCGGTAATACGTAACTGCGTCCTCGTAGCGGTAGTGCAACTCAAGCTGGCGCGCTACACGGGCATAGGCTTCGCCATAACCAGGATTGATCGCCCTGAATCTTTGCGAACCAGGCATCAGGAGTGCGATCCGCAATCAGCTCGATGGCCGCGTGAATCGCCATCGCATCGAGCGCATCGTTCTCGAGCGCGATCGCTTTATCGGCCTCCGCCGCGGCTGCGTCACGATCGTCGTTTGCGAGCGCAAAGTCGGCCATGAGTTCATGTGCGGCCGGCCAGCTTCGGATCGAGCTGGATGGCTTTTGCCAAATATTCCGCGGCTTTGCCGTCAAATCCATCCGCTGACACTACCGCCAGCCCCAGATACGCGTCCGCATTCGACGGATCCTTGGCCAGCGCTTCACGGAAAAGGCCGGCCGCATCGGTATCATTGAAGCGCTCGTGCAACAACATTCCCCAACGCACTTTATAGAGAGCGTTGCTGTTGGCCGGCTGCGTTGCGAGACGGAACTGCTCATTCGCCTGCTCCCAAGCTTCCAGCCCCCAGAAACCTTCGGCGCGGAAATATGCATCGCCGCTTCGCGTCAGATTCTCGAAGCATGCTTGTGCTTCCGCGGGATGTCCATGCTTGCGCAGATTCCAGCAGTCTGTGGGGACCGCCGCCTGCGCTGCCGCAACGCAACGCGAACAGGAATGCTGGAGCGAGAGCGACGAGTCGCCTCATTTGTCCAACTCCTCCTGCACCTTCGCCAGTTCCACCAGTGCGTCCGTCAATTGCTTTTTGTAATCATCGGGATCCATTGCAGCTTTCTGGTACTTCAGCGTGTCAATTTTTTGCTCGAGCTCGTCTTTCTTGTTGAGCAACGCGCGCTTCGCTGGATCGTTGGCGGCCTGCTGGCTCGCTGCCCAGCCGCAGCAGGGTGAAGCTGGACATTAGCGTCCCTTGTCCGTTTCCAGCTTCGCGCACCGGTTCACCCGTGCCCACATCGTTGAAAACCGCATGCTCGGTTGCCAGGCGTTTCTGCGAATCGTAAAATGCCGCGGTCTTCTTCGTGGCATAGGTAAACGCCTCCATGGCGCTGATGGAATCGCTCTTGTCGGCGTCCGCAGCCGGATCTTGGAGCGCTTCAACCCAGTACCGCGCAAACACTGTGGCGTTCTTTTCCGTTCCGGATTTGGTCGCGGCGATCACGGCGCGGCCTGGGCGCTCGAGAACCTGCAAAGCGCCTCCGCTTGCGCTGGTGGTGTCCACAATAAGCTGGCGCTTTGCGGCAATGCGATCGCACAGCGCAGCGATCTGTGCGCCCGGTCATATCCGGTCCGACAAGATTAAACTTGTACTCGACGCCGTCAAACGAACCATGGCCAATCAGGATCAGCGCGAAGTCGTCGTCGGCCTTGGCGTCTCGCGCTACCGCGCCCATCGTCTCTGTGAGCTGCGTTGCCGTGGCTTGCGGCCCGGACAGCGTGTAGACGTGCGCCGTGGGGCCGGCCGCCTTGAAGATTCTGTCCAGATCTTTTGCCGCGGCCGTGAAGCGCTGCTCGTAATCCGGCTCTCCACCCAACCCGGCCACGATGACGTAATACGTCGCCGCATGCGCCTGGACCGCAACCGCACACGCTATCGCCAGCAGCAAAGCGCGCTTCATATCACGCCCCACTTGCGGCGCAGCAGCCACTCGCCAATCGGCAGCCCGAGCAATAGCAGGAATACGATCGGCATATCCCACAGTTCTTTCGTGCTGCGAACAGAGATGCCCGCCTCCGAGTACGAGATATCCCGCGGCAGATTCTTCAAGTCAGACGATTTCCAGTAACGTCCGCCGGTCTCCGATGCCAGTTGCTCCAGTAAATGGCGGTTCTGCTCGGTGTGGAAATTCTCCGCGACTCCGTCCTCGCGCTGAAACGTCACCACGTCGCGCCCGAGTTCCTGTGGCTGGCTGCCCGCGGATTCGGCGACGACTTCGGCGACATACGTGCCCGGCTTCTCCGCGGTCCACTCGGTTTGATACAGTCCCGGCGTTTCCTCGGAAGGCGTCAGGTCAACCAGCGCATTCACGCCTTCCGGTCCTAGAATGTGCGCCGTGACGTGTGCGTTTGCGGCCGGCTGAAACTGCTGGTCGCGCACTTCGCGCCGTCAATCGCGCCTGTCCTTCATCCATCAGCAGCCGCTCCGGCATGGACGCGACAACTGGACCCGGCGACTCTGCGACCAGCCAGCGCAAAAGCTGCTGCCAGAAAAGATCGTGCGAGGGATCGCCAAGCGCTTCGCTCATCTGCCACCGCCAAGTGCCGCCGGTCGCCATGATGGCGGTGCGGCCGTGGCCGTAGCTCTCGGTGATCAGCAGCGGCAATTTGCGCCGGCCTGCGTTCATATCGGCCAGTACAGTGGCGCCAGGTTTGGGCGCGCCGGCATCTTCGTAGTCGGCCAGATACGTCAGCTTCTTCCAGCGCAGCGCGTTCTTGCTCGCGGATCATCCAGGATCTGCGTGATCGGCGAATCCACGCCTTCTGGGGTCAATTCGACAGTTGCGGCGTTGCGATGGAAATTGTGATTTCCAGCCGGCAGAAAGGTGGGAAGCAAATCGTTCAAGCTCGATGCTCCCCAGCCTCCGTCGCTCAGCGAATAGCGGCCGCCCAGAAACAGAATGCCGCCGCCGCGGCGATCGACATACTCACGCAAAAGTTCCTGTTGCAGCGGCGTGAAATAATCGGCGTCAACCGAGCCGATAATGATGCCTGCATAGCCGAAGAGATCTTCCGGCCGCGACGGAAACCCTTCTGCCAGCTCACTCGGATCTCGAATACCTTGCCGGTAAATTTTGTTTTCACTGGTGCGCAGCATGGAAACCAGCTGCACCGTCGGGTCGTCCTCTTCCGCTCGCCGGATGAATTTGTATTCCCAGCGCGGCTCGCCCTCGACATACAGAATCCTTCGCTTCGCATCGCTCACGAGAATGGGCCGCGTCACCGCATTGTTCGCCAGGTTTTCTTCGCCGGGCAGCGGCTCCACGCTGAACGCCAGATTTTTTGCGCCCGCGGCGCCGATGGGAAAGAAAAGCGGCTCGGTTTGCACGAGGCCATCCGGCGGCAAAGTGATTTCGCGCTCCGCGAGAGATTTGTCTCCGTCGCGCACGGTGAGTTTGGCCTTCTGCTCCGCATACCCGCGCTGTGTCAGGCTGACGGTGGCGGCGATACGCGCATTGGCCGTGGCGGTCGGGCGCCACGCTGACATCCTCAATTTCAACGTCGTGCGCGGATTCTTCCCTGCCGAAGCCTACTGTGTGAACCGGCAATCTCCGGTTCCGCAGTGCCTGCAGAGCATCGAGACTGATCCCGGAACCGCCGGTCCCTGCCGTGTTCTGGCTGCCGTCGCTGAGCAAGAGGATGGCTCCTACCGGCAAGTCCGCAGTCTCGGTGGCCAGTTGCTTCAGCCCGTCGCTAATATGCGTGGCCGCTTCGACTGGCGCGATCTCCCGCGGCCTGTCGACTCGTGTGAGCGCACTGCCCAACCGATACACTCGTGTCTGGAAACGTTTCTGGAGTCCAGCGAGAACACCTTCCTCGAGGGCCGCAATCGCCGCGGCTTCGCGCGTCTTCCCGTCGCTGTCTGCGATGCGCATGCTGCGCGAATCGTCCACGACCACGGCGATGATGTTCTGCTGCGAGTTCAACTCGCTCACGAGCATTGCCGGCTGCCAGAGCAGAAAGAGCACGAGCTGCTACCAGCGCCGACTGCAGTGCCCAAATCAGCCACCCACGCCAGCTTCGCAGTTTAGGCGTTGCACGACGCAGCCTCCAGCGGATCAGTAGGGCAAGTCCCCCGGCGGTCGCAGCAATCAATACTGCCAGCGCCCATGCCGGCCAACCTGCGAGCAGCACAAACCGCCCCTTCGTAAATACCGGAACCGGGTACTTGAATAAAAATTGAAACATCCACCCTTCTAGTCTTAATCTGCTTGCGCAAATCGTTTTTTCCGCTGCCATCTAATCTCTCGCCGGACATGCCGCAGACACTAATGCGTCATGCCATAAAGGATGTAGTCCAGCCCTACGCGGAACGCCATCGACGCGAAAGTCTCCGGATAATTCGGGTCGTCGGCCCACTCCCAGGCGTCGCCCAGATGCATGTTGTGGCAGATGGCCACGATGATGCGGCCCTTGTCGTCGCGAATGGCGCGCCACTTCGGCTGATAGCCGTCTTTCTCGTAGGTGCGGCCAGACCAGACATACTGCTCGCCGGGTATCTGCATCTTGTCGTCGATGTCATACAGGGTATGAAAGATTTCGTCGCCGCTTTGCAAGTCTTCGACCGGACGGTCGGGCAGCACCTGGCGCATACCATTCATGAAGTTTTCCCAATCCTCGGTGCCGTGGAAATCGTCCACCATCAGGAAACCACCCTTCAACAGGTACTCGCGCAATCGCTTGGCTTCAGAATCGGTGAACGTCCAGCTCTCGACCTGAACTGCATAAATCCACGGATAGTTAAAAATGTCGTTGTTATTGAGCGTAACCACTTGTTCGGTCGGGCGTCCGTCGATGCGCGTTAGCCGGTGCATGGCGATCAGAAACTGGCGGTCCGCTTTCGGATAATCCCGTGACCAGGATCGATACCATCCATGTCTGGCGTAGGGGTTGATGCTGGCCATATTTGAGGAATAAGCCAGGCGAGACCAGTAGAACTCCGCCTTCACGTTGGCGGGCGAATCATCATCGCCGAAACCGAAGTCCGCGGTGCGCTGGGCGCAGAGCCCCACGCAGCAGAGGGCAGCCGTCACACCTGCCAGCGCAACACGTGAAAACTTCATGCAGGAACCTCCGCAGCGGGGCGTCGAGGGGCGAGAACAATTAGACGATGAATATCTACTGTTGGTTGCAGTTCCACGCATATTGGCCTCGCTTGTCCCGCTGCTTGCTCCGTGAGACCATCCAGGAATGTCCAGCCGGAGCGAAAGCGACGATTGTGCAGAGGCGCAATTTCCTCCAACTCGGCGGCATGGGCTTGGCCCATGCCGCAATTGCGCGACTCCCGCTTCCCCCTCAGGCCGATCCGTCCCAGGCAGCGACTCCCGACGCTAACGCCGATCATACGCTGCGCATCGGCCCCGTCACCGTCGAACTCGACCGTTCCCACATTATCTCGACCGTCGGGTATAACAGTTCCGCACCGGGGCCCGTGCTGCGTATGCGGGAGGGAAAGCCGGTTACCGTGGATGTCATCAACGATACAGACACGCCGGAGCTCGTGCATTGGCATGGCATGCTCATTCCGCCGGAAGTGGACGGAACGGAGGAAGAAGGTTCGCCACTCGTACCGCCGCATGGCCGGCGCCGTTTCCAATTCACGCCGCGTCCGGCCGGAAGCCGGTGGTACCACTCGCATGCCATGGCGATGGCAGATCTTCATAAGGGTGCTTATACCGGCCAGTTCGGGTTTGTATACGTCGAGGGCACGGACAATCGCGGCCAATACGACGAGGAACTTTTCTTTGCGCTCCGCGATTGGGAGCCGTTCTTTACCGGGACGATGGATGACGAAGACGACGATACCCATGATGGGCCGCTGCTCGAAAAGCCTGCCACGCTGAACACCGACCCTGACGGCCTTGAAGTCGGTTCGATGACTTATTCAATCAACGACAAGGCCCTTGGATCCGGCGATCCTATTCGAGTCCGGGAAGGCCAGCGGTTGTTGATCCATTTTCTGAATGCAAGTGCCATTGAAAACCGCCGCATCGCGCTGGCGGGCCATAAAATGAAGGTAATCGCGCTCGACGGGAATCCGGTGCCCTCTCCGAGAGAGCTCGATTCGGTTTTTCTGGGTGCGGGCGAGCGCGCCGATATAGTGATCGAGATGAACAATCCGGGAATCTGGGTTCTCGGTTCAACGGAGAAGATCATCCGCGAGTCCGGCCTTGGAGCCGTTGTGGAGTACGCAGGGCAGCATCGTCAGCCACAATGGATCGATCCGCCAAAATCTCGCTGGGACTACACAATCTTTGGAACTGGCTTCGGCTCCACTTCGCCCGCTCCGCAGCAAACCATCGAGTTGGCGTTCGAAAAGATTCCCGGTGGAGCCGGTAAATTCAATCTGTGGCTCGTCAACGGCAAGCCTTATCCCCACGAGCGCGAATTTGTGCTGCAACAGGGAACGCGCTACCGGCTGGTCATGCGTAATCGTACCGATGACGCGCATCCGATGCATCTTCACCGGCATAGTTTCGAGCTCATCGAGATCAATGGTAAAAAGACTGCCGGTGTTATTAAGGACACGGTCGTGGTTCCCTACTATGGGCGTGCGATTGTCGATTTTACCGCCGATCAGCCCGGCCTCTCCCTGTTTCACTGCCACATCCAGCAGCACATGGATTATGGATTCAAAGCACTGTTTCGCTACGCCTGACGTGTTCGTTGATGTGGTGCTCAACAGCAACTTCCGGTGGCCGGAACAACGAAGAGAAGCAAACAATACCAAAAAAAGAAAGGCGCTCGGGAAACTCACAAGCGCCCTTCTCGTTTAGAAATGAATGCGACGTGTAGCCCAGAGATCACCTCCTTACTCGCCAGGAACGTCGCAGCCACAATGTCGGAAAGATTCCGGACGGAGTCGAGACGGAGAGATTGCTGGTGACCAACTGCTTAACAACGGAGCTGCTCGAGCTCTTGGCGATTCGCGGTCAATGCCGGTCAGCCGGGTCATCTGGAGCGCGCGCCGAGGTCAACACGGGTGTAGAATGGGCCTTCAGGGGTCCTGCATACGGGCTTCGATGTCTTCGCGTGTAGGAATTTGCCGTAGCGGACGCGGGACATGGGACAGAGGTAAGTACAATGAAGAAACCGGACTTGTTCAGAATTTTTTGCGTGATTGCAGCGTTTATCCTACTGGGCTGGTTGGCATCGCCGGCGTTTGCACAACGTGGTGGTGGCGGTCATGGAGGAGGTGGTGGTGGAGGCTTCCACGGTGGAGGTGGCGGTGGTTTTCACGGCGGCAGCGTTAGTGGATTTCATGGCGGCGGTGGTTACTCCGGCGGGGGCCGCGGTTACTATGGCGGTGGCGGATACCGGGGTGGATCCTACTATCGCGGTGGCGGATATTATCGTGGTGCAGGCTACTATGGCTGGCGCGGTGGCTACGGATGGCGTGGGGGATATTGGGGTTACCCGCGTTACGGTTATGGATGGGGCTTCGGACTAGGATGGGGCTGGCCCTACGGGTGGGGATACCCGTACGGGTACAGCTACTATCCTTATTATCCTGATTCCTACTACTCTGATCCGTACTCTTGTCCTCCGGGCTACACGTGCACTTACAACGGGGGAGACGATCCTCCTCCATCCAATTCGAATCCAAATTCCGGCTACTATCCGGCAAATCCCTCGAGGTCTCCCGCAGAAGCGGGACCTTCGAACTACTCCCCCAGTGAGAACGGTGAGGATGATTCCGGCGCGCCAATTCTTTCCGTTGACCGCATAACGGCTACTCCAAATTACGGTTCAGGCGCGGCTTACGCGGGCCGGCAGTACGCGAGTGCGCCGATTGTTTCGGTCGATCGGATAACGGCCACGCCGAGCAGCTACCGAGTGGCGCATCCTGCCGCAAAGCAAGATCCGGCGGTGCATCAAACGGTTCGGCCGGAAGTGCAAAGTGCGATGCGCGCTTTGCAGGAGATGCCGCCGTTTGCCCGCGAGCGGGAAATCGAAACGGGGCGCTACAGCCATTTTTCCCCGCAGGAAAAGAAACTTCTGAGAAACGTGAACTAGCAGCCGCTGATTTCTGGCGAACTCCATAAATTGAACCCGCCTTGGCGGGCTTCCGGGAAAGCGCCGGGTCCGTCCACCTTTTCCATTGATACAGACGAGACGCTCCTGTAGTAGTTAGGGGCGAAATTCGCAAACGGGGTGGATATGAATCAGCATCGGCGCAGCGTTTCTTACGTTCGTTTCTTTCCGACGCTTATAACATCGCTGTTCGTCTTCACGCTGGCTTGGGTTTGTGCACAAGGTGTATTTGCGCCGCCCGGAGCGCAGGCCAAAGACGTCCCGTTTCTGGAGCTTCGCCGCTCGGGGCAATCGACGACGCCGGTCGCCGTTCGTCTTGCCGCGCAGAACGCTCTGTTCAAGGACGAGTACGAAGATGACCTGCGCGCTTCTCCGGAGAGCGAGACGGCCAGGGGAGATTATCGCGACAACCGTCGGCTGGACGATTATTCGCTCGAAGCGAGCAAGAAGCAGAACGCCACCGATCGCGCGTATCGCGCGAGGCTCGAAGCGATTTCGACAGAAGGATTCCCCGAGCAAGATCGTTTGTCCCACGACCTTTTGCTGCACGTATTGGACAATCGCATCGCGGATTACGAGCTGAAGGATTATGAGATGCCCATCTCGCAGATGCAGGGAATCCACAACAGCCTGGCTGATCTTCCAAACTCTGTACCGCTCGACAGCGTGAACCACTATGAAGATTACATCGCGCGGCTGCATCAAATTCCGCGCGCGTTCGACCAAACGATCGCAGTGCTGCGCCAAGGGGAAAAAGACGGATTGATGCCTGTTCGGGTTTTGCTGGAGCAGATTCCGGCGCAATGTGAAGGCACGATTGCCGAAAATCCCTTCGTAGAGCCGACAAGAAAGTTCCCCGCTTCGATTTCCAAGGAAGACCAGCAGCGGCTTACGGAAGAAATCGTGCAGGTGGTGAACGCGGAAGTGCTGCCCGCTTACCGGCGCTTCGCGGACTTCATCGCCAAGGACTACGCACCCCACGGCCGCATCGCAATCGGGCTAAACAGCTTGCCGGACGGTGATCGCCGCTACCAGCAAGCGATTCGCGAGCAAACCACCACGGACATGTCTCCGGCGGAGATTCACGCGCTCGGCCTTCGCGAGGTGGCGCGGATCAATGGATTGCTCACAGAGCTTGCGGTCAAAGCAGGCTACAAAGACCTGGCCGGTTTTCGCGCCGCGTTGAACAGCGATCCCAACTACGTTCCGAAATCTCCCGAGCAGATTGTGGACGATTTCCGCCATTACGTGGCCCAAATGCAGCCGCGGCTGCCGGAGCTTTTCGGCGTGTTCCCGAAAACACCGCTTACGGTCGAAGCCGTGCCCGCTTCGCAACCCAACAATCCCACGCACTATGTTTTCGGGACACCGGATGGCAGCAGGCCAGCTCGCGTGGTGGTGGCTACTTCCAACTACGCGCACCGAAAGCTACTGAGTGACGAGACGCAGGCCTACCACGAAGGTATACCGGGCCATCATATGCAGATTTCTATTCAGCGGCGGCTCCCGCGCCTGCCGGAGTTTCGCCTGCACGTCATCAACAATGCTTACGCCGAGGGCTGGGCAGTTTATGCGGAGGCGCTCGGCAAGGAGATCGGTTTTTTCCAGGATCCAGCGTCGGATTATGGACGGCTGAATCTGGAGTTGATGCGCGCGGTTCGTTTGGTTGTGGACACCGGGATTCACTCCGAAGGTTGGAACCGCGAGCAGGCTGCCGATTACTTCCGCGAGAGTGGCGCCGCCGATGAGCCGACGATTAGGGCGGAAGTCGACCGGTATATCGCGTGGCCGGCGCAAGCACTCAGCTACAAGATCGGCCAGCTGAAGATTCTGGATCTTCGCAGCCGCGCCAAGCAGCGGCTTGGTACGCGCTTCGATATAAGAGCCTTTCACGATGAGATCCTCAGTGGAGGAAGCCTGCCACTCGATATGTTGGAAGCGCGCGTCGAAAGCTGGATCGGAAGCCAGATTCCAGACGGCGTCGCCAGATGAAAACTCATCTACGAGCTTCGCAAAGCCGGTTTGCCGATTGCTTGCGAGCCAATAACAAAGACGTAACCGTTGATTAGCCCTCCCTAGGATCCGCATACGGGTAATTTTTTCCCACCGCCGTACTGCGTAACTTTAAGTCTTGACAGCGCGGCAAATGAGTATTTGAATCGATTCAAATAAGGGGCCGGGGGATAGTGACCGCTTTCCCGTGTCTTAGGGGCGGGTCCAAAATCAAGCGAGATTGATGCCTGAGCCCGCCAGGGTGTCGTTGCAAGCAGGAATCGCGAAGGTGCCGCGAGTTGCTGCATAGGTTCGCCTATGCAAAGGAGATTGTCATGAACCGAATTTTTTATGGAGCAGACTCCAAGCGCCTGGCAGAAATTTTCCGTGGAGTGCTGTTCGTTATTCTTCTGCTTCTGCCGGTGACCTTATTGAGCCAAGCTTATTTCGGAACGGTGAGCGGGGAAATTACGGACCCTACCGGGGCCGTCGTGCCCGGAGCTAAAGTGCTTCTGACGGACCAAGCAAAAGGTTTCGTGTTTAATGCGAAGACCGACAGCAGCGGGCGGTATCTATTTCCCTCGATCCCACCGGGAGTGTACACCGTGTCGGTGGAAATGGAAGGCTTTCAGAAGGAAGTACGCACCGGCATCCGGGTGGACGTGACGGAGAACGCGACGGCAAACCTGAGGCTGAAGGTGGCCAGCTCGACGCAAAGCGTTGAGGTTTCGGCGCAGTCTCAGGAATTGAATACCGAAGATGCCGTGACCGGCCAAGTGGTCAACCGCAAGTTCATCAACGACCTGCCGCTGGTGGACCGTTACGTGCTTGATTTTGTCAGCCTTGGGCCGGGTATCACCAACATGAGCGACCAGAACTCCGTGAGCGACACGGGAACGAACTTTGTGTCCAACGGCAGCCGCGGGGCCAGCGCAGACATTCTGATGGATGGCGCTTCGATCACCAACTTTGAGCCGAATGGCGGCATTACGTATGTGACGTATACCCCGTCGGCGGAGGCAGTCGAGGAATTCAAGGTGGAACAGACGAACTTCAGCGCGGAATATGGATTTTCCGGCGCGTCGGTTGTCAACATGATCACGCGATCGGGCGGCAATTCGTTCCATGGAAGCGCTTACGACTTTATTCGCAACCAGTTGACGGACGCGAACAACTGGTTCGCGAATGCAGCGGACCAGCCGCTTCCTCCGGTACACCGCAATAATTTCGGCGGCACTATCGGCGGCCCGATCGTAAAGAACAAACTTTTCTTTTTCTTCGATTATGACGGCACGCGGCAGTCGTATATGAATACCTATCAAGCGGGCGTGCCCACGGCGGCCGAACGCACCGGAGATTTTGGCGGATTGTGCGCAGCGAATGGCGGAACGTTTAATGGTTCTGGTCAATGCAGCGTTGCCGCGGGCCAACTTTGGGATCCGTACTCCGGAACCTACCAAGCGCCGCCGAATGGCACTGCTGGGGCATATCGCAGCGCCTTTATTCCCTTCAACAACCTGGCTACATACACCAGCCCCGGAAATCCAAACCTGAACGGCACTCCCTATCAATTGCCACAGGTGGCCGGGAACCTGATCGACCCGGTGGCGCTGAAGATGATGAGCCTGTTCCCGATGCCGAATTATTCAGGTAACGGTATCTATGACAACTGGGTCGCGACAGGGGCAACCATCAATCCCAACAACCAGTTCGACATCAAGATTGATTACCGCATCAGCGAAAAGAACTTGCTGAGCGGAAGGTACTCGCAAGACACGACCAGCACAACTCCCTACAATTGCTTCAAGAATTTTACGGATCCGTGTGGAAGCGGGCCGAACAATGGTTCGTCTCATCTCTTCGCGATCGACGATACGGAGACTTTCAGCCCGACGCTAATACTGACCAGCACGTTTGGTTTCACGCGAGGGGCGACGCTGATCGACGCCTACAACGAGAGTTTGAATTCCAATCCGCTGGGCACGCTCGGATTTCCATCGTATCTAGGAACCAACGGGTTTCTGGGTGTTCCCGCGATAGCCATTAATGATTACTATTCTGCCAGTTACACCAGCATTGGCCAAGATCCTTACGGGAATTACCGGCAAGGCCAAGACACGGGCCAACTGACGGAACTGCTGACGAAAATTCACGGCAACCACGAACTGAAGTTTGGTTTTGAAGGACGCATCCACCAGCAGAACTATATTCAGACCAATGCGCCACTCGGAATATTCAGCTTCAACGCTCTCGGCAGTTCGCAGTGCCCGATACCCGATATCACGCAATGCGGCGGCGACAGCATGGCCAGTTTCCTGATGGGCCAGATTTCCACCGGCGCTCCCTATGGCAGTACGTATGAGATTCAATTCCAACCGGCGACGGAAAGTTTCCAGTACGCCGGATACGTGCAGGACAACTGGAAAGTGAAGCCAAGATTGACGTTAAATCTGGGATTGCGCTACGACGTGAACACCCCCCGCACGGAACGCTACAACCGCATGAACTGGTTCAATCCGGATGCGGTGAGTCCACTAAACGGCGGCAACATTACCTATCAAGATCCGGTCACGGGAAATACGGTGACTCGGCCACTGCTCGGCGGTGAAATGTTTGCTAGCCCAAGCGAGCGTACGAACTGGGTCACGGACTGGAAAGACATCCAGCCACGCGTTGGTTTTTCCTTTCAATTTGATCCGAAAACCGTCATACGCGGCGGCTACGGCATTTATTACAGCCAGACGCGCTCTGGCGCCAACGGACTGTTAAGTTACGGTTCGCAAGGCTTCAACCAGTACAGCAATCTGGTCCCCACCTATCAAAACGATGGCGCGACACCCTATTTGCACCTGAGCAATCCGTTCCCGAATGGATTGCAGCTACCGACGGGAAACTCGCTGGGATTGCTCAACGACGTGGGCTACGGCGCCATCGGCCCGATCCGCGACTCGTTCTATGCAAGAACTCCCAGCGAGCAGAGCTGGAGCCTCGGAGTGCAGCGGCAACTGGCGAACAATCTGCTTTTGACCGTGGACTATGTTGGAAAGAAGGGAACGCACCTGTATTACCAGGGCCTGAATACGTTGGACATACTGCCGATACAGGTGGAGAACTACACGCCAGCGCAGATGAACGCGCTGGTCAGTTACGTCCCGAATCCCTTCGCCTCCATACTCACGGGACCTTACTATGCCAACAGTCCTCTGACGAGCCCGACGGTTCAGGGATATCAATTAGAATTGCCGTATCCGCAATTCACGGGCGTGACCACGGATGAGCCGCCGGTGGCCAACTCCATCTACAATGCGCTACAGATTACGCTCGAGAAACACTATTCAAACGGCTTGCAGCTTTCGGCGAATTACACCTTCTCGAAATCCATCGATGATTCCTCGATCTACGATGGCAACGTCTCCTGGCTGGCAAACACGACAAGCGGCATTTACGGCCCGCAAGATCCGAACAGGCCGGAGCTTGATCGCAGCCTGTCTACTTTCGATATTCCCCAACTATTCAAACTGAACTACACCTACGATCTGCCGGTCGGGCGGGGGCGAGCCTGGCTGAATGACATGCCTCGGCCGCTCGAACTGCTGATCGGTGGGTGGAAAACCGCGGGCGTGTGGACGATTCATGATGGCTTTCCGCTCGCCTATATCATGGAGAATGGTGGAAATCCGATACCGACGTACGGCCAACAGCGGCCCAATATTACCGGTCCTATCGAGCGCACGGGTGGAGGCGATGGAAATTGGGTCAACAACTACTTCGCCGATCCGAATGTCTTCCAGGCACCGGCGCCGTACACACTCGGCGATGCGGCACGCACAATTGGCAGCGTGCGGAGTCCGTTCTTCTTCAGCGCGAACTTGTCGGTCAGCAAACAATTTGAACTGTCCACCAAACACGAAGGCATGAACCTGGAGTTGCGGCTTGAAGCGGAGAACGCCTTCAACCACCCGGTCTTTGGCACGCCAGACACCACGGTTGGTGATCCCACGTTCGGGCAGATTAACTACACCGCGGTCGGACCGCGGCAATGCCAGTTGGCATTGAAGTTCAACTTCTAGCGAAGTCATGCTGCTTGCCGGCGTGCTATCAAGCCGGCAGGGACGCAGGCTGTTGCAGGCGGAACTCGAGCAAGGTCTCGCTGGGCACCTGGACCGATTTGCCTTTCTGGACCACGGAGCCTACCGCCCCGGCAGTCGCACCGATTGCGGCGCCCTTGCCGGCATTGCCCGCGATGCCACCGACCACGGCCCCCCAGCCCGCTCCACCGATAAGACGCTTGACGCTTCGGTTGGTGCTGCTGCTGCCTTTCACCTGGTAATCGCCAGTGAGAAGGGGATACGCAGTGCCGTGCACGACGATGTCGGTAAGTTCGAGTTGCAGCTCGGAGGAACCGGATTGCCTATCGATTTTGGGGAAATAGCGACTTTGTTGACTTGTCGAATCGCAGAACATACCATGGGCAACGAATGACGGATTCCTCTTCGCTGCTCGGTCAAACTATCTCCCATTACCGCATCCTCGAAAAGCTCGGCGGTGGAGGTATGGGTGTGGTCTATAAGGCGGAAGACACGCGCCTTCGCCGCTTTGTGGCGCTGAAGTTCCTGCCGCCGGAGGTGGCCCACGACCCACAGGCGCTCGCGCGGTTCCAACGCGAAGCACAAGCCGCGTCGGCATTGAATCATTCCAACATTTGCACCATCTACGACATTGGAGAGCAGGGCGGCCAGGCGTTCATTGCCATGGAATTTCTGGATGGCATGACGCTGAAGCATCGCATCAACGGCAGTCCCCTCGAGACGGAGGTCCTGCTCACACTGGCGAGCGAGATCGCCGACGGCCTGGACGCTGCGCATGCGGAAGGCATCATCCATCGCGACATCAAGCCCGCCAACATTTTTGTGACTAAACGCGGGCACGCCAAGATCCTTGATTTTGGTTTGGCAAAGGTCACGTTCACGGGAGCTGGATCTTCCGGGGCGACAGTGATGGGAGAAATGACCGAGGGCGCGAGTGCGGACCACTTGACCAGTCCCGGCAGCACCCTGGGAACAGTAGCGTACATGTCTCCGGAGCAGGTTCGCGGAAAGGAACTGGATACGCGGACGGATTTGTTTTCGTTCGGCGCGGTTTTGTATGAGATGGCCACGGGAACGCTGCCATTCCGGGGCGAAACTTCCGGCGTGATTTTCAAAGCCATTCTGGATGGCGCGCCGGCGCCGGCCATTCGCCTGAATCCCGAACTTCCGGTGGAATTGGAACGCATCCTGAATAAGGCGCTCGAAAAGGACCGGAAGTTAAGGTACCAGAGCGCAGCGGATTTGCGCACCGATCTGGCACGATTGAAGCGAGAGATGGATTCAGGGCGCTCGGGAAGTGCCGCGATTTCCGGGAGTGTTTCTGCCGCTTCGGGGAGTTCGTCATCGATCCTGATGGCTGGCAAAGTTCCAAACAGCCGGCGGAGGTATTGGATCGCGGGAATTGCAGCGGTGTTGGTGGCTGCGGCCTTCGGCGCTGGAGCCTATTGGTTGCGTGGGCGGAGCGACGGCGGAAAGATCAGTTCGATTGCGGTCTTGCCGTTCGTGAACGCTACTGCCAATCCGAACAACGAATACTTGAGCGATGGTTTGACGGAAAGCCTGATCGGGACACTTTCGCAATTGCCGAATATCAAGGTAATGGCGCGCAGCACGGTTTTTCGCTTCAAAGGAAATCAGCAAGACCCACAACAGATCGGCAAGTCGTTGGACGTTGGAGCAGTATTGATGGGACGCGTCACGCAGCACGGCGATCTGTTGGCGGTGCAAGCCGATCTCGTGAACACGGCGGATGGCACGGAGCTGTGGGGATCGCACTACGAGCGCAAATTGGCGGACGTTACGCAGGTACAAAGCGACATCACACGCGACGTTTCCAACAAGTTGCAGGTGCATTTGAGCGGCGCGGAACAGCAAAAGATCGGGAATGCCGGAACCTCAAATCCAGAGGCGTACCGGCTGTACCTCGAAGGGCGGCAGCAGTGGTACGGACGGACACCGGAAGGCATCAACAGGAGCATTGCATTGTTCCAGCAAGCAATCGTCGCCGATCCGAACTATGCGCTCGCCTACACCGGGCTTGCCGACAGCTACAGTGTGGCTACCGGCTACGGCGTGCTGATTCCGCCGAAGCAGGCGCGGGCGCTGGCGGATGAGGCGGCAACGAAAGCTCTGCAACTGGACAGCTCTCTTTCGGAAGCGCATGTGGCTCGAGCCAATGTGCTGGCGACTGGCCTGAAGTGGAGCGAGGCAGAGGCGGAGTTTCATCGAGCCATCGAGTTGAACCCGAATAACGCAACAGCGCATTACTTCTATGCGTTCATGGTGTTGATGCCGCTAAACCGCATCGACCAGTCGCTCGAGGAGTTTCGCCTGGCGTTGTCGCTCGACCCACTTTCTCCGATTGTGAACATGAACTACGGACTGACCCTGCTTGTGGCGCGCCGGTATCCAGAGGCGATCGCGCAACTGAACAAGATTCTGGAGCGGGATCCTTCGTTCCTTCCGGGGCATTTCTATTTGTCGCAAATTTATGCGACCACTGGGCGCTACGCGGAAGCGGTGAGCGAACTGCAAAAAGCCACATCAGTGAAAACCGCTGGACCAGGGAGTCCGGACCCACAGGGCTTCATCAAGATGATGCTGAATCCCGCCGAGCCTGCGCCACCTGCCAACGTGGCCGTCGCGTACGCGCTCGCAGGAGATCACAATAAAGCACTCGACTATTTGCAGAAGTCGTATGCCGACCAAGACACCGAATTAATGGCCTGCATCCGCTTTCCAGCGTTCGACTCTTTGCGTTCCGATCCTCGCTTTGTGGATTTGATACGCAAGCTCGGTTTGCCGCAATAGATAAGCTATTTTCTTCCCGGCCAGCCCATCCTCGTGGCGTTTATTTGCGCGGATCGGGACGAGTTGCGTTCGTGTCGCGTTCGTGTCGCGTTCGTTGACTTGCCTACGGGCGCACCCTAAGATGTCCAGCACATGCTTGGAACCGACTCTCTGATTGGCCAGACCTTCTCGCACTATCAAATCCTCGAACGCCTCGGCGGCGGCGGCATGGGCGTTGTCTACAAGGCCGAAGACACACGGCTGCACCGCTTCGTGGCGTTGAAATTCCTGCCTGACAATGTCGCGAAAGATCCACAGGCGCTGGCGCGTTTTCAGAGAGAAGCGCAGGCCGCCTCTGCCCTGAATCATCCCAATATCTGCACCATCTACGACATTGGCGAATCGGATGAAAAAGCGTTCATCGCTATGGAGTTTCTGGACGGGCAAACGCTGAAGCATCTGATCGGCAGCCAGCGCATTGAACTGGAAAACTTACTGGACCTTGGGATTCAGGTGGCTGACGCCCTTGACGCCGCGCACAGTCAGGGCATCGTGCACCGGGACATCAAGCCAGCGAACATTTTTGTGACCAAGCGGGGCCACGCCAAAATTCTGGATTTTGGACTGGCGAAAGTGGCGAATTCGAAAGGGAGCGGAGTCAGCAAGGCCGACACACTGGCCACGATGGGAATGGATAGCGCTCAACTGACTAGTCCCGGCACAGCTCTGGGCACCGTGTCTTACATGTCTCCAGAGCAGGTGCTGGGAAAAGAGTTGGACCCGCGGACGGATTTGTTCTCGTTCGGAATTGTGCTGTACGAAATGGGGACCGGTGCTCTTCCGTTCCAGGGCGAAAGCTCGGGGGCGATCTTCGACTCAATCCTTCACAAGACTCCTGTGGCACCGGTCCGCCTCAACAGCAATCTTCCCGCGGAATTCGAACCGGTGATCCACAAGGCAATGGAAAAGGACCGCGATCTGCGTTATCAGAGCGCGGCGGATATGCGAGCGGACCTGAAGCGCTTAAAGCGCGACACAAGCTCCGGGCGAGTAAACACGGGCAGCTCCTCGGCACAACAATCGAGCTTCGAAGCTAGTTCGGCGGGGGGCTCGCCATCGAGCGGCGCGACTCCGGCGGCATCTCGAGCGAAGATCGGTTCCTCGAAGCTAAGGTGGGTCGCGGCGATTGCCATGATTGCGCTGCTTGCCACAGCGGGTATCGTCCTACGGATGTTCTTGAGGCACAGCGGCCCACGGCCATTTCAGCAGTATTCCATCAGCCAGATCACAAACTCAGGCACCGCAAGGCTCTCCGCAATATCTCCGGACGGAAGATATGTCCTCATCGCGATGCGCGAAAAAGGACTTGAGAGCCTGTGGCTGCGCAACTTGCCAACCGGAAGCGACACACAGGTGGTTGCACCGTCACTTGCGTCGTTCGCGTCGCTGTCGTTCTCGCCGGACGGCAACTATCTTTACTTCCTCCAGGCCGGAGACAGCTCCGGGCTCTTCCACGTGTTGTTTCGCGCTCCAGTCCTCGGCGGCACTCCGAAGCTGATTGTTCGAGACATTGATGCGCATCCGGTATTTTCACCGGACGGCCTGCGCATGATCTACATCCGCTGCAACAGTCCGGAAGCCAACAAGTGCCGATGGCTTTCCTCGAATCCCGATGGGGAGGGCGAACAAACGTTGCTCATCCGTGAAGGAACCATACCCGTATGGATGAGTTGGTCGCCGGATGGCAAACGCATCGCTTTTGCGTTGAACTACGGCAGTGCCAAGGAACACGAAACCATTGGGCTGTTCGACCCAGCCGGCAATACGGAAAAGCCTCTTTTTTCATTTCCCGGCAAGCGCATCTACGATTTGAGTTGGACTCCCGACGGAAACGGCCTCCTGGTTCGTTACTCGGACAAGAACTCTAATTTCAGCCGTGGGCAGATCGGCTATGTTTCTTACCCAGAGGGAAAATTCGAGCCGCTGACGAACGATACAAATAACTACAGCACCTTGAGCCTCTCAAGCGACGGAAAAACTCTGACGACCATTGAGTCACAAATCGAGGGTGAAGTGGATTTGCTTCCCGCAGCGGGCGGCAACACTAGTAGTGTTATTCCCGGAATCAGCAAGATGATCCGGCAAGCGAAAGACCTTGCCTGGGTGAATAACTCGGAATTTTTGTTGTTTCTGCGCGACAAAATCCTGCGGATCGGAATTGACGGGGCGAAACAGACGGAAATATTCAGCGACAGCGCCTCGACTCTGGACCAGGCAGCAGTTTGCGGAGGCGGCAAATTGATTGTCGTAGCGATGCGAGGACGCGAAGGCCGCCCCGCAATGAATCTCTGGCGCATGGACGTCGACGGCTCTAACCTGAAGCGCCTGACTGACGGCGAAGATGACATCGGGCCTGTATGCGCCGCGAACGGTAGCAAGTGGGTGTACTACTTTGACGCCAGCGCTGCCCGCTGGATGCGGGTACCTCTGGACGGCGGAAACACGGAAGCCTTGCCGAGAACGGGTGTACCCGGATCCCCGACTCTTTTCATCACTGACGTTTCGCGCGATGACTCGCTGTTGGTTACGCCGGCTTCGATATACCAAGCGGCAAAGAACACTTACAAACAAACTTTCGGCCTGGTTAAAACCACCGCACTCGCCACAGCGCCACAGGTGTTCGATGCCGATTCGCGAATTGTCCTGGCGGGCGGCCTAAGCCCTCTATTCACCCCGGATGGGCAGGGGGTCACGTATCCCATTCGCGGCGGGAGCGATGAGTACAACCTGTGGGTGCAGCCGCTTGATGGAAAGCCGGGACGCCAAATCACTCATTTTTCTTCAGAACATATCCCTGTGTTCGGCTGGTCGCCCGACGGCAAGAAGTTGATGGTCGCGCGGGATCATGTCGAATCGGATGTCGTGCTGCTCCGCGACACCTCGAAGTAAGTGGCGACAAATGACACGACGCGGCTAGTCTTTCGAAATGGGTTTGCCCTTCCAGTAGCGGTTCCAGTTGTCCAATGACGTGAATGTCCGGGTCTGCATGCGATCGAGGTAGAGCGTGCCGCCGAGATGATCGATCTCATGTTGAAGGATCCGCGCGTACCATCCAATGGCTTCGACCTGGCGAGCTTCGGCATGTTCATTCAGGAATTCGACGCGGACCGTGTGGGCCCGCGGCACCATGGCCGAGAAACCAGGCAAGCTGAGGCAGCCTTCGAAGAAGTCGCGTTTGTCCTTCGTCATTTGCACGATTCTGGGATTGATCAGAACGTGAAACGGCACCGGGTTGCGTTCTTTCTCCAGAAGATCCTGCGAGGGAAGAGTTTTCAGCAGATCCTCGCGATCTTCGATGACCGCCAGTTGCAGCGAGAGTCCGACTTGGGGAGCGGCGAGACCAACACCGGGCGCGTCGTACATGGTCTCTTGCATGTCGCGAATGAGTCTTTGCGTTTCTTCGCTGACGATTTCTTGAGGGGTGAGGGCGCGGGCGGATTGCCGTAGGACCGGGTCACCTGCTTGCACAATTTTCAGCCGCAACATTCCCTCCCGGAGATGCTCGCGAATTCGCGGATCATGATTGCGCCGTGGCATCCTTACGAATCTCGATGAACTCCTGGGTATAGCCGGCCCGGTCGTCGTTCAACTGCCATGAAGTCATCTGTTGAGGAATACCCTGATGCACACTCACGATGATGTAGCTATACCACGGCCACGCGTGTTCGCGGTCGTATTCACTTGGCGCTGCCGGATGGTCCGGGTGCGAATGATACCAGCCGATGACGTCCAGCCCCCGTGACTGGGCGGCACGATCCGCTTCCATCACATCGCGCGGCGTTACGGAAAACCGGTTCTGCGGGGAATCTTCACGGCGATTGATTAAGGCCAATAAATCCAGAATTTCGCGCGGCTTCGATGGTTGCTCGGCTGTATTTACATCATGTCCGAGAAGCGCGCCGCAGCACTCGTGTGGATAGGTTTCGACACCATGCTGGAGAATCTTTGCGGCAAGTTCCGCGCTAATATAAAGTTTGCTCGGATCCGCCATGTTAATCCTCGTCCCAAAAACGCTCACTAAGATATTTTGCGGCCGAATCGGGAAACACGGTCGCAATAACTGCGCGTTCGTTTGCAGGAATTTGCTTTGCAACTTTGAAGCAGCCATGAAGAGCCGCGGCTGAACTCGGACTGACGAGCAAACCTTCCTGGCGAGCCAACTGCTTTACCAGGCGATAGGCATCCTCGGTTCCTACCTCGATGTTTTCATTGGCAAGCGTGGCGTCGTAGATCGCCGGACGCATAGCACTCGGCATGTGCTTCCAGCCCTCCAAACCGTGGAAAGACGCATCGGGCTGCAGGCTGACGCAGCGAATCTTGGGATTCAATTCGCGTAAGCGCCGCGTGGTGCCCACGAACGTGCCACTCGTGCCCAGTCCGGCAACAAAATGGGTGACCCTGCCCGACGATTGCTGCCAAATTTCATTTGCTGTCGTGCGAAAGTGGGCCTGCCAGTTGGCCGGATTGCTGTACTGATCGGGATAATAGTATTTGTCCGGATCGTCCGCGACGATTTTGTGAACGCACCGGATCGCTCCATCGGTCCCTTCCTCGCCCGGCGTAATCACCAGTTCCGCGCCATAAGCCGTGAGGATGCGTTTTCGTTCATGCGAAGCGCTGTCGGGCAGGCAAAGCTTCACGGGATAACCGAGGGCCGCGCCAATCATCGCGTAGGCAATGCCGGTGTTCCCGCTTGTGGCATCGATGATGATCTGGCCCGGGCGCAAAAGTCCGCTGGTCAGACCGGCTTCGATCATGCTCAGAGCTGGACGGTCTTTTACAGAGCCGCCGGGATTGAACCACTCCGCCTTGGCGTAAAACTCGATATGGGGAAATTCACGAGCTATGCGGCGAAGAAGAAGCAAGGGCGTATTGCCGATCTGGTCGAGAAGCCGGTGGCGCGCGTGATTCCCTTCGATAAACTTTGGTTCGGAAGCGCTTGTCGCTGTGGCTGAGGGCTTGTCCGATAACACTGCGCGTATCTCCCGGTAATTTTGGCGAACAGCTGCGCCGCGAACTAATGATTCTCTCTGTGTTTGGATGCCAGAGCAAGGCGAGTCGATATTAGGCGAAGAAGTTGAGCAGCGCTCGCATCTTTGACCTTCCAACTTACAATTGAGAGAAAAGGTGTTGAAGCTGTTCTAGATCGGATGCCGCGGTGTCCGACACGGCATAGAATTCCATCCCAGCTTTGCGCCAGCAAATCCATTGATAGCCCCGATATGAGCCGGATCGCGGGGCGGCGTCAGTCTCGGTTGTGGGCCAGATGAACACGCTGATCTCATGTTTGTGCCGGCCATAGACCAGCGCAGCTATGGTGCGGCCCTGAACCACGTCGAGCCGGCCACCCTGCAACGGGTATCCCTGGTCGGCAAAATCGCGCACTGGCGGAGAGAAGTCGAGCTTGCCGTCAAACCAGGGCTTCACGGTGTGCTGGTCGGCGGACAGTACGTCGGTAAGGTGGCCGGGTTGCAGCGAACGCAAATGCGCGTCAACGACCGCGGCTGCAAGCACTGACTCTTGATCCGTTGCGCGGTGCACCACAAAGAATTGCCATCCTGCGATTGCAAACAGAAGGAGCGCAGCAGCGAGAGCCAGCCACTTCGCGGTGCTGCGACGCGGGAAAATGGCAAGCCGGGAAGAACTTAAGTCGGCGAGGACTTTATTTCGCAACGGTGCCGGGGCTTTTTGATAGAGCTGCGCGCCGGTAATAGACGAGCGCAAGGATTGCAGCGCTGTGAGCGATGCCGTGCATTCCGGACAGTGATCGAGATGGCGTTCGAATTCCGCGGCGCCCACGGGATCCAGTTCCTGGTCAAAGTACGCATGAAGAACGGTCTCGGCCCGGTCACAACTCATGATGAGCCTCCTTTGGGGCCGGATTTGCCAGCGCGGATTGCAGCTGGCGGCGCGCGCGAGAAAGCGTGGACATGACCGTACCGATGGGGATGGAAGTGATGGCGGCAATTTCCTTGTACGAACAGCCTTCTAGCTCGCGCAGCACAACCACCTCACGAACGCGGGGCGGCAAAGACTCGAGTGCGTGCGTCAGCCGTTCGCGATTGTTGCTCGCAATCGCGAGGGCTTCCGGCGAAGGGCTTGGGTTCAGGTGCAATTCTTCGTCAAGCTGCGCCGGATTCTGGGTGCGGCGATTTTTCTCCAGCCACGTGTAGCAGGTGTTTCGAACGATCTGCAGCAGCCAGGCGCGCACATCCCCCCCATGAAATCCCGGAAAGAAACGGTAGGAACGCAGCACCGCCTCTTGGGCGATGTCTTCCGCATCCGCGCCGCCGCGCACCAGCCAGCGAGCCAGATTGAACGCCGCATCGAGATGCGGGAGCACGAGCATCTCAAAACGTAATCGATCCTGTGGGTCCAGCACGTCTGAACGTTTCTCCCGGACAAGATTGCTCATTTATAAGACTGGCTTGGAGGCACTTTTATTCCCATCCGGTCAACTGTATTTGTGGAGGGAGAAAAAGGCCAGTTTTCGCTTTTTGTGGAATAAGCGGCGAGCAAGGCCGGTCTATACAAGCGAAACACGTCCCCGAGCGGCGCTGGCCGTGGCCGATGCTGAGTAGCAAGCGCCGCTCATTTTCTGAGGCCACGTGACGGGCGACAGTAATGCAGGGACGAAACGCTTTGCGGAGGGAAAAAGATTATGGCGGACAAAACAAAAGACGAATTGCAGCGCGATCACAACAACGATGGAATCAACCGGCGAGGATTTTTGAAATGCACGGCGTGGGCCGGCACTGGAGTGCTCTGCGTGATGCAAGGCGGAGTGCTGAAAATCCTACAGCATGAGCCAGATTTCGAAGATTGGCGGACAAGTGGCCACGGGAGAACTGAGCTTCGTGCAGATCAGCGACAGCCATATGGGATTCAACAAGGCAGCGAATCCGGATGTTGTGGGCACGCTGAAAGCAGCGGTGGACAAAATTAACGGATTGACTACGCCGCCGGAATTTCTGTTGCATACCGGCGACATCACCCACCTTTCGAAACCGGAGCAGTTCGATACAGTCGATCAGATACTGAAGGAGGCAACCGCAAAAAGACCTGTTTTTCGTGCCGGGAGAACACGACATGCTGAACGACGACGGAAAACAGCACCTGGAGCGTTACGGGAAAGGCGCGAAAGGTGCGGGATGGTACAGCTTTGACAAGAAGGGCGTGCATTTTATCGGGCTGGTGAATGTGGTGAATTTGAAAGCGGGTGGACTGGGTACGCTCGGAGCCGAGCAACTGGAATGGATAAAAAATGATGTAAAGCATCTGAAACACAGCACTCCGATCGTGGTCTTTGCGCATATTCCGTTGTGGTCGGTTTACCCCGATTGGGGTTGGGGAACGCAGGACAGCGCGCAGGCCCTCGCTTATTTGAAGAAATTCGGATCCATGACTGTATGGAACGGACACATTCATCAAACGATGCAAAAGGTAGAAGGCAACGTGACGTTTCATACGGCTGCATCGACGGCATTCCCCCAACCGGAGCCCGGAAAGGCGGACTCGCCCGGACCAATGAAAGTCCCCGCGGAGCAATTGAAAAGCTTGCTGGGAATTACGGACGTGAATTATGTGAGGGGGCAACATGCCCTGGCCGTGGTAGACGCGAAACTTGGATGATTCGACAGAGATAGGGACCAAATACAGAATTAATCCTGGATCAATCGAGAGAGGACGAAACAATGAGACGGAGAAATGTGTGTGCGGCAGGTTTGGCGATGGTTGTGACAGCGATCGGGCTGTTCGCCGTGAGCGAGAGTGTAACAGTGAACGCTCAACAAAATGCGGGACGTCGCGCTGAAGTGAAAATCGATAACTTCAGTTTTGGGCCGGGAACGCTCACGGTGCCGGTTGGCACGACGGTAACGTGGACTAACCGAGACGATATTCCGCATACCGTCGTCAGCACCGAGGGTACTTTTAAATCCAGAGTACTCGACACCGATGACAAGTTCTCCTTTACGTTCAACAAGCCTGGGGAATACACCTACTTTTGCTCGGTTCATCCGAAGATGACCGGAAAGGTTGTGGCGCAGTGAGAAGTTGTTTCATTGGCATCGTCAGTTGTGCGACGCGATCGACACTGGCTGGCGCCAAGCAGGGTCTCCGATCGATTGCTGAAACTCAGCGACGAGTTGCATAAACGATTCTGTCTTATACTGTTCCGCGCGGTTTTCGAAGGGATAACCGGACCAGTCCGGCGCGGCGTCTTCTGTTTGAACGAAGTGACGAAAACGCTCTGTTCCCGGGCTAAAAACCCCGGTAAGGCCTTGCTGGGTCGGGTATTCTCTGAGCATCCGCCGCTTCACCTGCAGCTCCTGCTGCGAGAGTTGCAAGGCAAATTCACCTTCGTGGCTTTCGCGAAATCTTTGAAACACGTCTTGACCGTGGCTGGACTTCCAATACAAAGGAAATTCCAGCGCCGGCAGGCCGAACGAGCGCACCAGCTGTTTGGCCAGAAAGTGGCAGGCATCGTGATCGATGTGGCCGCCTTCGAAGGCGTGCAAAACCAGCAAGTCGGGGGAGAATTCCCGCGCGAACCTCTGAAGAGAAATGAACGCGGCAGGAAGATGCAGAAAAAGATGCTGGTCACTGAACCAAGTTCCCTGTGCGGTGGCCAGTCTGTGAAAAGAACAGTGCGGAATAAAGGACAAAGCGCGAGACGCTTCGCGGAAACGCGCGACCGAGTAGTTCTGCAGCGAGCCAAATTTCTTTTCAAAGCCATAGCGGTGGGGAGCGCCATCGACCGCAAACACAACAAGAGCGGCAGAGGCGCGCTGGAGCAGGCCGCCGCAGGCGATTGTTTCGTCATCAGGATGCGCGGCGAGCACGAGAACTTTTCCAAATTTGTCTGTAGTGACGCTCATTCGGCTACCTTTGTGTCGTCGCAGCGGGCTTTCGCGCTCGCCCGGCCCGTTCCGAACGTCGGACATCGGCGGCGATATCGAGATCTTCCCGATGAAATGCCACCACGTCGCAAAACCCCTGCAAATCGACAAGGAAATGATGGAGATCGAGCAGCGAATCTACCTGGTCGAGCGAGAGGCTCATGAAATAGTCGCCAAAATTCTGATAAATCAGCAGAGTGAAATACCCGAGATCGCGAAGTTGAGGAAACACAGCAAATGGCTCGTGACCCGCTTTTTCGCAGAATCTTGGAAAGTATTCGAAGAAGAGAACGGGTTTGTTGCGCCTCAGGAATTCAGCTTCGGACGCAATGATCTTGCAATCGAATCCTTCCGCATCCAGTTTGAGCAGTTTGGCCGCCGCAAAACCCGGATGGCGAGTGAGCGCTTCGCCGAGCGTACAGATACTGGCTTGCGTGGGAGCCGGACCGAGGCGTACTTGCGCGTTGCCGCGTTCCCTATGAATCTCCGTGACATGATCTCCGGCCGCGCCAATAAACGTTTGCTCCAATTCAATGTCCCGAAGATTTCGCGTGTTTTCCGCGAGGAGTTTAAAAAAGCGGGGTTCACCTTCGATGCAGAGAATCGGATGTTCGCTGAACATACGCATCACGGCGACGGAGTCGCCGACGTTCGCTCCCACATCTATCATTGTGAGATCGGGATACTTTTGGCTGACTTCGAATGAGACCCGGCCAAGATTGAGCGCGTATTCCGGGAAGCGTTTTTTGTAGAACGGCAGCTCGTGCGAGAGCGGCAGGCACAACCGGCACGAGCCAAGAGGAAAGGTAACCACTGGATCGGAAAGAGCAAGCCGCAATTGCCTCACTGCGCGAAGTGCCAGATACGTACCTCTGCCGACTGGCCCACCGGCGGGTGTGTTGAGCAAAACGTCCAATAGCCATTGATCGAGAATGTGGGGAGCCGACAGTTGTTTTTGCAACGTTAGAGACATCGTATTCAAAAGACATCCTGCGGCTTCAGTTGCGTTGGTTCCCTGGAAAATCGACCAGACAATTTCCTGGTTACTGCCATGAGAGAGGTGAATGCAGGGGTAGGAAGGAAGCTGAGGAAAAGCTTAAGAAGCGCTTTCCAATAAGCTGGGCGAAGCTTGAGAGCGGCGGCGAGTTCAGGGCGGGAGCACTCTTTGGCGGCCGAGTGAAGTAGAAACGAACCATAAAAGTAAAAACGTTCTGCGAGCGCGTGGTGCAAAGCTTGCGCTTCCGCAGGAGACAGTCGGGGACAGTTGGATTGAACATGCTCGAGCGCGGCAATGCCATCCTTTAGGCGTTCCACGGGAGAAATGCTCTCTGACAAGCTTCCAGAGCGTTTGTGCGTGATGGCAAGCACTTCCGGCAGGCACGCAATGCCCCACTTCGCCGCGATCCGCAACCAGAGATTGAAATCTTCGCTGACGGTTAGCGACTCGTTGAAGTATCCGACTCCTTCCAGGCAGCGCCGCCGCACAACGACGGTAGGAGTAAAGATAAAGCAATTGCGTGCCAGTTGCTGGAACACTTTTCCGGAGGCAGGCAGGGACTGGGGTCCGCAAATGACGCGTGTGTTACCACACGGTTCGCTGACAAAACAAGCGGAACAGAGCAACCCCAAAGTTGGATCCAGCTTCATGAAGGCAATCTGACGTTCCAGCTTCTGCGGCAGCCATTCGTCGTCGGCGTCCAGAAAAGCAATGAAGGGACTGTCGGACATATGAATCGCGCGATTCCGAGCCACTGCCGGCCCCGACCGTGGTTGGGAGACGAATGAGCAACGAGAAGCATTTGCCTCCAAAACGCGCGCGGTGCTGTCTGTAGAGCCGTCATTTACAGCATAGATATGAAAGTCCCTGAAGGTTTGAGCGAAAATGCTATTGAGAGCGCGCTCGAGATACGGCGCAACGTTGTGGCAAGGAACAATTACGGCGACCTCACTGCGGATTTGAGAGTCTCTGGACACGGACTTGAAGGTTCGGCGGTTGACGTGAAGAGTCCACCCACCGAATTGTTCAACGAACGGCCAAACGAGATGTCACCAGGATGTCAAAAGAATGTCAGCAGCACTGCAAATGCGGGTTTTGTGTGAAAATCAGCGCTTATAAATAGGCGGGCAATACCGAATTGGGTTTGTTACCTTCGCTGGCGAGATCGGTGGGGCTGGAGGTTAATATGCGGCGCATCGGCATGGGGAAAGGGATTCTGTGGGCGTGCGGGCTGGCGGGAGCTGTTCTGGCCCAGCCTGCAACGGCGTTGGCGCAAAACGCGTCTAAAACCAGGCCGACGACCGCCGAGGAGAACACGCCACAGATGGATCTCGCGGCGGTGGGCAAGCTGCTGCAGCAACTGCAGTCGCAAGTGCAGGAATTGAGCGGACAGGTGAAGAGCCTGAAAGCAGAACAAGAGTCCGCGCACGCCGAGTCCGCGGAACTGCGCAAAGAACTGGATGCCACGAAATCGCAGCTTGTGGCGTTGTCGGCCCAACCGGGTGGAGTTGCCCCGAGCCAACTGACGCCCTCCGGCGAAGCGCCGGCGCAAACTTCGACCGAACAACGAATCTCTCGGCTGGAAGAAAATCAGCAGTTGGCCGATGAGAAGGCTGCGGAACAAAGCCAGACGAAAGTGGAGAGCGGTTCGAAGTATCGCTTACGACTGTCTGGAATCGTGCTGTTCAATATGTATGCGGATCGCGGGTCCGTCGACAACCAGGATTTTCCGGAATTGGCGACGCCGCGAAATCCGCTTTCCTCTGGCGACAGTTTCGGGGGCTCGTTACGTCAGTCGCAGATCGACCTGCAAGGATTTGGTCCAACAATCGGTGGAGCGCGCACAAGCGCGGAAGTGCAGTTTGATTTCGCTGGCGGATTTCCGGATGCGCCAAACGGAATATCGTTTGGGATCATGAGGCTTCGAACGGGGACGGTCCGGTTTGATTGGGAGAACACATCGGTGATCGCGGGTCAGGACACCCTATTTCTGGCGCCCTTGAGCCCCACGTCGATCGCAACCCTGGCGGTGCCTGCTTTTGCCTATTCCGGGGATCTCTGGAGCTGGACGCCGCAAGTGCGCGTGGAGCATCGTTTCACTGTCAGTGATAATTCGACTCTCTTGCTGCAAGGAGGAATTCTTGATTCGTTAACGGGAGATACGCCTTTTTCCGAGTACTATCGCTATCCGACTTATGGCGAGAATTCGGGCCAGCCGGCTTATGCAACGCGAGTGGCCTGGACGCAAATCGTAAATGGGCAGAACATAACAGCAGGCGTGGGCGGATATTACAGCCGCCAAAATTGGGGATATGGACGCACGATCGATGCTTGGGCGGGCACGGCGGATCTGGCTTTGCCGCTGGGCAACTACTTCGAGTTCACAGGACAGTTCTTTCGAGGACGTGGGATTGGCGGACTTGGCGGAGGAATTGGACAAACTGCGCTTTGGATCGGACCCTTCACCGACCCCTCAACAGAAGTGTACGGGCTGGATTCGATCGGAGGTTGGGCGCAACTGAAATATAAGGCAACCTCAAAGCTCGAATTCAACGGGGCTTTTGGGTTGGATAACCCATACGCGGCGGACATGCGAGAGAATGGAGGAGGCCAGACGTATTATCCTTCGCCACTGTCGAAAAATCTGAGCGCCATGGGGAATTTCCTGTACCATCCGAAGTCCGATATCGTGCTTTCCCTGGAATATCGAAGACTGAAAACATATACGTTGGACAGCAACGCGAATGCGGCGAACATCCTAAGTATGAGCGTGGGGTACATATTCTAGTGGGAAAACGGGCACTGAGGCGAATGGCGATAGCGGTAGTCTCGATCGCTGGAACCTGCGCGTTTGAGAATTACCGAGCCGCGGCGCAGGAAAAACCAGTCACGGTGCGCGTCAAGATCGAGAATGAAAGTTCGAAGAAGGCTGAGAAGGCACCGGGCGCTTCGCAGGATGCATCCGAAGTTGTTGTGTGGCTGAAGCCTGTTGATCCCGCCGGCAATCAGACTGCCGCGACTGCGGATCCGGGAAAAAGACCACAGGTGATTCAAAAGAACAAGAGTTTTCACCCGCATTTGACTGTGGTTCGTGTGGGATCAGTGGTGGATTTCCCGAACCACGATCCATTTTTTCACAACGTGTTTTCGTTGTATGACGGAAAGCGCTTCGACCTAGGCCTATACGAAGCGGGCGCGACGAATTCCGTACGATTCGATCACGTAGGCGTCAGTTATTTGTTCTGCAACATTCACCCGGAGATGAGCGCGGTGGTGGTGGCGGTGGACACTCCCTACTACGGCGTAACCGACAAGTCAGGCCATCTGGGAATCACGAACGTGTCCGACGGAAAATATGAATTGCACGTTTGGTATGAGAAGAGCGTGCCGGATGCGCTGAAAGGGCTGACGCGAACCGTGCACATCACAAGTGATTCGCGCGATCTGGGGACGATCGTGGTCCCGCAGGATCCCGCTTTCACGCCTGCGCACAAGAACAAGTACGGCCAGGATTATGCTCCGCCGCCAAAGCAGGGCTACCCGCAACCTTGAGCAAACTGTGAGATTAAATTGGGGCGCTCATACTGCTCTGGCAGACGGTTTGGACCGCGGCATAACGGCTTTGCGCGTTTAAGCGGCGCATAATCCGGTGCACGTGGTTTTTCACGGTAAATTCGGAGAGGCGCATGGACCCCGCGATTTCCTTGTTCGTAAAACCGCGCGCAAGTAGCGCGATGAGCTGTTGCTGCCTGGCAGTAAGGCCCAGGCTGTGGCAAAGTCGCTGATTCAGAATCATTGAACCTTCGCGCGTGGTGCGCGCAACAAACTGAAACAGATAATGGCAGAGGCATGGAGGCGACACCGCTTCTCCTGCGACCACCCTGCGGACGGCGGCAATGGTTTCCTCAGCGCTGGCTTCGCCCAACAAATAACCGCTTACGCCCGATCTCACCGCCTGCAGGAACATCTCCGGATCATTCTCCATTCCGAACAGGATGGCTTTGCGGCGCGGAGAGAGCGCCAGAAGATCGCTAACGAAATTCGAAGGGAAAGCGACAGCGGAAGCCTGGTCGGCAAGGAACACGTCGCAGTCAGAGGAAGTGATGCGCTTGTGCGCGTCCGCGGAGTATCGGATGGAATCCAGGAGAAAAAAATCGGGCTGCTTCTGGAAGAGCGCGGTCATGGCTTCACGTAACATGCGGTTTTCAATGACGACGACCAGCCTGGTCACTTTCGTGCTGCAAATTGCTTTCGCAGTATTCATAAGGCAAAGAGAAAACCGAGACAAAAAGTGCAAACTTCGTAGCTGCCACCTAGGACCTTACTTTGGGAAAGCGGCTGGGTCAATCCACAGGATGTCAAAAGCATGTCAAGAATATGTCGGGGAGATCAAAGAAGGACGCAACGGCTGAAAAGCATGAAAGGAACGGTCAGGAAAGAGCCGAAGTGGTGGGGTGGGGGCTCGATTGTTCGGAATAAGGCAGGCGCACGAGGACGGTGGTGCCCGAGTCTGAAGTGTGCTCGATAGAGACTGCGCCTGCGTGGTCGTGAACAATCTTGCTGACAATCGCAAGCCCTAAACCGGTGCCATTCGGTTTGCCGAAACTCACGAACGGATCGAACAAAGAGCTCTGAATGCTCTCGGGAATCCCCGCGCCGTTGTCCTGAATACGAATTTCGAAAGAACTGCCATCCCTTTTGGCATCGATGGAAATCAGGCCGTCTCCGCCGGGCGCAGCTTCACAAGCATTCAGAATCAAATTGAAGAAAACGCGTTCCAGCTTGCGGGCATCGAACATCCCTTCCAGATCATCGGAGGCCATCAGCATTATCCGGACGTTTCGAAATTCGGGCTTTGCATGAATTGCTTCTATCGCGCGGCGAATCACCTGATCGATTCTGGTGGGGGCAGGGGTGATGGCGTTACGCTGGTAAGACAACTCACGAAGGGAATCGATCAGATCGGTCATCTGATTGGCGGCAGTCTTGATTTCTTCGTAAATTTCGTCGCGATTGAGCTTCAACACATCGGCTTCGTACAGGAATTCGGCGTTGGCAACTACGGCCGCAAGATAATGACGGAGATCATGGGAAATCGAGCTGGCGGCACGGGCGAGCGCGGCGATCCGTTCGGTTTCGATTCGTTGCTGCTGCAAAGCCAGCAACTGGCCACGCATTTGAGCAAACGAGGTGCTGAGTTCAACGAGTTCCGTGCTTCCCTCGGGCGTGATGGAGTAGGCAAAGTCGCCAGAGGCGAGCGCTTTCACACCCGCGACGAGATTATCGAGAGGGCGGGTAATCGTGCGCGCCACGAATCCGATAAGCAATCCGCCAAACAAAACTGCCAGCCCACCCGTCAGATAAATGGAATAATCCAAGCGCTTGATGAACGTATTGATGGGAACGAGAGGCATCATTACGTAACAATATACGGGGGAAGGGGAAGAGCGGTTGATCAAAACCGAGGAGAAAGTGTAGTGGTCGGTCTGCAACGCGATGTCCCCGGATGTTGCGGCCACCAGAAACTTTCCGGATCGAATGCGGCGCTCCAGTTCAGCCTCGTCTGCGCCAGGTAAAGTGGAAGCGATCACAGTGTCGGTGGTCGTCAACGCGATTTGATTGCTGGCGGCGATGGCCAGTTGCTGCGCAACTGCCGAATCGACCTGGTAGCCGACAGCCAGGGTGCCCTCCTGCCGAGTGGTGTCTCCCGCGCCGGAAATGATTGGATGCAAGAAAACCCAGTACAAGCGGCCATCGTCGTACCACCAGGAAGCGTCTTCGCCAAGCTCGATGGATCGCTTCAAATCCCGCTGCGCGTTGGCAGCCGACCATCCAGGACGCGTGACATGTAGCGCGACCACTTGTCCGTCCGGTTTGGCCAGAACGAAAAGGTCGCTTCCCGCAAGCTTCCAGAAAGTCTCCGAGGCATCTTGAATGGTCAAAGCGTTCGCGGGCATCATAGCTTCCAACGGTGGAAGGTCGGCAAGCATGGCCGCGGTGCGGGAAAGTTGCTGTTCGCGCTGTCGTTGGACACTTTCAAAAGCACGAACGGACGCTTCGGTGCCGTCGCGAACCGATTTCTGAATTTCCACATTCACAGTGTGTCGAATGAAAAGTAGCAGCGAACCTGTCAATCCCAGGATGATCAACAGTGCCGCAATCAGTAGCTGTGAACGGAGCCGAAGAGGTTTCATTGAAATTTCAGTATAGGCTGAGCGACGGAATCAGGTTGCTGCGCCCTCCGGTATGAATTTGTACCCGGCGCCGTGCATGGTCAAGAGAAACCGGGGAGATGCCGGATCTGGTTCAAGTTTCTGGCGAAGGCGGAGGATATGATTGTCCACCGTTCTGGTCGATGGATAATTCTGGTATCCCCACACTTCGTTGAGAAGTTCCTCGCGAGAGACGACTCTGCCGGGCGAAGACGCGAGATACTTCAGCAGCTTGAACTCCTGGGTGGTCAGGGTGATGGACTTTCCGGAGCGCGTCGCCTCCATGCTGGTGAAATCGACGCGCGCGTCGCCGAAAGTCAAGATCTCGCGGCTTCCGCCCCTGGCAGCAACCGGAGAGACGATCGGTTGCGGAGCAGCGGTGCGCCGCATGGCGCGCCGAACGCGGGCCAAGAGCTCCTTCGGGCTGAAAGGCTTGGTGACGTAATCGTCCGCGCCAAGCTCGAGCAGCAGAACTTTATCTTCCACTTCGGAATTAGCGCTTAAGACCACGATGGGAACCGAGGCGGCGATGGACTTGAACTCACGGCACAATTCCTTGCCGGAAATGCCCGGAAGCTTCAAGTCCAGCACAACAACGGCTGGGAGTTGTTTGCGGAAAAACTCCAGGCCGCTCGGACCATCACCCGCGATCTGAACTTGCAACGAATCCGATTCGAACAGGCGTTGTAATGTTCGTTGCATTGGCCGGCTGTCTTCGACAATCAACACCGTATCCATCGAACTAATGACTCCTATTCGAACCACTTGCTTTGGCGAACCGCCCTGCAAAGAAGTTTCTGAAGCAACGGAATTCGTGATTCCCATATGATACCCCTCCATTGTGAACTAGCCATTCAGAAGTCTCGATCGGTACCGGGCCTCCGAGAAGACTCGAGAGCGCGTTTCCAGCGGAGTTGTTGCCGTGGAAGGGCGGCAATATCCTTGAAATGCACGGCAGCACGGCGCGCCAGGTACTGCACACGAGCGGCCTGCAACTGGAAGAATTTTTGTGGCGTCGCGGGCACGAGCGATCCCAAGGATGCCTGCGCCGCTCTAGGAATGAGCCGGCTGCGCCAATAGCGCATGCGAAGACGGGGATCGGGGATGAACTCCGCCGTCAGAAAAAGATTGTTGAGGCTTCCGGGCCAATCCGAGAGCGCCCAGTCGCAGCCGAAATGATCCAACCAAGCGCGCATTGCCGGCGTCGTTGCACCTGTTGTCCAGACGGCCAGAGGCGCGGGGATCGCGGCGTGAAACAAGCGTGCGACAAGGCCGAGAACGAAAGCAAAAATGGATCTGGTCAAGCGGGCGCCACCTGCGCAAGCGATCACGCGATTCCATAGCGCTTTATTTTGCTGATGCTTGTCCATACATTTTGCAAGTTCGAGAAGCCAGGAGATGCGGATCCAGGAGCGGAACGCGTGGCGGAACAAATGTAGCACCTGCAAGAGAAATTTGTCTTCCAACGGCAGACTGAGTTGATCTACGCCGTGAACCTTCTGCGGCTGCGCATGCTCGAGGCAATTCTGTGGAACTTCCAGCGGAAACCAGGAACAGGATTCCCAGATTGAGGTGTGCACATCGACCTGGCGTTGCCTTTGCAGCGCATACAAATCGTCGTTGGCAGTCGGAATGTGCTCGGAGCGCGTGAGGAAGCAAGTTTCGCCTGACTCGTTCAATTGCGCGGTGAAATAGCCGCAAGTGCGGAGAGCTTCAGCAGCTTGCTGGACACTTCCCGGCGCGATCAGAAAATCAAAGTCGACTTGATGGCGAAGGAACGGATCGTCACAAAAGTCCGGTACGAGGCTGAAGCCCTTCAAAGTAGCGGCGGTAACATGGAAGGAACGGAAAGCATCATTGATGCGTTGTGCTTCCTCGAGAAGATCTTGTGTGCGCGCCGCGTTGCGGGCTTGCCGTTGGGTAAGGGAGTGGCGCCACTCTCTCCGGAGTTGGAGAGTGCTATCGCCGTCTTTCAACTGTTTCAAGAAAGGAAGCGCCAGACCACCTTGGTCCATCCACTGTGAAAGCTCACGGCCTGCTTGGGTGTTTAGGGGTGGCAACCCCGCGAGCCCGGCAAAATCAGGATCGTGGCTCAGGACAGATAGAATCGCTCGCTTTAAAGAAGCATTAGTCATTTGCGGATTCCTCGTTCTGGCCGTTGCAACCAGCGACGAAGCCGTCGACGAATACTTCGCTGGTCATCCGGCAGAGAAACGGAACAATAAATTCCTGGTGAGTGCGCGCATCGATGCTGCGCCCGATGAAGCCGAGCAACTCTCGCCGCTCGTGGTCCAGGCCCAACAAACAGCCAGTGCCCATGGCAACGACGGTCAAAGCGGATGAGGTTATCAATATTGGGCTTTCCAACAGGCCAGGCGAGTCCATATCTCGAATGAGCTTCCACCCCAGGGTTTGTTCCGCCAGCGTGTTGGGATTCGCCTCCAAAGGGAGCGCCGGAAGAAGAGTGAAATCGTTGGTTTGCACCGTCACACGATGGGACCCAATGCGATAAACAGCTCTCAACGGGGTCGCTATAAATCTTCGCAGCAGGTCGAGCGGGTCGCCATGCGCCAGGGAGTCAGGCTGTTGCACGACTCACCTCCACTAGAAATACATCTAACGCGGCGGCTGTTCTTTGTGGGCTCTCACCCGTCCGAAGAATCCAGGAGGGGCAACCGGAGAGAAGTTGAATCACGCTCGAACGAATAGCTTTTGCTTCCGGGAGCTCCTCGGGAAGGCGCTCGGCATTCTGTTCGAAGAAGTCTCTGACAAATTCGGCGCGGCAAGGAATCATGCGGCAACCACCGGCGGAGACACGCTCCAGGAAGAAAATGTGGCAAGGGTGAGTAGACATTTTCACGTCGAAAGCATTTGAGTGAGTAGGATCCAGTTCATAAGCAATTTCGCCGTTAAGAGTGGATTTGGGGGTAAGCGCGCGCAGCTCGGGAAAGAATCGATCGGCGTCGGGTAGAAGCTTGATGGGAAACGAAAGTCCGTGCGCAAGAAGACCGGAATTCGTCTTCGAGATATACGCCCAGTCATCCGAAATGAAGGCAAAACCACGATGCGCCAGGGCTGTGGCCAGCGTGGATTTGCCTGCGCCGGAAACGCCAGCCACCAACACCCCACTGCCATGGCGATGAAGACAAGCGCAGTGCAAAGGTACGACGCCAATCGTTGTGCCGAGAACACCGATCGTGATGGGAAGAAGTAGTTTGTTCCAGAAAGAACGATCGCTTGCAGCTGCAGGCGAAAGCACCGCGTGAACGCGTCTTCGTAACAAATCGTAGGCGACGAAGCTGCGAGGCGGCAGACTCCCAAACACGAGGTGACGATTCCCTCGAAAGTGAGCGGGCTGTTCGGGAGTGCCGTCCATATCGGGATCAACGATAACTTCCATTTCAAATGAGGAAACCGCAGCATGATTTGCGAGCGGCCGCCAGCGCGCCGCGGCTTGCAAAATGTCATGAGAATTTGTGGAAAGCAGGCACTGCGTTCCGGCAATCAGAAAGTCCGTGCGGAAAGGAAGTGTCTGCCGGTTGAATGTCAGTGTCATGGTCACAATGTTGTTCACTGTAACGCGAAATCAAGCGCGGAAATCGCCCCCGAAAAACAAATGACAGCTGCTTGACATCCTGGTGACAAATCGCGTCCAGTGCTCGCGTAACGTGCCCTTGTGAGCTTGGGACGAGACCGATGTCCAAAAAAGTAGTTTTCTTTTTCCCTTCCTTTGCGAGCTCGGAAGCCACCGCGCCGCTGGGAATTCTGGCCGTGGCGACGCCTCTGTTGCGAGCCGGATTTTCCGTGAAGCTGATCGATTCGACGATCACGCCGAATTTCAAGAAACGGGTGCTGGAGGAAGTGCGCGATGCGTTGTGCCTGGCGATTTCTCTTGTGACCGGGCCGATGATCCGCGAAACCGTGGACATTGCCCGCGCTGTGAAAACGTGGAACCCGGATTTCCCCATCATTCTTGGCGGCTGGCATCCTTCGCTTCTCCCAAAACAGACGCTGGAAGCCCCGTTCATCGATATCGTGGTGCGCGGGCAAGGCGAAGAGACGCTGCTCGAAGTTGCGCAACACCTTGAAGCGCGGACTCCCGTGGATTTGATTCCGGGAATCGGATTCAAGCGGAACGGGAAATTGCATTTTTCAACGGAACGCCCGCTTAAGCCGATCGTGGAACTTCCGCCCAAGGCATATCATCTCGCCGACTTCGATGCGTACGAACGCAGTTGCGGGCGGCGCTGGGCCATGTACATTTCGAGCCTAGCGTGCCCGTTCAACTGTTCCTATTGCACAAATGCCGGGGTGTACGGGCGGAAATGGAATGCGCTGCCTCCCGAACAATTCGTCGAAGAGACCGTCGATCTTACGAACAGATACGGACTGGAGATGTTGTGGATCGTTGACGACAATTTTCTGGTCGATCTGGATCGCGCACGCCACATTGCCGAAGGCCTAGTGCGCGCAGGCGCGAATTTCAAATGGAGCATTCAAGCCACTACGAACCTGACTGCGCGTTTGACTCATGAGGATTTGAAACTGCTGCGGCTCAGCGGGCTTCACCAAATCTGCCAGGGAGTGGATTCCGGCTCGGAAAAGATTCTGAAATTGATGAATAAAACGTTTCAGGATTTTGATTCGATTTATGAGAGCGCGTCCCGCTGCTTAGAAACCGGAATTCGCCCTTCCTTCAACATCATTTTCGCTTATCCGGGCGAGGGCAAGCGCGAGCGCCGCGAAACCATCGATTTCATGATGGATGTTTGTCGCAGGTTTCCTGGCGCGGAGTTCTGGACCAACATTTTTACGCCCTATCCCGGCTCGCCCATTATGGAGCAGGCACAGGAACTTGGCATTCAAGTGCCCAATTCCCTGGAAGGCTGGGCGGATTTTTTCCCTCGCTACACTGTCCTTCCGTGGCTGAGCGGCCGCGAACACAACCGTTTGCAGGTGATGCGCGATTATTTGCGAATCGCGTTCGATCGCGTGCCGATTGCCGCCGACACGCGCAAGCGTTCGACGCGCATCGCGCAAAAGATGCTCTCGTTTCCGGCAAGGTGGAGGCTGGACCGCGATATTTACGCGCTCCCGGTCGAACTGTGGATCAATAACAAGCTGAAACGCAAGATGCCCACGTTCAAACCTGCCGTCGATGCAAAACGGCTGGAACCAGCTCCGGGAGGGGCGGCTTGCTGAAGAAGCGCAAGGTCGTTTTGTTTTATCCGCCCTACGATGGGCCGCCGCTGGGTGCGCCGGTTTGCCTACTAAGCTTGGCCGCTCCTTTGCGCGAATCGGGTTTCGAAGTGGCCCTGATTGATGCGGCAATTGAACCAAACTGGCTGAACGTGGTTCTGCGCGAATTGCGGGACGCGTTGTGCCTCGGCATTTCCGTGCTCACCGGACCGATGATTCGCGGCGCGGTGCGCATGGCCAGGGCTGTAAAGAAGGAAGCTCCAGGCATTCCGGTGATTTTCGGCGGATGGCATCCGAGTCTTTTGCCAGGGCAAACGCTACAGGAAAGTTTTGTCGATGCGGTTGTGCGTGGGCAGGGCGAACTGACCCTTCTTGAGGTTGCCGAGAATCTGGCCAACGGCAAAAGCTTCAGCGGCATTCAAGGCACATCGACAAAACAATTTGGATTGCCGCAGCACGCTCCCGAACGCCGCGTTGCGCTCCTCGATGATTTGCCCATGCCCGCTTTTGACATGGCTAACTTCGACGAGTATGAGCGCGTTTCCGGGGAACGCAAACTTGCGTACGCGACCAGCGTGGGCTGCCCCTATGCCTGCAATTACTGCACAGACATGGTTTTTTACAAGCGGCGGTTCAATGCGCTGGACCCGGCGCGCGTCGTCAACGAAGTGACGGAACTCGTCGCGAAGTACCGCATCGAGGAAGTGGCAATGCTGGATTCCAATTTGCCCGTGGATTGGAGGCGGGCACGAGACATCGCGCGCGGATTTCTGGATTCGAAGATCAAGTTTCGCTGGACCTTCCAGGCGTCGACGGACTTCCTTTGCCGGATGAGTGACGACGACGTGAAACTTCTCGGCGACAGCGGCGTTACGCACATGGGCTTCGGCACGGAATCCACGTCGAGCAGCGTGCTGAAGCTGATGAACAAACGGCACCAACGCGTGGATGAAATGTATGAGACCGCGCGCAAAGCGGCGATCGGGGGAATACACGTCACCTACAACCTGATTTTTGGTTATCCCGGAGAAACCGAGGCGGACCGCGTGGAAACGCTTCGCACCATGAGCGACATCGCGCGCCAGTTCTGGAACGTGAGTTTTTCTCCCAACATATTCACGCCATATCCCGGAATTCCTATCTGGGGACAACTGCGCGAAATGGGTGTGCACGAGCCGCAGTCGATGGAAGAGTGGGCTGAGCTTCCGCTGGGCAGCAACACGCTTCCTTGGCTACAGGGAAAAGAACTGGAAAAGCTCGGGCGCATGCTGGATTTCTTTCTGCTGAACAACCAGCTTCGCAAAGCGACAAAAGATCATCCGCGATTGCGCAGAGGGTTGCGCCGCGCGCTGGGAGCTCCGCTTCGCTGGCGGCTGCGTTCGAATCAATATTCGTTTCCGTGGGAACTGTGGCTAGGCCGGAAGCTGGAGAAAATAGTCACGCGACGATCTCTAGTGACCGGGCAGCCTCTGGGTCCGCAAGGGGCGGACGCATGTTAACGCGCGCCAATGGTAATAAGCACCTTCTAGCGGGAGGCATCCATGACTGATGTGCTCCTGACGCATTCCTACCATCTAGCTTACGACCGGAAGCAGGTGCGGAAGATGGAGCCGTACCCGCCGCTCGGCACCCTGTACGCCGCGGGACTTTTGCGCGCCCACGGGATTTCCGTCGCGGTGTTCGATTGCATGCTGCAAGAGGCGGAATCAGGGTTAGAAGAAGCGCTACGATCGCACCAGCCGAAGATCGTCGCGATCTATGAGGATGATTTTAATTTTCTGACGAAGATGTGCCTAACACGGATGCGCGAGCTGGCTTGGGAAATGATCGAGGTCGCCCAGCGATATGGTGCGCGCGTTGTCGTCCACGGTTCGGATGCGACGGATCACGCTGCTGACTTTCTGGAGCACGGCGCCGAATGCGTCCTGGAGGGTGAGGCCGAGTACTCGCTGCTTTCCGTGGTAGAAGCGCTATTGTCCGGCGCAACTATTGCGAATATTCCGGGAGTGATTCGGCTTGGACAGAGAGCAAACGCAAAGAGCCTACAGACCATCTCGCGAAACACCGCCCGACGTGCATCGACACTTCCCCTGCCGGCACGGGATTTAATCGATGTGTCACTGTATCGGAAAGCGTGGAAACAGGCTCATGGAATTTTTTCTCTGAACCTGATCGCGAGCCGGGGATGTCCGTTCCGCTGCAACTGGTGCGCAAAGCCGATTTTTGGAGACAGTTACCAACTTCGTCCGGCGTTGGATGTCGCGAACGAAATGCGCTTGTTGAAGGAAACTTACCGGGCCGAACATTTGTGGTTCGCCGACGATATTTTCGGATTGAACCGCCATTGGCTTGCGGAGTTCGCACTTGCGGTTGAAGAGTTTAATTGTGCGGTGCCGTTCAAAGTTCAGGCTCGCGCGGATTTGCTGACACCCGAGACCGCCGGCGCTCTCCGGCGAGCGGGTTGTTCGGAAGTGTGGATGGGCGTGGAGTCCGGCTCGCAAAACGTTTTGGACGACATGGACAAGGGATTGCTCGTAGAAGAGGTCGTGAGCGCCAGGGAACACCTAAGGCGGGAAGGGATTCGCACCTGCTATTTCCTGCAACTCGGTTACCCCGGCGAACAGTGGAACGATATTCAGAAAACGATCGCGCTGGTACGGGAAACGCGGCCTGATGACGTTGGGATTTCGTTTTCTTACCCGCTTCCCAACACGCGATTTTACGCCAGGGTGAAAGAGCAGCTTGGAAAGAAACAGAATTGGTCAGACAGCGAAGACCTGTGTGTGATGTTCAAGGGCACGTACACGGACCGGCTCTATCGCGCAATTCGTGATGCACTGCATGCGGAAGTGGAGAGCTGGAAACCAGGTGCAATGCGCAAGGAGCGGGCGGAGGAGAGCGCCGAACTTTGGAGACTCGTGGAATCACTCGAGCCCATCAGTCGCAATTTGCATCCCACGGAACTACCGGAAACACCGCGCAGAGCGCGTGAGCCATATTTCTCGCGGGATGCGCATTTTATTCCGTTGCGCGCGGTAATTGCCCATTCAGGAGAAGCCAATGATTGATCTTCTCCTCACTCACGGATATTTCCTGTACGAAGATCCGAAGGAAATGCAGATTCTGAAGCCATATGTGCCGCTCGGGCTTCTTTATATTTGCGCACACCTTCGTTCGAAAGGGTTTGCAGTGGATGTGTTCGATACCACTTTTTCGACGATGGAGGAACTGAAGAAGCATTTACAGAGCGAATGCCCCTCGGTGCTCGGAATTTATGCCAACCTCATGACGCGCAAGAAAGTGGTGGAGATTCTGCAAGTGGCTCGGCTTGCGGGCTGGAGAACTGTTGTTGGAGGTCCGGAGCCGGGCGCGTACATTCGCGAATATCTTGAGGCCGGCGCGGACGTTGTTGTTCTGGGTGAGGGCGAAGCAACGATGGAAGAACTGCTCCCCGCCCTGCGCTCCAAATCGGACTCCGGATTGCAAAATGTTTGCGGCATCGCGTTTCTCGATGAATCCGGGAATCTGCACGAGACCAGTCCACGCACGCAAATTTCTGACATTGACGCGTTGCCGTGGCCGGCGCGCAACGCCGTGGACATTCGGCGTTATGTGGAAACGTGGCGCAGCGCGCATGGCAAGGGCTCGCTCTCGTTCATTACCGCGCGAGGATGTCCGTATCACTGCCGCTGGTGCAGTCATCAGGTTTTTGGAAAAACACATCGCCGACGCAAACCGGCAAAAGTTGTGGACGAAGTGGAATGGCTTGTCAAAACATACGAACCGGACATGATGTGGATTGCAGACGACGTTTTCACCGTGCATCACGGATGGCTGAAAACGTATGCGGCGGAAATGCGCAACCGCGGGCTGCACATTCCCTTTGAATGCATCACGAGGGCAGACCGCCTGAATTCGGAATCCGCGGATCTTTTGGCGGAACTGGGATGTTTTCGCGTGTGGATCGGGAGTGAGAGCGGGTCGCAGAAGATTCTGGATGCGATGGAAAGAGGCGTCACCGTCGCGCAAGTGCAATCCGCGGTGGATTTGTGCAAGTCCCGTGGCATCCAGACCGGAATGTTTCTGATGTGGGGTTACGAAGGCGAAGAGTTGGACGACATTGAAGCGACCATTGAACACGTGAAGCGCACCGATCCGGACGTTTTCTTTACGACCGTGGCTTATCCCATCAAGGGCACGCCGTATTATGCGAGAAACGCAAACTCTCTGGTGCAATTGAAGCCGTGGCGACAGTCCTCCGACCGTGAGCTGTTGTTGCGCGGCCGGCATAGTCCGAACTTTTATGGATTCGCGGACCGCCTGCTTCAAAACGAGGTGCAACTCGCGCGGCTCGAGCGAGCGGGCATCGATGAAGCGGCACAACAAGGATTGCGGCAGCAGGTGAGGGCGTTGCGAGAGTGCCTTTATTCCACTTCCTCCGAGGTGAAGGCATGAACGCGGCGAATGGGGTGACTCTCACTGCTGCCGCAACTGCATTTGATCGTGTGGCGGATTCCTACGACGACTTATTCACGCGCACGGCGATTGGGCGGGCACAGCGAAAGCAGGTGTGGAAAGAATTGCTTGCCGCTTTTCCAGAAGGTAGCCGGATTTTGGAATTGAATTGCGGAACAGGCGAGGATGCACGCTTCCTGACAAAGGAAGGGCGATCGGTGGTGGCTTGCGACGCGTCCGCGGCAATGATTGCCGTGGCGCTGCGACACGAGGTCTCAACGATTCAATATTTACAGACCGCCAACGAAGACCTTGCGGCGTTGTGTTTTGAAAAACCGTTTGATGGAGCGTTTTCGAATTTTTCCGGCCTGAACTGCCTTGCCGATTTCCGGTCGTTTGCCTGCAACCTGGCAAAGCTAGTGAAGCCGGGAGGTCGCGTGTTGCTGTGCCTCTGGAGTCGTGTGTGTGTGGCCGAGGTGATGTGGTATCTGCTCCACGCACAGCCGAAAAAAGCAGGACGAAGATTTTCGAGTAAGTCCACGGCGAGGCTTGGGGAGTTAACGATCCCCGTTAATTATCCGGCAGTTCGCGAAATGCGCTATTCGTTTTCTCCCTGGTTTCGACTGGTTTCGCGGCGTGCAGTTGGATTGTTTATACCGCCGTCCTACACAGAGCGAGCGATTGCCGGACACGACAAAATACTAGCTTGTCTGGAGTGGCTGGACTCGCTGTGCGCGGGATGGCCGATTCTACGCAACGCCGGAGATCACGTGCTGCTGGAATTCGTAAGATGCAATCCATAAACGCCCTATTGGCCGCAGGAACCTTACCGCCGCGCGCGGCGACGCCCTCACCGACGCCGCTGCTGCCACCCTACGTCAGATTGCGTTGCCCTACATGTACAGCGGCGCTTACGCCGGTTACATATCATGCGTTAGGAAAAATGCATGAGCAGATTGTGTGCGCGGAATGTTTTGCGGTTATGGCACAGAAACAGGGAATCTGGCTGGCCTTAGCCGCAAATCGTGAAAGCTACTTCCGGCAATTCATTCAGGATTACGAGACAGTGCGAAAAGCAGAAGGCCGGGGGAGCCATGATCCGCAATTTTACCTGTCGTTGCCATATTGTGACCGAACCGAGCTGCATTCGTGGCAATGGGGAATTCGTTCACGCACATTCAGATATATCGAACGCACAATTTTGCCGGCGATAGCGGCGAAGGCGGTTCAACCACTGGCCGTCCTTGATCTTGGCGCAGGAAACGGGTGGTTGTCTTACCGGCTCGCCACCCTGGGGCATCGGCCCGTCGCCGTCGATCTGCAGACAAACGCATTCGATGGATTGGGCGCCGCAGTCCACTATCAGCACGCGTTACCGATGTTGTTCCCGCGCTTTCAGGCGGAGGTTGACCGGTTGCCATTTGGAGACAGCCAGTTTGATTGCGCCGTTTTCAACGCGTCCTTTCACTATTCGGAGAATTACGACCGGACGTTGGCGGAGGCCATCCGCTGCCTGCGCCCTGGCGGAACGCTCGTGATTGCGGATTCGCCTACATATACTGGTGAAGAGTATGGCCAGCGAATGGTGGAAGAACGAAGGCAATCTTTCCAGAAACGTTTTGGATTCGCGTCAGAGAGTCTAGCGAGCCTTGAATATCTCACCAGCGAACGATTGGTTGCATTGGAAGTCAAGCATGACATTGAGTGGGAGACGCATAACGTCTGGTACGGAATTCGCTGGGCGTTCCGGCCTTTGATCGCCGCGCTGAAGCGCCGGCGCGAGCCATCTCGTTTTCGCATTTATAGCACACAGGTGAAGACGAAATGATCATTCTGTTTAATCCGCGGGCCACAAAACCGCGCAATCGCCGCTTTCCCCTCTCCGTGATGGCGCTCGCCGCCGTGCTGGAAGGCCGGGAAGAGTATCAGATTGTCGACGGGAATCTTGACGAGAACCCCACGGAGACAATTTCGGATTTGATCCGCCGCAACAATGTGGAACTTCTGGGAGTTTCCGTGATGCCCGGACCACAGATGGCCTCCGCGATCGTCAGTTGCAAGGAAATTCGCGATCAATATCCGAAACTGCCGATTGTGTGGGGTGGTTATTTTCCATCGACGTACGCGGATGCATCGCTGAATGCCAAGTATGTCGATTACGTCGTGCGCGGCCAAGGTGAACATACGCTGTTGGAGTTGCTCGAAGCGATCCGGGGAAAACGCGGATTCGACAAGATTCTGGGGTTGTCTTACAAAGACATTTTCGGCCTGCACCGCCACAATCCGGAACGCCTGATGCAAAGTCCGGACTCGTTTCCCTGGTCGCCGTTTCATCGCGTGCCGGTGGAGAAATACCTGCGGCCGTCGTTTTTCGGGAAACGGACCGCGGCACATCACGCCAGCATCGGCTGTCCCTTCCGGTGCAGTTTTTGCGGAGTGCACGCCATTTATGGAAACCGCGAATTGGTAGAGAGCGCGACACGAACAGAAGCGGTGCTCCGGCATCTGAAAACGCGATATGGCGCGGACTCCGTGCAGTTCTACGACATGAATTTCCTCGTAAAGGAGAGCCACGCAAAGGAGCTTTGCGACCGCTTGGCCCCGTTGAACCTTCGCTGGTGGTGTGAAGCGCGCATCGACACTTTCACTCGCTATTCGAATGCGACGCTTGAAGCTATCCGGCGTGCCGGCTGCACCATGATCTTTTTTGGCGCGGAATCGGGCTCGGATTGGGTGCTGAAAGAAATGCAGAAAGATATCACCACGGAGCAAACGCTCGCGGTGGCGCAACGCATTCGCGAATTCGACATCATTCCGGAATTTTCCTTCGTCATTGGCAATCCGCGCGATCCTGAAAGGGATACCGCGGAGACGCTTCAATTCATTCGCAAGCTTAAGCAAATAAACAAGCAGTCAGAAATTATTATTTATCACTACACCCCCGTGCCACAGCGCACGGCAATGTATGGAGACATCGAAGGGCAGGTTAGTTTTCCGACCACTCCTGATGAGTGGGCGACGAAGCGCTGGATGGATTTCACACTGCGAATCGACCCGAATACACCCTGGCTGAAAAGAAAGACGAAAAAGCTCATCGATAATTTTGAAGTGGTGATCAATTCGCGTTGGCCGACCGTGCAGGACATACGCGCTCCTCGATGGAGCCGGACACTGCTGAAGACCCTGAGTGCCTGGCGCTATGCCGCACGCTTCTATGCTTTTCCAAAGGAACTGCGATTGGCCCAGCAATTTATCACGCTGCGCAAGCCGAAACAGGAAAGCCTGTAGACCGACACGCGAGACAACATGGCAAGTTTTCTAGCCCCATCCTATCTCACAGCAGTTGACGGTTACCGTCTGTGGGCTAACACGTATGATCATGAACCTAACCCGATCTTATCTCTGGAGCAACGGGTTCTTGAACCACTTCTACCGAGTTTGGGCGGACGTGACGTGGTCGATCTGGGCTGCGGTACCGGGCGCTGGCTGGACCTGCTGAAGGGTGCTGGAGCACGGAGTCTGGTCGGCGTCGATCTTTCGCGGGAAATGCTGAATCTGGCGGCAGCAAAATTGGGCGGTGCCGCAACACTAATGTGCGCGGACTATGCGCATGTGGCGCTCGCCAGCGACTCGGCGGACATTGTCTTCTGCAATTTTGTGCTGAGCTACATCGACGACGCGGAGCAATTCTTCAGGCTCGTAGGAAAAATCTTACGACCAGGGAGCCTGTTCTATTTGTCAGACGTGCATCCGGAGACGGCATCGGCACAGAATTGGCGGCGAGGCGTCCCGGGTGACAATTCATTCCGCGAAATCCGCACGCACCGGAGAGCTATAAGTGCGGTGGTCGAGTTATGCGCTAAAGCCGGCCTGGAATTAAGTCTTCGCCTGGAACCACCATTCGGAGAGAGCGAACGGGCTCTGTTCGAACAATCCGGAAAACAGGAATATTTCGAATATATTCGTGGATTTTCCGCGATCTACCTTCTTCGCCTGGCCAAGCCCAAAAAACCTCGCAACCTGCAGTTGCGAGAAAGCAAAACAACCGGAATCAGCCGCCTGTACGGCGGACGGTTTGCTTTCGGGCCGGGAGAAAGCACCGTTGCGGAAATGCGCATTCAGGATTCCCGCATCGAGGAAATATGTGGCGCTGCCAGCGACGAGTCTTTCTCGCTATCTACCGGTCCGGGGATCAATCTGCGTGGGTACATGCTGCTCCCGGGCCTGATCAACGCGCACGACCATTTGGAATTCGCCCTTTTCCCTCGACTGGGGAAGGGCGGCTACAACAATTTCCTAGAGTGGGCGGAAGACATTCATCGCTGTCATGCAGCGGAGATTGCCTGTCATCGCCAGGTGCCGAAAGATGTGCGCTTATGGTGGGGTGGGATTCGCAATCTTTTATGCGGCGTCACGACCGTGTGCCACCACAATCCTTACGATCGGGAGGTGTTTACAAAAGACTTTGCCGTACGGGTGCTCAAAAATTATGGATGGGCTCATTCCTTGCCGTTGGAACCTGGAGCCGCGCTAAAAAAGCAAACCACTCCAAAAGGCCAACCATTTCTTATCCATTTGGCGGAAGGGATTGATGAGCAAAGCAGGCAGGAGATTTTTGATCTTCACCGTGCCGGGGCATTGGATAAGAACACCGTGATCATTCACGGGCTTGGCTTGGCAGAAGAAGGATCTGCCGCACTACGCACCGCGGACGCAGGACTCATCTGGTGTCCGAGTTCCAATTTGTTCCTGTTCGGAAGAGCGATGCCGGCCTCTGACATTGCAAAGTTTCCAAAAGTTTCTCTTGGGAGCGATTCGCCATTGACTGCCGCGGGAGATTTTCTGGATGAAGTTCGATGTGCGCACGAAGTTCTGCAAACACCCGCTTCCGACCTATACCGATACGTAACCCGGCAAGCGGCGCAACTCCTGGGTTTGAAAAATGGAGAAGGAACATTTCGCGTGGGAGGAATTGCGGATTTGATTGCTGTCCGTGATACGGGTTCGTCACCGGCACAGACGCTGTGCAAGTTGTCGCATCGCGACGTTGAACTTGTGCTTCTGGGTGGCCGCGTGCAGTTAGCGTCTGCGGAACTCAGGAAACGCCTGCCGGACAGCGCGTGCGCCGGGCTGCAGCCGCTTTCGGTGGAGGGCATTCTGCGGTGGGTTCGCGCTCCGCTGGAGCGATTGTTCTTGAAGACGGAAGCGTATCTGGACGGAGCAATTTATCTCGGCGGCAAGCAGGTGTGCATTGGAAATTAAGGCAGAGCGTTTGAATTCGATTGGGGAGTTGGTCGATGGCGACACCGACGGCGTTTCTGTGCTCCCGGTTCTCGTCGTGCACGCGCATAGCTCCTGCAATTGCCGCTGCGTGATGTGCGACATCTGGAAGACCAAGGAAAGGAAATCATTTGGGACGCGCGACCTAGAGCCGCAACTCGAGTCCATTCGCCGCCTCGGAGTGCGCTGGATCGTGTTTTCCGGCGGTGAGCCGCTCATGAATCCCGAACTCCCGCAGCTTTGTGCCACCCTACGGGCGGAAGGAATTCGCCTGACGCTTCTGAGCACCGGATTACTTCTGAAGAAAAATGCCGGCGCGGTTGCAGAGAGTTTTGACGATGTAATTGTTTCGTTGGACGGTCCTAACGAGATCCACGACACGATTCGCCGCGTGGAAGGAGCATTTGCGCTTCTCGAAACAGGCGTTCGCGCGCTTCGCGATGTGCGCAGCGACATGCGGATCACCGCGCGCACCACGGTGCAACAGGCAAATCACCGGCACCTTCTGGAAACCGCCCGAACCGCCGGCAAACTCTCTTTGAACGGAATCTCCTTTTTGGCTGTGGACGTGACTTCCACGGCCTTCCATCGAGCGTTGGCGTGGCCCAAGAGCCGGCAAACGGAAATTGGCCTTTCCTTGCCGGAATTAATCGCGCTAGAAAACGAAATCGACATGCTGATTCGCGCCAGCCAAGAGGAGTTTGCCGGCGGCTTCATCGCGGAATCTCCCGGCAAACTGAGGCGCATTGTGCGTCATTTTCGCAGCCAATTGGGTTTGGAATTTCCCGAATCTCCCCTATGCAATGCCCCGTGGGTTTCGGCAGTGATTGAGGCCGATGGCGTGGTGCGTCCGTGCTTTTTCCACGCGCCGATCGGAAATCTACAAGGCACGACGCTGGAGGCGGTGATTAACGGGACGACAGCGCGGCAGTTTCGTCAGACTCTGGATATACCCAACAATCCCATTTGCAGAAATTGTGTTTGTTCGTTGAATTACCGTTCCTGACCGGACGATTGCCGAACCGGAGGAGCGCTGTCGTCTCCGGAATACATCGGCGGTTCCCCGAGACTGCCAGCCGGAGGCAAGTGACGAATATAAAGGACGATGGACCACAATTCGTTGTCCGTCAGGATTCCTCGGGATGCCGGCATGCCTGACGGAGAAATACCGTTCACGAGAATCCAATGCAGTTGCCCGTCTGTATACGATTGCACGGAGGGCGAATTCAGCAGGGGAACGGGAGGTGCCACAGCGTCCGCGAAGGGAACCCCTGTGTTTTGCCCGTCGAACCCATGACACGCGACGCAGTAGTGAGAGAATGCAATTCTCCCGCCCGCGATGTTTTCGGGACTGGCCGTCAACGGATTTTTCGTTTGCTTACCACCCACAGTGATTGAGTGTTTGATCTTTGTGATCGTGGCAGTTTCCCATTTTCCAGGAGGAGTAGCTCTGCAACCGGCCAAAAGGCCAGCTGCGGCGAGAAATACGATTGTGGTTGATTTTGGCATTGCATCTACTCCGTGACATGAACGGTCAGCGTCATCGATCCGTGACCTGTCCCGCAAAAGTGAGCGCACTTTCCTTCGAACGTACCGGCTGTTTCTGGAGTGAACTTCACCTCCGCCGACTGTCCCTTTTTCACGTCGGTCCGCACGCCCAAATCCTCAATAACCAGTCCGTGGCTGACGTCCTTGGACTGAATTACCAGGGTTACCTCCTCTCCCTTCTTTACGGTGATTTCATTCGGGGTGAAGGAAAACCGTTTTGCCGTGATGGAAATGGTCCGCGGGGTCTGGTCGCCGGCGGCAAGTGGGGACAGCGTAATCGCCCATAGAAAGAGTGATTTTAAAAACAATTTGTGGTTCATAGCTATTTTATTTCCTTCAATCGATGGAGTTGTGTTTCAAGGAGCAAGGAATTTCAGAATGAGTTTTTCATCCTCAGCGGTTAACATGGCGCGGACACGCATATGTTGCATAACCGCTTTCGCTTCTCGAGGCGAGATCGCGTCGGGAGGATTGTGGCAGCGGCCGCAATTTTCTTTAAACTTCAGCTCACCCCGGTCGCCGGTGGCCTTCTTGGCGGGCTTCTGTGCGGCCACCGCAGCCTGAGGCGCTTGCGGCGTCGCAAACACTTTCATCGAACAAACCGCGAGCAAAGCTCCGGCAAAAGCGAATAGCAACTTTCTCATTGGCTTCATTAGCGCCCTCCGGGCCAAGCGGGAAACAGGAATCGATACGTGATTTGGAAATTCCAGATATTGGCGTTACCGGCGGTGCTGTACTGCCGGCCGTAGCTGCCGTTGAGGCGCACATTGTGCGGCAGATAGTAATTCAAGCCGATATCGAATTGATTTGTATTCGCCGACGGCAATAAGTCCTGCGGCGTCGGATTGCCCTTGAAGTATTGCTGGACTCGGGCGACCGCCTGCACGCGGCTCAACCAGGTGGTCATATCGCGGCTCGTTGAGAACCGATACGCGCCTTCGAGCCAATAGCCCTGGCCACCCGGGGAATAAGCGTATTCGCCACGCACATCCAATGGGATTTGTGGCGGCTGCCATTCGGCATACATGCCAGAGGCGTTGTAATCACCGCTCTGCAAGAATCTTTGATACGAAGCTCCGACCTCAAAACCAACCTTCGGCAAAAATAGCCCGATTCTGCCTCCCGCGGACCTGCCCGACTGCAGATTTTCGGTGTTGGTGAGCACGGAAGCGTAGGCCGTGTAATTCAGAATCCAGCTCTCTCTCGCCATGGCCACTCCACGCACCATGCCGCCGTTGCTGGAAGCAGAAGTGCGCGTGCCGATGGTGAAAATGATGGGCGGGTCTTGCAGATTAGCGATCCACAACGCGGACAATCGCTCGTTGTACATATTGAAAGGGGTAAGAAAACGACCGACGGTGACCGTGAGATGAGCATTGGCAATGTAGTCCAGTTGGAGATAGTCGAGAGAGGCGAAGAATTGCCCACTGTACGGACCGGTAGTTCCATCCTGTCGCGCGAAGAACCCCTGAATATCGGCACGCGATTCAACTAACCAGTGATCTCCGAACGGCGCCACGAGAACGGGAGCGATGACCGGTTGATAAGTTGGTACGCCGCCAGTGTTGGCTCCCAGAAACGCGACGGCACCAGAAAGGATAGGAACGTCCGATTGCGCCCAGAGGCCGGGGGCGGCAGTGGCGAATAATAAGCCGAGAAGAAGAATTGCGAAAACTCGATTCATCTAATTGTCCCTTTAAGCCATGATTGCTTCGGCCCACGTTTCCCACGCTCATTCACGAAGGGCTGTCGATTACGAAAAATCGTGAGACATTTCGGAGACTACTTGCTTGTTTCTTCGCAGTTGTCACCACAAAGTCAAACCCACGTCATCTTCGTGCATGCCATGTTTCAGGGCTGTTTATTGCACTGTTGCGCGTAGTCCGAATTAGAACCCGACGGTTAGAGCGAATTGGAACCTAGCGATGACAGGAATTGGTCCTGTTTTTCGTTTCGCTTTCGCGGACACTTAGCGAGCGAGGAATAATTCGATGGAAAAAACGACGCGCATTCTCGTGGCGAACCATCCCAAGCTGATGAGGGAGGTGATACTGGCCACGCTCGCGGACCAGCCCGGTATTGAGATCGTTGGTGAAGTGTCCGACGAGTCCGAGATCCTGAAGCAGGTGCAGGCCACTGTTCCGGATTTACTGGTCATCGCGCTCGATGAAGGTGAACAGCGGCCTTCCCTGTGTGATCGGGTACTTCGCGAATATCCCGATCTTCGAATCATTGCGGTGGCGTCACGCAAAGACCGCACTCTTTATTACTGGGCTTCGTTCGACATTCATTGTGCCGACATCGAGACATCCACAGCGGGCATTCTTGGCGCCGTTCATAACACCGCGGATTCCGCGAGAAGGTCCGCATGACGTTGGCCCGCATGTATTCGCTAAGCTTGGCAAAACGGACAGCCTTTTCTTTTCTGGCGGTGCTCGGTTGGGGCGCGGTGGCAATTGCACAGACGTCGCCGGCAGCGCTCCATAGCCAGACATCACCTGGTACACGGCAGAGCCAGACGGAAATAGAACAAGAGAAAAGTAGGGTGGCGGCCCCGGCGGAACAAATTCGGATAATTCTCGTGAAAGATCCGGGGTTGCTGGTTGAACTGGAACGCCTGGTGGAACGCGAAGCGATTTCGAATGGACAGCTCGTCGAAGATTCCGATCTTACCCAGGAAGCCATCTTTGAGCGGCTCGACAACGATATCGCTTTCCGCGCAGCCGCGACGCGTCTGCTGCAGCATTACGGATATCTGCTGCCCACCGTGAATCCGAATTCCGAAATTGGCAAAGAGCAGGATCTGGTGTTGAAGGAACGCGCGCGGCGATTGGTGCAAATTGAAGCGCAGGAAGACGCCGAGTCGCTGAAGCCCCCAAAGACTGAGGATAATTCGCCCGCTTTGGCAGCCGACGGAAACTGTGATTCCGCGAGCAATGCAAATTGCAAGCCGTCTTCGCCACGTCGTAGTCGAGGCGATTTTGCAAATCCTGGCGAACTGCCGCAGGGAACCGCCCCCACTGCGCCTCCCGATTCCAATCCCATTCCTCAAATGAATGGCTCGCCGGTAATTCAGACGCGACTCTCTGGCGGGGGCCTGTCGGGTTCCACAGACGGCTCTGATTCGAACGACTTGATCAGGATGGCGGCGATGAACCCGTCGCGCGATCCCTCCGGCCTCCCCGCTTCGCCAGAAGACCTGCAACGCTTAATGAGCCGCATGAGAAATGGCTTGGCAAACTCAGATGCGGACACGGCGCAGGCTGATTCTTCGGCCGGAAGAACGTACGCAAAGAACGAATCCGCGGCTTCACCGCTGATGAGAAGCGGCAGAGCCGTATCCAACCATGCGATTGCAGATCCCTCGCAAGGAACGATTGTTCCGAAAGCTAGTCCTTATTCCGATGTCCCATCGCTTGTCGATCTTTATGTTCAAGTCGCGGCCCGCGACAAAGCTCCGGAACGGTTTGGAATCAACATCCTTACTTCTGGCGCCCGCGATTCTGGCGCGGTGCCAATGGATCTGCCTGTCGGCCCCGATTATGTGGTTGGTCCCGGTGACGGGCTGGCGATCGATCTCTGGGGAGGCGTCTCGCAACGATTGCAGCGCACCGTGGATCGCGAAGGCCGCATTTCTTTGCCAGAGTACGGTCCGATTCTGGTCAGCGGCAAGACCTTGGGAGAAGTTCAATTGACCGTTCAACAACTTCTACGCACGCAACTGCGCGATATTTCAACCGACGTATCGCTGTCGCGGCTAAGGACCGTGCGCGTGTATGTTGTCGGTGAAGTGGGAGAGCCGGGCGCTTACGACATCAGTTCTCTGTCCAGCCCGCTGAACGCGCTTGTGGCGGCGGGTGGCCTGACGGAACACGGTTCGCTGCGATTGATCAAACACTACCGCGGAAAGCAGTTGATCGAGGTGGTCGACGCGTATGATTTGCTTCTGCGTGGCGTCAGGCTGGACGAAGTGAAGCTGGAAAACGGCGATTCACTGCTCGTGCCGCCAGTTGGCCCGCAAATCACGATTGAAGGAATGGTTCGTCGCCCCGCGATTTATGAACTTCGTGGAAGCACTTCTCTGGAAGAAGCGCTGGAGCTTGCCGGAGGAGTGTTGCCTGCTGCCGCTCTCAAACACGTGGAGGTGGAGCGGCTTGTCGCACATGAAAACCGCACAATGCTCAGCCTGGACCTTTCCGAAAAGCCGGATAGCGACGAGGCACAAGCGCGGCTGAAAAGTTTTTACGTTCAGGATGGCGATCGAATTCATATTTTTCCGATCGCTCCGTATAACGACCAGGCGATTTACTTGCAAGGCCACGTGCTTCGTCCCGGCCGCTATTCTTTCCGAAAAGGCATGACTGTTCGAGATCTCATCACCTCCTACTCCGACCTTTTGCCTGAGCCCGCCGGTAACTATGCGGAAATCATTCGACTGAATCCACCGGACAATCGACCGTCGGTCGAGAGCTTTGACCTTTCCGCGGCGCTTTCGAACGCCGGGAACGCTCCGATACTCGAGCCGCTCGATACCATCCGGATCTTCAGCAAGTACGACTTTGAGCCGGCACCTGACGTTCGAATCGACGGAGAAGTGCGCATTCCCGGCCAGTACATCACTTCTGGCCAGGCTCATTTCCGCGACGCGATCTTTCTTGCGGGCGGTGTCACCGCGGATGCGTCCATGGATTCAGCTCAGGTTTACCGCAGCGGAAGAGACGGCATATTGACGATTCTAAGCGTAAACCTGGGCGACGCCCTTGCGGGCAAGTCCGCAGACAATCTGGTTCTTCAGCCGCACGACCGCATCGTTGTTCATCGCAACACCACAAAAGCGGAACCGCCTGCAGTTTACGTAAAGGGAGACATTGCGAATCCTGGCCGCTATCCATTGACGGCAAACATGCGCGTCGAAGATCTAATACGCGCCGCGGGCGGGCTGAAGCCGAGCGCCGACTCGCAAAGCGCCGTCCTTACCCATCGAGAAGAAAAACAAACCGGTGAGACGGAGGTGGAAAGCCTGAACGTGAATCTCAGCGCGGTCATGGCCGGCCACGCGGACGAAAACAAGCCCCTCGTCAACGGAGACGTGCTCACGATTCGCGAGAAACCCGATTGGATCGACATGGGAGCTACGGTTACGCTGCGCGGCGAAGTGGAGCACCCGGGAACGTACGGGATCGGGCCAGGTGAAACGTTAAGTTCCGTACTGGCGAAGGCCGGCGGATTTACGACGCAGGCTTATCCGTATGGAATTGTGCTGACGCGGCGGGAAGTCCGCGATCTTGAGATGAAATCGCAGGAAGAGCTGGTGGCGCGGGTGAAAGCGGAGGAGACCCAGCTGAAAGCGCTTCCGGAAAATGATGCGGATCAGAAAAATTCGAAGCTCACCGCCATCGCGCAAACCGACACCGCGCTTTCCCAACTTGAAACTCATTTGCCCGTGGGCCGTGTGGTCATCCCGGGCGCGCTCGACGAGAAATCGTTCGATCGCACCTCCGGGGAAACACCGCTTCGAAATGGAGACGTGATTCTTGTTCCCAAGAAACCAAATTACGTGGTCGTGCAGGGTCAGGTATTCAATGGAACCGCCGTCGGCTATGTGCAAGGCAGAAGCGCCAATTGGTATCTGGGCCAAGCTGGTGGCTTGACGGAACTCGCAGATAAGAAGGCCGTGTTTGTGATACGCGCTGACGGATCCGTGTTGGCGGCCAAAAATAATCATCCGATGTGGGCTGGAGATCCGATGGACGCCGTGCTGATGCCGGGAGACGTAATCGTCGTACCGGAAAAAGCTCCAAAGATCGGAAATCGCAACTGGGTGCCACTGATGCAGTCTGCGCAGGTCGCGACGTCCGTGGCACTGGCGGTCGCTTACCTGCGGCCATGAGAAGAATTGTTGAGGCAATGAAAGGAATCACATTGGCGCGCTATCTGATGATCGTGACCCTGACGATGACAGCGGGAGGCGCTCGTGCCGCGTCGCCTCAACAACTGCAAGACGGCGACAGCGTGACTGGCGCAGCGTCGGCAAAGGTTGAAGCGCCGCCTGCAAAAGCAGTTGGGAACACGCGCCGGCAATATCCGGCATGGTCGAAGACTCCGTTTACCGACGCCGGGAGTGCGGGTAGCCGTCTGTTCGAAGATCAGAAGCAAATCTGGACCAGCCCTTTGCGGCTGGGGTTGTCCGATGCGGAGTGGCTGTTGCCAGTCGCGGGTATTGCATCGGCATTCATTCTCACTGACCCAAGTTTCAGCAAAGCTCTTCCTAACAATCCCGGTACGCTCGATCACTTTGAAGACATCCGCAACGGAGGTGTTGCGGCGTTGGGGGCGGCTTCGGGCGGCCTTTATCTGTGGAGTCTTCAAACACACGACCCGCACCAGCGAGAAACTGGCTTGCTCGCAGGCGAGGCTGTGGTCGACTCCCTCATCGTCACGCAAGGCCTCCAGCTTGTCGCCGGGCGAGAGCGGCCATTGCAGGGAAGCGGCCAGGGAAACTTCTTTGAAGGCGGTACGTCGTTTCCGTCCAATCATTCTGCCGCAGCCTGGGCCGCTGCAGGAATTTTGGCGCACGAATATCACGGGCCGTTGGTGAAGCTGTTTGCTTACGGACTGGCTTCCACCGTCAGCATCGCAAGCGTCGGAAGTAAGCAGCATTTTCCTTCCGATGTGCTGATCGGGAGCGGTTTGGGTTGGATGATCTCGGAATACGTTTATCGGACCCACCACAATGCCGAAGTCGGTGGCAGCGCGTGGAATCCCTTCGGTGAAATTTTCCGCGATACGGATTCGGGACCGGCAAAATATCCCGGTTCCCCCTACGTTCCCGTGGACAGTTGGGTTTATCGAGCGTTTGATCGCCTGGCCGCGTTTGGACTTTTATCCGAGGGCTATCAAGGCAAACGGCCATGGTCTCGCGAGCAGTGCGCTCATTATTTGGTCGATATCGATGAGGCATTTGCAAAATCGGCCGGAGCGAACCCGCAAGTCAATGCGCAGGTAAGGGCTTTGCTGCTGGCGTTGCACCAGGAATTTGCTCGCGAGGAAGCGACGTTCATTGGGCCAAACCGATCAGCTGAAGTGGATTCCGTTTACACGCGGGTTTTAAGCGCTAGCGGCACGGTGTTGAACGATGGATACCACTTTGGCCAGACCTTCGCTTACGACTATGGCCGGCCATTTCGCGAAGGCACGAATCTGATCGATGGCGCATCGGTAAGCGCCACTTACGGCACTTTGTTCTTCTACATTGACGGCGAGTATCAACACTCTCCATCGCAACCCGGCTTGTCCACGGCGGTCCAGGAATTTATTACCGAACGCGACAAAGGACCGGCACCGTCTGGGGCGCCATTCGCTCCCATCAATCAGTTTGCTCTGCTGGACGCGTATGCGGGGGTCAACTTGCAGGGATGGCAGATCACATTTGGAAATCAAAGCCTCTCGTGGGGTCCGGGTGTCGGCGGTTCTCTATTGTTAAGCAATAATGCCGCGCCGTTTCCGATGTTGCGAGTCGCTCCGGAGAATCCCGTAGAAATTCCCGGCGTCTCCAAGGTTCTGGGCCCGTTCAGCATGGAGAACTTTATCGGCCGCCTGGAGGGCCACACCGGCCCATCTCAACCATGGATCTACGGCCAGAAGATCAGCCTTAAACCTTTTCATTCGCTGGAATTTGCATACAGCCGCACAACCATGATCAGTGGCACCGGCGGCGATCCCTTGACGGCCACATATTTTCTGGAAAGCCTGACGGGGCGCGTCAATTCCAAGCTCAACAGTGTTCCGGGAGACTCAAGAACCGATGTGGATTGGACCTGGCGTTTGCCTGGCTTTCACGATTGGGTAACATTTTACGGCGAACTGGAAGACGACGACGATTTGATTCCGCTGCAGAATCTGAGCAAAAGTGTTCTTCGTCCGGGCATTTATCTGCCGCGTTTGCCTTTGCTGCCAAAGTGGGATGTTCACTTTGAGTGGACAACTTCGACGAGCCCTGGACGCGCATCGTTCCAGAATCACGGCGACCTGAACTATTGGAATCTGGATTATCCCGACGGCTACACAAACGATGGCAACCTCATGTCCAATGTGGTTGGCCGCGAAGGAATAACTCTGCAGGCCTGGATCCGTTATTGGGTTTCTCCCGTCCATACGCTCGATTTTTCGTGGAAGCAAAGCAGGGTGCTTTCCGATTTTGTACCCGGCGGCGGAAAGTGGCAGGACTTTCAGACAAGTTATTCCATCACGAAACGCAGTGGACTTTATTTCAAGGGCTTTTTTCAGTTCGAGCACATTTCTTCCTATCCTTTGTTATTTGCGGGATCACGAAACAATGTTGTCGCTGCGATTGAGCTCGGCTTCCTTCCCCAGTGGGGACGCCACGCAACCTCTTCCAGCAGTTCGGAAAGCGCGCTTGCAAGTCAGCCGGCAGGGAGCCACATACCATGAGTTCGATTTCAGCCAAGCCCGCTCCGGAAGTTCTTCGCGCACTGGACATGGATCAACTGCTGCAAGATCGCCTTCACCAGGATCAGCTGGAGACCCGCTACAGAAAGATTGCGCGAATCAGCCGGCTCTGGGATCAACGAAAATCGCTTGGACGGTTTATGGCCTATGGTGCTGCGTTCGCGTTGATCATCGCGATTGTGATCCCTTCCCGCTACGCGTCGACAACGCGGTTGATGCCGCCCGATGCACCCGCCGGTCAAGGTATGGCACTCCTCGCTGGCCTAGCGGGGAAAATGGGAGCCACGCTCGGCGCTCTCGGTGGCGATCTGCTGGGTATGAATACTTCCGCCGACCTTTTCGCCGGCGTGTTGCAGAGCAGCACCGTACAGAACGAGTTGATTGCGAAATTCGATTTGCGCCGGGTTTATGGCCAACGCCGCTGGGTCGATGCCAGAAAAGAGCTTGCCCGGCAGACCGACATTTCCATCGATCGCAAGAGCGGAATCCTTACGATTCAGGTAACAGACCACGATCCAAGGCGGGCGACCGCACTGGCGCAGGAATATGTGGCGCAGTTGAACAGCGTTGTCACCCAACTGAACACATCGTCCGCCTACCGGGAGCGCGTGTTCCTGGAAGAACGCCTTGGCCAAGTGAAGACCGAACTCGAATCCTCGGAAAAAGATTTCAGCCAGTTTGCCAGCAACAACGCGGCGCTCGACATCAAGGAACAAGGAAAGGCGATGGTGGAATCGGCTGCGATCCTCGAGGGGCAATTGATCGCGGCGCAAACCGAATTGCAAGGACTCCGCCAAATTTATACGGACCAGAACATTCGTGTTCGAACAACACAGGCGCGCATCGACGAACTTCGCCGCCAAATCCTGAAAATGGGCGGTAAGACGGGTCCTGGTGTAGCCGGACCGTCGAAAGAGGACGATCTGTATCCGTCGATACGCAAGCTTCCCCTGCTCGGTGTGACTTATGCGGACCTTTACCGCCGGATGAAGGTGGAAGAAACAGTGTTCGAAACGCTGACGCAGCAGTACGAAATTGCGAAAGTCCAGGAAGCCAAGGAAGTGCCAAGTGTCAAGGTGCTGGATCCTCCAGAAATTCCAGAGAAAAAGGTATTTCCGCCGCGCACGCTGCTGGTCCTGCTAGGGGTGATGATCGCGCTCGCCATTGGTACCGGATGGACCATGGTCAAAGACGACTGGCAGGACATTGACCCGGAAGACCCAGGGAAAATTCTCGTACTCAAAATGGTTCGCAGCGTGAAACCGCAATTGGAGTACGTCGTTCAACGGCGAAATTCAATCGCTGAGCAGGTCAAAAGGAATTTGGATCGTTTGCGTGGAGCGTCGGCTCCATTGGAAACGAAGGAGTAGCAGGTTAACGGGAAGTGACGGGAGTTTTTCTTGATCGTGAGTTTGTGCATCATCGGCCTCTTTGTCGCGACGCTCCTTGGAATCCTGCTGCAGGACGTTCCGGCAGTTCTTATCGCTGCGGCGCTTTGTCTTTTGGCCGCCACACTTGCGCTTGTCCGCGGCACTGCCCTCCGGCGCCTTGGCACGACGAAGACGTTGTGTGTTCTTTTCTTTTCTCTAGCCGTCGCGCACATCTTTTTTGGCTTTCTGATGGCGAATTTGACGACAGAGCACACCTCGATACGTTCTAATGCGGAGGTCTACTACGCCAATGCGTTTCTTATCGACAGCGTGGGCCTTCTGGCGGCCGCTCTTGGATACTCATGGAAGTTGCACGGCCAGGCAATTAGTTTACATCGTGGCTTTCTCGCGTTGGCGGATCCGGACACAGCGGAAGCTCTGTTTCGCCTGCTGCTGTTGGCCGGCGCCGCGATAATGTTCATTGTCTATTGGCGGCTTGGTTTTCTCGATTACCTGTGGGTGCCCGCCAAGTGGCCTTTCCTTCGTTACATCACAAGCGACATTGCGGGTGGCTCCGCGCGCGACGAATGGTTCGCCAATCGCGCCATGGACCTGCTCACCGTGGCTTTGCCATTCCTGGTTTACCGGGCCGTGAAACGCCCTCGAATCGTCAGCATTCTTTTGATCGTAGTCGGTTACTTTGCCCTTTTATTGCCGCTCCGCCGCGCAAATCTCCTCGGAGTCATTTTCTCTTCGTTGATTCTAATTGGAATCGGCCGCCACGACGTGTATCGCTTGACCCGCAAATGGCTTCTGATCGTAGGTTCTTTTTACGTTTTCACGCAGTGCCTCTTCTTGTTCGGTGTTTTTTATAGCGATCTGAATCCGGAGACCGTTCTGACCGTTTCCAGCACGGCGCTTCCCGAAGTTCGCGATCTAGCCTGGTCCCTCAACCGCCTGGACGGCGAAAGACTGAATGGCGTCACATTTGTCCAGGCAGTGATCCCATTGCCCAGCATCGCCAGCGATTGGAGCGCCAACAACAGCCTGCGGGCCATCAGCACCAAGCTCATTGGCGTCGATCAAACCGGAGAAAGCGGAGGTTTGCGACTCACGATTATGGGCGAGGGCTACATCAACTTTGGCTTTCTTGGCGCTATCGCGGTCAGCTTCCTGTGGGGATGCGGAGTCGCGTGGTGCGAGCGACTGTTGCTTTCCATGGAGCGAACGCAATCTGAGTTCATGAACTACGTTTCGGTGATCTGTTTCGTGGGGATTTGTTTCCTGATTTATCTCGCCGGGACACAGGCAGCCGCTTCCGTGAAGGTGGGGGCGCTGCTGGTGTTGGGAATCGCCTGGGCCTGCAAATACCGACCGCATTTCGCGACGATCGGGCCGGTGCTCGGCGCCAGGCAGAGCGGCATATGAGAGCGGTATTGCAAAGCGTCGTAAGCGTAATTGGCGGCGAGGCCGCTGTGCGCGCGGCTAACTTTGCGGTTGTCCTGGTAATCGCGCGGGCCTACGGCAGAGCGGCGCTCGGAGCATACGCCGTCAGCCTCGCCGTAGTCACGGTCGTTGTGATGTTTGCCGACAACGGATTGCAGACTGCGGCAATCACGCAAATCAGTTCGTTAAATGCGTACCGCAATCAGATTATCGGCCGGCTTACTGCCTCGAAGTCCATATTGCTCGCGATGGCTACGATCCTTCTCGCCGTCGTAGCAGGTTTGACGAAGCAAGAGGCTCTCTTTCTGGCGATCGGGTTCTGGGTGACCGTCCGCGCGATTCTGCAGTCCTACTCTCAGCTGCAAATGGCAGTTCTCAAATCTGTGTCAAAGGCCAACTGGATCGGAATCATTCAGTGCGTACATAGCGCCATTCTTGTCGGGGGAATTTGGCTGGCCATGAAGGATGGCTGGGCCATTTTTAGCCTTCTCCGTTGGTTGGCATCTTGTCAGCTTCTCGAGCTGCTGCTCGGAACAGCGGTCCTATATCGAAATGGAATCTGGCCAAGTCGGCCGGTTCGCCTTGATTTTTTCGCAACCGTGAAAATGGCGGCGCCGTTTGGGATCGCTTACGGACTCGCAAATTTGATTATCCGTGCAGACACGATCGTCCTTTCAACTTTAGTCCCGCTTGCAGAGCTTGGAGCTTTTTCCGCCGCGAACACAATTCTTCTGATTGTTTATGTGTGTGCGTGGCTTTTCGGCAGCATCCTGCTTCCAGAAATGGTCCGTCTCTCCAGCCAGCCCGAGAGCTTGAAGATGTACGCAAACCAATGGATGCGTTTGGTGGTCCTCGTCGCGGTGCCGGCCGCTCTCCTCGTTTCGCTTGCGGCGCCCAGGGTAATCATGGTTCTGTACGGCCCTCCTTTCGCGGGCAGCGGGACTCTGGCCTCGATCATGGTCATCGCTTGTCCACTCATTTTGTTGAACTCCATTTATACCGCCCGCACGATCGCCACAAACAGCCGCGCCATCTTTCTGGGAATTTTCAGCGTGGGCGCACTCGCCAGTTTGGCATTAGATTTCATCTTTGGCCGCGCGTACGGCTCGGTGGGCATTGCCTGGGCAATCGTCATTCGAGAGGCGGGGATGTTGGTCGCTTTTTCGCTGCTGACGTCGCGCCTCCCGATGGCCGCCACTGGTTTAGAGCTTCGAGTTTCTTCCGGAGGCAGTTGAAGGCAACGAGTCGAGCCCATGCTGAAGACAGTCACAATCGACGCTCGTTGGCTGGTTGGAGGAATCGGGACGTACACCCGAAACCTGCTCCAGGAGCTCCACCATCAAGTAGATGGCTTCGCAATCGAGGCCATCGTGAGAAAAAGGGATTGCGGAAGGGTCAGGGACTTTTGTGCCGATGTGACCGTCATTGACACGCCGATTTATACATTGCGCGAGCAATTACTAATTGCGCGAGCCTCTCGCCGCTGCGACCTGTTGCACGTGCCACATTATAACGCGCCGCTTCTTCATCGAGGGCCACTGATCGTTTCTATCATGGACGTGATTCATCTCAGTTCGCCGGCATATCGCGACAACCTGAGCACATTGTTCTATGCCAGGCCGATGTTGAACGCCGTGGCGCGCAAGGCGAATCACATCATCACGGTTTCCCACTATTCGAAGAACGAAATCGTGAGGGCGCTGGGGATTCCCGAATCCAAAATCACCGTGATTCCCTGCGGTGTTGGGGAAGAGTTCACGACGAAGCCCGCGTCTTCGGAATCCTCGCATCTAGACGCAATTTTGGGCATCACGACTCCTTTTCTGCTCTATGTGGGAAATCTGAAACCACACAAGAACGTGGCGACCCTGCTTCGGGCATTCGCCACCGTCCGCAAAAAGAACAAACTATCTCACTCTCTCGTAATCGTTGGGGACGACGCCCGCTGGAAACAATCGGTTGTGAAGGAATGCGCGCGCCTGGGTATTCGGGAATACACAAAGTTTCTTCCTCACGTGCCGCAATCTCTTTTGCCTTACGTCTATGCTGCAGCGCATCTCGTGGTGATGCCTTCGACCTTGGAAGGTTTCGGCCTGCCCGTTCTGGAGGCCATGGCATGCGGTACTCCGGTCATCGCATCTGCGGCGGCAAGTCTGCCCGAAGTGGCCGGTGACGCTGCGCTCTATTTTGATCCCACAAGTCCGGAAGAACTCGTCACGCAAATCGAACGAATACTGGCGTGCAGTGAGTTACGCGCGTCATTGCGAAGTAAGGGCATACAACAAGCAAAGAAATTTACATGGCGGCAATCGGCGCGCCAGCACATCGACCTTTACAACCGCTTGCTTGGACTCAATTGATCACCATGAATACACGCCTCGGCGCAACTCCCGATCCCTTATGCAACGATCATCGCCGGGCAAACGCCGCGAGCGCGAAATGGGAACAGTTTGCTCATGAGGATCCTTATTCTTACATCCTGACGAGTCTCAAGGGGGCGGATGCCGGCGAATTCTGGAAGAGCGGCGAGCGCACGATTCAGGAAGAGTTTTTCCCGTTGCTCGAAGCGCATGACGTGCGGCCGCTCCTTGCCCTCGAGTTAGGGTGCGGCGTCGGCCGCCTCGTTATTCCCATGGCGCGACGTTTCCAGGAAGTTGTGGGGGTGGACATCTCGCGCCTCATGATTGAACGTGCCACTTCCTTCGCTCGTGACAGCGGTATTGCCAATGTTTCGTACTCCGCGATTTCTGGCCCGGTGGATTTTCTGCGACAAGCCGGAAACCATGCGGACAGATGTGATTTCATCTATTCCCTCCTTGTATTCCAACATATTCCCGATTTCCCGGTAATCGAGGGCTATCTTCACGTCATTCGCCATTTGCTGCGCAAGCAGGGCTTCGCCTACCTGCAGTTCGACACGCGGCCGAAGACGTTCGCATATCGCCTGAAGACGCAGCTGCCTGATTTTCTGCTGCCACGATTCTGGCGGAGAGGCATCCGCCGGATTCGCAGATCAAATGAAGAGATAGAAGCGGCGATGCAGTGCGCCGGGTTAGAGATCGTTGGCGAGCTGACTCCTCACACCGCGTATCACCGATACATTCTCCGGCTGGCAAAAAACACGGTGGGTTCCGAATGAAACTGAGCGCCCAGCACGCAGGTCCGGTTGCCTCGCCAAACATCGCCGCGGGCGATTTACGTTCACTTCAAAAGCTCCGCGTCGCCATCGTGCATTACTGGTTTGTCACACACCGCGGCGGCGAGCGCGTAGTCGAAGCGATGGCCAAGATGTTTCCGCAGGCTGACCTGTTTTTTGTGGTAGCCGATCCCGAAGCAATTCCGGAATCCTTGCGAGGTCGGTCACTCAAAACCTCATTCCTGCAAAAGTTTCCTGGAAGCAGGCGCTGGCATCGGCATTTCTTGTTGCTGTATCCATTGGCCCTGGAGCAATTTGACCTGAGCGACTACGACCTGGTGCTCAGCTCCGAGTCCGGCCCCGCCAAAGGTGTGCTGACGCGCGCCGAAACTTGCCACGTGTGCTATTGCCATTCGCCAATGCGATATCTCTGGGATTTTTATCATCGCTACAGGAATGGAACGACGGTCGGCCGGTTGTCGAGGCCATTCTTCACGCTTGCCAGCCACTATTTGCGGATGTGGGACACTGCATCTGCGGATCGTGTGGATTATTTCGTAGCCAATTCCCAAAACGTTGCTTCCAGGATTCGCAAGCACTATCGACGAGATGCAACGGTGATCTACCCGCCCGTGAACATCGATGCCGGATATGTGGCGGACAAAATCGACGACTTTTATCTCGCGGTTGGTCACCTGGTGGACTACAAGCGCATGGATCTGGCCGTTGCCGCGTGCAATCGTCTCGGTCGGCGGCTTCACGTCGTCGGTAATGGCGGGCAGTACGCGCGCTTGCGCAAGCTCGCGGGCCCCTCCATCCACTTTTGCGGACCACTTTCCGATAAGGAACTGCGCGAGCAATATGCCCGCTGCCGCGCATTGCTGTTTCCCGGCGAAGAGGATTTCGGGATCGTTCCGGTCGAAGCGCTCTCTTTCGGGCGGCCAGTGATCGCGTATGAACGCGGCGGCGTGTTGGAAACCGTGAAAGGGTTTCGCACCGGATCCAAGGACGTTCCGGAACATTCCACGGGCGTTTTCTTCTGCGAGCAATCCGTCGACGCGCTGGTCGACGCAATTCAAACATTCGAAGGGGTTGAGCATAGATTCAGACCGTTTTTTATTAAACAGCAAGCCGATCGCTTTGCTCCCGAGCACTTTCGGGACAGTTTGGGCGTGTTCCTAGCTCGTAGATGGGAAGAGTTTGGCGTCGCTTCGATCGACACATGATTCACGGAAGACTCAAAAGCGCGCAGTTTGTCCTCAATCTGGTAGTGCTATCGCTGCCGCTGGCCGCTTTTGGTCTGGCTGCCTATTTCCGTTTTGCGACACGGGCACTCCCGCGATATTCCACCGACGCCGAGCCCTCGCCTTACTTTGGCTTGCTGGTTTTAACCACCATTGTCTGGGCCATTATTGCGGATCACTATGAGCTTGCGTCCATCGAGAATCATTTGCAGGTGACCAGCAGGATCCGCAGAGTGCTTAGCGCCTGTCTTGCCACTTATCTGGCGGTACTCGCCGTAACATTTTTCTACCGGGACACTTTCTTTTCTCGAATATTTATTTGGCTGAGCGGCACAAATCTTTTCTTTCTTACATTATCCGTGCAGGCGCTTTTCCGGTGGGCTTGGATCAGTGGCAGGATTTCACACAAGTCCGAAAGCCAAGTGTTGATCGTTGGCGCGGACCATTTCGCGGTGCGCGTTGCCGAATCGCTTCTGTCGAATCGGGTTGCGCCGTGCACGATAAAGGGATATGTAAAACTTCCCGGCCAGGATTGCGCGGCCAGGAACCACGCCGTATACGAGTTCGACGAAATCGACAGGTTGGCAATCGGGAACGGAATTGATGACGTGGTCATCGCCATTCCGCCGGACCGCCTTGGCGAACTCTCTCAACTCCGCAAAGTACTTTCACCTTTGTGCGCTCCGATGCGCCTAGTGCTGGATGTGGGAGAAACCGTCGAAAGCAAACAACGGTTATTTTCTCTCGGGCAGGTTCTGCTGCTCGATCTGCAAGGGACAACCGCAGAATCCGTGCTCTACATCATTCTGAAGCGCGCCTTCGATCTGGTTTTCGCAGCCAGCGTGCTGATGATGGGAGCACCGGTCCTGCTCCTCGTCTCCCTGCTCGTCCGGCTCAGTTCGCCGGGTCCGGTTTTCTTCGTGCAAGAGCGCGTCGGCTTGAATGGCAAGCTTTTCCGCATGTTCAAATTCAGGACCATGACCGTGTCGGCTCAGGCAGACAGCGACACGCGATGGACCGTGAAAAACGATCCACGCTGCACGCGCTTCGGCAAGGTCCTTCGCCAAACGGGCCTGGACGAACTGCCGCAATTCTTCAACGTCCTCAAGGGCGAAATGAGCGTTGTTGGTCCCAGACCTGAACGCCCGATGTTGGTGCAAAGATTCATGCAGTCCGTTGGCAATTACAACCGGCGCCATTATTTGAAAGTGGGTATCACCGGCTGGGCACAAGTGCACGGCTGGCGCGGCGACACTTCGATCGAAAAACGCGTGGAATATGATCTTTATTACGTACGCCATTGGACGTTGAGTCTCGATCTTTTGATCGTGATGCTGACGCTCTTCCGGGGATTTACAGACAAAAACGCCTACTAGGCCGCACCATTCCCGCCTCGCACAACCCTGGCTTCTCGACAATTAATTTGCCTCTCGTTGACCATTCCGTGACAATCCCACCCCTCCGTTCCTCTATGCTTCGGTTTCGGCCGGGAGCGTTCTGGTTCTTTACCTTGCGCGGAATAGAGGCTTGAACGCTTTCCCGGCCGATCCTCGTAATACTTCTCGTTAGAAATTCGTTCTTTCCTAGTCCAAGCCAGCCCAATCATTCCGACCGGGGTGGCGCTTTCCCCGCGGTGTGACCATCCGGGAGATACCGATTGCTGGACTCCCTTAGGTGGAGACGAACCCGTGCTGTATGTGGCGGATAGCCTCAACAATCGCATTGCCGTCATCAGCGATCCGTTCACACGTTGGACGCCTTCGGTGAACGGCAAGACGCTTACCAGCGGAGGAAACCTGAACGATCCGTTGGGTTTGACGGTCGCTCCCAACGGTCACTTGATCGCTGTCGATGGTGATGATGGTTACGCCATCGAGATCACGCCGCAGGGCAGCCAAATTGCCACCAAACTCCGCGACGACACGGGAGGTCCGCCTCCGGGCGCTGGTGCGTTGTTTGGCGTGCTGTTCGATCCAGCCGCAGGATTGGTGTTTGTGGACGACGATTCCAACACGCTGAATAAACTTCACTAAACTTCAGAACAGGGAGCGACTGCGTCTGGCAACGCGGCGGAGTCGCTCTCCTGTTCTCAGGGCCGTGTGCTGATGATTTTCAAGCGATCCCGAGCCTCTTCTGCAATTGCTCGAGCGAGTACCCTTTCGTCTCTGGATAGAACAACAACACGACCACAAACTGCAGCACCATCATCGCGGCGAAAAACACAAATGGATATCCGCCGGACTTAGCCGCCATTACCGGAAAGATCAGCGAAATGACTCCGTTCATAAACCAGTGCGAAAAGCTCCCCAAGCTTTGGCCCTTCGCGCGCACTCGATTCGGGAACACTTCACCGATGTACACCCAGATGACCGCGCCTTGGGAAAATCCAAAAAAGGCGATAAAGGCAACCAGCAGCCACAAGAGCAGTGCTTCGTGTTCATGCGTCAGGAAAACAGCCGCAACACCCGCAAGACAGAACGCCGTTCCCACCGCGCCGATCAATAGCAATTTCTTGCGGCCAACCTTGTCGATCAGAGTCATCGCCAGCATTGTGAACAACAGGTTGGTCGCGCCAATCACCACCGCCTGCAAATCCGAAGATACTTTGTCGAAGCCGGCACGAGCGAATATGTCGTTGAGGTAATAAAGGATGGCGTTAATGCCGGAGAGCTGGTTGAAGAAACCGATGGTGATGGCAAGAAAAATGGGCAGGCGATACTTCCGTGAGAAAAATGGCTCGTCGGTGACATGCTCCGTATCGATCGATTCGACAATGTCGTTCAGCTCCCGCTCGTAGTTCGGTTCTCCGATCAGTTGTAGCACTTCGCGCGCCTCGGCGATTCTTCCTGTTTTGACCAACCATCGCGGGCTGCGGGGAATGAAGAACAACATCAACAGGAACGCAGCCGCCGGAACCGCCGCGACACCCAGTTTCCACCTCCATTCCGCCCAACCCAGATTGAATGAGCCAACAATATAATTCGATAGATAGGCCAGCAGGATGCCGAAGACCACGTTGAACTGAAAGAATCCGACCAACCGGCCGCGCCACTGCGCAGGCGAGATTTCGGCGATGTACATCGGTCCGAGTACGGACGATCCGCCAATGGCCAGCCCCCCGATCACACGGAATAAAATCAACATCGGCCAATTCCACGCGAACGCGCAGCCCACGGCGGAAACCAGGTAGAGAACCGCGAGGCCACGCAGGCTGTCCCGCCGGCCGTACTTGTCACCGGGGATTCCCGCAAGGATTGAACCTAAAATCGTGCCGGCGAGGGCGCTCGATACGGTAATCCCGAGAGTGAGGGGAGTTAGGCTGAAGTATTTCGTCAGGATCTGCGTGGTACCAGCAATGACCGCAGTGTCAAAGCCAAAAAGCAACCCGCCCAATGCGGCGACGACCGTGCTTCGCAGCAGATAGGAATTAAGTTTCATAGACCAGGCTGAACCTCGGTGAGCGGCCCGATTGTAGTCGATTTTCTGCGGATTATGAATGACACGGAAGGTGCGCGACGATAATCAGGCAGCCGCAAGATAAACGTAGCGCAGAATAAACAGCCCAGTGAGAATCCATACGAGCGTATTGATCTCCGCCACCTTGCCCGCCGCCAGTTTCACTACCGTGTAAGAAATCACGCCAAAGCTCAGCCCCGTGGCGATACTGAAAGCCAGCGGCGTGACCAGTATGGTGATAAACGCCGGCAACGCTTCGGTAAAATCCTGCCACTTCACGTGCGCTATGGATTGCGACATTAACACGCCTACAAGAATCAGCGCGGGTGCGGTAGCGTACGCAGGAATTGCGGCCGCCAGCGGCGAAAACAACATTGCCAGAAGAAACAGGGCCGCCACGGCCACATTGCTTAGCCCCGTGCGCGCGCCGGCGGCGACACCGGCGGCGCTTTCGATGTAACTGGTCACTGTGGACGTGCCCGTCAAAGCGCCGAAAATCGTCCCCACCGAGTCCGCCAGCAGCACACGGCCCACGCGAGGGATTTTACCATCCTTGACGAAACCCGCTTGTTCGCAAACGCCGACAAGCGTGCCTACGTTGTCAAAAAGGTCCACGAACAGAAACGCAAAAAGAATCTCCAGAAATCCCAGGTGAAGCGCCCCGCGAAAATCCAACTGCAAAAATGTGGAAGAGGCATGGGGCAGGGCAACAAAGCTGGCCGGCCAACTGGAAATGCCGCGGAGCATGCCGACCAGAGTGGTTCCGATAATGCCCAGCAGGATCGCGCCATGGACCCTGCGCGCCATCAGAATCAAAGTGAGGGCAAGACCGAGGCAAGCAGTCTGCACTTCCTTATCGGCGAAGCTGCCGATGCCGACAAAAGTGGCGGAACTGGCGACGATCAACTTGGCATTCCGCATACCGACAAACGCGATGAACATACCGATTCCCGCGGCAGTCGAGTGCTTCAGGCCATCCGGCATGCCGTTCACGATCTGCTCGCGAACGCGGGTCACGGTGAGAATCAGGAAAAGCACGCCGGAAAAAAACACCACGGCAAGCGCGGTTCTCCACGGTACATGCATCGCCAGGCATACGGAGTACGTGAAGTAAGCGTTGAGAGACATGCCCGGCGCCAACGCAATGGGATAGTTGGCATACAAACCCATAACCAGCGTAGCTGCGGCCGCCGACAAGCAAGTGGCAAACACGACGCCTTCGGCCGGCATGCCTGCCTGGGCCAGAATCTGAGGATTCACCACAACGATGTACGCCATCGTGACAAACGTGGTGAGCCCGCCCAGGATCTCCTGTTTCACCGAAGTTTGGTTTTCGGAAAGTTTGAAGTAGCGATCGATCAATCGTCCGCCCTCCCCTTGGTCCGCGTGAATTCTAGATTCGTTTCGACCGCAAATACACCCGAGGTATTAAACAGCCAACATCGGCCGTGCAGAAATTCATCTATACATCTGAAACTCAACGTGGCCGTGCCAAATCGCCAGCAATTCTCAATACGGAATTTTGCCGGCCTTTTCGGTCCACGCGCGAAATCCCGCGAGAGCTTCCTCGTGCATGATCTGAATTGCAGGAATGTGACGCTGGGAATGGTGCTCCTTCAGCTCGCAATAGATAAACGAATCGTCGAAACCGATCTTGGCGGCGTCTTCGGCCGTGTTGGCAAAATAAATTCGCGACAGCCGCGCCCAATAGATCGCGCCGAAGCACATCGGACAAGGCTCACAGGAAGCGTAGAGTTCGCAATCCTTCAGCTCGAACACGCCAAGTTTCTGGCAGGCCCGGCGAATGGCCAGCACTTCCGCGTGGGCGGTCGGATCGTTTGTAGAGGTCACCTGGTTGGAAGCCTCGGCGATAATCGCATTGCCCTTCACAATCACGGCGCCAAAAGGACCGCCGCACCCGGACTGAACCCCTTCAATCGACAGTTGAATCGCGCGCGCCATGAACAGGTTGCTCATGTGTTATCGGTAGAAACGTTCCATTGTTATTTCACGAGGCGAGCAAGGGAGCAAGTATAAGCCCGGAAGACACCCATCCAGAACATTTTTCGCGTTGAATTATCGATTTTGGTGACTTGAAAAACGGAAGATATGAAGCTACGCTCTTGCCTCAATCTCAGGGGATTCTGCAGCCAAAGCCCTTTCGATCATGAGTCTGCGCGCCTTCCTTTCTCGCCGTGTAGTAACGCCGGAAGGGGTGCGCCCCGCCGCCATACTGGTGGAGGAAGAACAAATTCGCGAGGTAGTGGAGCCAAACTGCCTACCTGTCGATGTTGCGGAAACTCTGGACTTTGGCGATGCCGCGATTCTCCCTGGCCTCGTGGATTCTCACGTTCACATCAACGATCCCGGCCGCACGCACTGGGAAGGATTTGAAACGGCCACGCGAGCTGCAGCGGCCGGAGGATACACGTTGTTGGTGGATATGCCGCTGAATTGTTTGCCGGCAACCACCGATGTGGCCGCGCTCGAGGCAAAACGCATGGCCGCAAAGGGACGTTGCCGGGTCGATTGGATGGCCTGGGGCGGAGTCGTCAAAGACAATTCACATTGCATTGAGCGGTTGGCCAATGCCGGAGTGGCCGGATTCAAGTGCTTCCTGGTTCATCCCGGGATCGATGGCTTCACAATGGTCACGGAAGAGCAACTCCGCGCTGCGTTGCCTTACGTCGCGCGGTCAGGCTTGCCGCTGCTGGTACATGCCGAGCTTCCTGGGCCAATCGGTGCGGCTACAGAAAGATTGGCGAATGCGGATTGGTTACTCTACGAAACCTATCTGGCATCGCGGCCGGAAGAAGCAGAAGTGGCAGCGATTCGAATGCTGTTGGCACTGTGCGGCGAATTCAGGTTCCGGCTGCACATTGTGCATCTGTCGGCCAGCCAGGCGCTTTCGGAGTTGCGTGCCGCACGCGCGGATGGGCTGCCTGTGAGCGTCGAGACCTGTCCGCACTATTTATATTTGACCGCCGAGGGAATTCCCAGAGGAGCAACGCTTTTTAAGTGCGCGCCTCCGGTTCGCAGCGGAAAAAATAGGGACGCCTTATGGCAAGGGCTCCGAGACGGAGTGATTGACCTCGTCGCCACCGATCATTCTCCCTGCCCGCCGGAAATGAAGCGGTTCGACGAAGGAAATTTTGGAACTGCATGGGGCGGAATCGCGAGTTTGTCGCTGGCTTTGCCGCTGATGTACACCGCTGCCAGCGAGCGTGGATTTTCACTGCGAGATATCGCGCGTTGGATGGCGGAAGCTCCGGCAAAACTGGCTGGCTGCCACCAGCGGAAAGGGCGCATTGCAGCGGGGAACGACGCGGACTTTGTTATTTTTGATCCTGAGAGTGAATTTAAAGTTAGCGAAAAGTTGCTGCACTACCGCCATCGAGTTTCACCGTATCTTGGAGAGAAGCTCCGTGGCAAAGTGGGGGCAACGTATCTTCGCGGCAAGTTGGTTTTCAAGGACGCAGAGTTTCCGGGAGAGCCGAGGGGTCGGGAGTACCAGCGCACGCTATGAAGAATAATCGCATCGTCGGCACCTCGGTCCCGCGGCAGGAAGGCCGCGGAAAAGTTACGGGAGAAGCGCGGTACGTCGACGACATGGTTTTGCCGGACATGTTGTACGGCGCGACGGTGCGTAGCCGCATCGCCCGCGGCAAAATAAAAAATATCGTGTTCGGACCAGACGTTGATTGGAACGAGTTCGTAATCGTCACCGCGAAGGATATTCCCAGCAAGAATTGTATCGCCCTGATCGAAGACGATCAGCCATGTTTGGCGGATGGAACGATCAATCACCCGGAAGAGGCGATTCTCTTGCTTGCCCATCCGGATCGGCACCTCCTGCCGAAAGCGGTCGCGGCGATATCGATCGAAACCGATCCATTGCCCGGAATCTTCACAATTGAAGAAAGTGAACGGCGCTCCGAAATCATTTGGGGCGAGGACAACACCTTCAAGAGTTACCTGATCGAAAAGGGCGACGTCGACAAAGTTTGGCAGCACGCGGATCACATCGTCGAGGGCGAATACGAAACCGGCGCGCAAGAACAGCTGTATATCGAGAATAACGGGATGATTGCGGCGTTTGACGCGCAGCAGGGCGTGACGGTATGGGGTTCGCTGCAGTGTCCTTATTATGTACACAAAGCCTTGATGAAGCTTTTCGGCCTGCCCGCGGAGCGCGTTCGCGTGATTCAGATGGAAACCGGTGGCGCGTTTGGCGGCAAGGAAGAATATCCATCAATGATTGCCGGCCATGCTGGGCTGCTGGCCATGAAATCGGGCAAGCCGGTGAAGATGATCTATGACCGCATGGAAGATATGGCCGCTACCACAAAAAGACACCCGTCGCGGATCCGCCACAAAACAGCCGTAAGCGGCGACGGCAAAATTCTGGGCGGGGAACTTGAATTCGTGATTGACGGCGGCGCCTATAAAACTTTGTCGCCCGTGGTTCTTTCGCGCGGAGCCATTCATGCAGGCGGTCCTTATTACTGGCCAAGTGTCCGCATCCGCGCCAAGGCCGTCGCAACGAACGCGCCGCCGCACGGTGCTTTCCGTGGATTTGGCGCGCCGCAGTCGCTCTTCGCCATGGAGCGCCACATGGATCGCATTGCTCAGGTAGTTGGCATATCGCCGGTGGAGGTTCGCCGGCGGAATTTCCTGAAGCCCGGCCAGACCACCACTACCGAGCAAACCGTAAACGAACAAATCGATCTCGACAAACTTCTGGAACGCGGGCTTGAGCTTTCGCACTATCACACAAAGAAACAAAGATTCGCGAAGGAAAATCGGGCGGGCGGCCGCAAAAAGGGAATCGGCATTGCTGCTGTCCTGCACGGTGCGGGGTTCACCGGGTCGGGCGAGCGCTATCTCGGTTCCGTGGTTGGTGTCGAAGCGTGCGCCGATGGAAGCGTTCGCGTATTGGTCTCCAGCACGGAATTTGGACAAGGAACAAAAACAGTGCTTTGCCAGATCGCCGCGGAAGCGCTGGGGTTGCGGTATGACGACGTGGGAATTGCCCAACCAGACACGAAGGAAGTGCCGAACAGCGGGCCCACGGTGGCCTCGCGGACCGTGATGGTGGTGGGAAAACTCGTGCAATCTGCGGCAATCGGAATCAGGGAAACACTGGCTGCCAGCGGAATGCTCGGCCAATCGTATTCACCCGAACAGTTTCGGTCCGCGTGTCGCGCGTATGTCGCGGAGCATGGCACATTCCGCAGCCTGGCGCGCTATGAGCAGCCCGGCGAAATCGTTTGGGACGATGAGAAATATCGCGGCTCTGCGTATGCCGCATTCGCATGGGCGATCTATGTGGCTGAAGTCACGGTGGATTTGACGACGTACGGCGTAACCGTGGACGACTTTGTCGCGCTGCAGGAAGTGGGAAAAGTGTTGCACCCTGTGCTGGCGAAGGGGCAAATCATCGGCGGTGTGGCACAAGCTATCGGCTTCGCCCTCTATGAAAAAGTGGTGTGGGACAAGGGCAGGATGCAAAACGGCCAGATGACCAACTACATCATGCCAACCTCCGCCGATCTGCCTTTGATCCGCGTTTATTTTGAGGAATTGGGCAACCATCACGGCGCCTACGGCGCAAAAGGAATCGGCGAACTGCCGATGGACGGCCCGGCACCTGCGATCATCAATGCCGTCGAAGATGCGCTCGGCATTTCCTTCGATTCGATTCCGCTGCTTCCCGAGGACATTTTTGATGCAATGAGCGAAACAGTGGAGCCGGGAAAGGTTCCCGTCGCGGCGCGAGGGAGTGAATGAGCGAATCGTCGCGCGTTCGCGAAAAGTGCGAGATCCCGCTCACAGTCAATGGGCAGGCGAAAAACGTGCGAACGTATCCGATGGAACGCCTGCTGGATGTATTGCGCAATGAGCTCGGTTTGACGGGAACGAAGGAAGGCTGCGGAGAGGGAGAATGCGGCTCTTGCTCCATACTGATGGACGGCATATTGGTGAATAGCTGCTTGATTCCTGTGCTGCAAGCGGCCAGCAGCAACATAATTACCATCGAAGGCCTGGCCTCGAACGGCCGCCTCAGCGCATTGCAGGAGGCTTTTCTGGCTTGTGGCGCCGCGCAGTGCGGAATCTGCACGCCGGGCATGCTGCTCGCCGCATGTCATCTATTGAGCAAGAAAACAAATCCTAGTTTGGATGAGATTCGCGAAGGGCTGTCTGGCAATCTCTGCCGCTGCACGGGGTACATGCAAATTTTCGAAGCGGTCGAGGAAGCGCGACGCCAGGATGCCGTGACATGAGAGCGCAACCGGTCACATACGAATTGGTGGCTCCGGCGACATTGCCTGCGGTATTGTCGCTTATGGAGCAAGAGCCCGGTGCATGGCTGCCCATCGCCGGGGGCACGGATGTGATGGTGCAGTTTTCCGCCGGTGCTTTGTGCGCGCGAAAACTGGTCAGTATCTGGAATCTTCCGGAATTGCGGCGTATTGAAATATCCCCTGAAGAGATTCGGATTGGCGCTGCATGCACTTATACCGATTTGCGCGAGCACGAAATGATCAATCGCGAATTCCAGCTACTCCCGGTTGTCGCGCGCTGGACAGGCGGAATCGCAAACCAGAATCGCGGCACCCTTGGTGGAAATATCGTGAACGCTTCACCCGCGGCCGATTCGCTTCCGGCGCTACTGGCTTACGAAGCGGAATTGATTCTCATCTGCGCGCGTGGGGAACGGCGCGTGCCATACGGCGGCTTCCACGTCGGCTATCGCAAAACGCAACTCGGAGCCGACGAATTAATTCGCGCAATCTGCTTAAAGCGGCGGTATTCAGGGTATTATGCGCATGCGCGGAAAGTAGGCGCTCGCAACGCACAGGCGATTTCCAAGGTATCCCTGGCCGCGCTGGCGCAAATCGAAGACGGCATGATCCAGGATGTTCGTCTGGCAATGGGAAGTGTTGCGCCGGTACCGCTTCGTTTGACAGAGACGGAGCGTGTACTCAAGTCAAAAACCGTGAATGCGCGGCTCATTCAGGATGCGAAGAACGTTGCCGCCGCGGAAGTACGGCCCATTGACGACATCCGCTCTTCCGCACGATATCGCGCAGCCGTGGCGGGAAATCTTGTAGCGGAATTTCTGGAGAAATTAACATCCGGTGGAAGCAGGGCATGAATGGCGTGCTGGCGCGATGGAATCAACTGAGTTTGCAACAGGCTGCGGAAGAGATTGTGCCATGCTGCGGTTCGAAGAATTGGGCGCAACAAATGGCCATGCGAAGACCGATTGCCGATGAAGGAGCATTATTGGCCGCTTGCGACGACGTGTGCAAAGGCTTGACGGAGTCCGACTGGGACGAAGCCTTTCGCAGCCATCCGCGCATCGGCGAATCGCGCCCGGAAGTTCGTAGCACGGCGAGATCGGCAGAGTGGTCGGGCCAGGAACAGTGTAACGTCGGCGGCGCGTCAGGGGACGTTAAGACAGCACTGGCGGAAGGTAATCGCGCCTACGAACAGCGATTTCATCGTATCTTTATTGTCTGCGCTACCGGCAAAGCCGCCCCGGAAATCCTGGACATACTCCAGCGAAGATTGCGAAACGACCAACGATCGGAACTTCTTGAGGCAGCCGGGCAGCAACGGCAGATCGCGCAGCTCCGGCTGAAGAAATGGCTCGCAACATGAAACGAATCTCCACTCATGTTTTGGACATTGCCCATGGCCATCCGGCGAAAGATGTGCCGGTGCGCCTGGAGAGGCGAGAAGGCGCAGGCGAGTGGGTGCGCCTCGCTTCCTCTCACACCGATGGAGACGGCCGCTGCACTCAGTTACTGCCAGAAGATGAGTCTCTTCGCGCCGGCTTATACCGCTTGGCCTTCGACACGGCAAGTTATCATCTCGCGCACAATATCGAAGGATTGTATCCAATCGTCGAAATTACCTTTCAAGTCCGGGAAGGCGATTCGCATTTTCACATTCCACTGTTGTTGACCCCGCATGGCTACACAACCTACAGGGGAAGCTGAGCCGATGAGTCTGCTGGCAGAAAATTCATACGGTAAATCACGCGTTCGGCTCATCAAGGTGAAACGGCATCTGGACCGTCACGATTTTCGCGAATGGACGGTGCAGATTCTGTTGGAAGGCGACTTCGAATCGTGTTTTGTGGGAGGCGACAACAGCAAGATTCTTCCGACCGATACCATGAAAAACACAGTGTATTCGCTGGCGCGCAATTCCTCAGCGGAATGCATGGAAGACTTTGGCAAGGAACTGATTGCTTTCTTGCTGGATCGTAATCCGCAGGTTTCTGCGGCCACCGTCGCAATTTCGGAAAAAACCTGGGAGCATCTGTGCACCGGCGGCAAGCCGCATCCCACAACGTTTGTGCAATCGAGCGGAGAATGCCAGACGGCTGAGGTTTCGGCGAAGCGAAATGGCGCGCCCTCAGTGCATTCAGGGCTAGAGAATCTGGTGATCCTGAAAACCGCGGACTCCGCATTCGTGGGCTATATCAAGGATCCGCTCACAACCCTGCCGGAGGCCACGGATCGCTTGTTTGGCACTGCCGTTCGCGCGCGGTGGAATTATGCGTCGCCAAGTCTAGCTTTCGCGGAGTTGCGGCGTAAAATCCGGGACACTTTGCTGAATGTGTTCGCACATCATGCCAGCAAATCCGTGCAACACACTTTATACGCAATGGGTGAAGCGGCGCTTTGGCAGGTTCCCGAGATTGCCGACATCGAACTGACCATGCCCAACAAGCATTGCATCCTGGTGGATCTTTCACGCTTCGGCCAGGACAACCCCAACGAGATTTTTGCGCCCATCGACGAGCCGCACGGCTCCATCGAGGCGCGGCTTCGCCGGCAAGGATGAAATTTCGTGTCCGGACTTGGTAACGCAAACGCTCGCGCAGAACGAAATCGTCGCTCGTTGCAAACGTTGGCGTCTTTTTCCGAGGACCCGCGCTAGCGATACACCGCACGTTTCTCTCTCCGGCGATGCGCGACTGCCATCGCGAGATTATCGAAGTGGCTGAACGCGGCTGGGGCGAAAGTCAGCGTGGATGCGGCAGGGAATTTGCGTGGATTTTACGCCGCTGCCGAAGCGGGTGCTCCACGACTGCTGATTGGATCGCACCTGGATACGATCCCGAATGCCGGCGCGTATGACGGCGTTCTCGGGGTCGTGCTCGCGGTCGACCTTACTGGAATCCTTGGAAGCGCGACAGCTGCCTTTTGCGATCGAGGTCATCGGATTTTCCGAGGAGGAAGGCGTACGCTTCAGCGCTCCGTTCATCGGCAGCCGCGCGCTGGTCGGACGGCTCGATGAAGAGTTTCTGAGTCGCCGGGACGAAACGGAATTTCCGTTCGCGCGGCCATCGAAAGCTTCGGCCTGAATCCGACGGAAATTCCGCGCGCGGCTTTAAACGATGAAACCTTGGCTTACCTGGAATTTCACATCGAGCAAGGCCCGGTGCTGGAGTCACTGGGCCGGTCGCTTGGAGTTGTGGAAGCCATTGCGGCGCAGACGCGCATGGAGTTTGTTTTCTCGGGCCGCGCGAACCATGCCGGCACAACACCCATGCATCTGCGCCACGATGCCGTCGCCGGAGCGGCCGAGTGGATCGTCGCGGTCGGAGCGCACGGCGCAGAACTACTCCGGGACTGGTGGCGACGGTCGGCCAGATCGAAGCAAAACCAGGCGCGATCAACGTGATCGCCGGGAGCGCTCGCGTGACACTGGATGTGCGCCACGGATCAGATGAGATTTGCGCGCAGCGCTGCAGAAACACTCATACGGCAGGCCGAAGAGATTGCCGAACGCCGCGGCCTGTACGCTGAAGCGAAATGTGTCTGCTAAGGCAGAGGGCCGTCAACGATGGATGCGTTTCTCGTCGGACAGATCGACGAAGCCATCCGAGCACATCGGGTGCGACCCGCATCGCATGGTCAGCGGCGCCGGCCACGACGCCATGATCCTGGCGGAAAAAGTTCCTGCCGCCATGATTTTTCTCCGAAGTCCCGGTGGGATCAGTCACGATCCGGCAGAATCGGTCAAGGTTGAAGACGTAGCAAAAGCGCTCGAATGCGGCCTGCAGTTGCTGGACCAGCTTGCTAAATCCTCTGAATTTCAAAAAAGGATGTGCCGTGCATAATCTTGGCCAAACGCGAAGCAGCCAGCAAGCGCAACCATTTGCTCCTCACCGCGGACACTTTCGTTCGCACCACGCTGCCAGGCATGAAAGCGTGCGTGGCGATCGTGCATGCGGGTCCGGCGATGGGCGCGAAATTTGCGCAGTACACTGCTGAATTCGAAGCCGGCGGCGAACTGGGCGTAACTTCCGCGCAACGATTCGTCTATGTACTCGATGGCCAACTAATAGTGGAGACGGAAGGGCGCCGCATCGAACTGGGCGCGCGAGGCTATGCGTATCTCCAGAAGGTGCCACGTCACAAAGTGATGGCAACAAAAGCCAGCCGGGCCGCGGTGATTGAAAAGTCCTACCAGACACTCGCTTCATTCGACGCCCGCTAGCGATCATTTCCAACGAGGATGCGGTTTTGTCGCATCCTCTTAGCGACGATCCGGATCTACAAGTCAAATGCTTGCTTCCCGACACCATGAATTTCGACTTCGCCGTGAACACCATGGTGTATCAGCCCGGCGCGGCCCTCAGCATGGTCGAAATGCACGTGATGGAGCACGGCCTGCTGATGCTCGAAGGTGGCGGCATCTATCGCCTGGGCGATTCGTGGTATCCGGTTACCGCCGGCGATTTCATCTGGATGGGGCCGTGGTGTCCGCAGTGGTTCGGCGCAATCGGCAAAGTCCCCGCGAAGTATCTTATATACAAGGACTGGAACCGGCATCCGCTAACGGGGTCACAACAATGAATTTCGAAGGAGTGGATGGAGCGCGGTTGGCTACGGAGATTGAAGAGCTGGCTTCGATTTCCGACGCGGAGGCTCCCGCGGTTACGCGCATTGTTTTTACCCCCGCCGATCGCAGAGCGCGTGCTTGGCTGATCGCTCGCTGCGAGAAGGCTGGCCTGGACGTGCGGCAGGATCCCGATCGGAAATATTTTTGCGCGATGGATTGGGTCGGAACCGACGCTCCGCGCGGTGGGCACTGGCTCTCATATCGACGCAATTCCGAACGCCGGAAAATATGATGGCGTCGTTGGCGTGCTCGGAGGCCTGGAAGCGATTCGTGCGCTGCAGAGTCGCGGTTATCAGCCGAAACGTTCGATCGAGTTGCTGGTCTTCACGTCCGAAGAGCCGACGCGATTTGGAATTGGCTGCCTGGGAAGCCGGTTGCTTTCGGGAACGATGTCCGCGGACTGCCGCGCGGAAGCTCGTGGACAAAGAGGGACGCCGCTCGAAGAAGTGCGGCAAGCCGCCGGACTAAGCGGACAGCTCGAAGAAGTGAAGCTGCACGCGGGCTACTACAAAGCATTCGTCGAACTGCACATCGAGCAAGGACCTTTACTGGAGCGCCAGAAGATTCCGCTCGGGATCGTCACGCAAATCGCCGCTCCCGCCAGCTTCGAATTTCGATCGAAGGTTCTGGTGGGCACGCCGGCGGCGTCCTAATGCCGGATCGCAGAGATGCATTGTGCGCGGCGGCGGAACTTATCCTGGCAATCGAAAATGCCGCGCGCACAAGCGGAGCCGTGGATACCGTGGCGACCGTGGGCATCTGCGATGTATTTCCTGGAGCGGTCAACAGTATTCCCAGCCGCGTGCAACTTGACCGCGGATATACGAGACACAAATCTGGAGCGCCGCGATGCCGTAATTCAAGCGATGGAGGGAGCGCGGCCAAGCCATTGCCGCAAAGCGCGAAGTCTCCGTGCAAACAGAACAGTTGAACGCGGATGCGCCGGCAGAATGCGATCCCGCAATTGTGGAAGCACTTTCGCAGTCTTGCAGGAAGCACCGACAGGCGTTCGTAACGATGGTCAGCCGCGCTTATCATGACTCGCTCTTCATTTCTCGGGTTGCGCCGGTGGCGATGCTATTTATTCCGTGTCGCAATGGCTACAGCCACCGGCCCGACGAATACGCCTCTCGCGAAGATATTCAACGCGGAGTCGCGGTGCTCGCCGAGACTCTGGCTACTCTGGCGGGCTAATCTGAAATTTGTGTTGCTGTTTGCGCGGCGCGGATTTTTGCGTAACCTGGCTTGATAACGGAGTAGATGAAATCAATGCGCCGGTCGTAGGGCAGAAAAGCGCTTTTCATCGCATTAATCGTAAGTTTTTCAAAATCGTCCAGCGACAGCCCGAACGTTTCCGCCGCAGCTTCGAATTCCTTCGTCATCGACGTATTGCTCATCAAGCGGTTGTCCGTATTCAGAGTGACGCGAAATTTCTCCCGGTAGAAAGTCTTGAACGGATGGTCGGCCAGGCTGCGCGCCGCACCAGTGTGCACATTGCTAAGCAGGCAAATCTCAAGGGGAATCCTTTTATCCAGAACGTATTGGGCCAAGTCGCCCAACTTCACCACTTTGCCATCGGCGATCGCGATGTCTTCGATCAATCGTGTCCCGTGACCGATGCGGTGTGCTCCGCAATATTGAATAGCCTGCCAGATGGATTCCTTTCCAAAGCCTTCGCCCGCGTGGACCGTGATATTGAAATTTTGCCGCTGAATATAGTGAAACGCGTCCACATGCTTCTTCGGTGGATAACCTCCCTCTTCGCCCGCCAGGTCGAATCCCACCACGCCGCGCTCGCGAAAGTCCACGGCGAGTTCGGCCATCTCAAGCGATACGTCCATATTGCGCATCGCGCAGATGATCAAACCCGACGAAATTCCAAACGCCTTCCGCCCCTCTTCCAATCCTTTGAGCACAGCGGAAATCACTTGCTGGTGCGTCAATCCGTTTCGCGTATGAAAGATCGGAGCGAAGCGCGTCTCGAAATAAACCACTCCGTCGCGGCTCAGATCTTCCGCCTGTTCGTAAGCCACGCGTTCGAGGCCTTGTTCCGTTTGCATCACCGCGATCGTGTGTGCAAACCCTTCCAGGTATTTCGGCAGGCTTCCCTGATTTGCCCCTTGATGGAACCAGCGCGCCAGTTCTTCGGGATCTTCGCTGGGAAGATGGTCATAGTTCGCGCCGCGCGCCAATTCGATGACAGTTTTCGGCCGCAGCACGCCGTCCAGATGTTCATGCAACAAGACTTTCGGGAGCCTTTTCAGTACCGCGCGATCCACGTTCATGTAGGCCTCCGGATTCCGCATCGCCGATTCGCTCACTTAAGGATAAGCCACCGTGGGAATCCTAGGTATAGTGCCCCATATTCAGATCCAGACTGTTCGCGACAATCAGTGCGCGCGCACGAATTCACCCGTATGCGCGTTCCCCGGGGTCAAACTCCTTTTCAATCACTTTCAATTCCACAAGCTGTTTGTACAAAGCACCCCCCAGGGCGCCGGATCCATCTGTCCGCCGGTGTCCATCGCGAAATTTTTGCCAGGTGAGTTTGCGGCACGTCACGACGACGGGAAAACGTTTCGCGCCAACCATGATCTACAAGAGCGCTTCGCGAAAGCGCCCGGGGAACAACCCACTGTCGAGCGCGGCATAATTTCGGTCAGCGGCTAAAACCTCAAGCTGAGCGTCATCTGAATCTGCCGCGCGCTGCCAATGGTCTTGTTCACGCTGCCCAATCCAAACGGACAATTGTAAAAGCCGCTCGTTTCATTGGAGGTGCCGCAGCCGGTTGGCAACGGTGTGGTTCCCTGTGTCGGAAACCCGTTGTAATACTGGTTTTGCTCGACATCGTCGATGGGAATGTCGAAGCTGGGTGTGTTTGTCACGTTGAACACATCGAAGCTGAATCGCAGCGTCATGCGTTCATTAATCTCCGTCATTTTGACGATGGACATATCCAGGCGCTCTTGCCAGGACTGCCGGAAAATATTGCGCTGCCCGGTCGTAAATGCCGTCTCATAAGGATCATTGGAGGGAATTGCGCCGTTCAGCGCACCAGGTTGCAGAATTGGAATCGTGAAGCAAGCCGCATTCAGTGCCGGCCCGTTCACGCCAATCTGTCCGGTGAGGGCCGTTTTCGGCGAACATCCCGGAGCCAGCGGCACGATCGGGTTGGTGATGCCGTCGGAAACTCCATAATACAAGCTGCCAACCGCGCCGCTGTAATCAATCACGCTGAATGGCTGCCCGCTCTGGTAAATTCCAATGCCTTCGAGCGACCAGCCATTCGTCAATCTGCCCTTGATCGAAGCGTCTGGCGCCAGTTTCGGCAAATCGAAAACAAAGCTGAAGTTGAATACGTGCGTGCGATCGAAGTCAGAAGTGCCATACGCTTCGTGCAGGTTCAGTGGGTTATTGCCGTTATAAAACAGGCCCAAAGCACTCTGCTCATCCGTGGCATGGGAGTAAGTGTAAGAGAAGCCGATGCGGAAGTTATGGCTCATGCGCTTTTCAACGTGCGTCTGCAATGCGTTATAGGCGGAGATACCAGCCGCGTCGTAGCTCTCCGATTCCGAAGAATATCCGACGTAAGGTACGCGGAGATCGATATTTCCGCCTTCATATGTGGAGAGATAATTCCCGGGATTAACATTCGATCCCGGTACTGCCGGGAGAGCGATCGGATTGCCGCTGGAGTTAACAATTGTATAGCCATAGCTGTAGTATTGGCCGTTTATGGGATGACTTGGTGAAGCAATCTGCGCCTGGTTGAAGGGCACAGGAATCACCAGGTGGCGTCCCAGGTTGCCCACGTAGCCGATCTGAATGGCGATGTCGTTGCGCGGCTGCCATTGAATATCCAGCATGTTGTTGATGGTGTAGGGCAGCTTATTGTTGCGATTGTAGACGGCGAACGAGAACAGTGGCGCACCGTTGATAATCTGCGACGCGGACGGAAGGTAGTTGAGGATATTTGCAGGATTGCCGCTGGGCGGCGGTTGCAAGGTATTGCCCCAGGGCGCGGCGAGAGAGCCGCCGCTCGCCGAGGTCGGATCGCACGTCGGAATGAAACCCTGGTACGGAGCGGTGAGAGAGGAACAAACCTGCGAATTTACGAACGGCGGCGCTTGATTAAACCCAAATGGCCCGCCAGCAATGACACCGGCGGCGAAGCCGGGCGACAAATACGTGAACAGTTCGCCTCGGTCGTAGTAAAGTCCGGTCCCGGCGCGCACCACCACTTTGCTATGGAACATTTCCGGACTCCAGGCAATTCCCAAGCGTGGCGCAAATCCCCATTGCCGGCCGGTGAGCGTGCTGTTACTGACGCCTTTGGTAGGAAATTCCGTGTTGTTGCCAGCGACGATAAAACCGCTGGAGGCGACGGTGCCGGTATTTTGATCGTAGGAGTACAGCGACGGATCAAAATTATAAATGCGCCCGTACTTCTCGGTAAACGCCCCGTTCCAGTCGTAGCGCAATCCCAGCGTAACGCTGAGATTTGGACGGAACTGGTAACGATCCTGGATGTACATCCCGGTATCGCCAGCGCGCAAATAACGGTTGGCGTTGCCCTGCAGGTACGCTGTGGTTACAAAACCGTCCGACGTGTACGGCGTAACCAGTCCTTGTACGAACTGAGAAAAATCCGCGATGCCGATATTCCCCTGATTGGTACGCTGGTCCCGCGTGTTCAATTGCGTGTAGGAATAACTGCCGCCGAATGTGATGGTATGTTTGCTGAGAGTCCAGATGGCATTTGCCGAAGGCATGAAACGATTTTGGAAAACCCCGGTGAACGCTCCTTGCGACGCCGAACCTTGCCCGATCGTGAGCGCGGCGTTGGCAACAGGCGCTGGATCGGCGCAGTTCGGATTGATGTTCGGGCACCCGGTGTTGTAAGCGGCGGTGTTCCCAAAATCGTCCACGATGGTCATACCAGGAAAGACAGGCGAGCCGAAAGTGTTGATGCCGAAAGGCGACGGACCAAAGGGCTGCGAAATCGTGCTGTACACTTTCTCCCGGATGAAGCCAAATGTTTCCGTGATGCTCAGATTAGGACGCACCGTCTGCGTGTTGGTGATCGAAGCCACCTGGCTGCCGGCATCCAAATGCTGCGCAAACCCCGCGACGCTCGAATACGCATAAGGCGCCGTCGTGGGATCGTGCTGGTAGTAATACTTCAACGCAACCGTATCCTTCGCCGTGGCGTTCCAGTCCAGATTGGCAACTGCCTGGTCGGATTTAAATAAAGCTGTCCCGGGAACTACAGCGTTCTCCGGAAAATTCACCGTGGGAGTATTTCCGTCCGCGGAAGGAATCAGGTATTGGCCGTTGGGAAATTTGTAATTCAGCAACTGGTAGGCAATTGGGCTGATGTCTCCGGGGCCATTGCCAACAACCGGATTCACGGTCCCCGGAAAGTTGCCGTTCACCACGTTGGCTATGGCCGTTGGGCTGCGATCGTTGGTAAGCCCGTAAGGCACTGTGAGGCGCGATAGCCCGATCTCCTGATCCGACGAGTGAATGTGCTGGTAGCTGATAAATCCGAAAAGTTTGTCCTTGATCAGCGCGCCACCAAGAGTGCCGCCAATATCGTTGCGATGAAGTTCCGGATTTTTCTCATCGGCGGGGATGTTGGGGTCAGCCTTGAAAAAGAAGGGAGCTGCGTTGATCCAGTTGGTGCCGCGATGGATGTAGGCCTGGCCATGGATCGTGTTAGTGCCGGAAGCCGTGCTCATGTCGATGTGTGCGCCACTGGTGGAACCCTGTTGCGCATCGTACATGGACGTATTCACGCGCAATTCCTCGATGGATTCCGGAGCTGGCGTTGGCAGCGCCTGACCAATCGCCAGATAAGGCGAAGCAGTGCTCTGGATGATAGCCGCACTGGAGCTCGCCGCGCCGCTGACACCGGTATTGTTCACGACTCGCGCGGAAGCCACCTGGCTGGTGCTTTTCCCGTTGAACAGGTTGCTGGCATCGACACCGTTCAGAAGAAAACTGTTGCTGGTGTCGCGCTGGCCATTGGCCCAGATTGGTTGGTTCCCAAGTCCACTGTTCGCCCCGGTGCCGCTTGGCAGCTCTGCGTTGACGCCAGGAGAAAGAATAGCCAAGCCGGTAAAACTCCCCGTCGGTAGCGGAACAGACTCGATTTGCTGCTTTTCCAGAATGTAGCCGTTGGTTGTGTCCTCGGCGTTCATCAGCGGCGTCGCTTCCACAGTGACGGTGGTGCCAACTTGGCCGACCCGCAACGTGGCATTGACGGTCGCGGTGCGATCGGCCTGCAACACGATGGAAGGAATTTTCAGCGTGACGAAACCGTCGTGAGTAAAGGTGAGTGTGTATGCGCCGATCGGTAGATTCACGAAATCGTACGTGCCCACGTTTGTCGTCTTCTGCGTCCGCGTGAGCTTCGTGCCGTCGGCGACCAGCGTCACTTGCGTCTCCGCGATCGCTCCTCCGGATGCGTCCGTCACCTCTCCCGTGATGCCGCCGAGCGTTTGCTGTGCGTGGGCAGCAAATGGAAAAAACAGGAGCAACGCGCACGAGAGACACGTCGAGAGGAAGAGCGAAACTTTTTGTGCTGTTTTGGCCATACTGTGATGCCTCCGAGGATTCTCAATACCGGCGCCCTGCCAGCACCGTTGAGCAATGAACCAAGCAATCTTGTCGGTAAATGGAATGTCCCGCTTGGCCCGCCTGTGTGCCAATTGTTCCAAGGAAGCTATGCCAAATCGACGTAGAACCGTAATGCAAACTTTCGCTGTTCTGAATTCGTTTTTCCTTTTCTGAGGAAAACTGGCAGGGTACCTGGTGCTGGGAGACTTAGGCCGCGAAAATTCCGCTCGAAGCAATACCGGCTTTTCGATGGAAGCACTTACCGTGAATATGAGCCCTCATCGAATTTTTCGCTTGCGAGCGGTAGGAGGTGCGATAGCATGTGCCATGCCACGACGGTTGCCGCGCTTGGCGTTTGCCGGTCTCTTTCTGATCCTCGCCAGGAACGCTCCCTGCATTCCTTCTGCCGCATCACAAGGGCAAGCCGGCGAAACTGCGGGTAATTCCAAGCTGCCGTTGCATCCCGCGCGCACTTCTCCCCTGGATCTGGAAGTCACCGGCGACCTGCTTGGCCTGCCAAAGAGTTCCGCTGGTTACATCCAAAGAGAAGATCTGCTAAAGCTTCCGCAGGTGAAATACGCTGGAGCTACCGATGGCAACCTCACGGTGCCGGCCGAAGTAAGCGGCGTGCCGCTCGAAGAACTGGCACGGCGCCTGAACGCGAATACAGAGTCCACCTTGATGATCGCCATCTCGAGCGACCGCTACCACGCGTACTATCCGCATTCCTACATCACATCCCACCACCCAATTCTCGTACTCACGATCAATGGGAAATCCCCAGAAGAGTGGCCAAAAGATGCCGAAGGCCTTGGTCTCTCCTTAGGCCCTTATCTGATTTATCAAAATCACTTCACCGCCAGTTTCAAAGTCCTTTCTCAAGCCGAAGCCCCGCAAATTCCTTGGGCCGTCGTGCGTCTGGATTTTCGAAACGAGCGCGAAGTTCTGCAGGCGATTGTGCCGCGCGGCCCACGCGCGAACGACGACTCGGTAAAAGCCGGCTATCAGATCGTGCAGCAAAATTGTTTTCGTTGCCACAACATGGGCCGGGAAGGCGGCACCAAAGCAGGCAGGCCGTGGCTGGTCCTCGCGGCCTGGGCCACCGCCGCGCCGGACTATTTCTCTGCCTATGTTCGCGATCCCAAGTCGAAGAATGCCAACGCGGAGATGCCGGGCAACCCGAACTACGACGATGCCACCATCGACGCTTTGATTTCCTACTTCCGAACCTTCCTTGCGCGGGAGAAACCATGACTTTGCGCGCCGCCAAAATGTTGCTGGTCTTAGGCGCGGCTCTCTATTTCACCGTCGTCGTGTTTACGAACCTAACCGACTACGAACCCAACTTCGAATTCGTTCGCCACGTCCTGATGATGGATTCCACTTTCGTCGATGGCCGTTCGATGTGGCGCGCCTTGAACGCTCCCGCGTGGCATGTCGCGTTCTACGGCGCGATTGTCGTGTGGGAATTGACCGCGGCGATTCTTTGCTGGTTTGGCGGCTTGCGGCTCGCAATAGCTTTGAAAAAAGATGCGTCAGCGTTTCGCCAGGCAAAGAATCTGGCGATCGCCGGGCTCACGTTGAACCTGCTGATGTGGTTGGTCGCGTTTCTTACGGTTGGCGGAGAATGGTTTCTCATGTGGCAATCCAAGGTGTGGAACGGTCAACAATCCGCGTTTCGGATGTTCACCGTGGTCGGAATCATTCTGCTTCTGCTGGTGCAGCCGGAAACTGAAGAAGCGCGACCTTAACTTTCCGCCAGCGCCGGCTTACGGTTCCGGCCGCGCAAGAAAAACCAACCCAGTCCCGCGGCAAGATAAGCCAGATAGATAAGCGGGAGCTTGCCGTAGGGGCCTTCGGGCACGGGATACAGGTTTCCAGCCAGGGCCAGCAGCATGGCCGAACACGCCAACCACGGAATGATCTGCGCTCCCGGACGGTAAGCGTTGTGATCTCGCAGGTAGCGCGGCAAAGCAACACTCACCAACGCGTAGGTAACGATAAAACCGTAGGTCGCCAGCGACCCCATCCAACCATAGACGTCCAATCCACTTGCGCCGCGAGCTGCAAGAATTGCGGCGGGTAGAACCGCCGCCGTGCCCGTAACAATGATCGCCGAAGTCGGGGTCTCATTTCGCAAATGCGTTTTGTGCAGCGATTTGTGCGCCAGGCCGTTATGAGACATCAGAAGCAGCACGCGCGCCGCCGCCGTGATGCACGCAAGCGTCCCCGCAAACATGCTAACCAACGCGCCGATGTCGATAAACAATCCCAGAACCCGAACGCCGCCAACTTGCGCAAGCACGCGCATCGGAGCCTGGCTGGTGGCAAGATCCTGGCCGGCGCTGCGCACGCCTAGCACTTCTGCATAGGCGCACGCGATAAACATCGCGCCAGCCAGCAGCGCGCTCTGAATCACCGCGCGAGGAATCGTCTTCAGAGGATCACGCGCCTCTGAGCCCAGCGTCGTGGCGCTCTCGAATCCCACGAAGCTGAATAACGCCAGCACCAGTCCCAGCCGCAATCCGCTGCCGCTCATACCGCGCAGCCGTAACTGATCCCAATCGAGGTGCCAGCCATGGCCCACGAGGACGGCCGTCACCACGATCAAGATAAACAACACCGAAACCACTTCGATGCATAGCATCAAGCGCGCGGAGATCTTTACGTCGCGCCAGGCGATCCAGATCGAAATCGCGGTCACAAAAATTGCCAACAGCGCCGCCGAAGTGCCGTGGCCCGTCGCGTCTCGTAGCAGCAGATTGCCGTAATGGTAAAAACCGCCAATCACGCTTGCTCCCGTTGCCACGTAGGCCAGCAGAAGACTCCACGCCGCCGTGGCTCCGAGCGACGGGGGAAGAATCATCGACGCGTATGTATAGAGGGAGCCGGGCGAAGCTGAATAGCGCGCGAACTTCCCGATGCACAACGCAACCAGCAGAACCGCCGCCGTCGCCAACACGTAAGCAAGCCACGTCCCATTTCCTGCCAGCGCGCACACGAGCGGAATCGTTGCCGCCGGAGTGGTGGTCGGCGCAATGGTGGAGACCGATTGCGCGAGTGTCTCCATCGGCGAAAGCGCTTCACGCCGCAACCCGTAGCTGCCCGTCTCAACTGGGAATTGCGCCTTGTCCTGCATCGGCCTCCACTTTCGTTGCCGCGTTTTAGCGGCCGCGTAAAGGTGGCTACGATACAGGCCCCGACCATTTGGCGCAAGGTTTGATTTGAATTTTATTTCAGGATCACTTCTTTTGCGGCGGATAATCTTTCAACAGTTTTGCAACTCCCTGGTCCATGTGCTTCTGTTTTTTGTCCGGTTTGGCATCCGCGTCGATCGCATTTGCCACAACGCCACGCCAAATCAACTGTTTTGATTCCGCGTCATACATATCCAGAACCAACAGGCCGGTGTGAACGACGGTCGTTGCCGCCGCACCCGTTCCACTAGTGGCTCCCGCAGCCGATCCATAGGATGCGCCAACATTGTATTGGCTCAATTGTTTTTCCTTGCCGCGAGCGACCTGATACCCGATGAACAGATCCGCCTTGTCCGTTTGCGACTTTTTCAGGCCCTTCTTGGCCAGTTCCGATTCCACGGTTCCGGCCAGCTGGTCCGCGGTCAAGTCATCCACATGTTGCGTGTTCTCGATGTTCACCCACTTATACGTTTTATATTTGGAGAAATCCGCATTTTTGTCGTAATTCACGCTTGCGCTTTGCGCGGCCACGCGTGCAACCGCCACGATCGACAACAGGCTTGCGAGAAAAACCCATTTCTTCATTGGTGCATCATCCTCAACATAAAAAATCGGCCCCTCGGCGACTCCGAGAATTATACTCGTGAGGCAGCGCCCCGCCATGGCTACTTTGACCGGAGCCAAGCCGGCGCTTCGCCTTACGGGCTTTTCCGGCTAGGATACATCAAATGAAAACAAAACCATTTTCGCGAAGAAGCTTTCTTGCGTTTTCCGCGGTGATGCCCTGGGCGTGGCGCGCAGCCACTGCAAAGATTCCCATGGGCATTGAAATGTATTCCGTTCGCGACGAATTAAAGAAAGATCCGCAGGGAACCGTTCGAGCCATCGCCGCAATGGGTTATCAAGGCCTGGAGTTTTACGCTCCGTATTTCGAATGGACTCACGCGCAAGCAAAAGAGATGAAAAAGCTCCTGGATGATTTGCGGATCCGGTGCTTCTCCACGCATAACGACGCATCTTATATGAACCAGGAGCACATCCAGAATGCCATCGATCTGAATCTCAATTTGGGCAGCAAATACGTGGTGATGGCCAGTTCCCAGCCGAAACCGGGATTGGATGGCTGGAAAGAAATTGCGGACGCGCTGAATTTTGCCGCGGAAAAGCTCGAAGCGTCGGGCTTGAAAGCCGGCTACCACAATCATCAACTGGAATTCACCCCGGTGGACGGTGTGCGGCCCATGGAAATTCTGGCGAAAAACACCAAGCCCTCCATAATGCTGCAACTGGACGTGGGAACCTGCCTGGAGGCGGGCTCCGATCCGGTCGCCTGGATTCGCGCGAATCCAGGCCGTATTCGTTCCCTGCATTGCAAGGATTGGGCGCCAGGCCCGGACAAAGGATATTCCGTCTTGTTTGGCGAAGGCATCGCCGATTGGAAGGCGATTTTCGCCGCAGCCGAAAGCGTCGGTGGTGCCGAATATTATTTGATGGAACAAGAAGGCAGCCGCTACTCGGAGTTGGAAACAGCAAAAAAATGCCTGGAGTTGTACGACGCTAAAGGATTTTAGCTAAATCCAGGCGATTTTCCCGTGCGATTTGCGCTTCGTTCCCGTGCCCAGCCGGTAGGCGTAGACTTTTAAGAGGGGAAGAAACTATGCCTACGAAATACGCTCTTCGAATCAATGGACAGAACGTTTCCGTGGAGGCCGAACCCGATGCAAGCCTGCTCATGGTCCTTCGCGAGCAACTGGATTTAACCGGCACAAAATATGGCTGTGGCGAAGGCCAATGTGGCGCATGCACGGTGTTGATCGACGGCCGTTCCTTTCGCTCCTGCCTCATTCCCGTTTCCACCGTTTCCGGCAAATCGATCGTGACCGTCGAAGGTCTTGCAAAAGGCGCTCGCTTGCATCCAGTTCAGCAGGCGTTTCTTGACGAAGGCGCGATGCAGTGCGCCTACTGCACCTCTGGGATGATCATGTCCGCCGTGGGCCTCTTGAACACACGCGAAAATCCTTCCGACGCGGAGATTCAGCACTTTATGCAGGGCAATATGTGCCGCTGCGGAACTTATCCGCGGATTGTTGCCGCCATACGAAAAGCCAGCGCCGCCGGGACGGAGCAGGTCCGATGACCACGAAAACCGATCTGGCAGCAGGCCTCGAACCGGAGCGCTACGAGCTCCACACGCCCGTGTCCGTCATTTTCGAAAGCGATCGCCGTGGCTTTTTCAAATTTCTGGGCACGGGATTTTTCATAGTTTGCGCTGCCACGAAGGCGTCCGCGTTGCAGGAATCGGGAAAGACCGGCCGCAATAGCGAAGACAATCTTCCCCAGGAAATCGACGCGTGGCTGCACATCGGAGAAAAAGGCGAGATCACCGTCTTTACCGGTAAAGTGGAAGTAGGACAGAACATCCGCACATCTTTGTCGCAAGCCGTGGCGGAAGAGTTATGCGTGCCTATCGAATCCATCCGCTTGGTGATGGGAGACACGCAGTTAGTACCCTTCGATATGGGCACATTCGGCAGCCGCACCACTCCCGTCATGAATTTGCAATTGCGCCGCGTTTCGGCAGCCGCGCGTGGCGCCCTGATCGCGCTCGCGGCGAAACAGTGGAACACGGATCCCTCCCACTTGACCGCCGCCAGCGGCAAAATTCTCGACCCGAAGGAGAATCGCTCTGCCAGCTATGGCGATCTCGTTAAGGGTCAGCAGATCACGCAACTGCTTCCTGCTGAAGACCCGCTCATCCCCGCGGCGCAATGGAAAATCGCTGGCCAATCCGTTCCCAAAGTTGCTGGGCGTGATTTTGTGACCGGCAAGCATCGCTACCCTTCCGATTACAAACTCCCGGACATGCTCCATGGCAAAGTCGTGCGGCCGCCCTCGTTTGGAGCGACACTCGTTTCCGCGGATACACGCGCGGCGGAACAAATGCCAGGCGTAACCGTTGTCTGCGACGGCAACTTCCTCGCGGTCGCTGCTCCCACCACCGCCGATGCAGAAAAAGCTGCCGCCGCCATCAAAGTCGAGTGGAAGCCGGAGCCGCAGCCCTCCAGCAAAGAACTTTTCGAGTACCTGAAGAAAAATCAAACTCCCGGCGAAGAACGCAATTCCGCGTACGAAACGGGAGAGATCCAGAAGGTCCTCGCTTCCTCCGGCCGCAAATTGAATTCCACCTTCCATATCTCCTACATTGCCCACGCTCCGCTCGAGCCGCGTGCCGCAGTCGCGCTGTGGAACAGCGACCAACTCACCGTGTGGACCGGCACGCAACGGCCTTTTGGCGTCCGCAGCGAACTCGCCACCGCGTTTCACCTGCCGGAAGAAAAGGTGCGCGTCCTGATGCCAGACACAGGATCGGGCTACGGAGGAAAACACACGGGAGATGCCGCACTGGAGGCTGCCCGCCTGGCGCGCGCCGCGAAACGCCCGGTAAAGCTAGTGTGGACGCGCCAGGAAGAGTTCACCTGGGCCTACTTCCGCCCTGCGGGCGTGATCGACGTGACCAGCGCCGTCGACGCAGAGGGCAGGATCACCGCATGGGAATTTCATAATTACAATTCCGGCGCGGCGGGAATCCGCACTTATTATGACGTCCCGAATCAGCGCATCCAGTTTCATCCCGCAAATTCGCCGCTGCGCCAGGGTTCCTACCGGGCGTTGGCGGCGACCGCGAATCACTTTGCGCGTGAAGTACACATGGACGAAATTGCTGCGTCGCTAAAAATGGATCCTTTGCAGTTTCGCCTGAAGAATTTGAAAGACGAACGGCTGCGGGCGGTGTTCGAGCAAGGCGGCAAGCAATTTTCATGGGATAAACCCCGCGCTGCCCATCAAGGATTTGGTGTAGGCGGCGGCTTTGAAAAGCTCGGCTATATGGCCACGTTCGCCGAAGTCTCGCTGAAACCGGACACCCGCGAGATTAAACTGGAGCGCGTACTGACGGCTTTCGATTGTGGTGCGGTAGTCAATCCGGACGGTGTGCGCAATCAACTGATTGGCGCCAATATCATGGGAATCGGCGGCGCCATTTTCGAGGCCATCGAATTTGAGGATGGGCGCATCGTCAATCATCTTTTCTCGAAATACCGCGTGCCGCGCTTCCGTGACGTGCCGCCCATGGACGCGCTTTTAATCGACCGCAAGGACCAGCCCTCGGTGGGTGCAGGCGAGGCTCCCATTCTCGGAATTGCTCCTGCGATTGCCAACGCCATCTTCGCCGTTACCGGAATTCCGCTCCGTTCGCTGCCGATGGCGCCCGAACTTGCTGCTCAGGGTTACAAATTTTCCTGAGAGCGCATTCCTGGAACTAGAAAGGAATGGACGGCGACGGCTCAGCCGCCGCCGACCGTTTCTTCAATTTGACCGCGTCGCGTTTTAGCGCTTGCGGTGAGGCGACCTCTTGTCCAGTACGTGCAGCAGAACGCTCGCGCTTGGCGGGGGCTTCATTGCACCCTTCAGCACGATGGCCTCGGCGTTGACGTCTTTCCCATACAGCTTTTTGTTGGCGTCGTTGTCTGGCCGAAGCGTGGAGCCTTCGAGAGAAACCCCGGCAAAGGCGCCGCGCGCGCGCGAATAGCTTAGAATTTCCGCTCGCATGGTTGCGTCCGTGGCGGCGGAGGCAGTGCGGCCCACCGGTCCGGCCGCAGCGGAAGCATCCCCTCCCAGCTTGACCTTGCTCGTCAATATGCCTTTCGCGCTCCGGTCACTCATCAACAGCAGCACAAAGTCGGTCGCTTCGCCGCCGATCTGCAAACCGAAGCTTCCGCCTTCGAGCGCCATCATGGTCGGCGCACCCCAAGGACCCTCAAAATTGGCACCCGTCCGGCAGGTCATGACCCCGCGACCGTAACTGGCGCCGACGATGAAGGCCGCCTTCAGCACCGATGGCAGCACCACGACGCAATAGGCCTTGTTCAGAACGTCCTGAGGAATGTCGTCCGGCACATTCAGGATTTCTGTCATCACTTTTCCTGCATTTTCAACCCGATCGGTTTCTTTTGTATCGTCGGCAAACGCACTGAAACTCGTAAAGGCCAGGAAGAGCGCCACGAGCACGGAACTCGAACACTTTTTCATAACAATCGCTCCTTGAGGCTTTAATGTGCCGGGACCCAGGCAATGGGTCATTTCGGCGGGCGGGTAATGCGACCGCGATTATAGGTCACTCGAGAACGTAAAGGATAGAAGAAAGCGCTAAGGTGTTTGTTGTATTTTCGCCTGATATTGTGCTAAGTCCAACTGGCACATAGTGAAGAAGCGCGCGTGCGGATCAAATGAACTTAATGCGGACAAAATAGATCGTGTTTGTGTTGATGAAATTCTCATCGGTTTGTGTCAATTTCATTGACACTTTCTTCGTTTGCTGCGAGGATCAGGTATCCTTTCGAGTTATCACCCTGACAATTTGCACTCCGGCGCGCACGTTTAGTTGGCACTTTTCCCGGTTGTCAGGCGCGTTCAACATGCCCGAACTTGAATGCTTTTGCGCCCGCAAGAGGCTCAAGGTTCGACACTGGTGTTGGATGACACAGTTCGTACACTCCGAACCGAATCGCCAAATGTATGAAGGGACGCCCCTTGGCATGACTCGGGGCTCTCATAGTAGTTCACGCCCGGCCGATGCCACCTTATGTATGTGCACGGCTAAGGGATTACACCGTCAAAACACAATTTTTCGGAAGGCGACAGGAGCTCGCCAAACGGACGCCTGTCGAAATCTATCGAGGAGAGCAATATGGAAAACACGATGAAGAACCTGGGTGCGATGACGCTCGCCGGGGCGCTGCTGGCAGGCATTTGCCTGTTCAGCTCCCCCGCAAAGGCGGACGTTGCCTCTGCGGAAGCAACCTTTAAGTCCAAATGCGCGATGTGTCATGGCGCCGACGGCAAAGGTAAGGAAGCGATGAAGACGCGCGACCTTTCTTCCGCCGACGTGCAAAAGCAGAGTGACGCCGAACTGAGCGCCATCATCACCAATGGAAAGGGCAAAATGCCGCCGTACAAGAGCATGACGCCCGATCAGGTGAAGGACATGGTGTCCTACATTCGCTCGCTGAAGAAGTAACCAGCGGAAGGTGTCTCCGCAGACATCTGGCACGAAGCGCGGACGCTCCTACGCGCTTCGTGCAAAGAATAAACACAAGGAGGAAGTGATGAAGAAGGTTTTCTCAGCAATCGCAGTCGGCGCAATGCTCTGTCTGGCGGCTTCCGTTACGCGCGCGCAAGATGTTGCGAACGGCGAAAAGGTCTACAAGGCCAAGTGCGTCGCCTGCCACGGACCAGATGGCAAAGGTGATACCGCCGCCGGAAAAGCCACCAAGGCGCGGGATTTCAGTTCCGATGAAGTGAAGAAGGAATCCAACGCCACTTGGACGGACATCATCGTGAAGGGCAAGAACAAAATGCCCGCATACGACAAGAAGATCACCGACGCCGAAGTAAAGGATGTCGTTGCCTACATTCGGACGCTCGCAAAGTAAGTTCGCCGGTGCGCCTGCGAAACCAGGCACACAACCAAGCTGTTCCCTCGCGGGCCCCGGCTATCCTTCGCTGGGGCTCGTGTTTTTGCAGGGTGCTGCCAATTCGTTTGAGAAGGCGAGGACACTCGGGCCATGAACTCGAAAAATACCATTAAGGATTGGGCCAGGCTGATTTATTACCTCAGCCAGAACACGCTGAGCCTTACCGGCATTGTGTTGACCACCAGCAGCGCCGTCACCCTGATCGGCTTTTGGATTTACGATTTTATTCTGCCCGGTCCTCCGCACCCGTACATCGGAATCCTCATTTTCCTGCTCCTTCCGGGCGTCTTTCTCCTCGGGCTCATCCTCATGCCCATCGGAATTTTTCTTCGACGCAGGAAATTAATGGCTGCGGGGGAGTTACCGTCCATTTATCCAGCCATCGACCTGAAGACAGCCACGGTCCGCAACGGACTCATGTTCGTCGCTCTGGCAACGGTACTCAACTTGATGATTTTTGGATTTGCCTCCTATCGCGGCGTTTCTTACATGGACACGACCACGTTCTGCGGCCAGACTTGCCACACCGTGATGGCTCCGGAGTTCAGCGCCTATCAAGGTTCGCCGCACGCGCGCGTGGAGTGCGTCGAATGCCATATCGGTCCCGGAGCCGGCTGGTTCGTGAGGTCCAAGCTCTCCGGATTGCGCCAGGTCTTCGCGGTCACGTTTAAAACCTACTCGCGCCCGATCCCTTCGCCGGTGAAGTACCTGCGCCCTGCCAGGGAAACCTGCGAACAGTGCCACTGGCCCGCGCGATTCACCGGAGACAAGTTCTTAGTGAAAACAAGTTACACCGAGGACGAAAAAAACACGCCGCTCACGACCGTGCTGTTGCTGAAAGTTGGCGGGCGCACGTGGCAAGGCTCGGTCGGCATTCATGGACGGCATCTCGATGATGGCTCTCGCATCCATTACATCTCGACCGATGAGAAACGTCAGGTCATCCCGGTGGTCTTCTATACCGACGACAAGGGCAAGACCGTTGAGTATGTGTCGACCGACACCAAGGTCAGCAAAGCGCAACTGGAAAAGGGCGAGCGGCGCGCGATGGATTGCATCGATTGCCACAATCGCCCGACGCACGCGTTTGAATTGCCGGAGAACGCCGTGGATTTGCGGATGTCACGGGGTTTGATCAGCCCTGAATTGCCTTACGTGCGGAAAAAAGCGGTGGAACTGCTGAAGGTGGACTATCCGGACAGGGATACGGCCCAATCAAAAATCACGGAAGGCATCATCACCTACTACCGTACAAGCTATCCCGACGTGTACAACACTAAGCGCGCGCTTGTGGAACAGGCCGCGAGCACCACCGCGGACATTTATTTGCGCAATATTTTCCCGGATATGAAGGTTACCTGGGGCGTCCACCCTAACAATCTCGGACATAACGACTTTCCCGGCTGCTTCCGCTGCCATGATGGGTCCCACACCAGCGCGGACGGCCAGACAATCACCAACGATTGCACCGCTTGCCACAATCTTCTGGCGGTGCAGGAGGAAAAACCCAAGATCCTCACCGATCTGGGATTGCAGTAATGCAAAATTCGTGGGTCCTCACGGGCCCGGAGGTAGTGCCTTATGAGCTCCATACGAGCGCGTGGGCAGGGCCGCACATTCACTTGCTGCGCCTTGCTGATCGCCTTGGCGTGGGTGCTCGCTCCCACTCGCGCTACTGCAAAACCGCAAAATACGCATCCTCTGAAACAGGATGAACCATGCCTGGCGTGCCATGGCACAGCAGGCATGAAGTCCGATAGCGGCAAAGACATTTCCATCAGTCCGGCGAAGCACGCGGCCGGCGCGCACGGAATTCTCGGCTGCCAGGATTGTCATACGTCGATCAAGGATTTCCCGCATCCTGCCAAACTCGCCAAAGTGCAATGCAGCACCTGTCATGAGCAAGAAGGCAAAAATTTCGTCACGAGCGCTCACTCGATCCTTGGCGATTCCGCTTGCGCCACTTGCCATGGCAGCGTGCACGAACTGACCACCGCGGAAAATCTTGCGCCCGCAAAGTGCAAAGAATGTCACGCCGATGAGGCAAAAAGATTTGCGGCCAGCATCCATGGGCAGGCCGCGGCGAAGGGCGATCATGATGCGCCGAAGTGCGTGTCGTGCCACGGCTCTATCCATGAAGTGAAGGCTGCCAGTGAACCAAACTCCGCTGTTGCGCGCAAGAACCTGGCCGATACGTGCGCGAAGTGCCACAGCGACGCCGGATTTTTGTCTCGCCACCAGATTCCTGTGGCGCATCCGGTCGAATCGTACAAGCAAAGCGTGCACGGCCGTGCGATTGCGGCGGGCAGCGAAAAAGCCGCGGATTGCAACAGCTGCCACGGAAATCACGACATTTACCCCGCGAAAGACGCACGGTCCCGCGTCAATCACTGGGGAGTTTCGCAAACCTGCGGCGAATGCCACGGCGAAATCGCAAAAACCTATAATCAAAGCGTGCATGGTGCAGCCCTGGCAGCTGGCGTGAAGGATGCGCCAGCGTGTGTGGACTGCCACGGCGAGCACCTGATCCTTGATCCAAAAAATCCCGCCTCTCCGGTAAACGCCGCCAATGTTTCCGCAGAAACTTGCGGGCGCTGCCACGCGAGCACTCGCATGGCACAACTCTACGACATCCCCGCCGACCGCGTCCCGTCCTATGCCGACAGTTATCACGGCTTGGCGTTGAAGGGCGGAAAGCTCACCGCCGCCAATTGCGCTTCTTGCCACGGCGTTCACAACATTTTCAGGTCCGCCGACCCGCGCTCCACGGTGAATGCCGCGAACCTGGCGAAAACCTGCGGCCAATGCCACACGGGTGTCAATCAGGCTCGTTACGCCATCGGAGCGATTCACGTGCAAACCGGTTCCGGGCCAAATCATCCGGTGGTGCGTTGGATTCGCTGGATGTACCTGATTCTTATCCCGGTGACGCTTGGCTTTATGCTGCTTCACAATTTGCTGGACCTGCTCAGCAAGTTGCTGCGCCGCAAGCCGCGCCAGGAAAGCAATGAAGTGGCGCTGCGCATGAATTTATGGTTCCGCATCGCGCACTGGGGCATCATGGCAAGTTTCCCCACGCTGGTTGTTACCGGCTTCGCGCTCAAGTTCCCCGATAGTTGGTGGGCAAAGCCGTTGTTGTTGTGGGAAGCAAACGCGGGTGTGCGCGGTGGATTGCACCGCACCGCTGCCGTCGTGATGATCTGCGCCACGGTATTTCACTTCATTCATCTAGGGTTGAAGAAGGACCGCACTTTTGTGTGGTCCATGATGCCCACCATAAAAGATGGCACGGACATGCTGGACGTCTTCCGCTACAACCTTGGGCTAACGAAACAAGAACCCAAATTCGCGAAATTCAACTACGCGGAGAAAATGGAATATTGGGCCTTCATGTGGGGCACCATGGTAATGGCCCTCTCGGGTTTCCTGCTATGGTTCAATAATTTCGCGTTGCGTCATTTTCCAAAGTGGATTACCGATGCGGCCACCGCGGTGCACTGGTATGAAGCGCTGCTGGCAACGTTTTCCATTTTGATCTGGCACTTTTATCTTGTGATCTTCGATCCTGCCGTCTATCCGATGGACACCGCATGGCTCGATGGAAAAATTCCTGCCGACCATTACCGCCACACGCGGCCTGCCTATTATCGCGAACTGGTGAAACACGGGTTGGTCCAAAGGCCGGATGATTCCGAGGAAGCGGCAAAATCGCCCGAACTCGCGCACGGCGACGATTAAAAAAACAGCAGCGTCGCTTGGCCTAAAACGCTTGATGCCGGTGTGGTAGTGTTGCTTCTGGAGCTTGTTTACGCCATGCCAATTCGCACGATCATCGAGCCATTTCGCATCAAGAGCGTTGAGCCCATCCGCGCCACCACCCTCGCCGATCGCCAGAAACTGATTCACGACGCCGGCTACAATCTCTTTCTTGTGCCTTCCGAAGCCATCCTCATCGACCTGCTCACCGACTCCGGCACGTCCGCCATGTCCACTGAACAATGGGCCGCGATGATGCGCGGCGACGAATCCTACGCCGGTTCGCCCAGCTTCACGCGTTTCCGCAATTCCGTGCAATCTATTTTCGGCTTTCGCCACGTGATTCCGACGCATCAAGGCCGCGCCGCTGAACGTATTCTCTTCAACGTGATGTGCAAGAAAGGCGACATCGTTCCAAATAACACGCATTTTGACACCACGCGCGCAAATTGCGAATTTGTGGGCGCGCAGGCCTTGGACATTCCGATACCGGAAGCCAAGGAGCCGGCGCTTCTTCATCCATTCAAGGGAAACATGGACACGGCTCGCTTGACGGAGTTGATCGAGCGCGAGGGCGCCGGAAAAATTCCGCTGGTGATGCTCACGGTCACCAATAATTCCGGCGGCGGCCAACCTGTGTCGCTCGCAAACATTCGCGATGTGAAACAAATCTGCAAAAGCCACGGCATCCCGCTGTACATCGACGCTTGCCGCTTCGCCGAAAATGCCTACTTCATCAAATTGCGTGAGCCGGGCTACGCCGACAGAACTCCGCGAGAAATTGCCCGCGAAATGTTTTCCTGCGCCGACGGCTGCACCATGTCTGCCAAGAAAGATGGCCTCGCCAATATCGGCGGCTTTCTTTGCACCAATGACGACATCCTCGCTCAACAGGAAAAAGATCTGCTGATTCTCACTGAAGGTTTTCCGACCTATGGCGGACTGGCCGGCCGCGACCTGGACGCCATCGCCGTCGGTTTGAACGAAGCGCTCGAAGAAGATTACTTGCACTATCGCATCGCTTCCACAGCATTCCTGGGCAATCACATTTCGAGCGAAGGCGTTCCCATCGTGCTGCCGCCTGGGGGTCACGCCATCTACATTGATGCGCGCGCGTTTCTGCCTCACATTCCGGTTGCGCAATTCCCTGGGGTGGCGCTTGCCGTGGAGCTCTACCTCGAGGGCGGAATCCGTTCCGTAGAGATCGGCACACTCATGTTTGGCGAACATGCTTCCATGGACCTGGTCAGGCTGGCCATTCCCCGTCGCGTGTACACGCAAAGCCACATCGAATATGTAGTGGAAGTAATTCTCGACGTTTGGCGCCGTCGGCACCAGATTCCCGGCTACGAACTGGTGCACCACGCGCCCTTCCTCCGCCATTTCACCGCTCGCCTAAAGCCTTTGCCGGCCTGACACCGCGCCGAACAAAGCGCTCTATCCGCCTTTTTCCTTCCTAATTTGTGCCGTGAATTGAGAGTCCGGTGTGCGAATCCGGTTTCCGTCGGTTATTCTTAGGCGCATGGCGACCCTTACGATCGATCCCGGCTTGAAGCTGAAATGCCCGCGCATCTCGCTGGGCTTCCTGACCGGCCGGGTGGTTCCACGGGATTCCCCCGCGGCTCTGCTGGAAGAAATGAAAGTGCGCGAAACGGAAATTCTGCATCTTCCTGAACCGCGCACCTTGTTGGAATCTTCGAAGATCCTGGCAACGCGCGCCGGCTACAAAGCTCTGGGAAAAGATCCCGCGCGTTATCGTGGCTCGGCGGAAGCATTGCTGCGCCGCCTCCTTTCCGGCAAAGGCTTCCCGCAAATCAATTCCGTCGTGGATATCATCAACCTGATCTCGGTAGAGAGCCGTTTGCCGATCGGCCTATACGACCTCGCGCATGTAACCGGCGATATCGTTTTTCGACCGGGCCGCAGCGGCGAAACCTACAAGGGCATCGGCAAATATGATTTGAACCTGGAGGGCTTGCCGGTTTTTTCCGATGGCGAGGGCCCGCACGGCAGTCCGACAAGCGATTCCGAACGCACGATGGTCACGCCATCCACGCGCAACATCGCCGCTATCCTGGTTTCCTTCGGCGGCGCCGAGGGCTTGCAATCTTCCTGTCAGCGCATGGTTTCTTTGCTGCAAAAATATGCGGAAGGTCAGGAACTCCAGTTCAGGGTCTGCTGGTAACGCAGGAATCGCGCGTTATCCTGGCGATGGCCGCCGCATGGTGGTTCAGCCGCACTTGCGAGTAAGATGAAGGCCACCACCTAATGAACAATAATATTCACCCCATCGCCAGTCTTCTGGCCGCGGTCGCTCGCGGGATCAGTGGCGTGCAGGTGCAATGGGCTGGTTGCCAGCCGGACGAACGCCAGCGCATTTATTTTGCCAATCACAGCAGCCATCTCGATTTTGTGGTTCTGTGGTCGGCCTTGCCCTCGGAAATTCGCGCAAGGACGCGTCCCATCGCCGCAAAAGATTATTGGGAAGCAACGCCGCTGCGTCGTTACCTGGCACAGAATGTCTTCCACGCGGTATTCCTTGAACGTGTTTCCAGCCACAAAGCGAAGAGTGCGGACGAACCGCATTTCGCCGGCCGCCACCTGATCGAGGCAATGGCCGAGGCGCTCGGCACGGAAAATTCCCTCATACTTTTTCCTGAGGGCACCCGCGGCACCGGCGAAAAAGTCGGCCCCTTTCGATCGGGTATGTATCATCTGGCGCTGCGGCGGCCGGATGTGGAATTGGTGCCGGCTCATCTGGAAAACCTTAACCGCATTTTGCCCAAAGGGGAATTTCTACCCGTGCCCATGCTCAGCTTGCTGACCTTTGGCAAGCCTCTTCAGGTGGAACCCGATGAGGACAAAGATGCGTTTCTTGAGCGCGCGCGCGAGGCCGTCGCCAGCCTGCGCCGGATTGGATCGGCCTGATGTTTGAAGCTCTCCACGACACAAAATTCGATTGGTTATACGGCGGTGTTCTGTTCCTGCTGCTCGTCTCCACCTTGATCGTCAGAATTCTGAAAGCTCGCCACCGCGCCGACGACAGCCGCACCACCATCGACAATTTCAATGCCCGCATTCGCGCGTGGTGGAAGATGGCCGCTATCTTCGCGGTGGCCGTGGTGAGTGGCCGCATCGGCTCGCTAATTCTGTTCGGCATCATCTCTTTCCTGGCGATGCGGGAGTACATGACCCTGGTGCCCACGCGCCGCGGCGATCACCGCACTTTGTTCTGGAGCTTCTTCGTCATCATGCCGCTGCAGTATTACCTCGTCGGCATTCAGTGGTATGTTTTGTTCGCGATCATGATTCCCGTGCTCGCCTGCATTTATATCCCTCCCAGTATCGCCATTGCCGGAGACACGGAGCATTTCCTGGAGCGCGCCTCCAAGATTCAGTTCGGCATTATGGTTTGTGTGTACTCGCTGAGCCACGCGCCGGCGCTGCTCTTGCTGAAAATTCCCGGCTTCGAAGGGCACGACGCGCGGATGCTTCTTTATCTCGTGATCGTCGATCAGATGAGCGATGTTCTTCAGTACGTCTGGGGCAAGCTAATCGGAAAACACAAAATTGCGTGGCGCGTCAGTCCCAATAAAACGTGGGAAGGGTTTGCCGGCGGCGTCGTGAGCGCCACCGCGCTCGGCACCGCGCTTTGGTGGGCTACGCCGTTCACGCCCCTGCAGTCCGCCGGAATGTCCCTGCTGATTTGCATTCTGGGTTTTAACGGCAGCCTGGTGATGAGCGCCATCAAACGCGACATTGGCATTAAGGATTTCGGCGTCGTGGTCGAAGGACGCGGCGGCATTCTCGATCGCATTGACTCGCTCTGCTTCGCCGCGCCGATCTTCTTCCACCTGGTACGCTATTTATTTGTGCCGTAAGTGCCCGGCGCTTCAGCGCGTCGCCTGTTCCACTTCGGCTTGTTCTGCCTGCTGCGTTTTCAGGAATCCCCGTGCCGCCAATAATTCCGCATTGAGCAGCGCAGCGCCCGCTGCACCACGCACCAGGTTGTGCGACAACAACGTCAGTTTCACGTCCAGCAGCGGGCATTCCCGCACTCGCCCGACGACCGCCGCCATTCCGTGTCCGGTGTTCGCGTCTTTTCGGGGCTGGGGGCGATCGTCGCCATCGTGCACCACGACAGGATGTTTCACGGCCGTCGGCAACGATGCCAACTCTTCGGAAACTTCGAAGCTGCGCAACGCTTCCCGCACTTCCGCGATCGTCGCCGTTTTCTTCAGCCGCACGGACACGCATTCCAGATGCCCGTCGACCACCGGCACGCGATTGCAATGCGCGCTGATTCCCAAGCCGGCATCGATGAATCGGTTGCCGTCCCACTTCCCCAACAACTTCTGCGGCTCCGTTTCCATTTTCTCTTCTTCACCGCTGATGAACGGAATCACGTTACCCAGCGCATCCATAGCGGGCACTCCGGGATAGCCGGCTCCGGAGACCGCCTGCAGCGTCACCACAAACAATTTCTCCAAACCAAACGCATCGGCCAGCGGCTTGAGCACCAGCACCAGGCCCGCCGTCGAACAATTCGGATTGGTGACGATGAATCCGGAATCGTAACCACGATTCTTTTGCTGCACCGGAATGCAGTTCACGTGCGCCGCGTTCACTTCTGGAATCAACAGCGGCACATCCGCATCCATGCGGTGATTTTTGGAGTTGCTCACCACCGGATACCCCGCGCGCGCAAATCGTTCTTCGGCTTCACCGGCAACCGAGGAATCCAGCGCCGAGAAAACAAAATCGCAATCCAGCGTTGGCTCAAGATCCTTCACCACCAGCCCACGCGCGCGCTCTGGTATCGGTCCTTCCAGATGCCACCGCGCTGCGTCCGCGTACGTTTTTCCCGTGGACCGCTCCGAAGCCGCAACCGCGCTCAACTCAAACCACGGATGGTCCGACAACAGCTTCACCAGCCGCTGCCCCACCATTCCGGTAGCGCCCAATACGCCCGCGCGCCATCTCTTCGAATTTGCTCGAGCGCTCATGCCAATCCTCCGTTTTGTTGAGAGCCAATGCGCGTACCGCGGGCCTCTGGCTTAAACGTATTCCTGACCCAAACCGTCATTTCCGTTTGCGCCGCCAGCGGCAGCACGTGCGGGTGCAACACTTTCGCTCCGCTCGCCGCAAGCGCGTGAGCCTCGTCGTAGCTCAATTCGTGCAGCAGCATGGCTTCGGCTGATTCTTTTGGATTCACGGTATAGATTCCATCCACATCCGTCCAGATCACCAATTCCTCGGCGTCGACCACATGCGCAATCAGCGCCCCGGAAAAATCCGAACTGTTGCGTCCGAGTGTCGTGATTCGCCCGTCCTGCGTAGCGCCGATGAATCCCGTTACCACGGGAATGATTCCCGCTTCGAGCAGTGGCAACAGAATCTCGCGCCCGCGGCGCCGAGTGTGTTCGAGATGTGGCTTGGCGTCACGAAAAGTGTCGCACGTCAGTACAAAATCCGAAGAAGCCACTGGCACCGCCGTCACGCCCGTCTTGCTAAGCGCCGCCGCAAACAGCCGCGAGGCGTATCGTTCGCCGAAAGACGCTAGCCGGTCAAGCAAGGCCCCGTCAGCTTCCACGTGGCCGTTCAACGGAACATCGTGCAGCAGATCGTCGGTCAAAAGCGCCAGCTCTCCGTCCACGCGCTCATGTTCCACAGGTTCGAGGTACAAATCCGCGAGGGTGACTCGATGCAACTCCGCAATGGACTCCGCTTCCTTGCGCGCTTGCAGGTTCTTGCCTTGGCCCAACCACTCGCCCACCTGCAACAGCCGGTCGGTCACGCCCTTCATTGCCGAAACCACCGCCGTGACCGGACGCGTGCGCGACTCTTCCTGCGCAAGGCGTGCGGCATGGAGCAATCTCTCCGCTCCCAGCAACGAGCTGCCGCCAAATTTAAAAGCAATGACGTTCTGGAGTAAGGCATATTCGGCCGGGAGCGCAAACACACGCTCCAGGCCCATGCCTCGCTCGTGAGGGCCTAGCTCACCCTCCGCGTTGTGACTCGCTTCTTGCTGTTCCTGTGCCATGACAATCGCTCCTTGGTTCTTTTCTGCCGGAGCGTCTCTGGAGGGAGTTTAGACTAAGAAACCCACCGCCAGGTTCGCTTCCGGCGGTGGGTTTGGAAACTTTTTCTAGCTGGCTAGCTGTTTCTCCCCGCGCCCGAAGCGATTGTAGTGCGCATAATAGTGGACGTAGTCGACTTGGAGGACTTGGTCGACGGAGAGGAAATTCGCTTCGTGGCAATAGCCAACATGCGGAAAGAATATCATGGCTCGCCGAATTTCCAATCGAATTTTAGAAGAATTTGCGCGAAGGCCCGCCGGCGAAAATGAAGCGAAAGACTTGATTTCTACGCCTCGAATACCAGGGCGGAACATGTCAACCCGGACTCCGCCTTCTGTAACTCGCTGATATCCAGGGGTAATACGTCAAACCCGCGGCCTTCCATGATCGCTCGGGTCTTCGGGAACGACGCCGGGAAAATCACGGAATCTCCAATCGCCAAGGCATTCCCGGCATGCGGTTCGCTGGGTTCAAGATCCACCCATTCGAATCCTTCCATTCTTTTCCAATTGAACCAACCGCGATTGGCCAGCAGCGTGTTCCGCCCAAGATAGGTCACTGCGGATTTCAAATGTAGACACCCGGTTACCGGCACCGCTGTCACGTCGTACCCAAAGTGTTCCAGTATCACGGAGAATTGCCGGATGCCTTCCGGATTGGAGCGCGCTGTGAATCCCACGAACATTTTTCTTCCAGCTCGCAAAACGTCCCCGCCCTCCAACGTGCCTGGCAACTTCACATAAGCGAGCTTGCGGAATTTTTCCAGCGCCGCCGCGATCGTTACCGCTTCTTTTCTCCGCGATTCCGTGCCCAAGGGACAAATCACCGCCACTTCATCCAACACCACCGCCGGGTCTTCCACAAACATCGAATCCGGTAACTCCGATTCCTCCGGCAGGGAAATGACCTGAGCGCCAAGTTTGCTTAGCAGTTCTTCGTAGGCGTGGTGTTGCGCGCGGGCCTTCTGCATATCTATCGGTTTGCGTTCGATGAAACTCAGTTCACACTTCGCTAGCGCGGAACTTACTTTTCGCGTAATGGCCGTCAGCATTTTGTGAATGTATCAAACAACGGCGCTCAGGGCACGGCGACGGGCGCGTCCCGCACTTGACACGGTTGTCGCTTCCCGCAATTCTCGATAGACTCCCATCATCTTCCCACAGCAAGCTGAAAGCTAAAGGAGCGCTTGGACATGTCTGACGTTGTGCGTAAAGTGATTGCCTTTTCAATCGTGATTCTCGGCGCGGGACTGCTGTGGGCCGGCAGGCGTTCCTATACCGATTCCGAAGACGCGAAGGACCAGACGAAAGCGACAATCGCGGCGGTTCGCGAGCGCGCGGCATCGCGCGATCCGCGTCTGAAGGGCGCTTACCGTTTCGAACGCGGCGGCTGGGTCTATGTTCATCTTGAGGGTGATCCCTTCAACATCGGTTTTCAGCATGGCTATTTGCTCGCTCCTGAACTTGAAGACGCGTTTCCCGCGGTTTCCGTCGGCATGATGCATTCCAGCAAGCGCGACTGGCCTTTTTTTCGTGAAGTTGCTCGCGAAAAACTCTGGCCCAAGCTCGATCCTGAATATCAGCAGGAACTGGAAGGCATCGTTGAAGGACTGAACGCGCGTTCCGGCTCGCAATTAGACGTTTACGACATCGTAGCGCTCAACTCCTTCGAAGAAGTCCCGGATTACTATGTGCCCTGGCTCGACAAGCAGGAAAAAAAGACCAATGCACCAAACCTGAAAAGCCCGGGGAACTGCAGCGCGTTCGTCGCTACGGGAAGCTGGACCACAGACGGTCAAATCGTCATCGCCCACAACAACTGGACCAGCTACATGAACGGAGAACGCTGGCGCATCATCTTCGATATTCAGCCCACACATGGCTACCGGATATTAATGGATGGTTTTCCCGGGGTCATCGTCAGCGATGACGATTTCGGGATCAACAGTGACGGATTAATGGTCACGGAAACCACCATCAGCCAGTTCGAAGGCTGGGATCCCAATGGCAAACCGGAATTCATGCGCGCGCGAAAGGCTCTGCAGTATGCCGGCTCCATTGACGATTACACGCGCATCATGCTCGACGGCAACAATGGCGGCTATGCCAATGACTGGCTGCTCGGCGATCGCAAAACAGGAGAAGTCGCCCAGCTTGAACTTGGTTTGAAGGCTTACAAGCTCTGGCGCACCAAGGATGGCGTGTTTTCCGGCTCCAACTGGGCGCGCGATCCAAAAGTCTTGAAGCTTGATGCGCCACAATTTGCTTCCAACAATCCCGAATCATCGCCCAACGCCCGCCGCGCCCGCTGGGACCAACTGCTCAATGAGAACAAGGGCAAAATCGATGTCACCCTCGCGCAGCAGATGCTTGGCGATCACGTCGACTCGTTCGAAAAAAAGACCGACGCGAACGAGCGCACGCTGTGTGGCCATGTGGACAACAACGCGCGCGGCATTTCCATCTGGGGCTGGGGTCCCTACTATCCCGGTGGCGCGGTACAAGGAAAGGCAACCGACTCCGCTATGACCAAAGAAATGCGCCTCGTAGCCCGCATGGGACATCCCTGCGGCGAAAATTTCCAGGCCAAACCGTTCCTAGCCGCTCATCCCGAATTCGCCTGGCAGCAGCCCTACCTCCGGGATATGAACGCCGGCCCGTGGTCCTTCTTTCAATCCGGCGAAGCGCAACCCCCAGCCGCGAAATAAACAATTAGGCATTTTGAAGTTTCGCCCTGCCAGATCAACCACTCGGCCGCTATCTCTGCAGACCGGCCCGCGTCTGAGTAGCCGTTTTAACTTTTTTTCCCAAGCACTCGCTTTGCCTTTCCGCAGGCAAACAATGCCGGTAAGCCGCATACGTTTTCTCAAACGCTCCATCCCAGGTTATGCCCGCCATTCTTTCCCGGGCCGCGCTCCCCAATTTCTTCAATAGCTCCCGGTTGTGCGCCAATTCCACGACTCGCCCCACAAACTCCGCATCTTTCTCCGCGATGTAACCCGTTTCCCCGTGCACCAACAAATTGCGCGGCCCGCCTTCATTCGTAACCACTGCCGCCACGCCGGAAGCCGCCGCTTCCTGCACCACATTTCCAAAAGTGTCCGTCCTCGATGGAAATACGAACACATCCATGTTTGCGTAAGCGCGCGCCAGTTCATCGCCGCGTAAAACGCCCATGAATTCTCCGTTCGCCAGCCGCCGTTTCAGCCACGCCACTTCACTGCCATCGCCAACCACAATAATTCGGAAATCCTTCAATCCGCTTTCCAGCAATGCCCGCTCGATTTTCTGCAACAGCCGGACACCTTTCTCCGGCGTCACTCTGCCAATAAAACCTAAGCGAAGAATTCCGTCCCCCACAGTTCTATGTTTCGGATTGAACTGCTCCGCATCCACTCCTCGCGGCATTAGAAACGATGGCTTTCCCAATTCCTTCGCTAGCCATGCAACCTGCTGCGCGGTGGGTGCCAGCGTCACATCAGCAAAGCCGTAAAACCATAACAGGATTCTCAGCCCGCGCCGTTGCGACCACGCCAACGTTGGCCGCACAATTCTCCCCGGCAGAAACCCAATCAGTTTCTGCAAACGCCGCGCCGCAAATTGGTGGAAATTCGTGTGCCAGGAAGCCACCAAGGGAATTTTCAGCCGCCAGGAAAGATATGCGCCAAGTTCCCCAAGTTCTCCGGGACTCGTGATATGAATCACGTCGGGCCGGAACTCGAGTAATTCCCGGCGTATTCGATGGCAGTACCGGCAGAACGCAAAGTCAAACTCCAGGTCTCGTTCAATTCCAACGCTCAACCGGGACCGCCTCAGTTCAATCCGTCGCACGCTGCCTTCTTTCGAAACGCCCGGCTGCTTGCCCCCATGAATCGCGAGTAGCGGAAAATTGTGCCGCTTCGCATACGCCGCCAGTTGCCGCGCGGTCAACGCCACGCCATTGATCTCGTGATACGTTTCGCAGAACAGCGCGACGCGCGGATGGAAGGACATAACCCTCCTTCATCCGCAGCGTAGAAAGGCGTTATTACGGTGCTATGACGGAAAGGTCAAGATTGGTCTCGCTTGCGCAATCCGGCAAGCCCCGTCTGGTTCTTGCTTCGTGGATTAGCGCCCGTCGGTTTCTGGCACAACCGACACTTCGACACTCGATGGATACTCCGCCGAGCGATAGATGCGTTGCGTGGCTTTCTGATAGTCCGCTGCGGTCGCCGCAAAGATATTCGGCACAAATTTTTGCGGGTTGCGGTCGTACAGCGGAAACCACGAGCTCTGCACCTGCACCATAATTCGGTGTCCCTTTTTGAAGACGTGATCGGCGGTGTGCAAGCTGAACGTGAATGGCGTAATTTGCCCCGCCACCAACGGCTCGGGCTTTTGGTACGACATCCGGTAACGGCCCCGGAAGATCTCGTCGGCGATCATCAGTTCATATCCCGAAAGTTTCCAGTCAGACTCAACCTTTTGCGGATACACATCGATCAGTTTCACCACCCAGTCGCTGTCGCTTCCGCTGGTCGAAGCAAAAAGTTTCGCGGTCACCTCGCCGGCGATGGCGACGTCATCCTGTAGTTCGTCGGTCTGCCAAGTCAGCACATCCGGCCGGTTGTCCACAAACCGCTGGTCCTCGACCAGCCACGTGTACCAGGATCCCGGATGGTCGTTGGGATACGTCATGTCCACCGGCCGATGACGATAAGGCACCGGATGCGCCGGATCGCTTACGTAAGAGTCGAACGCCTCCGCGCTTTTTGTCGTCGGCGCGTCAAACGATAGCTTGCCGTCTTCGCCAAAATATAAATTTTCCTTCTGCGCCTCTTTCGGCGGCCAGGAATCGAATCGCGTCCATATGTCGCTCCCGGTCTGAAACAGCAGCGCCTCTTTCAGAGGCAGCGATCCTTTGTCATGCAGCCAGTAGGCAAACCACGGCGCTTCCACCTTTTGCCGGAAATATTGCGCGGTATTCGAATCAAACGGAATCTCGCCGAGCGAATCACCGGACCCGTGCGCCCAGCCCCCGTGATTCCACGGGCCTACGACGACGTAGTTCAGGTGCTTCGAATCGGACTTTTCCAGGTTCTCGTAAGTGCGCATCGGCCCATAAAAATCTTCCTGATCCCACCAGCCGGCCACATTCAGGTTGGGCACCGTCGCCTGCTTCAATGCGCTTTCCACCGCGTGAACCTGCCAGAAACTGTCGTATGCAGGATGATTCACGAAATTGTCCCACGTCGGAATCTTTCCGTGAAAATACAGTTTGTTTGCGTTGGACAGCACGCCTAGCCGCAAAAACCAGTCGTACAGATCGAACACGTTGAACTCAAAACTGTAATTTTCGTTCGACGTTTCCATCAGCGCGGCGTATTCGAAGCCATAACTCAGGCGAAACGCTCCATTATGAAAAAAGTCATCTCCCATCCAGGCGTCGCCCATGCACGCCTGTTCGGAAACCGCTTTGAGCGCGGGATGTGGATTCACCATGGCCATGGCGGCAAGAAAACCCCCGTACGAAATCCCCCACACGCCCACGCGCCCGTTACTCTTCGCCACGTTTTTCACCAGCCAATCGATGGTGTCGTACGTGTCCGTGCTTTCATCTACGCCGTTCGCGTCTTTCGGATCGTGCAGCGGCCGGTTCATCTCAAATTTGCCCTCGGATCCATATCGGCCGCGAATGTCCTGGTACACAAATATGTATCGGTCCGCATACAGGTCCTGCGCCGAGTAAAGATGACTGCTGTAACCTTGCGGTCCGCCGGAAATACCGTAGGGCGAGCGTTCCATCAGCATCGGCAGCGGTTCCTGCGCGTCGCGCGGCGTGTAAATCTCCGTCTGCAGTTTCACGCCGTCGCGCATTTTAATCATTACTTCTCTCTTCTCGAAAAGCTTCGGCAAATCAGGCCGCGCTGGCTTCTGATCCTGTGCGCCGGCCGCCAACGCCGACAGCGTCATCAGGGACATCACTACCCACATCTTCCTTTGCAACGCCGCAATTCGGTCCTTCACATTGTCCTCACTCATTTTTTGACACGCGCACAAAATCCTCGTGAGCATACCATGCCAGCTACCCTGGCTTAGAGCCAGCGAGTCCTAGCGCAACCGCGTTTGAGACGACACTTCCCAGAACCGCGCGCTTCCCCGCCCGCTCTGGCTCTGCTAAAATGGGTGTGTATAGACCGCACCTGTAACCGATGAAGAAAGGGATTCGTCCGGGCTGCTGGCTGTCTCAGCAGCTATTTTTGTCTAAAGACGCTTTACACACATGACCCAAGATATTCGCAACATCGCCATCATCGCTCACGTTGACCATGGCAAAACTACCCTGGTCGATACCATGCTCCGTCAGAGCGGCATTTTTCGCGCCAACCAGGCGGTCGTCGAGCGCGTCATGGACTCCAACGATCTGGAGCGCGAGCGCGGCATCACCATCCTCGCCAAGAATACCGCCCTGTTCTTCCACGACACCAAAATCAATATCGTGGACACCCCCGGCCACAGCGATTTCGGCGGTGAAGTCGAACGCGCCCTCCGCATGGTCGACGGCGTCGTGCTCCTCGTTGACGCCAGCGAAGGACCGCTTCCCCAGACTCGCTACGTGCTTCAGAAGGCCCTCGCCGCGAAACTTCCCCCGGTCGTCGTTCTCAACAAAATCGACCGCCCCGACGCGCGCGCCGAAGAGGTTCTGAACGAAATCTACGATCTTTTCATCGACCTCGACGCCACGGAGGATCAACTCGATTTCCCCATCGTCTACACGAACGCTCGCGCCGGCGTGGCCCATCGCAAAGCGGGCGACGACTCCAAGGATCTGCTGCCTCTGTTCGAAGCCATCGTAAACAAGATCCCGCGTCCCACGGGCGATCCCACGGGTGTGCTGCAACTTCAGGTCACCAATCTCGACTACTCCGATTTTCTCGGCCGTCTCGCCATCTGTAGGGTGTTCAATGGCACTCTGAATCGCGGTGAGGAAGTAGGCATCAGCAAGCTGGACGGAAAGCTTATCTCCACGAAAATCACCAAGCTTTACACCTTCCGCGGTCTTGAACGCGATGAGGCCGACAGCGTTGTAGCCGGAGACATCGTGGCCATCGCTGGCGTCGAAGGAATCCAGATCGGCGAAAGCATCACTTCGCTCGAAAATCCTGAGCCTCTCGAGCCGCTCACCATCGATGAGCCCACGCTGGCCATGATTTTCTCGGTCAACTCCGGCCCGCTTTGCGGCCGCGAAGGAAATTACCTCACCTCCCGAGACCTCCGCGATCGTCTCGCCAAGGAACTGCTCACCAACGTGTCCATCCGCGTCGAAGATACGGAAACTCCTGAATCGTTCCGCGTGCTCGGCCGCGGCGAATTGCAACTCGCCATTCTCATTGAAACTATGCGTCGCGAAGGTTTCGAGCTCATGGTCGGCAAGCCCGAAATCGTTGTGCGCAACGAAAACGGAAAGAAACTGGAGCCAGTCGAGCGCCTGGTCATCGACATCCCGGAAAACTTTATCGGCATCATTATGGAAACGATCGGCGGCCGCCGCGGGGAAATGCTGAAAATGAGCAATCACGGTTCCGGCCGCGTGCGCCTCGATTTCAAAATTCCCTCGCGCGGTCTGATCGGCCTGCGCAGCCAGTTGCTCACCGATACCCGCGGCACCGCTCTCATTCACTCCATTTTCGATGGCTGGATGGAATATGGCGGTGAAATGGCTCTTCGGCCCACGGGCGCGCTGGTCGCCGATCGCCCCGGTGTCACCACGGCTTATGCACTGTGGGGCTTGCAGGAGCGCGGCGAACTTTTCATTGGCCCTACGATCGAAGTGTACGAAGGCATGGTCGTCGGCGAAAATTCCCGCGAGCAGGACATGGAAGTGAACGTCACCAAGGAGAAGAAGCTCACCAACATGCGCTCTTCCTCCGCTGACGAAGCCATTCGCTTGATTCCGCATCGCCAACTCAGCCTGGAACAAGCCATCGAATTTATTGCCGACGATGAACTGGTCGAAATCACGCCCAAATCCATCCGCCTGCGCAAAAAAGTTTTGCAATACAATAAGCGCCCGCGCCGCTGGCAGGAAATCCGCGCCAGCCAGGAAGCCGCCGGCTAAATATTTGTGTGGGTCGGGGCCTAAACCGTGGCTTCTGGTCCTACGCAGGCGCACGGCATCATGACAATGAAAATGACCAAGGCATGAGCCGCACAGGAACCTAGCCTGCCCTCAATTCAGCAAGGCCTTGCCCTCCGCCGACGGCAATGCCAGTCCCGCTTGCTTCGCTAGCGTCGGCGCCACGTCACGCATATCCATCAGTCCCAAATCTTTTCCCGCAGGCACTCCCGGCCCAAACACGAAAAACGATGCGTGCAAATCCGGCAGGTCCGGCAATTCTCCATGCGTGCCCCCCGGCTTCACCTTTGCCAAGACGGGCCCCGTCAACGTCGCACCCGTCCTCCATCCCGGTTTCAAACTCACAAAAAACGACGCGTTCGGATAGCCACCCCGTTTGTGTAGTTCCTCGGCATCGAGCACGCGATCAATCCCGTTCCCAGAATCCGCGGCCAATTTCGCAAGCAAGTCTCGTACTCGTGCCACCATTACCTGGTCTTGCGGATTCTTCAGCACAATCGCCGCCGACCCGCCCGTTTCCCACGGCATAGCCACCCAATCCGTAATGCCGCCCTTTTCATTCGTCGTAATGAATCCCGCCTCGCGAAACGCCGGAAACAAATTCAGTTGCTGGTCGTAGTTTGCAAATCCGTGGTCAGACACGACCGCCACAATGGCGCGCCCCGGTGCGACTCGCTCCGCCGCTTCCCACACCTTGCCAATCACCGCATCCAGCCGTTCCATAGTCGCAACCGACTCCGCGCTGAACGCCCCGGTCTCATGCTCGATGTGGTCCAGTGCAATCAAATGCAGCGTCAACAAACCGGGATGCTTCTTTTCCAGAATCCAGGCGGCATATTTCCCGCGCACTTCGTCGGCCTCCGGCGTAGCGTCAATGCCGCCTCGGTACGGCCCGACCTCCGCCCTGGCTTCCTCGAGCAATCCCTTCGTGGACAGTGCGCGAACCAGCTTTGCATCGTCGGGCGTACCCGCGCGCCAAATCTCCGGGATGTTCCAGGTGATGTTTGCGCCGACCGTCACTGGCCACTGTATGCTTGCCGTAGTTCTGCCTGCTTTCGCCGCCGCGTCCCAAAGCGTGGGCACACGAATATCTTCGGCATACCAATACCAGCCCTGGTAGTTTTTCTGCAGCGGGTCAAATGTCGTGTTCGCCCAGATCCCGTGTTTGGCCGGCCACACTCCTGTGACCAGTGTGGTATGGCTCGGATAAGTCAGGGTCGGCACCACGCCGATCACTCCCTCCCCGTAAGACCCGTCCTTCATGAACCTCGTAAGGTTCGGCAGCTTTGCCCCGTGAGCCGCCGCTAGCGTCACGTAATCGGGCCGCATTCCGTCTACGGAAATCATCACCAACAATGGCGCGGGGCGATCCTGCCCAACCGCCGTCGACAGGATCAAACCCCACGCCAACAATCCGATACAAAGAATCCGGTCGAGCGCAGGCCTACTCTTGGCGGCCATTTTCCCTCCTTGTTCATTCAGCGTATGATTAAAGTTTAGCTTCAGGGTGATCCTTGCCATTTCCCCTGTGGCTTGATTTGATGTAGAGTTAGCCACTAAATGGTTCTATCTTACTGGGTTGCAATTCACTCTCGGCTGTCGAACCAATTTTAGAAGTTAACAATACCGAGTGGGGGACGGTGAATGTGAACTTGCCGAATCAGGTCTCTTCGAATGGGCATTCCGCAGTTGCCACGATCTCTGCGTCTGCCACTGCTCTGCCCCCATACCTTATCACGCGCGATGACGTTAAATATTACATGGGACGGGTCTTTGAGATCCCAGACCGGCGCGTGGAAGCTATGATGGCCATCGTGGACAACGCCCAGGTGCACCAGCGCCACGCTATTTTCCCGATCGACTATACGATTGAACCGCGTGCCCTCAGCAAAACCAACAACGAATACATTGAACACGCGATAAAGCTGGGCCGGGAAGCCGCCGAAAAGTGCCTGGAGAAGGCTGGTCTCCGGCCAGACGAAATCGATCTGATCATCACTGTTTCCTGTACTGGCTTCATGATTCCTTCCCTTGACGCGCACCTCATCAAGCTGATGGGATTTCGCTCCGATATTCGGCGCATGCCGTTCACCGAACTTGGTTGCGCCGCTGGCGCCATGGCCATCTCTCGTGCCGCGGACTACATCAAGTCGTATCCCCAGGCGAACGTGCTGATCATCGCCGTGGAGCTGCCCTCGCTCACCTTCCAGCGGAAAGATATTTCGCAGGCCAATCTGATCTCCTCCATTCTGTTTGGAGACGGAGCCGCCGCCGTAGTCGTCACTGGAAAAGAAAGACCCGGCCCGCGCGTGCTCGTCACGGAAACTTACACCTTCCCGGATTCCCTCGGCGCCATGGGCTTCGACCTTCGCGATTCCGGCTTCCACATCCTGCTGGCCAAAGACGTTCCGGAGATGATCGGCGCGGAAATCAAGGGGCTTGTACAGGGATTCCTTGAGCGCAACGGCAAAGAGCGCAAAGACATTAAGGGCTGGATTCTTCATCCGGGCGGCGCGCGCCTTCTCGGAAATGTCGAGGAGCAATTGGGTCTTTGCAAGTGCGATACCCAGCCTTCCTGGGATATTCTCGCCAACGTCGGCAACCTTTCGAGCGCGACTATTCTCTTTATTCTTCAGGAGTGGCTCGAAAAGCGCCCTCTTAAGTCGGGCGAGCACGCCATGGCCGCCGCTTTCGGCCCGGGCTTCAGCGCGGAGTTCTTGTTGCTGCAATGGAATTAAGCGTCAAAGCCTATCTCGGCCTCCTGCTCGTCGTAGCGTTTCTACGCATTTGCGAACTCCAGATTTCCCGCCGTCACCAGCGCGAAATGGTGGCCCATGGGGCTTCGAAGGTAGTCGACCCCGTTTTTCGCCCCATGGTTCTTCTTCATACAAGCGTACTGCTCGGCGCCGCGCTCGAGGTGGTTTTTCTCCATCGGCCCTTTTATCCCGTTCTCGCCGCCGTTTGCTTCGCGATCTTTCTTGCCGCCAATGTCGTGCGCTGGTGGGTAATTCGCACGCTTGGCGAGCATTGGAATGTCGAAGTGATGAACTCCACCGGTATGGGAGTGATCACCTCCGGACCCTTCCGTTACGTCCGCCACCCGAATTACGCAGCTGTTTTTGTTGAAATGGCGGTGCTCCCGCTGATTCATTGTGCGTGGATTACCGCAGCCGTAGGTTCGGCCGCCCACATTCTCGTTTTGTCCCGCCGAATCAACACCGAGGAGCGCGTCCTTTTTTCCGACGCGCACTACCGGGAGGCCATGTACGGGAAGCCGCGGTTTCTTCCCGGACTATTCTAAGGGCAGGTGGACGATGCGTTTCCTTTCTCACGCGCTATTGGCGACTCTGCTGGGTCTCGGTTTCTGCCTGCAATGTGTAGCCGCTGACGAACCGAAGGGCCCGGCCTTTTCATCCACTCCCGAACTCGAACAGGGCTACCGCCTCCTCTATCAGCAGAAGTTCGGGGAAGCTCGTCAGGTTTTCCAGAACTGGGCCGACCAGAACCCCACGGAGCCATTCGGGCAGGTCTCCCTTGCCGCCACCTACTTGTTTGAAGAGTTTTTTCTTCAGCACGTCTTGACCAGCGATTATTTCCTGGACGACAAGCGCTTTCTCGGCGGCATCACTGGCACGCCAAATCCCGATCGCATCAAGAAATTTCAGGAGTCTTGTGGCCATGCGCGCACTTTGTCCACGCAGCTTCTGAAGGGTCATCCGCGCGATCCCGAAGCACTCTACGCGCTAACGCTTTGCTCCGGCATGCAATCAGATGCCGACAGCATGCTCCTGAGGAAGCATTACGACGCGCTCAAGCACCTGAAGGAAGCCAACGCCAACGCAGAGTTGCTTCTTCGCGATCACCCTGAAGCCTACGACGCTTATGTCGCCCCCGGTGTCGCCTATTACGTGATCGGATCACTCTCCTCCTCCGCCCGTTTTGTGCTTTGGTTCGGCGGTATCCACGGAGACAAGGAGTTGGGCATGTCTGAGGTTCAGAAAACCGCCGACAATGGCCACTATCTCAAGCCCTTTGCCCAGATTCTTCTGGCCCTCTCCGCCCGCCGCGAAAAGAACGAAGCCCTGGCGCAAAAAAACCTCAAGGAACTGACCGAAGAGTTTCCCGGCAACGAGGTCTACGACTCGGAGTATGCCAAGGCTATGGGCCGTCCCATCCCGGCGACTCTGAGCCCTGCCAACTGATCGGCTTCGCGAGTCCTCTTCTCGCCCTTTTTCGATCCGTCCGTCAACCACAACTGCGCGATTTTCATCACGCTCCCCTGCCGGACCTGCGTCTTCCCACTCATGCACGCCTGCTCACGGCCGCTTATCAACGCTTTATCTCACCTGTTTCCCATTACTTACAAATCCCCTACTTTGGCGCGACACCTGCCTTCCCTCAATCGTTGATTCATCCGCCCAACCGCCGTCTGATCTGAAGGCGTTGTCGCTTGTGGAGGCAAGAACATGCAACTGAAGGAAGCGTATCTGGAGCGCGCCGTCGGCGAGGTTGAGGATGTGGCCGCTCGCGTTGCTCTGTTGAAGACTCGTTTCGCGCGGCAAAAGGTGAACGTCAAGCTGGAGCACTACTGGGAACTGGAATACGTCCGCACTTCTTTCACCCAGTTTAAACGCGCTATCCAGGCCCTTGAAGATGCCGAAGACGCAGAAATTGACCGTACACAACAGGCCGTCGAAATGGCCTGGAAGGATTTGATTCACGCTGTGGAGACGCTTCTCGCCGCGCTACCGTAAGGCGCGTGTCTTCGGTTTCTCGCCTGAACAATAAGGCTGCAATGCAGGCAGCCAGCGAACATCTCGTCCACAACGTGATTGCGGTAGGCGGTTCGCCGCTGCCGCACAGGGCGGGGTGGGTCCAGGTCCCCACCCCGCCCTAGTGTTTTCTGCTTGCCCGGCCCGCGTAGCGCTCGGTCGTCCGCCACGCCCGGTCGATTCTCCCCTGTTACAATGCGGCTTCCCCTCTTACCAAAGGAGGTCCGATGTTTTCATCCGATCTGTTGAAGGGCCGCGCGATATTTCTTAGCGGAGGCGGCAGTGGCCTCGGCCGTTCCATGGCCATCGCATTCTCCAAACTCGGTGCGCGCTTGTTCCTCATCGGCCGCCGAGAAGAGCCGCTGAAAGAAACTTGCGCGGAAATTCACCGTCTCGGCGGCGCTGCCGCGTTTTCCACCTGTGACGTGCGGGATTACGCACTCGTTGAAGCTGCATTCGCGGCCGCGGAAGAGCAGTTCGGCGAAATCGATTCGCTGGTCAACAACGCGGCGGGAAATTTCATGGCGCGCACCGAAACGCTATCCCCGAATGCGTTTAACTCCGTCGTGGGAATTGTGCTGAACGGCACGTTTCATTGCACTCAGGCCTTCGCCAAACGCCGCATCCGAAAAAAACTCGCCGGCAATATCCTGAATATCACCACCACCTATGCCTCCGCGAATTCGGGCTCGGGGTACGTTGTGCCTTCGGCGTGCGCCAAGGCCGGCGTCTTGGCGATGACCACTTCGCTCGCCGTAGAGTGGGCCAAATATCATATCCGCGTGAACGCCATCGCGCCTGGCCCGTTTCCGACCGAAGGCGCGTGGTCCCGCCTGATGCCCTCAAAGCAGTTCGAAGAGCATGCCATCAACAAGCACCCCATGAAGCGCTTCGGTAAGCATGCGGAGTTGACCAACCTCGCCGCGTTTCTCCTCAGCGATATGGCGGAATACATCAACGGTGAATGTGTGGTGATCGACGGCGGCCAATGGCTGCGCGGCGCCGGTGAGTTTAATGATCTGGCGATGCTGCCCGATGCAGTATGGGAGCAACTGGAAGCAGCGCGGGCGAAAAAATAGAGCTGGGTTTATTCCGGCAGCGCGTTGGCTTTCAAAAGCACGCGCAGGTTCACATCGCCAGCCGGTTTTCCCTCTGCCTCTGCATGGACGGCCACGTCTTGTGGCGTCGCTTTCTTCAACTCATCCCCGGACAAAACCGGCGTATCAATCAGAATTTCAAGCGCTGTGGATGCTTCCGCTGGCAACTCGAATTGTCCTCCTCCATGCGACAATTTCCATCCCTCCGGTAGTTTCACGTTCAGATTTAGCGCCAAGGTCTTTCCTGGGTCATGAAGTACAGCCACAGGAATAACCAGCGTCGTTCCAGCTTTCACGCCAATTTCAGGAGCTTTTGCGAACGGCAGATGAACCAGATTGTGCGCCGGACAAAATTCTGCATAAAACTTCCACGGACCGCCCAGTTCGATTCGCGGTGGCTGGCTTCCGCTCTGCTCTCCTGTAAGCCCGCCGCTATGGAACAGCGCTTCCTTCAGAGGTTGTTGATCGACGTTTGCAAAGACGTCGTCGCTTGGTTTCCCACGTACCACGGACTTCCCGAAAATCAACGTTAACGGCTCCGACCACCAGGCGGAATTCGGGTCGCTCATCACCTTTTCCAGTTCGGCGTCGCTCATCTTCGAGAGCCGTGCGATATCTTCTGGAAACTGCGTACGATGCGCCATCGCGGAATCGATGGCCAGCCGCCAGTACGGCTTCTTCTGAGAGGGCGAAATTTCCCGGATCGAATAGCTTGGGCCGGTGCCGTCAAATTGCTTGTTGTCATTGGCGTCGCTGCCGAAATAAATCTTCTTGGCCTGCCACGGTTGCAGGTTGGACAGGTAAGACTCGTAGTGACTGGTGGGTCCGGCCAGTTGCGAAGGAAAAATCAGCGGATCGCCGGCAAAATCGAAGGCCTCGATGACCAACACACCTGTAGCCTGATGGTCCCCATGGTTTTCCCCGATGAATACCCCGGGAAAATGCGTGAAAATCACTTCCGGCCGCGTCAGTCGAATCAAACCGACAAGTCTTTCCAGATTTTCCCCATGGCCCCAGTTCGAGAACGAATCGAACACGTTCTGCGACGGCGTGTCCTTCCCGTCCAGAAACCACACATTTGAAATGTGCAGTTTGGCGCACGCATCGCGCGCTTCGATCTCCCGCTCATTCGCCATTGCCGGTCCGCGCTCCCGCGTATACCGGTTCACTCCGCTGCCCCCGTGCGTGCTGAAAATCACCGCCACGCGCTTGTGCAGGTCATAAATGGCCCGCGCCAAATAGGGTGTGAAGAACGCTTCATCATCCGGGTGCGCCACGACTACTAAAATGTCCGCCTTGTACCTGTCGTCCGGCCCGTTCACCTTCTGTGGTGTTTGCGCTAACGACCCTGCAGGGAACGTCAAAATCAACAAGACCGCAACGCTTTTGAAGAAGCTTTTCATCCATTGCCCTCGCTCAGTGATTCCGTCTTTTCACGAAAAAGAAATTGTATCGTCACTCAGCCCTAAAAACGCAGGTGCCGCCTATCGCGCAGAGAGTCGATCGAGGTACATGTTGACATACTAATTGCAGATCGATATACGATCATCGACAGCAAATCACCTGAGAGCTCAGCTCATAACGTTAGACAATCACTTCGCCATCGGACGTGACCTTGCTTAGACCCTGCTCGCCTTGACCATCTCCCCACCCGCCTATACTCTAGTGAATTAACTACACGTCAGGACTCCAGACCATGGATCAGATTCACGTAACTCTTCCCGATGGCAGCGTAAAGGACCTCCCAAAGGGGACCACTCCCCTTGAGATAGCCAAGTCCATTTCTCCCCGCCTGGCCGACGCCGCCCTGGTCGCCAAGGTACGCGCCAGCAACGGCAACGGAACCAAGGAAAAGTCCGGCATCTTTTCCAATTCCGTCGATCCCGCCGAAGATGGCAGCCTGCTTTTCGATCTTCGCCGCCCGCTCGACCAGGACGTCTCCCTTCAGATCCTCACAGAAAAAGATCCAGACGCCCTGTACGTCTTTCGCCATTCCGCTGCGCATCTTCTGGCCGCCGCTGTCATGGAGCTTTACCCGAACGTGAAACTGGGCATCGGCCCACCTGTCGAAAATGGCTTTTTCTACGAATTCCTGCGCGACGAACCATTTACCCCCGAAGATCTGGAAAAAATCGAAAAGAAAATGCACGAGCTCGCCGCCAAGGATCTTCCCAACGAGCGCAAGCTCCTGCCAAAAGACGAAGCCCTGAAGCTGTACAAGGACTCCAACCAAATCTTCAAATGCGAGCTGGTCGAAGAGAAAGCTGATGAGCCCATGGTCTCCTTCTACACCACTGGGAAATTCATCGATTTTTGCCGCGGCCCGCATATCCCTTCGACCAAGCGCATCCAGGCGTTCAAGCTCATGAGCGTTGCCGGCGCCTATTGGAAAGGCCAGGAAGGAAACGCGCAACTTCAGCGCATTTACGCCGCCGCATTTTTCAACCAGAAGGATCTCGACCAATATCTCCATCGCCTGGAAGAAGCAAAGCGCCGCGACCATCGCAAACTCGGCACCGAACTCGAACTTTTCAGCATCCAGGAAGACGCCGGCCCCGGCCTGATCTTCTGGCATCCCAAAGGCGGCTTGATTCGTACCCTGATCGAAAATTGGCTGCGCGAAGAACTGCTAAAGCGCGGTTACGATCTGGTCTTTACTCCGCACATCATGCGCTTCGACCTTTGGAAGACTTCCGGCCACGCCAATTTCTACAAGGAAAATATGTTTGGCGCGGTGGAAGTCGAGAAAGCCGATTACCAGCTAAAGCCCATGAATTGCCCGGGGCATATCCTGATCTACAAATCCAAGCTGCGCAGCTATCGCGACCTCCCCGTCCGTCTTGCAGAACTTGGCACGGTTTATCGCTACGAGCGCAGCGGTGTGCTTCACGGACTTCTTCGCGTACGTGGCTTCACACAGGACGACGCGCACATCTTCTGTACTCCGGATCAGATCGAAGCCGAAGTGGAAGCGTGCATCGACTTCGCCTTCGCCGTCATGAAAAACTTCGGTTTCGAGAATTTCGAGGTCGAGCTTTCCGACTGGGACGCCAAGCATCCGGAAAACTATGCCGGCAAGCCCGAAGACTGGCACCGCGCCACTGCCGCCCTGGCCAGCACCATGTCTCGCCTGAAAATTCCCTACAAAAAGATGGAAGGGGAAGCCGCCTTCTACGGCCCCAAAATTGACGTCAAGCTTGTTGACGCCATCGGCCGGCCCTGGCAACTCACCACCGTGCAATTCGATTTCAACCTTCCCGCGCGCTTCGGCCTGGAATTCGTCGGCGCAGACGGAGCCCGCCACCAGCCTTTGATGGTTCACCGCGCGTTGCTCGGCTCCGTCGAACGCTTCTTCGGCATTTTGATCGAACACTACGCCGGAGCTTTTCCCCTCTGGCTGGCGCCCACACAGGTGGAAATCTGCCCTGTCAGTGAAAAAGTGGCCGATTACGCGAAGCACCTTTTCGAAACCCTGAAAAGTCACGGCATCCGCGTGCACCTCGACGATCGCAACGAAAAACTCCCCGCGAAAATCCGCGATGCTCAGCTTCAGAAAATTCCCTACATGCTGGTCGTCGGCCCTAAAGAAGCCGAAGCCGGTACTGTCAGCGTCCGCCATCGCAGCAAAGGCGATCTCGGCGCCCGTCCCATCGCCGACCTGATCGACGCCCTAAAGCAGGAAAACGATTCGCGTTCCATGTAGATGTTTATCTCCTTTCACATCTCAGCCTTTTTTTTGCGTGCGTATACGTAGACCATCGAACAATAGCGTCCACGATAAATTTATTTTCAGATACCCCGCCTTCATGATAGTCACAATGGAATGACCGGCTCCGATTCGCAGTCGTGGGTTATGCTGCGAATCGGAAGAAAAGCAGTACAGAGCCACAAGCGAAGGGAGCCGGTCGATGAAAAGAATAAAATTTGTTGGTCTGGATCCATGCCGAGACGATTGCGGTGGCGGTAGCTGAGCAGGACGGCGGGGAGATGAGAACTCTGGGTGTCATTCCGAATCGGGAGGAGTCGGTTCGGAAGCTGATCAAGAAACTGGGACCTGTGGAGCAACTGCGTTTTTGTTATGAAGCGGGCCCAACGGGGTAGGTCGTGTACTGGCAGTTGACGGCACAGGGAGCGAAGTGCGAGGTGGTGGCACCCACGCTGGTACCGGTGAAATCGGGCGAACGGGTGAAGACCGATCGGCGGGATGCGCTGAAGCTGGCGCGAAATTACCGGGCCGGAGAGTTGACCGCGGTGTGGGTACCGGATGCGGCCCATGAGGCCTTGCGAGATCTGGTACGAGCCCGGGAGGCGGCTAAGAAAGACCAATTGCGGGCGAAACACCGCCTGAGCAAGTTCCTGTTGCGGCATGGGCGGCGGCCGGCGAGCGGTGTGAAGGCCTGGACGCTGAGCTACCTGGCGTGGGTGAAAAAGGAAGTGCACTTCGAGCAGCCGGCGCAAGAAGCCACCTTACTGGATTATTTGCATGAGGTGGAGCACGCGGAGACCCGCATCGCACGACTGGACCAGGCGATCGAAGAAGCGGTGAAGTCGACACCAGCGAAGATGCGCGCAGTAATCGAGGCATTGCAAGCCCTGCGTGGCATCGCTCAAGTAGCGGCGGTGACGATCGTCGCGGAACTGGGAGAAGTAGCGCGATTCACGCGGGCGCGGCAGTTGATGGGCTACGGCGGGATCGTCGCGAGCGAACATTCCAGTGGAGAAAGTACCCGGCGAGGGGGCATCACCAAGACGGGAAATGCGCACTTACGGCGCGTGGTGGTAGAGGCCGCCTGGGCGTATCGCCACCGGCCAAACGTGGGTGGAGCTTTACGCAAACGGCAAGAGGTGGTCAGCGAAGAAGTGCGAGAGATCGCCTGGAAAGCACAACACCGCTTGCATACGCGCTATCGGAAGCGGACGGCACGGGGCAAGGAAAAAGGGAAGGTGGTGACCGCGATCGGACGCGAGCTATTGGGTTTTATCTGGGCCATTGGGGTAAAAGTAGAGGCAGCACAGAAGCAGCCCGAACGGCGGGCGGCATGAGGTAAGTTTTTTGTGCAGCAAGAATTTCCAGGAGGCAGCGTGGGTAGCGGTCGAGAGGCGCATGGAAAGGAGAATCCTCGAGAACTCTATGCGGTAGGTCTGCGGACCGAACCCGCGTTGTTAGTCCGAGGCAGCTCCCGACGGATCACGATTATGCGGTTTCGACCCGCGAATATCAGAGTGATCAACCGTCCCAATAGCCGCCTCGACCGCGACTTGCGCTGCCTCGCAAGGAAGGATCACAGGGGAAGAGAGGAAGAAAAAGAAAGAAAAACAGGAGATTGCACTTGACAGGTCATTCCATATCAGCGTTCTGCTCATGACGGACAATCTAGCGAATGGCACTCCCCAATTCGGCACCGCCGAATACAATAGCAAGCCCGGCGGCGACGTCTGCTCTCAAGCTGACTGGATTCGAGACAAAGCCGCGAAATTAGCGGTGGTGTTGCCTACATCAGTTCCGTCTGAGAATCGTTATTCGTGGGCGAAAAAACTGGGTCCACTTGCACCGCTGGCCGTTCTTTTGGCCAAGGGCAAATTCCTGCTAACGCTGTTTAAACTGAAGTTTCTCCTGAGCCTTGGCACATTCGTAGCCGTCTACTGGGCCCTGTTTGGTGCGAAGTTCGGCATTGGATTCGCGGTCTTGATTCTGATTCACGAAATGGGCCATTACATCGACATCAAGCGGCGCGGTTTACCTGTAGACATGCCTGTCTTCCTTCCCGGACTGGGCGCTTATGTGCGCTGGGCCGGGCTCGGCGTATCCGCGCAGACACGGTCTTTTGTCAGTCTCGCCGGCCCGCTAGCGGGCTCGATCGGTGCCGCTGTATGCGCCTACCTCTGGCACCGGACGGGTGATGCACTTTGGGCTGGCCTGGCAAGTTTCACAGCCATGCTGAACATCCTCAACCTGATTCCTATTTGGGTGTTGGATGGAGGCCAAGCCGTCGCCGCCCTGAACAAAAACGAGCGAATCATGTTGTGTGCGTCCTCAGTTCTTTTAGCCGCTCTGTTCGATCAGCCCATTTTCCTTCTGGTCGCAGGTGGCGCGGGATATCGTTTGTTCACCAAGGATATTCCTGAAGAGTCCAGCTACGCCGTCACCGCTTATTACGTGATTGTGCTCGCGTCGCTGGGCTACCTCGTTAGAATTCTTCCGACGCCAGCCAGTTGATGTTCCGGGCAAGCCCGTCTTCCCGCTTAATTTGGGTTTTCCCTCTCCTTTGGGCGCGCGTCTAACTGCGTTACTCTATGTTGCCGCCTTGGAGGCCCAGCATGCTCACGCGTCGCACGTTTCTCGGTGCTTCCTCTGGGGCGTTGGCTGCGTCTCTGCTTTCTGGCAGTAGTGCTTCAGCCGACGATGGTCCCGCCATCCCTCCCGATCTCGATCACATTATCGTCGGCTTTCCGAATCTTGAGGACGGCATCAACCGGCTGTTTCACTTGTCGGGATATCGCGCCGCCGTCGGAGGCTCCCACCCGAACCGCGGCACACGCAACGCCCTTTTGAATTTGGGCAACCATTCTTATCTCGAACTGCTCGCGCCCGACCCCGCGCAACCCGCTCTTCTGTGGCACAAGGAAATTGCCACACTTACGGAGCTCACCATTGTTGGCTGGGCCATTCGCCACAGCGAACTCGACAAACTCGCTTCTTTGCTGAGGGAACGTGGCGTCCCGTGTAGAGAGCCCATTCCCGGCTCTCGCGTTCGCCCAGACGGACAAACGTTGAGTTGGCGAATGCTAACTCTTATGGATGACCTGAAGGGCAATCTCCCTTTCTTTATCGATTGGGACTCCGCCTCTCCTCATCCTTCTTCGGACGCGCCCGGCGGCTGCCTGCTTCAGGAGTTCCGTTCCATGGGTGCGCTTCCGGGTATTCCTCCACCGCAGGATGGCATGCGGCTCGATATCATCCCCGGAAAGCAGGCGCAGCTTCAGGCAAAAATCGGGGGCCTTAACGGCGTCATTTTCCAACTCGCATCCATTCCCGTTCCAGCCGAGAGTTGGGTTCCTAAAGCGTCTTCCATCCTCTAGTTTGTGCACATTCTGCAGCCTTGCTCCCGTCTCTTCACGTGCTATACTTTGAGGTCTGCCCCATGCTGCGGAAGCGGCTAGGGTTAGGTGTCCAAACGGGGTGTGACCCGGCTTGCCGGGTGCCTTTTTTTCTTAGGGGGATTTATCGCTGAGCGGAATTTCCGGCAGGCCGACCGTATCCGAATTAACGAACGGATACGAGCTCGGGAAGTTCGAGTGATTGATGAAGATGGCGGGCAGTTGGGTGTCATGCAGCCGTTTGAAGCGCTTCGTTTGGCGCGCGAACGGGGACTGGATTTGGTGGAGATATCGCCTACCGCGGATCCGCCGGTTTGCAAAATCACCGACTACGGCAAATACCAGTATCAGTTGAATAAAAAGGCGCACGAGCAGCGCAAGAGCAGCCGCGGTTCGCAGCTGAAGGAAGTAAAGTTTCGCCCCGCTACCGCCGAGCATGATTATCAGGTTCGTAAGAATCAGATCATCCGGTTCCTCGGGGAAGGCCATAAAGTGCGCGCCATGATTTTTCATCGTGGCCGCGAAATGGCTCACCAGGAAGTGGGTCGCGCCAAGATGACCAGGCTGCTCGGCGAAATTGGGGAATACTGTCAGATCGAAACCATGCCCCGCATGGAAGGCAACGTTCTGGTGGCGCTCCTGGCCCCCAAAAAGGGCGCTGGCGCTCCGGCCCGGCCGGCAAGTTCGGCTCAACCGAACGCCTGATTCAAACGGGAGATTTTCAGGGCTGGCTTTGGCCGGCTCGCAGGGAGAGGATTTACAGCAATGCCACGCAATTCACTGAAGCCCAAGAAGAAGCTCAAGACTCATCGCGGCGCCAAGAAGCGCTTCAAGATCACCGCAAACGGCAAGATCCTGCGCATGCATTCCGGCAAGCGCCACCTGCTCGGTACCAAGGCGGCCAAGCGCATGCGTAAGCTCAAGAAGCTCACCAAAGTAAGCGAGCGCGACGTCGCCGCCGTGCGCCAGATGCTCCCCTACGGAGCCTGAGCCGCTTCGTCTTTGTAGGGCCGCAGCACTGCTCGGCCCCATCTCGGCAAGAAATTGCACTCTGCCGAGACTCGACTTTTGCACGAACCGAGTTCGCTCGGCCAAATGCAGAAACCGCGGAACCACCGTTCCGCAACACGTGCCAGGCAGCGCTTCACGGGTGCCTGCCGGCCGTTTCGCCCCATTTGTGGGGCGCATGGATGACGCCTCTGGCCGACTCCATGTAACGCTGGCTTTTATGCCGGCGCGGTTGCAGCCAGCACGAAAGTTCGGGCCGCAACAAATCACACCGGAAACAAACCCGTTGCGGAACGCGCTTCGCTGCGCCTCTCTGCAACCTGTCTTGTTTCCCACATTCGAAGGAGAAAACCCATGCCACGCGTAAAACGCGGCACAAAACGCCGGGCTCGGCGTAAGAAGTATCTCAAGAGGACCAAAGGCTTCTTTCTCACCAAGAGCAAGCTCTACCAGTCCGCACAGGAAGCCGCCAATCGCGCGGATCGCTACGCAAAACGCGATCGCCGCGTGAAGAAGCGGCAATATCGCCGCTTGTGGATCCAGCGTGTCGGCGCCGCCGCTCGCCAGAATGGCTTGACCTACGGTCAGCTCATTCATGGCCTCAAAGCAGCAGGCATTGCCGTCGACCGCAAAGTCCTGGCCGATATGGCTGTGCTCGATCCCGGCGGATTCACATCGCTTGCGGAAAAGGCCAAAGCCTTCGTCCCCAAGCCCAAGCCGGCCGCCGCAAAATCTTAACCCCGTAGCGCTGGCTTCCAGCCAGCCGCTATTCTGCCGTAGGGGCGCAGCACTGCTGCGCCCGGTCTCGGCACGAACTCCTCTGTGAGAGGGGTGTAATCTATTCCTCAACTATGCCAAAAATAGAGGACGCAACTAGACACAACCTGACTGAACTTGGCGTCAATGACGCGGAGGCCCTTGCTGTTTTGTTCTTTGAACAACAGGGGCGATTTGTCTCGGACCTTGGTCGGTCCCTGGAAGACGATACCCTTCCCGCGCTTCGAGATGCCTGGATGAGGTCCGATGACGCCGTACTAAATAGAATCGAACGCAACTGGATGGGACGTAGTCCAGCCGATCTTTGGCAGAGTGCCTCTGTTGAGCTACAGCGACTGCGTGCTTTCGTGGGAATTCGAATCTCCGCGAGTCAACCACTTGAGCCGCCCGCTGGGATCGACGCTTCCAGTTGGATCCCCGCCCAGTTCGAGAATCTGCGAATCGCTTTTGATGGAGAACTCAAACAGTGTGTCGAACCAGCGGATGTCGGCGTTACAAAGACTTCGTGGTTAGGGCGAAGAACAGGAGTGCTTTCTCTAATCACGGAAACCTGGCTTAAACGAGCGACACCCGAACTGAAGCCATCGTTGGCCGCGAATTGAATAAATTACGCGCGCACGTGGAAGCCCAAATCGAAGCGCGCGGCGCTACCATAGCGAAGCAGGGGCAGAAGCGGCCGCAAGCTCCAAGGAACGGGTCGACCTCTCTCTTCCCGGCGTGATCCGCCCCATCGGCACGCACCATCTGATTCGCCAGGTCTTCCAGGAAATCGAAGATATTTTCTTTTCCATCGGCTTCTCCGTCGTCGAAGGTCCCGAAATCGAAACGCCCTACTACAATTTCGAAGCGCTCAACATTCCCGAGCATCATCCCGTCCGCGACGACATGGATACGTTCTATCTCGATCTGCCGAAGGGCGCTCCGGCGCCGCTGCTTCTTCGCACGCATACTTCGCCCGTGCAGATCCGCACCATGGAGAAGCGCCAGCCGCCCGTGCGCGTCATTGTGCCCGGCAAGGTCTATCGCCGCGACAATCCCGACGCCACGCACTCCTTCATGTTTCACCAGATCGAAGGGCTGGCCGTCGATTCAGACATCACCTTCTGCGATTTCACCGGCACCATCGAATATTTCGTGAAGCAATTCTTCGGCGAAGGCGTGAAAACTCGCTTCCGCCCCAGCTATTTTCCGTTCACCGAGCCGTCGGTCGAATTCGACGCCTCCTGCATTTTCTGCGGCGGCAGCGGCACTGCCGAAAACCGGCGGTACCTGTGGCAAGTGCAAAGGCGCTGGCTGGATCGAGCTGTTCGGCGCAGGCATGGTCGATCCCGGCCGTCTACGGCTTCGTCAATTACGACCCGAAAAAAGTCAGCGGCTTCGCCTTCGGCATCGGCATCGACCGCCTGGCCATGCTCAAATACGGCATCGACGACATCCAGGTTTTTTTTCAGAACGATGTGCGCTTCCTCCGCCAGTTCCCTTGATGGGTGGGGCGCGCCGATTTGGTTTTAGGCAAAACTGGGAACTCGGAACTAATAACTATTTTCCATGACCTTCGCTGACGCCAAACAACGCTTCTCTAACCGCGTAACGGACTATGCCCGCTACCGCCCCGGCTATCCGTCCGCCCTGATCGATCTCATCACCAACCAATGTGGCCTGCGCGCCGACCACGTCGTCGCCGATGTGGCCTCCGGCACGGGCCTTCTCAGCCAAACTTTTCCTCGTTCACGGCAATCGTGTCTATGGAATTGAGCCGAACGCGGAAATGCGCGCCGGCGGCGAAGAATTTCTTCGCAGCTATACTAATTTCACGAGCATCAATGGTTCGGCGGAAGCCACCACGCTGGCTGACTCCTCAGTGGATTTCGTCACCGTCGGCCAGGCCTTTCACTGGTTCGATGTTGCCGGCGCGCAGCGCGAATTCCGCCGCATTCTCAAGCCCGACGGCTGGGCCGTCGTCGTTTGGCAGGATCGCCGCATGGACGAAACTGCTTTCGCTCGCGAATACGAAGAGTGTGCTCGTGCGTTTTGGCATCGACTATAAATCCGTGAAGGATACGTATCCCGAAACCGAAAAGATGCGCAACTTCTTTGAACACGGGACATTTCAAACGCACGACCTGCCGAATCATCAGGATTTCGATTGGGAAGGCTTGCGCGGACGGCTGCGCAGCAGTTCCTACGCGCCCACCGAAACGCACCCGAACCACGCTCCCATGATCGTGGAGTTGCGCCGGATCTTTGATACCTACCAACAAAACGGAAGCGTGCGCATGGAATACTTCGCTCGCGTCTATTTCGGAAAACTCGGCGGGGCCATTCGATGAAAGTTTCTTACAACTGGCTGAAAGAATTCGTGGACATAACCGCTTCGCCGGAAGAAGTAGCGTCGCGACTGGCCCTCGCAGGAACAAATATTGCTGGCATCGAAATGGGCGCCTACGGCCCGGTGATCGACGCCGAAGTCACCTCAAATCGCCCGGATTGCCTTGGCATGCTCGGCATCGCCCGTGAAGTCGGCGCGATCTATCGTGTGCCAGTAAAAACGATCACGCCCAAGCCAGCGGAAAACGCTTCCGCCAAAGCAAGTGATGCCGTCACCGTCAAGATTGAAGCGCCGGAGTTTTGCGGTCGTTTCACCGCTCGCGTAATTCGCGGTGCAAAGATTCAGCCTTCTCCCGCATGGCTGAAAAATCGTCTCGAAGCCGCAGGAATCGCCAGTGTCAGCAATGTTGTCGACATCTCCAATTTCGTCATGCTCGAGCTTGGCCATCCGCTTCATACTTTCGATTACGACCTGGTCCGCCATCACAGCATCGTCGTACGGCGCGCCCGCCAGAACGAAAAAATCAAAACGCTCGACGGTGTCGAGCGCGTCCTCGATTCGAATACCTGCGTCGTCTCTGATGGCGACGGCTCTCGCGCCGTCGGCATCGGCGGTATCATGGGCGGCACCGATACCGAAATTTCCTTCTCCACAAAAAACGTCTTGATCGAGTGCGCCTGGTTTGATCCCATCGCCGTTCGTCGCGCCGCGCGCTCGCTGAAGCTTCACAGCGAAGCCAGCACGCGCTTCGGCCGCGGTGCCGATCCCGAAATGGCGGAAGTCGCCTCTCGCCGCGCCGCGGAGCTGATCCTGCAGCTTGCGGGCGGAGAACTTCTCTCTGGCATCGTCGATGTATATCCGGGAAAACGTTCCGCCAAGAAAATCACCATCACGCGTGCGGAATTTCTGCGCGTCATGGGCGCTGACGTTTCCGACAAGGATCTCGAGGCCATTCTTTCCTCCTTGGGCTTTGCTCCTGCGCGTGTCGATCACAATCCCGGCGCCGCGAATTCGCTCCTCGCTGCGTGGGAGTGCACGCAGCCTTCCTGGCGGGCCGACGTCGAGCGCGAGATCGATCTTATCGAAGAAGTCGCCCGCGTTTACGGCATGGACAAATTTCCTCCGCGTTTGCCCGCGGCGCGATCCGGCGCGGCGCGTTTGCCGCATCAGGAGGCCGAGTCCCGCTTGCGGGAACGCCTCATCGGCCTTGGCTACCAGGAAATTCTCACCATTCCTCACGTTTCTGAAGAGCGCAACGAATTGTTCCGTCCCGCCGATGCCGTGCCCGCGAAATTGGCGAATCCTCTCAGCGAGGAAGCCGGCGTCCTGAAATCTACCGGCGCAGTCACCATGGCCGCGGCCATCGAGTGGAATCTCAATCACAGCCAGCGCAACGTGCGACTCTTCGAAATTGGCCAGCATTATCGCTTCCTCAACGGCAGACCCGCTGAGACTCGCGTGCTCACCATTGGCGCAACAGGCGCCGCGCGCTTGCAGGGACTCTACGATTCCCCCGCGAGTACAATTTCGGCGACCTCAAAGGCGACCTCGATGCAATTGCCGCGCTTTCCGGCGGCTTACGCTGGGAAAACGGCGGCGCCGATTGGCTGAACGTCGCGAAACGCGGCACGATTTTTCTTGGCAAGGAAGGCAATCAGCCGGTCGGAGTCGCCGGCCAACTCGCGAAGCGCGTTGCGGACAAGCTCAAATTCCGCCAGGACGTTTTCTTCTCGGAAATCACGCTCGGCCCCTTCTACTGCATGTATTACGGCGTAAAGAACAATCGCCGCTACGAGCCGCTTCCGCGCTTCCCGGGCGTCGAGCGAGATTTCTCGCTGTTCCTCGCCGAAGGCGTCACTTTCGCAGAAGTCCGTAAAACCATCGAATCGCTGGGCATTCCGGAGATCGCTTCCATCGAAGCCGCCGATCTGTTCCGCGGCAAAAACGTTCCGGCCGGAAAATATTCACTACTCGTTCGCGTGACGTTCCAGAGCAGGGAATCCACATTCACCGACCCGCAAATCAACGATTTCTCCAATCGCATTGTCGCCGCGCTCGAAAAAAATCTCGGCGCCACTCTGCGCGCCAGCTAGCGGCCCGCATCAATCCGCCTGCTTCAGCGCTCGCTCCACCAGTGTAAGGCAGCGTTCCGCCTGCTCCTTCAGCAGTTCCTCGCGCTCGCCCCGCTCTTTCCTCAAGCTGTGCAATTCATCCGCGATCGCCATCGCCGCCAGAATTGCCACTTTCTGCGTGTCCACTGTCGGCGTCATTTGCACGATGGCGTGCATCTTTTCATCCACATACTCCGCCAGCTTCTGCATGTACGCCTCGTCCAAATCACCTTGAATCGGAAACACCTGCCCGAATATTTGTACTTTCACGTTCTTCGCCATCTTTCACCTGCTTATTGCGACCACGAAGTCGGATTACGGTCCCACCGGTGAGCCTGTAATTTCTTGCTTAGCTCCTGGGGAAGCGGCCCGGCTTTGCTCGCCGCGCAATTCGCTTCCACGTTTTGCAGCTTGCGCATCCCCGGAATCGTCGTGCTGACGTCGGAGTTGCTCAGCACGAACCGCAGAGCCATTTCCGCCATCGTACTCCCCGCGCGAACCAACGGCCGCAGCGCCTCTGCATGCGCCACGCTCGATTTCAGATTTTCCGGAACAAAATATGTATTGCGCCAGTCTCCTTCAGGCCATTTCGAGTCGACAGTCAACGTTCCCGTCAAAGTCCCTTCGTCAAACGGCACGCGTGCAATCACCGCAACTTCCTTCATGCGGCAAATGGGAAACAGCGCGTCCTCTGGGTTCTGGTCAAACACGTTATAAATCACCTGAACCGCGTCCGCATAGCCTTCGAGCACAGCGCGGATCCCGTTGCTCGGCTCCCAACGATTCATGCTGGGTCCAAATGCGCGCACCTTCCCGCTCTTCTTCATTTTCTCAATCGAGCGCGGCAAGCGATGGTCATTCAGCCAGCGATCTTCCCACGTGTGGTACTGCATCAAGTCAATCGTCTCCACGCCCAGATTCTTCAGGCTCTTCTCGATGTACTCCTCCACATATTCCGGTGGGTAGCAGTCGTCCAGCGTGAATGTCCTGGTGCTCGGCCAGCGCCGGTTTTTCGGAGGAATTTTTGTCGCCACATATAAGTGCTTGTCTGGACCGCCGGCCGAATCGCCTTTGTGCTCCTTCAATATTTTTGCCAGGATTTGCTCGCTCTTTCCGTCACCGTATGCCCAAGCCGTATCAAAGAAATTGCAGCCCAACTCTACGGCGCGGCGCAGCGACTGCCGCGTCTCCGCCTCATCCGAACCGCTCCAACCCGCCAAGCCCCACATGCCGTATCCAATCTCGCTAACCTTCCAACCCGTGCGCCCGAACTGCCGGTAGTTCATCGAATGTCTCCCCTAAAATGCCCGTGCCATTGTAGCGGAGAATTCGGCCCGCAGGTTTAAAGCGTAGCCAACGACCGCCGATAACGTCGCCACAACACGACCGCTGGAAGAACCAGAATAATCACCCAGATCAGCAGCGCTGGCCCATATTCAGCAAAAAACAGCACGATCCCGATCAAGGTTTCCACGGCGCTATGGAAGCCGTCAACAAACCCGTTGCGTAGCCGCGTGGCAATCGAAGGAGACGGCATCGTCAATTGCGCCTGGTAAACGTCCGCCAGATTCAAATTGATGGCCGCGAAGTCCACGCGATGTTCCAGCGCCTTCTGCTCCGCTTCCATCTGCTCAATTTCCCCACGTACACGCGCAATTTCCTGCTCCACCTGGAGCACGTCGCTGATCTTCCCGGTCCGCTGCTGCAGAATGGCCTGCAAGCGCTGCTCCGTCTCTCGGGAATTGTTCAGTCGCGCCACCAGGTCCGCATGCTGCTGCGTCACTTCCTCTCCCGTCTGCGACTCGTTCTCGACACGTCCCAGCGATTTCAACTCGCTCAACGCCGAAGCAAGTTCCGGAGCAGGCACTCGCAAAGAGGCATTTAGAGTCCGCGGCGCGCCTTGAGCTGTATTCACGGTCAGTTCGGCCGCGTAAGAATGGTGGCGCGCCAAAATCGTGTCGAGCGAGGCGCGAGCAGCCGCGAAATCCTTCACCACCAACGTCAGAGAGACGGTTCTCGCAATCATCGCCGCGCCTGTAACCGAGAACGTATCTTGGAGGTGATCTCCCATGCCATGAAACAGTCCGTTCGAGTCCGCTGCAACTCCAGGTGAAGTCAGCGTCGTGACTTGATTGGAAAGTACTTTGGAGCGTTGGTCAGTAATCGGTTGGCCATCGCGTGACACTTCGAGCGACGAACTTAACTCCGCTCTTTCTCTCATCTCTTGTGCCTGCCGGTACGTCTCCAGAGTTCCGGCGGAGTCATACCTTGCGGCAGACTGGGATGCGACTGCTCCCGCGGATGGCTTAGGAGACATAAGTTTGTGGCCATTTCGCTGGCCAAGCATCACCATCGCCGCTGCTGTTAGCCCTAAACCTACGACCCATTTGGTCCAAGCGGTAAAAAAGCGCCGAGGACTCTTTTCACCTTGCGCCTGTGCCAGCTTCGCGCGCACGTTTTCTTCCACCCGACCCGGCACCGTTTCTACGTGCCACACCTGCAGCCCGTGCGAACCGCCGCGAAATTCTGCGGCTGCTTGCCTGCATTGCTCGCACTCGGCAATATGTCTGGCCACGGAATCGTTCCGCGCGTTCGACAATTCTCCGTCTACAAAGGCCATCACTTCTTCCGGCGCAATTGGATGTGCACTCATGTTCATGCGTGTTCCTCGGATTCTTTCAACTTTGCGTTCACAGTTTTGGCGCTCACCAACAACTCGCGGAGTGCCGTGCGCGCCCGGAAAAGCCGCGAACGAACGGTGTTCAGCGGCAAATGCAGAACCTCCGCAATTTCCGCGTAGCTTAATTCCTCAAATTCGCGCAGCAGTAGAACTTCCCGGTCGGTGCGCTCCAGTTTCCCGATCGCGTGACGAAGTGAGACCCCCACCTCCGTCGTATTCCGCGCCGAAGGCTCGCGATCTCCGGTGGCCAGTCCCAGGAACGCACCGCGAAAAGCAGCCTTTCTGCGATACCCGCGCAGGAGCTTGAACCCGATGGCATACAAATACGTTCGAAACAAGGCTCTGGCCTCATAGTGCCCAGCCGCGCGCACCACCGCCAGAAACGTTTCCTGCGTCAACTCTTCCGCGTGGGCCGCTTCGGCCACTCGCCGCCGGAAAAATCCAAAAATGGGCTGCTTGTAGCGCGCAAACAGCTCCGTGAAAGCCTCGGCGGAGCCACCGGCAAACGCCAACATCAATTGTTCGTCGCTGGGACTACCGGCGTCGTCATGCGTTGGGTTTTCCGGAGTGTCGCTCATGGCTGTTTCGTCGCCTCCGAGTTTAGAACGAAGGCGGGTAGCGCTTCTTGCATCGGCTCGGGCCTCACTAGAGGTAATCGCGCGACAAGCCGAAAAGTTCCCGTAGCGCCGGCTTCTATGCCAGCGCCGCTCACTAACGCACCAAAGCAACGCAAAACAACGGCACCACCACCACGAACGCGCCCGTCAATGTTGTTGGGGGCTACTTTTGTCGTGTGCGTGCAGGCTGCGGCGAACTGACGTGCCCGGCAAGCTCAATCGCTGGTGTCGGCGGCAACAGCTTGAAGCAACGTGCCTTTTCGTCCCAATAAATGCTGTCTTTGTGCGCGTTCCAGGCCGCTTGCCAGTGCTCCTGCACGAATTTTCGGCCTTTTTTCCGCAGGAATTTTCGCCAGCAAGGCTCGCCCGGCTTATCGCAGCGCATCTCGAGGGAATCCAGTTCGGGCAGGGAAGTGACAGTCAAGTCCGAGGAGGTGAAAAGATCGAACAGGAGAGAATTGGCGATATCGCCAGCCGCCGTGTACTTCCACAAATCGTAGACGGAATGTTTGGTCTTCCGCGTGTCGGTCAGCTCAGAAATCAGCAGCGGAATGGCATCTTTCCCAAGCGCCAGGAGATGGTCTACCACCTGCGAGTCGCAATGTTCCTTGTCCTGGAAGCGCCCCATCATGCGGCAGGAACCGCGCGCGGTCATCTCATCGAATTTCCATAATGGGATTTCATCCACGGGCGCGGGGATTGTCTGGGCCGCAACGAACGCGCCGCAAAACATACAAAAAAGCGGAGTTAGCCACAAGGAGCGGATTAGACCTCTTACCGGCACCGCGGAAATCTACACGCCTGTTAGCACCGTGGCAAGGGGATACCTGGCGTCCCTATTGCCGCGCGACGACCGTCTTCGCTTCGGCTAATTCCGGACGGTCCGCGCCCGGCCCGCAGATTTTCATCAAGTCAGCATAGAAAGTTTGCGCGCCGCTTTTATCTCCGACGGCTTCGGCCGCGCGTCCGGCGCCCAGCAAGGCGTCAAACCGGTTCGGCGCGTTCTTCAACACAATTTTGTACTGTGCCAGCGCATCGGAGGATCGCTTGGCTTCGGCAAGCATGTCCGCAAGCATCTCGCGCGCCGGAATGATCACGGATTCGCCTCCATTTTTCTCCTCGCGTGCCATCGCCGCGCGCAATTCCGCCAGCGCGTCGTCCGTTTTTCCTTGCGCGTAGGCCAGCCACGCTTCCGCTTCCCTCAAGTCCGTGGCCTTTTCGGTGGACACCACGTAACCGGCCTTCCGCGAGCGCACCTCTCTCGCAGTCACGCTCTTTGCCAACTCCTTTACCTCGGTTTCCGCCTCAGCCACATTTCCGCTTCGCGCTGCTCCAATCGCGCGCGCCCAATGCGCGCTGTCCTGCTCGTCGTCCCGAATGTCCGGCACCTTAACATCCGCGGCCTCCTTCCATTGATGCAGCTCCAGCGCTGTGCGAGCCTCCAGATACGCGCCGCGCTGCTCCATCGACTCGTGATCCGCTCCGACAACGTGGTCCATCTGCGGAATCACACGGCGCGCTTTCGCTTCCTGGCCGCTCTGCAGGTAGGAATAATTCAGGTAATCCATGGCGTGCGTCTGATAATGCGCTTCCGCATTGTGTTGTTCCGCCGCACGCCGCGCCGCGGACCAGGAAGCGACATTCGAAGTGATTGAGTCCTGCCATAACCCCAATCGCACAAAAATATGCGACGGCATATGGATGGCGTGCGCGGAATCCGGCGCGATCTCCGCGTAACGCCGCGCCGCCGCGAGCCCCTGCAAAGCCAGCTCCGGCCGGTCACACGCGTGAATCAGATAGTGAGCCACGCCCGGATGGTCGGGATATTTCTCAAACAGAGGATTCAGAATTGCGATCGCTTTTTCCTGGTTCGCCAGACTATCCACATCCTCCTCTTCCGCCAGCGCCACCAAGGACAGCGCCGTGAATGCTCCTACCTCCACATCGTCCGGCATTTGCTCGTGAAATTTTTCCATCGCTGCTGAATATGCTTTGACGCGCTCCTCGTGCGTGAGCTTGGCCTTTTCCTGATAGAGCACACCTGCGGTGGTCAGAAATCCTTGCTCCTTCGCCGTTTCCGGCCCCAACTTTCGAGCTAGCTCGATTTCTTTGTGGCCCTTCTTCAACTGTTTGTCGTCGGGAAATTCCCACAACTGCTCGTAGAGCGACATGGCCTGGCCCCAATGCGCCATCGCGCATTTTTTGTCATTGGCCCCGGCCGCCTCGAACGTCTGGCGCGCCTCCGTGTACTGGAAGGAGTGCAACAGCGCCAGCCCCTTGTCGAGCAGCGGTTGCGCTTCCGCCGAGCAACTCGTCGGAAAATCTACCTTGCCGAGATGGGACGGTGCAGTGTCTGTTTGGCCCGCGGCCAGCCGGGCGGAAATCAGGGACACGACCAGCAAACAAATTCCAGGCACTGCCATAACAACATGCCTCGTTGCCATTGCGAACCTCTCCTCAACGTGGCCATTCTACTCTTCGCCTGTCCGACCGGTCAGCGAAAGCTTTTTGCGCCTGCTAGCTGCGCCGGTTGGACGCCAAGCCGCACTCGGGGGATAATATGCTGTGGAGCGGTACTTCGAAGCAGGTGAGGGCGCGAAAGCCGTTTGAACCGTAACGAATCTCTGGGGTGCTGCGGATAGTCAGCTTGTGTGCACGGCCTGTCCCTTCGGCAAGTCTCCTCTGAGACTTGCCGCCGGGGCAGGAAAGCCTAATGGCTGACTCGTGGTGCCCACCTATTTCAGAGGTTCACGGCCTAGCTTCCCACGGCCCAGCAGTCCGCTCCATTCTTGTCTTTAGTAATTCGTTTCAAGTAATAAGTTTGGCCTGGGTGCATGGCAGATTTCTGCCTTACCCGCTAGCTTGCGTGGGTGACACGATTCTGGAACTAGAAACTTAAAGAACTTAGGACTTATACCTTTTCATGCGTGTTCTCTTCATCGGCGACATCGTCGGCTCGCCCGGCCGCCAGATTGTTCGTGACCGGCTCGCCGACCTCGTCGAGCACCAGCACATCGACCTCGTCATTGCCAACGGCGAAAACTCCGCCGCGGGATTCGGCATCACCCCGCGTATCGCGGAGGAGTTGTTGCAGCACGGCGTCGACGTGCTCACTGGCGGCAATCACAGTTGGGATCGCAAAGAAATTTTCGAGTTTATCCCGCATGAGCCGCGCCTGCTGCGCCCCGCCAATTTTCCCGAAGCGAATCCAGGCGCCGGCCTGTACTTGGGCACCGCCAAAAATGGCGTGAAATTTGCCGTGTTGAACGTGCAGGGCCGCGTTTTCCTGGCTCCCAACGACGATCCCTTCAAGAAAGCCGACGTCGAGCTTGCCAAGGTTCCGCCGGACGTGGACTTCGTTCTGGTCGACATCCACGCCGAAACCACCAGCGAGAAAATCGGCTTCGGCTGGTACCTGGATGGGCGGGCGACGGCCGTCGTGGGCACGCACACGCACGTTACGACCGCGGATGAGCGCGTGCTCCCCGAAGGCACGGCGTTCATCACCGACGTCGGCATGACCGGCCCGCACGACGGCATCATCGGCATGGAACGCACCGCCATCATCAAGAAGTTCATCGACGGATTACCCACGCGCTTTGCAGTGGCCACCGGAGATATCCAGTTGAATGCGGTGCTGATCGAAACCGACGATTTGGGACCTCGGAACCAGGCCCGGCGCCTGCGGGCCAAGTCCATCGCGCGCGTCCGCCTCCGTCTGGACTAAACCGCAAGCAACCACTGGATTGCTGGAGTAATCTGACAGACCATGCGGAAATGGATCAGCACGTTTGCCCTCGCGGCTGCTCTCTTGCCCATCGCCGGCACGCTGTGGGGCAATGCCTCAGAGATCGATGATGACTTAACGGCCACGCGCCGCGTGTTTCCCACCATCGGTCCCGGTTTGCGCGCCGTCCGCCACGCGGCCAACGGCAATTACTACGTTCTGGCGTCTCCCTCGGTAGGCGTTGCCATCTTCGATCCCACCGGCAAGCAAATTTCCGTGATCGGTGCTCCTCCCCCGGCTCCGGTGAACAACAAAGCTGGCCGTTCCGCCATCGCGTTTGGCGAAGATTGCGACGTGGACGCCCAAGGCAACGTCTATGTTGCCGACAGCGGCTACAACCTCATCACCGAATTCGCGCCCGACGGCAAGCAGTTGCGGTCCTTCCCGGCGAATTCGCTGCTATCGCTGGCGGCGCTGCCCGAAGGCGAAGTGGCAGTCACAACGCTACAGCAATCTCATCACGTCACCGTCTACGGACCGGATGGAAAGGTCGACACAGAGTTCGGCGACATCGAGTCTCTGTCCTCTCGCCAGGACATCGATCAATATCTGAACCGCGGCCGCGTATCGTCAGACGTGCAGGGTCACATTTATTTTGGCTTTACCTATATGCCGGAGCCTCTTGTCCGCAAGTACGACCGCTTCGGTAATGCCAGTCAGGAATTTGTGTTCACCGGCGTCGACGCGTACCCGGAAGCGTCATCCACCCGCAAGGCCATCGACCGCGAGGAGGGAGATTCCGAGCCACCAAATTTTCGCCCCATCCTCACGGCGTTTGGCATCGACCAAGTCGATGGCGATCTTTGGATGGGTTTGCACAACACGCTCGTGCACTTTGACAAAGACGGCGTCCGCCGTTCCGAATATCAGATGTACACGCCGAAGGGTTTGCCCCTCGACGCAACCATTATCTTGGTCGAATCCGATCGCTTGTTGATCGGCTCAGACCCTCTGGGTGTCTATGAGTTTCACCGGCCGGACAAAAAACACTAAAAAATTACCCGAGTTTTCCTCAGGCACGATTGCACCATTATGGTGCACTTCTCGCCTGGGTGTTTTTCGCTATCGGCAAATTCCCGTATTTTCGTCGTATTTTTTCGGCACTTGCACATTTCCGGTGCTTGTGGAAAAGTTGTGAATGCCATGTGAACGTTAGTACTGGGCTTGGCACACTTTTCGCTTGCTCCAACCGAGACAGTGCGCGAGAATCCATCCAGTTTGATTCAGAGGAACGTGGTCCTGCAATTCTGAACGGGCTGCGCGGAACCACAGGGGCACAAAAACATTCGTTCCTGCGCGGGCAAGAACTCCAAGGCGTGATGCTTTAGGGCTGAAATGTCTTTCCACAGGTTTTTCACACCTGTGGAAATATAGTGCTGTTTGATTGTTTGAATTCTCTCATGACGATGACGACTGCTACCCAAATTGGCCGTGAAGCCGCTGCCCTCAATGTCTGGGATAAGTTCCTGGACCTGATCAAGTCCAGAGTCAGCATCAACACCTATTCCACCTGGTTCCAGCCCACGCGGTTGAGCCGCCAGGAATGCGAAACCCTGTTTGTGCAGATCCCCAGTGCCGTGTTCCGCCAGGTCCTGACTCGCACCTACGGCGAAATCATCAAGGCTGTGTTCCACCAGATGGGCACGCCGAACACCAAGGTTCAGTACGTTTGCACCGAGGAAGAGCCTGTGCAGGCTACGCCCGCGGCGACCGCAGCCAAGCAGTCCAAGCTTGATTTCGAAAGCAGCGATCATCAGCTAAACAATCGCTACACCTTTGACAGCTTCGTAGTTGGCAAGTCCAACGAATTTGCCCACGCAGCTTCCCGCGCTGTCGCCGAGCAGCCTTCGAAGGCGTATAACCCGCTGTTTCTTTATGGCGGGGTGGGCATGGGCAAAACGCACTTGATGCATGCCATCGGGCACATGATCAAGAAGCGCAATCCTGCGATGCGCCTGAGCTATGTCAGCGCCGAAAATTCACCATCGAGGTCATCAATTCGCTGCGCTTTGACCGTATGATCAGCTTCCGCGATCGTTTTCATACCGTCGATGTCCTGCTCGTCGACGATATCCAGTTCATCGCCGGCAAGGAACGCACCCAGGAAGAGTTCTTCCACACCTTCAACGCGCTTATACGAACAGCAGAAACAGATCGTCATTTCCTCGGATTGCCTTCCGAAGGATATCAATTCCATCGAAGAGCGTTTGCGCTCCCGTTTCGAATGGGGCCTGATCGCAGACATTCAGCCTCCCGATCTTGAAACCAAGATCGCCATCCTCCAGAAGAAGGCGGAAAACGACCGCTTTCATCTTCCGGATGAAGTTGCCGAATACATCGCGCGCGCCATTAAATCGAATGTGCGCGAACTGGAAGGCGCTTTGACGCGTCTGATGGCTTACGCTTCGCTGACTGGCACGGCCATCTCTTTAGCCACCGCTCAGCAGGTTCTTCGCAACATCATCGCTTCCCAGGAAAAGCGCGTCACCATCGACCTGATCCAGAAGCGCGTCAGCGAACATTTCAACTTGCGCGAACAAGACCTGAAGATCCGCAGCAACACCCGCGCCATCGCTTTTCCGCGCCAGGTGGCCATGTACATCGTCAAGCAGCTCACCACCGCTTCGCTACCCGAAATTGGGAGGCAATTCGGCGGCAAGCATCACACAACGGTGCTGCACTCTATCAACAAGATCGAAGAGTTGCGACGTTCCGACAAGGAACTAAACCGCACCATCACCCGCCTGATGGACGCGCTTCAATAGTCAGGCTCTAAAATCACACTTTCCGGCCCGCAGCAAAGTCCGCGGGCTTTTTTTCTTCTTAGATCGCAAACAGCGGTCTACCAGGGCCGCGTTAGGCCATCGTGACCGACGAACTTTCCTGCAATTTGTTGGGGGTCGCCGGCAAGCACTTTGCGCATCCCGCCGATACTTTGCTCTGGCGTAAGCTGCGCGTGCTGGCCGCCCATGTCCGTCTTCACCCAGCCAGGATCAAGTAGCGTCACGCTGATGCCGCGGGGCTCCAATTCTTTGGCCAGGATGGATAACGCCATGTTCAACGCGGTTTTGCTGCTGCGGTATTGATAGGACGTGCCGGCCTGCCCCACAGAGCCTCCGTCGACGCCGCGTAGCGAAGCCATACTGCTGCTGATCGCAGCAATTTGTTTGCGGTCGCTGGCCGCCACATTTTTAAGCAACGCCTCGGTAACGCGCATGGGACCGAAGACATTCGTCTCAAACGCAGCCCGCCATCCGATGTAGTCAATTTCTCCGACCTTCTGGCCTTCACGCGGATAAACGCCGGAGTTGTGGATCAAAACATCGATTGGTTGGTCATCGAGCTCTCCCGCAAGATTCTTGATGGATTTTTCATCCGCCACATCGAGTTGGTGGATCTTCACGTTCGAATATTTCTTTGCCAGATCCCCTAGCTCCTTCGCTTTTTTCGGCTCGCGGACGGCAGCCAACACCTTCCAACCATCCGCAGCGTACTGCCTCGCAAATTCCAGCCCCAATCCTCGATTCGCACCTGTTACAAAAACCGTGGTCATGATCTTCCGCTCCTCGAATTCCAGATTTTTCGCGCATTTTGTTTGTGGAAATTTTGTTGTGACGCGCATCACGTTGGATGAACGTTCGACAGTTTGGTCACTTGGATCGCTTGTGGAGAACATGTGGGGATCGCGTGGGAATACTGCGGAGGCTTTGTTGAAGAATTTTGCGTACCGGAATCTCTTTCAAAAAACTGGGAGTTTTCCGAACGCCCGCGAAAATTTCCTCTGCACACGTGTCGATGAAAATGCGGGCAGGTGTTCGTTACCGACACTTTTCCACCAATCCACAGCCGTCATCACAACAACAAGGTCCAAAAGTTTCTAGTTTAAAAAAATTACTTGTGAAGACTGTTGTGGATGTGGAGCTGTGAAAAAGTCCCAATCCAGCAATTCCACCGGGTTCGACAAACTCCGCGATCCCTCCGAATGGATTTCTCGACAAGCCCCATTTCCACCGCTCTTTTTCGCTCCGGGCCCTTTATACTTGGGCAAAAAACGAGTACAGTACGCTAGCGGTACGTCTGTACCGGAGAAAACATGACCGCAACTGGAACTGTCCGCGAGGAAAGCCAATCGATGGAATTCAGCGTAACCAAATCAGCGCTGCTCAATGAACTCACCACGACTCAAGGTGTTGTCGAACGCAAGACCACAATCCCGATTCTTTCGAATCTTTTGGTCGAAGCGAAGGGTACTCGCCTGACCATTACGGCTACCGACTTGGAGCTCAGCGTCCGCACGTCCTGTGAAGCCAAGGTCAAAAAAGAGGGAGCTGGCACCATCCCGGCCAAAAAACTGCTCGAACTTGTCCGTCTCCTCCCCGAAGGCGAAATCAAGTTCAAACTTCTGGACAATCACTGGATCGAAATCATCAGCGACAAAAAGAAATACAAAATGGTCGGCATGGCCAAGGAAAATTTCCCCGCTCTGCCTGCCATGCCGCACACCTTGGTCAAAATCCCTGCTGCCGTGTTAGAAAGCCTGATCGCCAAAACAAAATTCGCCATTTCGATGGAAGAATCGCGCTATACCCTCAACGGCGGCCTTTTGATCATCAAGCCGGATACTCTGGCCATGGTTGCCACCGACGGCCACCGTTTGGCCCTGGCCGAGACGGATCAAAAACTCGGCGGCCTCAATGGTGAAGTCCGCGTGCTGATTCCGAAGAAAGCCATGGACGAAGTGGAAAAGCTTTCGGCTGCGGCGGGCTCAGACGCGCAAATGGAATTTGCCAAGGACGAGAGCCATCTCTTCTTTCAGGTTGGCCATCGCCTGCTGATTTCCCGAATTCTGACCGGCCAATTTCCAAACTACGAAGCTGTTCTGCCACGAGAGAACAACAAGACCGTGGTCCTCGAGCGCACAGAGTTGACCGATGCGGTTCGTCGCGTCTCGCAACTGGCCGACCAGCGTTCGCATGCCGTGAAGCTCGCAGTATCGACGGAAGGCGTGGAAATTTCCGCATCGAGCCCCGAGTATGGCGAAGCCAAGGAATCCATCGACAAGGAATACAAAGGCGATCCCATCTCGATCGGATTTAATTCTAGTTACATGCTTGATTTCCTGGCCGCCGCCGCCGATGGTCCGATCAGCATCGAGTTGAAAGACGAACAATCCGCCGGCCAGATGCGTCCGCTCGCCGACGAAAGCTACCGCTACCGTTACGTCATCATGCCCATGCGCATCTGATTTGCCTCGTTCGGCTTGAAATCACAAATTGTGAACTGAAAGAAATGCGGGTCGCGGTAATGCAGATACGACTCCAGATTTCAGGCGGTTTTTGCGACCATCACGCAAATGCTGGCGACGCCTGTTCCTCAAGAAAAGAGCGATCAGATTCCACCCCGCAGCTGCTCGCTAAAGACAGCTACAGCTGTCCGCAAACACCCCATAATCATCTGTAAATACTACACTTGTTTATCCACAACCCCTCTTCTACCACTTGAGAAAATACAGCTTTTCCAGTAAAATTGCAGTGTTGTCGATTCGCATTTTTTTCTCCAAATCGACACGTCCGCCAGGTGTTGTTGACCGTAGAAAGCCCTGCGCCAGGGGCTGGTCGGCAGCCTGGAGAGCATAAGTCTTCGCCACGTCCCGGAGCGCGGGACGGGATGAAGCAGGAACCCTACGAGCTTCGATCTAGCCCCAGCGAGATCGCGGTCAAAGGGTGAGGCGACGCATGGGGATAGCCAACATCACGCCTTCCTGGCTTCACAAAAATTGCTTTTGCACCATCGCCGTCGGAATCCCCGTGGTGCGCCGGGGAATTTCCCACTTGAACGGGTTGCCGTAGGCACGCACATCAGGAGATCACATGGGCGACAAAGAAACTGTGACGGGCAAGGGCGGTCACCAGTACGACGCCAAATCCATTAAGGTGCTCGGCGGGCTAGAGGCCGTGCGCCTGCGTCCCGCGATGTACATCGGCTCGACTGGCGAAATGGGTTTGCATCACCTTGTGTGGGAAGTGGTGGATAACTCGGTCGACGAAGCCATGGCCGGTTTCGCCGATGAAGTGAACGTCACTGTGCATGCCGACAACTCCGTCACCGTCGTCGACAATGGCCGCGGCATTCCTGTCGATATGCATGCCACGGAAAAGCGCCCAGCCGCGGAAGTAGTTCTCACGGTTCTTCACGCCGGCGGCAAATTCGATAGCGACACGTACAAAGTTTCCGGCGGTCTCCATGGCGTCGGTGTTTCCGTCGTCAACGCCCTTTCCGATTGGTTGGAACTGGAAATTCAGCGTGATGGCGCCGTTTGGGAACAGACTTACGAAAAGGGCAAGCCCACCAGCAAGCTGAAGCAAACCGGAAAAACGCGCAAGACCGGCACGAAGGTTACATTTCATCCGGACAGCACGATCTTCGAAAAAACGGTATTTAGTTTTGACACGCTCGCCACGCGCCTCCGCGAATACGCCTTTCTCAATAAGGGTCTGAAGATCACCCTGACCGACGAGCGCACGGAAAAGTCCGCCGAGTTTCGTTTCACCGGCGGCATCGCGGAATTCGTCAAGCATCTCAACCGTGGAAAGTCCACGCTGCACGATTCGCCCATCTACATGGAAGGCAAGAAGGGCAACGTCGAAATCGAAATTGCGCTGCAGTACAACGATACCTACGGCGAAAATGTCTTCTCCTTCGCCAACACCATCAACACCGTCGATGGCGGCACGCACCTGTCCGGCTTTCGTTCGGCTCTCACGCGTTCCATCAACAACTTCGCCTCTGCCAACGGCATGCTGAAAGAGCAGAAAGACGAAGTCACCATCACGGGCGATGATGTTCGCGAAGGCCTGGTTGCCGTTGTCAGCGTTCGTCTGCCGCAGCCTCAATTCGAAGGGCAGACCAAAGGCAAACTCAACAGCGATATCAAGGGCGACGTGGAGCAACTCGTCAACGAAAAGCTCGGCGAATGGTTTGATAAACACTCGACCGTGGCACGCCGCATCATCGGCAAGTGTATTGACGCCGCCCGCGCACGCGAAGCCGCCCGCAAAGCCCGCGAACTCACTCGACGCAAGTCCGCCATGGATTCCAGCGGCCTCCCCGGAAAGCTGGCCGATTGCCAGGAGCGCGATCCTGCGCGTTGCGAACTCTTCGTGGTTGAGGGCGAATCCGCAGGCGGATCCGCCAAACAGGGCCGCGATCGCAAATATCAGGCTATCTTGCCGCTCAAGGGCAAAATCCTAAACGTCGAAAAAGCGCGCTACGACAAGATGCTTGGCCACGAAGAAATTCGCGCCATCATCACCGCGCTCGGCACCGGTATTGGCAAGGACGATTTCGATGCCGGCAAGCTTCGCTATCACAAAATCATTTTGATGACCGATGCCGACGTCGACGGTTCGCACATCCGCACGCTTTTGCTCACTTTCTTCTTCCGCCACATGAAAGAGCTCATCGATCGTGGCCACATTTACATCGCCCAGCCGCCGCTGTATCGCGTGAAGCGCGGTAAGACCGAGCGCTATATCCGCGACGAACGCGACTTTGCCCGCGAACTGATGAAGCGCGCCACAGAAGACCACGTCGTGAAGGCCAAGGAAGGCGTGATGCTCCAGGGCGCCGGGCTTACCAGCTTCCTGCTGAATATCCAGGAATACGACGCAATGGCCGCGAAACTCGGCCGCCGCCTGAAAGAAAATGGCCTCGTCGAAGTGTTGGCCGAACACGGGCTCGATAAGAAAACCGAGTTCGAAGACAAAAAAGCGCTCGAGAAACTCCTGAAGGAAATCGACAAAGCCAAGCTCAAACTCGAAGGCAAGGTGGCTTTCGACGAAGAGCACAGCCTCTATGAGATTCAGTTCGGTGCGCCCGGCAATCAGAAGATCAGCTGGGCACTCGCCTCGACTCCCGATTACAAGCGCCTACGCGCCCTCGCCAAACAGGTCGAGGAGTACAACAAGCCGCCCTTCGTGATTACGCGCAATGGCGACAAAGCCACGAAAGAAAAGGCCAGCGATGTTCTCGGCTACGTGATGGAGGACGCCAAGAAGGATTTCACGATCACGCGATTCAAGGGTCTAGGCGAAATGAACCCCACGCAGCTTTGGGAAACCACCATGAACGCCGATACGCGCACTTTGCTCCAGGTGAAACTGGAGGACGTGGTCGAAGCGGAAAAAATCTTCACCACGCTGATGGGTGAAAACGTCGAGGATCGCCGGAAGTTCATCGAAGACAACGCCCTCGACGTGGTGAATTTGGACATCTAACCCGAAAAATGATTTACCAGTTGGGCTGGACGACATTGCCGGGGCTGCGTGGACTAAGCGTGAGCGAATTTCGCAGCACGCCCACCGCGACTCCGGATAACGAGAAGGGCGTAGCGGTGGCTTTCGAAAACGAAGCCTCGTGCGAAGCCTTTCTGCAGCAAATGGAAGTGGATTTCGCGGCGCGCCGTTTCACCAACGCGGCCGATGCCTTCGACACGGTGAAAGCCTACGTGTTGGAGCGCGTAGCGCAAGGATAAGAACGAAGAGGACACATGGCCGACGAACAGAATCAATCCATTCTCCTGCCGGTAGACATCGAAGCCGAAATGCGGAAGTCGTACCTCGATTACGCCATGAGCGTAATCATCGGGCGCGCTCTTCCCGATGTCCGCGACGGCCTCAAGCCCGTGCATCGCCGCATTCTGTTCGGCATGTACGAGCTCGGCCTCACCTCCACCAAGCCCTACCGCAAATGCGCCAAAATCGTCGGCGAAGTTCTTGGCAAATTCCACCCGCACGGCGACGCCCCGGTGTACGACGCCCTCGTCCGCATGGCGCAGGATTTCAACATGCGGTACCCGCTCGTCGACGGCCAGGGTAACTTCGGCTCCGTCGATGGAGACATGCCCGCGGCGATGCGATACACCGAAGCACGCCTCGCCAAAATCGCGGAAGAACTCCTCGCCGACATCGAGAAGGAAACTGTCGATTTCATTCCGAACTTTGACGAAACCGAAAAAGAGCCCACCGTCATGCCCACGCGTGTGCCGAATCTTCTCGTCAACGGCGCGAGCGGTATCGCCGTCGGCATGGCCACCAACATTCCGCCGCACAATCTTCGCGAAGTAATAGACGCCACCATCGCCATGATCGAAAAGCCCGAACTCACGCTCAAGGAAGCGATGAAGTTCGTCCCGGGCCCCGATCTGCCCACGGGCGGCTACATCGCCGGCCGCGAGGGTATCGAGCAAGCTTACAAAACCGGCCGCGGCAGCTTCACGATGCGCGCCAAAGCCGCCATCGAGGAATCCGCCAAAGACCGCGAGAATATCGTTATCACCGAAATTCCCTACCAGGTAAACAAAGCCCGCCTGATCGAACGCATCGCCGATCTCGTTTCCAATAAAAAAATTGAAGGCATTTCCGATGTTCGCGACGAAAGCGACCGCGATGGCATGCGCATCGTCATCGAGCTGAAGCGCGGCGAAGAATCCCAGCTCATCCTCAACAATCTTTTCAAGCACACCCAGATGCAGGAATCCTTCGGCATGATCCTGTTGGCCATCGTCGGCGGCCAGCCGCGCGAAATGGGCCTGCTCGAGTTCATCCGCCTGTTCATCGATCATCGCCGCGATGTCATCCTCCGCCGTTCTCGCTACGACCTCCGCAAAGCCCAGGAACGCGAACACATTCTCGTCGGCTACCAGATCGCTCTCGATCATCTAGACACCGTCATCCGCATCATCCGCGGCAGCACCAGCCGCGCCGAGGCCAAGGAAAACCTGTTCAAGCACTTCACCGAGCAGGACATCACCATTTCCGAAGACGGCAAGTCCAAGAAAATTTCAGGGGTAAAGCTCGACGGCCGCAAATACAAATTCCCAGGCGCTCCCGAAATTGAAGCTGCCGGCCGCGCCTCAGGTCTTGGCCTTTCCTATACGCAGATCGACGCCATCCTCGAACTGCAACTCCACCGCCTCACGCAGCTTTCCATTGACGAAATTCTCAAGGAATTGAAGTCCATCCGCGAAAAGATCGCCGAGCTCGAAGAAATCATTTCCAGCGAAAAGAAACTGAAGGCCGTCATCATCGGCGAGCTCAAGGACGTCCAGAAAACGTACGGCGACGATCGGCGCACGCAGATTGTGGACAAGGTCGACGAAATCAAGCTGGAAGATTTGATCGCTGACACCGACATGCTCATCACCGTGAGCCATGCCGGCTACATCAAGCGCACGCCCGCGGAAACCTACCGCCACCAGTCTCGCGGCGGCAAGGGCCGCATCGGCGCCAAAACCAAAGAAGAAGATTTCGTCGAGCATCTCTTCATCGCCTCGGCGCATAGCTACATCCTGCTCTTCACGTCCAAGGGCCGCGTGTATTGGCTGAAAGTTTACGAACTTCCCGAAGCTGCCGCTGCCACGCGAGGAAAGGCCATCGCCAACCTGGTGAAATTCCAGGAAGACGAAAAGCTCACCGCGCTCGTTGCCGCCACGAACCTGGAAGAAGAAGGCCGCTTCGTGTTTCTGGCGACCAAGTTCGGCACCGTGAAAAAATCCGCGCTTACCGAATTTTCCAATCCGCGTTCCACCGGCATCATCGCCATCAACCTAGAAGACAAGGACGAACTCATCGGCGCGAAGCTCACCGACGGCAAGAAGATGATTTTCCTGGCCAGCCACGAAGGCCAGGCCATCCTCTTCCGCGAAACCGAAGTGCGTCCGATGGGCCGCAACGCAGGCGGCGTGAATGGCATGGATCTGGACAAAGAGGATTACGTCGTCAGCATGGACGCCGTCCAGCCCGACTTCGAAATCATCGCCAAGGAACACAAGCAAACCAGCCAGAATCTTGAGGAACTCGAAAACGAGCACATCAAGGATTCGTTGACCACGCTCATGCTCACCGTAGCCGAAAAGGGTTACGGCAAGCGCACCGCCCTCGCCGAATACCGCATCACTTCGCGCGGCGGCAAGGGCGTCGTCAACATGAAGACCACGGACCGCAACGGCGCCGTCGTCGCCACCCTGCAGGTCACCGAAGAGTCCGACGTGATGATCATCACCGAACACGGCAAGGTCATCCGCGTACACGCGAACGAAATTCGCGAAGCCGGCCGCTCCACGCAAGGCGTTCGCCTCCTCCGCCTCGATGACGACGATTCCGTAGCCGCCGCCGCCGTCCTCCAAGAGGAAGACGAACAAGAGAAGAAGTAATCGCGCATGGGTAGGGGCGCAGCACGGCTGTGCCCCATGTCCGCACGATTTTGCCCGCACCACGCTGCCGCTTTCCAAAAACCGCGATACACTACTTCCCATGAAAATTACACGACGCCTGTTGGCCTTCCTGGTTGTTTCTGTACCTCTGTTCGCTCTCGCATTCATTACCGCCGCGCGAAAGCCTGCTTCGAAGGCCCATCACCTCGCGCTCGTCGGCACTTACACCGGCAAAACCGGCAGCAAGGGCATTTATGCAGTCGATTTTGATTCTTCGGTTGGCATGCTCATCCCCAAAGGCCTCGCTGCCGAAACCACCAGCCCTTCCTGGGTCGTCATTGATCCCAGCGGCAAATTTGCCTACGCCGCCAATGAAAACAGCAAGCAGAGCGCGGTCACGGCATTTTCTGTCGACGCCAAATCCGGCAAACTGATGCAACTGAACGAACTTCCCGCTCTAGGGGAAGATCCTTGCTATATTTCGTTCGATAAAACCGGTAAGTATCTTTTTGCCGCAAACTACACTTCCGGCAACGTGGTCGTTTTTCCGATTCTTCCCGACGGCAAACTCGGCGAGCACACCGCCAACGTGAAAGACGCCGGCGCCCTCGGCCCCAACAAAGAACGCCAGGAAGCGCCGCATGCCCATTGGGTGCAAGTTTCGCCGGACAATCGCTTCGTCTTCGTATCCGATCTCGGCCTCGACGCAATCCTCAGCTATCGCTTTGACGCCGCCAAGGGCACGCTCGCCCCGAACGATCCGCCCGCGGCCAAGCTCACTCCCGGTTCCGGCCCCCGCCACGTGGCTTTCTCTCCCAACGGCAAATTCGTCTACGTCGTCAGCGAACTCAGCAACACTATTACCGCGTTCACCTACAACGCCGCAAAAGGCACACTCTCCCAATTCCAGATTCTCTCGACGCTGCCCGACGATTTCGTAGGCCGCAATGACGACGCCGAAATCAACGTTCATCCCAATGGCAAATGGCTGTACGCTTCCAACCGCGGCCGAGACACCATCGCGGTCTTCGCGATTAGTGACTCGGACGGCTCGCTTACGCACATCGGCGAATTTCCCACCGGCGGCAAGGAGCCCCGCCATTTCACGATCGATCCAACGGGAAACTTCCTTCTCGCTGAAAACCAAAATACAAACTCCATTGCTGTTTTCCGTATCGACGCGGCTACCGGTCGTCTGAGCCAGGTTTCGCTGGCCGGAGACATTCCGTCTCCTGTTTGCCTTGCATTTCTGCGCTAGAATCGCGGTTCGTCCATCACAAGGAGATCTCTATGCCCCGCCCATCATGCTTGAAATTCGCGCTGCTCGTTTGCGCTGCATTGGCGGCGGCCGGCACGGTTTTCGCTGACGGGGAAACACAGCCAGCGCGTGATCCTAAGCAACCCATCGACGAGGCTTACACCGCCAAGATTCACAAATACACCACCGAGTCCTACTTCTCCTCGCCTCTCGTCGACTATCTTCCCGCCAGCAAATCCGTTCCTACTCCTGAAGTGGTCCTCGGCGACGTCGCCGGCGCTCCCGGAATCCTTCCCTACGCCGAAGAGGTCTACAAGTACATGCGCCTCCTCGAGAAGGCCACGCCGCGCGTCAAAGTTTTCTCCATCGGCACCACCGAGGAAGGCCGCGAAATGATTGCAGTGGCCATCTCCTCGGAAGGCAACCTGAAAAACCTCGAGCAAAATCACCAGCGCCTCGCGAGGCTTGCCGATCCCCGCGCCATCCAGCTCAACGACGCCGAAGCTGACAAACTCGTCGCCGAATCCGTCCCGGTTTATTACATCACTGGCACCATCCATTCGACCGAAACCGGCGCTCCCACCGCGTTGATGGAGCTTGCCTATCGCCTCGCCGTCGATGACAGCCCTTATATCCGCGAAATCCGCGATGGCGTCATCACGCTGATCACGCCCGTTGTCGAAGTCGACGGCCGCGATCGCATGGTCGATATCTATCGCTGGCATCTTGCGCACCCGAAGGATTTTTATCCGCCGCTGATCTATTGGGGCAAATACGTCGGCCACGACAACAATCGCGATGCCATGGCCGTGAAGCTGAAGCTTACAGACAACGTTTTGAATACCTACGTTGGTTGGGACGCCCAGGTGCTCCACGATCTGCACGAATCCGTTCCATACTTGTACGACAACACCGTCGGCGATGGCCCATACAACGCCTGGGTCGATCCCATTCTCGTGGACGAATGGCAAATGATCGGCTCGCGCAACGTGGCGGATATGACCAAGTTCGGGATGCCCGGCGTATTCACCCACGGTGACTTCGATACCTGGTCTCCCGGCTACCTGATGTTTATCGCCGCGATGCACAACGGCATCAGCCGCCTCTATGAAACTTTTGGCAACGATGGCGCGGACACGCGCGAGCGCACTCTCGAGCCCGACGAATATTCGCGCACCTGGTACCGCGCCAACCCGCCGCTGCCCAAGGCGATGTGGTCGCAGCGCAATAACAACAATTACGAGGAAACCGGCCTGCTCACCTCTCTCCACTATTTCAACGAGAACAAGCGTCTATTCCTCAAGAATTTCTATCTGAAGAGCAAGCGCTCCATTCAAAAGCCATCCACCGAAGGTCCGGCGGCGTACGTTTTTCCTGCCGATGATCCGCGCTCAACCCTGCAGGCGGACCTGTTGCGCGTCATGTTCAAACAGCACGTGGAGATTTCGCGATCAACGGGAGCATTTAGTGTGGGGCTTCCCGTCAAGAAGGAAAAGAAGCCTGCCAAGCCGGGCGATAGCGAGGCAACGCCCAAGCCTGCGGCGCCCACCAGCCGCAGCTTTCCCGCCGGCAGCTACGTGATTCGCATGGACCAGCCGTATTCGCGCGTTGCCGACGCCCTCCTCGATTATCAATACTGGAGTCCCGACGATCCGCAAAAAACTCCCTACGACGACACCGCCTGGACCCTCGGCGAACTTTTCGGAGTGCAAGTCGCGCGCATCACCGACCCGAACATCCTCGCGGTTCCCCTGGAGCGCGTCACGGAATTGCCCAGCGTGGGCGGCGTACAGGGCGAAGGCGCGCTCTACGCCATCGACAATCACGCCGAGCCCGCTCTTGCAACGCTTCGCTACCGTTTGAAAGGCGCAACCATCGATGCCGCCGAAGAATCATTCCAGAGCGGCGACCATAAATTCTCTCGTGGTACCTTCCTCATCGGAATCAACAATCGTTCGGACCTCGCTGCCGCCGCTAAATCCCTGGGCCTGCGCGCCATAGCTCTTGCCGCAACGCCCAGCGTCAAAACTCATCCCGTCCGCGCCCCGCGCATCGCCTACGTTCACACCTGGATCAGTACGCAAGAGGAAGGATGGTGGCGGCTTGCCCTCGACGAATTGCAAATCCCATACGATTACATCAGCACGCAGGCGCTTGCGAAAATTCCGGATCTCAATGCCAAGCTACGACGTGATCCTGTTCCCGCCGGTCGGTTGGAACGGCAGCACAACTAGGATTGTCGAAGGCCTGCCCACGTCCTGGGGCAATCCACTGCCGTGGCAAAACACGCCGCAAACGCCCAATCTCGGGCAAAAATGATTCGACGGCGGATATGCGCCCGGGCCTGGGCTGGGACGGCGTCGCGAAACTGCAGAGCTTCGTGGCCAAGGGAGGCGTGCTACTGACGGCGACAGACACGTCGCAATTCGCTCTATCGATCGGCATGGCGAACGGCGTGACCGCGAGCAATTCCGAAAAGATGAAAATCGTCGGCGCAATCGTTGGCACGCGCCTTGTGGATGCCGCCAGTCCCATCGCCTACGGCTACGACGAAAAAGTCTCCGCCTACTGCGACAATGGCCCCATTTTTTCCGTGAACAGCATGCTCGGCGCCCATCGCCGCCATCTTGGCCCGGAAGGCAACTCGCGCCCCACCGGACGCGGCACCAAAGACGATCCGGACTACGTGGTTGGCCGCAGCGCTCCCGAAATCCCCGACGAGCCCGAACGCGAGCAATGGGAAGTTCCGATCCCCACCGACGAGCAGCTCGATAATAATCCCCGCGTGATTCCGCCCGCCGACCGCGCCCGTGTGATCCTGCGCTACGCCGACTCGAAAGAGCTGCTCATTTCCGGCCTGGTCGAAGGCGGCAACGATATCGCCCAGCATCCCGCGGTCCTCGACGTCCCTAGCGGCGCCGGCCACGTCATCCTTTTCTCCATTAACCCCATCTACCGCGGCGAAACCGAGAACACCTATTCCCTGGTGCTCAACACCCTGCTGAACTTCGACAACCTGAATGCCGGCCGCAAAAACGCCGAAAAGTAGCCCACTCCACGATCCACGACAATTCCCATTGCGCTTCGGCGCATTTGGAGTAAAATCCCCGCCGACATGCCCAAACGAAAAGCGAAAAAGTCTACGAAGCGGCGCTCCCGCCGTAAGTCCAGCGGGGCCAAAATCACCAAACTTCCCAAGGGCGCTCTGACCCTGGTCGTGATGCTCCGCGCCAAGGAAGGCCAGCACTTGCTTCTAGAGGCCGAGCTGCGAGCCCTCATCGGCCCCACACGGAAAGAAGAAGGCTGCTTGCAATACGATCTGCATCGCGGCGCCGATCAACCAGGCACATTTCTCTTCCACGAAGTATGGGAAAGCCGAGAACACCATGCCGCGCACACCCGCACATCTCACTTCCTGCGCTGGAACGCCCGCAAGGACTCACTGTTGGCCTCAAAGGAATCCGCCTTCTGGCAACACATCGCGTGAATGAAAAAGCAGCACTCTTAGCGCCGGGTCTTCGACATCCTGACAACCGTCAGCGCCAAACCGTTAGGTAGTGGCGCTTCTATCGTTTCCTCCTTCCTGTATCCTCGCGCCGCATACATCGGCACTCCTGTCAGCGTCGCACCCATTTCAAATCGCCGGAAGCCTCGCGCATAAGCCGCATCCTCGCAGGTCGTCAAAATCAACGTGCCAAGTCCTCGCCGCACCCATTCCGGATGCACGAAAAACGCCCGGATCTTCGCCGCGTCTCGAGCCGGATCGAGCAATTCGCTGTTTCGATTCGGCCCATGGTCGCTGCCGAACAATGTCTTCCGCATGCTCCAACCACCGCACGCGACAAGCCGCTCCGTGCTCGAAACTTCCTCGACCGCGGCAACATAATACGTTTCATCCGCAATCAATTGCGTATCCACTCCATAAACGGTCCCCAGCGCCGCTTCCCGTTGTTCCGCGGAATAATCCGTGCGTTGCAGAACGCGCACAGACAATTCGATCAACTCGCCGAGCGCGGGAATATCCTGCGTAGTCGCCAGCCGAACACGAAGCTGTGGCTCCGTCGTTGTCATACGCGCTCACATCCGCACAAACAAATTGGTCGGGTTGTATTTAACAGCTTCAGCAAGGATTCGAAGCTCAGCTTTCCGGCGGCTCGATGTAATATCCCGGCCGCGCCCGCACCGTCAAATCCTTGCGGCCCACGGTCACACTAATTTCATGATAACCGTCCTTCACATCCCCGCTTGGGGTATAAGTCAGCGTGTATTGCGAGTGCAGCTCTCCGCCCATGTCATCGATCACTTTTTCGATTGTGCGGTCCTTCCAGGCGGAAACATGCTGCCCTCCCGTCGCTGCTGCCGCAATTTCCAACTGGTGCGCTGTCACCTTATCTTTCGCGTGCATCACGGCCCACAGGGCGAGCGCAAGCGCCGCCTCAGCCGGACTCCCGGCCTCTGCCGCCTGCTGTTCCGTCGTCGGAGTCTCCACCGTTCCCGGCGGTGGTGGCATCCCAAACGTGCCATCCGGAGTCGCTTTCGGCGGCAACTTGTCTTCCGGCTTTCGCTTCAGATCGGCTTTCGCACCCGATATTCCCACCGCATAAATCGTTATGTTCGCCAATTGAGCGCGCCGAAGTACTTCTCCCAATTTTTCTTCGCTGCCCGAATCGTGCGCTTCCCCGATCACCAGCATCACCCGACGCTTTCCGAGTTCGGTCTGAGAAACTTCCGGCCTTCCGCTCAGCATCGCCACAGCCCGCGACATGGCGTCAAACAGTTTTGCACCACCCCCGCCCTCGCGCAGTCCCGCAATGGTCTTTTCCATCGCGTCCGGACTATTCGTGAAATCCAACAGTGTTTGCACCTCGTCGTCAAATCCCACCACGGCACCTTCGCCCGTCGGTCCCGTCACCGTTTGCGTAATCAATATTCCCGATTTTCGAATTTGCGGAAGAATCGGTCCGATGCGCGCGCTCGTCTCGACCACCACCACCAGCGAAATGGGATCCCCTCCCAAATCAAAATGTGTGATTTTCTGCGGCACGCCGTTATCGGTAATCCGAAAGTCGGATTCTTCCAAGCTGTGCACCATTTCCCCTTTTTCGTCTCGCACCGTCACCGGTGTATTCACGAGCACCGTGCGCAATTTGATTGCGGGCGCTTTCTGGATCGTTGTGCCTGACGGTGGCGTCATCGGTCCTTCCGGCGCTTGCGCGGCAGCATAAAACGCCATGGATGACAGGCATAGCGCCGCCACGAATGCCTGTGGCGCAATCCTCTTCACGATTTCCTTCACCGCACTCACAAAATTGACCTTTCCCGTTCCGTATTCCTTTCGACGCATCCCGGCCCAAAGACGTTGCCGGAAGTCCACGCTCTGCCTACAATCGTAACTCGCTTCATTTGGAGATTGCCCATGCCCGACGGAAAGCGCCTCAAGCCCCAGCATGCGCCGAAAGCGCCGCACGAAAACCACGCCTTCATGCAAAGCACTCCGGCTCGCCCAATTCGCATCCTCGCCGAATACATTCATCCGTTGGCGCAACTCAAAAAGGAAGGTATCGGCGACACGATCGTCATGTTCGGTTCGGCACGCATCGAATCCCACGAGACCGCTGCGGCGCGCTACACGAGGCTCAAAGAAGTCAAAACCGGCAATATGACGAAAGCCAAGCAGAAGCAGCATCTCGTCGCCCTGCGCGACGCCAAGAGCTCTCTCGAAATGTCCCGCTATTACGAAGAAGCGCGTCAACTTTCTCACCGGCTTACCACCTGGGCTTTGTCCCTCGGCCCGCGCCCGCGTCGCTTCGTCGTTTGTTCCGGCGGCGGCCCCGGCATCATGGAAGCCGCCAATCGCGGCGCGTACGAAGCCGGCGGAAAATCCATCGGCCTTTCCATCGAGCTGCCCCACGAGCAATTCGCGAATCCTTACATCAGCCACGAACTCAGCTTCAACTTCCACTATTTCTTCATGCGCAAGTTATGGTTTGCGCAAATCGCTAAAGCCTTGATCGTTTTCCCCGGCGGTTTCGGCACCATGGACGAACTTTGGGAAATGATGACGCTTTCGCAAACCGGGAAAATGCCCAAGCACACTCTAATCCTCATTTACGGCCGGAAATACTGGAACGATGTTCTGAATCTAAAGGCTATGGTCCGCTGGGGCACCATCAATCAGAACGAATTCGATCAGCTTCAATTTGCCGACAATGTCGACGAAGCCTTCGAAGTCATTCGCTCTGGTTTGGAGCGCTATCACATGCAAGTGGACCCTTTCTTACAGGCCTACTGAATTTTTTTCGTTCTAAAACTTCCCATAACTGCTTTTCTATCAATGAGGGCATTGTGGTATTCCGCGTGCCTTTCTTCCTTCTGTACTTTAAATAACGCTGCATCAACGGCGTCTTGATTCGCCCAGCGTTGCTGCAAATCTAAAGGAAAACTTGTAGGAGACGATTAATGACTCGACGTTCTGTATTGGCTCCCATCGTTTTTGCAGGGACGCTCATGTTCGCAAGTGCTGCAATTGTGCGCGCGGATGATGATTGCCAGAAACGCACGATTAAGGCGGATCATAATCTTCACGAAGCAGTTGCCAAGCACGGACCGCAAAGTCCTGAAGCGGAACACTGGCGCTCGGAGTTGGCCGCTGCGCGCTCTTACTGTTGGGAACACAACCATCGCTGGTGGGACGAAGATACGCACTCCTGGCACAACGATCACGATTGGGACGACCACGACCACAACCACTGATCTTCTTGCTTACCCCTGACCAACCCACCCCATGGAGGGCGCGGACCCACACCTCTGCGCCCTCCCCTTCCTTGCTTGAACTCTTTTTCTCCCGCCTTTTGCCCGCAACCATTCCACCCAATAGGTGTTTGATTGTCTAAGACGCTTACCCGAAGCCAGCCCGGGCGCGTAACTGGAGGATGTTATGAAACTTCCCGCTCTGTTGTTTCCTTCCACGCTCGGCAAAACCATGATCGGCGCTCTGGCTCTCGCCGGCTTTCTTTTTTCCGCGGGATCTCCCGCAGCCAAAGCAGCCAACCCTTGGGACGACTGCAATCGCCGCGTGTCCTACACGAACATGCGATACCACCAGGCCGTCGAACGCTTTGGCCCGTACAGCCCGGCGGCTCGTCACTGGGCATTCGAACGCCATGAAGCCTACGTTCACTGCCGCCGCGATTGGCGCTAAATCCAGGGCACAACATTTTCGCGTCGAGGCCAAATAAAAACGGGGCGCCCTAATCGACGCCCCGCTTTTTTTATGATGCCGTACTCGTTAGGATCTTGCCGCAACCTCTTCCAATTCCTCAGAAAAGATAGCCTCGAATCTTTTCACTTCATCGTTATCGTGCAACAGCACCACTGGCACCACCTTCATCGACTGCTTGCAATAGTGGCACTGCACGCCTTCTCCCTGAAGATCCTGCAAGAATCCATCCGTAAACCGGTACTCGGCCCGCTCGCGCCTTGCCTTTTTCTGTCCCTTCGCTCCGCAATGGGGGCAGTGAAATTCCACCGTGTCCTTCTGCGGATCGCGTTCCAGAGCAGCCCAGCCCGTGCGGCGTACCCCGACAACTTCCGGAATATGCCTATCCATTCAATCCTCCTCCCCCCGCCTTCGAAGGAATTGGATGCTGCAGGGATTCCTTGAGATGCTCAACGCTCCTCATTTCTTCGCTTTATGTTCGCTAGGTCGATTCACTAGGCCGTGTCGTGCCTAATACTTTTTAATTATTCGGGAACTTGTCCTACTCCACGGTGTCAAACGTTCCAGAGGACGCGCGCACCTCACATCCCTGCGAGAGCGGAGCCGGTCTCCTCTAGGCAACCGAGGAGGCCGGCGCCGCAAAATCCGAAACTCGTTGAAAATTTGTGGAGGTGTGTGATGCCCGTGGCCCCCGTTCCCCAACTTGAAGAATCGATTGGCTCTCTTCGAAGCTGTCTGGTCGAAGGTGACTTGTTTCAGGAAAGGCGCGCTCTCCGTAGCAAGCAGCGCGCTGTTCTGCTCTCTATCGTGGTGCAGATGGTGATCCTCACCGCGCTGGTTTTATTCCCGCTGTTCAGCAAAGGCGAAAATATCGCCAGCCGCGTCTTCGTCCCGACTGTGCCGTATTCACCGGGAAGAGCTCCCGATCACCAGAGAAACACGACTCAGCCGCGGCCCGGTAGAGGGGACACTTGTCGATTCTGTGCGCCGCCTTCCGTTCCTAACCGAATCGTCACGCAAGATTCGAGCCGCCTTGGCGATCCGACGGCACCCGACGAGCCTGGAATTCCAGGCGCGCCCGATGGCCAGCAAATTCCTGGTCTGGGAACGCCAGGGTCGGGCCGCCAACCCACGCCGCCCGCTCACCCGAAAGAACGGCTTCAAATCAGCGCACCCGTCGAGCAGGCTATGCTCATTCGCCGCGTCGAACCTGTCTACCCACCGCTCGGAATACAACTTCGCCGCGAAGGCCGCGTCGAACTTCACGCCATCATTTCGACCGACGGCTCGATTCAATCTCTGGAAGTAATCACCGGCGATCCCCTCTTCCTACAGTCGGCACTGAACGCCGTCCGCGAGTGGCGCTATCGCCCAACGATCCTCGATGGCCAACCCATAGAAGTCGACACGCACATCACTGTCGTCTACACGTTAAACCGTTAAGTCGTGAACATGCCCACAATCTCTAACCGAAGAATCAACGACAGCGTTCCGCCAGGCGCCAAGCCAACGACCGAGCGCCAACACCTACAACATCGGCTCGCCCGAATACCGCGCGATCACCTCGCGAGCCTCATCCCGCAGCCGCACAATCGCCTGCAGTTGATGCGGATCGCCGTTGGCCACATGCTCCGGGTAAATCGGCGGCGAAAGCGTAATCGTCACGTGTGTCGGCCGCGGCAACACCGTCCGGTCTCGCAAAAATCGTCTGGTTCCGGCGAGCGACACCGGAATCACCGGCGCGCCGGTCGCCACCGCGCCGCGAAACGCGCCCAACTGGAACGGCCGCACGCCGTCCTCCGGTGTGAACGTCCCTTCCGGGAACACAAACACTGATTCGCCCTGTTTCAAATACTCTTCAATCTGATCCACTTGCCGCAGCCGCGAATCCGCGTTGTGCCGGTCAAACGACAAATGCCCCATCTGGTTCAAAAACGTGCCGATAAAGATCATCTTGTTCACTTCGCCTTTCGCCACGAAGCGATAAGGCACGCCTAATCCCATCATCAACGGAAGCACGTCGAAATAACTGGCATGGTTGGACGCATACACCTTCGCTCCGGGCGTATCCATGTACTCCTTGCCGACTACCTTTACGCGAATGCCCGTGAGCGCAAACAATAATTTCAGCGCCGCCGAAGTGTACTGCCCCGCCGCGCGGTGGTCCTTATACAGCTTCACGATCGCGCAAGCCGGAATGATCCACAAAATAAAAACAACAAAGAAGTACACGCCGTAAATCTTTTGCAGCACCGTGCGGATTCCGCCAAGCACCTTCCCGACAAGTTCTTTGACAAACGAGCCCGTCCCCAGCCGCGCGATCTGCACCCACGCCGGCGGTTTAGCCGCCGACAGCGTGCCCGCAAGATAAAGCTGCTTGGTGCCATCCCGCCGCAATTTTCCGCTCGACGTTTTCGGAATGCTCCCAGCGGGAACCAACTCCACACGGTCGGGCGGCAACCCCAAACCTCGCTTGACCTCGTCATTGATCGCTGCCACCAGTCGAGCGCGCTTCTCGCGATCTTTTTCCCGGCACTCCGCCACGATAACCAGCTTTTCCGTTCCGGTTTTTTCGCCCCGTAATCCAAACGCCACCACGCAACCCTTGCGAATTCCTTCCACACGCGATGCTAGTTCTTCCACCTCGTGCGGATACAAATTCCGCCCGCCCTTGATGACGATGTCCTTTACGCGCCCGGTGATATAGATCTCGCCGTCGGTCCCATACGCGCGATCGCCGGAATTCACCCACGGGTATTCGCCCTCAACGCCCGCTGGCCCTCCGGCAAACAACTGTGCCGTTGCTTCTTCATTCTGGTAATACCCACTGGTTGCCGACGGCCCCCGGAACCACAAAAATCCCTCGGTGCGCTCGGCCGCCGCATTCCCGTTCTCGTCCGCGATGACAACTTCGTGCCCCGGCAGCGCCATACCGGACGATACAAACGCAATGGCATTTTCGTCTTCCGCCCGCGCCGGCACAGCGCGCCCCTGTGTTGTGAACGATTCCCGTTCCACCCGATCCACTTTCGGTCCGCGGTTGAGCGGCGGAAACGTCACGCCCAGCGAAGCCTCCGCCAGCCCATATACCGGCAGCATGGCCTCCGCACGAAAGCCATACTTCGCAAATCGATTCTTGAAGCGCTCGAGCGTCTCTGGATTGACAGGTTCCGCGCCATTCAATGCCGCGCGCCACGAACTCAGATCCACGCCTTCCATCGCCTTATCGGAAATCTTCCGCACGCACAATTCATAAGCAAAATTCGGCGCCGCCGCGATCGTTCCTTTGTATTTCGAAACCACTTGCAACCAGCGCTCCGGCCGCGTCAGGAACGCCAGCGGTGACATCACCACCAGCGGCACGCCGTACAACAGCAACGTCAGCCAGGCCCCGATCAGCCCCATATCGTGATACAGCGGCAACCAACTCACGCCAACATCGCGCGGCCCCATCTCCACGGCTCTTGCAATGGCGCGCATATTTGCCAGAAGGTTGGCGTGGGTTAGTGTCACGCCCTTCGGATCGCCTGTGGAACCAGACGTATATTGCAACAGCGCAAGGTCGGCGCCTTTTCGCACGCGGCTGCCGCTGATGAACGCGGGTAAGGCCCCGGGCGCCGGTGGCGGCTCATTGTCGGCAGCCTCCAGCAATTTCTCCGCGTCCACCACGTCCAGCAATGATTTCACGCGCGGCTTCAGCAGTTTTGCCACCGCTTCCGCGCGCCGGAACGTCAACAGCAGGCATACGCCCGCATTGTTCAGAATTGCCGATTGCCGCTCCGCATATTCTTCAATTCGATCCGCGCGAAATGGGGGATAAATCGGCACAGGCACCGCGCCCGCCAGCAAGATCCCCGCGTAACAAACGAAAAACTGCCGCGAAGTCGGCAGCATCAGAGCCACACGTCCGCCCGCTGGCACGCCGCGTCTGGCCAGTTCTTCCGCACATTTCTGTGCTGCGCCAGCCAACTCGCCAAACGTCAGTGTCTGCGAGCGCTCTCCGTGTTCATTCTCTTCCGTAATAATCAGGTGCGCCCGATTCGCGTCATGGATTCCGCGGTAGCGGATCACTTCCACCAGCGTTTCGGCTCGCACCGAGATGGACTCTGCCGCCTGCTCTTGCATCCGCTGCGCCGCCAACGCTGCCCGCGGTGCCGACGATTCCTCGTCCTCGACGGTCGCCGCTCCCGGTGCCTTGCGGATCGCCTCAATCAATTCCTCGGCGGTGTTCGCCTCCGCCGCCAAGGTGTCTGGCAGGCGTACATCGAAGGCAGCCTCCAGCCTCGTCAACAATTCCACCCGTTCCAGGCTGCCCAATCCCAAATCGCGATCCAGATTCGAACTCACGGAAAGCGTCTCGACCGCGCCATGGCTACCGAGCTCCTCCAGTAGCCCACGCAGCACACTGAGCACGCGCTCGCGCAGGCCTGGCAGGTCCAATTGTGTTGTGGTTGTGGCCAAGTTTGCCTTCAATGAGGACTTCGCGTGAGGCTAACATGCACCGCTGGCTTTTGCCATCACCCAGATCTTATATCGGCAAAACTCCGCCAGCTTGCAGGACAAATCAGCGAATGGCGAAGACGTTAAGCGCCAGACACGCGGTCAGCACGGCGTCCACCAAACATGTGAATCGTGCGCGTTCCCGCCAGAACTTCGCCGCTGTGATACACTCCGCGCGGGATCATGTATTCTTCGCCCGCCTTCACAGGAATCCGCGCGCCATCCATGATCAGCGTGTAACATCCCTCGACCACCAGCATGTATTCGTCGAAATCGTGGGTGTGACCTGCCGATTGCGCGGTTTCGCGGCATGTCCAGAACGCCATCTGGCTGCCATCCACGCCGTCAAAGACGTATCCCTCAACCCCTGCCGTGGCTTGCTGCGAAATGGCAATCTTGTTCGCGGGATGCTTCATGAACTCCGGGAAATCTTCCATGGCCGCTCCGTTCCCGCCGCTCAACGTAATCTGGTCATCAGAAAACTAGGCGCCCTGTTTCTTTGCGGCATATCCCGGCGGCATAAGCGTCGTCGAAAGGTCCACGTCCGTCAGGTCTGCTTTGCTGATATCCGTTTCCCGCAAAATCGCAATTCCCATATCTGCGCCGATAAACTTCGCTCCATCGACGTGCGCGTCGCGGAAATTCGCATTCCGCAGCATCGCCTTATGGAAATTAGCGTTGGTCAAGTCGCAGCGGAAAAACTCGACCCCACTTGCCTGCGCTTCCGTCAGATCTACACCTGCCAGGCTGGCCTCCGTCATGTCCGTATTCCGCAGATCGGCCTTCTTCATCCGCGCGCCGGCAAAGTCCGCGCCCGGCAGCCGCGCCCCACGCAGATCGGTTCCTTCAAGATTCGCATTCCGCAGAATCGCGCCCGCCAGATTCACTTTGCTCAAGTCCGCGCCAGAAAGATCCGCGCCCGTCAGGTCCGCCCGCACTCCCGCCCCTTTCCAGAAGCGATCGTGCTCGTCGAGAATCTCCGTTAATTTCTTACCGTTGTGTCTCAATCCGTTTAGCTTACGCAGCCCCATAGTTCCGTTTTCCCCTCTGCTTTCCAAGTTCTTATTTTACCCAATCGCGGCGCTGCCGAGAACCACGCAGATAGGCTGTACTCGCCCTCGCATAAGAGTATGCTAATTTCCTGAGCCCGAGCGCTCCGGCCAGTTACAGGGAAGCATCGCATGCGTATTCTCCTCACACTCATGGCGGCAATTGGCCTCATGGCCATCCCCGCCGCCGCCCAGGAAGACGAAATCGTCGCCAATCTGGCCGGCGGCCGCGTAATCATCCACGTGGCCAACGACGGCATCGCCTTCGGCGCCATCGATCAGCCGCTGGAAGCCAAGTCCGTTCCTCCGCGCGTGGCCGCCATCGGCTCTTCTCATGTCGGCATCTTCTTCGGCGCTTCGGAATGGCAAGTTCCCGCGCAGCCTCAGCCGATCCGCATGGACAAAAACATTTCCGATGTTCGTCCCTCCTCCAAATTAAGCTACCGCCCTCCCGGCACAGGTGATGCCGATCTCGAACTGATTGGCGTGGGCTTTCTCGAAAAACTTCGCCCATTGGTTTCCCAGCTCCATCACAAAATCGAGATCAAGCCCGATGAGCCTCTCTTTGAAATAGTTCTGATTGGCTATGCGCCTCAAGGCTATGGCCCCGAAGTCTGGTTGATCGAATATCACGCCGAACAGGTATCCGTAAGCGCTACGAGCGATTTTTGGCAAACGCGCATTCTCCGGCCCCGCTTCACGCAGCTCTACCCGCCGGAAAAACATGAGGCCAAGACGCTGGTCGAAACGCGCTTTCCCGCCGATCTCCAGGAAGTGCCGCTCATCGGACTGATCCAGCAGAACGATCCGCGCATTGCCAAGCTCCGCGCTTCCGATCCTCGCTTCAACAAGGTCGCCGAGCACATCGAACGCGGCCAGGCCAACAAAGCTTTGGTGCAGGATGCTGCCGATTTCCTGCGAGCTGCTTTGCCATTCCTCGCAGGCAACGCCCACTTTGTGGAAGGAACCGTGGGAGAAAACGGCGGCTTCGAATGGGTCGTTCCTCCCGAAGAGCCGAGAGAAAAAGCGCAACGCGGTCAGGACGACAAGGATCGCCCCGCCGACGCCCCAACGCTCATGCGCAAGCCCAACCCGAATTAGCTCGATCCTTGAAACTATGCAACGGTTCCGAGCCGTCCCTGAGGCGGGCTGTGTTCCGCGCATCGCGAAAACGCAAAGCATGCGATATGATGCAAGCCGCATCCCACTTCAATGAGGTCGTTCATGCAGACTCGATGGAAGTTTGTCGCGCTCGTTGCGGTGTCAGCTGCAGTGGCCGTCGTCACCATCGGCCAGAAAGCCGCCTCCACGGGCACGCCGCAAGCTGCGTCAGTCAAGGTCGCCGTCAGCAGCGCAAGCCCCGCCGAGAGCGAAACCATGGCCATTCCCGACACGACCGTTGCCATCAATTCGCCCACGCCCATGTCGCAGCGCATCGTCCACTACCGGATCGACGCCAAGTATGACCCGCCAAAGCACGCGATCGATGCCACTGAGATTTTGACCTACCACAATCTCACCGGCCAGCCGCTCGACCACTTCCCGTTCCATCTTTACCAAAATGCTTTTCAGCCAAACTCCACCTGGGTGCGCGAGGCCAAGCGCGACGGCAACCGCGATACCGGCTATGACAAGTGGGATCCCAAGGAATTCGGCTCCGAGGAAATCAAAAGCATCGAGGTGGTAGGCCAGGGCGATCTCACTTCCCAATTGCATTTCATCGCTCGCGATGATGGCAACAAAGACGACAAAACCGTCGTCGATCTTCCGCTGGCCAAACCCGTACCCGCAGGCGCCTTCGTTCAGTTCAAGATCGTCTTTCACGACCAGATGCCAGAGACCCAAGCCCGCTCGGGATGGAAACGCGACTTCATGCTCGGCGGCCAATGGTTTCCCAAAGTCGGCGTGTGGTGGCACGGAGCTTGGAATTGCCATCAGTATCATGCCACCACCGAGTTCTTTGCCGACTTCGGTGTCTACGATGTGAAGCTCACTGTTCCGCAAAACCAAGTCATCGGTGCCAGCGGCGTGGAAGTTACGAGCGCGAACAATCCCGACGGCACAAAATCTGTCAGCTATCACGGCGACGATATCCACGACTTCGCCTGGACCGCCAGCCCTCGCTTCAAAGTGCGCGAAAGCGTCTACCAGGCGCAAATGGGTCCCGTGAAGCTGCGCTTCCTGATGCAGCCTGCGCATTGGAGCCAGGCCGAGCGCCACGAACGCATCATTCGCGAAACTCTCGACCACTTTGAAAAATGGTACGGCCCTTATCCCTACAAATCTCTTACCGTTGTCGATCCCGAACCGGACTCCGCGGCTGGCGGCATGGAATACCCCACTTTTATTACCGGAGACAGCAATTGGTTTGAGCCGGAGGGTTTCAAGTTGATTGAAATCGTTCTCGAACATGAATTCGGCCATCAATATTGGTATGGCATGGTGGCCACCAACGAATTCGAAGACGCCTGGATGGATGAGGGCATCAACAGTTACACGGAAGCGAAAGTCCTCGATGCAATCTTCGGCAAAGAGACTTCGATGATCAACATGGGGGGCGCCACGCTCGGCGAGCCCGGTGAACAACGCCTCAGCTATATCGGAGTCGCGGATCTCGATCCCATGGCGCAAAACGCCTACAACTATTACAGTTTCAACTCCTACGCTGGCATCACTTACGCCAAGACCGCCAGCGTTCTCCTCACCCTGGAAGGCATCATCGGCGAAGACACCATGCAGAAGGCCATGCACGCCTACTTCATGAAGTACCGATTCACGCATCCGACCAAGGAAGATTTTCTGAAGACCATCGAAGAAGTTTCTGGCAAGGATTTGCGCTGGTACTTCAACCAGGCTGTCTACGGATCACAGGTGTTGGACTACGAAGTCCTCAAAGTCGATTCTTTCCCGACGAACTGGTACCAGAGCGACAAAGAAAAGAAAAGTGAAGCGCATGGCGGCAAAAATAACACCGTTTATCAGTCTTACGTCTCGGTGCACCGCAAAGGCGATTTTGTGATGCCCGTCGACGTGGAAATCAAATTCGACAGCGGCGAAACCGTCCGCGAACATTGGGACGGACAAAGCCGCTGGACGCGATTCAGTTATCAGAAAAAGGCCAAGGTGGTCTCCGCCGAAATTGATCCCGGCCACACCGTGCACATCGACCGCAACAATCTCAATAACAGTTACCTCGTGAAAGCGAACCGCAAACCAACCTACAAGATTTCCAATTATTGGCTCTTTCTGGCCCAGTGGGCCGGCCAAGCATTGGCCTGGTGGGGCGTTTAAGGGCGGCATGATTTCGAATTCAGCGGCAATCCGGACAAAAAACCATGAATGACGACCAGGGTTTACTCGGCAGTGGCTTGGGTATGGTGGCGCGCAATAAACGTTACTTGATCTGGTTCTGGTTGCTAAACCTGACCCTCGCGGAGTTTGGCGCCAGCGCTTTCCGGAGAAGCGCCCACGCGATGCTCGATCACAGCCTCGCTGCCGGGTCGCTGTTGCATGGTTTTGACCTGGCCACATTCGCGGAACTATTAGGGAACCCGCAGTTCGGCCAGCTGCCCGCGATGAGCACTCCGGCCATGTACTTCTCTTTCGTGTTTTTTCTCGCCACCGCTCTGTTCCTTCCCGGTGTTTTCGAGGGATATGCATCGCCATCGCGCCTTCCCCGTGAAGATTTCTTCCGCGCTTGCGGACGAAATTTGTGGCGCTTCATCCGCCTCCTGATTATCTCCGGCATCGTGATGTCGATCGTCGCAGGGGCGCTGTTTGCAATGGAGGTTCCGCTCCTGAAAAAGGTGGGAGAGAGCACCAACGAGCTTCTGCCATTTCGAATCCGCATTCTCAGCATGACGATCATTTTTCTGGTGATGACCGTAGTGCGTATCTGGTTTGATCTCGCGGAGGTCGACGTCGTCTTGAATGATCAACGCGCCGTGCGCAAATCCATTTGGGCGGGTCTCCGCCACACTCTGCGAAGCATATTTCGCCTGCTCGCAGGCTACGTGGTCGCCACGATTCTTGCGACGATCTTCCTTGTTGGTGGCCTGTGGTTCTGGGTGAAATTTGTTGGTCCGGAAAGCGTATGGGGCGCTTATCTCGTGGCCCAAGTGATCTTGTTTCTGCTGCTCGTCCCGCGCTTCTGGCAGCGCGGCATTGCCGTTTCCTACTGGCAGCAACGAATGATGGCGCCCGTGGTTGCAGTGGAACCAACGCCCATGCCAATTTTTGTGCAGCCCATTACGCCCACAATCCCCGAGCCTCCTGATATTGCGCCGCAGACGCAGGAATCCTAGCGGCCCGCCATTGAGACGGCCTGCAAGTCAATCCGGTCTCCCCGGCTGATCATTCCGCCGCGCAGCACCCGGCACCGCATCCCCCTCCGGCCCTGCAGTTGGTTCATCAAGCCCGGCCGAATGGTCTCCATCAATTCACAAGGGTCACAGACCACACTGACCTGCAGCTCCACAGACCCGACGCTGAGTTTTTGTCCAATCTGCATCGCGTTGACGTTCAGCCCTTCCGTTGTGATGTTCTCGCGTATAATTCCCGGCGCAAGGTCCATTATGCGCAGCGTCTCCATGTCGACCAGCAGCACTTGCCGTTTTCCGCCCGGCCTCGCGTGTGCGCAGCCCGCAATTCCCACGTTCTCGACAACCAGCGCTTCGCCCAACTCTTCCATGGCGCCGTGCCGCTTGCTGGCTCGAAACAGATTTCTTATCCGTGCCACGTCGATCAATCTCCCGCTACCGAACTCTGCCCTCCATGCTGCCCAATATCCCGCCGGTAGTGCATGCCATCAAAATGAATCTTCCGGACAGCCTGATAGGCTTTGTCGAGCGCCGCGTCTAGCGTACTTCCCGTCGCCGTCACGCCAAGAACCCGGCCCCCACTGGTCACTATCTTATTGCCTTCGAGCTTGGTTCCGGCATGCAGCACCTTGACACCGGGCAGTTTTGCCGCGTCTTCCAATCCGTGAATCAGCTTCCCCGTTTCGAATTTGCCCGGATATCCGCCGGACGCCAGCACCACGCATGCGCTCGCCCCAGCCTTCCATTTCAACTTTTCCGGCCGCAGCTTTCCCGTCGCCAGTTCGCTCAACACTTCCAACAGGTTAAAATCCATGCGCGCCGCAATCGCCTGCGTTTCCGGATCGCCCAGCCGGCAATTGAACTCCAGCACCTTGGGCCCGTCCTTGGTCAGCATCAATCCCACATAAAGAAAACCCTGGTAGTGGATCCCATCGGCCGCCAGCCCTTTCATCGTAGGCTCAACGATCTTCTCGGTAATCACGCGTCGCAGTTCTTCCGGCAGCAATTCATCAGTAGAATAGGCGCCCATTCCGCCGGTGTTCGGCCCCGCATTGTTATCAAACACACGCTTGTGGTCTCGCGTCGGCACCAACGGAGCGTAGCGTTCGCCGTCCGTCAACAAGATGAAGGATAGCTCGTCGCCCTCCATCGCTTCTTCGAACATTACCCGCTTGCCGCCCGCGCCCAGTTCCTTTTTCTCCATCACGCGCTCGATAAAATCCGTGGCCGCGTCGGGATTCGGAGCCACAAACACGCCTTTGCCTGCGCACAATCCATCCGCCTTGATCACCACCGGCCAGTCCACTTCGCACAGCGCACCGTAGGCCACGCCAGCCGAATCGTAGGCGCCATACATCGCCGCAGTAGGAATGGTGTGGCGTTGCAGAAATTCCTTTGTGAACACCTTGCTGCCTTCCAGTTGCGCCGCATTTTTAGTTGGGCCAACAACGGCAAACTTGCGCTGTTCGAAGGCATCTACCAGCCCGTTTACCAACGGTAATTCTGGTCCCACAACGGTCAAATCCGGCTTCAACTTTTTCGCCAGCTCCACCATTTCCTCTACGTCACCTGCGTCTGCGGCAACACAGTCAGCCTCTCCGGCAATGCCCCCATTTCCGGGCGCACACCAGATCTTTCCCGCATTCGCGCTCTCTTTGAGCTTCCACACCAGAGCATGCTCGCGTCCGCCGCCGCCGATCACCAAAACGCTCATGAATTCACGCCTCGAGACAACCGTTTGAACAATAGTAGGCCAATACAGGCAGTGTCAACCTGGCGAAACTGTAACGCCAAAATGTAACTGTAGCGCTGCGCCCTCAGGGCAGGCAGCTTGGGGCTGAAATCGCCGCCCAGGTAAATGACAGGAGAAATCTAACCATTAAAACGATAGAAAGAGGTTAGCGACAACGCTGTAATGCGACTTCCCAGGGCCAGTCGGCCTATGCCTGGCTAAGCGCTCGAATCGGAATCGTCACTCCTGCAGCCGCATCTGACGACGCGAGCATGTGGCACCGCCCGTCGAATATCCCGCCAGGATCAATCACCATGCACGGCGAGTGCACTTCGCCCGTCACGACACCTTTCGCTTGAATCTCCACGCGGCCCTTGGCAAAAATCACACCGTCAAAGCGACCCGCAATCACCACGCGATTGCCTTCGATCTGTCCTTCAACCTTCGCGTTCTCACCGAGCACTACTGTTTGCTCCGAAATAATGTTTCCCTTCACATGTCCGTCGATGCGGAAAGTCCCAGTAAGCGTCAGCGTTCCTTCGAGCGAAACGCCCTGATCAATGAAGCCTGTCCATTCCTCGCCACTACCGTTTGCAGAAGTACCCGGCCACTTCCATGCCATGGATTAACCCCCAGAGAGATCACACTCCCAATGTAGCGTGCGCGCCAACGAAGTCAACGCCACTGCAACAGGCAGTTGTCGAATGCAATTCCTGATCGATGGTGCAGGAGCTTCTGCTTCTGCGTGCTCTGACCGAGCTACTTCATCAACCGGTCGTAAATCCCCATCAGTTGTGCGTCGTCGTAATACTCAAGTACAAGATGTCCCGGTCGTACTTTTGTCTTCTGCCTCAACAGCACCTTAGTTCCCAAGTGCCGCTGCAATTCTTCGAGCGCTTCGCGAATATTCGGATCCACCGAACTTTCCGCGATTGTCTTTGCCCCGCGCGATCTCCGAGAAGCCAGCCGCTCGATCTGGCGTACGGTTAATCCGCCCCGTGCGGCGCGCTGCGCATAGCGCATCCGCAATTGCGAATCTGGCACGGCCAGCAAAGCCCGCCCATGCCCAGCGGTCAATTTCCCTTCTTCAATCCAATCCTGAATCGTTGGTTCTAATTTCAGCAGACGAATCGCGTTCGCCACCGTTGTACGATCTTTGCCCGTGCGCTCCGCAACTGTTTCTTGCGTTGCGTTGAACTCCGCCATCAACCGCTCGAAGGCGCGCGCCTGTTCCATCGCGTTCAAGTCTTCGCGCTGGATGTTTTCAACCAACGTCATTTCCAATGCCAGCGCATCGGACACCTGACGCACTATGGCCGACACGCTGGTCAATCCAGCACGCTGCGCCGCCCGCCAGCGACGTTCGCCCGCGATCAGCTGAAAGCGGTGTCCGACCGGGCGCACTACCAGCGGTTGAATAATGCCGCTCGATTGAATCGAACGAGCGAGCTCATCCAGCGCTTCCTCGCGGAAGCGTGTCCGGGGTTGATACGGACTCGGCTCGATCAGTTCAATATCAATCAGTAATGGCCCCGCAGGAGCCGGACTCATCGCCGGCGCAGCCGCAGCCGCTGATCCGCCGGACGTCGGCACGCTCACAGCTGGCACCGACGCATCTTCTACCGGTCTGACTGGAACCTGAGGCTCAGGCTCCCGTATGAGCGCTCCGAGCCCCCGCCCCAACGCGTTTCTCGGCATTGGCGATTACCTCCTGTGCAAGTTGCGTGTAGCCTTCCGCACCCTTGCTATGTATATCATAGAAAATAATAGGTTTACCGAAGCTTGGTGCCTCAGCCAGTCGCACATTACGCGGGATCAGGCTCTGAAAGACCTGTGCTCCAAAGAAGCTTCTTAAATCTGTCGCCACCTGCCGTGAGAGCGTCGTGCGCTCGTCATACATCGTCAATAAGATTCCTTCAATTTCGAGACTAGGATTCAGCGTCCTTCGAATCCGCATCAATGTGTCAAGCAATTCAGACACTCCTTCCAAAGCCAGGTATTCGCACTGGATTGGCACCATCACGGAGTCGGCAGCGACCAGCGCGTTCAACGTCAGAAGATCCAGAGCCGGCGGACAATCGAGGACAATGAATTTGTAATTCGCGCGAAGGGGCTGCAGGAAGGCCTGCAGTTTATATTCTCGGTGTTCGGCCACGACCAACTCAACGGCGGCGCCGGCCAAATTTTTGTCGGCAGGAAGAACGTCCAACCCTTCGACCTGCGATTTTTGCACGATCCTTTCGAACGGCTCGCCCATAATCAGAGCGTGGTACATCGTCCGCCGGGAAGGATCCTTGGGATAACCGATCGCTGCCGTAGCGTTGGCTTGAGAGTCGCAGTCGATCAGCAAAGTAGGCTGTTCGGCAGTGGCGAGGCAGGCCGCGAGGTTGACGGCAGTTGTCGTCTTTCCTACTCCACCTTTTTGGTTGGCAATCGCGATGACCCGGGCCAAAATTCCCCCAAACTGAAAAGAAAAATAACAGAGCATTCGCAGTGACGCAAGTTGTTTCACGTGGAACAGACGTCGTCTGCGGATTTTCTGTGGAAACCGGATGTTCCACGTGGAACATGTTTCCTTAGCCGATTCACAGCCTTCGACTTGCAGCGCTAAATCGTCTTGTGCACTCCGCGGATTCTTTCACGGGGCCCTGTCCGAAGCCGGTCACGCTCCTAAATTCTCTGAAGGCGGCGGACTGGCCTTTTGTTTCACGTGGAACGAATCCGGAACCAACCGTCTGCGCATGTGCTCCACGTGGAACGTTTCTGCGGTGGTGTTTCACGTGGAACGATTTCCGAGAGTCGGCTAAATAAAATTCAGAGATCGAGCAAATCGAGAAGGTTGAATCGTGAATTAAGCACTAAATGGCTATTTTCGACGAACAAACTGTCGCTCCATTTCGTCGTCACGCCGACGTTTGCGCCTTTTTCGTGCCGACGAGCAGGTATCGCCGCAGCGACTGCGGCACGGCAATAGGCTCCTGCCATTCCCATTGCGTTGATTTCCTCACTTCGTCGAGATCGCGGCCGCCAATCCACAGCAGAGTTCGGCCTGCAGACAACCGCTCCGATGCCGCCCAGTCCAGAAATGGGCCAAATTCGCCGACCGCACGCGAGCATACATAATCGAGCGGCGCAAGCTCTTCCGACAGTTCCTCATAACGGCTGATCAGCACTCTCGCATCCGTAAGTTCAAGTTCACGAACAACTTCCGCCAAAAATGTTCCCTTTTTGATATTTGACTCGACGAGAAAAAGATCCATCTCCGGCCGCAAGATCTTCAAAGGAATACCCGGAAACCCCGCCCCAGAACCAATGTCGGCGAGCCGACCAAAATCGCCCACAATTACCACGCTGGCGTACATCGATTCGCAAAAATGACGATGTAGTATCTCCAGAGGGTCGCGAATCGCCGTTAGGTTCAACTTCTCATTCCACTGCAACAGAATCCTTATATACTTTTGAATACAAAGCACTTGCTGATCATCAATGGTAATCCGAAACTCGCCAAGTGCTCGTCGGATGGTTTCCTCGGAGACCGGCGGTCTGCCCTCATTCGTTGTCATTAAGGTGACTATCTCCGTAATATATTGATATTAAACACTTTATAATTTCGCTCTGTCCGCCAATAAATACCTCGGCCCCGCAATCCCCGCAGTGACATCCACCCCCGAATGCCACACCATCAAGGGCAGCAGACTCTGAAACGTCAGACGCGCAATACCAAACACCAAGCCCAGCAACGTCGTCCCGACCACTCCGCTCCGGCCTTGATAACTATGAGCTAAGCCGAACAGAACAGAGGAAATAACTACCACGGCCGAAGGATATAGGCCCGCGCGGGTAAGTGCTCCCATAACAAATCCGCGATACAGGAATTCTTCGCAGACTCCCGCCGTCAAGGCAAGTGCGCAGTACGGCACAAACTCCACCGACCCGTGTGGCAGTACCCGCTCCGCAAGCCTACGCATGAAGTCAGGGATCGCACCGCTCATGCGCCCTACTCTCCGAAGGTTGAACCACTGGAAAGCACCCAGCAATAAAGTACCCACCACGCTCCAAACCACCAGGTCCCATCCCACACGGCGAGCGAGTCCAAGGTCCGCGCTCGTCACTCCGCGAGCAAAAGCGCGCCACCCGACCAGTCCCATCAAAACCCATTGAAACGCAATCGTCGTCCCGTAGAGAACCAGCTTTTCTTTCGTGTCCACGACCGGCAGCGCTAACAAGTGTTGCAACCGCAACCGGCCTCGCCACGGAATCAACACGCCGAGAACAAATAGGATCAGCCAGAAGTCCCAGGGCATTGAGCGATAAGAACACTTTCCCCGCCATAAACGCAAGTTCTCCGCCTGTGATATCTTGCCTGCGCGACAGAAAAGGACTCAGCGTTGGCATCGACTCCAAATCGACTTCCGTGGTGGGCGTGGACCTGGCCCCTGTTGGCCTGCATTGTTTTGCTTTTGCAATTTTTCCTGGGATCCGGCGGCCCTCTCGCCGCGGCCGAAGCATTCGCGCTGATCGCCACAGTTTTCGCTGCGGTGTATCACGCTGAAGTTGTGGCAGCCCGCGTGGGCGAACCTTTCGGCACGTTGGTGCTGGCGCTCGCCGTCACCATCATCGAAGTGGCGTTGATTGTCTCGATGATGGTCACCGGAGGAGCCGACAAGGCAGGACTGGCGCGCGACACGGTATTTGCCGCGGTCATGATTGTCTGCAACGGCATTGTGGGCTTATGTCTCCTCGCCGGGGGCATGCGCCACCGCGAGCAATCGTTTCAACTTCAGGGAGCAAACGCCGCGCTGGCAGTGCTGATCGCGCTGACGACGCTCACACTCGTTTTCCCCAATCTTACAACAACAACCGCAGGCCCGACATTTAGCCCATCTCAACTCATATTCGCCGCCGTCGTTTCCCTCATCCTGTATTGCTCGTTTCTTTTTGTACAGACGGTGCGTCACCGCGATTATTTTCTTCCAGCAGATGGCGGAACCGAAGGGACCCATGCGCCACCGCCGACGAACAAAGTGGCGTTGCTGAGCGCGAGCCTGTTATTGGTCTCTCTTGTCTCTGTCGTCGCGCTGGCGAAAGCGCTCACGCCCATCATGGAATTTGGAATCGAGAAAGCAGGCGCACCCAAAAGCGTTGTCGGCATCATTATCGCCGGGTTGGTACTGCTGCCAGAGAGCCTGGCGGCGTTCCGAGCCGCCCGAGCAAACCGTTTGCAAACAAGCATGAATTTGGCGTTAGGTTCGGTGCTGGCCAGTATCGGCTTGACAATTCCTTCCGTCGCGGCGGTTTCCATTCTGTTGCACAAACCTTTGACGCTGGGCATCAATCCAAAGGAAGAACTGTTACTGGCGCTCACGCTGCTGGTCAGTATTCTCACGCTCGGAACAGGTCGCACGACCGTGCTGCAAGGCATCGTGCATCTGGTGATTTTCGCCGTATTTATCTTTCTTTCGATCGTGCCGTAGTTGCTCGGTCTCGCCGCTCCCCTTGGACGCAACGAGCGCAAAGCTGCCGGCATCGTTATAATCGAATCGAAGTTCAGCGAGGCCCCACGTGACGGAAACGATCAAGCTCACATCCATGGCAAAGGCAGCAGGATGCGCCGCAAAAATGGCGCCGGGAACGTTGGACGCGGTTCTGCGCAATCTTCCTCGGCAAAGTGATCCCAACGTTTTGGTAGGCTTCAGCACCAACGACGATGCCGGCATTTACTTGCTCGGTCAGGGACTGGCCCTGGTGCAGACCGTCGATTTTTTCACGCCGGTTGTTGATGATCCCTTCACGTTTGGGCAAATCGCCGCCGCTAATTCCCTCAGCGACATCTACGCCATGGGTGGCCGTCCAATCTCCGCGCTTTCCATTGTGGGATTTCCAGAGAAGGGCGATCCCGCGATCCTCGAGCAAATCATGCGCGGCGGATTGAATAAAATGGCAGAAGCGAAATGCAGCGTTATCGGAGGGCATTCCCTCCGCAATGACGACATCCAATTCGGTTATGCGGTAACCGGCTTGATCGATCCCAACCGAGTTTGGCGAAATGTCGGCGCGCAGCCCAACGACGTGCTGCTCTTCACCAAGCCGTTGGGTACCGGCGTGATCTCCACCGCGCAAAAAAGGGAACGCGCGTCGAAGGAATCTGTTGACGCAGCGGTCGCCTCGATGAGCCGCTTGAATGATGCCGCTTGCCTGGCTCTGCGCGAATTTGAATCGAAGGCAGGCCAAGGCTCAATTCGTTCGGTTACCGACGTTACCGGCTTCAGCCTTCTTGGCCATGCGCGAGAAATGGCGCTCGGCGATCCCGGCAGTGGCATTACGCCGGTTTCCTTCGAAATTTGCCATGATGCATTCGCGTTGCTTCCCGGCGCGCTCGACGCGATTCGCGATGGCATGATTCCCGGCGGACTGAACAATAACCGCGATTTCATTGGCGATTGTGTGGTTTTTGCCGGCAACGTTCCGGAGGAATACCGCGCCATCCTGTTTGACCCGCAAACTTCGGGAGGCTTGCTCGTCGCCATTTCGCCCGAGACGGAACGAGTTGCGCTCGAGTGCTTGCAAAATCACGGCGTGAACGCCGCGCGAATCGGCCGCGTCCTGAATAAAACTTCTCCTTTGTTGCACGTGATCTAGAATTCCTGCCGACTACTATCCATGGACACAATCACTCACGGAATTGCTGGTGCTTTAATCAGTAAAGCCGCCTTTGCTGGCCGCGATTTGTTTCCCACCACGGAAATAGAAAAAAAGCGCCTGACGACCTGGGCGCTGATGATCGGGGCCATGTTTCCCGACATCGACGTGGTGCGCGAGTTTTTCTCAAACAATCCGCTGTTGATGATTACTTGGCACCGCAGCATCACCCACTCGCTGCTCCTGCTGCCGATCTGGTCCGTGATTCTGGCGGCCGGGACGCAGGCTATCGCGCGGTGGCGCAAATGGCCGGCTCCGACGTTCCTGATGCTGACGGCCATATACGCCGTGGGGATTTTTAGCCACATTTTGCTGGATTTGTTGACCGACTACGGCACCATGATCTGGTCACCACTGGAATGGTCGCGCCCTGCTTGGGACATTCTATTTATTATAGATTTCACATTTACCGGGATTCTGCTCGTCCCGCAATTGCTTGCCTGGACCTATGAGGACACAGAACACGTAAGAAGACGCGCCGTCATATTGTGGGCGATCTTCACGCCAACACCGCTGCTGCTTTCCAGGCTCGCGCTTAGCATCGGCGTGGAAATTTCCCGCTCGGCGATCCTGATCGCCACGGTGATGTTCACTGTCCTATTTTTTCTGCCCGCCGCACGTGGCTGGGGTCTGCGCGTTCGCTATGCGACATGGAATCGCGTTGGGCTCGCTCTTGCCATCGCATATGTTCTTGCCGCAACCGTGGCGCACCGCTCGGCTTTCGAACGCGTGAAACAATTCGCCGCCGAGGAACAGCTGGACGTTCAGGCCATCGGGGCACTGCCGCTTCCGCCGTCGATCTGGCATTGGGATGGATTGGTAAAAGCGCCGCGTGGTGTGTATGAAGTCCGCTTTGATTTGAGCGACGATCTAGTGAAAAAGCCCGACGCGGCCGGCGAGGTTATCACCCGAACGTATTACCCAGACGCCCCGCCCAACGAATACATCGAAGTGGCCCGCCAACTCCCGGAAGTGCAAAAGGTGCTGTGGTTCGAGCGCTTCCCGGTAACCCAGTACCATAAAGAGGGAGACGAGGCCGTCGTGGAATTTTCCGACAAGCGCTTTCCGCAAATTAGACGTGACCGGCCGGGCTCCTTCACCTATCGCGTACGCTTTTCCGCCGACGGAAAAGCCATCACCCAAGGCTGGGTCGGGCGTTAACTGCCGCATTCAAAAGCTAAGCGGGATGAATTACGATGTGGCGTTCTTCGCCGGTGCCCGCGCTTTCCGTGCGGACTCCGGGCACTTCTTTCAGCGCGAGATGCACGATGCGGCGTTCGCGGGAAGACATGGCGTTCAACTGAAACGGCTGTTTCGACGCGAGTACCCGTTCCGCGGCCACCCGCGCGGTCATGCGCAACTCTTCAAACCGCAGCGCGCGAAAGCCCCCGCAATCAAGATGAATTTTTTCGTGGTACGCGGGCTCCAGGCCAAGCGCGCGAAACGAAAGGTGCTCAAGCGCCTTCAAAACTTCTCCGCCTCGGGCCGTCAGAATTTCTTTATCTTTACCGTCAAGGTCCGCAAAAACTTCGGCCTCCCCTTCTTCCGTGCTACTGGCCGACCCGGCCGCCCGCACGTTCACACTCAGCTCAAGCTTTGCCGACGCAATTATTCTTCGCAGGAAATCGCGCAGAGCTTCTGCTGTGGCTTCGCGGTCAAGCTTCCCCTCGCGGACAAGTTCCTTTGTCATGTAACTCCCGACTGAGTCGTCAGAGTCCATCTTGCAACCAGCCTGCGCTATTTCTTGGCACGCGTGGGCTTGGTCGGGGCGGGGATGGGGTGAGTCCGATTCAAATACCACTGTTGCACAATGCCGACTACGCTCTGCGTCAGAATATACACCGCCAGGCCGCTGGGGTACGGAATAATCATAAACATAGCAGCCATGCCGATGGGCATGATCTTCAACATTTGTGCCTGTTGCGCATCCGTTGTCGGCACCGGCGTTATTTTCGACGACAAATACATGGTTACGCCCATCAGGATGGGCAGAATGTAATACGGATCTTTTGCCGAAAGATCGGTGATCCAACCGAACCACGACGCATGCCGCAATTCAATCGTTCCCTGCAACGCGCGGTACAAACCAAACCAAATAGGAAGCTGTAATAACTGAGGAATACAGCCGCCAACGGGATTCACGCCCTCGCGCGAATAAATGGCCATAACCTCTTTATTCATTTCGGCCTTGCGCGGGTCATTCATTTTGTACTTCTTATAGCGTTCCTGGATCTGCTTGATCTCCGGCGCCACGCGCTGCATTTTCATCGTGCTTTTGTAGCTGGAAATGCGCAGCGGGAACAACACCATGTTGATCAGCAGCGTGAGCACGACGATCGCCCAGCCCCAGTTCGGAATATAGTTGTGTAGCCACTTCAGCCCGTGAAATAGCGGGTCCGCGATGAACTCCAGCATTCCGAAATTCACAAGCGACTGCAGTGGCGGCTGCATCGCTTTCAGCATGTCGTAATCCTTGGGGCCAACGAAAACGCGCATCACCTCGGGATGGGTAGGAGTCGCGGCGGCCACCTCCGGCACCGCTTCGGATTCCGGCTTGCCATCGACGGTGGTCGTGTCCCACACCTTCCAGTAGCGGGTTTCGAGCTTTGTCGAAGGTGCATCGGTCGGCGGCAAATAAGTAACGGCAAAATAGCGGTCCTCAATCCCCGCAAAGCTTTTGCCGCTTTCCCACATGTTGCCCCACTCTTCCGGTGAGCGCAGCTTTTTGTAACCGGTGGTCGAGAGCTTTCCATTTTCGCTATAGAACGTCATCACCGTAGTGATGGGTGCGGGATTCGTTACCGTCACGTCGCCAAAGCCGCCGCGCCACGCAAGCCCCGCGTGGACAGGCAAACCGTTATTGGTAACGCTAGTTTCCACGCTCACCACATAGGAATGATCGAAATGGAATTTCTTGACGATTTCCAGATGGCCGTCGCCCCAAGTGAAGGTCACGTCCGCGGGCGCGCTGAGCGAAGCATCGCTGGTCGAAATTTTGTACAGCCCATTGTTTGCGGACTTTTCCAATTGCGGATCGTCGAACACCAGAGAGAAGGGCCAACCGCCGGTCATTTGCGCCGAGCGGTCATGCACAAGGTCGAGCGTATGCTGCGGTTTTGCGTCATCCTTATATTTCTTCAGCTGCCAACTTTTCACCACCGCGCCGTGATTGGAAAATTCCACTCGGTAAAGCGCATTTTCCACCACAAGCGTACGTTCCTGCGCGTCCGCCACTGCGGGAGTGCTCGCGGCAGCGGCCGTGTTTCGACTGACCGTTGCAGCCGCTGACGTAGTAGCTCCAGTGGCACCGCTGTTCGCGGGCGTGCCGGGCGTTGCGGGAGCGCTCACCGCGGCATTGTTCTGCTGCTGCGGATGCGCGGGCGGCTTCGGCGCAAAATATTTGGCCCACAGGAGAATGACCACCATGGAAAGCAGCGAAGCTACGAGGATGCGCAGCTCTGGCGTGAACTTGTCTTTATTCGGCCCGATCGGCGGAAACTGGTTCAGCGGTGGCGTGCTCACGAGCGCACTCCGTGTGTGTCAGAAGGCATAGCAGAATTCGATCGCATCTCTTCCCATTTCTCCGGAACCGGGTCGTACCCAAATTTTCGCGACAAGGGATGGCAGCGCAGTAGGCGTTTTGTTCCCAACCACACTCCGCGCGCCACGCCAAACCGTTCGATAGCTTCGTACGCATACCGCGAGCAGGTTGGCTGGTAGCGGCAATTCCCTGCAAGCAACGGCGAAAGATAAGATTTGTAGATATTCAGCGCAAACAAAGCCCCGCGCACACGCGCGGAATGGTTTACGGATTTGCCAGTGCCGCTCACAGCTTCTTCAGCAGGCGCAACAGATCTTCGGTGATCGCCACAAAGGGCGCCTTGCCCACCGAACTCTTCGGATGAATCACGATGTCCCATCCTGGCGATATCTCCTGGCGGCGACAGCGCACCACCTCACGCAACCGGCGCCGGATGCGATTGCGCACCACCGCGCCGCCTAACGCCTTCTTGATGCTGAAGCCGAATCGGTTCAGGGCGAGTTCATTACGACGAACGAACACGGTGAAGTGGGAACTCGAGAAGCGCTTTCCCGTGCGGTAAACGGCGTCAAACTCGCCGCGCCGCACCAGCCGCGCCTCCCGTGGAAACGCCAACCCCCTCGTATTGCCAATGGGGGCTTCGCCGCCACTACTCGGGCGTAAGGCGATGACGTCCCTTCTTGCGGCGAGCCGCAAGCACTTTGCGGCCGCCCTTGGTCTTCATACGCGACCGGAACCCGTGAGTTTTTGCGCGGCGGCGTTTTCGCGGTTGAAAAGTACGCTTTGGCAAGACATTCCCCCCTTGTTTCTCTAGCGATGTTTCTCGATAAGGCTATGGAAAATCCCATGCGCCATCGCGCGTGCCGCTCGTTAAGCGGCTCTCCTGGATACGCCCGGCAGCTTTCGGAATTTACTAGTGTACTTGCCGCGTGCGCACAGGGTCAAGAAAAGCCGGGGGTAGCTTACAGCGAGGGGAAAAGTGATACACCCCAATAAAACCCGCAAATGCAAGTTGGCAAAATTTGAAAGATGTCTTCAGTAGAGATGCGCACCTGCTCTGTTCTTAAGTAGAATCGAGAGGTGATGAACGAATTACCGCAGAGCGATTCCCAATTCCAACTCAGCTCGCAAGCATATTGGCCAAGGACCTTGCGCTCGTAGTTCATTCCGAGTTATTGAGGCGGGGTTCGTTTCCTCCACCACCGGAAGTCCTGGTTGAACTCTTCGAATCGATGTATTTCGCCAGTCTCAAGACTGAAGAATCAGAGCCTGTACTTTTTCACGTTGCCTATGTGGATTCTCTAAAGCCCGATCCGAAGCCACCTGAAAGAATCGCACATGACAGATGGCGCTGCGTGCCATTCGCTCAAACTGTGCCACTCACCAGCGCAAGCCTTACAAAAATTGCACCCGCTTCTGATCCGCGAACCTCCTCGTTTGCCGTTTGTCAAGATAAGGTCGGTCGCCTTGCTGTTTGGGGCCTGATTGACCAAGGTAACAGCTACCATGACTACGTCAATTTCGATTCTGATACTGGACCGGAGCGTCCGGGCCTTTTTCAGGCTAGTATTCTTGGCATAGGACATTTGGTGGCGTACATTGCGTACGAAAAAATCGCAGAGCTTCGAAAGAACGCCCTCGTTCGGGCTGCGGTCAATGTTTTCCAACGAGGAACGATACGAGATGCTCTCGATTCCGGAATTAGATCACACATAGAAACTCTTCGAACCGATTGGCCCGATGAATTCCCTGAGGACGACCAATTTTTGGAGACAATAGGAGTTCAACACTGGTTGTCGTCTATTCGTCGGCTTCTTCTCCGCGTGCAAAACATCGGGCATGGAGGAGCCTTTTTAATAACGTCTGATAAGACTCTTCACGGCCTGCTCGTTAAACACAGAATAATATATGACCGTCTGCGCACCGCACTTCAACGACATGCGATAGCTAGCGCTCAGCAATCCATGGCGACCGCAACCATTGGTCAAGATTATATCGACCGCGATCTTGAAGACATGCCGGTCAATCTTTACTTGGAAGAAGTTGTCTCAGGATACGAACTCGATGAAATCCGGAACGAGATGGGAGCCACCATATGGTTTATTTCCCTACTTACTCGTGTAGATGGCCTCGTGTTGCTGAACCCGGAACTCGAAGTCCAGGGCTTCGGGGTTGAGATCACCGTAGCCGAAGAGCCTTCGGAAGTCTACTCCGCAACTGATGCGTTCGGTTTGGAACCGGCCCTGAAAAAGATCGATTATCAGCAGTACGGGACACGCCACAGATCGATGATGAGATATTGCGCCAAGTTTCCGGGCAGTGTTGGCTTTGTAATTTCTCAAGACGGCGACGTGCGAGTGATGACTCATATCAACGGTCGTTTGCTCGTTTGGGAAAATCTCCAACTTCAGCTCCCTAAATTTGTCACCCGCAAGCGGCGTCGCCGGAGCGGTCGCCGCAGGAATAAACGCCGCGACGCCAAAACCGGCTGCAGTGATACGACCATTTAATCGGTCCAGCGATTCGACGGCGCTGCATTTGGTCTGGCGCGTTCAGAACCTGGGAAAGATCGGTTGTGTCTAGCACTGGCGAGGATCAATAGGCAGAGACCTGTTTCCTTAGGAGCTCGCACTTATCGCGGAGGACAGGGTTTAGTGCGGGTAGCCGAACTCTTGGATAATCCACTCGTTTCGAATCTGCTACCCGCACTAGCTTCTAGCCTGCTTTATTCACGAAGAGTGATTTCTGATTGATTTTCTGTTTTTCTTCGGTCGTAAGACCCTACTTGACCACGCGAAAATTTCCGGGAAACCGGGAGCTTGATTCTGAAGCGTTTAGGTAAGTCGCGAGGCACAATTTTCGCTGAAAAGGTGACACCCGTATCATGGCGTGACGAGTAAAAATTTCCTGCGACGTTCCGCTGGTCGACTAGCCACTTCGCGCGCCCAAGTGCAACGCGAGGCGATGGAAACTATGGAGATAAGGAAACGACCGCGGCAAGTGCAGTACGATTCGGCGCACCGACGCAACCACTTGGGCTCCGAGTTTCAGGAAGCGCTCCCGCAACGTGGAAACTTGTGCACGCGCAGAAGCGGTGCCGGCCAGGCCGGAACGTAGTTCCTGCATCAACACGTAGGCTGCTGCGGTCATCAAGACACGCAACTGATTGGCCCAGAAGCTCGTACAACTGGTGCGTCCGATCTCCATCCCGTAATGCAGTTCCTTGATCCTGTTTTCGAGGTCTCCCCGTTGACAATAGACCTCCTCGTAGAGCCACTGTGGACTCTGCTTCATGTTGGTCACCACGAAGCGCGGATTGTCCTTGGGTTTCTTGCCCTTCGCCCGCACCACCTCCGCTTTATAAATGACCCGACGTTTCCACGGCCAACTCTTCCGAGTCCGGTACTGACATTCAGCGTAGACATGTTCGGTCCGCCCGGAGATCTTCGAATCATGACGGGCGCGTTTCATGGCCGACGCGGCTTTACGCTGCAACACCGTATTACTTGCGAAATTGACGAGGTATTCCACTTTCGGCTCGCAGTCCAAAAAATCCAAAACTTCCGGCGCCGCAAAACCACCATCCAAGCGCACCCGGATCTTGGCCTTCGGAAAAGCTTCCGTCAGCCGCTCGATCAAACGGCGCAGCAGGCCCACCGCTCCCGACGAGCCCGGCGCGTTCCCCGGACGCAATACCGCGGTGACCAGATATTGCTCCGCCTCCTGGTTGAAGGTCAGAAAACCTACCATCGGTAGGTAGCAGTAGGTGTCGTAATGCCAATTGAAAAACGCCAATTGCTGCGCACCATGCGTAGGATCGTCGGTGGGATCCAGATCCACGGTGATCAGACCAGCCCGACCGCGCAGCCGCTTGCGATGGCGTTCGATCACCGTGTCCGCCAGGGCTTCGGCCATGCGAAACAATTCTTTACGATCCACGCTATTTTCAAACCGCGAAAGGGTCGATTGCGAAGCCAAATCTTCCCCTTCCACGGGATCACGACCGACCAGGAGTTTGTGCACCGGGTCGCACGCCAGTCGGGCGGCATCGTTGGCATCTTCGTAGCCACAGGCGATGGCCATGACCCGCTGGGTGAGCAGCTCATCGATTTCGTGACGGACCTTAGCCTCTTGGCGGTCGTCTTTCAGGCAAGCTGCCAACGCCGTTATTAAACCTAACTCTCGGTCCGCGGCTTTGAGCAACACCGCTCCCCCATCGGAGCTGCCTTGCGATTGATCGAACTTGGCAATTACAGGTCGCTTAAAAATTCCCGGAAAGAGAACACACTGTGTCGTGGTATGCTCAGGCACGAAAGCCTCCGGATTGGTGTAAAGACTGCGTAGACAACAGCTTTTTACCATGAGGGAGGCTTTTTGTGTCTCTAAATTCGCGAATAATTCAGGCTAGGGTTGTTGATATGGTCGGAAGAGCATTGTGCTTTTCTTGAACGGGCCGCTTACGAGTGTGAGGCAGTCAATCTCCAACGAATCCGGCCTTGCTGGGGCGTGTGCTGGTGGTGATTCTGTGGCGGAAGTGAATATCCCTTCACAGAAGTGATACTTTTGCCACAACCAGCGCACGTATAAATACCCGAATATGGAGTTGTAACGCTGGGTTCGTATATGTTGTCGAACGCTTGGTCGTTGTTTTGTTGAAGGAACTGACTGTATTTATATAAAATCACTTTCCTTGACTGCCTTTCTGCCCGTCAAAGGGCGGTTGCGCGGGACACACCCATAGCGTGTGTTCCGCTGGTTAACGTTTTACAGTTGACGGGGAGTGCCGAGGCACCTAAAATAGCGAATGTAAGGTTTCACTATTCCCCGTCAATCAGCGGGACTCAGCGCCTCACTTCTCGAAAAGTGGGGCGTTGTTGCGTCTAGCCATCCCCGAAAAATTTTGTGGTAGGGAACTAAGCTGGGCCACAAAGCCTTCGGCTGCTGGCTAGCACGTCTTCCGAAGGCTTAAGCGTTACGCTATTCCTATGAAAGACCACGCACATTATATCATTCCAACGATTCAGCGCCATACTCAACGTGTTGTGGAAATCTTAGGAAAAGTTCGGAAAACTTCAAGGATTGGCGTTAGGGAGCGAGACCGACCTAGGGGCATTTTTGCGCAGTTTCTTTTCATGACAACGAGAGGAGACTTGCACTTGTGTCTAATCAAGGAGTCCGTCTGTTGCCTATTGGCTCATTCGGCAAATGGTTCCCAGGAGTTGAACGCGACCTCTTCACCTGAAGAAGTCTTGGATGTTGTCGTAGTGAGTTGCCAAGTCTTTCCTGTGTCGGTGTCTATCAAAAAAGTAAATTTGGCGGCCAGTCCAGAGGTAAAAATCTGAAATCTGGGTCGAGTGGCTTGTGGCGTGGCCAACGTGGGCAACCCAGTTACCACCATCGTTTCCCAGCCGTTTTCTTCTGTCTTGCTTTTTACGAGTTGCGAGACATGTCCAGTAAAGCGATCCAATCGGAACGTCCATTTTGCTGTTAATTCTGACTGGACGATCTCATAGCGCGCATTCGACGGAAGAGCTGTTTTCTGGTGGATGTCAGACGGCATTTCCTGGGCGTGCAGTTCAAGAGCCCATGGGGAAAGAAATAGAATGGCAAATCCAATTCTGAACCAGGGCATGGATTTTATTCTCCTTAGAGGAAATTAATCAGAAATTGATGGTAAACAGCTAATTTAGTCCGCAAGCTTTACCGACGGAGACGCCAGATCAATCGGTGGAGATGCCGGGTAGAAGGCCCTTGTGCCTGACCCAAAACGATTCCATTCCTGTTAATGGCCTTGACTGAGGTCTGATGATTGTACGCTGATGCTAGGTTGAAATATTGTTGCGTGACAGCATCGTAGATACCTGGTTGCGTCCAAGGTTGAGAATAGATATTTCCGAGTACATTCCCATGAGCATCTAGGTCGGAGGGGTGGAACTCATCCGGTACCGCGAGTTGCTTTAGCCCTTCATTCAAAGTCCACGTAAAGGTTCGCCGTTTCCCGTCGCTAGCGTCTCCCTCTCCTACGACCAGACCATCATCGTTTATTGCACACGGATAAAAGTTGTGTCCATTCGGACCAACTATATCAGTTACCCCGTGCTCACCTGACCAAACAAACCCGCAAACCGCGCGTCCTCGCTGCCTCCAGCCAATCACAACCCCATGATCATTGATAGCGACTGCTCTGCTCCAACTCTCAAAAGACTGGCCCAGGTTCATCATCCGGCCAGCGGGGGACCACAAAAATGCCCGTTCGGATTCTGGGCGGGGTTCTCCAGCGTTAATAAAACTATCGCCGACAACCTGCCCGTGATTGTTGATGTCGCGCGCAACTGAGCGCATTCCACCTAAAGTTCCAAGGTCGCGCATTCCTCCAACTCGATCCCATAAGAACGCATGGGTTGCATGACCATCGAGTTCTGCACTACCAACAACCTGGTTCTTGGCGTTGATCGAGAACGCATGGCTATTCGGACCTCCGAAAGTGCCGAGGTCGAGGATCCTACGATCAGGGTCCATTACAAATGCATGAAAGGGGCTTCCAAACGGGAAGAATCCGTGACCCACTATACAATCGTTGTCACTAAGATCTTGGACTGATAACCAGTACTCATTTATCTCGCCGATTTCCTCAATATCACACGATTCGATTCCCTTAAACTCCAGTTTGCATTCGATGTGCTTTTCGAGTTCCACTTGGTTAGCTTGCGTGGTCGTGTAGGCTGTTTGGACAAGCTTCGCACCAGGAATCTTTTTGAGAACTTCCGACATCATCGCGCTCACGTCAATTCCACCCAACACGGTCCGCGGCATGACAGGTCCGGAAACATCTCCATGAACCTCGCCGTGGCCAGCGCCATTACTGTCAATAGAGTAGGCAAGACACGCGGGGCTAATACCGTTCTTAGCTTCCGGGGATTGAGATGCAATCCGATTGACCTCCGCCATTTCATGTCTAATCACGTTTGCCGATGCCTCACTGCGGACAATACCCTTCAGTCTTGTCTGAGCTAGCTCGCAGACTGCCGCTGGAATTCCAGTAATCAGCAGATGGATAGCTTTCGTAATGCGGATGTCTACCAACAGTTGGTCCGAGATCGAAGGATAGTATTGCGTGAGAGACTGAATGTTCGAAACAATGGCGTATATGGGTACCCCGTCCTCGAAACCAGCTATCACAAAACTGTGGCTGAACGGTTCTTTGCGCCCTCTATTGATCCCGGCCACCCAATTCGATGCCCTCAACTGGATTCTCTCGACTATGTCACGAAAACTCGGATTCGTCGGAGCAAGCTCGACGAGCCACTCGACCGCATACTGATCCGTTCGCTTCCCATTCCATAAGCCAATCCCGCAATAAGTCATAAATCCGAACCACTTCTGATACGTAAGAGGCACGATTTTCGATGAGTTGGGTTGCAATTCAACCCAATTTCCGTCTGCATCCTGTTCCGTTTTCGAAATCCGAAAATCGGCGGATTGGTGTATACCAAGTGAGCTAACGACGGTTATGTTTAAGGTCATGTGAATTCCCTTGGCCGTTACCTCGAAGTATAGCAACATGTTGTTGATAAGGTTATTTTATATATTAAAAGCGTATGATATGGAGTCGCTACCTGAGACAACTGTTATGGGACGATACCTACAATTTGCCAACGCGGTCATTCGCTGTTTGGATAAAAGCCTTTGCAAAGGCCACGCAAGAAATCGCCCCAACCATCCCGACCACCAACCATGCTTCGTCGAACGCTTGACAACGAGCAATGTGCCTAATTAATCCCCAACGGGTTCTGAAAAGCCAGCAAGCCGTGCGAGGGTTTGCCAATGGCGTGGATGAGGGACTCGTTTACCAGACCTGATATTCGTTGCATATGATTTCGACACACCGAGTGCTGCTTGCAATGCCGGAACTGTGAGCTCTCTGAGGCGAGGCAGGATCTTTCGCAGGTATGTCTCTTCGTTTAGCCACGTAGGTTGATCTGATGGTTGCCAAGCTCTAAGAGCTGCAGCATGTCGTCGCCGGTTTTCGGCACGCTTCTCTTCCGCGTCAGAGCTATGCGATGCTAATCGCCCTTTTTCCGCTGCCTTGATGAGTTCCTCAGTGCAGACAGAAACCTTGCAGGATGCGCAGCGGTCGTATCCTGCGGTGACGTTCGCTCCGCAGGTTCGGCACAGATGCGGCGGTCGCGGTGGCGTAGCAACTTGCAGATGTGGGAGACCCTTGGCATTGCGCCGATTACTCTGCGTCAAATGCGTTGGTGCTGGCGCGCGTCGGCCATTATGCCGGATGGTAGACCACAGCACGCGGGAAACCCACTCAGCAATTGGTGCAACCGTTTGACGCCAAGCTGGTGAACTTTCAGACAGCCTAACGGCGAACGAAGCCATCAATCGGCAAGACCCATCACGTTGCTCAAAGAACCACTCGCGTCTGAACGGCTCGCTGGTGATCCACTCCAGCAGAAACGCGTCTACGTGTGGTCGAGCCGGTTCCATCAAATCACAGGCGAGGTTATCGCGCGCATCGGTATCGACATGCAAGAAACCAATACCCGGGTCAAGGCCTACCGCAGCGGCAGCGAGCCGCGCTTCCGATTCGAGCAAGGCGTACAAGTAATTCAACATCGCATTCGCGGGGTTTACTGCCAAACGCGGCGAGCCTGTGATGGGCGATTTGCGCGTGCCGAAGGTGCGCCAGTGTTCCGGAACCCGAGGGTGATGAGCAGTCGGAAAATTTATCTGCAGATTGCGCCACGCGAACCAGTAAGCCTGTGCAGCCTGCGATTCGAGCTGTCTGATCGTTTGTACGGAAGTCGCGGTGGTTAGCGCTGATCGCATCGAGGCAATTATTTCAGCGATGGCGGAGTCCCGGAAGACATTACGGATAACGCGCTCTTGTCCCTGAAGCTTTTGCGAAATAAGTTCTCTGCTTATGCGTACGGCTATCTCGGATTCATGCGCAAGAGATTGGGCGCGTCGCAGCCGCGCATCGGACGGACCTACAGGACCGGACACAGTCAGCACACAGCCGTCGCGGTCTAACATCAGGAACGCGGCGCCTACATCCGACAGCCATCGCAATGCTTCGAGCGTGATCATTCCCGAGGAACCAATCACGACGACGCGCCTCAGGCCGTGTCGAACGCGGGGAAACCGCCCGTGTCGGCGGTTCATACCGACTCCATCGCTGACAATCAGGTGGCCGCGTTCAACAAACATTTTGATTGGATAGCCGAAAAGCGTGACAACTCCGTTCGCGGGTGTTATCTGAGAAAAATTGCAGTGCGGAGGCTGTTGAGGTACGTTCTGCGGTGAGCGCTACGTGAAGCACATGTTTCAGGAATCGAGAGGTGGAATTTCCAAAGCATCACACCTGGCAGCGTGAGCTTGTTTCCAGCGGTCAGGAAGCCAGGCGTCGAGGTCGCTTGCCGGCCACGAAGGGAGATTCATCAGCAGTTGCATGAAGTAGAGTTGCGGATCCATCTCGTGCCGGCGACAACTGCTGGTCAAGCTGGCCAGGATCGCTGCCGTCCGCCCGCCGCGAGGGTTACCCACGAAGAGCGAGTTCTTGCGATTCAGAACCACGCGCTTCATCTCCCGTTCGCTTACATTATTATCGATGGGCACCGCGCCATCCCTGGTGAACACCGTCAGTTCTTCCCATTGGCCGAGCGTGTAGTTCACCGCTTCTGCCATGGGATGCTTTGGCAGCAACTGTTCCTTCCATGCCAGCAACTTCTGTCGCAGTTCGGCCAGCACCGACACCGACTGTGTCTGCCGCAAGGCTAGTCTCTCCGCTACGGATATATCCTTGGCCTGCTTTTCCACCGCAAACAGCCGACCGATCAAATCTACGGCTGCACGGGCGATCTCCGGCGTCGATTTCTCGGCCTCCACGAACTTCCGACGCGCATGCGACCAACATCCGGCACGCGTGATCGCGTTGCCGGCCACTACTCCGTTGTAGCCGCCATAGGCATCCGCCAGCAGAACTTCGGTGTAGTCTTTCAGAAACTCTTTCGGTCCCTCTCGTCCGCGGTTCAACGTGAAGTCGAACACGTTGTATGGATTTGCTTCGTCACCTACGTACACCCACATGCGTGACGACTGCGTCTGCCCCGGTCCCAGCATCGGAAAGATCGTGTCGTCGGTGGCCACCACATGAGACTGCCTTACTCGTTCCGCCATCCGCCGGTACAGAGGTTCGACCACATCCGCTACGTCACCGCACCACACCGACTGGGTGGCCCGTGAAATCTCAAAACCCTGCCGTTCGAAAATATCCTCCAACCTATAGAGCGGGAGGTAATCAGCAAATTTGCTGGTAACAATGAACGCCAGCAGTCCCGGACCGGCAAAGCCCTTCTCAATCGCTGTCTCCGCCTTGGCCGCTGCCTCGATCTGCGGATTTTCGCCCGCTTGTTCGCAACGGGAGCAAGCATACTTCTTGCGCACATGCCGCAAACGCTCGAAGTGTCCGGGAAGGTATTCGATCTGCCAGCTCTCCTCGCTGCCGATCTCTTCTCGCTGCTCGCCGCAGCAAGAACAGAGTCGTTGTTCTGCAGTCAGCTCATAGACGTGCGTGCTGACCGGAAGGTGGTCGAAATTCGCTAAGGCCCGCCGCCCTTTGCGCCGCTGCACGCGTCGCACTTCCGGCTCGACTTCTCTTTGCGGAATGCTCTCTGCAGGTAATGGTTTTTGTTCCAGTTCTTCGGCAAACTCGAGCAGCGCCTGCGCCAGTTCGTTCTCGGTTAAGCGATCCGCCCGCGGCCCGTAGGTCGCCTTCTTGTAGCGCAACAGCTCTTTCTGCAGCTGTAGATTTTCCAAGTACAGGTCGTCGGCGCGCTGTTGCTGCTGGTCGCGCTGCTGCAACAACGAACGCAGGATCGCCTTCAGTGCTTCTTTATCGTCAGGCAATTCGGTCAAGGAATTCTCGACGGTGGGCATATCTGCTTAGACGTAACAGCAGAAACTTGGTTGCACACACGATCATTATTTTATGCGTTGTTTTTGTTTTTTTCTTCGCGAACTTATTTATTCTCTGCTTCGCACGGCGCGTTCGTAGCGAGGCACGCGCTTCAGCTTCGAAACATCGATGCCATCCAGAATCATCGCCAGCTCGCTGGCGCGCAACTCCACCGATCGTGCGCCCTGTTCGATTCGCGGCAGTTTGAAAACCCCAAGTTCCAACCGCTTGTACCACAGTACGAAGCCGTCCCGGTCCCACACGAGAATCTTCAACCGATCGCCGCGCCGCGAACGGAACACAAACAGATGGCCGCTTTGCGGGTTCTCTCCGATCACGGTCTTCACGCGTTCTGCCAGCCGATCGAATCCACAGCGCATATCCGTCGCTTCACTGGTCATCCAGATCCGCGCTCCTTGTGCGCGATCCATCGCCTGCAAACTTGGCAGCCCAATCACCCTGCTGCCTCCACCACCGTCAGCAACGCCCGCACATGTTCAGCATCGAATCCGGGCCGCACCATCAGGCTTCGCCCATTCTGCAATCGGATTTCAACCGCGTCACCGGTTGACGCGCTCTCGGTTACCTGCACTTCCAGAAACTTCGCCTGCGTATCTTCCTGCAACCGCTTCTTCCACGTGAAAAAATACGGCCGGCACAACCCCCGCTCACGGCAGAATGCCGTCCCCGTCTGCCCGCTTCGCGCATGTTCTCGGATCAACCTTCGCCACTTCGTCCATGCCTTCTTTGTACGTTTGGTCATAACGCAACTTTGCGGTGCGAAGGAATCTTTCACAAGATGGGGTTCGTTGAGCGCTCACGTTCTGCGTAGCCGCCATTGGAGATCAACCTCCTTGGTGGTCAGGGCCTGCCGCCTGTTATCAGCAGTCGGCAAGCCCGTATTGTTATGTTGACGCTATATCATTATATATCAGCGACATACGCGGGGAACGGTGCGTTTTGGCTAAAGAGAGAAATCAGTGTTTGGGCCGTTTCCCTCTTGCCCAGCGCTTCCTAAGTTTTCGAATTGTTTCGGCCTTATGCTCCTTGCCGCATGGACATAGGTCATCCAGGAATCCCGCAATTCCGCTGTGAGTCAGTTCATTCATACCCGACAAGTCCGCTATCTCCAGCAAATTTCTGTGTAAGTAGTGAACTTCTGGTCTGGGAATGAACTCGTCACCAAAAGCATGAATCAGGTAGGCCGCGTTCACTGCGTTCAAAATCTTTCGCCAAACTATGTAGCTTTCCTTATCCCCAGGCGCGGCCAGTCTTAGCGCGTCTTCGTACCTTCCATCGTTCTGCAGTTCGTAAGCGGCCTTAATTGTTTTCTCATCCACCAGCTCGGAAAGACACATTGGAGCAGGAGGGGGTGAGGGCAACTCTAGGGTCTGCTGCTCGGATTTGTCTGGTGAGCCTTTCGTAAGTTGTCTACGGATCTCATTAAACATGGTGTCGGTATGTATTGGGAATGATTTTGGATACTTTTTGTCCGTCTGCCACGCCCATTTAAGCCGCTCTGCCGACTCTTCCAATACGCGGAGACCGTGGTCACTGTGTTCACTAACCGATTGTTTCCAGCCGTGCTGATTTGCTCTCACCATTGGGATTCAAGGCCGGACTTGAAGGACTGTCAAGCTTTTTTGAGCTGGATTTAGCGGACACGGAAACGCTTTTTCGCGTCCGGGTCAAAATTTGGGAATTGCTACGCTCGCGCATATGAAACACAAACAGCGCAAGGCAATTCCCAAGGGCCGAAACAAGCGTAGGGTCAAGGCCAACAAACCAAAGCGCCCGTCATCGGACAATCGGAGGCCGAAGCAACACGGGTCTGTTCATTCTCGATTGACAAGAGTAAAGAGAAGCTCTCGGAAGCCCAAGCAAGTTCGGCGGAAGAGAATAGTCGCGCTTAGCGCTAAAGAACTAAATGCCAAGGCGCGTGCCTTCCGTGTGTTGGGGCTTATACGTCGAGGAAGAGCGACCCTGACCAAGGCTGCACGCCAAGAGGGAATCAAACCCGAAACTGTAATGCGGTATGTGGGAAAAGCCCTTTACAGATCTGGGCCGGGCAAACCTTGGAAAGCACGCAGCAACGATCAGCTTACTGTGTCGATGACCGTCCTAACCAGTAATGGCCCACTTGCCGTAATCGTTCACAGTCTACGTGAGCGGAAACTACTCGGCCAATACGACACCGCTCTGAGGAAGTTTCGAGGCGGTGAAGACGGAGCAGAAGCCGCGCTCAAGGCATTCGAGGGCAAGACTGTCGCGGGTCATAGGCTCATCACCGACACGGAATTGCTTGTCCAACTGGAAGATCGCCGACAGTTGGATTTCGACGTCTACACTTCGTTCGGTGACCGGTCATGAAATTGAAGCCCGGCTCAAAATCTGGGCGTGTTGCTTGTGTTCTATGCGGTAGCAAAAGAAATATAGAACGCAACCATATTGGCGGACGTAATCACGTGATATGGGTTACAGCGCCAATGTGTCGTCCTCATCATCGCCAGTTTCACCTGCTGCTGGAGCGGGCTGGTGTTGACCTAGAGTACACATCCGATCCGGTTGAGCGATTGATTAGAGCGACGAAAGCAATCAACATTCTTCAGTGCATGCTTCTCCAAAGCCGGCATACGACTCATCAGTTGAGGACCAAGAAATTGGCCGGAGGCGATGCGTTTGCGCCACGGCCTAAAACACGAAATCTTCGTTCGGGCCCACGCGCCACTCCAACGAGAAAGTAGCTGGCAGCGCAGGCGCCCACAGAAGTGGCCTCCATTTGCCCTGATTTTCGATACAGAAACCAGACTCGATCCGACTCAAAAACTCACGTTTGGATGCTACCGTCGATACGAGCTTATCGATCAACACTATGTTTGTATCGAGGAAGGGCTTTTCCATGCGGACGACCTCCCGAAATTCGAACAGAAAATTCTCGAGCGGTTCACAAACGCTCTGGGGAACATTCCCTCTACGGAAACATACCCACCTCAACTTATATTGAAACTGACTAACCGTGCTCGATTTATAAGTCACGTTTTCTGGAGAGCCGTGCGCGACGGCGATCTTATCGTGGGCTTCAACTTGCCTTTTGATTTGTCACGGCTTGCAGTGAAGTTTACGGATGGAAAAAAAGGGGGCTGGTCTCTTCTCCTATCTTCTCGGAAAAGCAGAAAAACCGGGGAGATCGAGATTGATCCTGAGAAGCCTCGCGTAGTTCTGAACTCGCTAAACAGCAAAACAGCATTTATTAAGCTTGGCAGTATTTGGAATCCTAAGGAATGGCGAAAAGATTCCAGATTTCTCGATTTGCGCACACTCACTTGGGCTCTCCGCAATCGATCGTTTAGTTTGCAAAGTGCATGTAAGGCCTTCGGGGTGGCTGGCAAACTGAAACACAAGCCGACCGGCCGAGTTACGCCAAAGGAGATCAAATATTGCCGTAGGGACGTCGAAGCCTCGGCTAGTTTGCTAAATGCTGCTAAAAAAGAGTTTGATCAACATCCCATCAAACTAGATCCCGACCGAGCCTATTCATCGGCTTCAATCGCGAAGTCGTATCTCGATGCCATGGGCATCGCACACCCTAAAGAACATTTCAATGTAGCGAAGAAATCATATGGAATCGCAATGCAAGGTTATTACGGTGGCCGAGCGGAATGCAGAATTAGAAGAACTTCTGTACCCGTCGTTCTCACAGATTTTACTAGCCAATATCCGACCGTAAATGCGCTGTTGGGAAACTGGGACGTGCTGAAAGCAAGTGGAATCCGTTTTCGGCTTTGCACCAAGAAAGTTAGGAATCTGCTGGCAAAACTTTCGCTGAAACAAGCATTCGAAAAGTCGTTTTGGAAGCAGGTTTCTTTCTTTGCGCTCGTGAAACCAGATAACGACATACTGCCCGTGAGAACTGTTTACAACGGACGCACGCAAAATATCGGGCTCAATTACCTCACCTCGGAAAATCCTATCTGGTACGCCGGCCCGGACTTGATCGCATCTGCGTTACTCAGACAAAAAGCCCCTCGGGTCATAAAAGCCGTCCGGATGCTCCCAATAGGAGAGCAAAGAAACCTGCATTCGACGAACTTAGGCGGCATGGTTCAAATTGATCCGCGAAAAGATGAAGATGATTTTTTCATTCGCGTAATTGAGCAGAAGAGCCGTTTTAAACGCGAAAATAAGCCTTTGGCTGATTTCCTTAAAGTCCTCGGGAATTCCGGAAGCTATGGATTGTTCGTGCAAATCGATCCAGAAACGAAGGCTAAGGCCGCAAAGGTAAGGGTTCATTCAGGCGAGAAGTCTTTTTCAATGCCTTCGGAATACATAGAAAAGCCCGGCCCCTGGTATTTCCCTCCGGTCGCGTCTCTGATCACCTCCGGTGGGCGGTTGCTTTTGGCAATGCTCGAACGATGCGTCCAAGATGCTCGCGGTAGTTACCTTTTCTGCGACACCGATTCAATGTGTGTCGTCGCTTCGAAAAGAGGTGGGCTGGTTCCTTGTGTCGGTGGGAAACGCAAACTTCACGGAAAAGATGCAATAAAAGCACTTTCGTTCGTGAGCGCTAAGCGAACCCCATCTTGTAAAGATTCGCGTCGCATTGCAATGTTGCGACATGACCAAGCGCTCAAAGAAGGCGTGGATGAAGTGGCGAAGGCTGGTTTCCGAGCAGGCACGTAGCGGACAGAGTGTGAAAGCGTTTTGTCGTGAGCACGGTTTGTGCCGGCCGTACTTTTTCGTGTGGAAGAAGCGGCTGGAGGAAGACACGCCAACAAAGTTCCTAGAAGTGCAAGTGGCGGGGCAGGGGCTGAGCACGCCCGGCGATTCGAGCGTTGAAATCCGACTGAGGAATGGGCGAAGCCTGATGGTGAGGCCAGGATTCGATGCCGAACATGTGCGAGCGTTGTTGGTGGTAGTGGAGGCGGCGGAGTGATCGGGCTGCCCAGTTTGCAGGCGATGGATCGTGCGCAGGGAGCGCGGATCTGGATGGCCAGCGAAGCGACGGACATGCGCTGCGGATTCGATCGTCTGGCGGAACGTGTGCGAGCGGTGATTGGGGAGAACCCGCAAAGCGGTCATCTATTTGTGTTCCGTTCGCGTCGTGGAGATCGTTTGAAACTGTTGGTGTGGGACCGAGACGGCTTCGTACTTTGGTATAAGCGCCTGGAGGTTGGAGTTTTCAAACTACCGCGAGTGGAGCAGGGCGCGCGATCAGTGGAGTTGCGCGCCAGCGAGTTGGCGATGATTCTGGATGGGATCGATGTTTCAAAACTGAAGCGTGTGCCGCGCTACCAGCGAGCGACAGAAAACTGCGGATAAAGTCGTCGTCGAAAACAAAAAAAAGAGAAAGAGAAAAAGAGAAAAGAGAAAAGAAAAAGAAAAAGAAAAAGAAAAAACTACAAAAAAGATCGCGATGTGTGTAACTAAGTTGGTGAAGACACGTCTAAACGAGCGTGCCCGCCAACGAAATTTCTGTGAACAACTTACCGGAAGACAGCGCGTCGTTGAAAGCGATGCTGCGTGAGGTGCTGGCGAAGCTCGAGAGCGTCAGCGCGGATCAGGAACGCGAGAAGCGGCGCGCCGAAGAAAACTCCATGCTCGTCGGACAGTTGCAGCAACGAGCCGACGATCTGTATTTGGAGAACCTGCGACTGCAACAGGAGCTGGAGCGCTACAAGAAGGCGACCTACGGGCCACGAGCGGATCGTTTGAGCATGAACCAGCTGGCCCAGATGCTTCTGGAGTTCGCCGAGGCTTTGGAACAAAAGCCGATCCAGCTGGAAGATCTTCGACAAGTAGAAGCCGAACCGGAGTTACGGCGGGTGAAGCGCCGCAAGGGGCGGCGGGCCCTGGCGAACTTCGAGAACCTTCCGGTCCAGACACACGTATACGAGCTGAGCGCAGAAGAGCGGCCCTGCCCAAGTTGCGGTGTGGAGCGCAAAGAGATCGGCAGCGAGAAGAGCTGGCAGATCGAATACATTCCGGGACACTTCGAACGGCTCGAGCATGTCCGCAAGAAGTATGCGTGCGCCAGTTGTGAGGGTCGGGGAGAAAATCCGCAGATCGCAGTGGCCGCCAAAGCAGACACCGCCATCGAGAAAGGCTTTGCTGGACCAGGGCTTCTGGCTTTTATCGTCACCAGCAAATTTGCAGATTACCTACCACTCTATCGGCTGGAAGATATTTTCGAGCGACAAGGGTTCGAGATTTCCCGGGCCACGCAGTCGGTGTGGTGCAGGGATGTCGCGGATGTGGTCGAGCCGTTGTACCAGCGGATGGCCGAGCGGGTCAGGAAGTCCCATGTAGTGGCCACCGACGACACCGTGTTGCCGATGTTGAGCCCAGGCCAGACGCAGCCGGCACGCATGTGGGTGTATGTGGGTGACGAAGCGAATCCGTATAACGTGTTCGACTTCACCCTCAACCGCAGTCGAGAAGGCCCGAAAGAATTTCTGAAAGACTACACGCAGGTCTTACTGGCCGACGCTTACGGTGGCTACAACGGGGTGGTGGCCGGCAACGCGATCACGCGTGCCGGATGTTGGAGCCATGCCAGACGCAAGTTCGTGGATGCGGAGAAATCGGCGCCGGAGATCGCGCGCGAGGCCGTCACTCGGATCGACACACTGTTTGCGTTGGAACGACAGGCGAAAGACGTTTCCGTTGCTGAGCGCCTCCAGTTGCGACAGGAACAGTCGGTTCCGCTGTTGGCAGAACTGCATCGCAAGCTGCTGATCTGGAAAGAACAGTTGCTACCGAAGCATCCCATGGCCGACGCCGTGAACTACACGCTCAGCCAGTGGGACGCACTGACCGTGTTCACGACCGATGGCGCCGTGCCCATAGATAATAATGTTAGCGAACGGGAGATGAAGAGGATCGTACTCAATCGCAAAAACTCCCTATTCGTTGGCAACCCTCGTGGTGGGCGAACCGCAGCGATCCTGGCCAGCTTGACCAGCAGTTGCCGCCGGCACGACATGGACCCGCATCTCTATTTCATGCAACTGCTGGTGAATCTCCCTACCTGGCCAGCCAGTGACCTCGACGCTTGGCTTCCCGACCGTTGGAAGCAAGCTCATATTGCCCGATGCGCCGCCCTGGGAATTCCGGTTCCTCCCAATCCATAGCACCTGCACTTCACGTATCGCTCACTTTCGTTCCGCCAAGTCGAGTCCATTGCGAATCGGTTCACCAGACTAAATCCTTATGATCCGAATCTCGTGCGCGAAATTCTGAAGATCGAAGACGTAAACTTTGTAGACTCAGACCCAAGCAAACCTCAGCGCCAACTCTTCGGGTACGGCATAGCCGCAAAACGATACGCGCTCTACACGCGAGGCCGGACTAGCATTTCGATTGTGAAAGCCAGCGGCCACGGTCTCGGCTATCTCTTCGCGCCGAAGAAAAGAGACAGCGATGATAAAGATGAAGCCGAAGACAACGACAAAGTTCCGGCGTGGGTAACGCAAGCGTGGGACTGGCTGCTTCGCAAAGAGTTAAGGTTGAGGTCGAAAGAACCAACGTGGCTTTCTCTTCCGGCGATGATGCGCATGACTATGACTTCGCCAAATGTGATGCGCAACAACCGCCCCGAATGGTTGTCACCTTTCAATTTCTTTCTCTTTCCACTTATCTCGGACCTTGGCGGCTATCCAGCTGGATTCGAAAGGTCTAATTTCAAGTTCATCGTACCGTTTGAATCGAACCGTTCTAAATGGAAGAGCCTTACAGGCATTAACCTGTGGGATGAACAAATCTACCGGATTTCGATGCATCCCGACAAAAATCGAACCACTGTAGTTCCGGAATCATTTCGAATCATCCTGAGACAATATTTGCAACATCCGGAGGGAAAGTCTTTGGCTCCGGACGGGACCCCTTGCATAGCAAACACCGTCGGATTGCTGCGACGTGCTTCGATTATCGCCACCGACGTAGTTCCGATGGGCAAAGAGACAGATCGCCATTGGGAGCAAGGTGAGGATTCTAGTCTGGTGGATTTCAAGGTCAAGCAATTCAGAAAAAATAAAAAAATGGTAGTGGCGGAAATTTCAGACCGAAAGAAGTGGAGAGAGGCTGGCGTACGTTATTGCCAACGCAAATCCGGTCTAAGCATAAACACCGTGCGAGACATTCTCGACGGAAAGCCAGTTAAGGTGAGCACGCTCGCAGCATTTGTGCGTGCGATGAAAGACTGGCTTTACTGAGATAAATCAACCCTGGCATTGACCTAGCCTTGAGCTGCTCCCTACCGATGTAAGCTAAATCACTCGCTAACAGATTGGGTTCGGTCGCCCGGAATCAGGTCAACAAGGCTTATGAAATTGAGAGTGTGCTTCCAATGAATAATCAGAAAGGCTGTTACCTGGTCATTTAAGTATAGGTCTTGGCGCAAGATACACCATGCGTCCTTAGGGACAGATGCCGCTTGCTTCGGATCGTCCGGGCTGTAACCAAATGCCTGGATGTCGCTGACAATCTCTCTGGCCAAAGGCAAAACTCTTTCGAAGGGAGGACGTGCACTGATTCGGCTGTCCCGATCAATGGTAAGCACACGCTCTCTGACGCTGAGGAGCATCTGCGATTGAAGGCGTGAACGGAAACGGTACCGGGCGATGGCAATTGAGCCCGTGAACCGGTCCAGACAGGTTCCGTTTTCCTCCCCTTCCGCGGATAAGCAAAAAGCGCGGTTGTTCATGCTGTCCCGGAAACGAAAGCTGTTGGTCGAAGATCTTGAGAAATACTGAATACTCATTTCGACCTCACATTCTGGAGTCAAGAAACGGTAGTTCGCTTCAGATTGTTTGTGCGATTTCGTCCCTGTGAGCCCAAGGCTTGCCAAGGACCAGAGGAAAGTTCGCCGGTCCGGATACAGCGAACAGTGTGTCGAGTTTGGATGCAATGCCATCACTTTTCCTGTGACGGCGGACTGATGCGTTGTTTATCGTCCACCGTGAAAAGCATGTAATGGTCAAAGCTGTGGAGGCGGTGTACTCGCTGGTGTCGCCAGGCAAAGTACACCTCGGCATTTAATGGCAGCCATAGATTCACTTCACCTTCGCGAAATTTCACAGGACCATATTCGATATCGGTATGCTCAGCCAATAACTGGATTTGAGGCATAGGCGCTATTAAGTCCGTTTCCATCCTCACAATGTGATAGCTGTCGGCGGAAATCCAGGCGCGTCCTTTTATGCCCACGGAATAAGACGCGCCATTGATCCCAAACTGGTAAGTCTTTAGTTCGTTCGGCTTATCCGGCCTCTGACGAAAATGCACTTGCCAGGCAAGGCCGTCGTTCGAGCGTGTCAAGCCTTCGCACGTCATCTCGTAATTTGGCGCGTAGTAGGGATGGAAAATCAGCACCAACGCAGGTAGCCCGTAGGTGGCAATCCCACCGGGAAATTCGTCCAGGGCTAACCCGCCATTACGGTATTCAGTCACGCCCAAATGACCGTGTCGCACTTCCTGTATCGAAACGACATAATCGAACTTCCTTTTTGTTGGTGCTGACGAGCGCCCATGTTTGTCAATGGACTCGTGGGTGAGCGACTCCGTTGCCGTAAATCTATCCACGTCGTGCACGAACTGCAAGACGCGCATCTCGGCCTTTTGTACAACGTCCTCCAATGAGCAGGCTGCTCCCGCTTCTACCGGCGGCACTTTTTCGTCCACGTCCGGAGGCAGCCAGGTCGACTGAACCACCAAAACCGAGCCGTCCGCGTCCTCCGATGGCATGGTGATTACTGTCTGCGCCGAGGCCGATGGCTGCAGGAACAAGATCAGCCAAGCACCAAGAAACCAGCGGAGTCCGCTGCTCAGGTTTTGACCCCACGACTTCAGAAATCTCTCACTCTTGGAATTGCGTGCCTGCATGCCTCTCTTCTGGCGCGTTATTGCTTTGTCGTCAACGCTCGGCGGTTACTCCTCTCTCTATCGAGACAAGCGATTCATCTTATTCGGGTTAGGCGTGCGGTAGTCTTAATGGTTGTGAAAATGATAAACTCCCGGGCACTGGATCCGATGGAGTCCCATGGCTGGCTATCTCTCAGCAACGAAGGATCCGCTGCGGTTCGGAGTCTTCGAGTTGGACCCGAGCGTAGGCGAGTTGCGCAAGCATGGCGTCCGCGTCAAACTCCAGGACCAGCCTTTTGCGGTGCTGTTAATCCTCCTCGAAAGGCCCGGTCAGCTCGTCACCAAGGAAGAGCTTCAACAACGCCTCTGGTCAGCCGATACCTTCGTCGAATTCGACAAGGGCATCTACAACGCCATGAAGCGTCTCCGCGAGACACTCGGAGACGAAGCTGAGACTCCGCGTTACATCGAGACGATTCCGAAACGCGGTTATCGTTTCCTCGCCGAGGTCCATAAAATCGGATCGAACGCAAGTTCCGTCCCCCTTGAGCCACCGTCCCCTGAGCTGGAGCCGTCGAGCATCAACCAGGAACAGCGCACGATTGGATCGCCGGTTGGAACGGGAAACGTACCTGCGAAACGCGTGTGGTTGTCAGTCGGGGCCACGTTATTAGCTCTACTTTGCGGAATAGGAATCTGGAGGTACTCACGAAACCGTTCGGAAGTGCCGATGCCTCCAATTGAACTGGCGCCGCTGGCCGGTCTGGCCGGTTTTGAGAGTGCCCCGGCTTTTTCTCCCGACGGCAACCAAGTCGCCTTTGCTCTCCGGGGCAGCGAAAATTCTGGAATTTACATGACCATGGCCGGGGGCGAGAAGCCGCTGCGACTAACCAGCAATTGGACTGACTGCTGTCCAAAATGGTCACCGGATGGCCGACAGATTGCTTTTGTTCGCCGCTCTCAGGAGGGAATTGATATCTATGTCATCCCAGCCCTTGGCGGTACTGAGCACCGGTTATGGTCAGCTAGGTTTACATTGCCTCCGGCGTGGACCAGTGGTCGGTTCCTCGATTGGTCGCCCGATGGCAGAGTTGTAGCCTTTTCGACCCTCCAAGCGGACAAAACCCACGCTTGGATCACCTTGCTTTCGCTCGTCGATTCCACCACACGACGTCTGACGTCACCGCCAAGCCAGAGCCTCGATTACGGTCCTGCTTTCTCACCCGACGGCTCGGCAGTCGTTTTCGTACGAGGCATTGCTCCCGGTGTGGTAGAGGATCTCTATATTGTGCCCACTGCAGGTGGCGAACCTAAGCGGCTGACCTTCGACAACGCATGGCTATTCGGACCTCCCACTTGGACTCCCGACGGTCGCGATATCGTGTTCTCATCCATGCGTGGGGGTCTCGCGAGTCTGTGGCGCATCTCCACTTCCGGCGGAACACCGCGGCGGGTTCCAGGTGTCGGGGTGACCGCGGCATTCCCTTCCATTTCTCCGAAAGGTAATCAGCTTGCTTATCAGCAGATGACCTTCAGGACCGACATCTGGCGGTTGAGCCTAAGGGGTGAAAAAGTTCGTCAAGGTCCGCCTGCGGTTGTCATATCGGACAAAGGTATGAACACAGGGCGAGCGCATTTTTCTCCAGACGGCAAGAGGATTGCGTTCGAATCGGATCGTTTGGGATATTCGGAGATTTGGGCTTGCGACAGTGACGGCTCCCATTGTGGGCAATTGACTTCATTGCGCGGTACCGCGGGAGCCGCACGTTGGTCGCCGGACGGCCAGTACATTGCCTTCGAGTACCGTCCCAAAGAACACAGCGAAGTGTACCTTCTCGAGGTGGCTAGTGGCGTGCCGCGGTTGCTCACCACCTTACCGGGAGCAGATAACGGAGGCCCCAATTGGTCGCGAGATGGAAAATGGATTTATTTTTACTCCGACCGCGGTGGCGGGCCGTTTCAATTATGGAAGACTCAAATCAGCGGAGGCCAACCAGTCCAGGTGACCAGAAACGGCGGTATCTTTGCCGCGGAGTCATCCGATGACCGCTTTCTTTATTATTCGAAGTTTGAATCCCCGGGCATATGGAGGATGCCACTGAACGGCGGAGAGGAAATACACGTTATGGATCAACCTTCAGGGGAGAATTGGTGGAACTGGGCCCTTGTTCAGAGCGGGATTTATTTTTTCGATTCGATTAGACCTAACGTCCCCCGGGATGCAAACCCCCGCCCCGGAACCGTTAAGTTCTTTGACTTTGCAACGGGCAAAGTGACTTTAATCTGCGCCGTAGACAAGCTATATAGTTTTGGATTGGCCGTATCTCCAGACGGCAGCTCGATTCTCTACTCTCAAAGTGAGGTGGCGGAATCTAGCATCATGTTGGTAAAAAACTTTCGCTAAAGCCGAGTAGAACTGAGCGCATCAAAAGGCGCCTAATTTAATTTATTAAGACACTGACAATGAGAATTGTTTTCGCATCGAGACGGGTGTATCACTTTTCCCCTCGCTGTAAGCTACCCCGTCAAGAAAAGCCGGGGGTATTACGCGCCGAGGGGAAACCGCTACACCCCTGGGTGTGGGAGCGGCGTGCGCAGATGGATCGTTACCAGGCACAACTCACGCGTTGGTCGCGACTTCCACGTGTTAGAATCTCGTCCGATGAGTGACCCTCTGAGCATTCCCGACGAGAAAAGAGCGGGCAGCGGTCACTCCAGTTTATTCGACCCGCTGCGAGAACATCCCTGGTCCTTCTGGATTATCGTCGTGGTCGCTGTGGTCCTAAATGGCTGGTTTGACTACTATCACCCATTGGGAATTCTGTTCGATACCATCATTGTCATCATTTGGGCTTGCCAAGAGTTGACGTAAGTTTCCGAAGCCGACAAGGTGCTGTGAGTTCATTGTGCTGCTGGAAGCATTGAAACTTGGCGGCCTCTAGGGAACCACCAATACATTGTTGGGATGAAGTAGAAGAATATCCACCCAGCCGCAAACATTCTCAGTCTGCGGCCTTTAGTCTGAGATATTCCAACTGAGTCAGCGCCTTCACAATCTGGCCATGATTATTGAGGACGTACTGGCCATCGTTGATCTGGGGAGATGCCGCGTGGCTCTGAACCAAGAATAGAATGAAGTGGAAAAAGAAGAACAACCCGAGCAATTTGACGGTCGGAACCACCCACTTCGGCATTCCTTGAGAGAACTGTTTCCAGTAAAAGGTCTCTCCCCATTCCGGTGCTCCTTGCCTGTAGGCTTTCCAGGAGAATGAACCTCTCTCGATTGGTCTACCGCCAGAGAACCAAATCCAAGCAGGAGTTTTGAAGTTAAAAGAGGAAGATTCAATCACCACCATTGGCACGAGGAGTGTGAAAACACCCAAGACGAGCACGAACGGGCGTGGAACGAGGCTGTCAAATGTTGTTCCTTCAAAACTTTCGAGGTAAGCAGCGATACTTGCGGCGAGACCACATCCTGCGAGGACTGCGAGAAATCTCCGGATGACCAAGACCATAGACACACTTTTACCCCGAAAACCTGTGAATTTCCAGAGTGGTATCAGAAACCGGCCTCGCATAACCGACAGCCTGAAAACGGGCGAAGTTGCGAGCGGCTCCAGAAATTATTCGAGTTGCTTCACGGTTGACGGTTAAGTTCTTGCGCCGCACGCTCTTCCCACCGGAATTTAAGCAGGCACCTCGAAAACCAGGGCAGTCACTATGAGCTCACGGTCCGGGTCATCTCGATGGTGCAAAACGAAGCGGAAGCCAGTCTCGGTGCTGTATTCCAGTTGCCGCTTGAAGTTCGGGTGTACCTTGAAAGGCTCGGGAATTTTCTGAAGGACGCTAGAAAGCTGTCTGTCGCGATTGAAAATAAGCAGAGCGACTTTGGTATCGCGCCAACTTGCGTATCCAAGTAACTGATCTATCGCCTCATGAAGCGATTCTGGCCCTTTCCAGAACTTGCACTCCGCAATGAAAATGTTTTTTCCTCGGCGCGAATGAGGATGTCAGTTTTGCCCTGGAAATTGAACGTTTCGCCGGTGGCCTGCCCCGCGTACTGGCCATTTAATTGAACCAGGAAATGCTGCCTCAAGTCTTCTTCTCGCATTCCCTTGAACGCTTCGGGGCTTCGCTCGATCACATGCACCATGTTGGACATGATTTCGAGGATGTGCTAGCGGCTTGCGCAATTTGAGAAATTTCCTGCGTAGACGGCTGGCACGCCAATTGACGGTTTTTGGCGAGAGGGCTACCTCGGGTTTTAATGTGAATCGGAAATACTCTTCCTGAGATTCGAACACCAACTTCATCTCAGGAACTTGAAACTGCAACAAACGGATCTTTTCTTCCAATTCGCGCACACGCTTCTGATTCGGGTCAAGTTCATCTGGCAGTCTCAATTGCTCTGGAGGTCTGACAACGGGAATTCCGTGCGTGCGAGCTTTAAGGTTTAGCCCCAAGTCATCGGTTATCAAAACGATAGTCAGAACAGATCCTGCTCAATTAAGTGGGCTGCGGAAGTAGAAAAATTCCAGCCGCGGGAGAAGTTTTTTTTCTTGACTTTCCGTTTTATAGAACAAACCAGGCACAAACCGCAGTTGATGTAGAATCTCTTCAATGAATAACCGTAAAACTATTCCTTTCCGATTCGTGTTACCGGCCGCTGAATGGCTCATCTCTGGAGTTTTGTTGTGGCCGCTATTTTTCCAACTTAATTCCAAATGGTAACGCGTGGGATCGGGCGGGGGATTGGGCGCGGGATTATGCGCTCGCGAAACAGAAGCGGTCGGAGCCAAGAAGCCACAGTCCACGCTTCGGCCCTAGTTTCGGGGTTAGCTAAATCTTTCAACACATCCGCTCGTGCGTTGTCCCAGTAATATGATTCTTGCACTTCGCGAAGTGACCCTGGATAGCACTCACAAAGGTCGCGAAAGAGTACTTGAAACACACACCTATCTCGTTCAACTCCGGCTGCTGCTTTCTCCGAGGTTAATCTCCTCGTATAGACATCTCCAGCTGTCATAGCCCTCGCGAGGGCAAGAGCAGCATGCTCCCCTTTTTCGAATGTCTCCATGTCAACAGCGCTAAGATCCGGTTCGATAGCCGCCATGTCTGCGTGAATCTTCCCTCGGCCATTTTCCAAGACACAACGGAAACGCGGCCCCCGAAAGGTAAAAGCATTAACAGGGACACCCATCTTCAGGAAGTACCAGTAGTGGCCTGCCTCGTGAATGCAGAACGCCATGACTGTCGATCGTTCACTCAGGACCGCGCGCATTTCAGCCAGGGCTGCCCGAAATACTGGAGTGTTCTGTATCTCTGGCGGGACTTCGGATGTACCGATGTAGATGTCCGATTCCATGGCTGTGATCACCTCATGGTAGGTCGGGAAAATGCGACACGAAGGAATTGGTCTTAGCGCGAGCCTACCATTTCCGGGTACCGCGATTCCCCATACTCTTGCTGTTGTGGGCTGGACGCCGCCGCTTCGGCTATGCGGAACACTGCGGCGAGAACTTCGAGCGCGACTCGACAATAGAGTATCCACAAAATGTATCCAACCAATGCACCAATCAGGGCAAGCAAACCCTGAACCGGGGCCTGCTGAAAAGCCACTACAACCCAGGCAACACCGGCGATGAGTCCCGCCAATAGGTGTATCGCATACAAGAACTTCAGCATTTTTGGCGTGGCATATTTCCTAAAGGAAAAATCCATCAAACCTTTCCCACATTCCGTTTGCTTCGGCCATTTGCATCCTCCTAACGCATCCACAGCATTCTTTGGTTGGCGGAAGCAGATCACAACTGACCTAACGGCCAGTCTTGCCCTAGATGGAAAGGGTCGGCATTGGATAGGCGTAGTCACGTTGGTCCCACCCAAGTTTCCGGTAATGGACTACACAGGAGCTTGCTTCATCGGCATCAGCGTTGAGAAGTTACCTCAAACGAAATCTTTATCCAGGGAGCCTCGTATAGCTCAGTAAGTGTGCTCTTTTCGTCGCAGATTGGCGTCGTAGGGACATTGTCATGCCTACACAAACAGCTGGACGCTTCCACAAAACCGACTCATGGCGCAGCATCCGGTCACGTTGCGCGAGCTTCTCTCCAACACCGCGGGGACCTCGGTCCCGGGCTTCGACGGCTATACGGCCGGTGAGCCTATTCCAACGCTGAAGCAGATCCTCAACGGAACCAAGCCATCTAACTCCGCTCCCATCGTCGTCGAGATTGCGCCCGGAAGCGAATTCCACTACTCCGGCGGCGGCTTCACTATCGTTGCTGCTCCGACGGTGGGTTGTGCTGCTGAAGCGGGAGTTGATCCAGCGGGTTCGTGGCGGCATGCAGGTGGCGGCGCGAGAGATGCAAATAGACGGTGGTGTGTTCCAGGTCCGCATGGCCCAGGAGCAGCTGAATGGTCCGTAGATCGGTCCCCGCTTCCATGTGGTGGGTAGCAAAACTGTGGCGCAGCGTGTGCGGTCCGATTTTTTTCTGAAGGCCCGCCCGCTTGGCAGCCCCTTTGCAGATGTGCCAAACGGTTTTGTCGGAGATGGGCTGTTCCTGGCCGTGATGGCCGGCGCTGCTGGGAAACAGAAAATTCTTCGGTTTCCTCCAGCGCCAGTACGCACGCAAAGCTTGCAACAACGTGTCACGCAAGGGAACATCGCGGTCACGGGCGCCTTTGCCTTGACGAATGTGCAAGACCATGCGCTGGCTATCGATATCACTGACCTTAAGCAGCGAGGCTTCCGTCCGGCGAATACCGGTCCCGTACAGCACCATGAGCATGGTGCGATGCATGGGATTGGTCGTCGCTTCGATCAGACGAGTTACTTCTTCGGGGCTCAGCACCACCGGCAGTTTCTTGGGTTTTTTGGGATAAACCAGATCATCGAAGGAAAGATCGCGCCGCTTCAAGACTTTCTTGTAGAGAAAACGCAGCGCCGACATGTGCACCTTGACGCTGCCTGCGGAGTACTTCTTTTCATTGAGCAGGTACAGTTGATACCGGCGTATCTCTTCGGCTCCTAGTTCTTGCGGAGACTTGCCGAAATACTCTGCAAACTGCTTGACAGCGTGGATGTAACCGCGGGTAGTCTCTTGGGAATAGTTGCGACGTTGGAGTTCTTCCAACGTCCTTTGACGTAGTCGGGTCACAGGGACCTCCTCTCTGTGACCCCGACGCTAACGCGACATCCACCCCACGACCACTACGCTGCTCTGGCCGCCGCGACAGCGGCTTAGTCCAAACGGCGTTACCGTACAAGTCCCGACCGCCCTTTGAAAAGACTGTAAAGGCTCAAAAACGTGGCCAAAACGAGGCTAAGTACTCCGACAACGGTCCGGTTGTTCCAAATAAATGGTCTTTGGAGCGGGACAGAGTATTCGCCTTTAAATATCTGGCGGTAGGGTCCGGGCATCAAGATGTAGAGGTAGAAAGGCAAACAGAGCAGCGTGGCTGCCAAGGCGACAACGGCTGCAACTCGTGGATAAAAGATTGTCAAAAGTAGCGCGACGAGGAATAGCAGGCAGGCAGCGTCGGCCATTGTAAATAGTTTTCCCGTGAGACGACCGCCAATGAACTCCGAAGCTCCGAAGTCATTCAAGTGAATCCAGAGCACGCCTATACACGCGAGGCAAGCGGTGGCCAGCCAAAGCCACTGTCTTTTCGGTGGCACTATCGGGTCAAGCAGGCCAACTCCGGTAATTTTTCGAGGCGGACCGCCGCCACGCGACGAGGATGTCTGCGTCTCCGGTTCGTGCTCCCATTCATTAAACTCGTACGGCATTCCCGAAATCCTACTACCACACTGAGAGTGCAGTCCAGAACCCTGAAATAGGTTTCACTACCAACTGGGCGCAGTCAGTCCCTTAGCGGCGTTCCCGGACGAGTGGGTTTTGGTACGAACACTTTTCCGGTTTCCCGACAGCTCAGGAGTGAAAATGTATCGCTATTGTGATGGAGGTCGAGGCGGCAGCGGGGGAGGACCGATATTCTTTGGGGGAGGAGCTGATGGTGGCGTTGGCGGCGGTGGTGTTGGCGGTGCCGCGGCTTTCGGCCGGGAGAATTGTGGAGTTTCGCTGTTTGCGGATTCCAACTGAGCGGTGACATCGGCTGGAAATCCTTCAATTGCTAAGCGGCGCTCTATTTCTTTCCCGTAAGGCGTGCCGTCGAGTTCAGATCGCGTCATATTGACAGAGGTCAAACTGTCGCGAGGCCCGAGATATAGGAGCGCGTCTGCGACCTCTCTTAGCTTCACGGGAGGAGGGGGTGAGGCCGAGGCCGCGGAGTTCGGCGCGGAGCTGATCATCCACTGGTACCCCTCCGCCCCTCCACCAGAGAGAATCGACATCGCGGGAAGTTCGCCGACCCAGTTGCCGGCTAGCGAAACAATGACTGGCACAGGCCATGAATCGAAGCGGTGATCGAGGTCGTCATAGCCACCGGGCGTATTTGTGCCGACGATAATCAAATAGGTTTTTGCGCCAGCCGCCTGTAACTCCTGCTCGATAGAAAACCTTCGGGGGAAAGGAAGAACACGCGCGAAATGGCCCCACCCCATAATTAGTAGGGCGCGATGGTGCTTGGCCAGCACCTCATCCTTTACCACCTGCGTGAACCACTGGTCCCTATTAGCCAAATACGGTCCAATGTCTCCCTTTTCTTTGACTTTCTCCCAGTCAATATAAGGATCGCCACAGAGTATACGTATCTGGTGCTTGCCTCTTCGTTTCAGGTTCTCTTCGCGGACAGCCTCGTACAGTGACGCAGTTACTGGCGAGGGTGGCCCAATCACGCCGACCGTGTTGAGCCATGCTTTCTGCACCTGCTCTAGCGGAACATCTTCGCCGCTTACATAGCGGTCGACCGATTTTTGGTATAGCGAGTTGCCCATCTCCATAACGATGTCGTCCACGCGGTCAGCAAACTCAGGAGTCGCCACAAGTGAGCGCAACCATGCATATTCCTGTTTGTTCCCGTGGAACTCTCCGAACATCACGATGTCGTGAGTCTCAAAAGCACCCACCGCCGCGGTGTTCGCCTTTTCCGGCTTAGGCTCACCTTGAGCGAGGGAGGAAGAGCCAAAAGCAAGGAAGCTGGTCCCAAGGAGCAGGATGTGGCTGAGTTTCACAGCAACCTCCAAAGTCCACAGAAGCTAAATCTCAAAGAGAGCGGTTCTCATCAATCGCGATTCGAGTCGCTGCTCAGCGAATAACTGGGCACGAATTTTTGAAAGCAGAACACCGGCGGCTCATACTAGCACCAACTCCTAGTAAACGGCATTTATCGAAGTTCGTACTGGGCCGCTCTCGCACACGATCCGAGCGCACACGCCACCCGCCCCGCAGTGTAGCGTTTTCCCCTCGGTGCGTAATACCCCGTCAAGAAAAGCCGGGGTAGAGTTACAGGGAGGGGAAAAGTGAAACACCCTGTCTATGGCAGTTCGCCAAAGAAGGGGAAGGCATACCAAGCCAGCCATGCAAATAACGGAAGACGGAACCATCGTTCAAATCGAGCTTGAGGTTAGGCTGTTAACCGAGCACTTGCCGACCTCTGGAGCACCGACTAGAATCGGGCTTGATGTCGCCGCAAGTTGGCGCTAGCGGAGAGATGAATTGTTATATGCAAAACTATTTGCGACTCTGGCAATTTTGCAGCTCGCCATGGCGCTTCTCGAAAGTAAGGCCCATCAGTCGATTGATATTTACTTTCACGCAACCTATTTCGTGGTGGCGAGATTTAACCTGGAAATTTTGTTAGCCCTCACAAGCGGTTTGTTTGGGCTAATTTACTTCGCTGCCTCTCGCTGGGTGTCTCATCCGCTAAACAATCCTCTCGGTCTCATACATTTTGTTCTGGCGACGACTGGGTTTGTAATGCTCTCGGCTTCCCTTTACGCGCTGCGGACTCCGGCGGCAAGTAGCTCGTCAGCAAGTCAATCGATCCATCATTGGGCCTTTCTCGCGGCAACACTTGGGTTGTTATGTTTTCTGCTAGGTTGCGCCGTTCTTTTTGTGAATTGCGGAACGACCACCATCGGGGCGTTCCAACCCCACAACGTCTAAGCGAAAGTCGGCAAACGGGACGAACCCGGTCCAGTACCCACAAGGACGATTTTGCCGGTTCTCAGATGAGATGAGAAGGCCGGTCTCCCGCGGGATGCGATACGCTCCCAATGTTCGACGTGCTCTAGGCACAATGAAAAGGAGACCGGCTAATCGTAGGCTTTGCTTCCTTTCTCCCGTGGTGCCCATTTCGCTGTCGTGACGGCGCCCATCTTTTCTGAGACTACAAGCCGGACGATTGTCCACTCGAAGAGTGGCAATGCATGGTCCTATCGGAGGCTCTTGGCCTATGGCTTTCTTCGATTGTCCGAGAGGGCATAGGGTTCGCTCCGGAGACTCGCGTGTTTAAGCACGGGCCTGACTTTACCGGTTGCTACTTCCCCTCGAATCGAGCGTCTCAAGAGTCCAACGGTCACCGTCGGGAAATGATTCCCAGGGATAGAAGGAACTCTAAGCCAGAGGCGCTCAAGCTGCTTGTTGTTTCAAATAGTTGGCGTCGGTCGCGGTAGGGATACCAGTTGCCTGGTACCCCCCGCACGGATCCGTACATGCGCTCGTTAGCGCATACGGCTCTTATCTCGGATGACTGGCGGCGAAGCGTTGCTCGGGATAAGGATGGATCGGGCGCGGTACGGGAAGCCAGCGTTTCTCAAGAGCATACATTCGGGCCGCAGAGAGACGGTGCGTTTGGCTGCGGCAGAGTAGTATCCGTCGCCAAAGGCGGGTCACCCGCGCTCGAAATACTCTTAGACTGTCCATGTTGCCCGGTACCGCGTGGTAGTTGAAGTAGCCCTGCACGACCGACTTGAGCCATTCGCCGGTGTGTGGCACTGGATCGTGCATGCGCTTGCGGAGTTGCTGCTTGATCTGCTGCAGTTTGCCCCTCATACGCTTGCGGATCGTCTTGCGCTTCACCGTGAAGTACCCTTTCCCGTTCTTCCCGCTTATGTGCGTGAATCCCAGAAAATCGAACGTCTCGGGTCTTCCTTCCCCTCTTCGTTCCCGGTTCTGTTCGGCATACCGCCCGAACTCGATCCGGCGCGTTTTATCTGGATGCAGCTCCAACCCAAACTTCCCCAGCCGTTCCCGAAACTTCTCTAGAAAACGGTCTGCTTCCGTCTGATGTTGGAATCCTAAGACGATGTCGTCCGCGTAACGAACGACCACCACGTCGCCTTGCGCACACTTCGTACGCCAGACGTCCACCCAGAGATCGAAAACGTAATGCAGATAGATATTGGCAAGCGTCGGCGAAATCACCGACCCTTGCGGTGTACCTGTCTTCATTTCCGACCATTTGCCTTCCTCCATCACCCCAGCGTTCAGCCATTTCTGGATCAGCCGTAGGATCCGGGGGTCAGCTACGCGATGCTCGACGAACTTGATCAGCCAACTTTTGTCGAGGTTATCGAAAAACCCTCGGATGTCGGCGTCAAGAACGTAGTTCACCTTCTTCCGCAGAAGCGCATACGACAGCGCGTCCAGTGCTTGATGCTGGCTGCGCCCGGGCCGAAAACCATATGAGAAGCCGAGAAAGTCTTCCTCATAAATCTGATTGAGGATGGTGACCACGGCCTGTTGGACAACCTTATCCTCCAGCGCCGCTACCCCTAATGGACGTTGCCGTCCATCTCCTTTCTCTATGTACACTCTTCTCGATGGCTTTGCCCGATACGCCCCGCAGTGCACTCGGCTGTGCAGATCGACAAGTCGATTCTGCAGCCCGGTCTCATACTCCTGCCACGTCATGCCGTCCACGCCCGGTGCTGCTTTCCGCTTTAATGCGTAAAAGCTCTCCCGGAGTAGATCGACGGTTAGGTGGTGGAGCAAGGCGGTGAACTTCGTCTCCTTGTTATCCTTTGCTGCCTTCCGCACACCCGCCAACCCCTGTGACACGCGCTTCTCGCACTGCGTCGGGTACGTGTTAGGTTGGTGAGTGTTCTCCTTGATCAGCGGCCTTCCCTCCTCACTCTCCGTGTACGGTTTCCCGTCCTTGTTCGAATGATTCATAGGTACTATTCCGCTGTCCGACTCCTCGAAGATGTACACGCGGGCCGTACGGCTACTGCCTTCTCCCGCCGTCCTGCCGCAGTGTTTCGCGGCAGGCACCTCCGAGGTCTCCCGGTTCTCGTGCATGAAGTTTCTAGGCGTGTCTGGGGTCTACGACTACGCAGGACTGCCTGGGGGCTCGCGCTATCGTCCCAAGTCATGTTGCCTTCCGTCTACGTTTATGACGTCGGCGTCCTGATTGCAGGTTTTCGGAGCTCAATACCCATCCCACCTATACCCTTGTTTATGCTTCACTGTGCACCTCTCGATGCATAGCGCAAAACTCAGGGCCGGGTGAATCGCTAGTTCTTTCCCGTAAGACTCTTGCATTCTCTACTTCATGCCGGTTTATCCCGGCGCACAAACGTACCTCCTTCTTCCAGACGATCAACGTGATCGCGGCAATCTTCCTCGCCAGAGTCAGGCGTGCCATCGTGGGCTTCCTCCCCTTGGCGAGTAAATTCTCGTAGAAATCGTGCAGCGGTCCCGCCGCGGTGCTGGCTCTCATCGCCGCACCCTTGAAAATATCTTTGAGATCGTGGTTGTGGTCCCTATTTAGACCACGAACCGTGGCCTGTTTCTTGGTACGTTGCAGCTGTCCTTTGACCGCGCGGTACTCTCCGCTGTCATGCGTTTCCAGCCCCAGCCCGCTGTAGGTCCACAGCTGTCGCTTGGTGCGGAACCGATGAGGCGTCTGCATCACGGCCATCAGCACGGCGGCGCGAATCGGACCGATCCCTGGAATCTGGCGCAGCAGTTTCCAGGCCTGGTGCTTCTTGACTTCCCGCAACAAATCCCTCCGCACTGCCTGGCGCAGTAATCGCAAGGCATCCAGTTGCTGGTAGTAAAACTCCGCCCGCCGGCGCACGCCCGATTCGCTGATCTTGCCGAGCCATTCCGCACGGTGACGCGGTGCATACACTTCCTTGCCAGCGCAGGGGATGGCCCAACTGCGATACACCGCCTTAAGACGATTCATCACCCGGGTGAGATCCTTACTGATGGTTAGATAACTGCGCGCCAATTCTTTCAGTGTTCGCAGGCCGTGCTCTCCGTGATAGACCGATTTGATGTTGTTCATGTACAGCTGTTCGGACAACTTGTTGGCATCGATTCGATCACTCTTGCTGCCATCTTTGAGCAGTGCATTCTTTCGCGGATTGCAGACCTCGACTCCCGACACGCGCGGCTTCAGCAAGTCGTACAACCAAGCGGCCCAGGTTCCTTCTTCGAAGGTGACGCGCAAATCTCCGCGCAGCCCGTCGATGAACTGCAAAATCGTGCTCGCCTTCGTTTCGATGACGCTTTCCATCACTACCTTGCCGACAGAGTTCCTCACACAAATCGAAATGCTTTCCTTGTGCACATCTAGCCCGATATATTTAACGCCGGTCATAAAAGGGTGCTCCTTTCTGGAGAAGTTTGAGCAACGCACTCAAAACGTACTCCAATGGGGCGCCCTTTTATAATGTGTTCTAACGTTAACCAGGACAGTTGGGGCTGTCGAAGGCCAGTCGACATGGGTGCTGGTAAATTGACTGCCCCTGTCATTACAGAAACGCAACAAGCCGGTCTTCAGCCCCCGAAGTATCCTTTCGCCACCCCAAAAAAGCCGTCACCCGCGTGTCGATCCTGCACCTCCTCGTTCGACAATAGGTAGAGCAGCGATTAAGCTCTGAACTTGAACTTCAGACCAACTCAACCCGAAAGGACAAACAAAATGCGATTCATGGTCATCGTCAAAGCCAACTCCGAAAACGAAGGCGCAATGCCCGATCCCCAACTCATGGCCGACTTGAACAAATTCAACGACGAGCTCTTGGAAGCCGGAGTTTTGATAGGCTACGATGGTCTTCACCCCTCTTCTAAAGGCGCCCGCGTCCACTTCTCTGGCAAGAAGCGCACCGTCACTGACGGCCCCTTCACCGAAAGCAAGGAACTCATTGCCAGCTTCTGGTTCTGGCAGGTCAAGTCTCTGGAAGAGGCGATCGAGTGGGCCAAACGATGCCCCAACGACGAAGGCGAAAGCGACATAGAGATCCGCCAGATTGCGGAGCTCGAAGACTTCGCATCCGCCTTCACCCCTGAAGAAATTCAGCAGGAAAAAGACTTCCGCGCCCGAATGGCAGCTAACGCAGCCAAGAAATAGCCCACTTGCGCTGACGTACCAAACTTCTGCGAAGTGGATTAACTCCTGGTCAGTCGGTTGAGGCACTTTGCCGGTAACCCCGCGCGTCGCCGTAATCGAATGAATCGAGAGAACTCCCCAATAAACGGTAACGCGGCAGAGGCCATAAAGTATGATGGCGGGCGGCCAGGGGCCGGTTGGCCTGCCTTTTTCCCACCCCAAAGTGAAATATCCGGGGTAGCGGAGCGTCTTATGGGGGATAGTAAACCCTTCGCCTCAACATTCATAAGGAGAGAAGCTATGAAACGTTTTTCAAGGTTTGCCTTGGTATGGTTGGCGGTGTGTTTTGCATTGGCTCCCCTGCGCGCCCAGGAAGCCCCGAAGAAAGCGCCGGGGCCGGCTCCCAGCCCGTCGGAAGCCGTGCTGGAGTCATGGAACGACATCGGACGGAAGCTGATTGCCATGGCGAGTGATTTTCCGGAGGACAAGTTTTCGTATAAGCCGCAGGCGGAATCACGGACCTTCGTCGCGAATCTGGTGCACGCTTCGGCGTCCATGTACTTTTTCACGGATACCGCCGCTGGCAAGAAGCCCCGCAAAATGGCCTACGCCGATGATCCCAAGGACGTCAATATCAAGAACCGGGCGGATCTGGTGGCGTTCGTAAAGAAGTGCGTCGAAGACGGCGCCGCGGAGATCAAGGCCAAGGGCGACAAAGGCCTGATGGAAGCGGTCAACGACGGCGGGCCGCATCTGGACCGGTTGTATGACCTGGCATACGGGCTGATCGAGCATTCAGGAGAGCATTACGGCCAGTTGGTGGTCTATTACCGGGCCAACGGATTGGTGCCGCCAGAATCACGGCCGAAGAAATAAGGAAGTGAAGGACGTAAAGGAAGGAAATGAGGTAAAGGATTTGGAGGCTTGGAGTACGGGGGCGCGGTGGAGCAGGCAGTTACGAAAGAAACGAACGAGCACGAGGACCCGATTGTTGGTGACACTAACCCTTGAAAAAAAGGGAGCAATAATCGGAAAGCACTATTATAGAACAAAAATAAATACTTAAAAGCGGAAAGCGGATCGTTATCAGAAAGAGGGTTTGTCGCGGTTGTGACGCCAACTCCTGATAGTCTTAGCGCTGTATCGGATGCGCGCATCGACAGAAGAATGATGTGGAGGGCACGGTGCTGTGGCGCGCGCGTTCGATACAGCGACTTGCACTAAACCGCTCTGCGACGGACGCTTCGCGTGGGCCGAACGGAGCAGTGGTTGCTTGTCGGTTGAGATAAGTTGTCGGGTCATAGGAGGTCCCCATGACCCGACTTCGCAAAATGATGTTGGAAGAACTCCAACGTCGTAATTACGCAGAGACTACCATACGCAGCTACATCCGCACAGTTGAAGATTTTGCTCGACGATTTAACTGTCCGCCTGACCGCCTGGGCCCGCGACACATTCGCGAATTCCAAGCGGAGTTATTTCAAAAGCGGAAATTGTCGCCGAATTCGGTTGTCGGACATTTGGCGGCTCTCCGATTCTTCTACATCAAGACGCTAAAGAGGGCGTGGAGCATTGACGAGACTCCTTATCCGAAATGGGTATTTCACCTGCCAATAATCCTCAGCCAGGAAGAAGTTGCGCAACTCATCGACGCAGCTGTGACTCCTTACCATCGGACTCTGTTGATGACGCTCTATGCCACTGGAGTACGACGTGCTGAATTGACGCATCTGAAAGTCAACGACGCTTTGCGGCGGACGCGGGTGCTATGCAAATTCAATGAGGGAAGAGTGGGTTTGGTCGCGGGCCGGGGGACGGGGGAGGGATGACAGCGACCAACCGAGAGTGCAGAAGCGTTGTTGAAAACTCAAAGGCGTGGCGAAACCATGACCTCGGGAAGTGAAAAAAAGGAATTGCTTGGACGGGAAGACGCAAAGACAGGTAGCGAGCGGAAGCGCGCAGAAGTTCCGTGATGTTGGTCGGTTTCTCATGCAGCAACAGCATCTCGGGTGGGCGGAGAACGAAGCTGAACCTCCGCAACTGGAAGTCTTTCGATAATCAGCATCGGCCCACCGCACTTTGGACAAAACCAAACATCGCTCGAACTCGCGCTTGGCTCTGTTTTGGTCTGTGGTGTCGATCCCAGCAACCGAAAGCAAAGTGGCAAAGTGGTGGCACGTCTGCGGTTGGCCAGGAATCCGAAGTTTCGGATGCGCACGAAACCTTCCGGGAGTAGATGCAACAGAAAGCGGCGCAAGAACTCATCGACAGCTAGAGTCAGCAATTTCTGTTCATTGTTGTGGGCAGAATCGCGCCAACGAAAGGTAACCTTTCCGTCAGCGAAGGAAATCAGGCGGTGGTTGGAAATGCCACGCGATGGGTGTAACGGCCCAGATAGCGGAGCACATATTCTGGGCCTCCGAACGGACGCTTTGCGTAGACCACCCAGTCCTTCCGGAACACTGGTCTGAGCCACGCCGCGAAGGTTCTCGGTTGCGCGAGTAGCTTCAAGTCTCCATGAAAGTTGAGCTTGCCGTCCCGAAAGGCACGCTTGAGTGCTGCGTGGAACTTGCCGCGAAATACAGCGCCAAGCACCTCGACGGGAAGAAAGAAATCGTAGCGTGGTTTGATCCAGCGGGTGTGATCGGCAGACAACCCACCGGCCGGCACCACGCAATGGACATGCGGGTGAAGTTCGACAAGCCGCTCCCAGAAACACGGCGTCAAAGATCTTCTTCCCGGAATGGTAGGGATAGAGGCGCCCGTCCGGCAAAGCCCCAACGTGAGAAGAGAAATCAAATACCTTATCCAAGTAGGCTTCCAACCGGTGCCGGCGTGAGAAAGCTATGACTTTTCCCTTTCTTTCAAAAAACGTCGCAGATTGATCTTGCAAATGGCGGCGGCCGCCTCTTCAAACCGCTGGCGCAATCGGATCATCTCGCGTACCTGGTCGACCATGCTCTTCGGAACGTGGAACGTTTTGGGTTGGCCGTCGATCAGGACGGAAATCTGGTATTGGGTATGCAGGCTTTTGCCGTCGGCACAGTGGCAGTTCGGTCGCCCGCAGGAGCGCTTATTCTCCACAAACGAGCCGGGCAGCATTTCGCGGAACAATGCGAGACGCCGGACGAGTTGACCGCGCAACTGCAGATCGGGATCGCCAGCCATAAAGGTACGCACCCATTTTAAGGCGAAGACTCGCCGGAGAGGGGTCTCTGTTTGTCTGAGACTAATAATAGTCTCAGAAACCGGCCAAAGTCAAGGGCCATGCAAATTTGCAAAAATGATCAGGGGAAGTGGGGAAGTGATTTAACTTAGAAAACTATCCATCTCAACGTCTTCCGGCTGGAATCCTGGCCGACCTTGCGAAATCGCCGGGGGTATAGGGGTATAGATATGGGCGGGGGAAAAGTGATACACCCCTTTGAAATAAAATACAAATTGTCGCCCTAAATATAAATTACAAAAATACCGACAACTCCGCATTTTGTGTACATCCCAAGCACGAGAAATCACACAATTGCCTGCGCTGTTTGTTTTTTTTTGTGCAATTTGAAGCGTGAAAAGTGAAGCGTTGTGGGATACGATTGCGGCAATTTTTGCAAGTTTGGAGGGACATCGGGAAATGGATGAAGAAAAAACCAAGATTAGTCCCGAAGGTCCTAAAACTCGAGACAATCGTTGTCGCATGTTCTTTTCGAGTCCAGAACAAGTCCGTGGCCACTGGTCACTTTGAATTGGCTCGCTATCGGCAGATAATTTTGACGATCAGATTTTGTGAGGGGTTCATGGGAATCAAAGAGCTCCATCATGTACAGTTGGCTATGCCGTCTGGCAGCGAAGACGAAGCGCGTGCCTTTCGAACCAATTCAGCAACGAGGTGAAATAAAGGTGTTTGCGTATTTGAGGTGGGTATGGAATTCGGTGCAGTGGAAGATGCTGACGATCGTGGTGTTTCTGGGAATCATCTCGACATTTCTGATCGCGAGCTTTTCCGCGGCGATTCTCAACGTGGTGATCCGGCGGGAGAGCACTTATCTGGTGGAAGAGCGGATCAAAGTGATTGTCGAGAGCCGGAAGAAATTGGCGGACGCCGTGATCGACCACCTGGAAGGCTGCAGTACGGACTCAGCCGCGGTGAAGGAGGCCAGGGAGTATCTGGATTCGACGTGGCCAGGCAGCGAAATCGAAGTGACCTCGGGCGCCGGAGGTGGGGGAACGCCGGAGTGGCTGGACAACGGTGAGTTCGCGGGAATTGCGGAGGACGAGAATCGCCTAGAAATCCGGTTTGTTCGGGAGGTGCGGCGTCCGGAGTGCAGAGCATCGGTGGTGTTGCGGATTCCGCTTGGCAAAATGTTCTTGGAGCAATTGACGAATGCCGCGGGGCTTACGATCGCGAACAGCGAACCGATGATGCTGAAAACGTACCGGAGCGAGGGCACTCTGTTGGGCGAAGTGTGGGCGAATTTTGTTCCGGGAACGCGGGTGCCCGCGCCGGTTGTGGTGGTGGCACAGAATTGGAAAACCGGGCACGCGGAGAGTTGGGTGGTGTGCCAGATACGGCCGAGCTATGCGAGGACGGTGGAGGATTTGAGCCGTATGGGGCTGCGGACGGCGTCGTGGGTGTGGCCTTCGGCAGGATTGGCGGTGGCGCTGGTGGCGGTTTGCGCGGGGGGATTGTTTCTTTGCGTCCAGCTGAGCCGGCGAATCGTTTCGGTGATCAATTCGTTGAGCCACGCCGCGCGGCAAGTTGGAGCAGGAGATTTTTCGGTCCGAGTGCCGATTGGCGAGGAGGACCAGTTGGGAGAATTGGCCACTTCGTTCAATCAGATGGCGCACGATCTGGAGGATTTTCATGCGCGCGAGAGCCAGCGTATCGTGCTGGAACGGGACATGGCGCTGGCGCGGGAAGCGCAGCAATATTTGTATCCGCGCAGCGCCCCGGTGTTGTCTGGAGCGAATGTTTGGGGAGTAACGAAAGCGGCGAGAATGGTCAGCGGCGACTTGTACGATTTTTTTCACTTTAACCGGTGCGAGGTGGGATTGCTGTGCGCCGATGTGAGCGGCAAGGGCATGTCCGCGGCGTTGATGATGGCGCAACTGCAAGCCGTGGCGCGGGGGAAGATGCTTTCGACCGATGAGGCAAGCGAAAGACCATCCCCGGAATCGCTGGTGACTGCGCTGAACAAAGATATGGAAGGACGGTTCGGCGATGCGAGGTTTGTGACGATGTTTTACGGAGAATTCGATTCCAGGACCGGGCTTCTGCGGTACGTCAATGCGGGGCATTGCCTTCCGATTTTGATCTTCGAGGAGAGAGAGGCGAAAGCGCTGCAAGGAGGAGACTTGCCGGTGGGCCTGTTTCCGGAGGCGAGCTTTCAGGAATTTCAGATCAGCCTGACGAAGGGCTCGGCGATTGTGGTTTGCAGCGATGGGGTAACGGACGCGCAAAATCGGGACGGGCAGGAATTTGGCAATGCGCGGCTCCTGGCTTTGTGTTCGTCTTTGCCGGATGGCGCGGATGCCAAGATCATTGCGGAATTGCTGGCCGAACGAGTGGCGGAGTGGTCGGCAGGCGTGGACCAGTTTGATGACATCACGATCCTGACGTTGTCGGTGAGCTGAGGATTCCGCCCCGGAGGTGTACACCCACATGAGTCGGAACTGGATTCGTTCTTTCTTTGAAATCTTCAGAGCCAAACAGGAGGATTGCGAAGCTTGCGGTGCGCATTTTGAATGCGCTTCACTGTCCAAGCTCTGCTGGTGCGGCAAAGTGAAGCTGAACCGGGCCGCATTGGCAGAGCTAAAATCGCTCTGAGCGAGAACGCGCATCCGGTAAAGTCCTAACTAACGTTAATCGGGACCTACCGCGACTTCTGCCATAACTTCCGAGTTATTGTCTCAGCTGGCTGCTGCTGAAGAACGAAACTGCAAATCCTGACCCGCGATTCCCGCAATCCTATGAACGGCATCGAGCGGAGTGAAGATCCCCACGAGCCTGCCACTGCCATCGGCAGCAACCACGGGCATGATATCCATGTCGTTGTGAAGAAAGTCTAGACCTGCAGCGAGCACGCCGTCGGTTTCGCTGAGAGTATGCGGAGCTTGCCGCATGAAATCGCGAACGGGCGTGTCAAAGGGCAGACCTCGGCCCAGCGCGGCGAAAAGCTCCCGACGGCCGCAGTAGCCTTTCAAGATTTCAGCCTTCCGCTATTGGGAAGGCTGTGTGCCCAGCACTGAAACTTCGCCACGGTATCGACCAAGGAGAGATCGAGCGGCAAGGTCTGGACGGAACGAGTCATGACGTCCGCAACCGTGAGAGCCCCTACGGCAGGATTTCTCGCTGCTAGCGTTGTGAAGTGTTCGTAGACCTGCCGCGTGAACAACGAATGCTTCAGCTCTTTCTGCAGCGCTCCAAGCGACTCAGCGAGGCTGGTGAAATCCGCAGGGTCGATAACGATCAAGTCCAGAGGGGTTTCTGCCTTGACCGACGCTGTGTATGTCGGGTGCGCCGCGTCTTCAAGAAGCGCCGCGCTCCCCGAAATGGTCGCCCTTCGTCCACGTGACGAGGGGAGTTGCTGAAGCTTCATCCAAGTAAAGCCCGGCGCTGCCCGCCTTGACCACAAAGAAGGCACCGCCCGGTTCACCTTTGCGAAAAACAAAGTCGCCCGCAGCGTAGTGGGCCTGCTTAAATCGCTGCTGTTGCGCTACGCGCACCTCGACGATGTTGGGCTTGAAGAAAATATCCCAGGTCCAGTCTACGACCACATTGAGCTTGCGGCTGAAGGTCGGGATCTTCATCAAGTAGACGGCTCTCCAGAGAAACCAGGCGACCAGACCGGAGAATTTTAGCCGATAAATTTCAGCCACCCCGTTGTGGTGGCCGATGGTAGCCAGAAGTCCTTGCGGACGAAAGTGGAACGGCCTGGTTGCCTCTCCGCGTTGGACCCGAACCAGGTTGGCAGCCAGTTGCTTCGCTTGCCGCAGTGCAAACTGCGCTGTAGGGGGAGAGAGCTGTCGCATTCCAGGCGTTCGGAACCGCCGCACAGTCACCAAACGCCCACACGTTGGCCGCGCCTGTCACCCGCATGTCCGGCTCGGTCTTCAACCTGCCGCGTTCCACGGGCAAGCCGATTTTCTTGATGAGGGTGACCGGTGCCGTCCCGATCGCACACAGGGTGAGGCCCGTATCGATCCGCTCTCCTGTCCCCAACCGGACATATCGCGCCGTAACCTCTTGCACCTCCGTATTCAGCCTGACCTCGAGGCCGTTTTGCCGGAGTTTTCGCAGAGCAAACTCCGAGAGGGAATCGTGCTGAAATTCGGGGACAATTCTTGCGCCCCGTTGCAGAAGCACCATCCGCGGCCGAGTGCGGCTTAACTGCGGATAAAACGGGTAGATATTCCGCATCAGGTCGAACAGATGACCCGCCGCTTCCACTCCTGTGAAACCGCCTCCGACCACCACAACCGTCAGCAGCCGTTGTCTCTCGGCGTCTTCGGGCTCGACGGCTGCCTGCTCAAAACGTGCGATGACTTCGTTGCCCAGGGTCAGGCCGTCGCCGACTGTCCTGAGCGTGTACGCATGAGCTGCCATGCCGGGAACCACATCGAGGTTGATCTCCGAGCCGCAGGCGAGAACCAGGTGAGCGTAGGAAAGCGTTGCAATCGGCCCGTCCGGGCGGGTGTACTCGACCTCGTTCTTCTTTAGATCGACGACGGTTACTGTGGCCGTTAACCAGGTCGCGTCCGGCGCGCGACCTGCCGGCCTGGCACCACCACGTCGAGCCCGGAAAGAGAACGGCCCGCCACCTCCGCAAGCATCGGAGTAAAGACCATGTGGTTTTCACTGCTGATGACCACCACTTCAACGTCACGCGCAACGCGGCGATTGAGGTCCTCTAGCCAGGGTCACGCCTGCGAAACCGCCGCCCACGATGACGATTCTGCGGCAGTCGGTTTCTTTTCGCATGTTGGGCATCTTCTCCTTCGACGACTTGGGGAGGACAAGAGATGAGCAGGGCGGGTGCCGATATTTGACTCCGATCCGAAGCGGAACGTCAAGAGGCGGATGACGGGCAACGTAGTACTGCCTGATTTGTTCTATAAAAGCAGCGGCCACCCCTTCGGGGTGGTTGTATGATCCAGAAACTCTGTCAGAGATTTCGGTGGCAACTGAATGGCTCTGGTGCGGTTAGAATCTGGAGCACAACGTGGCTCGACAGCTAAGGCCGCACTTCCCCTGGAGCGTTCCTGCCCGAATAAAAGCATGGCTCCGGTATTGGCGATTGTGTACATGGTGGCGGCGTTGCCCTGAAAAGGAGAACGGCCCGACCCCGATGGAGAGATTGTTAAGTTTCGCCGACCGGGCCGAGCCATGTTGAATTCAATACGGAGCAGTGAGCATGAAATCCAAGCAAAAAGACAAAGGCAAAGGAGCAAACTGTGGTCTAACGCGGCCCAGTTGGCAAGAGATGAACCGCAAGCAACGGCGAGAGATGATGCGGAAGATCCAGAGCGAAGAGCTCAGGTTGGAGGTGGTGCATCCCGATGCCGCGGGCATTGATATTGGCAACGAATCCCACTATGTGGCTGTGCCGCCGAGCCGGGATAGTCAACCGGTACGGCGCTTCGGGTGCACCACCGCGGAGCTGAAAGTGATGGCTGGTTGGTTGAAGCAATGCGAGATTCGGACCATCGCGATGCAATCCACGGGCGTCTACTGGATTGCGGTATACGACATTCTCGAAGCAGCAGGTTTCGAAGTGTACTTGGTAAATGCGCGGGAGACGAAGAACCTGCCGGGACGCAAAAGCGACGTGCAGGAGAGTCAATGGCTGATGAAGCTGCACACCTACGGGTTGTTGCGAAATTCATTCCGGCCCTCCCAGGAAATTCGCACCATGCGGACGTACTGGCGGCAGCGGAATGATTTGGTGCGGGCGGGAGCACGGCACATTCAGCGGATCCAGAAGGCGCTGACGCAGATGAATATCCAGTTGGCCAATGTGCTGAGCGATGTGAGCGGAATGACTGGACAGGCCATCATCAAGGCCATTCTGGCAGGCGAACACGATCCGCATAAACTGGCTGCATTTCGTGATCCTCGGGTGAAGGCAAGTGAGGAACAGATTGCGGGGAGTCTGGAGGGCCACTGGCAGGAAGATGTGCTGTTTGTGCTGAAGCAGGAACAAGATGGTTACGAGTTTTGCCAGAAGCAGATGGCCGAGTGTGATCGGCGGCTTGAGCAGTATCTCCAGGAAAGAGACGATCGAAGCCAAGGTGCGAGCCTGCCGGAAGAGAAGCGGAAGGAGCGGCTCAAGAGGAAGAAAGGAAATAAGCCGCAGGTGGACTTGCGCACCGGGTTGTTTCGCATGACCGGTGTGGACCTGACCCAGATCGACTGCATCGATGTCATGACAGCGACGACGATCCTCAGCGAGGCAGGATGGGATATGAGCAAATGGGAGACAGAACACCATTTTGTTTCCTGGTTGCGGCTGTGCCCGGACAATCGAATCAGCGGCGACAGGATTATTGGAAAAGGCCGCTTACCGACCAACAATCGGATCACAAATGCCTTGAAGATGGCGGCCAGCACCTTACGGACGAGCAACACCTATCTTGGGGCGCAGTTCCGTCGATTGAAAGCCAGGCTAGACACTCCCATTGCAATTAAAGCCATGGCGGCCAAGCTGGCCCGCTTGGTCTACCGCATGCTGCGTTTCGGCATGAAATACGTTGACCAAGGAGCGGCGTTCTACGACGCTCAACACCGCAACCTGCAGATCAAACATCTCAAGTCAAGAGCAGCCAGGCTGGGATTCCAAATGGTACAGGTTCCGGCCGCTTAAAGAAGAGTTTCTGGAGAGCAGCGGCCACCGCTTTGCGGTGGTTGTATGAGCCTGAAACTCCTCTCGAGAGCTCGCCACTTATGGTGTGGCCAAACTAAAATCCGAGGCACAACCTGGTTCGGCAGCTGAAGCCGCATTTTTCCTGGAGCGTTCCTGCCCGATGGAGAGCATGGCTCCGGTTCTGGCGATTGTGTAGATGGCGGCGGGCGTTGTCCTGAAAAGGAGAACGGCCCGACCCCGCTGGCGAGATTGTGTAGTTTTCGCCAACCGGGCCGGGCCAAGTTGAATTTAGCACAGGAAGGTTAGCATGAAACCCAAGCCACAGGAGAAAAACAAAGGAGCCACCAACCATCCAACGCAGCACCATTGGCACGAGATGAACCGCAAGCAACGGCGGGAGATGATGCGGCAGATCCAGAGCGAAGACCTCAGCTTGGAAGTCATACATCCCGACGCTGCGGGCATTGATATCGGCAACGAATCTCACTACGTAGCAGTACCGCCAGGCCGAGATAGCCAATCGGTACGGGAGTTCGGATGCACCACCGCCGAACTCAAGGCTATGGCCGCTTGGCTGAAGCAATGCGGGATTCGGACCGTAGCGATGCAATCCACCGGAGTTTATTGGGTCGCGGTTTACGACATTCTGGAACAAGCGGGTTTGGAGGTGTACCTGGTGAATGCCCGGGACACGAAGAATCTGCCCGGGCGGAAGAGCGACGTGCCGGAGAGTCAATGGCTGATGAAGCTACACACCTACGGACTGTTGCGAAATTCGTTCCGGCCATCACAAGAGATTCGCGTGATGCGGACCTACTGGCGACAGCGCAACGATCTCGTGCAGAGTGCGGGTCGGCATATTCTGCGGATGCAGAAGGCGCTGACGCAGATGAATCTGCAGTTGGCCAATGTGTTGACCGATATCAGCGGAGCAACCGGACAGGCCATCATCAAGGCCATTCTGGCAGGCGAACACGATCCGCATAAACTGGCTGAGTTTCGGGATCCCCGGGTGAAAGCGAGTGAGGAGCAGATTGCGCAGAGTCTGGAAGGCAACTGGCAAGAGGATTTGCTGTTCGTGTTGAAGCAAGAGCATGAGGGTTACGAGTTCTGCCAGAAGCAGATGGCGGAGTGCGACCGCCAGCTCCAGCAGTATCTCCAGCAGCGAGAGGATCGGAGCCACGGTGCCCCACTGCCCGAAGAGAACCGCAAGGGACGGCGCAAGAAGAAGAGGGCAAACAAGCCGCAGTTCGATTTGCGCGAAGGGTTGTTTCGCATGACCGGTACGGACCTAACCCGCATCGACGGCATCGATGTCATCACCGCGACGACGGTCATCAGCGAAGCTGGATACGACATGGGCAAATGGAAGACCGAGAACCATTTTGTTTCCTGGTTGCGGCTCTGTCCCGATAATCGCATCAGCGGGAATAAGGTTATTGGGAAAGGCCGGCTGCCGACCAACAATCCGATCAGTATCGCCTTGAAGATGGCCGCCAGCACGTTGCGGGAAAGCAAAACCTATCTCGGAGCGCAATTCCGTCGACTGCGAACCAGGCTAGGCGCTCCCATCGCCATCAAAGCCATGGCGGCCAAGCTGGCCCGCTTGGTCTACCGGATACTGCGCTACGGGATGAAATACGTGGACCAAGGAGCAGCCTTCTACGACCTTCGACACCGAGAGTTACAGATCAAGCGCCTCAAGTCCAAAGCCGAAAAGCTCGGATACCGAGTCACCCCAATACCGGCGGCGGCCTAACAAGCAGCAGTTTCTGGCGAGGGAATGTCAAGAAAAAACTTCTCCTGTGGCCGGATTTTTTCTCACTTTCCAGCCCGCACGATTGAGCAGGATTTGTTCTAACTCTCCGCTCCATGAGCTCGGTTTGCTACGCACAGTTGTGTAGCATGTTTGGGTTCCTCTCCCAGCGGTTTTCATCGCTTCTTCGCGACGAGGCCAGTTTGTTTTGAAACCAGCAAAGCAGTTCCTTGGTTAGTTGCTCACCATGGTTCTATCGGGGACTCGTGGCCCATAGCTTTTTCGGGTGGTGCGAGGGGGCCTAGGGTCGCGTGAGAGACTAGTGCCCGAAGCACACAGCGCCTAACAAATCAGCTGAGACTCACCCTCTATCCCGAGTGTCTCAAGAACCCAACGGACCACCGCCAGAATGGATCCCAGGGATGGAACGGATTGCCAGAAACACTCAAGCTGTTTGTGGTTTCAAATATTTGGCGTCGAAGCTCACCCCTTTCTTCCAGACGGTCAAAGTGATCGCGGCGATCTTGCGTGCCAGCGTCAGGCGCGCCATCTCCGGCTTGATCCCCTTGGCCACCAGCGCATCGTAAAATTCTCGGAACGGTCCGGGTTTGACCGCAGCAATGGTCGCCGCACTCTTGAACAAGTTCTTCAGGTCGTGATTGTGATTGCGATTCAGCCCGCGAATCGAAACCGGTTTCTTCGAGCGCTGTAGCTTCCCACCGACATAGCGGGACTCGGCACTGCTGTGGGTGTCAATCCCAAAACCGATATACGTCCACAGCGGTCGCTTGGCACGAAAACGGTGTGGTGTCTGCAGGATCGCAATGATGAGTGCCGCCCGGATCGGGCCGATCGAGGGGATCCCGCGTAACAATTTCCATGCGTCATGTTTTTTGGCATCAGCGAGCAACTCTTGCCGTACTTGTTGTCGCAGCGGCCGCAGTGCGTCCAGTTGTTGGTAGTAGAACTCCGCGCGGCGGCGCACACCGGCCACTTCGAACTTGCCGAGCCACTCCGAGCGATGGCGCGTTCCATAGACCTGCTTCCCCGCGCAGGCAATCCCCCAGCTGCGGTAGATCGCCTTCACTCGACTCATGACCCGTACGAGGTCCTTCGTGACCGTCAGGTAACTGCGCGCCAGCTCCTTCAACGCTCGTACGCCATGCTCCCCGTGATAAACCGGACGAAGAAGATTTGAGCGCAATAATTCGGCGAGCTTCCGAGCATCGATGCGATCACTCTTGCTGCCTTCTTTTAAAAGAGCATTCCGGCGGGGATTACATACCACGAGCTTTGCAACGTGCGGCTTCAGCAGATCATATAACCAGGTCGCCCAGGTCCCTTCTTCAAAGGTGACGTGCAAGCTTCCGCGTAGCCCTTCGAAAAACTGAAGAATCGTGGCCGCCTTGGTTTCGATGATGCATTCCATCACCAGCTTGCCAGGGGAATTTAGAACTGCGATGGAGATCGCTTCCTTGTGAACATCCATCCCGATATACTTCACGCTATCCATATATAGGGTGCTCCTTTCCGGAGAGGTTGAGTCCAACGCTCAAAACCTTACTCCAAAAGGGGCACCCTTTTATATTGCGTCGCGTCGCGTAACCGGGTGCGCCGTGAAAGGTGGTGGTCCACAGCGGGAGTAAAAACCGCCCGAGAACTGGTTCGCTCCACCCGGTAGCAATCAGAGGAGCAGTTTAGGCAACGAGACTGCTGAAGCCTCTGGTGCAGAGAGTCGCTAGGCGACTGCGCGAGCGTGCAGGCCGTAACGTGTGTAAACGCTGAGCAGGCCCCGAAACCGACAATGCAGGAGCCGACCCGCCCCGGTTCGTGGGAAGGCCGAAGTTGGTGGAACGGTACGAGCGGACAAGTTCCATCAGACCTGCCGGGGTATTGGCGACGGCATGCACGCAAAGGGGACCATGCGCAACACGGGAAGTCCCAGCGGTGATCGTAGTGTAGATCAACTGGCAACTCGCGAGGGACAGGCCGGGCTGACGGGGATGGCGGAGAGGCTCGTTGTACCGATGAAACCGGTTAACCCCCGTGGAGGGAAGGGGCCTCAGTTGAAAGGAAACGCAAGAAGCGACAAAGGACCGAGGGATTGGCGATGAGCCTAACAACTCCACCAAGTGTTCAGAAGTTGCAGACGGCGTTGCACGACAAAGCGAACGGATCGCCCAAATCTCGCTTCTATGCTCTGTACGACAAGGTGTACCGAGAAGACGTGATGGCATTCGCCTGTGACTGTTGCAAAGCGAATCGCGGAGCAGCAGATTCCGGATAAATCACGTCGAATGGGTGAAGAAAATGCTATAACGCAAGAAGTGTTTCTCCTAGTTTCTCCTTAGAGAATGGCAGTCTATTGGCAATCAACGACAGATGCTCGTCAAGAATCGAACCAGATAGTGGAAAAACCCCCTCTATAGCGGGAGGGCCGGTTCCGTAAACCAAGCCAGCAGGCGTGATGAGTGCATATGTTCCAACTCTTGCATCGGCATGATGCGTATCAATATGAGCGCCTCCCTGAAAGTTGGACTTAATATTTGTACAGATATTTTGGAATTGATCGCTTTCAATTTCATAACTCTTGCGGTTTATGTAGCCGTCCCCAACAGCGCTAAATTCAAGAAGTGACCATCGAACAATTGAATCTGTACGCCCAACTAAGTTCACGATCTTATGGATATTGTGACAGTTAAGTTTACTCACGACTGTCCGCAAAATGACAGGTGTGGGTTCCGGAAATTCTGAGCCACCAATTCCGGAAATTCTGAGCCGTTTTGCATCTGCTGGCAAGCTTTCTTCCAGGTTGAGATGACGGGTTCTCCCCGAGGGGCCATCGAGTTGGACGCGGCGCCCGCGCGCGAGAACCCGATCGAGGATGGCCGCTGCCCTATCTTCGTCGTGTAAGACCTTGCCCCATTCCGTCATGGGCTTATTCGTTGTGAAGATCATGGGCCGCTTTCTCAGGTGCCGGTCGTTCACCACATGGAACAGGACATTGGCAGCGTCCGGCCCGTAAGTCAGATAGCCTACCTCGTCGATCACCAGCACATGCGGGTGGGTGTAGGTTGCGAGAGATTCCTGTAAATTCCCCTTCTTGCTGGCGTTCGAGAGATCTTCGATGAGTTCCGCCGCAGTCGTGAAAAACGTCTCAAAGCCGTTCTGAATGGCGCGATACCCGATGGCCACTGCCAGATGCGTCTTGCCGCGGCCGGTCTTGCCATGCAGAATCGACGACCGCCCCTCGGTGACGAAGTCCGGTCCCAGGTACGAACCGAGAAGGGATTGTCGAAGAGTTGATTGCAAGGTGAAGTCGAACTCATCGATGGTTTTGAAGAACGGAAAGTGCGCATTCCGGGTGCAACGCTGGAGACGTGTTTGCTTTCTACCTGCCACTTCTTCAGCCAGCAGCAGCGCGAGGAAGTCTCGATAGGATTTCCCCTTACTGCTTCGGCGCAAACTCCTCAGCCGATCCCAATCGAAACCGCGCTTCCTCCGTTTCAATTTCTTCAGAAGCCTGGGCCGTATCCGGTAGGCTTAAGGGTGGTGAATCAGTACGATCCCTCGCGAAAGTCTCTTGTCTTAGCTGGGGACCATTCCAAACCAGCTGAAACCGACAAAGGCCGCCCTCTGCAGACGCTCATCTGGTATCCAGCACTGCCAAGTGGGATCAAGTCAATGAAGGTTGGCGACTATGTGGCGTTGGCAGATACCGAGATTTCTTTCGGCGCTCCTGATCAAGAGCACAACAAATGGCGTTCGCGATTAAAGAGTTCCTTCGATGTCCCGCTGTGGGAGTGCGCGATGCAAAAATGGCGGAGGGACACTACCCAGTTCTCATTTACGCTCCCAGCGATTCATCCATTGCATGGGAAAACGCCGATCTGTGCGAGTACCTTGCCAGCCATGGCTATGTCGTTCTTGCCAGTCCATCGATGGGAGTGTCGACGCGAGATATGACCGACGACCTGGCAGGGATTGATTCCCAGGCTCTGGACATCTCATTCCTTGTCACGTACGCCGAAAAGCTTCCTGACACAGATTCGTCGAGGGTTGCTGCAGTGAGCTTCAGTTGGGGGAGGGATATCGAGCCTATTTGCGGCGTCGCGGGACTCTCGCATTCAGGTCTTGGCTGAAATGGATGGCAGCATCCGCTATTACCCAGGACTCGTGGCAAAAGCTGGATCCATTCACCCGGAGCAATTGAACGTCCCACTTCTCTTCTTTACCTCAAACAGGGAAAACTTTATCGAGGACATCGAGCGCTCCGATATGGACATGACAGGGCACAACGTGCTGAATGAGTGGACACATGCGGATGTCATGACGGTCAATATGTTAGGAATGTCCCATTCTGAATTCTGCTCGATGTGTGAACGCTTCAAGACACCCAAAGATTTCGCGGAGGAGGATCAGGTCGCAGATTATGGACGGAACGACGCCAATATGAGCTATTCCTGGGTTGCACTTTACACGCTTCAATTTCTGAATGCTTACCTAAAGCATGATGGCGCAGCGAAGGCATTTCTGGCGAGAACCCCCGATAATCGGGACTCCAGACCTGTCGCAGATTTTTTTCTGTCACTGTTTCAAGTAACGAAGCGCGACACACCCTGATTTAAAAGGCTTTGACTCAACCAGTTTCAATTGCAATTTCTCGGGCAGGCTGACGCCCTCCATCAATCGTCTGCCTTCTCCAACAATGGTTGGCATAACGACAAAACGATATTCGTCAATCATGCCAAGCTCCATCAGTTGTGAAGGAACATCTACACCGCCGACCAAAATATTTTTGCCCTGTTCTTGCTTCAGTTTAAGTATTTCGTCGCGAAGGTTCGTACGAACAATTCTCGTATTTTCATCTTCAGCGCTGGTCAATGATCGTGAAAAAACAATCTTCTTCTTGGAGACAAAGGTTTGAGCAAATTCGATATCCGCTTTTGTCTCGGACTGGCTTTTTGCGATATCAGGCCAATAAGGAACCATCAATTGATAGGTTTTACGCCCATAGACGAGCAGGTCAAAATCTCGCAAGAGTTGCGTGAAATGTTCAAGTACTTCGTCATCGGGGGGCGGATTGAATTTGGTATGGTCGCAGCAGCCATCCAGGGTAAGATTGATTGCGTAGATTACATTTCTCATTGAATTGTCCTGACCCCTCTCTCGCGCCCGCGCTCATGAGAGTTTGACTTACGATGCTCAAAAAGTATGGCGACCAGCGGTTCCTAGGAGCCTCACTTGGATCAGCCACAGGGGCGTACCGCAGAACGACCGCGCCTTTGCCTCGCTGAGCATCGCGACTCAAAGCGCCGAATACACCACCCGCGCAAAAACTTCGCCGTTGAAAAAGCCCTTGCCCCAAGTGGCGTCCAGGTCCTCAAACGGTTTGCTCGCCGCTATTTCGTCGGTCGATTTGCCGGCGGTTTTCAGTTTTTGCACGCGATCGCGCGCCACAACCAGCATGTCCCGAAACTTGGTCAGATCGGCTTTGTTGCCCAGCGGGCCATGCCCCGGAACGATCTTGGTGTTGTTGTCGGCCAAGGGCAGAACTTTGTCGGCGGCGACAATCATCCCATCGATTTTTCCGCCAGTGCTGGCGTCGATGACCGGGTAAAAGCCGTTAAAAAAAGTATCGCCCATATGAATCACGTTGGCCTTCTGGAAGTGAATGTAGATGTCCGTGTCGGTATGCGCCGGCTGAAAATATTGCAGCATCACGATTTCACCGTTGGCCTGCAGTTTCTGGCTGGTGCTGAATGTCTGCTGCGGCAAAGCATCCGCAGGTGATGCCGGAAAGTGCAAACCGAAAAGTGCACTGACGTGTGGCTCTGCCATGCGCGTCTTGGTGTTTTCGTGGGCCAGCACTGTGGCGCCCGCGGCGTGCAGATTGGCGTTATTGTCCGTGTGGTCGACATGCCAGTGCGTGTCGATCACCGTCTTCAGCGGCGCATTGCCCAGCCCATCGAGCGTTTCTTTCAACTTCGGCCAGGCCGGCATAAGAAACGTGTCGACCACGATTTTGGCATCGGGCCCGTTCAACACCACAACATTTCCCCCAGGCCCGGAAAGTAACGTCAGATTTTCCGCCAGCGGTTGCGATTGGATAGGTGAACTACCCATCTGCGCCCGCATGGCCGCCAGAGAGTCAGTTGGAGGCGTAGAGGCCTGCTGCCGGAGGCCAGGAACGCCGGCGCTCAATAGACTTGCCGGAAAAAGTTGCGCCAGCAACGCGCTTCCCGCAAACCCGGCGTAATTCCGCAACATTTCGCGCCGTGTGGTTTGCTTCTCCAAAAATTTCGGGCTCATCTTTTTTCGCCTTTCCAATGTGAACACATGCCTGACATTCTAGAAGGTAAGCAGCAGAGCGTCGCCGATATTTCTGTCACTGTTTTAAGTAACGAAGAGCAATACAGCCTGATTTTTTGAAAATGTGTGACTCAACAAGTCTTAATTGTAATTTCTCCTGTAGACTCACACCCTGTAACAACCGTCTCCCGACAGCCAAGTACTTCTTCATCGGGAACCATTTTGGTGTGGTCGCAGCAGCCATCGATGGTGACGTTGATTGTGTAGATCAGCTTTCTCATTGATTGTCCTGATTTCCCGTATTGTCTTTCGTTGTTCTGCCACGTACTCTAGCTGGGTTTCGGTTGTTCCGCTAACGGGAAAGTGGCGAACTATGTCGGAAAAGGGTCAACCTCGTAAATCCATGTTCTCAGCCCTGAAGAATATGGAAGAACTGCGCCGCCTCTACGACAGCGATACGCCAGTGCTGGCCTATGACTTCAAGAGGCGGATGGTCGAGGGCTGGACGCCAGAGCACAGTCACCACCGCGGGCAACTCGTCGCACTGACCCAGGGGTTGCTCATCGTAGAAACAGGAAACGAACGATGGATGTTTCCCTCCCAGCGTTGCGCATGGACTCCACCAAATTGTAAGCATGCGGCGCGTTCTGTCGGAGGCGCTGCTGGCTCGATGGTCGACTTGTCTCCGGAGATGTGCCGCGGACTACCCAAGACGCCCTGCATGTTCAACTCATCGGAGCTATTGTTCGCCATAGTTCATCGTATGGTCGGTTGGGACCTCCGCCAACCGCTCAACACGGCGAAGAAGCACTTAATCACAACGCTTCGTGATGAGATTCGACGGCCTGACCAGCAGCCCTTGCTTTTGACCATACCAAGAGAGGAAAGACTAGCGAGAGTTGCAGATGCTCTCCTGGATGATGTTGGGGATGACCGCACGCTGGACGCTTGGGCGCATGTTGCCGGAATGGCCCGCCGTACTTTCATGCGTGCGTTTTCGGCTCAGGCAGGCATGTCATTTGGCCGTTGGCGACAGCAGGCGCGGTTGTTTGCTGCCCTTGAGATGCTGGCACAAAGCAAATCTGTCACGGAGGTCGCTATCGCAGTCGGTTACGACAGCGTAAGTGCCTTCATTGAAATGTTTCGGACGATGCTGGGAACCACACCACAGACATACTTTCGAGGCAGGCGTTCGTGGCCACGCGGTAGAGCCATGGGCGCACCGGTAGTGCCTGATTTGATTGCGTAACAATGCCGGCTCCTCGACCCGAGTAGACTGTGGTTATTCGACGACCGCAGGCTCGGGAGAAAGGAGCCGAACATGATGTTAATAGGCGTAGATTACCACCCGAGCGTTCAGACGATTGTCCTCCCTTTCCGACCAGGTCAACGATGGCCCAATGGCCTCCCGACTTTGGATGTGCTCGAACGTCAAGTCGATGAGTTCTCTACGACGAAGGCCACAACGCCACAACCGAGGAGCACTGCCAAATGGCTCAATAGCTCGATCTCGGCTGCCCTTCACAGTATGCATATTGGGTAGCTGCCACAGCGAACGCGCCTCCTCTACCGTCAGCCTATTGCCGAGCCTCATGCCGAGCTTCTTTGCTCCTTTCACTCGCCGAATGCCAGCGGCCAGTTCTGGGCTGAGGAATCCGGTATCTGCGGCTTCATAGGCGAATCGTCGAACTGCTGCCAGCCTCACGTTGATGGTTCCGGGAGCCAGCAATCTTCTTCGAGGTGGATTCTGTATCGCGTCACTACGGTTTTGCTGAAGGACAGCCGAGGCTCCGAGCAGTACCAGCAAACGAAGTCATCAATGGACCGTCGATAACTGCGCTGCGATTCCGGTGAACGAAGACTCACCAGCACGGCGGACTTGACGTGCTCCAAATCGGGTAGAGCTAGTTTGCTTTTCTGCCGACTCGTTTTTTCGCTTTTGCCCTTCTTCTCATGGATTCCACCTCCTGACGTGGGAAGTTGGGAACCGCATGAAGCGTCGTTATCTGCAATCCCTAGACATAGACCCGGCACGGGAGTATCAACGGTGGGTATGTCATCTTGAGGTGCTGCATGGATACCGATGTTGATGGAGAAAAACTGGAACAAGTCGTTCTGGCGCTACTCTACTTGAACTCGTTTAAGGAAGCTGAAGGCAAACGGGCCTGGAAAAGCCTTCCTTGGTCAGTCCTGCACTCCTTGCACGAGAAGGGTTATATCTCGGATCCAGCAAACAAAAACAAGTCGGTTTGGCTGACCGAGACCGGAGCCAAACTCTCAGAAGAACTCTTCGAGAAGCTTTTCTTTACCAAGTAGCGCTACCAATGCAGAAGAGGTTGCCGGGATCCAGTACCAATCTTTCCGGTAACGCGACAAACGTGTGCCACGAGCACGAAAGGAGGAAACGCTGAGTAGTGCGCAACTGCTTGACTGATGAGGGTAGGCCCCTCGAAACCGGCTTACAGGAGCAGGTTTCAAACCACCTTCGGCGGCTGTAGCCAAAAGCTATGGTCGTGAACGCGGGAGGAAAAGGCCTGGCATTCTCTATATCGAGCGTTGGCTGAAAGCGCCCATGCAAGAAGAGGATGGCCGCTTGGTCCCGCGGGAGAAAGGTACTCCGCAAGGCGGAGTGGCCAGCCCTCTGTTAGCCAATTTGTTTCTGCACTATGCATTCGATCGATGGCTCGCGACGAATTACCCTCAGGTAGCATTTGAGAATTCGCTGACGACGTCATTGTGCATTGCAGAACAGAAAGGGAAGCTTTGGCGATGAGGAAAGCCATAGCCGAGCGATTACAGAACTGCGGACTGGAACTTCATCCGGAGAAGACGAAGATCGTCTATTGCAAGGATGATGATCGGCGGAGGATCTACCTGCACGAGAAGTTTGATTTTCTGGGCTACAGTGTGCTGCAGAAGCACACGGAGGAGGAGTTCATCATGAACTGATTCACCGTGAATAAGCTGCGCAATAGATGAGGGAAGGCCCCTCGGGATCGGCTTTCAGGAGCAGGTCTCAAACCGCCTACAAGCCGCTGTGGTAAAGAGCCATGGTGGTGAGCGTTGGAGGAAAAGCGCGAGAACAAACTCGTGCAGGTGAGCATCCGAGAGACGAACGAAAGTGAACCCTTCGAAGACGCGTCGTTAAGAAATCAAGAGTCGTCGAAACCAGGAGCGTGTATCCCACCTGGGACAAGTCCGTAGGGTGCCTGATGACTGAGCGGACGGCGACCGGCGTAGAGAGGGCGTGAAGCGGATGCAGGCTATCGCGTGGAACTGCAGGAACCAGTCGCTCCGATGTGAAGGGAGAAGCCCAAGCGGCGAAAACCGCGAGGCGAGCGTACCGATGCGGAGCACTGGGGCGGACCGACTCGTAAGAGCGAGGAAGGCTCGTAATGGGGCTGGAGCGAAGGAGTCGGGTCAAGTGGTCGCATGACCGAAGCAACTGGAAACAGGAGGACCTCGATGCGTGCGACAGACAAGCCGTTCAACATCGATAAGAAGCTAGTGTATGAAGCGTACAAAGCGGTCCAATCCAATGGAGGAGCGGCCGGGGTGGACGGGCAGACGATCGAGCAGTTCGAAGCCGACTTGAAGAGGAATCTCTACAAGATCTGGAACCGAATGAGCTCGGGAAGCTACTTTCCTCCGCCGGTGCGCGCCGTCTCCATTCCCAAAAAGTCTGGAGGACAAAGGATTTTGGGTGTGCCCACAGTAGCCGATCGCGTGGCGCAGATGGTGGTGAAACAAGTCATTGAGCCGATTCTGGACCCCATATTTTTGGCAGACTCCTATGGCTACAGACCGAGAAAATCGGCACTCGACGCCGTAGGAGTTACGCGGCAGCGGTGCTGGAAGTATGACTGGGTGTTAGAGTTTGACATCAAAGGCCTGTTCGACAACATTGACCATGAGCTTTTGCTACGAGCCATTCGGAAACATGTGACGTGTAAGTGGGCGCTGCTGTACATCGAAAGATGGCTCAGAGCGTCAATGATGCAGGAAGATGGAACCACAATTGAGCGAGACCGCGGAACCCCTCAGGGTGGTGTGGTCAGCCCAATCTTGGCGAACATTTTTCTCCACTATGCGTTCGATCTCTGGATGACGCGGAAACACCCGGACCTCCCGTGGTGTCGGTATGCGGACGATGGACTGGTGCACTGCCGTAGCGAGCAAGAAGCACAGGCGCTTAAGTCTGAGCTACAAGTTCGCCTGGCAGAGTGCCGCCTGGAGATGCATCCAACGAAAACCAAAATCGTCTATTGCAAAGACAAGAAGCGCAAAGGCAAGTATCCGAACGTCAAATTTGACTTTCTTGGGTACTGCTTTCGGCCTCGTCTGGTGAGACGTTTCCGGGATAACACGCTATTCTGCGGTTTTAATCCCGCAGTTAGCTCCTCGGCGATGAAAGCCATGCGGTCGACGATTCGGGAATTGAAACTTCGTCATCAAACACAGCTGTCTTTGCAGGATATTGCCCAGCAGCTCAATCCACTCCTGCGGGGTTGGATCGAGTACTACGGACGATACGCCCCATCGGCTCTGTACCCCTTACTGCGGCATGTAAATCAGATGCTTGTAGCCTGGGCGATGCGAAAGTTCAAGCGCTTTAACGACCATAAGATCCGGGCGAGCCAGTTTCTACAACGGCTTGCTGCGGAGCGCGCGGAGCTCTTTGTACATTGGAGTCTTGGTATGATCGGCACGTTTGCTTGATGGGAGCCGGATGCGCCGAGAGGTTCACGTCCGGTTCTGCGAGAGGCTCGAGGTGAAATTCCTCGGGCCTACTCTACCGTTTCGCGCCCGGAGTTCAATGACTCGCAAGGGAAAGCACTTCGTCAACTTCAGTCCGGCAATTTCTGCGAAAGCGGCACAGGCCATTCGAACAGAAGTTCGTGGCTGGAAACTGCAACAACGCAGTGACAAGGCGATCGAAGATCTGTCTCGGATGTTCAATCCTATCGTTCGAGGCTGGCTCCGGTATTACGGGCGTTACTATCGCTCGGCGCTTTATTCGCCGATGCGCCAACTGGATCGTGATTTGACCCTTTGGGCTGCACACAAATACAAGAAGCTGCGCAACGTCTCCGTAGAGCGAGCCACTGGCTTGCGCGCATCAGAAAGTGCACTCCAGGGCTATTCGCTCACTGGCAGATGGGTGGGCGGCATGGCTCCGCGATGGGAGCCGTATGAGTTGAGAGACTCACGTACGGTTCTACGAGAGCCTCGGGGTGGGACTCCCCGGGGCTACTCACCCGGGAGTTGACCCGGAGAACACGCGCTTTTGATAATCCATTGCCACTAGGTATACGCTTGTGTCTTAGCGATCCACGGTAGACAACGTTTCCAGATTACCTCTATGGCGGAATGGTTCCAGGCGTTCAGTCAAGATTTTCTCTACGCGGTGCGAGGGCTGCGGAAGAATTTGAGTTTTACGCTGGTGGCTACGCTGACGCTGGCTGTCGGCATTGGCGCTAACACGACAATCTTCAGCGCGATCAATGCGCTTATGCTTCGTCCACTTCCCTACCCCGATCAGGACCGGCTGGTGAGGGTGTCACTCAACAACACCAAATATCCGCAATGGCGCGGACCGGTTTCCTGGACGGATGTGGCGCATTGGGCGGCTGCGAACGAGGTGTTCGAAGAGATGGAGGGAACTTCCGGGCCGGATATTGTGGCGATGTCTGGCGGGGGTTCCGGAGAACGCGTGGCGGTGCAACATTTCAATTCCCTGCTGCCCACAATGCTGGGCGTGAAACCGTTTTTGGGCTCACTGCCGACGGATGAGAAGGACAACAACTTCGGCTTCGGGGTCAGCTACGAATTCTGGCAACGGCATTTTGACGGCGATCCGCATGTACTTGGCCGGACAATTTTCGTGGATACGGGATCCGGACCGATCTCGGTGGTGCTTGCTCCGCACTTTGATCTGTTCGAGACAGGCCCGCCGGATATCTTCATGTTCCATGGGAGTGCGAACCCAGGAGATTCCGGAGCCGGTGATCCGCGCTGGGCGCTGGCGATCGCGAAGTTGAAGCCCGGCGTTTCCGTGCAACAGGCGCAGGCGGCCATGGATGTGGTGGAGCAGCACCTGGCGCAAGCGTTTCCCGAACAATATAAGGGCCTGGGTGTGCGAGTAGAACCGTTGAAAGAGGGGCTGTTCGGCTGGTCTTCCTACATTCTGTACATTTTGCTTGCGGTTGTGGGATTCGTGCTGCTGATCGCCTGCGCCAATGTGGCGAATCTGCTGCTGGTTCGAGCGGACGCGCGGAGGAAAGAAATTGGGGTGCGCGTGGCGTTAGGTGCCAGCCGGATGCGGCTAATGCGGCAACTGCTGACGGAAAGTATTGTGCTTTCGGTTACGGGTGGATTGGGCGGGCTGTTGTTATCGATTGGGGGCATTCGATTGTTCGATCTGATGTCTCCGAGTTGGATGCCGCATACTACAAACGCGTCGATGGATGGACGGATTCTGCTGTTTACGTTTGGCGTGTGCATCCTGACCGGGATCGTGTTCGGGTTGGCACCGGCATTCCGCGCATCGAAGAACGATGTGAACGAGACATTGCGAGGGGAAGGACGCACGACGGCTTCGGTGTCGCGACATCGCACGCGAAATTTCCTGGTGATCGGCGAGGTTGCCTTGGCACTGGTGCTGCTGATCTGCGCCGGGCTGATGATCAAAACCTTGGAGCGCATCCTGCACACGAATCCTGGGTTTAATCCCGCGCATCTTCTGACGGCGGAGGTGCGACTTGCGGGAGACAGGTACGTAGACTCGAGTGATCCCGGGCATCTGGATGTGAATGTGATTGAGCCACCGGTGGGGCTTTTCCACCGGAATGTTCTGGAGCGAGTGCACGCTCTGCCGGGTGTGGAAGCCGCCGCTTTTGTCGACTGGCTGCCGCTATTGGACGAGGCTTCGCATGCCAACCCCAGCTTCCGCATCGTGGGTCAGGCGCCGGGCGCGCCTTACGAAAAGCCGGACATTTCGCTGGATTCCATGAGTCCAGACTATTTTCGCGTGATGGGCATTCCGATCTTGCGAGGGCGCGGCATCGAGGAGCGAGACACGGAAAGCGCGCAGTGGGTGGTGGTGATCGATGAGACGATGGCGCATCAATTCTGGCCAAAGCAGGATCCGATCGGCCAGATGATCACGCTGGATAGCTCTCCCGACGAAAGGCCGCGACAAATTGTGGGGATCGTTGGAACTGTGAAGCGAGGGCAGTTAGCGCGGGACTATCCGCAAGCGTACGTGGCCTATACACAACTTCCTGCACGCACGGTTCCCAGATGGACCGAAGCGCGTGTTCACAAGAGCCTGGTGATTCGCAGCCGGCTTATCTCCAAGGAACTGATCGAGAGCGTGCGAAAAACACTAGCGGAATTGGCGCCGGACTCCGCCGTGTTCGGGATCACGACGGTGCAAGAAACGGTGACGGAATCGGCGCGGTTGTGGAGTTTCCTGTCGCAGTTGCTGGGAGTATTCGCGGGGGTGGCATTGCTGCTGGCGGCGATTGGAATTTATGGAGTGATGTCCTATTCGGTTGGGGAGCGGAGTCATGAGATCGGGCTGCGGATGGCGTTGGGAGCGCAAGCAGGGCAGGTGCTGGGATTGGTTTTGCGGCAGGCGATGATTTTGTCCTTTTCGGGCGTGGTGATCGGAGCGGCGGCGTCTTTTCTGGCTACTCCTCTACTCACCAGGTACCTCTACGGCGCGAAACCTCACGACGCCCTGACACTCGTAGTGGTCTCACTCCTTCTAATAGGCGTCACGCTCTTAGCCAGCTACGTTCCGGCTCGCCGCGCCGCGCAAGTCGATCCCATGGAAACGTTGCGGCACGAATAGCTCCGTTTAGGCTTTCCGCTCAAATTGCTCACGTCGAATCGCTGGTACATGTGACGTGCGGCAAACTGGCTGGCGGCGAAGAGCCAAACGATTCACAAGTCCCGATAAACGTCCCAAGTGGGTATCAGCCTCCATGTTTCCGATTTGCCGAGAAATCCTTTCGGCTCTATGGGACATCCAAGTTCGAGGGGCGCCCACATGTGCAAATCGGTGTTCGCTCGCATAGTCATTTGTTCGATGTCTCTCGCTGTATCTGCGTTCGTCATACTCGCGCAAGATGCCGCCAAGACCGACCATCATCCTGACTTTCTGCAAATAATAACCCCGCACGAAGGCGTGGACTTCACAGGTTTTTCGGCTGATTTGGTGCAGATAATCAAACGGAATTGGTGGGCGAAAATGCCGTCGGAGACGAAGCAGAAACTAGACCGAGGACTAAAGGGACGAGTTGTCGTCGGCTTCGGAATTCAAAGGGACGGGCAGCTGAGCAATGTGCCAAAGGTTGAAGTTAGCTCCGGGAACAAAGCTCTTGATGAAGCTGCGGTTTCCGCCGTTAAAGCCTCTGCACCTTTCGAGCATCTACCTGAGGCCTTCAAGGGGCCGAATATCGACCTACGCTTTACTTTTCTTTACAACCAGCCTCTCTCCGCGCTAAATCCATAATCGGTTCCAAGTCCTGCGAAACGCTATGACTCAATCGGAAGTGCCCCGGAAGGCGTAGTAGGAGTGGGCTCGGCATTGATCCCGGGGCACTTTCGATTGGGGCGTTTGAACCAAGCCGCTGGCGGTTGCGGCGGACGCGGGTCATCTATGGGTGTTGAATCGAGTTTCTGCTTTCGAGTAGGGCCCGATTTCTTGCCAGGAAGGTAGCGAGGTTTGTTTGGCGGGGCGAAGAAGCTTGTGAGAAGCGCGTTTTGGAGTTCGCCGCTGAGGGTATCGTTGCCTGTTTTTCGCATTTTCGCATGAGAAGACACACCTTGAGTGCAAGTGCCGGAGCACACAGACGAGTCGAACTGGAGTGTTGGTTACGAAGTGTCAACGAAGTGGCTCCCTTCAGTTGCTCTGCAACAGATCTGCAGTGCAGTGAGCTTCTCGATCAGGACCATCGCGCCCCCGCAGAGCGGACACAACCAGGAAGCGGGCAGCCTGGTCTCGCGGGCGGTGGATGAGGGGAGATTTTGACTGGGGCTGGTCTCCAGCAACTGTTGGCACAGTGGCAGCCGTGAAGCGCGATGCCGATTCGCAAGGAATCCGAAGAAGCGGATTCGCACGAAGCCACGAGGCAGCACATGTAACATGAATCGACGAAGGAACTCTTCGCCACTGACCGTCATCATCCGTTGCCTACTTCCGCGAGCATAGTCCTTCCATCGGAAAGTCACCTTGCCGTCGGCAACGTTGACGAGCCGGTGATTGGAAATGGCCACTCGGTGTGTGTAGCGAGCCAGATAATGAAGAACATGTTCTGGCCCTCCGAAGGGCCGCTTGGCATAGACCACCCAGTCATGACGAAAGAGCGCTCGCAGGAAGGAGTGGAATGCTTTTTCATCGGCGAGGTGGCGGATGCTTCCAGGGAAGGAGAGTTCTCCGTCACGAAAGGCGCGCTTCAGGCCGGCGATGAACTTGCCGCGAAACACTCGGCTCAGCGCTTTCACTGGGAGGAAAAAAGCATACCGGAGACGAACCCAGTGTCTGCCGTCGAGCGAGAGACCACCGCCTGGGATCACGCAGTGGATATGCGGATGATGCAGAAGATTCTGGCCCCAAGTATGAAGCACACTCAGGAACCCGATCTCGGCGCCGAGATGCTTTGCGTTCGCCGCGACCTCCAGCAGAGTGGCGGCACAGGTGCGGAACAAGAGGTCGTAGATGACCTTCTTGTTCTGGAGAGCCAGCCAAGAGAGTTCATGCGGAATGGTGAAGACCACATGGAAGTAGCCGACGGGAAGTAGTTCTCTACTGCGTTCAGCGAGCCACTTGTCGCGAGCGCTGGTCAGACACCTAGGGCAATGCCGATTACGGCAAGAGTTGTAGGAGATGGCGCGATGACCGCATCGGGAACAGCGATCGAGATGGCCGCCCAGCGCGGACGTGCGGCAGTGCTCGATGGCGTGGAGCACGCGCACGTGCTGCCATGTCAGCCAGGACCGGTTCTTCTCGATGAAGCTGTTCTGGTGTTGGCGGATGACATCGGCCACCTCGAAGGGTGGCCGGTTCACCGCTTCTGTAACTTCCGCGAGAGTTTAATGCTTTCAGGTCTGGAGACGTCGATCGTGTCCAGGGGGTTGGCCACCGCCGTCAGGTGTTTCCGCGAAAGATGCAAATAGATGATGGTGTGTTCAATCTTGCGATGACCGAGCAGCACCTGGATGGTGCGCAGATCAGCGCCGGCTTCGAGCAGGTGCGTGGCGTAACTGTGTCGCAGCGTGTGTGGCGAGATATGCTTCCTGATCCCCGCGCGCTTCGCTGCCTGTCGGCAAGCTTCCCAAGGAACCTTGGTAGTGACGGGAACGTCCGCTCGCCAATTCTTCAATGTGCCGGGAAACAGATAGTTCTTCGGCTTCATCCAGCGCCAATAGACACGGAGCGTCTCCAGAAGTTTTTCGCTCAAGGGAATATCACGGTCATGTCCGCCTTTCCCTTGGCGGATGTGCACCATCATCCGTTGGCTGTCGATATCGGCGACCTGAAGACGGCACAGTTCCGCGCGACGGATACCCGTCGAGTACAGGGTCATGAGCATCGTGCGGTGGAAGAGGTTACTGGCCGAGTCGATGAGCTGCGCTACTTCCTCGGGACTCAAGACCTCCGGGAGCGTGCGACAGCGTTTGGGTCTCGGAATATCTTCGAGCAGATAGCGTCGCTTCAACGTCTTGACATAGAAGAAGCGGAGCGCCGCTACATGCTGCTGCACGGTGCCGGCATCCAACTTCTTCTCCTGAAACAGGTAGGCTTGATACTGGCGCAGGTGTTGCGGACCGAGCCTGTCGGGCGATTGATGGAAATGGCTGGCGAATTCTTGGATGATCCGGATGTAGGTTTTTACGGTACTCTTAGCGTAATTACGTCGCTGGAGTTCCTCCAGCATAATTCTGCGAAGATGGGTCACAAGGACACCTCCTGTGACCCACAATTTATCTCCATGTCAGGCAACTATCGGTCGGTTTACCTCACGCGAAGCGTCCGCCGCGCCAGCGGCTTGGTTCAAACGGCGAAATCGGAAACTCGGGTAATGGCCTGCACATGGATGGTGTCCCGACGCAATCAGGATTCGTGGGGTTTTCTCCTATTTGGCCGCGTGATCCCCGGCTCTCCACAGTTCCGCTCGACGAATGTTTTTGAGGCTGCCGCTCCACATGTCCAGGTGGCCACGTTCACGGGCACTGAAAACTCCTTCAAGCAAAACGTAGTTTTTGCTAAGAGATTTGCTATTTTTGGTCATCTCGGGAGTGACATCCACCCAAATCCCGTCGCCCGGGATCGCATACTCATAGTCTTCACGGTGAAGATACAGGACATTGCCCTCAAATTCGATTTCTAAGAATCCAATCACGCGAATCAATTTTCCATCGAACTTCTCAGGGTTCGCTATCAACTGGACGAGAGTAACGTTTATAGGCTGCTCCGCTTTGACGGGCACAACGAACAGGGCTGCAACGAGAATACAAATGGACGCAGCTAATCTCATGGCTCAACTCCACCTGGCACTAATAAATTTTCTAGCAGTCATCTGCTTCTAATTAAGCCTAACTTACCACGACCTTCGCCAAGGTCCCGTTAAACGGCATAATCGCCGAAGTTGATTTTGGCGTGGGTCCAGTACCTCTAAGCACATTTGTGCTGGTGCGGATGGAAGCCCATCGGGAGTGCCTCCGATGAAAAGTCGTTTTACGGTGTCGCGAACATGCGAGACAGGTGTACTATGGTGCCGTTCTTGAGGCCAAAAAGGAAATTCCGGTCTACACCACGGCCGGAGTAAGCGCAGGTATCGATCTGGCCTTCACGCAGACAACTCTTTAGCGGTCTGGTCTTACTTTTACCCTCGAATTTTCGCGGCTCCTGGTTCCTCGGAGCTGCACCTAGCAATCGGAGGAAAACTATGAAACGGGAAATCATTCGCGTTGAGCCGCTGGCGACCTATCTCGAAAAATACAAGGCCCCAACTTCAACCGTGACGAAGCACGGCGACACAATCTACGTCACAGGTGCCCCGCCGTTCGACCCCAAAACAGGAGAAATCTTCAAAGGAGCAACCGAGCGCCAGACGGAGATCGTATTAGATCAACTCAAGCTCTGTGTCGAAACGGCAGGTTCTTCTTTGGAAAACATTCTGAAGCTGAATGTGTACGTCACCTCAGTGGACATGTTTCCTGCGGTGAATGCCGTCTACAGGCGTTATTTCCCGGAAAATCCGCCTGCGCGCATCTTTATCAATGTTCCGGCTTGGAATGGCGGGTTTGACATTGAAGTGGATTGTATTGCCGCCGTTTTATAAGACCATCCTTTTTAGTTCTGGTGGATTGATCATGAGAGTCGGCGTAATCGTGTATGGCCTAGCGTCAGTGGCTTGCGGCATTATGGACTTCATCTGGGGCAATTTTGACGCATCCCATCAACCCATTCAGGCCTTCGGTGACCACATTCCTGGCGTTGAGATCCTGGCGTATATCACCGCCATCTGGATGATCGCCGGGGGCGCGGGGATCCAGTGGCGCCGCAGCGCTCGCGCGAGTGGGGCGGCGCTGGCCATCGTCTATTTCGTGTTTGCCATATTCTGGCTGCCTCGACTTTATACGGCGCCCCACTACCTCGGGTTTCGAATTCCCGTCCTTATTGGTGTATTGGCTGGAGTGAGCATAGAACTCATTGCGTTCGCCGGAGGAGCACTGGTCTACGCGTCGCTGGCAACGCGTAGTTCTTCATGGCCGCGAGCGATTCTTATCACCCGCTGGATATTTGGACTCTGCTCAATCAACTTTGGCTTGAACCATTTAGATGCCGTTGCGGACAACCTAGTCTATGTCCCCAAGTGGATGCCTTTGGGAAGAGAATTCTGGATTATCCTGACCGGAATTAGTTTCGCGCTCGCAGGTCTCGCCATACTTTCTGGAATTCAGGACGTCCTGGCGGCGCGTCTGCTTGCCCTGATGTTTTTGGCCTTTAATGCATTCGCATTGCCACCTTTCATCTTCGCCAATCCCAAGGACCATGCTGCCTGGGGCGGCAACGCGTTCAATCTAGCTTTAGTGGGCGCCACCTGGATATTCGCAGACTCGATCGCGACTCCCCAGCGGCCGGTTCAGAATCTGCAAAGCGCGAAGCCGTCGCTGGCATAGGATCGCGAGTTGTCGGCGTACTCGGATTTAATCCATAAGCTAAGTCCCGCTGCTAAGGTCCATGTGACCTTTGTTCTTTGCCTCAAAAGTCCCTACGACGAGAACGTAGTGCATGTTTAGGCCAGCCTACGACAAGGAGATGGATTGTTGGGTTGACAACTTACCTGAAGCGGATAGATACTCGGGTAAAATGTCGACCCAAAAGGATAAAGAAAAGCTCGAGTTGCTGCAGGGCACGTTGGACCTGCTTATCTTGCGCACGTTGATCTTTGGACCGCAGCACGGCCAAGGGATCGCTCGCGCCATCCAGGCGACGTCAGACGAAGAGCTGCTGGTCGAGCATGGCGCGCTCTATCCCGCGCTCCAACGGTTGGAAGAGCGGGGATGGATTTCGGCAAAGTGGGGAACCTCTTCAAATAACCGCAAGGCTCGTTTCTATACGCTAACGGCCGCGGGCCACAAACAACTTGGCAAAGAAACCACAAAGTGGAGGAGGCTAGCGAAAGCCATCGGCCGAATTCTGGGGTCAGAACCAGCGGGGGGCTAAAAGTCATGTTCGGACGCAAACGCAAATTGGATGAGTTTGGCGCGGAAATTGAGGCCCACTTACAACTTGAGTTCGAACGCCAGCGAGGACTAGGTCTGAGTGAAGAGGACACGTGGGCTGCCGCGCGGCGCGCCTTCGGCAATGTCACGCAAGCCAAAGAACGTTTTTACGAATCCGGGCGGTGGCTCTGGTGGGACCATTTCTGGCAAGACGTGCGCTACGGTGCGCGCACCTTGCGCAAATCTCCGGGTTTTACCCTGGTTGCTGTGCTCACCCTCGCCCTCGGCATCGGCGCCAACACCGCAATCTTAAGTATGGTCGATACGCTAATGTTTCGCCCGCTGCCTATACGCAATCCGGGGAAGGTCGTATTTCTGGCTCTCCCGCGCGATGCCACTCATTTCGAGTCTGAATTCTCGGGTCCCGAATTCCGGCAGATCCGTGATCAGACGAGCGCTATATTTTCCGATGTGGGCGCAATGATCATGGGCGGGCTCTCGGGCGGGATAGGTCGTTCCGATGGACTGACCGTAGCTTTCCAATAGCGATAGCTAAGCACCAGGACCGGATCCGCACCCGGCGTTTTTCCCTCGGACGGAAGGATAAGACGCCCAAGGTAGGGTCGAATGCCGAGCATTTGGAAAAAATCACCGGTGACGAATAGCGTCTGAACGGGCCTGGTCGTCCTGTGGCGATCCGGGCGTCATCGGCAAATCCGCTTTCATCAATGGGCACTCAGTTACGATTGTGGGTGTAGCGCCAAAAGGCTTCCTCGGACCGACACCCATCTTCGAGATGGAGGCATATCTTCCCCTCGGCATGATGACGGTTGAAACAGGAGCCACCGTTCTTGGCGAACAGGAAGAATAAAAGCCTTGACCAATTCTTCTTCATGGCTCATAAGTCGGGATGTTAGATGCGAGTTCGACGCCAGTCAAATCGGTTTGCGCCTGATTAACTGCAATACTTACACGTCAGTATTGGTCATTTCTTTACTGGATTGAGTGCAAACGTGATGGCGACAGTGGTCTGGACATCGACGGGAACCCCGTCCACGGTCGTCGGTTTATAACGCCACTGCTTCATCGCGGTTTCCGCCGACTTGACGAGAAGCGGAATTCCGTCGATAACCTTCACATCCCGCACAGTTCCTTCTTTCGTTATTGTCGCGCTCAGATGCACCGTGCCTTGAATCCCCTGTTTTTTCCACGAATCCGGATAATCAGGGCTGACTCGATTGATGAGGACGGCCGGGTGGACATCCTGTTTGGGTTTTGGTTGGTCTTGTGCGAAACACAGTGACGCTCCCAAAACCAATTCCAGACACGGAATCACTGCCCTTGGAAAAAACATAGCGTTGCTCCTGCCTCTGAGAAAGTCGAGGTGCAATTATGCCGCGAAAGACTTCCCACTATAAGCAACCGCTCCGATTATCTAACCAGGCCCTACTTTCGAGTTGCTCGTCAACCGACAACAATCACGCGCCTTGTGGAACGCAAAGGACGTCAATTCGCCTTTTCTGTACCCGCCTGCACTCCGGGATGTGTGTAGCCTTCTGGAACCTCAAAGAATGCGAGATCGGGCTCTGCTCGTGTGATTTGAGCGACCGTTAACGTGGTTATTCCCTTGCGTGGATCGCTATGTTTGATCATCAAATTAATGCGGAGATCCTCCGAGTACCAATATTCGTCCGTAATAACGATGTCTTTGCCATTGTTCTCATCGGTGACGGTTTGGGTCTGCCGAATTCCGCGCGCAGGCACGCCTTCGATCTCGCGAATTCCAAGGTCTTCTTGATTTGTGAATTCATTGGCAGGAGCATTGCCATCAGGGGCGGCAAAGCGGATCGAAGGTGGCTCCGTTGAAGGCGGATGATTTACGGTTGTTGTCCAGAAGGTTCGCTTCTGGACATCGATTTCGGTAGAGATGCGAGTCTGCGGATCGTATAAATGGATGTTCAGAAGTGCTGGCGTGTCGGTGCTGGAGATGGGTATGAGAGCCCTCAACTCGTTGTGAATGCGGCCCCGGGTATCGCGGGCAACCTCCCGAGTCGACTTGAACTGCGTGACGGAGCCATCCTTGCGAACGACGGTTCGCTCAATGTTCACGACGCCACTGAACGGCACGTTCGGAATAGGCGTCATAAAAAAGCTCTGCGCGGAAGCGCGGGGGAAGGGGATCGCAGCGGCTAATAGAATACTGCACGAAAGAGAGGTCAGAGATAAACGCGTGGGCATACGGAACCTCCAGCGACGTTTTTTCGAGCGACAGGATACTCCCAGTTGCGATGGCCTAGCAAGACCCGAGAGCGAGGGGGTTTCGCATCCCACAGGCAAGCTCGACTTCCCGGGTCAAGTCCCGATAAACGCCTTACCGGAAACTGAGACATTAAGCCTGTTGCGGGAACGGAAAAGACTTGGCCATCTCCAGCATGGGATGATGGTACTTTTCGTGAGCGAACTCACGCGCAATCCGCCATCCTTGACGAGAATAGAACTGTACCGCGACCAGATTCGACTTAACGACGCGAAGGCGGCACGTCTGGCAACCGCGAGCAGCTATCTCGGATTCACCTTGTGCGAGCAGTCTCCTTCCGACGCCTTGTCGTCGGTACTCCTGAAGCACCCAAAGGTCATCAACCCACTCCTGGTGCGTTATTATCACCCCGAGAATCTTGGCATCAGCTGTTGCTACCCATGCCAGCGGCCAGTCCTCGTTTTTGAACTCCAAGGGAACAGGATTCGGAGCGAAAAGATCTTTAAACGTCTCAGTTGCTACGATCTCTATGAGGTCTCGCACTGAGTCGTACTCGTGGGGTCGCGGCCGCCGGATAGCCACCTCGATGGGCATGCACCTATCTTAAGCGTTTGAAGCTAGTGTGGTGTCCCAGCTAATTCTTTGCAACGGCGCACCTTGTCGAGGATGACATCAGCCGTGGCCTTCCAAACGAAAGGCTGGGGTTTGTTATTCCAGTTGGCGAGCCACGCATAGATGGCGCTTTCGAGTTCTTCAACGCTGCGGAAGGTGCCACGACGGATCATGCGTTCCGTGATCAGGGCGAAGAAGCGTTCCACCTGATTGAGCCAAGAACTGCTGGTAGGGGTGAAGTGGAAATGAAAGTGGCGGCGCTTGCGGGGTGTCAGCCACCGCTTTACAGTGGCGCTCTTGTGCGTGCTGTAGTTGTCCCCAATGATGTGCACGTCCAGGTCCGGAGGGACTTGCTTCTCAACTTGGTTGAGAAACTTTGCGAACTCTTTGCCGCGATGACGCGGCAAGCAACTGCCGATGACTTTGCCGTTCAGGATATTGAATGCCGCAAAGAGGGTGGTCGTTCCGTAGCGTTTGTAATCATGGGTTTGCCGTTCTGGCAGTCCGGGACGCAGCGGCAGGATCGGAGCGGTGCGGTCCAGAGCTTGAATCTGGCTTTTTTCGTCGACACACAGCACCAGAGCGCGTTCCGGAGGGTCCAGGTACAGACCGGCGATATCGCGCACCTTTTCCTCAAACTGCGGATCGTTGGACAGTTTGAATTTCTCGACCCGGTGGGGCTGAATATCGAAACGCTGCCAAACCCGATGCACCATCATGCGCGACACGCGCAAGTGTTTGGCGAGCGTTCGCACGGTCCACTGCGTTGCGTCCGGCGGTCTGGTTTTGAGCGTGGCATCCAAAATCTTTTTCTCCAACTCCGGTGTCAACGTCCGGCGCAGCCGGTTCCGCGTCGGCTTGGCGGTCAACGCTTGCACTCCGCCTGCGCCGAACGTGGCGCGGGCGGCGATCACCGTCGGGCGCGACAGACCGAGTTGTTTGGCGATTGAGCGATTCGACATCCCTTCGTGGGCCAGCAGAATCACCCGGCATTTCTGCGCCACTCCTTGTGGCGTTGTTCCAGAGCGGACCAACGATTCCAGTTGCCTCTTGGCCTCGACATCAACGGAAAGAGCTGCGGCGGTGGCAAACATGCCCCCATTGAAACATGGTTAGCCCATATCGTCAACACTTATACGGGACGGGACACCAGTCCCGGTAAACGGCATTACGGACATCTTCCTCGATAGAATTGCTTGCATGCCGATTCACAATCCTGGACAGCCCAGCGACGAGCGCCAACAACCGATTTCCGGTGCCGGCTCAAACGGTCGATGCAACACTATCTATTGCACGGATTCGACAATGCTTCACAGGAGGAATCCATCTGTTTGGCTGGACTCGCTCAAAACCTAGCCAGGGTAGTGCTCTGGCTGTTCTAACCTCAGCAGGAGATTTAGCCTTTATTTTCAATGCAAATTGGGTTCGACCTGAGTGTTGCGTCGACCCATTGAGACCACCGGACTTACCGGGCGCTACTTCCGGTTTGCCGGTGGTACGGCCCAAATCGCATTGCCAGTCCCGGTTTTGAGTGTGATCGCCTGTTCTGAAAAGTGGCAGGATTCTATTGAGAGGTCATCTGCTGGCTGAATATCTAGCGCCCTGGCCATCGCCGGATCTTTTCCAGCGGACACGTCGGCATCGGCAAAGACAGGGACTTCGATATCGGGTGCAATGCCGACTAGATCGAAGATCGTGCCGTCTGCGGTGCGATAGATCTCGTTCGGCAGGCCGAATCGCCAGCCGTTGGGGAGCTGGCGACCGAGTACGTCGGAAAAAACGCCCTGGGTGTTCTCGCCGATGCGCACGATGTGCGGCGAGTGGCCCATCAACGCTTGGGTGAAGGTTTCACCCGCACTGATGGTCAGGGGCCCGATGAGTTCCACCACCGGGCCGCGAAAGCCCGGCCGCGTGCTGGGATGGACCATGCTGGGATCTTCGAGAGTCCATTTATTGCGATCGACGGGATCGGCGCGGGCGACCTTGGTGTAGGCTAGGTAGTCGGCCGTGGCAAGCCGGGAAGCGATCTCTAGGCCGTACGGATCGTCGCCGCCGAAATTGATGCGGACGTCGATAACGAGCGCCTTCAGCTTCGGATCGGAAAAGATCTCGTCGAGGGCGGTCTGCAGCGCTGTCAATCCGTTCGCAAACCCCCGCTCCTTGGAATAGCCGGAGAAGGACAGGATACGCAGATACCCCGTGGTCTCATTGACGTGGGCGTATTGAACCTGGTCGTTGCACCACTTGCGTAATGGCGTTTGGAGATACGCGCGATCGGTAATTGCTAGCAGCGCCGGCATGGTCTTAGTGCGGAATTCATGCCTGTCGCCTTTGACAACCCGGTCCGTACCCGGCCTGTACGTGTGGAATTCGCGCTTGAGATCGGGAGCGTCGATATAGGTGTGGAGGTTGTGGAATGGCTCGATCATCCCCGCAAGAATGTCGAAAAGTTCCGCCGGCGTGGTCTTGTCGGTGATCTTGGCGCGATTGGCGGCAACGGTGGCGTCCCAATCCGCCTTTTGCTGATCGAACAGGATGTAGTTCTCGGCCCAGGTCCGGGTGAAGACGTCGAAATTGCCCTGCGGCGTGTTCGGCGTCGGATGCTCGCAGGTCGCTGGCAGCTTCGCGATGCGGTCGATGCGCACGTCGGAGACCGAGGAGACGTTGTGGATGACCCTGTGATCAGCCGTGCCACCGCTGCGGATAAAGAACACGTCCCCGTCTGTGGTCTTGAATGTGGCCTCGCGGCCATCAATGCTGGTGTCCTCACGCTGGGCCGCATCGCCAGGCACACAAGTCGTGGCGGTCACCTCGAAAGACTTTAGCGTCGCTCCCTCAATGTCGAACACCATGCCGTATCCTTCGCTTCTCCACGCCCCGTCCAGCGACTGTTTCCGGGTTGATGAACCGGATAAGCCAAGGACTGCCAGGACCGTGAGCGTCACCGCGATGATTCGTTTCATGCGGAATATTGTACCGTCCAATTGGCCATAAATTGCCATTCCAGGGTTGCGCTCTCAAAAGAACTAATAGGCAGTTCCAGAACCCAAGTCCGATTACCGGGTGTGACATGCGCCGCGCCGTATTGACAGTCTATATCTCGATATTTATAGTCCATATAGAAAGCCTGTAGGAGTGCGGCTTTTTATGCCATTTATTTCTAAGATCAGAGGCTTCCTACGGAACTTAATCTTTCGCAGCCATGTGAACGCTGACCTAGACCTCGAAGTCCAAACACATTTCGGACTGCTCAGGGAAGAATTCATTCGCAACGGAATGGCACCGCACGAGGCAGAACGCGCAGCGCGCATCGAGCTCGGCGGTTTAGAACAGCTCAAAGAGCAAGTCCGAGAACAGCGACTTGGCAACTGGCTCTTCTCCGTCTTCGCCGATTGTCGCTTCGCTTTTCGCCAACTCCGCAAATCGCCCGCTTTTACCGCGACCGTCGTAATCACTCTGGCACTCGGAATTGGCGTGAACACAGCAATGTTCAGCCTGTTGAACGGTTGGCTGCTGCGTCCGCTCCCCGTACCCTCGGCAGGACAAATCACTGTTTTAGCGTCCGAGCAGAAAGAGGGTTCCAATGGGAATTTCTCTTACCCAGACTTCCTCGATTTTCAGAGAGGAACTGGTTCTTTCTCGAGTCTTTTCGGTTACGGGTTCGGCATAGGCGGTCTTAGCGCTGACGGCGACGCGCGGGAGATTGCCTATATTTCCGTCACCGGTAATTACTTCTCGGCTCTTGGGGTTAAACCGGCCCTCGGACGGCTGTTTCTTCCTGGTGAGGGCGAAAAACCGGGCGAAGAGCTATTGGTTGTTCTTGGATATTCTTTCTGGCAAAACAAATTCGGTAGCGACCCGCATGTCATAGGCAAGTCTGTTCGAGTGAACGGAAAAGAAGCCACTGTGATTGGTGTGACACCCAGGGATTTTCACGGAACGGTGTTCGGTCTGGATATGGATGCCTTCCTGCCTTTGACGGCCTTGTCGCTGATCGGTGATTCAGGGAATTTTTGGACGACACGTGACGACCGCAGATTGACGGTGTTGGGAAGGCTAAAGCAGGGCATGGTTCTAAGACAAGCCCAGAGTTCCATTGATGTTGTTGCCGATCGGTTGGCCACTGAATATCCCGAGGCCGACAAGGGGGTGAAGGTTCGCGCGGTTCCAGAGAGGTTTGCCCGACCGGGTGCGTTCGTCGCGACTTTCGTTCCCGTGATCACCAGCCTGTTCTTGGTTTTTGCTGCTCTTGTGTTGCTGCTCGCTTGTACAAATGTGGCGAATATCTTGCTCGTTCGAGCGACGGCCCGCAGTCGAGAGATCGCGATTCGCTGGGCTCTTGGCGCTAGCCGCGTGCGAATTATGCGACAAGTTATCACGGAGAGTCTGCTACTGGCGCTCTTGGGCAGCGTTGGGGGTGTTTTGCTCGGAGCAGCATCTCTTGCCATCAGCGGTTCCTTGTTACATTCCGAGTTCACGAATAGAAACAACCGCGGCTTCAGTATGGACATAAGTTTCGACTGGAGGGTGTTTCTGTACGCCAGTGTCACCGCGATTCTGGCCGGAATCCTTGTGGGCCTCTGGCCAGCGTTGCGGGCCACACGAGCAGATGTGAATGTGGAGCTCCAGGAAGGCAGCCGTGGTGCTTCGCCTTCCGGAGGGAAGTCAGCTGCGCGAAGCACTCTAACTGTGGCACAACTGGCTTGCTCGCTTGTGTTGTTGATTGCTGCCGGACTGTTTGTTCGGAGTCTCAATTCTGCCGAGCACATGTATCTCGGATTCAATCCCGATCGCGTACTGAATGTCATCATGGACCCCCATGAAATTGGCTACGATCAAGCGCAAACGAATGCCTTTTACCAGCAACTGGTAGACCAAGCTCGGAGAATACCGGGGGTGCAATCCACAAGTCTTGCCTTCACGGTACCCATGGGATTCCCCAGCAAAACAACCCCTGTTTTTGTGCAGGGACATCCCGTGGTGCCGCACGAGCGGCCTCCTGTTATTCCATACGATTGCATTAGCCCGACTTACCTTGAAACCTTGCAGATTCCGCTCCTGAAAGGACGACAGTTCACAAACTCGGACAGTGAGGCTGCGCCACCAGTTGCGATCGTGAACCAAGCCATGGCGAAACGCTTCTGGCCGAACGAAGATGCCATAGGAAAATATTTCAGTCTGAAAAGTAACACGGGGCCCTTCATTGAAGTCGTCGGTGTCGCGGGAGACGGCCAGTATTTCTTCATATCTACGGAAGCTCAGCCGTATTTTTACGTTCCCTTGGCACAGGACTTTGTTTCTTATCGGTTTCTTCAACTTCGCACTTCCGTTCCCCCACAGTCCATCGCGAGCAGCGTTGAGGAGCAGATTCATAAATTGGCTCCCGATCTGCCCATCGACGACATCCGCACCATGCAACAACTGGTCTATGGAATCGCCGGATTATTCCTCTTTAGGTTGGCCGCGTCCGTTGCAGCGATCATGGGCTTCTTGGGCCTCGCCCTGGCGATTGTGGGCGTGTACGGTGTGGTTTCATATACTGTCAGCCAGCGCACGCACGAAATAGGAATTCGGATGGCACTAGGAGCTGGAAGCAACGACATCTTGAAGCTCGTCTCTCGTCAGGGTTTCAGACTGATAGGAGTTGGCGTAGGCGTTGGTCTGCTTGCCGCATGGGCACTCACCCGCGCTATGGCGAGCCTTCTGGTAGGCGTCAGCGCTAATGATCCCATCACATTTGTCATCGTCGCTGTTTTGCTTGCGCTTGTTGCACTGGCTGCATGTCTAATTCCCGCCCATCGTGCCGCGCACATCGATCCAAACTCTGCACTCCGCTATGAGTAGAGCTGAGCTGGTTTGACTGATTCCCGTATGCTCTTCTGGTGGACCGCCCTCGGACAATCCAAGCGCACACGCCGCCCGGCCAACTCCGATTTCAGGACAAATCGGGACCCTTTGGGAATCGTCAACGGAAATCGGCCATAAGCGCACTTCCCCTGAACGTCAAGGGGAAGGATACATCTCTTCTACTGAATGTCAAAAGGAGAAGAGAAGAGCTACGACTAGCGCCCGGGTTTTAAAGGCGCTTTCATGGTTTTCTCGCCACCAGCTGAACGATGTCCGTCTCGCGGCGACCGGCGAAATCCGCCTTTTCCCGAACGATCTCGTAGTGCACGATCTCCAGAGAATCAAAGAGATGAAGCATTGCATTGCGGCGGCTGTTAAATTCGGGGCCGCATTCCATCACAACGATTCCGCCGGTCTTGAGCGAGTCAACAACCTTCTCAACCGGCACCACGGGCATAGTCCAGCTAAACAAGATCAGGTCGAACCGTTGCTTCCCAAAATCGTACTCGCTATCTCGAACGGCGGAAGTGTGCAGGATCAAACCAAGCTCCTTTGCTCGCTTTTGAGCGATGGCGATCCCTCCTTCAGCGGGATCGAACCCCCAGACGTCCCATCCGAGACTTGCCAAATAAATGGCGTTTCGCCCCTGTCCCATTCCATAATCCAAGGCCACTCCGGGTTTCTTCCCTTTCACCGTCTCCATCAGGAAGGCATTCGGTGCGTGGTTGAAATTGGAATCAGGGTCGAGATAGTAACGACTCCAGTAATCTGCTTCTAGAGTGTTGTGTTCCGTACGAAGCAATCTGATCCTGCGAGTGATCTCGGATTCGGCGACGCCATCTGCTTTGAGCTTGGCGCCATATTTTTCAAATATCTGCTCGTCTGTTAGCGACCACTGGTTCGCCTCTTGCAACGTCGGCACGAAATCTGCGCGAAATGTGTAATAGAACTCGTACTCAGGCTTCTGACCGAACGCAAGTGCCGAGAAGATCGCGAGCGCTGCGGCTGCTCGCATAATCGCGCTGCAAGTTATCAGCCTGCCCTTTTTACTTGGGTACACAGCCGCACAAACCTCCGACGTGACTCAACTGGCTAAGTATACATTGCTAAACCGAAGAAGAAGTTCGAAGGCAACAGCGCCCACAACCGCAGTCCGAGAGAACTCTCGTCGGATGCAAGCAAACCGGGAGTAATCCAACCTGCCTGATTTGTTCTCTAAAGGGAGAAGTCAAGAAAAAACACAATCCTGTCGGCTCGAATTTTTCTTGCTTCGCAGCCCACGTGAATGAGCAGGATCTGTTCTGATCTCCGACTCTCCCTGTGCTCGGTGGCCGGGCGGGTGCGCCCGGCGATTTGGGGTTCCTCTACCAGCGGTTTTCATCGCTTGTTTGCGACCAGTTTGCCGGTAAAAAAAGAAAGGATGCTCTGAAAGAATTGATGAACACTGGGTTTTAGCGAACCCGGCATTCTCTTTCGGAGCATCCCAGAGATGACATCTTGTTGTATGCCACAGCTGTCTTTTTCCTTGTACCGACACCTACCAACAGCCGCGGCAGAAAAAGACGCAGTTCGTGCGCCGACGGAGAAGTGTGGTCAGATTTGTTAGAAGAGAAAAAACTCTTGACAGGGCCGGCGTCGTTAGAGATATGCCGTTTACCAAGCGCTCGGCAGTTTGTCGTTGGCCGTCCTGCGGTCCTGCGATTACTTCCGGGTCATGATGGTCAAAACAGTGTAACTCGCGCTCGGCGGACGCCTCTCCCGAGGAAACCATGGAAGAACTCGACTTAGCTAAACAGCAAAGGAGCGAGCGCGTCAAATGGGTGTTTCTCTTCGGGGGCGCGGCGGTAGTCGTCCTCGTCGTGCATCTCACCACCAACGGTCACCTCGGCTTCCACACCGACGAGCTCTACTACATCGATTGCGGCCGGCATCCTGCACTCGGATATGTCGACTTTCCGCCGATAGTCCCACTGCTCGCGGGTCTAGAGACGAATCTCCTGGGAGCGACGCCGTGGGCTCTCCGCTTGCTCCCGACGCTGTTCGGAGCGTTCATGGTCGTTCTCTCGGGCTTGTACGTGCGCCGCCTTGGCGGCTCGCTCCGCCTGCAGGCCCTGGCCTTATTGATCGCCGTCACGGCGCCCTACTTCCTCGGGGCAAACTGGGTCTATCAGACCGTGACGTTCGACGAGGTGACCTGGATGGTCGCGCTCTATTGCTTTCTGTGCCTGGTTTTAGAGCACAGGCCCAGGTACTGGATCTATTTAGGCATCTCGCTCGGCATCGGCCTTGAGGTCAAGTACACGATCGGAGGTTTGGCGGCTGCCATCGGGATTGCCATCCTGCTTACTCCCACGCTGCGTTCGGACCTGCGGACGCGGTATCCGTGGATCGCAGCCGGCATCGCGCTGCTCATCTGGGCGCCGAACCTTGCGTGGCAGATTGAGAAGGGTTTCCCCTCGCTTGTCTACATAGCCAATCATCAGGGCTCCGGCGGTGGCCTTGTCGTCAACGTGGTCCTGATCGTGGTCTATCTCTTCTTCGTGATTCCGCTGTGGGTGGCGGGATTGGTGTCGCTGTTTCGCAGCGCGACCCTGCGGCCCATCGGGATCGCGTGCCTTTTTCCTCTCGTCCTTTTCTTGTTTGTAGGCAAATCCTACTATGGGGTGGGTACCGTGCCGATCGCCCTTGCTCAGGGGCTTATCGCGATCGGCCGCGTCAAGCGGCCGAGGTTGCGCATCGGTTTCCAGATCGCAGTCGCGGCTGCCTGCGCGCTCCAGCTGCTCACGTTTGCCCGGCTGACACTTCCCATCACGCCGCCGGACCGGATTCACTCGCTCGGCCTCGACGCCAAGAATGAGCTTTTCGCAGACAGCGTGGGATGGGAGGACGTCGCCCATGAGGTCGAGTCGGTATACGGCAATCTCCCCAGCTCGGAGCGAACTGGAACGATCATCATCTCGGCCTTTTACGGTGTTCCCGGGGCGCTCCGGATCTACGGCGACAAGACATCGCTCCCGGTGGTCGTCAGCCCTCAGCTGAGCGGCTGGTACTGGGTGCCCAACGATCTGGTGGCGACGAACGCGCTGATGGTCGACTACGAACCGTCGGACGTCGACTGGATGTGCTCATCCGCGACTCTCGTGGGGCGCCTGACGGTCCCGTACGGCGTGCACGGCTTGGAGCAGGGCGCGCCGGTCACGTTCTGCGTGCTCAAAGCCCCGATCTCGCAGGACTGGAGCCGGCTCCGCAACTTCTCCTGGGGATAGCGCCCCCAAAACCGACAAGGTACCCGTCTTTCTCACTGCGATTGGTCAGTCCGGCTGCAGGGATCGACTCTTGTTAAAGCCTGAGTGTTGCTTTAGAACGCATCGGTAACCGTTCCACGCGCCACTTGGAAAGAGAAGCGGATGGTAACATCCTCCAGATGTTGGGTGAGGTGTATTCGAGACTGCACACATGAAGGTATTCATTCAAAACGAGGCCGATTCTTGTGTTAGGAATTTTCATGATGAAAAGACGCGCACTTTTTTGGGAGCGGCCCGAGTATGGCGACCGTATCCATTACCTTACGGATTCATCCTCAACACGACGGGAGACGATGGACTGAACGTTGATTGTTTGTCCAACGGCTCATTGAGCACCGGGCAAATTGTCGAGTGCGATCCGTTGGATTTGATGGAACAAATTGAGGATGGTAAGGCGGACCATAACGTGATCGCCGTAATTCAAGGCGAAGGAGAGGGGCTTGACAGCCTCACGAAACAAAAGTTGATCGAATTCGTGAGCCACGTATTCGATCAGTTTGCCGGTAAGAGAATCCAGGTGGGAGACTTTCGTGGCAAAGAGGCTGCCATTGACTATATTAAGCAGCACGAAGAGCACGGCAGGACAGCTGCCGGGGTTTCGCAGCATGGCATCTTTCTTCTGCGACCCAATCACTAGAAGCTATTGCACAACCCTCCGTAAGACGATCATGAAGCAGGCGATATGAAAAAAAGCTCCATAGATCGTGAGCGAACGATCGTAGCGCACGACCAAGCGTCGGAAGTTTCCCAGCCAGGCATTGGTGCGTTCCACGATCCATCGACGCTTGTAACGTCGCAAGGCTCGTCCGTCTTGCGTTGCCGGCCGAACGCGATTCCTCTTGTGCGGGCAGATCAGTTCGATACCGCGCTGCCGCAAGCGTTCCCGCAGGGGATCGCTGTCGTAGGCTTTGTCGGCAATCACGCGCATCGGCTTTTGCCGCGGACGGCCCGAGTGATGGTTCCGTCCTACTCGGATCGTCGCGAGCGTCGTCTCCGCGAGTTTGACTTCCGCCGGGGATGCAGAGTGAAGGTAGTTTCCCAGAGGAAGACCGCGGCCGTCGACCACCACCATCCACTTCGTCCCCTTGCCCCGCTTGGTTTTTCCGACTCCGCAGCCCCTTTTTTCGCCGGAGCAAAACTGCCGTCCAAAAACGATTCGCTCCATTTCAATTGCTGGCGCTCGTTTAACTCGCCCAGAAACGTTCGCCAGATATTCAACCAAATGCCCCGCTCCTCCCAGTCTCGCAATCGCGGCCAGCACGTCGAAGGGTGCGGAAATTTCTCCGGCAGGTCCTGCCAGCGAGCCCCGCTCCGCAGAATCCAAAGAATCCCTTCCAGCACACGGCGATTCTCGATCCACGGACGACCACCTTTGCGTTGTTTGCGCGGCTTGGGGAGCAAGGGCGCGATTTTCTTCCACTGCGCTTCGGTCAGCAACGGACCGGATCGCGCCATCGGCCCTCCTTCGGCGCTGCTGACTCTGCTTATCCCTCATTTCACCAAGCTCAACCATAGTCATTTCACGGGCTTGTCCTCGGTTATGCAACAGCTTCTAGCGTTAATCGAGGCTTTGTCTAAGCGCAGACCTTTGTGCGCGAAGTAGAATGCGGCAGCACGGTTGGAGGACGCCATGGACTGGACACGATTCGTCGCCGTCGTCATCGGAAGTGGTATTGCGTGTTCACTGACCGACTGGTTCTTTGCGGGTGATTGGCTCCATCGGCGCTACACATATCCTGAAATCTGGCGGCAAGGAGCCGAAGGACGAGCAATTGCCCTGACCAGCCCACTACCTTTTCTGACTTCCGGAGTGTTTGCCTACGTCATCGCTCGGCTGGGCCTTCCCTCTGTAGGCAGTGCCTCCAAACTGGCCCTCGCTTTCTGGTTGCTCGGTCCCTTGCCGCTCATTCTCACGAATGCTGCGTTCATGAAACTGCATCGCGTTTTCGTGATGTCATACGCGGCCGGATGGTTGGTGAAATTGCTTGTCGTTGCAGTGGCGGCGGGCTGGTTACTTCACTAATGCACGAATGGCCCGGCGCCACGATGAATCAGGGATTCTTCTGCTTCTGTTCTTGCTTCTGTTTCTGCGCTATCGCCTTTTCGGTCTCTTCCACTGCTTTCTTAAATTGTTCTACCGCGCTCATCGCGGGTGCCTTCAGCCCATCTACTTTTCTACAGACCCATATAGGGGCGCTGTCGGCGCTGTATCCATCTCCGCCGATGAACACTTCAATGACATCCTCCGCCCCTCCGCCCTGCACCCCCGTTGTAGCTCCTCCGTTTGTTCCCGCTGCACCTGCATCTCCCGACTGGGTCTGACCTGGCGGTTGGCCCTTCTGCGCTCCGATGCGTATCGCGTTGTCTGTTGTTTCGATCGTCGCAGGTCGTGTGTCGGGTATCGGGCCACCGACCGTCGGGCTGGCCACGGTTCCTGTGCCTTTTCGGACTCCAATGACGAGGTCCGCGGTGAACGCTTCCTGCTTTAGTTGATAGCGTCCCCACTTCATAAACGCTTTCTCTACGTCCTCTTGCGCTCTCCGATTTCCAACCGGATCGGCGATCGACTCTCGTGTGCCCGGCAGGATCAGCACCGCTACCGACTGCGCTTTCACCACTAACTCTGGTAGCGGCGCTTTCTCTTTTTTCTTTGCCAAGGCAGTTGACCCCATCGAAACCGCAACTGTGGCAACCAACATCCCACCGGCAAACATTCTCTTTTCCCAAATCCTGTTCAGGCTTTGTTTGCTCATGGTTTTCTCCTCACGCGGCGGGTCCGCTGAGTTTATTTCGATTGGCTGAGTTGGCGCCGAAGGGTTTCCACGAGCAGACCGACTAGCGCATAGATCGCGACATTTGCAGCAAGCGCAGAATAGACACTAATGGGATGGTGTGAGCCGATAATGGCAATTGGGCAAGATAGCCGGACGAGAGACGATACAATTGGGCCGATTGGTTGTGGGTTCTTGCTAATCGTCAGGAAATACACAGCCCAACCGCTCGCGACGAGGAAACCTGCCGTGGCCCACCATGCAATTCGGGATCTCACGTTGTCCCTCCCGCATCCAATTCTGCCGGAATAGTCTCACAAAATCCGGCCCCTGTCAGGACAACTCTGGTTTGTTCGCGTAATCGGAAAATTGGCTCATAGTACGTGCGCCGATCCCACTCCCTTCTGACCGACTCGCCGGGCCTTGTCCTGGGACCGATAGCGTACATTCCCCGGCCGTGCCCGCAGAGAGAAAGCCCGTTTTATCAGGTGTATACTTCACGTTCTCGGTGCGCTACCACAAGGAGCGTCCATGCATCCAGACCACAAAAAGGTGCAAGACTTCGTCGATTGGCTTGAAAAGACCTACGGGCGGAAGCCAAATCCAGACGATCAAAAACCAGAGCTAATTGAAAAGTATGCCCGCGACATGAACATCTCACCCCAGGCTGCGTTCTTCTATGTGTATGGCGACTCGCCCAGAACGGAAGGAGAGTGAGTCATACATTCCTTCCGCGCCTACGAACATACAGGCGTGTCGTACAGGAGAAACGGCAGACGGCATCGCTTTTGATCGGCGGCCAGAGGGACGACAGGGCCCGAGCGCCAGCCTGACAATCCGAACCTACCCCGATGACAACCACAATCTACAACGAGCCCGGACGGGCGGGTTGCGCGAAATGCTACAAATGAACGAACACCGCGCAAGCGACGGTTATTATGAAGCGATGGCGGATTGGCTGCGAACGAAAGTACTATAGTGAAGGAACGTGAGTACCCGTCTCCGAAACGGCGTCCAGCGTTTCACAAATTGCATTCATATTTCACTTATCCAGGAACCGCGTCTGGCGTTGCCAGTCGGAATGAGTAGCGTCGAATCCACACTCTGAATTCAGCTTAGAATTCAATTCGCAGTTGAAACGCAATCATGCGAGGGGTGCTATCTCCGCCTAAACCGACGCCAAGCAAGCCTGTAGGGGGCGAAGTAGTGTAGGTGAGCGCGCCAAAACCAGTCTGAGTGGAGGGCTTGCCAGGAATGCCCGCCAGAACGAGGCTGGGAAGACCGAAATTGGGATGATTGAAGACATTGAAGAATTGGACGTCGAAACGCATCTTGGCGCGTTCGGAAATTGGAAACCATTTCGTTATGTAGAAGTCGCTCCAGGCAAAGTCAGGGCCACGCAAGGCGTTACGGCCGAGTGTTCCGAACTGACAATTCTTTGGGCTATTGCCGCCCAAACACTCACCAGTGCTGGGATCGACAGCAGATATAAAGGCATTGGGGTTCAGCCACTGCACAGTGCCGGGTTGCGTTACGCCGGGAACTGGATGGTGATCATACAGCGGCACACCGGGAACGACGCTGGCGAATTGCGGTCCGCTTCCATTCACAATGCCGTTCCCGTTTGCGGAGTATGGCGTGCTGAGTACCGTAAACGGAATACCGCTATGCCAAAACACGGTTCCCGAAATTTGCCAACCATTCACAGCGTATCCGAGGTAGTGATTTTCAGACTTGAACGGCAATTGATAGACATATTGAGCGTTGAGATTGTTGCGGATGTCATAGTCGCAGGGACCGTAATCGCGAGCGAGTTCGCCGGGAAGCGGGGCAAGAATTCCGCCGGCCGAAAACTGCAAAAAGCCTCCGTTTGAGACGGTATCCATGCAACGGCTCCAGGTGTAATTGATTTGTCCCATAACACCATGGCCCAAGCGCTTCATCGCGGTAAGCTGCAAACCGTCGTAGTGGCTGTTTGCGCCGGTAGACAATTGCGTGACGGAGCCGAAACGCGGATCGGTAGGTTGATCATAAGGGAACGGAGCAAAACAGCCGTCGCAGACAGTTTGGTAGCCGTTGACCTGCGTCATGTATGGCTGGTTGACGGCACGCGTGCCGACGTACTGCGCTTTGAAGCTTGCTGTTGAGCCAAATTGATGTTCCAGGCCGAGACTCCACTGCATGAAGTAAGGGGCATGAAGTTCTCCTTCGGGAACAGCGGTGATGGCGACGGGAGGCAAGCACATTGCAGGATTCGCCAGTGCCGCTGCGCAAGAAAGTTCGCCCTGAGAAAAGCCCGTACTGAACGATTGATTTGCCGCCACTGTCGCGTCCACGGCACTGTTGGGAATTCCCGGTGCGATGGTTGTGCCGCCTACGGTTCCAAGAAGGCCGCCCTGGAAAGTTTTGACGTAGGGCGGATTGAAGCCGACGACATCCGCGACGCTGCCGGGTAAAATATCGCTAAACAGACCAAATCCAACGCGAAGAACCGTATCCGACTTAAATTGCCAGGCGATGGCCGTACGCGGCTGAAGGATGGCCAGGGGTGTAGAAGAAAAGACATGTCCCAGGCCAGTTTGAATCGTAGCGTTGAGGGGTTGATTCACATCATGTGAGATGGAATCGAATGAGCCATATAGACGGGCAATCTGATCGTGGGGATTCAAGGGATTGGAATTGAACGTGTCACGAAGCCCGAACGTCCAAGTCAAATTGTTGGTTAATTTCCATGTATCCTGCGCATAAAAATCCAGGTTGAGAAAATTGAAGGGCTCATTCGCGGAAGTGGGAAAGGCTTGGGTCGCAGTTGAAGCGACTCCATAAATGAATTGCGGCAGCGTGGTGTAGGTAACGGTGGGAACTACACCTTCGCCGAAATCATAATCGTTCAAGCGAAGGATCCGGGTGTTGGTTCCGAAGCGAAATTCGTGACGCCCATGGCTCCAAGCGAGGTTGTCGTTGATGAAGAAGCGGGAAGCGCGTCGTCCCTGGATCCAAGTGTTATCCAACCCGCCGAGCGTGGTGAATGGAGCATTCGCGCCAATTCCTTGCAATACGATGGGAAAAGCGGAAAGCGTTTGTTGAAGATTGGCGGGTCCAAAAAGACTCTCGTACCAGGAAAAGGCAGGATTGAAATAGTTCACCAGGTTTTCGGAAAAAACGTGAGTGTAACCCGCGGCAAACGAATAGAGCGGCTGCGGAGAGATCGCGTTGAACACAGGATTGATCGGATCGGTATAGGCGGCCTGGAGGCCGGTATCGGCCTGGAACCGATACCAAGTGGTGTTCTTCTGGTCAAAGTTGTAGTCAATTCTGACGGTTTGAACCTGCTCGTGATCGTCGCTGGAATGAGAGATGCTTTGGCGATTGGCGCAGCCGTTTCCATCATTCGGAACCGCGGGCGCGATTCCGCTAACATCGAACGGACAGCCGAGAATCTTCAACGGCGTCCCGCTGGTGTTTCCATAGAGCGAAAACATTTTTTGATAGAAAGGCACGGACTGTGGTGAAGGTTGATAGACCTGTCCGGTGACCGAATCCATCCCGCCGAGAGGCAATTGTTGCAGAACGTAGTTCTGGAATGCGGGAGTCGGAACGGTGGTTGCGGTAACGATAGGCAGGGCGATGCGAACCCACTCGGTGTCGAAAAAGAAAAATAACTTGTCGTGGAGAAGAGGGCCGCCTAAGCTTCCGCCAAAATGGTTTACCGTGGAGCGCGGTTTATGATTTCCGGGGGTGGAATTCGTGAAATAGTCGGCAGCGTTGAAGCGCGAACCGTTCCACAGTTCATATAAATTGCCATGAAATTGATTGGAGCCGGATTTCGTTACGTAGTTCACTTGCGAGGCGCCATAGCGACCTTGATCGACGGAGTAAGAAAGCGTGTTGACGGTAACTTCCGAGATGGAGTTCAAGCCCAGGACCAAGTTGGTTGAGAGGCCGCTATTCAAATTGGTCAACGGATCATTCGTTTCCAAGCCGTCTACGATGTAGCCATTTGAGAGGGCGGGGAGACCGTTGAATTCGACGTTGCCATACCCGTTTGAGCTGCCGACAAAATCGTTGCCGCTTCCCGCGGTATTAATTAACGCGCCCGGGGCGAACTGGAGAGGGTAAGTTAAATCACCGCCTGGATTGGGAAGATTTTCCAGTGCCGGGGCCGTCAGGGAGGTCGAGGTGTTTGCGTTCTGTGGGTTGAGAATCGGAGCTTCGCTGGATATTTCGACGCTTTGTTTGAGGCCTGCAGTTTTTAACCGGAAATCTATGGTTTGTTTTTGCCCGAGTGCTGCGAAGACGTTTTGATTTTGTTCTGTTTCGAAACCCTGCAATTCCACTTTTATAGAGTAGGTGCCTGGCTTCAGTTGCGGAAAATTGAAGCGGCCATCGTTGTCGGTGTGTGCGCTTCGCGTTGCGGCAGTTTCCGCATTGATGATTGTCACGTTGGCGCCGGGCACGGCAGCACCGCTGGGGTCAGTCACCTGGCCGACGATGGCGCTGGTAGTTTCACCCTGAGCAGAAACGACGGAAGGAAGGGCAAAGACCAGCAACGAAGCCAGAATATGGATAAAAAAGAGCGATCGAATCATAAACTGCAACTTCTATTGCGTGGGCCGTTTTCATGTTAACCATACTTAATGCAGAACATTAAAGCAAGTGAATAAAAGAGAGAGGAATAAGAATGGAATCCGGATGAGCCCTGCGCTGCCTGCCACTGTATTAGACAACTTAAATCAGCCACAATGAATCGTTCCAGACAGGGTGGTCGGGCATGGTCCTTCATTCAACAATCCGCGTCGCTGCCCTCTTGATTCCCATTCTCTGTACCGAGCCGCTTCTCGCGCAGGATGAATCACAACCGAGCGATAGAGATTTCAACCCTGTGGCGATAGGTATCGCTCCAGAGTCGCCGTACCGACCTTGTTTTAAACAACCGAATGGCGCAAAAGATGCGATTCACGGGCTTCCCACGAGCGCCCGTTATTGGCTGGACGAGGACGCCTATTACCTCATCACTCCCGAAGAACGGTGCGTGTTTTTACATCTAGAGACGGATGAGGAGAGAAACTGGTTTATCGAGCAGTTTTGGTACCGCCGCACTGTCGACCCCATTTCGCTGGGCTACGATTTCAAGGTAGAACACTACCGTCGCATCGTCGTCGCTAACGAAAGGTACGGCGGTCAACTTCCCGGGTGGAAGACGGACCGTGGGAGAGTATATGTGTTGTTCGGCCCACCCGACTACATAGCCGTGCACGCGGAACAGGGTGCGGAAAAAACTGCGTCCAGCCAGACCACCGAAATTCAACCCCATCCGTCGGAAACGTGGCATTACCGCTACATCAAAGGCCTCGGAGAGAATGTCCAATTCGACTTTGACTATCTGACTGACCACGGGGACTATCGCCTCACGGAGGGGGAAAACGAGATGCTCGGTCGTGCCGACCCAAATCCTGACCGTTTTCCGGTGACTCCAGAACAGTTGCAACTACACGTCCCCGCCGACCAACCTGCCCAAGCGAGATTCAAAGATTTGGAAGCCATCGTTACTTCTCAAGTCGTACGCGATCAAGTGAAATTCAGTCATCGCATCGAGTTCTTTCCTGCCACCGAAGCCACGACATTGGTCCGCATCGAGATTCAAATCCCTTGCGAGGCTTGCACACGTGCTGGCGAAGTCGCTCCGTCGGTGGCGTATCCCCTGTTTATTCGTGCTCTCCAGCAGTCAGGTCGGGTTGTTAGCACTTCAGAGCTGACTGCGGACATTGCTGTTGCGGATAAGTCTGATTCCAAATTCAGCGTGGAAGCTGAACTGGACGTTCCCTTGGCACCAGGTACGTATCAGCTCGCCATCGTGGCGAAGAATCCGCTCACAAGCGAGGCAGGCGTACTCCGCACGCGGCTTGACGTGCCAGCCTATGAAGCGCTGGAAACAAAAAACTGAGAAAGAAAGGCGTTTTTGATTCTCCCTGACCCTAACTGCGGCTCATCGCTTTCCCGGTCAAGTCCCGGATTAACGCACGCGTAAGTTTACGCCGGACGGAGACAGAAAGCCGCAGATCATCGATGAAGTTTCCGTTTCGTCGGGTTTCTTTAGGGTGTTGGGGTTCTTGCCGCAGTATGGGCGGTCATTTGCCAAGGAGAATGCGGGGGCGTGCTCGTTTGTGATCAGCCATGAGTTTTGGGTCACGGAGTTTGGCGGCTCGGTACAACGCATCGGCGGGCCGATTCGAATGAGCGACAGGGCGTGCGCGATTATTGGAGTGATGCCCGCAGGATTTGCGTTTCCGTATCAAATGAATCCGCCGAAATTGGGCGAGAATTCGGGTTTTTGCGTCATTGGATTTTCGGCTGCCCCGTTTTGTGCAGCTTGCCCAAAACAGCTCAGCCCAAGCATGAATAATACGGCTGCGAAAACAACGCTGCTCAATCTCATCACTCTTCCTCCAGATAAATCAGTTCTGAACCGCTTGCGAACAAGGATAACCATACGGAAAGATAGAAGTCCCACTTTGAAGCTGTGGCGTCTCCAGAGTCTGGAGGCCACATTTACGTGTCCAGGCGGGTGTTGATCGCGCAACCTGACCACTGCCCGTTTGCTCGGAGCTGAGCACTCCAAAGTGCAGCATCCAGTCTTTTTTTCGTGTGAACGGGTCTGTCGGAATCCCCTTCAAATAGTGCGCTGTCAGCAACTCTTTCAAGGTTTGTGGAGCTGACTCTATATCGGTGTGGCCGCTCTCGGGCCCGCAATTTCCTTGGCTGACTTATTTTCAGCGGTGCGGACAGCCTGGCCAGCAACAAGGTCGGCGCATTCCTTCCTTGAGTTCCGTACGTACTCGCTCAATGTGCTGCCTTCTGGTTTCTGGTTTCTTGACGGAGATAACCCAGCAGATCCACTCATTGCGTGCGAGTGGCGTAATGTCCTCCCATTTTGCCCGAGCAACGGGATCGGAAATGAGAACCTTTCGTAAATCCGGTGGTACATTGTGTACCGCGCCAGGGGAGACCGCTTTCTTGCTCATGGATTTCATTTTACTTCGTTACGCAGCACCGACAGACGAAAGAGTCGGCAATCGATAGGCTCCACCCAAACCACCGCACACCTCGACTCCACGACTTGGGCCAGAGTTTCGAGCGCCCCCCTCTGAATAGAAAATTTACTTCGGATTGCCGAGATAGAGTTCCGCGTGGCCCACGGGGCGAATATACACAATCGTGGAAGGATCTCGAGAAATGTCATCGCCGTTTCCGCTGTGAATCATCGGGAAAGCAAAGGGGAGCGTGAGGCGTGCTTTTTCACCCCCACCCCCCAAGTCGCCTCGGACGCGTGAATAGCTAGTTCGCCTGAGGAACCGGATAGACCTTGATCCAGTGGTTGCGCATTTTGGTTTTGACTTGCTGTAGACTTGGCACCAGCAGAACGCGCCGGCGTGGCACTCTGCGCCGCGACGGAATGCGCAACGCAAAGTACAAGCCACGCCATGCAGACCTGTTTTGCCACACACACAACTATCTGACGCGGCATCCACCGCCACGCGTTCCACAAATATTCTGCGCGGACAAAACTTCCTTGGGGCTGGGCGGTCCGCAGGCCACTACTTGAAAATGCCGCAGGGCTAGCGAAAGGCGCTCGCCCCGCCCTATTGCGCCCCAGCCTTCTCCTTGGCCGCCTCCGAACGCACCTTTTGCCAGTTGTACACCGGGTACTTCGGCCGTTTGATCGGCGCCACCGGATGTTCCTTCAGATCGGTCAAGGCCACAGACACGGCCTTTTCCAGTTGTGGGTCGTGGCCCTGCCGCCAAAGCGCGGGATCGAGATCGACCTCGATGTCCGGTGAAACGCCAATGTTTTCCACGTCAAACTGCCCGGTTTTCGGATTGAACAAGCCAAATCTCGGAGCGGTGATAGCGCCGCCATCCAGCAGCGTGGGATAACCGCCGATGCCGATCAGCCCGCCCCAGGTGCGCGTGCCGATCAGCGGGCCGATGTTGAGCTGCTTGAACATCCATGGCAGCGCATCGCCGCCGGACCCCGCGTATTGGTTAATCAACATAACTTTGGGACCAAAAATCACCTGCGGGAGAACCACGTCCTTGCCTTCGCGGGTCATGGCGGCCATCAGCAACGGGCGGTTCAACCAGTCGATGATGTAGTCCGCTAGCCAGCCTCCGCCATTGAAACGCTCATCAATCACCGCGCCTTGCTTGTCGTTTTGCGGGAAATAATAGCGGTTGAAGTTGGTGTAGCCGCCGATAAAGGTATCCGGCAGATAGACGTAAGCGAGCTTGTTGTCGCTGAGCTCGTCCACCTTGCGGCGATTGCCCTCCATCCAGTCGCGCAAGCGCAGGCTGCGTTCGCTGCCGACGGGCACCACGGTAACTACGCGCGCATTTTTTCCCGTGGGATCCGGCCCCACCTTCAACTGCACTTCCTTGCCGGCGCGTTCGATGAAGAAGCTGTAAACATCGTCGCTGCCATGCAGTTCGCGGCCATCCACAGCCAGAAGATATTCGCCGGTTTGCACGTTCACGCCCGGTTCCGTCAAGGGTGCGCGCAAGTCGGGATTCCAATTTTCGCCAAAATAGACTTTGGCAAAGCGGTAGCGATCGTGATCGGTGGAGTAGTCCGCGCCCAACAGTCCCACATTCACCTGCTTCACATCCGGGCGGTCGCTGCCGACGATGTACACATGCTGCGCCGTGATTTCGCCCAGCATGTCGCTGAAGATGTAGGTCAGATCGGGCCGGCTCATCACGTTATCGACAAACGGCTGGTAGAAAGCGATGAGCGCGTTCAGGTTGGCGCCGTGCAAGTTGGGATCGTAGAAGAAATCACGCTCGATGCGCGCCACTTCGCGAAATATCTGCTTCCATTCGGCGCGCGGATCGACATAGATCTTCATCGCTTCGGTATGCAGCGTTCCATCCGGCTTGCCCGGGTCTGAAGGCTTTCCAAGGCCGTCCACGGGCTTGATAGACCACTGTCCATGCGGTGGCGGACCACCGGCCGGCGCCATCGGGTTGCGCGGCGGCAATTGTTCGTACAGCGCCTTTTCGCCGTTCGAAGAAATGACGAACCCGCCGATATTGTCGAGCAGCTTGTCGGTCTTCCGGGTGCACACGTCGAATTTGTGCACGATGTGGCCGCTGGCACTGCCGTCATTGACCAGCGGACTTTCGAGCAGGTACAGCGCATGGGTCTTCCCGGCAATCAAGGTGTCGTAGTTGTTCGCGGGGATCGGCAGGGCCAGGATGCGCTGGTTAATATTGTCGAAATCGATTTTTACTTCGGCGGCCTTGTCTCCCTCTTTGGCCGCCTGATCGGTTTTCTTTTCATCCTTCTTTTCATCTTTCTTGTCGGCGGACTTGTCGGCCGTCTTATCCGATTTGTCGGCAGCGGGCTTCTCTTCCGGCTTGCCTTCACCTTCCGGTTTGCAATCGTCGACGGGCGCGGATTTGTCTGACGCGACTTTTTCTTCATCGCTCTGTGGAGCCAGTGGCGATTTCAGATCCTTCCGCAAAACAACGACGTACGCGCTGCGCGTCACAGGAACCTTGTACGCGCCCATGCTGCTGGAGATCGTGGGGCCAAAATCCGTGCTCGCAAAAAAGTACAAATATTTTCCATTCTTATCGAAGGCTGCCGACGCGGCGTCGCTCAATCCATCCGTGACCTGATGAACGGTCTTATCTTCCACACCATAAATGAAAACGGCATGCACGGAGCTGTCGAGTTGCCGCGTATAGGCAACCCAGCGGCTATCCGGCGACCAGACGGGATTGAAATTCGCGCCGTCGAACGCATTGGTGTCGATGCGGACCGGCTTGCCAGCGTCAATATCCAGGTACCACAGGTTCAGCCGCTTATCGCTGAACACGATCTTCTTGCTGTCCGGCGACCACGTGGGCGAATAAAAGAATGACGGAGGCTCGCCGAGGTTGATCTTACGCACTTCGCCCATACCGTCTTGCGGGCTCAGGTGCAGCGCGTACTCGCCGGTCTCATCGGAAAAATAGGCGATCCACTTCCCGTCGGGAGACCACGCGGGGTCGCGATCGGCAACGCCGGGCGAATTGGTGAGGTTGCGGACGTCGCCATGTTCGACGGGAACTGTCAAAATCTCGCCGTGGGCTTCAAACACCGCGCGCGCGCCGCTCGGCGAAATGTCGGCGGCCTGGATCTGGTCCCCAATGTTCATGTAATGCGGACGCACGCCTGGAAAGTCACCGGTCACACGAATATTGACGGCGTTCTGCTTGCCCGTCGCCGGATCAAACACGTGGAGGGAGCCAAACTGTTCATAAACGATGGCGTCCGGCCCCGCGGAAGCAGACTTAATATCCATTCCGTTGCTTTGCAGCGCCAGACTCACTTTTTTCGTACTGGAATCATAGACATACAAAGACACCGGGCCATCGCGATCGGAAAGAAAATAGACTTTATCGCCAACCCACATAGGCTCGGAATCGTTCGAATTGGTGCGAGGAACTTTTTCCACCGAGGAGTCCGCCAGCTTCGCGATCCAGATCGGCGAAGCCGTGCCGCCGCGATAATGTTTCAATCCTCGCTGGAATTGCCAGGACTCCCGGAAATTTGTGAACGGCACATAGGCCAGGTGCGAACTATCCGGCGAATAAGAACCTTCATACGCCATTGGCAGCGGCAGCGGTTCCGGTAAACCACCGGAGACGTCCACGGTGTAAAGCTGCGTGAAGCCGGCATAGCTGCCGCGCGGAGAGCGAAACAGGATACGTTTGCCATCGCGGGTCCAACCGACAACCTGGTCGCTGCCGGGATGCGAGGTCAGGCGCTTCGGAATGCCGCCCGCTGTGGGAATCACGTAGACATCTTCGTTGCCGTCATATTCGCCGGTGAACGCGATCATCGAGCCGTCGGGAGAAAAAATCGGATCGATTTCAATGCCAACGTCGCTGGTCAGACGCCGCGCATCTCCGCCGTTGCGATCCACCACCCACAAATCACCGCCGTAGCTGAAGGCGATCTGCGTCTTGCTAATGGTGGGCTTGCGCAACAGCGCGTATTGGTTGCTAGACTGCGCCATCGATTGCGGTGCGGCAACCACTAGAGAGAACACACTGAACAGAATCGCTGCAGTCAAAAAGAAGATGGGCGAGCAGAATCTTCTCGTCATTACGACCTCCAAAGAGAAAGGGCTTTGCATGTTGGACGGTTGACCCCGCGTGTGGACAGGGGTCGATCTGTCTATTCAGACGTAGAATCCGTGGCAGAGGTTCCGTGGCCGCGCCATAAATTTGAAACGAAACCAGTATCGAGCGATATGTACGCAGGTCGAACCGAACAACCCGCAAGAGTCTACCACAGGGTCTCGGAGAAGAAATCGGCCGACGGAAACCCAAGGAACGGCCGAAACGCCCAATTTCCGATGGACACCTGCTTGGCAGTGCGATATGGTGCGGATTCCGAAGTTTTTCTCTCCGGGCGCGGTAGGCAGTCCCCACCCCACAGGAAAAGCGCGCCGAAGGCGGGACCGATGGGTAAAATCACGCTCGCCGCGCTGGCTGCAATTGTATTGGTGTTTGGTGCTGAGACCAGCCGCGCGCAAGCGTCCCCCGGCCAACACTCCGGCCAGCAACTGCAACAGCTACCCAGCGGCCACGCGCAAAGCTCCTGTTCTGAAACGCCCGCGGGAGACCGGCTGCGTTTCGTTTGTCCCATGCCCAACTTTTTGCCGGACGAAGCGGAAGCAGACGATGACGAGTCGACCGACCAAGCTATCCGGGTTGTCCTAAAGTTACCCGAAGGAACGGCACTGCGTGTCGAAATAGACCAGCGCACACGCATTTCGCACGTAGGCGAAGCCGTACAAGGACACGTGGTGCAAACGGTTTATGCGTTCGACCAGCCGGTGGTACCGGCGGGAACGATGGTCACGGGCCATGTCACGAAGATTGTTCCGGTCGCGAAACTGCGCCTTCTGGAATCTTATGCCAACGGAAATTTCTCTCCTTACCGCCAATATCAAGTGACCTTTGATCGCCTGTTGCTGGCGGACGGGCGGGAACTTGCCATCGAAACCACCGTCGCGCCGGGCACCGCGGAAGTCGTCCATGTCGTTAGCAAGCCGGAACGAAATCAGGATGACGACGAGGCTCAAGCACAGAAAAGCGGTGCTGCCAGGGCGGTCGGCGCCGCCAAGCAGGGAGTAAAAGAGACGGTAGAGGAAGCGAACGCCTCCGCCCACGAAGCCGCGGACGAAATTCGTAAACCCGGGAAGTGGCACCGGGTGAAGCAATTTCTGGTGGAGCAGTCGCCCTACCGCCGGCAATATGTGGAAGCGGGAACTCGTTTCAGCGCATCGTTGAATCAAGAGCTCGATTTTGGCTCGGAAACGCAGACGCAGGATCAACTGTCGCAACTCGGCAGCCTGCCGCTCGCAGACACCATCCTGCACGCGCGATTGCTGCTGGAGGTAAGTTCGGCAACGGCCACGCGCGGAACTCCCGTGGTCGCCGAACTAACCCAGCCGGTGTACTCGCGCGATTATCGCTTGCTGCTGCCTTCGGGCAGCCGGTTAATCGGCCAGGTCGTGGAAGCCCGGCCGGCGCGCCGCTTGCACCGGAACGGCGAACTGCGCGTGATTTTTGAGCACATCGAACTGCCCAGCGGCAATCTTCAGGAAGTGCAAGGCACGCTCGAAGGGATCGAAGTGGACAAGAGGGCGCACTTGAAGCTCGACGAAGAGGGCGGCGCGCATGCGACGGACAGCAAGACGCGTTACCTGTCGACAGGCGTAGCGCTGTTGATGGCTGCGCTTGCTGCGCATCCTGATATGGTTCGCGGAACCACCGTTGATCCTTCAGACGATGCCGCTGTGCGAGCGGGGGCTGGCGCATCAGGATTCGGTTTGGCCGGCACGCTCATTGGCCTAGCCGCAAAATCCAATGCGGTCACGATTGCCTTTTCCGCGTACGGAGCCTCAGCATCAATTTATTCAAATTTTCTGTCGCGCGGACGAGAAGTGGTGCTGCCAAAGGATGCACCGCTCGAAATTGGCCTGGGCACCCGCCACCCGCACGCGAAATCCAAAGCGCACTAGCGCGAATCGAGTTCCGGCCTGTCCCCTCTGTTAAGCCTTCCGCACTCTTTCACTTTGCGCTCCAAAAATCCTCTATAAGAACGAATGACCGCGCGCAATTTCGCCAATAGCTACCACACTGGCGAAGCTTCCCGATTGGCCTTCGGCCTGTTAGCTGGCGAGCACGAGGATGAGGGCGAATCCATCGTAGCCCTTGCTGCCGACGGTCTGGATCTCCGTGGCGCTCACGCGCGGCTCCGCAGCCACGCGTTCGTTGAATCGGCGCACGCCCTGCACGTCGGCGTCCTTGCTCGCCGAGTCGACAACCGCGCCGGAGCGGATCACGTTGTCCGCGACAATCATCGTGCCCGGCCGCGAAAGCTTCAGCGACCAATCGAAATACTGCGCCATCGTGGATTTGTTGGCATCGATGAAGATCAGATCGAAGGGGCCGAGGTTTTCGGCGGCAACATGGGGAAGAGTGTCCAGCGCCGCGCCCAGCCGCAGTTCCACCATTTCCGCCAGCCCAGCGCGGGCAACATTGGCGAGCGCTACTTCCGCGTGCTTGGCATCGGCTTCCAGGGTCAGCAAGCGCCCGCCCGCAGGAAGCGCTCGCGCCATCCAGATCGTGCTATAGGCTCCCAGCGTGCCAATTTCGAGAATGTTGCGGGCCTTTATCGAACGCGCCAGGATATGCAGCATTTTCCCTTGTGGAGGAGAAACCTGGATCGAAGGCAACCCTGCCTTTTCGCTGGCCTCGAGCGCGGCTTCGAGGATGGGATCGCCGGGAATCAGTGTTTCGTTGATGTATTGATCTACGGCGGTCCAGAGTTCCTGTGTCATAAAATTCTCCAATTGCCGGCGCACGGGTTAAAAGCGCCAGCCATAGCCGAGCATGAGTTGAATGCTGTGCTGCATCTTACCGCCGGGGACGGAGGTGGTCTCGCCATCAATCGTCAGGTCGCGTGTCCCGAAGAAAAGGTGCGTATCGCCGACCTCAACACGCAAGGTGCTTCTTTCATTGGGGTACAGTTCAACGATGCCGCCGAGATCGAGGGCGAAATTAGTGGAGCGGCCATAGGAATCGGTGGGCGCTCCTCCCGCGTTGGTGGTGCTCGTCAATGCAGCGGAATAGCTGTTAAATCCCGGACGCACTTTACCGAAAAAGCCGAGATGGTTTCGCCGGATGCCGCCCTTCAGGCCGAACAGCCCTTGCAGAATTGTGCCGCCCTCTTGCGTGCTGGAAGAATTGGCGGTGCCGCGTGGAAAATAAAGCAGGTCGCCATCCAGGTAGAAAACGCCGTAGAAGCGGTAGGAAGCGTAGCCGCCGACGCCGGGTTCGGTGCGCACGTTATCAGGTATTCCTTCGCGGGAGATCATCAGCGCGCTGAAGAGCGGGCCAAACTCCCACTTGCCTGGGACGTTGGTTTCCGGCTCGTTTTCAATCAGCGCGCCCGGCCGATACGCAACGCCGAAGCTCAGCCGCGTTGTGTCATTTATCTTCCCGGGGAGCACCGCGCTGCCGCCAGGAGAAAAAAAGGCGGGCACCCGGTAAGGGTCACCTTCAATATCGGCACGCAACACCCATCGCGGAGAAGCGTAATACTCGATACCACCACCTAGATTCAGCACAAAATACGTGGCCGGCTGCACGGCGTAGGACATGCTGGAGCCGCCCCCGAGCACTTCCACGCCGGAAAAGTGCAGCAATCCTGGACGCACGAGCCCGAACACAGAGAAACGCCGGGTCTCGATCACCTTGGCGCGAATGCCAAAAACGGCTTGGACCGTTTGACCACCCTGAATCAGGGAAAGCGGCAGGCCATTTTCCGGGAAATAATCGATCTGAGATTCGAAGGCGAGACGCCGGGTGAGGTTCCAGTCGAACCGGCCGCCGAATCCGGAGAAATTTTTCCCTTCGAGAGCGGAATTGGTCTCGCGGATGGTGGAATATTGCGCGCCCAGTTCAAATTGCGTGGAAGTGTCTTGACCGCGGCCAGTCTGCGCCAGCGCGAGCGAGAAAAGTGTCAGGAACGAGCGCAAAAACAAAGTCTTGCGAACCATGATGGAGAGCGAGCCCGTCCTTTTCCCGCTGAAACCTGAACATGCCGCGAGCGCAAAAAAAGTATGGCACGCGCCGGAGCATCTGGCCAACCGCTTCGCTCGCCAGTCAGGCGGGATGCGTTTCGCGGTACTCGTTATAAGCCTCGAGGAACCGCTCAATATCCTTCTTTCGCAGATAGTAGGGAGTGGACAAGCGCAACTTGGAGGGCAAACCGCCTCGGACGCGAATTCTCTTTTCCTTCCACATCCAAATTTCAGGATCGGGCATTTTATGCGGTTCGATGGTCACCGTGGCGATGGCGCAGCGCAGCGCCGGATCGGGTGACGTCCAGGACTGCGCTCCCCGCTCTTGCATCTGCCCCAGGATATAATCGGCCATCTTGCGGTGACGCTTTTCGATGCGGTCCATGCCGAGCTGATTGGCCAGTTCAACGGAAGCCTTCAGGCCGCAGAGCGCCGGCACATTGGAACTGCCGATTCGTTGGAAGCGTTCGGCACGGATTTTAGTGTCGTCCCAACCTTCGGTGGCGATGGTGTTCGACACCCGGTCGATCACTTCATCGCGCAGGTAAAGAAAGCCGCTACCCTTGGGCGACTGCAGCCATTTGTGCGGACTGGCGGAATACATGTCGCAGCCGATGTCGTGAACATCCAGCTTCATCATGCCGGGGACGTGCGCGCCATCGATGGCCGACAGGATGCCTTTCGAACGAGCCAGCGCCGCGAGTTGTTTTGCGGGCAGCACCACGCCAGTGACGGTTGTGATGTGGCTAAAGAAAATCACGCGCGTGCGAGCTGTGATCGCATCTTCGAAAAGAGTGAGCACGGTGGCCGCGTCCGGCACCGGCTTGGGGAGCGTAACCTTCTTCACCACGATGCCGTAGCGCTTTGCGCGGAGGTCCCAAGGGTGCTGCCCGCCGGGATGCTCCTGATCCGTCATCAAAACTTCGTCGCCGGCTTTCAAATCCACGCCGTTGGCAATATAGCTGTTGGCTTCCGTAGCGTTTCGCAGCAGCGCCAGTTCATCACGCTTGCAGCCGATGAATTCCGCAAGAGGATCGCGGAATTCGTTCCATGCGGCGTAGCCCCAGATCGGATAATCTTCCGGATCGGCCTGGGCCAGGCGCTCGGAATCGCGATAGCCTTCGAAAACGGCTTTCAAAACGGGCGTGGGAGAAGAACCTACCGTGCCGTTGTTCAGATAGATTTCATCTTCGGGAATCAGAAAAAGTTTACGGATTTCGGTCCAGTATGCTTCCTCGTCGGTCTCATACAGTCCGCGGTCAGGCAATTTGTGCGGCGCGTGCGCAACGATATCCTGGCAGACATCCTCGAATGGACTGGCGTTCAACGTAGCAACGCCGACGAGCGACGAGAGAAACGAGCGGCGGTCAACCATCGTGCCTCCTTCGAGGAACAACGGCGGATTCTAACTCGAATTGCATGGCGCGGGCAGCGGAATACGCTGAGACAACCGACCTTTAGGGAAAGTATGCGGGGCGCTATACTGGCAAATCAAGGTGGGACCGGAGTGGGGAGTGATCCTTCCTAGTAGCGATGTGTCGCGTGTTTTCGCCATGGCGATGGCGCTGTGGGCTGCCCTCGCCCTCGCCGCTTTCGCGCAGAATCCGCGGGGAGCGTTGCGCGGTACTGTGCAGGATCCGAGCGGGGCGCGGGTGGCGGGCGCAAAAGTTCTACTGACCAGCTCGCAATTGTCGATCACGCGTGAAACCGGGACGGATTCGCGCGGAGAGTTTCAAATCGAGGAGCTTGCGCCGAGCCCGTATCAGTTGAGCGTGAACGCCCCTGGATTTGCCAACGCGCGCTCGACGGTAGTCGTGGCGATCAGCACCGTGAAGGACGTGAACGTCACGCTTCAGCCCAAATCGGTTGCGGAAAAAGTGCTGGTGAATGCGGTAACGCAATCGATCACCACGGAGCCGCTGGATACGGCGGGCGCCGTGCATCAAGCCGTAATTTACCGGCAAGATCTGGACACGATTCCACTGGCGGCGCGCAGCTTCGCCAATATCGCCTATCTAGCGCCGGGCACGGAACCGGTCGAGCCTTCCGACCCGACCAAAGCGCGCATCACCGCTGTGTCCACCGGAGGCAGTTCCGGATTGAACAATGAACTTTCTGTCGACGGCGGCGACAACTCTGACGACTACATCGGCGGGTTTCTGCAGAATTTTTCGCCCGACGCCATTCAGGAATTCGCCTTCCGCACGGCGCAGGCGGACGCGGACACGGGCCGCACGACCGCGGGTTCCGTGGTGATCACGACGCGCAGCGGCACGAATACCTGGCACGGGGAATTTTCCTTGTACGACCGCGCAGCAGCGCTCAATGCGCGATTCCCTATCGATAATCCAGCGCCCGATCCAAAGCAGCCCTTCTCTCGCCAGAATTATGTGGGCACGCTAGGGGGCCCGCTCGTCGAAGACAAGGTCTGGTTCTTCAGTTCGCTCGAATACGTGCACGAAGACGCCAGCATTGCTTACAGTGACGCGAGCACGGCGCAGTTCAACGCACTGGCGCAACTCGCAGCGATGGGCCTCGTTCCCGGAGTCAGTTCGATCGCTGTGCCCAGCAGCGTGCCGGTGCCCTTTCGCGATTATCTTGGCACCATACGCTTTGACTGGGCGCAGTCCGAGCGCTCACGCTGGTTTCTGCGTGGCGCGGTCGACACCTACACAACCAAAAATGCGTTGGTACAACAGGGAGCGCTGCCTTCGACCGGCGTGACTTCTCACAATAATTATTTCAATGCCGTTATTGGCCAGCAGTTTACCTTTTCTCCGGAATGGATCGGTTCGCTCGTGCTTGAATCGAGCGGCCTTCATCTAACGCAAACGCGCAACTCCGATTTAGGGTTCGCGCTGGCATTTCCATTCACCACCACCTCCAGCGCCATCACCGGTTTCGAAACCTATGGCGACAATCAGTTCGTCACCGGCATCGCCGACTTTCCGGTGTTGCGAAACCAACAGAAATACCAGTTGCGCTACGACGTAACTCACATCATGGGCCACCATACGCCGCGCTTTGGTGTGAATTTCATACACGAGCCGGTTTTGAGCGGCGCGCTCACGGGCAACGCCGAAACACTGGTCACGTTTCCGCAAGACCCCACCTACTATCTGGCAAACCAGGCGCAATTTCCGATCGATTACGCTGCGGGAAGCGTGCACACGCCCGCCAGTGACGGAAGTTTCTCGCAGAACGTGCAGCGCCTCGGGCTTTATGCGGAAGATTCCTGGCACGTCACGCAGTCGCTCACCGTGAATTACGGCTTGCGCTATGACACTACGTTCGGCTTGTTCATCGCCTCCGGCCGCAACCAGAGCTTCAACCCCGCGTTGAGCACCGGCCTGGTCCATGGCATTCCGAACGATTACCGCAAAGCCTTCGCACCGCGTCTGGGCATCGCGCAGGCCTTTGGCGCTTCACAAACAACCGTGATTCGCGCCGGCGTCGGGCTCTACTTCAACGATCTGGCGCAAAATGGCTGGGTGACCGCGTTTCAATCGGTCAATGCGGGCAGCCTGCAAAACGGACCGGTCACGCCTTCGCTCATCGATCCGAACTATCACACGCCTTACGCGTTACAAGCGACGGCGGGAATTCAGCACGCCTTCAACGCCAACTGGATGATCAGCGCGGACTATACCCGCGAAACGGGAATGCATGCCTACCGCAGATACGATTATCCCGAGGCCGCCGTGTTCCGGTCAGACAATCGCTCCGCCTACGACGGGCTGTCGCTGCGTGTGCAGGGAAACGTGTCTCACAGGGTGAACCTCACGGCGCATTACACGCTTTCCTCGGCCAAAACCTGGGGATGTGTTTTGGGCGAACTGTTCGATTACGTCAATGGCGTCTGCAATCCGTATAACGCGTTTGCACCCGGCGACTACGGTCCCTCCGGCGAAGATGTGCGCAACCGTTTTGTGTTTGTCGGCAGGTTCCGTTTGCCGGCGGGATTCGAAGTTTCCATGCTCGGCCAGGCGGAAAGTGCCCGGCCCTTCACGATGACCACGCCTGACGGCACGCGCGCCGTGATCAACGGGGTGGAAACGACTCTTGATGGATTTCGCGGGACGCCCTACATCCAATTCGATATGCGCGTCAGCCGCCCGTTCACGATTCACGAACGCTGGTCGGTATTGCCGTTTGTGGAGTTTTTCAACCTGTTCAATCGAAATAATCCAGGAGCGTTCTACATCACCAATCTTGCGGCGCTACCCATACCGGTAAACAATCTCGCCAATGCCACGGCGTTTTGCTTGAATCCTTCTTGCACGCAGACAGAGCCGATCACCAGCCTCAATCAATTGCGTTATCCGGCCGGCGCGTTGGGAGACTTCTTTGGTCCCGGCACAACCGTGGGCATACCGTTCGCGGCGCAGTTGGGGATTAAAGTTGCGTTCTAGGTTCGATTATAAAGAAAGGCCGGCGCATGCTGACAAAACCGCGTTCAATTTTGCATCTGGAAGGTGCGGCAATCTTGGCTGCGGCGCTGTATTTCTATCGCGCCGGCCATTATCCCTGGTGGCTCTTCGCCGCGCTGTTTTTGGTCCCTGATCTATCCATGATTGGGTTCGTGAAAGACGCCAGATGGGGCTCGGCAATCTACAACTTGGTTCACACACTCACGCTCCCGCTTCTGTTGCTCGGTGGAGCGCTCCTGGTTGGCGGGCCGCAGTCGATTCCTTACGCGCTCACCTGGCTCGCCCACATCGGATTTGATCGCGCGCTCGGATACGGCCTGAAATATCCGACATTTTTCAAGGACACGCACCTGCAACACGTTTGATTCGTGTTGAATGCAGACTAGGCTTTAGGCACTGGGCCAGTTTGAAGAAGAGCGGCCTAAGGTGAACGGAAACTGAGTCAACAAAGAAGCGGAAAGAAGCTTGGCCTTGGTGATCGTGGGTCATCGTGATTTTATTTCCCATCCCGTTCAGCCCGTGGGGCTGCGGATGATCTCTTCAGTGGCATTCATTTTGTTGCTCGTTTTTCTAAAGCCGGATTCTAGGTAGCCCAGCACCAAACGGAGACACACTTTCGCTCAAGGCGGTACAATGAAAGGGTGCGTAAAGGGCGTTAAACACCATGTTTGAGAACCTGACCGATCGGCTGCAACGAACATTCAAGAACCTGCGCGGGCAGGGCAAGCTCAGCGAAGAGCACCTGGACGTGGCGCTGGCGGAAATTCGCGAGGCCCTGCTCGAAGGTGATGTCAACGTCGGCGTTGCCGATGAGCTGCTGGCGAACATCCGAAAAAAAGCGCTGGGCAGCGAAGTGATGCTGCAGCTGTCTCCCGATCAGCAAGTCGTAAAAATCGTTCGCGACGAACTGCTGAATCTGCTGGGTAAACATGCCAAGCCGCTGTTTGCGTCGCGGCCACCTTCCGTGTGGATGATCGTCGGCTTGCAAGGCTCCGGTAAGACCACCACCACCGGCAAATTGGCCAAATGGCTTTCGCAGCACGGGCACCGGCCGATCGTCGTGTCCACGGACGTGTATCGCCCCGCCGCGCGGGAACAGTTGAGCCAAGTGGCCAAATCCATCGGCATTTCGCTTTGGCCCGGCACCGGAACGGATAAGCCGCTCGAAATTGTGCGCGGTGCCATTAAGGAAGCAAAGCTTTCGGCCAGCGACGTCATCCTCGTGGACACCGCCGGCCGTTTGCACATCGACGACGAATTGATGAACGAGCTTTCCACGTTGAAGAAGGAGTTACAGCCCGCGGAAATGCTGTTCATCGCCGACGCCATGATCGGGCAAGACGCCGTGCGCTCCGCAGGCGAATTTCACAAGCGCCTGGGACTTACCGGCGTGATCCTGACGAAGCTCGACGGCGACGCCAGAGGCGGCGCGGCGCTTTCCATCAGCAAAGTTTCCGGCGCGCCGGTAAAGTTCGTAGGCTTGGGCGAAAAATACGATGCGCTGGAGGGATTTTATCCGGAGCGAATCGTTTCACGCATCCTGGGCATGGGCGACCTGCTATCCCTGATCGAGCGCGCGGAATCGGCGTTCGACAAAAAGACCGCGCTCGAACTGGAACGCAAGCTGCGCAAGGAAGAGTTTACGCTGGAGGATTTCCGTGACCAGTTGCGGCAAATCCGCAAGATGGGGCCGCTCGATCAGCTTGTGGACATGCTGCCTAAGGTTGGGCCGCTGCAAAATCTGCCGAAGGACGCGTCCGTCGACGAAGGCAAGCTAAAGCAAGTGGAAGCCATCATCAATTCAATGACCAACGAAGAACGGCGGGACCACAACGTCCTCGATGGCAAGCGGCGCAAGCGTATTGCCAAGGGCAGCGGCACCACCGTGCAAGACGTGAATCAGGTGATCAAGCAATACCTGCAGATGCGCACCATGATGAAGCAGTACGGCGCCATGGCCGCGCGCGCCAAGATGAAGGGCCTCGGCAAGCTAGCAGGCCTGGGCTGAGTTCCTCTTCTTTTCTTATTTAGTCGGCAAAACAATGTCCGCGACTTTCAGGGCAAGCTCATTGGGATTGAGGTCGGTGCGATTGCTTAGGACCACGATCGTGACGTGATCGTCGACGAAGCGCTGGATCGTGGTGCGAAATCCCATCGTTCCGCCATCGTGATAATTGCGGGCGTGCCCCTGGTAGGGATCGAGAAACCAGCCGAAGCCATACAGTAGCGGGGGTGGCTCGGTTGAGTCCGTGGTGTGAGGATCGCGCGGCCAACGCGGCATGCTGCCATCTCGAAGCTTCACCGGCATGAATGCCGGCAGCATTTCCTGTTCGCCGAGCAGCGTGTGTTTGCGAAGGCCCTCCTCCCATTTCGCAAGATCCGCCACATTTGAATAGATTCCGCCATCGCCGAGCGTTGCCGAAGTGGCGCTCTGATCGGTTTCGACGAGCTTGTCGTTTTCCTTGGAGTGTCCGTAAGCGCGCCGGCTGATCTCGTTTTTGCCCTTTTGATAGACGACGGTGTGATTCATTTTTAATGGCGTGAAGATGCGCTGCCGCAGAAACTCACGATAAGGCGTGCCAGAAACCTTTGCCACGATCAAGCCCAACAAGACGTAACCCGAGTTACTGTATTCCCACCGCGTGCCAGGCGCAAATTTCCCCACCGGCTGAGCTTCGAGAAGCGCAAGAACTTCCTCATCCTGAACCTGGTGATCGGGGCTCCACTTCGGCCCGCCATTGTGTTCCTGCTGTTCCATGATTTCAGAGTAATCCGGCAAACCGGAAGTGTGGTTCAGCAGATTGCGAACCGTGATGTCTTTTCCGTACCCGGGAAACTCCGGGAAAATGGTGCCGAGGCGATCTTCGTAGTGAAGCTTCCCGTCGTGCACCAACAGCATAATGGACATGGCTGTGAATTGCTTGGTAACGCTCGCGAGGCGGAAATTGGTTTCCGGATCGATCTTCGCGTGAGTGCGGAGATCGCGCACGCCATAACCCTTTTCGAAAAGAAGTTTGCCGTCCTTCTCTACCATCACGGCAACGCCCGGCTCTCCCGCCTGGATACGGCTCGAAAAAATCGCGTCGCTTTGGGTGGAAACAGAGGCATCCGGCAACGCGCGGGCAGAAAGCAGCGTGGCGGCAAGGCCAACAATGAGTCCGCATGACGAAACGCTGCGCATGGCTTCCCCTCGAAGGCAGAAAGCATAACATTCAGAGGCCCGTTTATCTGCGCGTAACACATCTGAGATACTTGTGATCGTTCGCCCAGGACGGCTTATGCCCCGTATAGACCTTCACGATCACCGCTTTTACCTCAACCGCCACCTGCAGTGGATGGCGTTCAACCAGCGCGTGCTCGAAGAAGCGCGCGACCGCCGCAATCCGCTCCTCGAACGCGTAAAATTCCTGGCCATCACCGCGAACAATCTGGACGAATTCGTGGAAATTCGCGTGTCCGGCTTCCTGCAAAAGATCGAACACGGCTCGCACAACATCAGCCCCGACGGCTTGACCACCGCCGAAGAGCTGGACCATGTCTCGCAGGCCATGCATCAATTCGTGACCGCACAATATAAATGCTGGAACGCGGAATTGCTGCCAACCCTGGCCAGGCATCAGATTCGTCTGCTCGCGGTCGACCAGCTAAGCGCGAAGGCCGGTCATTTTGCGAAACTCTTCCATGACCGCCACGTCTACCCGATGCTGACGCCGGTCACCGTGGACCCGACGCATCCGTTCCCGCACGTTCTCAACAAGGCGTTGTGCATCGCCTTCCTGCTGCGCAAACGCAAGAGGTCCGGAGAGAAGCCCGTCTTCGGCGTAGTCACCGTGCCGCGAGCGTTGCCAAGATTGCTGCGCGTGCCGACGGGCAATGGCGGAATCCATTTCGTGTTTTTGCAGGACATTATTTCCCGTTACGCGGAGAAACTTTACCGGGGCTACGAAATCCTGGCCTCGGCGCCCTTCCGCATCACACGCAACAGCAATTTGTACCTCGAAGCGGAAGAATCGCGCACGCTTTTGGAAGCGGTGGACTCGCAAGTGGCGCAACGCCGTAAAGGACAAGCGGTGCGCCTGGAAATCGAAGTCGGCGCGCATCCCGGAATCGTCTCGCACCTGGTAAATACATTCGAACTCGAAGAATCCCTGGTGTTTCGCGTGGCTGGCCCGGTGAATCTGCAGCGGCTATTCCACTTATACGAAGAAACGCCGCGCCCTGATTTGAAGTACACCAAGTTTGTGCCGCGCCAGGTGCACATCGGGCACGACGCCGATTCCATGTTCGAAGTCCTGCAGCACCAGGACGTGCTTCTGCACCATCCGTACGAATCCTACGATCCAGTGGTGGAATTTCTAGAAACGGCGGCGAATGATTCGCGCGTCCTGTCCATGAAGCAAACGCTGTACCGTACAAACTCGGATTCGCCGGTGGCAGAGGCGCTGCTCGAGGCGGCCGGCAAGAAAGAAGTGACGGTGGTAGTGGAGTTAAAGGCCAGCTTTGACGAAGCTTCCAACATTCGCTGGGCGCGAAGCCTGGAAGATGCCGGCGTGCAAGTTTCTTACGGCTTGGCCAACCTGAAGACACACGCGAAGCTGGCCCTGGTTTTGCGCCAGGATCCGGATGGAAAAATCCGGCGCTACGCGCATCTGGGCACCGGGAATTACAATCCGTCTACCGCCCGTTTCTACAGCGACTTCAGTTTGTTCACCGCCGATCCGGCAATTACCTCCGCTGCGCACGATGTTTTCAATTTCCTGACGGCATACGCGGAGAAGGCGCATTATCGCCCGCTCCTGGTTGCGCCAAAGGACATGGCCAAAACCGTGATTGCTCTGATCGATCGCGAAACGCGTCATGCCAGGCGCGGCAGGCCCGCCAGAATCATTGCGAAGTGCAACGCCGTAGTGGATCCGCCGGTCGATCCGGGCGCTGTACCGCGCCTCGCAAGCCGGAGTGGAGATCGATCTGATCGTTCGAGGACAATGCACGCTGGTGCCGGGGCTGCGCGGAATCAGCAGCCGCATCCGCGTACGGAGCATCGTGGGCCGTTTCCTCGAACACAGCCGCATTTATTATTTTGAGAATGGCGGTTCGCCGGAAGTGTACCTGGGCAGTGCCGACTGGATGCCTCGCAATCTGTACGAGCGGGTCGAAGTGCTGTTTCCGCTGAAGGATCAGGAACTGCGCGAGCGCATCTGCAAAGAGATTCTGCCCGCGTACCTGGCCGATAATCAGAAAGCGCGCGTGCTCGGTTCGGACGGAAAATACTCCGCCGTCCGCCCGGCAAGTAGCACCAAGCGCTTCTCCGTACAGGAGCATTTGATGAAGCTCGCCGGCGGGCTTTATTAACGGATCAGGAACTCCGCGCTGGCCATCGCCCCGGGTTGCTTATACGTAAAGGCGAGCCAGGGAACGACCCCGTTGAACCTACACAATCCCTAGAGCTGGAAGTACAGGACTCCTCAAATGCAACAGTATGATCTGGTGGTGATTGGGTCTGGACCGGGCGGACAGCGCGCCGCCATCCAGGCAGCAAAAGCCAAGAAGCGCGTCGCCGTGGTAGAAAGACAAACGATGGTCGGCGGCGTGTGCATCAACACCGGCACGATCCCCAGCAAGACCATGCGCGAGGCGGTCCTGCATCTTTCCGGATTCTACGACCAGGCCTTTTACGGTTCGAACTATCACGTCAAAGAAAACATCACGATGAGCGACCTGAATTTCCGCGTCACGCGCGTGATTGAGAACGAAGCGGCCGTGCTGCAGGACCAATTGAAGCGCAATGGCGTAGACCTTTATCACGGCGTCGGCACGTTCATGGATCCGCACCACATTCGCGTGGAGAACAGTACCGGCTTCAACGAACTGGAAGCGGAATTCATCGTGATCGCCACCGGAACAAAGCCCGCCGTGAATCCCAAGGTGGCCATCAACGGCCGCAACATCGTCAACAGCGATCAGATTCTCGGCATTCCGACGGTACCGAAAACGCTGATCGTAGTTGGCGGCGGAGTGATCGGTGTCGAGTACGCCTGCATGTTCACGACCCTCGGCGTGCGCGTCATCATCGTGGAGAAGCGGCCGCGGCTTCTGGAATTTGCGGACGCCGAAGTGGTCGAAGCGCTGAGCTACCACATGCGCGACCGCCGCGCCACCATGCGGCTGACCGAGGAAGTGGAAAGCGTGGAAGAAACTGCCGGACGGCAAGGTAGCGGCAAATCTGGTCAGCAAGAAGCGGATTTTGGGCGACGCGCTGCTTTACGCTGTGGGGCGCCAGGGGAACATCGACCGGTTGAATTTGCAGGCCGCCGGCGTAGTGGCGGATGATCGCTGCCGCATCAAAGTAGACGCGGAGTATCGCACCTCGCAGACGCATATTTTTGCTGTGGGCGACGTGATCGGCTTTCCGAGCCTGGCGTCGGTTTCGATGGAGCAGGGACGCATCGCGGCGGCGAGGGCCTTTGGGCTGCAAGCGGAATCGGATCCCGCCGGCTATCCGTACGGCATTTACACCATTCCGCAAATTTCGTTTATCGGAAAGACCGAAGAGCAACTGACCGAAGAAGATGTGCCCTACGAAGTGGGCGTGGCGTATTACCGCGAAATCGCGCGCGGGCAAATCAGCGGACACACGGAGGGACGCCTAAAGTTGTTGTTCCACCGCGAGACGCTGGAGCTGTTCGGCGTGCACATTTTTGGGGAAGATGCCGCGGAATTGTTGCACATTGGCCAGGCGGTGCTGCTTCTGAAAGGCCAGATCACCTATTTCATCCATACCGTATTCAACTATCCAACGCTCGCGGAATGCTACAAGGCGGCGGCATTCAACGGGATGAACCGCCTCAACTAGAAGGGTTTGCAAACACAAGAAAGAAAAAGTCAGGAACTGGTCTCTGGCATTTTCGCGACGAAAAGTCCGTACACGAAATTACCGGACGCGAATCCAGCGCGCACGGCTTTGTAAGCTTTCAGGTAGGTGATGAACTCAGCGCCGTATTGTGCGGCCAGCGACCAAAACGCCTTGTCCTTGATGATGTCCACGCCGATGTCCCACGTCTTGGCGCAATTTTCGTTGAGCACCTGGCGATGGACGATTTGTAATCCGCAGGCCTCGAGATAGCCCGCATACTCTTGCATTTCGTGAAGTTCGACGAACATCCCTATTTCAATGGGCTCGATGAACTTCTTTTTCTCCACTCGCGAAAGATCCTCTTTGCGGAACCAGTCCGTCAACGCAAACGTTCCTCCAGGCTTCAGGAGTTTCGTCGCCGAGGCAAAAAACTTCCCCAGGTCTTCATAGTGGGAAATGGATTCCACCGACCAGAGCACGTCAAACGCTTCAGAGAAACGCAACGCTTCCGCGTCCATCAACAGGAATTTCGCGTCGACTCGCTGTTCTGCCGCTGCCTTATTGGCCATTGCCACTTGCACGGAAGAAATGGTGACCCCGGTCGCATCAACTCCATAGTGTTTTGCAAGGTGCAGGCTGCTTCCACCAAAGCCGCAACCAATATCCAGAACGCGAGAGCCACGCTTGACGTTGGCCAGCTGGCGATATGCTCGACCATCTGAACTTGCGCCGTTTCCTTGGATTCGTTGCCACGAATCCAGTAGCCGTGGTGCAGGTGTTCGCCCCAAAGCGAGTGATAAAAAGGGCTGATCTTGTCGTAGTGGTCGACGATTTTTGTCTTTTCGTTTGGCCGAGGCATGGTCAAGAGTGGATGCTCGAATTTTCTCGAATGTGGATTTCGGGCAGCGACCTATTGTACTCCGCGTTGGCCCGCCTGCAAAATGGGATCACGATTTCGCAGTGCAACCACAGATAGTAGCTTCCAGACGGGGCGCGGCATATAATCGCGGGCGCTTGCACGTCCGCACGTGATTCCCAGGGTGCGAAGCGGCTCGCCATTTAAGGAAATCTCATGAATTCCACGAAAATGACTAGGGCGGTGCTGGCCCTTGCTTGCGCCCTGAGCTTTGGGCCGCTTTCCCAATTGTCCAACGCGCAAGAAGCGCCGCCCAAGTATCCGGACTATCCGAGCGAAATTCCGGCAAAAATCGTGCCGGCGACTAACAGCTTCGATTACGTCAAGCGCGACGTGATGATTCCCATGCGCGATGGGGTGAAGCTTCACACCGTGATCGTGATGCGCAAAGGCACAAAGAACGCACCCATCCTGCTGACGCGCACCCCTTACGGCGCCACCGGAATGGTCAGCCATGAAGCCAGCGCCCAGCTTGGACCGGCTCTCGAGGGCTACGACAACGTGACCGACGTAACGATCGAAGACGGCTATATCCGCGTGATCGAGGACGTTCGCGGAAAATATGGTTCCGAAGGCGATTACGTGATGACCCGGCCGCTACACGGCCCGCTCAATCCCACGCCAGTCGATCATTCCACTGACACTTACGACACGATCGACTGGTTGGTGAAAAATTTGCCAGAAAGCAACGGCAAGGTCGGAATTCTTGGCATCTCCTACGACGGCTTTTTGCCGCTGATGGCCCTGGTCAACCCGCATCCTGCGCTCAAAGTGGCTGTGCCGATGAATCCGATGGTGGACGGCTGGAAGGGCGACGATTGGTTTCACAACGGCGCGTTTCGCCAGCAGAACATGCCCTACATCTACGAACAAGAAGCAACCCGGTCGAACGATGTTTCCTGGTGGACCAACGCCTACGACGACTACGACCTGTATATGAGGGCGGGATCGGCCGGCGAGTTAGGACGGCAGCACGGCATGGAGCAAATGGGTTTTTGGCGCAAAATTCTGGAGCATCCGAGCTATGACTCTTTCTGGCAGCAACAAGCGATGGACCAGATCCTTGCCGCCGAACCGCTGAAAGTCCCCACCATGCTCGTAGCCGGATTGTGGGACCAGGAAGACATTTACGGCCCAACCGCCGTGTACAAAGCCATCAAGCCCAAGGACATGGCAAACGACAAAGTGTTTCTGGTCATCGGGCCGTGGTTTCACGGGCAGCAGATTGAAGACGCCAGCACGCTTGGCGCGCTGCACTTTGGCAGCGACACCGGACTCTATTTCCGCCAGGAAATTTTGCGGCCGTTCCTGGCGCAGTACCTGAAGGATGGCGCGCCGAAGCCGGACATTGCCACCGTGACCGCATATGAAACCGGCACAAATCAGTGGCGGAGATTGCCTGGATGGCCGGCGGGCTGCGTGACAGGGTGCACTGTAAAGCCCACGCCGCTGTACCTCGAACAAAATCAGAAATTAGGTTTCACGGTGCCAAAGGATTCTGGCGCGGCATTTGACGAGTACATTTCCGATCCAGCCAAGCCCGTGCCTTATCGTGCGCGGCCCAGCCAGCCGGTCGGTTACACCGGTCGTTTGACGTGGCAGTTGTGGTTGGTGGACGACCAGCGCGAGGCCTCGGGAAGGACGGATGTGCTGACGTTCACATCGGACGTTCTCACTGAGCCAGTAAAAATCAGCGGCCAACCGGTTGCCAATCTGGTGGCTTCGACGAGCGGCACGGATTCCGATTGGGTGGTAAAGCTGATTGACGTTTACCCGGACGAAGTTGCCGCCGAAAGCTGGATGGGCGGATATGAACTGATGATTTCGGCAGATATTTTCCGCGGGCGCTATCGCGAAAGTCTAGAGACCGCCAAACCCATCGCCAGTGACAAGCCCCTGCCTTACCGGTTTGCCCTGCCCAACGCCAACCACGTTTTCCTGCCGGGACACCGCATCATGGTGCAAATTCAATCGAGCTGGTTCCCGTTATACGACCGCAACCCGCAAACATTCGTCCCTAATATTTTCTGGGCCAAGCCGGAAGATTACCGAAAAGCGGTCGAACGCGTGTATCATGCTCCGGGCCAGGAAAGCTTCATCGAGCTTCCGCTCGTCGAGAAACAGTAAGAATTGTGCGAAAGCGGCATATATACGACCGGCGATGGCGGCCTTCGGGCGGTATTAGGATAGTTTGCCGGAGTGCGTATAGTCGCGATAGAATAGTGAATCTCTAGGAGGACGTACTTAGTGTTAACGATTCGTCTGGCAAGGATTGGGAAGAAAAAGAAACCGTACTACCGCGTGGTAGTGATTGAAAGGACGCGAGCCCGCGATGGGCGTGTACGCGAAGCGGTGGGAACGTACGATCCGCTTAAGAAGCCCGCGGAAATCAAGTTAGATTCCGAGCGTATCAAGTATTGGCTTGGCGTAGGGGCACAGCCGAGCGATACCGTTCGGAGCTTCATCAAGCAGCAAAAAATCGCTTAATAATCCGACGCTTAAGCACGCGTTCCCGTTCTCTTATTGTTCCAGGTCAGGTCCCAGTGGCGGAGTGAATTGGCGCGTCCCTGTGGGGTATGGGCGCGTGAGTCTGTGACAAGCTGAACGCACGCGGGGGCCCGTATGAAGGAACTAGTTGAGGAGATTGCTCGAGCGCTGGTGGACCATCCTGAGGGAGTTCAAGTGAAAGCAGTGGAGGGTTCACAAGTGACCGTGTTGGAATTGCGTGTTCATCCGGAAGACTTGGGTAAAGTGATCGGGCGGCAGGGACGAACTGCGAAGGCCATCCGCACGCTGCTGGGCGCCGCCGGGATGAAACTGCACAAGCGATTCACGCTCGAGATTTTGGAAGATTGAGCGATCCCGGCGAACCAAAGCGACGTTGGATCCTGGTGGCCCGAATCCTCAGGCCGCGCGGCAACAAGGGCGAAGTCGTTGCGGAACTGTTGACGGATTTTCCCGAGCGATTTTCCACCTTCAAACAAATCCATCTTGCAAAAGACGGCGGCGAGCCTCGGCCTGCCGCGTTGCAGCATTTTTGGATCGATCGGAACCACCCTGGAATGGGCGTGTTTCATCTCGCTGGCTGCTCGTCGATCTCTGAAGCGGAAAGGCTGCGCGGCCTGGACGTGATGCTCCCGTTTGAGGAGCGCGTCACGTTGCCCGCGGGTCAGTATTTCGTAACAGACTTGATCGGTTGCGCGGTGTTTCCGGTTGCGCCAGACGTCACAGCAGAAGCGCCGCAAACGTTAGGCACCGTGAGCGACGTATTTGTCCCCGGGGAAAACTTGGCGGGCACGCCGCTTTTGCAGGTGCAAACCCGCAAGGGCGAACTGCTGGTGCCGCTGGCTGAAGATATTTGCACGCGCATCGATGTGGCGGCTCGCAGGATTGAGGTCCGCCTGCCCGAAGGCCTGGGCGAACTCAACGACCGGGAAAGTCCAAGCGAATAAGCGGCCTACCCACGAAAGCGAATCTTCATTAAACTCGAAACAATGCGATTTGATCTGATTACCATTTTCCCAGAATTTTTCGCCGGCCCGCTGGGCCACGGCATTGTGCGCCGTGCGAAAGAGGCAGGCATTGCCGAGATCCACGTGCAGGATTTGCGAGAGTTTACAAAAGATCGCCACCGCACCGTGGACGATCGCCCGTTTGGCGGCGGTGAAGGCATGGTGCTGAAGCCAGAGCCGCTGTTTGAAGCTGTCGAAAAACTTCTGGGCCACGGCGTGGGAGACGCGCAAGACGAAATCCAGCTGGAGTCAGGCACGGCAATTCTGTTGATGTCGGCAGCCGGGCATCTGTTTACGCAACAGACCGCGCGCCGGTACGCCAAGCTCGACCGGCTGATTTTGATTTGCGGGCGTTACGAAGGCGTGGATGAACGCGTGGCCCGGCACCTGGCCACCGAAGAAATTTGCGTGGGGGATTACGTTTTAAGCGGCGGCGAGTTGCCTGCAGCAATTGTCGTCGACGCCGTGACGCGACTGCTGCCGGGAGCCCTGGGCAATGAAGCGTCCACCCAGAACGAATCGTTCAGCCGACTGGAAGGCCCTTCCAGCAAACCTGCGGGCAGCTCCGGACTCCTGCTCGATTTCCCCCACTACACACGTCCCGCAGACTATCGCGGCTGGAAGGTGCCCGAAGTCCTGATCGGCGGCAATCACGCCGAGGTCGCTAAGTGGCGCCGGGAGAAGGCTCTCGAGAAAACCCGCGAGAATCGCCCCGAATTCTGCGGAGAAAACGGCTAGGCAAGAAATCAGCCTTTGAGTATAATTGGTGTTTGCCTTAGAAGTGCTGGCCCCGCCTGAGTGGGTCTGCAGGGAATACAGAAAATGAATCCGGTCATTCGTAAGTTGCATGAAGCGCAATTGCGCAAAGATCTTCCCGAATTTCGGCCCGGCGATACCGTCCGGGTGAATGTGCGCCTTTTGGAAGGTGAAGGGGAAAAGGTCAAGGAACGCATCCAGTCGTTTGAGGGTGTGGTGATTTCGAAGAAGGGCCGGGCCAGCAGCGCCACGTTCACCGTGCGGCGTGTCAGTTTCGGCACCGGCGTGGAACGCATTTTCCCGTTGCACTCGCCTTCGATCTCCTCGATCGACGTCGTCGGCAAGGGCAGCGTGCGCCGCTCGCGCCTCTACTACCTGCGCAACCTGCGCGGCAAGGCCGCCCGCATCAAGCGCGCCGCCCGCGAAGAAGCGGAAACACCAGCCACCACAGCCAGCGCGTAATCGCAACAACAAGAAATCCCGCAAAGGACAGGCAGAAATGCTTGTCCTTTTTTTTGGGGGGCGAAACGGTGCTCAGCCCTCAACCGACACGGTAAAGATCAATGGGGCGTGATAAAATCCAGGCGCATTCAACTCTCTATGAGCCGACTTTGCTCTTCCCGTTTCGAGCGAGCGGCGCGCAAGCTCGGCTGGACTCGCATCGCGGGTCTCGATGAAGCCGGGCGCGGCGCGCTGTTTGGTCCCGTTGTCGCTGCTGCGGTGATCCTGAATCCCAAGCGACGGATCGTGGGCCTGGACGACTCGAAAAAATTGACTGCCGACCGCCGCACAGAGTTGGCGGTGCGCATCCGGGAACACGCAGTGGCCTGGGCGGTGGCGGAAATTGATGCGCAGCGCATCGATGCCTGGAACATTTATCAGGCCAGCCGCCAGGCGATGACCGCGGCGCTCGAGCAACTGTCCGTCGTGCCGGATTACCTGCTGATTGACGCCATGCAACTGGATGTTCCCGTCGAGCAGAAATCCCTGATCAAAGGTGACGCCAAAAGCGTTTCGATCGCCGCCGCTTCCATCCTTGCAAAAACCCACCGGGACATGCGCATGGAACAATGGGACACCGTCTACCCTCAATACGGCCTCGCGCAGCACAAGGGATACAGCACGCCAGAACATCTCGAAGCCCTCCGGGCACACGGGCCCACGCCGCTCCACCGCCATTCCTTCACCCCCGTGCGCGTTGCGGGTTGCTGGGCTGCCGGCGCTGTACAGGTGGCGTTGCCGCTCGAAATCTGGCCGCGCACGGAGCGCGAAAGTTAGTTCCAGAACCACCGCCACAAATTTCCGATCGCTGCCAGAAACTACGATTCGCCATTTCTTCGCCCAAAGTGGCGTATCTGCCACGGGGATAACTGCCTGCTCACAATCACCCGCGCTTTGATTGACGCCCCAACCCACGGAGCGTAGCGTGAAAAAGTAGAGTCGCAGACGTCTGGAGCGCCTGCACTGCGTCCAGGAGAAAGTCACGACGGCTTTGCTGGGAGAGCTGTCGTCAGAAACGCATGGCCTATAACAAAAGCAAGTTTGTCGAAGCCGCACAGAAACTGCTAAATCAGGGGAAGGTGGCGCAGGCCATCGCTGAGTATCAGCAGATATTGAAGTATGAGCCGCGCGACCAGGTCACCTTGATGACCATCGGCGAGCTGTATATTCGCCAGGGCGAAACCATCCAGGCCATCGATTATTTCGAACGCCTCGCGCAGCTGTTTGTCAGCGACGGCTTCCTCACCAAAGCGATCGCGGTTTACAAACGAATTGCCAAACTTGCGCCGGAAGAAATCCGGCCGCTCGAAAAACTGGCCGACCTGTACGTGCAACAGGGAGTGATGAGCGAGGCGCGGCCGCTGTTCCTGCAGCTCGCCGAACTGCACCTGAAGAACAACCGGCAACCTGAAGCGGTTTCCCTGCTGAAAAAATTGCTGTCGGCCGAGCCGGACAATCTGCGAATCCAGATCCGGCTGGCCGATTTGTACCAGGCCATGGGCCAGTCCGGGGAAGCGCTGGACACTTACGTTTCCGCGGCGCAGCGGGCGCTGGCACGCGGCGACCACGCGGAATGCGAAAAGCTGGCAGACAAAGCCCTGCAGCTCAATCCAAAACAGCTCGACGCGCTCATCGTCAAAGCGCGTGCGTTTTCCACGGTTGGCAATGTCGCCAAAGCCTCGGAAATTCTGGAAAAAGTCCCGGATCTCGAAAAAGGCGGCGAGCCGGCGGAATTGCTGCTCGACCTGTACCTGAAAAATGCCAGGTGGGACGAAGCCACCGCGCTCGCACTGAAAATTTTCTCCGCCGACGAAAAGAACTTTGGAGCCACGCAAAAGGTCACGGAAGTCTTGATGGCATCCGGCCAGGCCGAGCGGGCCATGAGCATGCTCTCGCGCATCCGCATTCCCATGATTGATGCGGGCGAGCACGAAGCGGTGGCCCATCTTCTGACCGATCTGTCCACGCGCCTCCCAGGCCGGCTAGAGCCCATGGAATGGCTGGTCGATACGTACGGCCGAACCAGCGATTCTTTCCGCATGCCAGACGCGCTGGCCCAGCTGGGCGATGCGCTGGTCGCCAACGGGAAGCTCGACCGCGCCAAGCAAGTTTTTGGGCAGCTTGTCGATCGCGAGCCCGAAAGCGATCCAGCCAAGCGCAAACTTAACGACGTCCTGAAGAAACTGGGAATGGTGGTGGAAGAAGCGGCGCCGCCGGCCGATATCGTGGTCGTCACCGATGATTTGCAGCCGGAACTGCAGAGAGCGGAAGCACCGAAAATCCGGCCGGACCTCGAGCCGGAGAAAAAGCCAGTCGCGGCCGAAGCGGCGGGTGGCGCGCACCCGGAAGCGGAACTGGACGAAGACACGCAAAAGTTCATCGCGCAATCGCTGACCGACGTGGACCTGTTCGCCAGCTACGGATTGACGCAGAAAGCCATCGGCCTGCTGGAAGCGATCCTGCGCCGCGCTCCCACACACACACCGACGCTCGAAAAATTACTGGATTTCGTGCTGGGTGCCGGCGACGACCGCCGCACGGCGGAGCTTGCCGCGCAACTCGAACACATTCATGCGAGCCGTGGAGACGTCCGCAGCAGCGAACGTTTTGGAGAGTTGCGCCGCCGATTCCAGCGTGCCGCCGGGCTGAACGATAACGAAATCGCCGCAGCCGTAGCGGCCGCTCTGCCGCAGCCGGTAGAAACTGTGCCGGTCGAGGAACTTCGTGTCCGGGAAGCCGCGGCAGCGCCAGCAGAGTTAGCTGTGCCTTCTGTCGAAGCCGCCGCACACACCGAAGAAGCGCCGGAAGCCGCCGTGGAGATGCCAGAAATTCAGATGGTGGAGGAGGTTCCGTCGGAAGCGCCCGTCGAGCCTGCAGTCGAAGCGGACGCGGAAGAGGTTGACCTTTCCGCGGAATGGGCATCCCTCCTCGAAGAAACCAAGGAGCCCGAAGCAGCTCCGGTCGTTCCACAAGTTTCTGCGCCGCAAGCGCCGCCAGTTCATGCCGCTCCGGCAGGCAGTGTCGAAGAGTTTGAGATTCCGGAACTCACCCTGGAAGAGTTCAAGGCGGAAGACTTGCCGGCGGAGCCTAAGCCGTCAGAGCCTAAGCCGTCAGAGCCGCTCGTGGCTGCGCACCAGGACACGGGCCACGCTGAATTTCCCGTGCCGGCGGCCTCCGAGGAAGAACTGGACGATTGGAGCTCCCTGCTCGCAGACACAGGCGTGCCGGCGATCTCCCCAGAACAAGCCGCGGCGGTCGAAGCGGAAATCGGACAGCATCACGAAGAGCTGTTGCCTGGAGAAGAGCCAACCGCGTTGCCCATTCCAGAGCACGCCGAAATTGCCGCCGAGGGACACGAGCCTGCGCTCGAAGAACCGCAAGCGGCGGTGCCCGAAGCGCTTCCTCCACAACCCGAACTTGAGCTGGACCAGGAATTCGAACTCGTGCTGGAGCCTGAGGAAGTAATTCCAGCGCACGAGATGTTGGCGCAGATTCCCCCACCCGCGCCGCCAAAGTCCGCGGAACCGAAGCAGGAGAAACTTCCCGAGCCAGTTCCCACCAATATGTTTTCCTCGGACCAGTTCCTGTCCGATCTGGCCAAAGAAATCGATGAGCTCGGTCTGGACGAGCTTACCCCGGGCATGTCCACGCCGAATGAACCCGCCCAAGCCGAGGCTCCGTCGAAGGAAGCGGTTGGGTCCATCACCGAATCCGGTCCCTTGAAAGAAGTGTTTGACGAGTTTCGGGCCGAGCTTGGCGAAATGGGCGCGGAGGACGAAGACCTCGAAACGCACTACAACCTCGGCGTTGCCTTCCGCGAAATGGGCTTGCTCGAAGAGGCCATCGGAGAATTTCAGAAAGTCGCCAAAGCCAACGATCGCGGCAGGGCGTTCCGCTACGCCATGCAGTGCAGCACTCTGCTCGGTCTGGCGTTCATGGAAAAAGGCCAGCCGGACATCGCTGCCATCTGGTACGAGCGCGCGCTCACCACGCCAGGGCTCGATTCGGAAAGTAAACTGGCGTTGCGGTATGATTTGGGAGTGGCACAGGAGTCGGCAGGCGATCTGGAAGCGGCACTCAAGAGTTTCTCTCAGGTCTACGCCGTCAATATTGATTACCGCGATGTGGCGGAACGAATTGCCTCGCTGCAAAAGCCGGCGCGCTGAGCACCTGCCCACAGTCATCCAGGGAATATCCAAGGGATAATGAACCGGATTCTGCGTGCGTTAACGGTTGTGCTGTTGTTTGAAATGGGCGCGCTCTTATTGTATCTGCCGTGGTCCAGTTTCTGGGAACAGAACTATTTCTTGAGCCATCTCCCCTGGTTGATGCCCGTCATCCTCAATCCTTCCCTGCGTGGGATCGTCAGCGGAATCGGCGTGTTGGATATTTTCGTGGCCTTTGGGCTGTTCAGCCCGCGACCGGCGGCCGCCCGTGTCTCTCCCCCCTCCAATTCGTAACATGAAAGTGTGTTACGTGACGGACCGCAAGGCGCTGCCCGGCGCCGCTGACGCACAGCTGCGCTTATTGCTCGAAAAAATGGAGAACGCCGCAAGCGCGGGTGTCGACTGGATCCAGATTCGCGAAAAAGATCTGCCAGCGCGCGAATTATTTGCGCTGGTTGAACAGGCAGTGCGAACGATCTCCCGCGCTTGTCGAATTCTGGTGAACGACCGGCTGGACGTGGCGTTGGCCGCCGGCGCGGGCGGCGTGCACCTCGGAGGGCAAAGCATCCCCGTCGAAGCCGCGAAACAATTCGTGAGAGAAAAGAATCCGCATGCCGATTTCTCGGTTGGCATATCCGCGCATTCGCTCGAATCGGTGCAGACAGCCGAAAAAAATGGCGCCGATTATGTGATTTTCGGGCCGGTCTACGAATCGCCGTCCAAGGTGGCCTTCGGTCCGCCGCAAGGAACCAGGCAGCTCGCAGAAATCTGCGGCAGCGTTGCTATCCCGGTGATTGCGATTGGCGGAGTCACTGTAGAAAATGCCTCGGGTTGCGCTGCGGCGGGGGCCGCGGGAATTGCCGCCATTCGCTTGTTTCAAGACGCGCCTGGTTTGGCAGCAGTGCTGGCTGCGTTGCGCGGTCGCTGAATTCGCCTAGCGCTCCTGCAGCCGCCGCAGCAAGCGGATCTGGCCGGCGTGATAGACGTCGTGGAAGGCGACGCCGTACAGCATGCGGACATGCTTTTTGGCGCCCGATGATTTGAGGATCTTGCCGATGGCCTGAACGAGTGCGCGGTGTTCGTTTTCGAGGATGGCGCGGTCGGCGCGCCAATCGGCTTCGCTGGCTTTTCCCTTTTCCGGCCGCGCAAAGAAATTACTGCCCTTCAAAATAAAAGAGCCGCGTTTGCCCCGCTCGAGCTTGCGGCGCACCGCATACTTCCAGTAGGCAGCGTGCAGCACTTCTTCCCAAATGTTGTGGCGGGCGGGAGAGGGGCGCCACGCCGCCTGCTTTGCAGACACGCCTTTGAGCGCTTGCCGAAGGTTCGGGCCGTGCCAGGTTTTCTTTGCGTACGCTTCATCGAGAAGTGCGAGTAGGATTGCTTCGTTGTTCATGGTGCCCCCGGCCGATCGCAACATTTTACTGCAACAGCGGCGCTCGGCGATCGAGCAGATAAGCCGCAGGGCCGGAGGACCCGCTCTGCGCGACAGCTTCGTTGAGGATCATAGCCAGGCGCACCCCTGCACGGGCGATCTGCTGTTCGACGACAGGAGCGGCGGCTTCCTGGTAGTTCTCGCCCGCGAACAAATTCAGGTGCATCATGCGTTCGCCGATGTGATTGGCATCCGTGCAGGAACCGACAGCTGCCGGAACTTCCACGGGAACCTTAGGAGTGAGATCGCCATAGACCACCGTTTCCGCGAGATTGTGGCTTTCCCAAGCCCACGCATCAACGTGAATTCCCGCGGCCTGCCACTTCGGAATCTCTGCCGAAAACAATTGCGCCAGGAATCCCGCATACTCGGGAGGTTCCGCGCCCTCCATATCCCGCTCCAGAATCGCGGTGTCCCACAGCGCGTGAAGATTTGGCGTGAAGTAACCATTGTTCACCTGCGGATTGCGGCGTAAATAATGCACCGGCACGCAGTTGCCGCCTTCATCGTTATTCGTGGTGGCGTGCAGAGGCATGTGGAGATCGCCGATGAAATGGATGACGTAGCGTAAAGCATCGGCGCGCAGGCGCGCATCGGCATTCTTGTCCTTCAGAATGGCAAGTTGATCGTTGATGGCTTCGATCACACAACCGTTGCTGCCGCAGAATTCCGCCCATGGACCGTGGGCCGAGCCACGCGGAATGTCGATGTAATGCCACGGACCATTCTTCAAGGTGCCACGGACGTCGTCGGCCCAGGTAGAGGCGTCCGCCATCAAATCGCGCGTGGTATTCCCGCAATATCGTTTGAGCTGCGGATCGGCCGGATTTTCCGACAACAGTTTCTCCACAAACTGTCGTGCCTCGGGCGTGAGCTGCTTTTCCGCGATGAGCGCAACAGTTTGGTGGCCTTTGCATCCCCAAGCCCAGCAGGGATGGCACGCCAGAAAAAGGGCAAACGCCAGGAGCAAGAGCAGACGCGCAGCAATCGGGCGAATGGTACTCACGGGAATGTCGTCCTCCAGTTTGAAAAAATGCAGCGATCAGGCGCTAAGCCAGCGTGCCACGGGCTTCCAGTCTTCTGTGTGATCGCAGATGACCCGGAGAGCCGCAGTGATAGGAATGCCGAGGATCAGGCCCATGCCTCCCCACACCCAGCCCCAGAAGAGCAAGGAAATGGTGATAGCCACGGCGTTCAACTGCACCTGGCGGCCAACCAGTTGCGGCGCGATCAGGTTCTGCGCCACTACGTGAATGCCGGTAAGCACAAGCGCGATGACGCCGAAATGGCTGACCGCTTTCCATTTCAAGACGGCCAGGAAGAAGCCCGGAATCCACGCGAGCACTGCGCCAATGTAGGGAACCATGTTGAACAGGCCAGAGGCAATGCCAGCCAAAACCGGATAGTCGAAGCCCATGGCGAGGAAGAAAATGCTGCTGCACGCGATCACCACCAGGGTAACCACGGACATGCCAATCAGATAATCTCGAAGCACGTTGCGCAAATCGTCCAGCGTTTCTTTCACTTGAGTCCGGCGCGAAATGGGGAAAAGCTGCAAGGTCGAATGCCAGGCTTCGCGCTTTCCCGCAAGCATAAAGAACACCAGAAAAGGCACGAACGTGCCTTCGAGAATCAGTGCGTACAGCGAACCGATGCCGCGCAGAAACAGATTGTGCACGGTGCTGCTTGTATCGGAAGGCGGGGTCGCAGGTTTACCGCCGGTTGGAGCCGTCAGATCGTTGACGCTTCCTTCGATGCCGCTGATCTTGCCTTGCACCGCGCCACTCGCCTCGCGAAGAATGTCGCGGTACTTCGGCCAATTGGCGGCAAAGTCCGAACTGCGTACCCATAAACCGTAACCCATGGCTCCAATCGCCGCGATCAACAGCAAAACCATGATTAACGCGCCAATCGTCCGGGGAATCCGCACGCGTTCCAGAAGTTCCACCGCGGGATCGAGAAAATAAGCGAGCAGAACCGACAGCAACAAGGTGATCACCACCCCGGCGGCATAATAGAAAAACAGGAGCAGAACCGCGCCCGCCAGGATGCGCAAGCTGGTCGACGTAGCCGAAATGCGCAGCCCTGCTGGCGGTGTTTCCGTGGTGGACAAGCGACACCCCTCTTACCGAACACGGTAGCATATCCAAGGCCCGCCGGGAGAAAAGCGCGCGGCCTGTCACGCACGTTTAATAAATGGATATGCAGGCGCGAACGATACCCGAAGCAAAACCCACGCGACGACCTGCGCGCGCGAAGCTTCGAGGGATGCTGTGTTAGACTGCCTCGAAGGTCGCGCGCTCCACTGACCTGTTCGAAACTATGGCCAAAGAACTGTTCGGTACAGACGGAATCCGTGGAGTCCCTGGAACTGCGCCTCTCGACGACGCCACGCTTTACGCCACAGGCCGCGGGCTCGGCGAATTCCTGAAAAAAGAGCACGGCGCCGCGCACGTCCTCGTCGGAATGGACACGCGTGAATCTGGTCCGCACATTGCCGCACTGCTCGCGGCGGGGCTCGAGAAGGCGGGCGCCACCGCCGAATTTGCCGGGGTAATTACCACCCCCGGAGTCGCCTGCCTCGTTCGCCAGAATGACTACCAGGCCGGTGTCGTGATTTCCGCCTCGCACAATCCCTACCACGATAATGGCGTGAAACTTTTCTCGCACGCGGGCATGAAGTTTCCCGATGTGGAAGAAGAAAAGATCGAGGCCGATATTTTTCGCTTGCGGAGCCAGCCCGTGCCTGTTGAACGTCCGGCACTTGTAGCGAATCATGCGCTGCACATGGAATATCTGGAATTCCTGAGGAGCCATGTACTTGACGGTGCCAGGCTTTCTGGCTACCGCATGGTTCTGGATTGCGCGAATGGAGCTGCCTATCAGTTGGGGCCGGAGCTGTTCCGGTCCTTAGGTGCGGACGTTGTCGCTATGGGCGTCACGCCGGACGGCCGCAACATCAATGCCGGCTGCGGTTCGCTGCACCTCGAGGGGTTGCAAGCGCGCGTGAAGCAGGAAGAGGCGCAGTTGGGAGTTGCGTTTGACGGCGACGCCGATCGCGCGTTGTTTGTCAGCGGCGGCGGGAAAATCGTGAACGGCGACGGAGTGCTGCTGGCGGTGGCGCGCTATCTGAAATCCCAGAACGCTTTGAGGCAAGAGCGGGTGGTGGCGACGTCCATGTCGAACCTTGGCCTGGAGCGGGCACTGGCGAAAGATGGCATGTCGCTGGCTCGCGCGGCCGTCGGTGACCGCTATGTGCTCGAAGAAATGCTGAAGTCGGATAACAACCTGGGCGGCGAACAGTCGGGTCATATCATTTTCCTCGACGACAGCCCAGCGGGAGACGGCTTGCTCACGGCGGTGAAGCTCGCGTCGCTGGTTTCCATGAAAGGTTCGCTGGAGCCATTGGTGGAAGGGCTGAAAGATTATCCGCAGGTGATCGTCAACGTAAAGGTGAAGTCCAAACCGCCCTTGGAATCGTTGCCAGCCGTCGCGCAGGCGCTGGCAGACGCGCAGACGACCCTAGGTGACAATGGACGGGTGGTCCTGCGTTATTCGGGGACCGAGCCGCTGGCGCGGGTAATGGTCGAAGCAGAGCATCAGATGGACGTAGATCGATTTTCGAAGTCAATCGCCGACGCACTCCGCGGCGCGATAGGTGCCTGAGCGAAAATAACGATATTGTGGCGCACGAGAAATCCCGCTCGCCATGGCATTCGAGAGATCCGAGTTCCAAAGACTGTAGGAAACCTGCAAGAGTCTGTGGGATTTTGTAGATTCTTGCGAGCCTTTGTTCGATCCGTCAGCTTTTGAATCAGCTAAATTCATTTTTATCACTAACATAGGTGGGTAGCCCGGTTACTGCACGCACTTGGCAAACGGCGTGCATTCATAGGCAACAATTCATGACTTTGGCTTCCCGGGGTGGCCGGAACTCAACCTCGACTGAGATTCCGGTTATTGGGGGGTCAGATCAATATAGGGGGCTTGCACCGGCCCCCTTTTTTATTTCTCCCGTCTTAACTTCCCACCTGATTGTGATTAAGTTCCCGCTGTCGTCCCTGCTTGCTTCTTGCGGTTTGTGGTCTGCGCAAAAAAAGTGAGCGGCCGGTGGGGGTTCCGGCCGCTCGGGCGTGGGGGATGGAGGGACTACTATCGGAAGATCAATTTTTTTCAGGGGTGGCAGGTTGTTCGACTGCGCTCGCCAGCAGAAGAACAACGCACAGGAGCAAGATCGTTAGGATCATTCCGCCACTCCCGATACCGAACCGAACTCCCGATCACGTAAACGATTCTGCCGGACACCCCGGTTTGCGTCACTAGGCTGCAAGGTTCAATTCGGGGAGTACTCCGCACTGGCACTTCCGTACCTGTACCAAAGGGAATGCCTGCACGAACAGCGAGAAATAGGCCGGCGCAGTCGCAGGTCATGCATCACTGGCCACTCCCCACTTTCCTACGCTATGCTCTTAGGACCATGCATGATTTGAATTATTTCCGAGAGCATTTGGATGAGTTCGCCGAAATGGCGAAAAAGCGCAGCACCACGCTCGATCTGGATGGTTTCCGCGCGCTCGACAAGGAACGGCGCGAGCTGATCCGCGCAAACGAGAGCTAAAAGCGCAGCGCAACAAAGCCAGCGACGAAATCGCGCGGCTGAAGAAAGCAAAAGAAAACGCCGACGCGCTGATCGCGGAAATGAAGCAGGTGTCGGAGAGAATCAAGCAGGTCGACGAACGAATCAGCGCAGCTGGACGCGACGCAGCGCGAGTTTTTGCTGACGATTCCGAACATCCCGCACAGCGAGCGTGCCGTTAGGGCAAAGGCGCGGAGGAAAACGCAGGAGGTGCGGCGATGGGGCGCGCCGCCGAAGTTTGATTTCGCGCCGAAGCCGCATTGGGAAGTGGGTGAAAGGGCGGGGATTCTGGATCTCGAAGCAGCGGCGAAGGATCGACCGGCGCGCGTTTCGCGGTGTATAAGGGCTGGGGAGCGCGCCTGGAGCGGGCTCTGGCGAATTTCTTTCTGGATGTGCATACCCGCGAGCACGGCTATACGGAGATTCTGCCGCCATTCCTGGTGAACACCGCCTCGCTGATGGGTGCGGGGCAACTGCCGAAGTTCGCCGCCGATCTTTTCAGGCTGCAGGACACGGATTTTTGGCTGACGCCGACGTCGGAGGTGGAGCTGCACAATCTCTACCGCGATGACACACTGACCGAAGACCAGCTTGCCCATCCACGTGACGGCCTGGACATCCTGCTTCCGCTCCGAAGCGGGCGCGGCAGGGAAAGATACGCGGGGAATCCTGCGCCAGCACCAGTTTCAGAAGGTGGAGCTGTTCAAGTTCACGCATCCCGAGAAAAGCTACGAGGAGCACGAGGCCCTGGTGCGGAATGCGGAAACGATTCTGCAAAAACTTGGCTTGCACTACCGCGTGGTGCTGCTGTGCTCGGGCGACATGGGATTCGCCTCCGCAAAGACCTACGACCTCGAAGTGTGGCTGCCCTCGAGCAACGAGTTCCGCGAAATTTCTTCGTGCTCGAATTGCGAAGCGTTCCAGGCGCGGCGCGCGGGCATTCGCTTCAAGCCGAAGGGCGGCGGCAAGAGCGAATTTCGTGCACACGCTTGAACGGTTCGGGCTTGGCCGTGGGGCGCACGTGGATCGCGATCGTCGAGAATTATCAGCAGGCGGACGGATCGATCCTGATCCCGAAGCTTTTGCGTCCATATATGGGCATCGACCGGATTCCGGCGCTGTGAGCACTGAGAAGTGTTAGCGTCTGGCCCGAAGCAGTAATCTGAGCCATTTGTACATGTATCAGATTAGAGCCATTTACCGGGGCATCAGCCGGTCCCGAGCCGAGAGTCGCTCTTACGCCGCGCAACCTATTGAATTTACGCCTTTTCGTTTGACTCACCCTTTTGCCCTTGCATACACTCGGCTCAACGCGCTTCTTCGGCCAGGGCTACGAGGTTGGGCGGTTCAGATGGCTTGCCGCGGAAGAGACGTCAAGGATGATCGATGAATTTCTTCCGCATGATGCGATATCTGTTCTGGCTGTTGATAGTGTCCTGGAGTGTCGCCATTGCTGCGAAAGATCGTTGGCAACTGGATGTTGCGCGGCGACGCGGCGCACCGAAGGCCAGACGTGGACGTCGCCGGCAGCCGGAAGCGCGGGGATGGCGCAGACGACTGGTGCGCGACCCGGTCTGCGGGATGCACGTGGCGGAGGTGCTCGCGATGCCGTTGCGCGAGGGCGGAGAGACGTTGCACTTCTGCTCCGTCGCGTGCCGGGACGAAATTCGCTGGCACGGAACGGAGAAAGATTTCCGCCAGCGGCATAGCGAGCTCGACGCTGTTGCAGCTGCTGACAAGAAGTGAATGTCAGGACTCGATTCGACAGAATTCGAGTGACTGCCGCGTAAAGGAAAGGACCGAAGCCCATGGCCACGGTCGCAAACCCACAGTCCCAGCGCACATAAATGCCCCCGATGGTTCCGCGCATCGCGCCGCGGGAGGATCTGAATCCGTTCCGCATCGCGCAGATTCAATTTGATATGGCCGCGGAGTTTCTGAAGCTCGATCCCGGCTTGCGGCAAATTCTGCGGACGCCCAAGCGCGTCCTGGAAGTGTCGATCCCGACGAAGATGGACAACGGGCAGGTGAAGGTGCTCACCGGTTTCCGCGTGCAGCACAACATTGCCCGCGGGCCGGGCAAGGGCGGCATCCGCTTTCATCCCAACGTCACGCTCGACGAAGTCAAAGCGCTGGCCGCCTGGATGACGTGGAAGACGGCGATCGTGAATGTGCCGTTTGGCGGCGCCAAGGGCGGCGTGATCTGCGACCCGAAGCGCATGTCCAAGAGCCGAACTGGAGCGCATGACGCGGCGTTATGCCAGCGAGATTCTGCCGATGATTGGGCCGACCAGGATATTCCCGCGCCGGACGTTTACACCGACGCGCAGACCATGGCGTGGATCATGGACACCTACTCCATGACGGTCGGGCCATTCGGTGCACGGCGTGGTCACCGGCAAGCCGAATCTCGATCGGCGGCTCGGTGGGACGCAGCGAAGCCACGGCGCGCGGGTTGGTTTACGTCGTCGAAGAAGCCTGCAAGGTTGAAGAAGATTTCGCTGCGCGGGCGCCACGGTCGCAGTTCAGGGCTTCGGCAATGCCGGCGCAACTGCGGCGCGGTTGTTCGCGGAGAAGAAAGCCAAGATCATTGCCCTCAGCGACACGCGCGGCGGCGTCACGAACTCGCGCGGCATCGATCCGATCAAGGCCATTCGCTACAAGGAACGCTCCGGGACGGTTGTGGGCATGCCGGGCGCTTCGCGCATTTCGCAACGATGAGCTGCTGGCCATGAAGTGCGACATCCTCATTCCGGCGGCGCTCGAAAACGTCATCACGCTGCAAAACGCGGAATCCGTGAAGGCGCGCATCGTGGCGGAAGCGGCCAACGGGCCGACCACGCCGCACGCCGACGAAATTCTGGCGCGCCGCGGAATCACGGTGCTGCCGGACATTCTGGCCAACGCCGGCGGCGTCACCGTCAGCTACTTCGAATGGGTGCAGAACCAGGAAGGGCTGCATGTGGGACGTCGGAAGAAGTGAACGCGCGCCTGCAGAAAATCATGGTGCGCGCGTTCCACGAAATGGTCGAGACCATGCGCAAACATCACGTTCCGCCTCGCGCCGGCGCAATGATTCTCGCCGTAGGCCGCGTGGCCGAAGCGACGCTGGTCCGCGGTCTGTTCCCGTAAAACAACTTCACCCGGCTCGGGTGAATCCTTGATTCTTGACCGTCCTCACTGCGGCAGGCTGTTCGCATGCGAGCGGCAAATTTTTTCTTGCGAATCTTGAAGAGAAAAAGTGCGCGTACATTCGCAAGTGCCGGTACGTTCCGTTCGCGGGGCGTCACCGGCAATTTTCACTTGGTACGGCACATCGCGCTTTGTATCTGCCGCGGCCGGCTGGAGAGATTATTCGATCACGAGACCCGAGTTCGAACGCGCACGAAGCAAGAATTATGAGCAATCACAACAATCATACCAACGCAACCCCTCCGATTCTGCTGACCGATCGCGGGATTCGATCCGAGCTGCGGCGCGGGAATCGCGGCGGATCTGAAAACGTTTGCGGCGCACGGATGCTACGGCGTGGCGGCGATCACGGCGCTCACCGTGCAAAACACGCAGGGCGTGGAAGACGTTCAGAACACTCCCAGCGCGACGCTGCGCGCGCAGCTGGAAGTGCTGGCAAAGGATTCGGAATCGCGGCGGTGAAGATCGGAATGCTGGGCAACCGCGGAAACGCCGCGGTGGTGGCGGAATTTCTGGACGCGCACAAATTCGCGCATGTCGTGCACGATCCGGTGATGAAATCTTCGAGCGGTGCGGAATTGCTGGATCGCGGCGGGCATGAAGTACATCACGACGGAGCTGCTGAAGCGCGCCACCGTGATCACTCCGAACGTGCCGGAAGCGGAAATTCTGACCGGGATAACCATCAAGGATGTCGCGGACATGGAAGCGGCGGCGCGCAAGCTCGGTGGAGATGGGCGCGCAGGCCGTGATCGTAAAGGGCGGCCACATGGAGCGGGCCACCGACGTGGTCTTCGACGGCAAGAGACTTGCACCGCTCGGCGGCGATAAGCGTAAGGCTCGAAGAACACTGCACGGCACCGGCTGCACGTTTGCAGCGGCCATTGACGGCGCAAATGGCTGCCGGTCGCGGCCGCTGGTCGAAGCGGCAATGCTGGCAAAGGCCTACGTCACGAAGGCCATCGAGAAGAGCTATCCGGCCGGCAAGGGCCTGCTTGCCGCTCGATCATTTTTATCGCGGATGAGCATCGAACCTTTGCCCGCGCGGCATCCACGAAGTTCCGCAACATGGATTGCATCCCGCCGCGGAGCCCGCCGCGCACTAAGCCACCGCCAACAAAAGTTGAGGTCCAGTATTGAGCCCGCTGCCGACTGTTGCTACTCTCTCGTCAGACCGGGCGCGGCTTTCCCGAACGCAAGTAAACATTTTCAAATCGCCTGGGCGTAGTCCGTCGCTGTGAGTTCCGGGGGAACGCTTTTCATGCCCAAAAATCCGGCCGGCCAGCCGAATGCCTTAAGCCGCCTTCCCCTATTCCAGGGCATACGGCCGTTCCGCTGGTCAGAGGTTCCAAAAAATCTACTGGCGGGAGTCACGCTGGCGGCGATGAACATCCCGCAATCGCTCGGCTACACGAAAATTGCGGGCACTCCGGTCATCACCGGTTTATACACGCTTCTCGTTCCGCTCGTTGCGTTCGCTACGTTCGGTTCGTCGCGCTACCTCGTGGTAGCGGCCGATTCGGCGACGGCAGCCATCCTCGCCGGTGGCCTTTCAGGTATGGCGCCGCCGGGCAGCGAACGTTACGTAGCCCTCGCGGGACTCGTCGCGCTACTAACAGGCATACTTCTCGTCGTCGCGCGTATGTTGAAGCTCGGCTTTCTGGCCGATTTTCTCTCGCAAACTGTGCTCGTCGGATTCCTCACGGGAGTAGGTTTTCAGGTGGCCATCGCGGTGTCGGGAGGCATGCTCGGCCTCGAAATACACAGCCGCCGCACTCCGGCGCAATTTCTTGAAGTTATGCGTTCGCTCGGTCAGGTCGCGCCTCTTACGCTCGGAATCTCGTTTGCCGTGGTAGCCAGTATTCTCATTCTTTGCCGGCTCGCGCCGAAATTCCCCACGCCACTGTTTGCCGTTGCCGGAGCAATAGCGGCAAGCGCAGCGTTCGACTGGGGCGACCGTGGCGTAAAACTTCTTGGTGCGGTGCCCGGTGGCTTGCCACACTTCGGCCTTCCTGATGTCGATTGGAAAGACGTAGAAGTTCTGTTGCCCGTGGCGCTCTCCTGCTTCGTCATGATCGTTGCGCAAAGTGCGGCAACCGCGCGCGCTTACGCCACGCGGCATCACCAGGAGGATGAGGAAAACGCGGACCTGATAGGTCTTGCGGCTGCCAACACCGCGGCGGCCTTCAGCGGAACGTTTGTGGTCAACGGCAGCCCCACGCAAACTGGGATGGTCGAAAGCTCGGGCGGCACAAACCAGATCACGCATATCTCGACCGCGGCAGTCGTGGCGTTGGTTTTGCTCTTCCTGACGCGCCCACTTCAGTTTCTTCCAGAATGCGTACTCGGCGCGGTCGTCTTCACCATCGCGGTGCGGTTGATCGACCTGCGCGCTTTAGAGGCCATACGTCGAGAGAGCCCGGGAGAATTCGCGCTGGCAACAACCACGGCGCTGGTTGTGGTGTTTGTTGGCGTGGAACAGGGCATCGTTCTTGCCATGGCCTTGTCTCTGTTTCGCATTGTGCATCACAGCTACCGCCCGCACACGGCGGTCCTTGAGCAGGGGCGCGACGGAATCTGGCGCATGAAACCCGTCGTGCCGGGAGCAACCACGGAACCCGGACTGGTGATTTATCGTTTTGGCGCGCCGCTCTTCTATGCCAATGCGAACCATTTTTCCGAGGAAGTACGCATGCTGGCCACCACCGCGGCTCCGCCTATGCACTGGGTGGTGGTCGACGCGGGGGCGATCACCAATGTAGATTTCACCGCTGCGCGTGTGGTGCGCCAAGTGGTCGAGGATCTTCGCTTGCAACGAACCGCTGTGGTCTTTGCTCACGTGCAATCCGACCTAAGACCCGATCTCGATCGCCATCACTTGACCGAAGTCATCGGGCCCACGCGCATCTTTGACGCCCTGCATGACGCACTGGCGGATATTCGTGGCAAAGTGCCGTCGTTTGACTCCATGGAGATCGAACCTTGACAACAGTGGTATAGTTTCCCGGTCCGCCATCTAAACTAATTGGTAATAGAAATACAGGTCTAGGAGGGGACCTCCGCGCTCGACAGGTCCAGCAAGGAGGACCGTTGCAGAAAATTTTCCGTTTCAGAAAATGTCAACGGGGCATGCGCGTTGTCGGTTGCACAGGTCTCGGGAAAGAAGTTCGACGCATCGCGGTTTGCCCGTACTGTAAGACAAAAAGCAAAGTCAGCTGGCCGCGCGGTGATCCTTTTCGCGTGCAAAGAATCGCAGCGCGATAGAGACATCCGGCAAATCACCAGCCTCCACCGCCACCTCCACCACCACCTCCTCCCGATCCTCCGCTTCCTCCTCCGCCTCCGGACCCTGGAGACGTGGCCGACGAAGAAATCGCCGACGCGAGCGAACTGCCAAACGAAGAGGCGAAGCTCGCTCCGCTGAAGCTCCCCAGAGTCGCGCCAGAATAAAACGAAGGGGAATACCGCTCGCCCGAACCTGCCTGGGCCGGCGCGCCGCTCGCTCCGGCCAGCAGCCCGGAAAACTTTTCTGCCCAATCCTGCTCCACATCCAAGGCCAAAGCATAGGGAAGAAATTTCTCGAACACGGCAGGCGTCTGCTGCGGAGGAAAAGCTCGATTCAGGCGATCGCCGTCAACCGCGCCGAGAAACATCTTGAAGCCTTCCACCTGGTCCATCAGCCGTCTTCCGGCGAAAGTCGGCGCCTTCATCAGATATAGAAACAGAACATGCATTCCGCCGGCGAAAAAGACGAATAGAACCAGCGCCAGCGAGGTCATCTTCAACAGAAACCAGAAGCCCATCACTTCGCCAAGCAGGAATGGAAGCAGAAAGGCGGTCAGGAACAGTGCCTTGCCGATACCAGAAACTTCGGCGAGGGTCGTGGTGTGAGGGTGGAGTATGCCGCGCCAGGTGCTGAAAACGGTGAAGACCAGTCCTGCCACGCCAAGCGTCCAGCCGGTCAGCCAGATACTCAGGAACGCGCCCGCCACGACCTGAGGCATGCCCTGGATCACCAGGTAAGAAATCACGATGACGGCGGAAAGAATCACGGGAGGAATCATGTATTTCGAATTTGTGACGAAATAAGTTTTCTGCTCCGTGCTTGCCAGCCATTTCTTCAGCGCTTTCATTGCGAACTGGATGGTTTGGTGATTCTCCTGGTGCAGCCAGATTTCATTGCGCCCTTGGAAGAGCACCGCCGCAAGTTGGCTCTCGTCGGCCGACAGAGAAATGTTGGGTTTGCCGGTGACATAAAGAGTGTAAGAGCCTGCCTGATCCTTGATCGTGAGATAACCGCGCACGGCCATATCGAGAATGGCAGCCGCAAACGTTTTGTTGTCGAAGCCCATGCGCAACAGGTAGCGCATCCCGGCAGGAGAGAGGTTCTGCGGAGGCTCGTAGAGAGGCATGATGACGCCGCGCACCGGATCGCGGCCGACGGCGGACCACGCAATCAGATAATAGAGCACCAGCACCAGGAAGCCGGTGGCCAGATACAGCGCGTCGCGATTGTCGCGGAAGAAAAATTCCGTTTTCTCCGCAAAGGTGGGCTCCGCAAAAAATCCTTTCGGCCATATCATGAGGATGCTCAAACCCTCCCGCGGCCCGAGTGAACGATTCGTATCAAACTGAAACGTTGAATCTCCGGTGGCCGTTGCCGTCAGCTGCGCCTGCCGCGAATTCTGGACCCCGGTGTACCCGGAAAGCTTCACCTTATCCGCGGGAATGCCGGCGGGCAGATGCACGGTCGCCGAAGCCTGCCGGATCGGGAAGATCCAGCCGTTGCCGGTGGCGTTCCAGTAAAGCTCGTCGTGATCCTTGAAGAAGCCGAGTTGCCGGTTGGTCGTATAAGAAATGGTGTAGACGTGGCGCCCACGCGGCACAACCGCGTTTGGATCACCCAGGTAAATGCGCTTGCCGTTGCCATAATCCTCGACGCGAAACGTTTCATTCCTGGAATCGCGGGTGGCGGAAAGCATCTGAAAGCCCACCACATAGCGGTTGTTGAACCGATCGCGATAACGCGTGGGCAGCTCACGATAAATTCCATGATGGACCTGGTTGCCCGTGACGAAGACCGTGATGGTTTCGGTGATCTGGAGAGAAGAGTCCTCCTCGAGCGTAATATCGCTATGGAAATTCAGAATTTGCTCGGTCTCGGGCGGCACAGCCGAGGCGCAAACGAGCACCGTCAGCAGACACAACAGGAGTCTGGTCGGAGATAAGGAGCGCATGGTAATCCTTAAGCCCAGTTTAACCCGCCGGCCCGCGCTGAATTTTTGCATGCCGCCAGATGGATATTGGCGAAATGGAATAACCGGTTTCCTGGGAGTGCGACGGCTGGCTGGCGCTTTTACGGACAAAGCCTCTTCCGCAAAACGCAGCTGCAAGGCCCGCCAAACGATATCGAAGACCCACGCTAGTGCTGGTAAACGATTTTGCCGCCAACAATTGTGGCGACGGGCCCGCCCTTGAACGTATGGCCGTCGAAGGGCGAGTTGCGGGATTTACTGGCGGATTCCTTTACGTTATAGGTCCACGGACGGTCAAGCGAAAACACGGTGATATCGGAAGGTTCGCCGATCGCCAGTTTTCGCTCTTTGCCTAAAACCCGCGCAGGACCCGTGGTGAAAAGCTCGACCATGCGCATCAACGAAATACGGCCAGAGTGAACAAGCTGCTCGAGAGCCAAACCAATCGCGGTTTCAAATCCCAGGATGCCAAAAGGGGCTTTGTCAAACTCCACATCCTTGATCGCCGGCTCGTGGGGCGCGTGGTCGCTGGCAATGGCATCCACGGTGCCGTCGGCCAGGCCTTCGAGCAACGCTTCGCGATCTTCGCGCGCGGCCAGCGGCGGATTCATCTTGAAGCGCGAGTCGTAAGTCACGTCTTCATCGACGAGCGTGAAATGGTGGGGGGTCACTTCGCATGTTACGCGCAGGCCGTTCTGCTTGGCAAAGCGCACCTGGGCCAACGAGGACTTGGCGGAGAGATGTGCGATGTGCAGCCGCGCGCCGGTGAGTTCTGCGACCTGCACGTCTCGCGCGACGCATACGGATTCAGCGGCGGCGGGCATGCCGGGAAGGCCCAGCCGCGTCGAGGCGATACCTTCGCGCATCACCGCGCCGTCGGCAAGCGAAACATCTTCGGCGTGCTCGATCACCGGCAGATCGAGCGAGCGGCAATAATCCATAATCTGCCGCGCGAGCTTTGCGGTGGCGATGGGTTTGCCGTCGTCAGAAACCGCAACAATCCCTGCGTCGCGCATGGCTGCGATATCCGCGATCGCTTCACCTTTACTCCCAACGCTGGCGGCGCCGATCGGCCACACGCGAACATGGCCAAACGCTTTGGCGCGATCGACGATGAAGCGCGTGATGGAAGCGTTGTCGTTTACGGGCTTGGTGTTCGGCATGCAGCAAATCGCCGTGAAACCACCGCGTGCGGCCGCGTGCGATCCCGTCTCGATGGTTTCCGAATTTTCCTGCCCCGGCTCGCGCAAGTGCGCATGCATATCAATGAAGCCGGGCGCTACGACCAGGCCGGAAGCGTCGAGAACTTGCGCGCTGTCGCCATGCGCGATTTTTCCAGGTGCGGCGATTTCCGCTATGCGTTCGTCGTCCAGCAAAATGTCTCGCCGAGCATCGCTCGTCGACGCGGGATCAACTACGCGGCCATTTTTAATCAGAAGCATGGGCAGATTCCCTCACTCAAGATGCCTGCTTTCCTTCTAGCGCAGGATGCGTACCCTCGGTCGCGCCGGTCATCAGCAGATACAGAATGGCCATACGCACGGACACGCCATTGGTGACCTGCTCGAGCACCGCCGAGCGCGGGCCATCGGCAACATCGGGCGTAATTTCCGTGCCGCGATTGATGGGACCAGGATGAAGAATCAGCGCGTCTGGCTTGGCGAGTTTCATGCGCTCGGCATTGAGCTGGTAGAGCAGGATGTAATCGTTCTGCGAGAGCGAGGGCTCATGCAGGCGCTCGGTCTGAACGCGTAGCACGATGATGACGTCGGCATCTTCGAGCGCTTCTTCCACGCGATAGACGCAGCGGATCGGCGTGCCCGGCGGTCCGATATGCTCCAGTTCGCGGGGAACCCACATCGCTGGGCCACATAGCGTGAAACGGCAGCCGAATTTGCCGAGCAGGTGAATGTTCGAACGCGCCACCCGGGAATGCGAAATATCGCCAAGAATCGTCACATTCAGATTATCGAGCGAGCCTTTGCGATCGCGAATGGTCAGCGCGTCCAGCAGCCCCTGCGACGGATGCTCGTGCGTGCCGTCTCCCGCATTCACCACCGGAATTTCCAGGTGGCGCGCCACAAAATCGGCGGCTCCCGAAGAGGAGTGCCGCATCACGAAGCAATCCGGCTTCATGGCGTTCAAATTGTTCGCGGTGTCCAGCAGGGTTTCCCCTTTTTTCAGGCTGGAAGCTTCCGCCTGCAGATTCATAGTATCGGCGCCCAGTCGCGAAGCGGCGGTGCCAAAGCTCAGGCGCGTGCGCGTGGAGTTTTCAAAGAACGCCAGGGCCACGGTTTTGCCGCGCAGCGTGGCCAGCTTCTTCAGTGGGTTGCGTTGAATTTCCTGAAAGGGTTTGGACTGGTCGAGAAAAAATGTGATTTCGTCTGCACTGAGAGGTTCGATCGCGAGTAAATCACGAAAGCGGTAGTTCAACTTTATTCTCGTAAGAAGCTGAGGCGCGGCTCGGGACGACGAGAATGGCCGCGCACCGGATCGAACTTCATTTTACGCGGAGAATCGCCGGGACGCAAAAGTTTCGCGCAGCCCGCGCAAGCTGTAGAGGAAACAATCAGGAATCCACGCGATCGACGAGCACCACGCGCTCTTCGTTATCGATTTCCTGCAACCGCACTTCGATAATTTCCGTGTCGCTCGTCTGCACGGTGCGCCCAGTGTATTGCGCTTCGATGGGCATTTCGCGGTGACCGCGGTCGATCAGCACGCAGAGAGAAATGCGTTTTGGCCGGCCAAGGTCGAACAGTCCATTCATCGCGGCCCGGATCGTGCGCCCGGTGTAGAGAACGTCGTCGACCAGCACCAAATCCATGGCGTCGACGGCAAACGCGATGTGCGACGACTGCAGCACCGCCTGCGGAGCAACCTTCGAAAGATCGTCGCGATACAGCGTGATATCGAGCGTGCCCACGGGCACTTCCACTCCATCGATGCCGCGCATAGCACGCGCTATCCGTTCGGCCAGGGGAACGCCGCGACGCCGGATCCCGATCAACGCCAGATTCCGCGTGCCTCCGCTCTTTTCGACGATTTGATGCGCAAGCCGCTGCAGCGTCCGGTCAATCTCTGCCGCAGACATCAGCTGACTTTTCTCAATGATTCGCATGCCGGCGTAAATGCTAACACAACTCTGGCAAACCCTATGGAGTGCGGGGACCGAGGTCACCGACGTCCCGGCACCTCAACCCTCGCCATGCTAAACTTCGTAAGAATCTGGAGACCAATGTCCGGCAGAAGCTCGCAGCCGAGCGTACGGAACAAATTCATAACGGCAATCGCGGTGGCACTGCTGTTTGCGGTGCCAGGCTGGACACAAACACCGAAGTCCACACCTGCCACAACACCGACGAAAACCACCCTCCGCGCCTCCCGCCCCAAGTTGATCGTCGTCATCGTCGTTGACCAGATGCGTGCCGATTACGTCGATAAATTCCGTGGCCAGTGGACCGGCGGCCTGAAACGACTGGTCGACGAAGGCGCCTGGTTCCGCACAGCCGCGTATCCCTACGCCTCTACGCAAACCTGCGTGGGCCATTCCACGATCTCGACCGGCGCATTCCCCATGAACCACGGCATGGTTGCAAATTCCTGGTGGGACCGCGACGCGCAAAAAATGGTCACCTGCACCAGCGACCCCAACGTAAAGAACACGGCATATGCAGGGGGCACGACCAAGGGCGGAGACTCGGCGTGGCGCATGTTACTGCCCTCCTTCGCGGAGGAACTAAGATTTCAAAACCCAGCGGGCACCCGCGTAGTCACGTTTTCGTTGAAAGCCCGCGCGGCGATCACCATGGCTGGCCATAAAGCCGACGCCGCAACCTGGTTCGACACGAGCACCGGCGCATGGGTGACCTCAACCCCTTACGCAACCATGCCGTTTATCGAGCAATACGTGAACGAACATCCGGTGGCCGCGGATTATGGCAAAACGTGGTCGCTCTCTTTGCCGAAAAGCCAATATTGGTATGCCGAAGACGCCTTAGGAGCGGCAAGTGTGACCGGGTGGGGAGCGCGCTTCCCTTTTGCTCTGCGCGGAAAAGAAGGAAGCAGCGCCCCGGAGGAAAGTTTCTATCAACAGTGGTCGACCAGCCCGTTTGCCGATACCTACCTGACCAAGCTCGCTGAAACCGCGGTCGATTCGCTGGGACTCGGAAAAGCGGCGACGGATTATCTGGGGATCAGCTATTCCTCTACCGACTACGTAGGGCATACTTTTGGACCGCGCAGCTGGGAAATCCAGGACATGCTCGTGCGGCTGGACAAGGACTTGGCGGAGTTATTCACCCACCTGGACCAAAAAGTTGGCCGCGGCAATTATGTCGTGGTGCTCACCGCCGATCACGGCGTAGCGCCGGTGCCCGCCGATATGCGGCAGACCGGAGTCGATGCCGGCGTGCTGAGCTTGCCGGATCTTCAGGTCCGCCTCGAAAAAGCATTGGGGCCATTTAATCTGGCCAGGCAGCCGATCGCCAAAATCGCTGGGAATGAGATTTACTTCGCGCAGGGACTCTACGGCCAATTGCGCCACGATCCTGCCGCCATGAAAGCCTTGCTCGACGCGGTACTCTCGACACCCGGGGTGGCGGAAGTATTTCAAGCGGGGGAATTGGGCGGCGGGTTCAAAACTGTTTCGCAAACCCGAACCGCGGCGGAGCTCAGCTATTTCGCCGCCCGCAGTGGAGACATGTACATTCTGCAGCAACCCTACTGGCTTATGGACGGCTCGCCCAGCGGAACCAAGCAAACCGGTGCCGGCCATGGCACTCCGTATTACTACGATCAGCGTGTGCCCCTCCTGCTGATGGGTTTCGGCATTCAGCCTGGCGAGTATTTCAATGCCGCTACGCCCGCCGATATCGCCCCGACGCTTGGCGCATTGACCGGGGTAACATTGGCCACGCACGATGGCCGCGTGCTCAGCGAAGCTTTACAGACGACCGCACGCAAATAGGCCGGCTTACCGGCAGAACCGGGCCACGTGGTATCCTCGGGAGCTAACGTGAGTCCTTCGAGTCGCATGGATTCCAATTTCAATCAAGTCGACCTCACCGTCCAGGTGGGCGCTCTTCGCTTTGCCAATCCGATCATCGCCGCGGGCGGAACCTTCGGCTATGGCGTCGAGTTCGCCCATATCGTCGACTTGAACCGCCTGGGCGGCATCGTCACCAAAGGTATCTCCAGAGAGCCACTCGAAGGCGCCCCGGCCCCACGCCTTCATGAAACCGCTTCGGGGATGCTCAACGCCATCGGCCTCGAGAATATCGGCGTCGACGCGTTCGTTGAAGAGAAGCTGCCTCTGTTGCTAAAATACAACACTCACCGGATAGTGAACGTCTTCGGATACTGTTTGGATGAGTACATTGAGGTCATCCGGCGGCTCGAAGATGCTGAAGGAATTTCCGCCTATGAGCTCAATATTTCCTGCCCCAACGTAAAAAGGGGAGGGATGCAGTTTGGAGGCGATCCCAATTTGGTAAGGGAAGTCGTTAGCGCAGCTCGCAAGGCGGCAGCACGGCGACCGTTATGGGTAAAGCTAAGTCCTTTGGTTACAGATATAGTCCAAATTGCCCGCGCTGCCGAGGATTCAGGAGCTGACGCGCTCACGGTTGCGAACACGTATCCCGCTATGGCCATTGATGTTAGCGCCGGGCGATCGGTATTGGGAAATGTCACAGGAGGCTTATCCGGACCAGCCATAAAACCCATCACCCTGCGCCTGGTTTGGCAGGTCTCGAAGTCGATAAAAATCCCCGTCGTGGCCTTGGGAGGGGTGGAAACGGCGGAAGACGTGCTTCAATATATGACGGTTGGAGCGTCGGCGGTACAGGTCGGAACGGCGAACTTTGCTGACCCTAAGGCCAGTGAAAACATCGCCGGACAGCTGGCCAACGCGCTCAAAGCAGTTAAGGCATTATCTTTCAGAGAGGTACGAGAACGCTTCCGGGCTGAAAACGATTGACATAATGCGGTACTAGTGCTACACTTTGTTGGTATTTCGTAGCGAAAAGAACACACCATGCGACGACCACTCTTCATGATTTGGGCGGCCATTCGTTGGGTTCCCCTCATGTTCCTGATCGCACCGGGAATAGAAGCCCCCCTAGTCGCTCACCTGAGCACCCCTGTAAAGCCGATCAAGGTTTGGGTTGGCAACGCCAGCTGGTATGGACCCGAGTTTGACGGCAAAGTGACCGCAAACGGTGAGCGATTCAACTCCGAAAGCCTCACCGCGGCCCACCCCAACCTGCCATTTGGTTCCTGGGTACGTATCGTGAACCCCAGAAACGGCAAATTTGAGGTTGCGCGCATCAATGATCGCGGTCCCTATCAAGAAGGGCGCGAAATTGATGTATCCTATCGCGTAGCCCGGAAGATTGGACTGATCAGTTCGGGAGTGACCGAGGTGCGGCTGGAACTCCTGGAAGTGCCGCCGAGGCACGCCCGCGCTGATGCTGAGCCAAACTAAGACATTTCGGGCACGCCCGAACCTTGACCTTCGACGCTCATCCACGCAGCAGCCTGATCGTAGCCCTCGACTTTGATTCATTAACAACCGCGGTGAAGTTCGCCCAGCAAGTGGCCGATGTCGTCGGCATGTTCAAAATCGGCAGCCAGCTCTTTTCGAGCGCCGGGCCGGAAGCGGTGCGGCAGGTAGCGCAACTGGGTACGGGCATCTTCCTGGACTTGAAATTTCACGACATACCAAACACGGTGGCGGGCGCCGTGCTCGCCTCTGCGGCCATGCCTGGCGTGCAACTCGTCAACGTGCACGCGCTCGGTGGCACTGCCATGATGCGCGCGGCAACACAGGCCGTAAGCGCAGGAGTGCCGATGGGCGCGGACCGCACGCGGCTGCTGGCTGTGACCATCCTGACCAGCATGGATCAAAAAACCATGCGAGAAGTCGGCATTGGCGGTGCGCCGAAAGCGCGTGTGGTGAAGCTCGCGAAACTGGCGCAAAAGGCAGGTGTGGACGGCGTGGTCGCTTCGGTACAGGAAGCCAAAGCCATTCGCAAAGCCTGCGGCCGGGATTTTTTGATTGTTACGCCCGGTGTTCGTCCCAAGGATTTGAGCGTAGGCAAGAAAGATGACCAGTCGCGGACGGCAACGCCGCGCGCAGCGATCAAAGCGGGCGCCGATTTCATCGTCGTTGGACGCCCCATCCTGTGCGCAGCCGATCCCCGCGTCGCCGCGCAAGAACTTGTCGACGAAATCGCCTCCGCCAAGGGCTGAACGTTTCACAAACACTTCTGGCTGTGGGAAACTCCTTGAGCGAAGCGACAAATATTCATTCCACGAATCTCCTGGATAGCGGGACATGGCTCTTGACCGTTCCCAGTCGTCTCCCATGACCAAAAGCATCATTGTCGGAACCGCCGGACACATCGATCACGGGAAATCCACGTTGATCGAAGCGTTGACGGGAACGCATCCCGATCGCTTGGAGGAAGAAAAACGGAGGGGCATCACGATTGATCTGGGCTTCGCGTTTCTCGAAACAGGCGGCGTGCGGTTTGGCTTCGTCGATGTGCCGGGTCACGAGCGCTTCGTCAAAAATATGCTTGCCGGCACTTCCGGAATCGATCTGGTCCTGCTGGTGGTAGCCGCCGACGAAGCCATCAAACCCCAAACGCGCGAACATTTCGATATTTGTCGATTGCTCGGAGTCGACCGCGGGGTAATCGCGCTTACCAAAACCGATCTCGTCGACAACGACACTCAGGAATTAGTCCGCATGGAACTGGAAGAGTTTGTGAGAGGGTCGTTCCTGGCGGGCGCGCCGATTGTAGCGGTAAGCGCGAAAAGCGGTGCAGGTCTGGCCGAGTTGACGAAGGCGCTCGAAGACCAGGCCCGCACCATCGCGGACAAACAGACAAATCGCTATTTCCGGCTGCCCATCGATCGCTCTTTTGCGGTGAAAGGTTTTGGCACGGTCGTGACCGGGACGCTCATCTCCGGTCACATTGCTACCGGCGATGAAGTCGAGCTGTTGCCAGAGAAAAAGCTTTTGCGTGTTCGCGGCATACAAACGGGCGGAAAAACCGTCGAACGCGCCGAGGTCGGACAGCGCACGGCTGTGAATCTTTCCGGCATCGAACACACAGCCGTCCGGCGCGGAATGGTCATCGCTGCGCCGGGACGCTTTGCCAAAACACGCCGCATCGATGTACGCCTCGAATTGCTGCCGGGCGCGCCCACGCTGAAACATCGCGCGAAAGTCCATTTTCACGTTGGCACCGCGGAAACCATCGCGGAAGTTTTGCTGCTCGTAGAACCCGAATTGCTTCCCGGCGGAGCGGCTTGGGCGCAACTCCGTCTCGCAGACGAAGTTGTGGTGGTGCGCGGCGACCGCTTTATCGTCCGCCAATTTTCTCCGGTAAACACAGTTGGCGGGGGCCAAGTCCTGGACCCGCTGGCCAAGCGCCCCACGCGTAAAGATTCCGGCCGCATACAGTTCCTCGGAACACTGGATCGCAGCTCGCACCAGGATATCTTGCGCGCCATGGTCGACCGCAACATCCTCGGCATCGGAATGGAACTGACAATCGCGCGAACCGGATGGATGGAGTCCGAGGTACAAGCGACTGCGGAAAGCCTCGCAAAGTCGGGAATGATCCGCGCAGTAAGCGCAGAGCCGCTGCTGCTCATCGCCGAGACGATGTTCGAGGACACGCGAAAAAAACTGCTCGCGCGCGTCGAACGATTCCACCGGGAAAATCCACTGTTACCCGGCATCCCGCGCGAAGAACTGCGAGCATCCGCCGCCCGCCGCGTGCGTACGGAAACATTTCGTGCCGCGCTTGAGGAATTGGCCAAACAAAACAAAGTAGCCTTCGACGGCGAACTGGTAAAAAAAGTCGGAACCGAAATCACGTTGACCCCGGAAGAAGCCCGCGCGAAACAGCAGATCGAGCAGGCCTTCGCCAAGGCAGGATTAGCGGTGCCATCGGTAAAAGAAGTCCTGGCCCAATTGGCCATCGAAAATAGCCGCGCGGAAAAAATTCTGCAAATTCTGCTGCGGGACAAAGTGCTCGTCCGCATCTCCCCGGAGCTCATTTTTCATCGCCATGCGCTCGCGCTTCTTCCCGCCCTGCTGCAAAATTACAAGAAATCCAAAGGCGAACGCATCGGCGTACCTACATTCAAGGACCTGGCGGGCATCAGTCGCAAATACGCCATCCCCTTGCTCGAGTACCTGGATCGCCAACGGTTGACGCGGCGCATCGGCGATGAGCGTGTTATCCTAGTGGACTGAACAACATCGATTCCGGTCGAAAACCGCGAGAAATTGCCCCAAGTTGCCGGGCAGCCGGATAATCGAAAACGGAGCGGAGATTTGTATGGGTGAATTTAGCGTATTTCACTGGCTTGTAGTACTGGCGATCGTTCTGATTTTCTTTGGCGGCCGGCGCATCCCGGAAGTTATGAAGGGTTTGGGCGAAGGCATCCGCAGTTTCAAGGACGGCATCGCTGGCGGCACCGCAACCGCAACGGCACCCGCGCCTGCTCAGCAAACGGCGGTCGCAGCACCCGCCGGAGTCACGGCGAAGCCGGGACACGGCCAGGTTTCCATCAACTGGAATCCCAGTACCGGCGCCAGCAACTATAACGTGAAGCGCTCGGGAACCAGCGGCGGACCCTACGCACTGATCGCTTCGACTGCCGCCGTCAGCTACTCCGACGAAGGATTGGCGAGCGGCACGTATTATTACGTCGTCGCCGCTGTCGGTCCCTACGGCGAAAGCGCACATTCGGTCGAAGTCAGCGCCACGACGGCGTAAGCCACAACTCCTCGCAGGCAAATTCCAGTCAAGTGATTGGGCAACAGCGCTCGAGCTTTCTTGTGTTGCGCCACCTGTATATTTTCCAATTTTCTGGGACCTCCGCATTGTGCCCAAAGGGTTATCTCCGTCCGTCAACGCTTCGGCACAACTGTTCCTGCGTCCAGTTGAGCGCGCGCAACTATTTGCCGAGACTTGGGTATTACAGGTAACCCCGGGAACAGGTTCAGAAAGAAAAAAGGAGACAGGTCATGAGCTGCAAAATCTCGAAGTGGACGATACTGCCCGCAGCGGTGCTGTTACTGGGTTCAGTGGCCTTAGCACAAGATTCGTCATCGAGTGGTTCTTCTTCTACGCCGAGCTCCGGCACTCCGTCAAGCACCACGGCGAAGCCGGGCGAAGTTGCCCAGCGCAAGGAAAATCAGCAGGACCGCATCGCCAACGGAGTGAAGAGCGGCCAATTAACGGCCGGCGAAACCGCAAACCTCGAAACAAAGGAAGCGGCCATCAACGGCGAAACGCGCGCGGACCGTGCCGCCAACGGCGGCAAACTTACTGCAGCGGAAAAGCAGCAAGTGAACCAGCAGCAGAACCATCTTTCGAGTCAGATCTACAATGACAAGCACAACGCCAATACCGCGCACTACGGCAACAATCAGGTGGGACAGCGCCGCGAGAACCAGCAGGATCGCATCGCGCAAGGTATCAAGAGCGGCCAGCTTACTGCCGGGGAAACCTCCAAGCTCGAAAATCAGCAGAAGAATATCAACCAACAAGTGAAGGCAGATCGCTCGGCGAACGGCGGAAAGCTGACGCCAGGCGAAAAGCAGCAGGTCAACAAGGAACAGAACGGCGCATCAAAGAACATTTATAACAAGAAGCATAATGCCAAGACGCAAGGCAGCAAGTAACGCAAAAATCAGAGAAGTTCAGACAATCGGCCGGGGCGCTTTTTGTTTAGGTACGCGGCGCCGATGCCGCCGTCGTCACGATTCTTGTTCCGCGGACCAGCCAAGCTCCTCGAGCGTGCTCACCAGCCGCGCCAGCGGAAGACCGACCACGTTGAAATAACAGCCCTCAATCCGCGGAATATAGCGCCCCGCATGGCCCTGAATCGCATAGGCTCCGGCCTTATCGAAGGGCTCTTCCGTGGCCAGATAGCGGGAAATTTCATCGCTTGTCAGCGGGGCAAAGGTAACCAGGGTGGTTTCGACAAACTGCCGCCGGTCCATTTCCGGCAAGCGGATCAGAGACACGCCAGTGACGACCGAGTGCGTGCGCCCGGAAAAAAGCTGAAGCATGCGGCGCGCATCGTCGGTAGAACGCGGCTTGCCAAGCACGTGCCCGTCGACAACCACAACCGTGTCCGCCGCAATCAGAATCGCGGGTCCAACGGCGCGCGCTGAGACTAACTCCGCTTTGGCGTTCGCCAGGCGCTCGACCATCTGTTGCGGCGTTTCGCCGGCGTAGGGAGTTTCGTCCACCGCGGAGGAAAGCACGGAAAACGAAATGCCGGCATCGCGCAGAATTTGCGCGCGTCTCGGCGACGCAGAGGCAAGGATCAGCTTCATGAACTTGTGCTCGCGGCCAGAATACTACAGAGCCGCCAAAGTGTAAGCTGTGCTTTAGAGCAGAATACGGAGCATGTCGGTCGAGCAGGCGTAGGAGAACCGAAAAACGTACAGCGATCCCGAAGGGAGAGCGAGGAATAACGCCGATACACTTCGCAAACTCACTGCGGTAGGAATGAGTCTAAAGCGAACGCGCGCGGCGAAAGGAACTGATCGCGAAAAAGATGAACAGCAAAGACACCGCGAGGGAAATTGCGATCAGCCAGTAGGCCACGTCTCGGGTCCACGCCCGAAAGGCGGAATTTAGCCACGCAAAGGCCAGAATCGCAAAAATCGCGCCCACAGCTTCGTAGAAAAGCTGTTTCAACACGCGCCAAAGCCGCTTGAATCCGCGCGGTTCCGGCACGCCAGGAGGATGGACGGCCATGGACATAAAGGAATCTTAACGCAGCAGAACCATTGCCGCGAACAGCACTCCCGTCCGAACGGACAGGGGGTTAGGGGCTGTGAATAGATTGAAGACAACGGCAAAAGGTCAGCTTGTATCAAATAAAGCGTAGGCCTAAAATCAGGCTTAGTGGTACTGGGGGAACCGGCCTTGCAACTCGACGATCACCTCAAGAACCTTCTGCGCGAGCTTGGGCATGCCATCAATGACACCGTGTCGGAGTCTGAACGTATTACCGGTGCGATCGCCGGGGTGCGCGCGCATGGCTATGACATTGTGCTGAAGCTGGACGCTACGATCGGCCTGGCTAGAAGGGATGGAAGTGAGATGCCAAAAATGACCACGCAGGACCGCCGCTTTCTGGAATCTCTGCGAATCCAGGTGGACCAGGAATCGCTCGACCAGGAATCGGACAAGAGGCAGCCATCGCGACTTACAATGACTCCGCAGGACGTGCGTTTCCTGAAGTCATTGCGAATCGCCACGGACGACATCGAATGAAAAAGCTTTTTACGATCGCGGCGGTTTGCGCGCTGGGGATGACGGTGGGGGGCACCGTAGCAGCTTCTCGTGCCGCGGCGCAGGACCCCATCCTGGTGCCGGTCATCATCAGTGAAATAGAACCGATCGTCGCTAACGCCGTGGCGCCGATCGTCGTGAAGACCTTGGCGCCGAAGCCAAAAGTGCCCGCAGGTCTCGAGAAGTTCGAAGGCTACATCGTTCACGCGAATATCGCGCAGGTTACGGTGCATGCCAAGGGCAACGACATGGGCATTCAGACCTTTCCGCTCAATCAAGCGGTCTCCGCGCAAATGCAAAAAATCGTGGACCAGGGCGGCTACCAGTATGGCGACAAGATCACCGTGTACTACGATCCCTCGTCGCACACTGCTGTAAAAATCAAAGGTAAACCTTCGCGACCCCTCTAGATCCGGAGGGAGCTATGTTGCGCCTTCCCGCCGTAGCCGGTCAGTTTTATCCCGGCAATCCGCAAGAACTTTCCGCGCTGGTCGAAGAATACACAAAAGAAAGAAAAACGCAGGAGAGGCTAAAGGTGCGAGCGTGCTTGGTGCCTCACGCGGGCTACATGTATTCGGGCGCGGTGGCCGGAGCGGTGTTCGCGAGAATCGTTTTGCCTCCGAAAATTCTGCTGCTCGGCGTGCGGCACTATCCACGAGGAGAAGCGCTGGCGATTCTTTCCGAAGGCGCATGGCGAACGCCACTGGGCGACGTGCCCGTCGAAGCACCGCTGGCGGCGCGTTTGCGGGCTCGATGCCCCGCGCTGCGCGAAGATGCTGTGGCCCACAGCCGCGAACATTCGCTCGAAGTAGAGCTGCCCTTCTTACAGCTGCTCGATCGAGGCTTTTCGTTTGTTCCCATAGCGATTGGCACCCTGCGCTATGACGATCTGTGTGAAACAGGCGAGGGCATTGCGCGAACATTTGATGAATTATCCGAAGATATTTTGATCGTCACCTCCTCCGATATGAATCACTACGAAGACGACGAAACCACTCGGCGCAAAGACGGGAAAGCCATCGATTGCCTGTTGAATCTCGACCCCAAGGCGCTATTCGAGGTTTGCCGCAACGAAGAGATTTCCATGTGCGGCCTCGGGCCGGCGATTGTGATGCTCACGGCGATGAATCATCTCGGCGTGACGAAGGCGGAACTGGTGCGCTATCAAACCTCGGCCGACACCAGCGGAAACCGGCAGGAAGTCGTCGGCTACGCAGGAATGATCTTCGGATAAGCCTGCGCAACAACTCCTGCTTCTTTTACACTCCAGAAAAAGAAACGGCTCGCCACCGTCGCGAGCCGTTCTGGTTCCATGGATGCCAGAATGTTAGTGATGCCCGCCACCGGAATGCCCGCTGGGGGCAGCTGTAGTTGCAGGAGAGGAATTCGTGGAGGTTCCCGGATTGGCCGCGCCCCCACTCCAAACCGCGCTATTCGAAGAAGCGTGAGACGAATTCCCGTAACTCGGTGGCGAAGGTGGCGAAATGTGTGGACGTGACGGCATGGTCGAGCCATGCGCAACCGTGGGCGCACTTGCGTTCCCGCCCGGCACGCGAGCATCAGAGCCTTTTGCTATCGTTCCCCCACCCACCCCTGGTTCCTTCGCTTCCTCCGTCACCGCTTTCGGCGCGCTGTTGCCGTTCACAAAGCGGTGCTGTGTCGCGTCATAGACGATCGACGAATCGCGGCTCAAGGTGACCGCCCGGCTGCCGGAATTCCCCGACAGAATTGTGCGAGACACGCGCACTGGCTGCGTCGCCCGCTCGAGAGAAGCGGCCGAAAGAGTGCCGCGCGGCGGATTCTTCACCACCGACCACTTTTCTCCCGCGGCTGCCGTCACGGGCGTTGCCTCAAGGGTGTTTCCGCGCACGGTGTAAATCCCCTGCGCCACATTGATCGGCGTCTTGCCGTGCACATCAGCGGGATTCAGCGGCACCAAGCCCGTGGTTGTGCCATTGCGCACCCAAACCGCGGTTATCGGGTGATACGACAGCGGTGCGCCGCTGCCAAAGCCCGTCGGTGTCCACAACCATCCGTAGGCAGGACTGAAAATCCAACCGCCGTAGTGATACGGCAACCAGCCCCAGGGCGCGGAACCGATAAAATTCCAGCCGTAGAACGTATCGAAATACCAATCGCCGAATCCGAACGGATTCCAACCGAAGCCTGCGCCGTAAGGCTGCCAGCCATAACCATAACCCGCGACGTTGTAAAAGGACCCGTAATTGTACAAATCGGCGAAGCCCGAAGTGTAATCCGGCGAATTGACATACTGGCTCGTGTAGGTGGTCGCTGTCGCAACGCTGTCGATCCGCCCGGAAACCCACTTATCGAAATCGTCGTACTCGCCAGAACGCGCCACCAGCGGTGCCCCGCCGTTATTGATGTTGACGGAATAGGATTGGCCCTTCTCCAGAATCTTGGAGGTTTTGTTACGCAGTACGTTGATCTTGCCCAACTCCACGCTCACGTTGCTGCCGTCGTCATAATTGTCCAGGCGGAAGCGCGTGCGTCCGTTTGCTTCCACGCTGAAATCGCCTCCGGTCACGCTGAAGTAATCGTTCTCTGCCGGATGTACATAGAAAATCGCGCTACCCTGCCGCAGGATCAGCCGGGTGATGCGCGCGCCGTCGTCGAGCGACAAATCGTAAAACTCAATCACCGTGTTGGCGCTCAGGAACGCCATGGCGCCATTCTCAAATTCTACTTCTGCCCGGCCATTCGCATCCGTCCCGATCGCATATCCCTCGCGAATCGGCAGATTCATCGGCGCAATTTCCCAAACAGCCTTGGAATCGTCCATCGAGTCTTTATGAAATTCGTGGGTAAAGCGCACGTCGCCTTGGACGAGACTCAACCGCACAATACGGGCATGGCTCGAATCGGCCAGTGCAGGTCGTGTCGCCAAACCGGAAAGAGAAGCGATAAAAAGAAAAATGGAAACCAAGGACACTGATTTCATGGGGCACCTCAAGGTGCGCGGGACCCTGCCACTTAGACGATAGCGCATGTCCGCGGGTTGCGTTAAAGAAAAATGGGTCAACGGCAGCTCCTGGGCGTCTCGCGAGCTGGCATTTAAAGCTGCCTCGCTTTCCCCGGTTGTTCATTTCTTCAATGTTGTGACCTAATTTTGGCTTGGGGCTCGATTCGCGGTACGGATGGCAAGACCGCGGTCCGTGGCAACTGCCTTCCTACGACCGCAGTTCGAATGTCTTTGAGTCGATTCATTCGATAAACGCGCAAAGTAGGAGGAGCTAATGCGTATTGGAGCAAATGGGAATGACGCGACCTCGTGACCGGATCAATTCGCGATAGTTCGCTCGAGCATCGGTCAATCTGTTGTCGAGGTGTTAGAGGAGCGCGAGCGTTTCTAGTAAGTCGCGTGTATTTAATATCTTACAAAGTAGTTGCGTTTATAGCGACTATTAGTGACAAGCCCCGGTCGCGGTATCTGAAAATACCTTAGTTGCGTTTGTAGCGATTATTAAGGTCACGCTACTAAGCGCAGGGGGGCTTATGGTAACTGCCGCCGAATTTCAAGTCGCACCGCGCAACGAACAAGAAATTGAACAAGCCCACAGGTTGTATCGGACCCTCCTACAAGAAGGCATAGCAGCACTGATCGGCCCAGATGGGACAAGAACCGATTTGCCTGCATCGGTACACCTGATCTTGGTGCGCGTTGTCGAAATAATGCAAGAGGGCAAGGCAATTGCCGTCTTGCCACTGACAAAGGAACTGAGCACACAAGCGGCAGCCGATCTTCTTGGGGTTTCAAGGCAATTCTTCGTGCGTGAGTGTGAAGCTCACAAGCTTCCGTTTCACCATACCGGGACGCACCGGCGTGTCTTGTTAAAGGATTTGCTCGACTACAAAAGGTAACGGGAACAGGCGCGTCGCGACTCAATTGTTCGTATCGCTCGGCAATCCGAAGAACTGTGCGATTATGACAAATTCATCCCGCCCGAGGAATAGATGATTTCCGACTTTCCGGCGATGGTGGATGCTTGTGTGCTAGTCCAAGCCGCGGTTCGTGACACTCTCTTGAGGCTGTTTGAGCGGCGGCTCTTTTTGGCGAGGTGGACGGACGAAATCATCGAAGAAGCAGTCCGTACGCTTCGAGACAAGCTGGGCCGAACACCGAAACAAACAGACCACCTCGTCAACGAGTTGCGCAACCGTTTTCCTGACGCCTGGGTTGAGCAGGGTTATCGGGAATTGATACCGGCAATGACGAATCAAGAAAAGGAAGCAAAACAAACCAGAAACTGCATTGAAATCTATGACTCCGATTGAGATGGCGCCTGCGGTTTCCTGCACCGCACAAGGAATGGGCGCTTCGGCGGATGCCGTGTGGATTGCGGGCGAATGTGAGAAGCGCGAGGCCGCTAGATTCTTTCTTGCCATGGGCCAGTACAAATCGGCACTGGCAATCATGTGTAATAGGCGAGCTGCACAGGAAGCGAAAGCCTGCGTAGATCACTAGAGGCAATCGTCGAAAACGTGCCGAGTGACGGAACTGGCAGACGGGCAGCCTCGAATCGAGTAGCGGGTGGTAAAGTTGATGTGCTGCCTCGCATCCACCCAATGCGCCTGAGTCCGTCCCGTTACCCAGTTCGGCGGTTAGCGCGTTATACCATAGGACTTGGGATATTTTGATGTTGGTTTACGACCCGTCAAGATAAAATCCCCGGTGCAAGAGGTGCTGTGTGACCAAAGAAAGCCGACGGTTGGAACAGGCGCATGAGGGTGCAGCCTGGAGAAAATGGGGACCCTATCTGAGCGAACGGCAATGGGGAACCGTGCGGGAGGATTACAGTAAGGACGGCAACGCATGGGACTATTTCAGTCATGATCAGGCTCGTTCGCGAGCCTACCGGTGGGGTGAGGACGGACTGGCCGGGATCTCCGATGATTGTCAAAATCTTTGCTTTGCACTGTCGCTATGGAATGGCAAGGATCCCATTCTTAAAGAACGGTTATTCGGACTGACAAATAGTGAGGGTAATCACGGGGAGGACGTGAAGGAGTATTACTTCTACCTCGACAGCACTCCGACGCATTCGTACATGAAGTACCTCTACAAGTATCCGCAGGGAAAATTTCCGTACGACAATTTGGTAGCCACGAATCAAAAACGCGCGCGCCGTGATTTCGAGTACGAACTTCTGGATACGGGAATCTTTGAAGAGGACCGATATTTTGATGTCTTTGTCGAATACGCGAAACAGTCTCCTGAAGACATTCTTATCAAAATCGCTGCGTGGAATCGTGGCCCGGAGCCAGCGTCATTGCACGTCCTTCCCACTCTTTGGTTCCGCAATACATGGTCATGGTCAAAGGAAAGTGTCAGGCCCATCCTGGTGAGGATACCGAATGTGGAGGGTGCGAGTGTTGTCTCCGCGTCCCATCCGGGATTGGGGCACAGATTCCTCTACTGCGAGGGGGGCGTCCCGCTTCTCTTCACTGAGAACGAAACGAATAACGAGCGCCTCTTCGGCACCCCGAATCAAACGCTGTACGCAAAAGACGGGATCGACAAATGTGTCGTGCACGGAGAGTCTGCGGCGGTAAATCCACAGGGGAAAGGAACAAAGGTCTCGCCACATTATCGAATGACGGTTCAATCCGGTCAGTGTGCAGTGATACGTCTGCGGCTGAGCGACACTGCTCCCAGCGACTTAAATTCTTCGTCCTCTGCGGCAAAGAAAAGTCCGTTCGGAGCGGATTTCGACGCGGTTGTAAGAATCCGGCTTGAGGAGGCCGACGAGTTTTATGCCACGGTCATTCCCGCGAAGCTGGATGCAGATGCAGCCCAAGTAATGCGCCAAGCACTAGGCGGAATGCTGTGGTCGAAGCAGTACTACAACTTCGATGTTAACAGATGGCTTGAAGAGCATGGGGTGGACCCCTTCAAATCAAAGCAACTCGCCCCGCGCAACAACCACTGGTACCACATGAACAACGCGGACATCATTTCGATGCCGGACAAATGGGAATACCCGTGGTACGCGGCCTGGGACCTGGCCTTCCATATTCTCGCGCTATCGCTTGTGGATGAAGAGTTCGGCAAGCAACAATTGGACCTAATCCTCGACGAACGCTACATACACCCAAATGGACAGCTTCCGGCCTACGAATGGAATTTCAGCGACGTTAACCCGCCAGTGCACGCCTGGTCCACCATCTTTACGTACCGGCTCGAGCAAGTGCGTCACGGCCGTGGCGACATCGACTGGCTGGAGCGCTCGTTCCAGAAACTTTTGTTGAATTTCACCTGGTGGGTGAATCGCAAGGATCGCACGGGTAAGAACGCGTTTGAGGGCGGTTTCCTCGGGCTTGACAATATCGGGGTATTTGATCGCAGCGCCCCTTTGCCCACGGGTGGATACCTGGAACAGGCCGACGGTACTGCCTGGATGGCGCTCTTCTGCCAAAACATGTTGGACATTGCAGTGCAATTGGCTCTCGAACGACCTGCTTACGCAGAGATGTGTGTCAAGTTTGCACAGCATTTCTTATGGATCGCTTCCGCGATGGTGCATGCGGGCGATGACACGGGGATGTGGGACGAAGAAGACGGTTTCTTTTATGACGTTCTGCGGCTTCCGGACGGCACATCGCAGCGATTGAAAGTGCGCTCCATGGTAGGGTTGCTTCCCCTTTGTGCGGTCACCGTTTTTGAGGGCGAACTGATAACAAAATACCCGGAGATGGGGCAACGCTTTCAGCGATTCCTTTCGGAGCGCCCTGAGCTGACGGCGTACATCCACGACCCAGGTAAGATCGGTTTTTCAGGCCGGACGATGACCGCGGTCTTGAACGAAACTAAACTCCGCCGCGTACTCACCAAGATGCTCGACGAGAAGGAGTTCCTGAGCCCGTACGGCATACGCTCTCTGTCCCGCTTTCACGCAGAACATCCCTATGTATTTCGTTCGGGGAGCCAAGATTACAGCGTGTCCTATCTTCCAGCGGAGTCCGATACGGGAATGTTCGGAGGTAACTCAAACTGGCGAGGGCCAATATGGATGCCCGTCAACGGGCTCATCATCCGCGCACTGCTGATGTACCACATTTACTACGGCGAGAATTTCAATATCGAATGCCCCACGGGCTCGGGCCAAAGGATGAACTTGTACCAAGTCGCGGAAGAACTTTCGCGTCGGCTGACAAGCATTTTTCTCCGTGACAAGGATGGCAGGAGACCTGTCTACGGGGAAACCGAGAAATTCCAACGGGACCCATACTGGCGTGACCACCTCTTGTTCTATGAATACTTCCACGGTGACAACGGAGTTGGACTCGGCGCAAGCCACCAGACCGGGTGGACAGGGATCATCGCCAGGGCTATGCATTTGTTTGCCACTTCAACCGCTGCGCAATTCCTGGAACTCGGGAAAAAAGCGGGTGTAACAGAGCTAAACGATCAAGCAGCGAAACTCTTTGCTGCAGGTGGCAGTTGAACTAGTGTGGGTGTCCCGTAAATACCTGACTAATGCCACAGGTGTGATTGCGCTGATGTTGCACAACTTAGAGCGTAGAGGTTACAAATGAATTTCTGGGACAGCACACTACCCTCCACTTCTCCGGTAACCGCGTTAGGACGTAGCCGCCCGGCGGCTGTCAATTCTGGTTGCGCTATTCTATTCACCGTTAGAGAGTTAGAACTCGGTTTTTCTTATTATTGGCGTCGTCGTCGGGGTTGATGTAGTTGACCTGTAATGGCGACATTCCATGCACTTGAACAACGACTTCCCTGCTTGCCATTACATGGTGGTGCATGCTCGGGTCCAGGTATCCGAAGCTGCCAGCGCCAAAGGTGGTCATTTTGCTCTTTGAAAATGCGCGATTTACGAGGGTGTTGGGCCGTTTCGTAAAATCTGGAGTCAGAAGCCCTGCTCCCGCTTTCTCCTGAGCCCGATCGACAAACGATCAGCGGCGCCCTTTCGTGCCGGCTCCCAAATTTCTCGAAGCATAGTGATATGATTTCGAACTCATGGCAAAAATTGCAACTCGCGTTTCATTCCTGACCGGCGAAGGCGCTCTCGCCGTCTTCGCCCGCGCCAAGGAACTGGAAAAACAAGGCCGCTCCATCATCCACCTGGAGCTCGGCGAACCAGACTTTCATCCCGCCGCTCCGGTAGTCGATGCCCTTCGTGCGGCCGTAGCCAACGGCCACGATCGCTACGTTGCCACACGGGGCATTCCGTCACTGCGCGCAGCCATCGCGGAATACCTGCGGCGCACACGAAAGCTCGAAGTCGAAACCGAACAAGTCCTGGTTGCACCCGGCTGCAAAATGGCGCTCGCGCTGACGATGATGGCGTTGATCGAAGCGGGCGATGAAGTGCTTTATCCCGACCCCAGCTTCCCCATTTATCCTTCCCTGACCCGCGGCCTCGGCGCCAAAGCCGTTTCCTACGCCCTCGGCGAGCAAAACCAATTTCAACCGGACGTAGCGGAGATTGCCGCGAAAATCACATCGCAAACCCGCGTGCTTGTTTTCAATTCACCAAACAATCCGACCGGCACAGTCTTCAGCCAAGCGGTGCTCGGAGGAATCGCTGAACTTGCGACAAAGCACGACTTGTGGGTGATCGCCGACGAAATTTATGCCCGCATCCTCTTCCGCGGTGAATACAAGTCCATTTGGGCGCTGCCCGGAATGGCCGAGCGCACCGTCATCATCGATGGATTCTCGAAATCGTTTGCCATGACCGGATGGCGCCTGGGTTACGCCGTCGCGCAAAAGCATGTGATCGATGCAATGGACCTGCTGGTGCTGAACACCTTCACGTGCACGGCAGAATTTTCGCAAATCGCGGCTATCGAAGCGCTGGAAGATTCGACGAAAGCAGTCCCGGCCATGGTGCAGGAATACCGACGCCGGCGCGACGTTTTCGTCGAAAGGCTGAATAGAATTCCTGGATTCCGTTGCCAGTCCCCCGACGGCGCGTTTTACGCCTGGGTGAATATTGAAGAAACCGGCAAGCCCGCGGAAGAAGTACAAAAAATCCTGCTGGAAGAAGTGGGCGTGGCGGCTATCGCTGGCGCTGCATTTGGCTCGGAAGGAAAGAACTACGTGCGCTTTTCGCTCGTCAGCGCCACAAACTTGCTCGAGGAAGCGCTGGATCGCATCGAGCGCGCCACGATGCACTGGCGCGCCATGGTGCCTCGCTGACCTACCTTTCGAATTAATTTTGTTTCGGGGGAATCGTTGCTATGAATCAGGTGCTGCGTGTGGGACTTGGCGTGATCTTGGCCGCCGGAATGGCGTATTCTGCCGCCGGCCAAGCGCGGCCGTATCCTTCAGGCGACGTCAGGCAGACCTACGAGCGTTTGCTGAAGCAAATTGACGCGATGCCGATGTATGACAACCACTCGCACCCCGGCTTCGCGGACGACACGGATGTCGACGCCATGGCCGCGCCCCCCGACCTAAGCTCCACGCTACGGCTGCGCGAAGACAATCCCGAATTCGTCGCCGCTGCCAAAGCGTTGTTTGCCTATCCCTACGACGACTTAGAGCCGCAGCACGCGAAATGGCTCGCGGACAAAGCGAAAGCGGCTGAGCAATCGGGCGGCGTCGCGTACTTTGACACCATCCTCGACAAGCTCAACGTGGACATTTGCCTGGCGAATCGCGCCATGATGGCGCCTTATCTCGATCCCCAACGGTTCCACTGGGTATTTTTCGGCGATTCGTTTTTCTTCCCGTTCGACAACACCCAGCAGACCGCCAGCACCCCGGACATGGGGGTCTACATTCCGCTGCAGGAAAAAATGCTCAGCCGCTATAAAAAGCAGGAAGGCGTCGAGCGATTACCCGACGATCTTGCCGGCTACGAAGACTTCGTCCGCCGCACCATGGCGGACAATCAGCAGAAGCATGGCGGGGTCGCCATCAAGTTCGAAGCCGCTTATTTTCGCACGCTGCAGTTTTCTGATCCGCCCCGCGAACGCGCCGAAACCATCTATAACAAATATCGCGCCGGCGGCGTGCCTACAGCGGATGAGTATCGCGAATTCCAGGATCATATTTTCCGCGTGATGGTTGATCAGGCGGGTAAGCTGCACCTGCCCATGCATTTCCACTCCGCCGTCGGCATCGGCGATTATTTCAGCTTGCGGGGCGGCAACGTGCTCAACCTTGAAAACGTTTTGCGCGATCCGCGCTATAAGAACGTCACGTTTGTCCTGCTCCATGGCGGCTGGCCGTACGAACGCGAAGCGGCGCTGCTTACCGCGGTGAAGAATGTCTACCTGGACACTTCCTTCCAGTCCGAAATGCTCTATCCCTCGCAGTTCAAGGACGTGCTGAAGCAATTGCTCACGCTGTTTCCCGATAAGATGATGTACGGCTCGGACGCATTCCCGTTCAACGAAGCGCTGGGCTCGGAAGAAAGTTTCTGGCTGGCCGCGCGCACGTCTCGCACCGCGCTCGCGGCCGCGCTTGCAGAACTCGTGGAGGAAGGCGCGATCACGGAAAGCAAAGCACTCGAACTCGCGCGAAATTATCTGCACGACAATGCCGCACGGCTTTATGGAGACGCGAAGAAATGACCGCAAAACCCGCTTGTAAATACATTCCCTGGAGTAGCGTCGAGCACGAAAAGCTCAACGACCTGATCGGCCGGGAAATGGTGGTCGGCGACAATCTGATGCTGGCGCGTGTGTTCCTGAAAAAAGGAGCTCATGTCCCGGAACACCACCACCACAATGAGCAGGTAACCTACATCCTCGAAGGCGCGCTGAAATTTGCCATCGACGGCCAGGAAATTGTCGTGCGCGCCGGTGAAGTGCTCTGCATTCCATCCAACATGCCGCACGAAGCCTGGGCCCTCGAAGACACGCTGGATCTGGACGTCTTCAACCCGCCCCGGGAAGACTGGCTGAATAAATCCGACGATTACCTGCGCCTCGGCATCCCCAGAAAATAGCGAATTGAGACCTTCGGCCAGTTCACGGGACTTCGCACCGTCACAGAAAAGGCGCTCGACGACCGCCACTTGGCTTACTTCACGACGAATGTTTCTCTGACGCTAACGTGAAGAAGGCAGGTTCGTTGTTGGACCCGACACATGCTTGCCGTCTGGCGAACATCCTTGATACCTATCGATTTGGATTGATTGATGAATGTCTCTCATACCTCAGTGCTTGTGAATCCCACGCCGCAACTTGGCTGCTTCCTTGTCGGGGCCGGCCCGTTGGAGGACGTTTGATGAAGTGTTTGAGTTAGTTCCGTTATAGGGCCCCGAACGGGTTAGGCAGCTTTGAGTCCGACTGCGTCCACGAGGTCATCGAGGGCCTGAATGACGGCAGTATATCGAGAATCAAGAGCAGTGATCTTTTCTTTGGGAATGGACTGATCCGCGGCAAAGGGCTGCAGAATGCCGGCCGTCAAGGGAGCATAGATTTTTTCGTAGAGTTTTAGGAAAACCAGGCAGATTTGATAGCCGTGGGGAAGGAGCCGGTAACGGCGGGCATGCGGGATCTTTTCGATCAAGCCTTTGGCGCGCAGCTTCCAAAGGTCATAACGCAAGGATGCCAGTTTGTATTCTTCCGCTGTCTTCTGGAGTGCCTGCAGGGTTTGTGGGTATAAGTCGCGGGTGGTGAAAGTGCCTTCCGCCGCGAGGTAGCAGAAGCGCACCAAGGCGTGCATGAGGGCCAACTGTCGGGGCTGATCGAGCTTCAGACCCGGAAGGCGTCTGCCGTTGGGAAGAAGCGTAGGTTGGGTGAGTTGGCGAAGTTGTTCGCGATCCACAAAGGTTTCCAAAATATCTTGCTGCACGTCCAGATAGCGATCGATGATGCCGTCTAGCTTCTTCCGCAAGGGGGGAAGATTCTCCACCGCCTTGCCCAGGCCGTAATCGGTATAAATATTGTTGGTTGCCGTTTCGGTGCGGAGGAGGAAACGATCACGGACGTACTGTTTGACGAAGCCCTTGCGGTAGTGACTGCGGATCACGGGGTTGGCTAGGTTCAGATCCTCGATCACGGTCTGAAGCTTGTCGCCATGACGACGGGTGATGCGGCGGCCGAAGATTAGGGTAAGTTTGTTGGGTTGACCGATGGTGCGATTGGCATCGAGGAGCCGTTGTTCGAGGGCATCGACGGCGGCGCGACGACGGAAGATGAGATTGTCGCAGGTCTCCACCTGGGCAAAGAACAGCCGGTGCTGAACGCCGGCGTGCTTTCTTTCCTCGGAAGTGAAAAAGGGCGTGAAGTGGGTCAACCACTTTTGCCCACAAGTGATCAGATCGTGGGCGGTGAGGGAATCAGCGAGTTTCTGCAGGGCCTGCGGATCGCAACATTGCAAGAAGGCGTTCGCGCACTGCTGAAAGCGGATGCCCTGCTCCTGCATGCGCAGGGCCAGCCAGTAATGCTGATTGAGACAGATCCGCGCGGAGAAGGGAAAGTAGGGGCAAACCCGTACAAACATTTGTCCCCAACGGGGGTCCTGGACATAGAAGTTGTATTGCTCGACCCAACGGCGCTTCAACTCCAGATGCCAACGGTCGTCTTTCCCGATGGCGGTCATGATGGTGGCTGGCTCGCGTGCTTTGATGATGGCCACGACCTGATCGGGGTCGGCGCGTCGGAAATAGCGGGCCACGAAGTCATCGCGCCGGCCTGGGGGATCTTCCTGAATGGGTACGCCCCATTGCAGAGAGCGATTCTTGACCCAGTTGTGATACTGAGTGGCGATGTCACGCAACAGCTGCCGACTGACTGGATAGATCTGCCGATAGCTCCAGAAAAAGCCGATCGCCCGCTGTTCTTGCTGAAAGGGCTGGATCGCAGCATGAAGCAGGATACGATCGAAACAACGATACGCAAAACGGATGTTATCCTTATGGTGTTCGTAGAAGGCGTTCATGGGTCCTCCAGAGGGGTCAGATCCCTGGAGCATAACCCACTGGACGCCTCTCGTTTTTATTCCGCACGGATATCAAGGGCGAAGCCCTTGCCTAGTTAGCTCGCATGTTCTGTGCAGCCCGTCCCGCAGCCGTCTTAGTAGGGGTCGAGACAACTCGGAGCGATTGGGCGCAACGGGCCCCACACCAGGGAGAAGAGTCTCCCTCAGGACGCTGGATCTCCACACACATTCACCTGATATAAGGTCGCGCTGCTACGCGACCATTTCGGCTATTTTGGGTTGTCAATTGCGGCCGCAAGGAGTAGAGTTCGGTCGCTCGACGGGGGGATCTTCCATGAATTCATTTCATCCGCGGTGGCGCGGGTTGATCCTTGCAGCATTGGTGTGTCTGACTTACCGATTCTTCGCGGTTGCCGCGGACGAGTCAACCCTAACCAAGGAACAGATTAAGCAGTTCCTTCTCACGGCCAAGGTGGTGCACAGTGAGGAGGCCAAGAAAGGGATCACCCACACCTTACGGCTTACGCTCTCCGACGGCACTATTACCCACGACGCCTCTTTCCAACCTATTGATGAACACAAAATCAGAGCGCAACTTACCAAGAGCACCGAACTGAACTTCGTGGACTCCTACAAGTACAATATCGCGGCTTATGCGCTGGCTGAGTTGCTTGGCATGGACGACATGCTGCCGGTGTATGTGGAACGCAAATGGCTAGGCAATACCGGCTCGCTGAGTTGGTGGTTGCCGGTGAAGATGGATGAGGCGGATCGCCTCAAACAGAAGTTAGAGCCGCCGGATGCGAATGCCTGGAACCATCAGATGTACAAGATTCGGGTGTTCGATCAATTGGTTTCCGATTCCGATCCCAACCTGACGAACGTGCTAATCAGTGAGAATTGGAAGATTTGGAGGATTGATTTCACCCGCGCATTTCGCCTCAACACAGAACTGAAGAACCCCGACGACTTGGTAGGCTGCGACCGGCAGTTGTTGGAGAAACTGAAGGGGCTGGACGCGAATATGCTGACAGAAAAAACCAAGCACTATCTCAACAAGGAGGAAGTGAAGGCGGTGATGGCGCGACGGGACAAGATTGTGGCGCGGTTCCAGAAGCTGATCGCTGAAAAAGGGGAGAACGAAGTGCTGTACTGAATCACTGAAGCACACTACACCGCTCAACTGCAAATCTTCCCGGTTATCCGGTGATAAGGAGAAGAACACGATGAAAAAGCTACTCGCTCTGCTGTTCGCATCTGTGGTTGCCATCCCGCTGGCAACGGCGGTATCGGCGCAAGAAGCCCCTGCCCCGGCGAAAGAAGTTCGCTGGGAAGGTAATGTTATTAGAAGCAATAAGGATAAGTCTACTCTGACTGTTCGTAAGGTGGGTTCGACGACGCTAGAGAGGACTGTCATGTACGACAACTCGACGCGATGGGTCAGTCAGTATCACGGCGACTCGAAGATCAACGATATCGACGCCAGTCAGGTTAAAGATGGGGACCGCGTGATTTGCACGGGCACTTTGGACAAGTCCGGCATACTCCACGCCACCCTAATCTCTAAGCGGCTCTCCCACTCCCCCGAGTAGGCGAGTTCGGTTTTGTGGCGTAAGTTGAAACGCCCGGATCTGTTGACTTCCTCTGATGGCTAGGCGAACTGCTATTTTCAGATGTAGTCGACGACCTAACCTCGAGTGACCGGGCCGACGTTTTAATCAAGGGACTGCAGGCGGCCTCCGTGGCGGCCTTTGCGTCGATTGCGGGTTCCTCTCTGCGTATTTTCAATTTGTGTTGCGTATTTTCAATTTGTTGACTTGCGCAATTCTGGAAGCCTAAGATGCACCCCAATCGAGGACGCCCTGCGGAACTCAATGTTTTCGATAAAACTCTGCAGGGCTTGACTATAGGAGGCAGGAAAATGTTCCGCTCTCCGGTCTATGTTTATCCCCACCAAGCTTGTATTGCCCTGCTCCTGGTACTCGTATCGGCGGCGCTGGCGTGGGGGGAACCAGCAAGGGCTCCAGCGGAAACCCCGGAAACCGTGGTCGCCATCGGGGATGTTCACGGTGACTTTGACGACTTCGTCGCCATTCTCCGGCGTACTGGCCTTATAGACAAGCAGAACCATTGGACAGGCGGTAAGACAACATTCGTCCAGGTCGGGGACCTCCTGGATCGCGGCCCCAAGCCGCGCGAGGTCATGGACCTGATGATGGCCCTCGAAAAAGAAGCGGTACAAGCAGGAGGTCGGGTAGTAAGCCTGCTCGGTAACCACGAGATGATGAATATCATGGGTGACCTGCGATACGTCACCACGGTGAATTATGCCAGTTTTGCCGACGGGGATTCCGAAAAGCGGCAGAGAGCTGCGTATGAGGAGTATGTGAGGTGGAGGGACAGTCACGCATCCTTACTAGCCGAGCTTCCCCAGCCCATGGAGTTGACTGAGGCAGAGTGGATGGCACGCCATCCGGCAGGTTTTATTGAGCAGCGCGAGGCGCTTGGTCCAGAGGGAAAATACGGTGTGTGGCTGCGAGGACATGCCGCCGTGGCCGAAATCGAAGGAATCATCTTCTTGCACGGGGGAATTCATCCTGATCTGGCCAAGATGAAGCTTGATGTGATGAATCACAAAATCCAAGACGAAATCAAGGCGTTTGATGCCACGAAACAGTATCTGCAGAATGAAAAGTTGATTCTGCCATTCTTTAGTTTGCAGGAAATCGCTAATGTGATTCAGGCCGAGGTCATCGCTGAGCAAAAGTCGCATGTCCCTGCCAACGCTGAACGCCAGGCTAGGATCTTGGAGTTCTTGAGATTTCAAGATTGGCTCAGCGTGCGGGTTGATGGCCCACTGTGGTTTCGCGGCTACGACCATTGGAGCGAAGAGGAAGGTACGCCCCAGGTGAGCAAGCTTTTGGAGACTTATAAAGCGACACACCTGGTGGTAGGGCACACGCCTCAGAAGGGTGGTCGCATTCGGCTTCGCTTTGGCAACAAAGTGTTCCTGATCGACACCGGCATGCTCAGCAGCTACTACCCTGGTGGCAGGGCGTCAGCTTTGGAAATCTGCGGCGAGACCAAATTCATTGCAGTGTATCTGGACCAGCAGGTAGTGCTTCTCGATTCTGCTGGGTCTGCGCCTCAAAACGGAGGGCCTGGGGAACATTCGGGGGTCGGGGATGGGACAACGGTTTCGGAAAAGCTAGCGGTCTTACCTGCGGACCGAATATGTTCCGCAACGACGGGCGCGCCGCCATAGACAAATATAAACGTTAAGAAGGAAGGTTCTGCAGATGAAACGGTGGATCGAGCGTGCGCTCAACATTCACCCGGGAGATCTGGGTCCCGGCATGCTTCTGAGTTCATGTCTCTTCCTGGTCATCAGCAGTAACGTGATCGGGAAGGTGGCGCGCGATGCGTTGTTCCTAGCGCATTTCCAGGCTGTGCAACTCCCGTATGCAGATATCGCCAGCGGCATTTTCGTGGGTTTCATGGTGGCCGGCTACCTGCGTTTGGCGCGCCGGACTCCCCTGCACAGCTTGCTCATCGGCAGCCACCTCTTCTTCGCGGCAAACTGCGGGCTGTTCTGGGTGCTGGCGAATTTCTATCATCCTGGGTGGTTGTACCCGGTCTTCTACATTTGGGTGGGCATTTTCGGAGTGCTAGCTCCGACACAGGTTTGGACGCTCGCGAACTACCTGCTGACGACGCGGGAAGCAAAGCACGTGTACGGAATGGTGGGAGGCGGCGCGATCCTGGGGTCGATTTTTGCCGGGTTTCTCTCGAAGTCGGTGGCGCGTGCGTTTGGCACGGAGAGTCTTCTGCTCGGAATGGTTTTGCTAATGCTGATTTCCTCGGTGCTCATGTACGCGGCGTGGAGGGCAGGCAAATTCAAACTCACGGAATCAAAGGAATCCCGGGTGGAAACGCCGGGAAACGAGCAGAAGGACGTTCAGGGTAGTCTGCGGCTGGTATTGTCCTCGAAGTATCTGCGGGCCGTCGCGGCGGTTATCTGCATCTCCAATTTCGTGACCACTCTCACCGGATGGCAGTTCAAGGCAATTGCCAAGGAGTTCCTCGTAAACAAAGACCGTCTGGCAATTTTCTTTGGTGATTTTTATTTCTACGCCGGAATCCTGGGGCTCGTGTTCCAGCTCCTGCTCACCACGCGCTTCCTGCGGCGTTTCGGAATTGGCACCATGCTATTCGCGCTTCCCCTCACGGTGCTCGCGGGCTCGGGCGGCCTGCTGATCTGGGGAAGCTTAGCCGCGGTCGTTTTCTTGAAAGGCGGCGATCAGGTATTGCGTTACTCGCTCGACAAGTCTACGGTGGAGCTGCTCTACTTGCCGCTGGCACATCGCCTGAAGTTGCAGGCGAAATGGTTTATTGACACGGTCATTTGGCGACTGGGAGACGGTTTGGCGGGCGTGGTCGTGCTCATTTTTGCGACCTACCTGCATTTTGCACCGCAGCAACTCAGCTGGATTGTCCTGCTGCTCGTCGCCGGGTGGCTGGCGGCGGTCTTCGTCGGGGGCAGGCAGTATCTCAAGGTGCTTCAGGATTCAATCAACAAGCACCGCATCAGTGCCGAGCAGGCATCCGCCCTGGCGCTGGACCGCTCCACGTCGGAACTGCTGGCAAGCAAACTCCAGGTTTCCGACCCCAAGGAAATTCTGTATGCCCTCAGCTTTTATGGGGTGGAGCGCGCCAGGACTCCGCATCCGGTGATCCGGGATCTCCTTCAGCATCCCTCGAGCGAGGTGCGGCAGAAGGCGCTAGCCATTCTCTCGTCTTTCGGGGACACATCCGTCTTGCCAACGGTACAAGGGATGCTCAAGGATCCCGAGATCGCGGTGCGCACGGAGGCGATGCTTTATTTGGTGCATCGCGCGCATGTCGATCCGCTATTGCTGCTTCAGGAATTGAGCGAATTTGAGGATTATTGTGTTCGCTCGGCGGTGGCCGCGTATTTGGCCCATCCGGGTGATGCACAGAACTTGGAGACCGCAAGAAAAATATTGGAGGAGATGGTTGGAGAAGAAGGAGAAGCCGGACCAAGAACGCGACGGGAAGCCGCGCGGCTTCTGGGGGAGCTCCCAGACTCTTTCGATCCCCTGCTTTCGCGCTTGCTGGGAGATCCCTCAACTGAAGTGGTGCGGGAAGCGATTCGCTCCGTGGGTCTGCTGCGAAAAGAGACTTTGGCTCCGCAATTGCTAAAGCACTTTCGTGACCCAGTGCATCGTGAAAATGTGACACAGGCGCTCGTGATATTTGGGGATTCGGTCGTCGGACTTTTGAGTGACCGCTTGGGAGATCGCGGCGCGCCGACGGAGGAACGCAGAGAAATTCCCACGGTCCTGACGGGCATCGGAACGCCCGCCGCCGCGCACGCCTTGTTGGAGAACGTGATGGAAGGCGACGCGACCCTGCGGTTCATGGTCATCAGCGCTTTGAACAAGCTCCACCGCGACCACCCGGAGATTCCGCTCGACTTTCAGATGCTGGAGACGGTGTTGGCGGGGGAGATCCTGGGGCACTACCGTACCTATCAGATCTTGGAGGCCATCTCGGGTCCGGGAAGCACCGAAGATGTGGTGGGAGGGGCGCTGGCGAGCTCGCTTGAGCAGGAATTGGAGAGGATCTTCAGGCTGCTGGGCCTGTTGTATCCCCAGGTGGATTTGCACGCGGTTTATCTTGGACTGCAATCCAAGGACAGAACCGTGTATGACAACGCGCTGGAGTTCCTGGAAAACGTTTTGAAGTCGGCGTTGCGTGTCACTCTTGTGCCACTGCTGGATGGGCGGGTGACGCCGAAAGAGCGCGCGCGGTTGGCGAACAAGCTGGTGCGCACGAAGTTAGAGAGTCGCGAGCAGGCGGTCAACGAACTCGTTTCCAATGAAGACCCGTGGCTGAAAACGTGCGGCGCATATGCGATTGGATCCTTCCGGATGAAGTCCATGGCGGAAGAACTGGAGAGCTGCTTAAGCCACGCAGACCCGCTCCTACGGGAAACCGCGCGCGCCGCCAAAGTTCGGCTCGAAGAGGATAAAGCGGATTCTTAAATGGGGCGCAGCTCTTAAGTTGGGTTGGCGTCAAATTCGGCGTATCACCGTTGTGCAAGTTCCGTCTGTTCAGGGAAGCGCCGCCGCTATCGGTAGTACGCGACCATCCCGGCTATTTTGGGGCTATTTTAGGTTGTCAATTGCGGCCGAAAGGAGTAGAGTTCGGTCGCTCGACGGGGGATCTTCCATGAATTCATTTCATCCGCGGTGGCGCGGGTTGATCCTTGCAGCATTGATGTGTCTGACTTACCGATTCTTCGCGGTTGCCGCGGACGAGCCAACCCTAACCAAGGAGCAGATTAAGCAGTTCCTGCTCACGGCCAAGGTGGTGCACAGTGCGGGGGCCAAGAAAGGTATCACTCACACCTCGCGGCTTACGCTCTCTGACGGCACTATTACCCACGACGCCTCTTTCCAACCTATTGATGAACACAAAGCCGAGATGAAGCTGGCCAGCGGCACCGAACTGAACTTCGTGGACTCCTACAAGTACAATATCGCGGCTTATGCGCTGGCTGAGTTGCTTGGCATGGACGACATGCTGCCGGTGTATGTGGAACGCAAATGGCTAGGCAATACCGGCTCGCTGAGTTGGTGGTTGCCGGTGAAGATGGATGAGGCGGATCGCCACAAACAAAAATTAGAGCCGCCGGATGCGGATGCCTGGAACAATCAGATGTACAAGATTCGGGTGTTCGATCAATTGGTTTCCGATTCCGATCCCAACCTGACGAACGTGCTAATCAGTGAGAATTGGAAGATTTGGAGGATTGATTTCACCCGCGCATTTCGCCTCAACACAGAACTGAAGAACCCCGACGACTTGGTACGCTGCGACCGGCAGTTGTTGGAGAAACTGAAGGGGCTGGACGCGAATATGCTGACAGAAAAAACCAAGCACTATCTCAACAAGGAGGAAGTGAAGGCGGTGATGGCGCGACGGGACAAGATTGTGGCGCAGTTCCAGAAGCTGATCGCTGAAAAAGGGGAGAACGAAGTGCTGTACTGAATTATTTGACCAGCAAGGCTGAGCGCTGCCTCTTCTGGGGGATTAGGTTCTAGCAGGGCAACCACTATGACGAATCGAGAGGAGACAGTGGATCGGAAGCCCAGATTTTGATGTAGTTGCCCTTTTTGGTCGCTAGAGCTCGTGTTCTTGCTACATATATGTTTTACCGGTAGATCGGAGATAGGAGAAAAGCATGCTTAAAAAGCAACTCACTCTGCTGTTCGCGTTGGTACTTACCTTCCCGCTGGCGTTGGCAGTGGTCGGACAACAGGCTCCTGCCGCGTCGAAGGAGTCGCGCTGGGAAGGTACGGTTATAAGGAGTAGTAAGGATAACTCTACTCTGACTGTTCGTAAGGTGGGTTCGATGGGTGCGGCGGACGAGAGGGTCATTGAATATGACAGCTCAACGCGATGGGTCAGTCAGTATCACGGCGATACGAAGGTCAACGACATCGATTCCAGTCAGGTTAAAGACGGGGACCGCGTGATTTGCACGGGCACTTGGGAAAAGGACAAGCCTACCGTGCTTCACGCAACTCTAATCTCTAAGCGGCTCTCCCACTCCCCCCAGTAGTCGAGTGCGGTCTAACGCAAGTTGAAACGCCATGGGCGTATACCAGAATGCTGGTATCGACGAAGCACTTATCGCTCATGGAGTTCATCCCGCGAGCGAGGGGACATCCAGAGCAAGTTAAATACTCTCCGAAGACGGGCGGAGGCACGTTTGCACGCCTGATGATGCCGCTTGCGCTCGAGCACTGCCTTCATCGGCCAGCGTAGTCCTCAATCACAAAGGTATTTTCAATTGTGCGGGGAATAACTCTTATCGGCCGGGAAATGGTGGCGGGCGAGACAATCTGATGCTGGACCGCGTGCGTTCCTGAAAAAAGGCGCTCACGTGCCGGAACACCATCAGCATAATGAGCAGGTTACCCACATCCTCGAAGGCGCGCTGAAATTTGCCATCGACGGCCAGGAAATTGTCGTGCGCGCCGGCGAAGTGCTCTGCATTCCATCCAACATGCCGCACGAAGCCTGGGTCGTAGAAGACACGCTCGATCTCCCCGTGAAGACTGGCTCAACAAATCCGACGATTACCTGCGCCTGGGCATCCCCAGAAAATAGCGAGCTGCGGCGCCTCCCGTCTCCCGTGTTCCGTCTTCGCGGACTCCATCAGTGTTTCTTGCTCGGATCGTCGTCCGGGTTTACGTAATTGAATTGCAGCGGCGCTTGTCCGTGGACCTGAACCACAACCTCTCCGCTGGCCATCGCAAAATGGTGCATGCTGGGATCGAGATAAGCAAAGCTCCCTGCGGGAAACGTTGCCATTTTGCTTTCCTCGAACTCGTCGCCCATTCCGACCTTAAACGTGCCAGATATGATGGTCACGTTTTCGCGGTTGGGGTGCCAATGGGGCGCAATGCGGTAGCCGTCCGGCATCTTCAAGCGGACCGTGTAATCACCGCTTGCAGCGCCAGGATTGCCCTCTAGAACTGCAAGTTGCGCGCCTGCAGGCACGAAGGCCGGTGCGGGGCCGTACGGCATGGTATCGGGAGTGAATGCATTCTTTTCTGGCGAAGTCGGCCGGGCGCCAATCGTCGAGACGAGGATGGTTGCGCCCACGAGTGTCGCCAGCAACAGCGAAAGATTTCGTTTCATCGGGTTCCCCTCCGTAGATGGAACTTCATCGACCAGCATCCTCCCCCACCCGTAAAGTGTTTTCAATTGTCAGCGGATAGCTTTTATCTATCTTTTTTCTATCGTCGTAAACTACTCATTCTTATGGGATAATGTCGGGACGATTGGCCTATGAGTGTTCGAAAGCAAGTGGTAAGTGGAATTGAGCTGGACCTCGGTCGCTACGAGCTTCGCCGTCATGGCCGGCGCGTAAAGCTCGAGAAAAAACCCATGGAGCTGCTTATCTTCCTCGTCAGTCGAAGAGACCAACTGGTTTCCCGCGACGACATTGTTAAGAAGCTTTGGCGTTCCGACCTTTTCGTCGAAACCGAACCGAACATCAATAACATCGTCCGGAAAATCCGCGCCGCACTGGCCGACAATCCGGACAAGCCGCGCTTCCTCGCGACCGTGGTCGGCAAAGGCTATCGATTCATCGGTCCGGTTCGCGTGATTGCCGCCCGCTTCCCGCAATCGAATCCCCAATCCGCGCAAACCGAACGCGGCCGAGCAGATACTACTGCGCGAACCGATCATCCCTCGCTCGCCGTAGTTCCCTTGTTGCCGCTCGGAAATGTTCGTGATGATCATGGTGTGTGCCTGGGTTTTGCCGACGGCCTCTTGTCGCGCCTCGCGAATCTGCTGGGTGTAAATGTCTTGCCCACTTCCGCGGTGCTCGATTTACCGCCGGAGATGTCCGCTCCGAATGTCGCCGCGCATCTCGGCGTCCGTTTCGTAGTCCACGGCGCGATCCGCGAATCGAAGGGACAATGGCAGCTGTCGCTCGAAATGTTTGACACTCACAGGCAAAGCGCTTGCTTCAGCCGGAAATGCACTGTTGACCTCGACCGCCTGTGCGATCTCGAAGACGAACTCGCCCGGCAAATCGCGAAGACAATGAATCGCCCTCTCGGCCGGTCGCAACGCGAACGTCGCCCGCGCTACAGCAAGGATCCATTCGCCTATGCGGAATTCATGCGCGGCTACCGCCTTAGTTCTTCCGGCGATTCCGCGTTGCTCGACGAAGCGGCGAACTGCCTGAGCACCGCGGTTGCTCGCGATCCCGGCTTCTCCCTCGCCCATGCCACCCTTTCCTACGTCTGTGCCACGCGCCACTTCGAATTTGATCCCGCGAGCTTGTGGCTGGAGAAAGCGGAATTTCACTGCCGTCGCGCTCTCGAAGTGGATCCGGATTTGGCCGAAGGACACGTGGCCAAGGCGTTTCTGCTCTGGGGACCTTCGAAGAATTTCCAGCATTTGGAAGCGATTGCCGAATTGCGCCGCGCGCTCGCCCTGCAGAACAATTTGCCGCACGCCTACAACCGCCTGGGGACAATTTTGGCGCACATCGGTTTGCTTGATCGTGCCCGGGAAATGTATGAGAGGGGCCGCGCGTTCCATCCGCAAAAAGCGATCAGCCACAGCGTCGTACAAGTTTACATCTGGAATCTCGACTACGATCTCGGTCGCGAAGAAATTCGCGCGTGGCGTGCGGAAAACCCCGGCAACAAATATCCGGTGTATTTTGCACCGCAGCTGGCCATGATGACCGGCGACTGGAACGAAGCGAAAATTCTGCTCGACCAAGCACTCCGGCTTTTGCCCGAAGAGCCGCTCATGCTCAGTCTCGAAGGCCTCTTCTATGCCCTGACGGGAAAACCGGAACAGGCACTTGAATGCGTCAGCCAGGCGTGCGCGATCCCGAAATCGTTCGGACACGCCCATCACACGTATTATCAGGTTGCCTGTATTTTCGCGGTGCTAGGACGGAAAACCGCGGCTTTCGAATGGCTGGAACGCAGCGTCAGCACTGGATTTGCGTGCTGGCCATTTTTTCTGAAAGATCCGTGCCTGCAAAATTTGCGCGATCTCCCGGAGTTCGAGGTCTTGGTCAGCTCGCTCCAGTCAAAATATCCGGACCATCTCGGGATGTTTTGAAAGCGGCGGCTCGCTGCCCGTTTCACGCACAAAGCCTCAGCACACAAATGGGCCCACTAGCCCCTCGCCAGATATTTGCCGACCACGCTCGCGCAAGCCACTACAAATTCCTCCTCGCTCTTTGAAAACGTGTCCGTAAAATAGCTTTCGATATCGAGTTCCGCCGCCAGTTTCTTCGCCACGGAAATGGGCACCACAATCTCCGATTTCACCATCGAAGATCCAGCCAGATAGCGCGGATCCTTGGTCACGTCATCGACCACGACAACCTGCCCGCTGCTAGCCGCTGCGCCGCAAAGCCCTGTGTTGACGGTAAAACGCGCATTGGGAGTAAAGCTCCCGACGAATGGTCCGACGATCAAATATCCGGCATCGGCCGGATCAACCAGGTAAAATCCGACCCAGTTGTACCGCGTCATCGTTTCATGCAGGCGCTTACAGACTCGTTCCATCAGCGCCTGCGCTGTGGGCGCGGACTGCGCAAAAGTTTGCAGTTCCTGCAGGAGTTCTCGCTGTGCCGGCGTCATCGTGCCACCTCGAATCGAGCGTCAAGGAGTCCGGGAAATTTCGAACTGTTGCGTTCGTATAACTTCAGTTTACACGAACGACGCAATCTGTGATTGGGCCCACAATGCAACCGAAAAGTAAGATTCAGTAGATGCTATGAGAACTACCGGCGGGTTCGACAATTCCTTTCGTGACGCTAAGGTTGTAACTATCGGCTTCGCCGAACCACTTCTTCAGTTGAAAACTTTTTCCCGGCTGCACGCGCTCGACAGCAACGCCTTGGAACGTCAGCGGCTGACCGTAAACGCACAGAGCGGGCGGCTTGCTCGACTCAAGAAAGTAGACCGGGCCTTCACCGGTCACGCGGGAATTTCCGTCAGGCTCAACCAGCAAAGCCGCATTCTCATCGACCGCGATAGCCCGTACGTTCGCCACCCATCCCTCCTCGAGCACGCGAGCCATGAACACGAGCAGCCGGCCCATGCGATCGCGTTTCACGAAATGCGTATCCGTAATCGTAGCGGCAAGCAGCGGAATCCGCAGGAAATCGCGCGTCAGCGTTACTTCGTTACCATAAGGATTCGCAAGCGCTTCTGGCGAATGAATCGTATCAATCATCGAAGAAAACGAAAATTCACCAAGAATCGCGAGGCCTGCGCTCGATCCGCCGATGGGCTTGCCTGCTCGAATGTGGCGATTGAGCGCCGCTTCGACTGGCGTGTCCTGCCAGTAGCGGACGTAATCGGATTGATCGCCACCGGCAATGAAAATGCTCTCCGCCTGTTCGATAATTTTCACGACGTCGGGAGCGCTCGAGTCCTTGCGGCTGAAGAAGGAAAGCGTGGCTGCGGAATTGAGGGGGCAAATCGCGCGGATTTTCGCGTCTTCCGTCTTTAAGTAGTCGTCCTCATCGTTTGCGCTCAGCACCAGAAAATCTCCGCCATTGGCGCGTTCGCACAGAAATTGATATGCAGCATCCTGCTTCGACCCGCCGCCCATCAGTGCGAAGCCCGATCGTGGCACGACTGTGGAATCCTCGGCGTTGCCCGTGCGCAGATATTTCCATTTGGCGTTTGCAGATGGGGTGAGCAGAAACAAGAACGAGAGCCAGCACAATAGCACCGGCCCGTTGAAGCGCACGCGACCGAACCGACCACCAACGCTAACCGTCGTCACCAGATCTTGCACGATTGCTCGCGCACCATGGCATCGCCTTTCCTGCAGCCAAACGCCTTCGCGAAGGCTTCCATATTCGAAAGCGGACCATTTGCGCGGAATCTTGCCAGCGGGTGCGGATCGGTGTTGGTTTGCAGCCGTGCTGCCTCCGCGCGTTGGTTTGCGCCCCACACTTGCGCCCAGCCAAGGAAGAATCGCTGCTCCGGCGTGAACCCGTCAATATCTTTCGGCCGCTTGCCCGCAATCGATTTTTCGTAGGCGGCATAGGCGATCGAAAGTCCGCCGAGGTCGCCAATGCTTTCGCCCAGCACCAGCTTGCCGTTCTGGTGCAAACCAGGCTCCACTTCGTAGCCATTGAACTGGGCGACCACGCAATCGCCGCGCTCAGTAAAACTTTTGCGGTCGTCCGGCGTCCACCATTCTTGCAAATTGCCTTTGCCGTCAAACTTCGATCCCTGGTCGTCGAACCCGTGGCTGATTTCATGCCCGATCACCGCGCCCATGCCTCCATAATTCACCGCGTCATCGGCGTCGGGGCTGTAGAAGGGCGGCTGGAGAATTCCCGCGGGAAAGACAATTTCGTTCATAGTCGAACTGTAATACGCGTTCACTGTGGGAGGAGTCATACTCCATTCCGAGCGGTCCACGGGCTTCCCGATTTTCGCCAACTGCCGCGCAAATTCAAATTCCACGCTGCGCCGCACGTTGCCGGCATAGGATGTGCGAGCGATCTCGAGTTTCGAATAGTCCCGCCATTTATCCGGATAACCGATTTTCACCGTGAATGCTTCGAGTTTTACCAGCGCTTCCTTCTTCGTTTCCGGCCCCATCCAGGAAAGCGTCGGAATATCCTCGCCGAGGGCCGCCACCAGGTTGTTCACCATTTCCTTCGCCTGGGCCTTCGCCGCCGGAGGAAAATATTTGTTCACGTACACCTGCCCCAGCGCTTCCCCCAGATTGCGATCCGTGGATTGCACGCAACGCTTCCAGCGCGGCAGAATTTCCTTCGTGCCGGCGAGCTTCCGGTCATAGAAATCGAAATTCTCATTCACAAATCGCTCCGGCAGTCCCGGCGCACTCGCGTGAAGCACATGCCAGCGCAGATAAATCTTCCAATCGGTCAGAGGAACGCGCGAAAGCTCCTCGTTCATTGCTTTGAAAAATTCCGGTTGACGGATGTTCACCTGCTCGACCGTGGGCGAGCCCACTTCCTCGAGATAGCTGTCCCAGGGCCAGTCCGGAGTGAGCGCGTTCATCTCCGCCAGCGGCATCGGATGGTAGTTCTTCTCGGGATCGCGCAACTCCACGCGCGTCCGCGAAGCTTTCGCCAGGGCGGTTTCAATCGTTACGACCGTCTTGGCCTCGGCGGGAGCCTTGTCTGGGCCGTCGCCCGCGAGCGCGAACATTCTTGCTACGTGCTCTTCGTAATCCGTGCGCAGTTGTTTGGACTTTTCGTCGTCGCGAAAATAGTAATCGCGGTCCGGCATCCCCAAGCCGCCTTGGCTCGCTTGCGCGATCATCCGCGTGCTGTCTTTAATGTCTTGGCCAGAGGAGAAACGAAACAGCACGCCGGCCCCACGTTGCTGGAGCTTGGCGATCGCGGCGTCCAGCGACTTCCGGTCGTTGATCTTGTCGATGACATCGAGCTCGCCGGCGATGGGCTGCAGTCCGGCAGCTTCAATCGCCGCCGTGTCCATGCAGCTAGCGTAAAAATCTCCGATTTTCTGCTCATTCGTGCCGACCGGGGCATGCGCTTCGGCGGCCGCTTCGAGAAGCGTGCGCATGGTCGCAAGATTGTTGTCGCGAAGCTGCATGAACGTGCCCCACGACGAATATTCCGGCGGAATGGGATTCGCTTTCATCCAGCTGCCCATGGCGAATTCGTAAAAGTTGTCACACGGCTTGCAGGAGCGATCGAGATTGCTCAGCGAAAATCCCCAGGAAGGCGCGTCGCCTGCAGCCTGGGCGGCCACATGCGAGAAGAAAAGCGACACAACTGCTAGAGCTACGACCGTTCCAAATCCAACCAAGATTCGAAAACGTTTCCGGTTCACGATTCACTCCAATGTTGTTCTGAGCCGGGAGAGCGTGAACTTAATACCAGCATGAACCACCGCAAAACAACCAGCGGGATTCTAGCAGAAGGAGCAGCCCTCCGCAGCCGCGCCGCTATTCGCTGGGAGCAGCGCAGTCGACGGCGCGCGTTTCGAGCAGTTCCGTCAGAACTTGCGGGGCGATAGCCACCAGAAAACCGCGGCGCCCGCCATTGATGTAAATCAAAGGCAGCGCCAGGATCGAGCGCTCCACAAAAACCGGCAGCGGTTTGCGCATGCCAAACGGTGAAGTGCCGCCCACCTGATATCCCGTGTGGCGCTCCGCCACGTCCGGCTTGCAGGGTGCCACGTGCTTGGCCGCGATCTGCCGCGCCAGAGTTTTCAGGCTTACCTGGCGATCGCCGTGCATCAGGATGACGAGCGGTTTCGCGTCCTCGTCCTCGACGACCAGCGTCTTCACCACATCGTGTTCCGGCGCGCCCAGTTGTTTCGAAGATTCCGCGGTACCGCCATGCTCCACATAAGCGTAAAGATGTTCCGTAAAATTCACGCCGTGTTCACGCAGGAACGCAGTCGCCGGCGTTTCTGGTGCATTTCGCTTACGTCTCATGCGCGGGATGCGTCAAGCGGCGCTTATTTTGCGGGTGTGCTTAGCGGCGGCAGGTAATCCTTCTCATATTTCGCCAGGCTCACATTTTGCCATTCCCCGTGGATGATGCCTGCGCGAATCTGCGCGGCAGTCTTGCCATGCCGGCTCTGCTCGTAGGAGTAAAACACTTCTTTCTGGCAGATGTCGCAGCCGGAGCCATGGCTGCCGACAAAACAATCGAGCAGGCTGGCATGACCGTTGCTCCGGTCGCAGTGGCAATAGCACGGCTCCTGATACAAAACTTTTTTCACGCGGCCGGCAATCACATACGCATTAAAAACAAGCTTGTCACTGTAAATCGATGCCTCCATGGTGGGTGGCAATTCCCCTGTCGGCGGTTGTGCGTGAAAGGCAGGCACAGGTTCACTGGGATTCGCGGCGCTGTGATCCATGCCGGCGATCGGCTGCTGCGTTTCGGTGGCAGCGAATTGCGGAAGAATCAGCAATGTCGCCGACAGACCGACAATTGCGAAAACACTTGCGAGTTTGCCCAGGTTTTTCATCTCATCCTCTTTCCTCACGGTTTCGCCTGTCCATTCAACTTTACGGCGAACCTGCCGCGAATTCCACTGGCGTGCCGCATCAGGCACCTCGAGTGGCGCTTCAAAGCAAATGGACAACCGCGATCTTCACTGGTTCGAGCCGTGTGACATCCATGATGTGCGATCCGTTCAAATTGTCTCCCTGGCTGTTCACAATGAAATAAAAATCGTCGCCACGAAGTGCGCCAGTCGTGGGGGTTGTCAGCGAATTCGCAAACACAGTGGTCTTCACCACGTGGAGCCCGTCGGCAGCCAAGTGGAATTCCACGACGCGCGGCGTGCCGATCCCATTCTGCACGGCAACCAGGCTGCCCTTGTGCCAGTACAATCCATCAATTCCCGCAACCGTATTGTGCGCACCGGGATCCACTTCGGCGCTGGCCCCGGTTTTCAGATCGATTTGCAAAACTCCCAATTGGTCGGCCACATATAAAGCGTTTTCCTCATCGGTCAGCGCAATTCCGTTCGGAGACAGCAGCGGCCGCCGAACCCGCAGTTCTGTGAAGCTCTGCTCCTTCGAACGAAAACGATAGACCACGTTTGCGAGCGAGTCCGTCAGAAAAACGCTTCCGTCGCGCAGCACCACAAGATCATTGAATATGTGTTTTCCATTGTCCGCAGGGGAATAGCGGCCGAGAAGCGCGCCGACGCGATCGAAATGCAAAAGTTCGGACTTTCCCGCATCTTCGTCGGCCGAAGCGCTCCAGATCGTGCCGTCGGAAGGACTGATCCGAATACCGAACACCGGCAGCAAGTGGTCGCGGGCCGCCGGCACAAAATCGTCGATCTTGCCGTCATGCCTGACCTTCAGAATTTTCGGGTGATACGTGCTGCTCATGTACAGCGTGTCGTTGCCCGGATCGTACTCGAGCCCTTCGGGGAAAATGTCCTTTTCCGTGCTTGTGAACGCGACGTGCGACTCATTCACGGCGGGAAAATCCTTGTGAACCTGCGCAACGATGTGGCGAAAATCGGAAGAAGTCTTAATGGCCGCGAACGCGTTGTCTCCGGAGGGATCGAAACCCTCTTTGAGCGCTACGCATTTCTGCAGGTCCTCGATCGCTGGGAGTATCTCTCGAAGCGAAGCTTTCGAGACCGCCAAAAAATAAAATATAGCGCCGCGATCCGGAGTCTTTCCGAGAAGACTCTCCGCCACGGCCATTTGCGCGCGAATCTCGGGCGCATCGGCAGGCTCGGCCGGCGCGCCTCGCATTTCTTCCTGCTCTTGCGCGAAAACTGTGAATGGTGCCGCGAGGAAAATAACCAGCAGTGTCGCGAGCACAGGGGGTGTCGGGTTGCGTATAGAAAATGGTTCGCGCAAGGCTCCCCCCTGTTCGCGCTCAGATGCCTTGACCCGCTGTCCGTTCCGGCGTGTTCCAGGCAATCAAGTCGGCTGGATCCACGCGGCCGATCGAGTGATCACCGCCGTGCGATTGCGGTTCGGTCCAGCGCCAAACGGCGGCGCCCGAGAGCCCGGCGCTGCGGCATATTCCGAGCGCGTTCAGCAACGAATAGTGCGGCCGCGAAACATCGCGCGCGGGAAGTTCGCCGAGCCACAGTGGTTTATCGAGCGGCGCGAGCGCGGCAAGCTGTTGCGCCAGGTCGCGGCGCGTTTCCGCTTCACCCGCGGGATAAAAATGCGCCTGGTAATAATCGAGACCCATTTCGCTCCACGCGCGCACCCACATCAGCCGGGCCGAACCGAGCGTCACCGGCACTCCTGCGAATTCGTGCACCGCCCGCGCAATTTCCTCGGCATACGCGCGAAAATCGGCGAATTTCAGTTTCGCCTCACGCGCCGCATGGAATTGATGGATGGCCCATTCCGGCTCGTTCGCGATTTCCCACGCAAATAGCGCCGGGTGACCGCGAAATTCCCGGAACAGCGGGACGAGCACAGTTTCGAGAAACGCTTCGCGGCCGGCGGCAAAGTGCAAGACGTGTTCGTGAGAGTGCGCCGAGCGTTTTCCAGCATGCTCCTGCAGCCAAAGGAAATCGATCAGAGAAAAACAAAGTTGCAGTTGATGAACCCGCGCGACTTCAAGCGCCGCGGCCACGTCTGCGAGCAACATATCGTCTGGTTTTTGTGGAATGCCTTTTTCGGAGAGGAACCCGCCGCGGCCGTCGCCAAATAAAAACCACCGCACCAGCGTCGTGCCCGTGTCGCGAATTTCTGCGAAGTCGCGTGCGATCGCCTCTCGCGCGTCCGGCAGGCTGATCCCCCGGTGCTCGCTGCCCACGCGGCCAAAATCCTGTCCATAATTCCGCCAGGGATAATTGACGCCCAGGAAAAAACGTTCGTTCGTTGAAGGCTGCATGCTCGTGCGTTGCCTCAGTCAATCATATTCACCTTCGCCGCCAACCGCCAGTGTGCAAGTAACAAGGGGGTGTAAAAAAGGGGGCTAGTACGCGCATCCTCAGTTACGATGCGCGGCGATGTAGGTCCGAGCCTCCTCGAGCTCCGGGCGATCCGCGTTTGGCGGGCAAATGGAAATGAGCTTTGCGTAAAAATCTGAAGCGGTATGGCTGTCTCTCAACGAATCAGCGGCACGTGCTGCGCCATATAACGCATCGAAGCGATTCGGATAGTTCTCGAGAACCTCTTTATACGCGGCAAGCGCCTCCGCCGGCCGTTGCAATTCGAGCAGCACATCCGCAAGCATCTCGCGGGCGGGGGTTGCGAACGGCTCATCGTCTCGCCGATCCTCACGGTCAGCGGCGCCACGCAAAATGCGGACGGCTTCCTCATGCTTGCCCTCCGCGTAAGCCAACCATCCCGCCGCTTCGCTGGGGTCGACAGCCATCCCCATAGAAGCCATCCCGCCGCCGGCCTTCTGCATTTGCGCGGACTTGACTGCCTGGGCAATCTCGACCAGTTTCTGCACGCTGTCACGAGCGCCCTCGACGTCGCCGCTGCGTGCCGCTCCGATCGCCCGGGTCCAATAGGTATAGTCGAGCCACACCAGCCGCTCTGTGGGGATTTCGAGCGCCGCAGCCTCTTTCCACCGGTGCAACTCCATCGCATTCCGAGCCGCAAAGCGGTTTTGCGCGTCGATCACGTCAGACGCGCTCCCTTGCGGCACTTTCTTCAACTCGCCGACCAGCTCGCGTGCCTTCGCCTCCTGCCCGCTCTGCAAGTAGGCATAGTCCAGGAAATCCAAGGCGTGAAATTGATAACCGGCGTCGCCATGATGCTCCCTGGTGGCGCCCGCCGCCGCGGCAACCGAAGCAAGATTTGAATCGATCACTTCTTGCCACATCCCCAGGCGCCTGAAAATGTGCGAAGGCATATGCAACGCGTGCGCAGACTGCGGCGCGATCTTTGCATACACGCGCGCCGCGGCCAGTCCTTCCGGCGCAAGTTCCCGAACATCTGTCGCGTGAATCAGGTAATGCGCCGCGCCGGGATTATCAGGATACTTCGCAAAAATCGGATTAAGAATCGCGACCGCTTTCTTGCGGTTCGCAAGATCATCCACGCCCATCTGCGCCAGGGCAATCAAGGAAAGCGCATACAGCTCCCCAGCTTCATTGTCCTCGGGATGCTCGCGATAGAGCTTTTCCATTGCCGAGGAATACGCCGCCACGCGTGCCGCCGGCCTCAATTCTGCGCGCTCGTAGAATGTAGCTGCCGCTTCGACATATCCACGGATCCGCGCATCCGTTACGCCCAGCTTTTGCGCCTTTTGGATGTCCTCACGTCCGAGCGCCAGAGTTTGCGCACTCGGAAAATCCCAGAGCGGCTCATAAAGAGCCATTGCCTGTCCCCAATACGCCAGCGCGCATTGTGGATCAAGCTGCGAAGCGTTTGTAAACTCTTGTTCTGCTTCGAGGTATTGAAACGAGTGCAGCAGCGCCAAACCTTTCTCCATCGCCCCCTCGACCGACCGGGAACAGTTCGTAGGGAAATTTACTTTGCCGACCTGCACTTCGTCATGCCACGCCACCCGAGGGGAACCGGCGGCCACGCTCGAGGGCAGCCACGGCAACGCGAAAATAATCATCAGTGCAACGAAACAAAATCGTCGCATGAACGCCCCCTCGAAACCTTCTGCGTACTCGTCTCTTTCCAGTCTGAACTTATTTTGCGCGTGTTGCGGTGAAGTGTGGAGTGCAGCCATCACACTCTGTTTTGCCGAGGTGTTTCGCGGGGCAAGGACCAACGGCGGGCAACGACTATCGAACGACGACCGGCTTCAGGGTAGTTACATTTGCTGCAGCCGTAGCGCGCTCCGCCAGATGCTTTTCGCGCAAGTGTTTGTGCACCCGACGGCCCCAGCTTTTCACAAAAGAATAATTGAGCGCGCCCCCAATTGCGGAACTCGCCAGCGGCACCAGCCGCCCCACCCATTTTTCCGCGCTCTCTTCGCCTAGGTGCACGGCCAGGCGCGTGGCAATCCGCGGCGCGAGCTTCTCGATCATCTGTTTTTCGGCCAAATCCTTGCTGAAGTCCACGCCCGCCGCGGTTGCGGCCGCCATCCACATTTGTGTGCGCCGCTCCGTGCCATTGTCCTCGAATCCATAAAGCAGGCACAGCTTCTGGATCAGTCGCAGTGTGATGATCGTCAAAAAGCCAGTGTCGGGGATAACCGTCATCATGCCGCCGAGCCCGAAACCCGCTCCCTGCGCCATGGCCAGCCGCTGCGCATCGTGTATCAATCGCTCCGCGATCGCATCCAGCTTCTCCATCGGAGCGTCTTTCATCCGCCCGAAATGCGGCACCCACAGCCCGTGCTTTTCCGCCAGGTTGCGCCGAAACTCTTCCGGGTCAATTTCGACCGAACGCAATCCGCGCAGCACGCCGAAGCGCAGAAATTTGCCCACTGCGCGCCCTGCTACCGACCTTGGTAACCTCGCCATCCGGTCTAGCATCCTATGTCCGGTTAGAACCGGTCAAGCGCCGTTCCGTTGTATGGCGGTTCGAGACGCGGGGACCCGTACCCGTGACTGCCTCGTGACAGGAAAACTAGTGTTCTACTTGACGCGGACGAAGTTTTGAGTAAACTGCGTTTTTGCTATGGCGACAATCGCTCCCATCCTGCCGGCCGAGGTAATTGCGGATCTCGCGTTTCCGCAACGCGAAGCCGCGTTCTTTTACGGCTTGTTCCTTCGCGGACATTCCCCGGAACAATTGCGTCGAGACATTGAAGTTCCTGCTGCGGTTCTGGCCAAGTGGCACAAAGATGCCGAGCGCGAGCCGCAGCTTCGCAGTGTGTTCTCGCGGATGGTCGAATACCGGCGCCATGTCCTCGCCATTTTCGACACGCTGGTCGGTTCGGAGTCGAAGCATCGCCATCTCCAGTAGGTACTCCCCAAATTCGAATACCAGTACTACCAATCTCATCGTGAGATTCTTCTTATTCTCTTCCGTCGATTTCGGCCAAGAGAAGGCAACTTCCCTACGATCCCGCCCGTCTAACCTGCTCAACGGGGAGAAGTGTATTTGAATGAAAGAGATTCACCGAATTGACGGGGCCGAAGCCAGGGATTAGAATCGAACCGTCGTAGGGGTGTCTGCTATGCGAAAGCTTCTCAGAAAATTTTCTGCCGTTTTGACTTCGCTCGTTTTCCTTTCTCTTCCTGTCGTCGCTCAAGAACCCCAAGATCCCAATAACCTTCCGGACATTCCGCAGAACCAGAAGCTCACCAAAGAACAAAAGCAAAAGATGAGGAAAACCCTCAAGGAACTCGAGGGCCCCTACAAGACTTGGTTGAATGAAGACGTCGTCTACATTATTTCCCCGGAGGAACGCACCGCTTTCTTGCAATTAAATACCAACGAAGAGCGCGAGCAATTCATTGAAGCCTTCTGGCTGCGCCGCAGCACCAACCCCGATCTTCCGGATAATGATTTCAAGGAAGAGCACTATCGCCGCATCGCTTACGCCAACGAGCATTTCGCTTCCGGTATCCCTGGATGGAAAACGGATCGCGGCCGCATTTACATCATCTGGGGACCTCCCGATGAAATCGAATCGCACCCCACGGGCGGCACCTACGATCGACCGATGGAAGAAGGCGGCGGCTCGACAACCACGTATCCTTGGGAAACCTGGCGCTATCGCTACCTCGAAGGAATTCAGGAAAACGTAATTTTGGAATTTGTGGATCCGACAAGCAGCGGCGAGTATCACCTGACGATGGATCCATCGGAAAAAGACGCGTTGCTCCACGTTCCTGGCGCGGGCTTGAGTCTTCTCGAATCGATGGGTTTGGCTTCGAAAACCTGCCGCTTTACGCGTTCCGATGGAACCAACTTGCCCACAGCTTTGGGCGGAACACCAGCCAGCTTGGAAGAATTCAACCGCCTGGAACTGTATGCAAAGGTGCAGCGCCCACCCCAGGTGAAATATAAGGACCTCGAAGCGATTGTCACTTCGCGCATGGTCCGCGATTCCCTGAAGTTTGAATATCGCACCGACTTCCTCAAGGTCACGAGCGACACCGTGCTCGTTCCGATCTCCGTGCAGATTCCGAACAACCAGCTCTCGTTCAAAGACAAAGATGGCGTGCACTCCGCGGAAATGAATATTTTCGGCCGCGTCAGTTCCTTGACCGGCAAAGTCGTGCAGACCTTCGAAGATTCCGTCATGAAGGACTACCCGGATTCCTTATTCGCTATAGCCGTGAAGCAACAATCCATCTACCAGAAGTCCTTGCCCCTGCGCCCCGGCCTGTACCGGTTGGATCTTGTGATCAAGGATGTCAGCAGCGGAAACGTCGGCGCCATTAACACGCGCCTGGCTGTGCCGCGCTACGATGAAGATAAGCTCGAAGCCAGCTCCTTGATTCTTGCCGACCAGATCGAACACGTCCCCGCCAAGCAAGTTGGCACCGGGCAGTTCGTGCTGGGTTCTTCCAAAGTCCGGCCCAAGCTGGATGCGAGTTTCACCACGGCGGACAAGATGGGCATCTATCTCCAGGTCTATAACCTGAAGCCGGACGAGAAAACGCACAAATCCGACGCGTCCTTCATCTATACCGTGAAGCGCGGCGACCAGCAGGTGATGCAGTTCAAAGAGAACAGTGCGGACATGAAGCAGACAGGCGAGCAGGTGACCATCGAGCGCTTGTTGCCTCTGGCCACTTTGGCGCCCGGGAAGTATACTCTCGAGATCAGCGCGACCGATAAATTGGCCCAGACGACAATCTCGCGCACCGCGGATTTTACGATCAAGGCACCGGTCGAGCAGAAGGCTGCGGCGAACGTTACGCCAGGGAGGTAGTCCGGTGAAGCACGGTCCGTTCCTGTGCTTCGGTTTTTTGTTACTCGCCCTGGGTGTGTGTGCCGGCGCTCCGCCTGCAGCTGCGCAAGCCAAACACAAATCCACTGCCGGCACGGTTTCCGGCATTGTGCGCGATCCTGCCGGGATTCCCCAATTGGGCGCCACCGTCGAAGTTCTAGCCGAAGCGCCGGGCGTCATTTTGAGCCATCAGCTTCTCACCAACACGGAAGGATATTTCCACGCGGAGAATTTGCCGCCGGGTTTCTACTCCGTCCGCGTAACGCTGGCAGGATTTCTGCCGGCCGTCGAAAAGCACATCCAGATTTCTTCCAATCTCACGACCGTTGTCCGTGTGCAGCTCGAATCGCTCTTCGCCTCTATCGAGGAATTGCGCCGCGCGCCTTTGAACGGCACAGCCGAGCCCGATGACTGGAAGTGGGTGCTGCGCTCGGCTTCCGGAATGCGTCCCGTTTTGCAGTGGCATGAAGACGACACCGACGACAGTTCGGCAATCGTGGCTGACCTCGGAACGTCCCGGCAGTCGGGAGCGGTCGAATTCACCGGTGGAGCACGCAGGCCGGGATCGGTTTCGAACTTTGATGGAGCGCCGGGCACGGCTTTTGCCTACGACCAGCGGTTCGACCGCGATAACCACCTAGTCTTTGCCGGGCAGGTCAGTTATGACGGCGATGCACCCGCAGGCGCATTGGCGACCGTGTGGATGCCCATGGGTTCCGGGGATGATTCGCCGCGCAGCACGATCGTGCTGCGCGAAGCGAAGATTGGCCCCGTAGGCCCCACCTTCCGCGGCGGGCGAATCGATCAAAACGGAACCATGAAGTTCGGCGATCGTTTCGTCATGCGTGTCGGCGGCGAGTATGTTTTGGTTGGCGTTGGCCCTTCGGCCTGGAGCATTCGTCCGCGCTTTGAACTCGAAACCAGGGTTTCCGAGCGCTGGTATGTGGATACGATTTACGCAGCCATCCCCGCCATGGCCACCAACGGCGATAACGCCGTGACTTATTTTACGGAGACCAGCGCGCCGAACCCGTTGTCCCAAGGCATGAATCAGTTGGACGCCTTCCCCGCCTTGTTGTGGCACGATGGCAGAGCCGTTCTCGAAAATGGCCGCCACGAGGAAGTGGCCGCCGACCGGAAACTCGACGACCATGGAGTGTTCCAAATTGCGGTCTTCCATGATGATAATAGCCATGTAGCCTTATTCGGCAAGGGCAGCGACTTGCCCGCTGGCGATTATTTCCAGGATTACTATTCAAATGCCTTCGCCTACGATGGCGGCTCATCCGTATCCTGGGGCGCGCGCGTCGCGCTGCGGGAAAGGCTTACAGACGATCTCGAGCTTACGACCATCTACGCGTTCTCCGGTGCGCTCGCGCCCGTCACCATCGCCGATGGCGCCTTGCGCGACGCACTCAGCACCGTCCAGCGGCATTCGGCGGCAATGAAGCTTACCGGCAAGATCCCCGTTACGCGGACGAAACTCACGGTTGGATACAAATGGATCAATGGGATGGCGTTGTCTCGCGTCGATCCCTACGGCGAGGCGATCTACGACATGAACCCGTACCTGCAGATCGGGATCACCCAGCCGCTTCCGTGGTCAACCTTGGGCCACTGGGAGGCCAGTGCCGAGTGTGACAACTTGCTGGCGCAGGGCAACGTCCCCATCAACACCCGTGACGGCCAGCTGCTCTTAGTGCCTGCATTTCGGAGCTTTAGAGGTGGGTTGAGCCTGCAGTTCTAAGAGGCCACGGGGTTGTGGAAAGCTGTATCTCACCTACCAGAAAGTGGAAGTAGCGCCTGCTTCCTCCCTGCATTCCCCGCAAATGATTGTCCTTACAGTGTTTATTTGAAACATGATATACGGAAGATTGGAACAGGACTTGCTCCACTAGATGACCAGGGTAACGAGTGACGGGACTTTAGGAATGAAGGAAAGTCTACGTGTGAGCGTAGGTGCGGTTGTACTGGCGCTAGCGACCTTGGCGGCAGTCATTTTCGCTTGGCTGAACTTCCTTCAGCGCTCCAGTTACGACCTGGTTGACGATGGCGTTGCCTGGACCGATAGCGCCAACGGCATCGAAGCCTGGAAGGTCATTCCCAACTCTCCTGCGGCAGCTGCCGGAATCCAGCCCGGCGATCGCTTGCTGGCCATCGACGATGTTGCCCTCCCGAATGAAAAGCATGTCGCCCAACGCCTGTTTCGCGCCGGACTTTGGACGCAGTTGCGTTACAAGCTGTCCCGGAATGGTGAAGAGTTTGAAACCCGTCTGATCACCGCCCCGGCTCAGAAACCGCTGGCCGTAGAGAACTACGAGCGGATCGTGGGCCTGCTGTATCTCTTCATTGGATTGTTTATTTTCATCCGCAGATGGAACGCGCCGCGCGCCGTGCACTTTTACGTGTTCTGCCTGGTGTCGTTCATCCTGTATTCCTTCCACTACAGCGGCAAGCTGGACATCTTCGATCTCGAAGTGTATTGGAGCGGCGTAGTAGCCCAAATGCTGGCGCCCACGCTGCTGTTGCATTTCGCCTTGGTTTTCCCGGATCGTTCGGCAGCCGACCGCAAATCCATTCTCAAAATTGGCGCGATCTATGCCATCCCGGCGGCGTTGCTGACGGTTCACCTGCTCACGGCTTTCAACGCGCTGGGCTTCGTACCTTCGATACGTTCGCGCGTCGTTCTCGAACAGATTGAATATAGCTTTCTCGGCGTTTATTTCCTGGCGGCCGCGCTGGTGTTTTACATCAGCTTCCGCCGTACGCGCTCTGGTGTTCTGCGCCAGCAGTTGAAATGGCTCACCGGCGGAACGCTGGCGGGCAGCTTACCTTTCACGCTGTTTTACGTTCTCCCCTATCTCGTCGATCCGCAATCGCGTTCGTGGATGCAGTATTCGACCATCACCCTGGTTCTGATTCCGTTGTGTTTCGGCTACGCCATCATCCGCTACCGCCTGATGGACGTGGACATCATCTTCAAGCGCGGCTTGGCGTACACGGCCGCCACCGCCGCGGTCGCGGCAGTCTACTTCGGCTTGGTCGCATTGATTGCCGAAATTTTCCACACACAAACGAGCGGCCCCGTGGCGGGCATGATTGCCATCGTCATTGCGGCGTTTTTGTTCCAACCCTTTCGCGAAGGTATCCAGGCTCGTCTGGACCGCTTTTTCTATCGCGACCGCCTGAACTACCGCCGCACGCTGATCGAATTCGGCCGTACGCTGACGAACGAAGTGCGCCTCGAGCCCATGCTCGGCTCGGTTATGGACCGCGTTTCGCAGACGCTGCTCGTAGATCGTTTGGCGATTTTTGTGGAAGATCCAAACCGCCCCGGCGAGATGCGCCTGGCGCGCTCTATGGGAGTTCGTCTCGTCGAGCCGCTCGACCTCAGCTTCATTGCGCCGTCACGCCAGGAATTTTTGAGTGGCCCGCTGTTTTTTGAATCTCCCCGCAGCGCGAGAGACGTCAGCGATTCCGTGCGGCGCACCCTGGAACAGTTGGAACTGAACTATTTCATTCCCTGCCGCATTCGCGACCATACCGTTGCTGTTCTCGGTCTTGGCAAAACCGTCGACGGAGACTATCTCTCGAGCGATGACGTTGAACTTGTGCAGACCATTGCCGGCTATGTAGCCATTGCGCTCGACAATTCGCACCTGTATACCTCGCTCGAGCAAAAAGCCGTCGAAGTGGCGCGCCTGAAAGATTTCAGCGAAAACATTGTCGAATCGCTGAACGTCGGCGTCTTCGCTGTCGATCTTTTGGGCACCGTGGACGCCTGGAACAGCCGCATGGAGCAGTTGATGGGCGTAAGCCAACGCGATGCCGTCGGCAAGCCCTTCAGCCAGCTGCTGCCGCAGGATCTGGTGATGGAAATCGAGGCACGCGCCGATGAAGAGCAGGTCACCGGCATTTACAAGCATCGCCTGGCTTATCAGGGCCGCTCCGTGGTCCTCAATGTCTCCATCACGCCCCTCGTCAGCAAGTTGGGAGAAAAAATTGGACGCCTGCTGCTGTTTGACGATGTAACGCAGCGCGATCACATGGAAGAGCAAATGTCCCAGACGGAGAAGCTCACCTCCCTGGGCCTGCTCGCTGCAGGCGTTGCGCATGAGGTGAACACTCCCCTCGCTGTGATTTCCAATTACATTCAAATGCTGGCCAAGCAAATGCCAGAGGGCGATCCGCGGCACGCCATCATCGAAAAAATCGTGAAGCAAACCTTCCGCGCCAGCGAAATCGTCAACAACCTGCTCAATTTTTCGCGCACCGGCCCGAGCGAACTTGCCGATGTGGACGTCAACCATGTGGTCGAAGAGACGCTGTCGCTTGTTTCGCATCCTCTGAAGACCGCGCAGATTCAGGTAGTCAAGCAATTGACCCAGGCGCTGCCGCCGGTGCGCGGTTCCGCAAACAAATTGCAGCAGGTCTTCCTGAATCTCTTTTTGAACGCGCGCGATGCCATGCCGGCCGGCGGAATGCTCGAAGTTCGCACGGCGGCGCACAACGGTAGCGTGGAAATCGAAGTTGTAGACACAGGCAACGGGATTCCCCGCGATCACATCCATAAGATTTTTGATCCGTTCTTCACCACGAAACCTGGTGGCCGCGGCACCGGTCTTGGACTCAGCGTGAGTTACGGAATCATCAAGGAACATGCCGGAAAGATCGACGTACGCTCTACACCGGGCCGGGGAACTTCCTTCCATGTGGAGTTCCCTGCAGTCAGGAAAACTGTTCATGTCTAAAGGTTCAATCCTCGTCGTCGACGACGAATCGGAAATTCGCGAAGGCCTCGAGCTTTTGCTGAAGACCGAAGGCTACGCCGTTTCAAGCGCGGAAACGGCCCTCTTGGGTTTATCGCGGCTGGAAGAGCGCCCATTTGACCTGATGTTGCTGGACGTCAGCCTGCCGGATCGCAACGGCATTGAAATGCTGAAGGACGTCCACCGTCAGGATCCGCATCTCCCCATCGTCCTGATCACCGCGTATGGCTCAATCGAGATGGCGCGTGCCGCCTTCAAAAGCGGCGCCATGGATTACATCACCAAGCCCTGGTCGAATGACGAACTCCTGGCGCAGGTGGCGCAAGCGGTCGAAGCGCGGCGGTTGCGCGACGAAAACGTGCAGCTCAAACGCGCCCTGAAGCAGCGTTTCAATTTCCCCAACATCATTGGCAAGGGCGAAAAAATGCTCGCGCTGCTCGATCTGGTCGCCCAGGTCGCGCCGTCTCGCTCGACGATCCTCATCAGCGGCGAAAGCGGCACCGGAAAAGAATTGATCGCCAAGGCCATTCATTCCGCTTCGCCGCGCGCGGACAAGGCTTTCGTGCCCGTCAATACCGGATCCATCCCTGTGGATTTGCTCGAATCGCAGCTCTTTGGACATGTAAAAGGCGCGTTCACCAGCGCAGTTTCTTCGAAAAAGGGACTCTTTGAAGTGGCCGATCAGGGAACCATCTTCTTCGACGAAATCGCCACGGTCAGCCCGGAAACGCAAGCAAAGCTCTTGCGCGTGATCCAGGAACGCGAATTCATGCGCCTTGGCGGCACCGAGCAACTCAAGGTAGATGTGCGTATCGTCGCCGCTTCGAATGTCGATTTGCTCTCGCTCGTCAAGGAAGGCCGCTTCCGTGAAGATTTGTATCATCGCCTCAATGTAATTCATCTTCGCTTGCCGCCTCTCCGTGAACGGCGCGAAGACATTCCGCTCTTATTGGCGCATTTCCTGGAACGCTTTTGCCTGGAAAATACCAAGCCGATGCGCCACTTCACATCCGGCTCAATGAAGCTGTTGATGGATTACGACTGGCCTGGCAACGTCCGTGAGCTCGAAAATGTGGTTGAACGCGCGGTAGTGCTGTCGACGCAAGAACGTGTCGATGTCGATTTGCTGCCGGACTCTATCCGCAGCAAGGAAATCGTCCGCGGCGTGCGCTTGCAGATGTCCGAATTTTTGCCGCCATTGCCGGGTGAGGCAGGCTCGCGCACCGCGGCAGATAATCCCAATCCCACGCTCTTCCAGATCATGGATGAAGTCGAACGCCGCATTATTGTGGATATGCTCGAACGCTGCGGATGGAACCAGACGGAAGCCGCCGAGCGCTTCCTGATTCCATTGTCTACTCTCAATCAAAAGATCAAGCGCCTGGGAATCGATGTGCGAAGGCGAGGCCGGGGAGAAGATAACCACTCGGCCGGCGGAAAATGAACTCTTCTGCTTCCTGCTTGATCGCGGGCGCTATCGAGTACAGCCACTGAGGCTCTAGCAACGGTTGGAGGTTCGAGTCCTCCACGGTTCACCACTAATTTCCCCTAAGTGATTCTGCTTCCATCAGTTTAACCGTCCGCACGGAACCGCTGCCGCTTCGGGGCTGAGAACATCGGAGAACAAAACCCCCGCCACTCGCTCTACTGCCTGCCTCTGCGAGTCGGAAACTGTGTGGGTGTACGTGTTGAGCGTAGTCTCCACATCCGAGTGCCCGAGCAAGGCCTGGGCCGTCTTCAGAGATTCGCCATTATCATGCAGGAGCGTCGCGTGGGTGTGCCGGAACGAGTGCCACGAGACCCGCGGCTGCCCGATCCGATCGCAAGCGGGCGCCAGCTCCCGGTTGTACAGGTTTTTGGCGTTGAGCGGAGTTCCTTTCGGCGTCTGGAACAGCAGCTCCTCGTGACTCCCCGGATTCATCCGAACGCGCTGGGCTTCCAGCATGCGACCGAGCGCCGAGCTGATGGATCACTCGCCGGCTGCTTTTGGTCTTCGGCCATCCGAACTGGCCTGAGGGGTAGTACCTAGCGTGACTTCACATCTGTAGTTTTGGAGTGAAGCTTTACGAGTCATTCGCCTCAATTGATGATCGAAAGTCGAAGACTCGATTTCCGATGACCGAAAAACCAAGCTTATTGGACTACAATGACCGTGCAGGAGGACTCGATATGCGACTACCGGACAGGATCCTACACACCCCCTGCCTCTTAGGCTTTAAGAAGGAAACGCCTCAGTATGCAGGTTCCGGATTCGTGGTTGCCGTGCCTGGAGCCCACGGCAATTCGCACTTATATGTTGTGACCGCCAAACACCTTGCCGACAGGATGGAGTGCTGCCCGATCATCATGGGATTTGACTATAGGGACGGCAGTAAGGCATTACTCGAAGAAGATAATGTCCATTGGTATGCTCACCCTACGGAGGCCAGTGCGGTTGATGTTGCGGTAACACCGTTTGCATCGGCGCAGCGGGATCTGCTGGATCTTGAACCAGTCCCCGAGCATCTCTTCACCTCTGGCGAGAGAATGCGTAAGGCCTCGATTGGCGTTGGCGACGAGATTACCGCGATCGGCGTGTTCACGCGATTTTCCTACGAAGATCGCCACCTGCCCATTGTCAGAACCGGCCATCTGGCAATGCTGCCGACCCTGCGTATTCCTGTGAAGAACTTTGAGCCCATGGAAGCGTACGTCGCCGAAATCGAAGGGTTAAGCGGCTCTCCCCTATGGGTGCGACCAACTGATTACTCCAACGCAGCGCGAAAGGGCGGGGGCGAGGGAAAAATGTCTGTCTCATTTAATGGTGATACAGATGTGATTTTTTTGGGCCTGCTGCATGGGCGGTGGGCAATATCTAAGGCGGCGATGGAAGGACAGAGTGCGCAGTACACTGAAAAAATGATCTCCGGCATGTCGATCATCGTTCCAGCCCACAAGATCCTGGAAGTTATTAACCAGCCCGAATTAGCAGCCATGCGTACGAAAAACGACGAAAAGATAGCTAAAAAGTCCAGTTCCGCCGGAAGTTAAGTCAGGCGGAAGCATCCTTCCTAAGCCCAAGATGAGTGCAGTCGATTTCCTATCCGTGGATATGGGTGGCCACAGTCAAGCACGATTCTCTGAGGGGCTCGGGGTGAAATTCCCCGGGCCTACTCGACCAGGACTCAACGGCTTTCACGTCGTGTGAATTAGTTCGGGGCGGTAGTCATGACTGCCGGCTTAGAGTTAATCCGCGTTATCGAACCGAAAGTTGATCGGCAGCTTCCAAATCGTGCAGTTGGAAACGAAATCGTCGATGTAGACGAACTGGTCGAAGAGACCATTCTTGTTGTTGATGTCTACAGCGAAGGCACTCCCCGGATTCGGGTCTATCGAGAACTTCCGCACGAAGGTACCGTTGGGCGTGATTTCGATAATTTCGCTTGGATCCGTGGCGCTGGGCGGGAAGTGGCTCGGATCGGCATTGGCCGTAATCAGGTCGCCGTTGCGTGCGAAGATCAAACCAAGGGGTCCATGCAGCACAGTTTGATCGTCATAGATCACCTGCCCTTTGCCGAGATCGCTGGTTGCGTGTCCCGCGCCTTTCAACTTATAAATTGCGTTGTCCCCCTCCGCGGCCACATAGAGAATATCGTTATATCTATCATAGGCGAGGCCCGCCGGCCCGACGACTGTGCCCGCCGTATCCGGCGCGGAAGTGTAACCGCTCGCGATCGTGGTCTTGTTCAGCACCGTAATTCCTGATGGCGACATCAAGACGTCCAGGCGCGTAATGGAGCCCGCAAAGTTACCCGAGGTATCGAAGATATTCGAGACGAATAGCTGAGCGGTATTGTCGCGATCGTTCAGCGCCATTCCCCACGGCCCGTCTACTAGCTCGCTGCTGTTCAGTTGCTTCAGCAGATTACCGTTACCGTCAAACACATCGAGCGGACCCGGCTCGGCCGTACCACTGGAGGTCGGCAGGGACCCGGCGAAAACGAGTCCTGCCCTTGCAATAGTCAGGGCATTTGTAAATCCGATCGGTGATGCACCTTGGAAAAACAGGCCAGTCTGTCCAGTGTTGGGGTTAACGGTGATAATCGTAGTACCCTGTCCGGCAGTCGAAGTGTTGTTGAAATTCGAAACCAGAAGTTCGCCCGTCGAAATGGCGCCACTTTTGGGAAAACCGTCTGGAACAAAAGCGAGACCGTAAGGGGTCGTGTCTCCGTTAAGAGGGACTGTGGAGACTTGGAGGGGCAGAAACGGACCAATGAAACCATCGGCGAACGCAGTTCGCACCGTTCCGAGATGGCCGAATAGGACGATACTGGCGATAGTCGCAATGCACAGTGAAAGCCCGATAGCTAAGCACAATCGTGAAATGGTTCGCATGATTATTCCCTTTCATTTATCGGTCTTCGTGCATGAATGTCCTTATTTGACTTCAAGCACAGCCCCGCGGTGCACAGATAATCTCCGAAACGAACATTGGCGGCAATAAACGAAATTGTAAAATTTTTGTCATGGAATTGTCCGCTACGGCCTTCAGTTTTATCGGGCGTTCATATTCGGCAGCATCCCTTGGGTCCGGAGAGCTCGGTGAGGAATGGTGTAGTGTGCCGTGCGATCGACTCGTCCACTGATCAGAGGTTTCTCATTGAAGTCGGATCGCCCACATACTGAACCTTGCCCTTCGCATTGTTGACGAACGCCGGCCACGAGGGAAGGCCCGGGCCGTTTGGATCGCCCGTTTGCGCGAAGTTGACCCAGTAGCCGGACATCTCGTCAGCTAGCTTCCGTCGTCGGCCGCGTCCTAAGGAAAATCCCAGCGGGCCATAATAAAGTTCCCTCTCTCTATCCAATCGCGGGCCGTATACTACAGCCGTGCTCTGGCAAAATTCCTACGCGGAAGCTTTGAGGATTCCGACGCCGATCATTGCGGTACAGCTGGCTGCGTCGCTTTGCATTGGTATGCTCGTAGGAATTGAGCGCGAATGGGCTAATAAAGAGTTGGGCCTGCGAAATTGTGTTTTTGTTTCCATGCTTGGCATGCTGAGTGCCCATCTACCAACGGCGCTTGCTTGTGTGGCTTTTGTCGGCGTGCTACTGCTGATAGCCGCCTCGGATGTCCGAAATTTTCTCGCGGCCAAACCACTTGAGCTGACCACCTCTATGGCAGTTCTACTAGTGTTCGTCGCTGGATACCTGGTGGGCATCGGCCACGTGTTCACTCCGGTTGCATCGGCAATAATAATCACGATGCTGCTTGCGTGGAAGCTCGAGCTCCAGAAATTCGCCGGCGGCCTTACGCTCGAAGAAATTCGCAGCGCAGTATTGCTCGGCCTGCTTGGCTTTGTCATTTACCCGGTTATTCCCAATCGTTTCGTGGATCCCTGGCAATTGATTAATCCCCGCGCGGCCTGGGTAATCGTGATCGTGATTGCAGGCATAGGATTTGTGAATTACGTTTTGCTGAAACTGTATGGAACACGCGGCATCTACCTGAGTGGGTTTCTGAGCGGACTTGTGAACAGCACCGCGGCGGCCGCGGAATTGGCGGGCCCGCTAGGAGGCGGCAGGACGTCCTTGGGCGTCGCGATCGCAGCGCTATTGCTCACGATTGTGGCTATGTTTGCGCGCAATCTTGTGATTCTGGCAATTTTTTCACCAAGTGCGGTGGTCACTGCCGCTGGACCTTTGCTGATCATGGCGCTCAGTGCGTTGATTCTTGTTCGCCGCTCACGGGCGCGCGCCGGAGATGTACCGGGGGAAATCCATCTCGAGTCCCCCGTTTCGCTAGCCCACGTTCTGAATTTTGCTGGGCTGTTTGTATTGATTCAGATAGTCTCTACGCTCGGCGAACGCCACTTGGGAAAATTTGGATTTCTGGGCATAAGCATTCTTGGAGGTTTAGTGAGCAGCGCCAGCACGACTGCAGCTGCGGCAAACATGGTTGCTCACGGGCAATTGCAGCCTGGGTTAGCAGGAACAGGGGTAGTGCTCGCGTCGCTCGCAAGCGCCCTGGTCAATTTGCCCATTATTCAGCGGCAAGGTAAGAACCCTGCATTGACGCGTCGGCTCGCGATGCTAACAGTTGCGCTGGCGATCCTCGGCATCGCCGTGCTGCTGCTACGGGAATACCACTGGCTGCTAAAAATATGAGTAATCGGATGGCCGCCAACAAATTGATCAATGGGATGTGGCTGCGAACGGCAAAGCTGATCAAGTCGCGACGTGTGAGCCCACGGGTCTAGAAACTGTACTTGATTGCGAACTGAAGCACCCTCGGCGGATTAAGCGGATTGATCTCCTGCAACGTTCCAAAATTGCCCGGACCCGCATTGGGTACCAGGAAGCAGGTTTGCTTCAGCGAAATGCCATCGCCGCACGGATATCGTCCTAGCGACGTTCCGATTGGATTGTATTGAGCCTGGTTCACGCCGTCGCCGTTCTGCACATAGAAGTTGGCGTGGTTGAACAAATTGAATGCCTGTACCTGCAATTGCAGCAAGTGCCCCTCTTTGATCTGAAAGGTGCGGCCAATCGCTAAATCAACTTCTTCGATCCATGGACCATAGAACGAATTCAGGCCTATCCCAGGAGTAGGCCCGGCGCCGTTGATTCCCAAAGCCGTGTTGGCTGTAGCTTGGTTGAAAGCGGTATCGTTCAGATTTCCATCTGCCCCCGTGCAATCGCTGAAATTCAGCACGCCACTCACGCTTGTACAGGCCGGACTCAACAGCGCGGCGTAAGGGCGGCCCGAACTAATCTGCACAACGCTACTCAGGCTCCAACCGAAGAGCAGAGCCCGCTCGAAGCGCCCGTTGGCCAGTCTTTCCAGGTGCGGTTGATAAACACCTGCGAACGATATCCGGTGCCGCTGATCGAGCAGCGAGGACGCATGGGTATCACTGAAGTCAAACTGATTATTGAAGTCTACGCCATCCCACACGATATTCTTCGCAAAGGTGTACGAGAACTGCAGCGAAAGGCCTTGCGACATCTGGCGCTTCAGTTGCACGAAAAGAGAATTGTACTGATTTTGGCCCGGGCTAATTAATTCATTGATCTGGCCCAAATTCGTATTGACGCGCCCTTCTTGCAGCAAACCGCTGTCGATGTTGGGCAACACGATGGTCGGGCCAGAGCAAGGCGCGACGACCGTACCCGGGGGGCAGATAATATAAGTGGTCGTGCCTTGGAGCGGCTGAAGATTTAGATCGTACGCGCTCCCCGAGATCAGATGCACGCCATGGGTCCACATGGTCCCGATGCTTAGGGTGGTATCGGGAAGAATTTCGCGCTCGATTTGCAAACTGCCTTCCATCACATAAGGCGCACGGAACTGGGGAGCGACGAGCGAAATGTCAGGCGAAGCCCGGTATAGAGTGGAATTCGTGATGCCGTTGGGAAATGTTGGCCCATAAATCGTGCCATCCGAACCAATGGAGGCTATTTGCTGGTTCGGCGCGAGATTCGGATTGAAACTGGCGTTCACTGTTGCTTGTTGCGATGCCAAGCCATTCGAGGCGACTGCATTTCGATAATTCAGCCCGTTCATAGTGTCGAAAAATTCGCCGAACCCGCCACGCACAACCGTTTTTTGCAGCGGCTGCCAGGAAAACCCGAACCGGGGCGCTAAGCGCAGATACTGATTAGGGTATTGTCCTGTAAGCGGGAAGGCTGGGTTTTCCTGCGGTTGAGGATAAACCTGAAAATCCTCTCGTAGACCAAATTCGAGGGTGAGATTAGGTAAAACGCGAAATGTATCCTGAACATAGAAGCCGTAGTACGGCACCGTAAAAGCAAACGTGGGATTCCCGGAAGCCTGGTTGAACAGCGAGTATTCGCCCAATGCGAAGTCGGTTAGATTGTCAAAGTAATAGGTGCCTCGAAACGTCCCGAACTGCAGGGTCGCGTCGGGATCGAACCCGCCGAAGTAGTGATCCGCTACCCACGTCCAGTTCATATCGAACCCGAATTGCAAGGTGTGCTTCGCGATCACCCGATTTAGCCGATCCGCTAACCCCCATTGTTTTTCAAATACTTGCCCTGAGGAAAATCCTGCGTTTCCGAAAGTAAACGACGTGGGATTTGCGAGCACGAACGTCGGAAGACTTGGATCGATTAATCCCGTGGGCGTGGCGAGCTGATTGTCGGAAGACGCGCCAAAATGAAATTCGTTCAGCAGGTTTGGCGTGAAAGCGTGATTCCAACTGAAGCTCGCCTGATAGTCTCGCACGTAGGCATTCGCCAAGGCTTGCGTGCCATACTCCGATACGGGACTTTGAGTGATCACTCCCGCCGGTGAATTGAAATGATTCAGGTTCAGGCTGAGGAAGAAGTTGTCGCGTGAACCGGCCCGATAGTCAAGGCGGGTGAAAAAAGCCAGATCGTTGTGCTGGCTCGGCTTAACGCCAAGGTTGGAATCGAGTGCATGGAGAGCGTTGGAAACCTGTTGGAGGAAGACCGGATTCGTAGGATCTGGAGCCGCATCATTTCCCGGCACCGGTAATGCCGCGTTTGGCGCGGGCAACGGCGTGCCCGCCGGAACTCCAAAACTCGTCTCGTCCGCCAGAGCGATCGGCTGATTAATCACGGAGATTGGAGCATTCTGAAGTTGTTGCTCGTAATCAAAGAAAAACCAGAGACGATTCGGACGGATGGGTCCACCTAAAGAGGCCCCGAACTGCTGCAACTCGTCCTGAGGCTTGGGATAACCGCTCGCTTTATCAATGGCATCGTTGGCAGCGGTAGCGGAGTTGCGATTGTAATAGAACGTGCTGCCATGAAAACTGTTACTGCCAGACCTGGTTATGGTGTTTATGAATCCTGTTCCGCCACCCCCGTAAACGGCCGAATAGGGATTCTCCGCCACCTGAAATTCCTGAACCACTTCCTCGCCAAACGTGTACGGAATTCTCGTGCCTCCCCTGGCATTGCCAAAGTAGTTGTTCGTAGCGCTCGTGCCGTCCACCGTGAAGAAGTTGGAGCCATTGCCGTTGGCATAGCCGGAGTCTTCGCCTCCCTGTTCACCTGCGATACTCACCAGTCCAAGCGGGCCATCCGCGCTGCTATTGGGACTGAGCAAACTGAAATCCGTGTAGCGGCGGCCACTGAGCGGTAGCTCTTCCAAAAAGCTGCGTTCGATCACCGTGGTCAACGAAGACTCTGTTTGTCGGAGGAGCGGATTGGTGGCGATCACCGTGATCGCGTCGTCGCTGGCTCCAACTCGGAGTTGGACGTCTTGCTCTGTGGTGTTCCCGATCAAAACACGCACTTGACAGACGAGCATCGAATGAAAGCCCTTGTGACTGACTGTAATGGTGTAAGTCCCAAACGCAAGCACGAATCGGTAGATACCAACTGCATTCGTAATCGTAGATTGCCGCACGCCGGTTTCGGAATTCGAGACAGTTAGGTCCGCACCTGGAACCACCGCACCGCTTGGATCCGTGATCCTCCCAGTGATCGCCCCGGTTACCACGACATTCTGCGCGCTAAGGGAAGCCATGGTCGCTGCGGTGAAAAATATCAGCAAAACAACAGCTCGAATGAACGAAAACATGTTCCCCTGATAGAAACCTTTCGATTCTGAATACTGGCGAGCTTTTAGACTCCGACATTTCGAGAAGACCGGACTTCCGATCTAAAGAGGAAGGGGGCTAAGGCTTAAACCGTCCCCTTCTGCACTGCTGGCAAAACGCCAGCACGATCTCAGTCGGGATCGGATTCAGCCGGTTTTGCCTTCAGGGGAGCTGCTGCTTGTTCAGCCTTCGCTTGACTTGTGCCAGGATAAGGCTTGTCATCTCCCATAATTCCCTTCCACAGGATGCGGTTAAACAAATCCGAATCGATAAGATCGGCATGACTGAAGTTAAAGCCCCTGGTCGCTTGTGCCCACCAGGCGCCGTCGTGTAGCGGCTTGACGGCAGCAGTGATTGTGCGCCCCTGAGGGTTCTTGCATTCAGGGACGAGGGTCGGATCCACGGGAGGCTGGCATAGTATCCCCGGAATTGGCGCGACGTAAGGTTGTAGGTTGGGTTGCATCGTAAAGACGTCGGACATCGGTTTGGCATTGGCATCGTTGAGTCCCAAATAATTCACGCCAAGAATATCCTCAATTGTCCTCACCACATCCGTAGTGTTGTAGTTCTTGTGTATGACCGCGCCACTCTTCGTGTAAGGCGAAATTATGAAAGCCGGCGAGCGGTGCGCATCGACATGGTCCGGACCGTTCTGCGCGTCATCCTCGACCACAAAAATTACGGTGTCCTTCCAATACGGTGAGTGTGAAACCGCCTCGACCAAACGGCCCACAGCATAGTCGTTGCTTGCCATCTGCGCGAGCGGATTGTCCAAGTTCGCGGCATTCGAGCTGAAATTGCCGAAATGATCTTCCATAAAGTCGACCATTTCAAAATCAGGTAGATCGCAGTTTTGTACATACTGGTCGAACTCGCGTTTCCATTCTTCGTAGCGATACTGATCGGGAGTATTGAGGTCCCAGCCTCGGTAATAAAGATCGGTGTGGCCGATGAGGGACGCACGAACCGGCACAGCCTGCACCACCTTTTGGGCAAAAGCGTCGCGAACGATCGGTATGTAGAACGGGTAAGGTGCCGACGGAACGACATAATAGTTTTCGTCGGCGTAGAGGCCGTAATGGCGAACGCTCTTGCCGGCGCGTAGCACAGTGTCCCAGATATAACCGCCGAGCGCATCTGGGTCTAAGTCGTCCGCACCTTCCGATGCGGTGATATCCTTGTTCCCCGGTTCTATCGAGGAATTACCGGTGGGATCGAACAGGGTCGTAATGCGTACGGTGCTTGGCGAGGGCATGCCGGTGGTCTCGTCCGGCAAAGCAATGCCGATGTTTCTGGGGTTGCCATTCCAGTCGAAGGGAATGTTGTAATTGGCGTTGCCGTACCCAACAATCACGTTTTTGACGGTGGCATCGTTGGCATGGCCCTGCGTGTCCCAGTTCCAGCCATCACCGCTTACATCCCCGGCGTCAAAATAGTTATCCAATAGCGCAAACTGAACGGCAAGCTTGTGATTGTTGGGCGAAATTGGTTGCGGGAATTGCACCCGGGTCGGATCGCCATTGCCTTGCGGCAGATCGCCGAGCACCTGATCGTAGGTGCGGTTCTCTTTTTGAATGTAGATGACGTGCTTGATGTGTTCGCGCAGGAAGGCCATTGTCGGATCCGAATTTCGATTGTAGAAGTGGTTGTTGAAGTCCACCTGAGCAGAAAGGCGGCCCAACGTCCGTGAGTCCGGAACCGGAATGGTCGAAAAGCCAGCCTTGATCAGCGCCAAGATGTATTCGTTGCGGGAGGTCGGATTCGGTGGTGGGCAGAGGAGCCCCGCAAATTCCGGCGGTATGCCTACACCCGGGCAGTCCGAGCGATATTCCAGGTTCGGTCCGGGCATGGATTTCATGTTCACGACATACAGTGTCTTTCCATCGGCACTCACGGTCACGGAGCTAGGGTACCAGCCTGTAGGTATGCGGCCCAGCACTTGCTTCGATACCGCATCGATTACGGCCACAGCGTTCTCACCGCCCAGCGTGGCATAGATCCGGCGGCCATCTGGGCTTAGAGCCAGAGAGTTCGGATTGGATCCTTTATATGGATAGCCTGGGCGAGCGACGGAGATGCGGCCCGTTAGAACATTCGCTGTGGTGTCGATCACTTCGATCTCATCCAGGTCACCGTTGGCCACAAACAGCCAATGCTGGTCGGCCGACAGAACCATGCGATTCGGTTCGCCGCCCACGGTGATTGCACTGAACGATCCGGACGGACTTACTGACAGCACTTCGCCGTCGCGCTGGCTGGTCACATACATTCTCAGCGGCGATCCGGTGGAATCCGATAGCACCACCGGCCAGTAAGGCATTTCACCGATCGCCTGCTTTTGCCCTGGTGCGAAGAAAATAACTTCGTTCGATACTTGGCGACTCGCCGTACTCACGATCGACAGTGAATCGTTTTGATAATTGGCTACGTACAATGTCGAGCCATCTTTACTTATCGCCAATCCCGCAGCGAGCGCGCTAAAGGGAATAAACATGTCCTGTGCGTACGGGTTGTTGTTAATTGGCGTGGTACTGAACAGCCCGCCAGTTGGGTACTCCTGTATGGGGACGTCTGCCGGCAGGTTGTGGCCCAAAAGCACGAACGGAGCATCGGGTACATAGGTCGTTGCAGCGCTGGCCGTTCCGGTCGTGCTCGCTTTGTAAACGTAGACTCTGTCGTCGATGCCGCCCGATACGTAAAAGCGGCTGCCGGACGGGTCCCACAGCAAGCCGTGATAGGTGTTTGGAATATTGATCAATTGCGTCTGCACCGGCTGTGTGCCACGAACGTCGAAAACGAATACCCACTCGGCATTCGGAGTTGTGACGGTGGACGGTAGTCCGCTAATAGGGTCGAGCGCGTCGTACAGGAAGGGGGCGCCATTAAGCGCCTGCTCATTAAACCCTGTGTTGTAGCCGGTAGTTAATACCAGTAGAGCAGTCCCGTCCGGGCTCAGCGCGGTGGTGACGGCACCGCTCGCGTCGGCGGATCCGTCACTACGCAATCCGGTGGCGAGGCGTTGGAAAGTTGAGCCAGGTGCCGCGGTCGGAGTAATGTAAAAACCGTCCGGCAGAACGGTGCCTCCACTCGGCGCCCAGTTCTGTGTCTGAGCGCCCAAGAATCCGCCCGCAATCAGGCAGAGAAGTGATGCTACTCCAGCATAAAAGCCAAAACGCCTATTTCGTCGCATGTTGCCTCCTTTTTTGACTGCCTCGCGGAGAAATCGGAAGTCTTAAACCTGTTTATCGATGTTAACGGGGGCGGTTGTCTGCGCGTTTCTTACCACAGAGTTCCGCTCCTGTAAATTGGGTTTTGCTCAGGTTGAGGCAGGTGCGCGATCCTAATACAACTTCAATGCGATTGAGTTTGGGCATCAGTGAAGTTCGTGTGTCTGATGAAGGCTATGGCCAAGTTGTTGAAGAATTACCCGCCACCGCAGAAGAAGTAGTGGTCGAGCAATTGGTTGAACGCTTTGGCGATGCGGAGGCGCATTGGCTGGAGTCGAGGCTGCACGCCTGATTCTAGCATCCGTCTATGCGTGTCTTGCGGTGAAGTGCGCTCTAAGGCTAGGTCGGTACGGAGTAAACATCGGATGATCCGCGCGGCATCGACATTCTTTTGTACGCATTTGCGAAGCGGACTCGGAATAGCCAGAACATCATCAATGGCAGTGGCAGGAGAGCCGGGATAAAAAGTATGTTTGATTGGAGCAAAAAAGCGGGGAATACCTTGTTGCCCTGCCCCAGGAAAAAGGACCCTGTAGCCATGAACAGCGCAAAGCACATGCGCCAGAGATGTCGCACAATTCGCTGTCTACCGAAAACGCCCCCACGGACGAGCATGCGAATGTCCCCCGCGGCAGCAAGCAGCAGAACGGAACCCATGAAAAAGTACATCTCAACGGGAACCCCATCTTTCGGCGCCGTGTGGTTATGCACCATTTCTAAGCCAGCGATCCAGAGGCCAATACCGCCCGCCAAAGGAAGCAGAAGTGCGCACCAATCGAAGTTACTCGTTTCCCCCTCTCTGCGCCTGGCCGTCACCCACGCCGTTGAGACCAGATAGATCGTGAAAGTGCCGCCTAGGACGTTACCCATTTGGTGTTTCATCACCGCCAGATACACAGCACTGACGCCCATGGTCAGCATCGATAGGACAAAAATCTTTCCAGCCAGGACATGCCGAGGGGATCCTTTGCGGAAAGTCGCAGCCGCGGCCCCCGACAGTATCCCCACGAGGCCAGCCGAAATATGAACAGGTAGCAGGGGTGAAAACGACATTCCTTTCTCTCTCTTTGGGCTACCCGCCTGTACTGGTGAGAAGATCAGAAATTTGCAGGATGGAAGCCATTCTCATACGGCGCCTTAAACATTCATACTCAGCAGCGCTACCCCTTCCAGACGTACCTGCCGCAGGGGCGGGCGGGGACTGTATCTGTAGGATGCTTCTTTGCCAACGCTTGCTGACAAACCGGACAGTTTTTCTGCCACATGTTCATACCTGGCTTTTCTATTGCGATAGTCCCGTTAACCAAATGAGATTATTAAACGAGCGTTAGAATGTCTATGCCTTTTTGGACACCGGAAATGTGGTTAGCCAGATAGCGAACACTAATTCATCCTGGAGCTGGTTGTCGTTCCCGTCTACCGAAACTGCCCACGGGCCCGTAATGCCTTTGCCGTAAACAGGCGAGAATCTAGCTTCTTTGCCGTCGGAGTTCAGAACTGTCAGGCTTCCGCCCTCTTTTCCAGGCGTTTGTGGGTACATAGCGTCGACCATCACATGTGTAAGGCTGGCGGACGCGTCGGGGTCGCCATCGTAATTAACTTTTCCAGCCGCTGCCATCCCGCCATCTTGGTCGACATGCATCCAAAGTGTACGGTCGATGGGGCCGACATTGTTATGCAATCACTGAGTTTTTTTGGGGGACAGAAGTCTGATCTAGAATGTGTCGTTGGCGAAAGCGGCGACCTTCTTGGCGAGGTCGTAGGTGGCGCGCAGATTTTCTCCGTAGAAGCGCACCTTGCCCTCGACAACCTTCTCTCGGAGGATCTTACCGTCGCGCGAGGAAAATTGGATTTTCACCTTGATGGAGGTGGATCCGGTCACAGTAGTGACTTCGCGCTGCTTTTGGCTGCCTTGCTTGAAAGCCTGAGGGATCAAACGCAGGATGACGAGATCAGGCACATCAGCAGCGGTGCGGTCGCCGCTCCGATAGACGTGCTGGAACTTCTTTGTCTTGGTTAGCTGGAGGATCACGTTTTCGTAGGTCGCGATGCGGGTATCCTCCGGGATCAACAAGTCCTCCGTCGGGCCGGTACGTTCAAATTGAATGGCGGAGGCAGTCAGCTTCTGCGCCTTCTCAGCAGTAGGTTCGGGCTTTCCCGGTGGGCTGGGTCGCGCCACGAGAGAAGCGGCCATAAGAAGGACACCGGCGCCCACAGCGATCGAAAAATTGGACAGAAATGCCGTGCGAGGCTTCATGGTTTCTGCTCCTGCGGTTCCACATGAGGGGTGACCTTCGCGCCCTGCGCAACGAGTTGATCCTTTAACACTGTGGCCTTGCCCGAAGGGAGAACGAAAACGGTCCCATGAAAGCCGCCATTCGAGTCTACATATTCCACGGTGAGGACCTCCACCTGGTGCGAGAACAGACTCACAATCCGTCCGCCTCCATAAGGGATAGCTGCTTTGGCCAGTGTGCCTGCCGGGCCGCTGACGTCTTGCCTGCTCTCCTGGCCGGTAAAAATGTCCTGGATGGAAGCGGTGCTGACGTCGACCTTGTTTTTGCTGGTTGCAAATTCCAACCCGGTGGGCAGCAAGCTGAGCGTGCCTTTGGTGTTGGGCTTAATGTTCTCGAGGCCGATGACGCACTTGACGTGCGGGATCGAGGTGTTTTGTGAGGCCGGCGGAGTGCCGAGCTGCCGACTGGATGCTAACGCTACAGTCGCAATGAAGACTCCCGTGATGGCGAAAACGAGCAATTCGAGTGACCGCCGGACAATTTCCTGTTGCTTGCCGGGCACTTCTGGGTTGATTTGGGCCCTTCTGGTTTTCATCTGCTTGTTCCTTTCTCTTGCCTGAGCAGGTCGAATTTGTCACCCAACAATGCTCAAGTGAGGGTGTCAGCCGAAAGTAAACTGGATTTCCTGGTTAGCCCAAAAACAGCGGCGAGCATACACCCTCACGCCCGTGTGCGGTACGATGAAATCATTTTTAACGAGAATTCTCCCCTTCCGGAACGCCAACTCCCGAATTATCGGTGATTTAGGTGCCGGAACTAACTTCTCCAGGTAGGGACGAATCGAGCAGTTGAAAAAAAGGCGCTACAATATTGCATAAATAGTTGATCGCAGGCATGGTTCGCGGAGCCGTTGGCAGTTTGGGATTCGGAACTCAGAACTCATGAAGAAACATAGTTTGGCCTGGGCAGTTGCAACTGTAGTCTCGATGATCGCTCTAGGTTGCTCCGGGACTTCACCTGTATGGAACGGTACATGGAAACTGGACCAAGCCCTGAGCACCATACCCGCACCTGGTTTATCAATTACGATCTTGCCTACGGGCGAATACCTTTACGACAACGTCCTTTATCATTCAGTATCCCGACCAAAAGACGACGCAAGAAAAATGCAGATGCGATCGAATTCTGCGAACTCGGCGATGGTGTCTCGGCAATCTTCACGAAGTAGTCGAACGCCGGCTTTGCCGACCCTCGGGAGGGGCGCAACCGTAGCGGATGGATCAGCACGTGGGCGCCAGTCGAAATCGCGACCCGCATTCGCTTCGGTAAACACTTGCGGACTTGAACGAAGCCGGCCGTGCGGCGGACGCTGCGCGTGAGGTGAACGGAGCGTGGTCGCTTGTTGGTTAAGATAAGTTGTCGGGTCATAGGAGGTCCCCATGACCCGACTTCGCAAAATGATGCTCGAAGAACTCGAGCGTCGTAATTATTCTGAGGCTACCACACGCTGTTACATCCGCACAGTCGAAGATTTCTCAAGACGATTCAAGCGTTCTCCAGATTGTTTGGGTCCAGAACACATTCGTGAATATCAGGCCGAGCTGTTCAAGAAGCGCAAGTTGTCGCCGGGCACGGTTACGCAGCGATTGGCAGCTCTGCGATTCTTCTACATCAAAACTCTCAAGAAAACCTGGAGCATCGCCGAGACGCCCTATCCGAAAAGAGCATTCCATCTTCCTTCGATCCTCAGCCGGGAAGAAGTCGCGCGACTCATCGACGCAGCGCTGACTCCTTATCATCGCACGCTGTTGATGACGCTCTACGCCACCGGAGTACGACGTGCTGAATTGACCCACCTGAAAGTCAGCGACATCGATAGCAAACGCATGGTGATTCACGTCCAAGGCGGCAAGGGACGCAAAGACCGGGATGTGATGCTCAGCCCAAAACTGCTCGAGGTACTGCGTGAGCACTGGCGCGGATTACGGCACAAGCCAAGCGCATGGCTGTTTCCAGGCAACCGCTGGCATAGCGGTGATACACCGATCACCACCAAGGTGGTCTGGGACGCTTGCAAGAAAGCCGCCCAGCAAGCGGGCCTCCAGAAAGACGTACACCCACATACGCTGAGGCACTGCTTCGCCACACATCTACTGGAAGCAGGCGCGGATCTGCGAACCATCCAGATGTTGCTAGGACATCGCGATCTGGAAGAAACCACCATCTACCTCCATCTCTCTGAACGTCACCTCAGTGCGACCGCGAGCCCTCTGGACTCGCTGGAGCTAAAAGACCGGCGACCACAGGACCAGTAGATGGATCGGCCACCGCTAGAGGTGGCCGATCTGGTCCGCACTGCGGGAGGCACATTCATCGAACGAAGCCGTAAGTGGATCACCTGGAAGCACGTCAAAGTGCTACTGGCCATGGCGCGGTGTCGCACCGCCGCGCTCGGCGGCCATCTCGATGAGTGCACTCGCTGCGGACATCGCGCCATCTCCTACAACTCTTGCCGCAACCGGCACTGCCCGAAGTGTCAAGCCGGGGCTCGCGACCGCTGGCTTGCAGCGCGTCGCCAGGAGCTGCTCCCGACGTGCTACGTCCATGTTGTCTTCACGCTGCCTCGCGAGTTGGCACCACTGGCCTTGCAGAACAAGGAGGTCCTCTACGATCTCCTGTTTCGCGCTAGTGCGGAAACCCTTCTCGAAGTCGCTCGCGATCCCAAACATCTCGGCGCACAGATCGGCTTCTTCAGCGTACTGCACACTTGGAATCAAAAGCTTGAACTTCACCCGCATGTCCATTGCGTGGTTCCTGCCGGCGGACTCTCCGCTGACCACAGCCACTGGATCAAAACTCGCTATACCTTCTTTCTTCCCGTCAAGGTGCTTAGTCGCGTCTTTCGCGGTAAGTTTGTTGCCGCTCTCAAGCGCGCCTTTCGCGACGGCCGATTGCAATTCCATGGGGATCTGACACCTCTGGCTCAGCCAAAGACGTTCTCCTCGTGGCTGAGACCGCTGTTCCGAAAGGACTGGGTGGTCTACTCAAAACGGCCATTCGGCGGCCCGGAACATGTGCTCCACTACCTGGGCCGCTATACCCATCGCGTGGCCATCTCCAACCATCGCCTGATCTCGTTTGCTGACGACAAGGTTACGTTTCGTTGGCGCGATTCCGCTCACAAGAACGAACAGAAACTCATGACTCTAGCGCTCGATGAGTTCTTGCGCCGCTTCCTGTTGCACCTGCTCCCGGAAGGTTTCGTGCGCATCCGCAACTTCGGCTTCCTGGCCAACCGCAAACGCGCCACGACCTTGCCACTTTGCTTTCACTTGCTCGGCTCAGCTGCAACTCCGCCTACCGAACAAGACAGGTCGGGCGCCAACAACGCCAGCGATCTCTGGCTCTGCCCCAAGTGTGGTGGGCCGATGATGGTCGTCGAAAGACTCACCGCTTCTGAAATCCAACTTCGTTCTCCACCGCTGGTCACGGCTGCGGCATGAAGCGACTCTCTCCAATTCGAAGGTGTTTTTCCACGCGCTCCGTACCCCTGTGCCTTGCCTCGGAACGGACCTCCTTTTCCAGCTCTCCAACCACGCTCTTCACGATCCTTTTTCGCATTCAGCTACCTTCCGGCCTCATGCAGTCACGTGTCGCGCTCTGCAGCACAGTCTCGGCACAGCTCGACGCCGCTCCTTTCCGCCATTGAATTTGCATAGGGCCCGCGTCCGCCGCAATCACGGCGGCTTCCTTCAAGTCGTTGTATCGAAAGCGCGCAATCACGCTAACCTCGCGCACGCCCCTTGCTTCATCGCGCTTCCGTTACAACCCTAAGACTTCTCGTTCCGAATCTTCGCTACCGCTCGTCGGGCTGCCCGACGCCAATTAAAATGGCGCTGTTGACAGGAGCAAAGGGGATCTTTCCCAAAGAAGCTGCCGTCAATGATCACCTCGGGACGGGTGACGGCCAAGCCGGAAGTTATCCCGTTGAGACGCGAGCGGCTCCCGCGCATCTGATCCTAGGGTTGAATATGCCTGAGTTCTGGGAGGTACGCGATGAAAGCGGTGGTGCTGCATGAGTACGGCGGTCCCGAGAAACTGAAATTTGAAGACAACGTTCCCGAACCGCAGATGAGCGGAAGTACGGTACTGATCGCGGCAGCCGCCGCGAGCGTTAATCCGATTGACTGGAAACTGCGGTCAGGGATGATGCAGAAGAATTATCCGTTGTCGTTTCCGGCAATTCTGGGCCGCGATGTGAGCGGCATCGTACGGGCGGTGGGCGCAAACGTGAAGCATTTCAAGGCCGGCGACCGCGTTCTTGCACTATCCAACAAGACCTATGCCGAGTTGGTTGCAGTGGACGATTCGGACGTGACTCATCTGCCGGATGGCGTGGACCTGGTGGACGCGGCCGCGATCCCGCTGATTTCACTCACCGGTGACCAGCTTGTGCGCCTTGCGACAAACGTGAAAAAGGGACAGGTTGTTCTGATTACGGGAGCGCTGGGCAGCGTTGGACGCGCGGCTGTGCACACGGCGAAGAAGATAGGCGCGCAGGTGATTGCAGGCGTTCGCGGGGAAGAGCTGGATGACGCCCGCTCCCTCGGGGTCTCTGACGCGCTCGCGATTGATGACGATCAAGCGATTGGGAACTTCCGCTTAGTCGATGCAATTGCGGACACCGTTGGCGGTGAGGTTGCAGTGAAGCTGATCGCGAGGGTAAAGCAGGGCGGCTCCTTTGGCTACACAGCCATGTTGCCGGAGAGTGCGGCGGCCAAAAATCCGACAGTGAAGATTACGCGTGTGGGTGCTCGGCCTGATGCATCCAAGGTGCGCGAGTTTGCCGATGACGTGCGGGACGGCAAGTTCGTCGTGCCCATTGGCCGCCGGATGCCGCTGCGTGATGCGGCTGAAGCACATGGGCTAGGGCAGAAAGGCGGCATTGGGAAGATCCTCCTGCTGGCGCCAGATTCTAAAGAGTGACTTCTTCAAGGTCGCTCGATGGAACTGAGGTCAGCGCACATTATCGTGGTCCCGGGCTCGATTGCGCTGGGCTTCATCAGTGAGGACAAGCCGACTTGAACGAAGCCGGCCGTGCGGCGGACGCTGCGCGTGAGGTGAACGGAGCGTGGTCGCTTGTTGGTTAAGATAAGTTGTCGGGTCATAGGAGGTCCCCATGACCCGACTTCGCAAAATGATGCTCGAAGAACTCGAGCGTCGTAATTATTCTGAGGCTACCACACGCTGTTACATCCGCACAGTCGAAGATTTCTCAAGACGATTCAAGCGTTCTCCAGATTGTTTGGGTCCAGAACACATTCGTGAATATCAGGCCGAGCTGTTCAAGAAGCGCAAGTTGTCGCCGGGCACGGTTACGCAGCGATTGGCAGCTCTGCGATTCTTCTACATCAAAACTCTCAAGAAAACCTGGAGCATCGCCGAGACGCCCTATCCGAAAAGAGCATTCCATCTTCCTTCGATCCTCAGCCGGGAAGAAGTCGCGCGACTCATCGACGCAGCGCTGACTCCTTATCATCGCACGCTGTTGATGACGCTCTACGCCACCGGAGTACGACGTGCTGAATTGACCCACCTGAAAGTCAGCGACATCGATAGCAAACGCATGGTGATTCACGTCCAAGGCGGCAAGGGACGCAAAGACCGGGATGTGATGCTCAGCCCAAAACTGCTCGAGGTACTGCGTGAGCACTGGCGCGGATTACGGCACAAGCCAAGCGCATGGCTGTTTCCAGGCAACCGCTGGCATAGCGGTGATACACCGATCACCACCAAGGTGGTCTGGGACGCTTGCAAGAAAGCCGCCCAGCAAGCGGGCCTCCAGAAAGACGTACACCCACATACGCTGAGGCACTGCTTCGCCACACATCTACTGGAAGCAGGCGCGGATCTGCGAACCATCCAGATGTTGCTAGGACATCGCGATCTGGAAGAAACCACCATCTACCTCCATCTCTCTGAACGTCACCTCAGTGCGACCGCGAGCCCTCTGGACTCGCTGGAGCTAAAAGACCGGCGACCACAGGACCAGTAGATGGATCGGCCACCGCTAGAGGTGGCCGATCTGGTCCGCACTGCGGGAGGCACATTCATCGAACGAAGCCGTAAGTGGATCACCTGGAAGCACGTCAAAGTGCTACTGGCCATGGCGCGGTGTCGCACCGCCGCGCTCGGCGGCCATCTCGATGAGTGCACTCGCTGCGGACATCGCGCCATCTCCTACAACTCTTGCCGCAACCGGCACTGCCCGAAGTGTCAAGCCGGGGCTCGCGACCGCTGGCTTGCAGCGCGTCGCCAGGAGCTGCTCCCGACGTGCTACGTCCATGTTGTCTTCACGCTGCCTCGCGAGTTGGCACCACTGGCCTTGCAGAACAAGGAGGTCCTCTACGATCTCCTGTTTCGCGCTAGTGCGGAAACCCTTCTCGAAGTCGCTCGCGATCCCAAACATCTCGGCGCACAGATCGGCTTCTTCAGCGTACTGCACACTTGGAATCAAAAGCTTGAACTTCACCCGCATGTCCATTGCGTGGTTCCTGCCGGCGGACTCTCCGCTGACCACAGCCACTGGATCAAAACTCGCTATACCTTCTTTCTTCCCGTCAAGGTGCTTAGTCGCGTCTTTCGCGGTAAGTTTGTTGCCGCTCTCAAGCGCGCCTTTCGCGACGGCCGATTGCAATTCCATGGGGATCTGACACCTCTGGCTCAGCCAAAGACGTTCTCCTCGTGGCTGAGACCGCTGTTCCGAAAGGACTGGGTGGTCTACTCAAAACGGCCATTCGGCGGCCCGGAACATGTGCTCCACTACCTGGGCCGCTATACCCATCGCGTGGCCATCTCCAACCATCGCCTGATCTCGTTTGCTGACGACAAGGTTACGTTTCGTTGGCGCGATTCCGCTCACAAGAACGAACAGAAACTCATGACTCTAGCGCTCGATGAGTTCTTGCGCCGCTTCCTGTTGCACCTGCTCCCGGAAGGTTTCGTGCGCATCCGCAACTTCGGCTTCCTGGCCAACCGCAAACGCGCCACGACCTTGCCACTTTGCTTTCACTTGCTCGGCTCAGCTGCAACTCCGCCTACCGAACAAGACAGGTCGGGCGCCAACAACGCCAGCGATCTCTGGCTCTGCCCCAAGTGTGGTGGGCCGATGATGGTCGTCGAAAGACTCACCGCTTCTGAAATCCAACTTCGTTCTCCACCGCTGGTCACGGCTGCGGCATGAAGCGACTCTCTCCAATTCGAAGGTGTTTTTCCACGCGCTCCGTACCCCTGTGCCTTGCCTCGGAACGGACCTCCTTTTCCAGCTCTCCAACCACGCTCTTCACGATCCTTTTTCGCATTCAGCTACCTTCCGGCCTCATGCAGTCACGTGTCGCGCTCTGCAGCACAGTCTCGGCACAGCTCGACGCCGCTCCTTTCCGCCATTGAATTTGCATAGGGCCCGCGTCCGCCGCAATCACGGCGGCTTCCTTCAAGTCGTTGTATCGAAAGCGCGCAATCACGCTAACCTCGCGCACGCCCCTTGCTTCATCGCGCTTCCGTTACAACCCTAAGACTTCTCAAGACTAATCCGTACCATGGAACCCGGATACCTCCCGGATACCTTCCGGTTTGCCGACTATTCGCCCACAACCTCGCCCTTCGCTTCCCACAACCCCGACCGCCGTTTCTGGATAGTTTCCGGATTGCCGAATACCAGGAGTTAGGCAGCGTGGTCCGATGTTCTCGATTCGCTGCCTAGAAAATAGAAGTTGACAGGTAAGCGAATGCTTACCTATTATTCCAGCCATGAAGAGCGTGGCCCGTTTGCCGTCAGGCGATGTTTTCAACGCGGTGGGCGATCCCACGCGGCGCCGCGTCCTTGGCCTCCTCACCCGCGGGGAGCTCTCCGTGCGCCGCATCGCCGCCCCGTTCGCCATGACCCGGCCAGCAATCTCGCAGCATTTGCGCATTCTTCTCCGGGCGCGCCTCGTGCAGGTTCGCCGGGACGGCCGAGAGCGCTACTACCGATTACATGCGAGGCCGCTGCGCAAGATTTATGACTGGGTAGCTCACTACGAGCGCTTCTGGCAGGGAAAACTCAAAGCGCTCGGCACGTTTCTCGATCAGGAAGACAGAAAGCGAGAGGGCGACCAGCCGTGAAGCGGGATTTGAAGTTCGAGATCACCTATCCGTACTCGCCGGAGAAGGTCTGGCGCGCGCTGACTGACCCGCAGGCCATTGCGCAATGGCTGATGAAGAACAATTTCGAACCGCGTGTGGGTCACAAGTTTCAGTTCCGAGTAGAGCCACGGCCTCGCGGATGGAGCGGTATCGTCGACTGTGAGGTCCTGGAGGCCGACCCGCCGCGCCGTCTTGTCTATTCCTGGTGCGGCGGCGGACTCGACACAATTGTCTCCTGGACGCTTGAACGTTTCGCAGACGACACGCGGGTCCGCCTTGAGCACACCGGGTTTCGTGGCCTACGCGGGTGGATGGTCAGCCGCATGCTCGGCAAGGGTTGGAATTCGAAGATTCTCACGAAAAATATTCCTACTTTGCTCGCGCACTGGAGCGGAGAGGGTCCGGTTCCCAATGTTCCCGAAGCACAATGTACGCACAGATGAGAAAAGGAGGCTCCGAATGAGTGTCCGGCTAGGAAATGTGACAATTCTTGTTCGCGATTATGACGAAGCACTGAAGTTCTACACCGAAGTGCTGGGCTTCGAAAAGCGTTCCGACGAAAAGTTCGGTCCGGGGGCGCGGTGGGTCACAGTGGGCAGTCCCGGCCAGGACGTTCAGATTATTTTGCAAAAGCCTGAGCCCGCGATGCAAGGCGAAGAGAACGCCCGCAGGATGACCGAGCGCATCGGGCAAAACCCGACTTGGGTGCTCGCCACCGACGATTGTCGCAAAACTTACGAACTGTACTCTTCCCGCGGCGTTAAGTTCAGCGAACCGCCCAAGGAAATGCCCTGGGGCACGCAGGCGGTTTTCAAAGATCTCTACGGCAATTCCTATGCGCTCGTGCAATCGCGCGCTGTTTCTGCAAGTCCGTAGCGCTTTAGTTCGGAGGCACGCAGCCAGATACTAATCGTCGGCTACGGTGAAAGAAAACTCGCTCGCAACCAAATAGCGCCGTCCACCGGGATTGTGGCCGGATTACGGGCAAACAGGAAGTTGAGGGCCGCGAGGGCTTTGCTGGATTAATTCCGCATGGCCGACCATCCGGCAGTTGATCGGATTGGTCAACACTGCGGCATTTATCGATACCTGCGGCCGGGGGGAAGAACTTCGAAGAAATGGAAAATCAATCGCATTAGGTTAGGCGAGCGAAGCAGGGCATCTCGTTTGAACTATTGGTCTTGAGGCAGGCCGAACGCGTTGAAGTCCTCTTCGCCGTGCATCCAGCCTTCTTTACCGTCGATACGCACCTTTAGCCACAGCTCTTCGTTTTGGGCCCATCCGGCGCTGCCTGCGTCGTCCATGGGATCCATGGGATTTTCGGATTTTCCCGAAGGACCCGTCGCGACGCCGGCGTTCCAATGCGCTTTCACTTGAGCGACCAGCAGATCGACTTTGGAATTCGTTTTCACCACAACTTTTTCCGAGTTCTCGCACTTCTCACCGGGACGGGCGCAAAGGGTGACAAATGTGGTGTTGGCGATTTGCCTGTCCGTTTCCGGCAGCACGCTGTACTCGCAAGCCTGAACCTCGCCAGAGCCCCCAATCGCCGCCTGCTCGTCGCACGGTTGAGCAGGCGTCAACTTGCCATCGACCCAATCCACGCGAACGGAATAAATCATCCGAAAATGGCCGGTCCATATGGTGAATTGTAGCTCGTCCGCTCAGGACCCAGCGGCCCGCGGACTTATAAGTGTTGGATTTTGCGTTAGCTTCCCATCCCATTGGCCTTCGAAATAAAGCGGGTACGCCAAAAGGCTTCAGTTTTCCGTCCACAACTCCAAATACCTGCCACCAGTCGGGATAGGAGTGCTGCGGAGCGGACGGTTCGGAGTCAAGGCTGTAGTTCACCAGAAGCCCCGTGCCGTTTGTCCCTACCAGAAGGCGACGCGGACCACAGACCAGGCATCCGAAAAAGCGTCGTTTGCTTGGTACGGAAATTTTCTCTCATATTGGATGACCCCCGCAGAGTCGCGAATTTCCATGGCTACAACCGTGTCGCCGGTTTCCTGGGTGAACCTGGCTGACGGTTCTTTTTGTGCAGCACGACGGTAAGTAGTCGCTCCCCGAAATCGAAAAAGGTCCAAGACGCCGCTCGGTTTCTTTTTCTTCCGCCGCAGCGGTCGATGTTCCCGCCGCTTGGACAGCGGGTTGCTCCGCACTCTGTTGAGGAGGTTTTGCCTGCGGCGCGGAGGTTTCCCGCACGGCGCGCAAGTTATCGGCTTGTGGAGAACGGCGTGTTTGGGCCACTCTCCAGCCAACGGCCAAAGCAGCAACGGCCAGCAAGGCTATCCCAACCAAGAGCCCGGTTCTCATGGCTCGGCCCTCCGCGCGGGAAATCCGATGGCGGCCAAATCCTCGTTCGTGTGAATCCAGCCCATCTTCTGCTCATCGCCATCAATGCGTACCTGCACCCACAAATCGCGAAACGTCACCTGCATCAGGTCTCCGCTTAGGCCCCAGTCCACGAAAGCGTTGGCCTTGAGGATTTCAATCTTGGAATTCTTGTCCAGCACCAGATGCAGCGGTTCGCCTTGGCCGGGCTCGGAGCCGTTCAGCACTCGCAGAAATGTCGTCTCCGCCTCAAGCGGCTTGCGCTCGGCTTCCACGCGCATGTCGCACCCGATCTCGTGCATGCCCGGCCTTGCGCCTCCCGTTCCTGCGCACCTCATTCCCGGCTTCAACTTGCCGTGGGCAAAGTCCACGCCCACCGGCAAAATCACGTAAAAACTTCCAGTCCAGACTCGAAACTCAAAGATCTCGCTCTCGGGGACCATGGGCTTGGTGACCACGCCATTTGGAGTAACGAGTCGCATCACAGTGGAAGTGTTTGCGCCGTAGTCGCCCCTCTGCGGCTTGTCAAAGATCCTGAACCCCACATCTTGGGCCTTATACCTGCCATCTTGATACCCGAACACTTGCCACGCCTCCGCATTCTCTCCGGTAGCCAGCCGCAAGCGGTAGCTGATCAACAGTCCGGTGAAGTACTTCCCGGACAAAAGCCGGGCGGAAGCCGTCACTGATCGTTCGAACCCTTCTACTTCCACTCCGTACTTAAATGTTTTCTGAAACTGAACAGCGCCCGTCCCGTCGCGAACCTCAACAGTATCCAGCGTCTGCGGAAAAAGGGGATCGTGCGCTCCCGGAAAGCGCTTTTCATGCAGCTCGACAGTGAAGTTCTCGCCTTTGATAGAAAATGGACCGAGGTGCTGCTCCACATCTTCCAGTTTTGGCATGTCAGCGGAAGTCTTTGCTTGTCCGCTGTTTGCTTGCACACTAGGAGAAACCTGGCCCTGAACAGTCCAAGCCAAGGACAACAGCGCCATCCCGACAATCATTCTGGGAATAAAGTGCGGCATTCGCACCAGCCGTAACCCACATCTCTCATTTCCAGTCTACACGGGAGAACGTTGCGCGCCCTGACCCAGCGCCCAATACGTTACCGGCGACCATTCATGGATCGACTGCGACAGGCTACGCGTTAACCGCGTGAACAGCAGATCGTTGATTGGCAAGATGCAGTTTCATCCCATCAAGCCGGGCAGCGTCTACCGGAGCTTCGCCAGAGTCCAATCCGCGATTGTGGCCGGATGACGGGCAACCCTTCCGTAACCCGGTAAGGTAAGGGTTACCGACCACCTGTCCAGAATCGCTGGATCTTCGTCCAGCCCGCAGAATCCATTCGTAATGACGAAGCACTTGCGTACAATTGGCTATCCTCGCTTACTTGTTCTTGGCGGTCAGAAGTGAGAGGTCAAAGAGACAGCCTGCGGATTGGAGGATCGAAAATGAACAGCGTCCATGTGCCGGCGGCCATTCTCGGCATTCTCACTTTTCCCCTGTTGGTACAGACTACTTTCACAATCGGAGAGCTGTACGGTCAGGAGATGGCGGGCACAGTGCACGAACACCTTACCGGAGTGTCGTGCGATGATGTGCCTCCCGGCCAAAAGAGGCCGGAATTCGGCTGCTTCAACATCGCTACGGAAAAGGGCCTGCAGTTCGAGCAGTCGCAGGTGTACTGGCATATTCGGACGTTCGCGAACCACGCCGCCGCAGAAGTTGCCAAGAGCACTACCGGCATCGTCGTTGAAGAAGACGGTAGAGTGTGGCTGTCGGAATTCGGACCACGCGACCTCGCGGTGAAAGGCGGGCAACCGGTCGCTGTCGTGGGTCCCCTGGAGCTACCTCCTGCGAAGTCGTACACAGCAGTTCTTTCTTACGCGGTGATGCGGCCAGGCGACCGCTCGAGAGTCCATACCCACCCCGGCCCCGAAGGCTGGTACATGATTGTCGGTGAGCAGTGTCTGGAGACTCCCGCAGGTGCGAATAGAGCGAAAGCCGGTGGGACAATGAAGGTGCCGCCGAATGTTCCAATGGAGCTAAGCATCACCGGTACAGTCCTCCGAAAATCATTGGTCTTGGTGATCCATGATTCCTCTCAACCGCGGGGTGCGCCTTCGCAATGGAAGCCGACAGGCGCATGTAGTCAGTAACTCCCAGGCCATGCGTTGGCGCTCCAGAACTGCCCGCCGAGACGGCGTATCACGACCGAATGCGAGCACGCGCGAGGGCGTAGCGACTTCAACCGCGGGCTACTACGCCCACGATTGCGGGCGGATGACGGGCAATCCGTAAAGTGGCTGAGGTAGGCAGACCATCGTAGCGCGGTCAAGGAAGACCGCGTACGATGTCTCGGAAGCCAGCCTCGAAACGAACTCGCCCCAAACCCAAAGCAGTTCTTCGCTTACCCGATTTGGATCAGGCAAATCCGCCGTTCTGAACAGCCTGACCTCTGCAGACGCGCAGCGCGGTTACCGGCACGCCATAGAAGAATTCGTGGAATGGTACTGCTCGGAAGGCTCTCGTTCAGCAGGACCGTTGTGCTTCGCTATCGAATCCATCTTGAATCCCGAAATCTAGCTCCGGGGACGATCAATCTTCGCCTAGGAGCCGTGCGCCGCTTGGCCTACGAGGCTGCCGATTGTGGCCTCCTTAGCCCTGATCTGGCTGCAGGCGTCCGACGAGTGAAGGGCGTTAAGAAGATCGGCGTAAGGTTAGGAAACTGGCTCACCGCCGAACAGTCGCAGAGATTGTGGCAGGCACCAAATGGTGAGTGCATGAAGGAAAAACGTGATCGCGCAATTCTAGCCATATTGCTTGCTTGTGGCGTACGGCGACATGAAGCCGTGAATCTAAACCTCGGCCATATTCAGCAGCGTGAGGAACACTGGGCCATTGTTGATCTGAAGGGAAAGGCAGGCCATAGCACCATTCCGATGCCGGCATGGGTGAAGACTCTCCTGGACCAATGGCTCCAGACCGCGAACATTACGTCGGGCAAATTGTTTCGTCGAGTACACAAGATCGGAAAAGCTTGGGGCGAGGGACTTACAGAGAAGGCTGTCTGGCACGTGGTTCGGGAGTACGCCGCGAAAGCTGGGATCAACAAGTTAGCACCCCACGACCTCCGCAGGACTTGCGCGCGGCTCTGTCATGCCGCCGGAGGCGAACTGGAGCAAATCCAGTTTCTGCTCGGTCACGTCTCAATTCAGACAACCGAACGATATCTCGGCTGCAAACAGCGCATTCAAGGTGCGCTCAACGACAAAATTGGAATAGAGCCACCGGACTGAGGAACCGCTCTGTGTCCGCTTTGCCGACGATTCGCCGAGAATGTGACGGCCACGAAAGATCGCTCCAGGGGTAGTGGCTCATCTACGGTGATTGTGCGAGGATTCACGCACGATGGCGAAGATTTCATCTGCATCGCATGCGGAACATGGGTTGCAGCGGCAGCTTGGGCTGCGCGACTTGGTGTTGGCGCAAGTGCTGTGCGTGGTAGGGAGCGGCTGGGTCGGAGTGGCAGCGGAGTTAGGCAGGGCGCAGGCGCTGACCTGGATGGCGGCCATACTAATCTTCTATTTTCCGATGGCAGCAGTGGTGATCGGCCTCAACCGGATTATGCCTCTGGAGGGCGGGCTTTATGTCTGGGCGCATAGGGCATTCGGCGGGCTGGGTGGGTTTCTTACCGCGTGGAACCTTTGGGTTTACGGGATTGCGGTAACGGCAGCGATTCTGTACGCGATTCCTACGGAGCTGGCCTACTTGATTGGTCCAAGGGCCGCGTGGCTGCCGGAAAATCATCTAGCTTCGCTGGCCATTGTAGCCTCCATCGTTGCGGCGGTGACTCTAGCGGCGGTGCATGGACTGGAGTGGGGCAAGTGGATTCATAACGTCGGTGGAATCGCGATGATTACTGCGTTTGTGGCGCTGATTCTGCTGCCTGTGTGGGCGCTTTGGCGACATCGATCGGGCCAACCAGAGATGCACGGGATGCAGTTTGCGTTGGCGCTGCCGCCTTTCAATCTGCGCTCGATGGCTTTGTTTGGGCAGATGCTTGTGGGGGCGTTGAGTGGCCTTGAATATATCGCTATCTTTGCCGGGGAGAGCCGACAGCCGAAGCGCAATATTACTCGCTCGGTCTGGATCGCTTCGCCGATCATCTGCGCTATGTTCATTCTGGGGACTGGTTCGGTAGTGGCGTTTGCAAGGCCAGGACACATTGACCTGATCGCTCCAGTTCCGCAGACGCTGCGAATTGTGCTGGGCAATTCCGGAGTTGGGAATGTGGTTGCAATGGTTGCGATTCTGCTAGTGGAACTACGGCTTCTGGGCGCGGCGAGTTATCTGTTCACGGGAGTCACACGTTTGCCGATGGCGGTGGGTTGGGACGATCTGTTGCCGAAATGGTTTACGCGATTGCATCCGCGATGGAAGACGCCGGTGAATTCGATTCTGTGCACATCCGGGCTTATGCTGCTGCTGGTGGTGTTGGGCAGCGTCGGCGTTCATGCGCAAGAGGCTTTTCAGGTTCTTTCGAACGCCAGCTTGACGCATTACGAGCTGATGTATATGGCGATGTTCGCGATTCCCATGGTGGGAGCGGCGGCGTTGCGCAAATCGCTACCACGATGGCTGAAGTGGGTTTCACTTGCGGGATTCTGCGCTTCGCTCTTCAGTTTGCTCGTCTCGGTGTATCCGTTTGTCGATGTGGTGAATCCGCTGGAATATGCAGCGAAGATCGCGGGGACGGTAGTGACAAGCAATGTTGCTGCGTTCGCTTTCTATAAGCTGCGGAATCGGGGAATACATGGGTAGGCACTTGGAAAAGAGGCATTTTGGAGAAGGAGTGGTCGGATTGGGGTTGATGGTGCTCGCGAACAGACCTGGGGCTGCTACCCTTTGCCGAGGATTTCTTCTGTGTGTCGGCCAATCCTTCCATAATCCGGTAAGGGAAGAGTTACTCCGCCCAAAATCGGACCTGTCTCTTCCCAACCAAAGTTCAGTTTGTCTTCCAGGAAAGCCACGCAGCCGCAATCAAACACACTGTAATCATGGGTGAGAAAACGATGCTCGGATTCTGTAGCATCAGTGCTTTGCCGAGTATGTCGCCATGCACCGCTTCACACTGTCACGCAACGACGGGTTGCTACTGATTCTGGGACCCTAGTAGCAGCGAGAAGTCATTGCCCGGAGCTCGATCTCAACCCAGTAACCCTGGACATGTCTTTTGCGTACAATGAGTGTATGAGGATTTTGTTGTTCAGCGGCAAAGGCGGCGTAGGCAAAACGAGCCTCGCGGCGGCAACCGGCATAAGACTTGCCGAGCTGGGCTACCGCACACTGGTCATGAGCATTGATCCCGCTCACAGCCTGGCAGATTCGTTCGATCTGGATGTCGAGCTATTTCAGGCGCAGACCTCGGATCCGTTTCCGATTCAGGACGGCCTGTCCATTTTCGAACTGAATATACAGAAAGAGGTCAAGCGCCACTGGCAGCAGATCTCCTCCTATGTCATTTCGGTATTGCGTACGACCGGTATAAGCGACGTCGAAGCGGAAGAATTGGCCATTCTGCCTGGCATGGAAGAGCTCAGCGCCATGATGTACATCAACGAATATCGCCGCGAGAACCGCTACGACGTCATCGTACTGGATGCAGCGCCCACTGCGGAATCCATGCGTTTCATTAGTATGCCCACCACGCTGGACTGGTACATGAAGCATATCTTTCCGTTTCAGCGTAACTTGCTTAAAGCCGTGCGTCCGATTGCCAATCGTGTCGCTCCCTTTGAACTGCCCACCGACAGTTATTTCGCGAATATACGTGATCTCTTCCAGAAACTAGAAGGCGTTGACGAAATCATGGAGGATCCGCACACCACCTCCGTACGTCTGGTCACCAATCCAGAGAAGATGGTCCTTCGTGAGACGCAACGTGCGTATGTGTATTTTTCGCTGCATGGATTAACGGTGGACACGGTCATCGTCAATCGCGTCCTGCCGCCGGAGATCCGGGATGCGTGGTTCAACGAGTGGCACAGCTCTCACAACAATGTATCGCGCGAGCTTGAGGAGTATTTTGCGCCAGTGCCCGTGAAGCGTGTGCCCCTGTTCGCGCACGAGGTGTTGGGGAAACAGCGGCTGCAGGATCTCGCCAAAGTGCTGTATGCTGAGGGGGAAGACCCGTCCGCCGTTACCCAGACCGAGAAACCTTATGTGTTCGGAAAACGGGACGGCAACTACGAGGTGCGGCTCAACTTACCGTTCGCGACCAAGGGCGATATCGGGCTGTTCAAGAAGGGCGACGAACTGGTCGTGGAGGTGGGCACGCTGCGACGCCATATCGGCCTGCCCCGCTCTATGGCCACGCTGGTGCCCTCTCGAGCGCGGCTCGAAAATCGGATTCTCACAGTCGAAATGAAGGAGGCCCAATGAGCGAACAAGAAGCAACTCAGCAGAATGCGACCCAGCCTCTTATTCAAGAGCGCTGCCTGTGCCGCGAAATTGTGAACCACTTCCGAGAGGCCTTCGATGTGTCCCCCAAGGTGCGAGAACACTTCACCAACTCTCGGATCGAATTCCTGAAGGGGATTCGCGCTGTCATCGACAGCCGCATCGAGCACCTATCCAATGCAGGCCAGCGCGGCACCAAGATCGCCGTAGAATAGTTTAAGCGGCGATAATCTGGGGGGCTCTTCGCACGGGGCCGAAGCTGCTTTCAAATCGAGCTACTTCTAGAAAAACCAGAAGACGAAAGACGAATGGACGGACACTCGACGAACCTACCACTTCGCGGTGTTCGTAATTACCTTCGCATTTGGAGAGTCTGAATACACCGAACCAGCATACTGGATAGTTCTACACTGGCCGACTTGAACGAAGCCGCCCGTGCGGCGGACGCTTCGCGTGAGGCGAACGGAGCAGTTTATGGCGAACGGCTGAAGTAAGTTGTCGGGTCATAAGGAGGTCCTCATGACCCGACTTCGCAAAATGATGCTCGAAGAACTCGAGCGTCGTAATTATTCTGAGGCTACCACACGCTGTTACATCCGCACAGTTGAAGATTTCTCAAGACGATTCAAGCGTTCTCCAGATTGTTTGGGTCCAGAACACATTCGTGAATATCAGGCCGAGCTGTTCAAGAAGCGCAAGTTGTCGCCGGGCACGGTTACGCAACGATTGGCAGCTCTGCGATTCTTCTACATCAAAACTCTCAAGAAAACCTGGAGCATCGCGGAGACGCCCTATCCGAAAAAAGCATTTCACCTTCCTGCGATCCTCAGCCGGGAAGAAGTCGCGCGACTCATCAACGCAGCTCTAACTCCTTTTCATCGCACTCTGTTGATGACCCTCTACGCCACCGGAGTACGACGCGCTGAATTGACCCACCTGAAAGTCAGCGACATCGATAGCCAACGCATGGTGATTCACGTCCAGGGGGGCAAGGGACGCAAAGACCGGGATGTGATGCTCAGCCCAAAACTACTCGAGGCACTGCGTGAGCACTGGCGCGGATTACGGCACAAGCCCAGCGCCTGGCTGTTTCCAGGCAACCGCTGGCATACCGGTGATACACCGATCACCACCAAGGTGGTCTGGGACGCTTGCCAGAAAGCCGCCCAGCAAGCGGGCCTCCAGAAAGACGTGCACCCACATACGCTGAGGCACTGCTTCGCCACACATCTACTGGAAGCAGGCGCGGATCTGCGCACCATCCAGATGTTGCTAGGGCATCGCGATCTGGAAGAAACCACCATCTACCTCCATCTCTCGGAACGACACCTCAGTGCGACCGCGAGTCCTCTGGACTCCCTGGAGCTAAAAGACCGGCCACCACAGGACGAGTAGATGGACCGGCCACCCCTCGAGGTGGCCGATCTGGTTCGCGCTGCGGGAGACGCATTCATCGAACGAAGCCGTAAGTGGATCACCTGGAAGCACGTCAAAGTGCTGCTGGCCATTGCGCGGTGTCGCACGGCCATGCTCGGCGGACATCTCGATGAGTGCACGCGCTGCGGACATCGCGCCATCTCCTACAACTCGTGTAGAAATCGGCACTGCCCGAAGTGTCAGACGGGCGCTCGCGAACGTTGGCTCGAGAAGCGTCGCAAGGAACTTCTTCCGACGCAGTACGTGCATGTGGTCTTCACGCTGCCTCGCCAGTTAGCCCCACTGACTCTTCAGAATAAGAAGGTCGTCTACGATCTGCTGTTTCGAACCAGTGCAGAGACACTGCGCGAAGTTGCCCGCGATCCCCAACATCTTGGCGCAGAGATCGGCTTTTTCAGCGTGCTGCACTCCTGGAGTCAGAAACTCGAACTTCACCCACATGTGCATTGCGTGGTGCCGGCCGGTGGACTTTCTGCCGATCGCGCGCGTTGGATCAAGCCACGCTACGCTTTCTTTCTTCCTGTCAAGGTGCTCAGCCGAGTTTTTCGCGGCAAGTTCGTCGCGGCACTCCAGCGCGCTTTTCAGGACGGCAAGCTCAGTTTTCACGGAGACTTGCAGCCCCTCACTCAGCCGAAAACCTTTGCTGCATGGCTAAGACCACTTTTTCGAAAGGACTGGGTGGTCTACGCGAAACCACCGTTCGGAGGCCCGGAGCATGTGCTCCGTTATCTGGGCCGTTACACCCATCGTGTAGCCATCTCCAATCACCGACTGATCTCCTGCGCCGACCAGAAAGTCACCTTTCGTTGGCGTGACTCCGCTCACAAAAATGAACAGCGACGGATGACTCTCTCACTCGATGAATTCCTCCGTCGCTTCCTGTTGCACTTGCTTCCGGATGGCTTCGTGCGCATCCGGCACTTCGGCTTCCTGGCCAACCGCAAACGTGCCACCACCTTGCCACTTTCCTTCCAACTGCTCGGCGGGGCACCGCAAACCGAGCAAGAGGCCTCCACCGCCGGTCCGAGCGATCTTTGGTCTTGTCCCAAGTGCGCTGGACCGATGGTGGTCGTCGAGAGGTTCACCGCTACCGAGATGCTACTTCGTTCTCCACCTGGGGTCAGCGCTGCCGCATGAAACAACTCTCCACAGCAAGAAAATCCTGCGTGCTTCGCCACGATCCGTCGCTCTTCGCCTTATCGCCGAACAAATTTCTTCTTCCGGCTTCCTCACACACTCTCTTCGCAACATTTTTCCGCAATAGTCAGCTTCCGAGCGCGTCGTATCATCTGCTGTGCTCCGCCGCACAGCCTCGGCACAGCTCGACGCCGCTCCTTCCCGCCATTGAATTTGCATAGGGCCCGCGTCCGCCGCAAATCGCGGGCGACTTCCTTCAAGTCGTTGTATCGAAAGCGCGCAAACACACCGTGCTCGTGTGTGCAGTTTGCTCACTCGCGCTTCCGATACAACACTAAGACTTATCGTTACTGATCGGTTCGACATGGATCATTTCGGCTAGCGACCATCCGGAAGTTACGCCATTGAAGGCCTATGTCGTGACCTTTCTGCCCTCGTGATAAGATCACCGAAGCGCGAAGGGCGCATCCGGTCCGCGGAAAGGACAGAAGTCCACCTGATCGAAACAATTCGTTTTTACGAACTGACTTTCTGCCCATAAATTGCGGCCCTCGGGCATACGAAAGGAAGTTCGTCATGCCGGTAAGACGCCTCCTATCGAATCCCAACCTCGACCACCTCAGATATCAAGCGAAAGACTTGCTCAAGGATCATGATGCCCACAACCAAGCAGCGGCCCAGCGGATCCGGGAATTCCATCCTCGTTTCAACAGGGCCACGGACGCTGAAATCTTCGACGCACAGCTCAGCCTTGGCGGTGCACAGCTTACAAGGTGAAGTAGTCCGGCTCCTAGTCGAACGCGGTGCAAGATTGGATTTGAAGGATATTCTCTCGAAGGCGACACCCGCTGACTGGGCACGACACGGCGGCAGGACAGAAATTGAAGCATATCTTCGTGCCCAATTCACACGGAGCGAGCAGGAGGACTAAAGGGATCGTTAACATGTGAAAGCTGGGGTCCAGCAGGAGTTCAATTTCAGAGTCGCCGACGAGTCGAAAAGCGATCAGGCCGATTCCCGTTCTTGACTTATCTTAGACTCACAAATTAGTGTGCGCGGATTACAATTCGAGCCGGGTTGCACGTTTCCGGCTGGAGGTTGGAGATTACCATGGATATTCGGGGAATGACGCCGCTGCTCCAAGTCTTCGACATGGCGAGGTCACTCAAGTTCTACCACGACGTTCTCGGGTTTGAGATCGTACAAACGGACACCAATACCACAGCGCCGAACCACAACTGGGTCTGGCTTAGGTTGAATGATATAGATCTCATGCTGAATACCGCCTACGAATACGACAAGCGACCGTCAACTGTCGACCCGCGCCGCATCGCCACGCACGGCGACACAGGGCTCTTCTTCGGAGCTCCCGACGTTGATGCTGTGTACGCCCACCTGCGCGCCAAGGGAATCGACGTGAAAGAGCCGACAGTTGCGCCATACGGCATGAAGCAGCTCTACCTCCGTGACCCAGATGGTTTCGGCCTCTGTTTCCAGTGGAAGGCGAACAGTTAAGTGCGCGGATAACGTTTGCTTGCAACGACTGGGCGGTCCGGGATTCTGGTCGGATCACGGGCAACTCTGTCGTAACCAGATCAGGTAAGGGTTGCCAACTATACATGCTCGATCAGCACACGTCGGCTAGAAGTTGTTAGTTTGCGGGTCCAGCAAACAGCAGCAGATTCCCATCCGGATCCTTGACGACGAAATTCTTGGCGCCCCAAGGCTGCTTTCTCAGCGTCTGGTGAAAGGCAACACCAGCGGACTGAAACTCAAGAAACAGCAGCTTGACCTCGTCCGCTGTGGCGACGGTCATAGATACCGACAACAGTTCCTCCCGATCACGGACCGTCGACTCGATTACTGGTCGCTCGACACACCTTAGATTGAGACGCGCCGCGTCGCGACCCACCTGTGCATAGTAGGGAGGTTTGCCGTAACTGAATACAAGCGAAAAGCCTAACTTCTCACGGAAAAATTCGCATGATCTCTTGATATCAGTGACGAACAGTTGCGGCTCTGCACTGACAATCGTTGCTTTGGATGGCGATGATTTCACCTTGAGCGACGTGGTCGAAAGTCCAGTTTTCAGGGCTTGCCAACTATCGAAGCCTTGCTGTCTTGCGACCATTTCTTGCGCATCGCTGAGCTTAAAGCTCGCCGCAAGAATCTCGGAGTCGGGCATATTCAGGAAACGAGGCAAATGCTCACGGATTCGTGCGGCGACGGGATAGTGGCGTTCGCGATGCCACCGCAATATGAGCTTGGCTTGCTTTTTGAGGTTCTCTAGATTGGGCATGTAGGCCTCCACGATGAGATCGTAGGTGGGCATTGCCCTTCGGCGACCTGCCGTTGCATCCTACACGCGCAGATTGCAGTATCTGCGGCGGTGTCAACAGTTGTCAATTGAGAACGCCGTCGCGCTAAACATTGTTGGGCCGCACTTGCGCATTTTGTCGTATCAGGGGCTACCCTGAAATAATCCCAAGGTAAGTTTTGCCGACCATCCGGTAAACTGCCGCGTGGGTGGCTCGAATCAAACTGCCGCGTAGAGATAGAGAGCGTTTCCGTCGCGGTCCTGAAACGTCGCACGCCGGACAGGATAATGAGACCGTTGGAGAACTCCGGTGAGGCCGAAACCGCCCCTCGTTCCTTCCCCGGGCTTGGTCGCTGGACTTGACATGCGCGTGAGAGTCAGCGCGACGTGTGTGCCAGAGCCGACTTTTGAAATCGTATAACCGTCCTCGGCCAACTTATCGTAGGCACTCACAACGGTGTTGCGAGAGATCCCTAACGCTTTTGCGAGCGCACGAGTGGAGGGCAGTCGATCTCCATTTTGAAAGTCAGAAGACAGAATCTGTTGGCTTAGAGCGAGGCATAGACGTCGATACAGAGGACCAGAGAAGCGTTCAAGCGCGATTGAAGGCATTCTCAGTGATGGTGGATGCTTAGTCATGTGTTGAGCTTCTTTGCGAAATGGTACCTTTTCCATCGCAAAATGGCACTTGCGCGCCGGCAGTTGGCAACCTAGAGTTGGGTCAATTTAGCCTCGCAAGGAGGAGCCATGGCCGTTGTCACTATATTTGTCTCGAACATGGATAGGGCTGTCCGGTTCTATACCGAAGTTCTTGGGATGAAAGTCGAATATCGGTTCGGTGATCATTGGGCGAGCCTCAAGACCGATGATGGGATGACCGTAGGTTTGCATCCAGCTTCCAAAGAATCGCCTGCCGGAAGAAAGGGTTCGATCACCATCGGATTTGAGGTCTCGGAATCCATTGAAAGAGCCGTTACAGCGATGAAGGAAAAGGGTGTGAAGTTCGTCGGCCCAATTGTAGACGACAAAGAAGTTAAGGCTGCCCATTTCGAAGACCTCGACGGTAATGAGATGTATATCGTGGAAGCACAACAGCAATGGAAGCAGTACGACAAGACCAAAGCAGCGACCTAGACCGCATACCTCCGAGTTTACGAAGCCAAAGGCCTGAGTCGAAAATCACTGCGCTTGTGCTTGGCTGGGTTGAGGATTCGGTGCTTCGATCCGATAGCCGAGGCTTCGGAGTTGCCGGATCATTCTCTTCGTGCGCTTTTGCTTTGACTGCTTGGTGACGGCTGGGCCCCGTTCTTCATAACGAACTCCCTGGTGCAAGATCAACCAGATCAGTCGACACTGTCGATGGGCAATGGCCCCGATGGCTTGATTGTGTCCCAGACGCGGGACGGAGCGGCGATACACGATCTCGAAGATGCTTCCTTTGGTTCTAGCTGCGGCGTTAGCAGCCTGATTGAGTAAGCGCCGCATGTGGCGGTTGCCCTTCGGAGAACGGTGGCTGTAGTTTACGCCTGCACTCTCGTCGTCGCCCGGGCAAGCACCAACCCACGAGGAGAGACATTTCTCGGAGGGAAAGGTCGCTGCGGTAGGGCCGACTTCGGCAATGATCTGCTGCGCTGAGTCCACTCCCAGACCGGGCACTTCCGCCAGCCGCTCGACGGCATCCTGGTGCTGGCTGAGCAGACGGGCCATCTCCTGGTCCAGTTCGCCGATCTGCTCGTCGATCAATCGCAATTCCTCCAACGCCATTTTTAGCAGCCGCCGGTAGACGGCGTTCAACTCCGTACAGGCACCAAGCGCGTCGCACAACTGTTCCGGGGTCGCGCGCAAGCGTTGATCGGCCAAAGCGGCGAGAGTTGCCGGGTTGGTTTCTCCGTCAGCGAGCGCCTTCAGCATCCGCTGGGCACTGAGACCCAGCAGATCGGAGACGAAGCTGGACAACTTGATATGGGCCTCTTCGAGAAGAGACTCCACTTGGTTCTGCAGCCGTACCCGATCACACCTCAACTGGTATTTCTTGCGCGTTACTGTCCGCCATAGACGCTGCTCGGCATCGGGCACAAAGCTCAGAATCAATTCGCGAGCCACGAGCCGTTTTACCAGGCGTTCGGCATCGGGAAAATCTCTCTTGCGTCCCCGTCGGCCGCGATTGGACTGCGCCTGCGCCAAATGCAACGTTCCGGACCTGCGCCGTGCGCCTTCCCGCTTCTCGCGTAGCGGCTTCCAGTATCGTTCCAATGCTCCCCACACTGGTTGCCAATATTGGGCGGTCGATTCCATGACTACTTCTTCGGCCTCTTGCTCAACAAGCCATGCCGCCAGCGATCGCAATTGTTCAGGGTTGCTGCCAAACATCCGCCGCTCAAATTGGTATTCGCTTTCGATTTCGACGTCAGACACAACTACAGCCAGCATCTTTTTATGAACATCGATTCCCGCTATCCTGTAGGACATAGTTCCTCCTGGCCGGGAGCGGAGAGCGTGCTGCGGTTACCTTAACCAGAGTCGCAGGCTATCGCCGCTCCCCCAGGGGAAGACAACGACGCCCAATTATCCGCTCAAACACGCACGCTCCGGATCAGACAGGCTCGCAGATTCGACTGCTCCACTGGGTACTCGACCTCACCGCTCGGGCCGTTGCGATCTTACCTCGAAGTGATTTTCATGGGGTTTCGCGGGCCGCAGGCCCTAAAGGACAGGCTCGTAAGCTCTCCGACCTCCCGTCGTGGGAACTATGAAGCTCCAGTTGGCGCAGATTGCGTGCGGATCACGGGCTACCCGGAAGTTATGCCCTGAAAACAATCTGTCAACGACGTGGGCAGAAAGTCCGCTTCTGGGCCATAGGTGCTCAGTCAGACGTCTTCCAGTCCCAGATTGTCATTCACCGCATGTTGCAGTTTCTGCTTGCATCCAAGATAGTGCTCGGTCGTCTGAACCGATGCATGCCCAAGCAAGAACTGAATCTGATCAAGTTCTCCCCCAGCTAAGTGGCACAATCGCGCGCAAGTGCGACGCAAGTCATGCGGAGCGAGATTCTTGATGTCGGCACGTTTCGCAGCCGCTTTGACGATGTGCCAAATGGCTTTCGGTGTGAGGCCGGGGCCCCATATCTTTCCTAGTCTGCCTACTCGCCGGAAGAGCGCACCTGTGCTTATCTTGGCTGCATCGATCCACTCATCAACGGCGCGCTTTGCCCATGCCGGAACCGGAACAGTACGGATGTGCTTTCCCTTACCAATTAAATCGGCGATCACCCAGTGTTCCTCGTGGACCTGGAAATCTTCTAGGCCGAGCCCTACCAGTTCGGCGCGTCGCAGGCCGCACCCAATGAGCAACGCTAGAATCGCCCGATCACGTTTGCCTCGCAGGCCATCTCCTCCTGGTTCTGCGAGCAAGGTTCTGGACTGTTCGACGGTCAGCCAGTTTCCGATCCGAACACCCAAGCGTTTTGCGCCTTTAACGCGAGCGATTCCTGCTGCCAGCTCGGGACTCAAGAGGCCTGTATCAGCCGCCTCATGTGCGAGTCGTCTCACAGCCGCTAAGCGCACGTTGACTGTCGAAGGCGCCAGGTTCTTCTGTTCGAGAAAGAATCGATAACGAAGGACAACACTACGGTTGAAGGCCAAGCGCGGCTCCGAACAGTACCAACCGATAAATTCATCAGTGGCATGCGCATACGATTCTTGCGAACTCGCTGCTGCGAGCGAGTTTAGAACTGCATTCTTCGACTGCTCCAAGTCGGGCAGCCGAAGTATTGTTTTAGCCCGTGAGCGATTGCTTGTCTTTTTCCGGCGTCCCATGCTGGCGGCCTCCTGCGCCGCGTTCAGTATGGTCATTCATTCAGCAGCTTGTGGTCTCGAACCCCGTTTCTGGCCAACTTGCGGGTAGGCAACCTTCCGGGCAGATTGTCAGGGCGCATCATTGCGGTTTCGTGTGGCCTCCAGCCAGCAGTTACCATGACTAGATCACATCGATGGCGATGAGCGTGATGTCGTCCTTCTGGGCCATGGAAGCCGGTTGCCATTGGCGAATCTCGGAGCAGTTGATCTAACAACTCAGAGGGCGAGCGCGACTGATTGTTATGAACGACTTGTTCAAGCTTGTGCTCGCCGAAGGAATGGCCGAGGGCATTCTCGGGCTCGGTGCGGGGCTGTATACACATGCAGCCTCGCCGCTGGTGCGTTGAGCTACGACTGGGCCGCCAGCGACGCGAGGCTGGCTGGATAACCGCGCGCCGACCCGTCGATCTGGCGCGGCCTACGCACTGGGGCATTGCTGGGGCGGCAAGCGCAGATCGCGCAGTATGCGTCAATGCCCGTCACGATGAGCTATCTCCAGGGCGAGTCGTTGCTTGCCTTCCGGACCTAGGCGTTAGACGTCGACGACCGTGGCGGCGCCGTCACCGAGCATGACATCGAGCAGGCGCTGGAACCGGTCAGGTTCTCGGGCGAGGCGTTCCAACAGCCGCGGATAAAAGCGCTCGTAGAAGGCGCAAAGGGTATCGGGCGCCAAGATCGTGATTGAGTGCTGGTAGGCGTTGACCGCGCAGCCGCCTTCGCAGAAATGCCGCCACGGACATTGCTTGGTCGTATCGATTTGGTCCACAAGCCGTCGTGGGAAGTCCACCAGCACCGCGTTCTCGGCACCCAGCGCCGACAAATCACCATCGGCGTGGGCAATTGAGCCCAAGTTCCAAGACGGTATCCCCGCCGAGTGCGCGCACGGATAGATCTCGCCGCGCGAGTCGATGAGGAAGAAGCTTTTGCCGGCCCCGCAGTTGCTGCGCATGCATCGGTAGTTGTGCACTCGTCGCGTCAGGCGCTGCAAGTACTGGCTAAGATTCGCTTCCGCGAGTTCCGCTCCGGTGTCGATGACGTAGTCGATGAACTCCTCCATGAACATGAAGTACTCGTCGGTGGAAATACCCGTCGCCGACCAACGGGCCTGCGCGTCTCCAATGATGTTGACCGGGTTAATCTTGACACCTGCGATCCCCTGTTCGCAGAAGAAGTCGACCAAGTCGCGTGGGTGATCCACATTTGCACGGCTGAGCACAGTGATGAGGCCGAACGACACCCCGTTCCGCCTCAGAGCCAAGATCCCCCGCAGCGTACGGTCGAGGGAGGGACGGCCGCGCAGGGTCGGCCTGGACACGTCGTTGAGCATCGATGGGCCGTCACAGCTGATGCCGATCATGATGTGATGGTCCCTGACGAAGGCCGCGATCTCGTCGTCGATCAGCGTTCCGTTGCTCTGGGTCGCGATTCGCATGTCACGCCCCGTCTCGTCGCGCTTGGTCTCGATGTAGTGGACCAGGCTCTTGAACAGAGTGAAGTTCAACAACGGCTCTCCGCCCGACAGCTGGATAGTCAGGGGTCGGGACTTCGGCAGCTTGAATGCGGCGTCGATCGCCGCGCGGGCGAGATGAGGAGGCAGGTGCTGCATGTCTGGCCCCGCCTCGGCGAGACAGTAAAGGCATCCAAGGTTGCACTTTTGTGTGACGAGGATCTCGACAAGGTAGGTGTCCTCGAAGAGGGCTCCATCACTGAGCAAGTTCGGGTCGAGGCCGGGCGCACCGTCGAGGCGCAGGAGGCCGCGCTGGTAGAGCCGGGTCAGGTAGTCGGGCGCTGACGACCCAAGCCGCGCAGACGTGGCGCGCTCGAACTCGTCGCAGCGGATGTTCGTCAGCGAGTGCACCGCATCGGCCTCTCTGGCGTCGAGGAGCACCCATGACGCCGTGTGCTCGGCGAGCACCAGGGTCATATCACCACATGGCTGTGACGTCACCGATTCAAGCGCGAGCCGGGTTTCGGGCCGCAGTCGGGGACGGAGGTAGGTCGGTGGCATCGCTCCCGTCGCGATGCCGACTTGGAGCGCCTCGACGAACCCGGATGCGTCTGTGAGATAGCGCATTGCGCTGCCTCTAAAAAGGGTGGAGACTCAGCGCTCGATAACGCCTCGGATGTGGAGCACCGACCCTGGAGGCTGTGTGCCGGTCAGCAAGACCGCGTCCGTATGCGACAGGTCCAGGTGGCCGGGAGGAAGTGGATCCGGGAAGGGCCCCGACTCGTCGATGTGCGCCAAGTCCAGATGGATGGGTGGAGGATCGGATGCGTCGAGTCTGGCCACTGCTGCAGGGGTATCGCTGTCGACAACGACCTCGAGGTCAACACCGGCCGGTACCACGCGGCCGAGCCCATACTCGTTCAAGACACCTCGGGCGTCCCGCTCCAACCGTTCCCGCAGTTCTTCGTTCTTGCCGAGATCGGCGAGGAGTCTGGCGATCCGCTGCTTTCCTTCCTCCGTGAGCTTCATATCAGCCATGCGTGCCTCCCTGCGGATGATAGTGACCCGTGGTCTTTCGAGGTTCGGGCTTCGGCCGGCGCAATTTTTGCTGAAGCACAGGCAAGTCATTCTTCTTTACGTTCCCTATCTAGACCCTCCTCGATAGCGCTGTCAAGCCATAATCTTTGCAAGCCCGACCGCTTTTTCCAATCTTCGCCAATTGCGGCTGTCCCAGGTAATCAGGATGCAGACGGGAGGGTTAGTGATAACTGGCCTTTCTCCGCCAAGGGTTTCTTGAGCGCATCAAATCGAAACGGCTCGTAACGGCTGCGTTTGCCCAGAAAACACTGGGCCAGGCACTGCATCTGATGGCGGATGACCGCTTTGACCTCCCGCCTTTTGCCGTCCCAGAACACCTGCTCGTTAAAACGGTTACAACACTAAGACTTCTGAGGACTAATTCACCGATCGGCGAGTGGGTTGGCGATGTCGCATCAACGAGCGTTTGCCGGTTTGCCTTATGTTTACGCGACGTCTCGTCTGAAAACCGCAGCCTGCGGATCAGGGCATATTCGACGGAGCCGCCGTACCATCGGACCACTTGTCTGCCAGAACGAACAGAATCGTCACACGTTCCTCCGGGTCATTCGCCACCATGACAGGTGAGTTGGGATCATCGGCCGCCCAGCTCTTCGTCATGTCGCCGGGGGAAAAAAACATCGCATGCGAGTGCCAGCTCTTATCCCGGTCGTTTAAGTACTGCTGCTTCGACATCATGTAAGCCATCGCGCCAGGTTCCAGCGCGGGCAGCTCCTTCTTGTCCAGTCCCGTCGCGATTGCGTGCGCGATTTCAGCCTTCGATTTTCCTGCCAGCACAAGCCTGGTCTTCATCAGATAGATGGGCGCAAAGCTCCTCGTGGCTTGCGCGTTGAAGCAATGGGGTGCACGCATCTTCGGATTCCAGAACTCCGTCTGATCCGTGCTCTGCCCCCAGGACCTCTCCACGATGCAGAGAAAGCCATTCGTGCCCTTCACCACGGTCTTATATCCCTCGCGTCCCAGCACCATCACTTCGGCTCCATCGGAAATGGAACCGGGTGCAGCACTGCGAGCCAGCGCGATCTCGGATTTCTCGTCAGATATCAGGTACTGATCCAGGGGAGCCATCGCCGGATAGGCAGCTTTTCCGGCCTGTGCAACTGCCTGCCCGCCTGCGTCAGGTAAAACAATCTGCAGAGCAAATGCCAAAGCGATGATCTTGACGTGATTCTTCCGCATCCGATCCTTCCAATCCGCGCATTTCGCGCCGGTGAGCATCAACCCCTATGATCGATTCGCAGATTGTAAATAGGGCAAAATGGGCGGCGTCAAGCCGACATTGTATAATTCACGATTCAATCATTCCTATCGGTCAGAACCAGGCTGCCTGGAATATCTCAACTGTCGGGAATAGGGCAATGCACTCATCGAGCGTCAGTTTACAGCGATTCTCAAGATAGGTCACGATGAACGCGCCAGTTGTGACCGACCAATCGCTGGAGAGAAGCCGACTTGAACGAAGCCGCCCGTGCGGCGGACGCTTCGCGTGAGGCGAACGGAGCAGTTTATGGCGAACGGCTGAAGTAAGTTGTCGGGTCATAAGGAGGTCCTCATGACCCGACTTCGCAAAATGATGCTCGAAGAACTCGAGCGTCGTAATTATTCTGAGGCTACCACACGCTGTTACATCCGCACAGTTGAAGATTTCTCAAGACGATTCAAGCGTTCTCCAGATTGTTTGGGTCCAGAACACATTCGTGAATATCAGGCCGAGCTGTTCAAGAAGCGCAAGTTGTCGCCGGGCACGGTTACGCAACGATTGGCAGCTCTGCGATTCTTCTACATCAAAACTCTCAAGAAAACCTGGAGCATCGCGGAGACGCCCTATCCGAAAAAAGCATTTCACCTTCCTGCGATCCTCAGCCGGGAAGAAGTCGCGCGACTCATCAACGCAGCTCTAACTCCTTTTCATCGCACTCTGTTGATGACCCTCTACGCCACCGGAGTACGACGCGCTGAATTGACCCACCTGAAAGTCAGCGACATCGATAGCCAACGCATGGTGATTCACGTCCAGGGGGGCAAGGGACGCAAAGACCGGGATGTGATGCTCAGCCCAAAACTGCTCGAGGTACTGCGTGAGCACTGGCGCGGATTACGGCACAAGCCAAGCGCCTGGCTGTTTCCAGGCAACCGCTGGCATACCGGTGATACACCGATCACCACCAAGGTGGTCTGGGACGCTTGCCAGAAAGCCGCCCAGCAAGCGGGCCTCCAGAAAGACGTGCACCCACATACGCTGAGGCACTGCTTCGCCACACATCTACTGGAAGCAGGCGCGGATCTGCGCACCATCCAGATGTTGCTAGGGCATCGCGATCTGGAAGAAACCACCATCTACCTCCATCTCTCGGAACGACACCTCAGTGCGACCGCGAGTCCTCTGGACTCCCTGGAGCTAAAAGACCGGCCACCACAGGACGAGTAGATGGACCGGCCACCCCTCGAGGTGGCCGATCTGGTTCGCGCTGCGGGAGACGCATTCATCGAACGAAGCCGTAAGTGGATCACCTGGAAGCACGTCAAAGTGCTGCTGGCCATTGCGCGGTGTCGCACGGCCATGCTCGGCGGACATCTCGATGAGTGCACGCGCTGCGGACATCGCGCCATCTCCTACAACTCGTGTAGAAATCGGCACTGCCCGAAGTGTCAGACGGGCGCTCGCGAACGTTGGCTCGAGAAGCGTCGCAAGGAACTTCTTCCGACGCAGTACGTGCATGTGGTCTTCACGCTGCCTCGCCAGTTAGCCCCACTGACTCTTCAGAATAAGAAGGTCGTCTACGATCTGCTGTTTCGAACCAGTGCAGAGACACTGCGCGAAGTTGCCCGCGATCCCCAACATCTTGGCGCAGAGATCGGCTTTTTCAGCGTGCTGCACTCCTGGAGTCAGAAACTCGAACTTCACCCACATGTGCATTGCGTGGTGCCGGCCGGTGGACTTTCTGCCGATCGCGCGCGTTGGATCAAGCCACGCTACGCTTTCTTTCTTCCTGTCAAGGTGCTCAGCCGAGTTTTTCGCGGCAAGTTCGTCGCGGCACTCCAGCGCGCTTTTCAGGACGGCAAGCTCAGTTTTCACGGAGACTTGCAGCCCCTCACTCAGCCGAAAACCTTTGCTGCATGGCTAAGACCACTTTTTCGAAAGGACTGGGTGGTCTACGCGAAACCACCGTTCGGAGGCCCGGAGCATGTGCTCCGTTATCTGGGCCGTTACACCCATCGTGTAGCCATCTCCAATCACCGACTGATCTCCTGCGCCGACCAGAAAGTCACCTTTCGTTGGCGTGACTCCGCTCACAAAAATGAACAGCGACGGATGACTCTCTCACTCGATGAATTCCTCCGTCGCTTCCTGTTGCACTTGCTTCCGGATGGCTTCGTGCGCATCCGGCACTTCGGCTTCCTGGCCAACCGCAAACGTGCCACCACCTTGCCACTTTCCTTCCAACTGCTCGGCGGGGCACCGCAAACCGAGCAAGAGGCCTCCACCGCCGGTCCGAGCGATCTTTGGTCTTGTCCCAAGTGCGCTGGACCGATGGTGGTCGTCGAGAGGTTCACCGCTACCGAGATGCTACTTCGTTCTCCACCTGGGGTCAGCGCTGCCGCATGAAACAACTCTCCACAGCAAGAAAATCCTGCGTGCTTCGCCACGATCCGTCGCTCTTCGCCTTATCGCCGAACAAATTTCTTCTTCCGGCTTCCTCACACACTCTCTTCGCAACATTTTTCCGCAATAGTCAGCTTCCGAGCGCGTCGTATCATCTGCTGTGCTCCGCCGCACAGCCTCGGCACAGCTCGACGCCGCTCCTTCCCGCCATTGAATTTGCATAGGGCCCGCGTCCGCCGCAAATCGCGGGCGACTTCCTTCAAGTCGTTGTATCGAAAGCGCGCAAACACACCGTGCTCGTGTGTGCAGTTTGCTCACTCGCGCTTCCGATACAACACTAAGACTTCCGGATACTAATCCGAACGTTTTCAGCTGTTCGCTGCTGGGTCGGGCTTGCGGGAGTCTGGTTCAGTTGTTGAGAACGCCTGCCGTCACGGAGGAGGTCGCGGGCTCAAGTCCCGTCGCTCCCGCCAAATTCCGCAACAGTGGTGACTGTTTCTGGCAGGAGGATGGAATTGGTTGAGTCAACCTGCTTTCGTTCACGAGTGGCCTCACGCACCCGCGCAACCGAGTCCGCAAAAGTGATACTGTGGGCTCAGTATCGGACTGGCGGCTGAGCAGACGTGGTTAACAGCACTAGGCCGCCCGCGCAGTAGCCCGCAGAGGTGGCGTGAACCAAAGAGAGGTGTCTCGACATGCCCAAGATACTTCCCGCAATTTTTTTTGGTCACGGCAATCCGATGAATGCCGTCCTCGACAATGGCTACACAAAAGCATGGAGCCGCATAGGACAGACAACACCCAAACCCAAAGCCATTCTCTCTATCTCGGCCCACTGGTTTGTTTCAGAAACCGGAGTAACCGTCGCCACTTCGCCGAGAACCATTCACGATTTCGGCGGGTTTCCGCGAGAATTGTTTCAGGTGCAATATCCTGCACCTGGTGACCCCAAACTCGCCCGTCGAGTGCAAAAATTGCTCGCGCCGCTGGAGGTCAAGCTCGACAACTCCTGGGGGCTCGATCATGGGACATGGTCGGTACTTCGCCACGTCTATCCCGATGCTGACATTCCCGTTGTACAACTAAGCATCGACGAAAATAAACCAGCATCATTCCATTTTGAGATTGGCAAGAAGCTCGCGCCATTGCGCGAAGAGGGCATACTCATCATCGGCAGCGGCAACTTAGTCCACAATCTCCATGCGTATGCTTGGGGTAGGCACATGCCCAACCCTTACGATTGGGCTGTTCGCTTTGAACGGGATGCGAAGGAGATGATGGTAGCCGGAGAGTACAAACCTCTTATTGAATACGAGAAACTCGGACCAGAAGCTTTGCTTTCAATTCCCACACCGGATCATTACTTGCCAATGCTGTACGTCGTCGCGACTAGGCAGCAGGGCGAAATCATTACTTTCCCCATCGAAGGTGTCGATGGTGGATCGATATCGATGCTAACCGTGCAGGTGGGTTAGCCCGCTGGTTCTGCCGCTACCGAACATGAGGAGTACACAATGAAGGTAGCCCTGTTAGGTGCAACAGGTTTCGTTGGCTCGGCCTTGCTCAAGGAGGCACTCGACCGAGGGCACGCGGTGACAGCGATTGTGCCGCATCCCGAGAAGCTCGAAAAACGCGAGGGTCTCACCGCGAAGGCGGTTACTGAAGCAAGGAACTATGAAGGATGTTTTGCGAAACGGCCCAAAAACCTCACATAACTCCAATCTGTTTTAGCAATCCGACCAAGTCATAAAAGAGCTTTTCTTCGACGATCTCGTCATTCTTCCAGTGTGCGACGGTGCAGAACTCGATGTGAAACTTCTTGTTGGTCGGCGCGATCAGCTTGCCGTCCGGCCCCTTCATCGGTCCGCGCATCGTGCCTGTAAAATCCGCAACGGTACACGTCCATTCGCCCTGAGCAATCTCCACTTTATAGGGATGATTAATCAGATGATTGTCGGGGAACGTCTTGAAAAATTCGACGGACTCCGCCTTGTGATTGTCGCGTCCTCTTGTGGCCTCGGCCTGGCCGGGCCAAAATACCGTGGTGTCCTTGGAATGCCGCTTTTCAAACGTCTCCCAGTCCTGTGCGTTCCACGAATCGTCGAGCGTCCGCATGAGTTCAAGATTGTTCTGTGCCATGTGATCCTCCCAACAGGCGACAGCACAGGTTCGCGTAAACACGTGCTGGTTGTCAGTCTTTCGGCGCTCATTCTACACCCTTGCTCGTCACCACCAGAATGTTCGGTAGAAGATCGTCCATCTCGGACTCAATTGCACGGCAGTTTATGCTGAACCTGTATCGCGCCCAGGGCGACTCCTTCGATGCTCGCAATATCGTTGCGCGCCGATTAAGTCTCTACCCAAGAAGTTGCACTCCTCACACCATGCGCCTAGTATCAGTCTAGCTCGCTTGGTTTAGCGGTAAGGAAGTAATGAGCGATTCTACGACGAGCGCTGCCGGAACTAACGCACCCCCGTTGTTTTTATCGTTATTTCCGAATTGGATCGGGCAGACACAGCCACACGTGGTCAAGATCGACGGAGATGATCTTTACCTCAGGAGCGCCAGTCCCACCGAATCGAGTGGGAGAACCGTGAATCGTACCTTCACTGGAAACGCGCCGAGAAGACGTAACTGATTTCGGGCGTTGAAACACGCGGTTCACGTCGCCAATGGCCTAAACACATCAAAACAGATGGTGTAAACATCTTTGAGAAGTTGATCGAGGTGACGCAATGGGCAGTCGTTCCGGTGTTTGCCTATCGGCGGTTTTATGCACAATAGCGGTCGTGTTTCTAGCGACCCAACTGATCGCACAGGTCGTATCGCTTGATCCCGCAAAGATGCCCGCTATTGGCACGGTCGATGAGCGCTTCGATTCCTACAACATTGAAATGGTGGAAGTGATCGGCGGAAGATTTTGGAAACCATACGGGAGCACCACGAACAAAAGTAAAGCGCAGGAGTCCGCTCAACGGAAGGGTTTCACTCCGGCAGGGATCGACCCAGACTTATATAAATACCGGGCACCCATTGATCTTTCAAATCCTCGATTGCGAAAGCTGGCAGCGGCATTGGGCCCGGCATATGTGCGAGTCAGCGGTACGTGGGCCAATAGCGTTTATTTTCAGGATTCGGAAAATGCCGCCCCAGCCACTGCACCATCAGGATTCAGCGGAGTCTTAACGCGAAACGAATGGAAGGGCGTTGTTGATTTTTCTCATGCAGTGAACGCCGAAATTGTCACTTCGGTAGCTACCGGCTCCGGACCGCGCAATGCTCAAGGTGTGTGGACCTCCGAGCAGGCTGACAAATTATTCGGGTACACAAAATCTATTGGCGGGCGGATCGCCGCAACCGAATTCATGAATGAGCCGACATATGCAGCGATGGGCGGCGCACCGAAAGGATACGATGCCGCAAGCTATGGCCGCGACGTTGCGGCCTTCCGTACGTTCCTTCGGAAAACTGCGCCCGATACACTATTTCTCGGTCCAGGTTCAGTTGGCGAGGGACCGTTCGCAATGCCAATGGGTGGCGGAGTGCTGAAATCCGAAGACCTGCTCCACGCAGCGGGTCCCGTATTCGACGTTTTTTCTTACCATCTTTATGCGGCTGCTTCGCAGCGGTGCGCAAGCATGGGCGCATCATCACAAACAACGGCGGCAGCGGCACTTTCTCAAGATTGGCTCTCGCGCTCGGAGAAGATTGGCGCATTTTACGCCGAGCTTCGAGACAGGTTCGAGCCAGGCAAATCACTTTGGATTACGGAAACAGCCGATGCGGCCTGCGGTGGAAATCCCTGGGCGTCTACTTTTCTGGACACGTTCCGATATCTTGTTCAACACGCAAGCCTTGCCCGGCGTGGCGTGAAAGTGATTATGCACAATACGCTGGCATCAAGCGACTACGGTCTGTTAGACGAGAAGACGTTCGCACCACGTCCAAATTATTGGGCCGCTTTTCTTTGGCGAAAACTCATGGGTGCGACGGTTCTGGATCCCCACGCATCGCCACTCCCGAATGTGTACGTCTATGCCCACTGCCTTCAGAACCATCCCGGCGGCGTCACGCTCCTGGTCATCAATGCCGACCGGCAGCAAGTCCATGAAATTACATTGCCGTCTGATGCAGAACGCTACACCCTGACTGCCAAGCAACTTCAAGACACATCAGTCCAGCTCAATGGGAAGACTCTTCAACTGAACAGAGATGGCGACCTGCCACAACTTCTGGGTCAGTCAACGCACGCAGGTCATATCAGTTTCGCACCAACTAGTATTACATTTCTGGAAGTCGCCACCGCGGACAACAGCAATTGCCACTAAGTCTACAGGTGGCGATCTGCCGTAAGGAGACTAATTTCATGAGCGAGAACAAGCCGACAGAAATCCTTGCAAGTCTCGCCGCATTGCTTCCAGAACTGGAGGCCGTCTATAAAGACATCCATGCGCATCCGGAATTGTCGATGCAGGAGACCCGGACGGCTGGAATTGCTGCGAATCATCTGAAGGCCCTCGGCTTTGAGGTGACCACGGGGGTCGGCAAAACTGGCGTTGTCGGAATCTTGCGTAACGGCGATGGGCCCACGGTCATGCTGCGCGCGGATATGGATGCTCTACCCATCAGAGAAGCGACTGGCCTTCCGTACGCGAGCACTGTCACGGGGACTGACTCTAGCGGCAAGACCGTACCTGTAGCCCATTCGTGCGGGCACGATATGCACGTTGCCTGCTTGATTGGCGCAACAAGTCTTTTTGCAAAAAGCCGCGACGCGTGGAGAGGGACACTGATGGCGATCTTTCAGCCAGGCGAAGAGACCGCGCAAGGTGCTAAGGCGATGATCGATGACGGGATGTTCAAACGATTTCCAAAACCGGATGTTGTGCTAGGGCAGCACGTCATGAGCTTGCCGTCCGGGAACATCGATTGGCGTGCGGGCATTGTCACTTCTTCGGCCGATAGCCTGCAGATTCGCATGTTCGGGCGCGGCGCGCACGGCTCGATGCCCGAGTCCAGCATCGACCCCGTAGTTATGGGCGCCGCGACCGTAATGCGGCTGCAAACGATCGTCTCCCGAGAGGTCGCGCCCACGGATTCCGCGGTGGTGACAATCGGGTCGCTGCAGGCCGGCACGAAAGAGAACATTATTCCGGACGAGGCATTGATCAAATTGAACGTGCGCACATTTGACGAGGGTGTGCGCAAGCGTGTGCTCGCGGCGATTGAACGCATTGCGAAGGCTGAGGCAGCGGCATCAGGAGCGCCAAGACCGCCAGAGATCACGCCACTCGATCAGTATTCGTCAGTAAGGAATGATGCCAACGCGACAAAGAAGCTCGTCGATGCATTTCTCGAGAACTTCCCTGCCGGTTCCATCGAACAGACAAAGCCCACTATGGCAAGCGAGGACTTCGGCTGCTTTGGAGCTGGGTGGGATGTTCCGGCAGTGTACTGGTTCTTCGGCGGAGATGATCCAGCGGTGTACGCCAAGGCAAAGAAAGAGGGAAAACTCAGCTCGCTTCCAACTAACCATAACCCCGCCTTTGCACCAATCATTCATCCAACTCTGGAAACAGGGGTCAAGGCCCTAGTTGTTGCGGCGCACGCGTGGCTGGCTTCGTGAACAGCGTGCTGATCCACGGGTATCAACTAGCGGGTCCTTTTCTGGATGCTGTGGATCTGCTTGGCACGTTCGTTTTCGCACTCAGCGGTGCGGCAGCGGGTGTCAAAAGCCGGTTCGATCTGTTCGGTCTGATGGCACTCTCGTTCGCGGCCGGTAATGCCGGTGGAATCACACGAGATGTGCTGATTGGCGCGGTGCCACCCGCTGCCATCAGCGACTGGCGCTATCTCGGGGTCTCTCTTTTGGCAGGATTGGTGACGTTCTTCTGGTATCCCGACATCGATAAACGCCGCAGGCTGGTGTTGTTATTCGACGGAGCGGGACTCGGCCTGTTTGCCGTCGCCGGCACACAAAAGGCGCTCATTGCGGGACTCAATCCGGTGATGGCGATTTTTATGGGAGTGCTAACCGGGATTGGTGGTGGAATACTGCGCGATGTGCTTGTCAACCAAACGCCGACGGTGCTTCAGGCGGATATTTATGCTGTTGCGGCGCTAGCCGCTGGCGTCGTAGTAGTGATCGGATATGTTTTGCATTACCCGGCTTTTCTAATGATGACCGTGGGCGCACTCCTTTGCTTCTGGCTGCGAGTTATGGCGATATATCGAGGATGGCATTTACCCGTCGCACGGTGGCAGAATCAGTCGGATTGAATCATTCTCTTGCTGCGTAGTTCCAGGAATTGACAGGTGACTCTAACCTGGCATCATAACCCGCTAACTGTCACGGCAGTGGTCTAACAGGTTGTGTGAATCAGTACCGATAAACGCTATGACTCAATCGGAAGTGCCCCGGAAGGCGTAGTAGGAGTGGGCTCGGCATTGATCCCGGGGCACTTTCGATTGGGGCGTTTGAACCAAGCCGCTGGCGGTTGCGGCGGACGCGGGTCATCTATGGGTGTTGAATCGAGTTTCTGCTTTCGAGTAGGGCCCGATTTCTTGCCAGGAAGGTAGCGAGGTTTGTTTGGCGGGGCGAAGAAGCTTGTGAGAAGCGCGTTTTGGAGTTCGCCGCTGAGGGTATCGTTGCCTGTTTTTCGCATTTTCGCATGAGAAGACACACCTTGAGTGCAAGTGCCGGAGCACACAGACGAGTCGAACTGGAGTGTTGGTTACGAAGTGTCAACGAAGTGGCTCCCTTCAGTTGCTCTGCAACAGATCTGCAGTGCAGTGAGCTTCTCGATCAGGACCATCGCGCCCCCGCAGAGCGGACACAACCAGGAAGCGGGCAGCCTGGTCTCGCGGGCGGTGGATGAGGGGAGATTTTGACTGGGGCTGGTCTCCAGCAACTGTTGGCACAGTGGCAGCCGTGAAGCGCGATGCCGATTCGCAAGGAATCCGAAGAAGCGGATTCGCACGAAGCCACGAGGCAGCACATGTAACATGAATCGACGAAGGAACTCTTCGCCACTGACCGTCATCATCCGTTGCCTACTTCCGCGAGCATAGTCCTTCCATCGGAAAGTCACCTTGCCGTCGGCAACGTTGACGAGCCGGTGATTGGAAATGGCCACTCGGTGTGTGTAGCGAGCCAGATAATGAAGAACATGTTCTGGCCCTCCGAAGGGCCGCTTGGCATAGACCACCCAGTCATGACGAAAGAGCGCTCGCAGGAAGGAGTGGAATGCTTTTTCATCGGCGAGGTGGCGGATGCTTCCAGGGAAGGAGAGTTCTCCGTCACGAAAGGCGCGCTTCAGGCCGGCGATGAACTTGCCGCGAAACACTCGGCTCAGCGCTTTCACTGGGAGGAAAAAAGCATACCGGAGACGAACCCAGTGTCTGCCGTCGAGCGAGAGACCACCGCCTGGGATCACGCAGTGGATATGCGGATGATGCAGAAGATTCTGGCCCCAAGTATGAAGCACACTCAGGAACCCGATCTGGGCGCCGAGATGCTTTGCGTTCGCCGCGACCTCCAGCAGAGTGGCGGCACAGGTGCGGAACAAGAGGTCGTAGATGACCTTCTTGTTCTGGAGAGCCAGCCAAGAGAGTTCATGCGGAATGGTGAAGACCACATGGAAGTAGCCGACGGGAAGTAGTTCTCTACTGCGTTCAGCGAGCCACTTGTCGCGAGCGCTGGTCAGACACCTAGGGCAATGCCGATTACGGCAAGAGTTGTAGGAGATGGCGCGATGACCGCATCGGGAACAGCGATCGAGATGGCCGCCCAGCGCGGACGTGCGGCAGTGCTCGATGGCGTGGAGCACGCGCACGTGCTGCCATGTCAGCCAGGACCGGTTCTTCTCGATGAAGCTGTTCTGGTGTTGGCGGATGACATCGGCCACCTCGAAGGGTGGCCGGTTCACCGCTTCTGTAACTTCCGCGAGAGTTTAATGCTTTCAGGTCTGGAGACGTCGATCGTGTCCAGGGGGTTGGCCACCGCCGTCAGGTGTTTCCGCGAAAGATGCAAATAGATGATGGTGTGTTCAATCTTGCGATGACCGAGCAGCATCTGGATGGTGCGCAGATCAGCGCCGGCTTCGAGCAGGTGCGTGGCGTAACTGTGTCGCAGCGTGTGTGGCGAGATATGCTTCCTGATCCCCGCGCGCTTCGCTGCCTGTCGGCAAGCTTCCCAAGGAACCTTGGTAGTGACGGGAACGTCCGCTCGCCAATTCTTCAATGTGCCGGGAAACAGATAGTTCTTCGGCTTCATCCAGCGCCAATAGACACGGAGCGTCTCCAGAAGTTTTTCGCTCAAGGGAATATCACGGTCATGTCCGCCTTTCCCTTGGCGGATGTGCACCATCATCCGTTGGCTGTCGATATCGGCGACCTGAAGACGGCACAGTTCCGCGCGACGGATACCCGTCGAGTACAGGGTCATGAGCATCGTGCGGTGGAAGAGGTTACTGGCCGAGTCGATGAGCTGCGCTACTTCCTCGGGACTCAAGACCTCCGGGAGCGTGCGACAGCGTTTGGGTCTCGGAATATCTTCGAGCAGATAGCGTCGCTTCAACGTCTTGACATAGAAGAAGCGGAGCGCCGCTACATGCTGCTGCACGGTGCCGGCATCCAACTTCTTCTCCTGAAACAGGTAGGCTTGATACTGGCGCAGGTGTTGCGGACCGAGCCTGTCGGGCGATTGATGGAAATGGCTGGCGAATTCTTGGATGATCCGGATGTAGGTTTTTACGGTACTCTTAGCGTAATTACGTCGCTGGAGTTCCTCCAGCATAATTCTGCGAAGATGGGTCACAAGGACACCTCCTGTGACCCACAATTTATCTCCATGTCAGGCAACTATCGGTCGGTTTACCTCACGCGAAGCGTCCGCCGCGCCAGCGGCTTGGTTCAAACGCGCCAGGGTGTAGGAATGCCATTGGGGAGAAATTCACTTGAGCGAATTGTCGCCATCTCCGACAAGCGACCCAGAAACCTGTTGCGGGCTCGCGAACCCAAGTAATGAATGATAAAGGACGCTATCATTCCCCAACTAGGCAAGGGCTTCGCCCTTGATATCCGTGCGGAATAAAAACGAGAGGCGTCCAGTGGGTTATGCTCCAGGGATCTGACCCCTCTGGAGGACCCATGAACGCCTTCTACGAACACCATAAGGATAACATCCGTTTTGCGTATCGTTGTTTCGATCGTATCCTGCTTCATGCTGCGATCCAGCCCTTTCAGCAAGAACAGCGGGCGATCGGCTTTTTCTGGAGCTATCGGCAGATCTATCCAGTCAGTCGGCAGCTGTTGCGTGACATCGCCACTCAGTATCACAACTGGGTCAAGAATCGCTCTCTGCAATGGGGCGTACCCATTCAGGAAGATCCCCCAGGCCGGCGCGATGACTTCGTGGCCCGCTATTTCCGACGCGCCGACCCCGATCAGGTCGTGGCCATCATCAAAGCACGCGAGCCAGCCACCATCATGACCGCCATCGGGAAAGACGACCGTTGGCATCTGGAGTTGAAGCGCCGTTGGGTCGAGCAATACAACTTCTATGTCCAGGACCCCCGTTGGGGACAAATGTTTGTACGGGTTTGCCCCTACTTTCCCTTCTCCGCGCGGATCTGTCTCAATCAGCATTACTGGCTGGCCCTGCGCATGCAGGAGCAGGGCATCCGCTTTCAGCAGTGCGCGAACGCCTTCTTGCAATGTTGCGATCCGCAGGCCCTGCAGAAACTCGCTGATTCCCTCACCGCCCACGATCTGATCACTTGTGGGCAAAAGTGGTTGACCCACTTCACGCCCTTTTTCACTTCCGAGGAAAGAAAGCACGCCGGCGTTCAGCACCGGCTGTTCTTTGCCCAGGTGGAGACCTGCGACAATCTCATCTTCCGTCGTCGCGCCGCCGTCGATGCCCTCGAACAACGGCTCCTCGATGCCAATCGCACCATCGGTCAACCCAACAAACTTACCCTAATCTTCGGCCGCCGCATCACCCGTCGTCATGGCGACAAGCTTCAGACCGTGATCGAGGATCTGAACCTAGCCAACCCGTGATCCGCAGTCACTACCGCAAGGGCTTCGTTAAACAGTACGTCCGTGATCGTTTCCTCCTCCGCACCGAAACGGCAACCAACAATATTTATACCGATTACGGCCTGGGCAAGGCGGTGGAGAATCTTCCCCCCTTGCGGAAGAAGCTAGACGGCATCATCGATCGCTATCTGGACGTGCAGCAAGATATTTTGGAAACCTTTGTGGATCGCGAACAACTTCGCCAACTCACCCAACCTACGCTTCTTCCCAACGGCAGACGCCTTCCGGGTCTGAAGCTCGATCAGCCCCGACAGTTGGCCCTCATGCACGCCTTGGTGCGCTTCTGCTACCTCGCGGCGGAAGGCACTTTCACCACCCGCGACTTATACCCACAAACCCTGCAGGCACTCCAGAAGACAGCGGAAGAATACAAACTGGCATCCTTGCGTTATGACCTTTGGAAGCTGCGCGCCAAAGGCTTGATCGAAAAGATCCCGCATGCCCGCCGTTACCGGCTCCTTCCCCACGGCTATCAAATCTGCCTGGTTTTCCTAAAACTCTACGAAAAAATCTATGCTCCCTTGACTGCCGGCATTCTGCAGCCCTTTGCCGCGGATCAGTCCATTCCCAAAGAAAAGATCACTGCTCTTGATTCTCGATATACTGCCGTCATTCAGGCCCTCGATGACCTCGTGGACGCAGTCGGACTCAAAGCTGCCTAACCAACACCTGCATTATGAGAACGAAATTCTCGTTCGGGGCCCTATAACGGAACTACTGAGTCCCGCGTAATATAAAGTCATTCTGACCACAATGAAGATTGCTTCCAGAATGCGGTGATCAGCCGCGGACGGCGGCGCATGCGACGTAGCGTTCGTCGCGCTGCTTCGCTCAGGTGCCAGTAGTCCTGGGGGCAGACATTGGGTAGCTCGTGCTGCTTCCAGTAACCCCAGATGTACTCGACCGGGTTTAGTTCCGGAGCGTAGGGCGGAAGATAGGCAGTGGAAATCCAACCTTGCAAACCGGCAATGTAGTCCTGCACCAGCCGGCTGCGATGGCCGGGCAGGCGATCCCACACGATCAGTAACGGCTGATCCAGGTGACGCACCAAGGCCTTCAGAAAGTCCACGACCTGTTCCTTCTTGATGGTCCCGGCATAGATTCGAAAGTAGAAGTTCCACAAGGTGAGGCCAGCAGCGACCGACAGACTCTTCCAATTGAAGTTGTATTGCAAGATGGGAGTCTGTCCACGAGGAGCCCAAGTGCGACAACGATGCGGTCGCTGACTCAGTCCGCTTTCATCGATGAAGACGAGGATACGCCCTTCCCGGTGCGCTTTTTTTTTAGTTCCGGCCAGACCTTCTTCTTCCAATTGAGGATCTGCTTTTCATTGCGTTCTCGTGCTCGCCCCTCCGGTCGCTGGGGGCTCCAGCCTAGACCAACCAGAATTTTCCAGACATGGCCTTCGTGATAGCGAACGTTAAATTCCTGCTCGATCAAATGAGCTACACGGGGACAGGTCCACAACGGGGTCTCATAGCCGAGCCGCTCCGGACCTGCGACCAGGTGCTTCTCTAACTGCTGCCGCTGCTTCTCACTCAAGCGCGGCATGCGCCCAGCGCGCCCCGCTTTGCGAAGTGCGGACTTACCTTCGGTGCGATAGTCATGCACCCAACGAGCTACCGTCTGCCGGACAACGCGGAGTTGCCGAGCAATCTCGGCTTGACTCAGTCCGCGCTCCAACATCTGAATGGCTTGAAAGCGTCGTTTCTCTAAGGCTTCAAAATCGCGGGGTACTCCAGCAGCGTTTCCCATATCCAGTTAGACGCAGGATACTGGAAAAAGGTTCGCTATATTATGCGGGATTCAATAATCGCCTCTGCCCTGTCACTCCACCGAAACACGCGAAAAACAAACGACTTAGTCCGTAACTCGTACACCGTCGTCCAAGGTCGTACACGCGAATCCACCGTAGACCAACAAAAAGTCACACAAAACTCAAACATGCTCTGAATCGCGAACAACCACCATTGCATAGGCCCTAAGTTTCTATTGCGCTTGTGCGGCCCCGGGGATAGCACTGATCGTGGAACCGATAAAGTCCTATTGAAGTTGGATGGTGGAACTCGGCGTTTGGCGGAGCTTCCTGCGCTCCGCAGCGAAGAGTAAGAATTGACCAGTAGTTCATCGCCTCCTCGGAAAAGATTAAACATTCTGCGACCATAAACTGCGGACGGGAGTCTAACCTCGTTGGTACCGATTTTCGTGTAACCCACGAGTTCTGGTTGTACCGGACTCGAGACCCGCAGGAGGCCTATGACCGCGAAAGATACGCCGGCTTCGAATGCTCTGCCCTTTCCGACGGGATACCGCGCGTCGGGGTTGCTGCTGCACGTCACATCTTTGCCTTCGTCGTACGGCATCGGCGATCTGGGGCCGTCAGCATTTTCATGGATCGATCGCCTGCAGGAGGCTGGGCAGGGATGGTGGCAGGCGCTCCCGCTGGGCCCTACCGGGTATGGAAACTCACCGTATCAGTCGCTTTCGTCGTTCGCCGGCAATGCCTTGCTGATCAGTCCGGAAAAGCTGGTCTCCAAAGGACTGCTGCACGCGAGCGATTGCGAAGCTCATTTTTCTTCCGGAAAAGTTGACTATGAAGCGGTGATCCCGTTCAAACGGGCGCTGCTTCGAAAGGCCTGGGAAAGGTTCGAAGACGGCGAGCGCAAAGATCTGCGCGCGGAGTATGAGGAATTCTGCTCCTCGCAAGAAAGTTGGCTCGAGGACTATGCCCTGTTCCGAGCACTGAAGTTCAAGCATAACGACGCGTACTATCTCGAGTGGCCGCAGGAGCTAGTTACGCGAGATCCTCGCGCTCTCGCCGACGCGCGGCGGGAGCTGGCCAAAGAAATCGATCAGGTTCGCATGGCGCAATTTCTGTTATTCCGGCAGTCGGACCAGCTGAAAGCGCATGCCCGGGCCAAAGGCGTGAGGTTAATCGGCGACCTGCCGTTTTTCGTGTCCCCGGATTCGAGCGATGTTTGGGCCCATCCGGAATTTTTCCTGCTCGACACTAACCACAGGCCGCGCTTTGTCGCCGGAGTTCCGCCAGACTATTTCAGCGCGCAGGGGCAATTGTGGGGGAATCCGGTGTACAACTGGGATGCTCTGCGAGCGACGGGTTTTCGCTGGTGCATCGACCGCGTACGCGCGCTACTATCGCACGTCGACCTTATTCGACTGGACCATTTCCGTGGTTTCGCGGCGGCGTGGCACGTCCCCGCAGGCGCGCCGACGGCGCAGTCCGGGCAGTGGGTGCCAGGCCCGGATGCAGCATTCTTCGAAGCGGTGCGAGCCGAGCTCGGCAGTTTGCCGTTCATCGCGGAGGACCTCGGGCAGATTACGCCGGATGTTCGGAGCCTGCGCGATCAGTTTCAGGTGCCGGGAACCCGCGTCCTGCAATTCGCGTTTGATGGCCATGCGGACAATCCCTATCTGCCGATGAACTTTATTCCCAACACCGTGGTGTATACCGGAACGCACGACAATGCGACGAGCCGCGAATGGTATGAAGACTTATCCGGAGATCAGAGACAGAAATTCTGGAATTATCTGAAGCGCGAACCAGGCGAGAGCACGGACGCTGCTCCCGCGCTGATGGAGCTGGCTTGGTCATCCGTGGCGGCTCTTTCCATCGCACCTCTGCAGGACCTGCTCGACCTAGGAAGAGAGGCGCGCATGAATACGCCCGGGCATTCGAGCAGAAACTGGAACTGGCGCGCGACCCAAGAGATGATGTCCGCGCCGGCGTTCGATTGGCTGCGCGGGCTAACGGAAAACTCCGCAAGGGCGGTTACTCGCGATGCGGCCGTCGCGGGGTGAAATTTCGCATCCGGCGGTCGCTTCCTGGCACTTTTGGCAGCCTATCGACACCGGGAACGGCTCTCGATTCGTTTGTACAATAGGCGCGGCGTCCGAATCTAATGGTATTCGGAGGGGGAGAATGAACAAAACGACAGACCTCGTGCTTACCGGTATGCCGGAAGGCGTGCAGTCCCAGACTGGCGGAGCCACCGGCAGAAAACGGCTCACATGGGAGCAAACCGAAGGCTGCCCCCTACCGCTCGGGGTTTCCTGGATGGAACGGGAGCAGGCGTTCAATTTTTCGGTGCACGCCGAACACGCGGAGAGCGTAACGCTGCTACTTTATTCGGCTGCCGACTTGGTCAACCCGCTGGTGACGTTTCGCTTCGACTTTCTACGCAACAAAACGGGTCGCATCTGGCACTGCCGCATTCCACTGAGCGAGATGCGCGACGCGTCGTATTATGCCTACTCCGTCGCGGGAGAGAGCCTTCCCCAACTGCACGCTTTTGATCCGCAGAAAGTTCTGCTCGATCCTTATGCGCGATGCATTTTCTTTCCGCCTGCGTTTGACCGCGCGTTGGCGATGCGCGAAGGGTCGAACGCCGGCCATGCCCCTCTGGGAGTGCTTCGGGTGCATCGCATGGAGTTTGACTGGGAGGGGGATCGGTCACCGCGGCACGAGTCCGACGCGATTATTTACGAACTCCATGTAAAGGGCTTCACCAAAAATCCCAATTCTGGCGTTGCTCCGTCTTGCGCGGGCACGTATGCGGGACTGGCTCAAAAAATCCCCTATCTCAAGCATCTGGGAATCACCGCGGTCGAGTTAATGCCTATCTTTCAGCGCGACCCGCAAGAGAGTGACTACTGGGGATACATGCCGTTGAACTTTTTCGCGCCGCACGCGCAGTATGCCATCACTGGCAACGAGAACGAGCAGCACACGGAATTCAAAGGCATGATCAAGGCTTTCCATAATGCCGGTATTGCGGTGATCCTCGACGTGGTCTACAACCACACCTGCGAAGGCGACCACCGCGGGCCTATCTATAGCTTCAAGGGATTGGATGGCGCCAGCTATTACATGCTGACCTCCGATCTGGCCAATCCTTACGCCAATTATTCCGGCACGGGCAATACTTTGAATTTCGGCCAGCCGCATGTGCGCAAAATGGTTATGGACAGCCTGCGCTACTGGCGACGGGAGATGCACATCGACGGATTCCGATTCGATTTGGCGTCGGTGTTCAGCCGCAATGCGGATGGTTCGTTGAATTGGGGAGAAGCGCCGATCTTCAGCGAGATTGGCGCCGATCCGGAGTTGGGTCGGCTGCGTTTGATCGCGGAACCTTGGGACACCGGCGCGTATCAGCTTGGCCGCGGTTTTCCCGGCCTGACTTGGTCGCAGTGGAACGGAAGATTCCGCGACGATGTGCGCCGTTTCGTGAAGGGCGACACCGGAATGCTTTCCGACGTGATGCGGCGCATTTATGGCAGTGATGACTTATTCCCGGACAATCGCGTGGATGCGTATCACGCATACCAATCGGTGAACTATATCGACTCGCACGACGGCTTCACTCTCTACGATCTAGTCTCCTACAACCAGAAGCACAACTGGAAAAACAGCAACAACAACCAGGATGGCATGAACGAAAATTACAGCTGGAACTGCGGGCGTGAAGGCGACGAAGGCGCGCCGCCGGAGGTGCTGGCGTTGCGCCGCAAGCAGGTCAAGAATTTCAGCTGCCTGCTCTTTCTTTCGAATGGCATTCCCATGTTTCGCGCCGGAGATGAATTTCTGAACACGCAATACGGCAACAACAATCCGTACAATCAGGACAACGAAACCGGCTGGCTGGACTGGAGCCAGCTTCACGCGAATCAGGACATTTTCCGTTTTTTCAAGAGCATGATTGCATTCCGGAAATCGCATCCCTCGCTATGCCGCAGCAGGTTTTGGAGAGAAGACGTCTCCTGGTATGGAGTCGGTTCGAGCGTCGACTATTCGAATGAATCGCGCAGCTTGGCGTTCTGCCTGCACGGCGCTTCGCAGGGCGATCAGGACATCTACGTGATGATCAACGCGTATTGGGGCCAACTGGAGTTTCAGATCCAAGAGGGTACGGCACAGGAGTGGAAGAGAGTTGTGGACACGTCGCTGCCGAGCCCTGACGATTTCTCCGAGACGGGCGTGCCGTTGCAGCAAATGAGATATCGAGTGGCGCCGCGATCCGTGGCGGTTTTGCTGCGACACTGAGATAACCGCAAGGATTGAGCCTTGCTTTCGCTCGAGTCGTCCTACCTATAGGGAACTCTGAACGATTAACAAGATATTTGCGAACTCGACTGCCCAGCGGTCATAAACCTGGACCGAACCAATTGTAGAAAGCAAGCTTGCGGAGGCGGACCTTGCGACATGAACTTTTCAGTTTTCCAAGGGAAGCCAGTAGCAAACCCACTCTGGTAGACGCAGCAGACATAACCTGTGAATTTAGTGTTTCTTCAGCCATTTTCGGACACCACCGAGAGGACTTCAACGATCGTCGCCGAGTCGGGTCCAGTTATCACGATAGAACTGCGAATGATAACGTCCATTATCATTCGCGATTTGGATTTGCAAGCCCACAACAGACTGCTCGGTCAATTGTGCGCGATGGCGAGCATTGGCCTAAGTGAAGTGCTGCTCAATGGCATTCCTGGACCCTAGCGCGTTTGAACCAAGCCGCTGGCGCGGCGGACGCTTCGCGTGAGGTAAACCGACCGATAGTTGCCTGACATGGAGATAAATTGTGGGTCACAGGAGGTGTCCTTGTGACCCATCTTCGCAGAATGATGCTGGAGGAACTCCAGCGACGTAATTACGCTAAGAGTACCGTAAAAACCTACATCCGGATCATCCAAGAATTCGCCAGCCATTTCCATCAATCGCCCGACAGGCTCGGTCCGCAACACCTGCGCCAGTATCAAGCCTACCTGTTTCAGGAGAAGAAGTTGGATGCCGGCACCGTGCAGCAGCATGTAGCGGCGCTCCGCTTCTTCTATGTCAAGACGTTGAAGCGACGCTATCTGCTCGAAGATATTCCGAGACCCAAACGCTGTCGCACGCTCCCGGAGGTCTTGAGTCCCGAGGAAGTAGCGCAGCTCATCGACTCGGCCAGTAACCTCTTCCACCGCACGATGCTCATGACCCTGTACTCGACGGGTATCCGTCGCGCGGAACTGTGCCGTCTTCAGGTCGCCGATATCGACAGCCAACGGATGATGGTGCACATCCGCCAAGGGAAAGGCGGACATGACCGTGATATTCCCTTGAGCGAAAAACTTCTGGAGACGCTCCGTGTCTATTGGCGCTGGATGAAGCCGAAGAACTATCTGTTTCCCGGCACATTGAAGAATTGGCGAGCGGACGTTCCCGTCACTACCAAGGTTCCTTGGGAAGCTTGCCGACAGGCAGCGAAGCGCGCGGGGATCAGGAAGCATATCTCGCCACACACGCTGCGACACAGTTACGCCACGCACCTGCTCGAAGCCGGCGCTGATCTGCGCACCATCCAGGTGCTGCTCGGTCATCGCAAGATTGAACACACCATCATCTATTTGCATCTTTCGCGGAAACACCTGACGGCGGTGGCCAACCCTCTGGACACGATCGACGTCTCCAGACCTGAAAGCATTAAACTCTCGCGGAAGTTACAGAAGCGGTGAACCGGCCACCCTTCGAGGTGGCCGATGTCATCCGCCAACACCAGAACAGCTTCATCGAGAAGAACCGGTCCTGGCTGACATGGCAGCACGTGCGCGTGCTCCACGCCATCGAGCACTGCCGCACGTCCGCGCTGGGCGGCCATCTCGATCGCTGTTCCCGATGCGGTCATCGCGCCATCTCCTACAACTCTTGCCGTAATCGGCATTGCCCTAGGTGTCTGACCAGCGCTCGCGACAAGTGGCTCGCTGAACGCAGTAGAGAACTACTTCCCGTCGGCTACTTCCATGTGGTCTTCACCATTCCGCATGAACTCTCTTGGCTGGCTCTCCAGAACAAGAAGGTCATCTACGACCTCTTGTTCCGCACCTGTGCCGCCACTCTGCTGGAGGTCGCGGCGAACGCAAAGCATCTCGGCGCCCAGATCGGGTTCCTGAGTGTGCTTCATACTTGGGGCCAGAATCTTCTGCATCATCCGCATATCCACTGCGTGATCCCAGGCGGTGGTCTCTCGCTCGACGGCAGACACTGGGTTCGTCTCCGGTATGCTTTTTTCCTCCCAGTGAAAGCGCTGAGCCGAGTGTTTCGCGGCAAGTTCATCGCCGGCCTGAAGCGCGCCTTTCGTGACGGAGAACTCTCCTTCCCTGGAAGCATCCGCCACCTCGCCGATGAAAAAGCATTCCACTCCTTCCTGCGAGCGCTCTTTCGTCATGACTGGGTGGTCTATGCCAAGCGGCCCTTCGGAGGGCCAGAACATGTTCTTCATTATCTGGCTCGCTACACACACCGAGTGGCCATTTCCAATCACCGGCTCGTCAACGTTGCCGACGGCAAGGTGACTTTCCGATGGAAGGACTATGCTCGCGGAAGTAGGCAACGGATGATGACGGTCAGTGGCGAAGAGTTCCTTCGTCGATTCATGTTACATGTGCTGCCTCGTGGCTTCGTGCGAATCCGCTTCTTCGGATTCCTTGCGAATCGGCATCGCGCTTCACGGCTGCCACTGTGCCAACAGTTGCTGGAGACCAGCCCCAGTCAAAATCTCCCCTCATCCACCGCCCGCGAGACCAGGCTGCCCGCTTCCTGGTTGTGTCCGCTCTGCGGGGGCGCGATGGTCCTGATCGAGAAGCTCACTGCACTGCAGATCTGTTGCAGAGCAACTGAAGGGAGCCACTTCGTTGACACTTCGTAACCAACACTCCAGTTCGACTCGTCTGTGTGCTCCGGCACTTGCACTCAAGGTGTGTCTTCTCATGCGAAAATGCGAAAAACAGGCAACGATACCCTCAGCGGCGAACTCCAAAACGCGCTTCTCACAAGCTTCTTCGCCCCGCCAAACAAACCTCGCTACCTTCCTGGCAAGAAATCGGGCCCTACTCGAAAGCAGAAACTCGATTCAACACCCATAGATGACCCGCGTCCGCCGCAACCGCCAGCGGCTTGGTTCAAACGCCCCAATCGAAAGTGCCCCGGGATCAATGCCGAGCCCACTCCTACTACGCCTTCCGGGGCACTTCCGATTGAGTCATAGCGTTTCTCAGTACTCATCCGACGGACGACTGATAACTTCCGCGTTGTGATCCGCTCGCAATGGTCCGAGGATGATGTTTTGCGGCAGGTCTTGAAGTGCATGGAATCAGGCAGTGGGACTATAATTCCCGAATGGCATCCGCAGGGCAGAGTACCGAGCTGGCTCGGCTGGCGCAAGATGTTGACGCCATTCCTACTCTGGCGTGGTCGGCTCGTCCCGACGGCTCCGCTGAATTCCTCAATCGGCGCTGGCTGGATTACACCGGCCTCTCTGCGGAAGAAGCATCGGATTGGGGCTGGACTGCGGCGCTTCACACAGAAGACCGCGACAGGCTCATGGATTCTTGGCGGCACCTGCTGGATTCTGGCGAGGCTGGTGAAATGGAAGCACGCCTGCGCCGGTACGACGGGGAATATCGATGGTTCTTGTTCCGAGCAGAGCCCGTGCGCGACAGTCACGGCAACATCTTCAAATGGTATGGCGCGAATACGGATATCGAGGCTCGTAAGCGCGCCGAGGCACTACTAGCCGCCGAAAAACAGACGTTGGAAATGATCGCCAACGGCGCTTGCCTGCCAGACATCCTGGAAAAGTTGTGTGAAACGATCGATGCTCAGTCCAGTGACGTCAAGTCGGCAGTAATGTTGATGGACCCGGACGGCATGCACCTTCGGCCAGCAGCCGGTCCTCGATTCCCCAAGGAGTGGCTTGAGGCCATCACTCCAGTGAAGATTGGCCCTTGTGTAGGTTCGTGCGGCTCTGCCGCATTTCTGAAGCAGCGTGTGATCGTGTCCGACATTGCAACAGACCCCTTATGGGCTGATTATCGGGAACTTACTTTGAGGTACGGGTTTCGCGCCGCGTGGTCTCAGCCGCTCCTCTCCAAGAACCAACATGTACTTGGCACTTTCGGAATGTACTACCCGGAGGCCCGCGTCCCGAGCGAGACTGATCTGCGACTGATCGAAGGCGCGGGTCACATCGCCGTAATCGCCATCGAGGGGGAGCGATCACAGGAAGCATTGAGAAGTGCCTTTGAAGAAATTCGGAACTCGGAAGGAAAACTTCAACAGGACGAGCGCGAACTGCGGCAACTCATAGATTTCCTTCCTCAGCATGTTGTTGTAATGGATAAAGACGGCACCTTGCTTCAGGCCAACAAGAGGCTGCTTGACTACTTGGGCTTCACCTTGGAACAAATGAAAGCCTCGGGAATCGACGAGCGGATCAGGAGGGACGTTCATCCAGAGGATCTGGAGAGGTTTGAAAAGCAACTAAGCGCAGGCCTTTCAAAGCGAAGACCCTTCGAGATGGAGAAGCGGCTGCGCGGAAAAGATGGGCGGTATCGATGGTTCCTGATTCGCTGTAACCCGCTGCTCAATGAGAACGGAGGCGTTGTCCGGTGGTTCGGGACAGGAACGGACATTGAAGATCATAAACAGGCCGAAAATCGCCTGCGAAATGAGAACGTCGCGTTGCGCGAGGAGATCGAACGCTCTTCGATGTTTGAAGAGATCGTTGGCTCCTCCGAAGCGCTGCGGCGAGTGCTGGCTCAAGTGTCGAAAGTGGCGCCTACGGATTCGACAGTCCTGATTTCGGGAGAAACTGGAACGGGAAAAGAGCTGATCGCTCGCGCCATACACAGTCGGTCTAATCGCTCGTCGCGAGCCTTCATTCGAGTAAATTGCGCGGCTATTTCGCCTTCACTCATTGCCTCGGAACTGTTCGGACACGAAAGGGGTTCCTTCACGGGGGCACATCAGCGGCGTCTCGGACGCTTTGAATCGGCCGACGGCGGAACAGTTTTTCTGGATGAGGTTGGTGAAATACCGCCAGAGACTCAACTTGCTTTGCTACGAGTTCTCCAGGAGCACGAATTCGAACGAGTAGGTGGGAACCAAACGATTCCGGTTGATGTGCGAGTGCTCGCGGCGACAAATAAGGATCTGCGCGCGGCCGTAGCTGAGGGCACGTTCCGTCAGGATTTGTTCTACCGCCTAAACGTTGTCCCGATTCAAGTGCCGGCACTTCGTGATCGGGTTGATGACATCCAGTTGTTAGTGGAATACCTGGTGGACCGCTACGCCAAGAAGGCCGGTAAACGAATTCGAACTGTGAGTAAGAACACGCTGGATTTGTTCCAAGGGTATGACTGGCCCGGTAACATTCGGGAATTGCAGAACGTCGTCGAACGCGCCGTGGTGCTTTGCGAAGGGGAGATATTTTGTGTCGATCCAAGCTGGCTCGCGCCAGCGTCCTCCAGTCGGACGTCCCCCAATGAGACTACGCTGACCATTCCCTTGGTCACGGACCTCGCGAAACGGGAGAGGGCGATGATCGAAAACGCACTGCGGGAGGCTGAGGGCCTGATTTCGGGTCCCGCTGGCGCTGCGGCGAAGCTGGGCGTACCCAGACAGACGCTTGAATCCAAGATCAGGAAACTCGGAATTAACCGCCATCGCTTCAGAACATCCTAGTCCCCGTCTGGCCTCCAGGCCTTATTTCGGTCAGAAACGCATTTTTAGACTTCTCTCTCAATCCCGCGCAGCGCCCCTCTTCGATACGCCCCGAGGGGATCTGGGGTGACCCAGCCCCAAAGACAATGCTGAATTTTCAGCAAACGCTGGAATTGCGGCTTGACTGCAAACGCCAAGTACAAATATCTCAACCGATTGCGAGTGGTACTGATATTGCCATCTCCAAACTCGTATGAATCAAAGCGTGGAAAGGACCGACAAGGTAAAATTTGGACCCTGGGCCATCGTAACGGGTGCCTCCTCCGGGATCGGCGAGGAATTTGCCCGCCAACTTGCGGCCAACAGAATTAATTTGGTGCTGGTGGCGCGACGACTTGCGCTTATGAATGAGCTTGGCGCTCGGCTTACCGAGGCGGACGGCATACAGTGCAAGTCCATTCCCTTGGATCTGTCGCAAGAAAATTTCATCGACCGTATTCATGACGAAACCAAGAATCTGGACATTGGTCTCTTAGTGTCCAATGCGGGAGCTGGACAGCCGGGGAGATTCTTGGATCAGAACGTAGACGATCTTCGTTCAATCTTGCGGCTGAATTCTTTATCGCACCTTGCCCTCACTCATTACTTCGGAAATCGGTTTGCAAGACGCGGACGTGGGGGAGTTTTGCTGGTATCGGCCATGGGCGCGGTAAACGGGATTCCCCTTATGGCAAATGGGGCTGCTACAAAGTCTTACCTGCACAGCTTGGGACTTGGCCTACATAGGGAGTTTTTGGATTCAGGTGTTCACCTAACGGTTCTCTTGCCTGGCCTAATTGACACTCCTGTCTTGGAAAAGCTCGGACTAACAAAAGAGGCCCTGCCCATGAAACCGCTATCCGTTGAGCAGTGTGTGCGCGAAGGTCTCCATGCGCTGGGTGCCAATGAAATGGAAGTAATTCCTGGCAGGTTGAATCGAGTTATGAACAGGGTTATACCGGGATGGGTGATGAGGCGAATGAACGGTGATAGGCTCAAGTCCGGCAACGGATTATAAGGTCCTTCGCCTGAGCGCTGATAGTCGCAGACGCTGTAAATGCAGCACAAGTTTTCCCGACATGTGACAAATTCCCAAAATCAATTTTCGGAGTCATAATCCCCGTCTGGCCTTCAGGCGTCATTTCGCTTAGAAACCGTTTCCAGACTTCTCTCTCAATGCCACGTAGTGCGCCTCTTCGAAAGGCCCGCCGCAAGAGGATTCGGCGCAACCCAGCACCGGCGACGATGCTGAATTTTCAGCAAACGCTGAAATTGCGGCCTTCCTGAAAAAGCTAAAGACAAATATCCCAACTAGTTGCGAGTGGCGCAGCGATTGCGATTATGGGAGGGCTGAACCGCTCGACAGGTCGAACGTGACCTTTAAGATTGAGAAGATTGAGAAGTACTGCGCTGGGCACGGCACGACCATTCGACTCATAGGCCGGATGCGGGCGGAGCACTTATCCGAGTTGGAGAAGCAGATAAGGGCGAGCGAATCGAAGATCGCGCTGGATCTGGAGGAACTTGACTTGGTCGACGTCGAGGCAGTTCGCTTCCTGGGGATGAGCGAAACACAAGGGGTCATACTGCTCAACTGTTCGGCCTATATACGGGACTGGATCGGCAAAGAGCGAGATTAAAGGAAAAGGAGAAAAACGATGCCCACGAAACGGGAAGGAAAGATTGCACTTGTTACGGGCGCCCTGACAGGTATCGGTCGCGCCTCTGCAATAGCCTTTGCACAAGAAGGGGCAAAGGTTGTCGTGTCAGGTCGTCGAGAAAAAGAAGGACAAGAGTTAGCTGCCGAGCTCCAGGCACTCGGAGCAGAAGCCATTTTTGTTCGTGCTGACGTCCGGAACGATGACGACGCGCGTAAGCTCGTGGATCAAACGGTCAGCCGTTTCGGACGCCTCGATATTGCAGTCAATAACGCTGGAACGGAAGGCACACCCGGCCCCGTGACGGAGCAAACTGCCGAGAGCTACGCGGCGACTTTCGACACCAATGTGCTCGGCACGTTGTTGAGCATGAAACACGAGCTGCGGGTGATGCTGCCACAGGGGAGCGGGAGCATCGTCAATGTCTCGTCCGCCTATGGAAGCATCGGCGCTGCCGGTGCGTCCGTTTATGTGGCCAGCAAACATGCAGTGGAAGGACTAACGAAGTCCGCTGCACTCGAAGTCGCGGGCACTGGGGTTCGGGTAAATGTAGTCGCTCCGGGAACTACCGACACAGGCATGCTCACCCGCTTCACCAGCACGGACAAAAATAAAGCGGCGCTCGTGTCAACCGTACCGGTCAAGCGTTTGGCAACGCCGGAGGAGATTGCTCGTGTGATCGCCTTTGTCGCTTCGGCAAATGCGTCGTACATGACTGGCGCCTCGATCCCGGTGGATGGAGGGATGCTCGCGGGATAATTCTGGGCCGCCGGATTTGCGAATGGCCGGTATTTCCAAGAGTGCGAAATCCGATTCAATCGCCGCACATCGGATGGGACATCTTGAGAGTTCCGGCAAGACGAGAGTGGTGGAATCAGCAGAGTGGTGAATCGTCTACTGAAAATGAAAGGAAATCAGATGTCCAACTTAGCCCAAAAAGTGGCACTCGTTACTGGCGGTTCGCGGGGCATTGGCGCCGCGATTGCGAAACGGTTGGCCGCGGATGGAGCGAGCGTGGCCATCACCTATGCGAATGACGCTAAAGCGGCGTCCGCCGTGGTCAAAGCGATTGAACGCAACGGCGGTAAGGCTATCGCCATCGAGGCGGACTCTGCCGACGCCGAAGCAGTGAAAGGCGCGGGCGAAAAGGCGGTCGCGACTTTTGGTCGGCTTGATGTCCTAGTGAACAATGTCGGCACAGCGATTCCGAAAACCTTCGAGGAGACGACCCTCGAAGTTTTGGATCGCGTGATCGATATCAATGTCCGCGGCGTTCGTCGCGACGCAGGCGGCGCTGAAGCACATGTGAATGACGGCGCTCGCGTCATCATAATTGGCTCGGCCGTCGGTGAGCGGGTCCTGACGCCCGGGCTGGTGCCCCATTCGGCCACGAAGGGAGCCGTGAAGATATTTACTCAGGCGCTGTCCAGAGAACTCGGGAGCCGTGGCATCACGGTCAACAACGTGCAGCCCGGTCCGATCGAAACGGATTTGAATCCGGCGACGGGCGATTGGTCGGTACCGCAGAAGGTCGCCACGGCACTGAACCGTTACCGAAGCGTTCATGAGATCGCCGCGATGGTGGCGTTTGTCGCCGGTCGAGAGTCCTCGTACATAACGGGAGCGAACTTTACCGTGGATGGCGGAATGAACGCCTGAACGACACCTTACCGCGATGAATATAGACGAATGAAGGTAGGTACCCAATGCCTGACGTAGTGAAGAAGCTCAGCATCTCTTCCGAGCTAGCACTGAAGATGGTGAACGCAGCAGTGGCAAAAGCCAAACAGCTTGGCGTTGCCGAGAATGTAGCGATTCTCGATGATAGCGGCAACCTCAAGGCTTTTACCCGGATGGACGGGGCGCCGATCCCAACCATCGAAATGGCGCAGAACAAAGCGTACACAGCTCTGCTCGGCGTCTCTACACAGGATTTCTTCAACTTTATCCAAGGCGACCCGTCGCTTTTGGCCGGCATTCCCGCGCTCTCGCGCATTGCGGCATGGGGTGCAGGGTTTCCCATCAAGGCGGATGGCGAAATTGTCGGGGCGATCGGGGTGAGCGGAGCACCCAAGGTGCAGAATGACGTCGATTGCGCGAAAGCGGCGCTCGCGGTCGTATCCGTTGCGGCGCAAGGCGCGTGAGAGAAGTTCACCGCGCGGTGGGAGGGTATGCAAATGGCCACACTTCAAAACAAAACGGCACTGGTAACCGGAGCGTCACGGGGAATTGGCCGCGCTAGCGCGTCCGCGCTCGCGGACGCCGGCGCCCATGTCCTGGTTCACTATGGGCGCTCTGCGCAGGAAGCGGAATCTCTCGTCGCCCGCGTCCGTTCCAAGGGAGGTCGCGCAGATGCGATCAGGGCGGATTTGGGGACTCCAGACGGAGCGACCCTTCTGGCCAAGGAAGTTCGCTCGATCGTCGGTGAGCGACTGGACGTGCTCGTGTTGAACGCGGGAATCAGCAAGGCTGCAACCATCAGGGACTATACCGTGGAGGATTTTGACAATCTATTCGCTACGAATGTGCGCAGTCCGTTTTTTCTGGTGCAGCAGCTTTTGCCGGTCCTTGGAGAAGGCTCGAACATCATTGCGATCTCTTCGATCGGGGCCCACGCCGTGGTTGGCATACCCGATTTGGACAACCCTTCGGTACTTGCGTACGCCTCCACCAAGGGAGCGCTCGAGACTCTTGTCAAGAACTGGGCGGCGATTCTCGGCCCACGGGGCATTCGCGTAAATGCGGTCGCGCCGGGCGTGATCGATACCGACATGTCCAATTTTACGAAAACCGAGGTAGGACGGAGCGTCGCGCTCGGAATGCAGGCCTTGAAGCGAATCGGCAAACCGGAAGACGTTGCCGACGTAGTCGCATTTCTGGCCTCAGACGCGGCCCGCTGGATCACGGGAGCGAGTATCCCGGTCGACGGTGGCTCGAAGCTCTGAGGACCTGGTGTCTAGCCGGCGTCAGCTGGAATTGCCTGGATGAAAAGGAGGTACGGCAAATGGCAAAAACGAAAGTGGTGAGTGAGAAGATCGAATCGAAGAGCAAAGCGCTGGTCCTGGAAGCCTTCGACACGCTGTTCAACAAGCGTGACTACGCTGCGGCGGAGAAATTTTGGTCGCCACGTTACATCCAACACAGCGCTCATATCGCGCCCGGCCGCGAGGGCCTGTTCAATCTCATCAAAAGCCTTCCGCTAACGCTCAAGTACGAACCGGGAACGATCGTGGCCGAAGGAGATTTCGTGATCGTGCACGGACGGTTCTCGGATTTTGGCCTTCCCGTGAACTGGATTGCCGCGGACATCGTTCGCATCAAGGATGGCGTTCTGGTCGAGCATTGGGATGTGATCCAAGATGAGGCCACGCGCGAGTCATCCAAGAGCGGCCTTCCGATGTTCGGCGAGAAGTTCGCGACCTAAGCGAGCGGCCAATAAAAAAGCAGATACGTCGCATTGTCTTAGAAAAGGTTGAGCCGTATGAGAACGGACATTGCAGCTGGCGCGTGGGACGCAAAGGCGTGCGCCAGGCTTCTAGGCGATGCTTCGTCTCTCGGCGGAATCTTGCGTTTTGAGTTCAGGTACAAGCAGGGACTCTAAGACTAGGAGTCACTATTTAACGCCGTCCAGGCAGCTAGAGAGTCCATGTAGTCTCTCCAATGCGCGATTTTTCTCTTCTCAATCGTTACTACCGAGATGAGCCTGTTGTCATAGGGCGCGCCGGTCGAAAGAATCCTTCCGTGTACCTCGTATTCGAGGATTACAACGCGACTACCTTGCGAGCGGTGCACGACAAGCGAGTTGCCGGAGTGAAGTCTGATGCTATTACCGTATCCAGAGAAGCTAGCCATCAGATTGGCTCGACCTCGAATTGTCAGAGGCCAACCCGGGAAGTGATAGCGGAACTCGAAGAATGCGTCTTCGGCAATCGTATCGAAATAATGATCGCCATCAACGAGTCCGCGTAAGCCTTTCATGACGACTTCGAAGAAAGGATTGAGAGTTTCAAAAATCTCGTATTCGCCTTTCGGCATCACCATCTCCTTTCAGTTCACGGACCATCGCCAGGAAATGCCTCACGCGCGTACAGGAGTGACACTCAGCTCGCTCCGGACGATAGGCGCCACTTGAGTGCCGAGGATTTCTATGGCGCGCAGCATTTTTTCGTGTGGCAGCGTGGAGACACCCATTTGGAATGTGACGCGGGAGATGCCGCCCAGAACGTCATTTACATAAAGGATCTTCTTCGCGACCGTTTTGGCGTCGCCGATCAGCAGTGCGCCGGTAGGCCCGCGCAGGGCGTCAAACTGAGCGCGTGTGGCAGGCGGCCAGCCGCGTTCCTTGCCGATTTCGGTAAAAGTGTGCGCATAGCCTGGAAAGAATATTTCTGCGGCTTCGTCCGTGGTGTCCGCGAGAAAGCCGACGGAATGAAGACCTACGGTGAGTTGCTCGGGCGAATGACCGGCGCGACGCCCGGCCTCGCGATAGAGGTCTATAAGAGGCCGGAAGCGCCTGGGCTCACCGCCGATGATGGCCACCATAAGAGGAAGTCCGAGCATTCCTGCGCGAACGAAAGATTCGGGCGTGCCGCCGACACCGACCCATATGGGGAGTGGCTCCTGCAGCGGACGAGGGTAGATTGCCTGGCCGGTAAGGGCCGCGCGGTGTTTTCCTGACCAGTGCACTTTGGTGTTTTCCCGGATTTTTAGCAGTAGATCGAGTTTTTCCGCAAAGAGCGAATCGTAATCTTCAAGACGCAGCCCGAAGAGGGGATACGACTCAACGAACGAACCGCGACCGGCGACAATTTCGGCGCGGCCGCGAGAGATCAAGTCGAGAGTCGCGAACTCCTGAAAAACGCGAACGGGGTCAGAGGCGCTGAGAACCGTGACTGCGCTCGTGAGACGGATATTTTTCGTGCGCGCGGCGGCAGCGGAGAGGATTACAACGGGAGCGGAGTCGAGGAACTCCGCCCGGTGATGTTCGCCAATGCCGAAGACGTCGAGGCCAACCTTATCGGCAACCTCAATCTCTTCGAGTAGATGGTGCATGCGCTCCACCGGGCTGAGCGTGAGACCTGTGGCGGGGTCGGAAATAGCTGCTGCGAAACTGTCGATTCCAATCTGCATTTACGTCACTTCTCCAGGACAATTTTCATTTCGATAACCGGCGTATTTCGTCGTTATGTGAACGTTGGCTCAAGACCTTGGTTTGATTCCGCTCCCGAGGCTCTCGGCGCGCTTGCCAATCTTCTTCAATGTCGTTTCAAGAGTTCGCAACTCTTTCGCGCTCGCATCGGCTAAGACTTTCGTGATTTCGGCTGCGTGTTTGCGAAAAATCGGCGCGATCAATCCTTTGCCTTTTGGAGTGAGCGATACGATCCGGACGCGCCGATCCTCAGGACTCTCGACCCGGATTACCAATCCCCTTTCGACGAGGCGGTCCACGGCCGTGCTGATCGAACCGGGGGTCAGAAACACTTTTGGGCCGATCGTATTCACCGGCAGAGGCCCTTTGTTCAAAAGAGCCTCAAGGATCCGGAAATCGGTGTCGTCGATTCCAGTCTCCGCTAGTCCTGCATAGAGATATTTCGAAGCCGCCTGAAAGGCCTTCACCAATACCAGCCAACAGTGAACCGGGTCTCGCGAGGTCTTATCCATGACGAAACTATTTTGCCCCATCGTATAACCGATGTCCACAAGAATATATCTATATCAATAGACTTGGCATCAATAGATGCTGGAAAGAGAGGCACCCTGCACATGGAACGTACAAACAAGGAACTGATCGCCGTAGTCGGCGCAACCGGGCAACAAGGAGGCGCCGTAGTACGCGCTCTTCAAGGCGGCAAATAATTCAAGATACGCGCTCTGACTCGCAATCCGGCCAAGCATCGCGAACTCTCCGACGAAGTCGGCCAAGCGGACTTGAATCGCCCCGAAACCCTTAGGGCTGCATTTGAAGGGGCGCATGGCGTATTTTTAGTCACTAATTTTAAAGAAGAAGGTACCGACGAGGTCGAGCAGGCAACCGCTGCGATACGCGCCGCCAAGGATGCGGGCGTTAAGCACTTTGTCTGGTCCACGCTGCCTGATGTGGAAGCGACCAGCGGAGGCAAGTTTCACGTTCCCCATTTTACCGGCAAGGCCAAGGTCGATCGGATAGTGAAAGAAGCCGGGTTCGCGAATCATACGTTCGTCATCGCGCCTTTCTACTATCAGAACCTTATCGGCGTTCTTGCTCCGCAAAAACAGACTGACGAATCCATGGGCTGGGCTCTCCCGCTTGATCCAACTGTGCGGAGCATTCACATGGGCGATATTACGGAACTTGGTGACATCGTGGCCGGGGCATTCGCCCACCCGGATCAGGCCGGTCACGGCGAGTATCTGCCTCTGGTCGGCGATTTCCTCAGCTTCAATGAAGTCGTCGGTACGCTAAATCGACAAGGTCACAACTTCTCGTTCAACCAAGTGCCCAAGGAAGTCTTCGCGGGTCTGTTTCCTGGGGCCGCCGAGATAGCCGAAATGCTCGGTTACTTCCAAGCGTACACCTACTTAGGTTCCGATTCGCGCGACCAAATTGCGCTCGCAAACAAAATCCGAGGTCGGCAACCGACGAAGTTTTCGCCGTGGGCCCAGGTGAATTTCCCGGCTCCAAAGAACGCCCAGTCAGCTGATTGAAAAAACGAAAGGAAATAGATTCTTAGCCGGTGCAGACAAACTTATTGCGCGCGGTTGCTCGTAAGCGGATTCGACAATCAAAAGGAGGAAGTACATGGCAACGAATTCAGTCGCAATTTCCAAAGTTGTGGAGGCAGGAAGCTTTTGGCAGGGTTCAGTGATCGTTCTGGGACGGTTTTTGTTCGCGCTAATTTTTCTGATGGCTGGAGCCAATCATTTTAACAAGCAAACTATTGGCTATGCGGCTTCGCAAGGCGTGCCTTTGGCTGCGATCGCGGTTCCATTTTCCGGCGTGCTCGCCATTGCCGGCGGCTTGAGCATCTTGTTTGGTTATCGCGCAAAACTGGGCGCCTGGCTCATTGCGCTTTTCCTGGTCCCTGTCAGCTTGATGATGCATAAGTTCTGGACCGTGACCGATCCCATGATGGCGCAGATCCAAATGATTCTGTTCATGAAAAATGTATCCATGCTCGGCGGCGCTTTGCTCATTTCCCAGTTCGGCGCAGGACCATTCAGCCTGGACGCACGACGCTCGCGCTGAACGCACCCAAAAGGAGAGAACGAATATGAACAATCAATTTGAAGCACCGAATCCAGCTGCCATGAAATCTCCGATCTCACAGCAGGCTCTCGATCAGCTATTTGGCGAAGCGCGGACACACTCCACGTGGCTTCCCGAACCCGTGCCCGTCGAACTCCTGCGCAAGGCTTACGAATTGGCGCGTCTTGGGCCGACCAGTGCCAACAGCTCGCCCGCCAGATTCGTTTTTCTATCAACTCCGGGCGCCAAGGCGCTCCTTAAGCCGGCGCTTGCGCCCGGCAATGTCGACAAAACCATGGCCGCTCCTGTAACAGTTATCATTGCCTGGGACACGGAATTCCATGAGCACCTTCCCAGGCTCTTTCCACAGGCTGACATGCGCTCGTACTTTGTCGGAAATAAACCTCTCACTGAGGAGAACGCCTTCCGCAACAGTTCACTGCAAGCCGCGTACTTCATCCTGGCCACACGCGCATTGGGATTAGATTGCGGACCGATGTCCGGCTTCGATGCAGCCAAACTGAATGCGGCATTCTTTCCTGACGGCAAGTGGAAGGTCAATCTTCTCTGCAACCTGGGCTATGGAGATCCAAGCAAGCTTCACCCACGCAATCCTCGGCTCAATTTTGAGGAAGCAGCTGTGATTTTATAGGGCGAGATATCGCAAGCCGCACTTGGTGCCGGGAGGAGACAAGCACATGTCATACAGCATATCGACCTTGCTGACCCGCAATCTTCAAGAAGTCTTCGGTGAGAACGACCCCGCTCGCCGACGCGCGGCCGTTCAAGAGCTCTACGCCGAAGATGGCGTGTTCTACGACCCCAGCAAGGGAGTCTATCGTGGCCACGACGAGATCGAGCGCATCGCGGGCGAGATCAGGGCTACCCACCTTGACTTTCGGTATCAGCCAATTGCCGAGCCCGAGGAAACGGGCAACGGCGGGCGGGTCCGATGGGTAGCGGGCCGCCCTGGTGAGGCACCAGCCTACGCCGGGACTGATTTCATCATTGCCCAGGACGGACGGATTGCCGCCCTTTATCTCTTTTTCGACAAGCTACCCTAAGCTGAACTCCGCGGTCCTTAGTTGTCGGCAAGCCGGAATGGCTCCGTCAGCCAAACTGAATTCCATGGCGGCTGTACGGGTGCTTATACCGTTTCCGATCCGCAAGGCGGCTATTGACGTTTAGTAAAACCGGTTATAAAGTCTGCACTTGCCGTGCCGCGGCTAACGATTTCCCTCTTAGCAGGTTCCTCGAGATAAAAAATCATCGGTCGCCCGGCTCCAACGCCGTTCACGCCGGCCCAGCGTGGACGCATCGCAGCCGCCGACAGAAAGTAGGGAATCCCGTGAAAAACCGTCTTCGTTCCATCTTTTGGATTGAGACCATTCTTGCTTCCCTTGCGGCGTCCTTGGCGGTTGTAACCGGCTTATGGCCCCAATGGATCGAGCGGGTCTTTCACATCGACCCCGATCATTATTCCGGCTCTGTCGAATGGCAGCTCGTCGTTGCACTTTGGTTTGTTGCAGCTCTTCTAATTGCTTTGGCTGTTCGCGACTGGCGCAGGGCGCCTCTCACCTCCTGAATGATGGTGAAACACGGCAAACAGTACTTTTTGGTAGATTTGTGCTGCAGTTGCCGGGCTCTCTTTTTCGTTGTAGAGGGTAAAGCCATGCTGGATTTGGTTGCGGTTTTTGGCACACTATCGCTCGCTGCTAGGGGGGCATATGGCGCTTCCTAAGAACGTTGCAGAGTTGGTTACGAGGCTGGCCCGCGATGCGCGGTTTATCTTCACCGGAACGGTAGAATCACCAGGCGCATCTTCACTCGCCGTCCTCGCTGGAAACCCCAGTAGTACCGTGGTGCGGATCGAGCGCGTCCACCGTGCTGCGCCGGCGCTGCAGAAGCAAGTTGGGCAGCGCGTCACGGTTTTGGCCGGCATAGGTGAAAGCGGCGCCGCCGCACGCAAGGTATTCTTCACAAATCCAATGCTCTATGGCGAGACTCTTGGAGTACAGGAACTCGGCAGCCTCGACGCCCCCGAGGAGCCTGAAGAATTAGAGTCGTTGCTCACCAGGCTGACCGCGGAGACGAAGACGGGCGATTTGCGCCAGCATCTGGCTTCGGCCGACGCTGTCGTGCATGCGAAGGTTCTACGCTGTCGTCGGGTGTCGCAGGCTACGTCCGCAACGGTCTCAGAGCATGATCCCGACTGGTGGGCAGCGGTATTGCATATCATAGCCTCCCTCAAAGGATCGCACAAAGGCGACCTTACGATTCGCTATCCCAACAGCCGAGATGTCCGTTGGCACGCCGTTCCGAAACCGCACGAAGGCCAAGAGGCGTTGTTCTTGCTGCACCGGGATGGGTTGCACGTAGGTGATGCGACTCTGGTCCTCTTACATCCTGTTGACGTGTTGAGTGCCGATGCTGGGGAATTGCGTCGCATCAAGGAACTGCTCTAAGACGCTGATCAAAAGATTGGGGGCTTGGCTATGGCTAAGGCGCGCGTTCTGCTCGTCAACATGATTCCGAAATCCCTCAGCGGAGAAACTAACCAGGATAGTGAGCCGCAGATCACGATCGATCCGGAAAACCCGCGCACGATTATCGGTACTGCCTTCACTCCCGATCCTGGCGGAGGGCCGAACGGGCCGCTCTATGTAAGTGTGGATGGAGGGCGGACTTGGGCACTGGATCTCGTCGTCCCGGGCGAGGCGTTCGTGCCGTCGATCGGTCAAGTGTTGCCAACGTTCGATCAATCGGTCCGGTTTGGAAGTGGCTCGGCGCTCTATGCGGGCATCCTGCTCACGAATACCAACGACCTAAACATCCTGCGTAGCGCGCCGTATTCGCCGTCAAGCGTCATGGGTGTGTTGGTGTCGCGCGCTTCCATCGATCAACCTTATGTTTCCTTACGGCACGCAGAGGGAAAGGATCGGGTGTTTATCGGTAACAATGATGCATCGAGTGGTCCATACCGGGGCTCCGTCGAACATTCACCTGATGCCCGCAATGGGCCTGCGCCAGCAGGGTTCAGCCAGACTGTGCTCGATCCTCGAGTGCCGTTCATACGCGAACTGCCGCCGATCCGCTGTGCTGCTCATCACGATGGTACAGTCTATGCGGCTTATATCCCCATGCGACAAGCCGTTCCCAACACACTCTGTGACGTGGTGGTCGCTCGGGACGACAACTTCGCCACCGGGGCCACACCGTTTACCGCACTCACGGACCCAGTCGACCATCTCGCGGGCGTGCGGGTTCGGAAGTCGGTGCCATTTCCATGGACCAGTCCTTGGACCTACTTAGGTTTTGAGCGCATTGGGTCAAATCTCTCGATCGTCGTGGATCCACGAAATAGCCATGTCGTTTACCTAGCTTGGGGCGAAGGCCCGCTACCGGGCAGTGCGCAAACCGTGCGAGTGCGCCGCACCACCGACCGCGGAGTCAACTGGTCGGGTGATCTGTTGTTAGTCGCCAACGCCGTGAATCCGGCGCTCGCGATGACGGAGAATGGTAAAGTCGGATTGCTCTATCAACAGCTTGTCGCTGGTTCGGGCGGGACCCAGCGCTGGCAAACTCATGTACAGGTCACACACGATGCTTGGGCAACTCCGGCGGAGGATTTCCTGCTTGCCAACACGCTCGAAGACCCTGCCACCTATCCATTCTGGGACCCGCATCTCGGCGATTACGCCGACCTGCAATCGCATGGAAATGAGTTCTACGGAATATTCTCCGCTAACAACTACCCTGATATGGCGAATTTCCCGCATGGTGTGCACTATCAGAGAAACGCCGACTTCCTCGGCAAGCAACTGTATGATGTGAGTGGCACGATTCCGGTCGCTATCTCCATCGACCCGTTTTTTGTGCACATCTCATGGCACGAAGAACACGAGAAGCGAGAAGAAGACTACGCTGAGGGCCGAAAGAGAGTTTTCATCAAAGGAATACGATACGAGCGGTGGGAGATCGACGAACTCACGCTAGACGCTGACGACTCCGACCACGCCGGTCATGAGCCGAGAGCATGGCTGAGGCGAATCGGGGAGCGCCTCGAACATCTTGGGAAACGTCTCGGTGACGAAGAACACCACCACAAGCATCAAGAACACAAGTGAAGTCATCCAGTGTTGTCGTTTGAATCGACGCGAGGTCGCCATCGTCGAAAGTCTTCCTCAACTTTTGCGCTAGCCGAAGTTCGTCACGGAACGGCCGAATTCTGCGATTTTTGATGACGAGAACGGCGGAAGCCTTGTCTTTACAATCGGGGTGTTCAGAAAATCGATGTAGTGCAGACCTACCCTCTTGAAGCCATCTATGGCGGATGACAAACTCGGCCAGGATGTTTCTGCGGCCGCATCAGCGTAGCAAGGATGGCAAGGATCACACCTATTGGTCTCTGGTGGAAACGGTGCGGACGGCCAACGGTCCGCGCCAGAGAACGCTCTGCTATTTGGGTGAGCTGAACGGATCGGCCCAGGCACGGTGGCTGAAGAGCGTCGAGGTGTTCAACGAGCAGGGCGAAGCCCAGCAATTGAAATTATTCCCTTCGCATGTCGAGGTGCCGGACGATGATCCGCAGGTGGCGCGCGTCTTAGTGAATCGCGTCCGTCTGGAGAGGACCCGACAGTTCGGCGCCTGTTTCCTGGGCTGGGAGTTGTGGAAGCATCTGGAGCTGGATCGTTTCTTTGAGCAAGCCGTGGATGACGATCCGGCAGACGTAGCCTGGTCGCGCGTGGCTGCGGTGCTGACGATCAATCGGCTTTGTGCACCAGGCAGCGAGTTGGCCGTGGAGGAGCGCTGGTATCCAGCGACGGCGTTGGATGATCTGCTGGAGATCGAAGAAGGCAAGATCAACGACACGCGCCTGTACCGCTGTCTCGACCGCATTCTCCCCCACAAGACGAAGCTGGAACAGCATCTCAAACAGCGTTACGGGGAGTTATTTGGAGCCGAGTTCGATGTGTTGCTTTACGATCTGACCAGCACCTACGTGGAAGGAGCGGCGGAGAAGAATCCGATGATGATCCGCGGTTACTCGCGCGATCATCGCCCGGACTGCGAACAGATGGTGATCGCGCTGATCGTCAACAGCGAAGGATTTCCATTCAGCTATGAGACGTTCGACGGCAATCGCGCCGACGTCTCGACCATGGAGACCATTCTGCGCATGGTGGAGCGCAAATATGGCAAAGCGCGAAGGATCTGGGTGTTCGATCGAGGCATCGTGAGCGAGGAGAATCTGGCAGCGATCGGCAAGCGCGGCGGACAATATTTGGTGGGCACGCCGCGCCGCCAGATGAAGCGGTTTGAAGCCGATTTGCTCAAGGAGGACTGGACCCAGGTGCGCCCGGATGTGGAGGTGAAGCGGGTCGCGATTCCCCAAGGAAACGAGACCTACATCCTGTGTCGCACGACTGGCCGCAAAGAGAAAGAGAGGGCCATCCGGAAGCGTTTTTCCACGCGGATGGAGGAGGCTTTGAAGCGCCTGCAAACGACTATTGCGGAGGGCCGGCTGAAGGACCGCAACAAAATGGAGCGCCGGCTGGGAAAAATTCAGGCTCGGCATTCGCAAGTAAACGATCTGTTCGAAGTCACCTTGCGTGACACGCCCGCAGGTGTACGTCTGGTTTGGGAGATGAAAGCCGAACGAAAGGTCTGGCGGGACTTGCGGGAGGGCGCCTACCTGTTGCGCACCAATCTACAGGCGGACTCGGCCGAGGAGATGTGGTCCAAGTACATGCAACTGACCGAAGCCGAGGCCTCGTTTCGCGCGCTGAAGAGCGAGCTTTCTATCCGACCTTTGTTCCATCAGAAGGAGCCGCGGGTCAAGGCTCATGTGCTGGTGGCTTTTCTCGGGTATGCCTTGTGGGTGACCCTCAAGCATCTGCTGAAGCGTCGGCCGGCCATCATTCCCTGGCCCTCGGACAGCGGAGTCGACAACACTCCGCCGATCTCGCCCAAGAAGGCTTTGGCTCTGCTGTCCACAGTGCAGAGCGCCGACATCGTCCTTCCCACGACGGATGGGCGCGAGATCCGACTGCGCCGGATCACGGAACCTACGGCCGAACAGAAATCCCTGCTTCACCAACTTGGACTCAGCCTGCCGGAACGGTTGAAATCCCTTTCAAAATGTAGTGCAGACTCGGCGATCGCCTGAACTGATTCTGAAAGGGTTAGGCGGTTTCCCGACCGCTCCGTGACGAACTTCGGCTAGGATTTCTGGGTCAACGCAAATTCCACCGCGACGAACCACTCGTGCGTTGCGCCCACGCGGGCCCGAACCTAATGATAACGTCCTTTATTATTTACTACTTCGGTTGGCAAGCCCGTAGCAGGTTTGGTAGCAGGTTTGGGGGTCATTGTCCGAGATGGGGACGATTTGCTCAAGCGGATTGCCGACACGAAATGCGCCCAATGACGTTCCTGGACCCTGGCGCGCTTGCGGGTACTAATCCGACGGGATGAGTCAACTCTCATCAGCGCGCAAAGATTTCCTTGCCCGGCCTAACTTTTCTACTTTTCTAGGGCGAAGGATCTGAAGTTGTCTATGACTTCCGTTTCGAAATCGTTTACTGACAGCGAGAGCAATTTCAGTCGTCGGTATCCGGTCTAAAATCCCACAAGCGACTACCGAAGCGACATAATGTTTGACGACCGACGCCGGCATAATCGTGATACCCATGCCTGAAGCGACGAGTGAGATCAGCGTTGGGATCTCTACTGCGGTCTGAGTGACATTGGGAACAATCCCGGCATCGCGAATGATCCCGAACATCAAATCGTAGAATCCAGGGGCGTAGGTACGCTCATACATCACGAAGTCCTGACCCGCCACTTCGCGCAGCCGCACCCTTTTCCTTTTTGCTAGTTTATGGGACGAGGGCACGACGAGTACGAAGGGTTCGCGATGCACGGTGACAACATCGAGGGTCGAGTGCTCACCAATTGGCATACGAAGAAATCCAATGTCGAGCGAACCAGTCTCCACCATCTGTACCTGCTCCGCCGTGAGAATATTGCGCCAAGAGAACTCTACTTCGGGATTTAACTCTCTAAATTTTCGCGCTGTGGATGATGTTCTTGCTCGGCAAGCACGCCATGTTCGGGCATGACCCGCCGATGTATTTGAGCTCGACGACTGCGACGCGCTTTCCTTCGCCAGCAAACGTCCATGCAGCAATTGTCGACCCCGTGACACCCCCGAGAATCACGAGATCAAAATCTTCCGGGTGAAAGCTCTCTTCGGTGATCTCCGCGAAGGCGCCGAATCGGAATACCCCGGCGTTGTTGACCAGAACGCCTAGTCTTCCGAACACAGTATCCACTTCTTTGAATAGCCGCGCCACATCTGCGGCCTTGGACACATCCGCCCCGACCGCGATTGCGTCACTCCCGTTTTCGATCATCGCTTGAGCGGCGCGTTCGGCGCCTCCTCGGTCGGAGGAATAGTTCACGGCCACACGCGCGCCCGCAGCTGCCAAGGCCGTTGCAATCCCTGCGCCGATGCCTTTGGAGGCGCCCGTCACTATTGCCACTTTCTCAGACAGTCTGCTCATGTGACTGCTCGTATTTCCGATTACATGGTGAGGACGGCGCGGAACCTGGCCCTGCCCTCCGCAACGCGTTCGTAGGCCTTGGCGGCCTCCGCCAATGGGTAAGTCTCGACGATCGTTTTGACTTTCCCCTGCGCCACGAAATCTAGAGCTTCGTACAGGTATTCGGGGCCGTTCTGCTGGCTGCCGATGATGCGGATGCGCTTCATGATGAGATCCATCAGCGAGACGGAAAGTGGCTCCGCGTCCGCGCCCATGGCGATCAGCCGGCCGTCTGGCCGTAATCCCTGAATGCTGTCCACCATGGACTTCGTCGCATTGGAAGTGCTGAGGATGATGTCGGCACCGCCTACTGCGGCGAGGCTCTTTCCGTCGCGGACGATTTCATCCGCGCCGAGCTCGCGGATAAACTTGTCTTTGTCAGGGGAGTGGGAAACGGCGATGGTCTCAAGGCCTGCTGCCTTCGCGTATTGCACTGCAAGGTGTCCAAGGCCGCCGATGCCAAGCACGGCCACGCGCTCGTGCGGCTGGGGATCGGCCCAGCGCAGCCCGCTGTAGACCGTGTAGCCTGCGCAGAAGATCGGCGCCGCTTGCTCGTAGGAGACCTTTTCGGGAATCAGATAGGTTGCGTCGGCATTCATCAGCATGTACTCGGCGTGCCCGCCTTGTGTCTCAATTCCTGTGCCTTTCATATACGGACAGAACATTCTGCGACCACGCTGGCACCACTCGCAGCGCCCGCAGGTGGATTGAATCCAAGCGGTACCTACGCGGTCGCCCACCTTCCGCGTCGTGACGTCGGGAGCCACGGCAACGATCTCGCCTACAGGCTCGTGACCCAGGATTCGGGGAAATGGTGGCCCGGGAAAGTGCCCGAGCGTCAGATGTACATCGGTGTAGCAGATGCCGCTCGCATGCATTTTCACCAGTACCTGATTGGGTCCAGGTTGAGGTTGCGGAACGTCTTTGATCTGCCACGAACTGCTGACCGCAGGAACGACTGCAGCTTTCATAACACTTCCTCCTAACGCACTTCGATGCGAGAGGATTTGCGGTCGGTGCATGCTTTTGGGCGTCCGAATCGCCAATCGCCACCTGGAGTTGAGATTGACGACCAATTGTTGAGTAACCGGAAGCTATCCGACTTCGATGGCGGGATTAGCCTGTGAGGTCGGCTAGCGGACACCAGTTTCTACGCCTGCTCCTCACGAAGGGCGCATCCGGCTCCAGGCCGATGTGATCGTTAACCGCATCGCGAAAACGCTGCTTGCAGCCCAAATATCGCTCCGTCGTCTGACTTGACCTCAGCTCTCCGAAGGCCGCAGCCGATGAGAAGCGAGAGCAAAGCACGATTTCGTCTGCTGCGAGGGGTGTCAGCTGTTTCAGCGCCGAGTAACTTCTTGCCCTCCTCGGCCGTCAGCCAATTCCCGACACGCACTCCCAGCCGCCGAACGCCCTTCACACGACGAATGCCTGCCGCAAGATCCGGGCTGAGTAGTCCGCAATCGGACGCCTCATACGCCAGCCGGCGTATCGCCGACAGTCTCAGGTTAATCGTCGACGGAGCGTACGGGCGCTGTTCGAGTGCGATTCGGTAGCGTGTGACCACGCTCCTGTTGAAGGCCAGCCTGGGCTCCGAACAGTACCAGTCGATGAATTCACGAATGGCATAGTCGTACGAGCGCTTTGAACTCGCCGACGTGAGGCTGTTCAAGACCGCAGATTTGGATTGTTCTAGATCAGGTAATTTGAGGACCGTTTTCGGAACTCGTTTGCGTTTGCTCTTCGCCATTGGAAGCGGCCTCCATTCGCCGCGGCGAAAAGCATGATCATGTCCTCAATCTCCTGAACAGCAGCGCGTTTACCAGGACCTGTCCAGAGCCACTTTCGCTCCTCGCCGCAGCCCTTTGTTTTTCAGGGCGATCCGCCCATTTTGCGATTTATCTCTAAAAGGCGAGGCGCAGGGAGAATTGGATTTGGCGGGAAGGCCCGGCGGTTTTGCTGATGATACCGAAGCCAGTGCCGAGCAAGGTGTTCGAAGGCAATCCGAAATTCACAATATTGAAAATGTTGAAGAACTCCGCGCGAAATTGCAAGACAGCCCATTCGGCGCCGCCGCGGCCGATGGGAGTGTTCTTGATCAAAGCGATATCGTATTGCTGGAAGCCGGGGCCGCGAAAAGTATCGCGCCCGAGCGTGCCAAAGTAGCCTTGATTGGGGCCGGTCCCGCCGGGAAGATTGATGGGAACAGAGAAGAAGGAGCTGTTGTTGGCGCCGCGGCCGAAGTAATCTTCGTGAATGGTGCGACTGGTGGACAAGTCCGGCATGGTCACTAAATTGGGCCGGTCAGTTCCACCCGCGCCGGCTCCCGTTTGTTGAATTCCGGAGTAAACGGTGAACGGCGGGCCGGTCATGACGGAAGTGACGTTCAAGACTTGCCAGCCTTGAGTGACTCTGGTGCCCAACGGTTGCAGGAAGTCGACGCGATCCAGGGGAATCGCCCAAATCAGGCTCAGAGAGAAGGCCTGGGTGATGTCGAAAGTCGACGGACCTTTTTCCGCGCGCGGATCACGTGGATTCTGCGGCAGCGCCTGCAAAATGACTCCCGCATTTGCGGGAATGCCGCCGAGAACTGTACTCGTATCGTCGAGCGACTTGGAATAGGTGTAGCTGGCCTGAAAGCCCAAGCCGTAGCGCGCGCTGTTCTTCGTCAAACTGCTCTGCAATCCGTTGTAAGACGAGTGCGAAGCGGACTGCATCACCGATTCCGGGCCGTAACCGGCAATCGCTTGTCCTACGGCATTGAATTGCGTGAACGGAGCAAAAGCGGGATCGGCCCCCGCGTATCCATTGGGCGAAAAAACGCTGGGCAAGTGCACGCCCGCGGTGCCGACATAGGAGGCACTCAGGACGATGCCGCCAAAATCGTGATCTAAGCCCAAAGTGTAAGTGCCTATGTAGCCGTTGCGAAAGTTGCGTTCGATGAAAGAGGCATTGATGAGTTGCGTTTGGTCGCCGGGAGTGAGTGCTTCCACATCGGCCTGGTAGCGTTGCACATCGATCTGGGTATTGGGAAGAACGTTGGTGCTGTCGCCGCCGGGGAAGAGCGGTTGGCCGCTGGTGGTGTAGACAGGGGGAAGCTGCAAGGGGACCGCGGTGGTGTGAAAAGGAACAGGAGTGCCTGGAGACGCGGTGATGAGCGGCTGAAAGACCAGCGGGAATCCGCCGGTAACAAAATTGGTTTGCCAGAGATTCGGGAGCAGCGTGGTAATGGCGGCGCCGGCATGAAAGGTGGTGTGTTTGGTGGCGGCGAAGTCGATGGCGACGCGCGGTCCGAATCCGCGCCAGTCCGTAGGATAAATGGGCTGAGGATTGAAGGTGTAAATCTGTTGGGCGCCGGGAGCGAAAAAGCTGGTGGAATTTCCCTGAGCATCGACGGGGAATCCGACGGAAGTGCGATTGTGGGCTTCGCGGATGGGCGAGTTGAGTTCGTAGCGCAGGCCGTAGGTGAGGAGCCAGCGCGGAGAAATTTTCCAGGCATCCTGGAAGTAGAAGTCATAAGCGTTGCGGCGAACGGCAGCTTCGTCAAACTTATTACCTTGCGGGGTAACGTTGGCGGCCGCGGTGATGGTGTAGGAATAAGGTGTAGCGGTGAGAAGACCGGTGAGCGCATCGGGCAGGGGTTGGCCTGGCTGAATATTGTGCTGGCCGCTGGCGGAAAGAATCTGCACCGGGGAATACGCGGTGCCACCGCCAAAGGTGTACACACCGTTCGGGTTGGTGCCGAAAATGGTGGCGTCTTTGTTGAGGCGGATGTCCAGGCCCCATTTGAACGTGTGAGCGCCGTGGGCCCAAGCCATGTCGATCTTGGCTTGATAGACATTTCCATACGAACCGATAATCGAGCCGTCGGCGGTGTTGAAGCCTTCGTAGAGGCCATCACCGAATACCAAGGCCGGATCGGTGGTGTTTTGCGTGGGAAAAATCGGAGTGCTGCGGACATAGCCAAACGCGGCGTTAAGAGTGAGGCGGGAAGTGATGTTGCGGGCATAGCCGATGGTGGCGATGCGCTGGTGATCGAAGAAATTAACGCCGAAGGTGGGATCGATGGCGGTCTGGTCGGGATTGGTGATGGGACCGTTGACCTGGTTGAGGCTGAAGCGGCCAAAGAGAGTGGACTTGTCCGACAATTTTTGGTCAACGCGAATGGAGAATTGATTGGTGCTGGTGTCGATCTTTGAATATGTGGCGTAAGTGCGCGCGCCAAATGCGCCTTGAGGATCGTTGGGCAGAGGATAGCGATTGAGGAGCGGCGCGATGGCGGGATTGACGGGGACGTATAAGATATCCCCGGGATAGGTAGTGGTATCAATACCTTGGCGTTCGGCTGGAGTGGGCACGGCAAAGACCTGGGTGGTGCCGAGGACTTGGCGAAAGCCCTGATACTCGAAGAAGAAAAAAGTTTTATCGTGGCCGTCGTAGACCTTGGGCAACACCAACGGCCCGCCGATGGTGCCGCCAAATTCGTTGCGAACAAAGGGCGGAATGCGCCGCGTATCTATGCCGTTGCTGTAGTCAAAGAAATTGCGGGCATCGAATGCGGCATTGCGCACAAATTCAAACAGAGTGCCGTGATAATCGTCGTTTCCGGACTTTGTGGTGACGTTAGTAAAGCCGGCGGCCCCTTCTCCGATTTCTGCAGGCATGACTCCCGAGCTGGACTGCACTTCCTGGATAGCATCCACGTTGAAATTGGGGAAGGTGGCGCCGCCGAGTTCCGGATCGCTGGAGTCAGTGCCATCGGTGGCGAAGACAGCGGTGACGCCGCGCTGGCCGTTGATGGAGAATTGTTGCGTGAAGTTGGCCGCACCATTGGCGTCGGTCATGGTGCCGGCGGCGAGGAGAAGTAGTTTGCTGAAGTCGCGCTCGTTCAGGGGGAGATTCGAAACTTGCTTGCTGGAGAGGCGGAGTCCTCCGGTGGCTTCGGTGGCTACTTGGCCCGATGGCGTCAGCAGCTTCAGCGATTGATCTTGCGAAGAAAGCTGAAGATTGACGTTGAGCGCGGCGTTTTCCGGGACGACGAACGGTTCCGGAGCTGTCCAAACTTTCCCTTTGGCCTCGACGGATATGCGATAGCTACCCGGTTTGATTTCCGCAAAAGTGAAAGTTCCATTCGGGGAGGTTGTGGCGTGATATTCCGGCTGCTCCGAGTTGGAGTGAAGAGCGACGGTGGCATTGGCAACGGGTGAACCGGCATCCGTGATAGCCACACCGGTCCACCCAGATGAGGCAAATATAGCCGGGCAGGCTAGCAGACACACACCGAGAATTAACCAAAAGGCAACATATCCTCGTTCCCTGCCCTGTTCTACCAAAACGGTGACCTTATGCCCCTTCGTCACTGGAACTTCGTTCAGTGCGTGGATTGAGCGACCCACGCGATCTGACATCACGATGCGGGTCCTGTGCCGCACTTTTCCCGGATCTGCTAATTTCATGCCTTTGATCGCGCAGCATAGACCCTTGTCCCGGTCCGTCATATGTCGACACGGCGTACCTATATAAGTGTCGAACCGCTTCGGTTTACGTACTTGTGACTTCTATGCCTTGGGAGCGGTAGGGATTCAGGACATCTTCGTCTGATGCATCGGTGATCAAACGTGTCAGTCGGGAAGCAGGACCGACCAGGTAAGGCAGAGATGTCCCCATTTTCCCAAGTGAAATCAGGCCAACCACTTCCGTTGAAGCCCCTATCATCGCTTGCTTTACGTACGCTTCTTCTCGGTCGCCGACGGTTATTCCGACCTCCGGGTGCAAACTGCACATTCCGAGAAAACATAGATCAGCGCGAATGGATTCGACTCGACGAATGGTCTCGATGCCTGTCGTGACCCGCGCCTCTTTAAGAAAATTTCCTCCGAGCATCAGCACGCTCAACTTCGGATGATCCGCTAACGCCAGCGCAAGCGGTGGGCTGTTGGTAACAATCGTCGCCGAACGCTCTCTTGAAAGGTAGGAAGCAATTCTTAGATTAGTGGTACCTCCATCAATCAGCACCACCTGACCGTCGCGGATCATGTCAGCCGCCGCTCGAGCAATTCCGATCTTGCTCTCCATGTCGATTTGTTGGCGAGACACGAAAGGAACGGCCTCGGCACGGCGAGGCAGGGCGCCGCCGTGTACCCGTTGGATCTTTCCCGAACTCGCCAATTCGCGCAGATCTCGACGAATCGTGTCTTCAGAGACCCTGTATCGACTGCTAAGGTCCGCGGCGAGGACTCGGCCCTCACTGCCAAGCAGCTCCAGGATGTACTGGTGGCGCTCTTCCTTTAGGGCGATTTGGCCTGCTTCCGCTTCTGGTGTCATTCTGCCATTTTACACGAATACAATTGGTTATGCACGTGTATACGTGTATTATCCCATTTATGCATGATACTGCCGAACGCAGCGCCATACAAGGTCTTTCGCAAAAGCGTTCGGTTCGGGCAGTCGTCTTCGATTACGGAAACGTTCTTTGCCTCGAGCAAACGTTGGAGGATATGAAAGGTATGGCGCTCGTGTGCGGCATTCCCCATGAGCGATTCTCGGAGCTTTACTGGAAGCTACGGCCGCCCTACGACCGTGGTGATATCGATGGACCTGCCTACTGGACAGCGGTTGTTGGCCAGCAAGAACTGGGTTTGAGCAGAGATCAGATAGAAACACTAATCAAGCTCGATAGCGAAAGCATCACTCGACCAAATCAAGGCGCTGTGCAATGGGCAAAGCTGCTGCACAATGAAGGCTTCCCCTTAACCCTTCTCTCAAACATGCCGCTCGAACTCAGTCGCCATGTGACCAAGTCCTTTCCGAGCCTCTCTACATTTGAATACCTGATTTATTCCTGCGACTACGGGTCCATAAAGCCGGAGCTGGCGATCTATCGAAATTGTCTCGAACTACTCAAAACGGCCCCGCAAGACATCTTGTACCTGGATGATCGCGGCGAAAACGTCGAGGCGGCAGCTCGCTTAGGAATTAACTCTGTACTGTTTGACACGATCGAAAAGACTGCATCAAGAGTCGAAAGCCGATTCGACATCCCTGTCCCGAGTTATGGCCGCTGTCGCCAATCAAGTTCACAGTACAGCTCAACAAATCGGCGCCCGGATCGGATGGAATCCGATTGATGCAGCAACGCAGCCTCCATGACCCGTGAAGCCCCAGCTATGAGATACATCTCAGGAGAGTGTCGGAAACAATGAAGGTATCCAGAAACGGCTTCGAGGAAGTTGGCCAGATTCCGTTCGGGATTTGGGACTGAATCCTCGGCCCTACTTCGCCGGCCGGGAGCCGGCGATGAGGATGTCGACGAGTCTTTTCGCGCTTTGCTGCCAGTCGGGGCTGGTGGCGACGTTCGCGACGCCAACAAGAGCCCGAAGCAGATCCATGGGGTCGAGATCCTTGCGTATGTCGCCGCTCTGGACCGCGCGCTTGACCAGTCTACGAATTGCCTCGTGCAGCTGAGCGTAGGAAGCTTCGAACACCTTTTTGGGATCCCCCACGAGCGCAGTCAGCGCCGGAGCGATAATGTGCTTCGTGGCGATGTTATCCACAAAAAGCAGCAACCAGGCCCGCAACGCCTCGATCGGGGACATGGTTGCCGCGAAGCGCTGCTCCGCTGTGGCTAGCTTTTCCATTCCCGCCCGGTAAACCGCCTTTAGAAGTTCTTCGCGCGTGGGGAAGTGGCGATACAAAGTTCCCGGGCCGACGCCGGCCCGTTTGGCGATGTCGTCCAGGCTCGCATCCGCGCCCGAGCGGGTAAACTCCAGCTTCGCGACCTCCAGGATGCGCTCGCGATTCCGCTGCGCGTCCGCGCGGGGCTTGCGGCTGAGAGATGGAGAACGTTTCCTAGTCATTGTCAAAATCTCTTGGTCATTTTAAAGAATCTCAAAAAAGCTTGTAACCGGAGACAGGCTCCGGTAATCTCTATATGTGGAGACACTCTCCACTTTACGCCAAGCGGCCAGACTCGTCAACACCGACTGCCCGGCGCGGTGGGGCGAGCGGCTCGAGGAGGGGAAATGGTGGAAGTATTTGGAGCAACCTCGACTACGGATGAAGTTCTTTCAGGGATCAACCTGCGCGGCAAACGAATTCTCGTAACCGGCGTTTCGGCGGGTCTGGGGGTTGAGACGGCGCGAGCACTGGCGGCGCACGGAGCAGATGTGGTGGGTGCGGCGCGCGATTTGAAAAAGGCGGAAAGGGCGACCGCGCAGGTACGCAGAGATACGGCGGCTGCGGGCGGGAGCTTCGAGCTGATCGCGCTCGATCTCGCCAGCCTCAAAAGCGTGCGCGCATGTGCAGACGAGCTGCTCGCGAAAGGGCAGTTCCTTGACGCGATCATCGCCAACGCCGGAGTGATGGCCACTCCGCTTGGCCACACCGCGGACGGCTTCGAGACGCAGTTTGGCACCAACCATCTAGGCCACTTCGTTCTCGTCAATCGGATCGCGCCGCTTCTGCGGAAGGGCAGCCGGCTGATCAACCTTTCTTCCGCCGGCCATCGTTTTTCCAACGTCGACCTCGACGACCCGAACTTTGAGCGGACCCCCTACGAACCGTTCGTGGCCTACGGCCGATCGAAGACCGCGAACATCCTGTTCGCCGTGGCGTTCGACCGACTGCATCGCGGGCGCGGCGTGCGCGCCGCAGCTGTGCATCCAGGAGTCATCGAGACGGAGCTCGGGCGCCACATGGGTCCGAACCAAATACAAGGCTTGATTCAACAGATCAACGACCAGCTCGCGGCGCAAGGTAAGGGCCCGTTCCGGTGGAAGAGCGTCGCGCAAGGATCGGCAACGTCGATATGGGCCTGCGCAGTGGCGGAAGCTGAGGAAATCGGCGGCCGCTACTGCGAAAACTGTCACGTCGGCGAGATCTCGCCGGAAAACGTGCCCATCAGCGGCGCGAGCGAAGGCGTACGTGGCTATGCGCTCGATCCCAGGAACGCCGAAGCCCTTTGGAAGAAAAGCGAAGAAATGGTGGGAGAGAAGTTTTAGCACTCAGGAGAAAAAACTATGGATCTATCTATCACTGGAGCTACGGGATTCTTCGGTTCGCAAGTCACTCAAGAACGAGACGGACGGGATATACGCGTCAACCCGGTGACTCCGGGGGCCGGGTCCATCGTCACTGCGATTTGGAACGCGCTCGGGCTCGCAAAGGAAGCCGTCGACGAATGGACGGAGCAAACCGCGACAGAAGTACCGCTGAAGCGCTTTGGGCAACCGCACGGAGTCGCGGCCATCGCGGCGTTCCTTGCCTCGCACGACGCCTCGTACATCACCGGTGTAGAGTTCAACGTGGATGGCGGGCTCGGGCAGTTCTGAGGGAGCTCCATCCGTGTTAGTTTCAAGGAGAAAGATGTAACCGGAGACAGGCTCCGATTATCTAGACATTTGGAGACACTCTCCGGTTGACAAAGATTCGAGAAGCAATGCAACTGATGAGGGGGAAGAAACAATGACGAAAGAAACCAAACTGGGCGGCACTTTCAAATTTCCTGACAGTTCCACAAACGTCTACCGCATGGGATACGGCGCGATGCAACTTGCCGGCCGCGATGGCAATAAGCTGGTATGGGGGCCTCCCAAAGATGTCGATGGAGGGATCGCGGTTCTGCGAGAGGCGATCGCCTCCGGCGTGAACCACATCGACACGAGCGACTTACTACGGCCCGCATGTCACTAATCAGATCATCAAACGGGCGCTTCATCCCTACCCGAAGGGCCTGGTCATCGTAACCAAACTGGGTGCCCGTCGCGGCGCGGATGGGTCATGGATTCCCGCCTTCTCACGCGAAGAGTTGACTGCGGGGGTTCACGACAATCTGCGCAATCTGGGTCTGGAGCGGCTCGACGTGGTCAATCTGCGCGTCGGTGGCGTCATGGAGCCGACGGAGGGACCCATCGAGGAGCCCTTGACGGCGCTTGCTGAACTGAAGAGCCAGGGGCTGATTCGCCACATCGGCCTTAGCAACATCACTCCTCGGCAATTCGAGGAAGCACAGAAAATTACGGAGATCGTTTGCATCCAGAACTTCTACAACGTGGCACAGCGGACTGACGACGCCTTCATCGATGCACTCGCGCAACAAGGCGTAGCGTACGTTCCCTTTTTCCCGTTGGGAGGATTCACGCCGTTGCAGTCCTCCGTGCTCGACGGGCTCGCGGCGTCGTTGCAAGCCACTCCAATGCAAGTCGCGCTGGCCTGGCTTCTGCAGCGTTCTCCCAACATTCTGCTGATACCCGGCACATCTTCGCTAAACCATCTTCGAGAAAATCTTGGCGCTGGCAGCGTTGGAATTGCCTTCGGCCACGATCGCCGAGCTCAACGCTATCGCCAAGAATGCCGCGCCGGCTGCGCGTCAGGCTGCGCACTGATTTTGCTTTCCGTATGTCGAAATAAAGGAGCGATTTATGAAGATATTCGTGACAGGAGCAACAGGATTCATCGGTTCTGCGCTCGTCCGAGAGTTGATCGACGCAAAGTATCAAGTGCTCGGCCTCGCGCGCTCGGATGCAGGTGCCAAGTCACTCGCCGCCGCGGGTGCCCAGGTGCATCGCGGTGATCTGAAAGACCTGGAAAGCCTGCGCAGCGGAGCAGCCATGTCCGACGCCGTGGTTCACACCGCCTTTGTCCACGACTTCTCGAAGTTCGCGGAAAACTGCGAGATCGATCGGTGGGCGATCGACACCCTCGGATCGGTGCTTGAAGGCTCTGAACGGCCATTGATTGTCACAACGGGGACAGCTGGATTGGCCGCCCCGGGTCAGGTTGCGACCGAAGACAACAACATACCGCCGAATTTCCCATTCCCGCGTGTTTCGGAGCAGATGGCTCTTGCTCTGGTACCCAAGGGCGTCAAAGCTTCGGTTATGCGCCTTCCCCAGGTTCACGACACCACTAAGCAAGGCCTTGTCACCTATCTAATCGCTGTGGCACGGGAGAAGGGTGTGTCCGCATATGTAGGGGAAGGACGCAACTGCTGGTCAGCAGCACACGTTTTGGATGTTGCAAGTCTTTACAGACTCGCGCTGGAAAAACATGAAGCAGGTGCGAAGTATCACGCGGTTGCCGAAGAAGGTGTGGCAATGCGGGATATTGCTGAAGCCATCGGCAGAGGATTGAAGGTGCGGGTGGTTTCTCTATCTCCCGAACAAGCTCAGGCTCATTTTGGGTGGTTGAGCATGTTCGCCAGCAACGATCTTCGGGCCTCAAGCGCGCAAACACGGAGAAAACTTGGGTGGAACCCGACAGGGCCCGGCCTGATTGCGGATCTCGAGCGTCAAAGTTATTTCGCTGAGGCCAGCACTTCAGCTTCGTTGCGGTAGACCGCACGTCGAACACGCGAGTGGTGGCAACACTTGGACGCAAGAAAAAGGAAGGAGATTACTGTGCAAGACAAACGCGTGGCTCTGATCACCGGGGCCAATCAAGGAGTCGGACTTCAGGTCGCAAAGGAACTCGTGGCGAACGGCCTCACTGTTCTGGTCGGCTCGCGCAATTTTGCGCGCGGCGAGGCCGCGGCAAAGGAGATTGGTTCGGGCGCCATCGCGCTCCAACTCGACGTGACGGATCGGGTTTCGATCGCCGCCGCGGCGGAACGAGTCCGCAAGGAATTTGGCCACCTCGACCTGCTCGTCAACAACGCTGCCATCTCCAATACGAGAAAGGGCAGCTTGTCCCTGCAGGAGTACGCCAGGATAACTCTCGCGAGCAACGCATCCCTCGATGAGATACGCGCGGTGTGGGAGACCAACGTGTTCGGCGTCCTCGCCGTTTACCAAGCGATGCTGCCGCTTCTCCGTAAGTCCTCGGCCGCCCGCATCGTCAACGTGTCGAGCGGAGTCGGCTCGCTAACAACGAACGCGGACCCGGCACACCGATACCACGCGCTTTATAGCCCGGTGTACCCTGCATCCAAGGCGGCTCTCAACGCTATAACGCTGGCCATGATGGTCGAACTGGAGTCGACCGGGATCAAAGTCAACCTAGTCTCCCCGGGCTTTACCAAGACGAACCTCAACGGATATGAGGGCACCGAGTCTGTCAAGGATGGCTCCCGCGAGGTAGTGCGCGTTGCGCTACTCGGCCCGGACGGCCCGGCAGGTACGTTCACGCGCTGGGAAAACGCAACCATTCCTTGGTGAGCTATTGGGCAAGTCGCCGCCGAACTGCTCCAAGAGTAATGGAATGGTCGTCGAGATCGAGGCATTGAGCCGGATCCCACCAACCAAGATTGCCCAGAAACTCGCAAGTCGGCGGCCTGGTGATGTTCACATGCAACTAGATCCCCGTGAGAATTGGGAGTCCACCTTCCAGTCGTAAGACGGGCGATCCGTTACGGCAAGTACTGTCCGGGTATCCAGTGGTCGAAAGGCATCTTTCTGCGCCGATGAATTCACCGCACTCCTCAAGCGCTAAAAAAGAGGATATATGAATCTCCCTAAATCCAGATACATGCCAATTAGAACTGTTGTGTCGAGCGGTGTCTCAAGGCGCGAATTCTTGCTCCGAGCAGGAGCACTAAGTGCCGTGTGTACTGCGCTTCCTGCCCAATCGTTTCTCTCATACGCGAGCGAGTCTGATCAAGCAACCCTGCCTCCGTATGGCAGTGGAACGTTAGCGCCTGGCATCCGCTCCCGCATGGTTGAGAGGTAGCGGCCTGGAAACATCCAGGAGTCTCTGAAAAACATTGACCTGAATTCCAATCTTCTATAGCATTCGGCACCTGGATTAAGACTGGCAACTAGGAGTGACGATGCCAGAGACAGACTTAACCGATCCAGTCAGACTTGCCTTACTACATGCCTCCTTTCGGCTTGCCGATCAAGAGCATGCCCAGCGATTGCGGCCCGGCACTACAGCACCTCAAACGCAGTCTAATGTGAACTCATCAGACCAGGAAGCGGTGCAACTCGCTACCCTGCTGAAACTCCACTTCGCGAACCTTAATCCTGCGGAATTGGAAAAGCTCCGCTCGACGTTGGGACACAGTCTGCTCATCGAACTTGATCGCAAAATGGCTTCATCAGGAGAGTTGCCCGGCAAATCGTTTGAGCCGGAGCGGATTCTAGAGGATCGTTCCTCCCCGAACGTCGTCTCCAAAGCTCCGCGAGTCGCCTTGGTCTCTCTACCCTGGATGTCGCCAGCTATGCCTTCGATTCAGTTAGCGACACTGTCTGCGGCTTTGCAGCACGACGCTATCGACTCAGACGTCCATGAGCTTTATGTGGATTACGCTGCCCGCATCGGACTCAATCTCTTCAATCAACTCGGCAACATGCACGGGTTTCTACCCGAGTGGATCTTTAGCCGGCATTATTACCGAGCCGAGACTGGTAACGAACTCCCAAGCTTGATGGCGCAGAAATCGTTGAAGGATTCACTGTGGCCGGAATTCGCCGACGTAGTGCTTCAAGCCCTTGATGCGGTCACAGAAACTTATCTTACCGACATGGTGGATGGCACAGACTGGTCGCGCTACGACATCATCGGATGCTCGCTCACAATATCGCAATTGGGCGCCTCCATGGCCTTTGCCCGTCGGCTGAAGGTGCGATATCCGCAAGTCAAAGTGATCTTCGGCGGATCGCAATGCGCCGGACCAATGGGTCGGGCTATCCTGCGTACGTGCCCTTATGTGGATGCCGTCGTTCATGTCGAGGGGGAACTAGTCTTGGCCGATCTGGTGCGTCGCTACCGTGGCGGCCAAACCCCAGAAGGTCTGGCTGGAGTAAGTTACCGATCCTCAGACAACCGAATCGTAAGTGGTCCACCAGGAGGCCTGTTTCGAACCCAGGACGAATGCTGGCAGCTTTCCTATGATTCGTACTTTCAGCGCCTGCTTCGCTTGAACTTGCTGGACAAATTAAATCCGTGGCTGCCATTCGAAGGCAGTCGTGGCTGCTGGTACGGGCAGAAGATCCAATGTACCTTTTGCGGTTTGCACGAGACCATGGAGTTTCGCTCCTGGAAACCGAATGCCGTCCTTTCCCTTCTAGAGCGCTTGTACTCGCGTTATGGAATTCCCCGTTTCTACGCCGTCGATCTGATCCTCCCGCGGGACTATCTCCACTCCTTGTTGCCCGAAATCGCCGCGCGCGGCCACGACTGGACGTTCTTCTGGGAAGTTAAGTCGAATATGCGCCGGGAAGAGCTTGAGGTGCTCGCGGCAGCGGGTGTGCGGTGGGTGCAACCCGGTATCGAGAGCCTGGACGCGGATATGCTTCGGTTGATGAAGAAGGGAGTCTCGCCACTGCAGAACATTCAGTTGCTGAAGTGGTCCGAGGAACTAGGCATTTACTGCGGGTGGAACATGATTCATGGACTGCCCGGCGAAAAGCAACAGTCCCATGACAGCATGGTGGAGATGATTCCCAAGATACACCATCTGAGGCCGCCATCCGGCTCGGGGCGATTTCAGTTACACCGCTTCAGCCCCTACTTCGAGAATCCGGAACAGTTCGGACTTCGGTGGACTGGCGCCCATGCAACGTTTCAATACGCATTTCCTATCCCCAAGGAAGACCTGGATGAGCTGGTGTATCTGCACGATTTCGTCAACCTGATTGACGGCGTACCTGCTGACGGCTCTGCTCTGGAGCGTGCGCTCAAAGCATGGCGCGCTGCATACCAACAGGGCGCCTCACTGCGGATTACCCTTCGCACGGATGGCTCAAGTCGGATTGAGGATCAGCGAGAGACTCGCCCGGGCGGCCGTATCTATGAATTGAGCGCTTCTGAGACTGAGTTGTACTTATCCCTGGATAGCGGCATGAAGCTGTCCGCTGTTGCAGGTGCCTTCCTCAAAGCACATCCCGATGCGGCCCGCGCAATCGAGGAAACAGTAGGAATCGAAGCGACCGTAGAGCAATGGCTCCGCGACGGGCTCGTGCTTGCTACTGAAAATAGAGTCGTGGCACTAGCATTGCATTCGGGAAGGAGCCGATCGGACCAAAAGAATTTCGTCCGCCCCCCCTTTTAGATACCCATGCCGAGCCCCTTGTTTCAATCGATATGGCAGTACCCACGCAATTCACAAACAGGAAGGAGCAGTCATCATGGAAGAAAGCAAACAGAGCGGAGGAACCGAACAGATTTTAACCGAAGTAGTTGCCAATCTGCGAAGCAACCCGAAAAAGTACGCGTCGCTTCGGAAAGCTATTAAATCCGCGGCAACTAATCAGGAAGTCGCCAAGGAACTCATACACTTTGCGACCAACGAGAAAGAGCTTGCCGCGTTGATACCCGCTCGCGCAAGGGGCGGTTTGCCAGGCGTCGCCTCCTGGACCATCACCGTAACGATAATCACGCTCGCGTCGCACGACTAAGGCTCTGTTCTTGAACATAACCTGGGTGGCACAAATCCGATTGGTCATATGTGCGCTCAAAACGAAGCGTTGGGCATGACCGAGATCCCGCATCCGCAGGAGCTGTCGCCCGTGCTCTCCTTTGTGGAGTCCGAGGAGTGGTTCGCCTGTGGTCCGCCTCCAGTGGTGCAGCAAGGTTGGAAGCTTTATGTTCCGGCGACTTTTTTGAACGGCCGCAAGCTCTTGGAGCTTGTCTGTCCGCTCGCGTCGCACGCGGGGCTGCATTTCAAATACATCAAAACGGCGGCGCTGCTTCGCAAGCTGAATGCCGGAATTTTTGGCTACACCCAGGTGGGTAAGGGCATAGTGATCTATCTTCCAGAACCGGACAAAAGTTTCCTGAATGCTTTGAAAGACTCTTTGGCGCCATACCGCGACCAATGTCCGGCGGTTCCTTGCGCGATCTCTTTTGGCGACGATCTGCCGCTCTATTACCGCTATGGTGCGTACGTAAATCGACGGCTTCAGGTGGGAGGATACGAGATCGAGGACGATCGCACCAATGCGAAATCTGCGGTTCCCGCCGGCATCGAAGACCAGCTGAAAAATTACACTTCGCCGCTCAATGTTCCTCCTGAGGTTCAATCTTTCCTATTACGGTACCCCGCGCACGAGGCCATTCAACAGCAGGGAAAAGGCGGAATCTTCATTGGTTTGAATCTTGCGAGCGAGACTTTTCAGGAGGTGATTCTAAAGGTGGGGTACCATCGGGGCTTGGTCCAACTTGACGGCAGCGATGGTTGCACCTTGCTGCGACGCGAGCTGGCGTTCTATCGGGAGTTGGCCGACCGCGGCATCGCTGACGATGCGCCGCAGATCATCGATGCGCTCGATACCCCACGCAAAGTCATTCTTGTCCTCGAGTACATTCCCGGATCGAACCTCCTGCTGCGAAGGCTACAGAACCAACTGACCGTCGAGCACCTGGAAAGATGCTGGAGCATTCTCGAGCGACTGCACACTGCCGGCCTGTATCTCGGAGATGCCAAGCTGGCGAATTTTCTTGCTGCAGACGATGGCAAAGTATGGGTTCTCGATTTTGAAACCGCGGGCGTCGTCGGTGACAAGCCCTCACCGATCCGAACTTTCAACATAAAACCGGGACTCGCCGATGTGTGCGCCGCGGACCTTGCACATTTTCTGGCATCTGTCTTATACCCGTACGATGGAGAAGGCCGTGAGCTCCCATGGGACACGAACTTCGATCTCCGGACTTGGGCAGCCAGAAATCCGGACACTGAGATTGCGGCGTGGGCGCATGAAAAACTGCTAAAGCTCCTCGGCAAGCCGAAAGATGCCGGTATAAGCCTGCTCAGCGCCTAGTGGCGAGCGCGAGTACCAGGCGAGTAGGCGAGTTATCTCCGATCGCGCTCTATCGCATTCCATCCCATATCGGGGGAGAAAATCTGCTGTGGAAATTCAGTAAGCGTGTAGGTGGAGTTTACCCAGCACTCGGGTGACGAAATCTACGGCCAGAGCCTCGTGGATGGCGAGCTTGTGGGAGGACTCGCCAAAGACTGATCGCCATCTGAAACGGAGACCTCTCTCCTGACAACTCTCGCGGCGGAGAACAGCACACGGAAGTAGGCCGGATGGGCCAAGCGGGCGTTACGGAATGCGTTAACGCCCGCCGACGCGAACTCTGAACACTCGAAGCCTGGCTTACCGGCACCCAGTCCGTTGTCGGACCTCTCCGACGCAAATGTTACACGAGTAGAGCAGCCAAGCACCCCGTGAACGAACTTACCGGATACAGACTATCTTGCGAAGCGCCACTATTTCGACGCCGTGATGTGAAGGCCGACGTATTCCCCCGAAACATACACACGAACGTCGTGTTTACCGCCCGGCTCAACACCATACCAAGCCGTCAGATCCTCTCCAGCGGGGTCATCCACCTCATTATCCTGGTGGACTGACCAATCCGATGGAATCAAAACTTGCAGGCGTGAGACGAGATCGCGGAATCTTGTGTCCGCCGCTGAGTCAGAAGCTTCTTGCCAATAGCATACGAACTGCGCACCTGGGCGTTCAGAATGTGATCCTGGGGCTCCGTTGACGATGCACTCCTTTGCACCTCCGAGCTTTACTGTAGTCCCCGTCGTTCCATCTGCTTTGGCAATACGGATGCCTTCAAAGGCGTTCACTCTGGCCTCAAATGCCTTCTTTAGACTCTGGCAGAAATCGTCGCAACCGCCGGAAACTGTGAGGGGAGCAGCAGTCTTTGCAGGAGGGCTCGGAGGGCGCTTCAAAAGATAGGGCGACGAGAACGAGTCTATCCAAAGATATAACTTCGCCGTTCCATCGCTCTGTTTCGCCGCTTGCAAGTGCAGTGGGCATTGGCCGAGGTAAGGCCCATCATTGGGCGGAACCTCGCAATTTGGTGGGCCGGCATCCACATAGTGGTCTTCACCCACGGATCTGATTTGGAAATTCCACGTTGGATAGAGACTCTGGAGTGCCTGGAGCGTTCTTTGATACCATTTCGCCGAGTCTGCAGCTGGAACCTGGGCGTAGCAAATGTACATCGGCACATTATTTGCCCAAGTCGAGGTTTGGCAAGGGACGTTCGTGCCCTCAATCGAGACGTCGGGGCCTGCTATTTTGTTCAGCCGATACTCTCTAAAGTCAGTTACCGCCGCATCTTGTATGTTCTGAAGGTTTTTGCAAAGCTGATCGTTGCACTGCGCAAATGTAGAAATTGGGAGGAGGCCGAACAGAAGGACAGAAATAAACGGGATTATTTTCCTCTTCAGCATGAAAACTGCGAGAGTACCATACGATCTCCGCGGTAGACGACGAATTGCCACAACAAAAGAAGCGTGATTCCTTCCAGTATTGTTGTCAATCCCATTTGCTGAGTATCTCAGACCTCGGCGGATCCCACGATGCGCTGGTGCCGAAACATTCCGCCAGACAAACCTACCTCCCGCTCGAACTGGCGCACTGAATCGCGTATACTTCGCGTGGCTAATTGTTGCCAAAACGATGCGGTCATCTCTTCCATGCGAATCGAGTTTGTCGTCAGACGAATGGCTCATGCCGTATCTCGGCGCCGCGGGTGACTACTCTGCCGGGATTTCCCCCCGCTGACATGTATTCCCTCGGCGATTACGGAGCTATGATCGCTGACGCCAGGCGCTTCAATGCCTACGCCAAAGCGATTGCGCGTACCGTGCGTCCCGGTGACACCGTTGCGGATATCGGCTGCGGCCCCGGCGTGTTCTCGTTGTTAGCCTGCCGAGCGGGAGCGCGGCGTGTTTTCGCTATCGAGTCGGAAAACTGTATTCAGTTCGCACGAGAGCTTGCAGCTGCGAACGACTTCACGGAGCGCATCGAGTTTTTCCAAAGTGATTCGCGGAAGACAGAATTACCGGCGCGCGTAAACGTCATCGTTTCCGATATTCGTGGCGTGCTGCCGCTCTATGGCCATGCGATTCCGTCATTGGAAGATGCCCGGCAGAGATTGCTCGCGACGGGTGGTATCCTGATTCCGCAGCGCGACACGCTCAAGGCGGCCGTGATTGAAGCGGAGGAGTATTACTCCCGCCTCATGACCCCTTGGCGGAAGTCAGTTCCCGAATTAGACCTGTCGCCATCAGTGTTTCCCATCCTCAATGAATTCTACAGGGGGTCTTTCAAGAAGGACCAACTCCTGACCGAAGAGCAGGACTGGGGCTTACTTGACTACAGCGTGGGAGTTGCGAAACGAGTGAGTGCCGAATTGGATTTTCGCGTGGACCGAGAAGGAGTGGCCCACGGGTTGTGCCTGTGGTTTGAGACAGCGCTATTTGAGAATATCGGTTATTCCTCTGGACCAGCACCTGCGGATTCCGTGCATGGTCAACTGTTTCTCCCCTGGCTTAAACCGGTGCCACTTCGGAAGGGGCAGGAAATTCAAGTAGGACTGCACGCCGATCTCGTGGGCCATGATTATATTTGGCGGTGGGAAGCAAAAATCCCGGCAGCGGCCAACCATCCGGCACTCCACTTTCAGCAATCGACATTTCAGGGCGCAAATCTCTCTCTAAAATCACTGCGACGTCAGGCCCTAAACTATATTCCCCGGCTCTCTGAGGCAGGGCAGGCGGACCTATGGATGGTGGAAAGGATGGATGGAAGCGCCTCCTTGCAGGAAATTGCGGAATCTGCCTCAGAGCGTTTCCCGCGTCTCTTTGCTACCTGGCATGACGCATTCGCGCGTGTGGCAGAGCTTTCTAAAAACTTCTCCTCCTAGCACGCTGGCGGCCGCGCTGTTACTGGAATCTTCGCCGAACGATAAATTTAGACTCCACGAAACTGCTGGTCACGGGTCTGGAAATCACAAACTCTAGTCAACATTGCCCGGTTCCTCTCTACCGTGCGTTGGTCGCAACTACCAAGGCTACTCCCGAGAAAGGAACCGACAACGGAATCGAATCATCTATCTGTTGCCGCGAGTGTGCTCGGACCGCTTCTTGTGTTCGTATTTCTTGACAGGGTGAAACGGCGCATCGCCTCCACCAAAACCATCGCAGGGACCACCCGTGATGCCGTAGTAGAGGATGAGCTCGTTGTTCGTTCCGTTGTCAGTGGTGGTGTTGTCGCCGTCATTGTCTGTAGCGACGAGGTACGATTCATCGACCGCGGCGGAGTTTCCGTTCGGTTTCGCGGAATACCCAAGCAGCGACAACTGGGTGCCCCCTGAATCTTGCGCGAAGATGAGGATCCCGACACCGGAAGCAAACGGCACGCCAATAAAATTCGGCCCACCACCAACACCAAGCAATGCGGGGTTGTCCACAGTTTGAATCGTCAACGGTCCAGCGAAACAAGCGACACCGTTGTTCGTCATGCCAGGAATGCTCACAGTGCCGACGAGATCATGCGACGTCGAACTGGTTCCCAGTGTAAGCATCGTCGGGACGTCACTCGGGCCGGTACCATCATCTGGACCGGCAAGGCCGCCTAGGTATGGTTGCGGCGTTGCTGGGAAATCGGGGAACCAAGTCGCAACGAACGTGCCAGAACCGTTTGAGTAGGTAGGGCCGGCATTCGTTGTGTATGTGCCGGTAATCGTTGGGCCACTTGAGTTGCTGGGGTTTGCATTGTACGTCCCTGTAAAGGTGTAGTTGAACGCCACCTGTCCGTATGAAGAATTTTCCGGCACAGAGAACTCAACGACGGCAGTCGTGGTGTTGTTGTGTCTCGTGAATGTTCCTGTGACCGTGTCGTTGCAGCATTCAATCTCCGCATCGCTATTGTTCGTGGTCTGCTGCGAGTCGCCAGACAGTGTGGTACCGGACAGACTGAGATAGGTGCTAAATGACGCCTGCCCCATATCGTCAAGCTGGGTCTGAGTGTCTCCACTGGTCACTACGAATTCCCAGCGCCCATTCGGCGCGACCTGCGCGCTAACTGGTGCGGCGCAGAGCACCGAGAAAACGAATGCCGCGAAGCCCAGTAGTTTTCTGGCGGCGCTCGCTTTAGACTTTTCCATCATACGTTGATCCTCCAGATCCAGCTCTCTTGAGAAGATTGTCAGCAGCGGCCTGCACGGTTCTTCATTGGCCGGCTTGCTCTTCGGACATAAGAATGGAGGCGAGGTGGAAATGCCTCAATGGACCACTGGCCCCACGTACAGGGTTACGAGAGCTCTGGTAGTACTGAACAACGGGCCCAGGACTGGGTCGTGCTTGCCGTAATGCATTGAGTTTAAGAGGGTTGTTCGTCACAATGGGCAAGGACGATACGGCCCCTTGGTCTAAGGTTGTTATATCGTCGGCCAGCAAACCTCGGATAGGACCTTGTTCCCCCCCAACTGCACGGAGTTTGCGAAACTCATCAACGCCAGGTCTTGCACCAAGCGCCACCTCTCCCACTGCGGCGTCGCTGCGGTTGTGGCCAGTACGAAAATTCCGACTTGACCATTCAAGATGTGGTGCCTACCCCAACAGATAGGGCTGAATCACGTACACTAAATATCGGAACTGCATGGAGTAATCTTTGCTCCCATCCGTTCAATCCAATTCGAAGCCGTTCCCTGGCGAATGGACCGTTCTCCTTGAGTGCGCATCCCCCTCATTTGACTCCCGGCGTCTGGCGAAGCTGACACACTCTATCGATTGGTCCCAATTGCTCGTCCTAGCGGAGCAGCACGGGGTCCTTGGGCACCTCGCGAAGTGTCTGGGTGAGCTCGACGAGAATCTTGTCCCGGAAGACACGAGGGAGGCGCTGCAGGAACGCCACTTGGCGCAAGTTCTCTCCACACTGCGGATGACGGCGGAGCTGTTTCGCCTCATGGAGCTCTTCGCCACCAAAGACATTCCCGTGCTCGTCGTCAAAGGCCCGGTGTTAGCCATGCAGGCCTACGGCGATTCTTCGATGCGCAGCTACGGCGATCTGGATTTTCTCGTTCGCCAGCGCGACATCCGTCGCGCCACGGAATTGTTGCAGGCCTCAGGTTACCAGGCAACCGTTCCCCTCGACGCCATTGATGCCGGCAAAATTCCCGGCCAGTATCTTTTCTCGAATACCAGCGCAAGGTTGCTCGTCGAATTACACAACGACTTCACGCTGCGCTACTTTCCCCGACGCCTGCCTCTCGAAAAGTTTTTCGCGCGGCGCATTCTCGTGCAGCTCGATGTTCGCGAAATTCCTGCTCTGTCCGTGGAAGACGAACTAGTCTACATCTGTATTCACGGCACAAAACATTTCTGGGAGCGCCTCGTCTGGATTGCAGATGTCGCCGCGCTTGTTTCACGGCAAACGGACATCGATTGGCAGGGCGTTATGGAGACAGCCAAGGAAGTTGCAGCGGAGCGCATGCTGCGCGCCGGCTTTCGCCTTGCTTCGGATTTGCTGCACGCCCGACTGCCAGATGCAGTGCTCGCGGATGTTCAGGGAGATAGGGGTGCCGCCAAGCTGGCCGCGTGCGTTCGTAATTGGCTCGCCGCGCCAGGTGATGCATCGCCCACTCTTTTTGAGCGCGCCGCGTTCCGTCTCCGAATGCGCGGCAGTGGGTTTCTTGCGCCCGCCTATCTACTCAGACTTTCTCTTTCGCCGACGGAGGATGACTGGCAGGCGGACGGCGAAATCAGTCACAACCGTTTGGTCGATGCATTGCGACGCCCGTTCCGCCTTGCACGCAAATACGGCCGCGGGCAAAAATCCTGAATCGGCGCCCTTGGTGTCTATCGCCAGCTTAAGGAACATCAATCTTATTTAGTCTTCGGTTGCTAGTCGACTGTTACTGCCACGGTGGCCGAGTGGCTCTCACTACCTGCAGAGCCAGTGGAGGTTCCGGTAATCGTCAGAGTTCCTGTAATCGGTGGCCTCGAACTCGAGCAGCCAGCCAAGGTTATGAGAAGCACAACTGCGGTTGCCAGCCCGACCCGCACGCGAAGCCCCTTAGCTTTCGTCAGCAGAATGAGCAACAGCGACGCCAGAATCAGGGGCACAATCTGCCAAATCGAAATGGGAGGAGTGTGGACTGGCGGAGGCGGCAAAAGCAGGCCGCCGGTCGTCCTGGCTACGGTGACCGCGACCGACTGTGCCGTCTTTCCGTCCGTAGCCGTGATTGGCGTGGCAACGGTACACGTTGTGCCCGCGGGTGCCCCCGTGCAAGTGAACGCCACACTTTGATTAAATCCGCCGAGCGGCGTCATTGTCGCATTGAAGGTGACCGGGCTCTTGCCAGTTGCAGTGGACGGCGCCGTAACCTGGAAATCCCACCCGGTTCCGGTCAGCGGAATCGTCTGCGGGCTGCCGCCTGCGTTGTCTGTGAACGTGAGTGTTCCTGTACGTGCACCCACTGCCGTCGGTGCAAAGGTTACGTTGACCGTGCACGTTCCCGATGCTGGAAGAGTTGATGGACTCGCAGGACAATTGCTCGTCTGAGCGAAATCGCCCGAAGCGGTAATCGAGTTAATCGTCAAGGGTCCCGTGCCGGAGTTCGTGACCTTCACAGGCATCGCGGCGCTAGTCGTGGTAAGCATCTGGGGATTGAAAGACAGACTCGTGGGGCTGAACGCAATGCTCGGCCCCGTTCCGGTGCCAGTCAGCGGAACCGTCTGCGGGCTGCCGCGGGCGTTGTCTGTGAATGTGAGCGCTCCTGTACGCGTACCCAGGACTGTCGGCGTAAATGTTACGTTGATCGTGCACGTTCCCGATGCTGGAAGAGTTGTTGGACTCGCAGGACAGTTGTTCGTCTGCGCGAAATCGCCGGAAGCGGCAATCGAATTAATCGTCAAGGGTCCCGTGCCAGGGTTCGTGAGCATCACAGGCATCGCAGCGCTGGTCGTGGTAAGCGCTTGGGGACCGAAAGACAGACTCGTGGGGTTGAACGCAATGCCTGGCACCATCGTGGACCCGGTGCCAGTCAGATTGACATCGAAAACTTGTGTACTGATTAACCCGCCGTTCGTCACGACCGCGGTGATAACCAGGGTGGCAGACTCTGCGGCGGCCACCGACGGAGTAAAGGTCACATTGACCGTGCACGTAGTGCCGGCGGCGACGCTTGGACTGCACGCGTCGGATGATTTTGCAAAGTCGGTATTGGATGCGGGCGATACCCCCGTGACCACGATACTGGTGAACGTGATCGAGGAACTCGTGTTGTTCGTTACGGTGAATGCCTGTGGAGGTGTCGGGACGCCAAGTTGCTCGATTCCAAAATCGAAGGGCGAAGGCGTTACGGTAAGGGACGGTATTAGCGTAAGTTCTGCTACAAACGCATCGCTGCCGGTGCCGTTGAGTCCGGCGTGCAGCGGCGCAACAGGAGTCCCGGCGACCGGTAAATTCGTCGAGTAGGTTTGGCCAGCAATGTAGGCATTCGGTGGAGTAGAGGAATTGAGGGCGATGCCCGCCGCATAGTCAATATCTTGACTGTTGCCATCCCCGCTTCCCCCGAAGAAGCTGGAATAAAGCAGTGTGGAGAGGTTGGGATTCAGCTCGAGAACGAACCCGGTGGTGAAAGCACTTTTTGGAAAGGTAGTCTGCAGCGCTCCTACCGTCACGGGAAAGTTTAGTGAAGCCGTAGCGCCCGCAACATAAGCGTTGCCCTGCGAGTCAGCCTGAATCCCATATCCAATATCGCCAGCGTTGCCACCAACGAAGGTCGAACTTGTAAGGGAATCGGCTACCGGCTGCGACGTGTCGATGAGAGCGACAAACACCACTCCTGTTGTGTTGCCGGTAGTCTGATAGGCTCCACTCGAAACCGGAAAATTCAAAGAGCTAGTGGCCCCAGTCAAATAAGCCACATTCGTCGGGCCTAGGCCAATGGCCTGTCCGTAGTCCGGGCCGGTGCCTCCCAAATAAGTCAAATACGATAAGCTCTGGCTTCCGGCGGTGGCCGTGTTGATCTTGGCAAAGAATGCTGTGTTACTGGTATTGCCAGCCGGGTAGGTCAGAGCAAGTCCAGTGGTGGTTAAGCTTCCAAGGTTCGACGAAGTTGTTGTGCCCACGACATAGGCATTGGCCGAGGAATCGACCGCCACTCCCCAACCTGCATCTCCATATCCGGCAGTGCTGGTCGGGTAAAGCACGGCGTTCCCACCCAAATAGCTAGAGGAGATCAGAGAACTGCTTCCGCTCACCGTTGTATTTATTTTGGCCAGGAAAGCGTTCCCTCCCCCGTTGGAGTTCCCTAGCGTGGTCTGAAAGCCGCCCACGATAGGAAAGGTCGCGAGGTCAGTCGCAGTTCCAGGGCCGCAGTCTGTTATGCCCGTCACATAGGCATTACCACTTCCATCGGCTGCTACTGCCAAACCAAGGTCCCCGTTAGGGGACGTCGGGTTCGTCCCCCCGATAAAGGTCGAATAGACAAAGGAGTTCGCCCCAGTTGTTTGGGTTGGGTCAAATTTCACAAGAAAGCTCGTTCCGGTGGCAGCATCTCCCGGATTACTGCCGGTTTTGAAACCAGCGATAGTCGCGTTTGTAGGGAAGTCGGGAGAAAGTGTCTGGCCTGTGAGATAAACCTTGCCGGTAGAATCGACCGCCACTCCGAACGCCGTCTCTCCTGGAGTGCTTCCCGCGATGTAGGAAGAGTAAACTACGGTATTGCCTGCGGGATTCAGTTCCGCGACAAAGGCAGCGACTGCCGGACTGACATTTGCCGTCAATGGCTGCTGAATAAATCCATTCGATGTTGTCGGAAAGTCCGTTGAGGAAGTGATCCCAGAGATAAACGCGTCTCCGTTGCCATCCACAGCGATCCCTGTCGCGTTATCGTCTGAGGTGCCACCGACGTACGTCGAATAATCAAGCACCGGATCGAGCACGAGGGGTTGGTTTCGGTCGTAGCTCGGAACCGAGAACGTGACCCGATGATTGTCGGCAATCGTATAGCTTCCAGCGACCTCGCGGCGCTTGCCGTTCACTTGTTGATAGATGGAGGGTTTCTGAAGTCGCACTTCGCCGCCTCGAACACTCACGACCACATCGCCTCGGGAATCGATACGCATTCTGCGGGCGCCATTCACCTTGAGAGCGATGGCTGCCGGATTCGCTCCCGGACCAACGATGAAGTCGTATTCGAGGTGGTTTTCTTTCCCGTAGAAGATCAGATCGATGCCGGGATAGACTCCCGCATATTTCACTTGGGCAAAGGTGTGGACGTCGGTTTGCCACTTTGTCGGATCGTTGCCAATAAAGTAGTTCACCTTACCCGGCAGTGGATCAACTCCGGTGATTTGAGGTTGTGGATTACTGCCTTCCAACTGCAGACCCAAAGCTGTCATCTGCTCCGTTTGGCGGGCATTCCGGCGCGCCTCGCGGAGGGCACGAAGAGTGGCGAAGCGGTGCCGCGGTGAGAAATCAAGATGGCTGGAAGGACGCAAAGCCATAACCGCTTCCTGAGGGGTCAAGAACAATTCATAGCTTCCGCCATGTGCGACATAACGTACCTCGCGGGCGGTCTGTCCAATGTTTTCTTCAAAGCTCAGAGGCAACTTGCCGTAAGCTTCTAGCAACTGGGATTGTTGTTTTCCCTGGCTGGACTTTGTTTCCGCCTTCGCATGGATTCCAGTACGAAGACTTGGCCTCCCCGCGCCTCCCAAAAGCGTCAGTAGCAGGCCACCACATAGCAGTGTGGCCACGCCCATGAACTTCATCCTGTTTGCCCACTCACTCCCGGTCTTCATGGCACCATTCCTCCTGATCGCTGGAGTACTCCCCAACTTGGTTAGCACCAAATGGACGCTTCTCTATTTCTTGTTATGGAACACAACACGCCCTTGGTTTTAAACCTGACCTTCGTTTGCGCTTTTGGGCGGACGAACTGAACACACCACGCACGGGTAAGATAGCACCGTAAAACTGGGAAAACTACCCGAAAGATGGCACTTGCAAAGCGCGATATTAAAGAGCAATTGCCGTTCAGATATTGTGGATAGATTAACGGTGCGGGAGCGCCGCTGTCTTCAGCCCGGTATGATCTTCTTGGATTACCCGGCAGAGGTCCCCGATTCGCGACGAGTCGCTATTAGGAAAAATCCAACGGATGGGAATCGTCTCGACTAGTCGGCTCAGGACTCCAAACTCTTCTGCGCGCAGCCTACGATCGAGGATTTTGTTGGCGTAAGTATCGGCTACGAGCGAGAGCAGAGCCGCTTGCGGCCGGATGATCTCGACATAAGGCGCCGGATCGGGCCGGCGGTCGCCGAGAAGATAAATTGCAGCGAGCCGAAGCGGGCGCTGCTCGAACCGAGCTTCGTTCTTCCCCAAAGCGAGACGGCGCTTCTCCCCCTCTGGAATGATTCGCGGCAGTGCCTCAAGAGAGTGATCGAGCATCTTCACGGATTCGGGCCAAAGGCAGAGATAGGGATATCCCGGCAGCACTCTGAACTCGCCTGCACTCTCGGCAATTGCAACAATGTCGTCGGATAAGACCGCATGCCCTTGCCGAGCGAAGGCCGCCGCTGTTGTTGACTTTCCCGCTCCAGTCGCGCCTACGAATGCAACACTGCAGTTCCCGAAAGCTACCGCACTGGCATGAAGGCAAGTCACTCCCCGCAATCGGAGCACTAGCCCGAGAACTGGCCCCAGCAAATAGGAAGCGGTATTTTCTAGCGACGAAACAGCTGGCCAAGTCGCCCAAACACGCTCGTGGTTGCGATCCAGCCAGAATTCCGTTCCATCGTCATAGACGAGGCGGACGAATTCCCCCCCCGCAACGCTCCAGATTCGCAGAGCGGGCTCTCCAGCTGCGTTGGTTTCGGGGCTTCGATAGGTGAGTTCTTCGGGGCCTGAAGGAATCGCTCCGGTAGAGTTCCGTGGGGGAAATCCGAGACACAGCTCAATGTCACAATGTTCCGTGTATGCTATTGCGCTTGTACCTGGCAGTGGCAAATTCGAAAGTAGGCGCTGGCCGAAAAAAAAATACTGAAATTTTGATTCAATAGTACGCAAGAGATCAGGGGATGTGACTGTGCTTCTTCCCAGGGGTAGATCCACCATCTTTCATGCCTGCGCTGCCGACCATAAGTGTGAGTTCGCGCACGGTCCCGTAAACGGTCAACATAGGCTTTATATAAGGTTTCTTGGGTACCTGTTTGACCGCCTTCGCCATCACCACCCTCCAAGCGTAAACTTATACCGAACTTTTCACGTCAACTGCAAGCAAATGAGGCGGGGGCATCAGCAGCAAACAGTCCGTGCACCGGCTTAAATCGGTGCGCAAAGGCATTCCTCTCAGAAGATCAGCTCCCGTTGGTGCTGACATAAAAATCTCCTTGAGAGCGATTTTTGGCAAACTTCCTACACGCTTCGCATTGGCTCGCCATACGAAGCGTTGTTTTGCCAAAAACTCACGGGAAGGGGCGGGTCTCACGTGCGGCTCCTTGGTCCCCGTTTGACCAGTACTAACCGCCGCATAGTAGGTTATACATAATTCTTACCCTCAACTGCAACGAAAAATTGTGTAAACGGTGTAAGTACGGGCTTTACCCTATTCTCATCCCTTCACGCCATGCTTCGGCGCCAGGAAAGTCACATTCGGGGCTTCAGTTTTTTCGTCGCCGAGGATAGTAAGGAATGCAACCAGATACTCAGGAAATAGGGCCGCAAACTCATGCTTAGTTGTTCTTGATTCATGCTAGGGTGTGGTGGCACCAGCGCCGCACGTTCGATGAATCTGTCCAAATCCGTGGTCCACGGCACTGTTTTTAATTGATCAGTGCCTGTTCGTCTCAGTTCTGTTGACACAGGATCGCCCTGTAGCGGTGTCTTCGGACGTGTGCGCACGCGCTCTGGTATCCGCCCTGTCATCGCTTCGCGCAACAGATGCTTCTTATAGAACCAGGGGAACGGCGGCAATGCCAACAGATAATTCACGATGCGCAAATCGAGGAAAGGATAGCGCGTTTCTACCGGATAGCGAATCACGCCCGGATTATTCTGCTCGAACATGAGTGTCCAGTGCGGCAATGCCAACGATCCATGGCCTCTTGGATGGATGGGATGGGCGACCCAAGATTTGGAGAGCCCGGTCTGTTGCTTCCACCTGTCGCGGAGATTCGCCCGACGGCTGAATTCGGGAGCCAGCCAGTCTGGATAGACAGACTGATCGCGATCCCTTCCTACAAGTCGCAGGGCTCGCACTCGAATGCCACGCCACGGAAATGGCCGCACCCACAGGTAGTTCGCCACGTCCGTTAAGAGTCGCTGCCATTCCCCTCTTCGCCGCAAATCTGCTACGTGGGGCCACATCTGGAACTCCATCAAGTTGTCACTCCCTTCCCCAGAAAGCAGAACACGGCAGTCTGCAGAAACGTCGCGGTAGGCGTCCAGAGTTCTGGCCAGGAAAGGAACTTCGACCGGTTCGGGCAAGCTGAGATTGGGATCGTTCCAGCGCTCGAAAAGCTGTCCCCCATCTACGTCTATGAATTTCACGGGAATGCGTAGGAACTCGCCCACCTCGCCTGCATAATCGCCCTCGCGGTCCGAAATCAAGGATTTAAAAACGTGCGTGTAAGCGCGGATCTCGGTCGAGGGGGAGCCTTTCGCTGAGACTTCTTTTGCCACCGTCGCCACCGACGATGAGTCCAGTCCCCCGCTTAACAGAATGCCGACACGGTCCAGGCGCAGGCGATCGCTCACCGCCAGCTCAAGCAAAGACTTGAAGTTCTCGACATAGTCTTCGGGCTTGGCGTAGCGAATCCGCCCATCGGTCGGCGGAGTCCAGTAGCGCCGTATCTTTATTCCTCGTTGCGCGACCGTGAGGGAGTGTGCCGGCGGCAACCGCTGAATATCGCGAAAGCTCGTCGTCGCGTTATCGCAGTTCAATCCAAAAAGGAGAAAATCCCCGATTGCTTCGTCATTCAATTTGTCCGAAACGCGCGGGTGCATTCGAATGCAGTTCAAAGTATTACTGAAGATAAAAAGGTCCCCTAGCTGCGCGTAGTAGAAAGGGTTGATCCCAAAATGATCACGTACGCAAAAAAGATGTTTTTGTGCCGCGTCCCACACAACAAATGAAAAATCGCCCCTCAGGTGATCGACGCACGCTGTGCCCCAGGTTGCGTAAGCCTGCAGAATCAGCTCACAGTCGGGCGCGTTCGAACGCAGATCGAGTTTGGCTCGCAGCAACTCCGCAATCAATTCCGCCCGGCAATCCAACCGCGCGTCGGCAACAATCCAGTAGCGCTCACTCAAGCTCATTGGCTGCCGTTCGCCGTTCGATTCGCGAGTGGTCCGCAGCAGCGCATGTCCTAGGCCAATGGAAGTCTCCAACCAGGTGCCACGGGCATCCGGACCGCGGTAGGCGAGAAAATTCACGAGTGAGCGCAGTAAGCCGGGTTCAATCGGCGCACCGTCGCGATGAAAAATTCCGACAATTCCACTCAATTGTTCACCTGGCCTTCAAACCATTATGCTGAAATTCCCGGTGCGCGTTGTCCCAATTATGCGCTGGCCCGATTGGACGGGGCTCGGACTTTCGCGGAATCATGAAATACGCGGCACACTCGGTCGGACGTTCCGGGGCTAGATTGCTTGAGCCGCCGCAGTGTTGGAACGGATTCGCAGTAAACCATTTCCCCGCTGAGGTCCGAAAGATCTTGACGAAGGCGCTCCGCGTCAGCGTCGAATTCGGTCGGCTACGTCGCAAAAGCGTCGCCGATACTGTGTGCGGTGGTAAGCGCTTGCCGCATTCTCGTGCCAATCTCCTCCAAGCCGAAATAACATTCCGGTTCGAGATTCAAAAGCACGAGCTCGTTATCGAGAGCGCACACCAAGACGTGTTTCGGCAATTCGATGCGATCGAAAAAAGAAACATTCACTTTAATCCCTCACTTCAGGCAACAAGATAACGTTTTTGACGTTTGAACGGAAGACGAGAGACACCACTCTTCCTAGTGAAGGCGATCCAAGAAGGTAGGATGTCTTATCGAGGGATAACGTTGTTCGCGTCGCCCTAATCTGGAATTTATTTCTTCTTGCATCCCTGGCACTGACTCGGCAGAGTAAGTCCGATGATCCTTCGATTGTCCGATTCCATCTCGCGCGGCCTGATTGTGGTCGCGGCGTTGCTGACTGGTCTATGGCTCTCCTTCTTTGGGATTCGCTCCGCCGTCGCCCATTATGATGCCGGAGGACAAACTGCGCGCCGGCTGGAGCGGGCCGTGCATTTGGAACCGGATAACCCCGAATATTGGTATTTGCTTGGACGCTATCAGCAGTACAACCTTGAGCAGGCGAACTCTGACCTGGCGGAAAGCTCATTTCGAAAGGCGATAGCGCTAAATCCCAGCGACACAGATGCTTGGTTAGACCTCGCCACGGCTTACGAACTGGATGGAAAGTCTGAAGAACCTCGTGAGGCTTATCTGCAGGCGAAGAAGAGCTATCCCGTCTCGGCGGACGTCGCCTGGCGCTTCGGAAACTTTCTTTTGCGCCAAGGCCAACCGGCTCAGGCTTACCCAGAACTACGGAGGGCAATCGAGGCGAATCCGCAATTTGCAGCAGCAGCATTTTCGCGAGCCTACCGCACGAATCCTAATATCGATGAGTTGCTCGACGAACTTTTGCCCGCAAAACAAAACGTTTACGTCGATGTAATTTCGGAAGCCCTTAGCGCGAAGCAATTAGCTGTGGCCAAGACGATCTGGGGCCGACTGCTCCTGCTGCATCCTCATCTGGAAATGCACGATGTTGAGAACTTCGTGTCCGATCTGCTGAAGGCAGGAGAATTGACCGAAGCCAGGCAAGTCTGGGACCAAGGCGTGGCCACCATGAATCTGCCACCGCTATTCCGACCCCGCAGTTCAGTTGTCTGGGATCCCAGTTTTGAAACGGGAATTAACGGGCGTGCATTTAGCTGGCAATATCATGCTATCGAACAAGGAGTGAGTATCGACTTAGATAAGACAGAAAAGCATTCTGGTGCGCAGTCGCTCCGGCTCTCTTTTGACGGCAGGCACAATCCAAATTTGGAGGCCGCTTGTACGCTGGTGATCGTCCAGCCAAGCACGACCTATCGTTTTTACGGCTGGATCAAGAGCCAGGGGATCACCACCGATCAGGGCATCGCCTTCCGTCTCCGCGCGGTTGAAGGTGGCTTCGCTCCAGTGGCGAGTACGCGTCAAGTCGTGGGCACAAATCCTTGGACACCACTCGATCAAAGCTGGACCTCTGGCCGCGATGTTCATCGCATGAACATCTGTGTGATCCGGGATGCCAGTGAGAATCCCGACGTGCGCATTTCCGGAACTGCCTGGGTGGATGATGTCAACCTTCTGCCGCAGTCGGCGGAGAACGCTGGGCCATGAGATTTTTTCGAGTGAGCATCTGCTGTCTCCTCGCATTCGCGGTATTATCCTTCGGTGCGGTCGAAGAGTGGTCGCAAGCGGTGTTGGAAGTGGGCGCCTCCGTTCTTCTGGTGCTATGGACGGTACGGCAATACTGGCTGAAATCCGAACAACTGATCGTACCTCCAGAATTTCTGCCGTTGTCCGCTTTCGCACTCGTGATTGTCGGGCAGCTCGTGTTTTCCCTTACTGCGTCGCACTATTACACGCGCGTCGAACTCCAGCTCCTGATCACCTATTTGATCTTTGTGTTTCTGATCTCCCAGGTCTTTTATCGACGAGGACACTGGCGGGTTTTTGTCTGGTATTTAATGACACTGGGGTTTTTCGTTTCGGTCCTTGGGATTTTGCAGTATTTGACCTTCAACGGGAAACTCTACTGGTTCCGGGAGATGCGCTTTGGCGGAGCACCGTTTGGGCCGTACGTGAATCGCAATCACTTTGCGGGTTTCGCGGAAATGATAATACCACTTGCTCTGATGCCCTTGGTCCTGGGGAAGGTACGCCGAGAGAGGGTTTTCCTGGTAGTGCTTTTCGCGGTGGTCCCGATCGTGGCACTGGTGCTTTCTGCCTCCCGCGGAGGAATCGTCAGCTTCGGCGTGCAAGTGGTGATTCTGTTTTCGTTACTTTTGATCCGACGGGTGCGTGGCAGGTATGTGATTCTGGGCGGCATCGTAATGCTTGCTGCGGTGATGGCGGTTTCCTGGATTGGCGTCCAGCAGGTGTTGCAGCGCTTCTCCGGAATCCAAAACCCCGAAGTAACCGTGGGCAAACGCGTAGCCATGCGGCACGACACCTGGCGCCTGTTCCTCGACCACCCGATCATCGGCACCGGCCTAGGAACGTTCCAAATGGTCTATCCGCCCTACGACACGCTCTACGACGGAAAGGTTGTCAACCATGCGCACAACGACTACCTGGAGGCTTTGGCAGAGACTGGCGTGATTGGGGGCCTGTGTTGCCTTTGGTTTTTGGGGAATCTTTTGTTGAGCGCGTTAAAGGGAGTGGCGGACAAGGAAAGTACCTTCGGTTCGGTCTTGAACTTGTCAGGGCTGATAGCTTGCTGTGGGATCCTGGTTCACAGTCTGGTAGACTTCAACCTGCATATACCTGCGAACGCCCTGCTATTTTTTGTGTCAGCCCATATGGCTGCTGTCCGCCTTCAGCCCGCCGAGCCGGTAATCCCCCCGGTAGCCGAAAAATAGCCGTTCGCATCGTAGACACAAATGAAAAGAGAAGTCTGGTTCTGGCGGACAGATTGTATAATGTTGCAGGGGGTTATCCGAATTGAAGGGCCTGCTTAGCTACCGGGGCCAACGCTACTTTTTACTCTGCGTTGTGCTTTTATTTTTCCACAGGACCTCGTGTGTCTTCGCGCAGGACCTCCCCGCTGTTGAATCTACTCAACAAACGAATGATCGAATTCGCTCTCTCGCTACCCCGCCGGCGAACTCCGCTACACACGACTACGCTATTGGAAGTGGCGACTTGCTGAACATTTCTGTCTTTGATGTGCCGGAGCTTTCGCGCGACGTACGTGTCAACCAATCGGGCTCGATCAGCATTCCGTTGGTTCCGACCAGAGTGCATGTGGCTGGACTCACAGAAATCCAGGCTCAGCAGGTAATCGCCGATGTACTGCAGGCCGATGGCCTGGTCAGTCATCCTGAAGTGAGCGTGCTCGTAAAAGAGCATAAGAGCAGGCCGATCACGATTGTTGGCGCGGTGGTACACCCCATGGTTTACGACGCCGACCAAAGCGTCACGTTACTGGAGGCGTTGGCTGAGGCTGGCGGCATCACTAACGATGCCGGTGACACTATCATTATCACTCATCCTCGCCCTGCCTTCGTCATGATCCCGAATCCTGAGCCTACTTCGACCACTGCACCAGGCTCGGCCGAGTCTGAACCGGTTTCTTCGGAAGCGCCTGGAAACGGCTCGACTGACGCTAAGCCCAACTCGAATCCGTCGGCATTTCCGGCAGCCCAGGAAACAGACAAGACTCAGGCTCCCCCCTCAGGGACAACCAATCCTCAGGCGTCGCCCTCTACCGTCTCTACTCCGTTAGGCAACATTACTACCATCAATTTAAACGAACTCCTAGAACATGGGGTGACCCAGGACAATATTCGTTTGCAGCCGGGAGATATAGTCACCGTACCGCATGCGGGCATTGTCTATGTGCTGGGCGCAGTCAACCGGCCAGGTGGTTTCGTCCTTTCCAGCGATCGTACGGAAATGACCACCATGAAAGTGCTGGCGCTTGCTGGGGGAACAACCAAAATCGCGAAATTAGATCACGCCGTTATAATTCGCAAGGACAATCAAGGGAAACAGACTGAGACCGAGGTCGACCTCAAGAAAGTGCTCCACCAACAGACCGAAGACTTGCCTATGCGGGCCAGCGATGTGCTGTACATCCCCGACGATCACGTCAAGGAAGTCTTATTTCAGGCCTTGCAGACGTCCGTCGCTGTTGCCACGGCGGTGGCCATTTATCGGGCCGGCGGATACTAATAAAGAGAGCGCATGAGCGACGACTCCAAAATTATTCCGCGAGACCTCGGTTCCAACAAACCGGTCGAAATCCTTTCGCCAGGTTCTCCACGCATTCCCGCTATCGAACTCTCGCCGCGCGAGCCTCACCTTTACGACTACCTGCTGATCCTGCGCAAGCACCAGTGGTTGATCCTTTCGTTTCTGCTGGCGGTGGTCACCTTTGTGAGCATTGCGACTTTTCGGATGAAGCCGATTTATGTTGCCAACGCAAAGCTGGAGATTGACCGGGAAAGCACAAATATTCTGCCGTTTTCAGGCGCGGATCCCTATGACTTCGAGATGGATCTCGATAATTACATCGAGACCCAATCACGTGTTTTGACGAGCGAGACGATGGCGCTGCAGACCATCCGAAATAACAATCTTGCTGCTAATCCGGAATTTTCGGGTGGCGGCGATTCCGGTGCGATTGCAGCCGGATCGCTGAAAAACCAGAAACTCCCGCCAGAAATTGGAGCATTTCTCAGCAGCTTAAGTGTCAAGCGCATTCCCAATACTCGGTTAGTGGAAGTTACATTCGAGTCTACTAGTCCCCAGCTTGCTGCGGAGCTCCTCAATGCCCACCTCGAAAACTACATCCAACAAAATTACTCGAGCCGTTATAAGGAAACTGCCGATGCATCCAAGTGGCTGCAGTCGGAACTCGATGAACTCAGCGTCAAGGTGCGCCGCTCGGAAGACGCTCGCATCGAGTATGAGCGCAATAACCAGATCTGGGCCGTCGACGACAAGAACGACAAGAACAACGTCACCACGGAGCGACTGTCGGATTTGAACAAGCAGCTGACCGACGCGCAGAGCGACAGCCTGAAAAAGCAGGCGCTTTACGAATTTGCCAAGGCAGGTGACTTGGATGCGGTGCCGCAACTCCGGGACAATTCGGTCCTGCAGGGTCTACAGACAAAGCGTGCCGATCTGTCCATTCAGTACAGCGATGCCGTCAATCAATATGGCCCCAATTTTCCGAAGGTCCAGCGGCTCCAGGAGCAGATGAAGGCCGTGGATGAGCAGATAGTACGCGAACGGAAAGGCATTATCGCTCAACTCGAAAGCGATTATCGCGAGGCTAAGCAACACGAAGAGCTTCTGAGCAAGGCCCTCGACGAGCAGAAGGGTGAAGTCAGCGTGATGTCAGGGAAGATGATCCAGTACAACATCCTCAAGAGAGAAGCCGAAGCCAACAAAGCGCTCTACGACAGTTTGCAGACCAAACTGAAGGAAGCCCAGATTTCTTCCGGCCTGAAATCCTCTAATATTCGAATTGTCGATCCAGCCATGATTCCTTCGACACCTTCGCGGCCAGCCAAGGCCAGGAATATTGCCCTGGCGTTTCTCGTCGGCTTGGTGGGCGGCATTGGACTAGCACTTCTTCGCGAATATCTGGACAACACGGTAAAGACCCCGGACGATGTCGAGACCTTGATAGGCCTGCCCTCTTTGGCGGTTGTGCCTACCTTCGCGGATGCCGAAGGCGTTGCAACGCGATCCGGGTTTTTCAAGACTGCTTCGAGTAATGGTCACGGGAATCGAATTGAGCTGGTGGCTCAGCACTTGCCCAAATCGCAGATGTCGGAAGCCTTCCGCGCCCTTCGCACCGCATTGTTGCTCTCGCAGGCGGACCATCCGCCCCAGGTCATTCTAGTGACCAGTGCACTTCCGCGCGAGGGCAAAACGACCGCGGCGGCGAACCTCGCCGTCACTCTGGCACAGTTGGGCGACAAGACCGTGCTTGTGGATGCGGACCTGCGCAAGCCCGGAGTGGGTCGGTTGCTGAACTTGGGCACGGCAAAGTATCCCGGCTTGAGTTCGTACCTCGCTGGCGTTTCGACGCTCGATGTCGTCACTGTTCCTCACCCCGTGATCCCCAATCTTGCTGCGATTCCCACGGGACCACTCCCTCCGAATCCTGCCGATCTTCTGTCGTCACGCAGACTGGTCGAGGCTATCGCCGAACTGAGGAAGAAGTACAAATTCGTTGTGATAGACTCGCCGCCGGTCATGGCGGCCACGGATGCCGTCATTCTTTCCGTCCAGACCGATGGTGTGGTGCTTGTGGTGCGTAGCGGTGAAACGCCCAAGGAAGCGTTCACACGCGCCCGTGAACTACTTGTTAGCGTCAAAGCGCATATGTTGGGGGTCGTGCTAAACGCCGTGGATTCGCGTGCTCCGGATTATTACTATTCCTACCGGTATTACCCCTATTCTTACGGCTACGGTCCCCAGGAAGCCCTGGAGACAAGACACGAAGATTCACCCGCCCACGTTCTGGTCTCCCCGGCCGACCATGACGATTCCGACAAACTATAAGGAGGCTACGTTGCGATATCTCATCACGGGTGGTGCGGGATTTATCGGTTCTCACCTCGCGGAGCGGTTGCTCGAGAAGGGTGACAAGGTGGATCTTCTGGACAACCTGTCCACCGGTAGCATGGAGAACATCAGGCACCTGAAAGGTTCTGAAAATCTGGCGTATTACCTTGATGGCATTGAAAATCAGCACCTGCTTGCAGAACTCGTTGATGACGCAGACGTTATCGTTCATTTTGCTGCGGCAGTAGGGGTAAAGCTCATCGTTGAGAGTCCGGTTCGTACGATCCAGACCAATGTCAACGGGACACAAGTGGTCCTCGAAGCCGCCTCGAAGAAAAAGAAGCTTCTTCTGCTAGCCTCGACCTCCGAAGTCTACGGGAAGAACACTCAGGTTCCTTTCCACGAGGATTCCGACCTCGTCCTAGGCCCTACGACGAAGGGCCGCTGGAGCTACGCAGCTTCCAAGGCGCTCGACGAATTTTTGGCGCTCGCCTTTTGGAAGGAGAAGAAGCAGCCTGTCATTGTGATGCGCTTCTTCAACACAGTGGGTCCTCGGCAGACCGGCCGCTACGGCATGGTGCTACCCAATTTCGTGACTCGTGCCCTGGAAAACGAGCCTATCGATGTCTATGGTGATGGCAAGCAATCCCGCTGCTTCTGCGATGTGCGGGACACCGTAGAGGCTATCTTGCGGTTGATTCCCCTGGAACGCGCCATTGGAGAGGTCATCAACATTGGCAATACGCAAGAAATCACCATCGAGAACCTCGCCAAGATGGTCAAACAGCGGACGGGCAGCTCGTCACCGATTCAGTACATTCCGTACGACAAAGCGTATGAACCGGGTTTTGAGGACATGATGCGCCGTGTTCCTTGCATCGATAAGCTTCATGCTCTGACCGGCTTTCGCCCACAAACCAGCCTGACCGAAATCATCGACCGGGTTGCGGCCTATTACCGGCAGAAAGAAGGGCTTCTGGCGGATGCCGCTGCGGCCACGCGCGTTATTGCCTAAATTGGGTCGTTACCTCTGGCAACCGTTTTTTTGTTTCTTTGGCGCCGCTCTCCATTTTCGGACTGGCTTATCTCCTACAGCGCGTCGCCCTGCACTTTTCCCAGCCACGTTCCGCATTGTTAGCTTGCTCTGGAACGCTGGCCTGTTTTGTGCTCTGGAATCTGGGGCTCATTTATCAGTTTGGAACACGCTTGGTGCCGGCGCGAGGGCCCATCTCCTTCCGCCAGGCACCTACAATCAGTTCTATGTCGTGCCCGGCGAGTTAACGTCCGATCTTCGCTCCTATTTCTTCCGGCGCAGTGATCTGATGCGCCAGATTGAAGAGCGCGATATCGAACAACTGAATGACACTCCGAAGCGGTGATCGCTATCCCAGGGCCACGAAGGCACGGCACCGGCCCGAAACGATTTCTGTTCATTCCGCTTCTGTTTTCTTGGTCCTTTGGGGGAGGATATCAATGCACGCTGCTGGAAACTCGTTGAGCGCGCAGTCGGGCTGCGCGAAACACCGATCTGAGAGGAGAATTACTTCTTGCATCTACTCGTAACCGGTGGTTGCGGCTTTATCGGTTCGCATGTCGCACTTCACCTTCGTGAAAAAGGGCACAAAGTTTCCGTCATGGATAATCTTGTTCGGCGGGGCAGCGAAAAAAACATTGTTGTGCTCGAGCGCCAGGGCGTCTCCTTCTTCCATGGCGATGTGCGCAATCCGGAAGACCTCGGGAATCTTCCCGCCGGCATTGAGCTGATTTGCGATGCCAGCGCGCAGCCTTCCGTCGTCACCGGCTATACAAATCCTCTCTTCGACATCACCAACAACGGGTTCGGCGCTATTCACATACTGGAGTACGCTCGCCCTCGCCGCATTCCGCTGATCTTCTGGAGTTCGAACCGGGTATACGGTGCAGATCGCCTGAACGCTCTCCCGCGCCGGGAAACTCCGACGCGCTTCGAGTACGATCCAGACGCCTGGAATCGTTTCCCGGTCGAGCAGCGGCCCTCCGGGTTCCATCCCATCCATGGAATCTCGGAAGAATTTTCGATCGATGGAGGGCAGCGCAGTATCTACGGCCTGAGCAAACTCATCGCTGATGCGGCATGCCAAGAATACGCCCAGGCTTATGATTTGCCCATTGTGGTCAATCGCTTCGGCGTGATTTCCGGTGCCGGCCAGTTCGGGCGCACGGATCAGGGCTGGGTTGTCTGGTGGGCCATCGCACATTGGTTTCAGTTGCCGCTGACTTACCTGGGTTGGGAAGGGAAGCAGGTGCGCGACGTCCTATTTGTGGAAGACATGCTGGAAGTGCTCGATCTCCAGATCAAGAAAATCACAAGGTTCCGCGGCGAGGTGTTTAACCTGGGCGGAGGGGCTGCGAATGCAGTCTCGCTCCGCGAAGCCACAGCAGCCATGCAGGAGATTTCCTCACGCACTTCGTCCATCACTGTTTCAGATAAGGCACGCCAGGGCGACATCGTGCTTTATTGGACCGATAACCGCAAAGCCGCACAGGAATTGGACTGGAAGCCGAAAACCAACTTGCGCACCGGCTTCGTCCGCATCTTTGATTGGATTCGCGAAAACGAAGCCGACTTGCGCTCCCGTTATGTTTCCTCTAAATGAAGACGAACGACGTAATCTTTAGTTCTTTGGCAATCCGGGGGCAGATTGAAGCAAAATAGATCGAGGTTCCGGAGTTCCTTACTTCCGTCAGAAGGTTAGAGTACATATGGCCTTGAAGACAGTTTTGATTACTGGATCCAGCGGGTTGATTGGTTCGGAAGCCGTAGAACATTTTGATCGCCAGGGCCTTCAGGTCCACGGCATCGACAATAACATGCGGCGCATCTTTTTCGGTGAGCCGGGCGACACCAGCTGGAATCTAGAGCGGCTGCGTCGCGTAACGAAGAACTTCACGCATCACAATCTAGATATCCGTGACCGCATCGCTCTCGAAACACCCTTTCGTTCGCGGCGCTTTGATCTGATCGTTCACTGCGCCGCGCAGCCTTCTCACGACAAGGCACGCGATATCCCCATTCTCGATTTTGAAGTGAATGCGCTGGGCACGGTCAATCTGCTCGAAGCCACGCGCCTCCATTGCCCCGAAGCGGTCTTCATCTTCCTCAGCACTAACAAGGTCTATGGCGACGCTCCGAACGAACTCCCTCTTAAGGAGCTTGAGACCCGCTGGGAATACGCCCGGCCAGAAGACTATAACGGCATCAGCGAAAATTGCCGGATCGACCGTACTCTCCATTCACTTTTTGGTGCTTCCAAGGCGTCGGCTGACCTGATGGCTCAGGAGTACGGCCGTTATTTTGGGATGAAGGTTTGTATTTTCCGCGGCGGATGTCTCACTGGGCCGTCTCACTCCGGTGTCGAGCTTCACGGTTTCCTTTCATACCTGGTGAAGGTGGCCATTTCTGGCGGCACCTATTCCGTCTTCGGCTATAAAGGCAAGCAGGTTCGCGACAACATCCATAGCCACGATGTGGTCCGTGCCATGGAAGAGTTTGCTGCCAACCCTCGTTGCGGCGAGGTCTACAACCTCGGGGGAGGCCGCGAAAACAGCATTTCGATGGTAGAGGCCATCCACAAAATCGAGCAGATGACGGAGAAAAAGATGAACTGGAAGTATGTAGAGGAAAACCGCAAGGGCGACCACATCTGCTACATTTCAGACCTTGCCAAATTCAAGTCTCACTATCCTAATTGGAAAATCACCATTGGCCTCGACGAAATCTTCCGCCAGATCATTGCCGACCATACCCACCGCTATTTGTCTCCAGGACGAGTGCAGGTGCAGTGAGAATTGAGTTTTGAGCTACCTGAACGAGGCGGAGATAAAGCACATTACAGGACAAGCATGAAGAAGATCTTCGAACGGCAGTACTGTCCGCGTCTGGCACTGCCGGTCGCAATTCGCGTCGCGATTCTGGTGATCCCCGGAACTCGATCCGAGCCCCGGTCGTCACCGAGCACTACCTGACGGAGCGCTTGACCGAAGCAGTGGTGCACTGCTTCACGCCGGACCCGCTGCGCAAAAGGGGGGCCTTCCAAATGTCGGAGTCTGAAATGGCCTTGGAATCGAGACGCGCCTTTGAAGAAACAATTAGGCGGGGGCCGGCTCGGTACTTTCCTTTGGTGACCTCACATACACAAGCTCGCATACAAATGCGAGTAAATAGCAGCCCATGGCTACTATATATAGCGACCGGAAACCAAAGTACATGGAGTTGTATTCGAGCAAGCCGCCACACATAGCGCCCAAGAGATTGGAAGCCATGATCCCGGAGACTTGCCCCTTGTGGGACAATAGGGTCGAGAAGACAATTCCCGAAAAGAATAGTGGGCAGGTGAGAACAATCGCCGTTTCCAGCCGCCCTACAGGAGTGGACGCGAATCCTCCCGATCTCGCGACAAACCAGCCAAGAGCAAGCGCTCCTAGTAGGAACAGGTACGTAACCATAAGGCGCTTGACGTTCAGCCACTGAACCACGCAATTCCCCAAAAATGCCATGATCAAAATGCCCGCGATCACAAACCCTATCACCTGCCAAGTATTGCCGAAAGTCAGACCCATCTCTGTGATCCCCTTAGTTTCCACCAACATGAAACCCATACCAAGAAAGAAGAAGGAGAGGTGACTGAATCTCGGCCTTTCCTCAAAGAAGTTGGCGGTGAGCAAGACAGACAGTAATAGGATCTGAAAAACCATGATCAGATAGGTCACGGGATAGACCCGCCGCGGCATGTAAAAGAACGGCCAATCATCTGTCGAAACGTCGGCGCGAAGCGACGGATTGGCATAAAACTGTGTCCTATTCGTAAATCCAGCGTCCTCTATCAAGTTAGGGGGAGGCACCCAGTTTTTGTCGTTTGACTCAAGGAACAAAACCGAGCTGTCGTAGCCGGCCGATATGCTAATCGGAGGCCTTCCATCAAAAACCTGTTGCATCATTAAATAGATCTTGCGTCCCATCTCATCGGACAAAACTGTGAAAGACAGGGAAAGAACACCATCGGATTTCAGCCGGTTCCGGGTGTCACGCAAGCCCTCCACCGTGTAGACGAACGAGTCGAGGCGTAAACTCGAACCATGGCTAAGTAGCGTGTGGGAATCGAGAAGGCCGTAAACGATCAGGTCGAATTTTTGATCGGTCTGCCGGAGAAACGAACGGGCGTCGTTGACTTCCACATGCACACGAGGATCCTCGTAAGGCTTCTCGGGGTGATTGAATTTTCCTACCAGGACGATTGCTGGATCAATTTCAATTGCCTCGACGTGCTTAGCCCCAGATCGCAGCGCCGCGGCGACATCGTTGCCGGTTCCAGCGCCAACTACGGCGACGTTGCCTAGTTGCGGGTGAGCCTGATAAGGAAATTCATAGTATTTGCGGACGCTGGCCCAACGAGAATCGGATTTTTCTCCGGCAAAATCGAAAATGCGTTGATAGTAGTGGCCGGCGGCCCGGATCAGAGTCAGACCAGAGTCCTCGCTGTGCCCAATCTCCAACAACTGATACGGAGAATAAATTCGCTCCCAAAGCGGATTTACAGGCCAAGCCAAGATAATCGTGCATACCACCGCGAAGATGAGTCCAATAATTATTGAGGACGGTTCTCTCCAGCAAAACAACAAAATGGCGAAAAAGCACAGTGAGAACCAAACAATTGGGGGCACCCATAGAAAACTTAGTAGAAGCATTAGTAGCACACCAATCAGGCTTCCTAGTAAATTAAATCCGTACGCCGACAACTTCTGTCGACGTTCCATGAGGCGACCGCAGAGTTGGCCTAAGGGCATGAACGTCAGAGCTGTAAGTAAAAATACAACCGTCAGCAGGCCATATAACACGATGATTCGCGTCAAATTAGTTTCGCTGAGTCCCATGGTGAGCTGCTCGCGGAATGGGATCGCTCGAAAAGGTGTTCGGGGACCGAACCGGACAAGGGTCATAAACCCGAACTGCCAGGCGAGCAACGGGATCACAAGCGCGAGAGGAATACGATCCCGCGTCGCGAGAGCGTATCCTAATCCAAGACCCAAAAAACACGCCAACAAACTGAAGTTTTTGTAGAAAGCAAAAAATTCAAAAATACTGGCCTGCCACCGTATGATCGCTAACTCGAGAAAAAGACTAAGCGCTGCGGAAAACAAGATGGCAACATTCACGAACTTTGGGTCGATCGAGTCCAAAAACTTGGCCTGTGCCACGGAGTTCGCATCAACAAAAGCCTCCGATTTCCTCAGTAGATGATACAAGCCCGCGGTTGCTATAATGGCAAGGCAGATCAACACAGCGGCCCTGACCAAGACTCCCGGTGACCCAACCCCCATCGTCCGCGCCTTCTCCTCGAGCAAGAGCAATGCGATCATGATGAAACTCCCTAAACCGATGATCGCCTCGAGCCGAATCAACGCTTGATTCATCGGGGATCCCCCCGTTCGACCCCAATGTCTGACACAGTCTTCCCCATCCTCAAGCTCCTTTTGATCTGGCTTTAGCCGTGTTTGGGGAGTTTCACTTTCAGCGAGGTGCGCCTTTGGTCTTCGGTCGGGAGTGGTCGTCGTTACGGAACAGAAATATAGAGAAGGTTTCACTAAGTTTCTAGCACATAAGAGATAATCTCATCAAAACAAAATTTGTGGCAGGTTCAGACAGAGAGAAATCAGCAAACCCAGGGCAAACCACTCTCTTTACTATGGTCTTAAACGGCCTTCCGTCCCAATCTGCACGTGCGTCGGCCTTGCCGGACCTGGCACCCTATCTTATAATCAACTAAGCTGTGATTAGCCGGATTCTTTGCCGCCGAATCTGTGGAATGAGCGAAAAGTGCCCGGCACCAAACGAGTTTGGAGTCCTTAGGGGCTAAAGCTCAATTCATTACGCGGGCTTTGGAGCTGAAGCCCGATCTCCTCGGGAAAAATAAAGCAAACGTCTGGGATGGCGCACTAGTCCCTTCGTTAACGAGAACATGGAAAGCTTCGGACGATCTGACTTGCACAAACCTGAGCCATGAGCACGACTGCGGAAAATCGATTTCTCACAAAGCCTTCCGTTTTGCGGATAACTCCACCCGGACGTTGGTGGGTGCTGCCATTCGACGAACTCTGGAATTACCGCGAACTGCTCTATTTCTTCATCTGGCGGGATATCAAAGTCCGTTATAAACAGACGGCTATCGGGGCCGCATGGGCTGTCTTGCAACCACTGCTCACGATGCTTGTCTTTAGCCTCTTCTTTGGGCGGTTGGCCCACATTCCATCCGATGGTCTACCCTATCCAATTTTTTATTATTGTGCACTGTTGCCGTGGATGTATTATGCGGCCGCTTTGCAAAATGCGACGAACGCGATCGTTGACAATCAGCGCCTCATCACAAAGGTATATTTCCCGCGGTTGATCTTGCCTCTTTCATCGGTCTTATCAGGGATGGTTGATTTTGGCATTTCCTTTCTCATGCTCATCGTCATGATGATCTATTATGGGATTCGCCCAACCGCTGCGTTCCTGTGGATTCCCGCTTTTCTGTTGCTAGCCGTGTTAACAGCTCTGGGTGTTGGGCTATGGTTAGCTGCACTGAACGCCCTTTATCGCGATGTGAAATACGTATTGCCGTTTCTGGTTCAATTCTGGATGTTTGCGTCGCCGGTTGCGTACCCGAGTTCGCTCGTGCCCGAGAGATGGCGTTGGCTCTATGGACTGAACCCGATGGCGGGCGTCATCGAAGGTTTCCGCTGGTCGCTCACTGGACACGGCCAGGCTCCTGGGGGATTGTCTTTTGCTTCCCTCGCGGTGGTGATAGTGGTTCTTTTGAGCGGCGTGGCCTACTATCAAAGGATGGAGACGACGATTGCCGATGTCGTCTGAAATATGAGCGGAATTGTCATTCGCGCCGAAAGTCTCAGCAAGTGCTATCGCGTCGGCGAGCGCGAGCGATACTTAGCACTTCGCGACGTGTTGACGGGCGCCTTTACAGGTGCTTTTCGAACCATGGGCCGCCGGCGGCCAATTGATTTCTTGTGGGCGCTGCGCGACGTTTCCTTCGATGTGCGGGAAGGAGAGGTCATTGGCTTGGTCGGGCGGAATGGTGCAGGAAAAACGACTCTTTTGAAAGTTCTTTCTCGTATTACGCGGCCGACAGCGGGGTTCGTCGAAATTCATGGTCGGGTCGGAAGTTTGCTTGAAGTCGGAACTGGATTTCATCCCGAACTCACCGGCCGAGAGAATGTCTACTTGAGTGGCGCCGTTCTTGGAATGAGAAAAAGTGAGATCCAGCAGAAATTTGACGCAATCCTCGATTTCGCCGGCGTAGAGCGATTTATCGATACCCCCCTCAAACATTTCAGCACAGGGATGCAGATGCGGCTGGCCTTTGCAGTGGCGGCGCATCTGGAGCCGGAAATTTTGCTCGTAGACGAAGTGCTAGCTGTAGGTGACCTTGAATTTCAAAAAAAATGTCTTGGAAAAATAGAGGAGGTTTCAAAAGGCGGACGGACGATTGTCCTAGTTAGCCACCAAATGAATCAAATCCGTCGCCTCTGTCAACGCTGTGTCTGGGTTGATGGAGGTAGAATTCGGCTTTCTGGGCCGATGTTGGAAGTCGTCAGCGCGTATGAATCGAGCTTTTCCTCTTTCTCTGCTGGTCACAGAGATGACAGTTCGGAGAAAAAGCCTTCAACGCGATTCTTGAGCTGGCGCATCGTAGTCCCCTCCAACAACGATGTCCATATGCTCGATGGCTTTGGCGACGTCACATTTGAGTTTTCCCTCACTGTAAACAAGAAAATTCTTGATGGCATTCTTGGAGTCGCTCTGTACAACTCGGACCACCAACTCATTTGGGCAACATCTGTGGACAAGCTTAGTCTGAATTGCGGTTTGCACGCACTGCGTTTTAAACTCCCGTCACTTCCACTCCGGCCAGGCGTGTATCACTGGCAAGTGAGCATTTGGGAGAGCGGCCACTGCTTGGACCAATGGACATGTGTTCCGGACATGATCGTGGGCACCAAGCCGGTGACACATCCGGATGAACAATGGCAAGGAGTGTTAAATACGCCATGGGAGTTTCAAACGGAAACGCGAGACGATCCAATCATCGGACAGCAAGAGCCATTAACGAGTCGGCGCAACGGGTAATGTGGCCTTTCTGTTCTGAGAGATTGTCGCGACTCCGGCCTCTGAATTTAGGTACCGCCGGATTATGAACCAAGTTATTCAAGACCAACCAGATCTCACCAACCTCGAGGTCGTAAAGGCTTGCCCCATATGCGGGAGTCAGAGACTGGATCCGAGGTTCGATGTACGGTTAATCGCCGACGATCTCTTTCACTCCCATGCAATAGAGCTAGGTTTATCGCTGGCGACTGTTGTTGCATGCCGTGAATGCGGATTCCTGTTCAAAAGCACGCGGCCTTCTGTGCGCTTTCTTGATCAACTCTACACAGAGTCAAGTGAGCTCTATTTAAAGAGCATTGCAGAGGACGATGCAGAACACCGCGAGGATTTTCGTGTGGCGTGGCAAATGTTGCATGAGGCCTTTCCGAAAGGCGGATCCATCCTTGACGTGGGATGTGCCAGTGGTTTTTTCCTTGAGTCACTGGGTCAAAATTGGAATCGACACGGTATCGAACTCTTTCGGCTGGCGGTTGAAAGATCTCGGAGTCGAACTGGTATCGTTGTCCACGAGTCTGACCTTGTGTCTGCGTGTTTCCCAAAGGAATCTTTCGATGTTGTATGTTCCTTTGACGTCATAGAACATCTGGCCGACCCAATGTCAATTTTTCGCGAGGCTCGTCGGATATTGAAGCCAGGGGGATCGTTGCTCCTCGGCACCGGCAACTCCGGTTCTCTAGCCGCTCGCATGGCGGGGAGCCGTTGGACATATTTGTGCATTCCTGAACATATTTCCTTCTTTAATCCACGTTCGCTCAAAAAAGGCTTGGCCCAGGCCGACTTCTCGAGCTTTAGATTTAAGACGATTCATCATGGGCTGAGAAGCCGGTCAGTTACTACCGGGTGGCTTCGGGCAGTCGGGAAACAGTGGGCCGTGACATTGTGTGGAGAAGACATCGTCCGTATGAGAATTTTTCGTCAGAAGACGTCTGACTTCCTTGTTCCGTTTTTTTTTGATCACATGATATGTGTCGCTCGGTAACAGCCTTTGACATTGTTAGAATTGATTTAAAGCCTAAAAAGGAGAGTGCGATTGGAATGCTGACCGTTTTCTCAACCCCCAAGCCGTTTCATGGTCACAGCGGCATCATCCAGCGCAACGCCCTCAAGAGTTGGACATTGCTGCACCCGGACGTGGAGGTGATCCTCTTTGGAGATGAGGATGGAACCGCCGAGACTTGTCAGGATCTGGGCATTCGGCACGAACCCAAAGTTCGACGGAACGAGAATGGCACCAAGTATCTGAATTATATCTTCGACCGCGCCCAAGAAATTTCCCGCCATAACTTTCTCTGTTATGCGAACTGCGACATAATGCTAACGTCAGATTTTCGCGCGGCACTTGAGTTGGTCGCTGGGACCTGCAGTCAGTTCCTTATGATTGGGAGGCGCTGGGACACGAATATTACAGAGCCATGGAATTTTGACAAACACGACTGGGACCGGCAAATGCGGGCTCTTGCCCTTTTAACCGGCAAACGGAATGGGCCGAGCTGGGTCGATTATTTCTGCTTTTCCCGAGGTCTCTACTACCAGAAGATGTTGCCCTTTTTAATTGGCCGGCACGGCTGGGATCCCTGGCTCATTTGGTTTGCCCGTAAGAGTAAGGTGCGATTGATCGATGCGAGCCGAATGGTTGTGGCAGTACATCAAAACCACGACTACGCTTACTTGAAACAGGGAGCCGCGTCCTTACACGGCAAGGCAGAGGAAACGTATAACTTGAGTCTCGCGGCCGACAGAGCATTTCGCTATTACACGGTCGATGCTGCGACCGACAGGCTGATGCGAGGGCACCTACGGGCTAATCGCTTGGCATGGCTTGGCCCCATCGAATCTAGAATCATTCAAGCCTCCTACTGGATTTGGTTTTCCTTCCTAGACATCACTCGTCCGATTCGTCAAAGGCTGGGACTGCGAAGACAATTCCTCGCGAAGAAAACTTAGGGTGGTCGAGCATGGCGGTCATAGCCGCGCTCTCGCCGAGCGGCTATCGACCACCTCCTCCACAACGGCAATATCCTCAAATGCGGGCCTCGGAGCTGGAGGACCAAGTTGCCAGCAGATTGAGCACCGCGCCGAAAGCCACCGGGAAAGCCACGACCTGAACTATGAGAGACCTCGAGAAAATACAACGACGGCCCTGCAAACGGGAGTTTTGGCGAGTTTTGAGGAGAAAATGGCTCTCCATCTCGAAATCTCGGAAATTAGACTTGCCTGAAAAGTGAAGGGCAGAGTACAACATCTAAATCCCAAGCCCCACCCTATAGCTGGTTTTCAAGTGACCGGTTTTGACCTGACCCGTGACTCTGGGCTTCGGCACGTATTCAGGTTGTTCGAAGGTCCTTTGTTATTTTTGGAAGGAGAAAATAATTTGAATAAGCCAAATGACACGATGCGGCGCGACTGGGATGAGCGGGCCCGCTGTAATGCGTTTTTCTATATAGCGAGTTGGCGCAGGAATTGGGATGAGGACTCTTTCTTTGAGTCTGGCGAACAGGATTATCTCCGACTCGTGCAACCCATTTTGGAGAAACTTCAGTTTGATCCGTCGAGCAAGTCTATGGCGGAACTTGGTTGCGGCGCCGGACGGATGACACGGAGTTTTGCTCATCGCTTTCACTCAGTTTGTGCCATAGATATCTCTGCAGAAATGCAATCCCGTGCGAAAACATACCTTCGATCGTTCTCAAATATCCGCTGGATCCTTTCGGACGGAAAAACGCTCTCCGGCATTGAACCCGCTTCGATCGACTTCGTTTTCAGTTATCTCGTGCTCCAGCACCTGCCCACAAAGGAAGTCGTATTCAATTCTATTCGGGAAATGATGCGACTACTTTGTCCGGGGGGAGCCTTTCTTTTTCAGTTTAACGGTTCCCATCGGCCCACGATGAACTGGAAGGGGATGGCCATTACAAGGATTCTCGACAGTATCGCCTCGATGGGGCTCCATGGCACGAGTCAGCGTATCGCCAGCTTGGCGGGAATTGATCCAGAAATGGTGGGAAAAACCTGGCGGGGCGCCGTCCTTACATCCGCAGAAACCGCGGAGGCAGTTCGCTCCAGCTGGGGTTCACCAGAAGAATTCTTGGATGCGGACACACCATTGGCATGGTGCTATGGCCGCAAGCTGCCAGAGGACCGTGCGCGACAGCCTTGACCTAAACTATTTGTCTGCAATTTTGCCGCGATCTCCAGGAGTATATGAGTCGATCCAGCAAGTCGGTCAAACGAGTCCTACCCCTGTATGGGCTTGTTGAGTTGAGAGCTTGGGACAGTAGATCGGGACCTGGATTGCTTCGCGTCGTAACCGCATTGGTCAGCTAGCTCTATGGTTAATTAGGCAATCTACGATTACACTCATGAGGCACCGTAATCCTGCTGCGTCGCCCGCGATTCTTCGTTTGCCGAGGAAACTTAAGAAATGCTCTTTGGCCCTACCCTATTCCGATCGACCTAAAGTGCTTTCCAATATCCAGCCTATAACGGGACAAACGATTGTAGCGGTCGAACTGCTCGTGCGCCAGCATCGCAACCTCTTCCGCAACAGGAGTGGTCGTACGTTGCACTGCAACTTACTTGTGCCGGACTGTATCATCTCCTTCGACGCCAACAGCTGGACTCAGAGCGATTCGCTCTTCGATGATTTGCCATTCCAGCCGCGTCTCGGCCCCCTGCTGCGCCCCGCCAGCGTAGCTCTGTCACCGCAAGCCACAGCTCATTCTCAGGGGAGTTCCAGCCTTTGACCATTCCTTGCATCGCGCTGCTCGGCCGAAAGGACGAACCTACAGATGCGGTTGACGAATACTGCCGTTATCTTGCTGCCGCTCTGCAGATTCACAAGATTCAAATGAAAATCCACCGCGTGTCTTGGGAGCTTCAAGGCTGGCCAGACGCGCTTCAGGCACTTCGGCTAGAGGCCAGCAAATGGCGCAATACTTGCGTGTTGGTCCAATACACGGCCTTAGCGTGGTCGGCACGGGGCTTCCCGCAAAAAGCTCTCCAAGTGCTGAAGATCCTGAGATCCGCTGGCGCCCGCGTGGGCATCGTCTTTCACGATGTCGAACCGTATCCCGGCACCCGCCTGGTCGATTACATTCGACGTTTCCACCAAGTGTGTACCATGCGCCGCGCGGTAAAGCTCGCTGACCTCACGGTCTTTACGGTTCCGCCGGAAAGACTTTCCTGGCTGACCGCCGCCCCGCCAAATGCCGTTTTTGTCCCTGTCGGGCCCAATCTGCCGATTCAAACTATCCCCGACGTTTCTTCCCGGCAGGATCGCCTCCGCACCATCGGCGTCTTCGGCATTACTGGCGGCGAAGCCGGCGTGCGCGAAACAAAGATCATCCTTACCGCAGGTCGCTATGCCGCGCAAAGGCTTGGAAACCTGCGCCTTTCCATTTTCGGTCGCGGCGCCGAACTTCGTGAAACCGAACTCCGAGCGGGGTTTCGCGATTTGCCCGTAGAGCTATCAGTGGAAGGAGTCGTAGAACCCTCTCGAGTTATTCAGCAGCTTTCCGTCTGCGACGTCCTTCTATTTGTTCGCGGTCCCATATCTTCGCGCCGCGGCAGCGCCATTGCCGGCATCGCTTGCGGCCTTCCGATTATTGCCTATTCCGGTTCCGAAACTGCCGCGCCCATTACCGATGCCGGCGTGGTCCTCGTCTCACCCGACCAACCCGATGATATTAATGCCGCTCTGGTTCGAATCCTCTCCGACGCCAGCTATCGGATGGATCTTGCTGCCCGCAGTCGTGTTGCCTACCAAACCTATTTTGCGTGGCCCGCCATCGCCGATCGTTTCAGCGCCTTGTTCAACACTCGGTAGCCCTTGGTTTTTCCCGTCTTATTGGCGCTATCGGAGATTAGACGACTCATAATCTTTTTTCGACCAAAACGAATCCCGGTGAGACTCGGAACTCACTGAACCGCAACGCACTGTCGCGTGTTGGCAGTCTCCCACCTACGTCGTCCACGTTCCGCGAACAGACAAGAAATGATGCGCAGCGGATTCAGCCAACCGAAATGGATTTCCGAGTTGTAAACTATTACCCCCTACGACGCGTATTGACGCAGTTGTGCAGCAACGCAGACTCAGTTGAGACATTCCTCCATTCGTCATCGCCGCTAACGTATGGGATTGCATCAGATTGAAAGTGGGCACAGTCTGGAGCGGAGCCGTCAAATACCTGGAACGCGACTCCTCTGAAGCGGCCAAACTGTAGCAGGAGCCATTTGGCTGGCGTAAAGGTGCCATTACTGAATTCCCTAAAAGTCAATCGCCCGCGTTAGCTCAACAGTTCTGCTACATTATTCCCGAAGTGGTCTCTGGGAGAAGATGCGATGGTTTACAAGTTAGCGAAACGAGTAGTAAAGAAAGTTCGCCGCACTCTATGGCCCGAGAACGGCTTTCTACGCGATATCGATACCGTCATACATGTGGGCGCAAACGAGGGACAGGAACGTGAACTATACGCGACATACGACTTGAACGTCCACTGGATAGAGCCGATTCCAGAAGTATTTGAACGGTTGCGGGCTGCTCTACAACCGTTTCCGAAACAGAAAGCATACAAGGCATTAATTCTTGATCGCGACGGTATTACTTGCACCTTGCACGTTGCCAGTAATAACGGCGCTTCCTCATCAATATTTGAGTTGAATGAACACCGACAACTGTGGCCTGAAATATCTTTTACCCACGACATATCTATTGAATCCACGACTTTGGCAAGCCTAGTGAGAAAACAGTCTGTGAATATGGGAAAAAATGCAGCGCTGATTCTTGATACGCAAGGCTCTGAACTGTTAGTGCTCGAGGATACATCAGTCGACTGCGCGGAGAATTCAGCCGCATGGAGCCAGGTGTAGTGATTCGAGCCAAGGATGGATACGAAGACATCGACCCTCAACTCATTAGCGTCCTGGAAGCACACTTTAAAGCAATTCTAGGCGACCCAGACAACGATGGTCTAAGCTACGATGTCTATACTGACCTGCTAGTTGGCGGTTTCTCAGTAGTAGAGGTTTACACCGATTACATCTCAGAAATGTCGATGGATCAGAAAATTTGTATCCAGAGAGTTTTCGACCCAACTCTGTGTGGCTTTGACCCATTAGCACGTAAATCTCATAAGGGTGACGGTAATTTCTGCTTCCAATTATTCCCTAAAGAGGCTGAAGAAGTTGAGCGCATGTACGGCTCAGACGCACTTAAGGGCATGAAGTACGCAAGGGCATTTTCTGGTTTCAATTGGAGCTATCGAGCGGCTAAGAAGGATATTGTGCTGCTATGCGATTACTTCAAGAAGGATTTTAAAAAGGAGAAGATTACTAAGCTCTCCAATGGTCGGACGATATCAGTAAAGCACTACGAAGAACTTGTCGAGATGTGGGAACAATCTGGTTATATCGAGCAGCCTCCCGTGCCAATTGGGAAGATGCGTGAAACCATATTGGAAGAAATTGTGCGCTATAGACTGTCAGGTACGGAGTTAGTAGAAGCACCTGTCAAGACGAACTTCAGGATGCTGCCGCTGATATTCTTCGACGGAAATTCTACAGTGCTGCGTGATAATAATGATTCCACTGCTGAGCAGATGACACGCCCGTACATCTACAATGTCAAAGACGCTCAGAGACTTAAGAACTACGCAGGTCAGTCAATTGCTAATGAACTTGAAAATACAGTGCAGCACAAGATTATCGCTTCAGTGGAATCGATTCCAGAAGACTATTTAGACGCATATATTAACGTTCAGCAGCCATCCACATACCTCTATAACCAGTTCTTCGAAGGAAATCCAGAGATAGCATTGAATCCTCCTCGCGAGGTAGTCCGTACTCCTATTCCACCGCAGATTAGCGAAACCTTCCAAATGGCTGATAATTTAATTCAGGGCATATTGGGTAGCTATGATGCAGCACTAGGAATTCAGAATAATGACTTATCAGGTGTGGCAATCATGCAGGGAGCTATGCACTCTAACGCAGCAGCGATGCCCTACACTGTCGGATTCATGAAAGGATGGAATCGAGTATGTCAGATGAACCTAGATTTAATTCCAAAGTATTATGTAACGCCACGGTCACTGCCAACCGTTCAACCAGACGGTAAGAGGTCGTACCAGGTAATCAATAAGATGGGAAATCCCTTCATGGATTATGACCCATTAAGCCTGGAAGTTAAGGTCGAGGCAGGGGTCAACTTTGCAGTTCAGAAGCAGATTAGCCTCGAAACCATTATCCAGCTCATGCAGACCTCAGAAGCTTTCGCAGCCTTTATCAATACTAAGGGTCTGGGGATATTGCTCGATAATATTGAAATTCGCGGTATTGAGGGATTACGTCAAGCAGCAGCACAATTTATGGAAGAGACAGCTCAGAAGCAAGCTCAAGCCGAACAGATGGCGCAACAGCAAGCAGCACAGCAACTCGATCCTAAACAGGTTATGGCGATGCAAGCTCAAGCAGAGATGAAGAAAGTTGAGCAGAAAGAGAAAGCTGTCGAGACTCAGGCTCAGGTCGATTTGATTAAGATTTCTACTGATGACGCTGTTAAGAATAAGCTTGCCGATATTGAGATGATTAAGGTTATTGCTGACGTGCAAGGTAATGGCGTTGAGCAGGGATTAAAGCAAGAGAAGCTGGACGCTGAGAATGCACGAACTGCTGTTGAGATGGCATTAAATGTCAGTAAGCATCATCACGAAGTAGAAACTTCTAAGAGAGAGAAATGATATGCCTAGAATGAGGAGCAGTGTTGAAGAGATGAAGCAGGATTTATCATTCTACTTCTCTGCATTAGCGCATGGATTAGCCAATAATGTAATGGGATTTAGCAGTACTGGTGAGCTAATAAATTTTGCAATGCTGGATATATTATCCAATATGTTTCATTCCATCTCAACAGAGGAAAGCAAGAAGGGATTTATAGAGTATTTACGGCAAATAGCATCATCACTGGAAGAGGCGAATGACGCAAAGGCGTAAAAAGAAATCTAGGAATGGATGCCGATGCACAGCGTGTGAGTATTGGTCGCGAAGTTCCTGGTGGAAGAGAAAGTTAATAGAGCGAGATATCGCAAAGGAGAGTAAAGATGAAGAAGGAATCTAAAGCTAAATCCATGAAGAAAATGGACATGGATAAGATGGATAAAGGCATGGGCAAGAAAATGTCTAAGAAGTCACCTAAGCGTATGAAGGACTGCAAATGAACTTACTATTAAGCTATATCGCGACACATCTGCTCTCTGTAATCGAGAGTGAGATTGTGAATAATGAGCCACAAATTGTCGCTGTAGTCGAGCAAGAGATTGAACTATTAATCGCTAAACTTGAGACCTACATTTCCGGTAAATCCAAGACAGCTGCTGCAATTGCAATTCCCGTTCTAAATGAGGTTGCAACTTTGGCTAATGCTGGAGTTAGTGGTGCTGGTTCAGCGATTTCTAATGCTGCTTGAAAGGATGAATCATGGCCAATCAGAAGAAATGGATTCAGGGTGCAATTAAGCATCCAGGCGCACTACATAAGGAACTTGGTGTGCCAAAGGGCAAGAAGATTCCAGCCAAGAAGCTTGCTAAGGCTGCTAAAGCTGGTGGCAAGGAAGGTCAACGCGCTCGTCTCGCTGAAACGTTAAAAGGGATGAAGAAATGAGCTACAGATTTAGAAGATGGCTAAGACGCTGGTTAAAGGTTCTTGCTCGTATAGAGATTAAATTTAACTAATAGTGTTAATATTGTAGACAGTAATTAATCTAAAGGTTAACTACTGTTCCAATTAGTAGAAATGTTGCTATACTAAATTCAGATTAACCCGACTGGACGGGATGGACTCCAGGCCTAATACGCAGCTATGCGGGAGAAATAGTCGGAACTGACACGGATGTCAGGTGATCACGGTCACACCGGAAACAGTGAGGTTTCAAATGGTAGATGCAAAGGATATTGCAGAAGAATTGCAACAGACTGATGTGAGTGAAGATAACGTATCGCAAGACACTGAATCGACACCTCCTGAGAAAATGCTTCCTGCTTCCCAAGTGAATGAGCTGATTAAGAAGGCCAAACGCAAAGGAGAGCAGAAAATGCAAGAGCAATTAGACGCAGCTAAGCAGCAAATCGAGCAGCTACAAGCTCAGCAAGGACAACCAGCTCCTACACAAGAGCAGCAAGCACCGCAAGGGCAACCCCAAGGCGCAGACGCTCAAATGATTCAGCAGCAGGTAATGCAATTGCTAGAGAAGAGGCAGCAAGAGGATGCTAAGAAGCGGCACGATGAGCAACTTGAGCAAGAAGTTAATCAGGTAGCCCAGCAGTATTTCGGTAAGATGGCTCAAGGTAAAGGTCTCTATGAAGACTTTGAAGCAATCACAGCTGATTTTAACCCTGCTGAGTTTCCACAGTTAGTCTATTTAGCTAATGAGTCGGATAACACCCCAGCCATAATTTATGAGTTGAGCAAGAATCCAGCGAAGTTAGCGACACTAGCTACTCTCGTCAAAGAATCGCCAACCATGGCCAGACGAGAACTAGCCAAGCTCAGTAACTCAATCAAGATGAATGAGGATGCTAAGAATGGTGTGCAAGAAACTCAAGACCCCTTAAACCGTCTGAAACCTTCCCCAGTGGGAGCAGACAATGGTTCGAAAAGTGTTAAGGATTTTAAGCAAGCCTCATTCTTAAAGGGCTGAAATCTCACAGTTCAGGTCATGTCTGCTCTCTAAATAAGGATATTTATTGGAGAAGATGACATGGCCGTTCCAAATAACATTTTGCAACAGGTTCAGACATATCAGATGTCTAACTTGGCTTACTTACAGAACTTAAACTGCTTCGTAGCCACTGCTAACACAAAATTCAAAAACTTCGAGAAACTGGAAGCTAACTTAGGCGACACAGTCACTTTCGACTTGCCACCTCGATTTGCAACAGCTGCTAGTTTAGTCGCGACATTCCAGTCTGCCGACCAGCGCGTTGAAAACTTGGTCGTAGAAAATCCGATTAACGTATCTTACGCCTTCACTGCGCAACAATTTATCTTCAACGTCGAAGACTACATGGAACAGTTCGGAAAGGCTGCTGTCATGGAGATGTCTGCCGAGATTGAATCTGACATTGCCACTGTATGCGTTACAGCTCCATACCGTTTCTATGGCGATGGTGTGACGCCCATTAATTCTTATGGACAACTAGGCGCAGCCCTCGCGATGTTCCGTAACTACGGAGCAGCTAAGACCGAAACTAAGTTCTACCTGAGCGATATTGCACAATCAGCAATCGTAAATACTGGTTTGAACCAATTCACACCGACCGTAACAACAAGTCTGCAAATTCCTGGGATATCGGTGATTTCGACCGTGCTGCGTTCTATATCTCCAACTTGCTGCCAGTACATACAGCAGGTGACATCGGTAACTTAGGTCAAGTAATGACAGTAACTGGGGTAACTTTAGACGCGAATGGTGCTGTAACTGCCATTACTGCTTCTGGTGCCTCCGGTTCAGATGCTAATGCTATAGTTCAGTACGATAAGTTCCAATTCAATGATGGGGTGGCAGGATTTAGTAACCTTCGCTACTTGACATTCATTGGTCACAAAGTTTCCAGTAACCCTGTTCAGTTTGCTGCTACTGCACCAGCTGCATCAGATTCTGGCGGTAATGTGACTATCAATATTACCCCACCACTTCAGGCAAGTTACAGCAACACAGTTAACTTGAACACTCCGATTCAGGTTGGGATGCAGTTCACAGGTTTGCCATCTCACAGAGCTGGGATGATTAACTCTGGTAACTCACTGTTCTTAGGTATGCCAAGATTGCCAGAAGAAATTCCATTTCCTACTGGTAACGAGGTCACCCTGACACTGGTGTATCTCTGCGTATGTACTACGGTTCTCTGTTTGGTCAAAACCAGCGCGGCATGATTCACGATGCGATCTGGGGTAAGACACAGGTGCCAGAATACAGTATGTCGGTAATTTTCCCATTGTGATTCTAAGGAAGCTCTGTTCGCAGGGCTTCATAATTAACTATAAGGATATTTAAAATGAGTCAATCTACACCTGTAGTCAATTCAGGATTGAAATACATCAATGGATTGCAAATGAGTTACACGTCCACAACTTCTATTACTGTGCAGCCAGGTCGAGCACGTGATGCTGTCAATGTGAACGATATTGTAGTCGGTTTTCCACCAAGTGTGGCAGCAAGTCAAACAGGAGAAGCTACAAGTCCGGCATACCCTACTGGAGTAACAACTCTAGTAAGCAGTTCATTAACGGTGCTGGTGGTCTCGATACAGGCACTGTCGCAGCAAGTACTTTCTATGCTGTGTATGCAATCGGTGACAGCTTCAATAATAACCCAGGAAGCGTGATTTTATCACTGAGCGGTGTAGCACCTTTATACCCTATCGGCTACAACATTTCGCGAAGAATTGGTTACATCCTCACTGATGGTAGCTCACACGTTCTGAAATTCTGGCAGTATGGAAATGACAGTACTCGCGATATGTATTACGACGTAGGTATTGCAGCTCCGACTACTGCTGGAAGTACAACTTATGCTGCGATTGCCTTACGGTGCATCAGTACCACCTATCGTAACGCAAGCTATTCTGAAAGTAGATTTCACTGCGAATAGTGCCGCCAACATAGCATCGTTCTTGCCATTTGGCTCGACTGCTACGAACGGTATCGAGGTATTCGGTTATGGTGTAGCAGCAGCTCAGCAAGGAATGTTAACAATCCTAACTCAGCTTAATACTACTCCGGCAGCTGCATTCCAATACAAGACTACATCAGGAAGCGATACGTTAGTAATTGTAGTAGCTGGTTATAAAGACTATTTATAAGCATAAGGATATGCCATGGCCTACCCAACGTTAAAGCTTATCACGAGTGCGTACTATGAATCTGGTATCGTATCTCGTGAATTTGAAACTGTGTCAGGCCAGCAGGCGAACGATGGCTTATTTTACCTCAATGACTTAATTGACGATAAGACTGTGGATAACGGTCTTATTCCATACTACTTAGAGTACGATTTCGCGGCTGTGCAAGGTCAGGAAAAGTACTTTATCCCAGATTTAATAAACGCTGACACTTTCGTGTTCTATATTGATACAGTTCGATATCAAACTCAGAACCGTGGCAGACGAGAATATTTCGGCACATCGAGAGCTGACAATATTCAATCACTGCCTGGAAGCTGGCACTTAGAACGCTGCTTCGGCGGAGCAAATTTATTCATCTACTTCCTGCCAGACCAGAATTTCCCATTGACGATATGGGGGCAATTTAGGCTGCAAGAGGTAACTCTATTCCAGGATTTATCGCTTACATTGGATAGGTTCTATATCAACTATCTTAAGTACGATTTAGCCGCACGACTTTGCGCTGAATATAACTACACAGTTCCACCGGGAGTTACTAAGGCTCTGAATAAGTATGTCATCGACATTAGTAAGAAGAGTGGACAGATGGACATGAATTAATCAAGTTGTCCAGCTTACAGAGACGTGGTGGTATTAACTATGGGCAAGTGAATCTCGGGCATGGATGGGTGAGCTAATATGGCCATAATGACACCGAATGCACAGCAGATACCCGTTAAGATTGTAGGTAGCTCAATTTTCGGTCGGCATCCTATAATCTCCGATGAGCGTACATGGAATATGTTTATCTCTGACGGCTGGCTATTGAACTTCGCTGGTTATCAGCAAGCAGTAGATATACTTCCACAAGGCATCGAGGGTCGCGGTCTCTTTCACTCTACACGTGGAAATTTCCTGCTGGCAATCTTTGCATCCAATATCTACCGCATCGACCAGAATTTAGGCTGGACGTTTCTATTCAGCATGGGGACGAGTACGGGCGAAGTATTCATGGACGAGAATCTAAGCTCCCAGATTTGCATCGTCGACACCTCTCTAACACAGCTTATATTTACAATTACACGAGTTCGATTAACGCGATTATGCCAGTCAATTTCACTGGCTCAGGGCAATCCTTCATGCCCAACTATGTGACTTATCACAATACCTATTTCCTCTTCGGGAATGGTAATACGGATAATAGCGGCTCACAGTGGTATGTCTATCAGACAGGTTATATTCCAATGAGTCCAGACACAGCATGGGATTTAGCCTATGTTCAGACCCTGACCCTTCAGACTAAACCAGACTTCGCTAAGGCATGTATTCGCATACCAAGCCACGGTAACAATATACTCGTCATGGGTTCCACTGTGTGTGAAATATGGACGAACGTTGCAGGACTACAGACCTATCAGCGTCAATCTTCAATTAACATCGACTATGGTGTTGCTTCAGTTTCAACTATCGATGCGAGCGACGATATGATTTGCTGGCTAGGGATTAATGAGAAATCCAGTCCAGCGATTATGGTCATGACAGGTGGTAAGGCTAAGGCTATATCTACTGACGGTATCGATTTTATCCTGAGTAGCGTTAAATTCCCTGAGCAGTCCACAGCTATGTTCTATCGAGAGGACGGTCACGTGTTCTACATCCTGACTTTCTTCAACCCTGAAGATGATTTCACGATCATGTACGACTTTACAACGCAGAAACTTTTCGACCTGACTGATTGGGATTTCAGCTACTTTCCAGCGCGAAGAATAGCGTACTTTAATAATGACATTTACTTCATCTCGCTTAAGCAAGGTAGTCTGATGCAGATGGGTACTCAAATCACTTATATGTCGACTGATATTCAGCACGTGTACGAAATCCCTAGAATCAGGAAGTGTGACACATATCGGTTACCTGCTAGTGATAGATTTATAGTTAATCAGTTCAGCTTCACTATCGAGAACGGTGTTGAGCCAGATGTTACCCACCAGGTCGAATGTGATGGATTTATCCTAGGAGAGACGAGCGGCTTAATGATGTACTCTGAAGATGACTTGCCACTATTAGTTGAAGGCGGCAGCTGTCAGATATATATGCCTAGGATTGACGTGAGCTTCTCTAAGAATGGTGGTGAGACATACGGGAATGCTACGAGTTACTTAATGCACAAGACTGGTAGCAAAATCCACCCAGGTTCCATAAGTTGGGTCAGGCGAATCAATTTACCACACAGATGCGCTTCTGGGGCTTTGGTGCCGTAGTAATTGCTGATGGATTTTTGGAGGTCTATCAATGATTATCCCAACCTTTCAAGCAGTACAATTTGTCGAAGAAGATGGGTATCTAACCAGTCAGATGCAACTCTATAACGATGAACTGAATAATGTTCTGCGCAATGGCTTAAGCGATAACGGCTGGACGATTCCAGAGGTAACTCAGGCTGAATTAGCTGCGATATTAGCACTCCCAGCAGACCAGTTACCACCACGAGGTACAATGTGGTATGTGAGTGAACAACCACCATCAGTATTAGCACCATATAATGAGTTAGTGATGCTCATGGATGACGGCACAGGGTTAGCTACGACTCTGTATAAATTTACTAAGACTGCTTACCCCTAAGCATAAGGATATGTCATGGGCATACTAGATTCAATATTCGGCAAGAAATCCGATCCAATGCAAGATGCTAATCAGTACCTAAATCAGATTCCTGGTGTCGGCCATCAAGGGTACGATCCATACATCAACGCTGGTCAAGATGCTGGTAATCGAACCAAATCGCACTATGAATCCATGCTGGAAGACCCCACTGGTTTCATTAATAAGCTCATGGAAGGATATAAGCCATCTGAGGGGTATAACTATCAAAGGAGCTGCTTAATCGTGAACTAGGTAATACAGCAGCTGCGGGGGGATTCGCAGGAACTCCTCTCGACCAGGAGAATCGTGGTACTGGGATTCAGAAGCTTCTCTCTGGTGACATGCAAAAAACATTTATTACAGAATGTTCTTGGTCGCTACGACACTGGACTTAAAGGCGAAGAAGGAATTGCTGGACGGGGTTTTAATGCTTCTCAGAATTTAACGGACTTGCTTGGCTCTAATCTTAATCAGCAAGGTAGTTTGGCATTTCAGAATGCTGGACAGAACAATGAAGACCGAAATTCTCGATGGAGTACATTTGGTAAGGCATTGGGAGCAGGAGCTGGATTTGCTGTGGGTGGTCCTGCTGGGGCAACAGCTGGTTATAAATTAGGTGGTGGCTCTGGTAATTTATTCGGAGGTGATTGAGATGGCTATTAATAATTGGACAGATTATTCGAAAATTAAACCTCAGGACTCGCCTTGGACTAATGCGCTAGAAAATGTGCTCAGTGGCTATAAGATGTCGCAAGAGCCAGCTAAAATGGCTGAAGAGCAGAAGAAGCGTCAATTGGCTAATGGGATTAAGGGATTAGAGTTAGAGCACAAGCCTAAAGAGTATGAGCTGGATGATAAGCAGAAGGAACTGACTAATGCGCTGAAGGAAAAAGTTAACTCGCATTATGAAGAAAACTTTAAATTAGATAGAAATTTAAAGATGGCCAAAATTCAGCAAGCATTGCAGAAGAAAGTCGGTGGCAGCACAAAGGCTAATGGAGAACTGGCGAATTTTATAGTATCCCATCCTAACGCATCTCAAGAAGAGGTACGCAAAGCTTATGATGAAATTCATGGTTCTAAATTAGCTCATGAACAAGCTACTACGAATAGAAGTAAAGATATCACGGCTGGTAATTCATTTGATAAGCTTCCAGTTGACGAGAGAAAGAGAGCCGTAGGATTAACGACAGCCATGGGAATTGACCCTATAGAAGCAACGAAAATAATGCGCAGTGGTAAAGGACTTGAAGAAATCGCCAAGGAAAAAGAGAGTAAAACTTTAGATCTCACGCCTATATATCCACTTGGCGGCGAAAATGTTAAGCAATTGCAGAAGCGATCAGGCTATGTAGCAGAATTAAAGAATTTAGAGACAAAAGTTGCTGAGCCTCTAAGTCGTTATCCTTCGAAAGTTAGAGGGTATTCTTTTTGATCAGATTGTTGATTCTGTCGACATTAAGGATCCAAAGGCTATGGGTGAAGTCCTGGTGCTGGAAGGGTATTTCTCCGGAACTGCCGCAATTCAATGGATTATGATGAATCTAGTATCGGAAACTGATGCAGGTAAGCAGAAATCATTGAAAGATATGAAAATTATTGAGGGTCTTGTTACTCCTCAGGTGTATATTGGAAACACAGAAAAATATTACAAAGTGGTTGGAAGAAGCTGCTGATTCATTCAAGAAAAATCAGGAAGAATATGGTCGACTTAAAACTTCAGAGGAAAGAGCGGCTAGAGAGAGAGTAATAATAGTGGCTCATCTCATTCCGGAAAGACATATGATTTAGTTACAAGGAGTTGGTCATAATGGCTCAGAGTAATGTTAAATTGAAAAGCGGTGAGACAATTCCCTTCACATATCCAGATGACTGGAGTCAGGAGCAGATTGAAACAGCTATTCATGATAGTTTTCCAGATGATGGCGGAAATAAAAGCGAGAAAACGGATAACAATATATCGCCCGAGGGAAAAATTGATTCTAAATCATTAATGTCTGATTTAATGCATTCTTTAGGAAAATCATTGAGAGAAGGAAAGGACTTTGCGTTAAAAGCTCCAGGAATGGGCGCATCCCTCGTCAATAATCTTAAAGAAAATCCTTTGTCATCGTTAAAGCATGACACTGGACAGTTATTGGCGGGAATTGGCGAGACAGCCAAAGATTTAGCTAATACTGGCTTGTCAGTTGGCACATGGGGATTAAAACAATTAGATCCATTAGGCACAAAGTTAATGGAACGTAATGGTAAGGAAATTGAAGCACCACAGATTCCAGAGGATACTGGATTAGAAAAATTTTTAGGACTTGAAAAATCCAAGAAGGAAGATCCACTTATACGTGCAGCACCAAATTTATACGCAGCTGGTAAGATTTTAAAAGCACCTGTTAAAGCTTTAGTTAATGCATTTAAAGCTCCCGACTTGAAGCAGGCAATTAAAAATACTCAAGCTAAAGTTAATGCTGTAGATAGGGAAACGGGGAAAATATTTGATACTGTTGAACAGGAAGTTGGAAAAAATGGTGTTTCTAAAATCCCATTGGATAAATCAGTAATTGATCAGTCTGAGAGATATTTAGCTAATACACCAGCTAATAAAGCTTTAATTGAAAGAGCCAGAACAGGTGATTATAAAGCACTTCGACAATTACAAGCAGATTTAAGGGTGAAAGGGGAGAAAGCATTATCTTCGTCATTATCTTCTGAAAATACTATGGGCGAGGAAATGTTAGCTACGAGAGATCAAGTGAACTCAGCAATTCAAACACACCTTGAGGATACTGGATATAAAGATTTGGCAGATATGTTAAATAAAGCTAGAAATGAATATCGTGAAATTAAAGAGACTTATTTTTCATCTCCAGCTCTGGCAAAGGTGTTCGGTAAGAGCCAGAAAGTTCCTAACAAGCCAATAACATTATTAACCGAAGATTCAACTGAAATGAATCGTTTCATGAAATCTCATCCTGAATTGAAAGAAATTCTGGCGAAAGCATTAAAGCATAAGAAGAGAGTAAAAAATGTCGCTCGCGTAGGAAGTGTTGCTGGTATTGGAACATCAGCAGAAATTGCTAGAGAATTATTGGGTGGACGTAAATAATGCTTACAAATTAACCAAATCATGATATTATGTATTTTTAGGAGAATATTATGTTTTGGTTAATAACAATTTTATTATGCTCGTGCTGGCTTTCTAGTTTGAATGACGATTTAGATAATCTATAGCTTTCTTTAATAGAATAGGTGAATCTTTAAGAAATCCTATCCCTCGATTACATTTGCCACACAATAATTCTCTAATTTTTCCAGTTTCATGATTATGATCAATATGTAATATTTTAGGGATATCATTACAGATTGCGCATTCATAATTTTGCTTAATCAACATCTGGTTAAATTGGGCTATAGTTAAATTATATTGTTTTTTCAAATAGCATTTTCTACTTGCTTCACTTGCTCTTAATTTATATTTATCATAAGTTGATCGATTACGGATTTTAGACTTATAATTAACCTTAGAGCGGCATTCACTGCAATATGGATGGCGTTTATTTTTAGAATTTTCCGTAAATTTATCAATTTCGAGTTCTTTTTTACAACCACAACACCGGAGCGACGTTATATTTTCAGGTCGCTGTAAATATCTAAATTTACGTCCGAGTTCTTTGTATAATTCAGGATTTGCTAATCTGCGTTTTCTAGCACTATCTTTTGAACACCATTTACAATCGATGCCTTTACGTGTATTTCTAATATAAACATCATTGATAGTTAATTGACCGTGAAATTTACAGTGCTTTATGATTTCCAATATAAATACCTCTTCAGTATTCTCTCAGTGTAAGACAAAGACAACAGTAAGATTCTGGGATTCGGTAGGTACACTAGTCTTTGTATATATATGTTTTAAACTATTATGAGTATAATATAAATACTATATTCATTACAAAGGATTGTGATGTCAATTGATCCACGTTATATACCCGCCTATAGCATAGAAACGGTTTTATTAGACAAGGATACAGGCGAACCTATGGCGGGTGGTCAGGTGTTCTTCTATGAAGATAGTCAGCGCACAATTCTAAAGCCTGTTTATCAGATTACAGGTACATCGCCTAATTACACCTTCATGCAGCTTCCAAATCCGATGATATTAAGCGCGATTGGTACATTTCAGGATTCTCTGGATAATCCGGTTGTGCCATATTTCTTGCCCTATGATGGCGAAGGAAATGTCGATTTATATTATGTACGGGTACTAAACTCAGATGATGTATTCCAATTCGATAGAGAAGCTGTCCCATACGTTGTAATCGAATCAGACCTGGAGATACTCAGCGTTATCAGCAATGAGCTCTCAAATCCTCAATTCGCTGAAGTAAATTTCGACACCCTGGTAACATCTTCAGTGACATACTCATTTATGACGGTCACTAACCAAGTAATCCCGATAGCACCTGATTGGGACATAATTGTCACGTGTCCTACTTCTGGCTCTCTAACCGTAACCCAGTTGACGCCACAGGGTTCAGTTAATATCCCTACTAATGCAGGAACACTACTACAGATTAGCTCAGCAGGTTTGACAAGCTTAGTACTGCGTCAGAGGTTATTCGGTTCGCCGAATCTGTGGGGAAGCGGCTATCTCTCAGCAAGCTTTGTGGCTAAGACTTATAGTGGTGCATCAGCCCTGATTACAATGTATTATAGCCAGTCTAATGGCACAGGAAGTCCAGTTCCGATAGTCGCAGCTAATTTACCTGGGTCAGATCAATATGCTACTTATCCTGGTGCAGCATTCATCCCCGCATCGACTAATCCAGACACATTTCCTGGTGCCTATGTCGACATCTACTTCAACTTACCGCTCAGCATCATGATTGACATAACCAGCGTCATGGTAGCGTTTACAGGCCAAGTAGGTATCGATAATATTGAGTATGAGCAAGACACATTCGCTCGACAAGTTGACCATCTATTCCACTACTATCAGCCAGAGATAAACTTTAAGCCAATCTCAAGTTACCTTACTGGATGGGATTTTCCTCTTAATCCTGCGCAGTTTACAGGCTCGGGTAATCGGTCAGTTGCGTCTCAGAGTACAGGGGATAATAAATGCTTCTACACATGGGATCAGACTATTCTATTCCAAAGCGTGGATAACTCTGTCAGTGTCTCGAATAACAGCACGTTCACCGTAACGGCTACTAAGGATACTCAATTTTCAATAGTTCAGTATCTGGCTGGAGCTGAGGCGGTTGATATCCTCTTGCAGCTTCTAGTCGGTGAGTTGAGTTCAAATCTGCGCTTATCTCCATCAGTATTGCAGACCCTGAATATCTCGCTGTGGTGGACAGCTAATAGTTCACTACCATCCGTTAATAACTGCTTTATCACGTCGCTCGATGCTAATGGTCATCCAGCGACAGTTGTATCAGGTTGGAATGAGATTAAGCGCATCAATACTCAGAATGCTACGTTCCCTACTGTCTCCACAGGGACAGTTGACTATGGATTTAGCGGCTGGACTGATGGTGCGGCTTACATGACTGGAAAATTCTTCGCCATAGCAATTGGTACTAATACGGTGGTTAGCGGTAATAACATCGACTTTAAATCGATAAGCTTGGTGCCTGGCTCAATTCCGACTATTCCTGCTCCACAGACATTTGATGAAGTACTGAGGGAATGCCAGCATTACTATGAGAAGAGTTACGCAATTGCCGATCAGCCTGGGAAGAATACTAATGTGAATCAGAAGCTCTTATCTCAAAATTCGGCAAATTATGCAGGTATTGGAGCCAATAATGTGGAGGCTTTCCCTACAGGTTTTGAACTCGATTATAGTGCGAAGAGAACCGTACCTACATTAATAATTTATACTCCATCAGGAACCTCGGGAAGCGTACTTGCTACTCTATATTATGCATTAACGATGACAGAAGCATTTACTCAATTAAGTAACCCACAAGCTGTAGGGACATTCTGGAACAGTGTAATCGGCTCAAATAAGGCGAGCTATACACCTAAGACGGTAGATGGTTTGGTAGGGGCAGACAATGCCAGTGAGGACAATCCCTTTAACAGCGCAAACATAGCATTCCAGTTTACAGCTGATGCTCGACTAGGATTAGTGTAATCAAATTTAAGGATAAATAATGGCAACTATAATTCAGTACAAAATTCAGAAGGACGTAGCAGGGTACAATGGCTATGGTCTACAGTTTACTAACGTGAAATTCAGTGCAACATTATCGGCTAATACGAGTACTGCTTTGACTGTGCCATTAATTGGAAGTCTAGGTGCTGCGCTCGATACAGTGAATAAATTCTTGGCTATCGTGGAGATTTACAATGCCACAGGAGAAGGCGAAGTATGGTGTGCGAATAATGCCACAGCCGCAGTACCAGCAGGAAGTTCTTTCGCTGCGACTAACTCCGATCTGATAATTCAGAATAAGGATTACGCTCGGGAAGTTAAGGCCGGAGATGTCTTGCATTTCCTCTCGCCAGTAGCTGCTACAGATGTCTCAGTTATGTTCTACGCTTTGCCAGCTAACTAAGGAAAGCGACCAATATCACAAGGAGTGTGGTTATGGCTTTAGTACCCGATCAGAAATTTAGCACCTTCCAAGTGGGTGGTGCACTGCAAGTAAACGATATAATTGTCGGGTTACGAGGCGGAATTAACACTAGGTTTACATATAGTGGAGTGTTACCCCCTGGTGTAATTGTGCCTATATCTCAGGGTGGTACAGGTGCCACTACAGCTTCAGGTGCAAGAGATAATCTTGGGCTTGGAACGGCTGACAGTCCAAACTTTACTAATCTTACATTGACTGGTGGAGAGATATTAGACCAGTATGGCAATATTGTTGTTAGTTTTACAGGAGTTCCTAGCGCGGTTAATTATATAAGTATTATAAACAGTATTACGGGACAAGTTCCTGGATTAATAGCGGCTGGCGGTGATACCAATCTTGGAATAGTTTTATCTGGAAAAGGAACGGGAGGAGTTGGGTTTATTACTCAAAATACTTCTGTTCCATTTAACTTTTATTCTGGAACGAATGCCCAGCATGTAACTAACTTTGCTATGGCTAACACTGCTAACAATGTTACTGCAACGTGGCAAGATTCAAGTGGAACAGTGGCATGGCTTAGTGATATCCCGGGTGGTTCACCTTTTCAATGGTCTGTTATATCTGGAACCAGTCAAGCCGCCGCAATTAACAATGGCTATATTTCTCAAAACGCTGCACAAACTACTTTTACACTTCCGGTAAGTGCTCCTATTGGTTCAATTATCGCAGTTGAAGGACTTGGAGCCGCTGGATGGATTATTCAAGCAAATGGAAGTCAAACAATTCAAGGCGGTTCTTCCATAACCTCAGCTGGCGGAACAATAACGAGTCAAGCAGGAACAGATAGCGCGTATTTATTATGCGTTACTACTGATAATGTTTGGAAAGTTACACAAACCTATTCGCAAGGTCTGACTTATGCGTAAATTGGAGGTTACTAAATGTCAATAAATAATCAAACAAATACCTCGTTGCAAGGTCAATCGGGTTCAGGTTCTTTTGCAGGAACAGAAAGCCCCGTTTTCAGTCAACCAAGCACGGTAAATAATCCTGATATAACTGCAAATTATAGTACTTCTTTTCCGGGTAATTTATTCTCTTTAATCCAAGGTGCTTCGTTAACCGCTGCGGGATTTACTTCAACTATTTTAATTGGAAAATGGCAGGGATTTGGCTCAGAACAATTTTTAGAAGTTCTCGATTTATCAGGAATCCAAGAATTAGATGGTGGATTAGGCGCGAATGATTTTCCTCTCCTTAACAATTTGATGGGTGATAATTTAGTTAACTGGGATGGCGATTTTCCGTCCGCGATGGGTTCTACTTTGGCCTCGATATCTTTCCCTGCTTTAACTAATTTGACAGGGAGTTTGCCAAGTACTCTTACTTTTGCTTCGGGCACTTCTGTACCCTTAAACGGGGTAATTTCTATTGGCGGTTCTGTATCCGCGGATTTCAGCAATGCTAGTTCTATTAATTTAACGGGATTACAATACTTAGGCGGTTCTTGGACTTCAACACCTCCGCCAACAGCGACAGATTTTAATTTGTCTGCTGCGATTACTATAGCCGGAAGTATAAGTTTTACGGCTAACGTTGCTTTAAATAATTTTATCACGCCCAGTTTAGTAAATTTAGGAAGTCTTTCTGTTACTGCGGCTGGTGTGAATAGCGTGGATTTTTCATCTCTAGCTATAGTATCAACCGATTTAATCGCTAATTTTGCAGTTTTAGGCGAGTTGGATTTCCCGGCAATCGTGGCTATAGGCGGTGCTATAACTTTAACCGCCCCGAACATGACGGATTTTTCTCTTGGGAGTGGATTGCTTGAAGTTGGAGGCGATGTAACTATGACTGGAATGTCACTCGACCAACCAACAGTCGATGGTATCTTAGTTTCTCTAGCCGCGTTAGACGGGACAGGTGGTACAACCGCATATAGTAGTCACACAGTAAATTTGAGTGGTGGCTCATCTTCAGCGCCAAGTGCCACTGGAGTTGCTGCTAAAGTGACATTAGTCGGTCGAAGTTGTACAGTTACGACAAACTAGATAATGTATTTTTTGTAAATTATAAGGAATATATTCTTATAGAAAGCATCACATACTTAACCTAAAATCATTTAGTTAAGATACAATGCTGGTGCTACAATAAAGGCCATAATAGTGAAGGTAAGGTTAAGTGGTGACTAAATTACTAGAGAAGATTAAATCGTGGTTTAAATGTTACAGCTGCTATGAGCATGACTATAAATTTATTAAAGAGATGTGTACTGAGTGCGAGGAACATCTGATACACACCAAGTATATTCAAATATGTACTAAATGTGGCTACAGGGTAGGATGTATAGATGATATAGAACAGAGATTATCAGAAGATTTATAAATTCAACTTAAGGATAAGGTGAGAACATGAGCATTTTAAGCATTCAACCAGGTCAAACCGGATTAGTCGGAGTATTGCCGAGCATCGCATACATTGCCACTAATGACACAATAGCTACGATTACTGCAACCGGATACCTGAATAAGGCTGTAGCAGAGGGCACACAATTTTCATTACCGTGTGTGGCTGCTGTATCGACACAGAGTTCTCCGACAGCTGCGCCAGTTGTAGCCTGGTATCAAGTTTTACACGTTGCACCTAACTGGTCACTTAGTGGGCCTGTAAATGGTACTGTCGCCTTGGCATCAGCTCATATCTTCGTAGGAAATGCTTCTGGAATAGCTACATCAGTTGCCATGAGTGGAGCTGCTACAATCACTAATGCTGGTGTGGTGGCCTTAACTGCGGGCTCCGTAGATTTAGTCAACTTAGCTGCTGGACTTACTCCAAGCTCTATAGTTAAATACTCAGGCACAATCAGCAATGCGGGTGGCTCAGCTACAATTGCAACCACAGTGACAGGTGTTTTGACTACGGACTTACCTTTCGTCCAGATTCAGGCATCCACTAATGCTGTGACTGTTGAGAAGGTGACACCTACAGCTAACACACTTACTGTCTTACTGTCTGGCGACCCTGGAGCTGCTACCGTGTTGAGTTATCAAGTTTTGAGAGTACCGACATAATTTAAGGAAGAAATATGACTTTAGAACAATTACTAGCACGACAACAGGAACTTGCAGTGGCTCTGGCTAATGCTACGAACAGTGTATACATCGTACAAGGCCATAAAGCTGAGATCGATTGGCAGGTAAGTGAAACTCAGAAGAGTGAAGCTCGAAAGAAAGAACTTGAAACCCCGGTTGAAGTTGCTGTAGACTAGCTACTCTAAGATGGCTTACTTAACCCCAATTGTGATTGTCCTCAATTCTCCTTGGGTAGGCCGTCTTACTTAACTATAATAAGGATGTTATATGAGTGTTAAGTTAGCAGAAGCTCTATTGCGCAGAAAGGAATTGAACGAGAAGTTAAATATCCTGCGTCATTTCAAAGATAACCAATTATTCTACGAGATTCGTGGTCAACGTGTGAAAGTTATTGAAGGCTTAGAGGATGTCAATGCGAATTATCCTAAGCTGAATGCATCACAAGTTACTGCTGAATACGATTTCTATGCTCGTCAATTACGTTTGATAGACGGAAAAATACAGCATACTAACTGGACTGCCGATATTGATTGTCCTGAGTGTATGACTGATTACGTTGCTCCAAAGGTTTAACCAATTTAGATAGCTTGATGGAATGGGGAAGGCCGCTTAGAGCCTTAATCTAAAGCAGCAGTACTGTTGCGTTGCCAGAGCATGTCTGTAACATGCATCTTAACTGTAGCTCAATTGGTAGAGCACAAGCTTTTGGTGCTTGGTGTAGCTGGTTCAAATCCAGCCAGATTAATCCCACCTGAAAAGGGATTCATATACTGACCTGAACTCCGAATGTGATAACAGTGAAGATCTGACTCATCGACTGACCGATTAATGTGCGATGGCACTAGAAAATCCGAATCTCGACTAAGATTACTCCCAATTACCAGTCCCATTATCAAGCTATCGCTCTAAATTGAGGCAGATGCTTATAGGTTTTTAACTTGATCAGACGTCCACTCGATCAACTTCAATTTTTTCCTATGAGCATCTACCTGAGTAAGGATGCTTAATGACTATAATGACCGTAGAAAATCGATTTCAATCATGCGTAAGTTCTATCCTCGAGCATGAGGGTGGCTTGACTGAGGACGTCCGTGATCCTGGTGGCATTACAAACTGGGGTATATCACTGCGCTTCATGCTTCAAGACGATAGCGAAGACCATCCGACAGCAGAAACAATCAGAAATCTAACTAAGCCCGATGCCATAGCAATTTATCGCAGATATTGGTGGAATCGTTATCGCTACGCAGCCTTTGAGCAGTTAATAGTAATTGAGAAAGTCTTCGATATGGCCGTTAATATGGGCGCAATGGAGGCTCATAAGCTTCTACAAGTTGCGATAAATTGCCTCATGAGCAAACCCATTCCTGTCGACGGTCTATTAGGAGTTATGACATTTGGCGCAGCGAATTCACTGGACGGTGAAAAGCTACGAGAACAATTACGGAAAGGTGCCAAGGATAGGTACTTAGATATTATCAGGGCGAATCCTCACATGGAGTGGGCTGAAAAGGGATGGATGATAAGAGCAAGCTGGTAAGAAATCACACGGAATCAGACGAGCAGATTGCTGCCATGGACTGGTTGAGACTTCAACATCCTCGAATCGCGCAGAATACCCTGCACATAGGCAATGAGCGCAAATCCACTCACTTTGCTGGCTACATAATGAAGCGTATGGGTACACTTAAGGGTGCGAGCGATCTCTTCATGGCGTGGCCTAATGGTGGCTTCCATGGCCTATTCATCGAAGTTAAGTCTATGAAGGGTAAACCGACCCCTGAGCAGCTGGCCTTTATAGAGCGTATGAATGAAGCTGGGTACATGGCGCGAGTGTGCTATGGTGCTGAGCAGGTTATCAACACCATGAAGCATTATATCGCTTTACCAGGGAACATTATCGTCGAACGCTTGGTCGATTAACTCCTCTTTAGGAGCGGCTTTATGCTCTTTAGACTTCGGCATTAACTTTAAATCATGCACTATTAAGAAGTATTTAGTCTTCTCGATACCATCCTTATCAGTCCATTTCTGATTTTCCATCTCACCCTGTACGTAAAGCAAATCGCCAACCGAAACATAGCTCTCGGAAATCTCAGCAATCTTATTAAATGCAGTAACATTGTGCCAGGTTACTTTCTCTTCCTTCTGGCCATTGCGAGTAACTTTCTTCGACGTAACCATGCTGATATTAGCAATTTTCATGCCGCCACTAGTAGTCGTGACATTAATCTTACCAACCCGACCTAGAATAGTTCCCTGATTAATCATTATGTATTCCTATTTACCATATCGATGAATAAAGTTCTTGCATTTTTCTATATCCAATTCTTCCAGACTATCCACTTCATAGTACTTTAATAATTTCGCCAGTCCCTCATTAGCAATTCCTCTTTCTGCGAGGATTCGTCTAACTTCAGAATACAAGTGAGCAATTTCCTCTGAATTATTCGCGACCTGAACAGGGACTTCCTCTGTAACAACCTCTTCTGCAACCGCGATATTCTCCACATCAGCCACCGATTTCTCAGTTCTCTTATCATTCAATTTTCCTGTCTTAGTGAGATAGTCCTTCTTCAGCTGCTCAGTCCGAGAGCCAGAACTTTCAGTTATCTTGTATTCTGCATCGATATAGTCTTCAACTTCCTCTCTGGATTTAATACCCTTCAGTGCATCAGGAAACGCATCTCTCAGAGTGAATCCTCTGGCACGTAATTTAAGCATCCTTTCGGGGTACTGAGCCCATACGCCCCCCTTGGCAAGAAGACCTGCTCTCTTGGCCATATCGAGGGTGAAAGGATTTGACTTAGGGTGTCGCCCTTTGCGTGTTACTGTGCATGTGTAGCCGATGATTGCACCATCCTTCAGTATCGGTTCTTCCTCGATGTCCATAAAGTCCTTATGGGTCATACAGAGTGCGAGCATATCATCGCCCCACATCGCAGGTTTGCCGTTAATGACCGCGATACACTGCATAGACTGCTCAGGAGTAAGTCCAACTTGATAACCCATAGCCCAGCAGATGAATAAGTCTTGCGGCTTACCACGGAAGGATTTGGGCACTAATTCGGATGATGCCAGCTGTCCTGCTAATTTCATGTAGTGCGGGGCTAGCTCTTTGGAGAATAAGCTGTCATCTAGTCGTGACGTTTTCATGTGATCGAGTTGTCGCGATTCCTCTTTAATCGTTGCCAGTTCTGTGTCTCTCATGTGATCCCTCACTTAATATTAAAAACTCTAGTTCCCTTCTTGGTTGCTTTCCACGTCGCCACCAATTCGCCATCGATTCCCATCAGATACTCAGCATTACCCATGTGCGACATTAGCTGCATCTTTTGAAATTCCTCTTTCTCCTGTAACGCTTTAATCTGCGCCTTATAATCGACTAACGCTTCCAGTGCGTGCGTAGTTTTAAACGTGGATTCACTGACTTTATCAGGATGTGGCTTCGGAAATTTCAATCTGCAATCAGAGGTATTAATCGGGTCGGGTTCAATGCGATTCGTCACGCAGTCCCAGAAGTCGATATCAGCCTTGAGGATTAGCTCTTCAAGGGATGCATCACGCTCATAGATGAATTGCTTGTACTCCATGCCACCGATTAGAACAGCGCAGTAACCACGGCTTGCATCCGTAATCAGACATTGCTTAGCAATCTGGATTAGATAGACAAGTGGAATGCCGTCTGTAAGTGCCATATCCCACTCTTTGCGCTGGAATGAGTTTGCAGACTTTACTTCGATAATCGCGTTTTGTGAGGCGATATAGCCGTCTAAATTCGCGAACATGAATGGATATTTAGGATGGTGTACAGTGTCTGGAAATGTTACTACTAGGTCATTCTCTTCACTGAATCGCTTAATGATGATTGGTTCTAGCGCATTACCCCAGTATTGCTGCTCCGTAATGTCATCATCTGGCAGTATTATTCCTGTCTTTTCCAAGTAGAGTTGATATGGCGTCTTGTAGCTGGAATATCCCATGATTATCGGTGTATCACTGGCACCGATGCCTAGATGTCGCTGTGCTCGCTGCTTATCCGTTAACATAAATTTCCTCCCTGGAAAGCGTGTACTTTAGACCAAAATAGCGTTTAAATCAAATTCTGGAATTAAACTGTAGTTTAACTTATACTTAGGGTAATAATGTGTAGGAGAATTTAATGTTAATCGAAGATGTTGTCCGTCATTTCGGCAATTTGAATCAAGCTTGTATAGCCTTAGGTATCGCCCCACAGAACATGACAAAGTGGCGTTCTAAGGGGTATATACCTTGGAAGCAGCAATTTAAACTGGCCTATATTACTGACGGTAATTTAATGCCGGACGAGAAAGACCCATACCCAGGAAGAAATCCTAAGGTGAGTGAATGATGGATATTATGAAGGAATTTAAATCGCTACTTGGAGCTGATATCGAGACTGCTTGGAATGCATTCTCTAGCGAAATATCCACAGATGAGAATCGGGACTATCGCAGGGGTTTTAAAGCTGGGCTGCTAGTAGGTAGATTACAGATACGCGCAGATTTCAGCGAATTAGAAGATATTTATTCCCAAAATGATGATAGTATAGGGAATTCGGGCATCCTGCCCTGAAAAATTTCAATGCGAGTGCCGCCAAGCTAACCGCATTGAACCGTATAACGTAACATAAGACTTAACGTAATTTTATTACTTGGTGGCAATCAAATTACATCCAATCTGAGGGGCATTATAACATGATAGCAAACGTAAATGAACAGATGTGGCTAGATTTTGACTTAAATACCGCAGTTTTCCTCGATACAATCGCCTACTGGATAAAACTCAATGCTGCAAATAAGAGTGCTCGACATTTTCATGACGGTCGATACTGGACATATAATACTTATGACGGCTTACACGTAATGTTTCCCGGATGGTCAAGAGATACTATTCGCGGAATTGTCAGAAAATGCGTCAAAAATGGTTTGCTTATTGTCGATAATTTTAACCTCAAAAAGTATGATAGAACTTGCTGGTATACACTGACGGATAAAGCAATTGATTACTATCCTGCATTGTGGATAACTTTATCAAAACCGGACTCTATGCCAGACTCAGAACCTTCGGGTGATTTCGCCGTCGCCACCGGCGAGAATACCCGAACGATACCAAAGAAACTACCTTCAGTAAGAAGTTATATAAATATAACTATTAGTGATGTTGAGAAAGTTGTTAGCACGTATCACGAGACTCTTCCCGACAGCCCTAAAATCAAAGTCGTAGGCGAATATCTCACGCGCCAAATTCATACGATGATTAAGAACTGGCCTAAGTACCAGAAAGAGGGCAATAAATTTACCCTTGAGTCGTTTAAAGATTATCTCACCTTCATCCAGTCCAAGTATCCTTGGTTCTTACAGCCTTATGCGACTGAGTCTGGAAAGATTAAGCAGAATAATCTCAGGAACATAACCCGCGAGAATAACATCGTGCGCATAGTCAATGGAGAATTCAGTGTCAGCTAGCTTACGGCATGTACAGCCCCCTCACGCTACAGAGCTGGAATTTCGTTGTATATCAGCACTGATACACATCGGCAATCATCGTGACTTACGAGTGCAGCAAGCCCTACTGAAGCTCGATAAAGACTGCTTCCACAACGCTGATAATCGCCATATATTCGAGATCATTCTCAACCTCTTTAACGAGCAAAGTGATTTTAATTTTGTCGAGTTTGTTACTATTGTGCCAGACAGCTTGTATACTCTCGTCTGTGACATGCGCTTAGACCAGTACATCTCAACAAATTGTCTTGAGCATGACGTTGACGGATTACTTGCATATCGCGCTTTACGAACACAGTTAAAAATTTTAGTGGACGCAGTAAATCGAGGCATGGAGGCATTAACCCCAGAAAGTTCGCTCGTTCGAATCAGCGAGAAACTACAGGAGATTAATAAATCTATGAGAACATCCCGCAAGAATTATCTTCGCAGCTACGAGACAATTGCTGATGAATTCCTGATTGAACAGGCGCAGGATGATTCGGAAATTCAAGTTGATATTCCAAACTTTCCTCCAGTTCCTAATCGCGCATTAATCACTATTGCCGGACGCAGTGGCCACGGTAAAACCTTTTTCGGCCTGTATCTCATGGATAAAATTATCGACTCTGTCCCAGGTAAGCAGACTTTGTACTTTAACCTGGAGATGCACGAACGAGTCATGATGGAACGACACGCTACACTCCTGGGCGTCAAGGGTGAGTCACGGAGAGAGCGCATTATCAACGGGATTGCACGACTATTGCCTAAGAATGTATCGCTGATATCTGAGCCCCTAATCACGATCGAGGAAATTGAGACTGAATCGCGATTAGCATCTATTCGCAAGCCGATTGCTGTAATTGTCGTTGACTACCTGGGCTTGATTCGCAGTAAGTCACGTGCAGAACGCAACGATCTCGAACAAAGTGACATTGCCAAGCGACTGGCTGCACTCTCTCTCGAACTAAATTGCGTTGTAATTGCTCTAATTCAGGTTAATCGCGAATTTAAAACTCGACCTATCGGCCAACGCTGTCCCGTTACCAGTGATTCCGCAGAATCCATGGGTTCAGTTCATTCGTCCAGCTGGTGGTTAGGAATTGACCAGCCACAAGCTGACAGTGAAGACCCCGAATGGCGCGATCAGTTCCACATATCTTGCAGAAAGAATCGCGGCAATGCTGGAATGTTTAATTTAAAATTAAAATTCAAAGATGGCATGTTTTCGAAGTGGGAGCGACCATTTTCTGCTTCGAGAGCGAATGTACCGGATGGATTTTAAATCCTATGCGTCAAATCTTCGACTGGTTGAGAGATAATCTCTGGGTAATGGGTTTGCTAGGGGTAAAATTTACATACCCTTAAAACGCGCATATGGAGGTTTTAAGGGTATAGGCTAAAGTGGTGGATAGAGTAGTGGAAAATTGGTTACGGTAGGATTAATTTCAGACTTATGTGCATTATGCAATGCTGGTTGCCTAAACTGGCGTGATTGATGCTGTGTAATAATTGAGTGAAACTCCCTCAGCTCCTTCAGCCTATTACAGCGATATTGCATATTATTGCTTAGTGGAGCACAGAATATACACGGATGCGCATTGTGTACCTCAGCATGACCCCTATTCAGCAGGTGTTGAATTTCCTCGTCAACCTGCCGCTTAAGTAAATCCAGATATTCGATATTTAAATCAATCATTATTCACCATAGCGTCAATAAATTCGTTAAATTTCTGCTGAATGTGACGGATATCTGAGATAGCATTGCCGTCGTCACTCCTCACTGATTCCATAAATCGGTCATGGCACAATCGCAAGAGATGCGCGGAAAGTACAATGATCGGGGAGCCAATAGCCCAGTTTATTTCCCTTTTAGGATGTCCATGATCCATTAATGTTGACTTAATATTGCTTAGAAAGGCTAGCGAATAGTCACATGCCCCGATTATTGTACGTTCCTGTGAACTCATGTGTAGCTCCCTAGTGTGTGTTATTATTTCCCTGTTGAGATTCTCTAAGTATAATTTCTAAGCAATTCTATAAATCCTGGATACACTGCGTAAGTGAATTAATGTGCATTCCTATAACTTCGGATGGATAGTAAGAAGTGCCCTCCGGTGTTCGCTCCAGCATGTCGCTCAATTGCGATAAATACTGTGCCATTATAGATTTTGTGGTGTCTGCAAAGTAATCATCCGTGTTCTGTGTTTTATCAATGAAGTTAGAAATAACCGCATGTGCCTGTATTCTTGCCTTATCCCTTGTCATTAAAAGCCCTCTAAAAGTTTGCTAACGGGCATATTGAACGCCTCCGCCAGTCTGATTATCGTCAAAAGTGATGGGTTACGCAAACCTCGCTCTAAGCTGCTGATGAAACTCAGGGTAAAACTGGAATGATCGGCAAATTTCCGCTGGGACATGCCCAGCTCTTTGCGATTAGCGCGGATTGTGTCCCCGACTTTCTTTAAAGTTTCTGTAGTCATTAAAATCCTAAATATTTTAAAACTGCTGGAAATAGAAACCCTGATACTGCGACTGTAAGCAGGGCATTCATGCGGATAATCAGCTGCTGGTTCGTTTTCTCCAGCATTCTGATGCGAATTTCGTGATCTAAGTATTGCTCATTTGTCATGTTGTCCCCTTAAAATTATAAGCTGTGAGTTAATTCCTTGCATCGCGGCATCGAAAGACGGAAATAGCCTATCCTCTATTGCTGTTTCTCGATCGCTGTCAACATCTTCTGTTATGCCGCTGTAGTAAATGTTTCCCGAATTAAGCTGAATTCTATCTATCACCATGCGATTGATTAAAATTTGTCCGCTACGAGAATTAATTAGAAACACCTCTTGATTTATTGAAAATTTCATAATTTACCTCTATCGATTGTCAAACACGTAGTAATCTACGCCATTAACCTTAATTTCCTCCTCAGTGCCATCATGGCGATTAAAGTGATGCCCGTAGCCGTCATTAGACACGTATATACTTGCTAAGTCCGCTATGTGCTCACCCATCATTGCTTCACCTATTGCCTCATACTGTTCCCTATCTTGAGCAGCCTTGATTAAGAATTCTGGCCATCCTGTTGCATCTGCTATAGCCCAGGATGAAAAGCTTCCCAGCACGTAGCTGTCACCACAAAGTTCATCCTCAAGTATCTCTCTGATTTTATCATCAGCTATAAAGCGGACATTATCGACTTCAAAATCCTCGCAACCACGTGTTAACTCGCTGACTACTACGCGATAATCAGGCATTGAGTCCAGGGAGTCGCAAAATTTCTTGATTTTCTTAATTTCTGTTAAATTCATGTGATTGTCCTCAATGTTAAATTTAAACGATTTTTATACCCATGAGTTTACGAGCATGCTGGTATAGAAACTTTCTACAGTCATAAATCCCAAACCTTTCGAACATATCGCGATTGGCATCTGCGCACATTCCATCATTCATACCATCGTCCTCGCTATCAATCTTTTTAGTGTAAATTGGATTGCGATCGCAGCCCCTCTCAGTCCCCTTAGCAGGATCATATTTCGTAACTTTCGATTGAACCTGGCACGCTTGTAATGTTGCTGTCTTGTCGCCAACCTTTAGTTCAAGCCAGACGAAGCCATCACCGAAACCATAATCTACAATTTTTATATCTTCCATTGCGTGAATCTTAGCAGTGGTATTGAAGCCTTTTATCGCTTCCTGTTCGTCGCTATATTCAGATATTAAGAGGCCAGTAGGATCATTTTCCTGTAGCTTGCTTAACTCATATTTACGTTCACTGCTTAATCTGCCAGTAATATCCCATAATTCATATTGACCATTTTGTCTTAAAAGATTCATATTGCTTTCCTCGTTATGTTAAATACTTCATTAAATCCCTCTATATTTATGTTTTATCCCTTTAGATAGATCATTAAAATCTGCTATAGCGTCTCTTTTATTAAAATATTCGCCACAACAGCGACCTCTTGGATAGTCCTTTTCTATCTCAAGGAGCTGATAGTTTCCCGAATAGTGCATCTCACGTGTTTCGATTAATATATATCTTTCGTTTTCCCTGATAGTTTTCATTTGATTGTCCCCGTTACGCTGCAATTAAGTGATAAGTGAAAAATGTACCGCTATCCTGTGTAAATTTTACAAAGTATGATTGATTGAAAATATTATCTTCTGTAATTTCTACTTGCTTAGCCTTAGGGAAACTTGCCCATGATTCGGTAGTTTGCCCATCCCTGATAGTTTCAAAAGCTATTCTATCTGCTTGTACCCTGGTTACATTACGATAAGCCTTTAAATCATCAGGAATACCGTTAGGGAAAAAGAATGAATTGGTGTTAAACATTGACCATTTAAAGTTTGTTGCTTCACGCTTAAGTGCTGCTAGTGTTTTCATTGTGATTGTCCTCACTGGTTAAATTTAAGCTGCCTGTAATTCTATGAGTTTGCTCTTTGCTTCTGTAATTGCATCATGCGCCATGTCATAGAATCTATCTTTGATAAAGTTTTCTAAGTCATTCCAGTGATAAGTTATACCGCCCATAACTGCACTACCCAATTCGATACCGCACTTTGATACTTCAACTACTGCCATTAGCCAAGTCAGATCGCCTTTGTATATTTCTTCGATATCCTGACGATCATCCATTATTTCTTCTGGTCTTAGGCATTCATCTTCAAATCTCAGCTCGACCGTGAAACCCTCCATTACTTCTGTGTGATAATTCTTGTATATGTCTCTCATTGTGATTGTCCTCATAAATTTATATATAACCGATTGGTGTACAAGTCTTGTAATAGTCACGCTTAAGCTTATTCAAGTGCGCTTTCAATTGCCGCTCATTAAAACTATTTTCGAGAATATATTTTTTCTGTTCAGCCGATATTTTGAAGTTATCTATATCGGCTGGCTTGTAAACTGGCTTCATTATTTATTCCCCATGCGCATATAAATGTTTCAATGCCTTATCAACTATTTGTTCTATTATCTCTCTTTTATCTTTCTTATTATCAGCTAATAAATCGGCTATCAAATATAGTGACCGACCTTCGTTTTCAATTATTTGTTCACATGCGTTCATTTCGTTTTCCTCTCTCGTTAATATGCAGCTAGTATATTAAACCCAGGTTTAACTGTCAACCCCTATCGTACTAATTTTGCAATTATTTTAACTTTAACGTGATTGCTGCTATAGTAGTGCAATTATTACACTATAAGGATATAGACATGAGTGAAGTACGTTGCCCTAGTTGTCGGGGAGCAAAGCAAGTTCCTAAACTGGGTGGGATGATAGGTGATTGCAATCTTTGCAGCGGAAAGGGTACTGTACTTGAGATTGCTAAGGCTCCAGTAATTGCTAGTGTGTCTGATGCTGACGTGATTAAGAGTACTAAGCGGGCAGTTAATGAAATTGTGATTGATCGCGCAGAAACTCAAATCCAGGTCGATAGGTTCAACCAAGCTAATATGAAAATTTTGAATGATATCGCGGATAAAGCTTGCCCTCCTGCTATTAAGCCGGATGATACTATGAAGCTCGACATTAAGAAGACAATCTATAAGCGCAAAACGTCAATCGCAAAGTAAGGATACTTAATCATGACACTATACGATAATACACACCGCCCCACTGATGAACAGCGAACCAGGGTCAAGGATTTAGCAGTAGCTGGAATTCCTAAATATCTTATCGCAAAGATTATTAAGATTGATGATGAAACTTTAACTAAGCACTATGACTACGAGTTGAGCTGCTCCCAGGCTGAGGCTGTGAATAGAATCGGGAATGTAGTCGCAATGCAAGCTATGAACGGGGATGCTAAAGCACAGGCACTCTATCTTAAAACCCAGGGCGCAAAGTTCGGTTGGGTTGAAAAGCAGGTTGTGGAGACTGTATCTGCTGATGATACTAAGGAATTGAAGGCAAAAATTGCTGAACTTGAACAGAAATTTGACAAAGATTATTGATGTTGTGCGATCAGGAGTTAATATACTGATCGCTCGTGAGTCTTAGGATAAGAGTTTGGAAATACTGGGGCGGGATAATTTCATGTGCTTTGCAATTTGAGATATGTTTAGTCCCTGTTTACATAGTTCTATTGCCTCGTTACGCCTAGTCATGTCTAGTGGTTGATTGCCGAAGGGGCGTCCTGTTTTAGTCCCGTTTAACTTTGCCTGGGCTATTCCTTCAGTCTGTCTTTGTCGACTCATTGATCTCTCTAACTCACTTATGATACCGAATAGTTTAAGTTGAAAGGTTTGAAGAAAATCTTCGTGATCGGAACGAAACTCTAATCTAGGGCTATATATAATAAGATTAGCTTTGGCCGTTAAGATGGTATCAACTATATCTAATAGGTCACGCATCGATCTTGATAGTCTATCTACGGTGTGAATGTGTAGCGTATCGCCTTCCCTGAGCGCATCTAAGCAACGTTTTAGTTCTGGCCTATCCTTAGTTGCTCCAGATGCTTTGTCTTCATATACACGCTCTAATTCAATCCCTACAAGCTGCCTCGCAGTAGTCTGGTCAACTGTACTTACTCTCTTATACCCTATGTGCATTATTTGTCCTCTATTGATTAAGAACATGCATCTTACAACACGTACGCTGCACATGTCAATCAACGTCATATATAATAATGGATGTAATACTATAAGGACGTGTAGCGATAGGTGTTAATCAAGCAATAGTTTCAAAGCAATAATTATTATTAAACCACGGTTGACATAAGTATTAAGATAGGATATCATTCACTCATTGCTTATCGAAGCTAAGCGATACAACGCAGCCAGTCCTTCGCGCTCCATGCCTAGCCTATGGGCAACCTTGTCATAGGAATCTAAGGGGGTATACCCCGCTATAAGCCTACCCCTTCTAAGCAGCTGGAGCCCATACTCTCTCCATACCAGACAACTTTCCACATACAAGTATAAAATTTATACATATACTGCCTTCTCCCCCACTATCAGACCATATTTCACATACTAGTATAAATTTTAACCAAATATATTAATTAATCACACTCCTCTATAAATTACCCACCCAAATTCCATAAAATTTAAACTCACAAGCCGGTTCCCAACCTATGCTTAAAAATTATACATCATCTTCATAAGGATACATCTCACCGATTGCAAATTTACAATTCTGGCAAATAATTACTAATTTATCCTCAGCCCGAATAAAATAAAAATTTTCGAGCCCGCATTCTCCGCATTCGCAAGTTACCCCACTCCCATGTAAATTTATTATCTCTGGCATTATAATTCCCCAATAATTGAAAATTACACCATATAGAGCACATCCTCGAATTGCTATACCATTACCCTAAATAATTTCCCGGGAAAATTTCAAATGCTTACAGAAGATAATTACGATCTCGTGATGTACATAATCGGCAGGTTAATAGAGGAAGACCCAGACCCAGAATCTGAATCAGGAAAATTTCTATCAAAATTAACCGAACTTGCGAAAGAATATGAGGAGAAAATTTTAAATGTGTAATGTAGACGACCTAGATATTCCCGACGTATGGCGAGAAAAAATCATTAAGTCAGCACGTAAACGTCACAGGTGCTACGAGTGCACAAGGACTATAGAAGTCAAGGAATCCTATCACTACGCCTTCGGAGTCTGGGACGGTAATGCTGAAGAAATTAGAACCTGTATTCACTGCCGTATGCCAGCGAAATGGCTTATCACGGAATGCGGCACATATCATCTCGGATATCTATATTCGGAAATATTAGAGCACGCACAAGAGTACAAGAGCTTACGACTCTATCGCTGGGCAATTAACATGAGCAAGCAATGGCGATACACAATTACGATTAAAGCAGCTCAGCGTGAACGATATCGGAAATATTGCGAGAAAGCAGGAAAACCATTTGTCTGGCTATAATAATAATAAATTAAATATATATATTATTATTACTATTACTGAGGCCAAAACCTGTGTAAGACCCGAATTACGACAATACATTCATCTACTTACTCGCACTTTTACCCTGTCAGTAGACACATGAATTGCGTGTGACCAATTTGGGAATAACATTTAATCCAGAGTCTGTGCAGTACTTATTCCACCATTTATCCACTGAAATTGGGGATAAGTATCGTATTGCTGAACTCAGTAAAACGATTTACACTGAGCAGATTGGGATGGAGGGATTATGACGCTGGATTTCTTGAGAACGGTTATTGAAGAACACATTAAGGAAACTGAGCATTACGATATTTATCTGGATAAGAAAATACAGCCAAAGTTGACAGAGGTAGGATACAATACCTTTCTGCGATTAAGATTTTATAATTCTGGATTCAATGCTGCAATGCAGACCATCCTCGCTCTAATTCCAGAGACTCCATGCATTCACCACTGGGAGCCAGCAATGCCAGATAAAATCCACTTACCAGAAGCTCGACTAGCTATCTGCAAGTTGTGCGGGGCGTTTCGATGATATATATTCCAATCGAAGTACAACTCCAGTTAATACGCGAAGAACTAGAGCAATTGAAGATGTATGTCAAAACTTTCAACGAAGTGCGCACATACCCGTATCTTATAGGATTCATGTACCCAGAGCATGCTGTACAGATTAGCATTGATATTTAGCCTCAGTGTCAAAGCTAATCTTCGGAAGCAAGCCATCCTTAATCATCCTGTCAATCTCTCCATGCATCCGAGCATACCTCTTATCCCAGAACGCCTTATCAGTAACTCCAGAAGCTACATGCCGCAGCTTAGAAAATACCCTGCCAGTCTCATCAATTCGGATTTGATACGTGAGACCACATCCCTTCCTAGTCTGCCGACCATTCTGGCGCATACGCTTCTTCTCGTAGTTCATATTAACTTCTCATTACGTTAATCTTAATGTAATTAATAATAGCGTCAACCTTGTGGCAAGCTAGATGGAGCACTACACCAGCATTATCATCGGTGGTAGCTAAATGCGCACCATGTAGAAACTCCCTCAGTATATCCAAATCACTCAATACTTCATCCATGTCAATCCCTCGTCTAATTAACCTCCAACTATAGCAAATTCTATTTCCATGCGATATAATTCAACCAGAGTTTAAGTTTTAAGGTAAAGTGATGGGGATTGAATACAGCGAGAAGAGGCACAAAGATGATGTTGAATGCCCTCATTGCGACCACGAGCACGACGAGTCATGGGATTTTCCAGAATCTGGTGTAGTATCGTGCCATAGCTGTGAGAAAGACTTCTACATGACTCGGAATATACAGATAACCTACAGTTCTAGTAAGGTTAAGGCATAATGGAATTCACGAAGGAAGAACTAGAATTGCTCCATGAGTGTGTCGAAGCAGATTTCTATGCAAGTAATTGGCCTAAGAGCATGTACACTCCCTTAATTGCTAAAATCCAATCCGAGCTCGAAAATTACGAGCTGAAGCCAGAATTGATAGTCGCCTACGAGACGGGACTAGGCGTTACTCATCAATTCTTCTGTAGTCAGCAAGCCATGACTACTGATGATCTTATCCCAGTGATAGAAAAATTAGCGGAAAATTGTGACGGCATGATACGCAAAAGTGGTATATACGCTATACGATTAACAGTGCACAAGATTAAATAATTAATGGAGGAATTATGTACTATTTGTTAAATGATGACCATACCTACTATCCCTGCACACTCAGAGAATGGTCTGATCAAGTCAATGGAGTAACCATTAGGATTGGATTTGAAACTATCGGTGACAAAGATGTTTCTACTATCTGGCTAGGACTTGATCACTCACATAGTCTTGGCGCACCAATTCTCTTCGAAACCATGGTTTTCGATACTAGGACTGATGAGATTAGACGTGATATCTACTGCACTCGCCACACCACCTGGCAAGAAGCTGAAGAGGGTCATGCTAAGGCCGTAGAGTGGGTTAAGAATGGGTGCTTGGATGAATGATTCTGGTTTAATGACTTTTGAAACAATATATGAACCCGAGAAATTAACATTTGAAAATTTTCATGAAGTACTTTCGAAAGCTACCGGAATTTATCACTGTGTAAAATGTGAAAGTAAAGATATTGATACTGTATTTAGAATTAAACACGGCCTACATAATTGGCTATTGTGTAAAAGGTGCAGTAGTAAATTTATGTACCTTGTTCGGAATGATAATGTACTAGAGGATGTTCCTATGGGATATGGGCATTGGACTTTTAAGATTGGACTATGAGGATTGATAAAATTCATGAATGATTTTACCTTAGACGAACTCGCATTAATTCTTCTCGAAATGAATATTGTAATTCAGCGCACTACGATGCAAGGAATACTGACAATTTCCCCTATGTATTTCGAACTGCGGGATAAAATCCAGGATATGATAAAGAATAACTGCGAACACGAATTTGAAATTGAGTATAGCCCATACCTTGCCTGTCACAAGTGCCAGGAGAAACGATGAGCGACCTACCTAAAGCAATCCTAGCAGCCATAGAGCAGAGAATAAGCTATCTTACAGAGCAGCACAAGGAAGAATATCAACAATCTTCGTTCGATGTCGTCGGTATAATTTACGCCCGTATTCATGAAGCCAAATGTATCAGAATGATAATCAAGGGGATGATAGATGTTGAAAATCAGCAATTTAAAGAACTCAAGGATATTGAATGAAGATTCTGATAGCCTGTGAATTTAGTGGGGTAGTACGCGAGACATTTAGAGCTAAAGGTCACGATACTTGGTCGTGTGATTTGTTGGAATCTATGGATAACAGTAAGTACCACATACAGGATGACGTTTTAAATATATTGGAAAGGAACTGGGATTTAATGATTGCACATCCTCCCTGTACACATTTAGCTGTGAGTGGAGCGCGATGGTTCGAGCACAAAAAGGAAGTACAGAAAGAAGCTATATTGTTCTTCAAGAGAATAGTATCAGCTGATATACATAAAATTTGTGTTGAAAATCCAATTTCTATTATGTCAACGCATTATAGGAAACCAGACCAGATAATTCACCCATGGCAATATGGTCATGGGGAAACCAAAGCTACCTGCTTATGGCTAAAGAATTTACCACTATTACTGCCGACTAATATTGTCGAGGGAAGAGTAGCTAGAGTACATATGCTTCCACCGTCAAAGGATAGATGGAAGCTGAGAAGTATTACCTATAGCGGTATAGCGGAAGCAATGGCCAGTCAATGGGGTAATGGATGCTGAAAATCACAGGATATAGTGCCCTAATTTTAATCATAACCATTAGCGGAATCTTCATCGAGATGTATCGCTACAATGACTGCAAGAAAGTTGGTCACACTGCGCTATATTGCTTTCTAAATTTGGCTAAATGATGAAACCTTCTAACTGTAAATTCGACCCATTTACAGCTCACGGTGCACTTGGCATGTTCCATTGCCCAGAGTGCGGTGACATGGTGTTCGCTGGATATACTCACCCAGGAATCATGGAGGATTCAGATTGGGAAGAACTAGAGAGGAGGGTTGATGAATCGAGAATACTTGATACACAGATTGATAGAAATCCAATATGATGCAAGCACAAGAGGAAAACTATAATGAGTGAACATTTATACGCTTTATACAGAATTGGTAAATTGATGGCTAGAAATAGGTCTGAAAACGACAATGCTGAGCTTACAAAATTACTTAATGATGCTAATGAGAACACAGAGAAGCAACATCCAGAATTTCGCGTTAGATTCGAGGCAGATGAATGTCAGGAAATTCCTTCTGAAAATCAATTTTTACGCACTATGCTCAAGCAGAAAATCGAGAGGATAATGTACGAATTTACTGCAATTTATGCGGCAAAGGATGGAAATATTCAGGGAGACAGTCCTACGATACTGATCGATGTATTGACAGAATGTCTAAGTGAAGCGCAGCGTGAGGTGCAGCATTACGCGCCATTCACTTCAAAGCAGACAGATCACATCTGTTATCAGATTGGCCGATGGTACTTTATGATGAAACCATTACTTCAAGTTCAGCATAATCTCGGGCACATGAAGGAGCAACTTAAGGTGATGATTTGTGGTCAGGGGTCTGGTCGATGAGTCCAGAAGAACGGTTTAACCACGAGTATCTAGGTGACGGTGTATACGTTGAATATGATGGCTTTTCGCTAATACTTCGAACAGGAAGCCATTTAGATTCAGAATGTGATCATAAAATTTACTTAGAACGGGAACACTTCGATAATCTCAAGCACTTCGTGGATAAAATTATGAAGTGCAAGAATGAGTCCCGTGAGGAAATAACAATTTGAACTACCCTATAATTATATTACCAATCTGCGTGTCAATCTGGCTTGGTCTATGGTGGTGGCTTATAGCATCACACTATAAATTAATGCGCAGAACTCAATTCCTAGAAATGAAGTTAATCGACCTTGAATTTAAACTGCGGATGAATGAATTTGAACTGGACGAGTGTAAACGAGAAGCTACCTCCTAGCTACCATGAAGTAATGTTCTTCGCAACGGTTGAAGATGGCAGGAATAGAGAGATAATGGTGGGTCATATCGACAATAAAGGCGTATGGTGGCACTCCTGCATGGTCTATTCTTCAATTCCATTGAATGATGAACTTGTTGCGATTACACACTGGATGGAGCTTCCAGATTATCCTACGCCAGAATAAGAACTCAATCAGCCATGGTGAATGGTTGAGAGGCGATAGCACCGCGCCATATCGTTTAAGTGTTCCCACTTTAGGGATATAAATCTTATGTAAGTGCTCTGCAAGGGTCGGCAGTATTAGGGATCGAAGTGGGTGAAAGTCCCACATTAACCTAATAGTTCAAGGACGGCACGGAATATCACACACTAACGACCGTCAATCACTGCAATAGGTCTATTAAAATTTGACTCTCTCTCTTAATCCGTGGTTTAATTAACTCTAACAATAGGAGCACACAGATGGAAGTGGCCGAGTTACAGAATATAAAGAACTACTGGACTAAGAAATATCCTACTGTAGATGTAGCTCTGTGGACGAACGAATTTGGCACAAAGTTTTACGGAAGAATGTCATCTTACGACAGGGGCGTAGATTTATCGGCTGACACACTTGGTGAGCTAATAAGCAAAGGGGAAGCATTTTTGAGGACAATGACATTATGAGTCAACCACCTATACCAGACAAAGAACTCTGGAAATGGTACATTCTTTTAGAAAAGCACAGAACCTATGGCGGCACTATTGCTATGTTCTGTGCTGATAATGGAGTGTCTCCTAAAAATTTTTGGAACGCGCGATACCGAATCGAATATAAGTTCTATTCAGATCCAGTTTACTATGCAAAATTACTGCCAATTGCTGAATTATATACCAAGGAGACAAATGGTATTCGCGTCTGTGCCGTAAATAATGATGTTCCAGCGGGCGACTTGCGTAGTATGGTATATCACCTGAACACACTAGAGCGAATCGAAAGATTAAAGCTCAAGTACGGGACTAGTTCTAATCTAATAGAGAAACCTATGGACTTCTTTCAGGTGCCGAGACCTGAATACCAAGAACCTACATCTGAACTGCTTGTTAAGCGCAATGACATCGAACTGAATATCTCAATCGGAGTAAAAGTAGTCGTATCACCAGAGATTAGCAGTGAAAAGTTAATTAAAATTATCGAACTATTAAAGGATTTATAATGCTGATTCCGTACGAGAACAGAAATAGATATATTGCATCTAAGCCAATCGACTTTAGGATGTCCATCGATGGGCTATCAAGTTTCATTCAGCGCGAACAGAATACACACCTTCATGATGGCTCAATATACGTATTCTATAACAAGAACCGCGACAAGATTAAATGCCTCTTCTGGGACAGGAACGGCTTCGTGCTTTACTATAAGCGACTTGATAAATGTAAGTTCAAAATTAAGGACATGCTTCACGAAGTCGAGAACATTACAGCTGAGGAACTAGAGATACTGTTATCGGGATTTGACCCAGCTCAGGCTGAACGCAAGCCTGTGTCTCTGGTGCATAAGATATGACTATTGAACACGGACTATTATGCTTCTCAGTCATTTTCAATTCTATAGCTATAATTGGAATGGTAAATATTTGCATGGGTATTAGGAAGGACATAAGGGAAATTAATTGCTCGACGATGGACATTAAATTTAAAATAAGGATGCTAGAGTATGAAACCGGAATTCAAAGGATGGCCGAAGATACCGAGATGGGGCAATGAATCGTATGTTATTACAGAGAAAATTGACGGCACGAACGGATGTATTATTATTACTGACATGGGTGACATATTTGCTCAGTCTCGCACTCGTATTCTCGATGAAACATCCGCAGGTGATAATCATGGATTCTGCAAGTGGGTTGCAGGAAATAAAGCAGACTTGCTCCGACTGGGAGTGGGGCATCACTTCGGGGAATGGTGGGGAAAAGGAATCCAGCGCAACTACGGACTAAAAGAGCGTAGATTCAGCCTCTTCAATGTGTTCCATGATGATATCCCTGAGTGCGTCAGTACAGTACCCGTAATTGAGAGTAATCTTGCAAAGGCACTTGAAAGAATAAATCGCTTAGGCTCTATCGCTGCCCCAGGATTCATGAACCCCGAAGGACTTATTCTAACGGCAACTCTGCATCGTGGTATGCGCTATAAGTACATAATCAATGAGTAGTAAATTAAACCGTATTTGAATATACTGAGATTGGCACGGTAGCTCAGTTGGTTAGAGCAAAGCACTCATAATGCGTAGGTCGGTGGTTCGATACCACCCCGTGTCAATTTCAGGGTAGTTCAGTGGCAGAACGGAAAGCTGTTAACTTTTATGTCGAGGGTTCGAATCCTTCCCCTGGAGCCAAGCTACAGTAGCACAATTGGCAGTGCAACCGCCCTGTAAGCGGAAGGTTGAGAGTTCGATTCTTTCCTGTAGCACCACTCGGTATAGCGCAGTGGTAGCGCACCTGCTTTGGGAGCAGGGGGTCGCACGTTCGAGCCGTGCTACCGAGACCATACAATTTAAGGAAGATTTATGATAGAAGGATTTAATCCGCGAACCTGGCGAAACTTTTACGATCAAGTGCAGATTCTAGGCGAGTATCTGAAGGACACATATCCTACGCTTGACAAGAACGGCAAGAAATTACCGCCTGTAGTGATAATCTCCGAGGAAGAACAGCAATCGATTGAAGCAGATATTTCAATCCTAGTCGCTGGCTCTCAGAAGTATTTAGAATGTTGCGGCATGAAACCCCGTGAACCACTTTGGATTTACAATATTGAAGACCCACGCACGCATGTATCGAGCGATGAATTTAAATTCAAGCATCTAATGCCTGGGTACAAGCCGATATCGATACGAAATTGAATTAATTGGAATATTGTGTAATGGTTAGCACACCAGGCTTTGATCCTGGTAGTTTGGGTTCGAGTCCCGATGTTCCTGCCACATTAGGAGTAAGTAATGGAGTGCTTAGATAAATTAGTAAAGTTGGCTGAAGACACCGATAGTCGATTCTTAATCCGGTTCGATCCCACAGAATCAGGCGAAGAATGGGGAGTTAAACTCTATCCTCAACCTGACAGTGATGCCCACTACTATTCGTATAATGATGACCTTGAAGCATGCATCAGACAGGTTTTAACGGATATCGGAGGTAAAAGATGGTGAAGCGACTGAGTCTCGGTATTATCCTATGCCTATTAATCACGACGTGCTTTGCTGGCTACTCAGGCGGGGGTCGGTCAGGATTTAGCGGTGGCAGCAGAAGTTTCAGCTCTTCTAGAAGCTTTTCCAGCAGCAGAAGCGGATATGCAGCACCATCTCGCGCATATGTTGCTCAACGACCATATACCAGAACTTATTCTGGCTCATCAGCTAACACTGTAATCCACAACAATCATTATTCATCTGGCTTCGGAGGTGGTGGCTTCTTCACTGGAATGCTGGGAGGATACATCGGGGGCTCACTAGCGAATTCGCACAATCAGGTAGTCGTTGCTGGTGGCGCACCCATGATGCAAGGACAGGGAATGCTGATGGAGAATGGAGGCTATATTAATCGCTCTTTTGACCCATTTTACATCCTGATGACACTCGTGGTAATCTTTTCAATCGTATGGCTCATTGCAAGAGCTATTGTCCGAGCATCACGTTGGTAAGAATTATTGCGGATTAGTTCAGTAGTAGAACGGGTGGTTCATACCCATCAGGTCAAAGGTGCAATTCCTTTATCCGCTACCAGTTATGGCAACACGCCGTGCAATAAGCGACTAGCTACGCGCGAAAATTTAGATATAGGCTTGGCGGTTCGAGTGTTGCCACCATCCATGACAAGTGCGACAGTAAACGTAGATAGTACTTTTAATCCCTGAGCTATATTCTATGAAGTCGGAGACCTGGGACTGAGTTACCGTGGAAACTTCATCTAGGCTGCAATGCCTTCACTTGTCGCCTTTCAAATAAATTTATATTCAAAATTTGTATATTCCTAAAATTTCATGTTATTTTGATTCTGATATCTTCATTAAGGTTCGCATGATGCGACTCTGGCAAAGGATTGCCCCTAAGTGGATAAAGCAGCACAACTCAAACTTGAGAACGCAGAGATAGCGGCCAAGTTGAAGGGTAGTCTTCTACTCTTCATACAAGCATTATTCCCGATACTGACTGGCAGAGACTTTATAATCTCTCGTCCCATTGGTAGGGAAAGTCATTTCATCACGATTGCCAGAGCACTCACTAAGTGCACTCGACTTGAAGCACTCAGACTCCTAGTTAATGTCCCTCCAGGTCACGGTAAATCCATAATGGTTAGCTTTTGGATTGCGTGGTGCATGGCTAAATGGCCTGACTGCAACTTTCTGTATATATCCTACTCTAAGACGCTAGCAGCCACTCATACGGACATTGTTAAGCGCATCATGTCGCTTTCCCAATACAAGGTGATATTCGATGTACATCTCAGAGACGATTCTCAAGCAAAGGATTCATTTACAACAGAGGCTGGAGGAACGGTTGCGGCTTTCGGTTCAGCAGGAGCTATCACGGGTCGAAACGCAGGACTCCCAGGCCTCGACCGATTCTCTGGCGCAGTTATTATTGACGATTCCCACAAGCCCGATGAAGTCCACTCAGACCTTATCAGAGAAAGTGTTATCACTAATTTTCGTGAAACCATCCAGCAGAGACCAAGGGGCATTAATGTTCCAATAGTCTTCATAGGACAGCGTTTACACGAGCAAGACTTACCTGCTTACTTCCTTTCAGGTGAGGATGGCTACACATGGGATAGAGTCATACTTAAGTCACTTGATGACGCAGGAAACGCACTTTATCCCGAAGCCTTCCCGCTGGATATGCTACTTATAAGGAAAGATAAAGACAGATACGTTTTCGCAGCGCAGCATCAGCAAGACCCTCAGCCAGCTGGCGGTGGACTCTTCACATTTGATGATTTCCCCATACTATCTGACGAGCCAAAATACCTATGCACATTCATCACCGCAGACACAGCAGAGACAGAAGACCCTCGCAATGACGCGACAGTATTCTCATTTTGGGGTATGTACAACATCATCACCCATGGCGAGAAAACTGGATTAATGGGACTGCACTGGATTGCATGCCGTGAAATGCGTGTAGAACCTAAGCATCTGGAAGACCACTTTCTGGATTTCTGGAAAGACTGCGTACGGCACGAATCACCACCACAAGTTGCGTTCATCGAGAAGAAATCTACGGGCGTAACACTGATTTCAATCCTCAAGGGTATGCGTGGCCTCAAGATTCGAGAAATTGAACGTACTCGCAAGTCAGGGTCTAAATCGCAACGATTTATCGACATTCAGCCCTATATCGCCAGCAAGCAAGTATCGCTTCCAGCACATGCTGACCATACGAATATGTGTATATCTCACATGAAGAAGATTACGAATAATGATTCGCATGCTCACGATGACATAGCAGACACCTGCGCTGATGCTGTTCGAATCGCATTGATTAATAAGATGCTCTATGGAATTACGCATAAGGATTCCTTATGGAGAAGTACTGCACAGGAAGCAAGCAGCCGAATGGACAGGCTAAATGCACTCAAGAAGAAAGCATACGAGAAAAGGATTTAACTCATGGTTGCAATTGCGAAGAAGCATCTATCACAACTCGAAAAGATTAAGCAATCAGTGGAGCAAGCGTATGTCTACTTTAGACCGAATTATGACCGCTATCACGAGTTCAAACGCTTCGTGTACAAATCTACATTAACTGAAGATGACATCGCAGTACTCGCCACACTTCAGCGACCGCAGATAGAATTCAACATGATGGAAGATGGACTTATTGCATCACTTCAAGTACGTGAAGACTGAGGTTGCAGATTTCGATTCTTACCTTGGCTGCTGCAAGCTTTCGGACCTTTTGCCGTTTATGAAACAACATGGATTTCAGGAAGTTAGGCGGGATGCATTCAAGACATCTCCGGGAACTGGCACTTACTACGATATACTGTTCCGTCAAAACAGCGTTTTCAAGCCAGGTGTTAGCGGGTCAAAGCATTATTGAGCAAAAGCAACTGATTTGGACCCATCAAATCCACTCTTAGGGCTTCGAAATGATCCGTTGTGACCTTAGCTTGTAAGAGTGCCTGAATGGCCTGCTGGATGGTCCCCACGCGTTGGCTCGAACAAACCGTACCCACAGGGTATTTGCAAATGAGTTGGGCCAATCCGCTATCGTGGGGTGTGTGCGCAAAAATGGGTCGCTGCGCCTGAATGTAAGTGGACAGCTTTATTGGGAGGCTGGTTTGGCGGAAACCCTGAAAACGGAATCCATCCGGGTACATCGCATAAACAAAGTCGCAAGTGGCGAGTACCGGAAGCGCGTCCCGCTCCAACAAATCTCCGTGAGTTTCAAAGAGGTCAGGATTTTCAGAGGAAATCTTATCCATTTCTTGACACGCGCCAATTCTCGCAATCCTCAGCGTGCGGTTCTGCGCTGCCGCGTAACTGCGGCAAGCAATGATAAACCGCCGGAAGGGGCCCGCGTGGTAAAGCTTGCCGATGTGACCCACGCTTAGGTGCTTTTCCGAGAGACGTGGCTGTACCTCTGGCAGTTCGGGAAGATACTTGTACAGGGCGAAAGAATCTACGTTGTACCGCCGTTTGAAATAATCGCGCATGGCCGTGCTGGTTACATCCACGGAACGCGCGCCCTTTAAGACGTGGGAAAAAACGATCGCCATGAGAGGCCAGAGCGGTCGAAAGCGCCGGGAGACCATCAACATTGACAACGGTTCGTCATGGACTGTTAGATGTACAGGCCTGCCCATCCTTAAGAGTTCTGCTGCAACAGAGATGCCTTCATAATGGGCCACAACCCAATAAAGATCTGCGTCCAGTTTTTCTGCGATTTCGCGCACGACCTTCGTAGAACCCGGCAGAAACCCACTTCTGGCAGATAGATCCGAGGCAAGTTGGGTGGAGGTCAGTGGGCGGCCCAGCCAATGGCGGTGTTCTCCGCCGACTGGAGCAGCTGAAAGATAGAACCATTCGACAGCTAGATCGGATAGTTGCGCCAGGTGGCTCCTCAACTGTACGGAGCCGCCGCCGATGTCAGGGGAGAACGGCGTGAACAGCGCTATGCGCATCGAGACCCTCTAATGTTGTTGACCGAATCGGAGCCGTAACACTCGCCCGGGCCGGTATTCATTTATACTAGACCCATTGTGAATGAGCACATTGAACCCTATCAATATTCGGCAGCGGCTACAGGGGCACGGGTAGCCTCAGCGAACCCATTGTGAGCAGTAAAGGTGGTATGTGGAAAAGGCTCGCTAAGCATTATTGGGTATGGCGACTGTATCACCTCATCGTGGCCGACGCCGTGGCCATCCAGCGACCGACCAAGCACAAATTGGTTCGCGAGTTTCTAGGTGATACTCTCGGAATCGCTGCGGATATCGGTTGCGGTCCGGGAGTCTTCGTGCGCCACATGAGCGCGCGCGCAAGGTATCTGATAGAGATTGATGTCGATCGTGATTCGCTTGAGCGCACTTGGGCTCGGCACCAGGATCTGAGGAACGTTGCTTTTGCCACAGCATGCGTCCCGACTCTGCCCTTTAGTGACGAGTCGTTTGATACTGTATTATTTCTTGAAGTGCTCGAACATATAACAAATGACCACGCTGCGCTCGGTGAGATCCACCGCGTATTGCGTTCTGACGGAAGATTGGTCCTTTCCGTGCCTGTGCCGCCGGGCGAAGTGGACGAGGACCTTGCGTGGGGTCACAAGCGAGAGGGCTACCAATTGCAGGAAATCGTGTCGGCTCTGGCCAATAGTAGTTTTGAAGTACAGAGGTTCGCTTTCGCGGAGTTCAAGTTTTCTCGACGTGCAGCCCAGATAGTTCGATGGTGGCGACGAGCAACCCATTTGCCCGCTCCGATTTTTTTCTCGTGGATTGCGTATCTAGACTACCTTTTAGATTCGAGTAAAGTGGTGACTGGCGCTCACTTGCCAACGACTGTGCTGTTGTTGGCGCGAAAGAAACCTCGAAGCGAACACGAATGCCCTTCTTGAGCGTCACGCTCGAACGTTCGGCGAACGATGTGTCACCCGGAGGAGCGGCGCGTTGCCTCAAGAAATTCTCTCGTCCTTGCCACGTTCCGGTCCCAATTGCAGTTGTCCCGAACATACCGTGAAGCAGCCTCACCGATTCTTCCGCGCAACTCTGCATCGTCGAACAGCCGGCGGATGAGCCGAACGAGTTGGTCGGGATCCCGTGGGTCACGTAAGAGCAAGCCTGTCTCATAGTCGCGAATATTCTCGCTGGCGCCGGCCTGAACGCTAGCAATGACGGGAAGACCGCACGCCATAGCCTCGAGCATTGGCAGATTGAAAGCGTCTTCCAAAGAGGGGCCGACGTAAAGGTCGGCGGCGGCATAAAAAGATAAAACGTCCGCGGAGGGCTTCTCAAAGCGGACCCGATCCTGCAAAGCAAGCTCATTGAGCAAAGGGCGATAGAAATTGGGGTCATCCCTGCCAACAATGAGCACGCGTAGGGGAAGGTCGATGAGCGACGCGAGAGCCATGAGAAGAGTATCGAGGCCTTTCTTTTTCCAATCGTTGCCGATGAGCAGTGACACGAAATCGTTTTCGGAATAGGAAAGAGACCGCCTGGACATGTTTCTTTTGGCAATTCGCCCTTCCGGTGTAAACCGAACCGTGTCCACGGCATTTGGGATGACCGTAACGTCATTCCGTTGAAAGTGTGTTTTCAATTGAGCAGCAACGAGAGAGGATACTGCCACGAGACGCACACATGGGTTGCGGTAGACCTTTCGTTCGAGAAACATAGCGAGTTTGTAGTAGAGCTTCCGGTGAATCAGGCGCGGCCAGCTCTGGAGAGGTATACGATTCAGGGCTAGCTCCGGCCGAACTCGCTCATAGAACGCGTGAAAGACAATATGGACGACAATCACGTCCGCATCGAGGCAATTGATTCCGGGAGAATAAACTAGATCGGGTCGAACTCTGCCAGACCTACGGTCCGACCACCGTTGCCTGTGATTGGCAAAGAACCACCAAATGTATTTGAGCAGATGAGGTCCGGGAACATGGGAGACCCTATGCCACAGGATGGAATCCGTTGAGTTCTGAAAAGCTCCTGATGCAGGACGAACTCCGTTGAGTTGTGAGACCTTTTGCGAGTAAAGGTCGATGCTCCAGTGATATTGCTGGACGAGGCGCTCGATTTGTTCGGCGATACAGAGTTCTGTTCCGTGCTGCCGGTCCAGGAACGGAGAAACAACTGCAAGCCGCATCTCAGTGCTGTCCTGGAAGGGCTTGAACCTGAACGACCCGGATCGGCTTCGCGAATGTCCGGAGTCGATAGAGAATGCCAAGCTGTAACCACAAGAAGGAATTCAAGAGGTAATCCTGATATGCACTGGCGCCGAGAAACATCTGTGGGAAGAAGAGAAAAATGGCGTAAAGCCAAATGGCAAATGCCAGTGGGAACCAGGGTGTACTCCGGAGCTCTTTCACCACCTTCCAAGCAGATATTGCAATCGAAAAGCCCACTACGATCCAAAGAATGAGTCCCACAATACCAAGTTCCAACATCAGGTTGCCAAAACCACTTTCGACGCCGATCCTCGTTGGCGTCGCGTGCATAATGCGAGTCACATATTGACCCCCAAGCGAGACCGTACCGATCCCATAACCATACGGCCACTTGGGAAAGGTGAAAGCGTTTTCCAAGTTCACTAGGGGAGAGTTCTTCATACGCTCGACGAGTTCGCTTGTTGGGCTGTTCGGCATGAGCGTGTCCGAATAGAATAGCAGCCTTGAGCCAAGCTCCTCTGGAAACAGCGCCCAGAGGAGGATGATCCCAATCCCCACACCGAGTACGGTTCGTTGGATCGCGCGCAGCGCTCGTGTGGCTTCGCGCTGACGCCAAGGCGCACCCCAAAGAAAACCAGCCACGAAGATGAGTGTGATTCCAAGGATCCACAAGAAAACCCCCTTCGAGGTGGACATCAATGAGGCTACGGAAACCACGCTCACCGTAGTGAAGGCGAGGGTATGGTCATAGCGGCTACGGAGGAAAAGATAACTGCCAAAGGCCAGGGAAATCAGCCATGTGAGCTGCAGAAAATCCTGGAAACGGCCGGCGCTCACGAACACCGAGGTGGGGCGGTAAGCCATCGCACCCGAGGAAGCTACGCGATAAAGAGTGCTCGATTCGCGGATGTCTTCCTGTAAATGGGCGGGATTCAGGAAGGTTGGCCCGATGATGGATTGTGCGATTCCGAGCGAAGCAACAATCAGGATGAAGACACTAAGAAAGGAGAAAAAACGGCGCAAATCCTCCTCTGATTCTAGGAGTGCGTATCCGACATAAATGAGTGGCACATACAAGAAATAGATCTTCATTCCCAGAACGCCGAAGAAAATACTGGTCGAGGCAGGATTAAACATCTGCATTACTCCAAGCCAGAAGAACAGCAGCAAGGGAATTCGGAAGGGAACGCGGAATTTCTCGAGCCTGTTGGCAAGTCTGGCGCGGAAAAAGGAAAGATAAAGGATGATCGCCAGTGCATCCTTGGCGAAATAAATGGCCATGTTATTGCCGAGATATTTTCGGAAAAAGTCTTCGAAGAGGATCCAGGTAATTAGGATGTATAGGCCTGTACGCCAATCGTTTAATATGGCAAGGACCACGGCTCCACCGACAACCACGATTGCGGCATAAGCCAGACTGGTAAGATCATCCGCAAGGATGGCTCCCGCAGCGTTATAAGCAAGGTAAATCACCACCACGAACAATCCGAACGCCACTAGTGGGTTTCGCGAAGTCCCCAGTGGGGGGAGTGTCCCCAGGGTTCTCATGATGAAACACCACGCTCCCGGTTGAATTCGCTGATCAATGTTCTTCTCTCTCGCGTAGCACCCTGGGCACTATTGACCTATGTTATTGTCTCGCGGGATCACCTTCAGGCGTGATTAGGCTCTAGTTCGGAAAAAACAAGTCTCCTTCCCGACCCTGCCGAGAGGCACGACTCTTTATCATACCCTCTCCCACCTGCAGAAATGGAAAAGGTTCGGCATTGACCACAGCGACTATCTGAAGTTGGACTGCGAGGGTGCTGAATTCGAAATCATTTTGGAGTCAGACCCGTCACTTCTAAATCGGATACAGCGAATCGTGATGGAATACCATGATCACCTGTCGACCATTCGCATGTCGATCTGCTGGAAAGACTGAAGATCCTCGGGTTTCAGGCTTTCAGCTACAACCCGAACGGCACCTATGGAATGATCGCTGCTGCTAGACCCTAATCCGAATCACTTTGTGCTTCTCGAGGGAAAAAAGAGACGCGAATACGAGGCGGCTGCGGCTGGCGCAGGCCCCTTTCTCCCACCCTCGGCCACTCCCAATTGTCGAAATGGAGTTCGGACGCTCATCGCCGACGGCGAAGGAGAGCCGTCCATGCGGTTCCTGCTTCTCGCGTGATTGATTGCACCTTCGCTCGATAGCGAAGACGGCTAACCCCCGAAAAAGGCTACATCAGCCGCCGTTTGCGGTCAACGCCGCTGTTTTGACTTCCCCACCGTGACCCGGGGTCGTCAGAATGTCTCGAGTTAGTACCACCGCGCCCGACACCCAGCAGAGATGCTGCATTGCCGCAAAAGGCCACTTCCATCCGAATCCGAGTGGCAGCCACAGCGACAATCCCACGGCCAGCGTTGCCATCGCCAGAGACGGTGTCGGCTTCTTCATCCACCGGACCGTCAGCGCCACCAATAAGAAAACCAGAAGCAGATCGTCATAAGGTCGGTGATATGTGAATAGTCGCGCCGCTAGCCCGGCGATTGCGAGGCGATCCAGGATACTAGCACGGTCGCCCATATACAGCACCCACCAGCCCGTCGCTATTAGGAATATCAGGGTTAACCCCGGCAGGGCCACCTTCAGCGGCACGTGGGCTGCCACCACGAGCGCCTTGAGCAAACTCGGTAGATCTAAGGCGTATCGGACCGCCCCCGCCTCCGCCTGGGACATGAAGGTTTCCGGTGGTGTCCGCGTCATCCAGCAGACCAGCAATCCACCAACCAGCACGTACGCCCCAGCGACAGCGACCGCCCGCCAATTCCGGCGACACAGCAGCAACAGACCGAATGGCAATGTGAACGACGGCTTCAGCATCGCCATTCCCATCAGAACTCCTGCCGACACGCCCCAGCCCGCCTCGGACAAAGACAGACTCCACGCTATCATTGCTACTTGCAACACTCCATACTGACCGTACGCGAGCGTGCACCAGAACGGCATTGTCCCCAGGACACTCAGAGGCAAGACCCCTCTTGCCAAGCCGGGCAATCCCTGAGGTGTCCACTTCATGGACCACAACACAATGGCCGCCAGCGCCAGCAGATTAGCAAACGCATACTGTATACGCGCCCAGGGGAGAGGCATACTGTGCAGCAACAACCCCGTCGTGTACGTCCATGGCGGATAGGCTAGGGCGTCCAACACGCCGATCTCCTTCTCGACCTCCACATGTCGAAAATTCAACGTGGGCGGCGGCCGTCGGCCCATCCGTTCTTCGTACGTAAAAAAGATATCGCCGGGATCTTTTGACATCAGCACGTATCGCTGCTCGCGCCAGCGGCGCATGAAATCATCCGGCAGCCCCGTATTTCCCCTGACCAGCAGCACAAACCCATATCCGGTATAGGCCAAAGCCAACGGCGCCAGCACTAACACCCCCCAAAAACATATCCGCGCTGCAGCGGAAACGGAACTAGCTCTACCCGTCTGCCCTTCCATCGCGATCCTCACTCTCGCGTTGCTTCACGAGGTCGTGTCGAGAGCTCTACTGCTGTATCTGCGAAGACAACATTTCCGCACCGATTCAACATCTTAATGCGCCATCCCCACCATTCGACTGTCGTTTATTTGTACTCCCGGAGCAAACGCAACGCCTTTGCACTGACTTTTTGGGGATCACCACCATCCCGGCATGTTTGGAAAGCCTCACAGTAGGTTGGCCTCAGAGAACCGTCACCGTATCTGTCCGGAAATTTTGAACCCGCGAAGGTAATTCTTGTGCTATAAGCAATTACACCAACACCTATTATTGCAAATGTAATGCAGTAAATTGTGATGACCGCTTTTGGAAGTCTGAGGTTTCTGACCGCCAAGACTGAATAGGCGATTAGGAGAGGAATGACTGGTAACCAAAATCTCGCATCGTAGTATGGCCAAACAAATAGTGTACCCATGTAACAAACCAGAAACACCTCCGTCGGCCTAATCTTGTTTCGTTTCGTAGCTAAGCCCAAGAGTATGAGTAGGAATAGCAGAAGACCCATCCACGGCACTATAACGTGAAGTTTTGCAGGCAACTTTGTCGTAGGGAGATTGCCTAACAACTCTCCCAATTCCGTAAGCCTGTACGAGAAAATCTGCAAAATCAAAGTGGATACCTTGGAGTTCTTCGCAACGCTGAAGAAATCCGACAGTGAAGATGTCTTCGCAACCACGCGCATAGTTCCGACGCCTACGACTACAAAGAACACACCGATGACGACCTTGGTGCGGCGAGAGAAGTGTGTCAGCAATGATTTGAACTGTGGACTGGATACAATCATGAAAACTAACGGCGGAACTAAGGCAACCCCGACTCTACGCACTGTTATCGCTGACACTGCCAAGAGCCAAGCTGCTCCCGTAAGGAGCACAAACCGCCAATTCGAATCCATGCTGCTTGCCTGACTCATGACGGCGAGACAACACATGCAACAGCAAAAGAACGGTACGTCGGTTAGGGGAATGGGAAAGTGCTTTATGACCACATACGACAGCAAAAAAAACGAGCAGATCATTAAAACGACAGCCCCATCCGCAAAAAACTGACGAATGAGCAATGAGTAGGCGGCGAAAAGTCCCACCGACAAGAAAACCATGTTCAGGCCAACGATGACCCAAGGATGGGATAATCCTGACCTCAACAGCATAGCCAGCAACGCCGGGTAGCCTGGCGGGAATACAGTCTGTTGCCCGCTATCTAAGAAACCGCCACCGTGAGCGGCAGAGTCCCCCATAGATAAGAGAACTATGGCGTCCCTGTTGAGCCGGAGTGGACTGAAGATTTGTAGTACAAAGCAGATTGCCAAAAGTAGCAAAAGGCCTTGCGAAAACCGAAACATTACTAAATCGGCCGCTATTATCCTGCGCGGTTGAGGCATACTTCCGCTACCAGTTGGCATTTCGTCGGACTAAGAATAGCAGCATGCGCCACGGAATGTGCCAACGATTTTGAGACGTCCGAGATGCCTGCCGCAAAACCTAATGACCATTTACTCTCACGGCGGCAGAATTCGGCGACCGCGTGGATAGCTCAGCCCGCTAGGCACCCGCAGTGGTGGACAGGCCTGTTGAAAACGCCAAAACGAGCACGAGTGCGCTGCTATCGAGTTCCAGATTGAAAGGCCAAACCGGCCATAAAATTCTATCTGGCGAGGAGAACGAGCACGCAGGAGATGAAGCACCTGGAAGCGAAGACGACGTTAACTTACAAGAAAATGCCTTAAGATCCGAGGATTAAATCTTGGGACTGGTCGTTGACTCTCGAATTCGCCCTTTCAACTCTTTGCGCATCGAGCTGGAGAAAATGATGATGCGATTCGTAAACTCGAATATTTCCAGGCAATGGAAGACTTTTGGGGGTCCCCCTCCGTCGTGTGTTCCAGGTAGTTGTTTTGGTATCCTAACCATGCCTTTAACCGATAGGTGTAACTAATTAAGGTGTATTCCCCAAAGGATTACTGGTCGAGTCTAGCCAATGACGGTCTTTCGTCAGACGCCTCGGGATTTGCGCCCATTTTACATCCACTAGCTCCTGCATGGTTTAACCAGCTCATCGATAAGCTGCAGTTTCATGCCCTTCGCCGTGCACTAGCACTAGCAGAGGTCTCGCCCGGGGCGCGATTTCTGGATGTGGGCTGTGGAACCGGTCGCTGGGTCCGACGCTACGAAGAACTCGAATTCTCTGCGGTGGGCGTGGATGCGACGATCGACATGCTTCAAATCGCACGCGCCCATAATACCAGATCTCCGCTAATAACCGGGCTAGCACAAAGTTTGCCTTTTTCTAATGCTACCTTCGATTGCTTATCGGACATCACCGTGGTCCAGCATATTCCTTACGAGTTGCAGTCCAGGGCTCTCCACGAAATGGTTCGCGTTCTGAAGCCAGGGGCCCGAATGATATTGCTGGAGGTAATCTGCGGGAAAAATTCACAGATTGGAAAGGATGCGCACGTTTTCCCGCGAGAACCGCGAGACTGGATCAGCGAAGTAGAGGATTGCGGAGCCACATTAATCGACTGGTTCGGTCAGGAATTTCTCCTTGCTGATCGCCTCTATGTCCGCTTAGCGCATACCTTATATAGACCAAAAGGCAATTTTGTCGACCAAGTGCAATCGGCTTCCTACCGTTCCTCATCGCGGAAATCTTCTGCGGCACGCCGAGTTTATTGGCAACTGCGCCACGTTACCGTTCCTTTTTCGGTCTGGTCCGAGCCCGCTGTAGCTAGAATTTGTCCCGCATCTTTAGCGACACATGGCATGTTCGTGTTTCGAAAAAAGTTGTGACCCAAACTACTTTTGCCTCCATAGCTTTTCGTGCGGGAGTGTACCAGCATAAGGCAAGCATACTATCAGGTTGAATCGGTGCTTCTGTACCGATTACGATGGATATCATGCCGGTTCCCTTGCTTGTTGGCCTTCAGCCGACTTGCATCTCAACATAGTGCGGGCTGTCTACGGACTGCTGATCACGCGTTCAGCCACTGTTTCAAAAGTCTTGACGCGTATGCCTCTGCGAAGCCATCACCACTACCCGGGATTCTGATGCAGTCGCTATCCAGAAGCGCGATAATTCGCGACCTAGGTAAGCAAACCCCCGGTAGAATTTTCTTCGCAACTTTTGTTGCATGCCGGGTTATACTTCGCAACGGCGGGTCTTTAATTCTAGCCTGGGGAGTGTGTGAATGTTCCGAGAATGTGGTCGTTTGGGGTGTGTTTCGTCTCTCTTTTTCACTGCTTTTTACATGATTATGCTCGTCTCAGGTTGTAGCCAGGCGGCGTCGGATACCAATGTAGCCATAAGCCCGACAGCTGTGGCCATCGGCACGGGCCAAACGGTACAATTCACGCCTATCGTAACGAACGACTCGTCAACAGTCAGTTGGTCAGCAACGGCTGGAACCATTGACGCGACCGGCAATTACACAGCGCCGTCTGGATCACCGAGCACGACCGTCACAGTAACCGCTACGCTCGCGAAAGACCACTCCAAGACGGCCACCGCGACGGTCAATGTAGTAGCGCCGGGCCAAGTGACGGCGACGGCGAACACGCAGGTAGCGAGTTATGTCATTTCTCCGGCAGCGCCGGGGAACGTCTCCGTGCAGTTTGGCACCAGCACGAGCTACGGCTTTACGACCTGGACGCAGCCGGTCCCGGCAGGGGGCCGCTCTGTGAGCTTGTTCGTGGCGGGAATGAAGGGAAACACGCTGTACCATATGAGGGGAGTAATACAGTTTGCCGATGGGACGCAATATATGGACTTGGACCAGACGTTTACCACGCAGTCCCTCCCTGCTACTCAATTGCCGGCGGTAACAGCAACGACGGCACCGGGAATGACGCCGCAGAGCGGCGTGGAACTCCTGGATGTGGTCGATGGGAATATTGCGCACGCTCCTGTGGCCGTTACGGACTTGGACGGCAATATTCTGTGGAGTTATAACGCGGGGTTTGGGCAGACTCGTCTGTCAAATCCTATCAAGATGCTGCCCAATGGGCATTTCCTCATCAATTTCAGCGGTATGCCGGTCGATGGGACAAACTCAATCCTCCAGGAGGTGGACCTGACCGGAGCTCTGATTTGGCAGATGACCGCAGCGGAGCTAAACAATGCACTGATGGGTGCAACATGTGGGGGAGATGGTTGCAATGTCACAATCATAGGGACGCATCACGACTTCGTGACGCTTCCCAATGGGCACCTCATCGTGATTGCCAGTACACAGCAGGTGATCTCCGGAACGACGGTAACGGGAGACGTACTGATCGATTTGGATCAGAACCACAATCCCGTGTGGCTTTGGAATGAATTCGACCACTTGGACACCAACCGACGGCCGTATATGTATCCGGACTGGACCCACACGAATGCCGTTCTTTACTCGGCGGACGACGGAAATTTAATTGTCTCGATCCGTCATCAAAACTGGATAGTGAAAGTGGATTATGCGAATGGATCTGGGGCGGGAGATATTATCTGGCACTTGGGGTATCAAGGCGATTTCACACTGGTTGGAGGAACGGATCCAACGGATTGGTTCTACGCACAGCACGGTCCATCGTTCACGACCAAGAATACAACAGGAGAATTCGGATTGGCAGTTTTTGACAACGGTGACGACCGGGTCTTTCCGACAGGAGTTTCACCAACTCTTTACAGCACGGTGCCGGTTTTCAGTATCGACGAAACGGCGAAGACTGCGACACTTACGTTCCACATGACGGCGCCAACCTATTCGTTTTTCGGCGGGAATAATGCCGTCTTGAATAACGGGGACGTGGAGTTTTGCGAATCGGCCGAGCCCACCACGACGGCAGGGGACATCTACGAAGTTACACAGTCGGGTAGCGCGCAAACGGTCTGGCACATGAATGTCTCCGACCAGTACGTATATCGGGGCCAGAGGATTCCGAGCATGTATCCTGGGGTACAGTGGTAAAGGCGAGAGGGTTAGATGTGGCGAAGTTCTGGCCAAAGAACATGTTAGCGCAGATCGTGCAACGACAGCTTTAGGCAACGCCGGAATAGCCATGCACCCTGCGAATCTTGACACGCGGCCAACTTCGAGCGTTCATATCAAGCCCACTGAGACACCTTTCTAGGCAGGCCTGACCTGGATACCGGCGTCAAATATTCAACCTTCGGCGTCATTCGCAGCAATCATGCTACCTCATCACCCTCCAATTCAGAGTCATCGCCCCTGGCGTGATCGAGGTCCCTGAATAGTTACACTCCGCGAAGTTCACGTAACCTGCAGTCGGCCATTTCAAGATGGTCAGCAACCCACTGCCCCCGCCCAATCCCGCCACGCTGAGAGGTGAGGTGTTGAAGTCAGCCTGAATATTGTCGGTAGACAACACACCGGCTGCTGCCACAGATATCGTGGCAGCGCAGGAACCAGTATTGATTGCCGTCGTGCCACTGGGTGTGTTCAAGAGTGCCGCCGTGCCGCTGGCGATCGTGGACGTAACGGGATAAGCCACGTTATTTATTACTTGATTGATCGGATGTCCAGATATGTTGCACACAGCTGCGACTGGACAGGCCGTGTCCTGCGACGCCATCGTCGTGGCAAACTCAATCACCTCGTCATCAGTGAGCCCAGAAGCACTGTTCGCGATGCTGGGAATGAAATACAAAACGGGGCCGTAAAACGTCGCTCCGCCGTTTACGTTATACATCATGCAAGCATGGGCGTTCGTCGCAGCAACCTTTCCGGCCTGCCAGATGAATCTCCAGTTATTGTCGCCGAAATACTGGCCTCGGACTCTCTCGCTCTCTACGTAACCAGGACTTCCCAATTCCGGGCAATTGCCAACATTAAACACCGCGTTGGTTAGCTCACTGCCGTTGTTTACCCAAACTCCACCGACAATCCAGTCCCCAACGCTTCCAGACCAACTTTGGTTATTCGCGCTGAAAGATAGCTGCTGGTTGCTACCCGCAGAAGCCGAAGCACCTCCCGTGCCACCGAAAGGATCGGTCGAGCCCGGAGTGATCGTGATTCCAGACGAGCCCAGCGCTGGCCCCCAGCTCACCGGATTGCTGTAGGCTTTGTTTGCGAACCGGGCCGGAATCATTCCTGCTAGACGACGGGCTACGTCCGTCTGCCCCACAAGATAGTGACCAAAAACACCTGATTGGCCTTGGCGCAGAGGACTCTTTACAACTGTCCCTCTGACATCAGTTCCGGTGCTTGTACCACTGATTTCTGCCGGTCCAACAAGTCCCTGGCTGTCCCTCACCGTGACGCTCGGATACGGATACATAACGTCAACACCAGCAGCCGGATCGACCTCCGTGAACGGAGGGATCACGGTGTAGGGATAAGGCGTGAAGTTGGATAACCCGCCATCAGCGTCGAGAACCCTGTCGAACGAAATTTGCACTTGTCCGCCAGCCTGTGCCCATGCTGTCGGTGGGATCGGATGATAGTCGTCACCTTCTTCCATCACGTTGTGCACGAAGACGCCGCCACCGTCTACGCCGCCAAAAAGCCGTATGCCGCCGCCCGAGATGCTGGAGTCGTCGATGTGAGCCAAACCAATTCCAAGTCCCTGCCGGCCGTCCAGCAAGATTGAGGCCGATGTGGCGGCAGGCCAATTTCCTAAAATCGCCTCGGGAAACGTACCAGTCAAAGTTCCGTTGAGGCTAGGACATGGCGTCGTACTTCCAGTTTGCACATCTCGCCCGCTGCGAATCGTAACGGTCATAGGAGAGGCAGAAACGGCCAAGACATTCCACACAAAAGGAAAATTTCCATAGCGCTCCTCATTGCCGCCACACGCCGTCATCGGCCAGCCATGGGCATTTGTCGCTTGGAACAAGCCTATTTCGCCGTACTGCGTAGGGAAGTTCGAAGGAAGCCCACAATATGGCCGGTTACACGTGATTACCGTTTGGCCCGTGACGCTCGGCGCGGCGGCCGGAGTCAAAACTGCTCCGCTGGTCTGCCCGGCCCAAGTGTTCGTAGCGTTCGCCGTTCCGGTAATCGGATTCGTAATCATCGGAGTACCGGGAATGTACGGTCCAATTAAAGTGGCGTAAGCACCGGAAACAGTTTGAAGAACTTTCTCTCCTTCAACGAATTGCTTTGCTTGCGTACCGCCTATCATGTAACCACTGATGGCAGCAGCAGGCGAATTCACCATCTTTGTAACGATTGTCTCGATGGAATTTTCCCATATCCCACGCAAGGCAGCAGGAGTGCCATTCGTCCCTCCCTTAGCCGGACAACTTGAACTGGTGAACGACATTGTGTTTGGATTGGATGTTACGCCCGTAACGGTAAACGTCCCCTGGCACGGAGCCGGAGCATAACTATTCAGCGTGACCGATCCCGGGTAACTCGAGCCCATTCCACAATAGGCGATGTCACACGTAGCAGTCGTCGTCGTGCCGTCGTTGGAAAACTTCGTAATCGTTCCGACCGACCACGGAGTATAAGCACTCGCAGCGTTGCAGGCGACATCCCTAAAATAAAACCAGAAACCGTATCCGACCAGGTCGATACAAGGACCAGACGCTAGTTGGCCGATCTGCCCGTTCACGCTCGTCAGGCTTATGTCAATATCCCTGCAAGTTCCAGTCCTATCGTTGTTCGAGCACTCTCCAAGTATGATGGCCCTTCTTGAACTAGAACCAAGCACAATATTACTGATTGAAACTCCGCTGATATAAGAAAGCCAAACTGCAGGATGGTTCCTGTCCGAAAAACTTCCGCCGTAAACAGTCGCCTCGGCGCCGTGACCAACCCTGCCGTTGCGACCCACAATGGCAAAGCCACCATTCGTCGGACTCTTCAACCAACAGGCAGGGGGCGAAGCGTAATTGGGATCACCTGTCCCCATCACCCATAGACCACATCCAGAAGTTGGATTCAACATGTTGGACCCAGTCGCCGGATCGTTATTCACATAAATAGTTCCATTACCCGCTATCCGGGTGCTGCAGTTTCCACCGGGGAGGGAACAGAGCGCATTGTAAATCGTGAATTTTGCGAGCGCCCGAGACAACCCGCTGTTGCTATCACTTCCCGTCGATTCGACATACTGATATCCGTTCGAAGCGAGCGGATCGCTGAGATCACTAGACCTTACGTAGACCCCTCTCGAATTGCAGATATAAAGCGCACCAGAATAAACAACTTCGCTACCTGAGCCGGCCCTGCACGTCGTCGGTGCAGTAGTGACGACACGCACGTTCGTGAAAACACCGGCCTGCGCCGAAACGTTGCGCGGCAGCATCGATATCATGAGCAAGCTGAGCAAGCTGAGCAAGATGAAAGTATTTTGTCTCATATCAGCACACTCTCAGATTTTAGTGAGTCCATGGACCCAATTTTCTCGAATTGCGATGTTGCCGTGGGTGGCAACGGGCGCAGAGCGAAATCAGATTCTGCAGAGCATCATCCCCCAACTTGCTTCGAACCCGCAAATGATGCACCTGCAAAATTCTCGCACACCCGCAACTCTGGCAAACGCTGGCTGCTGCTGACTCGCTGGATGAATCTGAACAGCCAAAAACGATAGCAGTTAAACGAGTTGTTCGCCCTCAATCGGAGGGTGATGAAAGCCTGCCTTTCGGAGTGGTGGAAGCCATCAACGACAACATCAAACCCTGCTTAGAAGGGGCCGTGGCTACAAGAATCTCGGCTATCTATTGCTCAAGGCACAACGCATGGCGATCACCAAGGCCGAATTCGTCGTTCTTCAGAAAGCGGCCTAAAATGCGCGTCTGTACGAATTCTCGTGCAGAACCGGGTTTTTCAAACTAATTATTTACTGGATTTGCCTAGAAGCTATTGCACAACCCTCCGTAAGACGATCATGAAGCAGGCGATATGAAAAAAAGCGCCATAGATCGTGAGCGAACGATCGTAGCGCACGACCAAGCGTCGGAAGTTTCCCAGCCAGGCATTGGTGCGTTCCACGATCCATCGACGCTTGTAACGTCGCAAGGCTCGTCCGTCTTGCGTTGCCGGCCGAACGCGATTCCTCTTGTGCGGGCAGATCAGTTCGATACCGCGCTGCCGCAAGCGTTCCCGCAGGGGATCGCTGTCGTAGGCTTTGTCGGCAATCACGCGCATCGGCTTTTGCCGCGGACGGCCCGAGTGATGGTTCCGTCCTACTCGGATCGTCGCGAGCGTCGTCTCCGCGAGTTTGACTTCCGCCGGGGATGCAGAGTGAAGGTAGTTTCCCACAGGAAGACCGCGGCCGTCGACCACCACCATCCACTTCGTCCCCTTGCCCCGCTTGGTTTTTCCGACTCCGCAGCCCCTTTTTTCGCCGGAGCAAAACTGCCGTCCAAAAACGATTCGCTCCATTTCAATTGCTGGCGCTCGTTTAACTCGCCCAGAAACGTTCGCCAGATATTCAACCAAATGCCCCGCTCCTCCCAGTCTCGCAATCGCCGCCAGCACGTCGAAGGGTGCGGAAATTTCTCCGGCAGGTCCTGCCAGCGAGCCCCGCTCCGCAGAATCCAAAGAATCCCTTCCAGCACACGGCGATTCTCGATCCACGGACGACCACCTTTGCGTTGTTTGCGCGGCTTGGGGAGCAAGGGCGCGATTTTCTTCCACTGCGCTTCGGTCAGCAACGGACCGGATCGCGCCATCGGCCCTCCTTCGGCGCTGCTGACTCTGCTTATCCCTCATTTCACCAAGCTCAACCATACTCATTTCAGGGGCTTGTCCTCGGTTATGCAACAGCTTCTAATCATGTGCTTTGCCCCATATTTCGCCCAGGGACCTTTGCTGCTCTCGACGTGAGTGAGAGGCGTAGGAAGGGTGAACCTCGAAGGGAGGGCGGCCCACGCCTTGTACAGAGACATCCATTCGGGAACCTCGCTTAGAGAGGGAGGAATGAATAGCGGACCGCCCATCGCTCGCAACATCTAGCTCTCTGCTTGTATTCCTGTCAAGAAATTAGTTGCCTCGGAGGTGATTTGTGGGAGCTGGCTAAATAACACTTCGGAGTCCCGCGCTGGCGCCATGTTCGGCCACGCCTCCGTGCTGCCATCGGCATATCCGAAGCAAAGATTCCGGAGATTCCGGTTCCATTCGATGCATATATACCGCTTGGTTATGAGTAACCTCCGAGCCAGCTTGCCTTGATTGTCAGATTGAAGTAAGTTCCTTCGCCAAGAGGCATCTTGCGTGTCCGACGACGACGCTTGGGTGTGGAAACCTCGCCTGCTGATGCATCTTAGCCGCCCTTATCAGTCAAGGTAACTGTTGTTCTAACCTTGCCTCTAATTTACGAGTTTGTCTGTTCCAACGCTGAGGAGGCGTCATGAGAATAAAGCCCAGTCAATTGGCTTTCGTGGCACTGTCGCTGATGTGCGTATTGATCCTGGCCGCATGCAATTGCGCTCCCACTTTGCGATACATCACCATCACTCCGTCGGGTCCGACGATTGTGGTCGGCACCCCGGAAGCTTTCACCGCCACTGGGTATTACAGCAACGGTGCCGTCATGCCGAATATCAATGCGTCATGGAGTTCTTCTAGCATTTCCACCGCAACGATCAATGGCACTTCAGGCGTAGCCACCGGCGTCGCTCCCGGCACTACCACCATTACTGCTACTGCCATCGGCATCAGTTCTACTACCACCCTCACTGTTGTGTCTCCCACGAGCCTCACCGTCACCCCCGCCACAGCGACGATTTCGGTTACTGGCTCGACGAACACTCAGCAGTTTGACGCGGTTGCGAATTACACCGGTGGCTCCATGGACGTCACTGCTTTCGCTACTTGGACTGCGACTAACACCAGCGTTGCCACCTTCAGTACTTCCACCGCTGGTCTTGCCACCGGCGTCGCCGCAGGAACAACTACGGTCACCGCGACTCTCGCGGGCGTGTCGGGCACCGCCAATCTGACGGTCACGAATGCCGTTGCGATGGTCGTTACTCCCGCCACGGCCACGATCGCCATCGGTAACTCTGTTTCCTACACAGTTCAAGAGCAGTGGGCTGATATGTCACTCCATCCGCCTTCCATCCCAGTTACTTGGACTTCCAGCGCGGCCACACAGGCTAACGTCATACCCAATGGTGCCGCTGGTGCGTTGGCTGCCGGCTTTGCTGCGGGAACCCCCACGATCACCGCCGCCGAAGGCAGCGTCACGGGAACCTCTGCGCTCACGGTGGTTACTGGCAACAGCCATTACGCTTACGTTCCCAACATCGCCGACCTTAACATCGGCGTATACACCGTCAATGCCACTACCAGCCCCTATCTGACCGCAGATGGCGTGCCCGTCACAGGCAGTGGCGTCCAACCGAGACAGACGATAATGAATCCCAACGGTCAATATTTGTATATCATCGGCCAGCAGAGCTACACATCGGTATACAGCATTACCAATGGAATACCGACCTACACCGGCGACAATCTGATCGGCGGTGCTTCAAACTGGAACTACGGGGTCATCGATCCCTACGGTCGCTTCCTCTTCGAACTTGATTCGGGGAATGGGTCGGGCACCTATCCGAACGGCACGATCTATGGATTTGCGATCAACCAGACCAATGGCACCATCACGTATGTTACCGGCTCGCCATTTACGACCAACGTAAGTTCCGCTCGGGGCCTAGTCATCGATCATACCGGCCAATATCTCTATGCCACCAACTTCGGCAACAACACGATCAGTGCGTACCAGATCAACCAGACGACCGGCGCTCTGACGCCGCTCCCTGGAGGCGCTACGATCCCAACCGGCGCGGGCCCAGAAATTGCCACCTTGGACCCAACGGGAACGTACCTCTACGTTGCCAACAAAACTGCTGGTTCGGTTTCCAGCTACTCCATCGGAACAGGCGGCGTTCTGACCTCCTTGGGTGCGGATACTGTCGTTCCTGGTGCCATGTCCCTAATCAATGTCGTGGTCGCGCCTAGTGGCAGCTATCTCTACGTTGTGGACAATGGAGACCCAACAGCAACACCCGCCGTCAATGGTCAACTCTTCGGGTTTGCCCTCACTTCGGGCGTGCTTGGCACGACACCGATCACCACAACCCCAATCGCAACTGGCGTAAGTCCCACGGGCATGGCCATCGATCCGACCGGCGTCCTCGCCGCTGTGGCCAACTCCAGTAATATGGGCCCAGGTACCATCTCGCTCTACACGATTGGCTCGGGGGGTGCGTTGACTTCCCAAGCGTCCGTGACCACCGGGAATTTCCCACTCTTCGTGACCTTCAACAATGCTCCGTGAGGAGTACTCGCAGTGAACCCTACCGGGTTCCTCCCATTACAGTTCAACTCAAAATCGAAGGAGGGTGGCGAAAAACCATCCTCCTCTTTTTTGTGTGCCGAGCATGTGCGATAGCCTGGAGGTGCAAGTCCTGTGCGCCGGGATAAACCGGCATGAAGCAGAGAATGCAAGAGTCTTACGAGAAAGGGTTAGCGACCTGCTCGGCCCCGAGTTTTGCACTAGGTTCCGCAAGGCGCCTAGTGAAGCGTAAACAGGGGAATAGGTGGGCTGGGTATTGAGCTTCGAAAACACCCAATCAGGACGCCGACGTCATAGGACTGGCGGAAGGCGATATGATCGTGAGCGATAGCGCGAGCCCACGATCAGTCCTGCGTAGTCGTAGACCCCAGACACGCCTAGAAACTTCATGCACGAGAACCGGGAGACCTCGGAGATGCTTGCAGCGCGCAAGCGCTGCAGGACGGCGGGAGAAGGCCATGGCCGTACGGCCTGCGTGCACGTTTCCGAGGAGTCGGACAGCGGAATACTACCTATGAATCGTTCGAACAAAGACGGGAAGCCGTTGGCGGAGGATGAGGAGGGAAGGCCGCTGATCAAGGAGAACGCTTGTCAACCTAACACGTACCCGGCACAGAGCGAGAAACGCGTGTCACAGGGGCTGGCGGGCGTGCGGAAAGCAGCAAGGGGAAACAAGGAGAGGAAGTTCACCGCCTTGCTCCACCATCTGACAGTCGATCTGCTGCGGAGAAGCTTTTACTCATTGAAGAGAAAAGCCGCACCGGGAGTAGACGGCGTAACGTGGCAGGAGTATGAGACTGGGCACGAAGATCGACTTGTTGATCTGCACAGCCGGGTCCATCGCGGGGCGTACCGAGCGATGCCATCGAGGAGAGTGTACATAGAGAAGGAAGACGGGCGGAAACGCCCCCTGGGAGTCGCGGCGTTGGAAGACAAGATCGTTCAGCAGGCCGTGGTCACCATCCTCAACCAGATCTACGAGGAAGACTTTCTCGGCTTCTCGTACGGATTTCGCCCTGGACGCAACCAGCATCAAGCGCTGGACGCGTTGTCGTATGCGCTTCTGCGAAAGAAGGTGAACTACGTTCTTGACGCCGACATTCGAGGATTTTTCGGTGCGCCAGGTTAAGCCCGGCGCTTTCAGCGGGTGAAACTCCCGCCCCGGAAAGGGACGAGCCGCCCCACCGGGAATCGAGTCTTGGACTCATGAAGGTGACGACATGAGTTAAGCGTAGACAGAGCGATGCCCAGGCCGTAACACACGTGAAGCGATTGAGCCTCGTGACATATCCGGAGGCCGACAGGGTCGAAAACCTGGAAGGCAACAGTAAGCGACCGCAAAGGCGATGGTCGCTGTAGACTCCGGCGGGGTCTAAGAGCACGGCATGGACAGAAATGGAAGCGTCATGGCACCTGGGAGATCCACTGCCGTCTCGGCCTGGAACGCAGGCCGAGTATGTCAACCGAATGGTTCAACCTGAGGGCGACAGAAGCGACGGTGGAAGTCGGACTCGCTGATAGTACTCGGAGCGCGGGAAAACCGCGTACAGGGGGAAGCGGCGGGGCAGGTAGAGTAGCTGGTCCAGGGAAACATTCCCTGCACACTCAGAGGTAGGAGAAGAATGTCCACACAATTGGACCAGATCGCGAAGAAGGCGAAGTCGAATCCGAAGCTACATCGATGACGATGCCGACATGGCCGCGCCAGACAACCAAGTCGCCTGCCTGAGGCACGCGCACGCGTGTGAAATTCGTGCTGCCGATGTAGAGTTCGCGCGAACTGACGTACTCGTAGGGAAAGCCCGCTTGTTCGTAAATATCGTGAACGAGGTGGGAACAGTCCGTTTCGGATTCCGACTCGACGTCTACGGTGGGAACGGCGGCCAGAATCTTCCGAGCCTCCGTTCTGGCGATGAGACGAGGTCCGTGTGTTTCCGCAGAGGCTGGCCGGACATTCTGGCCGAGCGCCGTCGAGGCCGTCGCCAGGCACAATGCTGCGAAGATGAATCGACCCATCTTGTAAGCCTCACAGACCGCGGCAACGCCGCACTGGCCATGCCGCGAAGACAATACCGTCCGGCGGTACAGGTCCCTTTTCTTGCTGGGCTGGAAAGGAATTAACAAAAAAGCGCTGAGGCTGGTGGCTGTGAACCGGCCTCAGTAAGATGTTTGGGCGATTCCCATGGTTTCAGCGCGAGTGCACAATTCGGCATGGTATCAGTCCTGAATTTTCAACCAGATAGCAAAGTAGGCCTTTCGTTTGGGTCGTTGCTCTGCGGCGGCACCATCTGAGGCGTCAAAACACGGAGTACTATCCGTGTACCATTGAGACGACCCAGGGCCAACTGATATTCTGAAGGCTCCTCTGCCCACCCTCAGACCCGTTGAAGTGTCTCTGTAAAGGCGGCGAGCCATGGATGCCGAAAAACTCCGCGTCGCGCGGGAGAAGCTTACACGCGTCTTCCGCTATCTCGAAGCGCTAAACCAACACCGCAATCCAGCGAAACGCCAGCTTCGCGAAGAACCCTGGACCTTATGGATGCGCGACCTGCCCGATCACGCGTCCGTTCAAAGGGGCGCTGCCAGGGCGAGCTCTTCAAAGGCCAAAGCCCAGAACGGCCAGACCATCGAAGACCCGAGTTACATTTTGAAAGTTCGGCGTCCACGCTTGACGCACCCGCCCGCCCCGCCTGAAGAGATTTCGGCATGGCTCGAGGACGGGTGGGACGACCCTTGGAACTCGGTCGCCGTCGAGGAAACACAAGAAGACTCCGAGAACCGCGCCGAACCACGGGTTGTCAAATTTGCCGACGATCCTGCCAGAAGCGCAGCTCTGGCGCGGTGGAAGCTTATACGCGACCAGTGGGTGGAGAGCGAAAAGCCTGCTCGCGCAGCGATGAAAATCTTCGAAACGTTCTACACCCTCTACGGCCGTATCGATCGAGAAGCTGAGCGCGTGGAACTCATTCTCGGAGATGGCATCCTGAGTTGGCGGCGCGCCGAAGGCAGCATCTTCCATCCAATCCTGCTCCAGCGTCTTCAATTGCATTTCGATGCTTCCGTACCTGAGTTCAGCCTCTCCGAAGCGGACCATCCGGTCGAATTGTACTCGGCGTTGTTCCAGTCCATATCGGATGTGGACGGACGCGTGATCGGGCGGTGCCGTGAGGAATTGGATGAAGGCGGTTTCCATCCGCTCATCAACGGGTCGACATCCGGCTTTCTGAAGCGCCTCGTTGTCCAGTTGTCTCCGCGCGGAGAGTTCCTGGAAGACCAGGCACCGAACAAGGAAGCAAGCGACCCGTGTATTGGCCGCGACCCAGTGCTGTTTTTGCGTGCGCGCAACTTGGGGTTTGCCGCTGCAATCGAGGGCATCCTCGCCGACCTGCGGACACGGGAAGATTTACCGTGGTCCCTGCTGAATATCGTGGGAGAGGAGTCGCCAATTTCCGAAGGTGAAGACTCCGATTTGCCCACGAACACCATTCATGCAGATGGAGAAGTGCTGCTCAGCAAACCGGCCAATCCAGAGCAGATCCGAATCGCTCAGCAACTCGAGGAGCACGGAGGCGTTTTGGTGCAGGGCCCTCCAGGCACGGGAAAAACGCACACGATCGGCAATCTTGTTGGCCACTTGCTCGCGCAGGGCAAGAGCGTCCTGGTCACCAGCCATACAACCAAAGCATTGCGGATGGTACGCCATCACATTGTTCCAGAGTTGCGCCCGTTGTGCGTCAGCGTGCTGGAAAGTGACCTGGATAGCCGCAAGCAGCTCGAAAGCGCCGTGGGTTCCATTGCTGAAAGATTGTCGCGCGCCAATGCCAGTTCGCTCGAAATGGAAGCGAAGAAACTAGAAGCCGAACGTCTGGATGTGCTGAAGAAACTCGGCGAAATCCGAAACCAACTCGCCGACGCCCGCGCCGACGAATATCGGGAGATTGCCATCGGTGGAAAGTCGTGGACGCCGGCCGATGGCGCACGCCACGTCGTTCAGGCGAAGGAAGCACACGGCTGGATTCCCGGCCCCGTCGCCGCTGTAGCGCCGCTGCCTCTTTCCCCCGGCGAGCTGGCCGACCTCTACCGAACTAGTGTCTCGATCTCCCGCGAAGACGAGAATGAGCTTTCCGGTCACCTTCCAGAGCTTAACGATCTTCCGCGAGCCGACGACTTCGAAGCTAGTGTGAGCGAGCGCAACCGTCTCGGCGTCGAAGACCTCGATGTACGCTCCGATCTGTGGGAGTCACATGCCGCACAGAGCTCACCCGAAGAAATCGAAGGATTATCCGCTGCTCTTGTTCAGGCAGTCGAGCCGCTCTCCGGCAAAGACAAATGGAAACTCGCCGCTGTGTACGCCGGCAAATATGGTGACGTGCACCGGCAACCCTGGGATCAACTCGTTAGCTTCGTGCGGCTGGTTCATCGCGAAGCCGCAAACGCGCAAGAATCATTCGTTAAATACGGCCCCGAGGCGAACCGTCCTTCCGCCGTGAAAGAACAGGAGCGCATCGCAAGCGAAATCCTCGCGCACCTCGAAGAAGGTGGCAAGCTGGGTTCGATTACGTTGTTTACCCATAAGGCTTGGAGTCAATTTCTCGAACAAACGAAGGTGAACAGGACGCGCCCACGGTTGCCCGAACACTTCCAGGCACTGCGCCAATACTTCCGACTCAAGGGCCTCCGCGAGGATCTTGGCGCGCGGTGGGACCGGCAAGTAGCGGCTCTCGGCACTCCTCATTCAGCAGAAATGGGCGAGGAGATCGAGAAAACGTTGATACAGTTCTGCGACTCCATCGAACGATGTCTGGACTGGCAAAAAAACACTTGGCTCGCGTTGCAGCGGCAACTCGAAAACCTTGCCTTCCGATGGGACAAGTTCCTCGCCGAACAGCCAGCCATCGTTGGCCCGGAGGGCGAGTTGGCGCGTATTCGCCTGGCGGTGACCGATGCCCTGCTTCCCATTCTCGACTCGCGCTACAAGAAACTAAGACTGCTTCAACTCGATGAAGACTTTCGTGATCTCAAAGGCCGGCTCAAACTCGCTGCGCGCGTAGCGAAGGCTTCCAAAGTCATCAACCAACTCCTCGCTGGTGTAACCGACGAGAATCCCAATCGCTATCGTCAAGCCTACGAGCGCCTGCTCGAACTCAAGAGCAAGCAGGCGGACCTTGACCTGCGCCGCACGTTGCTTGCAAAACTGGAAACCGCTGCCCCGGCCTGGGCCGGAGCGATTCGTAATCGTACCGGAGTGCATGGACGAGGCGAACAACCGCGCGACGTCCGCTCCGCCTGGATTTGGCGACAGCTCAATGACGAGCTCGATCGCCGCAGCGGTGTTTCACTTGAGGCTCTGCAAACCAAGAGCGAAAAACTGCGCGAGCAATTGCGCCGCACGACCGTCGAGCTCATTGATAAACTCTCCTGGGGCTCGCAAGCCCGCCGCACCTCTTCACGGCAGCGCCAGGCGCTCGTCGGATGGCTCGATACCATCCGCCGCATCGGCAAAGGTCACGGAATTCGCGTTTCTCTTCTGCGCACCGAAGCCGCCAGGAAAATGAGCGAGTGCCGCGGAGCCGTGCCCGTGTGGGTCATGCCGCTCTCGCACGTGGTAGAAAACTTCGACCCGCGCACGACTCGCTTCGACGTGGTGATCATCGACGAAGCCAGCCAAAGCGATGTGATGGCACTCGCCGCCCTATATCTGGGCAAAACCGTCCTCGTCGTTGGCGACCACGAACAGGTCAGCCCGTCCGCCGTTGGGCAGGACCTGGGCGTCATTCAGAACCTCATTTTCCAATATCTGCGTGGCATCCCGAACTCCGACCTTTACGACGGACAAATCTCTATTTACGATCTCGCCCGCCAATCTTTCGGCGGGACCACCTGTCTCGTTGAACATTTCCGGTGCGTTCCCGAAATCATTCAGTTCAGCAATATGATTTCTTACGGCGGGCGCATCAAGCCTCTGCGCGATGCGAGTCGTGTCCATTTGCGTCCGCACACCATCGCGCATCGCGTGTCTGGTTCCAGCCGCGATGGTAAGGTCAATCGCCACGAAGCTCTGACCATCGCTTCGCTCGTCGCCGCCGCCATGGAGCAACCCGAATACCACAAGAACGACGCGGGCCAGCCTTTGAGCATCGGCGTGGTATCCCTCGTCGGTGACGAACAAGCCATCGAAATCGACAACCTCATCCGCGCAAGTGTTTCGCCTGACCGCTATGAGCTTCATCGGGTTCTTTGCGGCAACGCCGCGCAATTCCAGGGTGATGAGCGCGACGTGGTGTTCATTTCACTCGTCGATACTGCCGAACGTGGCGCACTTTCCCTGCGCGATCAGGAACTCTTCAAGCAGCGGTTTAACGTCGCAGCCAGTCGCGCCCGCGACCAGATGTGGATCGTGCATTCGCTCAGTCCGCACAACGACCTGAAAGCCGATGACCTGCGCCGGCAATTGATTGAGCATGCCGAAGACCCCGCACGCCTCATGCGCGCACTTGAAGAGAAAGACAAACGTACGCAATCGAACTTTGAATGTGAAGTGATGAAACGCCTCGCCGCAGCGGGCTACCGTGTCACGCCGCACTGGAAGATCGGAACGTTTCGCATCGATCTCGTTGTCGAAGGCGAGGGCAAGCGTCTGGCCATCGAGTGCGATGGGGACCGCTATCAGCCACTTGAGAAGTTGTCAGAAGACATGGATCGGCAGTCTGTCCTCGAACGCATGGGTTGGATTTTCACACGCATCCGCAGTTCAGAGTTTCTCCGCCATCCCGCTCGTGCGATGAAACCTATCTTCGAAAAATTAGAGGCGCTGGAGATTCCATCTGTCGGCAAAACCCGAGAAATCCAAGAAGGTCCATCCTCACATGAGGTAATCGACCACGTGATCCGCCGCGCCGAAGAGGTTCGCAACACTTGGTCGAAGACGAATGGCGTGGGTGCGCGTTCGTCGGCTCTGGCGTCGGTGGCCGCGAAGATTTGAATGCCAGACAATGTCAAGACAGTCGGTCATGACCATCATGACCGCATCTGACTGAATGTGGAGTGCATGTGTTGGCATACCCCGCGCGCGATTCAATGCTAGTGGCGGTTTCGACGGTGTCGGCCGTGTGCTCAATGTTAGCCCCAAAAAACCTGTTCCATATAAATGAGGCGCTGATTGCGAGCCGCGCCAACTCGAACCGTTCCAGCTTAGACGTGAGTTGGCATACCAAATGCACACCAACTCGAGAGAATCGAAAATTACAAAACGAACTCACGTAAGTCTCTAAGATTCTTCCAGTTGGCGATTTTGAACTTGTTGTAGGGTAACCTTAACCTTCCGTCTTAATGCCCATCGGTGCGATGGTGTATCGCTTTGCTCCAGCCGCCAAAGAGCGGCCCTACGCCCAAAACCTTAAAATTGCAAAACGAACTCGGGCAAGTCCCTTGGCTTCATCAATTTGACCTCTGCAGAAGCACCAATTTTACGGTCGACTTGATCAAGAAGAAGTAACCTAGGAAAACTACGAAACCATCTTCGCTATTACTCCGGCCTTCGCTCGCCCGTCACGATTGTGTCGAGGCAAGGAGAGGAGTACGATGCGCACTTAACACGACTCGCGAATGGGGCATAAACTCGCGAACAAGACCGATAATTTGAATCCCCTTATCACCGAAAGCCTGTCCGCGCGTTCGCGCCAGCGTAAGCTTCAGGCGCTCGGAATTTTTTGCGGTTTCTCTGCCGCACTGTGGCTCGCGGCGGCTGAGGCACCGACAAAATTGGTAGCCGTGGCCGTCTCTCCCTTCGTGATTTCCTTCATGATGGTGCTTGGAGCCTTCGTTTCGCGGTGGAGCTTGCCTGCATTGATCCGCGGAACATCGGACATCGGTGCTGACCTGCGGCAAGTGCCCCACCTGGTCGTCTGGGGAGTGTTGGCAGGGTGCCTTTGGGCGGTTGGGAATACCTTAACTATTTTAGCGATAAGAGATATCGGCCTCAGCATTGCTTTTCCCTTGTGGAACTCTAACAGCCTGGTCGGCATTCTATGGGGTATTTTGTTCTTCAAAGAGTTGCACCGTGCGGGCTGGCTGCGTTGGGTTGGAGTTGTCGGAGGAGCGTTCGTACTTTTCGGAGGCGCGATATTGTTATCTTTAGCTTCCACGTCTCAAGCCGCTCACGGGCACGCCATGCGCGGGGTGGTGGCCGCAATAGGCGCGGGCATCGTCCTCGGTTCGATGTATATCCCCTATCGAAAGGCGTACATCACTGGCATGAACCCGCTCACCTTTATTACCTTCTTCACGGTTGGTGAGTTGGCGACAATGAGTGTACTGGCCGTCAGTTTCTCGGGCGGGTCAAAGGCTTTCTGGCACGAGCTCGTCGAGAGTCGGGGAGTGCTTTTCTGGCCGCTGCTGGGTGGATTCATGTGGGTGGTGGGCGACTTATTTCAGAACTACGCGGCCAAATACGTAGGAATCAGCCGCGGCATTCCTTTGTCAAACACCAATCAGCTCTGGGGATTGCTTTGGGGAGTCCTGGTTTTCGGTGAATTGCACGGTCTGGCGCGTGGCGTGTATGCGCAGGTGATCGGAGGGTCGCTATTGATGGCCGCCGGCGCAGTTGCGATTGCATTCTCGTCTGCCACGGAAGGAGAGTACTCGAGTTGGAAAGAAGCGGCCCAGCGGGAGAGCGATCGTTACAACATCGAGCCCGCGTACGTAGCGGCGCGCATGGAGGGCAAGGAAACTAACGCGAAGGACCATACGCGCACCTTGATCGATTGGCTCCTAATCGGAGGGGCCACCCTAATATTCGCTGCTTTTGGTCTCATGGCCAGCATTCCCGAAATGGAAATCCACTGGGGCTGGCTCGCCGCGCTCACGTCAGCGATGCTGCTGGTCTTGGTGGCCGGAGGAGTTGCTCTTTGGCGTATCACACGGTTCAATTAGGTGCGCTCTTCGCCAGACGAAAAGGGCAATCAATCCTCTTCCAGACCTCGGCGCCTTCGCCAACGCCTTGGGTGCAATCCGCCCAGTCTTCTGGGCTCTTTAGTGTCCTGCCGTGCGCGACTCAGTTGTTCGAACGTAGGATCTTCAAGAAGAAGTAACGTAGGGAAACTACGAAACCATCTTCGCTACTACTCCGGCCTTCGCTCGCCCTACTTTCGTATCGGCCGCGGCACCGAAAACCCAAATTCCCTATGGATCTCCTACCTAATCTCCGGCGGTTTGAAAAACGAGACGGTGGCATGGCCCAAGTTGGCGAGCAAGTGGAAGCGCGGAACATAAAGGTAATGGTCTGCCACCCAGGCCAGAATAGTCCTCACGAAGACTAGGAAAATGAGTGAGCTGGCCGAGATAAGAAAATACAAGAACGAACGGCGCTCCAACGGGAGGCTCCAGCCCAGAGATTCATCCCAGCCGGGGAAGAGCCGATCGAGGAATTTTTGAACGCCCGCGCCATGGGATGGCAAGGCACCAGGGCTCACATGCGCGCACCGCTCATAGGTATATTCAGGGCCGTAATCAGGCAATGAACTGGTCGCTTCCCGTAGTGTTTCCGGATTCTGAAGGTCTTTGCGGGTCAAAAGGTTTCCCCGGGCATCCTTCATCAATACGCGATAGGCCGGGTCGACAATCACCCAGCGACCATTCAGGTACACTTCCGCGACTATGTGTTTCGTCGTGTGCTCTGGTGTGAGCAGCAACAGGCGCCGGGTTTCGAGCCCGGCGCTTCGTGACAGAAACAGAAAGGCGTTCGTGGCGCTGCCGCACACTTCTAGCAGGTGTTGGTAGTTCACGGTTTTTTCGGAGTCACGCGGAGAAAGATTTCCAGGATGATCGGCGTCGAGGCGCGGAGGACCCTCGCTCATCCAGGCCAGGATGGCTTCCACCTTCTGTTGCGGCGAAGCCGCCTGCGGGACAATCGCATTAGAAAAGCCCTTCAGGTATTGGCGTATGTAAAACTCACTCACTCCGGACCAGATCGTGGCCACCAGCGTCACGGCGAGCAACGCATTGCTCACCCACCATATAGGACGGAATAGGCTTTGTGCCTTCAATAATCTTCCTCGTGCTCTGGCGCTTGAATTTTTCCACGATGGGCGAGCCCGACAAGCTTAATATGAATCACTTCGTCTGTGTGAGCAGGGCGGTGGAGAAGTGAACGATTGCTCGGGCCATCGCACCGACGCGGTTTTCCGCTTCCGTAGAGGCGTGTAGTCCCGTTCCAACTTCCGCTGGCCCGCTCACCAGGCGACGACTTCGGCTCGCCAATTTGGACGAAGGACCAGTGACGCACCAGCGCCAGGGCGGCTGCCGCGTCAGGCAACGGCCCGGAAAGAATGAAGGGTTATTTCCGTGCACCAGGATACCGGCTATACGTTCCTCAAGCCTCCAGGCGCGGGTCAGCAACCGGGTAACCGATTGCGAAATGGTAGACAACTTGTCCTAGCTCAGATGAGAGGCCCAGATATCGGTTCACTTCCTCATCAAGAAACGCTCCGATGCCCGTCGCTCTCAGTCCAAGGGCCTCAGCAGCGAGATACATTCGTTGGCCAATTGCTCCCGCTTCGAAATGCACGTATCGATAGCCACGATCTCCGTACCTGCTGGCAGAATTCTCAAAATCGCCGATCATGGAAAATGCCACGCAGGCATTACCCGCCAGGTCTTGCCCCAAACTGAGGGCTGCCGCCACCAGGCGTTGGTCCCCGGCTTTGATTCTTTCCAACTCTGCATGCTCCGGCCAGAAGCGATAAACACCCGGCTCCAAGCCTTCGACGCGATGGACGTATAGATAGAGATGGACGTAACGATGTGTAGCGAAATCTGCGAACAGAGGCTCCTTTGTTGTGGACAGGAGAGTCGCAAGTTGGGGGAAGGAGATCGACTCGCTCCCGCCCTTGAAGTCAAGAGCCGAACGCCGGGTACGAACGACGTCACCGAACCTGTGGTTTGTGGAGACAGGAGACGGCAGCCTGACTTCCCCGCGGCCAGATACCTTCGGTTGGCCAGGAGAGGGGATGGTGGATTCTGTGCCGAACTTCGTAGCAGCGTGAATGCGTTCAATCAGTGGATAAACTTCTTGCTCCTCCGACAATCGGTTGGGTTGGCCACCAAACACAACGGTCTCGACGGTACCCAGCTTTTTCAAGGGGATGGATGGGCCATGAAGCCCGACGATTAACATGGGCCACTCATCCGCGCTGAGCAGACACGATTCCGCGACTCTGTCATCTGAGAAATGGCCAAGCGCAAAGCTTTCGCATCCTATAGATCGAGCAGCAAGCGTGAGAGACTGCCAGGCATGTCCAATGTCGTGCAAACAATAACGATATGCCCGGTCCCTGTATTTCCAGGCCTCACGCCAAGCAATACTGGTCAGAACGAAAATGAGCGGGGTAGAGTGGTTGCCAAGTTTCGCGGCAAAATCTCCGATGGCGCGCTGTTCTGCCATGTGGGATGAAGGACGATAGTGATAGAGGCCATCGGGCCAACCGACCAATCCTCGGGTGCAAAAGTGAAATTCGGTCGGATGGAGATTGCCGGAAGAAGGATTGACACGCAGAGAGTAGATCGCTCCGGTGGACGAGACTCGCTTGGACGCGCTAATCGAGGCGGAATAGAACATCAACTGCGAAAGGAATTCCGCACCATCCCCCGCCAGTGAATTTCCTATCTTGCCCTCGAGTACCTCGAAAGCTGAAATCTCGGTAGCCGGCGGGTCGGCCGGCAAATCCAAGACCGGGACACCTTCATAATGCCTAAATGGATTGGGTATGTTGGCCCAATCGAGGTGGTGAGTTCGTCGGAGCGACTCGGCATTGTGCTTCGTCAATTCATGATACTCGAGCCAGGTCATGGAGTGAATCCTGAGATCACCATACGGACAAACCAGGCATTTGGGTAATCGTTGATTTCAATAGTCGGCTAAAAGAGCGTATCAAAGGGTGGTTGCCGAATATGCCCGACTATAGCGTTGTAGTTCGGAGAGGGCTTACTAACCTTCTTCGGACGCTTATGGCCAGTGACAGGGCCGACATCGGGAGCCTCTATTTCGCCCGCTTCACCGCGGCTACCAGGCCAGGATAAGGGTCAAGGGCCTTCCCCTTCCACCACACCCTTGAGTCGTTCGTTCTCCTCGAACACGCCATGGGAACGTAAGGACCCTGTCTTCAAGGCTCTCGCAATCGTGCCACTGGGGCGACGGTCGTGTAAGAAAAGCTCATCGAGGAGGAAAATTGTTGTTCAGCCAAGAGATAGCCGACTTAGTCGATAATTGCCTGGGCCAGCGGCGCTTACACTCGCTACGCCTTAAGAGCGCTGAGTTGTTGACTGATGTTGAACCGCTTGGGGTGTCTCTGGCACGAGCCGCGTTGGGCACTGCAATTCCAGCCGCTGTTTGACAACGGCTAGCGCACTGCCCTAGCATCGCAATCGAGCAGGCTGCCTCTTCTTATTCTTAACTCTGTCAGGTTTGCTGAAATAAGTCAGCCCATCTGAAGTTCTTTTTCTTAGCAAGCCAAAGCGAAGGAGTTGGCATGCGCAAGCGGTGGCGATTCGTTGGTGCCGTATTAGCAGCGCTCCAGTTGGCGAGCGTCGCGGTGGCGCAGCGAGTCGTGACGGAATCCGGCGCGATATCCGGTGTGCGTGAAAGCGGGTTGCGTGTCTACAAAGGGGTCCCGTTCGCCGCTCCACCGGTAGGCGAATTGCGTTGGCGGCCACCAGCCCCTGCGAAACACTGGACTGGCACGCTTAAGGCGGAAACGTTTGCCCCGGCGTGTATGCAAACTGGCGTGTCCATGCCGGGCGAGACGCCGCCGGCCGTCAGTGAGGATTGTCTCTATCTCAACATCTGGACACCAGCGAAGAACGAGGAGGAACATCTGCCGGTATTCGTCTGGATATACGGCGGAGGTTACATCAACGGGTCGGCTTCGATGCCCTTGTACTGGGGCGACCGGCTCGCGCCCAAAGGCCTGGTCGTCGTCACCATCGCGTATCGTCTCGGCCCTCTTGGATTTCTTGCGCATCCTGAGCTGACCCGCGAGTCCCCGCACCACTCGTCCGGGAACTACGGCCTGATGGACCAGATCGCCGCACTCGAATGGATTCAGAGGAACATTGCAAGCTTTGGCGGCGATCCGAAAAACGTAACGATCGCCGGCCAATCCTCAGGAGCAATCTCGGTCAGCATCCTGATGGCTTCGCCGCTCACAAAAGGCTTGTTTCAGCGAGCCATCGGAGAGAGCGGCGGGCTCTTCGAGCCAGTCCAGCTCGCACCAAAGTACCTGCTGGCTAATGCCGAACGCGACGGGGAGAAGTATGCCGTTTCACTGGGCGCAGTCTTGCTGCGGCAGCTACGCCTGCTGCCTGCCGCTAGGCTAACTGGCAATGCCAACGGCGTTGTTCACCCGGTGATCGAACCCTATGTGCTTCCGGTTTCGCCCTATGAAGCGTTCGCTTCAGGAAGGCAGAACGATGTTCCGCTGCTGATTGGTTCGAACGCCGAGGAAGCGCGCTCGTTGACGGATGTCACTCACGTGAAGGCCGACACGTTCGACCCCGACCTTGAGCGCAGCTTTGGCCAGCTGCCGGCTCTGCTTATCGCAGCGTATCCCCACGCGACCGACGAAGAGGCAAAGCAGGCGCGACTCGACCTTGAACGTGACCTCCGTTTCGGCTGGGACATGTGGGCCTGGGGGAGGTTGCAAGCGGGAACCGGACACAACAGCGTCTACTACTACTCCTTTCGACAGCAGCCACCGTTCCCGGTTGGCTCAGTGTACGAAGGTTGGGGCGCGAGCCACTTCGCCGAGCTTTGGTATGTCTTCGACCATCTGGATCAAGAGCCTTGGCACTGGACCCCATCCGATCGAAAAGTCGCCGAGGAAATATCCAGTTACTGGGTCAACTTCGCAAGATCGGGCAATCCGAACGGCCCGGGTCTTCCCTCGTGGCCCACGTTCAGCAACACGGATAGCAAGGTTTTGTATCTCGGCGATCCGATCACCGTCGGCGGTGTGGCGAATGTCAGTAGCCTGAAGGTTTTCGATGCCGTCTACACGAACGTGCGCGGTACGTCGTTTGCCGTACCGTGATGAACGTTTGCAAGGTCACCAAAACTCCAAAAAATGCCCATACGGGCCATAGGAACAATGAGTCAGGTTAGCCACATATATATAAGGATCAGAGTCAAAGATCATCTTCTGGAAGGCGAAACCCGCAGCGACTGGGATTTCCCAGATAACTCTGCAGTCTTCAAGTTAGGCCCCGCCAGCGGAGCGCATGAATCACCGGCCAGCAGCGTGTTGGTCACATTAGAAAACGTGTTTGGACTAAAAACGTTGCCGGTGCCAGAACCCTCGAGAATTCCGGCGCAAGCTTCGTTGATCGTGTTGTTTTCAACGGTATTGCTGTTTCCGCTAGACGTCGAGCCTGGCCCAGGGCACTCATCGTCCGCATGGATACCAGATTGTGCGCTGCCGTAGATAACATTCGATTCCACGATGTTGGAGTTACTGCACAGGTCAATGGCATCGTAATTCCGAGTCCCGCCAATTTTGTTCGACTTTATGGTAGCGCTGTCTGCCAGCCCATAGGTCGGATCGGCGGCTGTGACGATTGCTAACTGCGTGCTCTCGATTGTGTTGCCTGTCACAGTTACCCCGGTCGAGGCGTAAACTAGAATCCCGGACGAGCCATAAGTCTGACCAGTGTAGATGTCATCGGCGACATCATTGGTCGTAATTGTCGCCGTCGCTCCATAACCTATCTGAATCCCATTTTGGGCGATGGCAGGAGTGGCACCGACACCGATGACCGTGTTATCGGTGACCGTTACACTCGGCCCAGGATTGGGAGCTCCCAATCCAGCGGCAGTGATCCCATTTTTCTGGTAGTTACGGACGGCATTGTTCGAAATGGTGACCGCTGGAGTCCCTAAGGTGCTTTCGACGTTGATGGCCAAGCCGACTGGGCAACCTTGATCTACCGGGTCCAGGATCTGGTTTCTGACCGCGTTGTAGGTGATGGTCCCGGTTGAATTCTGGTAATAGATCCCTTGCAAGTCAATCGAGCAGCCTGACAATCCATTGGCGCTGCCGTCCACCGTGAGATGCGAGACGGTGACGCCGACTGCATTCTCGACGAAAATTTGCACGGCGACCGGATTGCCGAAAATATCGGTTGCGTTTTGAACCACACCACCTACAGGGGCAACAACGACGGCAGCGTCGTTCGTCCCACTCGCCTCTCCGATGAGTGTCAACTTCTTGGTGATCGTAATCTGCTCGGGATAAGTACCCGGGCAGACCTCAACGGTAGATCCTGCGGGGGCCGAGGTGACCGCAGCCTGAATCGTGGTGAATTGGGGGACACCGGATTTACAAGTCCCCACGACGACCGTCGATGCCTGGGCGGTCGAGGCAACAAAACACGCCGCCAAGGTGAGGACTGCGAACAGAGATCTGCGAAGCAGCGTAATTTCTTTAGACATTTCTCTTCTCCATTCGTGATTTTCCAAAACGACAAACTTGCTCACCTTAGATTACTCCCACAACCAAGAAAATCTGCGGAACTTTTCGAAATGGGTTCGTTCGATTCGTCGAATATCGCGCCAGCAACAATCAGTACTGCCAGCGCAATATAAAAGTGTTCCTCTACTGCTAGGGACCAGGTGTGCCCCCAGATCGCAAAGCGATAATTTGTCACAAACCGTGAACGCCTGACTAATCAGTTGCCGGTGGGAATGATCCCCGCGTTTTCTACCATGAGTACCACCGTGCGCTGCGGAGCCCGCGTGCGGTGCATGACACCTTTGGGGACGACAAAGCCCTGCCTCGGGTCGAGACTTATCAACTGATTCTCGAGATCGATCAAGAGTTGACCCTCAATGACGTAGAAAAACTCATCATCATCCTCGTGTTTGTGCCAATGGTATTCACCACAGAATACCCCCAGCCGTACGACGAGCCATTCACTTGGCAGAGCGTCTGGTTGTACCACTGAAATTTGCAGTTATCGGAAAGCTGCTTTTCTTCCACGATTTCCAGCGGCTTATAGAAAACATTCAAACGAGTTTCATAAGGGTAAGGGCCTGTATCGCTCATTCCAGAACTCCCTGCGCCGTAGCGCGCGGAACCAACGAACAGAAGCACTCTGAACGCTTCGCCAGTCCGCGTGGCTCGTTACAAGAATTTAACATGGCGCGATTTAGGTCGGGTGCTACTATCCCTATTTCATTGATTCCTAAGGAGATTTCATCGCTATGGCACCACATTCTACTCTCAGTTTCGATATTGAGAAGTTAAACGAGGATGAACACGGGAATAAAGTCACGACGATCAGGTGTCACGGTAGACTGGTAAGCGAAAACGTAACTGAGATTAAGGAACTGGTTAAGCCGCTGATCCCGCTCGGTGGGCGCATCGTGGTGGACTTGAGTGGCGTGAGTCACATCGATAGCTCTGGCCTGGGAGCGATGGTTTCCTTAAAGGCTTCCGCAATCAAGCAAGGTTATTGTATTTTGGAATTCACCAATATGACGCCCCGCTTGCTCGAATTGGTGAGCCTGACAAACCTGACACAATTACTGAAATCATAACCAATCTTTTTTAGCTCTGCCATCCAACGAATTTCCGTAGCTGCAAAATGATGGACCTGCAAGTTGCATGCGCCACCGCACCTTTGGCACCGCCAGCCATCTCGAGCCAGCACTTATGCCGATGAGATTCGTCGCGTTGGTTCGGCACACCTTTACTGCAGTTTGATCTCATACACGATTCCGCCGTTAGTTTGCCCGCCGAACGGGGTTGTACCGTAGAGGTTGCCGTTCGGACCAAGAACGACTCCGGCGTAAGGGGTATTGCCATCGGTGCCGCCCGCGAAGCTGCGGAGAACGGTTTCATTGCCGGAGGGATCAATCTTAAAGACGACACCGTTACCTGATGCGCCGCCAAGGGCAGTCGTCCCGTAGAGGTTGCCGGCCGAGTCGCGGATTACACCACTCAGTGGATAGACGCCATTGCCTCCGCCTGTGAAGGTGTGGAGCACAGTCAAATTGCCTGAGGTATCGCCCACCCTTACTCGGTCCAGCAGCGATTGCCGGCGCAGACCGTGTAAGGGACGCGCTGGCGGTCTCTCCCGTAACCGGAGGGCACCGTGTCGGGACCTACCGGCTCGCTTTCCTCTGCGTGAGGTAGCACTGCTACCTCGATACTGAAGCAGTGCCTACAAGGACATAGTGGATTTGCCAACCTTCCGACCGGGAGACGGCGGAGACCTGCTGCGGCTGCAGCGTGAACCGTAGATCGACGGTTGCGCCGGGCACGACAGCGAGTGCGCTGCTTCCGTTGTATTGCAAGGGCAGGAGAAGCTCAGGCGAGTCGCCGTTGCCCGTGAAATGAAGCTCCTCGACGCGGCCGTCAGCCATGAGCATGCAATTTCGGCGGTTGTGGCCGCAGGAATTTTCGGCGGGTAGCGCATCGGGGTCGGAGGGAGTGTCCGGCAAGAATTGAAGAAGCAGTTCACGGTACGTGCCTGCGGGGACAGATGCGCTTTGAACGAGAATTTCCGGGGTCGAATCGAAGAGCAGGTCGATTTGGCGAGGTTCACGAAGGAGTTGAGGCGCAAGTTCGAGCCATTGGGGATTGTTTGGAGAGTCGGGGAAAACGGCGTGAAGTTGAATGCTTTTGAGGGTTACGAAAATATGTTGCGCTCGGCCGGAGGCAGTGCAAATTTCGCAAATTTGCGATTTGCCAGCGGCGACGTTCATCATACCCATGCCCGTCGAAAAAGGGCAGGCGGGAGGCGGAGTTGAATTTTTAACGAGGACGATGCCGGTGCCATTGGGGAAAATACCGGCGACACAGGTAGTGCCGCAAGACGTCAAAGCAAGGCATTCCAACACCACGACAGCGCACAGGAATGTATTTCGGATACTACGAGGAAGGCATCGCATGGGTTCACTCCAAACTGCGTTACCCAACCATGCGCGGATGGAAATTCTACGAGGATTCTATGCGCGTGAGGGATTTGGCACAAGAAGGGAGATTTTTTGCGAGAGGCTGCTCACGGCAACGGCACGTTCGACTACGTCTCCGCCTATACCTGGTATTCCCGGGCCGCCGCCGCAATCACTGAGCTGTTTAAGTCTCCCCTTTACTCGAGTCGCATCGAAGTAAACTCAGTCCTCTACGACCTTTCTCCCTTCGATACGAATGAGGCTCAGAGAGAATTGAAACTGCTTCGATGCTTCTCTCTGCAAGAGTCTTGGAGCTGCGGGCATCGCAAGTAGGTTCATACCCCAGCAAACCGAAACCCTAGAAGAAGCTGGCTTTGAAAGCCTCGTGACGCTGGTGCGCCACCTCCAGAACCTGTGCGAACTCTCCTTCCCTGCGGAGTCCGTTCAAGAGAGGGTCTGTTGCGATATAGGGATAGGAAAAGAAGCCGGACTCCACGCTACGACGCAGCATACGGAGAGCAGAAGCCTTATCTCCCAAAACCGCAAAGGCCTGCGCGATCTTGTACGCCGCTTCGGGATCGCCGACTCCGCGTTCTGCGATCTTGCTTTCCAGGCCCTGCAAGATTTGTAGTCCGTCCGCCTGCCTATGGGCAATCGATTCGCTGAGAGCCTTTCCGATTTGCGCATACATAGTAGGATCGACTTCGTAGGCGCGGTCGAAATCTCTCGATGCTCGTTCCAAATCCTTTTGGTAATACTCTCCGAAACCGCGATAGAACAAAAGGAAGGATGAATCACTAACGTCCGGCAAGCTGGCGAGAAACTTGTCGTACTGGCCGAGGTAGAGATAGGTATTCAAGACTGAACCGTTCGATTTGACCAACGGATCAATTTGGCGCGCGTGCTCACATTCGGCGACCGAATCGTCCAACATGCCCGCGAAGCGGTATGCGTATCCCAATTCCCAGTGCACCGGCGCGTAGTTGCTGTTGGCCTTCAGGGCCTCCCTCAATAAGGGAACGGCTTTTTCAACTTCTCCGGTGTCGACTAAGAGGTTGGCGAGGAACATCTGCGCATCCAATTGAGACGGCTCTATCGCAAGTGCACGCTCGTAGGCGGCCTGCGCGCGGCGGTACTGTTCGCGGCCGCCAAGCTCGAAGGCGGCGTCCGAGGTATACGAAGCTCCTAGATAAGCCCACGCGAGTGCGTAATTTGGATCAATCTCTGTCGACTTCTCCAGCATCTTGATGGCCAGAGGAAATTTGTGCTGGCTATGAAGATCGACACCTCGCAGATAGTATTCGTACGCGGGCGGACTGATTGGGGCCACAGGCCTGATCCGCGCTGCTTCCGCCGGTGACAGGCTCAGTTCGAGTTTTTGAATGATTTGTGTGGCGAAGGTGTCCTGGACTCGCAGAAGGTCGTCGTACTTCATATCCATCATTCCCCGGCCTAGAATCTTTTCGGTTTTGACATCAATGAGTTGGTAGGAGATTCGCAGATTATCGCCGTCGCGAATGAAGCTTCCAGCGAGAAGAGTATCAACTTTCAGATCTGAACCAACGGATTGAATATCGATGAGCTTGTCTCGATACTTCTCCACAGCGGCAGAGGGTCTGACGGTCAGAGAACTCACATAGTCAAGCTTCGTAATCACAGCATCGGCCAGTGAGAATCCTAGGAAGTCAGTATTCGGGTCGTGCTTCAAGTTTTGAAGTGGAAGAATCGCAAGGCTTCGCGGGGTTGTAGGTTGCGCTATCTTGCTTCGGATCGGATACCAGGACCTAGTAACTGCGATCACCGCGACAATCATGACTGTAACTATGGCGATTGAGAACGGGACCCATAGTCTGCTCTTGGAATGCGTCGAGGGATACGGGGCGGCGAACTGATTTGAGGCTTCCGCTTGTAAGGAGTTCGTTTGCGCTTCCCGTGTCTGCTTCTGGCCGCTTTGGCCTTTGGCATTATTTGGAATGCGGTCAACGGAATCGACCGGCAACATGAACCGATAGCCTCGTCGACCTACAGTTTCAACAAATCTTGGATTTTCGGCGGAATCTGCCAAGGCATCTCGCAGTTTGCTGACCGCTACAGCCAGGCGGTGATCAAAGTCGACAAAAGTATCAGCAGGCCAGAGTCGACCGCGAAGCTCCTCGCGAGTGACTACCTCACCTGCGGATTCCAACAGAACGGTCAATAGCCGGAAGGGCTGCTCTTGGAGGCGTATTTTGATGTCTTGCCTTCGCAGCTGGCCGGCGCGGAGGTCCACTTCGAAATCGGCGAAGCGAATTAATTGTGGAAGGGTGGACGTCATAGTCGTCACATGTAATTGTGACGAAGTTTATCATTCCGCTTCAGGAAGCGGGAGTGCTCTTAAGCAGTTAAAAGCAAATGGCTTATCTGGGGATTGGAAGAGTATCGACAGAGAAACGCGCGAGCATTGACCTTGGCCGCCAACTCGTGCGACAAACACGTGCCATAGCGCGGCTTCTCATGCCAATTCCGATGCCGCAAACAAGAAAAGTGGGAGAAAAACATGGCCGGTCAAGCAATAGCCACTCATGGCGTCATGGAAGGCGGAGGCTCCTACAACCTGAATGCCAAGGTTCCGGCAGGAGGCGGCGAACTAGCCTTGCCATTCCTGGAAGAGGCAGCGCGCAACATGACGGTAGAGGCAGAGGAGCGTCCCTTGGTTATAGCCGATTACGGATCTTCGCAAGGCAAGAACTCGCTCGCACCCATGCGTGCAGCGATCAGGACCTTGCGGGCACGCGTTGGCCCAAGTAGACCGATCTTGATCGTGCATATCGACCAGGCAGCAAACGACTTCAACACCCTCTTCGGCGTGCTCCACAGCGACCCGGAACGCTACTCCATTGATGATGCCAATGTATTTCCGAGTGCGATTGGCAGGTCGTTCTACGAAAGTGTTTTTCCGAGAGAACATGTTCATCTCGGATGGTCGTCTTATGCGGCAGTGTGGCTGAGCCGAATTCCAATGGCCATCCCAGGCCATTTTGTGTCGCTCGCCTGCACGGGCGAGGTGCGTGCGGCCTTTGATCGACAGGGTGCTGAAGACTGGAAATCTTTTCTGTCCCTACGCGCGGACGAACTGAGACCTGGCGGACGCTTGGTCGTGGTCCTACCCGCCCTCAATGATGAAGGCGGGGCCGGGTTTGAACCTCTTTTTGCCCTCGCGAACGAGGTCCTTGCAGAAATGGTCTCCAACGGTTCAATTTCCGCAGAAGAACGCGCGCGCATGGCACTCGGAGCTTATCCGCGCCGTCGAAGCCAGCTTTTGGCGCCGTTCAATACGAGCGGCCAATACTGCGGACTAACCGTGGAGCGGTGCGAACTCTCTGAACTGCCTGACGCAGCGTGGGCAGATTACGAACGCGACGCAAACAAGGAAATGCTGGTGAAGCGACATGTGGGGTTCTTCCGCGCCATCTTCGTGCCATCTCTTGCGACGGCCCTTGAGCACATTCAAAAAAGTCAGAGCTTCGCGGAGGAGTTGGAGCGAAGGCTGGCACAAAGATTAGCAGATCATCCTGCTCCATATCACTCGTTCACGCAGACAATCGTGCTGGCAAAGAGAAATTAAGTTACCGCTTCCTCGAGGCGGTACAGAAATAAAAGCCCGATGAGTGCCACATCCTTACAAACCAGTTCTGTGCCCTCGTTGCCAGCACGGGAAACTCAAAATCCGCATCGTGGCGTCTTCTATGGCTGGTGGGTTGTGTTTGCATCTGCCGTGGGGCTGTTCTGGACCGTACCTATCTCGGTTTATTGCTTTAGCGTGTTCCTGAAGCCGCTCATGCAGGAGTTCCACGCCGGTCGTGCCGCCGTTTCGCTCGGTTTCACTCTGCACTTAATAGCGGGCGCCGCGACCGCTCCATTTGTGGGGTGGATCATGGACCGCTACGGTGCGCGCAGGCTGATCCTAATGGGCACGTCCGCATTTGCGACGATTCTGCTCGCGAACCGAGCGTTCTCGGGCAGTATTTTGCGGCTCTACCTCTTTTACGTGGTGTTGGGAATATTCCTGCACGGAGGCGGCCCGATCCCATATGGCTCTGTAGTCTGTCGCTGGTTTGACCGGCACAGGGGTCTGGCTCTCGGTCTGATGATGTTCGGAATCGGTTTGGGAGCGATGCTGATGCCTTCCATCGCGCAACAGCTCATTACAAGATTTGGCTGGCGCACAGCTTACTCGATCCTTGGCGGTTCGATTCTGCTCATTGCTGTGCCGGTGGTGGCCGCTGTTCTTAAGGAATGCCCCCAGAAGTTGGGCCTGTTACCCGACGGTGCGCCACAACGAACCGCTGCAGCCGGAAGCGAGGCCGCTGTGCAGGGTCTCAGCGCACAGGAAGCCTGGCGCAGTGGAACGTTTTGGGTCATGACGTGCGCCTTCTTTTTCGTAAGTGCGGGCGCGCAGGGCTGCGTCGTTCATCTGGCAGCCATGTTTAACGACCGCGGAATCAGCGCGCAGACGGCTGCTCTTGCCAGCTCCCTGGTTGGCGCAGCCGTGCTGATAGGCCGTGTGGGTACAGGCTACTTGCTTGACCGCGTTTTCGGTCCACGACTCGCGGCTATTTTCTTTACTGGCGCCGCCCTTGGAATCGGGCTGCTCTTGCTGGGCACACCGCGGGTTGCCTTCGCAGGCGCATTCTTTGTCGGTCTGGGATTGGGCGCAGAAGTGGACATCATCGCCTACTTGACCGGTCGCTATTTTGGACTTCACGCGTTCGGTAGAGTGTATGGATCAGCGTTTGCTGCTTTCGCTTTGGCGGCTGCGTTGGGTCCTCTCATCATGGGGGCGGCCTTCGACCGGACGGGCTCCTATCGCGGTCCGCTGGTGGCATTTTTTGCCGCAAATCTTCTTGCGGCTTTGCTGATGACTCGTCTGGGCCCCTACCGTTATCGTCCCACTGAGCCAGACGGGAAAGATCACATTGTGCATGCTCCGGCAGAGGACCAGCCATGCAGAGTCTGACCTGCCGCGGGAATACGTCTCTTTTATTGCCGGCTTTTTGTACCGCCACGTACAAGGAGTTATTGGCGGGCCCAGAGCAGGCCCAAGATCAATACTTAATTTAAATTGCCGAGACTCTGACCAATAGGAGGAATCCATGACCACCCCAGCGCTGCATCAACAGCCCACTCCGGAGCGCTTTTTCAACGCCGTGAACGCTTATGAGCTGACCGAGGCGATGAACACTGCTCTTGAACTGAAAATCTTTTCTGCTATCGCCGAAGGCAATACGACCTCGGCTACGATCGCGACGCGCTGCAAGGCTGCCGAACGCGGCGTGCGCATCCTGTGCGATTTTCTTACTATCCATGGTTTCTTGAACAAAGAAGAAGCGCAGTACGCTCTCGCACCGGATTCAGCTTTATTCCTCAACCGGCATTCGCCAGCATATATCGGCGCCGCGGTTGAGTTTCTGCTCACTCCGCACTTACGCGTAGGACACGCGCGGCTGACCGAGGCCGTGCGCCGGGGAGGGACTGCGCTGGGCGAAGGAACGCTTGAGCCCGAAAATCCCGACTGGGTGCAGTTTGCGCAGGCCATGATGCCGCTGATGCACAGGCCCGCCGAGATCATGGCTGCCGAACTCCGCAAAGGCGGCGAGGCACACAAAGTTCTCGATATCGCCGCCGGTCACGGCATCTTCGGAATCGCGGTAGCAAAACAGAATCCCGCTGCACACGTCTATGCAGCCGATTGGAAGAACGTGCTCGAAGTCGCGACGAAGAATGCGCAGGCAATGGGAGTGGCCGATCGCTACCACCTACTTCCCGGCAACGCCTTCGAAACCGATTTTGGCAGCGGTTACGATCTGGTGCTAATTGCCAATTTCCTCCACCATTTCGATCCGCCCACCTGCACAACTTTCATGCGCAAGGCGCATGCGGCTCTAGAGCCAGACGGCCGCGCCGCGCTTGCTGAGTTCGTTCCCAATCCTGATCGCGTTACGCCGCCCACCGCGGCCGCCTTCAGCATGATGATGCTGGCCACTACGCCTGCTGGCGACGCCTACACTTTCGCCGAGCTTGAGAGCGTTTCGAAAAATGCCGGCTTCGCGCGAGTTGAGCTCGCACCGCCGGAGATCGGCCTCAATCGCCTGGTCATTGCGTACCGATGAATCTACGAACGAGGAGCTAGCTCCTCGGACGCCAACACGTGCAACCGAGACCTGCTCGTTCTTCGGGGTAATATGGCTGACTACGCGCTGGACAATGCTTGAGCAGTACCATGAAACCGCGATTTCAGATCAATCGGGAAATTACTTTTGCGGTGTGCGAGGGGCACGCCATCGACGACCGAGCGCGGGAATAATCGCGCCTCCCATATTGGCAAGATTTGCGTCGGGGAAGGGTGCGCGATCAGCGCGGGGGTTAAGGGAGTCTAAGCACGCTTTCAGGAAGCGCCCGACTGCGTCAAGTTTCTCGCGGAAGCTGAAGTGGAGCGAGCGGCCATTCGCGCGAACCACCATTAGGGTGACGTCGTCGGCAGAGAGATTTTCTGGGAAAAGCCCGGTGATTTCCTGGAGAAGTGAGACGATGAGCTTGTCCGCAGGGATGTTGCCGAGCAGATTGACGATGCGTAGCAAGCCTTCTTCGCCAAGCATCTCGCCATCGGCGTCGAAGGATTCAATGAGCGCGTCGGTGTAACTCACGAAGCAGTCGCCGGGATCCAGTTCGATGTCGAGATGCTCGTAGTCGGCTAGCTGAAAGATGCCGAGAGGAATGTTGAGCGGTCCCTTCTTTTCGGGATTGTCCTGGTGGCCGAGGAAGGACCAACGGCCATCGAGGGCGCGAAAGAGAAGCGGGCGAGGATGCCCAGCATTGCAAAGAATGAGCCGACGACTGGGCGCGAAGAAGGTGGTGACGACCGCCGTGGAGAAGGTGCCCTGGCGGGAGAGCGAAGTGAAATGCTCATTCAGGAGACGGACGAATTCTTTCTGATCGAGGCGATTCACAAAGCGGCGCATTAGGGCGCGCAGGTCGGCTGCCGTGGAAGCGACGGATTTGCCGTGGCCGGAAACATCGGCGAGGAGCAGGCGGCTAATGCGGCCGGAAGCGCAGCTAGAAACGTAGTAGACATCGCCGCCATGCTGGGCTTGGCGAAACGGCCTGCTATAGACCCAGACATCGAGACCGGGCAGTTCGACTCCATTGGACGTGAGCTGGCTACCTCCCCAGACCTCCATGCACTGCATGTGCTGTGTGGGGGAATCCGTCATAGAAGCTATTATAGCGGCTCAGGGGGAAAGCCCTTCAGGTATTGGCGTATGTAAAATTCACTCACTCCGGACCAGATCGTGGCCACCAGGGTCACGGCGAGCAACGCATTGCTCAACCACCATACCGGACGGAATAGGCTTTGCGCCTTCAATGACTTGCTCGTGTTGTGGCGCTTGAATTCATCTACCGGGTGGGGCCCCATAAGCTTAATATGAATCACTTCCTGTGTGTGAAGTGCCTACCGCCTGGCTAGTGTCCATAATCTCGTTGAAACTCCGCTGGCCAGCTACCACTTCCTTGCCAGCACCTCAACAATCTTCCCCAGCGCATCCAAATCCTTCGTATCAATCACCTCACCGGGAGAATGCGGATACCGCAGCGGCCATTCCAGTGCTACGTCCACCGATCCGTACCGCGTGACCACCGCACCGTCATTCCCGCCGCCCGCACCACGAGAAGATTCTTATTCTGGCAGTTGTGCTATTGCTCGTAATTGCGATTCTCGCATTAATCTTTAACCAGCTATAGCTAGGTTTGGTCTGGATTTTACGTTCTCTGGCCAGTTATCCGCGAGAGCAGCGTAAACTCGGTGGCATCAATAGAGTGAGCGTTAACCGCGCGCTCGTCCCACCTAATACTTATTAATTCCTGACCTTCCGGCGACGCGTGAACTGCGGTTACCGTGCCGGGTTGTTCAAACTTGTTTTTGACATAATCGCCCACCTCGGGAGATTCGCCACTCGCGTATGGCATTGTTCCCTTCCTCCACCAGATGCCCCGAACTTAATACGATGCGAAATTCGATTGAAGGGCTTCGAACGAATCGGGGGTGCCTGGAACCACCCATTGGGATACAATCCTGGTTAGCGGCCCTTCGATCACAACAGGAGGCTGCTATATTTACCTTCTCAGCCGGTATTCTGCTAGCGATACTATTGAGAATCACATAATATAGTGACATTCTAACTATTCTATGCTATCGTTTGTGCATGGGAAACCCTAAAGGAGTACGGCGCGACTTCACAGCACTAGAGGAGCGGCGTCTGCGGGCGGCAGGCTTGCTCGAGAAGGGCGTCAGTCAATCGCAAGTTGCTCGACAAGTCGGTGTACATCGTCAGTCAGTTAGTCGCTGGGCGCAGCAACTGGAAAAGGACGGCCGAACGGGGCTTGCGCAAGCCGGTCGAGCCGGACGGAAGCCACGCTTGAGCGCTGAGGATCTAGAACGGATCGAACGCGCTCTGAAGCGCGGACCGGAAGCGTTTGGCTATGACACTGGCTTGTGGACCTCGGCGCGAGTGGCGGATTTGATTGAAAAGGAATGTGGGATTGACTATCACCCTGGACATGTCTGGCGCCTATTGCGGCAACTCGGCTGGAGTTGCCAACGTCCGACCGGACGAGCTCTGGAACGCGACGAAAAAGCCATTGCCCAGTGGAAGCGAAAACGCTGGCCGGAGATAAAAAAAAAGCCCAAAAACAAGGGTTCGTGATCGTTTTCGTCGACGAAAGCGGACTGAGCCAGAGACCGCATCGTTGCCGAACTTGGGCACCGCGAGGACAAACTCCCGTGCTGCAGTATCACTTCAATTGGAAAACTTTGTCGGCCATGGCCGGTGTAACGTGGTGGAACTTTTACTTCCGGTTGTTCCCGGGCTCGATTCGCAGCCCGCAGGTCGTGCAGTTTCTGAAACATCTCCTGCGTCATCTCGACTGCAAGCTGTTGGTAGTTTGGGACGGATCCCGCACGCATCGAAGCCGTTTGGTCTGGGACTTTGTCCGGGAACAGAAAGGACGACTCTGGCTCGAATTTCTTCCCGCCTACGCCCCGGAATTAAATCCGGTCGAGTATCTCTGGTCACACTGGAAACAACACGAACTGCCAAACTTCTGCCCGCAAACCTTCTGGCAGTTGAGCCATTATGCCCGCAAGGCTCTTCGCCGCATGCGTCGACGAACTACCCTGGTCACTGGCTTCTGGGTACAAGCGGAATTATTCTAGTCACTATATTATGTGATCCTCAATAGTTGTCTTTGTGGTTGTTCCTCTCATCCTCATAGCGAGCGTGAGATTGTTTCTAAGCATCTTGGACGAAAACCGTAAGGTGCCGCCGCACACTCTCCGGCGAATACACTGATGTTCGATGGACAAAGGGCGGCGGGAAGCAATCCCTTCCCCCTTTCTCGCAGCGCCGCATCGTGTTCTCTACGCAATTCTTGCGAACCTGAAGTAGGTCGAGGCGGCGCAGGAAAAGCCTAGACGATTCATCCAGTTTGTCCGTAATGAAAAGAGATCGTCGCTATTGCTTTTCGTCAATATACGTCGAGACTCTTCCTGTTAGCTTATTGTCGTAGACGGTGGTCATTTTCTTCCCATCTTCCGAGACCGTGAATTTGTCAACGGATTCGACTTTCCCGTCACGCTTGAACGTTGCCTCAATCGACCGATCCCCCAACTTTTTCACCGACACCGTTTCATTCGCGTACGTGCCTTTCACGGGGTACTCATTACCATCGAACTTGGCTTCCCAGTTTTCGGTCGCTGTAGAGAAGCTGATTCCATTGTCGGTACCCTTCCAGGTGCTTCTGACCCCTGCGGCGTCTTCATTAACTTTCTGGATGCGCCAGGAACCAGACGTTGCGTTCGAGCCGTCAGGTCCTTTGGAAACCCGCATAAACTTACCTTCAGCCTTAAAGGGTTGGCTACCATCGGCGGGATAGATTGTATTCGTAATGGTTAAAACCTTTCCATCCTGCGATGCGGTCCTGGTCGATTCGAACTCTGTCTTACCGGCTTTCTTAGCGGTGAGGTGAATCGCATTCGCGTCGACAACCTGCACCGCGATCGTGTCATACGTCTGGCCAGTAACGGGCTGGTCTTGCCCGTCTGCCTTTACGTTGATTTTAGGGGCGCAACTCTCGCAGTCGTACATCCCATTGTTCACCGCATACTCGTAAGGCTTTTGCGAGAACTTAGACTCAGCTAAATTGGTCTTCCAAGTACCGTCGAACGGGCTTTGTGCAAACAACATCACGGGGAGAAAGAACGAGACTAGACATAAAAATTTCTTCATGTTTATCTCCTGATCCAGGAATTTTCCTCGGTTCCCGCGGGCCGTAGACTGTCGATTGTATACACCTAAAGAGATTCCAGCGCAGCTAGATTTTTCTGTGGCTTGCCGGGGGGATCATCTCCATGCTTCCACGCATTCATCCCACGCGGCTCCGGCTTGTGAAAGAGCCTTTCGACGATCCTGAGTTCATCTTCGAACTGAAGCATGATGGCTTCCTCGCGGTCAGGTCGATTTGGCGAGGTTCACGAAGGAGTTGAGGCGCAAGTTCGAGCCATTGGGGATTGTTTGGAGAGTCGGGGAAAACGGCGTGAAGTTGAATGCTTTTGAGGGTTACGAAAATATGTTGCGCTCGGCCGGAGGCAGTGCAAATTTCGCAAATTTGCGATTTGCCAGCGGCGACGTTCATCATACCCATGCCCGTCGAAAAAGGGCAGGCGGGAGGCGGAGTTGAATTTTTAACGAGGACGATGCCGGTGCCATTGGGGAAAATACCGGCGACACAGGTAGTGCCGCAAGACGTCAAAGCAAGGCATTCCAACACCACGACAGCGCACAGGAATGTATTTCGGATACTACGAGGAAGGCATCGCATGGGTTCAATCGGCTTCCTTACGTTCCTTACATGACACTCCCTTGGAAACTCCAGTTGCCGCAGCACGCCAAGTAGGACTCTTCCCAATTTCCACTCTGAGTGACTCATACTCGTTCATCCTTGCGTTCAAATATCATTCCTGTCCAGGCAGACGTAACTGTTGTGCGATATAAGCGAAAACGCAGTCCGGGTTTCGTGGAACCGCAACGGTGTCATCATGCGAGTTGCAGCAAACGCCGGGTCAGCGTCACCGCTCACATCTCACATGATCCTCTGGTAGGCAGTCACCTGAAGCTGTTTGGAATCCTGGTCCCTTGGCATGACGTCGTTGGAACCCGCGCATAGATTCCGTTATTTTCCGGCCGGGTCGAAGCACGCAGGCCGCTGATCGGGGAGGAACTCGGGAAGAGCGTGCGTGACTTCACCCCGTGACACAGCGAGCCCGCTCGACCCAACGCTCCGCTGCGCCATATTGCCAGGGGGGCCAAGTGCTTTCGAAGGTCGTTCGTACCGGGCCTCACTCCGATTACCAAAATTGTACTTGACTTCGCTTGCGTTGCCCGATACCGTTTGCGCAACGAAGGACGTGTCCAAGGGTGGGCACCAATTCTACGCTTTCCGCCCGCGTTAGGTCCTCGCATCGATCCTTAAATCAGAATGGGGTTCAAATACTCCCGCGGTTTTTGAAAGTCGCGCTTAATGGGGTGAAACGCCATGAAACTCAAGGCTCAAAATATGCTTGTCAAGTACGTAATTGTCTTAACCCTTTGCTTCAGCTGGATGGCAGTACTTAGTCCTCAATCCTATGCGCAGTCGACATACGGCAGTATCACTGGTGTTATCACCGACGCTTCTGGCGGCGCGGTTGCCGACGTGAAGGTTACTCTCACCAATCTTGAGACAGGTCAGAAGCTGACTCAGGTTACCACTTCGGGCGGGCTCTATCTGTTTTCGCTTCTGTTGGCAGGCCACTACCGGGTTGACGCCGAGAAGGCCGGCTTCCAGGTCACGTCGCAGACCGATGTCGTTGTGCAGTTGCAGGAAACGTCTGCTATCAACCTGACGTTGCAATTGGGTTCGGTGTCGCAGACGGTGGAAGTCAGCGGCGAGACGCCACTGCTGCAGCCAGACTCTGCCTCCCTCGGTCAGGTTATTGATGGACGCAAGACGAACGACATCCCTCTGAATGGCCGCAATGTTTACAACTTGGCGGCGCTGTCTCCTTCCGTGGTTCCTCAAGGAAATTCGCAAGGCTCCATCGTTGGCAAGAACCCCTTTGACCTTGGCAACTATCAGATTGGCGGATCGATGGCAAATCAGGGAGCGGAATACCTCGATGGCATGCCGCTCAACACCCTGTACATTAACTTGCCGAATGTTGTTCCCACGCAGGACTCCATCGCTGAATTCAAGGTGCAGTACAACAGCACGGGTCCCGAATGGGGCAAATTCTCCGGTGGTGTCGTCAATTTCAGCACTAAGTCGGGCTCCAATCAGTGGCACGGCAGCGCGTACGAATTTCTCCGTAACAAAGTACTGGACGCGAACGATCCTTTTGTAAAGGCCCAACAACTAGAGACAGGCGAAAAGAATGAAGCACAAGCGTACGTGCAGAACCAGTTTGGCGGTTGGGGCGGTGGTGCGATCAAAAAGGACAAGACCTTCGTGTTTGGCAGTTACGAAGGTTACCGGGCACGCCAGGCAGCTCCTTTCAGTTCGATTGTTCCGACTGCGGCAGAACGCACTGGTAATTTTGCTGACCTGTGCCAAACGGGCTTCAACACCCCCGATCCGCAGGACCCTGGCGTCAACATTTGCTCCGACCAAAAGAATGGACAATATGTTGATCAGCTGTACAACCCCCTAACTGTAAATCCAACGAACAATGTCCGGTTGCCGATCCCCGGCAACAACATGACCGGTAACAATCCAGTTACAGGTCAACCTTATATCAATCCGACCGGGGCATACCTGCTCGACAGGCTGATTGGACAGGCGACAAACCCCAACATTGTTCCTGCTAGCGCGCTTAGTCCCGTGAGCGGCCAGCCCAATTTCATTGGGTCCTCAGCCGGTGGCGGAGACATCGACGAATATGTCGCACGCGTGGACCAGAATCTTACCGCCAACCAGCACCTTTTCGGTCGTTACACACACTTCAAGGAACTGAGCTTGGCACAGGATCCGTATGGCACGGGCCTTTGCAAAGACCGTTGCGATGAGAACACAGTCAGCAATAGCGGTTCTATGGCATGGACCGATGCAATCTCATCGACCTGGACGTCGGCTGTAAACTTCAGCGTCAGCCGCTACAACTACGTCCGCGGCCCGAAAAACGCCGACTATGATATGACGCTAGAGGGCTGGCCGGCGGAATACAACTCCGTCGTGCCAAACATTGAGCGTACTCCGATGACGCCTTGCTTCGCCATCAGCGATCCTAACATCTCTTGCAGCCAGGGGCAGAGCGCCATCAACGATTGGGACACGCAATATAACTTGTCGGCACAGTTCACCAAACTTCTCGGTCGGCACACGCTGAATTTCGGTGGTCAGCTCGAATATAGCTTTGACAACTATCTGCAAACCAACACGGGAGGCGGCTTGATCTCCTTTAACGGATCCTGGACGGCGCCCTTGGCGAGCAACGCGGGCACCGTCCTCGGCAACGACTACGCGGACTTTCTACTTGGCTACGGCTTGGGAGCAGGCGCCGCATTCGGCAACCAGACCACCGGTTCGTTAGTCATTTCTGCTCCGGTTGCCAGCAAAGAGACCTACCGGGCTCTTTTCGTCGGCGATACCTGGAAAGTCACCAACAAGCTGGCTCTCATTCTTGGATTACGCTATGAACTCGCGGGTCCCTATTCGGAACGATATAACCGCTTGACCTATTTCGATCCGGCGGCCACCAATGCATCCGTTACCGGCTGCAGCGGTACTGTTGGCAGCGCCTGCCCTGGCGATCTCTACTACGTCGGAACCGGACCAGACAACGTCGGCCGAAATGCATTTCCACTTCCCAAGCACGAATTCTCCCCGAGGTTAGGAGTCGCCTACTCGATGAATCCGAAGACCGTTCTCCGGGCTGGGTATGGAATCTTCTATTCTCCGAACTATGTTTCGTTCGCGACCAATCCCTATGGCGACGTAGTCAACAGCGCCACATCAACCTTCTTTGCAAGCAACACGAAAGGCTTGTATCCCGCGAGCACTCTCAATTCTAGCGATTGCACCTTGACTGGTACGGGTGGATTATCCAACACCTTTACTTGTGCGGCAGTGGGACCGTTTGGCCCGGAGCTCAACCCGCCCGCCGGCAGGAATGCTTTACCGAACATCTCAGCGTTCGGGCTAGAGCAAACTCCACTGAACACGGCAGGCTACACTGTATATAAGCCCGCATATACGCAGCAATGGAACCTCGACATTCAGAGAGAATTGCCTTTCGGCATCTTCGTGGACGTTGCCTACGCAGGAGCCCACGGCGTTCACTTGCAACAATACAATACACAAATTGACCAAATTCCAGACAGCTACATCCAACAGGCCAGGGCTCAATACCTTGCTGGCGGCGAAAGCAGCGTAGCAATTGCTCAAACCCTTCCCGTCGGTAGCTACCCCTTTAGCACTAGCTTGCCCGGTTCGCTGGGTCCAGGCGCATTGATTCAGGGGCAATTGTATCGCCCCTACCCACAATATACAGGCATCAGCCTGGCGGGCGATCCCTGCTGCGGCAGCGGTTACAATTCACTGCAAGTGTCAGCAACCAAGCGCTTTACCGGAGGAGGCTCGCTTCTTGTGGCGTACACCAACGCGAAACTGATCTCGAACACGGACACGTTGACGTCGTGGCTCGAAGGCAGCGGCAACGGTGGTGTCGGAGGCGTTCAGGACTGGAATAACATGAAGGGTGAGTATTCGCTTTCATCGCAAGACGTTCCACAGCGCTTAGTCATTAGCTATGTCTACGACCTGCCTTTCGGTCATGGCCAGAAGCTTATGGCGAACGCTTCTGGAGTCTTGGACAAGGTTATTTCAGGCTGGGGATTAGACGGCCTTACCACCTTGCAACGCGGTTTCCCGCTGAAGATCTCAGACGGGACCCCAAATCTTCTTTCCAGTTTGGGGCTGGGCACGGGAACGATCAGACCCGATGTTGTGGCCGGATGCAACAAGGCCGGTCCGCGTAATACAGCCGAATGGTTTAATACCGCTTGCTTCGTCTCTGCCCCAGCGTACGCCTTCGGCGATGAATCCCGTGTCGATCCCACATTGCGGCAAGACGGCCTGAACAACTGGGACTTCGCGCTGTTTAAGAAAACCTACTTCGGGCCGGAAGACAAGTTCAACCTCGAATTCCGCACGGAATTCTTTAACATCTTTAACCGCGTCACGTTCGCTGCACCGAATACCACATACGGTAGCACCTCATTCGGTGTGGTCTCGTCAGACGTCGGCAACCCGCGACTCATTCAATTCGGATTGCGTTTCTCGTTTTAACCAACAACCGCGACCGCGGGGGATGGCTTTCGGGCCACCCCCGCATTTTTTTATTTTTCCCCTTAGGCCATAGCACGACAGACCAAGGTCTCCTCCCTTCACCTCGATCTCCCTTGACCTATCGAATGTGAATTCAACAAGGTGCAGCCTGGGGGGATCCGTGCCAAAATTTAGAATGCTTCCTAGGGTGTCTCGCCAATTCAATCGCCGCGACTTTCTGCGTCTCGGCATGCTCGCTGCGGCCGCGCCAATTTTCGACGTTAAGCTTCCTCACGGTTTGGATTTCACCCTCCTGAATTCGCCTACCCCTCAGAAATACCTCATCGAGACCATGCCCGGCGGCGTGGCCCTTTTCGACTACAACAACGATGGCCTGCTCGACATCTTCCTCGTCAACGGCGGCCGGATAACCAGCCCGATGAAAACACCTGAGAATTTTGACCGATCCAATCCTCGCTACTGGAACCGCCTCTATCGCCAGAATAAAGACGCCAGCTTCACCGATGTCACCGAAGCCGCCGGACTCGCTAACGCCGGCGTCGGCAACTACGGCATGGGCGTGGCTATCGGCGACTACAACAACGATGGATTCGCCGACATCTTCGTCTCCAATTACGGCAGGAATACCCTCTACCGCAACAATGGCGACGGCACCTTCACGGATGTAACCGAAAAAGCAGGCGTCGCTGGCGGGGGCTGGCACGTCTCGGCCGGTTTCTTGGATTACGATAACGATGGCTACCTCGACCTGTTTGTAACCCGCTATATGGAATGGGATACCCGCCGCAGCAAATCCTGTGGCGGGGCCTGGCAGACCTACTGTCCTCCTGCCGAATTTCCGGCCACAACCAATTTTCTCTATCGAAACCGGGGCGACGGTACATTCGAAGACGTCAGTATGAAATCCGGAATTGCCGCCAAGAAGGGCCGCGCCTTGGGCGTTTCCTTCGCCGATTACGATGACGATGGTTTCACGGACATTTTTGTCGCCAACGATGGTATGCAGCAGTATCTCTTCCATAACAACGGCAACAGTACCTTTACGGAATGCGCGCTTGAAATTGGCGCCGCGCTATCCGCGGACGGCAAGCCTCTCTCCGGCATGGGCACCGTTTTTCAGGACTACGACAACGATGGGCGACCGGATATCCTCGTGACCGAACTTCCTCGGGAAATCTATGGGCTCTACCACAACGACGGCGACGGCTCGTTCTCAAACCGCAGCCTCGAAACTGGTCTTGGCACGCTCACCTCGGGCAGCTCCGGCTGGGGCGTCGGGCTGGAAGATCTGGACAACGATGGTTGGAAGGATCTGCTTGTAACGCAAAGCCACGTTCTGGATAACGTGGAAGCCATCGACCGTTCCTTGCATTATTTAGAGACGCCATTGCTCGCTTTGAATCATAATGGACGGTTCGAACGCGCCGAATCTGGAATTACAGTTCCAGTGGCGGGTCGGGGACTGGCGTTTGGAGATCTGAACAATGACGGCTGGCTGGACGCGGTCGTGACCGTCCTCGGTGGACATCCCCTGATTTTGATGAATCGGGGCGGTACTCGGCATTGGCTCTCGATCACCTTGCGCGGAACGCGGAGCAACCGCGACGGACTTGGGGCGCAAGTGCGCGTAAACGGGCAGACCAGATTTGCCACCACGGCCGGAAGCTATCTCTCGGCGAGTGACAAGCGTCTTCACTTTGGCTTGGGCGACTCGAATACTGCACTGATAGAGGTATCGTGGCCTTCGGGGACGCGTCAGACGCTCAAAAACGTTCCCGCCGATCAGTTTCTGGAAATACTCGAGCCGGAGCATCCTTGATTACCGCAGCGCTATTCTTGTGGGTGGCCCTTCAGGGTGTTTCTCCCGAGGAAGCTCAACACATTCAAGCTGGCGTTGACGCTCAGAAGCAGGGCCACTTTGATGTTGCCATCAAGGAATTCCAAAAGGCGACGGAGATCGATCCCAATTTCGTGGAGGCGTTTCTCGATCTTGGAGGGGTTTACCTGGAGACCCACGATTATCCTGCTGCTGTCGCCGCGCTTAAACGTGCACTGGAGCTAAGCCCGGAATCGGACGCCGCGCATCTGCAATTGGGATTTGCCTTGCTGGCGCAGGGTTACGCGGAGGAGGCGATTCCGCACTTGGACCGGGTACACGCACTGGGAGCACTTGGCATTGCGCAAAGCGAAGCCGGACGCTACGAATCGGCGGTGGCAAACCTCAGTGCCGCGTTGGTCAACCATCCTGGCGATCCTGATTTGCTGTACTACCTCGGCCGCGCCAGCGGGCTGCTTTCCAAGCGTTCTATCGACACTCTTGTTGCCGTATATCCGGATTCCCCCCGCGCACACCAAGCCATGGGAGAGAACTATTTTGTGTTGCGCCAGATGCCTCAAGCCGAAAAAGAATTTTCAGACGCGTTACAGCAACGTCCAGATATAGCCGGGCTGCATTTGGAACTTGGATTGGTATACGTCGGCGCCGGGCAATGGAGCAAAGCGGAAGAGGCCTTTCGCTTTGAGGCGAAGCTGCAGCCTGGTAACGCAGAGGCAGCTTACCGTCTTGGAGCCGTGCTGTTGCAGCAAGGGAAAAGCGGCGAGGCGCGTACGGAATTGGAACGCTCCGACCGGCTACAGCCAGACATGCCGGAAACGTTGTATTCACTGGGAAAGGCTGCTTCGCTTGTTGGCGACTCATCTTTAGCCGAGAAATCATGGACTCGGTTGCTCTCGATCGAAAAGGACAGTTCGCTCGCGGCGCAGGCGCATTTCAGTCTCGCCGCCTTATATCGCAAACAGGGCAACGCTGCAAAGGCCCAACAAGAGATGCGGGAATATCAAAAATTGCAGGGAAAAGTAATGGAAACTCAAAATCCACCGAAGTAAATGTGAGCAGAGGCACCCGATTGGTGATGTCCGAGACTCCGAGCGATTTCGAGATCGCAAACGACCATTTTCTGGCGCTTCTGTTCGATTGCGATGGAACGCTAGCGGAAACAGCCGAACTCCATCACTACGCACTCGCTGCAGCCATCAAGAATCTTGGTCATGAGCTCCCGAAACAATGGTATTTGGATCGGGTTGGACTATCGCTTGACGACCTCCTTGAAGAATTCAGGCATCTGTGCGGAGCGCAACTGGTGAGTAAGGATGTCTCACCATTCGAAGAGCAAATCTACTGCGGAAATACGTCGATGATTCGGGAAATCGAAGCGGTCTCTTCCATCGTCAGGAAAAATGCGGGGAAGATCCCCATGGCAGTCGTCTCAAGTTCTTCCCGAGCCATGGTCATATCAACGCTAGATGCCCTTCGACTGACGCCATATTTTTCGACAGTAGTTACGGTGGAAGATGTTGAGAATCCGAAACCTGCTCCTGATGGCTACCTGAGGGCCGCACAACGTCTTGGAGTGCAACCTTGCCGATGTCTTGTTCTCGAGGATAGTCAGCAGGGGCTCGAGGCGGCTAGAAGGGCCAATATGACGGTTAAGGATGTGCGATCGCTGTATTCAACCGACAGCTTCGATAGACCGCCTTCAGTCGACTCGTGATTCGTCCGAGATTTTTTGATGATGGCCAGATAAGCCCGCGCTGGCCAAGACCCTGAAGTTGCGGCCGCAGCAGAAAATCATCTTGGAGTCGAACGCGCGATGAAGTATTCCTTTCTTTATTTCGATTCCGTCAGACCTTGCTTGCACCTGTGGATTTGGTGTCTGTTCGGTAAGCGTTCGGTCAGTACATCTGGACGAAGTGTGGGTAGATGTGGAAGATGGCCCGAAGTGGACACCTACGGAAGTGTCCACTTGGGGAATACATGGACACTTGGGAGCGAGCAGTCGTTAAGAGAGAGCCGCAGAGACGACGGTGGCCAGTGGGAGAGAAGTGCCGGATCGTCGAGCAGACTTTAAAGCCGGGCGCTTCGGTTGCGCGGGTGGCACTGGCGCACGGAGTAAACGCCAACCAGGTATTTACTTGGCGCCGGCAGTATCGCGAGGGGCTGCTGAGTGAGAGGTCCGCTGAGGCGGTTAAATTGCTGCCAGTGCAGGTGAGTGAGGTGCAGGCCAGCAAAGCGAATCGATCGGAAAGCCGGCAAGTCACCGCAGCTGTAGTGGGCACGATCCAAGTGGAATTTCCCAAAGGGCATGTTTGCGTAACAGGCAGTGTGGATGGAGAAGCACTGCGCCTGGTGCTGGAGTATTTGCTCCGATGATCGGGCTGGCAGCGGGGACGCGGATTTGGATCGTCGCCGGAGTGACGGACATGCGACGCGGATTTACGGGGTTGAGCGGGATGGTGCAAACGGCGCTGAAGGAAAATGCATTTTCGGGCCAAGTCTATATTTTTCGCGGGCGACGCGGTGATTTGATCAAAGTTCTGTGGTTCGATGGCGATGGGCTATGTCTTTTTTCAAAAAGACTTGAACGAGGAAAATTTCTGTGGCCGCAAGCGACGAGTGGAACCGTGTCCTTAACGCCGGCACAGCTGTCCATGTTATTGGAAGGGATTGATTGGCGGCGGCCGGTGCGCACGCAAACTCCGCAGCTGGCCGTGTAAATCGTGACTGTTTCACATTGCGCAATTTTCTTTACTGATTTTTTGTTTTGCTGCACTTTTTTGTTGCACGGAAAAAAGTTTCTGGCATACTGCGCGCACGATGACACATCGCGCGGCCCTTCCTGATCTCGATAGGCTGAATCCCGAAGCATTAAAGGCCCTGATCGTCACACAACACGAACAACTTCTTCAGAAAGATGAGGAGCTCCTTAGCAAAGACGAGCAAGTGGCCTCGCGAGACGAAGAGATCGACCGCCTGAAACTGCTGATCGCCAAGCTGCGGCGCATGAAGTTCGGGTGCAAGTCGGAGAAGTTGGACCGGCAGATCGAACAGTTGGAGTTGCGGTTGGATGAACTGGAGACCAGCCGCGCGCAGCAGTTGGCTGCTTCGCCAACCCCGCTGGCCGCGTCGGATGTGAATCGATCTGCAAAACATGCACGGAAGCCGCTGCCGGCACATCTGCCACGGGAGACGCACAAGGTTTTGCCGAAACAGGAAGCTTGTCCCGACTGCGGCGGTAAACTGAAGCCCTTTGGTGAAGATGTTTCCGAGATGCTGGAATGGGTTCCGGAACATTTCAAAGTGATCCGGCAGATTCGGCCGAAGCTGAGTTGTGCGGGTTGCGACAAGATCGTACAAGCGGAAGCAGCGAGCCGTCCGATCGTGCGCGGGATGGCGGGCCCGGGACTTCTCGCCCATGTGTTGATTTCAAAATACGCTGATCATTTACCTTTGTACCGGCAGTCGGAGATCTACGCGCGGGACGGAGTGGAGCTGGATCGTTCGACCATGGCGGAATGGGTCGGGGGATGCAGCCGGTTGCTGGAACCCTTGGTGGAAGCGTTGCGACGCCACGTGATGAGCGCCGGGAAGTTGCACGCCGACGACACTCCGGTGCCGGTGCTGGCACCAGGCAAGGGGAAAACCAAAACGGGGCGACTGTGGACCTACGTACGGGATGACCGGCCTTGGGGAGATCAGAGCCCGCCCGCAGTGTGGTTCGCCTACACGTCGGATCGCAAAGGGGAACATGTGAAAGCTCACTTGCGCGAGTTCACGGGCAAGCTGCAGGCGGATGGTTACGCGGGATACGATGCGGTTTATGAAGGTGGACGAGTGGAAGAAGTCGCATGCATGGCGCATGTTCGTAGGCCGTTCTACGATCTGTACGAGGCGCACAAGTCTGCGGTAGCGAAAGAAGCGCTGGAGCGGATCGCGGCCCTGTATGTCATCGAGGACGAGATCCGGGGCCGTTCCGCCGAAGAGCGACGAGAGATTCGGAACGCGCGCAGCCGGCCGTTGCTCGCATCGCTGAAACAATGGTTCGAAGAGACTTTGGGCAAGCTATCGAAAAAATCCGAGACCACGAAAGCCATTCGTTACGCACTGGGGCGGTGGGAGGCGGTGATGCGCTTCTGCGACGATGGTCACCTGGAAATCGACAACAATGCGGCGGAACGCTCGTTGCGCGCAGTTGTTTTGGGAAGAAAAAACTACCTATTTCATGGATCGGACGCCGGGGGCGAACGCGCAGCGGCGATTTATGGCCTGATCGGAACAGCAAAACTCAACGGGCTCAACCCTGAAGCGTACTTGCGTGCGGTGCTCTCACGCATCGCCGATCACCCCATCAACCGCATCGAAGAACTGCTGCCATGGAACCTCGCAGCGGAGCTCGCTGGAAACTCAAGCCGCGCTGCATAGTTATCCCCAAAACGTCAAGACGGCCTGCGTTCGACGCTTACTCTGTTCGCCGCCAAAGTCAATCTTCTTTGGAGTGTCCGCGGCGATTTCACGACCCAATCACTTAACTGGAGTTACGGCGAGTAACGCATTGCTCAACCACCCTACTGGGCGGAATAGGCTTGGCGCACGGCCGGGGTTGGTCTCACCCGGCACTTGCCTTGGGCTCAAAGTTCGGCGCTTCACGCATTATCCTCCGTGCGTACGGCGATAACGGGCGCTCGTGCAAGATGCGTTCCGTGGCTTCGACCCTCACTTCTCGATGAAAGAGTTCGCAGAAAATGGAGTCCGTCAAAAGGTTGCAGATTGACATCAGGATCATGCCCTGGTGATGCGCCATCCATGTGTGTACGATTTCAAAGCGTCCTTCTTTGCTACTCGCCGCAGATTTGTATTCCGCCGACTCGTAGAAACCGAATTTGCCTAGCCATCCGGCGTCATGCATTGCCCGGAGGTTCTGCAGGGCAAGGAGAGGGCGAATCGTCAATGCCAGGGCAGATGCGTACGGGGTGATGACAATCCGTTTCGGCAGATTCGCCTTCATCGCGACTTGCGGTACGCCGAATGCATGATACTCGTAGTGCCCAGAATCATTCTTTGTGGTGCAGGCGCCTTCGGAAATCCCCCATGGGATCCTATGCGAGGCCACAAAGGCACGCTGGGCGTCGACGGCGGCTCGCGTGCCGTTTTCCAGCAAAGTCTCAGGGAAATGTTTCAGCCACAGTGTAGGCATCAAATATTCAAACATTGTGCCCGTCCAGGAAACCAGAACGTTAGACTTGGCGTAACGAGTGTGCATTCGCCCCATGCGGAACCACACGTCTTGAGGAATCTCATTCTTGGCTACGCCGACAAACACCGCGCTTCGCGCCTCGGACGCCAACAAATCGTAGCAACTATGGGAGAGACGATTTTTCGCCAAATCGTAGCCAACCGACAAAGCCTTTCGCTGTTTGTCGTACAACAGCCCAAAATCCATTTCTGCGACCAAAGATGCGGAGTCCGCCGCAAGACCCATCAGGCGTGAACGGAGATGTTCGCATGCGGTCGCGCACTGCTGCATTTCCCTTTGTAGGTCCGCGATTTCAGGCACCTGGAGAGCGTTGCGAATCTGCTCGAAAGCCCCTGGCAAAGAGCCTGCTGTGAGTCCCTTGAGAAACTTCTGTTCAAACAAGTCCGGCAGTGACTTCTGCGCAGTTGCAAATTGCGGTCGCAGCCATGGCGTAAAGGATTCCACCAACCGCAGGAAGTCTCCTAACAGTTTTTGTGTTTCCGCTAGCCAATAAGACGCATCACCGTTTGCAGATTGTGCAGGCGCATCGCCAACGGTCGCAAGCAAGGCAAGCATTCTCGGGGCCGCCTTGCACCACTGTGGGATCTCCGCTTCACTGCGGCGGGCTTCCGCGCGGACGTTCTCTGCGACTGCAACTTGTTCGTTCGAATAGCCCTCGATCTTCATCGCTTCGATCGCCAGATCAAGGAGGTCCCCAATACACACAAACATCCGGGTGTGAAAGATCGGACGATGGATGGCCGCAAGCGCACCGTGCTTCAATGTCCACAGGCAGCAGGCAAGATTGCCATTGTCCACACTGGAGATGAACAACGGCGTCAGCGGTTCCAGCGTTTTTGAATCGTACCAATTCACGAGTTGTCCGTGAAACCGTGGCAACCGTTTGGTCGACGAAAGCGTGTTCTCAACAAGGACAGCAAAGTGCGCGACATCCAGCATACCCAGTTGATACGCAGCAAGCTGCGAGGTAAGCAGTAATCCGAGGTTCGTGGTCGAAAGGCGATGGGATATTTGCTGCTCTTCTCCTTGGATGTTGTCCGGAATGAACCAGTTTTCTTCCGGGGTGCAGAATTCCCGAAAGAAGCGCCAGGTCTTCAATGCGGCCTGGCGCATGAATTTTTCATCGTCGGATGTCAAAATAGTCCGGGCAGAGCGCAACGGGCGATCCAACCACTTTGTAGCAGGCTGCGAAAGCAGCCAAAGCAGCAAGATCGGGGACGCCACCATAAGCGCCCCCGGGCGGAAGATTGCCAACGCGATACCAATGGAAAGTGCAAGTACGGGCGTGATATCGAGATATCTATCCACGGGAGCCTTGCGATGATTGTCCATTTCCGACTGCGCGGCCGTTTCCCATTCGAGAAGATTACGGTGCGTTACGGTCAGCCGGAAAACCGTGCGTATGATGGCATCGAGCGTGATTAAGGCCTGGTGCGGCAAAAATGCAAGGTAGATCAGCACATTCACTTGAGAGGTGACAAAGTCGCTAAAACCCTGTGCAAGCGCACCGCCCTTGTGCATCGAGTTCCACTGGCGCGCCAAGGTGAGCAAACCCTGCGTGTAACTCGGAATCAATAACAGAGCAACTGCGGCAAAGGTCCAGCGCGTGGGCGATCCAGGCAGATAAAACCAGCACGCAAGAAAGAGGACGAACGTAGCCGCCTCGATGACGCTGCGCCTCAAATTGTCCAGAAGTTTCCATCGCGAGAGGAGACTGAGCGGATTCGCGAAGCGCTTGCCATTCGCGTCCGGAACGCGGCCGAACATCCACTTCAGAATTTGCCAATCGCCGCGAACCCAACGATGTTTTCGCCGGTTATGTGCGCTGAAGTGAGAAGGATAATCATCGATAATTTCGACTTCGCTGTCCAGACCGGTTCTGGTGTAGGCGCCTTCGATCAGGTCGTGGCTTAAAATCGCGTTCGACGGGAAGCGATCAGCCAATACTTTTCGAAAAACATCGACCTCGTAGATACCCTTGCCGGCGAAATTTCCTTCGCCGAACAAATCCTGATAGATATCCGAAACGGCCTGCGTGTAAACGTCGAGGCCAGTCTGACCGGAGTAGATGTGGGCGAGTCGCGAGCGATTCACGGATTGTACGCTGATGCCGATGCGAGGTTGAAGCACGCCATATCCGTCGGTAACGGTCTTCGTGACGGGATCAATGACTGCCTGATTCAGCGGGTGAGCAATCGCACCGATCAAGCGTGCCGCGGAACCCCGTGGTAACTGCGTGTCGGAATCCAAGGTGATCACGAAGCGGACGCGGCGCAAGCACTCCAGGTTGCCTACTTTGATCGGAAACCGGTCGTTTCCGCCGCGCAGCAATTCATTGAAATCGAGCAGCTTTCCGCGCTTTCGCTCCCATCCCATCCAAGTATTGTCAGTCGTATTGAAAGTGCGGTTGCGATGCAGGTGGAAAAATCGCGAAGTACCGGGCTCGGCATATTTTTGGTTGAGCTCTTCAATCAGGCCGGAGCATATCGCTGCAAGTTCATCTTTTGCGTCGAACGCTTGATCTGAGTCGGGGGGATCGGTAAGGAGCGCAAAGTAAAGATTCGGATCCACATTTCCCAGGTAGCGAATCTCGAGTGCGCGAACGAGATGCTGGACATGCTCCTTGGAGATCAGCAGTGTCGGGACGGCGACCACTGTCGCACAGTCTTCTGGAATGGAGCTTGCAAAATCCAATCGGGGAATCACCCGCGGAGATAGAAAGAACAGCAAGAATTGATTCATCGCCTCGATGGCAGCTTCGCTGGATGGCAAGAGGAACAAAAGCGTGGCGGCCACTAGCGGGACCCCTGCTTTGATTCCACTCAGCAGGAATAACATGATCCCGAAGATGGCGAATTCCACGCCCAGAAAATAAAACAGTTCAGGAGCTTCGAGAAGGATTCCACGAATTAATGCCTTGCCGTGCGGAGCGTAATCAATTTTCCGCTCGAGCTCGAAACGACCTCGGCCAACCAGATAGTAGCCGACGTGTCCGTAACGCAGCGAATTGCGGGAGTTTGTGGGAAACCGCCGCAACCCTCGTTCCGCCATCGTTATCGCCTGCCGCGCGATGTCCTGTTCCGACGTCTCGGAGAAGCGTGCCAATTCTTGAATCGCATCGCGATAACTTACGCAACTTTGAAACTCCATTCGTCGATAGGCGCCCGAAGGATCTTCGCAAAGTATCCTTTCCGTAATGCTCACGGACAGGAATAGCGACCTCCAATCGACAATGCGCAGACGGTCGAACGAGCCGCACAAGTCGCCCAACCGTTGCCGTATCTCCGGCTGGAGCTCTGCCTGCGCGCTCTCGATCGTGACCGAAAGTTCGAGCAGAAGTTGCAGTTGCAACATCGGCCTGATCAGCCAGATCTCGGCAATGTCGAACACATTCTCGTCTTGCAGGCTTTCGAGGTAAGCGAGACAACTATCTGCATCAAATTCATAATCAACCGCGGCAAGGTAGGCCTTTGCTGCGAGATAGGGTCGAGGAAACTTGCCTTCGGAATGTTCGACTTGAGGTATGTCGGACTCTGCGCGCAGCGCTTCCTCTGCCTCCAAAGCCATCGACTGCACCAGCAATCGGCTGGGCAGCATCTCTTCCCGAATGGCTGCGGGGATTTCCCGATCGCGGCGCCGGGTCCTGCCTGGGCCGTAGGCACGTAAGAGATCCTTCTTTGCTTTCTTGAATTGCCGAAGCAGACGCGGACCTCCCGAACCCTTGCCAGCCAAGGTCCAGGAATGAGCCTGCGCGCGTGCATGTTCTGCAAGGCGGGCACGGTCCGTGGCCGTAAGCTCCTCTTGCAAAGCGTCTTCGCGCGGAGCGGTCTCTGTCGGGGCAGGCCCGCCTTGTTGTTCTCCCGGAAAGAGGTCCCCCGCCATCTTCGGTATAGCAGCCATCCCTTTGCCTATTTACCTATAGTTCGACGCTTGCATATCAAACATCTCCGCGTACCGGGCGCCACGAGTGATTAATTGTTCATGGGTGCCCTGCTCGGAAATCTGGCCATTTTCAAGAACGATAATCCGGTCGGCCATCTTCACGGTGGAAAAGCGGTGAGAGATCAGGAGGGATAGCTTGCCTTCTGTCAGTTCGGCAAAGCGCTTGAACACTTCATGCTCGGAGCGCGCATCGAGAGAGGCTGTGGGCTCATCGAGAATCAAGACTTGTGCGTCACGGAGGTACGCGCGCGCCAACGCTACCTTCTGCCATTCGCCTCCGGAAAGGTCTACGCCCCCGTCAAAACGCCGCCCGAGCATTTGTTCGTAGCCGGCAGGAAGCTTCTGAATCACTTGTTCTGCCATGCTTTTGCGGGCAGCGGCAACAATGCCGGCAAAATTGTCCGTTTCGGCGATGCGGCCAATGGCGATATTTTCGCGAGCTGTCATGTCATAGCGCATGAAATCCTGGAAGATGACCGCAACCTGGCTAGTGTAATCTTCCAAGTCATATTCCCGCAGATCGACGCCATCGAGTTGGATCGCGCCTTCGGTTGGATCGTATAGGCGCATCAACAATTTAACGATGGTGGTCTTGCCTTCGCCGTTTTCACCAATCAAAGCGATACGTTCTTCGTGATTCAAGCACAGATTGAGATTTTTCAGCACCAGACGCGACGTTCCGGGATAGGCGAACGAGACGTTTTGGAATTCAATACCCTTTCGGATTGGGCGGGGGCAGGGCAGGCCATTTTCCTTCGAGCGAACCGTAGGGCGCAACTCGAGAAAACTCAGCAGGTCACTAAGGAACAAAGATTGGTCCGCGATGCTCGAGAACGTGGAGAAGATGGACTGCAAATTTATGCTGGCGCCCGCGATGGCTCCGGCGAGGAATTGCAGAGTACCGACCGACAAGCGGCCGGCCAGGGTTTGATAAATAATGTAGACATACCCACCGTAATAGCCGACGGTAGCTAATAAGGTCAAGAAGGAACTGGCCAGAAAGCGTCGATTCGCAAGGCTGACATTCTCGCCGTAGATCTGGTCGGCGAGTTTGGCGAAGCGGTCGATGAGGTGGCGATTCAGCCCGAAAACCTTTAATTCTTTCGCGCTTTCTTTACTGACTCCCAGATATCGCAGGTAGTCCATTTGCCGCTTAACGGGGGTTTGCCGGAACGCCAGGCTATAGCCAAGAAACGCAAAGTGACTCTCGCCTATGAATGCAGGAACTACGCAGATGATCAGCAGGAGGAAGAGCCATGGCGAGAACCAAACAATGCCCGCCGCCAACGCGATGGTGGCGATCACCTGCTGCAGCAGCCTACCCATCTGCTGGATCATGCCCAGGCGATCCGTTGCCTGAACGCGAGCGCGCTCCAGTTTGTCCTGGAAGCTAGGATCTTCGTAGGTGGCCAGGTCGAGCGAAGACGCGTGCTCCATGATGCGCACGCTGATGTACTTCACATATTTGTCGGCGAGCAGGGAATCGCAGAAGTCTATCGCTCGATTTAGCAAAGTGCTGACGCCGGCAATGGCAAATTCCAAGCCGACCCACCACCAAAAGTGAGGGCGGAGATAGTGCTGGGGCGAGCGATACCCGACGATCGAATCTAAGATGATGCGTGCGACTGCCAGGAGGGCTAAGGGACTGAGGGCGGTCATTACGCGGAGTATCAAGCCCCACAGGACCACACTGGGTCCTGACTGCCACACTATCCCCATGACGGACGGGACATTCCGTAACGCGTTTAATCGTTTCGCCCAAGCTTCCTGGAACTTGTGGCGAGTGGCTGGGCTTTCTGTCTCCATCACTTTACGGAACCCTACTGGGTGGTGCACTCAATCGAGCACACTAACAACATTGAGCGCACGAACAACGCACCAGGACTAGCTTACGTTAATATGAACCTGTCAGGGGAACAATACAGTAGTGAGCCTAGGCACGAAGCTTGGTTGCCAAGCCGAACAGTGCCACTCCCGCGAAAACCAGAACAGCAACCGTACAGAACGTTCGCGCGAGCACGGAAATCACACTAGTCGTGAACAACTGAGTCATCCCCAGCAGAGCCATCCCCATGATCGTAGCCGCAATTAGAATTCGCATCAAAATGCTTCCTCTCCTGACTGCATAGCAAAATGAATGCCATCTGTTTACTCATTGGAACGCTTGCACTTAGCTATCAATGTTTAGATTGACTTTATGCAAAATGTTGCAAAACTGTGTAAATTGTTCATGCCGTGTAACTTAACCGACTTTGCCCTTCCCCGCTGTCCTGTTTCGCACAATCGCCGTGAAGTTCCGCATACCACCCCTTTTCAAGGGATTCCTTCGCTCTGTGGAGGGGGCTCCGCCCGCCAGTTCCCAGAGACCGTACCTCAACCGCGCTCTAGTCATTCTCGCAGTCCATCCGTCGGTTTTCCGAGAGAGCTCGTTAGAGATCAGCCTGAGGAAATAACACGGGTAGAGAAGATTCGGTGTTGTTGGGGAAGAAGCAACGTCAAATGGACGCCGTTAAGCCGTCAGCACTCTCAATTTGCAGTCTTTCGTGTTTGGCCGAGCCTCGACGCCCCTATCACTCTTGAACTAGCCAAGCTCGCGGAGTCGCGCTCATCGACATCCACTGACGAACTAGCGCGACTTGCCTGGCGATGCTGTTCCGGCCTGATGCGGCGGTGGCGCGGACGGATCGGCCTTGAATCCCGCGCGTTCCATCCCACGCTGCGCCTCCGGGTTCTTCATAAACGTGTCCCATACGAACGAGGTACGCGCATTCTCTGCCATGACCATCGAAATTCCTATGTCGATTCCGACCACGTCCGTGTCATACCAATTCGTTAACGGGTTGAAGGCATCCACGAACCCAAATTGGGTCCAAGCATTTGTTCCATACTTATTTTTAATCGTTCGCAGGACACGCATTGTCGCCTCCGGAAGGAAGGGTAGCGAACCTGCCGTTGCACACGGAACAACGGTTCCATCGATTGGTCCCGTCGCGGGTGGGCCACCCCACGCCACATACCCTTTCTGCGAGTCGGAAGCCGTGATACCCCACAAGTCGTCGCTGTAATCAGGGAACTGGGCTGCCATGTCTAGACAGAAACGCCTATGCACGTCTGTGGCAATAATCGAATTCTCAAAATAGTTCGTGTACTTGTCCCGTTTGCCACGGAAATCAAACCAGGCTTGCGAATACTGGTGGATGAAAAGGGGAGCGAAGGACCCGATGTACCGAATGCCATCGTATTCGAATGTGGTTCGTTTCCAGGCGTCCCATGCTTCGGCTGGCAACGCATGCGAAGGAGATCCTAGTCCAAGAAGGTACATCATCATCATTTCGCTGTAATCACCCCACCGGTACTGCAGAAAGCCGCCTTCCGGGGTCCATCCATGTGGCAGTATCGGTGTGTCCTCTGAGAGCCAATTCCAGTCCACGCGGTTGAAGATTTCCTGAGCCAATTCACTGATCTCTGTATGCAGGAAGTGTTGCCTACAAGTGAGAACCCCGCACAGAAGGATGGCGGTGTCGACGGAAGAAACTTCCGAATCCCAGAGTCTCTCGCCGGTCGTAAAATTAGCGAAATGGTAGAAGAAGCCTCGATGATTTGGCAATCCCTTCCATAGGAAGCGCAACGTATCGCGCGCGCGGGTTTCGGCCTCCCGATGCAAAACAAGCTTGCGCTTTTCTGCGATGCAAAGAGCAGTCAGCCCGAAACCGGTCGCCGCAATGCTTCCCACGTCGCTTGTGATGGGATCGCCAGCGTGATTTCGGTCCAGCACAATGCCTGTTTCCGGGTGTGCCTGTCCCCAAAAGTACCGGAAACTAGCTTTCTCCAATTCCTCCAGCAACTCATCGTCGCTTTGGGAGAAATTGCTTCCGCTCGGCGCTGGTGCAGAGGAAGCGATCTGTTTGTTCGACGCTTGCAAATCGGGCAAAGTGCTCAAGCCTAGGACCGGGACAGCAGCCCCTACGCAAGCAATCTTGTTTAGCAATTCCCGGCGCGAAAGTCTACGCAGGTTGATTTCCCTCTCGTTCATTTTGATTAATTATATACACTCCTTGGAGTGTGCGAAGTCTATCTGATGTGCGAGTCCAACGATGGGAGCGATTTGTGTCGCATCCGTCATATGGGGTAACCGAAAAACAAAAATGAGCAATCGAATCTGCCTTGAATTCAAGCGGTTCCAGAGGTACGTTGGGAAAGAGCCATGACCGGCAACCGTAAAGTCGCCATCTGGGCCATCGTGATCTTAGGCCTTGGTGGCGTTTTGGCAACAGCGCCGATTGCGGTTCGTATATACCGTAAACATCGACCCATTACGCTCCGCGGTGCGGTCATTAAACAAGATTCCGATCCGCGAAAGCAATCACCCATTGCTAATGTGGAAATAGTTTCGCCCGACGGATTGATTTTGCGCAATGTGAGGTCTGATTTTTCAGGATCCTTTAGGCTTACTTTACGTCCCGATGTGAAGCTCGGACAATCCATTGAGCTAGCCTTTCGACATCCCGATTTCCAACCCCTCAACGTGAAGGAAAAACTCAGCGATGAATTATACGTCGTCCGCATGACGCCGCTTCATGGCGAAGTGGAGGCCCAACTCAATGAAGCCGAAGTTGTGATTGGGAATGTGCTGGTGAGGTATTCCACGGAGACAACGAAAACAGAGAACATCGGCAGCGCGGTGAAAACGTTTGAAGTAGTGAATTCGGGTAACGTTCCTTGCTCCAGAGGTATCGCCTGTTCCCCTGACGAGAAATGGAAGGCTGGGGTGGGCTCTGCCTCTCTCGATGCAGGAGAAGGAAATGTATTCCGGGATGCGCGGGTGACGTGCATTGCGGGTCCTTGTCCCTTCACTCGGGTTGACACCGACGACTTTTCCCACGGCGGCCGTTTGATCAAGGTTTCTGTCCGTGATTGGTCCGACACAACTACATTTCTGTTTCAGGCCGAGGTATTTCGTACGCAGCTCGACGTTATTATCCGCAGGTCGTTTCCCGTGATATTCGGGCGCGCGATGAATTTCACACTGCCGTCTACGGCTGAGGGGCCCACCATCGAAGCCGAACTGAACGGAGTTCCCATCGAGTTTCCGTTGGGACCAGCTCCCGTCCTGAGTTGGGCCAATTGTGAAGTCCACGTACAAAAGAATAAAGGGAGGGACTATCGATGTGAGCTCAAAGTGGGGTACCGGTTCCGATGAAAGCCGCAGGGTAGTGTTGCTGGTTCGCGAATTGTCTAGAGATATGGAACCGACACTCGTCCTTTATATCTGCTCAGCCTCGAATACGAGTTCCCCAATCGCACTGAAGTCTGGGTAAATGGCTTTGGACCGCTGCCCGCAAAAGGCAAGTTGACTTATTACTTCTGGGGAACCCGGAAATTCCACACGCGCTTTACCAGAACTCTGAGAATACTTCAGTGCTAAAGGTCATTAGAATGGTAGTCCCTCGGGGACTCGAACCCAAGATCTCTACCGTGTCAATCTGTCATGGCTGGATGGCTAACCGAAGCTTCCCAGTAGGTATAGAAAAGTGGGAAGCAGAGAACGGTTCCTACTTTTCCACACCCCGCCTGCGGCGACCGGTCATATCTCGTACGCGCTGCGCTACATTAACAATCTCACTGGTAGAAAAGAATGGAAATTCGGCCTGGAGATGTCTACATGCTATTTCAGAAACGCGCACTTGCAGCACTTTTTTTCGCGGCGACAAGCCTTGCCGCGCCTCTCCCCGCGCAAACCCCCGTCTCCATTAGTATCGACGCCCAAGGTGCGACCACGCCCTTTCCGCACTTCTGGGAACAGACCTTTGGCTCAGGGCGGGCGATCCTGTCGCTGCGCGAAAGTTATCGCAATGATCTCCGCACGGTTAAGCAGGCTACCGAGTTCCAGTCCATCCGCTTCCACGGCATTTTCCTGGACGAGGTCGGCCTCTACGATCCAGACCGTCAAGTGAAGAATCCCGGATTGGGCGCTCAGGCAGCCAACGACGCCTCCACCTACAACTTCTCCTACATCGATCAGATTTACGATGGTTTGCTCGCCAACGGCGTCAAACCTTTCGTCGAGCTGAGTTTCATGCCCCGCAAGATGGCCGCCGATCCCACCCTGATACAAGCCTTCTGGTATCACCCTGTCGTATCACCTCCAAAGGACTACAAGCTCTGGGATGACATGATGCGTGCCTTTGGCAACCATCTGATCGAGCGATACGGCATCGATGAGGTTGCCACATGGAAATTTGAAGTCTGGAACGAGCCTAACCTCGATTTCTGGGGTGGAAGCCCCAATCAGCCCACATATTTCGAACTTTACGATCACACTTCGCGAGCGCTTAAGAGTGTCTCGTCGCGTCTGCAAGTCGGCGGCCCGTCTACAGCCCAGGCAGCTTGGGTTACACCCTTCCTGGCCCACACCAAAGCCAGCAATGTGCCAGTGGACTTCGTTTCCACTCACGTCTACGGCAACGACACTGCGGACAATGTCCTGAGCACCAACGAAAGTGTCTCTCGCGACATGATGGTATTTCGCGCGGTCAAGAAGGTCCACGAAGAGATTCTGGCCTCTGCTTACCCGCACATTCCGCTCATCTTTTCCGAGTTCAACGCCAGCTACGCAAACGAGCCAAATGTGACTGACTCCACCTTCATGGGCCCGTGGCTTGCCAACACCATCCGCCTCTGCGACGGTCTTACGGACTCGATGGATTACTGGTCCTTCTCTGACGTTTTTGAAGAGCAGGGTGTCGTCCGCTCGCCCTTTTACGGCGGCTTTGGACTCCTGGCAGCGGACAGCATTCCGAAGCCGTCGCTCAATGTCTTCCGTGCCTTGCATAAGCTCGGCAACAAACGGCTGAGCACGTCCTCCGACTCCGCATTGGCAACCGTTGCGCAAGACGGCGCGGTCGTTCTCGCACTTTGGAACTATGCTCCGCCGATTGGGACGGGTGCTACGTACACAAAGCCAACAGGTCCCGCCGGCCCTGCGCGTACTTTCGATATTCATGTCGACCATGTGAAAGCCAACGCTTTGGTGGAAGTTTGGCGCGTCGATGACGATCACGGAAACGTAATCAAGGTCTTTGACGGCATGGGACGCCCAAGCGGCAGTCTTACCGCCCAGCAGGTTACGCAGTTGAAGGCGGCCGGCAACATGGCGCCCGTGGAGAAGAAACACCTTAATCGAGGCAACTTGCTCATCACCGTTCCGGCCCAAGGACTCGCCGTACTGGTAGTGGCGCGTTGAAGCCCATAAACCGGCCTTATTGGTCCTGCCAGCACGAGCTCTAGAAAGAAGCCTGAAGCAACGACAGAGCGACTCCTCTTTCTAGGAAGAACTTTTCGCGACGACTGACGCACTTCAAACTCCCCACATGAGTTCTCCGTAAGACTGTACAAAAGCGGACCGCGCGCACGCTGAAAACCCGTAGCTTGGCGTGCTGGACCGCGAGAAAGAGCGATACTGGTCGCGTCCCTCGGCGTGGGCCGGACGGTATCAGTCGTTTGCCGTGCTGCTCAGATGCAGGATTGAATCGGATGGTAGGCGGAGGTAGCCAGCGTGTCAGAGCCTGCGGATAGTGAGAAAAAAAATCGGCAGGAATTGAAAAACAAAAGAAATCAGCTCTACAAGTTGTTTATGAACAGATTTGTCGCATAACCGGAGAAGTCAAGTTCTCGGACTTTAAATGGACGGACGCTAGGTGGCGGGAGAATTCACAAGGAGGCACGAGCTAAGTGGATCGAAGAACATTTTTAAAGAGATCTGGTCTGACTGCGTTGCTGCCGCTTTGGCCGCGTTCGCTGTTTGCCAGCAAAACCTTTCGCCGGAGGCGTCCAGCAGATGCAGACTGGCCTTCCAAAGCGGCGTGGAAACGGCTCAATGACGCTGTTGACGGAAACCTGATTCCTGTGGAATTTCCGATCGAGGCGTGCATCAAGGATGTCGATGGTGCTGGCTGCAAGAGCTTGATCGCGAACATCAAGAATCCATACTATATCGGCGAGCAGCCTGGCCTCACCCAAACCCTCGGATGGGTCGACGCGTGGTTCACGAAACCGAGCGTGTTCGCGGTTGCAGCGAGGGATGCGAACCACGTTGCGGCAGCGATCAACTTCGCCCGTGAGAATGATCTGCGTCTGGTGGTGAAAGGCGGCGGGCACAGCTATCAAGGTACGTCGAACGCACCCGATTCTCTGCTGATTTGGACGAGGCACATGCACGACGTCACGATGCACGACGCGTTTGTTCCACAGGGCTGCGAAGGGAAACAAGCTGCCCAGCGCGCCGTGACGTGTGGCTCCGGCGCAATCTGGATGCAGGCGTACGACGCCGTAACCACGAAGGCTGGCGCATACGTGCAAGGCGGCGGATGTACGACGGTGGGCGTCGCAGGCTTGGTGCAAAGCGGTGGTTTTGGAAGCTTTTCCAAGCGCTATGGGACCTGCGCCGCGAGCTTACTCGAAGCTGAAGTGGTGACTGCCGACGGAAACATTCGGATCGCGAACGCGTGCACAAATCCGGACTTGTTCTGGGCGCTCAAAGGAGGCGGAGGCGGCACTTTTGGCGTGGTGACCAAGGTGACGCTGCGCGTGCGCGACCTTCCCGAATACGCGGGCGGTGCGATCTTCCGCGTCAAAGCTTCCTCGGATGACGCCTTTCGCCGCTTATTACGCTACTTCGTCAGCTTTTATCGAGACAATCTCTTTAACGATCATTGGGGCGAGCAAGCACACATCGGTTCCGATAATGTCCTCGGTCTTTTCATGGTTTCGCTAGGGTTGACCACCGAAGAAGCTCGAAAAGTCTGGCGACCCTTCCTCGATTGGATTGCGGGTTCGCCCGGAATTTACACGGTTGAGCCAGGTATGGATCTTGGCAGCATGCCCGCTCGGCATTGGTGGGATGTTGAGTGGAGGAAGGAGCAGCACCAGCACGCTTTCGACTCGGACACGCGACTCGGCGCCAGCCCGAATAATGTGTGGTGGACGGGAGACGGAGGCCAAGTGGCCTGGACCATCTACGGCTACGAATCGCTCTGGTTGCCGGCATCGCTACTCGAAGATGATTCGCAGGAGCGGCTCGCGAATGCATTGTTTGCCGGATCTCGCTCCCAACTGATCGAGCTGCATTTCAACAAAGGGCTCGGGGGAGCGCCGCGCGAGGCTGTCGAAGCAACAAGGGATACCGCGACGAACCCTGCCGTGTTGAATGCGTTTGCGCTGGCGATTGTCGCGGACGGCGCAGGCGGGTATCCAGGAGTACGCGGCCACGAGCCGGACGTCGAAGCGGCAGGGAAATCTCGCGCGCAAGTTCATCGTTGCATGAACGAGCTGCGAGCAGTGGGACCAAGGAGCGGAGCGTATGTTTCGGAAAGTAATTTCTTCGAAGAGGACTGGCAGCATTCTTATTGGGGCAGCAACTGGGCGCGTCTGACACTGGTGAAAAAGAAATATGACCCGACAGGATTGTTCTTTGTGCATAACGGCGTCGGCTCAGAAGAATGGAGCGGCGACGGTTTCACTAGGCACTAAACCGGACGTAGCGACTGTCAACTGTGGTAATCAGGCCATAGCACTCAGAACCGGACCAGTGATCGCAGGTCAGAGCTCTCGAGCTCTCCATCAGTGTCAAGGTTCCAAGGCAACAACTCACCGATGCGATTGACGGGGTGATCGGCGATTCGGGTCAGCGCTGCTCGCAAGTAGGCTTCTGGATCGCGATTCGTCCGAAGTTGACGTTCAGGACTTTTGGCTGGGCCAACAACTGCCCCTGAGATCGATTGAGTGTAAGTGTCCATCATTGCTTCAAGTGGACACTACCGCTTGTGTCCACATCCGAAGCATGACTTCTATCTACATTCCCGTCCAGACGGTCTCCGGCGGACGCCGACTGTGAACAATCCTATGTACACGCAGCTGGCTATAGAAATCAAGGTCCTTGACGACCAGCTTGCAGCGTGTGACCAACCCGGGTTTTTGGTCCGAGAGCGGTGAGAGTTCTTATTCTTATATTTCCGCGAATGAGTCGCGTGGCATAGGGCGGGAGAAGCGTTAGGTTTGATGCGATCAGCCGTGTCACCCAAGAAAAGAATTTGGAAGCAGCTGAGGCGGAACGGCTGAGAATAAAATGTAGCTTCTGCGATAAATTTTCTGACGTAATTGGCGTTACAGCTAAGCGACATTATCTTGAAGAGTGGCAATAGCACTGGAAGACGGCACGAGTTGATGACCAGGACTGGGGCCGACTAGCCCGTAGTTGGCTGCGCGTCAGGTTGGTTATTCAAGGCGGTTACAACCCAGTTCTGCAAAACGGCTCGAAAGTGAGGCTTCATATCGCGAAACAGCAGACCCATACCCGATGGCCTGAAATAGAGGACCGATGCTTTGGTCTCAAAATATTCTCCTGACACGTAAATCTTCACCCACACAGGTTGTTGCATTTCAAACCGCGCAGAAGTCTCCAGAAAACACCCCTGCAAGCTTAGCTCTGTCACACGTGCGGGGACGGTACCAGTCGGCGAATCTTCAGGAGCAATCTCCGCAACAGCGCTGAACGCAAACCTTAACCCGCGACGCTCGTGTTCCATTTTTCAAGCCTATTCCATTTGAATGAAAGATGTCGAGTCACTTGACGGAGGTGTGACACGAATAAGCTAAGCTAGTACTGGCAGCCACTTTGCCGGCAACGCGGCAAATCCGGATGACCTGCCCCCCGTTTTAATCCAGCCATAAGTTAACACTCAGGGGTTCTTGCATATGGTTGTGCCGGATCGATGCGGCTGGAGACGGTATCAAACCAAATCCTTTGATACGACGAAGGCGCCGTAGAGTGCCGACTCCAAATAAGGTACCCCAGCAGCCCTGCGCGGCCAAATGAACTCTCCGGGGGAGAATCCTTACCTACCGATTTCTTCCACTATTTCCCAACATCCTCCTGGATCGTTCGGGCCACGGGCTTTATTTACTTCCTCGCATGGCATCGCAATTGCTCTCCATACCATGGAGACCTAGCCAATTTCGTACCAAGGTCGTGCTTTATGCAGAACCGCATAGTCATTCCACTCGCAAGCGCGTTTCTGACTCTTGCCGCCGCTCACAATCCTCCGTGGAGTCACAACACGCAAAACCACATGTTTCTCGGTACAATCAAAAAGTGGGGAGATTCTTTCTGGCTGGCCAACACTTCAGAAAAAGTCGCTGCCCGGCTGGACAACCCCTCCATGGCCAGTCATTTTGTGAACCAAAGAGTGAAGGTCATCGGTACCATTGATTTGTCCAGCAACCGCATCGCCGTCGAAGCTATTGCGCCTTCTGGCTGAAAAACCAGATAATTGCGCGGCGCGAACCAGCCCCGCTCCAACCCAACCCCTCGTGGCCGATAGCATTTCGGAAATGGCACCTATGGCCGACAAGAAAATAATTTGTCCGCAATGCAGGTCATCGATCCTAGCAGAATGGAAAGAAGCCAAACGGTCCTTGGTGTACCCGTTCAAATGCCCGGCATGTGAAATTGAACTCCACGTTACAGTCCACTAACGAGCATAGATAAGTCCATGCGTGAATTGACCGATGGGCTATCCCTTTTGGTTTCCAGCAGCCCGAAAAACTGCCGGACAATGAGCGGTACTTTAGCGAAAGTCGGCATGTCGATCAACTTGATTGCGCGGCAAAAGTAAGCGGGACCGTGGGGCCAAACCGGACAGCACCCGACAGCACCGGACAGCACTTGACTTTCCCAACCTACCTGGTTTATTGAGACTGCCTCTACGGCCCATCTAAGGAGGTGTACGATGGCAAAGTGTGGCGCTGGCGAGTGTACGTGCGAATGCACAAATGGTTGCGGCTGCATTGCGAGCTCCGATGATCCCACCAGTTGCGACTGTCGGTGTTTTGGCGGATTAAGGGCGCCAAACTTCGGGGTCTTCGAGGGTGTCAACCAAATCAATCTGACCCTTCGCGGCGCTCCTGCTTCACAGGTCGCGGTTGCGCTTTCGCGAGCGCTCCGGGTAGAGCTTGCGGTCCCCACTTCGTTACTCGACAAGCGGCTTAACGTGCGGTTGAAGAACACCCCCGTTCGGACTGTCATCAAGCATCTCGGTTTCGTCAAGATACGAGGAGCATCCGCGAATAGTCCAAGCAAACGCAAACGCTCGCGCTGAAAGTGTCCGTGTAATTGACAATCAGGTAGATGGAAGTGAATCGGTAAACACTAGCGGATTACTCACTATCCCAACGGGTGCTATGCCATGCCAAACTTCCTTGAACGGGCCTGTCTCGGCAGCACAGCCAAATCCCGAGCGGGCTCAACCCGTAGAATAACTTGCGGGTGGTCCGTGATTCGGCCCGAATCTCGCATTGCCCGCAGAAGGGCCTATGGAATTGGGATCCGGTAGAGATTCCGATGCACGGATGCTCGTACAAACGTATAAATCGTAGGGTCCAGAGCGGGACTGGCATCCCCGTCGATAACCCTTGCACCGGGTAAGCTGGCTGCTTCCGACATAGATTCGACGCCGGAAACCGGGAGATGAGGAAACGCCGTCCCACGCCTTAAAGGAACAATGACCGTTTTAGACTCACCTAACATCGCGCCAGCACTTGGGGAGTTAGGGAAGAAGTGCAAGGCCATGAAAGTTCCATTCGTCGCCCAGCGTACCGAACAGGCTACGGAACAAATGGTCAGTGGCGACCCGCCCTGAAGCGGATAAGCCACCCGCAAGAAGGCTGACTCTTCCCCCTTGCGAGACGGAAACACAATTAACCACTGCCCATCGGGTGACATGTCAACGATGTCAAGAATCGGGTCGGCGAATAGCTTCTGGGCTCCGCTGCCATCCTGCTTCATGCGGTAGGCAAAATTGAACGCTCCTTCAGACGCACGGAAGAGAACATCACCCGCAGGAGTGAACAGGGGTGAAGACTCGCCCGCTCCATGTGATATTTGCCGAGGAGAAGAGCGATGATCTAGGGCGGTAAACCAGATATGTGGCTTCTTGTCGGTACCCAGCGCGGCGAACACGGCGCTCTTGCCATCTGCAGATAGGCGGTAGCTCTCGATTGAGAAACCGGGAAGCAACGGCTCCGAGCGCTGCGTGGTTACATCCGCTGACCGCAGTTCGCCACTGGGACGAACGATGTAATACACTCGCTTGGCGTCTGCCGAAAGCTCGGCGCTGTCGGCGTAACCCTCTGAAGTAATCCGTCGTTCGCCGCGGCCGTCGCGCAACCAGATGGTGCTCTGGCTGCTACCGACGGCGGTGATTAAAGAACGACCGTCGGGAGCTATGGCAATACCTTCTTCTTGCGTGGGACCGGAAGTGACTTGCTCAGGCATTCCTTCGGGGAACTTCTGGCGCCAGATGTGGAAATGGCCACCCTCTGCCGAGCTGAAGTACATCTCGCGTCCGTCAGGAGACCAGGCAGCCGACGTGCACGCTGCTCCAGGTGGTCCTACTTGCTTCCCTTCTCCACTCCCGTCAAACGGGACGAGGCGACAAGGCAGCCACACAGCGTTGTCCATCTCGACAATGAGGACCCACTTGCCGTCGGGCGAAAGATAGGAGCGATGGGCCATACCCCGCTCCCGGGCGGGCACGTAAACATTGCGTTCGTTCGCGCGGCTCTCGGTGGCTGTCACAATGGACATGTGGACTCCAATAGCGCCGATTTCTGAAAACAACACATGCTGAGTATCCGTCCATGAGAGCCCTGAAGCGTTGCGGAGCATCACCTGCGGCTCACCCCCCAATACGGGGACAACCCAGGTATCCCAGGGTTCAATGGTTCCGTACGCAACGCGAGCGCCATCGGGAGCAAATACGGGTCCCATTTTTACGCTGTCGTCATGCGTGACTTGAACAGGCTCGCCGGGGAGGAGTTTGACGTAAATCTGACCTGGACCAAAGAACGCCCCCTCGCTTCGTAAAAAAGCTAACATCTTGCCGTCGGGAGAAAGCGCCGGCGAACTCACTGAATCGGCAAAATCAGTCAGCTGTGTCCACTCGGTGCGTGCAGGTTTCGCGCGGCGGAAATACCAAATGCCCAGACCCATGCAGAGCGTCGCCGCAACCGCCAGAGCAAAATAGAAGAACATAGTTCTGCTGCGTTGTGTCGGCGCGCCACTTACCTTATCCAGCGGGGCGGCTGGCTCGCGGACGGTGTCCGAAATCGCTTCCAACGCGAAAGCCACGTCGCGCGCGGAGTGGAATCGCTGACCAGGATTCTTTTCCAGGCAACGTCGCACCAAGCGGTTGACGCCTGGCGAAATTCCGGAAAACCTCCCAGACAGATCGGGAGGATCGCCGGTCAGAATCGCGGTGATTACTTCTGCTGGCGATTTGCCTTGAAAGGCGCGCTCGCCAGAAAGCATTTCGTAGAGGATAGCTCCAAAGGAAAAAATGTCCGAGCGTGGATCGACAACTTGACCGCATACCTGCTCCGGCGACATATAGCCCAATGTGCCCATTACGGCTCCGGGCTCGGTCTTCAGTCCAATCGTGGAAGCGGTGACCTCGGACCCACCTATCGGAACCATCAGTTTTGCCAAACCGAAGTCCAGGATTTTGATTCGCTCATCGTTGGTAACAAACAGGTTCTCGGGCTTTAAGTCGCGATGCACAACTCCCTTGGCGTGCGCGACGGCTAGTCCCTGCGCGATCTGGACCGCATACTCCATCACTTTTCGCTGCGGGAGGGGTCCGCGATTTAGACGCTCTCGCAGGTTTTCGCCCTCTAGCAGTTCGGAGACCAGGTAGGGCGTATTCTCTTTCACATTGATGTCAAATACCGCAAGAATTGCAGGATGATTCAATGCTGCCACAGCGCGCGCTTCTTGCTCGAAGCGGCGCAATCGGTCGCCATCGGCAAGCGAGATGCTCGGTAGGATCTTAACGGCGACATCGCGGGAGAGCCTGGGGTCATGAGCTCGATAAACTTCCCCCATTCCTCCGGCACCTATGGGGCTGACAATAATGTAGGGACCAAGTTGGGAGCCTTTGGCAAGTGAGACTCTCTCGAGAGCTGAAACTTCGAGAAAGGTGCTATGCATTTGTGCGTTCACACGAAGGAGCGAATCGACCTCTTCGCGGAGAGATAGATCATTGGAACATGCGCGTTCAAGGTAGCCCTCGCGGTGTGCTGGCTGAAGCTCCAGTGCCGCTTCGAGAATTTCCTTTACCTTCTGCCAGCGCTCAGGCGTCATCGCGGCGTAGTCGTACTCATTTGGCGACATAACCAAATTCTGGCTGTAGTCCAATCTCTCTTTATTGTTGCTGGGGAAACGCCCAGAACACGAGAAGTCTCTTCGATGGATAAGCCAGTAAAAAAGCGCAGCTCCACGATTCGGCTTTGTTGAGAGTCGAGCTTGGCCAGGCCCCTCAGTGCGTCATCCAGCGCCATCAAATCCACGCTTGAAGTGGGGAACCGGAGGAGTGCATTATCCAGGGTTACCTTGTTCCCCCCTTTTCGCTTCGCGGCGTTTCGGCGACGCGCGTATTGAACCAAAATCTGCCGCATCAAATTCGCACTGACCGCAAAGAAATGCTCACGATTCTGAAACTGTATCGGCTGCTGCTTCCTCAAGGAGAGATAGGCTTCGTGCACGAGAGCAGTCGTTTGTAACGTATGGTCTGGACGTTCGTTGCGGAGATAGCGGTGCGCTATTCGGCGGAGTTCCCTGTATACCAGCGGGATGACGCGGCGCAAGCACTCTTCGTCACCGGCTCTCCACTTGGCGAGCAGCTCGCTGACAGGCTGGAGCGGCAATTCTGGCATGGCAACCTGTTGCCAATTCGAATCTCTCTAGCCCGAGACAGTACCGGTTCGGGCCATCGAAGTCAATTCCCTGGAGGATAAACACTTACGGGGAATCATCGATTTTATTATTTGTAAGCCTCCTTGCAGCCGATCAGACAGTCCGATAAGAGCGTGAGCCAATTCCACGGCCAATTGCACTTTTACAGTTAGAGGAGGACAGTCGGGCGAGTTTAAGGCGGCGCCTCGCAGACTTCTCGGATCGAAGACCAGTTTCAGGTACAGCGCTTCAGAAAATAATTCTGAGGTAGCTTGCGTTTTGATGTCGAACGACTTTCATCGAACAAGGAGGCACTTATGAAAAGCGGTCAGAGTGAGTGGAAATGTAGACAGGTTATGATGGGTTGTGCGCTGGTTGCGGCAATCACCTTGGTTTTGGGGTGCGTTCCGAAATTGCAAGCGCAGGAAAAGATTCCCGCTGCTCAGACGGTCTGGCAACACGTGGGAAGGATTTACTTGAACCCCAGCACCGGCAAAGCTGTATATGCTGGCTACGTGGTCCACCTCAACGGTATTTCCACTTCACTGTTCAACGGGTCACCGAGTGAGGCGACCGCGTACTTCACGTTCAGCACAGACGTGTTATCGCTCACCCCTATGCCTAGCAATGGCGATCTCGCTCTTTACCTTGTTTCCGAAGGAACCTTCAACGTTTACTACAACCCGAGTCCCAATGGTGATTGGAACAACCCCGGCAGTTTCTCCAGCGGAGAGTTAATCGCAACCTTCGCAAGAAAGCAGAGCCTGTTTCCCGATTTCACGACTATCGGTGTCCACAGTCTTTCAGAGACTCTGGAGTCGAGCCAGACGTTTACATTCGATGGCCAGACGTTCAACTTCAAGGGCATGGTCCCAAATGGTATCACGTTCGCCTCTTTCTTCAGCACTACGGCGCTAACCACTGGGCTTACGGACTATCCGGTCGCTTTTGCCGCTGCCGGTACCACTATAGCCGTAGGGGATAAGGGTTCCTTGAGACCGGGTACGGAATGAGGACCTTGAACCAACTTCAGGTATTAATATCTTTCCTACGCATTGCATATGGATTCTCGGCCAACGCGAAGTAATCCGTTTCGTCAGTCACGGGGCCTCCCACAAACAAAGAGAGCCCAATCACGGTTAAGTGATTGGGCTCTGGTTATGCTGGAACCTGGATCTTCAATGCAGATCACCAGACGGCAGGATGTGATTTCGGTGTGCTTGCACCGCTGCATTATGCCGCCAGCAAGATCAGTCTGTCCGTCTGGTAATGTAGTCCATTTGCCGACGTACCTTTATCAGCTAGTATGAGAGCCAGGAACTGCATGCACTGCGAATACTGGGTTCTTAGTCAGTTCCCAGTTCTCATAGAGGCTTCTGACTAATGGGGCTGTCGAAATGACAGCGCCTTCCTCAAAGCCTGTGATACCGCAAACCCACATGAAGAGTGCATTTGCGAGCCGGGAGTTAGATACGACGGCTGCCTCGCGACGAAGCACATCGACCCGACTCAGGAGCTGCACTGATGAGCCTTGACGAAGTGGCGAAGCCATCATTCGCAGCGCTTGTTTTTTTGGCCTTCCGTGATATAAAAAAAACTAATGAAGCCCAGTCATCGCGTTGTAACGCTGATCGTATTGCTAGCTGTTTTTCTGCCGACAAATTTGCTTTATCTTCAAGCCCAGGCGAACTCCCCGTACACGGACACGACGGCGGACTTCCAGCGCTTTCTACAAGACATTCTCGACGCAAGTAAAAAGGGCGACAAGCAGAGAGTTGCGTCTCTTTTAAAGAGCACCGAAGTTCCCAACTGCGATGCTTGGCTGCACCAGATGTACAAATCAGATTCAGCGGACAGTTGGATGAGCTTGTGTGATTCCAAAACCCTCCATTCCCACGAACAATCCATGGAAGAACTGTTTGCCGGATTCGCAAAAGAAGGTGGCGAATTTTCCACTCGCAAGGTTAACGACAATCCGCAGGGTGGTGAAGGTGGACTTGAATCGGGAATGGTTCACGGCGGAAAAGAACCGCTGGAAGTGTATTTCGCCTCGTGGAAGTCTCCAAACCAATCAAAAGAGGCCAGGGGTGAACCGATAGGCTATTTCTATTTTCTTGACGGAGGATTTCGCTGGGATAGCCTCGTGTCGTTTCCAAAATTCAAAATCAGCAATGCAAAAATCGTTCCCGCAAAACTCATCAAGAAAGTAGAACCTGTTTACCCCGCAGATGCAGCTGCTCAACACATCTCCGGGACTGTGCGCGTGTACTTTGTGATCGGCGGCGATGGGGCGGTCTACAACGCCCATGCACTTTCCGGCGATGGGCTATCCGAGGACCCCTCCCTTCGAAAAGCTGCAGAGGATGCGGTTCTTCAATGGCGTTATCAACCAACGACAATTGACGGCAAGCCAATTGAAACAAATGCCGTCACGGTTGACCTTAAGTTCTCTCCGAAGAGCTGAGGATCGGGTCGCGGAATCCGCTCAAATTCGGCGTCAGTTAACAGCCTTTTTTGCTTGCTCCTACGAGATACTTGTTGAAATCGTGCAATATTTACTCACAATCCTGGTGCTGCCTGCCCTAGTACAGTGTCCCTACCTGCCGAATTTTGCCCTTCGGTCCAGTAGCCTAGAAAAAACTTGGGTATTACCGTGAGATTGACGGTTTTCAAGAGGTGAAGAATATGCATCACGCAGTACTGGTCAGCGGGTTCCTAGCCATCACGCTGGCTCATGCTCCCCACGCCCTTCTACTGATGGGAATGTTCGCCGCCACCCGTCACGTCCTCCCGATGATTTGTGCGGGATCCTGGAAATGGTTGCTCCAGAGGCTCTTCGCCAACAAGAACCCAGAGCCATTCCGACGCCAACTGGAAGTCTTTATGAAGCGCCATGTTCATGGATTCGAGTTCAATCTGAAGTTGTTGTTTTGACCTGCGTACCGGAAGAAACTTTCAACCCGCACATGTTCAAATAGCATTCTGAAAACGGAGTGCAGAAATGAACCGCAAAATAGCGTGTTGGGATTCTTGGAGCTTACTTGATCGCGCCTTTCACAGTTTCAATGAATTTCTCAGTATCCAGAAAGTAGTTCGGGTATGCTCTTTTTAGAGCCGATTTGGCGATTCGATAGATTCGCCCGCTCGGTCTCCCACCTTCTCCGGGCTTTGGAGACGTTTTAAGGCGTTGGGGATCGATTTCGTTTCCTTCTCGAAGCAAATGAATACTTCCACGCCTGCCGCGAAAATGGTATTCACGGTTTTGGGTGCAGTAGCCGAGTTAGAGCGTAGCTCAATCGTAGAACGTGTCCGGGCTGGCATGCGGAATGCTCGTGGAAAGGGCGAAGGATAGGAAGGCCACCTCAGACGTCGCTGTCCCCGGAGTTAAGCAAGACCATTGCAGGCACTTACGCACATGGAGCAATCAGCTTGAGTGCGGTAGCGAAGAAATTCGGCACTTCCTTGGGCACCGTTCAGAGATGTATTGGGGTACGCCGAAGTGCGGCCAGTGAAAGCCACTATCCGGTTAATTCTTAGCGGTCCGGTCGGCGCCTCATTCCGGTGTCCCAGAACCCCGTCTGGGGAGTCTCACCTCACAGTTGTGGGCGCTTCTACCTGCGGCCGACCAAACGACCTCGCGGACATAAGTTTGCGAGTTGATCGATTTGTTCAACAGTAGCGCGTTCGGTACCTATCGTGACGAGGCCCAGCAGATTTGCCCGACAAGCGTTAACGTTACCCAAACGACCCTGATTCCACATTGGGGAAGTACTGCGGATTGCCGGAAATCCTATTTCTACCGCCAGCAATCGGCGAATTCGCGGCCGCAACTCGAGAACCAAGTACTAAAGGTGCTAAGTTCTTTGCTTTACAGGCCTGACGAGAATTCCAGCCTTAGGAACTGTCCGACTCGAACATTTGAATTTTTTCTAGGAGCGATCCAAGAAAGTACTTGACAAACTAAATAATATGGCGCAAATCTCCGTGTACGTTAACGGCATTTGCCCGGTTATCGTGGGCTGGGGGGCTACAGATTCGTTAGTGGTGTGGTAGCCAAATCGCGCTGGCATTGCTCTTTGTCTCGTCCAGGGAGCGATTTGTAGACTTTCGGACAGTCTTCATGTGCCACGGGTGAAGTGTGCACGCATATGGGGAGGGTCGAGGTGATTCACTCTGTAAGTTCCATCAGGTTTGTCCTAGTTTCATCGTTTGCGATCGTTATCCTTCTGGCGGTTTATCCCGCAAATGCCCAGGTTGTTGAGCAATACACCTTTGAGAGCGGAACTCAGGGCTGGGTCGGGTTTAACGGCGCTACTGTAGTCGGTACAACCACCGCGGTTGCCGAGCAATCGGGAACGGCCAGCCTTCAGACCAACACAAATTCCTCTGGCGCGGGCGGCCCCAGCGTTACTCTCACAGGCGTGCTGCTCCCCGGCGCGACTTATCAGATTTCCGCCTGGATCATGCTGACCAACGGCGAAGCAGCGACAAGCGCGAACTTCACGATGCAACGCACAGACGCTGCCTGTTCCGGTGGAACCTGCTATGACACCGTCGGAAATTATCAAGTTGCTGTCACGGACTCCGGCTGGGCACAGATCGGCGGCAGCTATACGGTCAGCGCCACGGCTACAGCCTTGACCCTTTACGCGCAGTTGATAGGGCCCACGACAGAACAGACTTTTTATCTCAACAACGTAGTTATCACGGAGACGGCGCCGCCCCCCGGAGGGACGCCGGTGGCGACGTATACGTTCCAGGATGGCGGACTGGATGGCTGGGAACCGTTTGGATCCGCCAGTTTGACCAATGTGGCTCCGCCCATCCTCGATCCGAACAGCGATCCGCGAAGTCTTCTCGTAAGCAATCGCGGCGCTACGTACATGGGCCCCAGCCTGAACCTGCTCGCGGTGAACAATATAGTGGCGGGTGCGACCTACCAAATTTCGCTGTATGTGTTACTCGCCGCCCCCGACAGCAGTAATCCAACGGCCACGATTTCGACAAAGCTCACGAACTGCGCGAGTGCGTCGGGAATCTATAGCAACCTCGCCACATCGGGCACCCTGTCGAGTACCGCTTGGACCCAAGTGCAAGGCACATTGACCTTCAGCAACATCCCAGGAGCTCCCACCAGTCTGCTTCTCTATATACAGTCCAGCAGCCCCACGGATTCGTTTTATATCAGTGACGTCGTCATCGGTGAACTCTCCCCCCACCGCCAAGCCCTAGCCAGCAGGACAATACCGGCATCTCCACGAATTTCGAGGATGGAGGTTTAGACGGTTGGAGTTCACGGTCTGGGAGTTCTACGCTGACCAATACCACGGCCGAAGCCTACGACAGCACCAACAGCTTGCTCATTACCAACCGCACCGCGAATTGGGATGGCCCCCAGATCAGCGTCAGCAACAAGATGTATAACGGCTCCCGCTATTCGCTCAGTGTATGGGTCATGTTAGTGCCGACAGACGGCTCAAGTCACATATTCAACATCAGCCTGCAAGCGACTCTCTCGGGCACCACGAGTTACCCGAGCGTGACCGGCTACCCGGGCGTCACCATTCTGGCGGACGGAAACTGGCACCAAATTAGTGTTCCTGCGTACAACATGTCCAACAGCTACAGTCCCGGCCAGGCCTATTTGTATATACAGACGGTCCCCGCTTCGGGCAACGACCTCGTGTCGTTCTATATCGACGACTTTCAACTCACGTATATCCCGCCTCCCACGATTCAAACCAATATTCCTTCGATTTTTGAGACGCTCTCTGCATACTTTCCGGTCGGCGCCGCTGTGGACTCGACCGATGTTTCCGGGCCGCACGAGCAATTGCTGACGAAACACTTCAACAGTATTACGTCAGAAAACGACATGAAGTGGAGTTCCGTGGAAAACGCTCTGGGAAATTATACGTTTGGCGCGGCAGACACCGAGGTTGGTGTTGCCGTGTGCCACGAGATGCGCGTCCGCGGTCAAAATCTGGTGTGGTCTACTGGTGAGCAGACTCCGTCGTATGCCTTCGGAGACGGCACGAATTCGCCTGCCAACCAAGCCACCGTGACCGCGAACATCCAAGAGCATATTAAAGCCGAGGTTACGCATTTCGGCAGTCAAGTCTATGCGTGGGATGTGGTGAACGAGCCACTTGATCCCACGCAGCCGGATTGCCTCTATCATGGCCCGTTCTACCAGGTGCTGGGGAAGAGCTACATAGATATCGCACTGCTATCCGCGCGAGAGTATGCGCCGGCCGGTACCAAACTATTTATCAATGACTACAGCACCGCGGACCCAGACCGTCTGGCCTGCCTCGTCCGTGTTGTGAAGGACTTGAAGTATCGCGGCATTCCGATTGACGCGGTTGGGCATGAAATGCACAACAACATCAATTACCCGTCTCCCTCAGCCGTGGAAAATGCCATTCGCACAGTGGCGGAACTGGGAGTAGACCAACAAGTGACCGAATTTGACCTGAGCATGTATGACGCGGGCGACAACACCTCTAACTACGGAGCAAATGGCGGCACGGTTCCATTGTCGATCATTGCCCAGCAGGGCTATCTGTACGAGCAATATTTCGACGTTTTCCGCCGGATGCGACGGCATCTCAGCGGGGTCACCATCTGGGGCATGGCGGACGATGACACTTGGCTCGACAGCTTCCCGATCAGTCGTCTGGACCTGCCGCTTCCTTTCGACACAGAGCTGCAGGCCAAACCAGCCTACTGGGGAATTGTCGATCCTACGCAGCTGCCTGGCTACGGGCTGACCTTCTCGATCACTTCCAAGACCGGCCCGCGAAGCGCTCGCGTGTGGACGGTTACGGCAACCAATCCCAGCAGCGGCATCGCTTACACCGTTCAGATAAACGGATTCAGTCTGAAGCAGGGTGGCTTCGCAGCAGGGTGCAGTCCCGTTGTGACTCCTCCTTCGAGCTTCGCGGTGTCGCTGGGCAACATTTCTGCGGGCGGCTCAGCCAGCGTTTCCTTTACGATTGACTTCAGTGGTTGCCAAGGCGAGCCTGCGTTCCTCCTAGACATGCCATGGAGTGAGGCGAACGGCGCCGATAGCCACACGCTCGTGCGAGAGGAACAACCTTAACTAGTAAACCTGGGCGGCATGAGGTGAGGCTGCCTCGGACTAGCGACGCGGGTTCAATCCGCCAGACCTACCGCATAGAGCTTTGAGGATTCTCCTTTCCATGCGCTTCTCGACCGCTACTCACGCTGCCTCCCTCCTCAAAAGTATCAAACCAAATCCTATGGTACGGACTTAATATATTCCTTATTCGAGGCCGGGAATGTGTAACTTAAGCGACGGTGCATCAGGACCGTTTGATAGGCAATCGCTCCATGAGGAGTGCTGCGCGGGTTATGTTCTCCTTTCATTCCGACATTGCGTTAACGTCGAATCTGTGGGGCAAGAATACGACCTATCCTTTATCTTGTATCTTGAGCCACTCGTACCGTTGTCTTTGTAGATTCCGCTGGTTCTGCAGGTAACGTAACCCAGAATAGTTCTACTCCGTGAAATAAATGCTCGGAATATTTTACACGTATTGTTAAGTCTCATCATACTCATCATTTGCGTATCAATCGTTTGGCGCACCGATTGCGTCATCCACGTCGTCCCGTCACTTTCTACTTATCGAGGTGACTCTTGGTTCGAAAACATATCGCTAGAAGTACCTTTGTGATTTTGACCAGTACTCTCCCGCTCGTAGGCGGGATACTTGCTCAACTTCCCCAAATCCAACGGGATCGGTCTCAAACGCTACCGATCCAAACTTCTCTACAAATAAATAATGACGAGGATCTAAAGTTTTTCACTGGGAAAATCTACAGTAATAACGGCAGATATATGTTGGACGGTGAATCTTCGCGGGGTCCGTATCTCCTCGACGATCAAAAAATGGCCAAACAATATGACGGTAAGCACGTGCGCGTGATCGGCGTGCTTGAAGCGGCAAATAACACAATTCATGTCCGAAATATCGAGGAGGCTTCCGGCTCAAACCGTCAAAGCCGCAAAATGTCTGGAAGCTATGGACAAAATGTCGACTAGCCCAATAAGGCGGCGCTGAATGAGCGAGGACACTGTCGGATACATTCTAACGTTTCGTTGCTTGAACTGTGGCAGACAAGAAGCCTTTGCCAAGGTATTATCTGGCATCGTTCTGTCTGACGAAGACGTGAAGATGCGGATAGTTGAAGCCTCGTGCAAGGCCTGTGGATGGGCAGGCGAAGTCTGCGGCGTTTCAGCGGTTCGAATCGAACACGCCAAGTCTAAGGCCACGGGCCGCTAACGAATCGCCGATTACTGACCAGAGGATGTCGAATGTGCACGCGAAGCCGTCAGCAATCAAGGAGATACTGCAGGAAGTAGAAGCCGCCGTTCCAACAACGGGCAAGTCGCCCCAGAAAGTGGAAGCAGTCAGCGATGGGAAAGTTCAGAAAAAGGCGGACAGCCAGTTCCGCTATTTCGCCCCCGCCATCAACTCGTGCCGCCCTTCCACCTGATCGCTCCGGAATTCGGCGTCGGTAAAGTATAGCGCCATACTGACCGTTCCTTTTCCTCTACGAGTTCACTGTGGAGATCAGCCGTGCAACCCTAACAGCAGTGGTCCCGCGCAAAGCGCCGCCGCAAGAGGAGTATGTAGGCAAGTGGAGATCGCCCGAGTGGTTGTATTCTGAATGGCCCGAATAATTGTTTGCCACATTTAACGTTTTGAAAGCAAGCAGGATCAGAAAAAGAAGTAAGGGCCGATTCGTCCGCGCTGAAGGCGGACGGCGTTTCACCCTTTGACATAAGCAAGCTTCGCGGCAACTTTGCCGTCGCGAACGGTGAAGACATCCACGCCACGAAGATGCCACGGCTGCCCATTGCGCATCTTTCGATACACCCAGCGCACAGCGGCGCGATTGCCGCTTACAATCACATCTTCCGCCTCGAATACTGCGTCGGCGTTGCCAGTGAACCACACCCGCCAGAATGCCACCACCGCGGCCTTCCCCTCGATCCGCTGGCCGTCCGGAGCCGGAGATGTATCCTCGAAGACCGTGTCATCGGTGAGCAAAAGTGAGAGGGCGTCCACGTCGTGCCGGTTAAACGCCTCGTTGAAGCGGTCAATGACCATTCGAGTGGTTGGCTCACTTGTCTGCGAATTCTGCTCCGAAATCATAGGGGTAGGGTCCTCCGTTTTAGTAACTGTGACTTCTTGTTGAGCCGCCACATGAATGGCAAACTTCTGCTGATAAGTGTTCCAATACGGAAAAATGAGCGCTGAGGTGCCGATTGTCAAAAAGATATTGGCATATTTTGAGGCTCGCATTGAATACCTCCGGATACAAGTCCCGATAAGTAGCGTAACCCCGATACTTGCCTTTTATTTCGCCTTCGTCATCATCTTCCGCCGGCCCTTTCGCCTGCGAATACTCCGGATTCTTGATTTTCGGCCAGCTGACATTGGACTCCGACCATGGCCTTCGGCCCGGCTGCCCTGCCACAAAATCAAGTTAGAATCAAAGACAAGCATCGAAGTGACAGTGGTGGAGTCTGAGCTTGCATCTGCACAAGATTGTCCTCCGGGAGCTTAGCGAGGGTCTTCGGAGAGACCTATGGGGATTAGGCAATTGCCGGTTACGGTTTGCACGAACTGCGGAGCCCACGGCTACAACATCCAACTCGCCAATCGGAGATGCGGACGCATCGTAAGCGGAAAACGATGCGAAGGAATGAATCAGAGGGCGTCGCTGGAACGTGACTGGGCAGAGTGCCCAACGTGCGCCGCTACAGGTTTCGAAGGCAAAAGATATTGCCGTCACTGCGATGGTTCCGGTTGGGTATTTATGCGTCGCTAGAGCGATCCGTTGTGGTCCCGTTACATCCTCTTAAAAGCAATTTTGCGGAAGGTTCGCCAAAACATTCCGGACGAGTTGGATTCCACGCTGCACAACGCCGACCGATTCATCGCATGAGCACCTTGGATACTCCGGCACGCCCTTTGGATTCAGAGATGTCCGGCGAGCCGCGCAGGCCGGTCATTTTCTCAATCAGTATGCAGTAGTAGATTGCGGCAACCGCATTTGCTGAGCGTCGGACTTGGCTGATGGTATAGCCGCTCTGCCACCAGAGCGGCCTTTTCCGCAGCAGTGAGCGAACATGTTCCCGCGCCTTAGCACCTTCGGGACCGCTTGAAATCTCTACATACCGACCCAACACCACGATGCTCTGCCAATCGTCATGCGCTCGAATATCATCGGCCTCTACACACACAAGGGGGTTCTGCCGCATCCACAGGATCTTTTGCCCCAATGTGGAAAAGCAATACAGTCGGTCCACATCGAAGGAAAAGTAAATCGGAACGATATAAGGCCGATCATTACAGGCGCACGCAAGTCTGCCGAAGCCGAGACGCGCCAGGAACTCTCGACATTCCTTACTTCGCAGTTTGGTGATCAGCATTCTGCCTCGATCTCTCCCTTACGAGCGACAGCTTACATCACTCGCTCATCCGCAGGACCAGTAAACCACAGCCTTCCACCTGCCACAGCCTTTGCCACCGCGACACGCGTTGGGCACCTCAAATCGGCAATACCACCCTAGCCGTCTGGCTGTACGTGACTTCAATTTAATTGACAGGTTTATATGGATTTTGGGAGTATTCCTTAAATTGGAAGTGAGTGCGCCAGATACTTGTTGACGGTGGGTGGCTCTAATTCGACGGTAGTGCCACCGGGCTTCAGTCCAGGCTCAAAGGCTTGCCTGATGATGGATGCTTTCAGGAGGAACCCAGGGGGATTCAGATCCTCCTTTGTAAGGTCGCTGGGCCCTACTTACACGTGCTCTTGCTCGCCGCGTCGTGACAAACTTTTTCCCGAAGCGAATAGCTTTCGCCACGGCAGGAGCATTGGTTGAAAAAGCTGGGCAAATATGAGGTTCTTGGAGAGCTTGGTCACGGAGCGATGGGAGTGGTGTACCGCGCGCGCGACCCGATCATTAATAGGCTTGTTGCCCTCAAGACGATTACTACGGGAGTAGCCGACGATCCCGCGATGCTCCAGCGCTTCTACCGAGAAGCGCAGTCGGCCGGTGGCCTGCAACATCCCAACATCGTAACCATTTATGACATGGGAGAGGCCGGAGAGCTTCCCTATATCGCCATGGAGTTGGTGGAAGGGGAGAACCTGGAGCAGGTGATTGCGCGCCGCTCGACGCTACCGATAACCTTAAAGCTTGTCTATGCCATTCAGGCCTGTCGTGCCTTCGATTACGCACACAAACGAGGGATCGTTCACCGCGACATCAAACCGGGCAACATCATGGTCAACAAGGATGGCACGGTGAAGGTGGTGGATTTCGGTATCGCCAGGGTGCTGGAAGCTTCACGCACCCAGACCGGTATGTTGATCGGCACGTTCGCGTACATGTCTCCCGAGCAGTATCATGGCGAGCACGCCGACGAGCGCTCCGATATCTGGTCATTCGGGGTCTTATTTTACGAGTTGCTGACATACCAAAAGCCCTTTAGCAGCCCTACCCCCGCGAGTCTGATGCACAACATATGCAATGAAGAACCAGTGCCGCTTGGCAAGATTTTGCCGGAGTGCCCCAAGGAGTTGGAGCTGGCTGTCCACCGAATGCTGCGGAAATCGCCGAGCGAGCGATACCAATCCATGGAGGACGTGCTCCTGGATTTGGACCCAATCTGCAAGACGCTGCAGTCGCAAGCTGTCGCTGATCTTATTGGGCAGGCACATCAGCTATTCAGCGAGAACCGTTTCGCCGAGACGCGCGAGCTGGCGCGGCAGGCTGTTCAACTTGAGTCCAGCAACCAAGAAGCTCGCGGATTGCTGGATAAAGCCAACATCGAACTGAAGCGAATCCAAAACAGGCCCAAGGTTCAGCAGTTCGTGGACAAAGGCCAAGCCCTGCTGGGAGAGGGAAAGCTTTCGGAAGCTAAAGTCGCTGTTGAACATGCCCTGCAACTCGACTCGAGCTTTACGCCCGCGGAAGAATTGCGGCGTGCGATTCAGGCGGAAGTTAGCCGCGTTCGCATGATTGCAGACTGGTTGGAGGCAGCTAAGCAATACCTGGCCGAGGGATTACCAGAGGAAGCGGAAAGCCTGTTGGCCAAAGTGCTGGAAGCCGAACCTTCTAACGCGCAAGCACAAAGTCTGCAGCAACAAGCCCTGAAGGAAAAAGTAGAACGCGAAAAGGCTCGTCGGCTTTTCCAAGGTGTGCAACGAGCACGCGAGCTTTGGACCCAGCAGAATTACGATGAATGCCTGAAGCTTCTTCAGCACTTGGGAGATGAATTCCCTGGCGAAGAGGAAGTCGTGCGATTGCGCGAAACCGTTCGCGAAGACCAACTCGAGCAGCGGAGGCGGCAAGGCTTGCTGCAATCCCGGAACCTGCTCGCCTCCGGATGCCATGAAGATGCAATTGCTCTGCTTTCCGAGTTATATAAGCAATTTCCGAGCGACGAGGAGATACCTGCTCTTCTGGAAGCCGTCCGGAAAGACCAGGTCAATCAGCGCCGCCTGCTGGGACTGGCTGAGGGAAGAAACCTGTTGGCCGCTGGAAGATATGACTCCTGCATTTCTCTGCTGACTTCTTTGGGCAAAAGCTTCCCGGACGAACCAGAAATTCTAAAGCTTCTGGAAACAGCCCGGCAGAATCAAGCCGAACAAGTCCGTCAGGAAGGCATTACGGAGGCCGGCAAGCTGTTGGCCGCGCGTCAATACAGGCAATGCTCGACCTTCCTGGCAACTTTGGAAAAACAGTTTCCTGGCGACAAAGAAATCCTGGCGCTGCAAAAGTCTGTTCACCAAGAACAAGCACAAGAGGAGAAGCAGCAACAATTGGAGGAGGCACGCAGGCTTCTCGCAGCACGTCATTACGATGAGAGTTCTGCGCTTTTAGTCGTTTTGGGAAAGCGCTTTCCAGGCGATGAGGACGTCCTCAGCCTCAAGAATGCGGTGACGGAAGACCGGTCAAAGCAGAAAAGGTTGCAGGCGTTGGAACAGGCCCGGAAACTCTTGGGCTCCAAAAATTACGACAAGTCTTTGACGGTCTTAGCTTCCTTGGAACAGGAGTTCCCGGGGGACGAAGAAACTCGCAAGCTGCTGGAGTCCGCGCGAAGAGAGCAAACGGAACAACGCAAGCAGGAGGCGCTCACACAGGCCCGGAACCTTTTGGGGGCGCGACATTATGAGGAATCCATCGCTCTTCTGACAAAGCTTGAGGCGGAATTTCCCGGGGAGACTGGTGTCGGCAAGTTGCTGGAGTCCGCTCGAAAAGAGCAGGCGGAGCAACGCCAACGCGAGGGACTTGCTCAGGCTCGCGGTCTGTTGGCGGCGCGGCGCTACCAAGACTCCATCGCTCTCCTGACCAAACTTCAGGCGGTTTTTCCGGGCGAGCCGGAAATTGAAAGGCTGCTGACCACCGCCACGGAAGATCTCGCGGAACAACAAAAGGAACGGAAACTCGCGGATGCCAGAAGCTTGCTCGCTGCCGGGTCATTTCCAGAAGCGCTGGCAGTGCTGAACAATCTTGCCGCCGCTCACCCTAAGGATTCAGCGGTTATTAAACTTCGTGCGCTCGTCCAGCGCGAACAAGAAGAGCAGGCGAAAGAGGCAAAGCTGCGGCGCGAGTTGGACGCACTGAAGAAATTGATGGCCGAGAAGCAGTATCCCGAAGTCATTGCTCGGGCGAAGGAGCTGCTCACGGAGTTTCCCTCCGAACCTAACCTGGTTCGCCTCGCCGACTTTGCAACCAGTCGGCAGACCAGCATCGAAAAGGAACAGTTATTCAAGCAGAAACTGGAGGAGGCGAAGGCATGTTTCGATGGCGGTCGCTTTCAAGACGCTATGCGCGTGGTTCAGAATGCCCTCAAGACTTTTCCAGCGAATGCGGAGCTTCAAAGCCTGTATCAACAAGCCGAAATCCAGCAAAAGAAACTGCAGGTACGCCAACAGATCGAACATCGTATTCGCGAAATTCGCGTGAAGATCAACCGGGAAGAACTGAGCGAAGCCGTCGACCTGGCGAAGCAAACCCTGATGACCCTGGGGCCAGACACCGATTTGACCCATTTGTTGAATTCCGCGCAGGTCGAATTGCAAGCACGCGAGAAGAAGAGATTACAAGAAGGAACACTTGAAACCATTCGTACTCTGATCGAGGCGGGCGAACTGGACCTGGCTAGCCGGACGATTGACGAGGTTGTTGAGTCGCAGACGGTTGACGCTTTTGATCCCCGAATTCAGCGGCTATCGGCCCGAATCAAGGAGGCGAAAACCGAATGCGAGGCGAAGGCCCCAGCGACTCCGCCGCTCACCCCTGGTCTTTCAAAGGAGTACGCCTTCCTTCAAGCCACTCCGCTCCTGGATGCTCCGCCCATGCCGGAGAAGACGCCAGTTCAGGATCCCACGCCAGATGCAGCGCGGCATGCGAGCGCGACCGCCATTCCTCAACATATTGCGCCCGGCAAGTCGACAGAGTCCGAATCCGTGGCTCCCGAAGTTCCCGTGCCGCCTGTGGCCGAGATCACTTCCGCCGCAACGAAACCAGCAAGTGCTTCGGCGGGCGTTCCTGGTTTGCCGCCTACCGTTCAGCAGACTCCTTCGCCGGCTGTCTTGCCGATTACGGCGCCGGAAACGCCCGCAGCTAAGCCCGTTTCCATTCCGCTCTGGCGCCGACCGGCGATCCTGGCGATCTTAGTTCTTGCGCTGTTTTTCGCAGTTTGGTTTGGCTTGCGCTCTAGGGGCGTTAAACGGTCGCCAGTGAGCCCTCCAATAGCAAAGGCGATTCCGCAGCCTGCTAAGCCTGCCGTCAATCCTTTGGAGACCCAACAGCGCCAAGCCTTGGATGCTGCCGAAAAGAGAATTGCGGCCAATGATCTTGATGGGGCGATGCAACTACTGCTGCCAGCAGAGGCGCTAAACGGTCCGCTCACGTCGGAAATCGAAAAAAGGATAGCGCAACTTGATGAGTCCAAGAAGGATGCGAACCTTCGCCAACTTCGTCAAGGAGAAGAGGTGCTTTGGCAGCGAGCGACTCGATTGGTTGCCGATGGACGCTTCGCCGAAGCGCAGAAAGAATTTAGGAAAATTCTGGCCTTGCCCGCAGGAGGGGTCCACCGGGACGATGCTCAACAGTATCTGAGCAAAACCATACCTGAACAACAAGCTCAGAACAGCCTGCTTGCTCAAGGGCGGCACAGCTTGGCGCAAGGTGACTTTCAATCCGCCCGTCGCGCCACTGATCAACTTAAGGCGGTGGGGGGCAATGCAGATGGGCTGGTCGGACAAATCGATCAAGCGGAACAGTCGCAGCTTAAGCAATTAGAAAACCAGTTTGACCAGTTGAAGTCTCGTGACGACGAAGCCGCGATCGAACAACTGAAAGCGTTGCAGCCAAAATTCCAGGCATTGACCGATAGCGGTCCGCAGGCCAACGAAGCCCTCAGTTACGCCAACAACATTCCTGAAGCTGTCGCGGACGTCCGAGCCCGTTCCGAGAAGAAAGTTGCAGACGCCGCATTTCAACAGATGGTTCAGAGATATAGGCAGGCCGCGACCAATAATGATAAGAATGGCCTCGCGGCTGCCCGCGGAGATTTCCAGTCGATCATCCAGAATGGCGGACCTCATGCCGACAGCGCTCAGCAATATTTAGCCGAGATCAACAAGAAGCTCGATGCGCTAAACGCACCTCCTCCGCCCCCACCGCCGGTCGTCACCAAGGACGCCTCGCCAACAACCGTTTCCGACGAGGCGGCCATTCGGAGTGTCGTTCAGAAATTCTTTCAGTCTTTCGAACAACGAAGTCCCGACGCACTCCGGCAGGTTTGGCCCAGCATTCCCCAAAAGAGATATGATGCTTACAAGAACGCATTCGGGAATGTAAGCGCGATAACGATTCAGGTTGTTGATGAAACTGTGAAAATCAGTCCGGATGGCACCTCGGCTACAGTTTCCGTGCAATCGCAGGAAGAAGAAACACCCAAGACTGAGAAGAGGCCCAGGAGATTTGCGCCGGCTTGGAGCTTCCAATTAAGCAAGAGAAATGGCATTTGGCAGATCACCGATGTGTTGTAGTTGGCCTTCGCCGTAAACTGTGTAAACTGTTTACCTGCTTGACAATTCGAGGTTACTGTGTGGACTGCCCCAATCATAACGGCAAGTCCCTCAACGTCGCATGCCCAAGGCCCGCTCCGAGGAGTTGCCGTCCTATCTGACGGGGGACGATCATGGCAAAGCGTGCTACCTTGGCAACTTTCGTCGGTCTCTTGGCATGCGCCAGTGGTTTTGCACAAGGTCCTTGTTCGACGCAGAGCAGCAAGCTCGCGTGTGTGCTTCCGCAAGAGTACGGTTCCGGACCAGCATTTACTGAGGTATTGGAATCCTTCGGGGGCCACCCTTTTCACTACGAAAGCGACTTCTCCACCGCGCTGCGGCCTTTAACCGAGGATATAGGTCGCCAGGCAAATCTATTGCCGCTGGCCTCGCCTTCCTCTGGTGTGGTTCTGGTATACGATCCGACGCTCAAAACGTTGGTCACCGGTACAGACAGTTTGGGTCCGATCCTTGGTGAGCGCGCGGAAACTGTAGGACTCGAATAACATGAATGGTTGTGCGTTTGTTCGGGATCGAATCGATACGATAAATTCGATCAGTCTGAAAGTGAATCAGTACACCTCCTATATTACCTTCGGGCTTACCAAGCATATCGATGTCTCCGCGGTGATTCCGATCGAAAGCGTTCAAATGTCCCTCTTCTCTCAGGACACGATTGTCCCAGGCACGAACGGATTTTTCGCAGTTACTCCGGGCACTCCCGACTCCATAATTCACAACCAGAACCTAACCAATACGAACGGTGCCCCTTACTTTTTCCACCTGTTCAAGAATTGTCCTAATACGAGTCCTGCCGCCGGTGTATCTGGCCTGGCTCCAGCTTGCTTGAATCACAATTTTCCTGATCCCACGTTTACAGGCAGTGGCAGCAAACCCATGAATTCGGCCAGTGGAATTGGTGACGTAGTTGCCCGGGTGAAGTGGAATGTCTGGGCGGGCGAGCGCGCGGGTTTCGCAGCGGGCATGGATGTGCGTTTTCCCACTGGCGATGCGCTAAACTATTTGGGATCCGGATCATACGGCTTTAAGCCCTTCGCAGTCTTTTCTTACCGTGCGCGGGTCTCTCCACACGTGTTCGTAGGCTATGAGTGGAACACGGATTCCATCACTGCGGGTGATCTGACGACCGGTGTGAAAGGCACGGTTCCGAGTGATTTCGTTTATATCGCTGGCGCGGATGCTTGGGTGACAAAGTGGTTGACCGGAGATTTTGATATCGTCGGCGAACGGGTTTTTAACACGCAAACCGTGGCCGTTACCCAACAGCAATTTCTCGCCAATTGTGGCGCATGCACCGCCAACGCAAATCCCAGTACCGTGAGTCTTTCCAACCTTACAACCTCTTCGAACTCGTATAATATCACCAGCGCGTCCATGGGTATCAAACTGCGCCCATTCAGCAAGATCTCTCGGTTGGTATTTACGGCCAACGTTCTCGTTCGGCTCGATGATGGCGGACTCAGATCAAAAGCCGTTCCGCTCGCCGGGGTAGGATATACGTTCTAAACGAAGTCGCTGGTTCGGTTGACAACCCAAGCCAGAACATCAAACTCAGTATGCCGTTCCCGAACTTGCGAAGCCAATTGCTCGGGCGAAGGGTCTCTTGCCCCGTCGGCCAAGTCTCGGGAGTTCCTCGATCGTGTTTGAGTCTTGGCCAAGCAGCCAGTAAAGTCAGCGTGCTTCCGCCCGGTCACCGTAACCCAGCGGTTCGAGAATAGCCCTGACTTTCACGCGCGCACGCTTGAGAATCCGTTCCGATTCTTAGCCGAGACGGTCCCATTTGAGATTTGTGTTCAGTGCGATGTTGCGGGACTCGCATTCCACAATTCGAAGGTATTCGGGATCGGTTGGCACCCCTGGTGGGGCCGGCGGTTCGGCCGGGGCGGTATTGTGAGGTTTTTGGGAACTTGAAGCGGTGGACGATAGCCAAGTTCTTGGCTGCGATAATCTCATCCGGATGGCCGCAATCCTCGCAAACCTTCTACGTTCTGACCATGCACGCCCCCTGAAAAAGTAGTGAACGGTTGCTGAACCACCCCCTCACGCGCTCCATAGAAGATTTGCGCCTGCCGAGGTCTCGCCGCATACTCTCGTTTACAATTGCGCGACGAGAAGGAGGGTTTCTCATGAAAGATACCGCCGTGCTGTTGGTGCAGTGTCCCACCCGCAACGGTCTAAATGCCACCATCGCCGAATTCCTGTATCGTTATGACGGTAACATTCTACATTTCGAACAGCACCAGGCCGGGGAAAGTCGTTATTTCCTGGCTCGCGTGGAATGGGAACTCGCCGGTTTCCGTTTGGACATGAAAGACTTCGACGGCGCGTTTGGTCCTATCGCTCACAAGCTTGGAATGAACTGGTGCATCGCCCTGGGTAATCACCGTCCTCGCGCGGCCATCTTCGTTTCAAAATACGATCACTGCCTGGTCGACCTGTTCTATCGCCAGCGAATCGGCGAACTTGCTTGCGATTTTCCGCTGGTGATCAGCAATCATCCAGATACCAGAGGGCATGCCGATTTTTATGGTGTGGCTTTCCATCTCGTTTCTGTGACAAAGGACAACAAGCCCCATGCCGAGGCCCGGCAACTCGAACTCCTGGCCGAGAACAAAATCGACTTGGTGGTGCTCGCCCGTTACATGCAGGTGCTTTCGAGTGACTTCATTACCCAATGTCCAATACCGATCATCAACATTCATCACTCATTCCTACCCGCCTTTATCGGCGCAAAACCCTATCACCAGGCCTACGAGCGCGGCGTAAAACTGATTGGCGCTACGGCGCACTATGTCACCGAAATCCTCGACGACGGCCCTATCATTGAACAGAACATTGCGCGCATATCTCACCGGGATACCATTGAAGACTTGGTGGAAAAAGGGCGGGACCTCGAAAAAATGGTCCTCTCCCGTGCTGTTCGTTGGCACATTGAAAACAGAATTCTCCTCTACAACAACAAAACGATCATCTTCGAGTAGCATCGGGACATCACCAACGTCGATGCAGAGTCAAACGGGGCCGACATTCTTAGAGATTTCCGGTTTAGTCACTCCTTCGGTCTCCAAGTTATTTTCTTAGTGTCCATCGGTGCGATGGTGTATCGCTTTGCTTGACCGCCAAGACCGGCCCTACCTGCAAAACCCGAAAATTGCAAAACGAACTCGGGCAAGTCCATTGGCTTCAGCAATTTGACCTCCAAAGAAGTGTCACCCAAAGCCCGTCCCTACGGCTCTCTTGCCTAATCTCCGGGACTCTGAAAAACGAGATTCCTGGCGCGGCCGAGTTCGCTCGGCGCAGATTTGGCAGAGGAGTCTCATTTAATAGCCATGGTTATGCAACCGCTGACTCGCTAGCCCTCGCATATCCACCTGACCTAGCGAGCGGTTAACCGATGCGATATTGGTTGACAATATGAGCGGATAATGACCTGGCATGAAAGCCTAGAATACAAAATACGGTCAAGCTGAATGACTTCCGGAAATCGGTTGCTTAGGGGGTCGCATGAGCCAAACACCCCTCATCAGTACTCCTAGAAATTCCGTGGCGGCAGCGTCGCGCCGCAGCACGCGCATCGAGAAATCCGTCCCCCTGATCGTCTTAGGCCAGAATCGGATGGGCGAGCCCTTCATGGAGAGGACGGTCTCGCTCTGCCTCAATATGCACGGTTGTCGGTATCCCTCGCGGCATGATTACGGCGTTGGAACCTGGGTTACGTTGCAGGTGGTGGAATTAATGAAGGACAAGCCAGCGACAGTGCGAGCGATCGTGCGATCGGTCCATCCGCCCGCGAGCTTGCGCGAACTCCCACAGATTGGCGTGGAGCTGGAAACACCTGGAAATGTGTGGGGGATTGCGCTGCCGCCAGCCGATTGGCAGAGCGCCCGAGAAACGAATTCGTCGACGGACCAATTCGCAGCGGTGCATGCTTCCGCTCAAGAATCTGCGAGGAAGAAGGAGAGCCCCGGCGAGATCCAGATCAAGCGAGAGCCTAAGATGACTGAAGTCACCAGTTTGCCGTCTCCCTCGCCGGTAGCCCCTCGGCCCCCAACCCTAAAGGTCCCCGAGGCTGCGCACCCACTGCGCGTCGTGGTCACACCCGACGGGCTGATTTCCGCGCTGCAGGGAAAACTGCAACAAGAGGCTGAGAAAGCCGTGCAGGCAGCGGCAACGAAGCAGGTGAACGATATAATTCGGGAGGCACTCAGGTCGATTGATGATGCCCGGCGTTCGAGCGTGCAAGAAGTGCAGGCGCTCGTGCAAAGTGCGGTGAATTCCGGTCTGGAGGAATTCCGGCGGGAGGCGGACCTATATGTGAATATGGCGCTCGCCGAGACGAAAGAACGCGCAATTTCCGCGCTCTCCGCGCTCGATGCGGAAAGTCGAGCCACTTGCGATGCACGGCGCCAGACGCTGGAGACCGAGGTGGCGCGTTCCGTTGAACGGGCGACGGAGCAATTCCGCAAAGGAATGAAAACCTGCCTGGACTCCTTTCTGGAGGCCACCATCGGCGCTGTGGATGAAGACTCAGGGCACCTAAAAGATGACGGAAAAACTCTGCACGAGGCCCGCAGCAAGTAGTCGACTCACGATGAAGATACAATTATTCCTGATGCGGATAGTGGGCCCCGTGCCCCTACTAGAAAACGAGCTCGGACCGAGCCAGCGACGGCCTCATCCTCAACTTGCTGGTAGGTCAGCTGTTCTCAACTGGCACGCCGGCCAGTGGTTTTTCCCGGCCCCGCTGCAAACTGACGAACGCCCATCCACTCAATTGGAAATTCTAGTGAATCCGGCGTGTGAGGAGTGATGCCGGACGGTCCGGTCCTAACGGCGCTAAGCTTTCCCCCAATTCGCACGGGAACAAAAACGGCGGAGGCACGATGCGTCTGCCGTTTTCCTTTTGTGCGCCGGCAGAATGCAGAATATTCATCATCTTTATTTCATTCGTTTGCGATTCTTCAACCAGCGCCCAAGTCGAAACTCGCTTATTTGTTGCCTCGTCCGATCGCGGATCCGGACCTGTACATCACCATTCGCATCACAGGTATACTCTTCTTCAATCAATATTTCCTCTAGGGGAGCGGTGCGCCGGACTGGCTGAGCGATGAGGTCCGCTGAATTCGGCAACTTAGGATCAAAGGAGACGCGAATCTCATCCCAGTTGCTGATCTCACCCTCGGGCTGATTGTCGTCACCTAGTTGGCCACACTCCAGGTAGCGAAAGTAACCGATGTTGTGCGCGGGGCGATAGGAGCGGACGATTCGCAGTGGTTCGTCGTGTCTCGATGGGAGTTTCACGCCCCTCGGGAAAATGACATCGAAGACAATCGTGTGACCATCATCCGCTTCACGCCACACTCCAAAGTTTTTGGTGAACTGATCGCGGAGGGGTCGGTCTTCATGCCCTTCCGCGCGGATGGCCAATCCTATTGCCGTGGCCGAACGCATGTATGCCGATCGCCGTACTCTGCGCCCAAATGTCTCCCGCAGGACGCGCGCGACAGGAGGCAACTCCGACCCGCCTCCAGTCATATACAAAGTATCGATGGGGTCGTCCGGATGGCTCGCGAGCAAAGCTTCCACGACCCGGCGCGAAGATTCGACCAACGGCCGGCACCGTTCATAGTAAGCGTCCACGCCGATAGAAACTTCCCTCCAGTCTTTCCGGACCCTCTCCAAATCGATCGTGAGCTTGCGGCTGTTGGGATTGAGCGCTTCCTTCTTTTCGCGGCATTCTTCAAATAGCATGTACCACTCCGCGCTCGTAAGTGAGTCCTCTGCCGACCCTGGCTTCCCGGCCTCTGCCAGGGCTAAAAGGGCGAGAATCTCGTCGAAATCATCTCCGCCCAAATCGGAAATTCCGTCTGACGCGATGACGGTGCGCTCCGCCTCTCCGAGAGCCACCAGCGAGACGTCGAACGTTCCACCGCCCAAGTCATAAACCAGGAGTCCACCTTTCCCACGACTCTTGGGGCCACCCTTGTTGCGGCAGGCGAATTCAAGCGCGGCGGCTGACGGTTCGTTCATCAGTCCGAGCACTTCGAAGCCCGCCGCCCGTGTTGCCTCTTGTGTGATAAATCGCTGATTGCTGTTGGCGTTCGCTGGGACGCCGAGCATCACCTGGAGCCTGTCGTATTTGCTGGCACCCAAAGTGGATTTGTCCATGAGGTCGTGGCGCAAGGCGATCATCATCTCAGTCATGAGGAGGGACAGATCGAACCGCTGGCCAGCGACATCGAGCGTGCCACGGGGATCGGCGTTCTTCAACCAGCGCTTCAGCGAGCGCACGACGGTCCAACCTGGTTTTCCCTGGCGTTCCAGCGCCTCCCATCCATAGACCCGTTGGTTCCCTGAGATGGCCAGCAGCGAAGGAAACCAGTCCCTCACACGCGCGTCGAGAGCCTCGAATGTCACAAGGGGATAATTACCGCGGTCCGCTGCGGCGACTACTACTCGAGTAGTTCCAAAATCAATTCCGATTTTCACGACTTACTTATTTTACGGCGCTGGGTTCCTGCCGCCAAGTCGGAATCCCAGTCCGAGCGCCATGGCCTGATGGAATGAACCGTCATCGCGTCGTCAGCTTTGGGAGGGTGCCGAAAAAAGACGTTGGGAACACTCCCTGAAAGAGGACTCTGATCGGCCTTGACTGAAGCGGGAACGCAACACTACATGCGGAGGCAAGCCCGCCGGAACGTGACAATTCCGTGCTTTTTCACTGTTTAGCTGGAATGTCAATCAGAGCAAGCGGCCAGCCTAGCCGAAGTTCGTCACGGAGCGGTCGGGAAACCGCCTAACCCTTTCAGAATCAGTTCAGGCGATCGCCGAGTCTGCACTACATTTTGAAAGGGATTTCAACCGTTCCGGCAGGCTGAGTCCAAGTTGGTGAAGCAGGGATTTCTGTTCGGCCGTAGGTTCCGTGATCCGGCGCAGTCGGATCTCGCGCCCATCCGTCGTGGGAAGGACGATGTCGGCGCTCTGCACTGTGGACAGCAGAGCCAAAGCCTTCTTGGGCGAGATCGGCGGAGTGTTGTCGACTCCGCTGTCCGAGGGCCAGGGAATGATGGCCGGCCGACGCTTCAGCAGATGCTTGAGGGTCACCCACAAGGCATACCCGAGAAAAGCCACCAGCACATGAGCCTTGACCCGCGGCTCCTTCTGATGGAACAAAGGTCGGATAGAAAGCTCGCTCTTCAGCGCGCGAAACGAGGCCTCGGCTTCGGTCAGTTGCATGTACTTGGACCACATCTCCTCGGCCGAGTCCGCCTGTAGATTGGTGCGCAACAGGTAGGCGCCCTCCCGCAAGTCCCGCCAGACCTTTCGTTCGGCTTTCATCTCCCAAACCAGACGTACACCTGCGGGCGTGTCACGCAAGGTGACTTCGAACAGATCGTTTACTTGCGAATGCCGAGCCTGAATTTTTCCCAGCCGGCGCTCCATTTTGTTGCGGTCCTTCAGCCGGCCCTCCGCAATAGTCGTTTGCAGGCGCTTCAAAGCCTCCTCCATCCGCGTGGAAAAACGCTTCCGGATGGCCCTCTCTTTCTCTTTGCGGCCAGTCGTGCGACACAGGATGTAGGTCTCGTTTCCTTGGGGAATCGCGACCCGCTTCACCTCCACATCCGGGCGCACCTGGGTCCAGTCCTCCTTGAGCAAATCGGCTTCAAACCGCTTCATCTGGCGGCGCGGCGTGCCCACCAAATATTGTCCGCCGCGCTTGCCGATCGCTGCCAGATTCTCCTCGCTCACGATGCCTCGATCGAACACCCAGATCCTTCGCGCTTTGCCATATTTGCGCTCCACCATGCGCAGAATGGTCTCCATGGTCGAGACGTCGGCGCGATTGCCGTCGAACGTCTCATAGCTGAATGGAAATCCTTCGCTGTTGACGATCAGCGCGATCACCATCTGTTCGCAGTCCGGGCGATGATCGCGCGAGTAACCGCGGATCATCATCGGATTCTTCTCCGCCGCTCCTTCCACGTAGGTGCTGGTCAGATCGTAAAGCAACACATCGAACTCGGCTCCAAATAACTCCCCGTAACGCTGTTTGAGATGCTGTTCCAGCTTCGTCTTGTGGGGGAGAATGCGGTCGAGACAGCGGTACAGGCGCGTGTCGTTGATCTTGCCTTCTTCGATCTCCAGCAGATCATCCAACGCCGTCGCTGGATACCAGCGCTCCTCCACGGCCAACTCGCTGCCTGGTGCACAAAGCCGATTGATCGTCAGCACCGCAGCCACGCGCGACCAGGCTACGTCTGCCGGATCGTCATCCACGGCTTGCTCAAAGAAACGATCCAGCTCCAGATGCTTCCACAACTCCCAGCCCAGGAAACAGGCGCCGAACTGTCGGGTCCTCTCCAGACGGACGCGATTCACTAAGACGCGCGCCACCTGCGGATCATCGTCCGGCACCTCGACATGCGAAGGGAATAATTTCAATTGCTGGGCTTCGCCCTGCTCGTTGAACACCTCGACGCTCTTCAGCCACCGTGCCTGGGCCGATCCGTTCAGCTCACCCAAATAGCAGAGCGTTCTCTGGCGCGGACCGTTGGCCGTCCGCACCGTTTCCACCAGAGACCAATAGGTGTGATCCTTGCCATCCTTGCTACGCTGATGCGGCCGCAGAAACATCCTGGCCGAGTTTGTCATCCGCCATAGATGGCTTCAAGAGGGTAGGTCTGCACTACATCGATTTTCTGAACACCCCGATTGTAAAGACAAGGCTTCCGCCGTTCTCGTCATCAAAAATCGCAGAATTCGGCCGTTCCGTGACGAACTTCGGCTAGCGAGGCCCTACTTCGTCTCCGGGCACTCTAAGAAACGAGATCGGGCGCGGCCCAGATTCGCAAGCAAGTGGAAGCGCGGAACATGCAGGTAACGGTCTGCCACCAGGCGAGAATGGCCCGCACAAATACCAAAAGAATGAGTGAACTGGCCGAGAGGAAGAGATACAGGAACGAGCGGCGCTCCGAGGAGAAGCTCCCGTCTCGAGATTCATCCCAACCGGGGAAGAGCCGATCGAGGACTTTCTGAGTGCTCGCGCCATGGAACGGCAGGGCCGCAAGGCTCACGCGCGCGCACCGCTCATAGGTGCATTCAGGGCGGTAATCGGCCAACCAACCAGTGGCTTCCCGCAGCTTTTCCGGATTTTGCAGGTCTTTGCGGGTCAAAAGATTTCGCGCTCGATGCGGATCGTCGAGCCACTTGCGATGCACGGCGCCAGACGCTGGAGACCGAGGTGGCGCGTTCCGCTGAACGGGCGACGGAACAATTCTGCAAAGGAATGAAACCTGCCTGGACTCCTTTCTGGAGGCTACCGTCGGAGCTGTGGATGAAGACTCAGGACGCCTAAAGATGACGGAAAAACTCTGCACGAGGCCCGCAGCAAGTAGCCGGCTCACGATGAAGATACAATTATTCCTGATGCGGATAGTGGCCCCGTGCCCCTACTTGAAAACGAGCTCGAACCGAGCAACGGAGGTCGACCAAGAGCGTTAGAAAAACTCGTCGACAGCTTGGAGTTAACTCCACAAGCCCTGAGAGTCATGAGAGGCGACTCCTCTGCCTACGAAAAACCTTCCGCGACGACTGACGCACTTAAAACTCCCCCACATGAGTTCTCCATAAGACTGTACAAAAGTGAACAGCGCGCACGCTTGAAAACCCGTAGCTTGGCGTGCTGGACGGCGAGAAAAAGCGATACTGGTCGCGTCTCTCGGCGAAAGCCGGGACGGTATCAGTCGCTTGCCGTGCTGCCCAGATGCAGGCGGGAAGACGGATTCCCATGTGTTTGCATAGGATGATAGGCGGAGGTAGCCAGCGTGTCAGAGACTGCGGACAGTGAGAAAAAAAATCGGCAGGAATTGAAAAACAAAAGAAATCAGCTCTACAAGTTGTTTGTGAACAATCCTATGTACACGGAGCTGGCTATAGAAATCAAGGTCCTTGACGACCAGCTTGCAGCGTGTGACCAACCCGGGTTTTTAGTCCAAGAGCTGTGAGCGTTCTTATCTCTCCGCGAAGGAGTTGCGTGGCATAGCGGCGGGAGAAGCGTTAGGTTTGCACAGAATGTCCGAACGTGATCCAGAATCCGTTGATGTCAAGAATGATGAGACGTTCTGACGGTAAAGGATGGAGAAAAAGTATGTTTCACTTGATCTGGTATGCTCTTATTGGGCTAGTCTCTGGCGTCATCGCGAAATCGGTGATGCACGTGCACATAACGATTTTCTGGACAATCGTGCTCGGCATCATCGGATCGATCATCGGCGGAGGCGTTGCCCACATGTTTTCACGCCCGACAAATGAACGTTATCATCCCGCCGGCCTCATTTTGTCCACGCTGGGCGCGATTCTGATTCTCTACATTTGCTACAAGTTGAATATTCATTTTCCTGCGGTCTAACCTAACAATAGCGGCGCAACTCTTGATAGACGCACTCGTCGTCTGTTGCGGATCAATCGCCGATGGTGTAGGTGTTGATCTTTGTTTAGCGGACGGTTTTTACAAAACTGTCCGAAAGAGGATAGCGAGCGATATGGAAAATCCTTACCATTAGTCGAGGCTTCATTATGTATGTCCTACCGACATTTATCGCGTTCGTACTCGGGTTGGCTGTCTTGGCGGTCTTCGCAGCAGCAGTCGCACTAATTCCGTTTAGACGTCCCAGCCATTAATTCAAGATGAATTTCTGGGCGATGGTGAACGTTCGTTGAGTTCCCTAAATCAGATCTAGTGGCCTGTACCAACTGATTGTGTACCGAGATGGCGCGATGGATCGGCATATTTCCATTTCACTGTACGAGGCGATTTGTTGTAGTGCCGGATGTAGCGCAACAGCTTCCTCTTCAGATCCGAAACGGAAGTGAATACCCCTCGCGCGATGACGTCGCGGTCGATCTTGCTGAACCACAGCTCGATTTGATTCAACCAGGAAGAGTAGGTCGGAGTGAAGTGCAAGTGAACTTTGGGATGCACCGCCAGGAAATCTGTGACTGGCCTGCTCTTGTGCGCGGATTGATTGTCAGCGATCACATGGATCTCTTTGCCGCGAGGCTGATCGATCACAATGTCGGTCAGGAAGGCGACGAATTCGGCCGAGGTGTGCCGAGCGGTCGTTTTGCCAAGCACTTCGCCGGTCTTGGCGTTGAAGGCGGCATACAGCGACAAGGTGCCATGACGAAAGTATTCAAAACCATGCCGTTCGGCGCGTCCCGGGGATAGCGGTAGAACCGGATCCTTGCGATCCAGGGCCTGGATAGAGGTCTTTTCATCCACGCTGAATACCGCCGCATGCGCCGGCGGGTTCAGATACAACCCAATAATGTCGGCGGCCTCTTCTCAAAATCCGGATCGTTCGAGGCCATGTAGCGTTCTATGCGATGCGGCTGAAGTCCGTGCTTACGCTACACCCGTGCCACCATCATGTGACTGACCTCCAGACGCGCTCCGAGTTTGCGCGTGCTCCAGTGGGTTGCCGCTCCTGGCGGGGCATGTCGTGTGGCCTCCAGAATCCGCGCTTCCAGTTCCGGGGTCAGCACGGTAGCGACTTGCCCCAAATGCCGGCTGTAGAGTCCCGCGATACGCTGCTCGGTAAATCGTCGGCTCCAACTAGCGACAAAACCACGGCTGCAGTCGATGCGCTCAGAAACTTCATCCCAGGTATGGCCTTCGGCCAGCAGCAAGATCAGCCGTGCCCGTCGGGAATCTTCGGCCCGGCCCGTCCGGCTAGTGGCTCGCCGAGTCAATTCATTAAGCTCCGAATTTGTCAGCGTCATCGCGTCTCTCATGGACACGATTATAGTCTACAAATGGTTGTTACAGTCAACTAGTGTCTCAATGTGCACAGAAATCCGTCCCTCTCTCACATAACATCATGGTCCATGGGCAAGCGACTCGCCTCTGGTTCGAACGGCGAATCGACTTTCTCATCCGGGAGGATTCCGATGATGACGATATTAATCATCCTTTTGGTCGTTTTCTTGCTCGGTGGAGGAGGCTGGGGTTATTCGCGTTGGCGCAGATAAACCTTCTCGATGCCGTGATTACTTGCCTGCGTGAGTACTCATGACATTTTTCACTACCGGCACGTCTTCTCCTCTAGAGCCGTCGCCAGCGAGATGAGGTGGTCTTGCTCATCCTTCAAAATTTCGCGAATATGTTCGGCCATCGCATACTCTCCCAAATCCTCGCACTGATGTATGCGTTCACGATAGCGCCGTATGGTGTTCATTTCGTTTTCAAGGTCGAATTGCAGCATCTCCTTGGCTTTCTTGGAGGTCCGAACCGGTTTTGGCTGGACGGCGGGCATTCCACCCAGGTAATCAATCTGTTCTGAGATGATCAGCGCGTGGCTCAGCTCTTCTGCCGCGTGCTTCTCCAGTTCTCCGGCGATGTTCATATATTCGGCTCCACTCAATACCTGCGAATACACGACGTAGGAAATGATCGCCTGATATTCGCCCGAAAGATCTTCATTCAACAGATCGATTAATTCGTCGCGTGTAGTTTGACCCGCAGAATGGACCGTCGTCTCTTCTTTTTCAGCTTTCATCCTGATCCTCCGTCAACAAAATTGGCCTTCACTAGATACCGCTTCTGAACATGAGATCGCCTGACAAAAGGCCACTCCCTCCCTTGCGCCGTACCATGCTCACCTTGCCGCCGCAATTGTAGAGGCAGCGTGACCTCTCAGAGCAAGACCATAGGTTTGCCGAATCGCTAAGGCCACAGGATGGAGTTACCTCTTGATAGCGCTTCAAGCTCCGACCTCCGTCTGTTCACTTTCATACACGCCCTAACAAGCCGGCCAAGTAACCCGCCCTCATCGGGTATGCGAAACAGAATGGAACGCCGCATAAGGATTGCGCCCGCGCGCCCGTCGAGAAAATCTAATCTGAGTCGCAAGTCCTCGTCCATGAATCGCTTCTTCCGACAAAGACTCCGCAACGGACTTTTAGCGTTCTTATCGCCTAATTTTCGTTATGTTGAAGGATTATTGGGGACGCCGATCGCCAGCGTGTTCCGAGTGGCCATTGGCGTCCCGGCCTCAAATCCCGATGGGATTAACGCCTACAGGAATATTCCCAGTCGGCCGCGCAAGTGAGGCATCGTCCGTTCCACGATCGTTTCGTTGTATCGCATCCACCGCGGAACCGGACGCGGCGTCGGCGCCAGCATGTTAGATACGTGGCATAAGGAAGGATGTAAGTCTGCGACCATCTTAACGAGTGCTGTGAGGGGCACAGCCAGGAGCAGGCCCATTACGCCCCACAGCCAGCCCCAGAACAAAATCCCAACGGTTGCGGCCACCGGACCGATGCTCACGCGGGTGGCAATAAATTTTGGAAAAAGAAGATTTGCAGAAACGATATGCAGGAAGAGGATTGTCAAAATGATGACGATAAATGGGCCTGGTGTATTGAACTGAAGCAGCGCGGCCGCAACAGGAAGTGCAAGAGAAAAGATCAACCCGAGGAACGGTAGCAGATTCAAGAGCCCGCTGACGATTCCGAGAGGTACGGCTCCCTTCATGCCAATACACAACAACATCAGGGTCGTAGCTACAGCCATCAGGGAGCCAACGATAAAGTTGCCGGCTACAAAGCCGCGCACCATCTGGTTCAGACCCTTGGTGAAACGATCTGTGTCCGCCCTCGAGCCCAACATGGCATTCATCCGGGTGGTCAATTGGTCCTTGCTACAGAGCATGAAAAACGCTAGAAACGGAACTACTCCGGCAATAATCAGAACTCCCCAGGCGGATCCCGCCCCACGCACCAGAAAGGCGGGCCAGGTTGGAGACTCCTGCAAGCGAACCTCTTGAACCTTCTTGACCGGCTGCACATCCTTCGTAAGGCTTCCGGCGCTTTGCTGAACTCTTTGAATCTTCTGGGTAATTGGCTGGATGGTCTGCTGAATTTTCGAGGTATATACGGGAAGTTCTTCCGCAAAGCTTACTCCTCTTCCGTAAAGATTGTGACCCAGCAAACCGGTCAGGGCGATTCCTGCTAAGACAACCACCGCAGCAGCTAACGCGCGCGGTAGGTGGAGTCTCTCCAATTTGACCACCACGGGGTCGAACAGGATCGCGAGAAATCCCGCCAGGACAACGGTGATACAAATCGAGCTGGCATAGTAGCCGAATACCGTCATCAAGCCCATCACCAATATGAAGAGCAGGGTCGCGATTCTGCGAAGCAACTTCTCGGACGTCGAAATCGCAGGCAACGCCGCCATTTCCACAGCGTGTGCCTGCGTTTGTTCAGCGACTTCGCTCATATTCGAAAAGAAACCTAGTTCCTGCGCCAGCGGGAATATCCCCACCCGCCGCCGCCCAACAAAAACATAACAAGAAGAACGATTAAGATAGTTTCCATTTGGATCCTCCAAGATCAGATTGGTCGTTTCACTTCCTCTGGATCCTCATACTAGGGGAGTACGAGGCGGATTTTCTGTACACATCGGTACAGTCGGAGATCCTATTTTTGTTCCAGCAGTGGGAAGTTGAGAATTGCGTGTGCGGGATAACCGTCAGTTAGATTCCAAGGCAGCTGTTCACAACCGGACAGACACGCGCCCTGAGTGCAGTTATAATCTTCCTTTAATTTGATGGTGACGTCCCTATGCGGAGTGACTGCACAGGCCTATGGCTGCCAGTAATCCCAAAGTGCCACCAATCACGCCTCCTGTGGTTACACCCGCTACCGCACCTTCGGGTGCCCCTCGTCACGTTTTCCGTCCCCAATTCATTGGGACCGCTAAGGCTTTCCGGCAGTGGAACTGCCATCGGAACCACAACAACGCAATTTAATGTTTGATGATTTTTGTGTTGAGATCCTTGGTGATCGAGTCAGGCCAGCCTGGTGTGTCAGGTGTTATCAGCGGTCTTTTGCCCTTGCCAAAAAAGCGAATCCGAGGATCCAGACTTGACGACTCAGAAAAGGCCATCCCGTTTTAACTGGGATTAGCAGCGTAAAGCCGCGTCGGCCATGAAACGCGCCCGTCATGATTCGAAGATCTCCGGGCGGACCGAACATGTCTACGCTGAATGTCAGTACCGGACGCAGAAGAGTTGGCCGTGGAAACGTCGGGTCATTTATAAAGCGGAGGTGGTGCGGGCGAAGGGCAAGAAACCCAAGGACAATCCGCGCTTCGTGGTGACCAACATGAAGCAGAGTCCACAGTGGCTCTACGAGGAGGTCTATTGTCAACGAGGGGACCTCGAAAACCGCATCAAGGGTGCGCCGGCAAAACCGGCGAGGAGTAGGTGGTGCAAGTCCACTGCACTGAAAGGAGTAGCGAACCACAGTGGCCCCGAGGCATGCGCAGTCGACCGTGAGGCCGACGGCGAAGCGTTGTCCGGGGTACGCATAGGCCAGCCATCGAGCCGCGAAAATGGTTCATGTTCCGAACGCTGACACGGTCTTTGACGTGGAAGGCAACACGAGCGGAAGCGACATCGCGAGCCTCCGCCCGGTTCGGCGTGGTCTGAGACCCTGGCATGGGTGCACGCTCTTCGTATGGGAACCGGGAGATCTTGGGTTTGGTCGGGAAGCATCCCCGGCCCGCATCGGGAAGGCGAGGAGCCGAAGCCGATGACGAACGGGCCCAAGAAGTCTGACCTCGCCGAAGTAGCTGGGAACCTGACGAACAAAGCCGGTATTCGAACGGCGGCGGAGTCGGTGGAGCCAAGGGCGGGGGCCGAGGGGAACGTGAGCCAGCAAAGCACGTACCGGACGCAGTGCCGGGATCGCGTGTCACAGGCGCTGGAGCGCGTACGTCAAACAGCAAGGGCAAAGAAGAAGGAACGGTTCACTGCGCTGCTCCACCACATCACTATCGATATGCTCCAATTGTCGTTCTACGCATTGAAGCGCAACGCGGCACCTGGAGTGGACGGTGTGACGTGGAAGGACTACGAGGCAGCGTTGGAGAGCAATCTTCGAGGACTGCACGACCGGGTTCATCGGGGCGCGTACCGAGCATTGCCAAGCCGGCGGAAGTATATACCTAAGCCGGATGGGCGGCAGAGGCCGTTAGGTATCGCCGCGCTGGAGGATAAAATTCTTCAGCGGGCGGTGGTGGCGGTACTCAATGCGATCTACGAGGAAGATTTCCTCGGGTTCTCGTATGGGTTCCGGCCGAAGCGCAGTCAGCACGATGCCTTAGATGCGCTGGTGGTCGGCATCCAGCGACGGAAGGTGAACTGGATTCTCGACGCCGATTACCGAAGCTTTTTCGACACGGTGAGTCATTCGTGGCTCCTCCGTTTCCTGAAGCATCGGATTGGCGACGAGCGCATTCTTCGTCTGATCCGCAAATGGCTTAAGGCGGGAGTATTTGAAGAAGGGATCGTCACGGAGAGCGAGGCAGGCACGCCTCAAGGAGCAACAGCATCGCCCCTGTTGGCGAATGTCTATTTGCACTATGTGTTCGATCTCTGGGCGCAGCAATGGCGAAAGCAACACGCCCGCGGGGGCATGATCATCGTGCGCTTTGCTGATGATACTGTTCTCGGCTTCGAATACGAGTCTGATGCCAAGCGGTTTCTGGTGGAGATGCGGAAGCGGTCGGAGGCATTCTCGCTGTCGTTGCATCCGGAAAAGACACGGCTCATTCGGTTCGGGCGCTATGCAGCACTCAATCGAAAGGAGCGTGGTCAGGGCAAACCGGAGACCTTCAACTTTCTAGGCTTCACGATGATCTGCGGGCAGAAACGCACGGGTGGCTTCCAGCTTCTGCGAAGAACCCGCCGCGATCGCATGCAGGCCACGATCCTGAGAGTGAAGAAAGACTTGCAGCGCAGGCGACACCGGCCCATTCCAGAGCAGGGAAGATGGCTGGGTCAGGTGGTTCGAGGTTTCTATGCATACCATGCCGTGCCGACGAATTATTCGGCACTGGTGGTTTTTCGGGTCCGTATCGCGCAGCTCTGGAAGCGTGTGCTGATGCAACGAAGCCAGCGCGCACGGCGAACCTGGAAGCAGATGCCGAGACTCTTGGATACCTGGCTGCCACGACCGCGCATACTGCATCCTTGGCCCGAGCGGCGCTTCGACGTTAAACACCCGAGGTGGGAGCCGTGTGCCTAAATCGGGCTCGCACGGATCTGTGCGGGGGGCGCGCAGTAATGTGCGTCCCTACCGCGAAAACTGCATTACGGGATGGAAATCGGACGCACCAGTTGCACGAGCTTCTGGGCCAATCAGTTGCGTGTCTTGATGACCGCGGCAGCCTACGTGTTGATGCAGGAACTACGCTCCGGCCTGGCCGGCACCGCTTCTGCGCGTGCACAAGTCTCCACGTTGCGAGAGCGTTTTCTGAAACTCGGAGCTCACGTGATCGCGTCGGTGCGTCGCATCGTGCTGCACTTGCCGCGGTCGTTTCCTTATCGTCATAGCTTCCATCGCCTCGCTTTGCACTTGGGCGCGCGAAGTGGCTAGTCGACCAGCGGAACGTCGCAGGAAATTTTTACTCGTCACGCGATGATACTGGTGTCACCTTTTCAGCGAAAATTGTGCCTCGCGACTTACCTAAATGCTTCAGAATCAAGCTCCGGGTTTCCCGGAAATTTTCGCGTAGTCAAGTAGGGTCTTACGACCGAAGAAAAACAGAAAATCAATCAAGAAATCACTCTTCGTGAATAAAGCAGGCTAGGGCTTTCTTTCGGCGCCAGGCTCACTCTGATGCGAGGGTTCGGACTCCCGGGCGGCTGCGGGTTTGGCTGCAGTTTGATGCTCCGTGGCAGGCTTTGGTGCGCTTTGCGCGTGAGAAGGCTCCTGATGTGACGGTTGTGAACTGGTTTTCGTGTGAGCGGGTTTGACCTCTGGCTGCGCCTTGACTGGTTTTACATGGGCAGCCTTATTCTCGGCAGACTTTTTTTCAGCTGCTTTGTTCTCATTGCTGTGAGCTACAGCAGCCTTATTCTCGGCGGGCTTGTTCTCGGCGGTCTTCTTTTCAGCTGCTTTGTTCTCATTGCTGTGAGCTACAGCAGCCTTATTCTCGGCGGGCTTGTTCTCGGCGGTCTTCTTTTCAGCGGCCTTGTTTTCATTGCTGCGAGTAGCGGCAGCCTTATTCTCGGCGGACTTGTTCTCGGCGGTCTTCTTTTCAGCGGCCTTGTTTTCATTGCTGCGAGTAGCGGCAGCCTTATTCTCGGCGGACTTGTTCTCGGCGGTCTTCTTTTCAGCGGCCTTGTTTTCATTGCTGCGAGTAGCGGCAGCCTTATTCTCGGCGGACTTGTTCTCGGCAGTCTTCTTCTCAGTCGTTTTGTTATCGTTCGCGTGAGTCGCTCTCGCCTTGTTCTCACTCGCAGTACCTTTGGTTGCCACCACACTCTTTCCGGTTAGTTCTCCCGACTTGGATGTCGCAGCGATCGGCGGCCTGCCATGATTCACGGATTGTAATTGTGAGTGGTTTTCGCTGGCGGCCGTTTGATGTCCTGTTTGTGTGGCCGTTTCCCGAGTATGAGGCTCATGAGCCGCGGCCTGTTCGGAAGTTGTGGCTCGGGCCGTTGTTCCACCGTGCCCGCCGTTATAGCTGACGTGGTTTCCCGCCCTACCATTGGTAACACCCTTTTCGTAGGTGTTGTGAAAGCTTCTCGCATTTACGTTATTCACAGATCGGTTGTAGTTGAACTCGTTGTTTCTCCAATATCCGCCTTGGTAGCCTGAACCACCGTAGCCATAACCGTAGTTTATGCCGCCGTAGAAACCGACGCTGGCGCCCCAGTAACCACCGTTCCAGGCATATGCGCCGCTATCCCACCCCCAGTAGCCCGGAGTCCATAGCAAACCAATGGCTGGCGGCTCGACCCAAGTGCCGGGCACCCAGAAGTAGCCGTCCCGACCGTATGCCCAATAACCAGGAGTCCAAAGATAGCCTTCCTGGGGGCAAATAGGTTGCGAGTAGGCCATTAGCGCGGGAGGAGCCACCCTGACAGAGACAGCGATCTGCGCGAGTGACACGGCCGGAATGGCCAATATTGCAATTATGAAAAGTAGAAATCGCACTGAATGATGAATACGCATTTTCGTTACCTTGCCAGATCATCCTTCGTTTGCCCGATCTTGCTTTACATTTGCGGGTTGCGCGGATTAAGAGGCTACGCGACATACTTAAAATCGCACGTACACATTGCTAAAGCTGTCCAATAAGGTTCACTTCTTGCGAATCCTCGAGGGTGATTGGAAAAATAAAAATTACAAGCTATGCGCTGGAAAGGAAATCCCGGGTCGGCATCGGCGTCGTGCTATCGGTGCCGTTGGAACCCGTGCCAGCGTACTGATTTAGCGGATCTTGGCGGCTACGACCGCAGCTGTCGGATGGGCAATCGGGTGAACTGGCATACCCAGGCGTTCGTGTGCTCAATGGGACAGACACGTGCACGCCGCTCTACTAGACTTATTTTGACCGGTCATTTGTAAGAGAAAAGACAGGTATAAATTATGTGGCAGAGAAATTGTCCAGTTTGCCGTCGACCGTTGGAAAAGAAACAACCAGCGGAGACGGTCGCCTGCCCGTGCGGTAAGTACCTCTGGAAGGGGTAGCTTGCACTATTGGTCACTGAACATCTAATCGCGGCGTTGCTTCCCGCTGTCAGTGCGCAGTGTGAGGCACTGGCTATTTTATTTTACCTCGGCGGCCTGGGTCTAATTCCGCCGGGACTTCTGGACAACTCCCCCATTTCGCTTCCGGGCCAGAAAGAAGCCTAGCTTCTGGCCGCCCGGACGGCTGGCTTTTCTGAGCTGCGAACTACTCAGTCTTTGGTTGCGTGGATCCTTTGGTACTGAACGCAAGCGTGAGTGGCGAAGTGCTTGTCGCATCGACATTCACGGGCGAGGGTGGCCGCGGAACGATTGTTTACGCGCTCGCAGTATGCAAAGTGACGATTCGAAAATTTTGAGGTTACCCAGGCGTGGGAAACACCATGCTAAATGAATCGCATCGAAGAGCTGCGAGCTACATTGGAAAACTTCTTCAGTGAGAAGCGGATGGGTGCTCGATGCTGGTTACTGTTTCGGCAAAAACCTGCTTGGCGGCGGGTGGAAGATCGCGGATATGGCTGAGAAACGTTACTGTCTGCCATATCTGCTGTTCACTTAGAACATTTTTCCAACCGGGCATCGCGGTCCAGCGGATTCCATGTTGCAATATATAGAAATTCTGGTTCTCAGGCATGTCGGCCATGTCCACCATAAATTGGGGCGGAGGGGGATTGAGAGTGTCGGTGAGTGGCGATTTGGGGTGTGCCGGATCACCATGACACAGTGAACAGTGGTCCCGATAGAGGCGAGCTCCCGCAGTCAAGCTGGCTTCATCTGCGGGAATAGGGTTCGGCACTTTGGGGGCAGCACGTGCGACGCTCGCGTCCATGGCGTGCCCGGCGAGTGTAGTTTCCATTTTTGAAGGAGGATTGTCCGCGCACATATCCACGAAACCCTTTAGTGCGAACACCACTCCTAAGGCAAGAATGAGAGCACTCGTTACGACGCCTATGATGAATCCCTTCATGACGATCTCCTGTCATCCATGATGGCCCACTGACATCGATGCGTCCGTTGCCATCGGCCGACCAGGCTGTTAGCGCTGATCGTAGTATACGTTGAACTGCAGGGCTATTCTGAAAGGCACATTCTGCAAAAATCGGGGACGTCCGAGTTTGGGTAGGTTCTGGATTGACAACGTTGGCGGCGATCCTCGGTCTCTTTTCAGAACAGTCCGTAGGACCCAGTTTTCGATTGTACGATTGCGCTCCGATTTCTTTGTTCCATCCGTGTACTAAACAGAACAGAACCCCCATTCGATCCATGCTATCTATTCCGGTCGGGAGTTCTTATGCCGCGAAGGAAAAATATACGCGAACTCGTTGTGCAGAACGTTTCGGACCATCAATACATGGGCCCGATGTCCGTTGACGGTATCGAGTCCGAGCTGCAACCTTTTAATAGTGAAAGGGTTTCCCTCAATCCAGACTGCGCAAGGTTGGCTAGTCCCTCTGTCTCCAAACGTTCACTCAAAATCAAAGACTATTCTGTGTCCCAGGAATGGCATAGGCCCTACATCGAAGCTTTGTTTGAAACCGATGTGGCCATGCTGGAAGCGCTCATTGCCGAGGCTGAACGGGCAATTGTTGGTCGTTTTTTACAGCTGCTAATCTCGTCGGTTGAAACGGACGAAACTCTCGACCTGCAGAATGCTGGATACGTCATAACGGAACTCAAGAAAGCCAGCGCAGTGGCCTATACGCCACAGCGCTTAGTCCCCTGAAGTATTTGTATAGCAACATCGAGTCGCGGAGATTTGCGTCGGTAGGCTCTACACCGGAACTAGATCGCGGCAAAGGGGAAAGTATGATAAAACCGCACACTGAAAATGAAACTGCAGGCTACGTTCACGAAGCAGGGGGCAAGTGCAGGGAGGCAGGCTCGCCAACGGAGGCCGACGAGGCCAATCGGCATGATTGGTTGAGCAAGTTCACAACATTTGCCGTGGGAATTGGAATCGGAGCGCTTGTTGGATTCCTTTTTGCGCCAGCCTCAGGAAAGAAAACACGCAACTACATCACCCGCACTGTGAAGGACGGCTTTGATGATGCCGCATCAACGGGCAAGCGATTGTCTCGACGCGCCCAGGAAACAGTAGACGAGGTGAAGGCCAACGTCGCCGGTGTGGTTGAAGCTGGTCAAAAAGCATATCGCACGGCGAGAGATGCCTGAGCTTCCTGTCAGAGGATCATTTCTCCGCCGACAAGCATCGGCGTAATCCATGATCCCTGCACTCTGAGAATGCTCTGTTTGCGAGACTAATCGTAGATGTTCGTCGCCCACATTGACTCGGCCCACACACCCTGAGTCAACAACGAAGAACTCCCGAAAGACGAGAGGTTGCAGTACACCGAAATGTGCACTATCGAACAGCATTCTGTTTCACAGAGCTGGATACTTCAATTCCGAAGTCCATAAACCCACGACTAAAATCCGCGCCCCTGCAGTCAGGTACTGTGCGGGGCTAATTAGGGACCAGAGTTCAAGTCGTTTCAAAAGGGGATAACAAGATGAAGCCAAGCACTGAGGATGAGGTTGCGGGGAAGGTTCACGAAGTAAAGGGCAAGCTGAAAGAAAAGGCGGGCCAAATGACCAACGATCCGGACTTAGAAGCCGAAGGTCTGGGCGAAAAGACAGCCGGGAAGATCCAGAAGAAAATCGGCCAGGTGGAAAAAGTGGTTGAAAAGCCGTGAGCCGGTAGTGCTTCGCACGATCGAACCGCAAGTATTTCCGTTTGGTTAAAGAATCGAGCAAAAGATGGAGGCAAGTTATGAATCTATCAGCGTTAAGCACAGTACAAATAACCGTAATCATCGCTGTCGTCCTGCTATTGGTGGTAGGCGTCGCCATTTTGTTTTCTGTTCGTAAACGCAAAACGGAGAGACTGCGCACTCAGTTCGGTGGAGCTGAGTATAACCGCGCTGTGAAAGAAGGCGGGAGTCGGCGGAAAGCAGAAGCGGTGCTAGATAAGCGCGCAGATCGTGTGGAGAGTTTCCACCTACAGCCGCTCGGCCCTGGAGATCGTGCTGGCTTCGTAGAGTCCTGGCGCAGGGTGCAAGCGCGGTTCGTTGATGGACCCGGAGGAGCAGTAACGGAAGCCGATCAACTGCTGAGCGATGTGATGTCGACGCGCGGCTATCCAGTGAGTGACTTTGAACAGCGCGCAGCGGATATCTCCGTGGATCATCCACTGGTTCTCGAACATTACCGTTCAGCTCACGAAATCGCGGTTCGTCAAACTCAAGGGCAGGCCAGCACGGAAGACTTGCGCCAAGCAATGATTCACTACCGGACACTCTTTGAGGAGTTGGTCGGCGAGCCAGAACTAGCGCGCACGAAGACAGCATAATAAATCCCAGTCCATAAGTGAAAAAAGTGTGTTACGTCATCACGAGTGCAAGATAGAAAGAGGAGGCAATCCAATGAATGAAGCTAAGAAAATAAAAGACGAAACGACGGAAGTAGGACTAACGACTGCGATTTTAGCCGGCGCCGGCGTGCGACAAGAGGCGCGAGCTGTTTCTGCGTCAAGCCGTAGCGTCGGCGGCGCTTCATCTGCGGCAGCCGCAATCGCTCCGGCTATCGACGAGCAGGCGACGCCGCTCTTTTCGCCTGAGGAAGCGAAGGATTTTCGCGCACGGTGGGATGCCATCCAAGTGGGTTTTGTTGACGAGCCTCGACAGGCAGTACAGCAGGCAGATAGTCTCGTCGCAGGAGCAATGAAGCGCCTGGCTGAGATGTTCGCGGCTGAAAGAGCGAAACTCGAGGGCCAATGGGATCGCGGAGATGATGTTTCAACAGAGGATCTCCGTCTGGCGCTGCGCCGCTACAGGTCGTTTTTCGGTCGCCTTCTCACGGTGTGACAAGGCTGGGGCAGCGGAATCGCGCGGGGAACGGGGGCACCCGAACGATGCCTCTGTCTTTTCGCGCGCTCGAATAAGAATTTGTTCTGCAGGGGGAAAAAGCCATGAAAGACCATGTTCCAGTTGAGTCATCTATCGAAATCAGTAGTGATGTGAATCTCGTGTCCGCTGAAGACCTCTTCGAACATACACAAGCCGTAGTCAATTTGATTGCCCAACGCGCCTTCGAGATTTTCGAGAGCCGTGGGCGCGTCCACGGAAACGACCGGGAGGACTGGTTTCTCGCGGAATCCAAGCTACTCACGCCTGTCAGGTTCCACCTCTCGGAATCCGGCGAACAGCTTACCGCACGCGCTCAGGTTCCTGGATTCCATAGGCAGGAGATCAAAGTGAGTCTCGAGCCGCGCCGACTGAGCATCAGCGGAAAAACCGAGCCCCGCGAAAGCCCCGAATCTGAAAAGCACCCCCATTCGCATCGGCACGCGGAAATGATGTACCACGTCATCGATTTGCCCTGTGAGGTTGATCCCTCGAAGGCCAAAGCAACATTCAATGATGGCAGACTCGAGATAGTGATGCCAAAAGTGGTTCTTGCAAAGAGCGCTCGAGTGTAGACGATATGGGTTATCCGGAGAAACACTTATGTTCACGAGGCAGCTGGGATCGAAGATCGTCAAGGCGAAGGCGGCATAGCCAAAGAAATAGCATCCGCACGCCGATGTCGGCTGAAACCTTGCGATGGCCAACAGTGCAAACGCGAGGGGATCCAATGGCAGCAGGTAAAGGTTGATTAAAGCCCGCACGGAAACAAAGACTTAACCGCACTAGCATCATCGAAGTTAGTCTGAGGACGACGGATTCCAAGACCGTGGTGGCCGATTGCTAGTGTCTGATGGCAGCTCGCTTCTTCGAACCGGACTGCAGTAGGGCTTTTGGCTTGCCTCAAGGCAAAATCCGAGGCTCCGCGAAGTTCGCTGGCACTTCGACGCCATCGCGCTGAGGTTTTCCGTGAAACGTTGGACGAAAATATTGTTGGCATTAGTCGGTCTCGTCGTCTTGGGAGTTGTGTCGATTCCTTTTTTCGTGAACGCAAACACGTTTCGCCCCACCATCGAAACGCAACTCACAACCACGCTTGGCCGCAGTGTGAAATTAGGAGACCTGAGCCTGTCGCTTTTCTCTGCCAGCCTGGTCGCCAAAGACCGGGCGGCTTGGTTCAAACGTTGTTCGGGGATCGGAGCGCGAGAACATCACGTTTCCTCGAAGCGGACCTCTGGCCTGGAATAGCTTCCGGATTCCCCGCAATCCGCGCGCAACTGGCCGAGAGTTTCCAATGAACCCTCGAATTCCCAGCGACGAGCGAGTCTTTTAAGATTCTGAGAACAAATTAGGAAGCGGCGACCAGTTTGCTTGAATAGCTTTACCCACCGGCTTGCAGCACGCCGACTGCCGTCGGCAACCCTTCTGGGAGCGGCATCGACTCTGCTATCTTGGCCGTGTCTCAGAGGTGCGCCTTTGCAGGATCAACTTCTGGCAATGCTCCGCGATCAACTTGTTGCCATCATGTCCGGAGCTGTTTTCCTGTTCATCGGGCTGGCTTCCTGTTGCCTCGCTGCGGTTCGCCGTCGCGCGGGAGCTCGCATCTTTGTCTGGTTGGGGATATGGAGTGCGTTGTGGGGGGGCCGGCTCCTGGCTGAATCGGCGGCTGTGGTGGCTGCTTTACCGCAGTGGATTCAGAACAGCGTTCCGCTCTTGGGGGTTGCCGCCAGCTACCTACTTCTTCCTGTCGCTTTGCTCGCATGGCTGGAACTGAGTGCTGGCAAATTTCGTCTTTTTCTTCGCGCCTTGATTTTCATCAGCCTGGCCATCGATCTTGCGGGAATCGCGTTTTTCGTCATGACTGGCTCTGGCGACAAGTTGATCCCCTACAATAATTTCCTCGCCACCATTGCCCTGCTCGCCTTAGTGATTATCGTGGTGGTGCCTGCGCTGTCCCGCAAGTTTCTGGTTCTTCCGAACCGCGCCGTCATGGTCGTGGGCACGCTCGTTTTCGCCGCGGAAGCCCTATATTTCAGCCTATCGCGCCTCCTTCACTACCACACCCCGACCACGCGCCTCACAGGCTCGTTGGGGCTGGCCGTTCTGCTCTTCTCGTTTGGGTATGTCGCTATGCAAATCGTCCTGGCGAGCGAACGTCGCTTACTTTCGATTGAAAACGAACTCGCAATTGCCCGTGAGATTCAAGCCTCCATTCTTCCGGGCGACAATCCGAGAATGAAAAATCTTCGCGTCGCTACGGCCTATCATCCGATGACGGACGTCGCTGGCGACTTCTATGAGTTCGTTCCCGTCGATCACGATTGCATCGGCTTTCTGGTGGCGGACGTCACCGGACATGGTATCCCGGCCGCGCTTATCGCGGCGATGATCAAGGTGGCGATGCAATCTGTGGTGCACTGCGCGCACGACCCACGAGAGGTGTTGCGCGGATTGAACGGCGTCCTGTCGGCACAATTGGGCCCGCAACTGGTTTCAGCGGCCTATCTTTGGGTCGACACGAAAAATCGCCTCGCTCTCTATTCGGCCGCCGGACATCCGCCACTTCTGCACTGCCGCGAAGGCGAGTTTAACCGCATCGAAAACAACGGTCTACTGCTCGGGGTGTTCCCGGATTCCGACTACCCTCTTTGCGACATTCCGATCCTCCCCGGTGACCGCTTCCTGCTGTATACCGATGGCGTCATTGAGCCAGAAAATGCCCGCGGCGATTCCTTTGGCGAGTTTAAGTTTGAACAAGTCGTTCGCAACAATCAGTCGCGTACAGCTTCTGAGTTGCTGGATCAACTGCTCTCCGAGATTCGTCAGTGGCAACCAGCTTCCATGGCCCAGCACGACGACATTACGCTCATCGCCATCGATGTGGTCTAGTTACGCAATAACTGCTGACTGATGTAATGCAGGAGCCAAGCTGGGTGCGACCGACATTCTGGGCGCAATGCTAAATTGCATTAATGCAAGTCAGGATAAATGTACCGGATCGGTTGGCGGCAGAGGCCCGGGCGCGAGGGGTGTCGCTCGAAATATATGTCGAAGAAGAACGTTCGGCATCGGGGAAATCCCTCTTGCGTCCGCGCCGCCCGCGATTGGATTGCGCCTGCGCTAGATGCAGCGTTCCGATTTACGGCGTGTGCGCCTTCCCGCTTCTCGCGTAGCGGCTCCAATACCGCGTCGCGGATTCCGGCGGCATACTCCTATTCGGGTTAACGATAGTTCAGACTCCGTGTAAATCTGACTAGAACACACAAACGCGCCTATGTTAACCGAATTGAGCGGCAACTCCCGGAAGGCCAACCGGTAGTTGGCCGGAAACGGGGTTCGAGACCATCAGCTTCTGAATGAATGACCATGCTGAACGCGGCGCAGGAGAATAGATCACGTCGTCCAGTATTGCGCCTCGACCAAGTCGAGCTCGTATTCGAGCTTGTGCATAGTTTCGTCACCGATTTGATTGTGATTACGCAGGTTGAGGAGCGCGCCGCGCTGCAGGGCGCGGATTTTTCGCGAAAGTGCCAGATACCGGTCGTATTGCTCGGGGCGGTAGTCGGCGCCGGCGGCTTCGGCTTCTTCAAAGCGGCTGAGGCGTAGCCGCTGTAGGCGAATCAGTTCGTCGTATACGGGCAAAAATTCCGTCCCGTCGCTTTCGCGCGCGGTTTCGAGGTAGGCGAGAGCGGCTTCGATCAAGCCGCGGCGTGCCTGCGCTTCTTCGATATTTTCTCCGTCCGATCCGGCAAGACCGAGCCGGCGAATAAGCGGCGGAAGCGTGAGTCCCTGGACCACGAGCGTTACGAAAATCACGCAGAACGTGACGAATATAATCAAATTGCGCTGGGGGAAGGGCGAGCCGTCTTTCAGCGTTTCCGGCAGCGAAATCGCGGCGGCTAGCGCCACGACTCCGCGCATGCCGGTCCAGCCGACCACCAAAACAGCGCGGTGATTCGGAAAGGGTTCCGGCTGGTGGAACAGACGACGGCGAATGAAATTGGATACCCACGCTCCCGGATAGACCCAGATCATGCGCAGAAGGATCACAACCAAACTGAACAGCAGTCCGAGTTCGATCAAGCGGCCCCGGCTGTATTCGTGGATGCCTGCGAGAACGTAGGGCAACTGGAGGCCAATCAAAATAAAGACGAAACCGTTGAGGATAAACGTAAGCGTGTCCCAAACGGCGTTACCCTTGAGGCGCGCGCCAGGCGACAAATACAGAGACCTCTTGTGGCCGAGATAGAAGCCACAGACGATGGTGGCGAGTACCCCCGACGAGCGGACGCTTTGGGCAAGGAGATAAGCGAAGTAGGGAGCGATCAGGCTGATGGTGACTTCAATGGAGGGCTCGTCGATTTTCGAAATCATGTAGTAGATCAGCTTGCCGACGAGAAGGCCGATAACGATCGCGGAGACAATGAGGAAGATCAGGCGGCCGGCGCGTTCGGCAGGGCTGGGCGTGTAGCCGGAGACGAGAAGAACAGTGGCATATTGGAGGGCCAGCAGGCCGCTGGCGTCGTTGACCAGGCTTTCGCCCTCGATCACAGCGGTGATGCGTTTCGGCAGGCCGAGCCGCTCCGCGATTGCGGTCACCGCGATCGCATCCGTCGTACAGACCACCGCGCCGAGAACGAGACCAAGGCGGAAGTCGAACCCAGGAAGAATCCAGTGCGATATCGAGGCGACTCCCCGAACCGTGAAAAAGACCAGACCAAAGGCGAGCATTGAGATACTAACAAGGTTGTAGCGAAATTCGCGCCAGGACGTGACGAAAGCCGCCGAGAAGAGCAGCGGCGGCAGGACGACCAGAAAAACAATGTCGGGATTGAGCGCGATATGCGGGGCGCGAGGGAAGAAACTGAGGATCAGGCCGCCGATCACGAGCATGATGGGATAAGGAATTTGGAAACGCTTGGCCAGCACCGCGAGTCCGGCGACAAAAAGCAGGAGAAGAAGGAAGACGACTTCGATGCTGTGGATGTCGGTGGCTTCCATGGCGTCCGCGTAAGGATATCTCACCCGGAGTTTCCGATCCTCCGACTCGCGCATCGTACGCTTCTCTTGTCCTGGATACAACGAATTTGCCACCAGAGCCGACATCAAGGCTCGGGAACGCATTCCCTGATTCACGTGTGAAAAGTTTGGATTGCAAGATCAGGGACAGCGGGTGGTTTGATTGTCGCCGATACGGAAATTGCTATCTCGACAGCAGCGCAAATGGCAGCAACCGATGTTCTAACCCGCCTCTAGATCTGCGAATACGTCGTGGGGCTCAGAATCAAGTTGGTTATGTTGGAGACGATGCTTTCAAAGGCGTACCGGGGTGAACCCGATAGTTTCTTCCAGTCCGACGCCTCGCGGAAGACGTTCCATTTGGCGGCGCGATCCGTTAGGTCAGTGAAGCCCAACATGTAGGTGAGGCAGGGCAGGCGCGAACCAACCAGCACGTCGCCATAGAAGACCTGCGAGAAGCCGGCCTTCTCAAAAACGCCGTACTCGCCGCTATTAAACATCTCAATCTTGCGACGATGATCCTGGTCGCTCGCACTCTCATACGTGCGCAGCTCAAACATGCGTTCCTTGTGCTCCGTACTGGCAGCAGGCAGCTTCAACTTAGGCCAGCCCTCGAAAGCCACCATCAGCGAACTCTCAATGCGCATGAAGGGGGCTTGATCGGCGGGAGAGGTCAAGAATGGCGCTCCCGCTTTCAGATACTCAGCGTCCTGGGCCAAACGAGCTTCCACCGTCGCCAAGGTCTCCACCGAAGCTGCGGCCATCAAGACATAAAACGTGGGGGTCACCGGACCGATGGTTAAGTTGAAAACGCCAACCGAGGCAATTCCGATGCGATTGAGTGCAGGAACGAACGCGTCCTTAAGGAATGCGTCGGTGAGTTTCTGCTGACGGCCGGACTGTACGTGATACTGGCGCAGTTCATAATATTCGCTTCCTTTGGCGCCGGCTGCCTCTTGTTGCGATTGAGTCGGGGCGTTTAGCACGCCAGCAACAGCCGCCGCGCCCACCGATGTCTTTACGAAAGCTCTTCGATTCATTGGGTCGGTTCCTGCTCTGGTTCAATCGAGGAAGCGCGAGCATTCTACCAGCCGCGCGGCAACAAAACCAGTGTAACGGCAGCCAAGGCTTCGGGAGTGGAGTCACATCGGCGCGCCGACGAGGGATTGAAGATGAGAACGTAAACCAACACACAACGGACTTCTCGCTCGCTTCGCCGAATTCACATTGACGAGTACGCGGATGTCCATTGTTGGCGCCGTCTTGTTGCTGATTCTCTACCGGTACATTCGGCGCATGCTCGCTAAGCCATGACGAAGTCCTGCTCGAAGAGCCGAGATTCTCCTAACCAAAAAACGTCGGAGAGGTACTGAAGCCACCACGTTTTTCCTTTGGCTAAGTCGCGTACTCGTCCGAGTGCCCTTCATTTGCCGCAATGGGGTTCGAGGAGATGAGAACGCAAGCCAGCTCTGAAGAACCCTCACTTCACCCAACGGGCTGCTTGCCCACAATGACTTCCGGTTACCGCAAAGAACCAACAATCTGCTCGTTTTCGATTCATCTGAATGGCATAATTCGGAGCCATGCTCGCACTTCGTCTCGCATCGCTCTGCGCTCTGCTTTTCACTGGTTTTCATTTGTGGGCAGCTGACGCTGACGGTCCCCAAACGCTTCGCTACACAATCCTGAGTAATGGGCGGACGGCTGGAACTGAAGTGGACGTCTACGGTCCCGGCGGTCACCTCGACTCCACGTTCGAGTTTAACGATCGTGGCCGCGGACCCAAGATCGCGGCGCATTACATAGTGGCCGCGGATGGGTCGCCGCTGCGCATCGACATAACCGGCAACGACTACTTAAAGGCTCCGGTTGACGAACACTTTGCCGCAGAAGCCGGTGTTGGACATTGGAAAAGCACTTCCGAGAACGGACAGGCTCCCGCGCCGGGGTTCTACGTCAGTATCAATGGGCCGGCCGCCGAGTCGGCTTTGCTGGTACGGGCGTTGTTAAAGGCGAAGAATGCTCCCGTCAAATTGCTCCCAGCGGGCGAGGCCCGATTAGAACGCATGACGGAAGTGACCGTTGAAAGCCACGGGCAAAAATTGCACTTGACCGAGTTCGCGATTACCGGACTCTCTTTCGAACCACAAACCGTGTGGCTCGATGACGATCAGCACTTTTTTGCGTTTCCGGGCAAGTGGTTCGCGTTCCTCAGAGAAGGCTGGGAGGATACAAACGATCAGCTTTACTCCCTCGCCCGTAAAGCTCAGGACGACCGTTACGCTCGCCTGGCACATGAATTCGCCCGGCACCCGGATCATCCAGTGGCGGTCGAGCATGTGCGCCTGTTTGATTCCGAGCAGGCCGTTACTCGCGAAGACCAGACGGTTGTCATTCAGGGTGAACGGATTACGATGGCCGGTCCATTTACAGCTGTCAGTGTTCCGAAGGATGCAGAGATCATCGACGGAACTGGCAAGACGGTCGTGCCCGGCCTGTTTGACATGCATGCTCATGCCCAGGCAGGGGACGGAATCTTGAACATTGCGAGCGGCGTGACCACCGTTCGCGATATGGGCAATGACATTGATGAACTCCGGCATTTGCAAGACCAGTGGGAGACGGGAAGCGCAATCGGCCCTCGTGTCTGGAAATCAGGCTTTATTGACGGGCACAGCCCATACCAGGCTCCAACCGGTCTGTACGCAGACACGGCGGAAGAGGCGCAGGCTGCCGTCAATCGTTATGCCGACCTTGGCTACGTCCAGATCAAGGTTTATAGCTCACTTAATCCAGAGTTTGTACCCGGAATTGTCAAGACTGCCCATGCACGTGGATTGCGCGTGAGCGGGCATATTCCGAACGGCATGATCGCAAGCCAGTTTGTGGAAGCCGGCGCCGACGAAATACAACACATCAACTTTATTTTCCTGAACTTTATCCCGGATAAGGTGAAGGACACCCGCACTCCCGAACGGTTTACCGCTGTGGGCGCCTACGCCGCGAAGCTCGACCTACAGTCAAGACAGGTCAACGATTTCATCGCACTGCTGCTCGAACATCACACCACCGTGGATGTTACCCTAGCCACTTTTGAGGGGATGTTCAAGGGACGCCCGGGAAGGGTTTCTCCGGATTTCGCCCCGGTGCTGAATCGGCTGCCCGCACAGGTCCAACGCTTCGCCTACACGGGAGGGCTTCCGGTGACAGAGGAGAACGACCAGCTTTACAATGACTCTTATCAAGCCATGTTGCGTATGACCAAGCGAATGTACGATGCAGGGATTCCGATCCTAGCCGGAACCGATGCGACTGCCGGAATCATGTTGCATCGGGAACTGGAGCTTGAAGTAGATGCGGGCATTCCGCCGGCGAAGGCACTGCAGATCGCAACTTTCAATGCGGCCCGGCTTCTAAAACAGGAGAAAGACTTGGGCTCGATTGTGCCGGGAAAGCGAGCCGACCTCGTACTTGTGGAAGGAAATCCAGCCGAACACATCAGCGACATTCGCCGCTGCAGGTTGGTGATGAAGAATGGGGTGGTGTATAGAAGCGCCGAGCTTTATAGCGCTGTCGGCGTCAAGCCTGCCGACTAGCTGGATCTCCCGCAGCCGATCTCAGACGTGAGAGACGGATTCCCGGTGTGCACGATTGCGAATGTATGGTCGCCGCACGGAAGTTATCTGGAGCCCGCGCTCCGGAAACGGGGCTCGAGGAAGTTTTCACTCTTCCGGTTGATGCCAGGCTAATCGCCCAAATGCCAAGGCGGCTTAGGTCGATCCTTCGCCGGCACATATTGGGCGCGATGCTTATCCCGGAGCCTCCTGCGCCAAAGATCGTAAAGCGACCAAAGTTGGCGTTTGCCATGTTTCGTGCTTCTTGAACAATGCAATCAAGCTATGGCATTTCGCCGCGTCGCTGCTTTCATCCACGATCTGAAACTCGCTGAGGTGTTTAATGCAGCTAGCTTAGCCAGTTCGACGCGTCCGCGCCAAGAGCCATACGCAGCCCCAATTCACCGTTGCTCTGCGAAACGGTGAACGACATCACCTGCCGCTCACGCCGGTGTCGAAAAACCCGGACCGGAAATGTGCAACGCAGCTAATGACAGCAGGCAGTTTGAAGAGATGACAACCTGCAAGCCGGGCGGTAGCGATTCTCCAAAGCTGCGAACGGCGTCCGCCCGGTCGGGGAGAACGTAGCTTGATACAAGCCGGATGGTTTCTTCGGCGATCCCAAGCGCCGTAGAGCGAGAAATTACCTGTGCGCGATTTGCTTCATCGATGTCACGCGAAGGATCGTCGGTGCGCCGCGCAATCAACACGATAGTGGAATCCGTCACCGCCGTGTGCGTGGATAAGTCCAGTAGATCTTTCAGCCACTCACTGACAATTTCAGGTTCGACCACCGAATGACGCGGCCCATACAGGGGAATGCGGGCACCCAGTCGGCCGAGCGACCACAGCCAAATTGCATCTCCAGGTTCCTTTCTAATCTTCGCCATTAACTCACGGCCTAGAGAGGCACGGATGCTGGCTTGCAAATGCTCAAGGTTCGCAAGGAGGCGCCATTTCTCGTACTCGAGTTGGCGGTTGATGCGCTTCTTCTTGCTCCCGGGAGGGCTAGTATGGTTCCGATACAGCGCGATTTGCTCGTTGGCATGGATGCCGCCGGCGATCCGACGCAACAGCACTAGCGCTCCGACCTGACATTGCAGATCGTCTACAAAGGCAAGGTTGTTCGAGGCGATGGTTCGCAAGCGGTTGACGCGCGCATCGTCACCCGGCGCGCCGAACCCCGGACGCAAACAGAAGCCAGATAGGCTGAGCCAACGCATCTCATGGCGGGCGGACTTTTTGCGGCCAGCAGCAACCTCGATAAGCGCATCGGCCAACCGGCGAATGGTCGAGACGGGCCACGAGTCTTTTTTTGCGCCAAGCACTGCTTCCACCTGACCGACAAGGGTCTCGGGTGTCAACGAAGCGTCGTACATCGAGCCGCCAAAAACATTTCTGATCAGTTGTGCAGCAGATTCGACAATTGCATCGGAAGTCGTGACATCCGAAGAGCGAGCCAGTATGGGCTGCGCTTTAAGCGCATCGACTTGCTGCGCTTGTGCCTCCTCGCCGCGCAGTTCGAATTGCAAGCGCCAGCGATGCGGCGTCTGCTGCGATTCACACCAGAGTTCGAGCGTGCCAACCTCAGTGAAACTGGCTCTGAGGCGTATTGTCAGGTACACGTCGCGTCTCTTGCCGTATCGCAGCAAGGTCACCAGCGGCGGATGACGATGTATGCTCGATTCATCCAGTGCAACGACTTTGCCATGTGCATCGTGCCGTGTATGCGAACTGTAAAGCGTGAACGACACCGGGCGGTTAGCCAGCACAGAGAATTCGCGATCAAGCAGAGGTAGTGTGGTGCCCTCCTCCACCCCAGCAGGCAAGACACAGATGCCCTGGAGACTGTGGTCCGAGGGCAACCCGATGTAGTAGGTGCGCGCGTTGCCGGCTTTGATCCGCAAACCGGTGCCGCGTCGTACGCGGCCGTAGTAAGCAGCACCGCGGGCAACAGCACTATCTACCTCGTCGTTGTTGAGGAGCTTGGGCGACCAGCCTCTTTGTGTTCCTCCGAACCAGACGGAAATGGCCCCGACAATCCTGTCGCGAGTCACAGCGGGCGCACAGAAGCCACCATTGAAGAGTACGGCATCAGGTCGAGCCATTCGCAGATTTGCAGGCGCAGCGCCCATCGCGTCTGCGGCTTGGGTCAGAAATGCAGCAAGGTGCTTGGTGATGGCAGGATCGCTGGCGTAGGGTAGGCCAAGTTCGCGCAACCCTGTTGGCGTGCCAGTTGCCGGCATCTCATGAGGTAGGGTGCTGGGCAAGAAGCCGTCCAACAGAACCTGCAAGACTTCCTCGTGAGTCAGGTCAGCGCGGAGCGCATCTCCAATGACAGCCCGCCCGCTACCCAAGATCGTGATTGGCACGCGCTCTAAGGACGAGTCATTCAGCAGTCGCTCTTTCGCCGCACAACAGGTCCGGCGTAATGCATAACGCTGTCGCAGCGTGAGTTTGGCGTCTTTGAGCTTCTTCTCCACGTAGCGGGCGAGCGCAAAATCGAGATTGTCTCCGCCCAGTAAAAGGTGCTCTCCGATGGCTGTTCGCTCAAACTGCCACTCGCCATCGACGAGGCAAGCGCGAATCAGGCTGAAATCCGTCGTGCCACCGCCGATGTCGCAGATCAATATCAATGCGCCATCGCGGAGGTGTTCCTTATTCCCGGCCTGCGTATCTCGATTTGCGGCGATCCACGCATAAAAAGCGGCCAATGGTTCTTCGAGCAGAGTGAGCTTCTCGAGCCCGGCACGGCGGGCGGCCTCGACCGTCAGCTCACGGGCTTCCTCATCGAACGAGCCTGGCACAGTCAGGACGATTTCCTGATGCTCAAAACGCGTTTCTCCACCACTCCCCATTGCGCCGTTCCAGGCGTCGCGCAGATGCATGAGGTAGCGCGCGGATGCTTCGACAGGAGAAATCATCGGCTGCGGCGGTTCCGCTTGCGCTGGCAGGATCCTGCCGCGACGATGCACGCCAGGATAGGAAAGCCACGACTTCGCTGATGACACTTGGCGGCTCGGCACCAGCGCTCCCTGTTCGCGCGCGAGCAAACCGGTGACCATTGGCGGATGCTCGTTCCAGGTAGCGCTCACGCCGCCGGCAGACAACTCATCCTCGGTGGGGAAGTAAAGAAACGAAGGAAGTGCGGGAAGCGTGCAGACTTCGCCCGATCCCACCAACTGCGGCACAGGGAACACACGAATAGCGGAAGCCGCACTAGCGGGATTCTGAGTATCGAGGTAGGCCACGACAGAATTTGTCGTGCCCAGATCGATTCCGATCAGATAACGAGAAGACACCGACGACTCACCGCTTGGTCTTTTCGCGAATATTCAGCTCGAGCTTCCAGCGTTGGCCGTCGCGGGATACGCACCAGACTTCGAGCGTGCCGAGTTCGGTGACGCGAGTCTCGAGCCGCACCGGTACAATCTTGCCCAGCTGGCCATCAAGTTTGAGAGTGACCTCGAGGGGGCTGCGTTCCTCGATATCATCACCCCAGTCCTCCAGCAGGCTGCCGACTTGGTCTTGCTTACGGACGCTGGAACTTAAAAAACGAAACTCGGCTGGTTCCCCGACCACGAGTCCAAATTCTCTGTCGGGAATCTTGGCTTCCGATCCCTCCTCCATGCCAAAGGAAACCACACAAAGCGCCTTGAGTGGGGCCTCCATGCCGGGCACTGCTGGCATTGAGCTTTCAATTCCGATGTAATAGGCGCGAGAGGCGCCACTGCGGATGCGCACGCCACGACCGCGACGCGCCTTCCCGTAATAGGCCGCGCCGCGCGCAACGGCGTGCTCCAAGTCGGGAGCTTCCAGGATCTGCTCCGTCCCGAGCGCCTTGAATCCCTCTTGTCGCAACCAGCTGTTCAGCACTTCGACCACGCGGTCGCGCAGCACTGCGGCTTTCATGACTCCGCCGTTGAACAGAATGTGCGTGGGACAGGCAAGTCCGCTGCCGCCGCGGCGGATGCCCGCAGCCTCGGGACTGTTACGGACTTGCTCCGAGAGAAAGCGCGCGAGGTGCTTGGTGATGGCGGGATCGGCCGCGTACGGCAGGCCCAATTCTTGAAAGCCAACACGGCGCTGCCGCGCAGGTAGTTCGTCGCTTGCAGCTTTTGGGAAAAATCCTTCTACTAGGATCTGATTGAGGTCTTCGCGCGACAGTTCGGTTTTAATGGTGCCACCGACGAGTTTTGTCCCCTTGCCGAGCAATGTGATTGGGCGAGTCTGCGTCTTTGGCGATTCGAACAGCTTTTCCTTGGCCATTCGACACTGATGCCACAGGACCTGCAACTGCCAGATATCGATGCGATTGCCTGAGGCTTCAAGGCGCTGCTGCAGAAGGCGCGCCAGCGCCAAGTCCATGTTATCGCCGCCCAGCAGGATGTGGTCACCGACGGCGACGCGTTTCAGCGTCAGTTCGCCATTCTCTTCGGAAACCATAATGAGGCTGAAATCAGTGGTGCCACCGCCGATGTCGCACACGAGAACGAGGTCGCCGACTTTGATGCGGTGCCGCCAAGCATCACCCTGGCTTTCCAGCCACGCGTAAAAGGCGGCCTGAGGTTCTTCGAGCAGCGTGACATGGACGTAACCGGCTTGTTCGGCAGCTCGCCTGGTCAACTCGCGTGCTTCTTCGTCGAAGGAAGCGGGCACAGTGAGGAGCACGTCCTGTTCCGCGAAAGCCGGTTGCCTTTGCTCCCCCGCCTCGCCGCTGTCCCATATAGTGCGCAAGTATTGCAAGAACTGTGATGACGCTTCGACCGGCGAGAGCTTGGGAACCTCCTCGGGTGCTTGCCAAGGCAAGATCGGCGCCGTGCGGTCCACAGCAGCGTAAGAGAGCCAGGATTTGGCGGAGGCGACGAGGCGATTGGGACTCTCCGCGCCACGTTTGCGCGCCAGTTCGCCTATCACCAGTTTCGGTTCGGGTTCCCACGGCAAGGCCAAGCTGCCTTTGGGAAAATCGATTTCGCCCGGGATGTAAAGAAACGATGGCAGTAACGTACGTTCCGCCACTTCGTTCGGCTCCACAAGCTGCGGAATGCTGCGGACTTCGATTTGACTTTTCTCTTCGGAAGCAGTGGCGTCGCACCATGCCAACGCCGAATTTGTAGTCCCTAGGTCGATCCCGATAATATATTTGGCCGCCAATGAAAATCTCCTCAAATTCACATCCGTGTGGCAGACGTGCCTAGTCGCTAGGAAAGTTCAACCTCAGCCGGTGCAATTACCATCCGGCCGGAACCCTGCGGCAACGGTGGCAGATTCACCTCCTTCACGTGCCAGCCCTTGTGTCGTAACACCCCGCGAATCGGCGGCTCTCCCCTCACATTGCCTAGCAATTTAATGGCTGCCGGATCGAAACCGCCTTGCACGATCACCGGTTGATCCTCTTCGGAGTTCAGAATCGGCTCGAGCTTTACATAATTGTCGAGCACCTTGCGGCAAGCTTCGTGGATCGTACGAACAGCGGCTCCAAGCTGGGCGTCCGGATAAGGGGAGATATTCTCTGTCAGGAAATCGATGAGCCGTCCGTCTCGTTGTAACAGCGCAAGCATCTGCACGGCGCGATCAAATGCTTCCGAGGCTGGCCGCTCCATCTCCTTCGGACGAGAGAACGCGGCTTGAGCTGCTGGCGTCTGTGGAACCTGGCCGGCAGGCTTGACTCCCTTGTGTCGTACATCGTTGGGAATGTCACCGTGGAACAAGATCGAAAAGAAACACCGAAAAGCAATTGCTACTCGTTCCCAGAATCCGTTCATAGCTACTCCGTACGGTCAGAAAGCCAACGAATTAGAATCAAATTGCGCACGCCGAGTTCGGAGACATGCGAGCGATTTCATACGCATCATACCAATAGGGTCAGACCTTTCCATAATCGCGGAAGGAAGGCAGGCTCGTCGATGTCAGCATTTGGGAGCTAACCGGGCGGGACTGCGTTTCCGGTTCAGGTTTGAGCAGATGCAATCATCAGCGCAAAAAGAATGCAATCGACTTACGCTGGTCGCGGGTTGACAGACGATCTGGGGCGCTCGTTCTGGACAGATTGGTTGCTAGGACCGAGGGGCTTTGTCCCGAGCGGCCCATGGCACAGTCTGCCATGGCTTCCCTCCGGCAGGCTTTCAGGATCGTAAGGGAAGGCCGACACTCTCTAACAGTTCCTGAAAACGTGGTTTGGACCGCAAACCGTCCATGCTCGGATCAATGTGAAGATAGATAAGCCAGTGCGAGTGCTCTTCGTACGATTTCTCCAAATATTCCATCGCGCGGTCTTCTTCTCCCAAACCGGCGTGGATTCCGGCGAAGTAATAAGGTGCAACATACTTTTGCTTTGCTAGTTTTGTCAGTTCATTCAGGATTTCGACTGCCTTATTTCTTTTCGCCGCGGCAGCGAAAGTTTGCGCCAACGCCGCGCTCATCACTGGACTGCCGCCAGAAAGCTTCACGCCCTTCTCACCTTCCTCGATGGCCTCTTCATAACGGCCCATTTTCCGCAGCAATAGTCCCAGAATCCAGTACGTAACAGGATAGTTGGGATCCAGTTCCACAGTTCGGCGCAGTTGTTCGATGGACTCGTCATATCGCCGCGCCATGTAGTACGCCCACCCGATAGCCACGCTGATAATTAGCGACAACGGGTCCAGCTCCTGGCTGCTTTTCATCCGTGCGATCGCCTCTTCGTGCCGTCCCATGGTCATCAGATATTCCGCATACCAATGACTGGCCGTCGGATGAGCGGGATTAAGCGCCAAGCTGCGTGCGAATTCCTGGTCCGCCTCCTGCCACTTCCAATCGTGAAGCCACAACACGGCCGCCTGTGGCGTGTGCGCCTCGCCGAGATCCGCGTCGATCCGTAGCGCACCCATCGCCGCCAGTTTTCCTTTGGGGAACGCCTCCTTCGCAGGCAGATAGCCATTCCACCCCAGAAGCACGTACGAATCGGCCAAGCCCGTATACGCCAGAGCGTAGCTCGGATCCTTCTCGACAGCCTCCTCGAAGTATCCGATGGCTTTGTAGAATCCCTCTTCCGTCCAGCGGTTCCAGTGATGACGGCCTTTCAGATAAAGCCGGTAAGCCTCAACATTGTCCGTTTGGCGTTTGGTTAGTCGTTTTTTTTCTGCCCGGGTGAGCTTCAAGCGCAATTTTTCAGATATTTCGTTGGAAATATCGTCTTGAATGGCAAAGATATCCCCAGGCTTTCGATCGTATTGTGCGCCCCACAATTGGGAACCTGTCTCCACATGCACTAGCTCGGTCCCAATCCGCAAAGCCCCGCCGCTTTGCATGATTCTTCCGGTCAGAACAGCGCGCACATTCAGCTCTCGACCCACCGCTTGCGGATCAATTCCCCGTCCCTTGTAGCGAAATACCGTGCTCTGGGCCATCACTCGCAACTTAGGAACGGCCGCCAGAATATTGATAAGACTCCCCGCAATTCCGTCGCTCAAGTACTCGTACTCCGGGTCGCGACTTGCGTTCTCGAAGGGCAAAACTGCCAGCGAGTCAATGATCTTCGACACTCGCTCTGTCCGCGGGGCGCGCATGTGTCCCGTCGAATTCTGCGGCCTCGGCTCTCGGCTCGAGTGCAGATCACTCGCGCCAGATACTGGGAGGGATTCTGTTTCTCCTCCTGCAACTCTCCAGCCGGAATCCGTGCCCCGCTCCAGTCGTTGCAACTCTGCGGCTACGTCCGCCGCGCATCGTTGCCGTTCGTCTCTATCCTTGTGGAGTGCCTTGTTGATGATTTCTTCCAGCCTCGCCGGGATATCTGGATTGATACTTCGCACCGAAACAGGTGACTTTGCCAGAACGGATTCGATAATCGCACCGCCTGTGCCGCCGCCGAACGCCTGGCGTCCTGTCGCCATTTCATACAACAACAGGCCCAGCGAGAAGATATCCGTGCGCGCATCCAGACTGTCTCCGCGGATCTGTTCGGGTGACATATACGAAGGAGTGCCGCTGATGATCCCCACCATCGAAGTGGAATCCGGCGCTTCGCCGCCAATCCCTTTGGGAAGAAGTTTCGCCAGCCCAAAATCGAGCACCTTCGCCTGTCCGCGCTTGGTCACGAAAATATTCGCGGGTTTGATGTCACGGTGGATTATTCCTTCAGCGTGCGCCGCTTGCAAAGCCTCCGCTATCTGTATCCCAAGTTTCAGCGTTTCGTTGAGAGGCAGCGACTTCCCATGGATGTAACTGCGCAGTGTTTCGCCGTCTATGAACTCCATGGCGATGAACGCCCTGCCGCCCTGCTCGCCGATGTCGTAGATCGTGCAAATGCCCGGATGATTTAAAGCCGATGCGGCTCGTGCCTCGCGGCGAAATCGCTCCAGTGCCTGCGAGTCTTGCGCCATTTTTTCTGGCAGGAATTTCAGGGCAACCCGGCGGTCCAGCCGGGTGTCCACGGCCTTATAGACCACTCCCATCCCACCTTCCCCTATTTTTTCTATGACGCGAAAGTGAGAGATGGTCTCGTCGATCATGGCTGGGCCCGCTCTTCTGCAAGAGGCGGCCTACGTCACAACGTCTTGTCGTTCACCGCCGCGTCGCCATCCAGTTTTTTCCGTTTCACATCCGGAGGCTTCGGAGATCCCAACATGCCCAGCACACGCGCGCCTTCTCCATACACGCTTACGTCGGCTAGATGTTCCAGCTCAAACGTTACGTTCTTGTTGCACACTTCACAGAAGAGCACCCCGTAGCCGGTGCCGCCGTGTTGCAAGAACTGGTTATAACGCATGACGCGCTCGCAACAAACGGGAACCCAAAGATTTGAAGTTTGCGTGGGGCTCAACCTTATACCCTCGAGCATCGGGTTGACCCGGATTATACACCTGAAAAGCTGTATGGCTAAGGCGCCGTAGATATGGCATCCGGCGCGAAAGCTGGCTGCACACATGTACGGTAGGCCGACTTGGGTAGTTCGAAACGTCTTTGGGCTTGGCGATCTTCTGGCCGGTCGACGACGAAGAGCTGGCAATTAGAATAGGGAGGACAAGCGTAGTAGAACCAACTGCTTTCATGAAGCCGTTCAGGCAAGGATCAGGAGGAAGATTGGGGAAAACGGCGCTGGACGGCTTATCGACAATCGGCGAGCACGTCGTGTGGACGGCGGTCAACAGGATATTGCGAAGCAGAAGTCATCGGCCCGGACCAGCGCATCACCCCCAATGGAGGCGAAGGACATCAAGGTTGTCTAGTCGATCAAAAGAAGGGAAAACGATTTACAAAGCTAATTGAGCGAGGACCCCTTCAGGAAGCGATGCATTTTGTTTGCAACTCCTGATTGCTGCCGGAAACTGCCACTTTGCCGACCAGTACATGGCTCAACTGCGAAGGCGAATGTGAAAGTTCAGTATCATCGCAATAACGAAACAAGAGCCATATCCAACGCGGTTACCGGATCATAGAACCCGCATGTGCGATTACCCGATTTTCCAGGGGTTAGGCTCGCCGAAGATTTCGTGCACAGCAGAACGGTCTTCGCGACTCGGAACGCTACCGCTCATGGTCTCCTGACATGTCGGGAGTTTCGGTTCCTTTTTCATCTGCCAGATAGGCCTCGGCAATTCTTTTTATCTGTTCCCACGACTTTAGTCCGACGATTCCGCCGTTTAATTTCTCGAACCTTTTCCAACATTGATCAAGTTTTGGACCTTTGGTTTCACCTCGCCCGATTGCCTTGTTCGCTTGATCGAGAATCTCTTTCGTTATCGTTCTGGTTAGTTCGTTCATAAACTCCCTTTAGAACAGTCTGTCAGAAATCCCTATGAATTGCTGGACTGTGGTAACGACGACGCTTTGCGTTTTGGGAGTGAAGACGACGGCAACGGATTTTTTGCCACCCAAACCGAGAAGATTTTCGATGCAGTTGACGTTGCAACCCGCCCAGGAAAAACAAGAGAGAACGAGGAGAACTGTGGTGAATTGTCGCATGCCCGCTCCGTCGTAGGTGCCGGATGGGTATGTTGAACGTAAGAAAGAAGTTCAGCTCAATCGCATACGGCAGTAATGAGGCAATTGTGGTGCATGCGATGTGGATTGGCAATGTTGAAAAGGGGTGAGGAGCGAACGAAGCCGTTCTGGGGCGGACGCTATCGGGCACTGCAACAAATCGTCTGAACAATCACTACCAACCAATGGCTTTGGTGCTTGGGCTTTTGAAGGACTTCTCAAAGTTGGCACACAAAAAAAATCTCATAGCGCTGGTACTCAGCAGATTTCCATGACCGCGTCGCGAGCCGAATTGTTACCGCCGAGATTCTAGATCGCGGCAGGAGAGTGAGCAGATTGCGCTGCGACTCAGCCTACGTGAAGAAAACGCCGTTTTTCTCGCGTCCGAGGACAGAAACCAGATTCGCTTTAGGGTCGGGTGGCGTTTCTGATTCGAAGTGAAAGCCTGGCTCGTCGGCCGACCACTTGATTGTGGCTCCCGTGCTGAGGAACGAACCCTTGAACATTTGCACGCTATTGTTAATGTCTGCCATCGTGACGATTCCTTTCCATTCCACGTCGAACGAAACGGTAGCGCGGATAGGGGCGATAGGAGCAATCACCGGATACATGAAGGCCGGGCCGTCAAGAAGCCCCAGCCCCTGGGTCACTGAGTTGGCGAGGTCATGGTCATCGTAGACGTGCAAGTCTTTGACGCACAGGCGGGCATACCCCCCGTCGAAGTTAACCTCGAGGGCGTCGTGATCGACTTGCACCATCCAAAACACGTCGTTCGAGTCGATGTGCACGTTGAAGTCGTGAACTTGTGCTGTGACAGGGAGGGTCGGCGTTCCAACTGGAACGGTGTACAGGTCAAGTCAAACGAAAGCGAATGTACCCTTAAGGAGCTGACCGTCAATATCGATGAACTTGCCACGGGCAAAGCCCATATCTGCTCGGAACGCCAGTGTCGTAGCGACGCTCGTAGCGGTATTGGTTCCGGTCCCGCCCCCTTGGATGTGGGTCAGACCCACCAATCCGTCGAAGTCAGTGACCTGCGAAGGGTCGCTGATGTCAGCCAGCGCTGTTGTGGGACTTAGCGGGTTATGGTGTACGGGGACGCCAAAGGGCTTATACGGGGCGCCGCCCCCAGGAATCGGTTTGAGCCTAGGACCTCGACATCCCTTATCGTTATCATCGTCGTCGGCATAGGCCGAGTTTGCACGCAAAAGCCCCGTCCCGAGGGCTGCGCCAGCCGCTCCTCGAATTAGATTGCGACGGCTCACCCATTTCTGTTCAAGTTTTTTCCAAGAAATAGGGTCTTGTTTGTTCATTGTCGTTCTCCTACGGCGCGGTCGCAGCGCACACCAAAGAGATGTGCCGACCGGCGGATGATGCCCGGGGTCCCGAAAATGCCCGACGAAAAACCATGAGAAAAAACAGTGAGAAAAGAAGATTGGAAAACCCGGAGTCACTCTGCTCCTAGTGGCGACGGCAAGTCAAGTACCAATTTATTGAACGAGAGTGAAGGCATGCATCTATGAACGGAGAATGCAAGGCACCAATCGGTATGAGCCGAAGCCAGCAGGGTGCGATGGAAGGAAGTGCACGCGGCCTGGGTCAATCGTGCGACTTCTGCCTGGTGAGGACCGGCTGGCGATGGGAAACTAAACCTGCTCCAACCGGACTTGCATCGTGGCCCGACAGCGGAGCTGTCGCGAAGATCGCCTTCATTGCAGGGACCGCGAATCCATCCAGTGTTTGTTGAAAATGCCATCCACTCCTTGCTTGGGGCAGATTCGCTATGTGAAACCAAACAAAACCGAAAGGCCATCAGCAACGGTAGAAAAAGGCAACGCCGCACGCAGCAGAGACACTACTGAGCGACGGCAGGCATCTCGCACGCCACAACATGACCGTTCAGTCTGCGATAACCGTAGCGCTACATCCCGCACCCGCATTCGCAGTTCTGTCTGGGGATCGCGCCGGCTCTCATGACGGTTCGAGCAACGTGATTCCTGTCAGTCCAGGCTACAGCAAGTTAAAGGCGTAGACTCTGAAGGTTCAGTTTTGCTCAGGGATTTTTTCAACGATTGGAATGATTTGAACAAGTTACTGTTGCGGCTGACGAGTTTAATTTTCAAATTTCGAAGTAACCGAGCTCTCGCTGTTTCAATTCGAAGACGCGCTGTTCACTGTACAGCGGGGTTACATGTTCCGTCACGGAAACTCGCGACTTACGGCATCCGACATCATGGGTTCGCTAAAATAAACGTGTGCCGAAACGCCATTGCACAAGCCGCGCCAGGTGGCGGCTGCAGACTGGAAAGCCTGCGGCGGCTATTTCTGCGCATTACCGGCTCGACTGTGACTATGGAACCGCGGTCATCATTTGCTGGGAGCGAGGCGGGAGTGAGCCGATTTACCTGTGTGAAAGCCACGCGAAACAGCTGGGGCACTCTCGCGAGCATTGCCCGGACGTCCGCATCCTCACGGCGCAAACGGACCACAGCGATAATCCGATCAATGGCGATGATCCAATCCAAACTCAGGAGGGCGCTAGCGTAAAGCCAAAGGACTCTGCTTCGTCGGACGCTGCTCGCAGTCTTGCGGATAAGGTTGGACGAGCAGTGAACGGTGCGTCCCTCAGATCCACTGTCCGTGATATTACATACGGAAATTCGGCAAAGGCTATGGTGGACGAAGTTATTTGGAATATGGCAACCGGAGACTACCAGGTTTACAGGACCGCGCTACAACAAGGGAAGTGTGCTAGAGAGGCGGCACAGGCTGCCGGCGGACAACTCGCCATCATCCATCGTAAACTCAGCGATTACACGCTTAAACTAGAAGCTGTCCTTTCAGAATCAAACGCAACCATCAACGTAGGACAGGCCATTGATAAACCACTCGAACATGCGGTGAGCGAAATTATCAGTAATAATGCAATGAGTGACTGGGAAAGAGACGCTGCCATTCAGCAACTCGGCGCGCTTCAGCAATGGCTTAAGCATGGTCTGCAAGGAGATATAACCCCCCTCCAAGCGAACCGAATCATGGTGGCTATCGGTGATCGCCTAAACTGGGGAGGAACTACCAGCATTTCGGAGGAATTCAAACCGGTCTATCGGGCGCTATACGGTAGCTTGAAAACTGCAATTCGTACCGCCGTTCCTGAGGCGCAAAATCTTCAAGATCGTCTAACCAATTTGTACGCGGCCAAATCAGACCTCGAAATCTGCATGCTAGGAATTAGTTGACCTGAGCTGACCGCACTCCGTCTTGAACGAGAAATCTTAACCCGGCCCGAAGTCTAGCGGAGCCTTGCACGCCACGCTTGAGGAAGGGACCGCAGCTGGTGGTTGTCTGACTTGCTGAAGCCGCACGTCGCGCGATTGGGCGGGTGCAATCCACGCAGAAATGCCTTGTTGAAGGTGGCAACAAGAGTGACCGCATCGACGCATGAAATAGAACGAACCGCTGCGCGGCAAGCAACTCCAGCCGGTTTCTCATGGCGAACACGGGCGTGCTCTGAAGGAGTTGGTGCACAGCTATCTGAACATCAGCAAAGATCTTGCCCGCGCGGTCGTGCCGGGTGAAAGCGTTGTAGCGCAGGGGGGCATTCCGTGCAGTGTCACACAAGGCAACTCGCGGTTGTACCGAGTGTCTTGGCTCAGCAGGGATACTAGCTGTTCGCCCTCCGGGCAGCGTTCTACTTGCAGCCATTCGATGGGCTGGACTCTATGCCAGGAAGTGCGACGTGAGTTGTTGGCAGAAAGAAACACAAGGCCCTGGCCAAGGCTCTGTCAGATGCCCTCGATCGGCCCGATCCGAGCATCCGTGGCGCTCTCCATAGACTTGTTGATGAATTGCCTGGAATCGATGAATCGGTTTGGTTTGCGCGCGTTAATCCCGCGGGGCAACATCGGCACGGGACCTTACGGGACCTACGTACTATTGACAGAATGATTCCAATCATTTCTAATCCCGCCACTCAGCCATCCAGTACCGCCCCCTGGGATATTCATTTCAACCACTCCTTTTGCTTTTGCGCCCGCCTGCGGAGCATTCTCTCTCGGCGGACGAGAATAGAGGTTTCGCACACTGTGGTAATGGAGCCGCCCGCAACTGTGGGAGCCTTCCCGACAGACTCCGACCGGTTACAACGGTTTGCAAGTAGTGAGGCTGATGATGGCTTTTCAGTTCGACATTTTTCGTGTTTTGAGCGCCAAGGAACCCCTCTGGATTGAAGCAACGGTGACCCTCGACGATGCCATCACGCGAGTACGACAAATCGGCGCGGTACAGTCAGGCAAGTATTTCATTCGCTCCCAGAAAACCCACGTTGAAATCGCAATGACGGTTCGGTGTGGCGCAAATGTCGTACCGAAGTTCACCAGCTCAGAACCTCTCACCGTGCGTCTTCGCCCCAGGGTGCCGTGCCAACCGAAAAAGCAAGTCGTGGGTGACGGAGATGTCGAGATTGCTAAACCCCCGGGCGTTGGAAAATGAGGTTCGTGAAAGGTGGCAATTCACCATTTCTTCGCCATCACTTCCACAATCTTCCCCAGCGCGTCCAAATCCTTCGTATCAATTACCTCGCCGGGCGAATGCGCATACCGCAGCGGCCATCCCAGCGCCACATCGACCGATCCATACCGTGTAAACACTGCCCCATCATTCCCGCCGCCCGTAACCCCATACTGCACCGCAATTCTGTTCTCCTTGGCAAGCGCCACCACGCGATCCACATATTCCAGCGGCACAATATTCGAATTATCCACTGCCCGCACCACGAAACCCTTCCCCAGCTCCGCCTCCCCGAATCGCTTCGATTCTAGCGGAGAATCGGAACTTACAAACGTATCAATCGCGAACACAAAATCCGGCGCGCGCCGTTCTTTCGCCGCCTGCTCGGCAAACGTCGCCGCCCCTTTCAATCCCACTTCCTCTTCCGTAGACCATACAAACGTCACATCGCGCCCCGGCAAGTCCGGCCCCAGTGCATTCACCGCCGTAATCAGCGCTTCGCAACCGACGCGGTCGTCGAAGCTCCGCGCATTTGCCCGCGTTCCCACGAGCTGCCGGTATTGCTTCGGAACCGTCATGAAATCTCCCACCGCAATTCCCAACTTCTCCGTCTCCTGCTTCGTCCGGGTTCCCACAAACACATGCGACGGTTCGTCAATCGACTTGATCCAGTCCGTAAACTCAAATCCCGCCTTGTCCCATCCCGCCGGCAATTCCAGAACCCCACCGATTGGGCCGCTCTTTGCATGTACCAAAATCACATGCCCAAGAAAATATTGCGGGTACCCGCCCCCTACCACCGCCACCTGCAACCTTCCATCATCCTCAATCTTTTTCACCTCGTACCCAATTTCATCCATATGCGCCACAAACGCGATCCGCGGCGTCTTTTTGTCCGAAGCTTCATCACCAACATGCAACACTAGATTCCCGGCCGCGTCCGTCACCGCCTTCTTCTGCGCCCACTCCGGCAGCATGCGCAGAACAGTCTCTCTCACGTTCCCCTCGTGACCGCTGGCCCCATACGACATCACCAGGTCTTGAAACGTTGGAGTCGGCCTCGGATCTCGATAAGGATCTCCGCCGGCTACGCCCACGTTCGGGGCGGAATATAGATGGAAATAACCCTGAAGCAACTGCTCCAAATGCAAAACGTCGTCGTAGGAAACCGCCGCCGCCGGAGTCGCTGGCCACAGCGTTGTCACCCCGAGTTGCACGAATTGCTGCGGAAATTCGCTGGTCTTCGCATAATTCGCAACGCGCGGCTTTTTCGCCGCTATGACTTTCATCGGTATCTGTCGTTGCTTCGAAATTTCCTGAAAACGTGCTGCAAGCCCAGTCAGCACCGGCTTCGCGTCTTCGACGCCCAGCAAAACTCCCTGACCGAACGCCGAATCCTCGGAGCCTGCGTTTGCAGCGGCCGAGCCCTGTAAGCGGCCGACATATACCATTTCGTCGGGGTGGATTTCCTCCAGCAACCGGTTCAGTCCGCGGCCGCCCGTCCACGATTGCGTCACGAACGCAATCACCGTCGTTCCTTGCTTCGGCAAAGACTTGGACAACTTCAACTGCGGCAGCAGTTCCAGCAATGCGGCGGCGCCAAACCTGTCGTCCACGGCATTTCCCGCCTCGTAGCTCAGTGGGAACAGATCGGCAAGGAATGACCTCCCGGCGAAGGCAATGGGGTCGAGGACATGCACGCCGGCCGCCCGCACTTCCTCCAAAGTTTTCGCACCGATGTCCACGTAAAGCTCATCAGGATGATTCATTTTCGGGCCATTTACCCGCCCGGGTTGCAAGTGCACGCTGAGGCCCGCAACCACACCGTTAACGGATTCGTTCTCCCGCGTCGTGATGACCACCGGCTGGGCAAAATAGAGCGCATCAAAAACCGGATTTGGCGCCGCTTGCGGCAATCTCTGAACGCGCAGGTATCCGTCTTCGGTAATCTCACTTACCACATAGCCGGGTTGGTCGACCGGCGTAGCGATCAGCCGGAGCGGGCTTCCGCTTCCGAAGGTGATGATCAGGTTTCCCGCGCTGTCATTTCTTGCAGGGTATTGCTCCAGGTCTTTCTTCAATTCAGAAAGCAATCCATTTTCGTGGCCCGCAACGGCGGATTTTCTCGGGATCGCGCGCAAAGTCCGGTTCAGTTGCGGGGTAAACATGTCCACGTTTCTCATTACAATTTTTTCGTCCGAATCGGCATGTGCCGGTATCTGGGCTAACGCGTTCTTCGAAGAAATCAGTAGACCCACTGCAAGCATCATTGCCCAAACAAAACGGTTCATTTCCTCCACCCCTTGTGCGCCTCTTCGTGATCAGTAATTCGTCGTGAAATCCTACGCCATTTGCTCCACACCCGCACGCCATTACGCTCATGGCGAATTGACAGATTTTCTTGTGCATGTTTCTTGGCCGCTCTTCGCGGCTACCGAGTCAACGTCTCGATCAAAACTTCCTTCTTCGCTTCCGCTAATCCATTCATCGCCGTCAATGACGCCGCATATCCTCCCAGCGCCGCCGCGGTCAGTAACGCGAACGTCAGCGGGGCCAGCCACGGGTTTCCGGTCCAGCGTCCCGCCAGCAATATCAGTGTGCAAATTCCCATCACAACGATCTGCACTCCAAACGCGGTCCACACCGCGACTCCCGAATTCCGCTGCCCCTTCATCTTCCCGATCTCCATTTTCTTGGGAAAACTCAGCGAAGACCAGTTCGCGATCGCGAATTGACTCAACACCGCAAAAGCCCCAGCCGCAACGGTCGCCGCAAACACGGACCACCCTGGCCATCCCCCGCGCCAGGTAAGCAACCCCAGCGCCAACACCAATTCAAATCCCACGAGCCCCAGCACAAACAGATTCTTTCCGAGCAACACATCCTGAAATCGCACCGGCGCCATGAAATATGTCTGAATGCCTTTACCCTCGAACGCAAACGAATTGTAGGCAGGCGTCAGCATAATCAAAATCAGATAAGCCATGATTCCGGGAAAAAACAGCGCGGGCTTCACCGAATGATCTTTCAACATCGATCCCGGCCCGAACTGGTAGGAGAACACCAACACCATCACCGGTGGTATCAGCAGTTGCAAAAACGCGAAACCGTTGCGCGTCATATAGCGAAATTCTTTCCACACCACCGCCACCACCTGCGGCGAAAGCAATCCGGGCCGCTCCACCGCATCAACCTCTCTCCGCACCCGCTTCTTTGCCACCGCCGGCGCGGCGCTTTCGCTGATCATTTCTCCGCTATACTGCGCCGCGTATCGTTGCCATAGGAACGCGCTGGTGATCACGCCCCAGGCCAGCAGTCCGCCAATCTCGATTGCAAAGCCGTGGAAATTGGACAGCACGCTGGCAGCCACGGCGTTCCCCGCCAGCGATCCCGGCAACCAGTTGAAATAAGGAATCAGGTGCAGAAGCTTCGGCTTGTTACCGTTGTGTCCCCATCGTTGCAGAATCGGATTCAGGAAGTTCAGCGACACCATGCACATCACGAAGACCGCCAGAAATATTTCCCGCGAGCGCCGCTTTGACAGCAATTTCTCCAGCCACGAACCCACCAGCCGCTCCAGAGTCAAATTGATCAGCACAAACAGCAAACACACCAGCGCCATCGATGGAAAAACGCTCAACCGCACGGTCATCGCGCCCGCAAGCATGCAAACGATCCAGCAAATCGAGGAAATCGCCGCGAAATCGGACAGTCCGTAACCCAGGCCCAGCAAATAAAAAGCCCCGCGGCTCAGCGGAAACCGCAGCAGTGTCGCGAATTCAAAATTTGACCCGAATCCCGCGACAAAAATAGGGAAAACCTGCCACCAGAGGAAAATTCCCCAGAACAACAGAGACAACCATGCCGCGCGTTCCGTCTTCAGGAATTCGTAACCTCCAAAATAAAATGCAAAGGATAACCCCATCACTCCGGCCGTGCTGACAATTCCCAGCCAGATCATCCCAATCAGGTCCCAAACATTATTCTTCCTGCGCAAACCGTGTTTCAGGATCAGCCAACGCACCCCGGCTACTAAACGGATCTGCTCGAACACGCCTGGCAGATGCGCTACGTCAGCCATGTCAATTCCTCCAGCCGCACTTGTTCCGCGCCGCTCTGGCCGACAATCGACAGGAAGATCTGCTCCAGTGTTTTCTTTTCTCCCGCTTCGCCCGGCACGCCCGCGCGCAATTCTTCCATCGACCCCTGAGCCACCAGTTTGCCCTTGTGGATGATGCCTACATGGCTGCACAACCGTTCCACGATTTCCAGCACGTGAGAGGTGAGGAAAATCGTCACGCCGCGCTCCGTCATTCTTCCCAACAGAGCCTTCAACGCCCCTGCCGCCAGCGCGTCCACGCCTTCAAATGGTTCGTCCAGAAATAAAATCCGCGGCCCGTGAATTACCGCTGCGGCCAGCGCGAGTTTCTTTTGCATGCCGTGGGAATAATCCGCGATCATGGTCTTTTCGCGGTCCGCCAGCTGCATGAACTCGAGCAATTCCTCCGTGCGCTTCTCGGTTGTGGGGCGATCCAGACCATACATGCGTCCTACAAATCGCAGATACTCGTTGCCGGTCAACCGCTCGAACAGACCCATGCCCTCCGGCACAACTCCAATCTGACGCTTCACTTCCACGGGATGAGACTGAAAATCCAGTCCCAGCAATCCCATCCGGCCGGAAGTCGGCGCGAGCAATCCCGTCAGCATCTTGATCGTGGTGGACTTGCCCGCGCCATTCGGGCCCAAAAATCCAAAGAACTGCCCTGCCTGCACGCGCAAGTCAACTTGGTCCACCGCGGTAAAGTCCCCGAACTTGCGCGTCAACTGGTCTGTCAGAATGGCAATATCATTCATCCGCTCGGCCTCTTCGCGCACACCCACGCCCAGCTCTATGATCAGTTATTACGCAACCCGTGGGATTAAATAGCAAGAAATTTACGCGCAGCCGGACGTTTAGTGCAACTTCGTAGATACCGTGGTGCTTCCGCCCTGCGGCGCGCCCCTTTGCGGCAGAAGCGCCAGCACCGCGGGCAGTTCCACGCGAAACACCGCTCCACCCGTCTGGCCGTTATAGCAGAAAATCTTTCCGCCATGTTCCTGCACGATGCCGTAACAAATGCTCAGCCCCAATCCCGTGCCTTTGCCGACCGGCTTTGTCGTATAGAACGGATCGAACACACGATGCGGTTCCTTCAGCCCAGGCCCGGTGTCAGAAAACAGAATCACCACGTTGCCGCGGTCCCGCAGCGTGCGCAGCGTCAGTTTGCCACCGCCTGACGCCGCCATCGCATCCAGCGCGTTGCTGATAATGTTGAAGAAAACCTGCATCAGCTGGTTGTTGTCGCCACGCACTCCGGGAAGCACGGACTCGAGCTGCAGCTCAATCGTCGAACCGCCGCTATGCAGATCAAGCGCGCGCAACTGCACCGCATTCGTCAGCACGGTATTGATATCCAGCAGCGTGCGTTCCGATGGCACTTGCCGCGCGAAGCTCAAGAGATTCTGCACCAGGCTCTTGGTCCGCCGCGCCTGCTCGCGGATTTTCACTGCCGTCCCTCGAGCGCGCTCCGGCAAAGATTCGTCGTCCGCCAATAAATCCGAATAACCCAGAATGGCGGTCAATGGATTATTGATCTCGTGCGCGGCGCCAGCGGCCAGTTGCCCCAACGAAACCAGTTTCTCCGACTGCACCATCTGGGCCTGCAGCCGCTGCAAGTTCTCAATGGAACTTTCCGAGCGCGCCAGAAGCCGTGCGCGATCCGCATCCGCAAGGTGTGTCCGCAAAAACACCAGCAAAGCCAGCGGCAACGCGGCCACCAGCGTAACCGTCAGCCGGAAATCTTTCACCGCCAGCGTGTCGTGCTCGATGCGTAACGCGTACAGTGCAAACAACGGCAGGCTCAGTACCGCCGCCATGGCAAACCGGCTCGCCCACACGTAATCTCGCGCCAGCCGCTCGTCATCGACATCCATCGGCGCATCCAGCTCATGGCGCTTTTGAAACGCAATCACGCCCGCGATCCCATACCAGAAAAACGCCGTCATCATCGGCAGGTCATACCAACTGCCGGTGTAGTAGTTATTCTTTGCGATCGCTATGTTCGTGACGAGCGAGTCGAGCGTGTAGAGCGCGGTCGCCCCAAACAAATGGAAATACACCGTGCGCCAGGCTCCCTTCGTGCGCAGCCAGCAAACCGCAAAGCCGATCGTGATCAAAAAGTGCTGCAGATAGGTGAGGACATTGTAATTCGTGTTGTAAATGTCCAGCGTCGGCGCGGCGTACATCCACGGCAGCACCACGAACACGTAAAGAAAAGTCCACCACGTCAGCAACAGGCCAAAATCCAGATACCCTAGCCCGAGATGCAATTCACCGCGCTTGCGATGTGGCCGCAGCGCCAGGGCCGCGATCAACGGGATTCCGCGCAGATAAAAAATAATATCGCCGGCAAACAGTCCAGGCACTTCCTGGCGGAGATAAACTTCGTAGTAGGTCCACTGAAACTGCCCCACCATCCACATGGTGCAGCTCAGCGCCAGCAGCATCCAGAAAAGATTGCGCCGCCAGTGCGGTGTGCCGGCATTGATCAGCAATCCGGCGTTTGCGAAGAGCGGCACGAAGCATTGCACGACGTCGCCAAACGACGATAGCTTCGCTCCGGGCCCCAAATAGTGGTCCGCGGCCGCATACAGGGCAAGGAACACCGCCCAGGCTCCCATGAGCCATGTGATCTTCCCAAGTTTGGGCATACCGCGATTTCTCCTTTCCATTGTAGGCCCTCGCCTCGAGTTGCCGCGCCTTCTAACTTTTCCGGATTGGCCAAAGCATTACCGCTTAGAAGAAACCGCGCCATTCGTCACCTCGGCGTGCCCGCGAGCCCGGATTTTACTCCTTGCGTTCCACCCGGAACCGGCATCCTAATCAAGGATGGCTCTCTATGACAGATTTCTGCGTGCTGCCACCCCCTGTGTGCGCCCACTCTCCCTGCTGCGAATCGCACTTTATCTGTTTGGAACGTTGTTGCTGATGCCCACCACGAATTCTTCCGCCGACGAAACCACGTTTACCTATACGGTCGGCGACTCGCACATCAATGCCAGTGTCGACCTGGGCCAGCTTCAAGTGTCCATTCAGGATCTGCAGCAGTGGGTCCGGTGGGCGGCAGACTCCGTGAAGACCTACTATGGCCACTACCCTGTGCCGAATCTACGCCTCCGGATCATCCCCACTTCAGGGAGAGGTGTGCGCGGCGGCACCACTTTCCCGGCGTCCGACGGGGGGTTTATTCGCATCCATGTCGGCAGCGAAACAATAATGGCCGGTTTGGCGCAGGACTGGATGCTTACCCACGAAATGGTGCATCTCAGTTTTCCATCCGTGGCGGAAAATCACCACTGGATCGAGGAAGGCATTGCCACGTATGTCGAACCAATCGCCCGCGTTCGCGCCGGCCATCTGGACGCTCACGAAATGTGGTTTGAGGTCGTTCGCGACCTCCATCAGGGCCTGCCGCAAACCGGCGACGAAGGCCTGGACCACACGCACACATGGGGGCGGACCTATTGGGGCGGCGCGCTTTTCTGTTTTCTCGCCGATGTCGAGATTCACAAACAGACGAATAACGCCAAGGGCCTCGACGATGCCCTGCGCGGCATTCTGAACGCCGGCGGAGATATTCAGAAGGATTGGGAATTGACCGACGCCTTACGCATAGGCGATCGAGCAGTGGGTGTCTCGGTCCTGGTTCCGCTCTACGACAAAATGAAAGACAAGCCCTACGACGTCGACCTATCCGCGTTGTGGAAAGATCTGGGACTTGAGCGCGAAGGCGATACCGTGCGCTTCGTCGATTCCGCCCCGCTTGCGAAAACACGCGACGCCATCACCTACGGCGAAAATCCCACCGCAACTCGTCCCGCCACGCAAAAGCAATAATCGAAGGAACAGAGTGATGTTCTGAGGCACCGCAGGTCCAGGGACGCGTTGTCGAGTAATGTCATTTCGTCTCCGCGCTTGGAAACTATTGTCCCGCAAGCGTGTTCTTACCGTTAGGCGAGTGTTCGAGAGTGAGGAGATCAATGAAGCGAATTACAGTGCTGCTCCTTGTTTTGTTGGGGCTTTACCCCTTCCCATCCTGACAGCGCCGCCTCCATGGTTTTTGTCGGGCTTGGCTCTGCGGAGGGGCTCCAAAGCCGCTACAAGACATGACAAATCCGTTGCAACGGTACAATGAAACCGTACGTCCCTTTAGACGTCGGTTGGCCAGCTCCTATGGGAGGCGTCACATGTTTCCGTTTTCACAGAGGTTCCAGTTCACTTCGAGCGTGCGGCTAGCCGTGCTTCTCTGCCTGACGGTAGGTTTTCCCGACGCCACCCCCCTTGTGCTGGCCGACAATCTTCCGCAAGCCGATCAGCAGGGTATGAGCGCGGCCGGTGCGCCAAACGGCAAAATGGCCCACATGCCTGGACATATGTATATGACCTCGCTCAAAACAGCACAGCCTGGTGATCAGCAAAAGGCCGACGCAGTCGCGGAAGCAGCGAAAACCGCTATTGCCCCTTATCAGGATTACCGCAAGGCGTTGGCCGACGGCTATGTCATCTTTCATCCCGAGATTCCGCAGTCCCAATATCACTTCACGAAGCGCGAATACGCTCTCGCAGCGAGGTCATCGTTCGATCCGCTGAAGCCAACCTCCTTGCTCTACAAGAAAACGCCAGACGGTGGATACAAGTTGGTCGGCGCGATGTACACCGATCGCGTGGACGCCACCGAGGAGGAATTGAACGACAGAATTCCGCTGAGCATCGCGCGCTGGCACCAGCACATCAATTTCTGCAAAGCTCCGGAGGGGCAAAAGTCCGCTTATTTCGGCCCCGCCGCGAAATTTGGTTTACTGGGTTCCATTACAACCAAGGAAGCTTGCGACGAAGCCGGCGGACAATTTTATCCTCATATCTTCGGATGGATGGTCCATGTCTACCCCTATGAGAGCGACTCGAAGAAGATCTGGTCGACCGATGACGACGACCAGGGTCACGACAATATGGATCACTCCTCCATGCCCGGAATGAAAATGGATTAGAGTGCACGGGATAACCGAGGCGTGCCCAGCTAGGCGTTTTCTTCAGATAACAGCACGCTGACTCCGTATTCGCTCAGGCTGACCGAACCGGATTGGGCTGAACCGCTCAGAACATCTTTCAGGCTTCCATCGAACTTCACGGTTTGCGGCTTCGCGGTGTGATTCAGCAGATAGATCCATTTCTGCTTGCCGGACTTGCGTGCGGCGACTTCCACGCCTTGCGGCGCCTCAACCGGTTTCTTCACACCGTTCGCTTGGATAAGCGTCAGCAGAACGCGCGCCAGGTCCGGCGGTTCAAGATGCGGACCGACGTAGATCGCCTTGCCTTTGCCAAAAGCGTGAGAAGTAATCGCGGCCTTTCCGACGTAGCTTCCTCCCGTGTAGGTAGCCAGCACATCAGCTTGTTTCGGATCCAGTATGTCGGCCCAGATGCGGCATTCAGCGTTCGGCCCCTCGAGCAATCCAGAGAACTGCACATTCTGTTTCTCCGCATAGATCGGCTGATAATCAAACAGTTCCACGCCCATCACGTCGCGCAGCAGGCCGGGCAGGGGCGTATCGACAATCCGGCTATATTCGTCTTTCACGCCAAGGCGGAACCCCGCAATGAAAGTGCCTCCGTTGCGGACAAACGTGCGGATACGCTCTGCTTGTTGCGCGGTAACGATGTACATCACCGGGGCAAAAACAATTCTGTACGCGGAAAGATCCTGTGTGGCATCGACGATGTCTACGCCCGCATGGGACGCGGAAATCGCCCCATACCACGGAGCCACTTCGCCAAAATATTTGACCTTGGGCTGGCCGGGCTGAATGGCGAAGGCCCAATCGGAATTGGAATCGAAGCAAAGAGCGAGATCGGCGGAATAGGGAGCATTCAGGGCTTCGTGGCCGAGCGATTTCAATTCGCGGATCGTTTGCTGAATTTCGTCGAAGGCGATGCTGTGACCGCGGTCGTGTCTCAGCAAACCGTGCCAATACTCCTCGGCGCCGAAATTGGTCGTATCCCAGCGAAAATAATTTATGCCCATGGCGCCGTGGGCAACCGCTTGATAAGACCACAAGCGCACCTGGCCAGGGTCGGGTTGTGGCGAAAACGTCGGCTGACCGGCTTTGCCGGACTGCTCTTCCATAATCACGAAAGGCTTGCCGTTCTTGATCGAGCGCGAGAAATCGTGAGAGAAGGCGGCGACCGGCGCGACCACTTCGCCAGAAACGTTCGTGCCGGATTCCGGATTGCCCAGGTGAATGGCAAAAAAACCGGGATAGTTGTCGGAAGCGACGAAATCGAGATCACGGAAAAGCTCACGCATATCGATCGTGTCCGTGAGCCCTGGCACGTTATTCGTGGTGACGAAATGATTGCTGCAAAGCTTGCGCAGCATCGCAAGCTGCTCTTCCAGGAAAGAAATATTCGCGTAGCTCTGATAACGGTCATAGTCGAGAGCCAATCCAGGATTCGGATAGGACCCAGAGGGGAGAGGGGCGGGGATTTGAGAGAAGTCCGTGTAGGTCTGGCTCCAGAAAGCAGTTCCCCAAACCGTGTTGATCGCGTCCGGCGTCTTGTATTTGTCGCGCAGCCACTGCTGAAATCCCTCGCGGCAGTAGTGGCAATAGCAGCGTGGAGTAGTTCCTAACGTCAATTCGTTGTCGATCTGCCAGCCGATCACTCCCGGAGCCGCCGAAAATGCTTTAGCCATTTCCGTGGCGATGGCCAGCGACAGGCGGCGGTAGGTCTTGTTCGTAGGGCAGGTGAAGCGGCGGGCGCCAGTGGCCAGCGTCATGCCATGCTCGTTCACCATCATCACTTCGGGATATTTCTGTGTGAGCCAGTTTGGCGGCGCGGCCGAAGGCGTTCCGAGAATCACCGCGATATTGTGCGTCCGCAGGATTTCCACGGCGCGATGCAGCCAGGCAAAGTCGAATTTTCCTTCCTGCGGTTCGAGCAAAGCCCAAGCAAATTCCGCGACGCGCACATTGGTGATGCCCATGGCGGCCATCGCCGCAGCGTCCTGTTCCCAAAGCGCTTCCGGAGTCTGATCGGGATAGTAGTCGGTGCCAAACAGAAGAGGCATTTTGGCGAGCGGATCTGACTGGGAAGCGAGTCCGCCGCGCCGGCTCGAATAAGCGGCAGTCGTTCGCAGGGTGCTCAGCGAAGCAAGTGTGGCGCCTGCCGTGAAAATAAAATTCCTTCGGTTCATTTCGTGTTTCCTCGGCTCGCCGGGAGTTTATATCCCACTGAAAGCATAAATCCACTGCTATCCGGCGGCGACCAGCCGGACCATCCCGCCACAAGACGCGCCATGGCCGCTCCATCGCCTGCTGTCGGCTTTCTGCCTGCATGCTGGCGTTCCTCGTTCATTCTCTGCCGGTCATTTGCAGACCACACGTTGCGACCCGCGACAGCACCGGCACCTGAGGGCGCTTGCCCAGGCTGGACTTCGTTACGAAATGCCTGCAAAAGCGTATTCTTAGCAGGTAGCCGATAAGGCTTACCAGATGACCAGCCGCCAAAAGAAGCCTTCTGAAAATCAACGCGAACAATCGAACGGACTTGGGCCGAGTGTGGGACAGCGCATGAGCGCGGGAAAAGCTCTACGCGAGAAAGTGCCCAGGACTTCGCACGCCAAATGGGCCGCTCCGCCGGGCCGACCCGATCCCGTAAAAGTGCTGCAGCAGTCCGACCGCGGTCGGCTTCCCGAACTCCTGCCGATCCGCTATGGCCGGATGCGGCAGTCGCCTTTTGCATTTTTCCGCGGTTCCGCCGCGGTGATGGCGTGGGATTTGTCGAAAACTCCCGTGACAGGTATTCGTGTGCAGGCTTGCGGCGATTGCCACGCGGCGAATTTCGGCGGGTTTGCGAGCCCGGAACGCCGCCTCCTTTTTGACATCAACGATTTCGACGAAACGCTTCGCGCGCCATGGGAATGGGACGTCAAGCGGCTGGCGGCGAGCATTGTTCTCGCGTCGCGGGAAATCGGCATGGGTGGCGGAGGCTGCCGCAATGCTGTGCTGAAGATGGCGCGATCCTACCGCATGCACATGCGCGAATACGCCCACATGCGCGCACTTGAAGTGTGGTATTCGCGTATGGATGCGGAGGTCTTCATCGAGGAAGCGAAGACGGAGGCTTCAAGAAAACGCTGGGAGGAAGTGGAAAAGAAAGCGCGGCTCCAGACCGCGGAGCACATTTTCCCGAAAATCGCGGACGTGGTGAACGGACGTACGCGCATCGTGGACCATCCGCCGCTTGTCTATCATCCTCGCGCAAATGACTTTATCGGCAAGCATGTCACCGAGATGTTCCACAACTACCGCCGGACGCTTCCGGAAGAGCGCCGCATCATTCTGGACCGCTACCATATTATCGATGTTGCGCGGAAGGTCGTGGGCGTGGGCAGCGTGGGAACGCGCTGCGCCGCGGCTTTGCTGATGGCCGGTGCGCACGACCCGATGCTGCTGCAATTCAAGGAAGCCCTGCCTTCGGTGCTGGAGCCGTATGCCGGCAAGAGCCGCTATGTCAATCACGGCGAACGCGTGGTGACCGGCCAGCGCATGCTGCAATCGGCGAGCGATGTGTTCCTTGGATGGACCAGCGACGAGGATGGCCACTCTTATTATTTCCGTCAGCTCCGCGACATGAAGATGAAGATCGATCTCGACAACATGACGAAAGGCGACTGGCTCGAGTACGTGGAGATTTGCGGCTGGACGCTGGCGCGAGCGCATGCGCGAACGGGCGATGCCGCGTTAATCGGCGGATATCTTGGAAGGAGCACCACATTCGACGCTGCCCTCGCGAAATTTGCCGATGCCTACGCGGACCAGGCCGAGCGCGACTATGAGGTTATGGTGAAAGCCATCCGCGCCGGACGCCTGAGAGCACGGGACGCAACGCAGGATTAGCGTAAGCCCTCCCTGGCGGGAGAAGTGCTTTTACAGCCGCGCCGTCAAGCCCCCGGATTGGGGCGATCATGCTGCTTGAGCAGCGGCGGACTCTGGCGCGCTCACGTTTACCTCGATCCAAAGACAGGCGAGCACTCGGAGCAAAGTCGGGTTTCTGGTATGGCGTTCTGCGAATTTCCGGCGAAACGGAAGTATAGAGTAATCCGCTGCCACGGGGATCTCAGCCATGCGTTCCGGACACAGGGTGAACGGAGATTACGCGGCTACGGATGGTTTGGGTCAATGCGGAGATGAGCGAACAACAATTGTTTTCCGCTGGGGTGCGGACTTCCACCGTCCGGTTCCACTGTCACAAACACTGCATCGATGTCCTCGAGCGCTTGAGGATCGTCGGCCTTCAGAACCCAACGTTTTTTGCTGACGCTGTCTTCGTAAAAGATCCCGAGGCTGCGCGCTTGCTGTTTGTCGGGCCCGCGTCGGCCCCAGGCTTGAAACGATCGGGCGTTCTGTAGTCCCGGCTGCGCATCAAGGTCAAAAGCGTAAAATACAAGGCGCTTCCCTCTCGTGTAAAACACGCGACCGTAGGTCTTCGCCGTGCCTTTCCCCGAAACGTCGTGCACATCTGCCATGTACAGGTCGCGAGCGCCCATCAGCTCCCGAATGTCGCGGTCGTGTTCCAGGAGTTCTTGTCGCTTCGCCACTTCGGATTCCGACCGGTCGAGGGCTCGTTCCCTTTGTCGCAAGAGGTCGGTCAGCTCGTTCACCTTGGCTTCAAGGGTCGCCGCCTCTCGCGCATTTTCATCTCGCTGAGCTGTTGCGGCATCGACGGTCTTTTGGAGCTCAGTAAGCTTAGTTTGCGCCGTCGCCAATTCCTCGTCTTCGCGATTTTTCGACTCGTTGCTGGTCACCGTCCCTGGTTGGTTGTCCACCGGTTTTTGAGCAGTCATTATTTCCGCAGATTTCAAGGAATCGACCATCCTGGCCTGATCGGCCAGCTGGCGCTTCAAGCGGTCGATCGTTCTGGAGTTTTCTTTCAACTTTACTAACAACTGCGCGCGCTCGTATCCGGCGTCACTCGCTTGCGCTTCGAGTGAACTTTCCGGCTCCCTCGGTTGCGGGAGGTCTCGCGCGACCTCAGTTCCTCGCTTCACACCTGTCCGATATGCGGTTACGACCAGGGCTACAGATAGGAGCACGACTGCAGCCAGGGACATCCAGACTTCTCGCCACCGGAATTGCGAGGGACGATAGGCCAATCGCTTTCCGCGCATGATCTCGTCGCCACTATCGCTTTTGGACCCCCCTTCCGTCCCCAAGCGTTTAAGGAATCCCTTCTCTGCATCTTCAACCGACCATTGAGAGTCAGATTCTTCTTCCTTTGGTTCGACAGTCGAGATTAGCGCGGCAATCGCGTGTTTCGATGCCGCCTCATACTCACCCAATGCTTGACGGCACCCGGGGCACTCAGCCAGATGTGCTTCCAGTTTCGCTTGTTCGTCAGCGTTTAACTCGCCAGCAGTTGCAGCCGCGCACAATCGCAGGAATTCCTCATGCGGAACCATTCTTCCCATGCCTCGACTTCCGGTTGGATTTCAGTCTGTACCACACAGCTCAACGTCTGTTCAAAGCATTCGCGGCAAGCTGTCTGCGGAGCTTTTCGAGTCCCCGATAATGGTGATTTCTGATGTTGGCGTAGGATTGGCCCAGCTTTTCAGCAATCTCTGCGAATGTGTACCCCTCGAAGAAGTGTAGTCGTAGGGTCTCCCGTTGATCCTCGGTCAAATCTTCTACAATTCTCTTCCATCCGCTCCTGCCGAACAGACCTTCGACGGTCTCGTCGTATTCCGCGTGTAAGTTGCTTTTAGATTCAGCATCGCGAAGATCATCGGCGATTACGGAGCTGTATAGACCAATGGACTGCAGTTTCCTCCGTCGCAAGAATGCCTGCGTGTATGCTATCTGGAATATCCAAGAACGGGCCGGGCCTTTAGAGGGTTCGAACAGTTCAGACCTTCGGTATACGTACAAGAAGACTTCTTGGACCAAGTCATCCGCTTCTCCGGAATCCCGCAACATCTTCCTTCCAACACGGTAGATAGCGCTTGAGTAGCGTCTAAAGAGCACGCCGATTGCCTCGTGATCGCCTTGATGCAGCATGGACATCAAGTGCTCGTCGGTGACGAATTCTGACCCAGCAGCCGCCCGCACAGATGGCTGCTCTTCGGTCTCTTTGGTGGGAAGTCCAGGAAGTCTGAGGCTTGATGAGTAAGCGTCCACTCGTACTCCCGAAATCAATGAACCGAGAAGCTCGAACTGATACTTTTTCGAAGCTGCAGACGATCGTCTGTAGATTGATCGTATTCAAGATACTAAGAGTATGGTGTGCCCAAGGCAACAAAATTCTCCAGGCGGACGTTCGGTGCCGCTGTCCGGGATAAGAGACAAAAACTGGGTCTTTCTCAGGAGGATTTTGCAGAAAGGGCCAACGTCCACCGAACGTATATCAGCTCAATCGAATTGGGCAAGGTTAGCGTCGGAATTGAGGTCGCAAACGAATTGGCGGCGGCTTTAGGCTTGCGGTTGAGCGAACTAGTCCGAACTGCAGAATAGGCAAAAAACCAATAGTGGAAAGCCGCGCTCCGCACCACAAAGTCTCGGCAAAACTGTGTTGTTCAATCCTTATTCTCTCCGACCATCCTCTTACTAGCTCAGGCGCCGAAACTGCCCCCAGCGAGATGAGATGTTGCGGCAGCGCGCTTTCTGGAATACACAAACTCTCAAGCTGCTCTGGATGTATTGCACTCCGCCTTGGACGACCCCGACCGGCAAGTTCAATTCCGCAGTCATGCAATCTCGGGGCAATTTAACGAACCAGCACCAGTGGCGTCCGGACAGCATTGATTCTGATTCGCACCGGGACGCTTGCATTAACCACTGGCGCGAGTTCGAGAAGCAATCAAAGACGGTGGCCCAATAGCAGCACGCCTTCTGAGACCTGACTTAACGCGATTACGGGCAAGTGTTGGCGAATTGAATAGGACATCCAGAAGGTACAGGATTGGTGGAATGGGGCCACTCAGGTAGATTGGTCCTGGAGGATTCCCATGACCATTTTGGCAGCAATTAGACGCGAAGAGAAAAAGGTCAAAAAGCAATTGGCTAAGTTACAGCAGGATTTGAGTGGCTTGCAATCAGCAGCGAAGGCTCTCGGTAAGTCGGCAAGCCGGGACCTCGCCACCGCCAAGAAGCGTGTGCTTTCAGCTGCCGGGAGAGCAAAGATTTCAAAAGCTGCCAAGAAACGCTGGGCAAAGGTCAAAGCTCAAGCAAAGAAGGCTGTCGGCTAATAGTGACTCAGTGAGGAACCAGCTATGAACGAAGATGATAAACAGGTATTACATGTGGCCGCGATCTTACTCGCGGCAGCAGTAGGACAAACGCACGAGCCGGCCAATCATAAACAAGTTGTCATCGCAGTGGAGAACGCCCGCAAGTTATATGCCGAGGTGAAGAGACAGCACGACGAAGCCAATATCACACGAGCGGCTCACTAGGACTTATCGGGACTTGACGCTGTCCATCACAACAGTTGACGGCTAAAGATCGTCCCACCAAGGGATCATGCGGAGCCGGCTGAACCAGTCCTCTTGAAGTTTGTTGCTCGAAATCGTCAGCATAATCCCTCTGGGCGATCAATCCTGTGGGTTGGATTGGTGGGTTGGAAGTAACTCAATGATGTTCTCCTGGACTTCCCACGCACTCCGTCAGTCCTTTAGATCGACAAACCTGGCCACAACCAACCGTTGAATGACCGCAAAAATCATCGCGGTCGAAAGCCCAAACAGCAGCATCCCATTTGCCGTTTCCAGGGGCCCGAGTAATTTCCAGGAAGGCGACATAATCAGGTCACCGTAACCTAAAGACGTGTAGTTGACAGCCGAGTGGTAGTAGGCGGTTCCAAAGTCGGCGAATTCTCCGCAGATTATGAACAGCACCGCCCATAACGCGATCTCCATCAGGTGCGCGAACAGCGCGTACGATATGGCCAGGGCAACAATTCCCATGTCAACCAAGAAGCTCGTGCCTGCGCGGCCGAGTTTTCTTTCGCGGCGCACGAAGTCGATCGTCGCGCTTAGCGGGAGCGCGTGAATCATAATCGTGCATAGGAAGGCAACCAGGCCGACAGCTAAGGGGGCAAGAATCGCGATGCGATGAGTTTGCGTCATACTTCCGCCGAGTAAGTCACACCCAAGCTCTTTGCTCCCACACCCGAGAATTAGTCCCGGCAACCCGAAACTTGTCGCTGGCCACGAGGGAAAAATAAATCCCCACGATTCTGCCGACCGGGCCCCCCAGCATGACCGTGAAAATGGCCAGCGGGTGATGGACCCCCAGGTCGTGGCTCATGACGCGCTGGGCAATTCGGCAGTCCATGACCATCCGGCAAGGGTCCAGCAGCGCCGCCATCCAGGTCTAGTCGGAGTGCACGAATGAGACTTCGGGATAATTGAAATCGGCTCATGACTGGCTAGCAACCTGTTGAGCACAGTGAGCGAGCATTTCAGCGACATAAGAATCACCCATCTCTGTATTAAACATTGCGTTATACAGGTGGTGCTCCGGCCAGTTCAGCTTAAGGTATCTCTTGACGAACGCGGCGCGGTCTCTGTCAATCGTGTCGACGTCCGTTATTGCCTTTTCTTCAGCTGTTCCCGCAGTGATCAGTCTCTGGATCTTAGATGTGCGAGAAGCGTAGAGGAACACCCGAAACACGTCCTTGCGATTGCGAAGAAAATATTGCGAGCCCCGGCCAACGATTACGCACGGGCCGCTAGAAAGTGCGTGGTTGACCGCCAACTCGGAAACGGTGGCGATTCGGCCGGCATCAAGCAGTTCCAGCCGATGCGTGGGCGGTAAGCCCCCCTCGAATGCCCCGCTAAGGAAAGACTTAAAGACGCGATAAACCGCAGGATCATTTTTCCATTCCCGCTTCTCGACCGCTTGTGGCGTACTGTTGGTCAGCCGTGCGATTTCCTCAGTTAGTTCGTGGTCCCACAGCTTCCAACCCAGAAGTTCGGCCAGCTTTGCAGCTATCTCCGAACCGCCGCAGCCATATTCACGTTCGATCGTTATGGTTCGAATCACCATGGCAATCCTAACCGGCCGCAACCTGGCCGCCCGCGCCTGGGTCATTCTTCTTCAAGAAAAATGCGAGAACGAACATGACCGAGCAGAAGGCGCCTAGGATCCAAAAGGTGTCCATGTAAGACAGCGCGTGTGCTTGTTGATTCACTAAGCCATAGAACCTCGCAATCGCCTGGTTGTGGGCGTCCGCGGCGCGAAGCCCAGAATGGGCGATTTCTGAGCTCAAGGCATGGAGTGGGGCGCGAAATTCCGGGGTGTCAGGAGTGACGTGGCCGACGAGGATTTGCTGGTGATACTGAGATCGCCGGATAATGAGGGTAGTCACCAATGAAGTCCCTATACTGCCGCCGATGTTGCGCATGAAGTTGATTATTCCGGAGACGCTGTTGCCCTTTTCTGGAGGAACTCCGATGTAGCCTGCCGCCGTGATGGGGACGAAAAGAAATCCGATTCCTACTACTTGCGTGATGCGTAGCCACATCGCAAAACGGAAGTTGATGAATAAATCGGTCCGGTGAGCCGAATAGAACAGTCCTATGGCGAGACACAACCAACCCGCGGCAATCAAGTATCTGGCCTGAATCTTTGACGTAAGCCGGCCAGTGATGGGCATCATTGCCAACAAGACAAGGCCTCCTCCGGACAAAACAAGACCCGCGAGTTCGGCCGTGTAGCCCATCAGCGTCTGCAAAAATTCGGGAATCAACACTAACGTGCTGAAAAGCATGAAGCCCATCATGAACATCATTAGGTTCGCCGCGGCGAAGTTAAAACTCTTGAACATACGGACATCGATGATCGGCTCTTTGCGGTACCACTCCCAGATGACCAGTGTGATTAGACAAACCGTTGCGGTTATCGCCAGGGTGGTGATGAAATGCGAGCCCAACCAATCGTCTTCCTGCCCCTTATCGAGCAGCACCTGCAGCGAGCCAACTCCGAGCGCCAGCATGGACATCCCGATGTAGTCCACGCGGATACCCCCCCTTTTTAGCCGGCGGAGGAACGGTGGATCTTCGACCAGTGTGTAGGTCAAATAGAGAGCAAGGAGAACCACTGGCAAGGTGATGAAAAAGATCCAGCGCCAGGAATAATTATCTGTAATCCACCCTCCGAGCATCGGCCCCACTGTCGGGGCGAGGACCGCAGAGATGCCGTACAGAGCAAACGCGACGCCACGCTTCTCGGGAGGAAACGCATCGTTGAGAATCGCCTGCGCCATCGGTTGCAGCCCACCTCCTCCGACGCCTTGCACAGCTCGGAAGAACAACAATAGAGGCAGACTCGGCGCGAGTCCGCAAAGCAGAGAGCTCAGCGTGAATACAAAAAGGGAGAGCATGAAATACCGCTTGCGGCCGATCACTTCGGCAAGCCATCCGCTTATGGGCAGGATGATCGCGTTGGCTGCAAGATACGACGTGAGTACCCACGTGCTATCGTCGTAACTGGCCCCCAAGCCTCCAGCGATGTAAGGTAAGGCAACGTTGGCAACGCTCGTATCTAAGACTTCCACAAATGCCGCCATCGAAACGGTGGCGCCAATCGCCCAGGGATTTACTTTTGGACGCCAGACGACCTGCTCTAACGGGAAGGTTAGCGCTTCGGAACTCATCGTAAGTACACTTTCGCTTCGACGTTCATGCCGGGCCGGAGCTGGCGGTCGCGATTTTCACCCGGTTCGAGAACGATCTTCACCGGCACGCGCTGTGCGATTTTTACGTAGTTGCCCGTTGCATTCTCCGGAGGCAGCAAGCTAAAGAGAGGTCCTGTGGCTCCCGCAATGCTATCGACATGCCCCTGGTAGTCGCGGCCGTTCGAGTCGAGGTGAATCTTTACTTTCTGGCCCACGCGCATGTGTTTAAGCTGAGTTTCTTTGAAATTCGCGGTAATCCACACCTGATCCAAGGGCACCACGGTGAGCATCTGCTCTCCGGGGTCGACATTCAAACCCACGACTACTTTCTTGGTCACCTCACCGCTAACCGGCGCTAATACCCTGGTGTATCCAAGGTTCAGCTCGGCCTGGTCGAGTTCGGCCCTCTTCTGCCGTTCGTCGGCAACGGCTGAAAGCGCGCGGGCGCGCGTGGACGCTACCCGTTGCGGTCCGGCTTGGGCGGATTCATCCCGCGCAATCGCTTCGATGAGCCGGCTTCGCGCTTCCGCGACATTTTGTTCCGCACTCGCCTCTTCCGCCTTGGCGGCTGCCACTGCAGCAGTGTCGGTTTGAGCTGCGGCTACCGCGTGGTCGTACGTCTGCTTAGGTACTTCGTCCTTGATCAGCAGGAGGTGGTAACGCTGAACGTCGTCCTGGGCTTTTACGTTTTCCGCCTCGGCTTCCAGGATGCGTGCCTGTGCGGCAGCAACTTGTTTTTCACTGGCGGCAATTGCGGCTCTGGCGTTTTCGATGTCCGAAGAAGTGAACTTCAGTTGGCTGGCAGTGTCCACCGAGCTAATGGGCACATCGATGTTGAGGGCACGAGCGGCGGCCTCTGCGGTTTCGAGGTTCGCCTGCGCTTTCGCCACAGCGACTTGATAGTCTTTTGGGTCAATCTCCACGAGTGTGGCGCCTTCCTGCACATACTCGTTGTCTCCGACATGCACCGCTTGTACGTAGCCTGAGATCCGTGCGCTCACTGGATAGAGGTGAACATCGACTTGCGCATCGTCGGTGCTCTCGAAACCGGAGAGGTAGTGCCACAGAAAAGCGCCAGCAACGACAACTACTGCCACGACAGCGACAATAATCCAGCGCTTGTAAGAACGCCGACTCGGATAGACGACGGGCGTCGTCGTCGTGGGGTTTTCGACCGAGGTATTGCGCGCTGAGGGCGATGAACTCTCTGGACTCTTGGGCGTCTCTTGGTCGGGCATTTTATTTTCCTTTCAAATACAGCGCGTAGTTCGATTCTGCGAAACCGATTGCTCGCGCCAGGGAGATTTTCGCGACGTTATAGAGGTAAAGACTGGCGATATACGCGTCGTTGGCATCCGCGAGGGATTCCTGCGCCTGAACCACTTCGATGTTGTCTGTTACTCCCGAAGTGAAACGATCACGTGATTGCTGCAGGGTCTCTGTAGCGAGCTGGACGGCATTCTTCTCCACGGACACTTCTTGGGTGGTAGCTTGCAAGTCAAGGAAAGCGTCCCGAACCTCCTGGTCGATGCTGGCACGGAGGTCTTCCAATCGTTGCTTGGCGCTCGCCAAGAGGGAATCTGCCACCAGGTTATCTCCGTGTATTCTGCCTCCTTGAAAAATGGGGAAACGGAGCACCCCGGCTGCGTTCACCGTGCCGTGATTCGAGGCAAAATTGGTGCCGATGGATCCGTAATCCGCAACGGCCGATAGTGCTGGGTAACGCTCGGCGGAAGCGGCCTTCTTTTGCAACTCAGCGGAGCGTACTTGCTCGGTTTGGCTTTTGTAGTCGGCGCGAGAGGTGTAGGCCTGTTGTAATGCTTCATCGAGGGTTGAAGTCGTAAGCGGCTGATAAGCAACCTCTGTGGTTATGTCGAATGTCTGACCCGCCGGAAGTCCAATCGCCCGCGCCAGAACTAACTTCTGTTTAGCTAGATTATTCCGCGCGACGATCAACCTTTGTTCGCGCGCCTGAAGCTCGACATTGGACCTCAGCACGTCAACCGCGGCCGCAAGACCGGCTTTCTTCTGGTCGGTCGTCTGATCGAAGAGCGCCTTCGCGGTGTCGCGCTGAGCTAAAGCGGACTCGACTTGTGACTGGTCGGCGATAACCAGCAGATAATTTGACACCACCACAAGAACAATCAGTTCGCGGGCATTCTTGTAACTGTATTGGGCCGATTTCACTTGCGCAGCCGAAGACCGCGCTCGCTCGATAGACTCCCAGTTGAAAACGGATTGATCAAGGTAAGCACGTGTGTCGAAGACCCCAAAAGGGCCGATGATGGGTGGGTGGCCGGGGACATCAATGCCTATGGTGGCCTTCAGATCGGTTTGCCGAACGCCGAAACTAGTAGCGGTGGTGAGATTTGGCAGCAGCGTGCTGAGTGCCCGCCACCGTTCGCCTTGCGCGCCGGAGACTGCATCGGTCGTAAGCAGCCCCCCAAGGTTTTGCCGCAGACCACGAGCCACGGCGTCTTCGAGAGAAAGCGACAGCGCCGTTGGACTGGCAGTGCCCCCGGGGACTCCTCCGAGGTAGGGATTCTGCTGACTGGTAGCAGTCATTTCCGACTGTCCGTAGAGCGCAGATCCTGCGAACAAAGCCAGGAAGATTCCGATCAGCTTGCCGCACAACCTTGCATGATCACCGGCAAACATCTTCTGAGGTACGAAATTCACGATGCCCTCTCCGTGGTGAATCCGTCGAGCCGGTTAACGAATCTAGCGAGATTCATCTTCATTCCCATCAGCATTCTTCTAGCGCTCTTAGCTTGAGTTCCAATCAAAAACCCATTGCACTGCCGAATTTGTATTTTCGTTCGGGGCGCTGTCGAAGGTGACCGCTCGCATGGAATATGCGCGCCTTGACCGCAGAAACAGATAGACCGAGCCCTGGAGCAGTTTCAGCGCTCCTGAGCCCTTCTGAGTCGCGGACTACAACGACCCAGACCATGGAGATCCGACGTTCGACGACGCGAAACTATCCCCGCCCTACGGGTTCTCTGGACCTTTCCCCACGAACATCCGATTAGCGGATGCCAAACGGATCACAACAGACGGGTCGAGGCAGAACAATTAGACGATGGTATTGGCGATACCTTCGTATAGTCCGATTTGGGGTCGTGTATGGATTTCTCTAATTACAGGTCACCGAAATCGTCGACGGCCACTCCCTGGGTGCGCTGCACCCAGTGTTCCTGTGAAAATGCGCCACTAAGCAGGGAAACGGGGTTATGGGGTTCAGGAACGAAGAGGAAGAAAAAATGCCTCTGACCCTTCGCGAGGACAGGCAGGAGAAATTGGGCCGTGGCCAGTCTTGCCTTTCACAACCCAGCCAATAATTCGCCTCTCCGGAACTTGCGTTCAAGGTTTTTTCGAAGGAATCTCCTTGCGTGAAACGTGCGCGCTTTAACGGCGTTGACGGTAAGACCCAGAAGTCGAGCGGTTTCCGCGCTAGTCAGACCTTTCAGCTCGCGATGCAAAACGACGATCCGCAGGTTGTTTCGAAGTCGCCCAATTGCCTGCAGTAAGACTGCGCGGCGTTCGCTTTCGCAAAGGATCTCTTCTGGTGTAGGTCCCCCGTCGGCAACCTCCATAGAACCGTGACCTTGTTCAGCATCCACATCATTCTCATAAAGCGGCTCTCGCCTGCGGCGCTCTCGCAGCAGCATCAAGGCTTCGTTGATGACGATCCGGGTGAGCCAGGTCGAGAAAGTGGAGTCCTCGCGGAACCGTTGCAGGTTCACGAGTGCGCGCTGAAACGCGCGCTGCACCGCATCTTCCGCATCCTGCTGATTGCGAAGGATGCGAAGCGCCGTGCAATAGGCTTTGCGCTGGTGACGGTTGTACAGTTCTTCGAAGGCGTCATGGTGTCCTAACTTGGCCTTGGCGACCAGCGTACGGTCGTCGCTCACGCCCTGATTTCCTGAGACTAAGGGCAGGCCTCTGACTGCGTTTACTGCTGGCTGAAGTTCGAATACGGACATAGCTTCCCCCTACCTGCTTTCGTTTCCGCGCTACCAGCGCCCGCCGTGGGTGCCACCGCCGACGTGAAGCACCTCGCCTGTGACTTGACGCGCGTGGGTCAGATAAAGAACGGCGTCGAGGATTCACGTGCGATTAGGCCAGTCGAACCGGAAGGAAACAATTGAACGAAGGTATCGGCAATACCTTCGTATCGGGCCGCAGATGCGAGCCCAAAAGAAAACGCATCCTTTACGGTTCTCGGTTATCCAATGGAGGACGAACCAGGCGCTGGACACAAGGAGTAGCCGTGATTCGCGTCGAAGAAACAATAAGGAACGATAATCGCATTCCGGTTTCGATCAGGTGGACTAGTACCGACCAGCTAAGTCCTGAGGCAAAGACGGGCCATGCCGGATTAGTTCGCGACATGGCCGCACGGGAACCTAATCTCAGCGGCTCCCAATTGGTCGTCGGATGTGTTTGTTCCCTGGGCGCGGCCAAGGTTCTCTTGCGGGCCCTCTGGCCGTTCGAACCGCAGTGTCCAATACTCCAAGCGTTCCCAATACCAAGGTCTGATTGCTTCTGTTTTGCGCCTCTGCTCTTATCGCTTCGTCGTTTCAAACTGAAAGCTGTAGGGAAGGGGAACTCACGATGCAACTAGGGGCCTCAAACGCTGCCGCACCTGCTCGAACCTTGCGCGCCAGACGTAAGCTACCAAGCGCCGAGGAGCGCCTGAAGGAACTAGGCATCCAACTCCCGCCACCGCCGACACCTTTTGGTTCGTATGCCGAAGCGGTTCGCAGCGGCAATCTATTGTTCGTCAGCGGCATGCTTCCCACGGAAGGTCACGCTGCCAAATTCATCGGCCGCATCGGTAGCGATTTGGCTGTGGAAACAGGCCGCCAGGCCGCCCGTCTTGCGGCGCTCAATGGCCTCGCTGTGGCACGCGAGTACCTCGGTTCGCTTGACAAGATCACCCGGATCGTCCGCCTTGGCGTGTCTTTGGCCACAACGGAAGATTGCCGTGAGCACCCAAAAGTCGCCGACGGCGCTTCGGACTTGCTGCAAGACGTTTTCGGTAAGGACAAAAACCCGAGCCGCCTCATCAACGGCGTCGCCAGTCTTCCTCTCGGCACGCCTGTCGCGCTCGAGCTGATTTTCGAAGTGGCTTAATCAAGCCGCACTTTAGACCGCAGAAAAGGTAGATTCGAGATCGTGAAAACTCGGTCAGGCTTTTGCCAAGGCTAGACCGAGCTTACCAGCCATTTTCACCAGATCAGGGAGAGAATCGGCCTTCATCTTTTGCATGACCTTCCCTCGATGAGCCTTAACCGTGATCTCGCTGATGCCAAGCTCGCCCCCAGCCTGTTTGTTCAATAGGCCGGAGACGACCAACGCCATTACCTCTCGTTCGCGAGGGGAAAGGGACGAGTAGCGGTCCCGGAGCTCTTTGATTTCCGCTTGCTGGCCAAGAGAGACCCGGCTGCGTTCGAGAGCCTGCCGGATGGAGCCAAGCAGCACCTCATCATTGAACGGTTTTGTCAGGAATTCGACCGCGCCTGCCTTCATGGCCTGCACTGTCTTTGGCACATCGCCGTGCCCCGTGATGAAGATGATAGGCACGTCGGGGTGTTCGACCGCTACACGCTTCTGGAGTTCGAGGCCATTCAGGCCAGGCATAGAAATATCGAGTACCAGGCAGCAGGGAACAGGCGTCCGGGGATGGGAGAGAAAGTGCTGCGCCGACGAGAAAGTCTCCGGCTGCCAACCCTCGGATCGGATCAGCAACTCGAGCGACTCTCGTACGGAGATATCATCATCTACAACAAACACAATCGATGTGGCGTGCGACATGGACAATGACCCCTATTCATGACCTGGTGCCTCCGTCCAATTCGCTGTACTCCCCAAGCTGCAGGACCGCTGCCGTTACTCAACCAATCCGAACGCCGTATTGAGCGCTCTAAGAAGTGCCGTGTCGCTAAATGGTTTCAGCAGAAATCCTACGGCGCCTCGCTCTAACGCTCGCGTGCGAACAGTGTCGTCTTTTTGGGCGGTTATGAAGATGATCGGAATGTTCTGTCCACGAACCTTCAGTTCCTGTTGGAGATCAAATCCTGTCATACCCGGCATGGCGATGTCTAGCACCAGGCATTTCGTTTGACCAAGGCTATCGGAGACCAGGAACTCCTCTGCGGACGGGAATACTCGAGCGTCAAAGCCGAGCTCTCCGAGCAAGCCCGGCAGCGACTCGCGGACGGATTCATCATCATCGACAACGGCCACAAGTGGACGTTGAATAGCGCCGCTTCCACCTTGCGACTTCATAACGCGAGAATGCGGCTGCCCAGGCACTGCGTCTATTAGACTTAGGTATTAGTGCTGCCAGGAATAGAAAAAATGAACGTTGCGCCTTGTCCCTCGTTCCGGATCGCCCAAAGGCGTCCTTGATGGTTTTCCATGATGGAGCGGCTGACGGAAAGTCCGACTCCCATGCCGTCTCTCTTTGTCGTATGGAAGGCTTCGAAGAGCTTTTCCTCGACTTTGGGGTCTATGCCCACTCCCGTATCTCTGACGCTTAGGCGCACCCCACCGCTTTCGTCGCTTTCTGTCTTGATCAGCAATTCCCTTGGACGATCTGCGACCGTACTCATGGCGTCCGAGCCATTCCGTATCAGATTCAGGATCACTTGCTGAATCTGAATCCGATCTCCTAAGACAGATGGCAGACCGGCGGCGAGATCGAGCTGTGGAATGACCCTATTCCGCTCGAACTCACTCACGGAGAGGGCAATCACTTCCTTAGCCGCTTCGTTCAAATCGAACAACTCAAATGCGGCGCTCTTCTTACTGAAGAGCGCCCGCAGCCGTGTGATCACTTCAGAAGCACGATTGCCGTCGCGAATCGTCCGTCTCGCGGTTTCCCGGGCTCCTCCCAAATTCGGAGGATCGGCATCCAGCATCCGAAGGCACGTACTGGCGTTGGTGACAATGCCGGATAGCGGTTGATTGACCTCGTGCGCGATCGATGCTGTCAACGCGCTCAGCGTCGAAACTCGAGAAACATGTGCAAGGTCGGATCGGGCGTTATCAAGGGCCACCTTGGCTTCATGCTGCTCTGTGACGTCCTCGGATAGCTTCATAAGAAATTGCGGCACTCGCGCCGTGCCGGACACCATAGAGACACTGTTACGCACCCACACGGCGCTGCCGTTCTTCCGGCGGTACTGCTTTTCGATCTGGAACTGCCGACGTTTGCCTTGCAAAAGCTCGCTGATGAGCAGCAAAGTGGGATTGCGATCCTCTTCAACCGTAATGTCCACGAAACTAAGTTGTTCGAGTTCTTGTTCTGTGTATCCGAGCATGTTCTCGTAAACCGGATTCGCCGCGATAAATCGGCCGTTCACGTCGGTCAGTGCGACCCCGATTGCTGAGTTCTCAAACACGGACCGCCACCGTTCCTCGCTCCGTGCGAGTTTCGCGTGGGTCTCAAGCAAGTCAGCTTCGTTCCGCTTGCGTTCGGTGATATCCCGCAGAAAGCCAGTGAAGAACGGAGGTCCCTCATGCTGGATGCGTGTGAGCGCGATTTCGACGGGGATTTCTCTTCCGTCGGCACACAGTGCTGTCATCTCGACTCGTCGACCGAGTACTCGCGACTCGCCAGTGGCAAGGAGACGGGCAAATCCCAAACGGTGCTTTTCACGTAGCGATGGAGGAATAAGGACATCCGCCAGATGCTTGCCCACGACGTCCTGTTTGTTGAAGCCGAAGACATGCTCCGCGGCCGGGTTGAATTCAGTGATACGGCCCTCATGATCCATGGCCACGATACCGTCAAGGGACGAGTCCAGAATCGCTGCCTTATACGCTTCACTGTGTTTAAGTTCCGTTTCTTCCTGACGGAGTCTCTTTTCTACTGACTTGCGTTCAGCAATTTCCTTCCTGAGTTCTTCGTTGCTGGCGGCAAGCTCTGCAGTTCGTTGCGCGACACGCTGATCGAGTTCGCTAGCGACGCGCCTTTGTGCGCTCAGGAGGCTTGATGCCTGCAACCCGACAGCAGCCTGATTCGCTGCCACGCTCAACAAAAGTTTCTCGGTTTGCTGCGGGAAATCGACTCGACTTGAGCCGGCAATAACGATTCCCGTTTCTCCCTGCACTCCCAGTTGCAAAGGAACGACCGACATTTCCCGCCCTTCGAGAGTGCCCCGCACGGGCGGCGGCCAATTTTGCGTGTCATTTCGCAGCCATGGCCGCAGGATCTCGCCAATCGCTTGCGCTCCTGGTTTCGGTTCCCATTCTGCAGCCGTCCGTACCAGTTCCAGGTCCGTGCCCGCCGCGTCCTGCAGCCGCGCATAAACAAAATCCAGGCTGAGTAGGTTCAGAAGAGCACCGAGCAAATCGCCAACGATTCGCGACGGCTCGCTTCCGGCCCATGTCGCAGGAAGTCCGAGGATGCTGACTACGTCGCTAATGCAGCGCCGGAGTCGCTGAATTTCTTCGGCGGAACGTTCAGGTTGCGCGGCCATGTCAACTTCCTGTTTAGACTGATGCGCTCCGTCCCGCTTGTCGTTCGCGGAACTCTCGAAGGAACTCGGCTGGAGGCACGAAAAACGGATTTCGTTGCAGAATGCCGCCGATAATGACCATCGGATGCGTTCGCATGATGTCGATTACCGTATCACCGCCGAACTTCCCTAGATGGTATGTGCAGATCACCGCGTCTTCGTGCCGTTCCCACACATGATTCACTCGCGATTCAAACTCAATGAGATCGTTGACGTAGGATTGTCCTTCAGCCGCCCAGTCCATTCGACAAACGATGCGGCTGAGAGGAAACCCTCCGGGAGCATTACCGCTCGCAATTTGCTCGAACGCTTGCAGCATTCGATCCTTATCAAACCGGCCATCGCGGATGTATGTTTCACTATTACTCCGAAGCTCAAATTGGCCAGTGCGCTCCGCTTCCGCGGGATCAATCCCTGCCGCGACGAGCCTCTGGAGGTGTTCCCTTCGTTGATGCGGGTTAACAACGTGAACGGCTTTGTGGTGGCATTCGAATCCGTCCCTAATAAATGGAAGCAGGACGCGGTATTCCTCCTCGTCGCTGTTAAAGAACGCGCAAACATGGCGCGTCTCTGCGAGTTGAGAACCCGCAAAGGAAATAGGGGCAGTACCCTTCATGGCCAGCCCTCCTCAAAAAGTCCATCGAAGGCGGGCTCCCACACTATCGCGGTCTGTTGGATGGTGCAATCACTACTATATGCCGGGCATCGCTCGCGCACGTGGGTCTTGTCGAAAAACAGTCTTAACTTTTGGTTTAACAATGTACAAAACAAAGGAACCCACGCAAGCGAAACTGTCGCGTCTGGCCATCCACCATATGGGCAAGAACCCGATGGATGCTCGCTGCTCTTTGCTAAAACTTCGTGCTCTGTTTTCATTTATGGCCCGACGGTTCTCGACACCGTTGGCATAAGAACGGGATAAAAGCGCGGTGCAAGCGCTCTGTTTGAGCGAAAGAAAAATTTCCGTAACTTCAACGTCTTCCGGAGCTCGCTCATCCCCCCGTCCTTACGATCTTTTCGATTCGGGCGAGGTAACTTCATCAACGGCTCGCAGCCCATTAAGCGTTCGGGGATAGCCGATGAAAGGCAATAATTGTGTGAGGACATCAATCAGTTTGGCGCGGCTATTGCCCACGTGAAGGTTAGCAGCGACATGACCTCTTACCTGCGGGTCACATCCGCCAAGGGAGACCAGCATGCTGAACGTCAGCAGTTCGCGTGTGGGTATAGCAACCCCTGAACGAGCGAGGTGGTCGCCGAAGCAGTTAGCGGAAAGAAAGCGTTGAATGTGCTTCTGATCGTCAGGTGCCGATGCATAAAGCTTCTCGACAACACTGTCGCCGATGATTTGCTTCTGGATGGCAAGACCCTTTTCGGCGCGATCTTCCGGCGTGGTCCTAGACTGGCCCGGCAGTGGAAACTCGACTCCATTTTCCTTTAGAACTTCGTTGGTTGCGTGGATGAAGTCCAACACTTTGGCCATTCCCACATAGGGAACTGCCTGGTAGACGATTTCCTTGATTTCGATCGGTGTGACGCCGACGGTGAGCGCCGGTCGAATCATCACGCGGTACTCCCGCAGGGCCTGCGACGCAATCATGGATGCGAGCTGCACCATCAGGCGCGTTCGAGCATCGAGACTGCCGTGACTGAGCACTTCATCAAAGGCGAAGTTGTCGAAGACTTCAATCAGCTCCGGGTCCGTTACCGCGAGCGTGGAAACGTGACCCGGAAACAGTTCATCGTGTGTCTTTTGCGCTCTCTCGTTTGGTGCCATATCGAGGCCCTCGGTACTCCAAAACAAATTCAGTGACGAGGCGCCGCCCTGGAGCAGCGCCCCTAGCTCAGCGATTAACTCGCTGCTGCAGATGCGCCGGGTATCGATCGCCTTGCACAGAGATCTTCGAAACAGCTGCAGCGATATCGCGGAGATCGCTATCGGACAATTCGATGTTTGCCGCGCCCAGATTCTCCTCCAGCCGATGCAACTTCGTCGTGCCGGGAATCGGAACGATCCACGGTTTCTGAGCAAGTAGCCAGGCAATCGCGATTTGCGCCGATGTGGCCTTCTTTTTTGCCGCGATCTCGCCGAGCACATTCACTAGGACTTGGTTCGTTTTGCGGTTCTCCTCGTTGAAACGGGGAACGATATTGCGGAAGTCCGTGCTATCGAATTTCGTGTTCTCATCGATCGCACCGGTGAGGAAGCCCTTTCCTAACGGACTGAACGGCACAAAGCCGATTCCGAGTTCCTCAAGCGTCGGCAGAATCTCGTGCTCCGGCTCTCGCCACCAGAGTGAGTACTCGCTCTGAAGGGCCGCGACGGGCTGAACCGCGTGGGCACGGCGGATCGACTCGACGCCAGCCTCAGACATTCCGAAGTGTTTCACTTTGCCTTGCGCAATTAACTCTTTCACGGTGCCGGCGACGTCCTCCATCGGGACCTTCGGATCAACGCGATGCTGGTAGAACAGATCAATGACGTCGGTCCTAAGGCGCTTCAAAGCTGCATCCGCCACTTCGCGGATACGCTCCGGTCGGCTGTCCAGCCCTTTCTTCGAGTCCCCATCCTGGAAGCCAAACTTGGTGGCAATCACCACCTTCTTGCGGAAAGGCTCAACGGCCTGGCCCACGACTTCTTCGTTCAGGAACGGACCATAAGCCTCGGCCGTATCAAAAAATGTTACACCGCGATCGAATGCTGTCCGGATGAGCGTGATCGCTTGTTGCCTCTCGGTGGCGGGCCCGTAACCGAAGCTCAACCCCATACAGCCAAGGCCGATGGCGGACACCTCCAGATTGCTTTTTCCCAATTTGCGCTTTTTCATAACTTCTCCTCTTAGTTTGCTTCGTTTTTCCAGATTGGATCTTTACGATACCGCGCTTGCCCGTTGCATCTCGCGCCACCGAGCGGGTGGAACCCCTTCCCAACTGCGGAAGGCGCGAACGAAGGAGTTCCCGTCCTCATATCCGAGAAGGTAAGCAGCTTCATTCAATTCGAGGACCGAATTATTGAGGAAGCGGCGTGCGAGTTGGTGACGAGCGTCTTCTAAAACCCGCTGGAAGCTGGAGCCTTCCTCTTGGAGTCTTCTTTGCAGAGTACGAGAACTGATGTGTAACGCGTCAGCGATGTCTTCAATCGTGGGCCGTCGCCCGGTAAGTTTTTGTTCTATCGCCGATCTGACCCGCTCAATGAAATTTTCGTCAGCGTTCTCCTGCTCCAGCTCTTTTTCAAACTGCGGTGCGAGCAGTCCCAGAAGCTCGGCATTGCGAGTCACAAACTTACGCTCGGCGTCGGCGGCGCGAAACACAATTGCGTTGCGAGGGCACCCACAACGGACGGGGCAACCGAAGTGGCGCTCCATCGCTTTTACGTTCGAGCGGGCTTCGACGAACTCGACGCGAAGGGGCGACAGCCGCGTGCCCGTACCGTGGCGCACTATCGAGAGGACCCATGCGAACGCGCATTCAATCATTACCCTAGGCTCGAGTTCATCCGCGAGAAGCCAGCGGAACTGAATGCTCCACTCTTTGTCGTCCTTGTTCTGAATGATCTCTTCCGGACAGGTGAGTTGTTTGTAGCGAGCCATTTGGCCCATGGCCGCACCGAAGTTCTCCGAAGAAAGAGCCGCAAGGCCGATGGGGTGAAACCGTTCCGTTTTTGCCTCCGTGCCGAGCAGGAGGCCGATGGCGGGATTTGTGCTGACCTCACCAATGGCACGCCAGAGTGCGAAGAGTTCCTCAGTCTTGAGGAGTACCCGTGGCTGTTTCGCATATTCCTGCGGTAGGCCGGCCCTGCGCAGGACCGCAGAGGCTGAAACCCCATGCTCTTCCAATTTCGAAAATGTGCTTCCAGAGAAGCGAAGGCGCTTATTCATTGGTCTACCCCAATTTCAGAAAGGCCATGTCAATGGAGAATCTGTATTTCACATCTGACTTGAGCAGTCTTTCGTAAGCTGTGTTGATCTTCTGGATGGGGATAACTTCCACATCGGCAGTGATGTTGTGTTGTCCGCAGAAATCGAGCATCTCCTGGGTTTCCCGGATGCCGCCAATGTTCGAACCGGAGAAATTACGATTGCGCATAATCAGAGCAAAGGCAACCACGCCGAGAGGCTTCGGAGGCGCGCCGACGATCGTTAGATTGCCGTCGCGGGCGAGCAGGTTGATATAGGCATTGATGTCGTGATCGGCTGAAACCGCGTCGAGAATGAAATCGAAGCTAGCGCCGTGCTTTTGCATTTCGTTGGCATTACGCGAAACTACGACTTCGTGCGCGCCTAATCGAAGTGCATCTTCTCTCTTGTTGGGAGAAGTTGTGAAAACGACCACGTAAGCGCCGAACGCCCGTGCGAACTTTACTCCCATGTGACCGAGTCCGCCGAGTCCTACGACACCAACCTTCTTGTCCTTGCCAACTTTCCACCGGCGCATCGGCGAGTACGTTGTAATTCCTGCGCAGAGCAGAGGCGCAGCCGCCGCCAGGTTCAAATTCGAGGGGATCCGCAGCACGAATCTCTGGTCCACAACGATGCTGTCGGAGTAGCCGCCGTACGTTACTCCTCCCAAATGCTTGTCCGGCATACCGAATGTCAAAGTAAGGTTCGGGCAGAAGTTTTCAAACCCCGCTCTGCATTCGGTACAGGTGCCGTCGGAATCCACGAGGCAGCCGACCGCGACGAGATCGCCGGGCTTGAACTTGGTCACAGCTGAGCCGACTTTCCTGACGCGTCCAACGATCTCATGACCCGGCACGATCGGATAGGTCGTCGACATGAACTCGCTCCACTCGTTCCTGGTCGCATGTAAATCGGAGTGGCAGATTCCGCAGAAGAGAATCTCAATCTGCACGTCCTGTTCTGTGGGATCGCGCCGCGAGATCGTCGTTCGGGTCAGAGGGGATGTGGCGCTTGCAGAGGAATACGCTTTGGCTTTGTACATGATTCTAATGTAGGCCGTTGCCGCCTGAAGCGCCATGCAGAACGCGCCATTGTGCATGCAGAACGCGCCAAGGGAGGGATGGAGGCTGTTCCAGTAATCACTGCCCCTGGCATCGCCATCCCGTAGCGAATGTCTTTTCTGGGAGTTGCGACATGCCGGCGATAGAAGAGAGTCACCGAACCGACCGAACCCATTCTTAGGCATAACCCCGAGCACGACGAGTAGCAATCAATTACGGACAAGTGGCCCCCGCGACCGAAAGACCACCCGGTGCCAGTCCGTTTTGGAGCTCCACTCGTCGTCGTCGTTCTTCCAGGAGCGCTGCGTGGCGACAGAGAGCACGGTGAACGTCGAACCGTTGCTGCCCGTTGAGCGTTGCTCCGAGTCGGAACCAACGAACCCGACGAGAGTTAGAGTAGGACATGAAAATGTCTCCTTTTTCTGCCCCATTTTCTGGGGCACCCAGAAGCGAGGGCTTCTGCTTCGAAAGCGAGCGGCTGCTTTATGGGAGGGAACCCAAGGGTGTAAGGGCGGAACCGGGAAAGCAGAAGCCGTGAAGCTGCTGGACGCAGAAATTAGCCTGACGCAGTGCCCAGAAGAATGAGCGGCAGAAAAAGTACGGTTTACTTGCGCAGTAAGAATCGAGAGCGGGAGCCGACTTGGATCAGACAATCGGTGCGAACTATTCGTAGCGCAAGGCCACCATGGGATCGACGCGCATCGCCCGCCGCGCGGGTAGAAAGCCGGCGAAAATAGCGACGACCATCAACAGTATTGTCGCGAGGACCATAGTGGAAACGTCGTTTGCTTTGATGCCAAACAGCAAATCGAAAATGACGCTGGAGGCGAATCGCGTCGCTGCGAACGAAGCCGGAATGCCGATGAGAACTCCCGAGAGGACCAGCAGGAGGATCTCGCGCAGGACCATGCGAAGAATGTTGGCGGGTTGCGCACCCAGGGCCATGCGAATGCCGATCTCCGAAGTCCGGCGCGCAACAGCGTAGGACAAAATGCCGTAGAGTCCGACAGAAGCGAGCAGCAACGCTACTAGGCCGAAAAAGCCAGCGAGCTTGGCGAAGAGGCGCTCCTGAAGGAGTGCGTCATCAATCTGCTGAGTTTCTGTTTCGATGCCGAAGAGAGGAACGTCGCGGTCAACTGAGGCCACCGCGGCGCGCGCCGCGGGTACCAGTGCGAGAGGATCGGCTGCTGTGCGCAATTCGAAAAACAAATAAGGGACTTCACTTTCCTGTGCGAACGGACGATAGACCGTGGCGGGAGTCTCGTCGCGCAGCGACCCGTACTTGGCGTCGCGCGCGATGCCGACGATTTCCATGTCCTGATTTGCGGCGTCTGAGTCGAAACCGATGTGCTGACCCATTGGATCCCGGTCCGGAAAGTAGCGCTTCACAAATGCCTGGTTTACGACAGCTGCTTTGGGAGCTCGTTCGGTGTCATGTTCGTTGAAGTCACGGCCGCGAAGTAAAGGAATCTTCATGGTCGCAAAAAACCGCGGTCCAGCAGGCATTACGGCGACGCTCATCTGATCTGGTGAGAGCGTGAGACCTGATACTCGGAGGGTGTTGCCCCGCCTGCCATCATTGATCGGCGCATGAAAAGAAGCCGTTGCAGATTCAACGCCGGGCAATGTGCTAAGGCGCTGGCAGACGCGGAAGAAAAAATCGTTGAGCGCCGCTTCTTTGTACCCGCTCTTTGTGGGATTCAGCCCAAACAGCAGCACGTTACGCGTATCGAAACCGGTGTCCACATTCCTGAGCTTCACCAAAGTGCGCACGAAAAGACCCGCTCCGAACAGGAGAACGAGCGAAAGGACGACCTGGGAGACCACCAGCGCCTTGCCCAAACCCAGGCGCAGGCCCGCCGTGGAGAGGGTTCGGGGGCTTTGCTTCAAGCCGGGCAGCAGGTCCGTGCGAGCGGAGCGCCAAGCCGGGGCCAGTCCGAAGAGGATGGCCGCAAAAAGACAAGCCCCGGTAGTGAAACCGACGACGCGCAAGTCCGGACTAACATTCAACGAAACGGTGTTACCTGTGGAGGAGATGAGTGAGATGAGCAGGCCAGTGCCCCAATAGGCAAAAAGACAACCCACAGCACCACCCAGGAACGCCAGGGCAATGCTCTCGGTGAGTAACTGGCGAATGAGACGCCCTCGGGAAGCACCTAGCGAAAGACGCAAACTGATTTCTCTTCCGCGCGAAGAGGCTCGCGCAAGGAGCAGGTTCGCAACGTTGGCGCAAGCGATCAGCAAGACCAGACTGACCAAGCCCATGAGGATAAAGAGTGGGCGCAAAAACTGCTTACGAAGCCAGCCGAATCCTTGTCCCGCGCGGCCAAGTTCGAGCGAAGGAACAACCGTCGGTTCACCCCGCCGTGACGGAATGGCCTCGGTTGCAGCGGGCTTGAAAATGACGTCGAGAGCCGCCGCAGCCTGCGCGCGAGAGACTCCCGGTTTCAGACGCCCCATGATCTGGACCCACCAGTGATCGGTGGCGGTAAACATCGAGACTTTAGGATCCAGATTGGGCTCAACGAGCGGCTGTGTGGAGAGCGGCACCCAGACGTCGATATTCGAACCAGGCGTCAAGCCGAAAAAGTTGGGTTCGGTCACACCAACAATGTTGAAGGGAACTCCGGCGATGACGACGTTCTTGCCGGCAATGTCGGTCCGTGCCCCGAAACGACGCTTCCAGTAACCATCGCTTATGACGCACGCCGGCGGTACGCCAGGAGTATCATCGCCCTCGGCGAACAGCCTGCCGGCAACGGACCGAACGCCAAGCGTGGTGAAGATGCTGCCGCTAGCCATCTGAGCGCGCGCCAGACCGGGGTGGCCATCCGCTATAACGTTCACGTCGCCGCCAAGGTCAGCGAAGGCAAAAACGTCCGATAAGACCTGATTGCGCGCGCGAAGTTGCTGAAAGGCTGGATAGGAAAAGGAGAAGCCGACCTCTTTATTGTTTACAGGCCAAGAACTCCCGTCATACCAGACGTCACCCAGGCCGCGCTCTCGAGGGACCCACCATTGAAGCAACGCAAGCCCCTGCGGATTCTTCACGGGCAACATCTTGTACAAAATCGCGTCGATGAGGGTGAAGATGGCCGTGTTGGCGCCGATGCCCAGGGCGAGGGAAAGCACGACGACCGTTGTGAAGCCCGGCGATTTGCGCAACATGCGCCAGCCGAAGCGCAAATCCTGCCAGCAGGTTTCGACGAAAGATTCCCAGCGGGCGTCGCGCACGACTTCCTTCGTGAGTTCGAGGCTGCCGCGCTCCAAACGCACGACTCGAAGCGCATCCTTGCGGCTCATCCCTTGCTTAATCTTTTCCTCGGCCGCCATCTCGATGAAGCCGCCTAACTCTTCCTCTAACTCCCGCTCCCCGCGTTTCCTTCGCAACAGCGACCGCAACCCATCGATTAAGCTTCGCAACACGGACATGAGCCCTCACTCGTAACGCAGCGCAACCACAGGATCAACCCGCGACGCCCGCCGCGCCGGAACGTAGCAAGCCAGCAGCGCCACAAGCGGCAACACGATCGCAACGCCGAGAAAAGTCGGCAGATCGTAAGCGTTCACGCCCACAAGCATGCCGGCCAACAATCGAGTCAATCCAAGCGACGCAATCAGCCCCGCAACGACACCCAGCGCGACCATTTTGCCCGCTTGGCCGATCACCATCAGCAAGACATTACTTCGTTTCGCTCCTAGCGCCATGCGAATCCCAATCTCATGCGTGCGCTGTCCCACCACATAGGAAACCACCCCATAAATGCCGATGCTTGCCAGCAACACCGCCATGCCTGCGAACACCGCCAGCAAAATCATCGTGAATCGGCGAGCCGCAAGCGAATCGGAAACAATCTCCTCCATCGACTCGAAATCGAACGCCACCTGCGCGCTGTTCATATCCTGTAGAGCCTTGTGAATTGCATTCGCGCCCGGATAGTCCGCTCCCGAAGTCCGCACGACAAAGGCATGATTGCTGAACGAAGGCGAACTCATCCATTTGTCCGGAAATTGCTGCACAAGCGAATAGAACTGCGCTTTCACCGGGCCGTTCAAGTCGGAATCGAGCCCCCACTGGTTGACATGCCCAACCACGCCGACGATTTCGTATTGCTGGTCGGCGCCGTCAATATTGAGCCGCTGGCCGATGGGATTCTCCTTCGGAAAATATTCCGCCGCAAAATGTTCGTCGATGACGCACACCGGCCGCGAGCGCGCATCGTCCTGCCCGTTCAAAAGCCTTCCGCGCACCAGCGGAATTTCCATGACCTTCCAGTAGCCGGGATCGACGATATAGGAGAGCGCGCTTACCATTTCGTCTCTCGATTGCGGCTTTGGTCTGCCTTCGATCCAAAGCGGCCACTCGTCGTCCCCGCTCATGGGCTGCGCGCCATCCGTTGTCGATGCGGCTTGCACTCCGGGAACCGCCGCGAGCGTCGCGGTAAGCCGCCGAAGATTCGTGCGAATCTCTTCCGGTGTTTCTTTCTCTTTGGAAGCCGGCACGGAAACCGTAAAGGTCAAAACGTTTCTCGGGTTGAATCCGGGATTGATGCTCCACAGCGCCGCGAGTGTGCGAACGGTCAGCCCCGCGCCGATCAGCAGCACGGCCGCCAGCGCCAGTTCGAACACCACAAACGCCGTTTGCGTGCGGTGCCGTGCCACGCTTGCGCCGCGGCCCGCTTCCTTCAACGGCTTCTGCAAGTCCAAACGGGAAGTTTTCAGCGCGGGCGCAAGCCCGAACAGCACGCCGGCAAAAATCGATGCAACTAGCGTGAACAACAGCACGCGCGGGTCTATGTGCACATCGTTCGCGCGCGGCAATGCTTCCGGCAGAACCTTCAGGCCGGCTCGCGTTCCCCACCAGGCAAACAACAATCCCAGCCCGCCCCCGGAAATCGACAGCAGCAAACTTTCCGTCAGCAGTTGCCGCACGATCCGCCCTCGCGTCGCTCCCATCGCCAGGCGAATCGCCAGCTCTTTAGCGCGTCCCGTCGAGCGCGCCAAAAGCAGATTCGCCACGTTCGCGCACGCGATCAGCAACACAAACCCCACAGCCGCCAGCAGCACAAACAGCATCAACTTCACGTCTTGCACCATGCGTTGTTTCAGCGGCATGATCCAAACCCCTTCGTTTTTGTCGATATCCGGATACTCGGATGCAAGCACCTCGGCCACGCTGTCCATGTCCGCGCGGGCTTGCTCCACGGTTACGCCCGGCTTCATTCGCCCAACCGCGTAAATCCCCATATGATCGCTGCGCTCCAACATGGCCGGGTTGTCCCAAACCCCGATGGGAAGATACACGTCGCCAAGGTGAAAATTAAACGCCTCGCAGCAAAAGTAAAAATTCGCCGGCAGCACGCCGACGACGGTATGGACCTTGCCGTTGAGAATCAAAGTCTTCCCGAGAATGTCGCGTGAGCTGGCGAATTTGCTCTTCCACAGTCCATAGCTGAGCATCGCCACGCGCGCCGCGCCCCGCTGATCGTCTTCCGGTCTGAAATTTCGCCCAAGGAACGGCTGTACGCCCAGCAGGCTAAAGAAGCTGGCCGAAACCTGCATCCCTAAAAGATGCTGCGCCTCGCCCGAACCCGTCAGATTCAGATTGTTCGCTCGATAACCTGCCAGGGCATCAAAGGTGTGATTTTCCCTCACCCAGTCCAGAAAATTCGGATACGAAGACGAGCTTTCGGAAAAGGGCGGCGCTTTTGCCGCCACTTCCACCAGTTGTTCCGGATTGGGGTAGGGAAGTGGGTTCAGCAAAACACCATTAACAATCGAGAAAAGCGCCGTATCCGCGCCGATGCCGAGCGCCAGCGTCAGCACCGCTACCGCCGCGAAGCCCGGATTCTTGCGCAACGTCCGCGCGGCGAAGCGGAAATCCTGCCAAGATATTTCTAGGAAAGATTCCCAACGGGAATCGCGTACCGCTTCCTTCGTGACCTCCAAGTTTCCCCGCTCCAATCGCACCGCGCGAGCCGCCTCCTCGCGGCTCATCCCTCGCTTCATCTTTTCCTCGATCGCACTTTCCAGGAATCCGCGCAACTCCTCATCCAACTCACGTTCGTCCTGCTTCTTTCGGAATAGCGATCGAAGTCCGCTGGCGATGTTGTGTAGCAAAGACATGGCGGTCTTACGACGCCTCCAGAATTCTGGCGATCGCCGCCACTTGTCTTTCCCATTCGCGCGTTTCGCTGCTGAGCTTTTTTCGCCCCTGCTCCGTCAGTACGTAATACTTGGCGCGCCTGTTATTCTCGGTGGCTTTCCATTCGCTCTTGATCAGTCCAGTTCGTTGCAACCGCTGGAAGGCAACAAACAAGGAACCCGCATTGACGCGGAACACGCCCTTGCTGATCTGCTCAATGCGGACAGCGACGCCCCATCCGTGCATCGGTTCCAGAGCCAACGTTTTCAGAATGAGCATATCTAGAGTGCCTTGTACGAGGTCACTCGAGTTGTCCGACATAAACGCACTCCCCTTGAGGATCAAGGGGAGCATACACCACTCCTACTGAATGTCAAGAGGAGAGGATAACGACAGAGGTACCTCTGTCTCAGGCTTGGCCCGTGTAAGGGTGTGCGAACTTGCCCTGAGGCTTGATTCCATACAACAACGACACGATGCCACTCGGTTTTCAGCTCCATTCGTCATCTGCGTTCTTCCAAGAGCGCTGTGTGGCGACGGAGAACACGGTGAATTTCGAACCGTTGCCTTTCGCTTGACGTTGCTCCGGGTCAGAACCAACGAACCCGACGAGAGTTATTGAGTTAAGGTAAGCCATGACTGAATTTTCTCCTTTTTCTGCCCCATTTTCTTGGGGCACCCAAAAGCGAGGGCTCCTGCTTCCAAGGCGAGCGGCTGCTTTATGGGAGGGAACCCGAGGGTGTAAGGGCGGAACCGGGAAAGCAGAAGACGCGAAGCTGCAGGACGCAGGAATTAGCCCGAAGCAGTGCCCAGAAAAATGAGCGGCAGAAAAAGGCTGGCTTACTGAACCGGGAAGATCGGTGCCGTATCGGCCGAGCTATGTGAGCAGGCAAAACGGAACCGAAAAAATCAGCCGTGCCACGATTGCCACGGCTCCCACAATGGCGCTCGATTCAAGTGGCTCCTGGGTTTTGCGGCCGTTACTTCCGGGTGGCCGATTCACCCCCAAGGCCGAATGATCTCTCGGCATATCACCGATGCCCCACAAGTGTCGATTCTGTGACCATAAAACAAAAAAGAGGGAACTTTCCGAAAGTTTCGCGCGTACCTGATTGGTGATGGATGCCGGCACTCCCATGATTCGACGCCAATTCCTGTGCGCTGGCATTGCTTTGATGATTTCCTTCATATTGCCGCTTCATTCGCAAAGCGGCACTCCGTGGACGGATCCTTCACCTCATGCGGTCCGGTTCGTATCTGTTGGCGGCGGGGTTCGGCTGGAAGTGCTGGACTGGGGCGGTTCAGGGAGAGCAGTGGTGCTGCTGGCAGGAGGTGGAGACACTGCGCATGTCTTTGACGACTTCGCACCTAAGCTCACAACTCACGATCACGTTTACGGGATAACGCGGCGCGGATTCGGTGCTTCCGGCTATGCGGACGTGGAGAACGTAGGTGAGCGGTTGGGCGAGGACGTTCTCGCCGTAATCGATACACTCAAACTCGACAAGCCGATCTTAGTCGGACACTCTATCGCCGGCGCCGAATTAAGTTGGATGGCAAATCGGTATCCAGATCGGGTCGCGGGTGTTGTGTACCTCGAGGCTGGCTATTCCTACGCATTCGATGACGGCAAGGGAGCTTCAGTTTTGGACATGATGAAGCTGCAGGCACCTCAACCTCCACCCCCGGGTGGAGCCGATTTGGTCAGCTTCAAGTCGTTGCAGAGGTACGATGACCGCGTGAACGGATTCGAATTTCCAGAAGGAGAGCTTCGCGAGGAGAGGCAAACGAATCCAGACGGAACCGTCGGGAATTTTCGCGACCCACCCGGAGGCGCCATGCTCATGAAGTTGATCTCCGGGGGGCAAAAGTACACTAGGGTTCCCGTTCCCTCCCTTTTCATTTTCGCGAATCCACACAGCCTGGGAACCTGGGTTGAGTCAAGTGCCGATGCGTCCGTGCGGTCCGATGCAAAGGCGTATTCCACTACTTTAGGAGCTATGACAGAGAGGCAGGAAAAATCAGTTGAAAGTGGAGTTCCCACGGCCCATGTCATCACCATCCCCAATGGAAATCATTTCCTCTTTCTATCAAACGAAACGGAGTGCTTGCGTGCCGTGCAAGCATTCCTCTCGAAGCTGAGTCAGCCGAATTGAGTCAGCCGAATGTTGGAAATCTCGTCGGACGGTAACCCGGGAATTGGGGTGGAGCTGGAGTCCAGTAGCCGACGGCTGGGAGAGCGCTATTACATAGGTGGACACAAGGATTTTGGCTATATAGTGGTCTCTCAACTGGCCAGTCCTTGGTCGCTGACACGGACCGAATTTTTGATTCGCTGCGCCTACTGCGATACCCGGAATAATCTGACTTTCCACTCGACTTCGCATCGCAGCCCCTGGATTACGGGCAAACTCGGAAGAAATAGAACTGCTCCACGAAGGCTGAAGAACAATAAACACATCATCAGAAGCGAACCCGGTTTTGCGCCCACCTGGGTCGCAATCGGATTCAACTGCCCTTCGCAACGGATGTTCCTGGACTAACCGTGGGTTGCGCGAGGCAGTTTTCTAAGCGGGGCTTCCATGGAAGCCTCGAGCTCCAGGCTTTGAACATCTCGCCCTATCGTGGCAACCGCCATCGTCTTGCCGTCCTGTTTGTAGCGAACGGCACAATCGTTCGCCTGCAGATTGCCGTCGATTTCAATGGCATCCCATTGCTCGGCGTGCCCAACGTATTTGAGCGAGACGTCAAATTGCTGCGTCCAAAAGAAAGGGATAGCGTCGTAACGCTCACGGTAACCGAGAATGTTTCGTGCCGCGACCTGTCCCTGGCGCTCGGCGACTACCCAGTGCTCAACGCGGATCTGCTGACCGGAATGAGGGTCGGGCCAACGCGTAATGTCTCCCGCCGCAAAGATTCCCGCAGCACTGGTTTCGAGGTACTCGTCTACAACGACCCCTCGGTCGATTTTCAAACCGGCTTGTTCCGCAAGCGTTACCGCGGGTCGCACTCCCACGCCTAAAACGAGGAAGTCCGCCTGCAGCTCCGTGCCATCGCTTAATGTCACCCGATTCCCATCCATGCGTGCCACGGTTTTCCCCAAGTGAAAGATGACGCCGCGCGATTCGTGAAGCGCGCGGAAGAACCCGCCTACCTCCGCACCCAGAGTCCGCTCGAACGGCTGGTTCTCGGGGGCGACGATATGCACATCCAGACCTCTCGAACGAAGCGAGGCAGCAACCTCCAAACCAATAAAGCTCGCGCCCACGACAATGACCTGCCTGGCGGTTTCGACTCTCTTGAGAATGGCGCGCGCATCCGACCAGGTGCGCACGTAGAAAAGGTCAGATTCACGTGCACCAGGAATCGGGAGCTTGATCACTTCCGCGCCAGTGGCAAGAAGAAGCGCACCAAAGGGGTAGGTCCCACCGTCCTCCAGTTGGACCTGCTTTTGGCTCAGCCCGAGTGATCGCACTCGCGAATTGAGGACGAGATCAATTCTCCGCTCTCTGTAGAAGCCCGGAACGCGCAGAATCATCCATTCGTCCGGTAAGGGTTCTTGCAGATAGTCTTTGGATACGTTGGGCCGGTCGTATGGGGCGGAATCGTCGGCGCTAATCATCGTTACGGGTCCGTCGTAACCTTTGCGACGCAGCATATCCGCCGCTGCGAGACCAGCGGCACCTCCGCCCACGATCACAACCGACGACGGCGAGTTGGCCGGTTTTTTCGTATCCGCTTCGGGGTACTGCGCAAGTGCAGGAAGCTTTTCGCGTACAAAGATTCTTTCACCAATGCGCTCTACCCGCCAGCGAGGGATGGCGTCAAATGCCGGAGCGCACAGAGCCATGCCCGTCCGAAGACTGAAGCAGGCGTGGTGTAGGGGACAGCGCAGCTCATCGCCGACAATCAACCCTTCCGCGAGGGGACTATGGTAATGCGTACAACCAGCTCCGACGGCAAAGAATTCGTCTGCATAGCGAGCTAGAATTACGTCCTCGTCCCCGATTTTGCCTTGGATCATTCGGCCATTCTGTAAATCACCTACCAGAAGTCCCTTTGTGAAATCGGGAGTATTTGTGTTCCCCATAGTAGCGACCTCCCTGTATGGCTTTTCCGCCAAATCTGACGATGTTTCCTGATACCAGGACTCTCCGCACGGCGCAACATACAATACAAACCACGACAGAGTGGTAGCGACCGGCTGCACGGATTTGGACGAAAAGTCGCTATTCGTGGAGGTGATTTCTCACTCGTCGCTGAACTCACAGATGACACTGGTGCGTGACCAAGCTGTTTAAGGAGGCGGGCACAAATGGGCGCAACTCCCTCCCGGGGCCGGAAGTTTCTATCGTTAGTGGTAGAAATCGGCGCAACATATTCGACGTATGAATAGAACAGCCAATGTTGGCTGGTAAGGAGATATGGATGCGCTTCATGATGGTGGTGATCCCCAAGGGGTATGAAACGGCAGCTGCGGACGCAGCCCCGGGCGCGGAGGCGGTGGCCAAGATGATGGAGTACAACAAGAACCTGCAGAAAGCAGGCGTACTGCTCGGGTTCGATGGGCTTCTCCCCCCTTCGACCGGAGCGCGTGTTTCCTACACAGATGGCAAGGCAACGGTTACAGATGGGCCGTTCGCTGAGGCCAAAGAGGTGATCGGAGGCTACTGGATCCTCCAGGTGCGCTCGCGGGAAGAAGCGATCGAGTGGGCCAAGCGAGCACCGATGGCCAACAAGGAGATCATCGAAGTGCGCCAGATTTGCGAGAGGTGCGATTTCCCCGCAGACGTGCAGAAAGCAGCCGAAGGCTTCGAGGAGCTTCCGAACGCGGCTGCTCAAAACGCATGAGCGACATTCACAAAACGATCGAGGCCGTGTGGAAGATCGAGTCCACGCGACTCATCGCTGGAATTGCCCGCGTTACCCGCGACATCGGCATTGCAGAGGAACTCGCGCAGGACGCTCTGGTTGCGGCCCTCGAGCGGTGGCCGGAAGAAGGCATTCCGGAAAAGCCTGCGGCCTGGCTGATGACAGCGGCAAAGCGGCGCGCAATCGACTCTCTACGTCGTGGCCGGATGCTTGAGCAAAAACATGGAGAGATTGCGCGAGAGCTTGAATTTCAACAGCAGCAGCTCGGTAAAGCAATGGATCAAGCTCTGGATCAGGTCATTGACGATGACGTCCTCCGCCTCATCTTTACCGCCTGCCATCCGGTGCTGGCCGTCGAGGGGCGCGTTGCGCTCACGCTGCGCCTGGCCTGCGGCCTCACAACAGCCGAGATTGCCCGGTCTTTCCTGGTCCCAGACAAAACTTTAGGACAACGCATCTTTCGAGCCAAGAAGACACTGTCCGAGGCTCATGTTCCCTTTGAGACTCCGCGTGGTGACGAGTTAAGAAAGCGGCTTGAATCCGTGCTGTCCGTGGTCTATCTGATCTTCAACGAGGGATACACCGCAACTACTGGAGAGGAGTGGATGCGGGCGGCACTCTGTGATGATGCACTCCGCCTTGGACGCATGCTGGTGGAGCTGCTTCCCGAGGAGTCAGAGGTCCATGGTCTCCTGGCGCTTATGGAGTTGCAGGCGTCGCGTACCGCAGCGCGTCGCGGACCAACGGGAGCAGCCGTTCTCTTGTCGAAACAGGACCGTTCTTTGTGGGACCATGCACAGATTCAGCGAGGAATGGCTGCGCTCCATCGCGCGCAGAAGCTGGGTGGCGGCGCCCACAGTTACGCCCTGCAGGCGGCGATCGCTGCTTGTCACGCGCGAGCCAACACCGCAGCGGAGACCGACTGGGAGCGGATCGTTCTTCTCTACGACGCCCTGCTTCAGATCGGCTCATCTCCGATCGTGGCGCTGAACCGCGCGGTAGCAGTCGGAATGGCACAAGGACCGGCTGCTGGACTCCACGCGCTCGATGCTTTCGCGGCCGAGCCAGCGCTGGCCAAGTATCATCTGCTACCGAGCGTCAGGGGAGATCTGCTTGCGAAGCTGGGACGATATGCCGAAGCTCGCGAAGAGATTCAGCGCGCCATCGCAATGACGGAAAACAGGCGAGAGCAAGATTTGCTTTCAGAAAAACTAAAGCAGATACCGAATAAGAAGCAAGACGCTTGAGCCGCGCTTAAGCCGCCACAGCTAAACGGCGGAAGAGGCAAACTTTCCTGGACGATTTGTCGAATTCCGGTCCGGCCGTTCGTCGAGATAGTGAAGGCCGGCCGGCTCGGCCCACTCTCAGGAGGAAAACGATGCGGAAAAAGAAGGTTGGCGCAATCGCAATCAAAAGCTTCGCACTGCTTGTTGTGCTCGGTACGGCGTACCAAGCGATGGCACAGGATGCTACGACACCTTATCCCAAGATGGCCCCGATCGACCAATACCTCATGGCGGATCGGGGTGCAGAAATAGGCCTGGCGCGCAGTGCGGCGCCGGAGTCCATTGCACGCGAAGCAGAGGTACAGGTTCTTGGACGCCATGGTTTCGAAACAGCGGTCAAAGGCAAAAACGGCTTCGTGTGTATCGTGGCGCGTTCGTGGACGTCCGCCCCTGATCCTGACTTTTGGAATCCGAAGGTACGGGTCCCCATGTGTCTGAATGCACCAGCCGCACGTTCTTACCTTCTGCACCTCACCAAAGAGACCGAGTGGGGACTGGCGGGGCGTACGCAAGCTCAGATGACCGAGTCCGTCACTGCTGCCATCGCCAAAAAAGAACTGCCGGCAATGGAATCCGCGGCGATGTGCTACATGATGTCGAAGCAAGGATACGCCGGCGACAGCACCCCCCACTGGCCTCCCCACCTCATGTTTTTCTATTCGGACACCGACCCCGCAATCTGGGGAGCAAATCTGCCGGGTTCCCCTGTCCTGGGTGTGAACGACATCGTGGAGCACCTGACTTCGTTCGTGGTTCTTGTGCAACGCTGGTCAGACGGGGCGGAATATCGCCAAGGCCCCGTCGCGGAGCATCATCATTAGCACCTGCACGCCCACGAGCCTTTGCGGGCAGGGTTCCTATGGGGGAAGAAGGCAATATTTTTGAAGGATTTGTCGAATTCCAGTCAAGCCGTTCGTCGCTATAGTGAAGGCGAGGCAATTGGCCGCTCGAACATCGTTACAGGATAAAAGGAGACATTATGGCGCAGTATTTGGTTGCGATTCACCACCCCGACAACTACGACCCGTCCACAGAGGGCGAAGCGATGGTCCGCGATATCGATGTGCTCAACGAAGAGATGGAAGCTGCTGGCGCCAGGTTCTTCGCCGGCGGCCTCAGCGCCCCCAGCAGCGCGAAGTCGCTGCGACGGCAGCCGGAGGGTGAAGTTGTCATCACCGACGGGCCGTATCTCGAAGCCAAAGAGCACGTAGGCGGTTTTTGGATACTGGAAGCTGCTGACATGGACGAGGCACTGGCGTGGGGGCGCAAGGCTGTCATCGCTTGCCGGGCGCCGGTTGAGGTGCGCGCGTTTTTGGCGATGCCGGCCTAACGGCCGGCATCGAAGTGCCGCGAGCCCGGGGGCAGCGCCTGTGTGCAGGGCCTGCTCGACGGCTTCCTCAGTGCAACTGCTATTCCGCTTATGGAACACATGCGCCAAGGCGTCCGGGCAACCACGCTGGTCGCCTGTTGCGCACGCTCACCAAGCTTTGCAGGCAAGACTCCGGGCACTGCTCGAGACGTTGTCTCCCAGAGTATGGACACTAGCCTTCAAGAGCACCATCACATGCATCGTCTGTTTGCTTGTTTGGCAACATCCCGCGGACGTCGTCGGCTGTAGCAATTTGCATTCAAGCAGTGACCGATCAATCGCTGGAGAGAAGCTGATTAAGAAGACCTATGCCTGCATGTTTGCGAAACGGAACCGCGACTCAGGTAGCGGATTTGTCGTACCAGTTGAGGACACGCAGAGCCCGGAGCGTATTCCATCGGCTAGGCTCGTTGTCACCCTCCTCGAGTTCAAACTGGACCTTGCCGGCATGTGTATTCTCCAACAGCCAAGTACCACCGGGCTGCTGCTTGGATCGCATCAGATGGATCGCTTCGTCTATACGAGAGTCAGGAGGGTTCCCGACCGAGCGAAAATATTCGAGGGCCCGCAGAACGTCGTAGTGCCAACGAGTGGGAAACGAAAATTGCAGCCAGGCGGGGTTCACGACTTCACCTGTGCTCTTACGTCGAAAAAGTCTTCGTTCGAGGAGATACTCTTGCCCCCGGTGCCGCGCCGCGATGGATTCCGAAAAGCCTCCGGTTGCGCGCTCGTGAGCCAACAGACCTTCCAAAACATTGATCGTGGTCGCGAACGATGAGCGGACGGAGCCATTTTCCACCTCGCAGTTCCACCCGCCGTCTTCAAGCTGCTCCCCAAGCAGGCGAGCGACCAGGCCATCCATATCTTGACCAAAATAGATACCCAAGGTGACTGTCCTGCCGTTGATGCACGGCTCGACCTCGCCGCTGAAGAACGGCTGCCCAGCGTGCTCCCAACGGCAGTGATCCCTGACCATTTCCACCGCCCAGCGGACCCGCTCAGAGCTCGGGTCGATTCCGAAATCATGCAGTAGTTGGAGTGTTGGCAGTGTGGAGATCCAAGGCTGGCCTTGGTTCTCGTCGCGCCAGTTGAAGCTACGTGCCGGGAAACATGCGCCCCCAGCCCACTGGCCATCCTCGCCTTGCAACGCCAGCAGTCTGGCCCCCCAGCCCTCGATAGCCGTCCGTGCACGCTCGGCTGCGGAGACCTCTTCTGGCGCATGGACAAGGTCGCGAAACACCTGCCAGCGAATCGCGGGGTCCGAATCAAGCAGCCACTCCAGTATGGTCATGCGGCGGAGTCTAACATGAGCGGTGTAGTCCCAAATTAAACACAGCGTCTTAAGTTATTGCGCATAGACGGCGGAGGGTTTCGTTTCCGTTACGCCAGTTTTTAAACTGCGTCTCGACGACAGCGACGACCTCCTCCAGTACAGGAAAATATCGGTTGTGCAAGCATTGACGGCGCGTCAGCTTCCAGACCCGTTCAATCGGATTCAGTTCGGGGCTGTAGGGCGGCAAGTAATCCAGCACAAAGTCCTCAACGTGTGACGCTCTCCATTCTTTGTGAAGCCGCGCGTGATGGTATCTGGCATTGTCCGTGATGACCACCACGCGGCGCCCCGTTCGAATACTGGTGCGCCGTAGCCCTTTCAGAAAGGCAAAGAAGGTCACCGCGTTAAATTTACCCGTTTCCCTAGAAAACTGAAACTTTCCATCCCGCAACCGTACGGCACCGAAGTATCCCACACTGCGCCGTGTCGGATGATGCAGCAGCACGGGGTCCTTGGTTTCCGGGGGCACCCACATGCGACAACGCGAGCCGTGCTGCTGGAAGTGTACTTCGTCCGTAGCCCAGAGGTCGACCGCAGCATCTTCCATCAGCCCTTGGAGTTTTTTTTATGCACCTTCTGCCGTTCGGGATCGGCTTGCGCAATCGCGGCACGAGGCTTGCGTAGCCGAAAACCCAACCGCCGAAACAGACGCTGGCATTGCCGTACGCCCAAGTCGATCCCGTACTCCCGCTCGATCCAGGCCGCCAGCGTCTTGCCGTCCCATAGATTTCCGCTCAAGCCTAGCTCTCGCGGCATCCGCCGAAGAGCGGCGTTGATTCCTCGAAGATGCTTCTCGCTCAGGCGTCTCGGCCGCCCCGACCGTTCCCCCTCACGCAAGGCGGCTAGGCCTTTCTCCTCGAACCCGCGAATCCAATACTCGACGGTTCTCGGTGCGTCTCCTAACAGCGCCGCCACTTCCGGACACGTCATACCATGAGCCACCAGCAGCACGCCGTGAAGCCGATGGTCATAGCGTGATTCCTCGGTTCGTCGAATTTCATCTTGTAATCCCAGAATGATGGTTGCGGAGTCCGCAATCGTTAGTGGTTTCATTCCACTAGAAGAACATACATCGATCTAATGCGCAATTACTTATGACGTCGTGTTTAGTAACGCGAAACGCGCTACCGGTTAGGAGATAGAGGACAGGATCACGCTTTTCGCCGCGGCAGCGGAGGCCGCTTCCAATGGGCAAGAGCAAACGCAAACGAGTTCCGACGAGCGTGTGAAACAAAATCGCTCCAAAATGCGCTATGAACGCCAGGAACAAAAGGTAAGCGAGAACAGTGTGCGTCCTCCTCAGAAACGCGTACAACATCACGCTTAGTCGTCCGACGCCATAGGAAACGATGCTCCTTGGTTTCGCTCCTCACCTTGGACGTAATACATAAGAAGATAAGCCTCCGTTTCGCAAGGCGATCTTCTCACCTGTGTCGGTTTGAATTTCACTATCGGACACAACAAGCCTCAGTAACCCAGATACCGAAGAGCCATCTGGGCGGTCCGCTTGAGTTCTGCCTTCGTCGAACCATTCGCCGCCTGAATGGATAGACCAGCGAGGACCGATGAGAGATACCTGGTGTAGTCGTCCACATTGATGCTCTTCGGCAACTCTCCGCTTTTCCGCGCTTTGAGAAAGCGTTCCCTGATAGCGACTTCATTCTGTCTTCGTATCTCCGTCATGAGATCCCTCGCTGGTGTAGCGTCTACGCTGCAGCCCATCGCTCCCGCCAAGGACATACAGGTCGGCGGATGACCGGGAGTGGTCAGGAACTCAACCGTGTTCTCGAGAAGCGCACGAATGACACCCTTTAGGGTCGGCTCCGCCAGCGCCCTCGCGGCATATTGTGCTGGATTCTCCAGATAGCGCTTTGCCGCCAGTGCAAACAGATTCTGCTTATCGCCGAAAGCCGCATAGATGCTTGAGGGACTGAGGCCCATCGCATGGGTAAGGTCGGCCATCGAAGCGCCCTCATAGCCCCGTTCCCAAAAAAGCAGCATTGCAGCCTCGAGCGCCGCGTCCTTATCAAAACTGATCGGTCGTCCCGTCTTTCCATTCCCTGGTTTCATACGTTTGCTCGCCACTCTTGATAGTAGAACGCAAAATCACGCAACGGATACGCCTTGCCCGACATCGGTAATGAGTGTTCCATAATGACGCGGACTAGAGCAGGTCGTCAAAGGAGAAGAAATGGGCGCACTTGATGGGAAGGTAGCCGTAATCACTGGTGGCAATAGCGGGATCGGCTTGGCTACGGCCAAGCGCTTCGTGAAGGAAGGGGCCTATGTGTTTATCACCGGGCGTCGTCAAGCCGAGTTGGATGCGGCGGTATCGCTGATCGGGAAGAATGTAACGGCCGTTCAGGGAGATGTCTCGAAACTCGATGATCTTGACCGCCTCTACGAAGTGGTGCGAAAGGTGAAGGGACACGTCGATATCGTCTTTGCAAATGCCGGCGTCGTTGATCCTGTTTCACTCGCAGATTCGACGCCAGAAACCTATGACAAGCACTTTAACCTAAACGCGCGGGGTGCGTACTTTACGGTGCAGAAGGCGCTCCCGCTGCTCGCCGACAACGGATCGATCATCCTCTCTGGGTCGGGCGCATGGCAGATGGGCATTCCGAACTACGGCCCGTATTCGGCGACAAAAGCAGCATTGGTCTCCTTTGTCCGGAGCTGGACCGCGGAGTTGGCCAGCCGTGGCATTCGAGCGAACGTGATCAGTCCCGGACCGACGGAGACGCCCATGATCCATGTCGGGTCTAAAAAATCTGACGAGGGTACAAGCGAGTACTTCCGGAAGATGATCCCAATGGGACGACTTGGAACAGCAGATGAGATTGCGTCGGCAGCCGTATTCCTCGCTTCAAAGGAGAGCAGTTTCATCACTGGCATCGACCTGCCAGTGGATGGTGGCACCGCCTCGAGGTAAGCCGCCAAGTGCGCAATTCCGGTACGTATAGGTCAAGCGTTTTTTTTGACTGCCTGGTTAAGATTAGTACCGAGAAACGCTAGCGCTTTACCGGATGCAAACGCGCAAGCAGTGACCGGTCAATCGCTGGAGAGAAGCCGACTTGAACGAAGCCGCCCGTGCGGCGGACGCTTCGCGTGAGGCGAACGGAGCAGTTTATGGCGAACGGCTGAAGTAAGTTGTCGGGTCATAAGGAGGTCCTCATGACCCGACTTCGCAAAATGATGCTCGAAGAACTCGAGCGTCGTAATTATTCTGAGGCTACCACACGCTGTTACATCCGCACAGTTGAAGATTTCTCAAGACGATTCAAGCGTTCTCCAGATTGTTTGGGTCCAGAACACATTCGTGAATATCAGGCCGAGCTGTTCAAGAAGCGCAAGTTGTCGCCGGGCACGGTTACGCAACGATTGGCAGCTCTGCGATTCTTCTACATCAAAACTCTCAAGAAAACCTGGAGCATCGCGGAGACGCCCTATCCGAAAAAAGCATTTCACCTTCCTGCGATCCTCAGCCGGGAAGAAGTCGCGCGACTCATCAACGCAGCTCTAACTCCTTTTCATCGCACTCTGTTGATGACCCTCTACGCCACCGGAGTACGACGCGCTGAATTGACCCACCTGAAAGTCAGCGACATCGATAGCCAACGCATGGTGATTCACGTCCAGGGGGGCAAGGGACGCAAAGACCGGGATGTGATGCTCAGCCCAAAACTACTCGAGGCACTGCGTGAGCACTGGCGCGGATTACGGCACAAGCCCAGCGCCTGGCTGTTTCCAGGCAACCGCTGGCATACCGGTGATACACCGATCACCACCAAGGTGGTCTGGGACGCTTGCCAGAAAGCCGCCCAGCAAGCGGGCCTCCAGAAAGACGTGCACCCACATACGCTGAGGCACTGCTTCGCCACACATCTACTGGAAGCAGGCGCGGATCTGCGCACCATCCAGATGTTGCTAGGGCATCGCGATCTGGAAGAAACCACCATCTACCTCCATCTCTCGGAACGACACCTCAGTGCGACCGCGAGTCCTCTGGACTCCCTGGAGCTAAAAGACCGGCCACCACAGGACGAGTAGATGGACCGGCCACCCCTCGAGGTGGCCGATCTGGTTCGCGCTGCGGGAGACGCATTCATCGAACGAAGCCGTAAGTGGATCACCTGGAAGCACGTCAAAGTGCTGCTGGCCATTGCGCGGTGTCGCACGGCCATGCTCGGCGGACATCTCGATGAGTGCACGCGCTGCGGACATCGCGCCATCTCCTACAACTCGTGTAGAAATCGGCACTGCCCGAAGTGTCAGACGGGCGCTCGCGAACGTTGGCTCGAGAAGCGTCGCAAGGAACTTCTTCCGACGCAGTACGTGCATGTGGTCTTCACGCTGCCTCGCCAGTTAGCCCCACTGACTCTTCAGAATAAGAAGGTCGTCTACGATCTGCTGTTTCGAACCAGTGCAGAGACACTGCGCGAAGTTGCCCGCGATCCCCAACATCTTGGCGCAGAGATCGGCTTTTTCAGCGTGCTGCACTCCTGGAGTCAGAAACTCGAACTTCACCCACATGTGCATTGCGTGGTGCCGGCCGGTGGACTTTCTGCCGATCGCGCGCGTTGGATCAAGCCACGCTACGCTTTCTTTCTTCCTGTCAAGGTGCTCAGCCGAGTTTTTCGCGGCAAGTTCGTCGCGGCACTCCAGCGCGCTTTTCAGGACGGCAAGCTCAGTTTTCACGGAGACTTGCAGCCCCTCACTCAGCCGAAAACCTTTGCTGCATGGCTAAGACCACTTTTTCGAAAGGACTGGGTGGTCTACGCGAAACCACCGTTCGGAGGCCCGGAGCATGTGCTCCGTTATCTGGGCCGTTACACCCATCGTGTAGCCATCTCCAATCACCGACTGATCTCCTGCGCCGACCAGAAAGTCACCTTTCGTTGGCGTGACTCCGCTCACAAAAATGAACAGCGACGGATGACTCTCTCACTCGATGAATTCCTCCGTCGCTTCCTGTTGCACTTGCTTCCGGATGGCTTCGTGCGCATCCGGCACTTCGGCTTCCTGGCCAACCGCAAACGTGCCACCACCTTGCCACTTTCCTTCCAACTGCTCGGCGGGGCACCGCAAACCGAGCAAGAGGCCTCCACCGCCGGTCCGAGCGATCTTTGGTCTTGTCCCAAGTGCGCTGGACCGATGGTGGTCGTCGAGAGGTTCACCGCTACCGAGATGCTACTTCGTTCTCCACCTGGGGTCAGCGCTGCCGCATGAAACAACTCTCCACAGCAAGAAAATCCTGCGTGCTTCGCCACGATCCGTCGCTCTTCGCCTTATCGCCGAACAAATTTCTTCTTCCGGCTTCCTCACACACTCTCTTCGCAACATTTTTCCGCAATAGTCAGCTTCCGAGCGCGTCGTATCATCTGCTGTGCTCCGCCGCACAGCCTCGGCACAGCTCGACGCCGCTCCTTCCCGCCATTGAATTTGCATAGGGCCCGCGTCCGCCGCAAATCGCGGGCGACTTCCTTCAAGTCGTTGTATCGAAAGCGCGCAAACACACCGTGCTCGTGTGTGCAGTTTGCTCACTCGCGCTTCCGATACAACACTAAGACTTCACGGGACTAATCCCGCCGTCGGTCCCGGATGACTTCTGGTTAGCTGACAAATCGTCCGTAAAGTGCGACTCGAACAAACAAGACACCTTCCGTGGTGGTTCTTCAAAAATTCGTTTTGGCGGGCGGAGCTGCTCCAGGCCGAGGAGCAGATTGCGTTGAAACTGTAGAAGGCGCACCGGCATCCAAGAAAGGGCTTGAAACTGAGTTTGGCCGTGAAGCGCAAAGAGGGTAAATGCAATGGCAAATCTTCAGGAACGACTGGACGAGTTTAAGAAATCATTCGAATCCGGAGCTCCGCCATACAACGCGCCACGCGAAGCCATCGAAACAATGCATCGAGCGACAGCCGAACTCGCGGCCTCGGGTATCGAAAGTCGCGCCTTGAAGCTTGGGGATCATGCGCCGAGCTTTACGTTGTTCAATCAGAACCATGTGCAGGTGTCCTCAGTGGACCTCCTGCAGCAGGGTCCGCTGGTAGTCAGCTTCTTCCGAGGACATTGGTGACCGTACTGCAACATGGAGCTGGAGGCTCTACAGGAAATCCATTCCGAAGTCCGAGCTTTGAGAGCGGAGATCATTGTAATCACTCCAGAACTCGAACGTTATACGCGAGCACTTCACAAAAAGCTGAATCTGAACTTCGACATCTTGACAGATCTGCACCTGAAAATCGCAGAGCAGTTTCGACTTGTCTTCACTCTACCGGATTATCTTCGCGAGCTTTACAAGTCATTCGGCAGCACGTTGGACAGATTCCACGATGAGTCGGAATACCGATTACCGATGCCTGCACGGTACGTAGTCGATAAACAAGGGATCATTCGTGCTGCCGACGTGAATGCGGACTACACCATCCGCCCGGAACCTTCTGAAACTCTCAGCCAATTGCGGGCGCTAACTAAGTAACAAAGCGCCACCAGATGCGCGGCACGATTTATCAGTCTGGACGAAATCGGGCTCGAACAAAAAGCGCGGACAGGTCTAAGTCCCAGTAAACGCGCATCTCGTCAGCGCTTGATTTCCTGACGACAAGCCGACAAGGCAGGAGTTAAATCTCACATGCCTTTTCTGGCCAGTGGCCGGCACTTTACCCGGCCGGTGACAGAATTATGGAGCCAAGACACTGGCGAAAACGACCATACCCCATGACGTTGCCCATGGTTTACAATGTGGGTTTTCCGATTGGCACGCTTGGCGGTGATAAACGCCGAAGGGACAAGAAAGATGCCATTTCTCCGCGATCTAAGAGTTGCGTTCCGCTCGCTGATGCGCAGCAAAGGGCTTGCGACCATTGTGATCCTGACGTTGGCGCTTGGCATCGGGGCCAACGCGGCGATCTTCACACTTGTGCGGGGAGTATTGCTGAAGCCGCTCGTCAATCGTGACGAGAACAGGCTCATCTACATCCGCCAGAGCGCCCGCGGCATCGGAGACGACAACGCAACGTTTTCCGTGCCCGAAATCAAGGATCTCGAAGCCGGCGTCCGCTCCGTCAGCGAGTTCGGCGATTTCTCGACGATGGGCTTTACGATGATCGGACTCGGCGAACCTCGCGAAGTTCAAGGTGGCGTCGTCGGCGGCACCTACTTCGAAGTCATGGGTCTGCGTCCTGTCCTCGGCCGCCTCATCGGGCCTCAAGACGACGGCCCCAACGCGGCTGGGGTGGTCGTGCTGACGTATCGTTTCTGGTCCACCGTTTTCAAGAAAGATCCTAGCGTGATCGGCAAAACAGTTCGCCTCAGCAGCATTGGCGATCGTTCCGCCACAATCGTCGGCGTCCTTGAACCCTCTGTCCCTTATCCCGCGGATACAGAAATCATCGCCAACGTCGTTACCAGCCCGCATCATCTTTCGGCCACGATGGTCACGGGACGCGTCCATCGCATGACCGAACTTTTCGGCCGGCTTGCTCCAGGAGTCACTGTCGACCAGGCGCGCACTGAGTTGGCGACGGTCTACGCCACGATGCAAAAGGACCACGCGGACGCGTATCCCGACAACGGCGGCTACCGCATTGATGCCCGGATGCTCCGGGACCAGATTACATCTGGCGCGCGCACCGTTCTCCTTGTCCTTCTGGCAGCCTCGGGCCTCGTCTTCATCATCGCGTGCTCGAACGTGGCCAACCTGATTCTGGCGCGGACGGTTCGCCGCGAGGGTGAACTGTCGATCCGTGCCGCACTCGGTGCAAATACAAGCGCGCTGCGCCGGATGTTGTTAGCCGAAAGTCTTCTGCTCTGCTGCGCTGGAGCCGCACTCGGCGTGCTGAGCGCACAGCCGTTGGTCACTATCCTGGCTCGGTATGCCTCGCGTTTCTCTGTCCGCGCACTCGACTTGACGGTTGATTCCAGCCTGCTCTGGGTGGGGGCGGCCTTGGCGGTACTTGCCGCCGTAATTCTGGCGTTTGTGCCACGCCTGCCGTCGGCGGATTCGTCCAGTGGATTGCACTTGGCGAGCGGCAGCGTGCGGATCAGCAGCAGCACCAGCCGCCGCCAGCGCATCTTCGCCGTCACGCAAATTGCCGCGTCTTTCGTTCTGCTGGCGGGCGCAAGCATGTTGGTCACTACATTGATCGCGCTGCAAAAAGCCCAGACCGGCCTCGATACGCGCCACGTCCTCGTCGTCGACGTTCCGGCGCTCTCCTACGGCAAGACACCTCAGCAAGTCCTCGATTTTTACAAGGAATCGATGCGCCGTATCGAGGAGCTACCCGGAGTCAGCAAAACCGCTTTCGGCATCAGCGCTCCCTGGCGCGATGCCGACAGCTTCGGCCCAGGTCTGCAATTCACCGGGGATGGTCATGCCCACGGGAAAGACGATCCTCGCGCCCAATGGCGCGTCATCTCTCCGGAGTTTCTTGCTGCCCTGGGCGTTCCCCTTGTCGCTGGCCGCGATTTCAATGCACTCGATGACCAGAATCAAGAACCGGTCGTTGTCGTCAGCGCGACTCTCGCACAGCGCATGTTTCCTGGTCAGGATCCGATCAACCGGCATGTCTATTGGACCGATCCCGTGCTCGAGTTCCTTCCCGGCACTGAGAGCGAAAAGTCGCGATTCAGGTCGCCACATCGCATTATTGGGGTCGCGGCCGATGTGGACGACGAACATATCGTTCCTGCGCCCACGTCGACCATTTATGGCACGTTTGCAGACTCTCCCATGTTCGGCGGTCACCTCTTCATCCACACCAGCGCAAATCCTTATGCGCTTGTAACACCGGTCACGCAAATTATTCGCCAGATGTCCGCCGATGAACCTGTTGAGCACGCCGCGACGCTCGAAGATATCCGTGCAAAAGTGCTTGCGCCAGACCGCTTGAACTCTCTGGTCTTTGGCGTGTTCGCCGGGGTCGCTTTGCTGATAGCCGTCGTTGGCGTCGCGGGCGTACTGGCGTTTTCTGTCAGCGCGCGGACACGGGAATTCGGCATCCGCCTGGCGCTTGGGTCAGAGCCGAAGGATCTACTCAGAGGTGTTGTCGCCGAAGGCGTCGTGATGGCTGCCGTTGGCGTTCTGGCAGGCGCGGCATTCGGGTTCGTCGTTGCGCGCGTGGCAGGCAGTTATTTCGGCGACTTAAAAATGCCGGGCGTGTTGCCCGTGATCGTTTCTGCGTTTGTGCTGTTGGGCGCGGCGGTAGTCGCTTCGATGCTCCCGGCGGCACGCGCCGCCCGCGTCGACGTCATCGAAGCATTGCGCTCCGAGTAATCGCCGGACGGGCGGGTCAGGGTTAACGGCAACTCCAAACGTGAGATGAGTCTCCGAACAAGGGTCGTCCATGCCTCGCTGCCATCTTCGTGTTCGGCACGGGGACGAATGTCGGCTTTTCGTTGAAGTGATCTGCGTGCGCAGTTCCCATAGCGAGGACGGAAATTCTAAATCCATTCGCTCATTCGTCACGATAAGCGCATCTGATAGGACTTCATCGCCGTGCGCACGTACTCCAGAGAGCTAGGACATATGAGTCGATACTCGAGGACTTTCGAATGTCTGAGCTGCGATCGTGCTATGGAATCTGCAAAAACCAAATCGGCTGCTCGCAAGGTTTTCGGATCCTCGAGAGGAAAAAGAAAATCCCTCATTACGTGATGACGCCCAAGCGCCGGGGCCAATAGGCTTCGTGCGGTCTGCAGAAACACTCGACTTACCGAAACGACGCAAACAACTGAAGAGTGATCGAGTCGGCGGAGGAGATCCAACTGTTCATCAGCCACGCTAAATGTTAGAGCGATGGCGGGAACTGCTTTGGGCACTAGCCGATCCACGTCGCCAATGAGATATTGTCCCGCAACCGTTAAAGCACCGATTGCCAAACCGGGTTGTACCGCTAATTCGGAGAGGGAGCAACCGTCTACCGGCTGCCGGAGTGCCGAGCGAATCTCCTGCTGAAGGAGTCGCCGGAGGCCGGGCTCTTCTTCTACAACCAAGATATGGTCTGGGGGCTCAGCGAGCAGCCGAGTTCTCACGCGCTCGCGCAGCGCCTGAAGAGAATATCCTCGCTCGCGGGCCACCCTGATCGTTGCATTAATAAGGTCGTCGACGTCATGCCCGTTCTTCAGTGCGGCCCGCTCTCCTTCTGACCGAACAACGACACGAGTTCCTTTCCGCCTGACCACCCACGTTCGGCGCGCCAAATCTTTGTACGCTTCACTTACGGTATTGTGGTGAATTTTCAGGCGTCGCGCGAGTTCCGGGACGCTTGGCAAAGCTTGACCCGGCTTCACTTTCTCCGTAGCGATTAAGAAGATAATTTGTTCTGCGAGCTGCTGCCGTACGGATACTTCGCTCCTCTTATCAATCCAGATGTCCATGTGATTCGTACTACTGCAATCCAACCTGTTGGCAAATTGTATCGCAGTCTGAAGTGTGACAGTTGCGAAACTGTAACGGGGACGGTGGCTGCTAAATTCGCTTGGTCGTATCGTTTGGCACAGAGGGAAAACACATGCGATACGACAACATGTTCTGGGTCTTGATTGCTCCCGCGCTTGCATCGTGCGCGTGTTTTGCTTTTGAGATGTCTTGCAACTTCGCCGAATCGTGGAATAACCGTTTTGAAGAGTTCCGTCGTGGCTTTGAAATGCTTGGCGGCAAAGCCAGACGCGAGAACAATCACGTATCTTTTCACTAGGTGCGATGACGAACCATGCAGAACTGGTCGTTTTAGTTGCGGAACAGAAGCGCAGGCGCTCGTCGACATTCGCGTTTTGGTCTCAGCCATGCTGTTTGGAATGCGCGTGGTAAGCAGTGGTTGGCGATGAACGGAGGATCTCGAATGACGGATGTCCTGAACAAGAGGCTCGATCGTTGGATCAGCGCCGGGGTTATGGATGGGAACACGGCGGCGGGAATTCGAGCGTTCGAGGAGTCCGAACGTTCGAAAGAAGGCTTGCGGTGGCCGGCGTTGTTGGCGCTAGGGCTGGGCGGGGTGCTGCTGTGTGCGGGAGTGCTGCTGTTTGTGTCGGCACACTGGGACGAACTCTCACCCCCTTGGCGATTTACCCTCGTGCTCCTGCTGACGGGATTGTTTCCAATCGCGGGAGCATTAACCATAAACCGATTCCCGGCACTCGCGGCCACGTTTTACGCGATCGGGACGATCTGCGTGGGCGCGGGGATTTTTCTCACCGCACAAATTTTCAATCTGCAGGAACACTGGCCGAGCGGAATTCTCCTGTGGGCCATCGGAGCGCTAGCGGGCTGGCTGATCTTGCGACAATGGCCGCAGAGCGTCCTGCTTGCTTTGCTAGTACCAGCGTGGCTAGCAGGCGAATGGCAAGTTCGCACGCAAGGTTACTCCTACAGCGGTCGACTGATCTTAGACGGACTGCTTCTTCTATCCCTCACGTATGTGACGGCGCGAACGGGCGCGGAGGATTCCGTACTACGGCGAGGGTTGGCGTGGATTGGAGGAATGTCGCTTTTGCCCCTCGCCATCCTGGCGTTTGTCGGAGAGCGCGAATTGTTGTGGTTTTGGCGCGGTCGTCCCGAAGTGCCGGAGATGGTGCGCGTTTTTGGCTGGATTATCGGTATCGGCGCGCCGCTGCTGCTTGCGTTTGTACTGCGAAGAAAAGCCGCTTGGGTCAATTCGTTGTCGGTGATCTGGGTCCTGGTTATTGCAACGTTTCACCGAGTTGTTCCGGCCACGGCCGGACCGTCGCGCATTTATGTCTGGAGTACCCTGGGACCTTATTGTTGGGCGGGACTGGGTGCGCTCGGACTGATCGGGTGGGGACTGCTCGAACGGCGCCGCGAGCGAATCAACCTGGGTGTAGCGGGGTTCGCGCTAACAGTCCTAATTTTCTATTTTTCGGATGTGATGGACAAATTGGGACGGGCGGCGAGCCTCATCGGACTGGGAGTGCTCTTCCTGTTGGGAGGCTGGGCGCTCGAGAGAACGCGGCGGAGATTGGTCGCTCACGTTTCGGGAGGAACGCAATGACGAATTTGCAAAAGGGATTGATTTTGGCCGGCGCCCAACTGGCGCTGGTGGCGAGCCTGGCCGCGAAGTACGCGATGGACCGAGCGCGGTTGCCGCGCTCCTGGGTGCAAACGGTGGCCTACGATCCGAATCTCCCGATTCGGGGAAGGTATTTGAGCTTGCAGCTACGCGTGTCACTGGAAGACGAGTACGGAAGTCCCTGGAATTCCTCGGGGGAAATGCTAGACGTCACGCTGAAGGTAAGAAACGGCCATTTGGTCGCAAACCCCGCCGATCATCCAACCGGTCTTCATGTAAGCCGACGGATCATCAACCGGGGAGCACCAGTAACGGCGCTTATGGAGCCAGTGGCTTTCTTCCTGCCGGAGCATGCCATGGATCCCTCGGTACGTAGTGCCGGAGAGGAATTGTGGATGGAAGTGACCGTGCCGAAGACGGGACCGCCGCGGCCTATAGAGCTGGCCATCAAACGGGGCGATAGTTTCACACCGCTGGGCTTGAAATGAAGAGATAACATCCGGCCAAAGCCAAACCCTCACTGACCGCGGGCCGGAAGCGCGCACCACGTTGCAGGGGTTTTCGTGAACCCCATTTTCTGAACGTCGCTCGGGCACATATGAATTCGTTAGTTACCGATAACATGTGCCAGAACACTGGATCGCCGACTTCGGTGAAACCACTTCTACAGAAAGTGCGTTTTTCGCCCAAACGAAACGCTCTGACGTATGCGCCTACCGAAGTAGCCTCCCCACAGCGGAGGCGTCGGAACCTCACGGAATTTCGATGGCCGTAGCCGTCGACCACCATGTGCGGCCAAACATACTGGAGCTCGAACGCGCGTCAAAGGTGATCTTAGATGGGCTGCAATTCCGCGAGGATAGTAGGAATCAATTCAGACACCGTCGGATGAATGTGCAGGGCCTTTTTCAGCACCGTGTACGGGGGCCCGCGCCTTGTCTGAACCAATAGGCTGACCGTGTGCGCCCCACTCCTCTGAATGGCGCGTTTTTCTTCCAGCCTGACTGGTTCATAAATCGATAGCAGTCGAGCCATAGCTTAGGAATACCTCTTGCTGAATCTTCTCATCGCCGAAGGGACGCCGTGCTAATCCTTGGGAGCAGCTTGCCGAGGGATGAACCCGGGAAGCCCGGTTTCGACGACTTTGTTGAATCGGTAGCGCGTCGTAATTCCTTCTATCTCCTTCATCGCACTTTCCGAAAGGGGCGAGACGTCAAAGCTTTCGCGGATGTGGTCCACATTTTTCGAGGTCGTGAGGATGGCAGTGCCTCGCTGGAGCCCCCAGGCGATGCAAACCTGAGCGGCGGTTTGACCTACAGCCGCGGCGATTTTCTTGATGACACTATCTTCAAGCAGTCTTGGCTCGAAGGAGTGGCCGAGCGCCGCGAACGCAAGGAACACGATCCCGGCTTCTCGGCAGGCCTCAAGCAACTCCCATTGCGGAAGGTAAGGATGCGCCTCAAGCTGTACAACCGCGGGCCGGATCCTTGCAGATCGATTGATTTCCGCGAGCTGCTCAAGGTCGACATCCGACAAGCCGATCGCATGGCACTTGCCTTCGTCCACGAGACGCTCCATGGCGCCCCAAGTCTCAGGTAATGTAACGCCGTCGTCGTATATGCTTTTGCCATTTTCATCTCTAGGATCCTGATCGTCTCCCGGTCGAAAGGCAAAAGGCGTATGCATCAGGTAGAGGTCAACATAGTCGAGCCGAAGTTTTCTCAGGCTAGCTTCGAAGGCAGGTTTGACACGCTCTGGCCTGTGGTTGTTATTCCAGAGCTTTGTGGCAATGAAGAGATCGTCGCGCCGGACACTTCCTTCTCGTAGCACGCCTTGTATCGCTTCTCCCACCGCCTCTTCATTTCGATATCGCTCCGAGCAGTCGAATTGGCGAAAGCCTACTTCTAAAGCAGTTCTAGTCGCGCGCTGGGTGTCGCGAAGATCGGGGATCAAGGTGCCAAACCCAAGGGCAGGAATGGTCCTCTCATTGTTCAGTGGGATTTTTCTGCAACGAAGTTCGTTCTGTTCGCTCATAGGTTCTCCATGCAATTGAAGTATCGACGATACCTTCGAGTCCGTGGCTGCTCGTGAAGGAGAGACGCCGCCGCTATCGGTGTGTGTTCAAAATCTCCCTACACCCACCACCCCCCTGGGAGCCCACCTAATCAATCTCAACTAGTCGATGCGCAAGGTCGGCTCCATGGTGCAAGACTGATCCCCAATAAAAACGTCGTAGCCGGCCAGTTTTGTGGACTGACCAAGCCGTAACAGATGTCCAACATTGGCGGTCTCCTGTCGCGGTTGCCGCTTTGCCAGAAGCACTATCGGAGGTACGCAAGCGTGACCGTGTACCAATTGCGCCTGGCTGTCCAGGTCCGTCCGATCTCAAAACCGGCGTCTCTGAGAACACTTCGAATGCCCTGGTCCGTGAACCTGTAACTGTTCTCGGTGTGGATCGTTTCGCATCGCAGGCCTCGTTTGCGTTGATGCGCAGGTCTATATGAGGTTTCCGTCAGCCAGCGCTAGGGGTGTTTGCGCTACGATCTGGGGTTGATAGATAAGGGGAGTTTCAACGGATAGGTAGCCTTGCTCATGCTCTCGCCTTCTTTGGCGGTCCGGACGGACTCAGCACAGAGATCTTAGAACGCTTCACGGCGAGGCTGACGGCTCATTGACATGGCAAATGGTATATGCCATCGTGGATGGTATGACTGTCAAAATCGACAAGGCTGGTCGAATCGTCCTGCCTAAGCCGGTGCGTGAAAGATTACACCTTCGGGAAGGCTCTGAGCTCGAGCTCGAAGAGCGCTCAGACGGGTTGACCCTAAGGCCGATCGAGCAGCGACCGTCCATGGTTCGGAAGAACGGCATCTGGGTTCACTTGGGCAAGGTACCTCGAGGATTTGATTGGGGTGCCGTGGTCGATGCGGTACGAGAAGAACGCATCAAGGATACTTCAGGGGTATGAAGGTGTATTTTGACACTGCGGTTCTCGTGGCAGCGTCTGTATCCGATCATCCGCACCACAGCCAAGCAATCGCAGCCTTGCAGATGGTTCGCACGAAAGAAATCGTCGGGCATATAAGCGGCCATGGTTTAGCCGAGGCGTATGCTGTCCTAACCCGCACTCCATTCACGCCACCGATCTATCCGGCGGAGGCATGGAAACTGCTCTCCGAGAATGTACTCCCATTTTTTCAGATTGTGGCTCTGACGCCGGCGATGTATCGCGAGACGATTCAAGAATGCTCAGAGTGCGGATGGATTGGTGGCAGGATCTACGACGCTTTGCATCTATACTGCGCGAAGAAAGCAGGCTGCGACCGAATCTACACTTTCAACACCCGCCACTTTCGACAATTGGCTCCAGACTGGGGTGAACGCATCGCTGCGCCGTAGCCGTCTGGGGTTTCTATCCACCTGTAATAGCCCAGTCTGATGTGGCGGAGGAGGGAGGGATTGTAACTCATGTGGTGTATGGGGCGGCACGGGTTGGCAATGCGTTGGGTTGCTACAGTCGGCACGCGTGAAACAAAGGATTTAGCAACTCGCCGCATAAACAGAGGGTTTCTGGTCGCGTCTAATAAGCCTGTTTTTGTCGCAAATGTAGCGCGGGAGGGATGGTTGGGGCTGCAAATGAATCGATTTGGCCGTATCTAGTTGAACTGGGTTCAGCGCGTGTTAGGGAAGTTCGAATCCCGGAAGCTTCAGTGCCTTCCGGTCAAACGTCAGCGTACAGGAACAGCCCATTCTCGTACCCAGGGCTGCGATTACAGCGTCGGCGAACGAGCCTCGTCCATCCTGCAATGCGATCATGGCGGTGAAAACCTCCTGCTCGTGCTCCACAACGAGGACATCGGTTTGCAACATGCGTTCGACGGCGCCCACGACTTCGAGGGGTGTCAGCCCGTAGGCTCGTTCGAGCACCCACACGGTCTCGACCATCGCCACAATGCTGACGAAGCCGGGACTCTCCGCACTTAGCCGCCGCTCGATTATCTCTCTTGCCTTTGGCGACTGTATCGGGTCGTCTTGCGTGAGATAACGGACGAGAATGTTCGTGTCGAGCCCGATCATCGACGTCGGGAGCGTGGCGCTCCGCTAGTTGAGCCTTCAGCAGCGGCCTCGGTCATCTCGTCGATTGTCACAGACCGCCGACGTCTGGATTTAATGATGCCCCGCAAGGCCGCCGCAGGGAGTTTCGGCAAGAGAACCACGCTGCCATCGGGATGCACAAAGAACTTGACCCGATCCCCCGGTTTCAATCGAAGATACTCGCGAATAGCCTTCGGAATTGTCGCCTGACCCTTGACGGTGATCGCAGACTCCATGGTGGCCTCCATTACTTTTGTATTTATGTAATACTATGTGGTTTGACCAGTGTCAAGATATCTTTGACAAGCTCGTGCAGCCGCGTGGCGGAAGATCGCGTGCGGGTGATGAATTGCGGGGCAGGAAGACGAAAGTGGCTACCGCGATCATCATACTGAGGAGCATTCTGGGTAAGCACGCCAGCCTGCACTCTCAGATGGCCCAGGTTACGATTTGAATGCAGCTTCTAAAACTGGCGGAGGGGGAGGAGGGATTCTAATTTCCGTAGTATGAGGGCGGCACTTGTTGGTACGCGTTGGTTCGCTACAATGTCCGGGTTGAAAACAGGTTATTTACGTTTTATCCCATAAACACTGCGTACAGTTGATGTCTAATTCCTCTCACTTTTTGTGTAGCATGCCACCAGGAACCCAGCCAATCCGGGCACATGATCTTTCCCAGCTCTTTCAGGACGCTCGTCGGACAGTCTTTCTGATGGATCGACAGCACCCTTAAGGTGCTGTTAGGCTCGGACTCGTCTCACGGCGAGGTTAGAAAAACAGTTCGGGAGAGACATGGAAACGCGCACTGAGCCGCTTAATATGACCCTTGTTCATCTCCCGCTTGCCGCTCAGAACTTCCGACACAATACTCGGTGTCCCAAAGACAGAAACAAGGTCTTTCTGCCGCAAGTCGTGCTGGTCAATCAGAAAGCGCAGCACCCCCAGCGGCTTCGAACGAGGAAGCGGGTAGTTTGTCTCCTCGAAATTCTCGATGAGCAAGGTCAGAAGTTCTGCCAGATCCTTTTCTGCAGGAGTGAGCTCTTTGCTGCGGCGGTCAAGATCGTAAAGGATCTCCGTATACGCCTCATTTTCCTCCTCAGTGTGAATGACTTTAGGAGCAGTCTTCTTGAGCAAGGTTTTGTACTCGGGGCTGACAGTTAGGACACTCATTGTTTCCATGCTCCTTTGCTATATTCGGCATGAGTAAGTACGTGCCGCAGGAAGACTCTTCCCGTTCGGTAGTTGATCTCAGTAATCAGCCGATACGCGTTCCCCTTGATGTTGAAAACAGTAAACCTCTCTACCGCGTCAGCTGTCGGGCATACGCGCCGGACATCCACAAAGCTTTTCCACTGAGATTTCTTCGCAATTCGATACCAAGCATCCAACGGCTCGGCGAGGTCGCCGTGCGTCTTTGCAGCGTCGAGCAGCTTTTTCCTGGTGATTACGTGCAATCTCGTCCCATCACTATTGAATTCGCAAAACGCGAATTTGTCAAGAGAAAGTTCGCAATGTGCGAATGTCGGGATCCGCGATGACAACCGCAAGCCTGGGCTACGGAACGTTCCGAGGGAATTGAGGCCCAAGTCTCAATAGTTTCGATTCTTGAATGGAATTGGTCGGCGTTTGTCCTGTCGCCATTCGGTGTGATTGAACAATGTCGACGGTTGGCGTCTTACGTCCGCCGTGTTCGAGCAACCAGCAAAGAGCTCAACATTGATCACTTTAGAAATGGCGGAGGAGGAGGGATTCGAAGTTACGTCGTATGAGGGGTGGCACTTGTTGGCACTCGTTGGTTTGCTACACTCGGAACGCGTGAAACAACGGATTTAGCGACTCGCCGCATAAACAGAGGGTTTTTGTCGAGTCAAATTAAGGCTGGTTTTGTATCAAATGTAGCGCTAGAGGGATGGTTGGGGCGCTGCAAATGGATCGAATGGGCCGTATCTGCACGAGCGGCAGTCTCCCACGGGTCGATTTAGGCCCTCCGTGAGGAAATAGTCGCAAGCGTGCATTCAATCACAGGGCTCGAACTTCTGTTATCGCAAAAGCTGTTGCACACGGAATGATTGACAGCATCCTAATATTACTACGTTAAGTGCTTGACGTTTGGTTTTGCGGGTGCTACCGTCGCGAGCATGACGGATGCTCAAGTCGAGAGATGCCGAAAACGCCTGGAACAATTCTTGAGGGATCTGCTGGAGCCCATGGGCAGAAGCGAGCGAAGGCACTGGGGTGCGGTGTACATTCGTGGACTTTTGTTGAACGGGGAACGCAAGTCCATCGAGCCGCTTGCCGATCACTCGGAGGAAGGAAACGTACAAGCTCTACAGCAGTTCGTAGGACAAAGCCCGTGGGATTGCATGCCTTTGTGGGAACGTCTGGCGAAGCGCATGACTGCGGAATTGGAGCCGGACCCGGTTTGGGTTATCGACGATACGGGCTTCCCGAAACAAGGGAAGCACTCGGTGGGAGTGGAAAGACAATATTCGGGGACGCTCGGCAAGGTTGGGAATTGCCAGGTGGCGGTCAGCCTGCACCATGTTGGAGAACAGGGCAGCACGGTACTCGGCTGGCGTTTATATCTGCCGGAAAGCTGGACGAAGGACAGTAAGCGTCGTGAGGAAGCGGGCATTCCGGAAGAAGTCGTTTTCAAAACGAAGTGGCAACTCAGCCTGGACATGATTGATCAGGTGCGCGCGTGGGGCTTAGCGAATCGCATTGTCGTGGCGGATGCTGGTTATGGAGATACCACGGAGTTTCGCGAGGAACTGGGGACTCGTCAACTCTCTTATGTCGTAGGTATTTCCTCAACGACGGGAGTATGGAGCAAACCTCCGCAAGCAAAAGTTCCCCGCTATCAGGGACGAGGCGCTCCCGCGACGCGCTACGCCTATGGGAAACAGCGGCCGAACTCCGCGCAGGACGCGGCGGTCCAAGCGAAGGGTTGGAAGAGGATTCGCTGGCGGCAAGGCACAAAGGGATGGCTGGAATCGCGATTCGTGGCCTTACGAGTACAGCCCTCGCATGGTTTCGTCCGTGGGCAACCACCGCACAAGGAAGTTTGGTTACTGAGCGAATGGCCGGAGTCGGAAAAGGAACCGACCAAGTACTTCCTTTGCGATCTGCCAGCTACCTACACACTGCGACGATTGGTACGGCTGGCGAAGTGTCGCTGGAAGATCGAGCAAGATTACCAGCAACTGAAGGAAGAACTGGGTCTGGATCATTACGAAGGGCGGAGTTGGATCGGCTGGCACCACCACACCACGCTGGTGATGTTGGCTCACGCATTTCTAACTCTGGAAATGCTGCGCAGTAAAAAAAACTTCTGGCTGGACCCTGCCACGGACGCGCCGTGAAATTCAATATCTGCTCTTCACCTGGACAGGCTTCTGTGCCTACTGCGGGGCGAAAGCAGGGGGCCTACGCGGCCCTTAACTACTTAACGTAGTAATACTAAAAGGCTATCTTCCATCTCGGGCCGAGACTTAGGTGCTGTGCGAAGGAACCTCATAAGACCTCGCTAGCAGCATTTCCAGCTCGTCTTTTGAAAAAATCGGCCGCAGTCTCCGCCACTCCAACTTTTTCAGCGACCGCCACTGCAATCCATCGGTTCAAGGACACACCATCTTCTTTTGCAAGGCGTTGCGCAGCCTTCTTGATAGACAAGGGGAGTTTCAACGGATAGGTAGCCTTGCTCATGCTCTCGCCTTCTTTAGCGGTCCGGCCGGACTCAGCACCGAGACCTTAGAACGCTTCACGGCGAGGCTGACGGCTCATTGACATGGCAAATGGTATATGCCATCGTGGATGGTATGGCAGCGGAGGAGGATTCGATCCTTGGTAGTTTGAGGGCGACACGCGTTGGCATTCGTTGGTTTGCTACAGCCGACCGTTGGAAAAACAGGATTTGCGTTTTCTTTGCATAAACACAGCGTTCCTACGATCCTTAGCCCGCTTTTTGTAGCACAGGTCGGCCGCGTCTCGCCTCCCGCGCTTGGCCGTCACCAAAAGATCCTCGACCGTATCTTCCGCAGCTGGAAACTTGTTGCGCAAACACTTGATAGGCCACCGGCTGGCTTTGGCCCGACCGCCGCTGGGCAGCCCTTGAATGAGGCTCGGACTTGTCCCACAGCGGGGTTAGAAAAAGAGTTCGAGAGAAACATGGAAACGCGCACTGAGGCGCTTAATATGACCCTTGATCATCTCCCGCTTGCCGTTCAGAACTTCTGACACAATACTCGGCGTTCCAAAAACAGAAACAAGGTCTTTCTGCCGCAGGTCGTGCTGGTCGATTAGAAAGCGCAGCACGTCCAGCGGCTTCGAGCGAGGAAGTTGGTAGTTTGTCTCCTCGAAATTCTCGATGAGCAAGGTCAGAAGTTCCGCCAGATTCTCCTGTTCTGAAACTGACCTATTGACCAGTAGCAGCCGCTTACGCGGAATTTCATCATTGGCCTCCCAACCAATCAGTTGGCTCTTTATTTTCGACCAGCGTGAAGCGGGCGCGACGAAGGGGATGCCAAGATGTCTCGCAGTTTACCCTCCCAGCGAAATTTTGAATATATTAGGAAGGAAGCAAGAGAACTGTTACATGAATTGCGACAACGGGACGCCGCCGCACTCAGACGGCAGCATTCGCTGGATTGCGAAGCTGGAAAGTTCCCTGCAAGGCTTGCCGACGCCCAGTACATAGTCGCAAGGGAATACGGCTATAGGAGTTGGCAGAAACTGAAACAACGCCTGGAAGCCAACCTTCGGGACATATCGACAAGCGTCTCCGAATCGCTGACGAGGACAAAATAGTTCAAGCGCGATTTGAGGCTCAGTTAACGAAGCTTCGCGTACTCCGCTTTTGCCGCGATGAGGATGGGAATGTCGGAGTCGGCGTCTTTCCAGAGGGTGAGGAAATCCTGATACGCAGCCTTGGCTTTGGCGGTGTCGCCTTGCATCGCGTGGGCCCTGCCGAGTTGGAGATGAGCGAGTGCGCCGATGGGTGCGTTGAGTACAATCCCCCGGTGGTCAAGGATTTTCTGGAACTCGGCTGCAGCTTCGCTGCCTTGATGGGCGGCTAGATAGGCTTCTCCTCGCACATAAACGGGGTACAAGACGGTCCAAGGGTAATTACTGGCCCTTCCCAGCTCATACGGCGCAGCAGGCGCGAGACGCTCAATAGCCTCGGAGGCATTTCTTTTGTTGAGCGCAAGCTTTGCGCGGAGGGCAGGCAGGAAGTGGAACTGCACGTTTGTGGCTTCCGGAAACCTCTTGGCTAAACCATCGGTCAGTGTTTGCGCTTGCTTGTTGTCTCCCGCATACGCCAAAGCGAGCGCCGCGCTGTACTGCCCTCCCTGGTCTGTCGAGCGCTGCATTGCCATAGTAGCGCAGCGTCGCGCTTCGTCTGCGTTGCCGAGTAAGGCTTCCTGCAAGCTCGATCTGGCGAAGTACGTTGCAGCGGCTTCCTTTTCGTCCGCCCGTTCGGCGGAGTCCGTTGCCCGGCGGGAAAAATTCCTTGCCTCCCTAAGCCGCCCCGAATAAGCGGCTGTATCGGCTTGCGCGGCCAGCATTTCGTTCTCTGCTCCAGGCTTGCCTGTTGCCCAGGCAGCCTGCTGCTCCATGCCTGCCGCATCGTTCTCCAAGAAAGCAATCGAATACAGGTCAGCATGGATATAAGGGTGGTCCAGTTTGCGTTCGAGAGCTTGCCCATAGGTGGCCTTTGCTTCATCGAGGCGATTCAGATTGACGTAGTTGAACCCGAGGATAAAGTAAGGGATGGGACTATTGTTGGGGTCCACACGGACTGCCTCCCGGCCTTCTTCAAGCGCTTTCTCATACTGTCCAAAGGTCGGATAAATTGACCCGGACAAGAAATTATGCGGCATCGTTAAGCGGGGATAAGCCCGAGCCCAAAGCACACAGGTTTGTTTGGCCTTCTCCAAATTACCTGTGACTATGATATCGAAAGAGGCCGTGATGAAATACTTCTCTGCCTCGCTAGTGGGTTCCCGGAGTTCGTAAGCCTTTCGGGTGTAATCGGCAGCAGTTTCGTTTTCCCCAAGGGTTCTATACGTGCGACCCAACCATGCGTAGGCAAGGGCAAAATTCTTGTCGAGTTCGATGGCATGCTTGAAAAACGGAATGGCTCCAGTCGGCCCTGATGTGTACATAACGTTATAGCCTGTGCTGAAAGCTTTCAGGGCCTCAAGCGACGGTGTAGTGGCTCGTTCAAGAGGAGTATCAAATTTCTGGACGGTGCTCAGCGACTCGCCCAGTTTGTTACGAATTTCTGAAGCTGTCTTTCCCAGAGCATCAAGCACATGGTTTTTGTCGCTCGCCTGAACTTCTGTGCTTGCCAGCGACTCCCCGCTTGTGCAATTGACCGCCTTGAGGGTCAGAAGGTACTGTGTGCCAATCTGCGCTATCCAGCCGTCGAGGACAGCGGCACTGCCCGTCCGCTGGCAGAGCTCCCGCGCAATCTCCGGCGTGAGTTTCACATCGGGCGGCTGGCCCATCAGGCCGAGCACCTGATGGCTTTGCTGGTCAGGGATAATGCTCAGGAAGGGTGACTGTTCCAATTGTACGGATAGCCCCTGGCGCAGCGTGCCGTCAAACACCGTGTCTCCAGTCGTGTTCGTGAAGTCCGCGAGGACGATGGTGTCCTTGTCTGTCAGCGTGTGCGCCTTGCGGGAGAAAACCAGCCAACCGCCCACGGCTAGTCCCATGACCACCACTGTTGCAGCAGCGGCAGCCCATCGGAATCGAATGGATTTCGCGGCGGCCTTCGGCTCGACTTGTGCTGTCGCGGTGGCTGCCCGACCCGACTCTGTATCCCGCTTTAGTCGCTGCAAATCCGCGCGAATGTCGGCAGCGTTCTGGTATCGCAACTTCTTGTCTTTCTCCAGCGCCTTGTTGATAACCTCTTCTAGCTTTGGGGCAGCGTCGGGATTGAGTCTCACCGGCGCAACAGGCGTCCGATTCAGAATCGCTTCCGCAATCACTCCAGAGGTCTCACCCCGAAACGGCAGAACCCGTGTCGCCATCTCGTAGAGCACCACACCGAAAGAAAACAAATCTGTGCGTGCATCTACCTCTTCGCCCCGCACCTGCTCGGGTGACATGTACGAGATGGTGCCAATCGTCGTGCCCGATCGAGTAAGCTGTTCTAACTCGCTAACTGTGGGCATCGCCGAAAGATTCACGGCACCACCAGCCGGTGCCAGCTTTGCTAGACCAAAATCGAGAATCTTGGCGTGTTCGCGCTCGGTGACAAAAATGTTGGCAGGCTTGATGTCGCGGTGAATGATTCCTTTGGAGTGCGCCGCATCCAGTGCGTCCGCTATCTCGATTCCTAAATCCAGCACTTGCTCCAGCGGCAAGCGCTTGCCGGAAATGCAGTGCTTCAGAGTCTGCCCGTCCAGAAACTCCATTGCTATGAATTGCCGGCCGTCTTGCTCGCCGATGTCGTAAATGGTGCAGATGTTCGGGTGATTCAATGCGGAGGCGGCTTGCGCTTCGCGGCGGAAGCGTTCGAGAGCAGCGGGGTCGTGGAGCATCTCGGCAGGCAGGAATTTCAGGGCCACATTGCGGTGCAGCCGGGTGTCCTCAGCCTTGTAGACGACACCCATCCCGCCGCCACCGAGCCTTTCGAGAATGCGGTAGTGGGAAATGGTTTGGCCGATGAGCGAGTCGGTGCCTGGCATTTGCGCACATGATTGCATAACAAGGTCGGCTCCCTCAACCCAAGTAAACTGTGGTTGCTTAACGACTATAGGCTCGGGAGGAAGGAGCCGAAGACGATCATAGGCGTGGATTACCACCCGAGCTCTCAGACGATTGCATTTTTAATGGAAGAGACTGGTGAGTGTGGTGAACAGGAACTGAAGCACAGCGAAATTCTGCCAGCAGCCGCTCGAACCAGTGTGAATATCCGGTCGCCTCCATTCCTACACGCACGCAGATTCCTCGCTGTTTCAGGTCTCGACAGGATTTTTCTGCTTGTCCTGTAGCCTATGGTCCAAATGAGTGAACTGCGCCGGCCTCGTCCTGGTAAACGTCGAAGACCTTTTGCAACCTGGTGGCCTTGAGCAGGTCCTGTACTCTTTGATCCAGGTTGACCATTTTGAGCTTGCCGCCCTGCCGCTGCACGCTGATGTGCGTCCTCACCAGCTCTCCAAGCCCCGCACTGTCGATGTACCCCACTCTCCGAAAGTTCAACAGGATTTTCTTACTTCCCTTTTCCAGCAGGTTCGTCACGACTTCGCGGAGCATGATGTTGCCCTCGCCGACTGTGATCCTGCCTTGCAGATCAAGCACCCAAATGTCACCGATCTGCCGCGCGGTGGTTTGCATTCTTCCGCTCAAACGCCATTGCGCACGGATGCCGATCCGATCAAGCACTTCTGCTGCAACCGTTGCGATTTCTTGCGAATCAGTCCGCACCAGGATGAGCGAACGCCCTTCCTTCAAGACCTCTCCCAGGAGTGCCATTTCTTCGGGAGATCTCTCTTCGGGAGTCGGTTGCGGAGTCTCCATCGCCCAGTCTAATGATAAATTCGGCGTCGCCGCCAACGCCTTACCCACAGCGACGCCCGCAAGCCCGAGCGCGGCAGTCGCACCGACTCCCAGGGCGAACACTTGTCCGATTCCCGGAATCGCGAAGAGCGTAGCAGCAACCAGTCCCGCCGATACGCCGACGCCGCCGCCCACGAAACCTCCGATAAAAGCGCCGAGAGTCTTCCCGAGGTACATGGCCTCACTTTCTGACCGAGTCAGAAAGACAATCGCATCTTGCGGGACGCGCTTCTCCAGCAATTCCTTGACGGTTTCTTCCGCACGTTCACGCGAAGGGAACACACCGATAATCGTTTCCATTGGATTCTCCATTAAAAACTGACTGCGCCAGGAGAGATGCCTGCTGCTCTCCCTTCAGCTATTTCAGACCGACCAACGCGAATTTCCATGAACCATCACTCTGCCGCTTCAGCACACGCAAGGATTCTCCTTTGACCGTGACCGGATTGTCCTTTGCGGACAGCTTGTACGTGCTTTCACCATAGATCACCTCAATCGCCCAACCATCCGCGACTTGAATATCTTTGATGTTGGGGGCGTATTTAATCACGTGGAAATCAGGGTAGCCGGCCCGGAATTGCGCATAGGCCGCTCCCAAGGCCTTGATTCCCACCACAGGTTGGCCGGGGAACCCGAGGCTTACACCGTCGTCCGACCAGAGAGTAGTCAGCGCTGCGGGGTCTTGCGTCAAAGTGGCGGCAACGTCTGCTCTATGGAGTTTTTCGATGGCCGCTAAGTCGGCCGCGTGCGTGACTTCCTGCTGGGAGTCGCTCCTAGCAACCGGACGGGCGAATAAGCCGATCCCAACTCCAAGTCCTGCGAGAAACGCTATCGTCACAAATATAGAACTGCGGCTCATAGAGCCTCCTTTGCACCGTTACTAGGCGCAGCCTTCAAGATGTATTCCGCGAGCTTATCGAGGGCGGCGCCAATGTTCGTCTGCAGTAATTCGTGCGCGGCTTCAAAGGTCTTGAGCTCTGCCTCCGTCGCGGAATTTGGGACCATCCGAATGGTGATGGCCGTCTTGCCTTCCTGTTCGGAGAACGTCAACGTGCTCGAGAGTTGTGGCGGCCAGTTCGGGTTAGCTGGGTGTCGAAGCATGTTGCCTTCCCGATCCGAGCGAAACTCGGTCAAGACAAGCCTCTCCGGCACTACCACTTCGCGATAGAAACCCTTTTGCCAATACTCGAGGCCTTCAGACGAACGTCTGCAGTAGTGAAAACCGCCACCTGGGCGGGGATCGATCTTGCAGATCGGCATCGCAAAACCATCCGGAACCGCCCAGCGCTTCATTCGTTCAGGTTCCGTCCACGCCTTGAACACGAGCTCCCTCGGCGAGTCAAATACTTTCGAGATCACCAGCTCAGGCTCTGCTTTTTCTACAGCACCGCTTTTTGTAGCCATGTTTTTTGTCCTTCCTCGTCTGCATCCCCAGTCCGAATGCGCATATCCTCTGCGAATGCCCGATCAAAAGTCCTTAGAAACCACCTCAGAATTCCTCAAAGGTTCTCAATGGCTGTTTTCCAACGGATGGGAGGGGCTGCGGAGGGCACGAGCGATCTGGCCGCTTCTTGAGTGGTGGCGCCCACCGACAGGTGCCGTTGTTGCTGAAGGCATTTATACGTGATAGATTGCCGCGTAAATGACCGTTTGGTACTTGCTCCCCCGGACTGGAAGCCGACTTCAGAGCATTTGGCATGTTTACGGGCCCAAAAGTCCTCTACGAGTTCGGCCCCTTTCGGGTTGATCCCGACAAGCAGGTACTTCTGCGTGAAGACCAGCCGGTGGCCATTTCCCCTAAAGCGTTCGACACTCTCCTGACCCTGATTCGCCATAGCCGAGAGGTGGTTTCCAAGGATGAGCTAATGAAGGCTTTATGGCCGGATAGCTTTGTCGAAGAGGCAAACCTGAGCCAGAACATCTTTATACTCCGCAAAGCCCTAGGAGATACTCCCGAGAACCGGCGCTACATCGTGACCCTCCCTGGACGAGGTTATCGTTTTACGGCAGCGGTGCGCACGGTAGTGCAGGAAGTTGAGACCTCGGCTATGGAGATCCAGTCTCGTCCTCGGATAGCCGCTGAACAGTCGCCAGACAAAGGCTACCGGTCGCTTGCGGTTTTGCCCTTCGAGAACCTATCGGGTGACCCGGGACAGGATTATTTCGCGGACGGAATGACCGAGGCGCTGCTGACGGAGCTGGGGAAGATCAGCGCATTGCGGGTAATCTCCCGGCAGTCCATATTGCAATACAAGGGTGTGAAAAAACCGATGCCCCAAATCGCACGCGAATTGATGGTCGACGCGGTCGTCGAGGGTTCTGTCCTACGTGTCGATGACAAGGTGCGCGTTTCCGTGCAGTTGATCGAGGCAGCCCGGGACCGCCATCTTTGGGCCAATAGCTATGACCGTCAAGTGAGCGACATTTTGGCTCTGCATGGTGAGATGGCGCGGACATTCGCCAAGGAGATCAAGGTCACGCTGACGCCGCAGGAGGAGACACGGTTGGCTGGTGCTCGCGGCGTCAACCCCGTCGCCAACGAAGCCTATTTTCGAGGCCGCTATTTCCTGGACAGGCGAACAAAGGAAAATCTCGATAAAGCGCTTGCCGATTTCCAGCAGGTAGTTGAGCTCGACCCCACGTTTGCGCCCGCCTATGCCAGCCTTGCGGAGGTGTACATTTCCCTTGTCATGTACGCGCCCGCTCACCAAACGGAGCTATTCGACAAGGCGCGTGCTGCATCGCAGAAGGCGCTTGAGCTGGACGACGGCCTGAGCGCAGCTCACTACACCCAGGCGATTCTTCGTCTGTATGCATGGGATTGGTCCGGAGCCGAAGTCGAGTCGCTACGTGCCATCGAGGTGAATCCCAGCAATGCCTCAGCACACTGGTGGTATGCAGACCTGCTCATCTTCCAAGGCCGGATGACCGAGGCAGAGGCACAAATCCAGCGCGCGCAAGAATTGAACCCAGCCTCCCTTGAAATATATGCAGCTGCGACTTTCTCTCTCTATTATGCGCGTCGCTACGACGAATTGATCGAGCGCTGCAAAGGCTTGGTGGAAAGAAGCCCAAACCACCTCGAATGGAATTATCATCACTGCCTTGGGGCTGCTTACGTACAAATGGGCAGGTATGAAGAGGCGATTGCGGAACTTCGAGGAGCGCTCAAGTCCTCCACGATGTTTGAGCACACTGCCTCCGAGCTGGCCAACGCGCTGGCCGTGGCCGGTAAACGAGAGGAGGCCCTAGAGGTTCTGGATCGAGTGGAGTACATTCCCTGGAGGACCTTAGGCACCGCTCTCGTCTACACTGGCCTGGGCGAAAAAGACGAAGCATTCCGTTGGTTGGAAAAAGCTATTGAGCTGCGCGCACCTTTTGTCATTCTCCTCAAAGTGGATCCACGATTCGATTCGCTCCGGTCGGATCCGCGGTTCCTGAAGCTGCTCCGACAAATGAATTTGCCCGGATAGTCCAATAATATTGGTGAACGGGCCGGGGATTTCGAAGAAGCTCTGAGAAGCATCCATTCGTTAAGCAAAGAAATTGCATCAAAACGTAATCAAGAGCAGCACAATTCGGCGCGGACGGGAAGTCTTGTGTGATACGTGCACCCTGAAACGACCCACCGTCCCCATTTCCACCCGAATCTAATAATCTTGTAGTTATGAAGCGTCGCAAACGAAAGCGGAAACCCGAGCAGGGCGGCAGGCCAGCAGATCAGGTCATGGTGCAAAGTGAAACCGAGCAGCCCGCGAGTTCCGTCGAGATCCAGGGTGAACTGGAGAAGCTTGCCAGCCCTACCGATCCTCGGAATGAAACCGAGAATCCTCCGATCCCCGTCGTCGAATCCGCTGATACGGAACAGCGCGCCCCCGATTCTGTGGCGCGAACCGGGGCCGAGCGGCGCACGCATCCCCGCTACGCGTTCACCGCTTCCGCTGAGGTAGTGACAGACGAGTCCGGCACACGACTGAAGACGCGGGTGCGGGACTTGAGCCAGCAAGGCTGCTACGTAGACACGGAGCGTCCATTCGCTTTGAGAACAGTCACGCAAGTACGCATCACGAAAAACGTCGAAGCTTTTGAAGCGCACGTGCGAGTCGTCTACAACCAACCCGGCAACGGGATGGGTTTGATGTTCACTGCCGTAGAGCCGAACCAACTGGATACTCTGAACACATGGATTGCCGAGTCGCGCGAGATCTCTTGGCTAGCAGCGAATCGCCGCAGAAGTCATCGGATCCTGATGGAAATCCCGGTGCGAGTCTCTGGTGAGGCCGGTACCTTGTCATTCTTTGAGGAACACACGCACACGCTAGCGATCAGCGCGCATGGAGCGTTGATTGTGGTCACGGGGACGATGTATCGGGGACAGCGGTTGACTATGGCGAACATCCAGACAAGCGGGTCGTTGGAGTGCTTTGTGGCGCACATTAAGAAAGTTCTGGGCGGGCAAACGCAGGTGGGGGTCGAGTTCGTGCTGCCCAATCCAACATTCTGGCACGTGGCTTTTCCACCAAAAGACTGGACTCCGCGCCACCCCGACGCGAAATCCGGGTAGGCGGCCAACCAAAAATACGCGCGTTTGCTGTTAACGTCGAATACGCCGGTTTCGATATGGTCTCGAGAGGATTGCGGCGATGAAATGATTGGAGTCTTTGAACTATGGGCGGGATCCGATCTTCAAGACCTTCGCCTTTTTTCCCGGCGTGATCGGATCGCCGTTTTCGTCCTCGTTCGACAAGTAGCGCGGGATCGCACAGAAATCCTCAAGGGATTTTCTGATGTGGCGGAGGAGGAGGGATTCTACTTTCCGTAGTATGAGGGCGGCATTCGTTGGCACGCGTTGGTTTGCTACAATGTTCAGGACTAAAACAGAGGATTTGCGTTTCACTCTTATAAACACTGGGTTCTTTTGATGCCTAATTCCCGTTACTTTTTGTAGCATGCGACCAGGAATTCAGCCAATCCGGAGGCATGACCCTGCCCCAGTTCTTTCCGGATATTCAACCAGTGTAAGATCGCCTGCGATATGATATCATCGGCGATGTGAGGTTAGTGGCAGATACTGATGTGCTCGTCGCAGCAATGCGTAGCCCTGGCGGTGCGTCCGCGGCAATTCTACGTGCGGCGCGGCGAGGCAGGGTAACTCTTTTGGTCAGCGTTCCCCTGGCTATGGAGTATGAAGCGATCTGCTCAGAGGCCGAGCACCAACTAGCAGCCGGGTTGAGTGTGCGGGAAGTTGCAATATTCCTGGATGCTGTAATGGCGATGGCAGAACCGGTGAAAATACACTTTCTTTGGCGGCCACAGCTACGGGATCCTGGCGACGAGATGGTACTCGAGACAGCAGTCAATGGACGGGCCGATGGATTGGTCACATTCAACGTGCGGGACTTTGGGACCGTGCCTGAGCACTTCGGCATCGAAGTGATGATCCCGCGTGTGGCGATAGGGAGGATAAGAAGATGACAGAGACTATGACATACCCTTTGCGGTTGCCACGCTCGCTAAAGAGGGCGGTGGAGCGCCAGAGCAAGGAAGATAGAACAAGCATAAACCAGTTCGTGGCCACCGCCGTGGCTGAAAAGCTATCAGCTTTGCAAACGGCGGAGTTCTTTGCTGACCGCAAAAAGCGCGCGGATTTCAAGACCTTCGACAAACTCATGAGACGGAGCGGCGGAACCCCGCCGCGTACAGGTGACGAAATGCCGCGTACGAAGAGGAAAGCGGCCAACCGCGATCGTAATACTGAGGAGCATTCTGGGTAAGCACTCCAGCCGGAAACCTGCACTCTCAAATGGCCCAGGTTACGATTTGAATGCAGTTTCTAAAAGTGGCGGAGGAGGAGGGATTCTCCCTTTCGTAGTGGAGGAGGGGTAATCCGCTGGCGGATGTTGGTTGGTGTTGGTTCGCTACAGCCTTCGGATTGGAAACAAAGGGTTTGTGATTTACCCTCTAAAACAGCGGCTGCCGCGAATTCTAATTCGAGCCTTTCACTGTATCACGTGTGTCACGGTGGACTGGGCTAGCCGAAGTTCGTCACGGAGCGGTCGGGAAACCGCCTAACCCTTTCAGAATCAGTTCAGGCGATCGCCGAGTCTGCACTACATTTTGAAAGGGATTTCAACCGTTCCGGCAGGCTGAGTCCAAGTTGGTGAAGCAGGGATTTCTGTTCGGCCGTAGGTTCCGTGATCCGGCGCAGTCGGATCTCGCGCCCATCCGTCGTGGGAAGGACGATGTCGGCGCTCTGCACTGTGGACAGCAGAGCCAAAGCCTTCTTGGGCGAGATCGGCGGAGTGTTGTCGACTCCGCTGTCCGAGGGCCAGGGAATGATGGCCGGCCGACGCTTCAGCAGATGCTTGAGGGTCACCCACAAGGCATACCCGAGAAAAGCCACCAGCACATGAGCCTTGACCCGCGGCTCCTTCTGATGGAACAAAGGTCGGATAGAAAGCTCGCTCTTCAGCGCGCGAAACGAGGCCTCGGCTTCGGTCAGTTGCATGTACTTGGACCACATCTCCTCGGCCGAGTCCGCCTGTAGATTGGTGCGCAACAGGTAGGCGCCCTCCCGCAAGTCCCGCCAGACCTTTCGTTCGGCTTTCATCTCCCAAACCAGACGTACACCTGCGGGCGTGTCACGCAAGGTGACTTCGAACAGATCGTTTACTTGCGAATGCCGAGCCTGAATTTAACGAACCCATCTATCAAGGCGCAAAGGGATCGTAGAAAAGACAATTCTCACGATTCTGTTCGTCAGACCATTTCGCTGCGATACCTGTGACCAACGGTTCTTCCGTGCGTCATTCAAATCAAATCCCAACGAATCTCGAACCGCAATTATTAACTTGAATAGATAGATTTTGAGTCGCCGCGCTCAAAAGAAGGGGCCCTGCGACACTGTCAACGGTCAGGTCAGAAGGTGTCGCAGGCCGGGGGTGAGGAAATTACTGTCGATTGAGCCGAAGTGTATTCTTCTGCGCAAATCGTGTCTGTCCACAACTGGACACTTCCGGGCAGTGCGGACGCCATTTGGCGTTTAACGCACAAATCGACGTTGTTGGTGCGCCAGATGGTGCAGATGAAAATCAAGATCAGCACGCTGCTGATGGAAGCAGGCGTGAGCTATAACGAAGAGCGGTTGCACAAAGCCGGCTATTTCCGTGAGTTGCAGGCAACCAACCCGGACGCAAAGGGTCGCGCTCTAGCGAGCGGGTCAGCGCGCTCTCGGCCTTCCGAGAGGATTCGATTGGTCGTAAGCGCACGATGTAATCCCGTGTGCATCCACCATGTTCAATCGGTCCCCGTCAGCATCAAACGTGTAGGCGGCTGTGCTGCCATCTGAATAATTGATCCCGGTCAGGCGGTTGTTGGCATCGCACGAAAAAGTAGTCGTCTTGCCGCGGCTGTTCAACATTGCCCACTTCCAAAATTGAAGATAGACAGCCGTGCTGTGTATGAATGCTCTGCAAACTCGGGTGGGCGGCCGACAGGTTAACGGGGGAGTCCAGTGGGTGGGAGTATGTAGGTTAATCTGGCGCCAGGACAAACGACACATCACTGAGCTTGACGGCCGAAACTCTCAATCATTCGCCAGTTCGGCCTTTCTCCGATTTCCCTGAATTTCGGAACGGCCGGACTCAATTCGAATTGTGTACTGTTTGGGACAGACGAATCACAACTCCAGGTGATATTTGTATGTTTGATGGTTTTAGTCCCCCTCTGGCTTGTTCCTACAGCCATCCTTACTCGCAATGTGGACACCATGCGTCAGGGGAGTTTGACATGAACATGAAGAGGTGTAGGACTGTCCGTTCGTTGATTGTCATCACGGGGCTGCAAGCGCTGACGCACGTGGCAAAGGCACAATCCGCCACCGTTGGAACTTTCACCAGAAGCGCCGGTTTGCTCTCGCACACTTTATTTTGCGACGTCGATAGGCCCGTGTCTCTGGAAAAGGATCGGGAGCCAACTCGAACTCCTGAGCCATTGCGATGAACCATTACGCAAATGATCCCCGCCGCTGGATCGGTCAAGAGACGCCGCAACCGGCGGGTCTGGTACGATCCTCTCTCACTTCAATTTGGAGGCCGATCAACGAGTTGCTCGAGTGGTTTGGGGAACTCAGCATCTTTGTCTGGCGCGTGATGCGGGCAACGGTGAGACGTCCTTTTGAAGGTCGCGAATTGATTCGACAGCTGGACGAGGTGGGTTCCAAATCGTTGCCGATGGTGGCGTTGGCAGGTGCCGCCATCGGAGCAGTCCTCGCTTTGGAAAGTCGTCACAGCTTGGTTCAATTCGGAGCCCAGTCCATGCTTCCGGCCGCAATCGTGTTCTCGATTATTCACGAGACGGGACCCGTCGTCACCGGCTTGGTCGTTTGTGGCCGCGTAGGCGCTGGGATCGGCGCGGAATTGGGCTCGATGAAAGTGACGGAGCAGATCGATGCCATGGAAGCCTCCGGCGTAAATGTTTATAAGCTGCTCGCCTTTACACGTATCCTCGCCTGCATCCTCATGCTCCCACTGCTCACCCTGGCTGCCGATTTAAGCGGTATCGCCACCGGTTGGCTCGCGGACACCTTGGCCGACCCGATATCCATTCACAAATTCCTTCACACGGGCTTTGCCGGTACCAGCTTCAGCGACTTTCTGGCGCCGACTCTCCGAACAGCAGCGTTCGGCCTGATCATCGGCGTGATCGCGTGCTTCCAGGGAATGCGCAGTCAGGGTGGTACCGAGGGGGTGGGCCGTTCGGCGACGAGCTCAGTCGTTATATCTTCCCTCTTTGTCATGTTGGCCGATGTCGTTTTGATGAAATTTATCCTGGTGTTCTTTCCATGATGCATCCCGATGAGGCAGTTGCGCTGGCGGAGACAGAGCGCGGCGACAAACACGCTAATGAAGATACCGAGCGAAACGGCGCCTGCCCCGTGATGGTGCTGCGGGGCCTACATAAGTCCTTCGGACCCCAAAAGGTCTTGAACGGGATTGATCTGACCATTGACAGTGGCCAGACTGTGGCGGTGCTGGGTCGTAGTGGAACTGGTAAGAGCGTGTTGCTGAGGCTGATCATCGGATTGCTGAAGCCGGACGCGGGGTCCATTCAGATCCTTGGCCAGGAGATCACCTACTGCAATCTCGAGGAGATGAACGAGATCAGGAAGAAGATGGGGTTTTTGTTTCAGCACGCCGCACTCTACGACTCCCTGACAGTCGAAGAGAACATTGCGTTTCCCTTGTGGCGTCATACCGAAATGACGGCATCGGAACGGGCGGACCGCATCAAGGAATTGCTGGCGGACGTGGGCATGGAAGCCGCTTTTAAGAAAATGCCCAGCGACCTTTCGGGCGGGATGCAAAAGCGAGTGGGCCTGGCGCGCGCACTGGCTCTCGAGCCTGGCATCATGCTACTCGATGAACCCACCGCGGGATTAGACCCGATTACTTCAGGTGAGATCGACGAGCTGATTCTCAAGTTGCAGGAACAACGTAATGTTGCTTCGATTGTCGTCACGCACGATTTGCATAGCGCGAAAGTGATTGCGGACCGAATTGTACTGCTGCACGAAGGGAACGCCGTGATTGAAGGCACCTTCGACGAGCTGGAGAAAAGCGACGACGAGTTTGTTATGGAATTCTTCAAACGGGGTACATAGGGAGCGCATATGTCGAGAGCGGCTAGGCTGGGAGCCTTTATCATTGCCACGCTGGCAATTCTGGCGGCAGGCATCTTCATCATCGGTGACCGGCAATATATGTTCAGCTCCACCTATCGATTGAAGGCTCAATTCAACACCGTGGTGGGAATGGATGAGGGCGCGGAGGTGCGCGTAGGGGGAGTCCACAGTGGCAGCGTGCGCCACATCGAGTTACCGAAAAACCCCACCGATAAAATCACAGTGCTGATGGATCTGAAGCGCTCGACCCACGACATCGTCAAGCAAGACTCGGTCGCTTCCATCCTGACCGAGGGCCTTCTGGGCAACGAATATGTCTCCATCTCGTTTGGATCCGCCCAAGGGTTGAACGTAAAGGACGATGACACGATCGCCAGTGAGCCTCCGCTGGCCCTGGCCGACCTGATCAAGAAGACGGACGTCATTCTGGACAGCAGTAAGGAGGCGCTGGACAATACGACTGTGGTGAGCGCGAATCTGCGCGCCATCAGCACCAAGATCAACAACGGCCAGGGAACGATCGGAGCGTTGGTAAACGACAAGAAAATGTATACCGAACTGGATCAGACCACGGTTGGACTGCGTGATGCAACGGTACACGCTCAGGCGGGAATCGCCGACTTCCAGGAAAACATGGAAGCGCTGAAGCAAAATTTCCTGTTGCGCGGGTATTTCAAGAAGCGCGGCTATGAAGATTCTGCGGAGCTGGCGAAAAACACAATCGCAAGTCTTCCGGAAGTTTCCCCCCTGAAAACGTTCACCTACAAGCCAAAAGATCTTTTCGACAAGATCGACACAGCCAAACTGAAAAACCAGGATTCGCTGAGCGCTGCCGGAAAGTTTCTTGCCGCCAATGAGTTTGGTGTTGCGGTTGTGGTTGTTTATACCGGGATGACGGGAGACGCCGAGAAAGACTTGGTGCTGACGCAGGCTCGCGCCGCAGTGGTGCGCGCGTACCTCGTGGGCAATTTCGGTTTCGACGATACGCAGCTTAAGATCCTGGGAATGGGCAAGAAGTTTGGCGCAAATGCCGACTCCGGCTGGGGAAACATTGAGATCATTATCTATCCAGTCGGCACTGAAATTCCCTCCGACCAGCAGGCGGGAATTCAGACCACTGGCCACCAATAACACTATTCAGGATAGCCGGTGAGACGATCATAATTCCGGCTACTCCTGATAAGCCGCCGCATGCGGTCCCAGAGGACGCGGCCGTTCTGGCTGCGCCGCGATAGCGCGCGATGCCAGAGCCATCCCACTTGGAACCGAACAGCTTCAGCGCGGTGAGTTCGTGGGCAGGCCACGCACCACCGCTTGCAACCACTTGCCTTGTTCGGGAATCCGAATGCGACTTGCAGTCACCAAACGTCCTTGGGGCGAACTTGTATACAAGTGAACAGACTTGCGGATTCAGAGAGTCTAGGATTGTCTTGCTGCAAAAAGGACTGTTTTGTTGGACAGTCCATCCCCAAGCTCATTTTCCCCCGGCAGTAACCGGCGTCAAGGACATCGAACGACAACAGCAGGCCAAGGCTCCGAAACAAGAGCAACAAGCTAAGCCTGAAAAGCAACAACAGCAGGCCAAGGCTCCGAAACAAGAGCAACAAGCTAAGCCTGAAAAGCAGCAACAGCAGGCCAAGGCTCCGAAACAAGAGCAACAAGCTAAGCCTGAAAAGCAGCAACAGCAGGCCAAGGCTCAGCACGAGCAACCACAGAAACAACAACAGGAACAAGCTAAGTCCAACAAACAGCACAACCAGCAACAAGTCAAGGCGCAGCAAGAACAACCTGGTCGGAATCAGCAGCAGGCAGAGAGACAAACCACATCTTCCAACGGTCCTCAGCGCACTCAGGAGGAAACGGCTACACAACAGGCACAGCCTGAACTGCGTCTGAGTTCCAGAGGCAGCGGACGAATTCCTGACGAGCGGTTTCGTTCACACTTTGGCCGCGGGCACGAGTTCCGCATGGGCAACCCGGTTATAGTCAGTGGATATTCCCGATTCCAGTATGGTGGCTATTGGTTTGGATACGTCCAACCGTGGCCGGCTGGCTGGTATTACACCGATGAGTTCTACATCGATTACGTCGATGGTAGCTATTACATGTATAACCCGTACTATCCCGGCACACGCTTTGCAATCACCGTCGTGATCTAGAGCCTGAACCCGTAGGTCGATCGAAGACGACTCTGGCCCAGCGTGGACAGCTTTCCCGATACAGGAAACCCCGCTGGGGCGGAGGTCGCAGAGCATGCAAAACGGAATGCATTGGGTAAGGAGTGAATGATGCTTGGATCCATATTGATCGTCGTCTTGATTTTGGCACTTTTGGGTGCCTTGCCGTTCTTTTCGTCGTGGTCATTCTCGTCCTTGTCGGGCGCATTTATTGAATCCCGCATAATATAGCGAACCTTTTTCCAGTATCCTGCGTCTAACTGGATATGGGAAACGCTGCTGGAGTACCCCGCGATTTTGAAGCCTTAGAGAAACGACGCTTTCAAGCCATTCAGATGTTGGAGCGCGGACTGAGTCAAGCCGAGATTGCTCGGCAACTCCGCGTTGTCCGGCAGACGGTAGCTCGTTGGGTGCATGACTATCGCACCGAAGGTAAGTCCGCACTTCGCAAAGCGGGGCGCGCTGGGCGCATGCCGCGCTTGAGTGAGAAGCAGCGGCAGCAGTTAGAGAAGCACCTGGTCGCAGGTCCGGAGCGGCTCGGCTATGAGACCCCGTTGTGGACCTGTCCCCGTGTAGCTCATTTGATCGAGCAGGAATTTAACGTTCGCTATCACGAAGGCCATGTCTGGAAAATTCTGGTTGGTCTAGGCTGGAGCCCCCAGCGACCGGAGGGGCGAGCACGAGAACGCAATGAAAAGCAGATCCTCAATTGGAAGAAGAAGGTCTGGCCGGAACTAAAAAAAAAGCGCACCGGGAAGGGCGTATCCTCGTCTTCATCGATGAAAGCGGACTGAGTCAGCGACCGCATCGTTGTCGCACTTGGGCTCCTCGTGGACAGACTCCCATCTTGCAATACAACTTCAATTGGAAGAGTCTGTCGGTCGCTGCTGGCCTCACCTTGTGGAACTTCTACTTTCGAATCTATGCCGGGACCATCAAGAAGGAACAGGTCGTGGACTTTCTGAAGGCCTTGGTGCGTCACCTGGATCAGCCGTTACTGATCGTGTGGGATCGCCTGCCCGGCCATCGCAGCCGGCTGGTGCAGGACTACATTGCCGGTTTGCAAGGTTGGATTTCCACTGCCTATCTTCCGCCCTACGCTCCGGAACTAAACCCGGTCGAGTACATCTGGGGTTACTGGAAGCAGCACGAGCTACCCAATGTCTGCCCCCAGGACTACTGGCACCTGAGCGAAGCAGCGCGACGAACGCTACGTCGCATGCGCCGCCGTCCGCGGCTGATCACCGCATTCTGGAAGCAATCTTCATTGTGGTCAGAATGACTTTATATTACGCGGGACTCAGTAGTAGGAAGCTGACGATTCACTTGCTGTGACCGACTTTTTGTGACGGTTTGAGGTTGCAGGCGGATCGTAACGGGCGATTCTCATCTTTCAGGCAGGCTCTGTAGCTGCCAAGTCGGAGGTGAGTGATGGATGAATCCAAACGGTGCGCGGTCAAGTTTTTGGAGAAGGAAATCAAAACGTACACGGCTTTATCTCTATTCCTCTCGAAGAGGGGCATGAAACAGCATGTGCGCGTGGGTGCGTCAACAGTGCTGCTCAGCCCCTTGTTCTACAAAGAGAGAATGGAAGAAGCAAAAAAGCTTGTCTCCGACCTCAAAAGACCAGATTAGGGCAGGCCTCTCTCGACGTGTAACGTCCAGCGGCCGCGGCCGCTGGTGTGTTCGGTTGGTCGTTTGCTTTTTAGCTGCCCATCTTTGCTCCAATGGTTCGTTCGCATACTCCGTGCTCACTCACTCTCTTCCACTTGAAACCCCAAAGGATCCGGTTCGCTGGCAAAGTGTATTGTCATCTCTTGATCAGTTGAAGCTGGCCACTCCAAGTCCCATCCTCGCCGCCAGCCCTGCACCGCCGAACTGAGTGGAGATTCAATACGTCGAAAGTTTCCTCTATTCATCTCAAACAAAAATGCAAATGTGTCCGTTAGTGTACAGACCAATCATCCCAATTCGCCTAGGATGGGTTTTGCCAGGAACAGATCAGAGATGGTCTCCCGGTGCGACACAAGCGCTGTTCATACAGTTCCACTTGTGGGAATGGAAACACAATGCTTTGGACAATATTTATCATTCTGTGCGTCCTTTGGCTCCTCGGAATGGTCACGTCCTACACTATGGGTGGCCTCATCCACATTCTCCTGGTCGTGGCGCTAGCTATTTTTGTAATTAATTTGATTCAAGGGAGACGCTCGGTTTAGGCGCTAGCGGAATCACTATGAGACCTTTTATTTGGGGCGGCATTCTCTTCATTGTGCTGGGCGGTTTTGCGCTCGCTTACCGCGGATTCAACTATACACATCAGGATAAGGTCCTCGATGTCGGGCCGATCCACGCCACCGCGGATAAACACGAGCACGTTGATATTTCGCCGCTGCTTGGCGGGCTGGCGTTCGTCGGCGGAATCATTATGCTCGTCGTTGGAATCCGGCAAAAGCCTTAGTTCGGAATTATGAAGATAGCCCGCCTGAGCGTCGGGTAACGCATACCCCTCTCGTGACGCGGTGTGTTGAAAGATCTTCAACCACGAATGTTTGATGAAACTGAATCGATAACGGAAAGTTTTGAACTTGGAGGTCTGTGATGAAGAAATACTTAATTGCCGGAGCATGTCTCACCCTTTTAGCAGGGGCTGTGTCTGCCCAAGATTTGAATAAAGAGCAAAAACGCCTCGAAGAGAGTGGCGTGGTTATGAAGGAAGTGCTCAACATCCCAGACAGCATTCCTCATGATCTTTTGGAAAAGGCGGAATGCGTCATCGTGTTTCCGTCCGTAATGAAGGCTGCGTTTGTGGTCGGTGCCGAATATGGACGCGGAGCGATGGTTTGCCGCACTGGCGATAAATTCCGGGGCCCATGGGGAGCTCCAGCCATGTACGCGCTGGAGGGCGGTAGTTTCGGTTTCCAGATCGGCGCCGAAGCCACGGACTTGATCCTCCTGGTCATGAATGACAGAGGGATGGAGTCGATTCTCAGCAGTAAGGTCAAACTAGGGGCGGATGCCTCAGTTGCCGGAGGCCCTGTGGGTCGCGACGCTTCTGCAGACACCGACGCTTGGATGAGAGCCGAAATCCTTAGCTACTCTCGTTCCCGCGGTCTGTTTGCTGGAGTCTCCCTCGAGGGGACTACGCTTCGTCCCGACGACGATGCGAATGCTCAGGTCTACGGCCATCCCATCAAGGCTAAGGAGATCGTAAGAAGTCAAAAGATGCTCGTGCCTGCAACCGGTCGTCAGCTGGTCGACGTGCTCGAAAAGAGCGCACCCCGCAACGAATCGAAGGAAGCGGCTTCGATCAAGTAGGTGAACTTAGCAGCTTGCCGGGACGGATGCTCTATCCCGGCAGGCCACCAACTCTCTAAAAATTGAGATTTCAGGGATTGCGGTCTGGAGAACAATATATGTTCCGAGCAGAGCTATACGTAACAGCACTTTTCTCGATGGCGGCGCTTTGTGGCAAGCGCCTCCACTGTCGCCACCGCAACGCCCGACGATGAACACGTACAGGTCCGGGTCTACGACTCGTGGCACCACGACTATCACAACTGGGACGAACGCGAGGACCGCGCTTACCGGGCCTATCAGAAGCAACGCCACGAGAATTATCTTGCCTACGAGCATCAGAAACATAAGTACCAGCACGATTACTGGAACTGGCGTCACAGTCATCCAGATCACGATTAAGCAAGGCATTTGGGACCGTACTGCCCTGTGACGTGGATCACATCACTGGGGGCGCTGTGTCCTAATGCTCGCAGCTTGTGCGGACTTCGCGTCTCTGGCACAGGCGACCCGTGGAAGCCCCAGCTTGAGGAAGCCCTGAAAGAGTGGCGAAGGCGATACCCTAAACATAGCTAACGAATCAGTAGTGTCCCAACGTTATGCGAACAAAATCAATTGGTTATCGGAAACGGGTTGAATTTCGTCGCTCATCGTTTGTGCAAGTAGTTGATCCAACGGGATTTTCTCGAACATGGTCAGGCTGAGGATCTGTAGGATTTCATACAGGCTGGCCGAGAGATGCAATCGCTTTTTGACGATGGCGACCAGAACGTAGGCGGAGACCGCGATCCAGATTTGTGACCTGACCGCGTTCTCCGAAGTTCCGAAGAACGCTTTGATTCGCAGATGCTGCTTGATCCATTTGAAGAAGAGCTCTACTTGCCAACGGCAGCGGTATAGTTCGGCGATCGTAAATGCTGGCAAGACAAAGTTGTTGGTCAGAAAGATGAGGGTCTTGGCGGTTTCGGGGTCTTTGAAGCGGATGCGGCGCAGCGGTGCCTCGAAGCCTTGGTGCGAGTAGAAGCCAGTAAGGACGACACTTTGGTCACAGATCAACCCCGTCGTGCGATCAACCGGATGCGAGTAGCGGCGTTGGACCTTGAGGTTCGACTTACCGCGGGTCACGAAGAAGCTGCCGGCTTCGTGAAAGCGATAGAGGCGCGCGAAGTCGAGGAAACCACGATCCATGATGTAGAAGGCGCCGGGCTCGGGCAGCAGTTGGTCGAGGATGTTGACCTCATGCACCTTGCCATCACTGATGTGAATGAAGGTGGGAATGTTGCCGCGCAGATCGAGCAGGGTATGCAACTTGATGGCTGCCTTGGCCGTGCGGAACACCGCCCACGGAAATACCGACAGACACAGATCGATCGTCGTGGTGTCGAGCGCGTAGACGGTTTCTTGCAGATCGACGCCGAAGGACTCTTGCGCATACAACGGCCGGGCGATGCCGATCAGGCTCTGCGCAAAATCGGCATAGATGCGCCAGTCGCGCACAGCGTTGGCATTGGCCAGCGTATTACGAGCCACCGCCGAACGAATCCCGAGATGATAGAGCTTGGAACTTTGTGCGCGCAGACATACTTCGATGTCTCGAAGGCTCTCCCGAAAGGTCAACTGAGCGAACGCCATGCACAGGAATTGATCCAGGCACGAGAAGGACTTCACTTTGAACGCGCCTCGATAGCGGGTGACGCAACGACGGAAGGTGGTCAACGGAAGATATTGCATCAGCTGCGCAAACACCAGCTTGCCTCGGTTCATCGCTGCCCCCCACGAAGTTATGCTTCGCAGGGTCGCAGAACCCGCATTCCAAGTTCAAATCGAGACCAAGAGAATTTCCCGCTTATGCGTTTCTCATCAATAATTTACGCAAGGCAAGAGGCAAAACGTTGGGACACTACTGCTAACGAATATAAACTAAATCACTGCTGTCCAAATTAGCTGAGAACACGGCTCGGTAATCACAAAAACACAGCATAATCCGGCCTGTGGCTCTCTGTGCGGAGGGCAGGTTGGCCATTCCCGAGTGCGGCTTTTGATCGATGCTGTCTAAGTTCGCTCCCCCCGATATCCTAATTATCCCTACTTTTGGAAGGCTTTATTGTTTCTGCTGTCCAATTCTTTTTTCTAAATTAAATTAGCCAAGTTGTAAGGCCAGCTGTTCTGGCAACCCTGCCGGTATCGGCGGGGGTTGGAATGGATCATTGATCCAGGTCCACAGGTCACGATAGACGAACAGTTGCTGCCGCAGCAGGGCCACGAGATTGGATAGCGACCAGCCAAAGCTAGACGCCAACTGCAAATATTTCACCAGCAACATGGCGATCAGCGCCGTCCAGAGTTGGGTTTTCAGCGCATTGGCCGAAGTCCCCACAAAGGTTTTCACGCGCAGTGATTGCTTCAGGGCGCGGGAAAATAATTCTATCTGCCAGCGTTCCTTGTACACCTCAGCAATGGTGGCTGCCGCCAGATCCAGATGGTTGGTCAGGAACACCAGCACCCGGTCTTGCTCTTCATCATAGAATTCAATGCGCCGGAAGTAGACATCGATGCCCGCTTGGGCCAGCTTGTAGAAAAAGATCACTTGATCGCGCTGCACGCCACGCCGCTGCGGAACTGCGAGTTTCTCAACCACTCCGTAATCTGCGTTTTCCTTCAGTCGCGTCACGAAATAAACTCCTTGCTGGAGCAAGCTCGCAAACCACTCATAGTCTGTGTAACCGCGGTCAAACACCAAAATCGTTCCCGGCGCGAAGCGCATCTGTCGTGCCACGCGTACCTCATGTTTCTTGCCCTCGGTGATGACCGCGTACGACGGCAGATACCCATCATGATCCAGCAATAAATGTAGTTTCACCGCCCCTTTCGTTAACCGAAACTTGGCCCAGTCAAACATCGTGGCGCACAGATCGATCACCGAGGCATCCAAGCTCAGCAGTGGATTCTTGAAACGGAACTTCCTCTTCTTTCTGGTTCCTGGTTGGCTGGCCGCCAAGGTCTGGCACTTTGCCAGCAGTTGTTCAAATACGGTTTGACACAACTGCCAAGGCCGATGTTCGTTGGCGTAGGCTAACGTGGAGCGAGCCGGAGCTGTGGGCACACCCAGATGTCGAAGCTTTCCTTCGCTGGCGGCCAAGCCTCCACATATTTCGCGCAACGACTTGGCATGTCCGAGCTGGCAAAAGAGCATGGCGATGAACTGTCCCCAACTACTGAAACCCCGGGCATGTCGCTCGGCGCCATGCTTGTGCACGGCAGATTCAAATTCAAGACGAGGGATTAACTGCAAAATTTGTGAGAAAATACTGCTGACTCGAGTCAAGGCTGAGCCTCCTTAGCATTGTGATTGGCTTTTCCAGAGCCCAACCTCAAGCTAACAGATGCTCGGCCTTTTTTCTTTCACAAATCGAAATCCTAATTTGGACGAGCGTGAAAACTAAATATAAAGTCGGCAACCAAGTCGTCGTCCGTTTGAACGACGGGCGTATCGTGGAAGCGAAAATTCGGGCTGTGATCGAACAGACGAACGGGTTACACCTGCAGGTGGATTACGGGCACGACGAGACCGCGCTGATTCACGAGAAACAGTTGCGGAAGGACTAAAGTGATCGTATTCACGATTGTGGTTGGTTTATTCGGCATTGTTGGCGGAATCTGCGGTGTCTGGAGTTTCGTTTACTCCCGTCGCCAGACGGAGATGATGGAGAGGGATATTAATGACAGGAAGACACGGGACGCAGAAGACGACCAGTGGGCACAAAGATTCGAGACACTAAGCACCAAACTTCGGCGGATAAACCCACGTACGCAGGTGCAGGAACCCCGCGCCACGAGCACGACGTGGATTTACACCACGATGTACACAGACCCAAAGTTCAGAGTGGACGTTGAGAACTACATTGTGCAACTGGACGCGGCTGGCAACATATTTTTGCCGCGTAAGCCGCAGCCGCATGAACTTAGGTCACAGCGAATGAGGGAGACAATTGAGACGGCGGAAGCGCTAATGCAGAAATTCGTTCAGGAGCAGCCCTTCTGCAAACAGCATCTTTTGGGCTAAGCCTGTCTGACTTCTAATGAAAAACGATGGGCTGCCGCTCCGCGAAAGAACGACAGCCCCGCCGCCAGTACGTCAATCGTGGGACAAATCAGCCGCCTTCGTTTCCTTCGTTTCCTTCTTTTCCATCTTCTCGACAACAACGCTGATTGAAGATCGTCAGTTCGCCCTCATTTTCTCTGCAGGAACTTCAAAATGTTTTATCCAAGTCGGATGACTGAGGTGATAAAAACCGCAGCGCGTGCAAAATCGAATCTCATCCTCGCCATACTCGTCGGGGTGCTCCGACCGAAAGGCCTCGGCTTGCTCCACCGTTTGGAAGAATGCGCGATTCGATCCGTTTGAGCGTTTGCAGTGCACGTACCCTCCTAATCTACTTTTTCAAACTCGCTTCAAATCGAAACCCTTCATTTCTTTTTCAAGTGCAAAACCGCTGCTGCAATCAGTTCATCTACGCTCCTTTTCGGAACCTTGATCTTGTAAACGCCACCGCGATGTGAACCGACCACGGCGCGCGCTGCGTGTCCGCGCGAGGGTAGGTGCGGAATCTCTCTAACGAGTTTGTCCAGAGTCGAGTCATCGAGGACGATCTCGTTGGAGCAATCCATTTTTGGACATCGGGTACGCGTGCGGCAGCAAAGGCCTCTTCGATGCTCTTGCGGATGTCGTCGCGGAGTTTCAATTGATCACCTCAACAGGCTTCGTTTCCTCGGTGTCTTCCTTCGGTTCGATGTCCCACAAAATTTCATGACCTACCAATTGCAGGAGCCCAGAAAGCGTGGTGTTAAATCCACCCAGAGTCTCGCCATCCCCAAACAGAAGAAACATCATGTGCGCCAAGGTGCCGAGTTTGAGTCTTGGAAGGTCTGCTGGTTTACAACCCAACGTTTGTGAGATACGCCTTTCAAGAATGGCGCGGATGTTTTGTGCAGCGATTTGCTTATCCACGGCGCACCTCCAACCCATCGCGTTCAATCTGTGCGATGATTGCAGCCACGTACGAATGCTCAACCACAAGGCTGGAGCCAAACCACATCGCATCGTCGGAAATGTGCTCGGCAATCCACGAGCACGCATTTTTACTGACGGGGGACAGGAGCCAAACGGTGGGATTGGGGACATCGGAGAAGAGACGGAAGTCAGGACGGGTTTTCTTGCCACTACTTGGTGATGAACCGCTGGTGCAAAATGCGTTTAACATCGGTGTTCCTCCTTGGACAACTTTTTTATACAACTTTAGCTGCTGCGTCGATCTTATCGGTCAGCGAATCCAGATTCGTAATGCCCAAATACTTCTGCGTCGTTTCCAAACTCTTATGCCCAAGCATGTATTGAATTGTGCGAACGGGCACGCCCTTTGCCTCCCAGTTGCTGGCGCAAGTTTTTCGGAGCCTGTGCAGATAGTGGTGCTGGCAGACTGGGTGCGTTTCGCACGTTACCTCAATCTTTCGCGTCGTGTGATACCTTCCCGCCGTCCACGGCGCGTTGCAGTGTCCGCAGTTCACTTTGGCACGTAGTGCGATGCGCTTGAATTTGCGGAGGAAGTGGTTGTCGGGTCGCCCTTCGTCGTTTACGAAAATCCACCGAGGGTGCGGAGCGTGTTTCTTGCGCTCCTTCAACGCTTGCACCAATTCTGTGGGCATCTTCACGTCGCGGCTTTCGTGCTTCTTGGGGGTGAATCCGACATCAGGCTTACGGCGGACGTGGTAGATGCCTCGGGCGAAGTCGATATCCTGCCACGAAGCGTAGGTGACCTCTTTGTCTCGGCATGCAGTCCCAAGAAAGAAATTGTATCGAATCATTTCTTCGGGCTTCATCGCAGCGAACAACTTTTGCAGTTCGGCTGGCTCATATGGGACGGCAGGCTCTTCCTCGAACTCGGGCAAATCCTTGCCCAGTGAGAAATCCGTCTTGATTCGATTCGCCTTTAACAACGACAACACTGTCATCATTCGGTTGTGAAGCGTTCTCGCTTCGTATCCCTCACCTGCGAGAAAATCTCGGAAGGCGTACAACTGCGGCTTTCCGACCTCGTCTAGAAAATGGATTTTGCCAATGGACTTCACGAATTGGTCGAGATTGAGTTTGTAGCCAGCGACCGTTTTTGGCTTCTTCGTCTTGGAGGCGTGAGAGAGGAAATTGTCGACGGCTTTCTTGATCGGGATGCGGTGGGCGTTCTCCCGATCTTTGTACTCTTCGAGCGTCAAGCCAGCCGCAGTAGCCTTCACAATTGTGGGCAATTCAGCCGCCGCACGCTGCGCTTCCTGCAAAGTGTCGTACGCCTGACTGTAGACGAACTTGCCCGAGGCATCGGGATAACGAACGTGGAATTTCGATTCGGGATCGAAGGCAGGACGGCGTCCGCCCCCTTCGGGGATAGCCTTATAACGCCAGCCTTTCCCAGGCTCTTTGCGGCGGACGTAGATACGAGCCATGAGGCTTACAATGTATCACGACTGTGTCAAAGCGTCAATCACCGTGTTTTTATTGTGTTTCTGAGATATGGCGGAGGAGGAGGGATTCGAACCCCCGAGACCCTTTCGAGTCTAACGGTTTTCAAGACCGCCGCTTTCAGCCGGACTCAGCCACTCCTCCACTGATCCTAAGGCACTTAGCTAACTAACCGGACGCACTGTCACACAAAGTTGTCGCACAATCCGACCCAGATGTGTGAGAAACTGTGCTCATAGCAACGGAAGGATACCACAAATGCAGAAGGGCAGAGTCGAGCAACGGCACGGCGCATGGCACCTCCGCTACCGCGACGCAGAAGGTAAGCAGCGCTCGCACAAGCTCGCCCTGTATTGCCCGATAAAGTCGGTTATTAACGGCCAATATTCTTAATCACACTCCTAAAAGCTGGAGGCGAGAAGGGTTATTCTCTTTCAGTTGGATGTTTGTTTCAGGAGGAAGGAGCTCCGCTTCCGGCTCAGATCTTGACGAATCAATGCCGGGGCAGAGCTCCATGAAGTCCCAACGCAAGATTCCCTTAATACGCATACCTTCTCCTATGCTGCCTTGAGCAGCGGCACGCCGAAGCGTGCGGTTAGATTTCGTCTCAGATTATTTGAGGTCTTTCTGCGGGTCACTCGCTCAAGACCTTGGGTGGCTGAACCGTCCGGTATCTGGAGTTCCGAAGCTTTGCGGCTTACCGAGGTTTGGCTCCCACCCTCCGGCTGCTTCGGAGTAAACACCCGCGCCTGAAAATTTCTTACGCTCGACCAGGCCGATTGCGCGTGGAGCCGTTTCGAGTAGGATATTTGTGATGCGCTCACCGTCGACGGTGCCGCTAACGTATTCGCCGACGTCGAGACTGCCGGCGCATTCCGGGAGTAGATCTTCCGCAGAGACCTCGTATTGAAATTTCGTACGGTCGATCAGACAGCCGCGCTGGGTTTCGGTATCCCACTCAACACAGCGGAAACGAATTCGCATCCGGTTGTCGACGCGCTCGTTGCGCTGAGCGTTGATGATAGACGAGTTCATCGCGAACCTCTCTTCTGCACTGCCGTGTGCCGCACGCCGGAGGAGCTTCGTGAGGAAGTCGCGGGAGCAACCGGCGACCAAGACTGTTACTTGAAATTTTTCTGGGATCGGGCACGGTAAGATTCACGAGCCTCCCATCGTCCGTTCGGTCCAGGGCTAGCCCCAACACCGGTTGCTTTTTACGAGTTCCCATTTGAATTCTCCTCCCTAATTTTGAAACACGCGGCGCAGAACCAACGTCTCTCCTGGCCGGGTAGGTCTTTGAATCTGCTAGCTACTTTCTCTCGCACGAGGAGCATCTGTTTTGCAAATGCCTGGTTCGGATACGGGTCTCGGGTGGTAACTCACGACGATCTCTCCTCGAGTAGGGCAACATTCGTGACGACCGGCCGTACGTTGGGGCGACGCGGCGGTCGGGGATTCCTGTGATTGACGCCGCCCATGTCGCGGAGCGTTCCCTCATTCAACCGCTGAGTCCACGTCTCGTCATATTTCGCAGAGTCGAACCGAACACGTGTGCCCTCGACGAAATGGACGCGGCCAACGACTGAACTCGAACGGAAATAAAACTCCCGGCCGTCTTCGGCCTCAACGAAGCCGAATTGTTTCTCAGAGCTGAAATACTTAATTGTTCCGATCATTTCTAGATCTCCTGTGTTGCTAGAAAAAGGTGAAGGCCGCCTCGGGGGCGGCCTTCGGTTGTGCGGCGCTGAGGTAAGGGGCTCAAATGTTCAGCCTAAGAGACTCAGCACCGCATCTTCTTCTCACTGAGAAACTTGTTAAGTTTGTTTCTTGAACACTTCGGCGAGCACTCCGAAGAACGTCGCGGGTTGCAAGGGCATCGAAAGCAAACCGGCCGTTTTGACGTGGCTGATGGGTTTGTCCGTGGTCTTCGGACGAAGCGCAGCGTACTTGCGCTTCTGTTTTTCTCTTTTGCGAATCCGGGATCGTCGGGAGCTCATTGGCGAATATCCGTGTACGTTGTGACCTTGCTTTGCAGCCTGTCGGTGTCGGACAGTCGGCGGAAGGTTTCACGGTACGCGACGTTGTTGTTCATTTTCGCGCGCATTTTGTCCGAGCTGAGCGCAGCGTAGTCCGCGATCACTTCGTCTTCGAGCTGCTGCTGAGCTGATTTCGGAGGTGGAGGCGGTGGAACTACGGCGCGAAGCGTGCGTTGGCCAGCTGCGATCTCGATGTTCTCGAGCTGGGTCTCGGCTTCGTCCGTCAATTTAGCAACGAATTCGACGACGTAGTTGTGTTGAATCTGGAGGAAGCATTTGCAGATCGCCTTGCCGAGTTCGCGCTTAAAGTCTTCGCGAGCTACTTGTCCGGCGAAACCCTTCTGATCCACGAGGGGCACAAACATTGTGACGTCGTCTTGTGCTTGGTCGTTAAGCATAAGAGCTGACGTCAGCCGGCGCATGATATCTTCCGGCCCATTTTTCGTGAGGGCCAGAAGGTCTCGATTACATCGGAGGAAATCTTGCCTCACTTCTTGTACGAGGTTTTCTATAGTGCTCATGTCATTCATCCTTTACAGCAGCCGTGCCGCTGTTGCTTTGTTGAGTAGATCATTGAAAGTGGGCCAGGGGATCAGGCGGCCTGCGAGGGTGACCATCCCGTTTTTGGGGCGCAAGTTCGAGCTGGTCTCGACTAGGAATTGCTGAGCGAAGGTCTTAAGTCTTCGCTGGCTCGCGCTTTCGTCGTAGGGGCTGGCGTAACGGCGCCGTCAATTTCGTGGGCCATCTCGGCCCGATACGCTTGACGCACGAAGCTGGCGTATCCGGAATCGGATTGCATTCGAAGCTTCCGTTCTTCCGAACTGGCCGTCTCTGACCAGACCCGATACTCTTGCCACTTGAGCTGGGACTCGGTAAGTAGTTTCCCGTCTCTACCCCTCGGACGCAGATCTTCCTCTTCGATCCCAACAAACTCGATCCCGGAATCCGAAAGGGCATCGATGAGGCGCCTGCGCGCGTCTGGATGAAGTTCTTTACCGGGTCCTATGGCATGAAGGCAGCGAACGGATGGCTCAACATGGTGAACATCGCCAGATTCGGAACCGATTATCAGACGCGCGCCTATATCGCGTACATGGGCCTTGGCGCAGGGATCGTAGATGATATCGTGTATCCGACAGCTTTTGTGGACACAATCGGCGAGGCGCTTGACGGCTCATACAACTACGCGATGCATTTCGACAAGTCAGAACTGCCCGCAACAAAGAATGGCGTGTGGTCTATCTCCGCGTATCGCGAGACCTTCTACGAGAAAAATCCAATAAACCGCTATGGGCTGCTTCCAGCCATGGTGAAGTACAACTCGGACGGTTCCTTGGACGTGTACCTCCAAGCTAAGTCTCCAGGCGCAGACAAAGAGTCGAACTGGTTGCCGATTCCACAAAGCGGATTGGTGACCGTAACCATCCGGGTCTACGACCCGAAAGACGAAGCAAAGACTACCAGCTATAAAATCCCGCCTATCGTTAAAGTTCAGTAGATCGGCAACGAGGGGGTTGCTCAGCTACCCGGTACATGTGGTCGAAGCGTGCGGCTGATTCCCGGTGAGTCGTGCCCGGCCCCAGCCAATGTGCCCACGGATGCTAGAATGCAGCGGTGCTTCCCAGAATCCACCCAATGCGCCTCCGCATCGCCAAGGCGTTCAACGACCCCGACTACATCTTCGAACTGAAACACGACGGATTCCGCGCGATCGCTTGAAACGCTAGACGCTGATTCGGAGACGGATACTCAGATTTTTTTTTCACTATATTACTTTCGTTCGCAGCCAATCCGTCATCGCTTCATAATAACCGTCGCTTGCGCGGTGCTCGCTCATTTGTAGCATTTCGCGCAACCCGCCCGTCCGGGGCTTGTTGTAGATTGTGGTTACCATCGGGGAAGGTTCGGATTGTCAGACTAGCGTTCGGGTTTTTACCGATTGTCTTGGAATAGAGCGCCACAGTGTTACGCCAATTCACGTTGCGGTCCTTCTCACCAAAGATGGCGAGCACAGGAACGTTCAGCCGCGCGAGCATCTGCTGGAAGTGGGGCACATAGATCATAAGACCGGTTGCTTCATCGACCTGAAATGTGCCGCTCAGGAATTGCTTCTGCTCCGCGAGAAACGCCGCCTCGTCTTCGTCCTTGCCGCCGGACAGGAACACCATGAACGGATCACGCCGAAGGGTTTGCGTCGCCGCGAGATAGTCTTCAAACGTCCCACCCCGACTCGTGATCTCGAAGCCGTGCCGCCATTCACCGAGCAAGAGTTTGATTTCCGCTTCCGTTCGACCCTCGATGCGCAGATTGGATTCCAGGAGATAGGGAAAGTTTTCCTTGTCGTCCGTGCCACTCACCGAAATCCAGAACGCAATTTTGGGATCTTGCGTGATCGCCAGTGGCGCGATCCATCCGGCGCGGCTGGTGCCCCAAAGTCCCACTTTTTGTGACCCCGGCAGCTTGCTTTCTCTCGCGTGCCGGATCGCGTCCAACATTTCCCTTGCGCTGCTCTCCACCGGTTGATCGGCGTCGAAGGTCCCTTCGCTTTCGCCGCAACCTGGCTTGTCCCATATCAACGTCGAGATCCCGAGCTGGGTGAACCGGCTGCGCAAGTCGTAATATGACGTGCGTCCGGCGACGTCCGTCTTGCCATAGCCGTGAATGATCACGATCATGGCTCGCGCGGTTTCCGCCGCTGGAACATCGACAAAGCCGGAGAGCCGGTTCCCGTTCGAGACGAACTCGAACCTTTGCGTGGTCATTGTCGCGGCGGACGGCTGGTGCGTCGCCGGAGCGTGTCCCGCAAGACCGGTCATAAAAGCGAGCAGCAGGAAGTGGTTCAACTTCATAGACGGGCAGGGTACACCCAAATCTCTTGGCGTTAGCATGACTGTTGTCGCAACAGCATCGGCCGGCTAAAGATCAAGAACCCGAAGTATTCGCAGGCGGAAGGGCGGCACGAGTTGTCGATGCTGCCGCCCGTCGAATAATCGATCAACGGATAGTAGCCGTTCCAGAACGTAGAGGCAGGGCCACTCGCCGCTACGCAGATGCCTTCGCTGTGCCTTTGAAAAACGCGAGCAGATCGGTGTTAATCGTGTCGGCCTCAGTCGTGGGCATGCCGTGCGGAAAGCCCTTATAGCTTTTAAACGTGCTATTCCGCAGCAACTTTGCCGACAGCGGTCCGGCCGCGACATAAGGCACGATCTGGTCGTCCTCGCTATGCATCACTAGGACTGGCACAGTGATCTTCTTCAGGTCTTCGGTGAAGTCCGTCTGGGAGAAGGCAACAATGCCGTCATAGTGCGCCTTGGTGCCCCCCATCATGCCTTGGCGCCACCAATTCCAGATCACTCCCTGAGAGGGTTTCGCACCGGGCCGGTTGTAACCATAGAACGGTCCAGCGGGCACATCGTAATAGAACTGGGCTCGGTTGGCGGCGAGTTGCGCCTGCAATCCGTCAAACACCTCCTTGGGCTGACCGGTCGGATTGGCCGCCGTCTTCAGCATCAGTGGCGGCACCGCGCTGATGATGGCGGCTTTTGCCACCCGGCTTTCGCCGTGGCGAGCCAGGTAGTGCACCACTTCGCCGCCGCCAGTCGAGTGGCCAACATGAATCGCATCCTTGAGGTCGAGATGTGCGGTCAGCGCCGCCAGGTCGTCGGCATAATGATCCATGTCATGGCCGTCCCAGGTCTGGCTGGAACGCCCGTGCCCCCGCCGGTCGTGAGCAATCACGCGATAGCCACGTTGACCGAAGAACAACATCTGTGTGTCCCAATCGTCAGCCGAGAGCGGCCAGCCATGTGAGAAAACAATCGGTTGCCCAGATCCCCAGTCTTTGTAGAAAATCGTGGTGCCATCTTTGACTGTTATCGTGCTCATATGATTTTCTCCTCGTCAGTTAGACCCCGTGGCGGAATACCGAGAACTTCAACGAATGCGCACATTACGTGGATCACCCATGGGATGCTCTGCGATTCCTTTCGATACAATTCTTTTTACCTCGGGTCCCGATTAACGCGTAACCGGAAACTTGGGCACTAGACGATTTTGGGTGCTTAAGATTCTGCATCCTTCTTCGGGTTTCGGGAGTCATATCAAGCAGGCCAACAAACGACCGATTAGCCGACCTCCGTCAAGGTTAATCGGAATAAAGGGAGGTGAGTTGACCTGGCTTGCCTCCCTCTTTTTTGTGATTAAGGCTTAGTTCGAATCACACCGACCCCAATCTTGTTCCGCTCTCGCTCCGGATATTTCGAGCGCGCTTTCTCCGCGAGTCGTTTCGTTTTGAATGGCTTCGACAGGAAAGTGATATCGCCATCGATGTACTTGTACAGCAGCCACTGCACAACGGGTTTGGGCATCCCGAATTTATAGCATGGGCGCACTAAAGATTAGGAATCCGAAGTATTCGCAGGCGGAAGGGCGGCACGAGTTGATGACGAGGGCGAAGTAGGGTACTAGTAGTCACTTTTCCGGTTACGCGACTTCCGTGTGCCACGAGCACGAAAGGAGAAGACGCTGAGTAGTGCGCAACTGCTTAACTGATGAGGGTAGGCCCCTCGGAACCGGTTTACAGGAACAGGTTCCAACCACCTTCGGCGGCTGTAGCCAGAAGCTATGGTCGTGAACGCAGAGCCGATACAAGTGCTGGTGGGCACTTGTGTAGTCTTGCCCGCCTGCATAGTTGCAGTTGCTCTCTACACCCTTGTCGTTTTGATTCCTTCACTCATAGCCGGGGTCGCAGTCACCACCTGGAAAAAGGCGCGACGCAACGGAACGATCCGGAAATGACGTCCCTTATGCATGTTAAATACCCTCCGCACTGATACTACACAAAGCTCCCTCGTCCAGTTCTTTGCGAGGTTCCAACGATGTGCGATTTCCACTCGAGGCACTGGACCGGAAGTCGGCTTCGGGCGCAATTTCGCGCCGGGGATGGCAAGCCGACGACTGTGTAAACGAACTCGCTTACTTTAAATATGTCGAATTCCCACTACAGCACCGGAGCGTCTGGATAGCGTTAACTACTGCGAAATTCGTGGACTCTCCATTGAAAAGGGCGGAACTCGGCAAGTCGCAGGAAATCTCGCGCGTTCGCGGTGATCACCGTGATCCCTAGGCGGGCGGCACTCATTGCAATCAGTGCATCATTCGTTAGTCGGCCCTGTCCAATTTTCTCGTAACCATACGTGGCGGCCAAACGGGCCAGCATCTTGCCGGTCTGGGTCCAGTCGTTGAGGTTCGGTACTAGAATTCGCCTCGCCTTTTCGAAGTCACGCTCGAATCGTTCCAACACATGGCGACCGCGAGGGGAAATTCCGGCGTATAGCTCTTCAAGCACGACCGCGCTCAGCCAAACCGGCGAGTCGACGGCCACCTGTCTGAGCGACAAGGCGGCCTCGTCTCCAGTTCGTAAAGCGGTAATGTAAATGGAAGAGTCGAAGAGGACTGGCTGCATCTACTTCTCCAATGTGCCGTATGCGTCGCTTATATCAACGCCGCTTTTGACGAAGCGGTCGTTGGCCTCGACCGTCAACCGGTTTCTCACGTGTTCGGTGATGACAACGTCGAGCGCACGCTCGATAGTTTCCGTTTCTGTCTCTGCCCGCAACACCCTCTGGGCGCGCTTGAGCTTTCCCGCGTCTAATTGAAAATGCTTATGAGACCTCCTCTTAGCTAAGGCCATACATTCATCCTCCCATTTTGAGCGTATCACTTATGTTCACAATATGGAAGTATATGAACATCACGATCCCCGCCGCTTTGAGAGCAGCAAACAGCAAAGTGTCTCGACTGGTGCTGTCGGCACGGGTAGCGTGAGCTTAAATGCTCCCTTAAGCACTTGGCAAACCCCCGCCAAACAAAAGTGGCGCGACTGCCATATCGATGGACTGACCCGATTACCTGGTGCTGAAATACAGATGATAATTTTATGGAGTTTCGTGTAGAGGCGCAGCATGCCTAAGGGCAGGCCATCGGTTCAAAACCACCCGCTGCGCTGTTGCACAAAATTCCTGCTGTTGCACATTCTGTTGCACAAAGGTGTTCCAAAGCCGCCCAAAACACCCATTTTCATGTGGTACTCTGTGCCGTAAGTTGTTGATCTGTATCAGGTGGGAATACTATCCATCGAATTTTAAGACCGCCGGGTCAGAAAATAAGCAGGGATCCTCGAAGAGACTTTGCTGTGCTCTGTGCAAATTACCACAGGATGATTCACCGGTTCAATTTTCCCTGGGACCTCAGTGCATTTCGAAAGGCAATAAAAATTGATTGACCTCGAGAGCCTTTCTCGCTTTGGCCACAAGATAAAATACTGTTAGACTTTGACAAATGATAGGCGCTGGAGTCGATACTGAGTGCAACTCATGAAGAATAGAAAAAGCTCAGACCCACCACTGGATTTTCTCGAATTCCTGGGTGGTCGAAAATTCGGTACGATTTTGGCGGATCCGCCTTGGCAGTTCCAGAACAAGACTGGTAAGGTCGCACCTGAACACAAGCGGCTCTCTCGGTACGGCACATTGACAATTGAGCAAATTGGCGCGTTGCCGGTATTAGAGGCCGCTGCCGAGGTTTGCCACTTATACCTCTGGGTTCCTAACGCCCTGCTACCGGAAGGAATTGCCACGATGCGTTCGTGGGGGTTTAGCTACAAAAGTAATCTCGTTTGGCACAAGATTCGCAAGGATGGCGGATCTGACGGAAGGGGCGTAGGTTTCTACTTTCGAAATGTGACCGAATTGCTCCTGTTCGGAGTGCGTGGGAAGAATGCTCGAACGCTGCAGCCCGGACGAACCCAAGTTAATTATCTGAGCAGTCGAAAGAGAGAACATTCTCGTAAACCGGATGAGCAATATCCAATCATCGAATCGTGCAGCAAAGGTCCTTACCTTGAGTTATTTGCACGCGGTGAACGAAAGGGCTGGATGACCTGGGGTAACGAGGCGGACAAGTCCTATCGCCCTTCATGGGATACTTACTCGAACCATTCTCAGAGTAAAGCGGCCGCCCTTGGAGTTTCCTAATTTTCTTCAGCGATATCTATAACCTGTTTTTGGGGATCAAAAGTTACAATCGAAGCGGGCAAGCCAAGCAGGAGCAGAGGACAGGGGTTGCCGACACCCCTATTTATGCGATCGATAAGCTTCCGCCAATAGGTTGTGGCGGCACCGAACTTATCCGAGACAAACACATCCGTCCACGCCGTCGCGAAGTCGATCGGATTCCTATCTCGTTCGACGCGTTGCGTGACAGCGATTTTCTGCCGAGGAGTCGGATGCAAACCGAAGCGGACCAGATCGTCGAAAGACCTGATCCGGCGCTCTTGGGAAAAGCGATATACATAGCCCCTCATAGCTTCCTGCAGAGACGATCCCCGCGTCACAACAATACCTACACTTATTGCACCTTCCGCATGCAATCGCTTGAAGTTTTCCAGATCTCGATCAAAGAACGGGTCTTTGTTGTTCCATTCCACTGCTGTCCAAATTAGCTGAGAACACGGCTCGGTAATCACAAAAACACAGCATAATCCGGCCTGTGGCTCTCTGTGCGGAGGGCAGGTTGGCCATTCCCGAGTGCGGCTTTTGATCGATGCTGTCTAAGTTCGCTCCCCCCGATATCCTAATTATCCCTACTTTTGGAAGGCTTTATTGTTTCTGCTGTCCAATTCTTTTTTCTAAATTAAATTAGCCAAGTTGTAAGGCCAGCTGTTCTGGCAACCCTGCCGGTATCGGCGGGGGTTGGAATGGATCATTGATCCAGGTCCACAGGTCACGATAGACGAACAGTTGCTGCCGCAGCAGGGCCACGAGATTGGATAGCGACCAGCCAAAGCTAGACGCCAACTGCAAATATTTCACCAGCAACATGGCGATCAGCGCCGTCCAGAGTTGGGTTTTCAGCGCATTGGCCGAAGTCCCCACAAAGGTTTTCACGCGCAGTGATTGCTTCAGGGCGCGGAAAAATAATTCTATCTGCCAGCGTTCCTTGTACACCTCAGCAATGGTGGCTGCCGCCAGATCCAGATGGTTGGTCAGGAACACCAGCACCCGGTCTTGCTCTTCATCATAGAATTCAATGCGCCGGAAGTAGACATCGATGCCCGCTTGGGCCAGCTTGTAGAAAAAGATCACTTGATCGCGCTGCACGCCACGCCGCTGCGGAACTGCGAGTTTCTCAACCACTCCGTAATCTGCGTTTTCCTTCAGTCGCGTCACGAAATAAACTCCTTGCTGGAGCAAGCTCGCAAACCACTCATAGTCTGTGTAACCGCGGTCAAACACCAAAATCGTTCCCGGCGCGAAGCGCATCTGTCGTGCCACGCGTACCTCATGTTTCTTGCCCTCGGTGATGACCGCGTACGACGGCAGATACCCATCATGATCCAGCAATAAATGTAGTTTCACCGCCCCTTTCGTTAACCGAAACTTGGCCCAGTCAAACATCGTGGCGCACAGATCGATCACCGAGGCATCCAAGCTCAGCAGTGGATTCTTGAAACGGAACTTCCTCTTCTTTCTGGTTCCTGGTTGGCTGGCCGCCAAGGTCTGGCACTTTGCCAGCAGTTGTTCAAATACGGTTTGACACAACTGCCAAGGCCGATGTTCGTTGGCGTAGGCTAACGTGGAGCGAGCCGGAGCTGTGGGCACACCCAGATGTCGAAGCTTTCCTTCGCTGGCGGCCAAGCCTCCACATATTTCGCGCAACGACTTGGCATGTCCGAGCTGGCAAAAGAGCATGGCGATGAACTGTCCCCAACTACTGAAACCCCGGGCATGTCGCTCGGCGCCATGCTTGTGCACGGCAGATTCAAATTCAAGACGAGGGATTAACTGCAAAATTTGTGAGAAAATACTGCTGACTCGAGTCAAGGCTGAGCCTCCTTAGCATTGTGATTGGCTTTTCCAGAGCCCAACCTCAAGCTAACAGATGCTCGGCCTTTTTTCTTTCACAAATCGAAATCCTAATTTGGACGAGCGTGGTTCCATTCAATCTCCAACGCGACTAATTTGTTATCGGCGAACGTGCGGACATGATCCACCTCATGAGAGATCGACTCGCGCTCGATACCGTTTATTGTTTTTTTGATCTCGAATGTTCCTTTGCGCCATCCCAACTCATGGAATGCACGGCGCATCCTCTGCGTGCCTTGCGACTCTCCACCACCTGAACCAATTATCTCCGCAATTGGGACTTCGACATTCCCCAGCGCATGCTCAAGCTCCTCGAGCGCGGCGGGAAAATCCTTTTCGAGTATTGCCGCTGCATGAGATTCAAACCGGATCTCGAAGTTCTTATCGGCCAACAACCGCAACATGAATTCCTCTGATATCGAATCATACGGCAACTCATGGCCGTGGCTTATCTTTCGAACCGCCGTCGGTTCCACGCAAAGCACGCTCTGGATTCATGATTCCCAGGGAGAACGCCAGATCAGTTCCGAGGGATATGCTTTCCTGCCGTCGTTTTCGCGCGACCGCAAAAAAACTCTTCTATCTTGTGCGCAACGCTCCAGCCCTCACTTCGTCACTGGCGATCTTTGGTTCGTCGATTTGCAAAGCGGTCAGCACCAGCAGTTGCTGCGCCGGTGGGTGTCACCAAATTGTCACTAAAACTCGAGCAAAACGGGCAAAAATGGAGCAAATCCAGAAAATAGAAATTGTCGCTATCTTACGCCGGGCGAAGGGATTTAGTTGAATTTTCTATCAGATAGCGAATCGACGATTTTATTTTTCAAGACCGCCGCATTCAACCACTCTGCCACTCCTCCATTGGCTTGTTCGCAAAACTGGTGCACATTCTGCGAAACGCGACAGGATTTTATCACGGGAGGAAAAGGCCGACATGCAAAGGTAGTCGTTCGGCAGTGATCGACTCACGCGACCAACGTGCAATGGCAACCTTCGTTGCCGCAACCTGTTTTCCTGGCTCGAAGTAAGGAGACAACTTGTATGAAATTTATCCATTGAGCTACTCGACCACGACCGCTAATGTTCTGGCGCGATATTTTGGCCGTCGCCTTCTGGCGAACGGAGACCGTACAGACTCACTCTCGGATTGTGGCCCCGAGGTTCTTTGTAATACCAAAGCTCAACGCTTTCGAGGGAACGTTTGCCGACGAGGTCGATGACGTAGTTCCTTTCCCCGGGCGAAATGCGGTCGCTGACCATCAGCTCTTGAGAGGTGCCATCAGCACAGTGAACGACAAGGCGGTCAAAAAAAATAGCCTCGCCACTGACCCGTAACTGTATCGTGCGAAAGTGACCATCACTGCGGGTTATCCGGATGCGGCTATGATCCTGACTGCTGTCGACCTGCGTGTAGCCCAAGAAGTCCCAAAACTGTCCATTGGCGAACAGGGATGTGGCAGAGGCAGAGGCAAACGCCAAAAGCCCGGCAATAATATATAGAAAGTGCTTCCGGAGCATAGTTCTAGAACTACTAGAACCATATATATCAGCGCTTCCTGCGTCCTGGAAGCCGGATCACGGCGAATTTACATAATCGATTAACACGGGATCTTGCCCTTGCCCGCAGGCAAGGGTTTCACGGTCTTCGATGCTGTTTGAATTCCCTGATTCAGGGCGCCATTGCGTGCGAGTAAATTCTGCTGTCCAGCCCTAGTAGTATTGCCAATTGCGCTGCCGCCACCGGAGGTCCAAGTTGTGAGGCAGTCAGCACAATTGGCTGAAGATGTCGGGCGAGAGTAGGGGCAGGAGATAAATCTATGAGCGCTCAAAGAATAAGATTATTTTGCCTAGTGATAGGTGCCACGGTTTTGGCGGGCTCGGCTGCTTTTGCGCAAAACCCTAAACCAGGGAAATTGAAGATGACGGTAAGTCCAAAACAGGCCTACACGTTTGTCGACGGCAAGGCCATTGGTCCCGGCAATCGGATCATCAAGCTCGACGTCGGTACACACCATGTGCTCGTCGCCAACTACGGGTACAAGTTTGTCGAGCAAGACGTCTCGTTGGATTCGGACAAGACGGTACCTGTGGATATAAAGCTGGAACCCGTTGGCGCGCCCGTGCCAGGCCCGCGTGGTCGCATCCAGATTGAAGCTGGAAGGCTCCACGGCGCAACAGCTGCCGCCGTTCTTCTGAACGGCAAGAAGCCCGTGTACTTCGTAGGCCACGTAGATGAGTTCGATCACAACATTATTTGGCACCAGGAGTTGATTGTGCCACCAGGAACGCACCAAGTGACGGTCACTCGGTATGGGAAGGAACTGTGGTCCGGCCCGATCACGGTCGCAGCAGACCAGCGCGTGATTGTTAATATCTCGAACGGAAAAGAAAAGACCAAGCCTTGGGCACGTGGTTCGTCGTGCCCAACATACCGTCCCGAATGCGATCTGCCTAAACTGGCGCCACGCTTTACGGCGGGCATTGCAAGCGCCACTGTCGTTGTGGCTCCTGTGAGCGGATCTGTCTCTGCCAATCCGACGAAGATCGATTGCAACCAAAATACGCAGCTAGCTTGGGTTTCCAAAGAAACGGTCGAAGCCGACATGAGCGGCATGAGCCCCGTTCCGACGTCGGGCGAGAAAACCATTTCCCCTAGGCAAACCACCGTCTATCAGCTTACAGCTTCAGGACCAGGTGGCGTGACAACGCCGAGCACGACGGTGGAAGTGAACTCTGTCGTGCAATCATCGCTGAATGCTGCGCCCACGGAGGTCAGCTACCGCCGTATTGGCGACAAAATCATCGAACAAGGGAGCACTACGCTGAACTGGTCGTCGTCCAACTCCGACGCGGCCTCGCTGGATCCGGGGGGCTCGGTTGGTGCCAGCGGGACGAAATCCATCACCCTGAGCCCAACGCAAAGCGGCACCGGCCCCGTGGACGAACAGTTCAAATACACCCTGAACGCGACGAACGCATGCGGTGGCTCGGAAGCGAAGACGGTGGTGGTACACCTAAAGGGCTCCATTGAACCCATTCCCACTGTGCTGCTCCACAGCGTTTTCTTCCCCACCGCCTATCCTACCAAGGAGGACCCGACGCTGGGACTCGTTCGCAGTCAGCAAGAAGTACTGACAAGCCTCGCCACAGGATTCAAACAGTATCTCGAGTATGACCCTAACGCGAAGCTCTCGCTTGGCGGATACACGGACACGCGCGGGGCGGATAAGTACAACCAGTCTTTATCCGAACTCCGAATACAACGCGTCAAGGATTTCCTGGTTTCGCAGGGAATCGCCGCGGAAAAGATCGATACCACAGCGTACGGCAAACAGAAACCACTCGACAAAGCCACGGTTAGCGACCTGCAAACCCAAAATCCAAACAAGCCCCCTGAAAAGTGGGTGCGCGATTCCCGTGCGACCTGGCTGGCTTACAATCGCCGCGTTGACATCGTTCTCATCCCTGCCAACGCCGAGTCGTTGCGGTTGTATCCCAATCAAGCTCCGGACTCCCAAATTCTTTGGCAGATTCCCAAACCGGCCCGCAGCACGGTGGAAGGCGACAACTAAGCTAAGCTTTCCCGGGAGGTAAGCGAGCAAAAACGGAGCAAATCCAGAGAATTGAAACTGTCGGGCGAGTGCGCATCTTGCTGTTGCCCAGCCGCTGCTCATTTTGTTCTTGATCGCAATCCTGGCTCATTCGGAGTCTTGTTCAGGGAATAATGGTGGGCCGTACTCGTCCGCGAAGACGGTAGACAGCAAAATCCTCGCGCTCCACTCTTTCTACGGGCATCCCCGGGCAGATATCGCGTCGGCGCTCGGCAGACTCATTTCCAGTCCGAATGTCGAAATTGATAATGCGGCGATTCACGTGGACGCTTTGGATCGCTATCGAAAAACAAAGGTTCATTTCGTGGACTGCCTGATCGCCGCGTCTGCGGCCACCGAAAACATGCCGGTAGCCTCGTTCGATCAGGACTTTCGAAAGTTCACTGACGCTTCGCGTAGATATCCAATAGCTTCGTGCCTGATTCGCCGCCGTGTCGGCGTAGCTGGCGCGTACCCCTGTTCACTCAATATCATCTTTAGTTCAATCCCTACTGCCCCCTCACTACTGACCGCGTAGGGCGGGCGCACCGGCCGCCGCCAATCGATCCCCCAGTGGTGAAGAAAGGTGGTTGCACACGCGGTTGCATACTCGCTGCCGAACTTGCCCGAATATTCCAATGGGCATAGGAAGAGGCTAACCGACTGAAAATACGTTGGACAGCAAAGGTAGGAACGTTTTCACGGGCGCCGGTTTCACTTGCTGTGCCTCAAGGCGCTTTCACGGAGATAGCGATACGAGATCTGTTTGAGGATAATGCGCAGGTGCCCCTGTTAATGTTGCGGGATTGCCTCGAAGGGAGATACCAATGCTCGGTGCAATAGCGGGCGACATTATTGGATCGGTTTACGAGTGGAAAAACATCAAGACCAAGCAGTTCGATCTGTTCAGTCCGGATTGCTTCTTTACCGATGACACCGTCCTCACCGTTGCCCTAGCGGAATCAATCTTGACGGGCACCGACTATGCTTCGCTGATGAGGGCCTACTATCGGCGTTACCCGGGTGCAGGCTACGGGGGCCTTTTCCACCGATGGGCGCAGGCTCAGGAAAGCCAGCCTTACAATAGCTGGGGCAATGGCGCCGCTATGCGAATCAGTTCGGTTGGATTTGCATTCAACACGCTAGACGAAGTGCTGGTCCAGGCGGCTGAATACACAGCCGTGACACACGATCACCCCGAGGGTCTCAAGGGGCCCAAGCAACGGCGGCCGCAATCTTTCTAGCAAGGACAGGGAGAACGAAGGCTGACATCAAGCAATACACGGCGGTGACCTTCGGCTATGATTTATCCCGGACTGTCGACGAGATCAGACCTACCTACCAGTTCGACGAGTCATGCCAAGGGACGGTTCCTGAGGCTATCGTGTGCTTCCTCGAATCAAATTCTTTCGAAGATGCAATCCGAAACGCGATATCGCTTGGAGGAGACAGCGACACGCTGGGCTGCATTACAGGCGGAATTGCGCAGGCGCACTATGGCGTGCCAACAGCCGTCGTCGACCGGGTTATGTCGATCCTCGACGAAGATCTTAGAGGCGTAACCGCTCGCTTCATCTCGAGCTACTGTCCTGCTGTTACGACCCACGAAACCTGAGCGTGTGCCACCTATCACCGCAAAAGTATTTAGTGTCACCAAATCGTCACCAAAAGTGGCGCAAAACGAGCAATCCCGCAAACGTATCTTACGGCTGGCAAAGGGATTCAGTTGAATTTTGTACGAGATAGCGAATCGGCGATTTTAGATTCAAGACCACCGGTTTCAACGGCTCCCCCACTCCTCCGTTTTTGATTCGAGCCTGCTCTGTGAGTTAGCGGCCATTTTGCTAGGGTAAGTGATTCGAACTGCTGCGTTTTGGTGCACAGCACTTAGTTCTCGACGGGTTTATCGGCCGAAGGAGTGGAATGGCTGAGCTTCTCCAATTTTGTCAACTGCTCGCGGACGAGGTCCCTGTCTCTTGCATGAGGAGCTAATTCCAGGAAGGTTTCTAACTCCGCTATCGCAAGGTTGTAGTTGTTTCCTCGCGTGAAAATCTCAGCCAACTGGAGATGCAGTTCTGGAGCCCGCATGAGCAGGTCTACATGTTCAGCCTTGACCGCGCTCTTCTCTGCTTGTTCAATCCTGTCCAGCTTGTAATTCGCGACCGCGTTGTAGAAGTAGGCGTCGGCTGGACTCCATTCATCAAGATCCACTACGTAAACACTTTCGTCGCCGTAGCTCAACGGATCAACATCTATGACGTGACCAGTAAATTGAAGCACTCCCGTCCAATCCTGCGCTTCGTACGCCATGGAAGCCAGGGAGAGGTACGGCGGCAGAAAATGCGTATCGATGGCAGTGGCTTTCGTGTACGCCGCACGGGCGGAATCGGTTTCGTTTCCCTTCTCGAACACCGTACCCAGACGAAACCACGCGCTCGCGTAACTGGGGTTCATGTCCACGGCTTGTTCAAAGTATTTGCGCGCATCGGCAAGTTTGCCCTTCTTCTCCGCCTGGAGGCCTTTCTCATAAGCTTTTCTGGCGTTTGCTGGTGCTTTGTAGGGGGCGGCGCTGATCGTTGCGCCTTTTACCTTGGTTATCCTCTCCATCACAATCGCGCCCACATCTACGTTGCGATCGGAAGGAGTAAGGTCCATGAGGCTTCGCCGATTGGAGTGAAAACCGGCCGCTGAGGCGCGCAGCTCGCACTTCGCGAAATCGTGCGGCGGAATTCCTCCCAAGTAAGGTTTGGCAGAGCCGATCTGTTGTGAAGCCGGGTCGTCGCTGGCGTCGAGCATGGAGTCGTTCCGCGACCCCGACCCCAGTTGCATGCTGAAGGCGCCGCCAGGTGTGGCATACGCCTTTTGACGAACTTTCTCGTTGCAAACGACCTCCACGGACGCATCGTGTGGAACAGGTGTGCCGTCGGAGGTGGCAACTCGGCCGTAGAGAAACATCACGAAATCCGTGTCTGGTTGAACGGGCTGCGAACCGGAGGGAACTGCCGAGCCCGAAGAGTTAGGCGGTGAGGACGACGGCGGAGGAGCGGGGGTGGGGGCCGGCTTCTGCGCCAACGCGCCGGGTGCGAGAAGTCCCATGGCGAGTGCCAGCTTGACGAGAATGCCCCTGCGGTTGGTCACATATTCATTCCTGGGACGGAAGGCCTGAGGCGCGGATTCTAGGATGCGGGTTGGTGCAAGTCAAGGCAATCGACTCGGCAACTCGGCAAGCGAATCTTGTCACCTTGACCGGCCGCTCGAGTGCGGGGATCCCTAGCGAAACCCGGGTATATAATGAGTCCGGAATCCGGCCCAAAACCGTGGTATGGGGCAAGTACCTTTCCTGAGGGTATGCACATCATAGATAGAGCCCGCGAGGGCTGGCCAAGTCCCCGGGTTGTGAACCAGTTGCGCCGGTTTTGCAGGGCCAGTGTGATCAGGGTCGTGTGTATGAGACGTGAAATATTTTCTCGGCGGAATGCGCGCTGTATTCAATGTCCTCAAGGCGGAACTTTGCATTCCGCGCTAACGTCTCGGGCAAGGTCGGTAGTCGCGCGGTAAGTCTGGTTCAAAACGAACAGAAAATCTCAGGGACGCGGAGAGGTAACCATGGGGCGGAGCAGTCGTTTCAATGATCGAAAATTCAGTCCAAAAACGGGGCTGACTGCGGCCGGCCGCCCGACGTCACCGTCATGCGGAAACCTGCTCGGGCTCGCCCTGCTCCTGCCGCTTGCGGTGCTTTCAGCTTCCTGCAATCGTGGCAACGGGCATGCCGAAGCTGCAGCTACGCTGCCGCCGCCCCTCGTCACGGTGGTCCAGGCTTCGGCTCAGGACGTGCCCCGCTATTTGGACGAAATCGGCCGCAATGTTGCCTTCGAATCAGTGACGATCACGCCGCAGGTTGCGGGCACCATCACGGAGCGCCATTTTCAGGACGGAGAAAATCTGAAAAAGGGCCAGCTTTTGTTTGTCATCGATCCGCGGCCCTACAAAGCGCAACTGGACGCCGCGAAAGCCAGCCTGCAACAGGCCCAAGCCGCCCTCGACCTCGCGAAAATCCAGTTCGCGCGCGATCAGGAACTGGTCGGTACGCGCGCCATCTCCAAACAGGATTACGACACGAAGAAAAATACCGTCGACGTGGTCCAAGCGCAGGTCGAGTCCGCCAAAGCGGCCATCGAAACCGCGCAAATCAATCTCGATTATTGCTATATCCACTCGCCGATTGACGGCCGCGCCGGGGCGCGCTTGGTGGATGTGGGCAACGTCGTGCAAGCCAATATGACGTCGCTGCTTTCCATCCAGCGCCTCGATCCCATCTACGCCACGTTCACCATCACCGAGCGCGATCTGCCCCAGGTTCAGAGAGAAATGGGCCGAGGCTTGTTGAAGGCGATGGTGCGTCTGCCGGGCGACGCGGAAACGGCCGCGCGGCTGGGTAAAGTCGAATTCCTAGACAACGCCGTGCAGAACAGCACCGGCACGGTGAATTTGCGCGCAACGATTGCTAACCCCGATCGCCATTTCTGGCCTGGCCAGTTTGTTAACGTGAGGCTGGTGCTGTCCACGGAAAAGGGAGCAGTACTCATTCCAACGCAAGCCACGCAGATCAGCCAGCAGGGGCCGTTTGTCTATGTGATCAAACAGGACGATACTGCGGAGCTGCGGCCAGTAACGTTGGGCCAGCGCCAGGGAAACGATGTCGTCATTACCAGCGGGCTTTCCGCCGGCGAACGCGTCGTGCTTGCCGGTCAACTGCTCGTGCGTCCCGGCGGCAAGGTGCGCATTGATACGGCAGCGCCCGCGGGCAATGGCAGCGGCAGCAATTCGCAAAAGGGCGCGTCGTGAATCTCTCCGAACCATTCATCCGACGCCCGGTGATGACGGTGGTCTTGACGGTCTCGGTCATCCTGTTTGGCGTGTTCGCGTACTTGCGCTTGCCGGTCAACGATCTGCCCGCGGTCGACTATCCCGTGATTCAGGTGCAGGTGAATTATCCGGGCGCGACGCCGGAGACCATGGCCAACAACGTGGCCACGCCGCTCGAGCGCCAGTTCATGCAGATTCCCGGCCTGGAGATGGTGACGTCCAACAGCGGCCAGGGCCACACCAGCTTCGTGCTGCAATTTGATCTTGAACAAAAGCCTCGACGCCGCCGCCACCGACGTGCAAGCCGCGATTACGCGCGCTACCGGGCAGCTTCCCGTCGATCTGCCCAGCCCGCCGACGTTCACGAAAACCAATCCCGAACGACCAGCCGATTCAGTATCTGGTGCTCGTCAGCGACACGGCGACCGAAGGCCAGCTTTACGACTACGCCAACACGCAGGTGGGCGAGCGCATCAGCATTCTGCCGGGCGTTAGCCAGGTTGCGGTGTTTGGCACGCAGTCCGCCGTGCGCATCAAGGCGGATCCTTCGGCCATGGCCGTCCGCAACATCACGCTCGACGATTTGACCACGGCGATCAAGAACGGCACGAGCTACACCGGCGCCGGACAATTCGACGGCCCGCACCGCACTTTTTTGCTGCAGCCGCAAGGCCAGTTGAGCACCGCCGAGCAATACGAACAACTCATCGTCGGCCAAGATAACGGCGCTCCGGTTTACCTGAAGGATGTTGCCACCGCGAAACAAGGAGTGCAGGACGAACGCATCGACATGCGTTTCTGGGCGCGGGGCTATCCGACGCCTGGCGCGACTGTCGTGGTCGCCGTGTTCCGGCGCGCCGGCGCGAACGCCGTGGAAGTCGTCCAAGGCCGTGCGTGACGAACTTCCCTCGCATTCGAGAGCAGCTTCCGAGCTCGGTGCGAATCGCCACGGCTTACGACCGCTCGCAGTCACCATCGTTTCCAGCATTAAAGACGTGCAGGCGACGTTGTACATCGCCTTCGTTCTCGTGGTGATGGTGATTTTTCTTTTCCTCGGCCGCGCCACGGACACGCTGATTCCGGCAGTTGCGCTTCCGCTCTCGCTGCTGCTGACGTTCGTCGTCATGGACGTGCTCGGCTACAGCCTGGACAACTTGTCGTTGATGGCTCTGACGCTGGCCATCGGCTTCCTGGTGGACGACGCCATCGTTTTCCTTGAGAACACCGTTCGCCTGATGGAGGAAGGCCTGACGGCTCTAGAAGCGTCGCTGCAATCAGCCAAGGAAATCAGCTTCACGATTTTGACGATGACTTTGTCGCTCGCCGCTGTGTTTATTCCGCTGGTGTTCATGGGCGGCCTCGTCGGGCGCATCTTCCGCGAGTTTTCCATCACCATCGTTATTTCGATTTTCGCCAGCGGCATCGTTTCGCTGACGCTGACGCCGCTGATGACCTCGCGGCTGTTGTCCGGACGCGGCGCAGGCACCAAGAAGACCTGGGTGGAGCGCGTGAGCGGCAACATCGAGCACCGCGTTCTTGACGTCTACGGCCAGCACGTTGTGGTTCTTCCTGCGTCATCGCTGGATTTCCGCGTTGATCTGGTTGGTTTGCCTTGTCGGAACTGGCTACCTGTTCTACACCGTTCCGAAGTCGTTCCTGCCCGTCGGCGACAGCTCCTTCATCCGCGGCGTGCTCGTCGCCCAGGAAGGTTCGTCGCCCGATCAGATGCACAAGTATCAAGATGCCGCGGAAAAAGTGTTGCACGCCAATCCCGCCGTGGCCGCCACGTTTACCATGAGCGGCAATAGCCAATTCCTGCCGGCCAACCAGGCATTCCTGATTGCCTTTCTGAAGGATCCGCAAGCAGCGCGCGCCGATCGATCAGGTCGCCGGCCAGCTGATGGGCGGGGTAATGTCCACGGTTCCCGGAGCGCTCGTTTTTCTTCAGCCGAACCCGGTTCTCGAAATCAGCACGGGCGCGACCGCAAATATTCAGGGCCAGTTTGCCTACGCCCTCTCCGGTATCGACCCGAAGGAGGTCTACGACGCCGCCAACAAGATGACGGCAAAGATGTACGAATATCCCGGCTTTCTGTTCGTGAACTCCGATCTTTTCAATCACACGCCCAATCTTGCAGGTCGATATTCTGCGCGATCAGGCCAAGCTGTACGGCGTTTCGGAGACGCGCATCCTTACGCTGCTGCACAATGCCTACTCGCAGAATTACAGCTACCTGATCAAGAAGCCCACCGACCAGTATCAGGTGATCCTGGAAGTGGCCGACGACGAGCGCGCGGAGCCCGCAAGACCTGAGCAAGCTGTATATCAAGAGCGACGATGGGCAGCGCATGATCCCCTTGAGCGCGGTCACCAGCTGGCACGCGATCATCGGCCCGCAAGCCGTCAATCACATCAACCAGTTCACCAGCGTCACTTTGTTTTTCAACATGAAGCCCGGCTACACCGTCGGTCAGGCCACGGACTTCGTGGAAGCTTCCGCGAAACAAATCCTGCCGCAGGGAGTTCGCGGTGCGCTGCAAGGGGAAGCGCTGACGTTTCGCAACACTGCCAACGATCTGGCCCTCCTGATGCTCGTTGCCGTGTTCGTGATGTACGTGATTCTGGCGATTCTGTACGAAAGCTACCTCCACCCGATCACAGTGCTGTCTTCTTTGCCGGTTGCGCTCGTCGGCGGTTTGCTGACGCTTTGGCTGTTCCATTCCGAGGCGTCGCTGTACGCCTATATCGGCATGTTCATGTTGATGGGCATCGTCAAGAAAAACGGAATCATGATCGTGGACTTTGCTGAGCAGCGCGTGCGTCACGGAGTCAAAGATGATCAGGCCATTCACGACGCTAGCCTGGAACGCTTTCGCCCGATTATGATGACCACCATGGCCGCGTTGCTCGGCGCGCTGCCCATCGCGCTCGGCTATGGAGCGGACGGTTCTTCGCGCCGGCCGCTGGGGCTGGTGGTGATCGGCGGACTCATCGTATCCCAGTTCATGACCTTGTTCGTCACACCCGCTATTTATCTTTACCTCGAGGAGTTCCAGGAAAAAGTGCTGGATCGCTATTCCTTTTTCCGCTCGACTCGCAAAGCTCCAGAATCTCCCGCTCCCGCGGTCAGCCCCGCCTATGCCATGCAAGAAGGCGATGGAGACTAGAACAACCATGTTCCGTAATATTCGGAAGTTCTCAAACTTGCTCTCTAAACTTGCGCCTGCCACTGCTGTCGTTTTCATGGCGGCGTGTTCGGTCGGCCCGAACTACAAGCGTCCAGCCGTGAATGTTCCCACTGCTTATCGGGGCCCCGGCGAGCCCGACCCAACGTTGCCACAACCGCAGCCTGCGACGGCGACACCGGCTCCAGCGCCCGCAGCAGCAACCACGGCAAACACAAATGCCTCGACGATTACTTCTATCGGAGACGAGAAGTGGTGGGATGTTTTCCAAGACAAGGAACTTCAGGGACTGATTCGTACCGCGCTGAAAAATAATTACGATGTGCGCATCGCGGCCACCCGTGTTTTGCAGGCGCAAGCGCAATTGGGCATCACTCGCGCCGACCAATTCCCCACGCTGACTGGCGGCGGCAACGTCAGCAGCGTGCGCAACCCCACAATCGGTCCGATCCCCGCATATGAAATTACACTGGGAGAAGTTGCGGCAAGCGCTTCTTGGAATGTGGACTTCTGGGGCCGCTATCGACGGGCAACAGAAGCCGCGCGCGCTACTCTGCTTGCGAATGAGTGGGCGCAACGCGCAGTGATATCCACTTTGGTCGCCGACGTGGCGAGTTCCTACTTCCAGCTTCGCCAACTGGATCGGCAACTCGAAATCTCCAAAAGCACGCTGGCCTCGCGGCAGGATTCGCTGAATTTGACCAAGACGCTCGAAGAGCACGGAATAAATTCTCTTCTGGACGTCCGCCAATCCGAGCAACTCGTTTATACCGCCGGCGCGGAAATACCCGATCTCGAGCGCCAAATCGGGCAGCAGGAAAACGCCATCAGCATCCTGCTGGGAAACAATCCGGAGCAAATTCCGCGCGGCCTGAAACTTACAGAGCAGCCGCATTCTCCGGAGGTTCCGGTCGGGCTTCCTTCCGCTTTGCTGGAGCGGCGCCCGGACATTCGCGAGGCGGAACAGAATTTAGTCGCGGCGAACGCGCAGATCGGCGTGGCGCGCGCCGCGTACTTCCCGCAGATCTCGCTGACGGGAAGCGCGGGATATGAAAGTGCGAAATTGACCGACTTGTTTCAAGGGCCGGCGGGAGTCTGGACGTTGGCGGGAAGTTTGGTCCAACCAATTTTCGAAGGCGGCCGCCTGAAATCCGGCGTAAACCTGGCCGAAGCGCAACACGAAGAGCTTCTGCTGACCTATCAGCAAACCATTCAGGGCGCGTTTCGCGACGTCTCCAACGCGCTGATTGCTTACCAGAAGTATCGCGAATTTCGCATCCAGGAGCAGCAGCTGGTCGATTCCGCTCAGGATGCCGCACACCTTTCGGAAATTCGCTTTAAGGCCGGAACCGCGGATTATCTGGAAGTGCTCACCAACGAAACCAATTCGTTTTCCGCGGAGCTAAACCTGGCGCAAGCCCAGGGCAACGAACTCATCGCGCTGGTGCAGCTCTATCAGGCACTCGGCGGCGGCTGGGATTAGTCCGCCTGCCGGAATCACCGGTTTTTTGCAACACTTCGCGCTGATACTGCGCCGGCGAGTAACCAACGATGGATCTAAAATCGTTGATGAGATGTGCCTGATCGAAATAACCCAGTTCGAGCGCCACCTGCGGCCAATCCAGGCTGTCGCCTGCGTTGAATCTCTCGACTAATTCATGCAGACGATAACGGCGGATCACCCATTTAGGGCTTGCTCCCACATATTCGCCGAAGATCCGTTGCAGAGACCGTTTGCCGATTCCAGCTTTTTCCGCAAGATCGTCTACGGTCTTGATTTCCGTCTCCTGAAGAACGCGATTCACCAGCTGGCGTGCCAGAGCGACCGTCTCGTCGGGCCTTGGTATTCGCGCGCGAAAGAACGCATTGGTGGCTTCAATCTTCTGATCCTCCTCGCGAGAGGACAACAGCACCGCCGCCAGCTTCTCCACGTCCTTTCCGAAAATACTTTTGGCTGACACCGTGCGATTCGCGAGCGTAGAGACCGGACCGCTGAAGAATGGCCGAAATCCACCAGGCTGGAATTTGATGCCAAACACTTTCGATTGGCGTTCGAGGACGCGCGAGAATTTCCGTTGTTGGACGCCGCTGACAAGCGGCTTCGCGTCTTCAAATATCAGGTGGACATTCGGATGTGGCAGGCTCTCGACGGTTTGTGGCGCGCATCCGCGCAAGTCCCACTTTATGCTCCAATAGTGAGCAATCCATGGCGCCAAGTCCGGCGAGGGCTGCCGGCGCGAATGCCACAATTTTCCGGCCGCAATAGGGCGCCGCAGGATGCCGCGGGCCTTGCCGACTTCCGCATCGTATTCCTCAACAACTTCGGCGGCATGTTTTTGTCGCGTTTTTCCAATCATTGTGTCCGGCCCACAGTTACACTCGAAACATGAATACTGTGGAAAAGAGTCTCACTGATAGCCGAGCGGCACAACCCGCTCGGGGAGCAAGGATCGTGCGCGCAGCCGTGTGCCTGCTTTGTGCCATCGGTCTCGCCGCGTTCGCCGGTACCCGTTCTCCCGCTTCAATCGCCATTCAGAAGGAGCCAATCATGCCGCATCACGCCGCCGGAACATTTGAAGTAAAAATAGTTCCGCAGAAACCGGACAACCCTCAAGAAGAGAGCGCGAAGCTGGGAAGAATGTCCATCGACAAAAAATTCGAGGGCGACCTTACTGGCACCAGCGCAGGCGAAATGTTGAGCATGATGTCGGAGCGTGAGGGCTCTGCGGGTTACGTGGCCATCGAGCGTGTAAGCGGAACGTTACAGGGCCGCAGTGGTACTTTCGCGCTGCAACATTTTGGCAGCATGACGCGTGGTGTGCCACAACTGAACGTCTCGGTGGTGCCGGATTCCGGAACGGGGCAATTGATTGGTCTCGCGGGCACCATGACGATCAAGATCGTCGATAAAAAGCATTTCTACGATTTTGCGTACACGCTTGCCGATGCTCAATGATCAGCCTTCCGCGTTGATCGTCATTCCAAGAATTTTGATTCCTTCACTGCTCATCATTTTCTTAACGCCACTCTCTTCTACTTGGGGTAGAATGCAGCCCGGCCAATTATCAGCTTGTAGCCTCTTCCAGGTTTCGTAGCCAACCTGAATCCCAAATTGTTTCGGTAACACTACCCTGGGCTCCAAGTTAAGATGTGAGGGGCTTGGACGATGCGAATTCTTAAATCCGCTTTCCGATCGCCGTTGTTGGCGCAATCGAAGGTTACGCCCAGCCGCACCGGCTACATTTTCAGTCCGACCGTGAACAGTTTCACGATCGACGGCGGAAATGTCTCCGGTGTTAATTTCACGGCGGCGCAGTCTCCCACGCATACCGTGCAACTTTCGTGGAATGCCAGCACCTCCACGGTATCGGCTACAACATCTACCGAGGCACAAGCAACGGCGGTCCTTATGCAAAGATGAATTCCGCGCTCGTGATGTCGCTCAACTATATGGATTCATCGTGGGCGCCTTCGACCACCTATTATTACCTCAGGACCGCGGTTGATGCGGCGGGCATCGAAAGCGCATATTCGAATCAAGCCACGGCCGTAGTTCCCCGATTTTTCGCAGCCATCGCGCCCGAACAGGTTTTGTGTGGTTTGGGACGGACTAGCGAATCAATGCGTGTTTTCTGCGCTGTCAACGACGTTGCGAGACCGCGCTTCAAAATCGATTCCCCAGAAATGTGGTGCTGGCGTCAAAAATTCCACGCCTACGCGCGTGCCCCGTCTGCCGGTTTCGCCCAGATACACGATGCGGCACTCTTGCTCTTCCTGGGTTTCCGGGTTCACCAGAACCAGCATCTCGCCGTTGTCCACTTCATGGCTCAAATTGAGCAGCCCGCCGTGGGCGCTCACCACCAGCGTCTCGCAGATTTCGCGAAACTTCCGCCCTTCGTGGCTGCGGCCGAGCGCCTGCAAACGCATCTTGTGGAACACACGTTGGCTGCGCCGTTGCGAGCTTTGTGCTAGTTCGACCATGCGCCCATCATCTCCTCCGTGCCAAACCCGGTCAATTGCCCTTGCGGACAGGTGTTCCCCCGTGGCACGGCCTTCGACGCAGGATGACTGACCGTAACTTGTACGCCGCTCCCGCCCGCCGTAAAATGAATTAGCGGCAACGGCATCCAGCTCGCGCCACACCATCCGCAGCCGCGTTTACTAGGAAATCATCCGGATTTTTTATTTTGTAAGAGATTGCTGTGCCTGAGGGCCTTATATGAACCTTACTGAATATATCGAAGGTCGGCGGGAGCAACATTTGGCCGAGCTTTGCGAGTTTCTCCGAATACCCTCCATCAGCGCCAAAACAGAGCATAAACCGGACATCGAGCGCGCCGCGAACTGGGTCGCCGATCACTTTCGCTCCGCCGGCTTTAAAACCGCGGAGATCGTTCCGACCGATCTTCACCCCCTGGTTTATGCCGAATCCCTGGAAGCTCCTGGCAAGCCCACCGTCCTGTTTTACGGTCACTATGATGTGCAACCTGCCGAACCGCTGGATCTTTGGACCTCGCCGGCCTTCGAACCCGAAACCCGCAACGGCAATATCTACGGACGCGGCACCGCCGATGACAAAGGCCAGGTCCATATTCACCTGAAGGCGCTGCAGTCCCTCTACGAGGTGCACGGCAAGTTTCCCATCAATATCAAAGTCCTGATCGAGGGCGAAGAGGAAGTCGGCAGCGTCAGCCTGTGGGATTATGTGCAAGCCAACAAGGAAAAGCTGAAAGCCGACGCCCTCGTCGTTTCCGATACGGCCATGCTGGGCAAAGGCGCTCCTTCCATCACGTATGGCTTGCGCGGTTTGAACTACTACCAGATAGAGCTCACCGGGCCGATCCGCGACCTCCACTCCGGCGTTTACGGCGGCGCTGTTCCGAATCCGCTCACCGTGCTCACGGAGCTGTTCGCGAAACTGCACGACAAGAATTTCCGCGTGGCCATCCCTGGATTTTATGATGACGTGGACGCCGTCCCGGCTTCTGAACGTAAAGCGCTAAATGCGCTGCCGTGGAAAAAGAAGGATTTCGAACGAGCCGTGGGCGCTCCGGGTTATTTTGGGGAAAAAGGATTCACAACCGTGGAACGCCTGTGGATCCGGCCAACACTCGAGCCCAATGGAATCTGGGGCGGGTATCAGGGAGAAGGGGCAAAGACCGTTATTCCTTCGAAAGCGTACGCAAAATTCTCCACGCGCCTGGTTCCCAGCCAGAATCCAAAGAAAATTGCCAAGCTGGTGGAGCAGCACATTCGCAAGCTGCTCCCGAAAACGGTCACGATGAAATTTGAGACGCTGAGCACCGGCAAGCCGTGGGTGGCGCCTTACCACGATCCAATTTTCCACGTTGCGCAGATGGCGCTGCAAAAGGGCTTTGGGAAAAAAGCCGTGTTTATTCGCGAGGGCGGCTCCATTCCCTTTGTCACGCAAATGCACGATACGTTCAAGGTGCCTTGCGTCCTTCTTGGCTTCGGCCTGCCCGACGAAAACGCGCACGCTCCCGACGAACACCTCTCGCTCGAGAATTACTACGGCGGGATAAAAGCCATCGCCCATCTGTACGAGGACTTGGCCTCACTCAAGCGATAGCGTGGCTCTTTTAGCTGCGTACCTCGCACTGATTCATTCTTGCCTGCCGCGTTCCAGGCGAAACAGGTAGCAGCCTGCTTCCGTGCTGCGCACGTGAATGTATTTTACAGCTGCATCCGCGAACAGCTTCTTCGCTTCTTCATCCTCATTGCCGCTCGTGAGCCGTTGTTCGTGCAGAAGTTTGCGATCGTCGCCATACGCAGCCAGAGTCAGCAATCGGCCGCGATATTCCTCCGGAAACGATTGCTGCTTTGTGCTGCGTTCGCATTTCTTCGCATGGATATAGACCGGGCCGGGCAGCGGCGGCTGGCCGACTTCGCAGAAAGGATCGTAGGTAAACAAAAGGAGCTCTTCCTGTTTTGCCCGGATAAGCTGCAGGCAATGACGGCAAGGAGCGCGTCCAGCTGCAGTTTCTCGGTGTGCGGGAAATCCGTATCCCGGCGCCTTTCCCGTTGCGCGAACGCTTTCTGCAACGTCAGTCGGAATGGCTACTACTTGAAACGATTCCATAATTCACCTCGCCGGATGTGTCCGGCACGATGAATTTTCCACCTGTCGTTGAAAGGGTTCTATCCGTTTTGGGTTGCCAAATTACTTATAGCGTGGACAACTGTTCGCGCCTGCCTTTGGCGTAATCGTGCAAAGCCGCATTCGCGCTTCCAATTGTTTTCAGCGCCTCAGCCACTGCCAGAACATCTTTCCCGCGCAGCACGATGTACATTTCGTCCTCACCCAATCCCGTGTACACGCGGTTTCCGATGCATCCGAGGCTGGTAATCGCGCCCTGCTGCAGTGATGCCGGCAGCGCCATGCACGTGGGTCTCCCTAATGCAGGCGCGCCGCTGCTCACTCCCGCGCGATTTACCGCTTCCTGCAGCAGCATGGCGCCCGCGGGCTTCGCCGCGAACAGCACTACATCCGGCACAGCCGTCGCTTCTCCGAGCGGAGAATAGAGAATCGCCTTGGGCGGCTTCGCCAGTCGTGGGATCTGCGGCACTTCTTCCGGCTTCACATATCCCAAATTAAACATCAGCTGCAATGTCTGCTCGGTTTCTTTTTCGCGTTCGGGTGAAAGCGCTATGTTGTGGGTGTACGCGCCCACCGCGCAGTTGAAATGGTTGTCCGGCACGGTGTAAAAAGTGCGGCCTTCCGCCGCCAAGCGCCAAAAACTGCAGCTCGAAGGTTCCGTGCCCTCAAACTTGTTCCCATTGGCCGGAAGTTGTTCCAGAAATGTGACGGCCACAGGCCGGCGCGCCGCCTTCGTCACTGCTGCAATTTGTTGCTCCAGTTCTTTTGCGTTCCAGGTTGTACTCATCTACGCCCTTCTCCCTTGATTCATTTGGGATTAGGAAGGATAGCACGCAGCAATGATGCCGCAACAGTTCGCCGTAACTGCTCCAACCCGCATGAAACCTGCACGTTTTGCACATGCCCCCAAAAAAATCGCATTTTTCCCTTCATTTTTGGGGTTCGCACTTGCGTTCCCTAACTGCGTTCGCTATAGTTCCAACCGGCCCGAGTTTTTCATCGAAAAATAGGGGTTTTTCGCTCGTGGCTGGCCTCGATTCGTTCGGGGTGGATAGACAAATCAGGAGGATAAGCAGACTAAATGGCAGCTAAGCCACTGAGCAAGACAAAAATCGTTTCACACATTGCCGAGAAGGTGGGCACGTCCAAGAAGACGATTGCGACTTTCTTTGAAGAACTCCACAAGTTGGCCGTGAAAGAAGCAAAGGGCGCCGCTGGCAAGTTCGTCATCCCCGGCATCGGCCGTGTTGTGAAGGCTCATCGCAAGGCGCGCATCGGTCGCAATCCTCAGACCGGTGAGCAGATCAAGATCAAGGCAAAGACGGTCGTTCGTCTCCGTCCCGCCAAGGTCCTCAAGGACGCCGTTCTGAAGTAGTTTTTTCTCCCGCCCCGGGAGAAACGAAAATAGAAAACCCCCGGCAGCCTGATTCGCTCAGGTTTCTGGGGGTTTCTCTTTCGTGGCCAGTGTGTGAACCGTGGTCGCGTGCGCCCTCGGGCAAATTCTTCTACAGCGTTTTGACGTAGGCGATCACGTCTTTAATCTGCGCGGGCTCCAGAACATCCTTGAACGGCGGCATCAACTGGTCGCCATTTTCGATCCAGGTTTTCAAGCTGTCGTCGCTGATTTTATTTCCGTTTACGCTGAACGTGCCGCGCTTGGAAATACCCTTCAGCCCCGGGCCAATTTTCTTTTGATCGCTGGTGTCGTAATGGCAGACGGAACATTTCTGCTGAAACAGCGATTTCCCGCGCGCTACCGCCGCGGCGTTTGCGCCGCCCGTTTTCTTTCCGGAGTCTTGCGCGTAGAGCGCGCCGCCTGCCAGGGCGCAACAAATCAGTGCCACCGAAATTCCTGTCGCGATGCGATTCACGTTTCCCCCATTCCCTTACTAATTTTGTTCCTGGCCTTTTATTCTCTCTATTCTGTGGCCGAATTTCCACTGCACCCCGTCAAAAAGGACAGGTGGTGTTTTTGCACAGATAGAACCTTCGTACCTTTGACCTGCCACAGTTTTCCCCTCCACAATGGCTTCATGAATCAGGAGACGCTGACTCGTGCGTGGGAGGTGTTGCAAGACGCCTATCAAGCACAAATGGAAGGTGATTACGATCGGGCGGTCGAACTCTACCACTCTTCTCTCGACCTTCATCCCACCGCCGAAGCGCACACATTTCTCGGCTGGACCTACCATTTTCAAGGCAAATTACCGGACGCCATCGCCGAATGCAAGCGCGCCATCGAACTCGATCCCGATTTTGGCAATCCCTATAACGATATTGGCGCATACATGATCGAACTCGGCCAGTTCGACGAAGCCATTCCGTGGCTGCAGCAAGCCGTCGAAGCGCGTCGCTACGAACCGCGTCACTTCCCGCATTACAATCTGGGCCGCGCGTATCTTGGCAAGGAAATGTATGGCCAGGCGATGCGCTGTTTTCAGGAAGCGCTGAACGTGGAACCGCGCTACTCGCTGGCACGCCAGGCGCTGGCATCCTTGCGCCGGATGGTGAATTAGTTCCAAGTTGTCCGTGCTAGGTTTTTCAGTGAAATCCTGCCTGCTAGGCTTTTGTCTCCCTTGACGGTTTGACCGCGCGATCGTAAATCCACAGTAAGAACGTCGTTCCGATGCCGATGGCGGTGAGCGCCCACAAAAAGCGCTGCGGTTGGTGTTGCACTTCGCCAAAATGGTGCAGCAGGATGCCTCCAAACGGCCCCGACGCAAACGCGCCAATGCCTAGCGGCAAGAATGCGAATCCCATGTACGTGCCCTGCTGGCCCGGCGGTGCCAGGCGCGAGATGTAATCGTAATAGCGCGGCTGCTGGATCAATTCGCCGACGGCAATCACGACCAGCGTGCCGTACACCGCGATCACGTTTCCACCCAACGCAAGAACCGCGAACCCCACCATGGAAATCAGCGTGCCCAGCACCACCGCCCGGAACGCGGAGATTTTTTGCGTTAGCACGCTGAACAATACCGTGAAGGCAATCACGATGAGCGGCCCGGTGGAAAGCATTCGCTCGGTGTCTGCTTTTGCGTTCACGTAATCGTGAACGTAGATCGGCAGGGTCACGAATTCCTGCCAGTACACGATCCAGTAGCCCGAAAAAATCAAAAGAAAAAGCATGAACTTCGGATTCCCCAGCACCTTCAGGAAATTGCTCAGCGTTACGCTCAGGCTTTCCGTGGCTGCTTCGCCGGACTTACGCGGCTCGCGGAAAAAGATCACCACCGCGAAGAACATGGCAAACACGCAAAGCGCGGACATGCGAAAAACATTTTCGACGCTCAGATTTCTGTGTACCCAGGAAGCCACGAACGGGCCGAGCGCGCCGCCGATATTCACCAGCGTGTAGTAAATGGAATAGCCGATGGAGCGCACATTTTCGTTCGACGCCCGCGCCGTGGTGCCCACCACGCTGGGCTTCACGAGCGCGATTCCGAGCGCCGGCAACATCAGCACAAACGTCACCAGCACTACCAGCGGTACCGCCGCGCGCACCGGCCCCAGCCACGCCGCGCCCAACGAACCCAAAAGAAAGTACGATCCCGCCAGAATCAGGTAGGCCAGCGAAAGCGCGCGCCGGAATCCCAGCCGGTCGGCAATCGCTCCGCCGAAAATCGCCAGGAACCACACCAGGCCGCCGAACAATCCGGCGAGATTGGCGGCGCGCTCGAGTGGAAAGCTCAGCGTCTCGTGCAGGTACCGCGCCAACGACGCAAACGCGGCGTAGTACGCCAGTCTCTCAAACAACTCGCTGACATTGGCGACCCAGAACGCGCGCTCAAACCCACCCTTCACCTCTTCCAGCCGCTGCGCGAAGCTCATCTGCCGCCCTCCGTCACCTACAAGCGGCACATCATACCAACAATTGCTCTACGATTTTGCTCGAATGGCCCCGCAGTTGCTACTGAAGACAGACATTGCGGAGTGGCTGCGCGGGGCGTATGGTTTGCGCTATACGGAGGCGGCCCGGTTCAGCCGGATCCGTGGCAACGCGGGGAGGCACGCGATGGGGTACCTACTGGTGCGCCACAAGGTGAAGGAGTATCACGAGTGGAAGCGGGTTTTCGACACGCACAAGGACGCGCAACGGCACTCTGGTCTGCGGATCGAAAGAGTAATGCGGAATTTGTACGAGCCCAATGAAGTGTTCCTGTTATTTGAGGTGACGGACCTGGCGAAAGCCCGCGGTTTTGTGTTTTCTTCAGAGGTGCCAATCGCCCAAGCGGAGTCCGGTGTAGTGGACAAACCCGATATTTTTTTCCTCGCCTAGACGCCGGGCATGCCATCGCGGCCGGCAGGTTCCCACAATTCGATGGCATTGCCTTCTGGATCGTACAAGCGTGCGAAGCGGCCATTGGGATAGTTTTCCGCATCCACTTCGACCGAGATGCCCGCAGCGCGAAGTTGCCCTACCATCGCATCCAGATTCGTCACGCGAAAATTGATCATCCACTGTTGGCCGCCGTCTCCGAAATACGTCGTATCGTCCGGAAAGGGCGCCACAACCGTCGGGCCTGTTTGCTGCTGCCACGGAGACACGTCGTAGTTTGCCGGCACGACGTCCACGCCAAGATGATCGCAATACCATTGCGACAGCGCTTTCGGCTGGCGCGCCCGAAAAAATACCCCGCCAATTCCGGTTACTTTTTCCATGGTTGCTCCGGTCCCGCTCGCCTTGCGGAGACAAGAACTTAGCCCATAAATCGGGTGGAGAAAAGGGAAAGAGTCTGCCGGAGCCGGATTACAGCAATTATAGCTTCGGCTTTTCGGATTCCTGCCGCTGGCGCTCTTCTGTCCACGGAGGCACGATGCCGATCGAACGCGCGTAAGCTACGGATTGGCCGAGGTGCTCGCCGTAGTGGCCGGTGATCATGAAGAACGCGCCGCGGATCGTCGACAGTCCGCGCGGAGCCTTGATTTCCTTGTCGAGTTCGGAATCTTTGATGGTCAAAATCGCGGTGCGAATCTGCGCGAAGGAATCCTTCAAGGCCTGAATCACTTTGGTTTTATCCGTGGCCGACGACAGCAGCGTTTTCGGATCGACGCCAGCGGGATACGGCGTGCCAAGCATTTTCGCAAATCCGTAATTGGCGCTCACCACGTGCATATACACTTCGCCGATGGAGCGAACGCCTTCCGCGGGACGCCACGTATATTTCTCCGCCGGAATCGCATCCGCCAGGCGTTCGAAGCGCTGCTCGTAATAGGAAACTTCATCCAGGAATTCCATGCGCGCGCCGGAGGTCGGGGCCATGGGTGCCGCGAGGGTCTTTTCAACCGGCTTTTCTTGAGCCGGCGTGGCCGCGCCAAAAACAACGAGAACCGAGAAAAGCACGAACATTCTGCGCATGGCGCACCCCCATTGGCCGGCCAGAACAGGCGAAAAGTATTCTATAACGGAAGAACAACAATCAACGCGCATCCGAAAATGCATGCGACGCAAAAGTAAGCGAAGCGGGAAGATGCTCGGCGAAATAGCTGGCATCGTGCCGCCCGGAATAAATGTGGAATTCGTTCGGGATGTGGCGCGACGTCAGGACCTTATGGAGCGCGGTGGCTCCCGCTTCGAAACCGTAATCGTCCTCGTTGCCGCAGTCGAAATAAATCTTCAGGCCGGCAAGATTGGCGGTGCGCGCCAGCGTTAGGGGACTGTTGCGTTCCCAGAAAACCTCGTCGGGCGGACTCCCAAACACGGCGCCCAGCACTTGCGACCGTCGCGAATTGGGCGTTGGCCCCAGAAATGCCGGAAGTTTTTCGATCAGCGCCGCGCTGTGAGCGCTGGTGGAAATAAATAATTGCGGGTGGCGAAACGCAAGGTGCAAAGCGCCGTAGCCTCCCATGGAAATGCCAGCGATGGCACGATGGCCGCGGCCCGCTTCCACGCGATAGCGCTTCTCGATGAAAGGGAAAAACTCCTGCAGCAGGAAATCTTCGTAGCGATCCTTGCCATCTTTGGCATTGATGTAGAAGCCGGCGTCGCCATCCGGCGTGGCGATCAGAAAATCCTTTAGCTCGCCCTTTTCCCACATGTCTTCGGTAAGATTCCATGCGCCGGAATGCACAAAGAATTGTTCGTTGTCACCAAGCCCGTGCAGGTAATAGAGGATGGGAAATTGCCGGGTCTTGTCGGACTGAAAAGATGGCGGCAGAACGATGCAGTAAGGAACCCGGCGGGCAAGAATCCTGCTGGGGATGGTGTTGCACTCGACGCGGCCGGTAGCAGCGAAAGCGGCTGCAGCCACCGCGAAGAATGCCGCGAACAAAAAGGTGAGGCGCGTTTTATTCATAGCGCAGCGCATCGACGGGGTTGAGTTTGGCCGCACGAGAAGCAGGATAAAGTCCCGCAATCAAGCTGACCACCACAGCAAAAACTAGCGCGAGGATCACCAGCCACCACGGCACGGAAGAAAGATCGATGGGATTCAGACTTTGGCGCTTCAGATAAACGTTGGTGCCAAAGGTGATGGCGCGGCCGAGCAGCCAGCCGAAAGCCACGCCAAAAATTCCGCCGAAAAAGCCCATAACACCGGCTTCAACAAAAAACAGTTGCTGCACGTCCGAATCTGCGGCGCCCAGGGCCTTCAGAACGCCGATTTCGCGGCGCCGTTCGAGTATCGCCATCACCAACGTATTCACGATACCGAGCGTGGCGACCGCCAGAGCCAGGCTGCCGAAGATTCCCAGCAAAAGGTCAAATACAGAGAAAAAAGTGCGCAGCGATTTGGAAGCGTCCAGAAGAGAGAAAGCGTTGAAGCCGAGATCCTTGATCGTTGCCTCCAGCGCTTCGACCTGCGAGGGAGACTTAGCGCGCACGGAAAGCGAAGGGTAGGTGACTTTCGTGGAAGTGCTGCCGCGCACGATGTCGCGCAAATCGTTGACCTGCGCGGCGCGCAGTGTGGAGGCAGTGTCCAGCGGCATCAGCAGGCGCGCGTTGCCGATGCCTCCATACCCAGCCGCTGGCTCGGTTTCAACGATGCCCACGATTTTCAGGCGCAACTCTTTGGGCACGACCGAAAAGCCACCGCCCGCATCGGCTGCGTTTGCAGATGCGTCACCGCCAGCTGCAGGTATCGCCTGGCGTTCGGCGTAGCGCAGCGTGAGAAATTGGCCGATGAGCGAACCCGCGTTGCCAGAGAGCTCCTTGGCAAATTCAATTTGCAGAATCGCTTCGTCCGCCGTGCCCGAAGAAAAGAAGTTGCCCTGCATGCCATCGAATGCACCGGAGTTCCGCGAAGAGTCCGGCATTCCGGCAACGACCGTGGCATAAGGCTTGTCGTTGAAGCGAACTTCCGTATAAAAACGAACCTGCGGGTAAACTTCGATTACGTTGGGTAGTTTCTCAAGTTCGTGCCGCGCGTCTTCATCAAGAGGCCGGGGAGGCTTAGTGAATTCGGCTTCGCGCTGCGGCCGGCCCATGCCGCGAAACGTGTTTTTGGTTGTGACCAGAATCGTGTCAAACAGGCCGCTTTGCGACAGCCGTTTGGAAGCAAGCTGCTGCAGGCCGACGCCGAGCGACAACATCGCCACAAGCGAAGCGACGCCGACGGCCACGCCCAGCGTGGTCAGGGCGTTGCGCAGGATCCCTTCGCGAAGATTTCGCAGTGCCAGATCGGTCAGGTCCTGGTATTTCATTGCGCCGCACCTCGGGTAGTGCCAACCACGCTCAGCAGCTTGCCATCGCCCATGGTGGCCAGGCGATCGGCGAATCGTTCGGCCAGTGGGCGTTCGTGCGTTACCATCACGATGGTCATACCCAATTGCGTTTGCAGTTCGCGAAGAAGCGAGAGAATTGTTTCGCCGGTGGCGGAGTCGAGATTGCCCGTAGGCTCGTCCGCAAGCAGAATTTTCGGGCGATTCACCAGCGCACGAGCAATCGCCACGCGTTGTTGTTCGCCGCCGGAAAGCTCCGGAGGCCGGTGGCCGATACGATGCGTCAGTCGCACATGTTCCAATGCTTCCCGCACGCGGCCGGGGCGCTCGGCGCGCTCCAGTTCCGCAAGCCGCAACGGCAACTCCACATTTTCTTCCAGCGTCATGCGCGGCAACAGATTGAACGACTGAAAAATCATGCCGACCGTGTTGCGCCTGTAGCGCGCCAGATCGAGCGGGGAAAGAGCGGCGAGGTCGGCTCCGTTGGCGACAATAGAACCGGCAGTGGGCCGGTCCAGTCCGGCCATCAGATTTAGCAGGGTGGACTTTCCGGAGCCCGAGGAGCCGAGCAGCGCAAGATATTCGCCACGCGCGATGGAAAAAGATACATCATCCACGGCGCGGACGCGCGTTTCACCCATAAGATAGTGGCGGGAAATGTGATCCAACTGGACGGCGGGTTGTGTGTCTGGCATAGGCTCAGTTCATGATACGTCCAGCGGGTCCAGAATCTTGCATTCCGTTGGATGCGCCGCGGAAGAACTTGGTGAGCTTTGCGCGCAACAGGAGGAGACCATGAAGGCAATCGCGGACGGGCGAGAATGGATCGACGGGTACGTGGCGCGGAAGGGCGCGGCGATGGAAGACGTGGCGCAAGGGTTGCGGCGTCTGATGAAGAAGGTCGTACCCGGAATCAAGGAGTCCGTGAATCCCTGGAAAGTTCCGACGTTCGAATCGAATGGCCCGATGTGTTTTTTCATGATCGCGAAAAATCATGTGACCTTTGGCTTCCTGCGCGGCACATCGCTGCCCGATCCCGCGAAGCTGCTGGAAGGCACCGGCAAAAACCTGCGGCACGTTAAATTGCCTACACCCGAACATTTGCGGAAGCCCGCGCTCAAAAAACTGATCCAGGCCGCAGCGCGCCTGAACAAAAAAGAGCCGATGGAAGGCATGAAGCCGAAGAAGCTGAAAAAGTAAGCTTCCGCCCGATTTAGATTCGTTTATTTGGTTACCAGTCTAGCCCGCTCACGCACTTCGTCGGAAATGTTTCCACCCGAAACCAGGAGCACAACCGGACCTCGCGGTTCCGGCTCTTTGAGGAATGCGGCAGTTGCCGCGGCGCCGGCCGGCTCAGCCACGACTCCCACTTCCAGATAAAGAAGCCGGATCGCCTGGATCATTTCCTCTTCGCTGACCAGAACGATGTTGTCCACAATCTCACGAATGGCCTGGACATTCTCCGGTTCCGGCGTGCGCGTGGCCAGGCCGTCGGCACAGGTATCGCACGTTTCCGTGGGCACAGCGTGGCCCGCTTTCCATGACAAATAATACGAAGGGGCGCCTTCGGCCTGCACCCCAACGATTTTGACCTCTGGCTTGACTTGCTTCAGCGCCGCGCCAACGCCGCGAATCAGAGCCGTGTCCCCCATGGGCACATAAACTGCCGCCACATCCGGAAGTTGATCTAGGATCTCCATGCCGATGGTTGCAGGTCCGGCCAATATATCCGCATCCGTCGCGTCATTCAGAAAATAAACGCCGGGACGCGAGGAATACGCGAGAGCCTGAAGATAAGCGTCCGCAAGATCGGCCCCGCCTGCTTCGTGGATGCGTGCTCCCAGGTCCGCAATTTTCTGGCGCTTGACCGCATTAGGATTGCTTGGCAGAAAAATCGTCGCGGGAATACCCATAGTTTTCGACGCCCACGCGACGGCCGCCCCGTGATTCCCGGTGCTCGATGCCGTCACTTCCTGGATGTCACGCCGTCGAAGATTCGTAGCCAGCGCATAGAGGGCACCACGCGGTTTAAAAGAACCGGTGGGCAGTTCCGTTTCGATCTTGAGATAAGCATCGGTGTTCGGCCGTGAAAAGCCGGGCGCCCGCGCCATCCGCGTCGCGGGAAAATGCGCGGCAAGAATTTGCTGCGCCTCTCGAATCTGGGCAAGTTTTGGCGTGAGAGCCATCCCATGATTCAATCATCAGCCGCGCAGAATTGTCCAAACGATTCTGCCCGCGAGATGGGCTGTCGCGTGGCTACAAACCAGCGGACGGCGTACACTGAAGTGCGCGTAACCGGCTGTGCTAGGATTTAACTCTGCACATTTGCAACCTGCCTGAGCAAGGAGCCTGCCTGAATGCCTGCGACCATGAAAGCGTTGCGGAAGACGCAAGCGGGGAGAGGTTTGCAGACCGAGAATGTGGCCGTCCCCTCGGTCGGCCCGACCGACGTTTTGGTGCGCGTGAAAGCGACCTCGATTTGCGGCACGGATTTACACATTTATGGCTGGGACCGCTGGTCGCAGGCACGAATCAAGCCGCCGGTCACTCTGGGTCATGAATTTTGCGGCGTGGTCGAGCGCGTGGGCGAAGAAGTTTCCGCGGTGCATGCCGGCGATTTCGTGAGCGCGGAGATGCACCTCAATTGCGGGCATTGCCACCAGTGCCGCCTGGGCCAGGCGCACATTTGCCGGAACCTGCGAATCGTCGGCATCGACCTTGACGGCGCCTTCGCGGAATTCGTGAAGATCCCCGCCACCAATATCTGGAAACTCGATCCGGCAATTCCCGAACACTATGGAGCCATCCTCGACCCGCTCGGCAATGCCGTTCATACCGTGCTGGCGGGAGCGATTTCCGGCCAGACCGTGCTCGTGACCGGTTGCGGCCCCATCGGCCTTATGTCCATCGCGGTGGCCAAAGCCTGCGGAAGTTCGACGGTGTTTGCGACGGAAACAAATGAGCATCGGCGCAAACTCGCCAAAGAGATGGGCGCGAACTTCGTGCTGAATCCGCAGACGGAAGACCCGGTGAAAAAAATCCTGGAAGCCACGGGCGGTACCGGGGTGGACGTATTGCTTGAAATGAGTGGCCATCCGGCAGCCATTCAGCAGGGCTTCAAAGCGCTGCGTGCCGGAGGCAGGGCCTCGCTGCTGGGTATTCCCACGGAAAATGTGCCGCTGGACCTGGTGCAAGACGTGATCTTTAAAGGCGCCACCGTTCAAGGAATTTACGGCCGCCGCATGTATGAAACGTGGGTGGAAATGACGGCGTTACTGAAAGCAGGCCGCCTGAACCTGGAGCCGCTCTTCGGCGAGCGCATCGCGCTGGAAAATTTCGAGTCGGCATTCGCGAAACTGCAAAGCGGATTGGCCGGAAAGATTCTGATGTACCCGAACGGCATGCAAAAGTAAAACGGCACTCGGGCGGAGAGAGAAGAGAGGACCATATGAGCGAGTTCGCAACGCAAACAACAAAACACAATCCATTGCAGTATGTGAGCGAGACCTTGCAGGATTTGCGCACAAAGGGAGTGGCGCCAAATCTTCGCGTGCTCGATGGCGAACAAAAACCGGTCTGCGTGTTCGACGGGCGCGAAGTGATCAATCTCGCTTCCAACAACTATCTGGGACTGACTTCGCACAAGGCGCTGCGCAAGGCCTCGATCGAAGCGGTGCGCAAATTCGGTGTTGGCGCGGGAGCCGTGCGCACCATCGCCGGCACCATGAAGATTCACCTGGAACTGGAAGAGCAGATTGCGAAGTTCAAGAACGTGGAAGCCTGCGTGGTGTTTCAATCCGGCTTCACGGCGAATGCCGGCACAGTTTCCGCCGTTCTTGGCAAAGAAGACCTGATCGTTTCCGATGAGCTGAATCACGCTTCGATCATCGACGGCGCGCGGCTTTCGAAAGCCACCATCAAGGTGTTCAAGCACAAAGACGTCAAGGACTGCGAGCGCATCCTGCAGGAACATGCCAGCTTTCCCGGCAAGAAACTGATCAGCAGCGACGGAGTTTTCTCCATGGACGGCGACATTGCGCCTCTGCCGCAGCTCTGCGACCTGGCGGAAAAGTACGGCTGCATCATGATGGTGGACGACGCGCATGCCAGCGGCGTGCTTGGCAGGGGCGGGCGCGGTTCCGTGGACCATTTCCAGTGTCAGGGCCGCGTGCACATTCAGGTGGGCACGCTGAGCAAGGCCATCGGTTCGATGGGTGGCTACGTTTGCGGTTCGCGCGACCTGATCGATTTTCTTTATTTGCGCGCGCGGCCGTTCCTGTTTTCCACTTCGCATCCTCCGGCCACCGCAGCGGCATGCCAGGCGGCGTTCACTCTTCTTGATTCCGCGGAGGGAGAAAAGCTCGTCAAGAAGCTTTGGGCCAACACGAAGTTTTTCAAGCGCGAATTAAAGAAGCGCGGCTTTGAGTTCAAGGCCAGTGAGACGCCGATTATTCCGATTCACGTCGGCGATGCGGCGAAGGCGTTCGAATTCTCGCGCAAAGTGTTCGATGCCGGCGTGTTCGCCCCCGCGGTTGGCTATCCTACCGTGGGCGAAGGAAAAGCACGCCTGCGCGCGATCGTAAGCGCGGCGCACAAACGCGAACACTTGTTGAAAGCTGCGGACACCTTGGCGGAAGTCGCCAAGTCTCTCAGCATCGTGCAGTAATAGTCCCTACGGCAAATCCCTGAAGTAATTTTTTTCCAACACACGGCATTTTTGGCCACCCGCGGCAGGCGCAGGCCTTGAGCGCGCGCCACTAACTTCTTTGCCCGGTGCACGTTTACATTTGGCACGCGCCTTGCCCGTCACTGTGTGTGCCCACTGCGTTTGTGTTTTCGCAGGGGCTGCGCCAGCCCATCAGACCTGTAGGTAAGTCCTAGGAGGATGGCAGTATGAAAGGACCAGCGATATTCGTAACGATTGGCATTTTATCTGTGGGCACTGCCGTAGCTGCGGCGCAGTCCGATACGGACATTCAACCCGTTTCCGAGACAACGCAGGCGCAGAATGCGGCGAATGGCCCGTTGGAAAACGGATCGCCCATTCATGTCGCCCTGACGAAAGCGATTGACTCCAACAAAGTGAAGCAGGGCGACACCGTTACGGCGCGCACCATTCAACCGACAAACGCAAATGGAAAAACGGTGATCCCGTCAGGTGCAATCATCGAGGGCCACATCACGCAAGCGTCGTCCAGCGGCAAGGGAGCTTCCTTTTCAACCGTCGGCATCGTCTTTGCCAAGGCCACCCTCAAGAACGGCGAACAGATGCCGCTGAACGTTACCGTGGAGGCGATTGCACTGCCGCAAACCTCTGTAACCGGCCCGGCGAATCCTGGAACGGATACGGCTCCCCTGGGTGACGGCGCTCCTCAGGGCGGCGCGGACAGGCAGGCGGGCAAGCCTGTGGCAATGCCGCCATCGCCGCCAAGCGTGCCAGACACCGTGGGCAACGTTGAAACGAACAATGCAAACAACAGTGCTCGCAGAACAACTACCGGTGGGCTGAACGACAACGGCCAATTGCTCGACAATAGCCGGGGCGTTTACGGTTTGCGCGGCATCGGCTTGGCAATGCAGGCGAATGGCAAGGAACAGGCCGCGGTGATCACTTCAACCGGCAAAGAAGTCCATCTGACCAGCGGCACACAGCTCTTGCTGGTGACGCATCCGGCGCCGACGCAAGTATCGAAATACTAAGCGCAATTTGGCCGCTCGCAACATTGCAAAACGCGCGTTTGCGCTTCCCATTCGCATAGCGGGGCGGAGACAGCCTGGTCTTCGCCCTCTGCTATACTCGCGCGATGGCCGCAAAAGAAGAAACGGGCAAGAAATTATTCCTCGTGGACGCGATGGCGCACGTCTATCGGGCATTTTATGCGCCGATGGTGCGCATGAACGCGCCCAGCGGGCTTCCGACCAAAGTTCCCTTTCTGTTCGCGAATATTCTGCGTCGCCTGATCAAGGATTACCGCCCCGATTACGTGGGCATCGTGTTTGACACCAGCAAGCCGACTTTCCGCGACAAACTTTTCGAATCATACAAGGCCCACCGCCCTCCGATGCCAGACGAAATGAGTGTGCAGCTGCCGTATGTGCGCCGTCTCTGTGCCGCCATGTGCATGCCGATCCTGGAACTGGATGGCTACGAAGCCGACGACGTGATTGGCACGCTGGCGAAGAAAGCCGCACAGAAAAATCTGGATGTTCTGGTGATTTCGAACGACAAGGACATGATGCAATTGGTGAATTCCGGCGTGCGTATATTGCGCACCGGCTCCGGCGGCGCGAAGGCAGACACGATTGTCGACGCCCAGAAAGTGGAAGAAATCCTCGGCGTGCCACCGGGGAAAGTGGTGGACCTGATGGCTCTGCTGGGAGACACGATCGACAATATTCCCGGCGCAAAAGGAATCGGCGAAAAAGGGGCCACCGAACTGATTCAGAAATTCGGCACGGTGGAAAATGCGCTGGCTCACGCGGGCGAAGTGGCCAACAAGCGTTATCGCGAGGCATTGCAACAGCAGAAAGAACAAGTGCTGATGAGCAAGCAGCTTGCGGCCATCGAAACGGAAGTTCCTCTGGAACTGGATCTCGCGAGATTGAAAATGTGCGATCCCGATCCGGCGGCGCTGTCGGAGCTCTACCGCGAACTCGGTTTCAATTCCCTGCTGAAAGAGTTGCTGGCCAGCGGCGCGATGGAAAAAACCCTCGCCGCAAACGGTGAAGGCCAAAGTGGCGTAGCGACGGACACAAGCGGAATAACAAAATATTACGCGCAGCTTGCGGACGCCGGGGAATTGCGGGGCTACCTGAAAAAACTTTCCGGCAAAGAGCCGCTCGCGCTATGGCTGAACCTCGATCTCGGCGGGCGCGGCGCAGAAGGATTTGGAACCCATGTTTCGAGCATTGAGCTTTCTTCGAAACCTGGAGAAGGCCGCTCCCTCTGGGCCGATGATACGGGAGAAGCTCTAAAGGCCGTGCAGCCGGCGCTAGCCGACGAGAAGTGGCGAAAAATCGTGCACGATCCAAAGCTGTTCCAGTTGCTCGCCGGAAAAGTGGAAAAAATCGAACATGCAACACAGCTTTACGATTACCTGCTGCGCCCAACCACGGCCAAGCACGATTTCGCGGACGTGATCTTCCGCAATTTTAATGTGCCCCTCGGCGGCGGGGCCGGAGAACGCGCGGATTATCTGCAGCGGCTGGCGCCGGTCCTGCGCAAACAGGTGGAAGAGCAGGGTCTGGCCGAAGTGTACGAAAAAATCGATCTTCCCCTGGCCGGCGTGATCGCGGAGATCGAACGCACGGGCATTCGCGTCGATCCCGCTGCGCTGGAAAAAATGTCGCAGTCCATGGAAAAGGAAGTCCGCCGCCTGGAGAAAGAAATTTGGAACCTGGCGGGTCTGGAATTCAACGTGAATTCCCCAACGCAATTGGCGGAAATCCTGTTCGATAAACTGAACCTGCAGCCGCCCGGCAGGCGCAGCAAGGCCAAAATACGCTCCACCGCCGCGGATATTCTGGAAGAGATGGCCAACCAGCACGAACTCCCCGCGAAAGTCATCGAATACCGCGAAATCGCGAAGCTCAAATCCACCTATGTGGATTCCTTGCCAAAATTGATTCATCCGGAAACGGGCCGGCTGCACACCAGCTTTTCGCAAACGGGCACGGCCACGGGCCGGCTGAGTTCCAGCGATCCAAATCTACAGAACATTCCGATTCGCAGCGAGTTGGGCCGGGAAATTCGCGCAGCATTCGTGGCGGAAAAAGGAAAAATCCTGCTCTCCGCCGATTATTCCCAGATCGAGCTGCGCATCATGGCGCATTTTTCGGGCGATCCCGTGTTGATTGAATCGTTTCGCAATGGAGAAGACATCCACGCGCGCACCGCGCAGGAAGTGTTTGGCGTGGGCCCGATGGCACAGACCGCGGAACATCGCCGGGCAGCAAAAGCCATCAATTTCGGAATCATTTACGGTTTATCGGCGTTTGGCCTGGCGAAACAATTGGGAATCGACCAACGCGAAGGCGCGCAATTCATCAACGCGTATTTCACGCGTTACCGCGGCGTCAAACAATACCTGGACAATGTGCTGGTAGAAACGCGCAAGACCGGCCTGGCCAAAACGTTGTTCGGGCGCATCCGTCCAATCTCAGAAATCAATTCGCCGCAGATGCAGCTGAGAAATTTCGCAGAACGCACGGCGCTCAATTCTCCGCTACAGGGCACGGCCGCCGACCTGATCAAAATGGCCATGATCTCCATCGATGCGCGCCTCAAAAAAGAAAAACTCGCCGCACGCATGATCCTGCAGGTCCACGATGAATTGCTGTTCGAAGCGCCCGTGAAAGAAAAAGACGCGCTCGCAACGTTGGTAACCGAAGAAATGGAAGGAGTGTACGAACTCGCGGTCCCTCTGGTGGTCGAAGTGGGCAGCGGGCCGAACTGGCGCGACCTGGATTAGGTTGCTGTTTCATTTGGTTGTTATTACTCGACCTGTATCTATGAGGTGATATGGTGTGCGCCACTCTTTGAGGTAACTTGTAGCTGAGACGGAAATGCTTCCCCTTGAGGAGCCAGATGCGAACTTCCCAAATTAAGGTTGTTTATTTTTTCCTCGTGATGGCGTTCATCTCTCTTCCTTCCAAGGTGCGAGGTCAGGCCCCTGATAGTCGAGCGATACCGATGACCCCTTGCCTGACTTGCCAGCCACCACCGCCGCCGCCAAAACCAGCTATTTCAGCACTTTCTCCTGCGGGTGGCTCCGCGGGGGACCGACCGTTCCCATTGTGAGTATCCCTCTCCGTGGAGCGGACATCTTATGCAAAGAACCTCGAACGCCTGCCCAGCCGGACAGGCAACGCATTGGTCACGGAGAAAGAGCCGCCTCTCACCCCCCCGAAAGTGCGTGCTAGCCTGAAAACGGTTCAAATGGGTGTGTGATGCGTCGAATCCATCTTTTGTCCGCGCTACTAATCGCCGGCCTGGTTGCGGGTTGCAGCGGGCTGAACAGCACCAGCCAAAGCGGGGGCAACGGCGGTAACACCTCTGGAGTCACGTTGAGCCTCACACCGACCAGCGCTACCGTAACTGTTCAACAAAACACAACCTTTCAGGCGACGGTAACTGGCTCGACGAACAACGCCGTCACCTGGCAAGTCAACGGAATCGTCAGCGGAAATTCGACGCTAGGAACCATCACTGGCGGCACATACATCGCCCCTTCGAGTGTTCCGAATCCCGCCACTGTCACGGTAACGGCGATCGCGCAGGCAAATACCGCAGCAACACAGTCCGCTGCTGTCCTGGTGGTTGCGTCTAATGCTAACCAGCAAGCGCAAAGCATCCCAATCAAACTTGGCACCTCCGGCGGAAATGCAAACGATTCCAGCACCCAGGCAGGTCTCCTTCACTGCTGTGGCGGAACGCTCGGTTCCCTCGTACAGCGCAACGGCACGTACTATATTTTGAGCAATAATCACGTGCTCGCGCGCAGCGATTCCGCAAGCATCGGAGATGCAATCATCCAGCCGGGGCTGATCAACAACAATTGTTCCCAAACTGGCACGACAACGGTCGCCAATCTCACGCAGTTCGTCAATCTGCAATCGGCTGGAACTAATGTCGACGCGGCGCTTGCTCAAATCGTATCCGGAACGGTGGACACGAGCGGCAGCATTCTGTTGCTTGGTTCGACAGCTACCGGCGGCACGGCCGACGCCGCCCCACCGCACGCGGGGAGCGGTATCTCCGCCAGTATCGGGGAAGCAGTTGCGAAAAGTGGACGAACTTCAAGCTTGACCTGTTCGACCGTGGACGCGATTGAAATTCAAACTTCCGTCAGCTATGAGTCAGGCTGCAATACCGGTACAAGCTTTACCGTTACTTATACCGGTCAGGTTTCCGTTGCTGGCGGGAGCTTCAGCATTCCCGGCGATTCCGGATCGCTCATCGTGGATCAGAACACGGCCGATCCCGTGGCGCTTCTCTATGGGGGCTCGGATACAGACGCCGTCGGTAATCCCGTGGCCGATGTTTTAAACGCCCTGCAGGACGGTCAGGGCAATCTGCCGACGTTCGTTGGCACCTCGACAACGCACAACGTAATCGGTTGCACGCTTGCATCAAACGCCGTCAACAATGCCGCGATGCAATCGACGGCCGCGACCGTTTCTGCGGCGCAGATTGCACAAGCTCAACATGCGCGTGACATGCATGCGCCGGAACTGCTTGCCAATCCGTATATACAAGCAATCGGTGTGGGCGCCAGTTTCGATCATCCCGGCCAAGCGGCAGTCGTGATTGTCGTCGACCCTGATCAGATTCCTACGGCAATCCCCGACCAATTGGAAGGAATGGCCACCCGCATCGTGCGAGGCACCCCTGGAGGCCCCCACGGTGTTTTCGACTCCGCGATCGCATCCCGCATCGCTCCGTTTATCGACGCATTCGCGGTCAGCAGCATCTCCAAGGCCGAACTAAAGCGCGCCGAAGTGGTGAACAGCGCCCACGCAAGTGCGCTGATGAAACTGCCAGGTGTTCAGGGCGTTGGCATCACTTCGAGCGCCGACGCACCGGGCGAGGCAGCATTGATGATCTTCGTAATCCGCGGGGTAACGCGAAACCCGTTGCCGACGGTGATCGACGGGCTGCGCACCCGCATCCGTGAATCCAGCCGCTTCACCGGCGGAAATCGCGGCAACGAAGCCCCTAGCGTATGCCGCGTGCCTGAAGCAAAACCAACTCCGACGGCCAAACCTCAGGAATAGGCAAACTTAGCCAATCGCTTCGAAAGCCTTGATTGAACGGGTTTCCAACCCCTTAAGGGCTATCTTTGAGCCATCCACGGGCGTAGAATTGTCTTAGATACTCTCCGCATCGCTCCCGGAAAGGTATTCCCAATCAGGGGGTGTTTATGCGACGAATTGGCCTCTTTTTCTGCGCCGTCCTGCTGAGTGCCGCAGGCATCGGCTTCGCTCAACAAGCAAATAACAAGCCCAAACAACCGGCGGCCGAAGCGGCTCCCGCGCCTATTCCTGCGGAAGCGGCCGCAAAGCAAAATCCGGTGAAAGTCACACCGGAAGGGCTGGCGGAAGCAAGAAAGTTGTACGGCTATCACTGCTCTATGTGCCATGGAAAAGATGGCGATGGCAAAGGCGATCTCGCCGAACAAATGAAACTGAACTTGAAGGATTGGCGTAACGCGAGCTCCATCTCCAGGTACACCGATGGCGAATTGTTCTACATCGTCACCAACGGGCGTGGAGAAATGGTGGGCGGCGAAGGCGACCGTACCAAGGAAGAGGTTCGCTGGAATCTGGTGAACCTGGTCCGCTCGTTCGGGCAAAAACCGGCGCCCGAAGCCGCAAAGCAGTAGCTACGCTCGCAACCTACAGACGGCCTCGCAAGGCTGTCTCTCACATCGGCAACCTAGGAGCCTGTCAGAGGTTACCCTCCGAGCCGTGGTTCGCCGGCGCCCCGCATCGTTCGGGGCGTCTTTTTTTTGTTCCTGCGTTATGCTGGAAGTCCCGGACAACGGATCGCTCAGGAGGATCCCATGGCGCATTCACCGAAATTTCTGTCGATTGTAAACGACGCAAAAAAGCGCGTGAAGGAAACCAATGTTCCCGATGTGAAGCGCCGCATGGACGCGGGCGAGAAGTTCGTGCTCGTCGATGTGCGTGAAGAAAGCGAATTTGCGAACGGCCACCTGCCCGGCGCCATTCATCTCGGAAAAGGAATCATTGAGCGCGATATCGAGCAGCGCGTCCCCGCCAGCGACGCAAAAATCATTCTCTATTGCGGCGGCGGCTTCCGCTCCGCTCTGGCGGCGGACAATCTTCAGAAAATGGGCTACAGCAACGTGGAATCCATGGATGGCGGCTGGAAGGGCTGGCTCGAAGCGGGCCATCCTACGCAAAAAGGCTGAATGCCACCACATTTACTTCCGAACATCCACGTGAGTTTTCATGAGAGTGAATTTGGAAACTTTGCCATTGTGGGATTTCTCGCGCCGCGAATTCCTGAAAGGCGCGGCGGCCGCGGGAGCGTTTATCCTCGCCACTCGACTTCCTTTTGCGGAACGCATCATCGCCCGGGAAGACGCCCAGAGCAAATTCGTTTACGACCCCAACGTTTTTCTCAAAATCAGTCCAGACAACTCCATCACCGTGATCAGCAAGCATCTGGAAATGGGCCAGGGCGTCACCACGGGAATTTCCGTTTGATCGCGGAAGAACTGGATGCCGATTGGTCCGCCATGCAGCCTTACGAATGGTCCCGGCATGCATAAACCGTACCCTCAGCCATCGTGGCTTGTCTATCGCTAATAGCTGCGGCAGCCTCTTGCTCCTGTTCGCCCGGCGCCCAGCTCAGCCGACCTCTATCGACATCGAGTCCTGAGAAGTCGCGCATGGAAGCAGCAAAGAAATTTTGGAAAATCGGAATTGAACCAGCCAAGACCGGCAACACCGCGATTTTCAGAGGAGAAATTGGCTGGGGCGGAAGGATTCGAACCTTCACCATCCTCATTAACAGTGAGGTGTCCTACCGGTTGGACCACGCCCCAGCGGGGATGAGCGACGGCTCACGGAAGAACCGAAGCAAGTAGGCTTCGCCACGCGCGCGCGGCAGAAGACATAAGCAAGGATAGCATGCGGTTCGCCATCATCAAAAGTGCGATGAGATTAGGCTGAACATAAGGAATGCTTATTCGAGCGGTTGTCGCAAAGCCGTTTCAATTTGAAACGAAAGTCGCTTAGAACTGGCTGAAATTGAACGCGAGTCGCAAAATGGATTTCTTTTTCTTCAAATTTTCCGCACGCACAGCACTGTTTGGAAATTCCGAACAGTTAATAATCTTTTTCGAGTCCTTTGAGGTTGCAATCCAATCTGATTTAGTGGAAACTATCCGGTCGCGACTGGACCCGGACACGCGCTGTTCGGCATAGGAATGACCTGTTCTCCTGCGATTGACGGCCCTGGGAGATCGTGGAAATTCTAGCGCAACGTTGACATGGCCCAAATTTTTCACCGCAGTGCAAATTTGATTGCGCGGTTCTCTGTGCTCGCGTTGGTGGTTCTTGCCAACCTGGCCCTCGGCGTAGTTCTATTGGTTGCCCGATCTCCGTACATCACCAACGAGCGCGTAACCCGGGTGCAACCTGTGCAGTTCAGCCACAAACACCACGTGGGCGACGACGGAATCGATTGCCGCTACTGTCATACCAGCGTGGAAACTTCCGCTTACGCCGGCATTCCCCCCACAAAAACCTGCATGAATTGCCACTCAGTGCTCTTCAACAATTCCGAATATCTGGAGCCGGTGCGCGCTAGCTACCGCACTGATGAATCGATCCAGTGGGTGAAAGTGCACCGTCTGGCCGACTACGTCTATTTCAACCACAGCATTCACATCAATAAAGGCATTGGCTGCTCCACGTGCCATGGATCGGTGAACGAGATGCCGCTCATCTTCCAGGCTTCGCCGTTGAACATGCAATGGTGCCTCGATTGCCATCGTAATCCGGCGAAAAATGTCCGCCCGCGTGAGCAGGTGTTCAATATGGAGTGGAAAGCGCCCGCAAATCAGGAAGAAGTCGGCAAGAAACTTGTGGCGGAGTACAAAATTCAAACAGTGAACGAGCTTACCAGCTGCTCAACCTGTCATCGCTAACGAATATGAACGATCAGCCAAACGAGAATAAGTTACGAATCCTGCAGGGACCGCAGCCGAGCGCCGCCGCGCAGGATCACGTTCAGGATCACCACAATCACGACGACCACAATCATGGCCATGAGCAAGACCATGAAGATCATGAAGAAGTGACCGCCGAGCGGGAGCATCGCCTGGATCTGACGGCGGTGCGCGAGAAGCTACGCGAAAAAACCGGCAAGCAATATTGGCGCACACTGGAAGAACTCGCGGACGATCCGCATTTCGAAGAACTGCTGCACCGCGAATTTCCTCGGCAGGCTTCGGAGTGGGACGAATCCGTCGATCGCCGAGGCTTCCTGAAATTAATGGGCGCGTCGTTGGCGCTTGCGGGACTTGCGGGCTGCGGACGTCCCGACATCGATCACATCGTTCCTTACGTGAAACAGCCGGATGGCCTCGTTCTCGGCAGGCCAAATTTTTATGCCACCGCGATGCCCTTTGGCGCGGCGGCGGTTGGCGTTCTGGTAGAAAGCCATGAAGGGCGCCCCACGAAGCTCGAGGGCAATCCCGATCATCCCTCCAGCATGGGCGCCACCAGCGCCCTGGTTCAGGCTTCGATCCTGAATTTGTACGATCCAGACCGTTCGCAAACGGTGCAGCATGCCGGCGAAATTAACTCCTGGTCGGCGTTTCTCGATGCCGCGCAAGGATTTGCCACCAACGCGAAAGCCACCAGTGGCGCAGGATTCCGCATTCTGTCCGGCGCCGTGACTTCCCCCACGTTGAACTCACAAATGCAGAAGCTGCTGGCGATGTACCCGCAGGCGAAGTGGTATCAGTGGGAACCTGCCGGCGGCGATGGAGTGGCCGAAGGCGCCAAGCTGGCTTTCGGACGCAACGTTCACACCGTCTACGAAGTCGGGAAAGCCAACGTCATTGTTTCGCTCGATTCCGATTTTCTTGCCAGCGGCCCCGGACATATCGCTTACGCCAAGCAATTCGCGCGCAGGCGTAAGCTGGACGGCCCAAGCGACACCATGAATCGCTTGTATGTTGTGGAGCCCACGCCTTCAGTCACCGGATCGTCCGCGGACCATCGCTTGCCCGTGCGCTCGAGCGATATTGAGCTGTTCGCGCGTGCCCTGGCTGGAAAATTGGGAATTGCTTCAGGCGCAACGCTGCCGGGCGAAGCCGGAAAATGGGTGGATACGATCGCCAAGGATTTGCAGGCGCAGCGCGGCGCGTCGATCGTCGTGGCCGGCGAATATCAACCGGCGACCGTGCATGCACTCGCGCATGCGATGAACGCAGCGCTCGGCAACGTTGGCAACACGTTGTATTACACCGAGCCGCTCGGCGGTGAAGCCAGCAACCTGCAATCGATTCGCGATCTGTGCGTGGAAATGGATCGGGGTAAAGTGGATCTGCTGCTGATTCTGGGCGGCAATCCTGTATACGACGCTCCGCACGATTTCGATTTCGTGAACAAGCTGAAACGCGTGGCCACTTCCATCCACCTGAGCCCTTATTTCGACGAGACTTCCGCGTGGTGCCAGTGGCATGTGGCGGAATCGCACTTCTTGGAGACCTGGAGCGATGCGCGTGCGCACGATGGCACCGCCAGCATCATCCAGCCCTTGATCGCGCCGCTCTATTACACGCATTCCGCGCACGACCTGGTCGCCGCCTTCAGCGACAAGCCGGGCATGCCCGCCTATGAAGCCGTGCGCGCTTACTGGACCGAAGCCTCCGCGCATCTTCCCACCGCGATCGATACCGGATGGCGAAAGTGGCTGAATGATGGCGTGATCGCTGGAACGAAATTTGCTCCGATCAATGCGGAACTGAAGTTCAACGCCGCGAGCTTGCCGGCGTTCCAGTCCGCCCCGGCCGATCAGATCGAATTTATTTTCCGTCCTGATCCCGCGGTACATGATGGGCGCTTCGCCAACAATGGCTGGCTCCAGGAATTGCCGAAGCCGGTGACGAAACTCACGTGGGACAATGCGGCGCTTGTCAGTCCGAAGCTGGCGCAAAAACAGGATTTCGCGCACAAAGTAGTATCCCGTGGTGGTGAACACGGTCAGGTGCGCTCCCCGCTCGTGGACATTGCTTTGAACGGAAGCAAAGTAACCGCAGCGGTCTGGAGTTTGCCGGGGCAGGCAGAAAACACGGTTGTTCTGCCGCTCGGGTATGGTCGCACGCGCTCCGGATATACCGGCACGAACAAAGGCTTCAACGCGTACATTGTGCGCACTTCGAACGCGCTCTGGATCGCCACCGGCGGCAAGATGACCGCTACGGGCGACGACTATCCCCTGGCCTGCACGCAGTATCACTTCAACATGGAAGGCCGGCAGATATTGAGCACGGCCACGCTTGCGGAATACCAGCAGAATCCGAATTTCGCGCACGAACACGACGAAACGCCGCCTAAAGACGATTCGCTATACAAAGCCTTTGCGTATCCCGGATACGCGTGGGGCATGGCCATCGATTTGACCAAATGCAATGGCTGCAATGCTTGCGTGGTGGCATGCGTTTCAGAGAACAACATTCCCGTTGTCGGCAAAGATCAGGTAATGCGCGGACGCGAGATGCACTGGATCCGCATCGACCGCTATTATGCAAACACGGAATCGGCCACCAGTGGCAAAGCGACCGGCGATCCTTCCGAATACAATCCTACGCTCGACAATCCACAAACTTTTTTCCAGCCGGTGCCTTGCCAGCAATGCGAGAACGCCCCGTGCGAACAGGTTTGCCCCGTTGGTGCGACTTTGCACAGCGCCGAAGGCCTGAACGACATGGTCTACAACCGCTGCATCGGCACGCGCTACTGCTCGAACAACTGCCCGTACAAGGTGCGGCGCTTCAACTTCCTGCGCTTCCAGGATTGGGACACGCCGCAATACAAACTGATGCGCAATCCGGAAGTAACCGTGCGCAGCCGCGGCGTCATGGAAAAGTGCACATATTGCGTGCAGCGCATCAACAATGCGCGCATCGATTCTGAAAAGCAGAACCTGCCAATTCGCGATGGTGAAATCGTCACCGCCTGCGAATCGGCCTGCCCCACGGAAGCGATTGTCTTTGGCAATGCCAACGACCCGAACAGTCACGTCGGCAAATTGAAAGCTCAGCAACGCAATTATTCGATTCTGGGTGAACTCAACGCCCGCCCGCGCACCACGTATCTCGCGGCCGTGCGCAATCTGAATCCGGAGCTGGAGAAGGCATGAGCGTCACGCAGCCTCCTGTAAATTCGCCCGAAATCCGCCGGCTCGATCCGGTGCTCGAGCCGGGGCACACCTACGCCTCGGTCACCGACAAGATTGCCTCCGTCGTTCTCACCCGCCCCCTCGGACTGGGCTGGCTGGGTGGTTTCACAATCGCCTTCGCCATCGTGATGCTGCTGTTTATAGCGGTTTCGTGGCTGATTATCAAGGGCGTCGGAATCTGGGGTATCAACATCCCGATCGGATGGGGATTTGCGATCGTCAACTTCGTTTGGTGGATCGGTATCGGCCACGCCGGTACACTGATATCGGCCATTCTTTATTTGCTGAACCAGAAATGGCGCACCTCCATTAACCGCTTTGCCGAAGCCATGACGCTATTTGCGGTCGCCTGCGCCGGTCTGTTTCCGCTCATCCACACTGGTCGACCGTGGATGGCGTATTACATGTTTCCCTATCCCAGCACGATGGGTGTCTGGCCGCAATTCCGCAGTCCGTTGATGTGGGACGTCTTCGCGGTTTCAACGTACGGAACGGTATCGCTGCTGTTCTGGTTTATTGGCTTGCTTCCGGATCTGGCGACTTTGCGCGATCGTGCCAAGAAGCCTTACCAGCAAGTCATCTTCGGCATTCTCTCCATGGGTTGGCGCAATTCGGCCCGGCATTGGCATCGCTACCAGTCGGCGTACTTGCTACTGGCCGGGCTGGCGACGCCGCTGGTACTCTCCGTGCACACCGTGGTGAGCTTTGATTTCGCCGTGGCCATCGTTCCCGGCTGGCATACGACGATTTTCCCGCCGTACTTCGTTGCTGGCGCCATTTACTCCGGGTTCGCTATGGTGCTCACACTTGCGATTCCCCTGCGCAAAGCCTATGGCCTGGAAGATTTCATTACCATGCGCCACCTCGATAACTGCGCTAAAGTCATGCTGGCCACCGGGCTGATTGTTGCTTACGGCTACTTCATCGAATTCTTCATGGCTTTCTACAGCGGCAACAAATTTGACGTGTTCCTTGCCGAACAGCGTTTGCACGGGCCGTACTCGCACTTCTATTTCGCGTTGATCCTTTGCAACATCCTGACGCCGCAATTGCTCTGGTTCGAAAAAGTGCGGCGCAACGTCCTATGCCCTGTTTCTAATGTCATTGGTTATCAACACCGGCATGTGGCTGGAACGCTTCGTGATCATCGTAATCTCGCTGACCCGCGATTTCATGCCGTCGGCTTGGGGCCGTTACTCCGCTACGTTCTGGGATTACAGTACGCTTCTCGGTACCCTGGGGCTCTTCTTCATGCTCTTTTATCTGTTCGTGCGTGGATTGCCGGCCATCGCCATCTCTGAGATGCGCGAACTTGTGGCGCACGAATCGCACTCCAAATCGCACTCCAAGAGGGATCACAAATGACGGAACCTCGATCCCATCTGCACGGCATTATGGGCGAGTTTGAGACGCCGGAGCAATTGCTCGCCGCCGCGAAAAAAGCCCGGGAGGCGGGCTATAAACACGTGGACGCCTTTACGCCATTTCCCATTGAGGGACTCGCTCATGCCATCGGTTTCCGCTGGACTGCCGTACCTCTGGTCACGTTGATTGGCGGGATCGGTGGTGGGCTCACGGGCTTTGGCCTTCAGTACTGGTGCGCAGCCATTAGTTATCCGCAGAACATTGGCGGCCGTCCGCTCAACAGTTGGCCAGCCTTCATTCCGATCACATTCGAACTGACTGTTCTTGGTGCCTCCCTCTTTGCCGTGGTCGGTATGCTGGCATTGAATAAGCTTCCGCAACCCTATCATCCGGTTTTCAATGTCGAGCGCTTTGCGGCGGGAGCATCCACCGACCGTTTCTTCTTGCTGATCGAAGCGCGCGATCCCAAGTTCGATCCGGCGGGCATCGCACGGTTTTTACAGGATTTATCCGCGCGGCACGTCTCCGAGGTGAAGGATGAAGAATAAATCCTTCTTCCTTGCGGCGTTGTGCCTGGGCGTTGTGGCCTTCAGTGGCTGCGGCGGAACGCTGCGTCAGGACATGGCTAACCAGCCCCGCCAGAATCCGCTTTCCCCCGCGTCGTTTTTCCAGGATGGACGCTCCGAGAGGCCGATCATCGATAACACCGTGGCGCGCGGCGCCGTGGAAGAGGACAAGCTCTTCGTGCCGAAAGATTCCAACGCATTTCCGTTGCCGTTGACCCAGGAACTGCTGGCGCGCGGCCAGGATCGCTACAATATTTTCTGCTCGCCGTGCCATGGGCTTCAGGGCGACGGCCAAGGCATGGTCACTCTGCGCGGCATGAAACATCCGCCTACGTATCATCAGGAACGCCTGCGCAACGAGCCCAACGGTTATTTCTACGACGTGATCACCTACGGCTTCGGCGCCATGAACGGCTATTCGGCGCAGCTCAACCCGCGCGATCGCTGGGCCATTGTTTCCTATGTCCGCGCGCTGCAGCTCAGCCGCGATGCGCATGTCGGCGAATTGCCCGCGGATTTGAAGGAGAAGCTCATGGCGGGAGGGTCCGCGCAATGAACGCGCCAGACTTCAAAGCGCCCGCAGCCGTCAATCGCGCGCAGACGCTCGGTTGGGGAATCGGCGGGGTGGCGCTGGTGCTGGCGTTGATCGGCGCGGTGATTTCTCCAGAGGAGTTTTACCATGCGTATCTCGTAAGCTATCTGCTGGTTCTGGGTTTGACGCTCGGCTCGCTCGGCCTCCTCATGATGCAACACCTCACCGGCGGCATCTGGGGCATCGTGATCCGGCGCCCGCTCGAAGCTGCTTCGCGCAACATCTGGCTGATCTTCCTGATGTTCATTCCGATCTTGCTCGGAATGAAATACTTCTACTCCGGGAATGGTGAAGAAACCGGCTGGCTGAACTCGCCAAAGACCGGCGAACACGCGCTCACCGCCTGGCAGCAGAGTTACCTCACGACTCACGGATACCTGATCCGTGCCGTCGTTTATTTCGCGATCTGGTTCTTATTGGTGTGGCTGTTCAACGCTTTCTCTCGCATGCAGGACGAGCAGCCCGAAGACCGCACCATTCGCTTGCGCTTCAAACGAATGTCCGGCCCCGGCATCATTCTTTATGTTCTGGCGATGACGTTTGCGGCCGTCGATTGGGTCATGTCGATTTCGCCGCACTGGGCTTCCACGATTTATGGTTTCATCTTCGTGGCGGGCCAGCTGATCAGCGCCATGTGCCTGATGATCATCGTGGTCGTGCTGCTCTCCCGGCACGAGCCTTGCTGCGGATTCATCCGCGCGCGGCATCTTCACGATCTAGGCAAGCTGCTCTTCGCCTTCAATATGCTGTGGGCTTATTTTGCCTTCTCTCAATTGCTGATTATCTGGTCCGGCAACCAGCCCGAAGAAATCAGCTTTTATCGTACGCGTTTGTACGGGCAGTGGGGTGTGGTGGCCGTGATCGTGCTGCTGTGCACGTTTGCGCTGCCTTTCCTAGTGCTGCTATCGCAGAACCTGAAGCGCACTCCCAGCCTCATTTCCAAGGTGGCGATTTGGATGCTGATCTTCCGGATCGTCGATCTCTACTGGATGACCCGGCCGGAATTCACCCGTTCGGCGGTGCCAAGCTGGCTGGATTTCGTTTTGCCAGTGGCCCTGATCGGCATATGGGTTGGCTTCTTTGCCTGGAACCTGAAACAGCGCCCGGTCTTGCCCTTGGGAGATCCCAAGCTCGCGGAGGTCTTGGCTCATCATGAGTACTGAGCATCTCAGCCACGGCCACGGGGAAAACGGTCGGCCGGTCCATCAGGACGTTTCGTTCGAAAAGACGGACGTCAGCACTTCCCCGATTATCAAGTTTCTGATCTATCTCGGCGTTGGCGTGGTTTTTTCCTACGTGCTGACTTTCGGGGTGTACAAGGGACTGAAAAACTACTGGGTCAACGACCACACGCCGCCCCTGCCGATACGCCTCGAGACTGGCCCCACGATGCCGCCGGAGCCCCGGATGCAGGGCATGCCCGGACACTTGACCGATCCGCAGCAGGATTTGCGAGACAAGCTGAAAGCGGATACAGATGCCAACAACAAACTGGTCTGGGTCGACCAGAAGGCCGGCATCGCGCAGATTCCGGTGAAAGACGCGATGCAGTTGATCGTGGAAAAGGGTTTGCCGGCTGTGACACCGCCGCCGGCGGAAAAGAAGTAACAACGATGAAAGCAATACGCAGTTCCTTGGCGATGGCGGGCTTGCTGCTTTTCGGCGCGCTCAGCTATGGCCAGATGATTCCAGACAACGTCGGCAAATCTTCGAATGGATTGCCTCCCGCACTTGTAAACGTCGGCTTTGATCCGCAACTCGACAAGCAGATTCCCTTGGACACTCCTTTTGTCGACGAATACGGCCAGCCGGCCACGCTGCGGCAGTACGCCGGGAAAAAACCGGTGGTCCTGGCGTTTGTCTATTTCACCTGTCCGATGCTCTGCAATCAGGTGGAGCAGGCTCTGGTCGGCACGTTGAAGATGATCTCCTTCAACCCCGGCAGCGAGTACGACGTGGTCTTCGTTAGTTTTGATCCGAGCGATAAGCCGGATGAAGCCTTGAAGAAAAAGCAGGAAGCGCTTTCGCGTTTTGCCCGGCCTGCCACGGAACCAGGCTGGCACTTCCTCACCGGCAGCCGCGAATCCATCGACGCCGTTACCAAGGCCGCCGATTTCCGCTTCAGCTACGATCCGAAAACTCGGCTCTTTGGCCATGCCAGCGGCATTGTTGTGCTCACCCCCGATGGCCGAATCTCTCGTTACTTCTTCGGTGTCGAATATCCGCCCAGCAATGTCCGGCTGGGGCTCGTCGATGCGTCCTCCGGGAAAATCGGAACGCCGGTCGACCACCTGCTGCTGTTCTGCTACCAGTACGATCCTACGACAGCGCATTATAGCGCCACCATCCTCACCGTGATGCGCATGGGCGCGGTTGCCACGCTGTTCTGTCTGGTTATCGGATTTGTGATTTTCCGACGCCGCGAACATCACGGTGCCGGCAACGAAAACATCGCGCCAGGTCCGCCGACAGAAGGAGCCCATTAGAACCGTGCAGTCACCGCTTCCATTCTTTCCAGAGCAGGCCTCCAGTTTCGCGGGAAACGTGGACGTGCTCTTTTCCTTTATCCTGCTGACCTGCTTGTTCTTTGCTGTGCTCATAACGCTGCTGGCGATCTATGCGGCGTTCAAATACCGCAGAACGTCGCCCGATGAGGTTGGTTCAACGGTCGAAGGGAACCTACCTCTCGAAATCGGGTGGACGGCCATTCCCCTGGCGATTTCCATGGTTATGTTCGCCTGGGGCGCGGTGGTATATGTGAATTTCCGCACCGCCCCGAAAGATACGCTGGACATCTATGTCGTCGGCAAGCAGTGGATGTGGAAGCTGCAGCAGCCCAACGGCAAACGGGAAATCAACGAACTGCATGTGCCCGTGAATCGGGACATCAAGCTGATTATGGGCAGCGAAGACGTCATTCACGATTTTTACGTTCCCGCCTTTCGCTCCAAGATGGACGTGGTGCCCGGTCGCTACAACACGTTGTGGTTCCGGCCCACCAAGATCGGCAAATATCATTTCTTCTGCTCGCAATATTGCGGCACGAATCACGCGGTGATGGGCGGCTGGGTTACGGTGATGGATCCGGCGGAATACGCAGCGTGGCTCTCCGATGAAGCGGGTGACGTGAATCCCGCCTCTGCCGGGGAAAAGCTCTTCACGCAGCTTGCCTGCGTGACCTGTCACCTCAGCAACGGCACCGGACGCGCTCCGTCGCTCAACGGAGTGTATGGCGCCAAGGTGCTTCTTGCGGATGGCACCACCGTCACCGCCGATGATGCCTACATCCGCGAATCGATTCTGCAGCCCAAAGCCAAAATTGTGGCCGGGTATCAGCCGGTGATGCCCACCTTCCAGGGATTGGTGTCCGAGGAGCAGATTCTGAATCTGACCGCTTACATCAAGTCCCTGCAGTCGCAGCCCGTGCCCGCAAAAGGCGCGGGAGTGGCGCCAGCAACAACGGGGAAGAAATAATCATGAGTACCTCGAGCACCATCAATACAGGCCCGGCGCTGAAACTGCCGGAAAAGCATTATCTGAACGCTTCCTACGGCATCCGTTCGTGGCTGCTCACCACGGACCACAAGCGTATTGCGCTCCTCTATCTCGCCTCGGTCACTTTCTTTTTCTTCATCGGCGGCTTCTTCGCCATGATGATTCGCCTGCACCTGATGTCGCCGAACGGCACTCTCCTCTCCGCCGACACCTACAACCGCATGTTCACCATGCACGGCGTCACCATGATTTTCTTCTTCCTGATTCCTTCGATCCCGGCAGTCCTTGGCAATTTCCTGATCCCACTGATGGTTGGGGCGAAGGACCTGGCTTTCCCAAAAATCAATCTTCTGAGTTGGTACATCTATATTATCGGCGGCTCATTTACGTTGTACTCGATGGTCACCGGCGGCCTGGATACCGGTTGGACGTTCTACACACCGCTGAGCACCGTCTATTCGAACTCCGCCGTGGCTCCCGCCGTGGTCGGCGTATTCATCACCGGTTTCTCCTCGATTCTTACTGGGCTCAACTTCCTGGTTACCGTACACACCATGCGAGCGCCGGGCATGACATGGTTCCGCTTGCCGCTTTTCGTTTGGGCGCATTACGCCACGTCCGTAGTCATGATCCTGGGGACCCCGGTGATCGCGATCACCCTCGGCCTGGCCGCCATGGAGCGCGTGCTTCGGCCTGGGCTTCTTCAACCCGGCGATGGGCGGCGATCCCATCCTCTTCCAGCACCTATTCTGGTTTTACTCCCACCCCGCCGTGTACATCATGATTTTGCCGGCGATGGGCGTGATCAGCGAACTGATTCCCACGTTCGCGCGCAAGAAGCTGTTCGGTTACCACTTCGTTGCCGCCGCCAGCCTGGCCATTGCCGTTATCGGCTTCTTCGTTTGGGCGCACCACATGTTCCTCACCGGACAGTCCGACCTACGCCGCGCTGGCATTTTCGTTTCTCACTTTCCTGGTCGCCATTCCATCCGCGGTAAAAGTTTTCAATTGGACCGCCACCCTGTTCGGCGGCTCCATCTCCTTCGACACGCCGATGCTCTATGCCTTCGGATTCCTGGGATTGTTCCTCGTCGGCGGGCTTACCGGATTGTTCCTCGGCTGCCTCGGCGTCGACATGCACGTCCACGACACCTATTTCGTCGTCGCCCACTTCCACTACATCATGGTGGGCGGAGCGGTCATGGGCTATCTCGGTGGCCTGCACTTCTGGTGGCCGAAGATCACTGGTCGCAAGTATCCGGAGTGGCTGGCGCGGATCGCCGCACTCGTCCTGTTCGTTGGCTTCAACCTGACCTTCTTTCCGCAATTCGTGCTGGGCTATCTCGGCATGCCCCGCCGCTATCACGTGCTATCCGCCGGAATTTCAGGTTTATAACGTCATGTCCACGGCGGGCGCTTCGATTCTCGCGGTCGGCTACCTGCTGCCCATGATCTATCTCACGTGGGCTGCCTTCTACGGAGAAGTTGCCGGCGACAATCCCTGGCCGGCCACGGGTCTGGAGTGGATCACGCCCTCGCCACCGCCAACGGAGAATTTTGAAGTAACTCCTGTAGTTACCTGGGAGGCGTACGACTTTCACAACCGGCCCGATCTGGGCTTGGATGTGCCTGGTGTACCCAAGCATGGCGGGATGTTGCCGGCTCACGGAGACGATTAGGCAACGGCCAGGATGGATTCGGGTCACCGGAGGGCCGGTTGACGCCCAAAACTAAGGGCAGAGGAGTGCGGCAGTGCATCGCACCGGAGCGCTGTACGGACAATTTGAGACGCTGGAGCAGCAGAAGGAGACTGCCTCGCTCGGAATGTGGATATTCCTGGTCACGGAAGTCATGTTCTTCGGCGGCATCATGCTGGCGTACACCATCAACCGCCACACGTACTACCACGCGTTCGCGATGGGCAGCAATACGCTCAGCATCCAGTTGGGCACGCTCAACACCGTCGTCTTGCTCGCCAGCAGCTTCACCATGGCCATGACGGTATGGGCGGCGCAGGTAGGCAAGAAGAAGCTGATCCCGATGTTTCTCATGCTGACCATCGTTCTGGGCTTTGTCTTCTTGGGCGTGAAATATGTGGAATATGCCCAGAAATTCCACCACCACCTGGTGCCCGGGCGCAATTTCGATATCGCCTACTGCGTGAACAATCCCAGTAAGTGCGAAGACATCAACGCGAAAGATATGGAAAAGGAGCGCGAGGAACTTACGGCGGCCATGGAAGCCGATCCGGATCTGAACGCCCACGCGCAACTTTACTATTCCGCATACTTTGGCATGACCGGGTTGCACGCGTTGCACATGATCATCGGAGCAGGGCTGCTGTTCTGGCTGCTGCGTGGCTCACTTGCGGGCCGCTTCTCGGCGGAGTGGAACACGCCAGTCGATCTGGTGGGTTTGTACTGGCACTTTGTCGATATTGTCTGGATTTATCTTTTTCCGTTGCTGTACCTGATTGATCGGCATAAGTAGGGAGAGACGCGTGGCTGAACACGAACATACCGAGCATATCGTACCGCCCACCACCTATGTGATCATCATCCTGACGCTGATGTTTTTGACGGCTGCAACCGTCACTGCGGCCTATATTGACCTGGGCAGGTTCAACATCGTCGTCGCGCTCGGCATCGCCACCATCAAGGCCACGCTGGTTGTTCTTTTCTTTATGCACGCGAAATACAGTCCAAAGCGCACCAAGCTGGTGATCTTTGCGGGCATTTTCTGGCTGATCATCCTGCTGTTCATGACCCTGAGCGATTATGCCAGCCGCGTCGATTATCGCGGCGTACGCTACCCGATCTCGCAGAACCTCACTCTAACGCACACTCCGCCCGCGTAAGGCTGTCGACTGCCGAAAACAAACTGAGAGACCGCACGGATCGTCCGCACAACCTGCTCTGTCCGACGATTCTTTTTGATTTCGATTTAGTGGGAAAATTATTTCCTGAACGAACTGCCTGCGCGGAAAAACGGATAAACAAAAAAAAATGAGGGGAAGAACGAACCGGCCCAGCCCTCAATCCCCTAAAGGGATCCTCGGCTCGTCTCCCCCACGCGTCATAGGATGCAAGCTGCTGGCCATTGTAACCGACCTGTTTTCAGCGCGTTAAAGTAAGACCCCCTGTAAAAACGCGCCACCCCCGGGGAAAATTTTACTAGGACTCGCTTCTTGAGAAATTGTTTGCCCGTTTCTTTTTCCTTCGCCCCCTGCCGCCGGTGGTCGCCTTGACCGCACTGCGCTCGTGTTGCTATGTTGAAAGACTATACTGGGCCCATTCTACTCACTGGGTGCCAGAGCTCCTGTGGGGGGAGCGCTTTTCCTATGGCTCTCAGCAAACTGGTTGTGCGCGGCGCACGACAGCACAACCTCAAGAACATCAGCCTGGAGATTCCTCGGAACTCTCTGACCGTTATCACTGGTCTGTCTGGTTCCGGCAAGTCTTCCCTAGCGTTTGACACGATTTACGCGGAAGGGCAGCGAAGATATGTCGAATCTCTTTCGGCATACGCGCGCCAGTTCCTGGACCAGATGGAGCGGCCGGAAGTGGATGTGATCGAAGGTCTGTCGCCTTCGATCGCCATCGAGCAGAAAACCACCACCCGCTCGCCGCGCTCGACGGTCGGCACCATCACGGAAATCTACGACTACCTGCGCGTGGTCTACAGCCTCTGTCGGTGTCCCGCATTGCCCGAATTGCGGCAAGCCCATCACACGCCAATCCAGCGAGCAGATCGTCCAGGCGATCCTTCACGGTGAATTGTGCAAGCCAGACGATCGCATCATGATCCTGGCGCCCATCGTCCGTGGCCGCAAAGGCGCTTACCGCAAGGAGCTAGAGAAGCTGGCGCAGGATGGCTTCGTGCGCGTGCGCATCAACGGCGAACTTCTGCCGCTCGACCAGATCCCGGTCTTGGACAAGCGCAAGAACCACACCATAGAAGTGGTCGATCGATCGTCTGCTGGTAAAGCAGGGCATTGCCTCCCGACTGGAGCAGTCCATCGCGACCGCGCTGAAACTTGCGCAAGGGCTCGTCACCGTTGCGTTGGTGGGTGGCAGCGAACACACTTTCTCCGAGAAGCTGGCTTGCCCCGATTGCGGGCTTTCCGTTCCGCAGCTGGAGCCGCGTTCCTTCAGCTTCAACTCGCCGTATGGCGCGTGCCCGGAATGCCATGGCCTCGGCTCCAAATACGATTTCGATCCCGCGAAGGTGATTGCCGATTGGACGCGGCCGCTGTTTGACGGCGGTCTCGGCCCGGGTTCCGGCTCCGCCATTTTGAAGCGCACGCTGGAACTTGGCGCCTACGCGCACGGCTTCCACCTGGACACGCCGTTTGAAAAATATCCCGCGCGTGTCCAGAATCTTCTGCTGTATGGTTATCCTCCTTCCGAAGGAAAAAAGTCCGCTGGAGAAGCCGGCGGCAAAAACGGTGAAAAAGGATTTCGTTTTCAGGGCATCCTGAAATTTCTGGAACGCAATTTTGAGGATTCCAATTCCGATTCCTATCGCGAGTGGATGACGCAGTATATGTCCGCCACAACCTGTAGCGCCTGCCTCGGCCGGCGGCTGCGTCCGGAATCGCTCGCCGTGAAGCTCGGAGGCTGGTCCATTTCGGATTTTACGGCGCTCGCGCTCAGCGATGCTCGTCCCGCTGTCGACAAAATCATTTCTCAACTGTCGCCCCGCCAGCTCGAAGTGGCGGCGAGGCCCTTGAGCGAAATTGCGGAACGGCTGGACTTTCTGCTGGCTGTCGGCCTGGGCTATTTAAGTCTCGAGCGATCGGCTGCCACGCTTTCCGGCGGCGAAGCGCAGCGCATCCGGCTGGCAACGCAGATCGGCTCGCGCCTTCGCGGCGTGCTGTATGTTTTGGATGAGCCGTCGATTGGACTGCACGCGCGCGACAATGATCGCCTGCTTCATTCGTTGGAACAGTTGCGCAATCTCGGCAATACAGTTCTTGTCGTCGAGCATGACGAAGACACCATTCGCCGCGCCGATTACGTTGTCGATCTCGGGCCTGGCGCCGGTAATGCCGGAGGCTACCTGGTTGCCACCGGCAAGCCAGAGGAAATCGCTGCGGCCCCGGAATCGCTGACCGGGCGCTATCTTTCTGGCGCCGTGGAAATTCCCGTGCCAGTCAAACGCCGCAGCCCGAACGGCAAAGCGATCCAGATTCTGGGCGCGCACGCCAACAATTTGAAAGATGTGGACGTCACCCTTCCCCTCGGGTTGTTGACGGTCGTCACCGGCGTATCCGGCTCGGGAAAATCCACCCTGGTGAACGACATTCTGTATCGAGCGCTAGCGCAAAAGTTGTATCGCTCCATGGAACCGCCCGGCGCTCACAAAATGATTCTGGGCATTGAGCACATCGACAAAGTAATCGAGATCGATCAGGCTCCCATCGGGCGCACGCCGCGATCCAATCCCGCCACCTACACCGGAGTGTTCGCGCCGATTCGCGAACTTTTTGCAATGCTGCCGGAATCCCGCGAACGCGGCTACAAGCCGGGCCGTTTCAGCTTCAACGTAAAAGGGGGCCGCTGTGAAGCGTGTCAGGGCGAGGGTTTGCGCCGCATCGAAATGAATTTTCTGCCGGATGTGTACGTCACCTGCGAAGTTTGCCGCGGGCGCCGTTATAACGCGGAAACCCTGGCTGTGCGCTATAAAGGGCATAGCATCAATGACGTCCTCAATTTGCCCGCGATCGATGCGCTGAAATTGTTGGAAAATATTCCGCACGTGCAGCAGAAACTGTCCACCATGGTGGAAGTCGGCTTGGGCTACGTACAATTGGGCCAGTCCGCCACCACGCTTTCCGGCGGCGAAGCCCAGCGCATCAAACTGGCTCGCGAACTTTCCAAGCGCCAAACCGGCCGAACGGTTTATATTCTCGATGAACCAACCACGGGCCTTCACTTTGACGATGTGCGCAAACTCGTCGACGTTCTGCAGCGTCTCGCCGATCTCGGCAACACCGTTTTGATCATCGAGCACAATCTCGACGTGATCAAACAAGCCGACTGGATCATCGATCTCGGCCCCGAAGGTGGCCAGGGCGGCGGCCGCATCGTCGCGCAGGGAACTCCCGAACACGTAGCGCGCTCGAAAAAATCCTACACGGGCCAGGCCCTCACGCGAGTCCTGCACATGAACGGCACAGGCCTTCAATCGAACGGCGACCACAAGCCTTGAGTACTTTGGACTGCGGCGGCTCGCCGCCGCTTTCACGAACGAGAACGCTCCATTAAAAAGCTCCACAAGCGCCACCCCGCTTGCGCGTCCTCTTCATCCCCCGTAGAGTAAGGAGACCCGCATGAGCGTTTATTCCATCCAGCCGGTAACACTGGGCGGTGTTCGCACGTACCCGCTCGCCGCGCGCAAAAGCAAAGTGACCGCGCGCGATCTGGCGAAGCCCACGCGCCGCGGCGCCACCTTCACGGAATTCCTGGATTCCCTTCCGAAAATTCTGGCGGCGCAAGATTTGCGAGAGCTGGCGTTGGCGATTCACACGGCGCGCAAACGCAAACGCGCGATTCTCTGGGGCATCGGCGGCCACGTCATCAAAGTGGGGCTCGCTTCCGTGCTGATCGATCTGATGGACAAGGGCTACGTCTCCGGCATCGCCATGAACGGCGCGGCGCTCATCCACGATTTTGAAATTGCCATGGCCGGAAACACTTCCGAGGATGTAGAAGCCGCGCTCGGCAATGGTCAATTCGGGATGGCCGCGGAAACTGGATCGAGCATCAACGAAATCGCCAAGCTTGCTTATCGCGTTCGCATGGGCTACGGAGAGGCCGCCGGCCAATATCTCACCAGCGGCATTCTGGAACCGAAGCATCCCGAACTCAGCCTCCTCGTCGCCGCCTACAAAAAGCGCATTCCGGTCACCGTCCACCTCGCCATCGGCACCGATATTTCTCACATGCATCCCTCAGCCGATGGCGCCGCACTTGGCGCCGCTTCTCTCCATGATTTCCGCCTGTTCTGCGCTCTGGTCGAACAAATGGATGCCGGCGGCGTTTATCTCAACTGGGGCTCGGCCGTGCTTCTTCCCGAAGTTTTTCTCAAAGCCGTTTCTGTCGTGCGCAATCTTGGAGTTCCTTTGCGCTCCATCACCACCGCCAATTTTGATTTCATCCAACATTACCGCCCAATGATGAATGTCGTGAAACGTCCGACCGCCGCATCTAACGTAAAGAAGGGCGAAGTTTCCAGAGGCTATGCGATGACGGGCCACCACGAACTGCTGCTTCCCCTGCTGGCCGCCGCATTGGTGGCGGGTTGGCCGGGTCAGGGGAAGCGGACCAAGTGATAAACCCATTTGATGAGAATCCGCTGCCGCAGGAGCCGGATCCCAACTTCGAGAGGCCCACATCGCAGCTGGAGTTGACTCCCGCTCCACTGACGCCCTTCGATCCCGATCCGGGCGTTGCTGTGGAGCAATTACCGCCGTCTCCTCAACCCGTCTACCCACCCGACCTGCAAATTTCCTGGTCGTGGCTGCACCTGACCGTCTTCCTGTTTTTTATCCTGATCAGCCTGCTGACCGTGCAGACGATTTTTCTGACGGCCTATGCGCCGCACCAGAAAATGACCACAGAACAGCTCGAAGAATATATGTTGTCCAAGCCTCAGGTCGCCATCGGCAGCACCGTCGTGATTTATGCGCTGCTGTTGTTTTTCCTGTATGTGACCCTGGCATTGCTTCGTGGTCAGCCCTTCTGGAGCACGCTCGGCTGGCGCAAAATTCTGCCGAAAAGTGACGGCCAGCCCCGGCATCCGCTGATTTACTTTTTCATCGGCTGCGGCCTCTCGCTCCTGGTGTTTGCCCTAACTTCGGTAATTCAAACGCCGGAAAACACGCCCATCGAGCAAGTCTTCAAATATAAGCAAACCGCCATGCTTTTCGTGGCCACGGCCGTGTTGATTGCGCCGCTTGCGGAAGAAACGATTTTTCGCGGTTATCTCTATCCGATGTTTGCGCGCTGGTTCGGCGTTGTGCCGAGCATCGTCATTACCGGCGTGCTTTTTGGACTGATGCACGGCCCGCAACTCGGCGGAGCCAAAAGCTTGATCGCTGTCATGTCCTTGGTCGGCATTATTTTCACTACTGTCCGCGCCCGCACCGGCAGCGTGTTCGCCAGCTATCTGATGCACCTCGGCTACAACTCGCTCATCGGCGTTAGTTTGGCTCTGGCCACCCACGGGTTTACACAAGTTCCCACGAATCATTGAACGTTCGACTCCCTAAAGACCTTCGATACAATAGGAAGAGAGGCTTTGCGAAGAATGTACGTTGCCCAACCGATTGAATGGACCGACAAAGGTGTGGTCATGCTGGACCAGCGCCGCCTTCCCGCAGAGGAAGTGAGCTACACCTACACCGATTATCGCGAAGTCGCCAAAGCGATTCGTGAAATGGTCATCCGTGGCGCGCCTGCAATTGGTGTAGCCGCTGCGATGGGCGTGGCACTCGGCGTTCAGAACTCGTCTGCCGCTTCCATCGATTCTCTGAAAGCGGAATTTCCAGAAATTTGTGACACGCTGGCCAAAACTCGGCCCACCGCCGTCGACCTTTTCTGGGCATTGGAGCGCATGAAGGGCCGCTTCGAGGAATTACTGCGGTCCCGCGCCGATCTTTCCACGATTCGAAACGCCATGGTGGCCGAAGCGAAAGAAGTTCACCGGGAAAAACTTGCCAGCGATCTGGCCATCGGCCGCTACGGCGCAGAGTTCATGCCCAAAGACGGCCAGGTAATGACGCAATGCAACGCGGGCGCGCTGGCCACTGCGGGCATCGGCACCGCTCTCGGCGTCATTCGCGTGGCCTTCGAACAAGGCCGCAAATTGCACGTGTTTGTGCCCGAAACGCGTCCCTATCTGCAGGGCGCGCGCCTGACCGCCTGGGAACTCGACCGCGGCGGCATCCCGCTCACCTTGATCACGGACAACATGGTCGGCCACTTCCTGAAGACCGGGAAAGTGCGAGCCATTGTCACCGGCGCGGACCGCATCGCCGCAAATGGCGATACCGCCAACAAGATCGGAACCTATCAGATCGCCGTACTGGCCAAGGAAAACAACGTTCCGTTCTATATCGCCGCTCCCATCTCGACCTTCGACCTCTCGATTCCGGACGGCGACTATATTCCCATCGAGGAGCGCCCGGCGGAAGAAGTCACCCACATTCAGGGCATCCGCATTGCGCCCGACGTCCACGCCGCGCATCCCGCGTTTGACGTAACGCCAAACCGCTACATCCGGGCAATCTTTACGGAACGGGGCGTGGCCACAGCGCCTTATGTAGAATCTCTTAAAAGGCTTGCGGCCGCTCCGGCCGTCGGCGCGGCTCATTGATCCCTCTCCCTGGCAATTTATTCCCACGTTTTTACAGGAAATGCCGTATGGTTCCAGCTGAATGCGGCGATCAGAATGACAACAATTCAACATTCTCATCCTGACCAATAGGGGACGCTTCGCAGCGTCCCCTCCTCTTGATACGCCGCGCAGGTGCGGAAGCTAGGAGGTGCAAGTCTTCAAACCCACGACCCCTCGTACTAGTATGGGATTTATACAAATCGCTGCAAATAATTCCGCGCGTGGCCCTATTACCGATCCTCGTCCGATTACCCGTTTATCGTTCTATCTCTTAAATAGGAAAGAACTTACAATCTTGAGACTGGAATGGACCCCTTGTTGCCCTACCCATATCTCGGGAATGGACCAGCTCGGAGGTGAACGTGATGCGAGAGAAATTCGACCTCTTTATGAGGCTGCCGGATGGCCAACCTGTCTGGATCAAGGCCGTCGAAAGCCTGGAAGTTGCCAGGAATCAACTGACGCAGATGGCGGCGAGCTCGCCCGGCGAATATTTCATTTTCAACACCACGAACGGCCAGCTCATCACCGACTACGGGGATAACGCCCGAGCCTTGGCTCACTCTGCAAAATGACGGGTTGGCAATGAATTTTAGCGAACGCAGATTTTGGCGAGCAAGTTGAAGCGCAAAGTACTGGCAGGCTAATCCGCGCTAGGCGTGATCGTAAGCTTCTCGGGAGAGGGATCCTTCGGGTCGCACTGTTGTGTCGGTAGCGTAGCGCGAATCTCGGTCCCGCCTGCCCAGGATTCCACTTCCAATTTTCCGCCGAGCTCGGCCAACCGTTCCCGCATCCCGGCCAGTCCGATTCCGCCGGCTTGCCCGGCGCGGAATCTTCCGAGCACGTTTTGATCGATGCCGACGCCGTCATCGCAAACCACCAGAATCACCTCGTTATCCGAACACTGCACTTCAATCTCAACGCAGCTTGCTTTGGCATGACGATGTACGTTGGTCAGCGACTCCTGGAGCACGCGAAACAATGCCAGCTCGATCTCCCGCGGCAAGCGTTCCACAACTTCACTCAATTGCAACTCCACCCGCATTCCACTGCGTTTGGCGAAGCCCTCTGTGTACCACCGCACCGCCGAGTGGAAGCCCAGTTCATCCAACAGCGGCGGGTGAAGCAGGTGAGAGATCGTGCGAACCTCGAGGATGGCTTTGTCGGTCAAATCCAGCGACTCCGCCAGCAAGGGTTGATGTTGTCCGGCAGCATCTCGCCGCTGAAGTCGCGCCAGGTTGAGTTTCAAGCCGGCCAGGAATTGCCCGACGCTATCATGCAGTTCCCGTGCAATCTTGCGCCGTTCCACATCTTGCAGTTCAAGGATGCGTGCGCTGAGCATCCTGTAGGATTCCGCGTTCTTCTTTTCGATCCGTTCCAGTTCTTTCCGGCGTTCAATTTCCCGAATCAACAGGTTGAAACTGTAGAGCAAGAGCACCAAAGCAAGAACGAACGTGCCCACCAGCGTAATCACCATGCGGGTGAAAAGCCGGTCCCACATTTGCAGCCGGTCGTCCAGTAGTTGTGCCTCCCTGGCCTCCATTTGCTGAAGCATCGCGGACATGGTCTTGCGGCGCGTGAAGATGGCTGCCATTTCGTCGGTTTTGCTTTCCGGAGTACTGCCCAGGCAGCTGCGCTTCCCTACACAATCATGCAGTTGCGCTAGATCCTCTGCGAGGATCTTGCGGAAATTCTCGAAGCTGTTCTTCTGACCGGGATTGTCGCGGGTCAGCTGTCGCAGTTGTTGAACGATCGCAAGTTGTTCCTGAGCCTGTCTTTGCAGATCGGTCGCCTCATCCGGATTCCGCGACAATTGATACAGATCGAAATTTGCGTGGTTTTCATCAATTTCGGAGCGCAAATCCTTCAGTAGCCCGCGCACATAATACGTGTGCAACATTAGTTCGCGGCTTGCCTTCATTCTTTCCACCGTGACCAGACCGATCACGCCAGTCACCACGAGCATCACCAGCGCCAATATCAGCGACCCGAAGCGCATCGGAGCTGCTTTTGAAACCAGTGGTCGAGGAGCTTCAACGGTGGACACAATATCCTTTCCGGCGAAAAGTAGGCGGAATTACCGGGCTAGGGGCACTCTGCCGTTAGTGACAAATCGCAGTTTCTTTTCTAGCTCGATAGGGCCACGCTTTTCCGCTCGTGCGGAGCGAATAACGTCGCGCTATGAGTTGCAACTGTGCTGCCTTACTTAGGAGGATCGAATTTCGCTGATTACCTGCGCCACAACGGTCTGATCGATCTTGGGGCTAATATACGAACCATCTCCAACCACTACACGCAATGCTTTCATCAATTCTTCCTCGGCATCCGCCTTCAGCAGATACCCGTTTGCGCCGGCACGAAATCCGCTTCGGAGCACTTCCGAGGATTCGTGAAGCGTAAGAAGAATAACTTTCACTTCAGGATGCTGTTTTCGAATGATCCGGGTGGCTTCTAGGCCATTCATGCCCGGCATGGTCACATCCATCAGAACAACTTGGGGATTGAGTTGATTTGCAAGCTGAACGGCGTCGCTGCCGTTGCTGGCTTCGCCGCACACTTCCCATTCCGGAAACGATTGCAGGATCGTTTCGACGCCCCGCCGGATGAATGCATGGTCATCGACAATTAAAACTCGAGGCATGAAGGGGATTCTCCAGGAGCCGTTGCGGGGAAGTCGCGCTCGCTCCAACAAAGCCTTGCTTCAGATTCCGCTCCTGCCTCTCACTGGCAGCCAGGCTTTTCGATGGCCGAAATTTACGCCTCAATAATCTGGTTCTTGATGGCGTAGCGCACTAACTCGCTGACAGAATGAATCTCCAGCTTCCGCATAATATTAGCACGGTGCGTTTCCGCTGTCTTAACGCTGATTCCCAGCGATACGGCAACTTCCTTGCTGCTCTTTCCTTCGGCCAGCAGTTGCACAATTTCGCGTTCCCGCGCCGTCAGCCGGTTTCTGGCCGGAAGCTTCGGTTCCGCTCCGCTGGCCTGGAAGGAAAAGTCTCCCAGCAGCATTTCCGACGCGCGCGACGTAAAAAAAGTTCTCCGTTTTGAAATGGAATCCACGGCTGTGACAAGGTCCCGGTCGGCATCCGATTTCAAGATGTATCCGCGGGCGCCGGCTTCGACCACTTCGCGAACCAGCTGGTCGGAAAAGTGCATGGTCAGGATCAGGATGCCCGTTTTCGGCAGGGACTTGTGAATTCGCCGCGCAGCTTCGAGACCATTCAGGTCCGGCATGCTGATGTCCATCACCACGATGTGCGGCTTTAATTGTTCTGCCAGTGTCACCGCTTCTTTCCCGGTTCTTGCCTCGGCGCAAACTTCCCATCCCGGTTTCGCGGCCAACAAGTCTTTCAATCCACGCCGAATAATGTCGTGGTCGTCCGCCACAAGAATGTTCAGCGTGCTCATATCCGTGCCGATTGACATAGGGGCAGTCCCCGATTCACTGGTCTCCAGGTTCCGCATTGGCATCTTATCTCCAACAACCATCGAAGTCTCTTTTTCTATAGACCAGTTAAACCGTTCACGTAGAAAGGTTGAATACCACGTTTACTGTATTTCACAGATCGAGAAGCCCCTGAAAGAGGCCTGTTTCGGCCCTTTCAGAGGCTTCTCCCCGATGGCAAGGTCAGGATTTAACGGTGAGTTTGTTCGTTACGTTGTCTGCGCCTGCCAGATCGGACGCCTTGTCCGCGATACTTTTCTTTTCGTCTTCCGATTGCACGGGGCCCTTCAGGATCACTTTGCCGTTGCGCACGATCACTTTCACGTTATGTGCGTCGGTCGAAAGCGATTTGTCATTGCTGATCGACTGGCGAATCTTTTGCGCAAGCTCCCGGTCCGCCGGATTGTTCTTTTGCTGATCGGCGGTCATGCCCTGATTCTTGTTCGCGGAAGTATTGTCGGGTTCCTGTTGGGAAGTCCTGCCGTGAGCCGAAGCAGCCGCAAAACTCAGTGCAACTGCACCTACCCCAATCGAAACCGTTCGAAGTATTTTTCCCATGTTGGATTCCCTCCTCTTTCCGCGTTTTACGCAACTAGCCGAGAATAGAAACGGATGGTCGCCCCAGCCATAAGGCAAGATCTGTAGCCGGGCGTATGTAGTTACCGAGAGAACGAACGTTCTGACCCGGGCTGGAAACTCTATTTGTCGCGGCGATCGACTACCAGAAACGCAATGCCGCCAATCAGTGCCAACGCGCCGATGATAGGAGGCAGAGGAACCGTGTGGTGCTCGTCCTTCGTCACATGAATTGGGCCTACATCAACGGCCTTTTTCGGCACCGTATACGTGAATCCTTGATAGGCCAACGCAAGGACGCCCAGAACCACCAAAACAATTCCTAAAACTGACTTGCTGCCCATATTTGAACCCTCCTGTTTGGGCAAAATTCAGTGAAGCAATGCAGTTCCAGCCTCACGAATTTTGTTCCTATGCCATCATTCATATCGCTCGCGTTCAGCGGGAGGTATCGGCGGCGGGCTGTATTTAACGGCAAGCTTCCCCCCATCTTTCCTGCCTAGCGCATGCCGTCAGGTGCTTCACCTCGATCCCCCCATGAATCCGTGTATATCGCTTCAGGGCCCCAGCGCGTTTCATAGCTGAGTACCTGAGCAACACTTTGGTCGAGGAGGCATTCATGAATTGGGACCGCGTGGAAGGAAAGTGGAAGCAGTACTCTGGAAAAGTAAAAGAGAAGTGGGGCAAGCTGACGGACGATGATTTGACGACCATCAGCGGCAAGCGCGATCAGTTGATCGGAAAAGTGCAGGAACGTTACGGTATCGCGAAAGATCAGGCTGAAGCGCAAGTCGACGAGTTTACCGCATCTCTCAGCGACACGGATAGCCAGCGCGAATCTCACAAGACGCGCGGCGCCGGTTACTGACCCGCAGGGAATTGAATCGTTTGGTCTATATGGCCCGCCTTAACGGGCGGGCCATTTCCTTCCCCAACCAACGCTCCCGGCAAATTTCGTCGTCACAGGTCAAGATTCCGTCCATGAAAAGTCTGATGCGCCGCGCGGTTGCACTCTTGATCGTTTTTTTGATTGTCAGCCCCACCCCTTCCCCCGCCTACTCCGTTCTAACGCACGAAGCTGTGATCGACGTTGTATGGGACACCAGTCTTCGTCCGCTACTTCTCAAACGTTTCCCCGATTCCGGTCCCGACGATCTTCTGAAGGCCCACGCCTATGCCTATGGCGGAGCGATCGTCCAGGACATGGGCTATTATCCAGGCGGCAGCAAGTTTTTCAGCGACCTGACGCACTATTTTCGCAGCGGAGATTTCATTATCGCTCTGCTGCACAACGCTTCGAACCTCAACGAATATGCCTTTGCTCTGGGAGCCCTCTCGCATTATGCAGCCGACAACGACGGGCATCCACTCGCTACGAATTTGTCGGTTCCTCAACTCTACCCCTCCTTACGGCGGAAATATGGGCGCGTGGTCACTTACGAGGACAACCCTCTCGCTCACATTAAAACCGAATTCGGTTTTGACGTGCTGCAGGTAGCCAAGGGCCGCTACGCCTCCGACAGTTATCGAAATTTTGTGGGTTTTGAAGTCTCGCTGCCGTTGCTCGATAAAGCATTTCTGGATACCTACGGCGTCGAGCTCAAGTCCGTTACCAAAAATGAGGTTCACGCTGCTAATACCTATCGCTATTGCGTAAGCTCGTTGATTCCCAGGGCGTCTCGTGTCGCCTGGAATTTGAAGCAGGGCGATATCCAGAAAGATTTGCCCGGAATCACGCGCAAGAAGTTTCTCTATAATATTTCGCGTTCCAGCTACGAAAAAGAGTGGGGCAGGGATTACAGCCGGCCGACTGTAGGCGACAAGTTACTCGCCTTTGTCATTCGCATCCTGCCAAAAGTCGGCCCTCTTCGCGTCCTCACGTTTCGTACTCCCACTCCCGAGGCGGAAAAATTGTTTGAGCACAGTTTCAACGCAACCGTCGATCGCTACCGTCAACTGCTGGTCGCCGTCGGCGATGGGCAACTCGAACTCCCCAACGATAATTTCGATGTCGGCAAAGTCACCGTTCGCGGCGAGTATAAACTGAACGACAAGACCTGCGCCGAATTGCTGGATCGTCTTGCGAAAGAGCGGATGGCGAGCATCGATCCGGATCTGAAGACGCAACTTCTGGCCTATTACGCCGAAAAAGATCCACCCGCGGCTCCGCGCAAACACGACAAATCCGCGGCGAAAATCCAGCAAGAGATTAAGACCCTGCAGGAAACGCCCTCGAGCGCGCTAGTGTCCGGGTACTCGCCCTTGCGGTAAATTCGCCTCCGGCACGCGGAATATACGAATACACTGCCGTCCTGCTACATGAATTGCCGGATGGCCGTTGTGCGTCCGAAGCCCTACGCTTCCAGCGTTCCAAACGACTCGAAAAAAGTTGTGCAAGACCGGTGAACAAGACGTGTATTCCCGTGAGCAGTAGATGAGGAGAACATCATGGACTTGCTGATGACCGTGGGCATCGTGCTTTTGATTTTGTGGCTGCTGGGACTGGTCACCTCCTACACGCTGGGTGGGTTCATCCACATTCTTCTGGTATTGGCGCTGATCGTGCTCCTGGTTCGCATCATTCAGGGACGCCGCCCCATTCCCTGAGCTACAATGCGCAAGCCGCGATTGCGGGTTTCGACCGGCCGGAAGTCCCAGCTCCGCCCGAACGCTTCATCAAACTTTTTCCCCCATAGCGGGATTTCTGCGAGACTCTTCTGATGTCGGCGGCTGATCGATTTTCGAAAAAGTGGCTGCTCCTTCTTATTCCCGCCGCCTTTGCTCTCCTGTTGCTGGTCATCGCTGTCTATATTTATTTCTGGCCGCGGCGCGTCGAAGACAGCATACGCAAATCCGTCACGGATGCCCTGGCCGACCGTTTCCGCAGCGATGTGGATCTCAAGACACTTCACATCCGAGTGTTCGCCAGCCCAAACGTCACTGGCGAAGGTCTTACGCTCTACTACCACGGCCGTAAGGACGTTGCGCCTCTCATCCAGATTGAAAAGTTCTCCTTCACCGTGGGGATTATCGGGCTGCTGCGCCCCGTCAAACACATCTCGCTGATCCGCGTGCAACAGATGTTGATCACGATTCCGCCTCGCGAAAACAAGGACAGCAACAAAAGGCAGCCGCCCCCACTGCCGCCTGCCCAAGGCGCCAATCCCATCCCCCAAATTATTGTTGATCGCGTGATCTGCGATAACACCGATATTCGGATTCTTCCCAAACAACAGGGCAAAGAGCCGCTGGATTGGGATATTCACAATCTGTTGCTCACCTCCGCGGGTGCCAATCAACCCTTCGCATTTCACGGCAATCTCACCAACGGCAAACCCAAAGGAGAAATCGTCACGCACGGGCGCTTCGGCCCATGGAATGCCGATGATCCCGGCGGCACTCCCATCACCGGCGACTATGATTTCACTCACGCGGATCTCGGTCCGCTCCCGGGCATCGCCGGCATCCTTTCTTCGGTTGGCAAATACAGCGGCTTGCTTTCAAACCTGGAAGTGGACGGCCAGACCGATACGCCGGATTTTTCCCTGGACAAGGTAGGCCGGCCGGTTCCGTTGCACACGGATTTTTCCGCCACCGTCGATGGCACCAATGGCGACACCTATCTTCATCCGGTCAACGCCACGCTGGTAAAGTCCCTCATCGTCGCCGTAGGCCGCGTCGTGCGCATGCCGGAAAAGCAGGGCCACCTCATTTCGATTGAGGCGACGGTGCCCAACGGCCGCATCCAGGATTTCTTGAGCTTGGCAATCAATTCCGATAAGCCAATGCTCACCGGTCCGGTAAAGCTCAAAGCAAAACTCACCCTTCCTCCGGGACAGATACGCACCATCGAGAAAATCATTCTGGATGGAGAATTCAATGTCGACAATGGCAAATGGAGCAGCCCGGAGCTGCGCGAAAAGCTGGAGTTACTCAGCCGCCACGCCCTGGGTAAACCACAGAATGACGAGACTGGCAGCTCCGTCTCCGACCTCAACGGCAATTTCCTTCTTCAGAACGGCATCCTTCATTTTCGCCGTCTCCAGTTTACTGTGGAAGGCGCGGCCATTGACCTTGCCGGAACCTATAGCCTTCTCAAAGGCGATCTCGACCTCTCTGGCCATCTCAGCCTGCAGGCCAAGCTTTCTCAAACCATGACCGGCACAAAATCCATTTTGTTGAAGCCGCTGGATCCCTTCTTCGAGAAAAAAGGCTATGGCACCGTGCTTCCCATCCGCATCACCGGCACCCGCGATAATCCGGTGTTCGGCGTCACCGTTTTTCACAAAACGCTTGACAAACACCTCGCGGGAAGCCAAAAGCCCTGATAGCGGCTCGCCGGTCCTCTTTACTGAATAGAAGATTTTTCCCGTTGGCCTACACTGACGCGTGTATGGAGGATGTATCCTTGTTACAGTAAGATGCGTTGTAATCCGGGTTTAGAACCAGTTCGATCTACCCGGAATTTCCTAGCTCCGGGTCCCGGCAGTGCGTTGTTACCCAGGGGAATAAAAGACTAACCAAAAGGAAGGATCATGCGCATTAACCTGTGGCTTCGTCTGTGTTTGATCGTGCTTGCAATGTTTGCGTTTTCTTCAGTAGCTCGCGCGCAAGTTGGCGTAGCAATCTCCGTGGGTTTTGCTCCTCCTGAATTGCCGGTTTACGAACAGCCGCTTTGTCCCGGCGATGGCTATATCTGGACGCCCGGCTATTGGGCTTGGGATGGAAGCGATTATTTCTGGGTGCCCGGCACCTGGATCCTTGCTCCTCAAGTCGGCTATCTATGGACGCCTCCCTATTGGGGATGGGGCGGATCGGCCTTCATTTTTCACGCAGGTTATTGGGGACCGGTGATTGGATTTTATGGCGGCATCAACTATGGCTTTGGCTACTTCGGCCATGGTTACGAAGGCGGACGCTGGGATAACGGACACTTTTTTTATAACCGCGAAGTGAACAACGTGAACGTTACCGTTATTCATAACGTTTACAACACGAGGATCAACAACGTCACTGTGAACCGCGTCAGCTACAACGGCGGTCAGGGTGGCATCAACGAGCGTCCTACGGCGCAAGAAGAAGCAGCCGAGCGCGAAAGGCACATTCCACCGGTAGCGGCGCAAGATCAACACGTCGAGCAGGCTCGCGGGAACCAGGAATTGCGCGCTTCCGTAAACCATGGCAGGCCACCCATTGCTGCCACTGCCAAACCCGGCGAATTCAAAGGCGGCGTTACCGCGCCCACTTCCGAGGGGCATTACAACCCGCCCGCCAGAGGCAACGCCGGCACACCGGCCGCGCGCAATACGGCCGTTCACCCCAATGACCTTCCGGCGCATGAGCGCCTTCCTGCGCCGAACACCGGCGACGACAAGCTGAATCAGAAATACCAGAAGCAACAGGACCAGCTTTACGCCAAGCAGCAAAAAGAGCACCAACAGCTGCAGCAGAAACAGGACCAGGAACACGCGCGCCAGGCAAAACAAAATGCCAGCGAGGCGCAGAAGCAGCAACTCGAACAGAAGCATCGGCAACAAACGCAACAGATGGAGCAAAAACACACTCAGCAACAACAACATATGGTGCAGCAGCACCAGCCGCCGCCTCAACATGAGAGCGGGAAGCCCAAATAGGCCGAGTTAAGCTCGGTCGCTTGTGAAGACTTGCGCCGGGCCTGGACCGTTCTCGCTTTCCTCGCGAGTACTGGTTCTGGTCCGGCGTTATCTTTTGGCCTTATCGATACTTCTGAGACCGGAGCACATTGCGCATCGCGGCGCCTGCCGTGGCATTCGGATTTTTTAACGCAGTTCCTCAAAGAATGTGATAGCTTAACTCCCCTCTGAAACATCCAAGCTGTCGTTCCTTCGTTCGACCGAGTCAAACTCTTTGGTTCTTTGGTCTCCATCATGGCGGCTCGAATTTTCGACAGGTTCCTGATTCCTCTCCCGCCCGGCGGCCTCAAGCGCTTCTTGGCGCTTGGGGTAACTTGCCTTGTTGCTGGGTCTTCCCTGGCCGCGATGCAATCCGCTGCTCCGGTCCCGGACATCTTCAAAACCGTGTCGACCCCGGCCGACGCCATCCGCCGCCTGTCTGTTTTTGTCCTCACCATCACCGGACTGATTTTCGCCGTTGTCTTTTCTCTTCTGGTGTACGCAGTGACGAAATACCGGCACCGCGGCGCGGACGACAATCGCGAGCCGCCCCAAGTTTACGGCAGCAATCAAGTGGAACTTGCCTGGACCGTGGTCCCGGTACTGATCGTATTGGTTCTATTCTTCGCCACTGCGCGAGTCATTCAATCGGTCCAGGACGCCATTCCCCCGCCCGGCGCCGTCCAAGTCACGGCTGTTGGCCATCAATTTTGGTGGGAATTCCGCTATCCTGCCCTTGGCGTGGTCACCGCCAACGAACTCCATGTTCCGGTCAGCGATCGCGCGCATCCCACGCCGACCTTCGTCAAACTTCTTTCCGCCGACACTGACCACAGCTTTTGGGTCCCGCAGCTAGCGGGCAAAACCGACCTGATTCCCAACCGCATTAACTCCATATGGATCGATCCTCACGAAACCGGAATGTTTGTCGGCCAGTGCGCGCAATACTGCGGCATCCAGCACGCAAAGATGTTGCTGCGCGTCTACGTCGACTCTCCGGAACAGTTCGCCGCCTGGGTTTCCGCGCAGAAGCAATCCGCGTCTGTTTCCGATTCCGTTGCTGCTGGGCGCAAGATATTTGAAACAACCGCCTGCATCAATTGCCATAGAATTTCCGGTACTATCGCCAATGGCCGCTTCGGTCCCGATCTCACCCATCTCATGAGCCGTGACACCATCGCCTCCGGTGCCGCATCCAATACGCGCGAAAATCTCAAACAGTGGCTTCACGATCCCAATTCCATTAAGCCAGGCTCGCTTATGCCCGCTATGAATTTGAGCGACGCCGACCTCGAGTCCGTCACCGCTTATCTGGAGTCTCTCAAATGACGCCGGGGGTTTCGCGCCATGTCGACTGAATCTATTGCGCTCGCCGCTGTCAACGAGCCTTCTCGCCCGTTCGGCGTTGTTCTCCATTCCTGGGTCACCACCGTTGACCATAAGCGTATCGGAATCCTTTATATCCTTTACGCGATCGTGTTCCTGATCATCGGCGGCATTGAAGCCACCATCATGCGCATCCAGCTCATCGTTCCCCACAATCATTTCGTTTCGCCGCAAGTGTTCAATCAGATGTTCACCATGCACGGCACCACCATGATCTTCTTCGTCGCGATGCCTGTCCTGTTCGGCTTCGGCAATTACCTTGTGCCCCTCATGATCGGCGCAAGAGACATGGCTTTCCCTCGTGTCAACGCCTGGAGTTTCTGGCTCACGGCATTTGGCGGGTTGCTTCTCTACTTCAGCTTCGTAGGCGGCTACGGCCTATATGGCATCGGCACCGCACCGGACGTTGGCTGGTTCGCCTACGCCCCGCTAACCGCAAAAGTATTTTCGTTGGGGCACAGCACCGATTTCTGGACGCTGGGCCTGCTGGTTTCCGGATTTGGCAGCATCGGCGCCGGCGTCAATTTCATCGCCACTATTTTTTGCCTGCGGTGTCCTGGCATGACACTTAACAAAATGCCCCTGCTTGTTTGGCTCGTCCTCGTCATGGCGGTCCTGGTCATCTTTACCATTTCGCCTCTCACTGCTGCTCAAGTCATGCTCGCTCTCGACCGTTTTCTCGGCGCGCACTTCTTCGACACCCAGGCCGGGGGCTCCGCCGTTCTCTGGATGCATTTCTTCTGGATCTTCGGCCACCCCGAGGTCTACGTCCTCGTCATTCCGTGCTTCGGTTTCGCCTCGGAAATTATTCCGGTCTTCTCGCGCAAACCCATTTTCGGCTATCCCGTAATGGTTGCCGCCAGCGTCGCCATCGCTTTCGTCAGCATGAGCGTCTGGGCGCACCACATGTTCACCGTCGGCATGAGTTCCTATGGCAACACGTTTTTCGCTATGACCACCATGATCATTTCCGTTCCCACCGGAATCAAAATCTTCAATTGGCTCGGCACCATGTGGGGCGGCAAGCTTATTTTCAAAACGCCCATGCTCTTTTGCGTTGCGTTTCTTTTTCAATTCCTCATCGCCGGCCTCACCGGCATCATGCTCTCTGCGGCTCCGTTTAATTGGCAGCTCAGCGGATCGTACTTCGTCGTGGCCCATTTCCACTACGTCATTGTAGGTGCAATTCTCTTCACGATCTTCGCCGCCTTCTATTATTGGTTCCCTAAAATGACCGGCCGCTTCTATAACGAGAACCTCGGTAAGCTTCATTTCTGGCTTTTCTTCATCGGTTTCCATCTCACATTCGACTTCATGCACATCCCCGGCATTCTCGGCATGCCTCGCCGCATCTATACGTACGAACCCGGCCGCGGTTGGGAAATCTGGAACTTGATCGTCACCATCGGCGTTTTCTTCCAGATCGTCGCCACCCTCATTTTTGTCGGCAATCTTCTCTATTCCCTGTTTAAGGGCCAGCCCGCTGGAAATGATCCGTGGGACGCCTGGACCCTCGAGTGGTCCGCCTCCTCGCCGCCGCCCGAATACAATTTCGCCAGCATCCCTATCGTGAACAGCCGCCGCCCGCTGTGGGACATCAAGCATCCGGAAGATCCGGACTGGCAATATGAATAACGAATCGAGGAATAATTAGGAGCAGCGCATTTGAGCACGATCGCCAATACTTCGACACCCATCGAAACGCAGTGGACCCTACCGTACAAGGGCCAAGTCGGCATGCTCGCGCTGATCGCGGCAGAGTCCGCCATCTTTACCATTTTTGTCGTTGCGTATATTTTCTATATCGGAAAAAGTCTCTCCGGGCCCACTCCCCGCGAAGTTCTCGAACTGCCCATCTTCGCTTCGATCTGCCTACTCTCGAGCAGCCTAACCATCCACACTGCAGTTGGCGCTCTACGCAAAGCAAATCTCGGCCCTTTTCGTCTCTGGTGGTTTCTGACCCTGGCGCTCGGCTCGATCTTTCTCATTGCCACCGGCCGGGAGTGGCATCACCTGATCTACGACAAAGGCCTGACCATCAGCACCAACCTTTTCGGCACCACCTACTATTCGCTGGTGGGCCTGCACGCGTTCCATGTCACCGTCGGCCTCATCGGCCTGTTCACCGTTTTACTTTTGGCTCTGTTCGGCAAGGTTCAGCAAGAGCATTCCAAAAATGTCGACACGTTTGCCATGTACTGGCACTTCGTGGATGTCGTCTGGATCGTGGTCTTCACCGTTGTCTACATCGTCGGCCGCTAGAGAGAGATGGAGGAAATGTCTTCAGCTAACAGACAATCCGGTCCGCACAGCGCGACATCAACTGCGGTCACGCTGCCTGCTCCCACCGCATGGCCCATCGTTCTTGCCTTCGGCATCACGCTCGTCATGGCTGGACTCATCACCAGCCTCTCGGTCATGATTTTGGGCGCGATTCTCGCAGTGGTCGGCTGCATTGGCTGGTTCGTTGACGTGTTTCCTCACGAAAAGGTTGTGCAAATTCCTATCCAGACGGAACGAATCTCGATCGTCACTCCACGCCACGAAGTCACGCGATTGAAGATAGCCCCCGAACTCCACCGCGCGCTTCTCCCTCTGGAAACTTACCCTGTTTCTGCCGGCATCAAGGGCGGGCTCGCCGGCAGCGTTGCCATGGCTTTCCTGGCCTGCCTGTACGGCGTGCTAAAGCAAGGCAGTATCTGGTATCCCATCAACCTGCTAGCCGCTACTGTGTATAAGGTTAGCCCCGAAACGCTGAAAGCGTTTCACCTGGACATTTTTCTTCTTGCCGTCTTCATTCATCTTCTGACTTCCGTTCTCGTTGGCCTTCTTTACGGCGCAATGCTGCCGATGATTCCGCGCCATCCGATTTTTCTCGGCGGCGTCGTTGCGCCCATTTTGTGGTCCGGATTGCTCCACAGCATGCTGGACCTGATCAATCCGCTGCTTGGCCAGCGCGTTGACTGGTGGTGGTTCATCGCTTCTCAGTTTGGTTTCGGGATCGTCGCAGGTCTCGTGGTTGTCCGGCAGCAGCGCGTGCCCGTGAAACAGTTCATTCCGTTCTCGGTGCGCGCGGGCATTGAAGCGCCGGGCACTATGGCCGAGAGAAAACGCGAGGATCACGAGCGATGAACACTCGCGGAATCGCGTCCCCGTTCCTCGCCGCCCTGCTTCTTTGCGCGGGTTGCAGCAACTTGCCTGGACGCCCCGCCCCAACTTCCATTCCCATCGATCCTGACAATGTCACCGATTTCGATTTGCTCTACCACCAAAATTGCTCCGGCTGCCACGGCGCGGAAGCGAAAGGCGGCGCGGCACTCTCGCTCGGCGATCCCGTATATCTCGCTATCGCCGACGACGCGACGCTTCACAAAGTAGTCACCAACGGGATCGGCGGAACTTCCATGCCCGCATTTGCCAAGAGCGCCGGCGGCATGCTCACCGAGAATCAGGTAGACATCATCGCTCGCGGCATTCGCGCGCGCTATTCGAAACCCGATGCTCTCGCGGGAATCACTCCTCCGCCGTATGCCGTAACTGAACCCGGCGATGCCCAGCGCGGCGCCAGTGTGTACGAAACGTTTTGTTCCTCCTGCCACGGTACAGACGGCAAAGGAGGCGCAAAGGCCAGTTCCATTGTTGACGGCACCTTCCTCGCGCTCCTCACTGACCAGGAACTTCGCACGCTGGTGATCGTCGGTCGCCCCGATCTTGGCGCTCCGGACTGGCGAAACAATGTTCCCGGCAAGCCCATGTCCTCTGCTGATATTTCCGACGTTGTCGCCTGGCTAGCCGCGCAGCGTCCCCCATTTCCCGGCAGGCCATATCCCACGCCGGCAAAACCCGCGGGAGAACGCCCATGACCCTGCCCGAAAATCTTTCCCGTCGCGCCATGCTTGTGAAGTTGGGCATCCTCTTCAATGGCATCGTAGCCGCGGTCATCGCGGTGCCCATCGTCCGCTACATACTTTCGCCGATCACCCGCGCGCGCAAGACCAGCTACGCCAGCTGGCTCGCTCTTGGCCCGCTCGAACAATATCCCGCCGGTGAAACGCGCCTGGCCACCTTCCGCAATCCCGATGTTGCGCCGTGGGACGGTAAGACCGCCGACAGTGCTTGCTGGGTGCGTCGCATAGACGCCAACACGTTTCAGGTCTTCGCCATTAATTGTGCGCACCTCGGCTGTCCGGTGCGCTGGTTCCCGCAGTCGGGCTTATTCATGTGCCCCTGTCACGGTGGCGTTTATTACGAAGATGGCTCTCGCGCGTCCGGCCCTCCCGAACGCGGCCTCTTCGAATACCCGCACAGAATTGAAGCAGGGAAACTTTTCATCAAAGCAGGCGAATTGCCCACTCCCGGAAATCCCACCGCTTTGATTCAGATAGGAAAACTTCCATGGGCTTGATCCGCAAAATCGGCGAGTGGCTCGACGCGCGGTTGCAATTGGCCGGCACCATTCGCGAGACCGCGGAACATCGAGTGCCACGAGACACGGCGAGCTGGTTTTACGTCTTCGGCAGCGCCGCGTTAGTCGTCTTCATCATGCAAATCGTCACCGGCATTCTCCTCGCGATTGTCTACGTGCCTTCCGCCGGCGAAGCCTGGAACAGCCTGCAGACGCTCAATCATTCCATCGCTTTTGGTTGGTACGTCCGCGCGCTCCATGGCTGGGGCTCCAATTTCATGGTTGCCATCGTTCTGATTCACATGGTGCAGGTTTTCCTTTTGGGCGCATATAAATTTCCCCGTGAACTCACCTGGATCGTCGGCGTCTTCCTGCTCCTCATGACTCTGGGTATGGCGTTCTCCGGTCAGGTTCTGCGATTCGATCAAGACGCGTTCTGGGGCCTGGGCATTGGCGCTTCCATCTCCAGCCGCGTTCCCGTTGTCGGTCCGTGGACCGTGCATCTTCTTCTCGGCGGCCCGATCATCGCTGGCGCTACGCTTTCCCGCTTTTTCGCGCTTCATGTGTTCGTCATTCCGGGCCTGCTCATCGGGTTCGTCAGCCTCCATCTGCTGATGGTCCTCAAGCTCGGCATCAATGAATGGCCCATGCCCGGCCGCATCGTGCGCAAAGCCACGTACGTCAAGGAGTATCGCGAGCTCACGCAAAAAGACGGCATTCCCTTCGTGCCCGGCGCTGCCTACAAGGATATTTTCTTCAGCGGTTGTATTCTGCTCGCCCTCGCTCTGGTTGCCGCGTACTTCGGGCCCTTCGGCCCGTCCGGCCGACCCGATCCCACGATCATCCAGACCGCGCCGCGTCCCGATTATTTCTTCTTGTGGCTGTACGCGGTGCTCTCGCTGCTTCCGCCGGAAATGGAAACGCCCGCGCTGCTCATTGGCCCGGTCGTCGTGATTCTTGCGATTTTTCTGCTTCCGTTTGTCTTCGGTGAAGGCGAAAAAAGTTGGCGCCGCCGCCCGCTCGCGGTTCTCATCATTCTGTTCGTCGCCGTTGCGCTCGGCACCTTCACGGATCTTGCTGGCCACGCTCCCTGGAGCCCGGTGATGGATGCTTGGAGTGGCGACCCCATCCCGCCGGAATTTCTGCAGCATCGCTCGGCGCTCGAACGTCAGGGCGCGCTCATCTTCCAGCTCAAGCAGTGCCACAATTGCCATTCGCTCGGCAATGAAGGCGGCAAGCGCGGGCCAGCGCTCGACTCCATTGCGCTCGTTCAAACCGAAGACCAGCTTATTCGCCAGGTAATTCAGGGCGGCGGCAACATGCCCGCCTACGGCAAAAATCTCAGCCCCGCGGAAACCACCGCGCTTGTCGCGTTTCTCAAAACTCTGCACCCTGCCGGACAGTCGCCCGCGCGAGACGCTTCTCGTGCCGTCGTCAGCGAATCCGCGCCCGCTCCTCGAGCGGCCAATCCCTAAAACGCGAATGTCCCTTGAAGCGCAATCTCTGCTCAACGAATGGTCACCGCCCGTCGCGCTCGATGTAATCGTTTCGCTCACAACCATTTTTTATTTTCGCGGCTGGCTGTCCCTTCGCCGCGCCTCCCCCGGACTGTTCTCGATTCGGCGCCTGGCAGCTTTTCTAGCCGGCATGTTCCTGCTCTGGGTCGCCATCGGTTCGCCGCTCTCCGCCTTTGACGACGCGTCCCTCACCGTCCACATGATCCAGCACATCCTCCTGATGCTGGTGATTCCTCCGCTCGTCCTCCTCGGCGCTCCCGCTCTTCCTCTGCTTCACGGCCTTCCCCAATCGTTCGTGCGCGCCGTCCTCGGCCCTTTTCTTCGCTGGTCTTCCGCGCAATCGCTGGGGAAATTTCTCACGCATCCCCTCGTCTGCTGGATTCTCGCCGCGATTGCCCTCATCGCGTGGCATGTGCCCTCGGCATTCGAATTGGCGCTCCGCTCGGATTTCTGGCACGAGGTGGAGCACATCTGCTTTTTCTCCACCTCTATTCTTTTCTGGTGGCCCGTGATTCAGCCCTTTCCCTCTGAAGCGCGCTGGCCCCGCTGGCTCATCCCCCTTTATCTTTTTTTCGGGATGTTTCCCGGCAGCGCTCTCGGTGCGTTTCTGGTGTTTTGCGATCGCGTGCTCTATCCCTCTAATCTCGAAGCCCCGGCGCTTTTTTCAATCACGCCTCTGACAGATCAAATTATCGCCGGCGCCCTGATGTGGGCTTTGGGAATGTTTGTTTGCCTCATTCCAGCCGTCATCATCACGCTTAAACTGCTTTCGCCGCACGCTTCGCTGCCAGGCGCGGCTCTCCCCAGTTCGTCTTTGTTCCCGTCGAAAGAATATTTGTCGGCCAACCGGCCTTCGCAGCTATAATTTCGCCCAACCGGGTTGCGACTCCTTCTCGGGCAAATCTATGGCCAACAATTCGCATTCCCGTACGGCTATCTTGCAGATGCACATTAGCGAGTTCTGGTCCGGCGACATCGGACTGACGCTTGTTTCCCTCTCTCTCGTCGTTCTGATCTTCGTGATCTTTCCTTTGCGCCAGGCTGGCCTTTCCGGCAGAGTCTTCTTCGATCTCGTCATGGTCTCGTTGATGATTTCTGGCGCGTTGGCCACCAAACAGAATCGAATTGTCACCGTGATGACGGTTGCGTTGGTGATCGTCGGTGCCGTGTTGCTGTGGGCTGCGCGCTTCTATCCCACGCCTTTTTTTATGATAGTCAGCGCCGTTTTTTCCACCATCATCTTGTTGCTCTATGTCCGTATCGTTTTGCTCGTAATGTTTCGCCAGGGCCCCGTGACCTGGAGCCGCATTCAAGGCGGTATCTGCGCTTATCTTCTTCTCGGCATGGCCTGGGCTTCCGCATTTAATGTTGTCGAACAACTCCATCCCGGCGCTTTCCACTTCGTCACCGAGCCCGCGAACATTGACCAGCTGACGTCCAATCTGATCTATTTCAGCTTTGCGACTCTCACCACCGTCGGTTTTGGCGACGTTTTGCCCGTTCATCCCTTCGCCCGCTCTCTGGCCATCGCCGAAGCCATCGTTGGCCAGCTTTTCCCCGCAATTTTGATCGGCGCTCTGGTCGCCATGGCCATGCAAGCCCCCACAAAACCCGACTAGAATCCATCTCACAATTCCCGGTTAGTAAGTCGCAGCCTCACTTTTGGGGGTCGAAGTTTCAGCTCCGACATTCAGAGCCGGTAAAATCCGGGCTTTAGCTCCTGAGGAATCTTTCCTCCGAGCTCTTCGCTTCCTTTTCGAGAATTCCGCAAATTTCTCTTATAATGCCTACTCCTTACCGCCCCCTGTTCCGATTCGGAGGTTCCTAAATGGCCGCGAGTCTCCCGCGAAGTATTGTTGTGCTTGTTGTGTTTTTGCTGGTCTCATTTCCGCCGCGCGCCTTCTCACAGCAGCCATCCAGAAGCTCATCCGCCGTCCTCAATCTCACCCTGAAAGAAGCCGTGCGGTTGGCGCTGAAGCAAAATCCCCAGCGCATCATCGCGGAGTTGCTGGTTTCCGAAAGTGATCGCAACAGCCAGATCGCCCGCTCAGCCCTTCTGCCGCAAGCTGCTATCACCGCCGACGGATCGGTCAACCAGTACAATTTGTATAGCGTTGAAGCCAATCCGCCGAGAAAAGGAGCCGGGCCTTACCAATACATCGAAGCGGGTCCCGCCTTTTCGCAAACGCTGCTGAACCTCCCGTTAATTCGCGGATACCAGATTGGCCGGGAAGGGCGGCGCGAAGCCCGCGCCGATGAACAAACCACACGCGAGATTGTGGTCAACGCCGTCGTCGATCAATATTTGCAGGTCCTTCGCGCGCTCGCCACGCGCGACGCGGCCGCCTCTCGTGTCGCCCTGGCCCAGCGCCTCTACGACCAGGCCACCGAGCTTCAAAAAACTGGCATCGGATTGAATATCGACACTGTGCGTGCCAACGTGGAACTCCAGAACGAACGCCAAAATCTGATCGACGCGGAAGCTCTCACGCACACCACCAGATATCTCCTGGCCGAACTCCTCGATTTGCCCCGTGATCAGCAACTGGAAGTGACCGATCGTCTCGATTTCTACGATCTCCCCACGATGGAAAGAGAATCTTTGCTGAATCAGGCGCTGGCCCAGCGCCCGGAAGTGCGCTCCTTGAATTCGCAGACGCGCATCGCTAAATTATCCACGGACGCCGCGCGAGACCAGCGCTATCCGCAAATGGCCTTCGCCGGCTTCTGGATGTACCAGGGCGCGCATTTCAACGACGGCATTCCGGCCTACACTTATGCTGTTTCGTTGGATTTTCCCCTCTTCACCGGCGGTCGTATTCGCGCCCAGGTCGCAAACGCAAAATTGGAAGAGCAGCATGTTGCCGAAGATCGCCGCGCCTTAGACGACCGTATCGTGCGCGAAGTCAAAACCGGCCTCGAGGATCTCAATGCCGCGCGCAGTGCCGTGGACGTTGCGAACCTCGGCTACAAATTAGCCCTGGACGAAGTGGCTCAGGCGCAGCGCCGCTTTCAGGCCGGCGTCACCACTAACGTTGAGGTCGTCACCGCCCAGGACGCGCTTGCGCGTGCCAGCGATAACCAGATCAGCGCTCTGTATCGCTTCAATCTCTCCCGCGCCGCGCTCGCCCGCGCCACCGGAGATATTGAATCCATGTACAGCAAGTGAAAGGCAAAACCGATCATGAGCTCTACGCCTCCAATTCCTCCTTCGCAAACGACGCCGCCCGTCGATGACGCTGCTGCTGCGACTCCTCCTCCGCACCCTGCTGTTCCCTGGTCCGAGCGTATTGGTCACCTCAATCCTTTCGCGAAAGTTTCAATCATGGTGGTCGCGATTCTAGCCGCAGTCCTCGTGTACGTTTACAGCGGCCAGGTAACCACCGACGACGCGCAAGTGGACTGCCACATCACTGCCGTTGCCCCGCAAGTTCCCGGCTATGTCGTGCAGCTTTTTATTAACGACAACACTCCCGTCAAGGAAGGCGATGTCCTCCTGCAGATTGACCCCCGACCGTACCAGGCGGAAGTGGAACAAGCCAAGGCCACTCTCGACGTGGCCGAAGCGCAGGCCAATTCCGCCAAACTCCAGATCGGCCTGACTCGCGAAACCACCACCAACGGTACCAGCGGCGCTTATGCTCAAAAAGACTCCGATGCCGCCGACTACGCAAGTTCCCAGGCGCAGCTCGAGCAATCCGCCACCGCCAACCTGCAACTTGCGCAAGCCAACGTTGCCGCCAAGATGGCTACCAACGAACGCGCGCAGAGCGACCTCGCTCGCTACACTCCGTTGCTATCGACCGGTGACGTTTCCAAGTTTCAATTCGACGCCGTCGATGCTGAAGCGCGCGTGGCCAAGAGCGAACTCGATGCCGCGCAGCAGCAATTCGCCGCCGCGCAGCAAGCCGTGCAAATTGCCCGCGCAAACACGCAGTCGGCGCAGGCGCGGCTCTCGCGTTCGCAGTCGCAATTTCTGGAAACCAAAGCCCGCGAACGCCAGGTCCCCATCACCGAAGCGGTATACAAATCTGCGCTTGCTTCCGTGGAACGCGCCAAGGCCGCGCTCCAACAGGCGCAACTCAATCTCGGCTACACTCGCATCACCGCGCCGATCACCGGGCAGGTTACGCAGCGCTCCGTAGATTTGGGGCAATACGTTTCGCCGGGCCAGCTCTTATTCACCATCGTTCCGCTCACGCAGGTGTACGTCACCGCGAATTTCAAGGAAACTCAAATGGACAGGGTCACTCCCGGCCAGAAAGTGCGCATTCGTGTAGATACCTATAATCAGGACTTCGAGGGCGTAGTCGATTCGATCGCTGGCGCTACCGGCTCGCGGCAAGCTTTGCTTCCGCCACAAAACGCCACTGGAAATTTCATCAAAGTGGTCCAGCGCATTCCGGTAAAGATTCTGGTCAAGCCATCCCGTGATCCTCAGCTTGTGCTGCGGCCCGGCATGAACGTGGAAGCTACGATTTATCTTCGTTGATCGGACAGGAAGGCTATGAGTTATCTCAGCGGCGCATCGCCCGGAACGATGGAAGAATGGGAGCTCGTCGAAGGGCGCTATATCAATACGGTGCTATCGGGGTTTACCCACCGTCGCAGGATGGCTATCCTCCTGAGCGTTGGTCTCGTCACCGCCATCGAAATTTCCAACCGGCTCTCCGTAAACGTTCTGCTCCCGGATATGCAGGGCAACGTCGCCGCCAGCTCTGACACAATCAGCTGGGTTGTGGTTCTCTACAATCTCGGCTTTCTCATTTCCCTGGCCCTGGCCGCGTGGATGACCCGCGTCTTTGGCGCAAGGCGCCATCTTTTGTACAGCATCGGGTTGTATTCCGTGGGCGCGTTCGGCTGCTTCTTGAGCGCTCACAGCTTGAGTCTTCTGCTGACGTCTCGCCTCATTCAGGGCTTTGGTGGTGGTTCTTTCCTTGTTCGCGCCGTCATCCTCGCCAACTTGATGTTTCCCGGCAAGTCGCGCATCCAGGCCGTCACTTGGCTGTATGGCGTCCTCTCAATTTTTGAGATCACCTATCCCATCGCTATGGGATGGATCACCGATACGATTCACTGGAACTATGCATTCCTGATTGATTTTCCATTCCTGATTCTTGGTGCGTTCCTGATTCTTAAATTTGTTCCCGGCGGCTACCTGTTCCGGCGAAGACAAGAAGCACGCGTCGATATTCGCGGCGCCGTTTTTCTGATCGCTTCTCTCGCTTGCCTGCAGGTTGCGGTCAGCCGTGGAGAACGTGACCTGTGGTTCGAATCGTTCTGGATTCCACCCACCTTGCTGGTGTCTTTGGTTTGTTTTATCGCGTTTATCTGGTGGGATAGCCGCCCGCAGAATGAAGATCCGGTATTTCACTTGCGCGTGATCTGGCGCCAGGCCTCAGTTCGCACTTCGCTTACGGTCGTATTGATCGTCGGAGCGATCCTCGGCGCCGGTTTGTACGTTGTGCCGCAATATCTTCGCTATGTGCAGGATTACAGCGCCACCCAGACCGGCGGCTTCATCTCCATGTACACCACCGGCCTTGGCATCGGGCTCGTGCTCTCTTTGCGAGTTCTGTTGCCGCGCTATGGCGGTCCGGCAACCCTTGGACTGGGGCTGTGCCTGTTGATCGTGACCTGCGGCTCGATCATCTATATCTGGACGCCCACGACGCCTACGATCGTGCTGGCTCCTGCGATACTGCTGCAAGGTCTCTCGCTCGCTCCCACTCTCCTTGGCGCGTCAAATATCGCCACAGCCAACGTTCCCCTTCCCGACTTGAATGATGTCTCGACAATCTATTTTTTCAATCGACAGCTCGGAAACACCTTCGGCGTCACCGCGGTAACCGTTCTCTTCGATCACCGCATGACGTTTCACTCTTCTCGCATCCTCGACGTATCGAACCGCCTGGACCCGACGCTGCGCTCCACCTTGTCGCAATATGCGGCTCTGATTCACCGCAATGGAGGTGGCGGAAGTAATCCCACGTTAGGAGCCTTACAGCTTTTCCAGGCCGACGTCATAACGCAGAGCCGCCTGCTCTCGTATATCGACATTTACTTCGGTCTGGCAGCCATCGCTGCAGCAGGATTATTTCTGCTCGTCATCACGCGAATAGAAATCAAGCGCAGCGAGCATCACCATTTTCATGCGTGGTAGACGACGGCATCGCTAATGTTTGTGGAGTTTCCTTGCCCAAGGACCTGCAATGAATTCCTCGGCTTTATTGCACCAACGTCCAGGTATCATCCGGATCGAACGCCTTTATCGCTCTCGCTGCTTCCACGGTGTTTGGTCCTAAATCTTTCTGAAATACCCGCCCGTCCTGCTCGATCATAAACGTCATCACCCCGCTCCTGCGATAATCCGCCGGATAGGCGAGGAACGCAAAGCCGCGCGTCATGCTGCCGTTCACGATGTAACTCTTGGCCCCTCCATCGGCATGAGGTCCTTGCTCCTTCAATATCCGGTAAAAATATCCGTGAAACGGCTGCGGAGATTCTTTCGTCCCCGGCTGGTAGCCTTCCGCGCTCGCCCGCGCCGCCATTGGCCCCAAAGGACTCTCCGGTTCGCCCTCTGCCACTTTCCAATACAAACCGTTGTGCTTGCCGTCGTTGCTCGTGAACCTCTGCGCATACTGCTTCACTTTGCTGTCATCGTGCGTGGTTTTGAAGTATTCTGTCTGCGCGTCGGCCATTTCATTCAGCACATCGATCACCGTCAATTCGTTGTCGCCGATCTCCCGCGCCACCATCTCTTTCTTGCCGCGTTCCGCATCGAACACCCATTCGCCATCGGCATTTTTCACCAGCGGAAACGGAAATGGATAATTCTCTGCTCCTACGTTTAATACCAGCTCGCCGCCTTCTGCGCTAGACCATCGATGCATCGTCTCGTAGTCGGAGGCAAACTGTTCCAGCGCGTTTTTGTCCTGCGTAGGGTCTTCCGTCAGCAGATATTCCTTGCCTTCGCGTCCAAAAATGGCCAGCACCGCATTCGTGTCTTCCGCCTTCGTCGCGTTATAAACCGCTTGCCCCGCTGACTCCGGCGAAACGAACTTCGTCGGGCCCATCGCTTCCTTTTGTTGCTGTTTCGCCCGCTGGCATCCGCACGCGAGCGCCAGCACTGCGGCCAGTGCAGCAACTGCCCCGCGCCAACGAAACTCTCTCGGTTGTTCCGCTTTCCTCATCTCCACTCCTTCGTTGAGAGCCGGTCGCGCTTGCCGGCCCGTGCCGCTTTCCTTCTTCTGCTAGCGCTTTTTGTTTCCGCCCGGCGCATTGCCTGAAGCACTCGGCGCCCTCGCCGGCGCACTTTGTTGTGTCTTGGGTGGCGGGCTTAAACTGCGATTTCCGCGCGCACTCTCCGGCCTTCCTCCTGCCGATCCCGAAAATGCATTCGGCTTCGGCGCAGGTTTCGCGCCTTGCGTCGGCGGATACCCTCGCAGGTCCCGCGTCGTTGGCTGCGTGCTCGGACGCGCCGGCCCACTGGGACGCGTCGTCGGTCTCGGCTGCACCGGCTGAATCGTCGGACCACCCGGCTGCGCCGGTTGGATCGTTGGTCCGCCCGGTTTCACAGGCTGAACGCTCGGTCTGCCAGGCGCCGGCACCGGTTGAATGCTAGGCCTTCCCGGCGTCGGTGCCGGAGATGGCAATGGCGTCGGCTGCACAGTTCCTGGCGGTCTTCCACCCGTTGGCGGTCTACCCCCACCTGGTGGACGGTACGGTGGTCGCGTTCCCGGCGGCGGCGGACGCCAACCGGCCGGTGGTGGCCGCGGAGGCCGTGGCGGCGGGTAATATGGTGGGCGATAGCCCGGCCGAAAACCTGGATAGTAGCCGCCCCACCAGTACGGATTCCCGTAATACGGCGAGCCGCCGCAATAAACCACCTGCCCGGCCCAATTCATGCGCCAGCCGTAATAACCCCATCCGCAACTCGAACTGCTGATCATCGCGCCCACCGCGATACCCAGGCCAAACGAAATCACCGCCGTCGTCGCCACTGTGCTTGCGCTGTATCCCGGCGTCACCACGGGTGATCCATAAATCACCGTCGGGTTATACGCCGGCACGTACACCACCTGCGGATTGGCCGGCTGAATCACGATGATGTCCGGGCTTTCTTTCACGACCTTGATCTGCTGGCCCGATTTCAGATTCCCGGCTTCATATGCTTTCGCGCGCATGCGCTGGATTGCGGCCATCACGTCCGCTTGCTGATTCGCGGAAACATCGCCGAGCGCGGAAGTCCATCCGAGGTTTTGCGCCAGTTTTTCGAGCACGCTCGGAAACTGCAGCAGCGCCATCACCGAAGGATCCCATTCCTCATCCTGCGCCGCTTGCTGCAGCGGATCGCCCGTCAGGTTCGGGTTGGCTTTAACAAACGCGTCGGCTGCTTCCACCTGGTCTGGATACGTTGCAGCTCCCAGAATTTGCGCCACCAGGGCATCCGGGTACAAAGCAATCGGAGCCACCAGCGCGTCCATATCGTTCGGCGGCACCGGCGCATACACTTCCTGCCGCGCGTTTCGGGGCGCCGCCTCCGCCCAAGGTCCTGCATCCGCGCCAGGCGGCATCATCGCCCAGATCAGCAAAACGCTCAGACAAATAGCCAGCGATTGTTTCGTGGAATTCATGGTCTTCTGCGCTCTATAGAGCAGGTTGGCAAGATTTTCCTGACCGGGGCGGGTAGGCCCAAACAATACCATCACAAAATAAAAAGTAAAGTGCGGTTTCGATCAAGCAGGCATTTCTGCGCTGGCGGGGGGGCTCAGTTTCCCCTTACTGTACTTTCAGCCGCACTCGTCCGCCAATCAGCAGGTTTGGCACCACAAATTCCGTGAATCCGTCCACGTGCGATGGCTTCAATATTTCGCAGCACCCTTGATCCGGCGATTCAAACTTGATGGATTCGAATGCCCCCTTCACTTGTACCTGCACCTGGGTCCGCTCTTCGTCGTAATTCACCAGCTCCACAATCGCCTCGTCCTTCTTCTCTCCGGGATATTCCACCACCAACGTTGTCAGCGAATTCCACAAGCTTACCGGCACGCCATCTTTCGCCATCAACCTCCGCACGTCCTGCGCAAATGTTTCCGGATCGCTCACCGGCTCTCCGAGCTCGATCACTTTGCCTTTTCCCACGGTGTACGTCACAGACTTCTCGCTCTTGTTCGGATCAGGCGATGAGTCCCACGGATACGCTCCCGGCAAATTCACCAGCACCGCCGTGCCGCCTTGCTCGGCGAATGTGCGCAGCTGTTCCGTCAATTCCTTTCCCGGCGCCGCAAATTCGATCACCACATCCAGTCCCGCCAGGTCCTGCGCTTTTACGTCCGCCGAATGCAGCACGCGAAACGGTATATTGTGCCGCGCCATCAGGTTTAACGCTTCATAGGAGGAGTCGTAATCGTCCGTCAGCACGCCCACATCTGCGGCTTCTCTCTCTCCGTCTTTCTCTCGCTCGTAAAATGCAATCGTGCGTTTCACCGGCTCCCAATCCTCCAAGGCCTGCTTATCTCCGCTCGCCAATCCCTTCTGCTGCAGTTCGTGCAGTTCCAGGACAAGGTCCGCATGAAACGCTCCAGCTTCGGCAACCGCCAGAGAATAATCCGCCGGCTTTGGCCCGTCCCTCTTCACCAGCGGATCGCTTTCATCCCACGTGAACGTATAAATAGGCGCTTGCCCGCCATCAAACGCGCGCTCCTGCCTCACCGTCGCCAGGTTCTGGTCCAACCAAGGCTGCGCCGACGGGCTCGAAACTTGCAGAATCCCATTCTTGTTGAACACCAGCCATCCGCGCATTTCCGGCTGTTTTCCGCGCGCGCTCAGTGGCAGGATTTTCAGCTTCCGATACTGCGCGCGTAATTTATGGGTGCTTTCTTCCACTTGGCTTTGCTCGGTGGCCGTGCCTCGCAGCATGATTCCCGCCGCTCCTGCCTTGACGCCCGCTTGCGCTGCCGTTGCGGCCTGTTCGAGCGTCGCTTCCAGGTATATGTGATACCCCTGTTTTCTAGCGGCTTCCATCAGGCTCGTCGCGCCGTCGTTCCACGGAATCACCAGCTCTTTTACGCCCAGAAGTTTCGCCGGCGGCAGGGTGCTTTGCGTCCACCGCACATACACTTTGCCCGCTACCGTTTGCGCGAACGCCGCGCACAGCAACAAAAGCAAACTTAGCCCGCGCCTCATCACTTTTCCCTTGGACTCCCCGATAACGATTTCGACTGCATGCTTTCCTGTTTCCCGGCCAACCGAATCTCCGGACCGGTCGAAACTGTTTCCGCTTCGCCATCCGCCGAAACCCAGATCGCCGCCGCATCCGCGATCTGCTTCACGATGGCTTTCCCTTTTTCCGGGCCGAGCAACAGCAGCGCCGTCGACAGCGCATCCGACGCTGTTCCCGTTTTCACCACGATGCTCAGCGCGTATTTCGATTCCAGCGGTTTCCCGTTGTCCGGATCAATAATGTGTCCGGCAGTCTCGTTTCCCAGCAGGCTCGGCGGCGTCTGCTCCGAAGTGGACACGCTGTTCTCGTTCAACATCACCGTGGGATCCACGCGATTTGAAGGATCGCGCAGGTGCACTTCCCACGCGCTTTGTCCCGGCGGCGCGCCCATTCCATAAATACTGCTCTGGCCCGCATCCACCAGCGCGTTTTTGATTCCATTCGCGCGCAGTATGTTCACCGCGCGGTCCACCGCATAGCCTTTTCCAATCGAGCCTACGTCAATGCGCAGGCACGGCGAATGGAACTCCACCATGTCCGGCGGAATCAATTCGATCTTTTCGTATCCCACGCACGCGCGCAGTTTTTCCTGCTCTGCCTGAGACACCACGCGGTCGCCCCGCAGCGCCGCTTTCCACATATCCACCAGGGGCGCCACCGTGATGTCGTATTTCCCGCCGGACAGTTTCGAATACTTATCCGACTCCTCAATCACGCGGTACAAATCCGCCGGAACCTTCACGGCATGAAAATGCGCCTCGTGGTTCAAGCGGCTCAAATCGCTTTCCGGTTTGTAATTGCTCAGCATGCCATCGAGCTGCACGATTTCCGCAAATGCTTTGTCGATCGCCTGCGAAGCACGCTCCGGCGATTCGTCGTACGCGGCAATCTCATACACGGTTCCCATCGCATACTTTGTCTTGTGAACCGGCCGCTGCGCCTCTTCACGCGGCCCCGCAAACAAAAGCGGAACGCAGGCCAACATTCCGGCCGCCGCCAGCGTTCTATTCGAGCGCATACACTTCGCCGTCGAGGCTCGCCAGATAAATGCTACCTCCGGCGATGATCGGTGCGTTCTGCACGCCCATGCCCAGCCCGGCGTGCCACACGGTTTTTCCGGTGTCCGCGGCGAGCGCTTGCAGTCCCCACGATTGCAAATAAATTGTGGAATCTCCAAACACGGCCGGGCCGGTAATCGCCTCTCCGGCGCGTATTTTCCACCGTAATTTTCCTGTAGCGAGTGCAAGCGAGTACAACTGCCCATCCTTGCTTCCAATCACCACCGCATCGCCGGATACTGCCGGCGCGGCCGCCACCCCCAAGCCAGTTTCATATTTCCAACGCACTGCGCCGCTGCTTGCGTCCAGCGCGTACACAAAAAAATCCTGGGATCCGATCAGCAGTGTGTCTCCGACCAGCGCTGGCGAGGAATCAATCCCGTCTCCCGTCGCCACTTTCCACAGAATTTTGCCTGTCGCCGGTTCAAAGCAATACACAGTTCCATTCCCGGATCCTACATAAACCGCCTTCTCAGCCGCATACGCCGTCGAATACACCCGTCCACCGAGCGGCTCGGATTTCCAGCGCCGTTTCCCGTTCGCTGCATCCAGCGCATACAAATGTCCGTCCCCGCTGCCAATGAACACCATTCCTTGCCGAACTACCGGTGACGCCCAGACTTCTTCGTCGGTCGTCGCCTCCCACACCTTCGCTCCATTGTCGCCGTTCACGGCGTACACTTTTCCGTTGTCGCACCCGAACAGCACGTTGCGTCCGCTGAGCGACGGGGTCGAATTAATCTTTCCGCCGGCCTCGAACTTCCACTCTTGCCGACCGTCCTTGGTTTTAAAGGCGTAGAGTTGGCCTCTCTGCGCGGTGACATACAGCGTCGCTCCGCGAAGTACCGGTGAACTACGAACGGGGCTGCCCAGACGCAACTGCCAGCGTGCCTTAGCGGGAGAAGGTACAGCCGGCGCGCCGGATCCCCCGGTCCGGCCGTTGTCCTTCAGCAGGGTGATCCAGTCGCCTTCGGCGGCTGCCGCAACTTCTGTTATCGAGGATTTTTCCGTCATCGCCGTTAGCTGGCCTGAAGCTTTCTGTGGTCGATCTGTTTCAAATCAAAAACGCCGAGCCCCAGTTTCCCGGCGGCCGCAATATGGCCCGGCTGCCGGTAAAACAGATTCTTGCTCGCATCGGTATAAAATTCGCGGTTGTCCGCCGTAATAGATTTCCGATTGTGTTCCCATACGGACGGCGCACCTTCCTCGCGCCGTTTTTTCTCGATCGCTTCCAGCTCAATCGTGTCCATCGCGACCGGGTCTGTGCTCATCATCAGCACCCCCGTTTGCGAAATGAAATCCTGATTCTGTGTCAGCGGACCACCGTGCCATACCATGCGCATCCCATCCATGATGTTCAGCACCACTTTCGATCGCAGCGGCTCCACAGTGCACATCACCCCGATCAGTGGATTCGTGAACGAGTACGGTTCCTTGTGCGACCGCGCCACATTGTTGAATGTCCCGTAAGCCACATTTTTCAGACACCCAGTCACTCCCGAAGCGGAATGATCCTTCAACGTCGGCACGTTGATAATTTTGTCCAGGCGCGTCGCCACAATGCTTGCCATGTAGGAACGCGTCTCCCACTCGCCAAAAAAATTCATGTCGCAATATACGTTCGCGTCATATCCCGAAGCGTCCAGCAAGCCATCCTGCACCCCGAATATTTCGATTCCTGGAGGCATCAGCGTCTGATAACTTCCCAGGTCGATTTCGTAGCCGAAGCGGTCGTAAACCACGATGTTTCGCAGCGGCACCCCGGCCGACCGCACGCCTTCGATGATTTCCCGCACCAGTTCCGGAGAGGAACAACATGCCGGCGCTCCCGATGGATTGATCTTGATTCCCACCATGTCGTTCGCCTCGACGAATTTCGCAAAAGCCGCCGCGGTCGAATTCTCGCCGGTCAATTCCTTTAACCCGCGTTCCAACATCTCGTGTACCACGGGTTGCGAGACGCGGTTTCCCGAGATGGCGTGCGCGTCGGCCACTTCCACCACTCGCCCCGGGTACAATCCCGGCATTCCCAATGCCGATTTTTTCGCCAAAGGCGCTTCGTGCACATCAATCGGCGGCGGTTGCGGCATAACAACTTGTTCCGTCCCCAGCACCGGCACTCCCGCCAGCATCAGTCCCGCGCTTCCTGCACAAGTTCTCTTTACGAAGGTCCTTCGATCCATTCCCATGTCGGCCCGAGCCTCTTTCCCTCACACAAACCAATTCACCGCGCAATTTGAAGTTCCAGCTTACTCTTATTTCCCTTCTCCTACGAGAGGGTGACAATCTCTCCCGGACTGAGTAGACTCTCATTGATTCGTTTCAATAGGGGAATATTTGCGCATGCCGTTTTCCTCCACTTGTCGGCTTTCCATGGGACAGCACGATTTTCTGTTTCCTACTTTCCATTTTCTGGCGCTTCCCGCTGCTCGAAACGAACGAATTTCCGCTTCTGATTGAAAGGATTCCGAATGAACCGTTTTGCCAAAACAATTCTTCACCTCAGCCCTATCATGGTTCTCCTCCTCGTTCCGGCCGCTCCTGCCCAATCGCCTCGCTACGATCTTCTCCTCAAGGGCGGCCACGTCATCGATCCCGCAAATAACATTGATACCGTGATGGACGTTGCCGTCTCTGGCGGCAAAATCGCTGCCGTCGCGAAGGATATTCCCGCTTCCGAAGCTGGAAAAGTTGTTGACGTCTCTGGCCTGTACGTCACTCCCGGCCTCATCGACATTCACGTGCACATTACCTACGGCGGCGCGCCTCTCAATTGGTTTGATCCCGAATCGCGCTCCCACACGGAGCCTTACGCAATTCCCGCCGATCTCGTCCTCACTTCCGGCGTCACCACCGTCGTCGACGCAGGCACGGCCGGCGCCGAATCCTTCCTTCAGGAAAAAGAAAGTGTGATGGACCACGCAAAGGTCCGCGTCCTCGCCTTCCTCAACATCGTTGCCAATGGTATGAGCGGTGGACTCGAACAGACGGTTGACGAAATGGACGTCAATCGTTGCGCCGAGACCATCAAGAAGTACCCCGACCTCATCGTCGGCGTGAAGACCGCTCACTACTGGCCGGACCGGCCCTGGGACGGCGAGCACACTCCTTGGGCCGCCGTCGACCGCGCTATAGCCTGCGGTGAAGCCACAAATCGTCCGGTCATGTTCGATTTCTGGCCGCGCCCGGATCGCACCTACGCCGATCTCATTCTTAAAAAAGCGCGTCCCGGCGATATCCACACGCACGTGTTCGCACAGCAGTTTCCCATTATCCTTCCCGATGGCAAGCTCAACCCCATCCTTCTGGAAGCCCGCAAGCGCGGCGTCATCTTCGACGTCGGCCACGGTGCCGGGAGTTTCTGGTTCCGCAACGCAGTTCCCGCCGTCAAACAGGGATTCCTCCCTGATTCCATTTCCACCGATTTGCACATCGAAAATTTCACGATTCTCAGCTACGACAACGTGCTCTCCAAATTCGCCTCAATGGGCGTGCCGCTCAATGAACTCATCAAGCGCGCCACCGTGAATCCCGCCAACGAAATTCATCATCCTGAACTCGGCACTCTTTCTGTCGGTAAAGATGCCGATATCGCTGTTCTCCAGGAACTCCACGGCAAATTTGGCTTCATCGATTGTGGCTGGGCTCGCATGGATGGAGACACCAGCATCACCGCGCGCATGACCGTGCGCGCCGGGCGCATCGTCTACGATCCCTCCGGCCTCAGCATGGTCGAATGGGAAAAAGCACGCCAGCAATATTTCACGTCACCGGTTCTAGGCTCCGACAAGCCCTCCATGGCCGACGATTTTCCGCGCCACTGAACGCTCGATATTCTATGCCGCGGCAACAAACCAGAACCGTCATTCCGAACGGAGTCCTCGAAGTGAGGAACGCGGCGCCATCGCACGGTTGTTGTGCTCTTTTTTGCTTTTCTAGGGTCCGCCTTCCGAGGCGGCGCCATCGCACGACGCGAATTTCGTAACATTTCTATCGCCAGGAGGCTCGCATGTCCGAAAAACTAACTCGCCGCAAAATGCTGCACAAAGGCGCCCAAGCCGCCATCGCCGCATCCGTAGGCGCATGTGCCGTCCCCGCTCTCGGCGCCGCCGACGCCCTGCTAACACCCGCTTCCGCCAAGGGCGTCGACTATTACGAAAAGCTCGGCGTCTCCACCTTCATCAACGCCGCCGGCACCTACACCGTCTTGACCGCCTCGACCATGCCCGAGGAGGTCCAGGCCGCCATCACGATAGCTTCAAAACGCCCCGTCCATCTTCTCGAACTCCAAGACGCCGCTGGCGAATATCTAGCCAAGCGCCTCAAATGCGGCGGCGCGCTAATCACCTCCGGCGCCGCCGGAGCGCTCACCGTCGGGACCGCCGCATGCATCACCCTGGGCAACAAGCCCGCCATCGAAAGCATCCCCACGGACATGACCGGCCTTAAAAACGAAGTGATCGTGCAGAAAGCGCACCGCTACGATTACGATCACGCCCTCCGCAACTGCGGAATCCGCTATGTCGAAGTCGAAACCATGGACGACTACGAAAAGGCGTTCACCGATAAAACGGTCATGACGCACTTCTTCAATGCCGCCGAAGGCGGGAAAATTTCACGTGAAGATTGGATCCGCGTCGCCCACAAGCACGGCATCCCGTGCTTCAACGACGCCGCCGCCGACGTCCCGCCCATTTCCAATCTCTGGAATTACACGCAAATGGGTTTCGACCTCGTCACCTTTTCTGGCGGCAAAGGTCTACGCGGCCCGCAATGTACCGGCCTGCTCCTCGGTCGCAAGGATCTGATCGATGCGGCGAAGCAGAACAACTCTCCATACTCCAACACCATCGGCCGCGGCATGAAAGTCGCCAAGGAAGAAATCGTCGGCCTGGTCGCTGCCGTCGACTGGTTCCTCGGCCAGGATGACGCCGAGCTGGAAGCTGAATTCCAAAAACGCGCCGACCTTATCGCCGCAAAAGTAAAAACGCTTCCCACCGTGAAGGCGCAAACGTTTATTCCCGAAATCGCCAATCACGTCCCGCATCTCCTCGTCACCTACGATCAGAACCGCATCAAAATTTCCGCCACGGAAGTTCTACAGAAAATGCGTACGGGAAATCCTCGCATCGAACTCAATCCAGGCACCGGGGGCGCTCCCGCCAGCGCCGGACTCCCCGGTGGCCCCAACACCATCATCGTAGGTGTCTGGATGCTCCAACCGGGCGAAGACGCCGTCGTAGCCAACCGCCTCGAGGAGGTGCTCAAAGCGGCCCTCAGCTAATCTCTTCGTAGGGGTCCAGCACTGCTGGACCCCAGGTCCGCAAAATCCCAAATCCAAAATTCCCACGACCCTAAGCAATTCCTCTGATAGAACCCGTCGCCTCGCCTGTCATATCCTGTAAATGAAACCATTCAGGAGCACGACCATGGATGCACAATCTCCTCCCCCAAAATCCGTCTTCAAAAATCCCTATATCTATTCCGCGCTAATCCTTCTCGGCGTCGCTGCCTACGTCGGCTTCCTCCTCATCTCGCGCCACGAATCAAATCGCGCCTACGAACGCCGCAAAGCCCAACAGGCAGCGGAACAGCGCCGTGAAGAAGACCGCGCCGCCATTGAACAGCTCGGCGGTTCCGATCTCGCCATTCGCGCGTTGTACGTTTCTCCCGGCGTCATCCATCACGGTGAATCCGCGCAGATTTGCTACGACGTCGCCAACGCGAAAACAGTTACCCTCGATCCTCCGGCCGGCGATGTTTGGCCCTCGCACAATCGCTGCCTCGATATCTCCCCCAAAAAGACAACCACGTACACGCTCACAATCGTCGATTCCACCGGGAAAGCGGCTTCCCAAACCGTCGAGATCACCGTTCGCTAGCCATTAACGCGCTGAAAACAAAGGTCTTATTAAATTCTTTGCGTCTTCGAGCGCCTGCCTCTTGTCCACCCATTTCTCTCCACCTTATAATGGTCGCGTGGCGGAGTTCGGCTTGGCCGAACTCCGCATCATTTTTCTCTGAACATGTGGCAAACGAATGACTGACCCTTTGGCAAAAATCAAGCACAAGCTCCAGCAGGAAATCGATTCTCTCGAACATGAGCTCAGCGTCGAGCTGCCCAAGGAAATCGCCGTAGCTCGCGCGCACGGTGACCTCTCTGAAAATGCGGAGTACAAATACGCCAAAGAGCGCCAGGGCTACGTGAACGCCAAGATCGGCAATCTCAAGAAGCGCATGGGCGATCTTGGCATGCTCAATCTCAGTAACATTCCCAGGGACCGTTCTGGCTACGGCTCCCGCATACTTGTACTTGACCTGCAGCGCAACATTGAGGTCGAATACAAGCTCGTCAGCAGCGAAGAAGCCGACGTCGAAAAGGGTCTTATCTCCACCACTTCTCCCATCGGTCGCGCGCTTCTGAATCGTCAGGTTGGCGATGAAGTGCAAGTTGCCACCCCCGCTGGCAAGAAAGAATTCGAAGTCGTTCGCCTCGTCACCATTCACGACGAAGCTTGACGCCTTCCGCCCAGCCGCGGTGAGGTCTTATGTTTTATTGGGGTTCCGGTTCTGCTCTCGGTGTTCTTACTTGTCTCGGCTATGCCATCTTTGTGATTGGCGCTTCCACGTTATGGCGTCATCGCGCGGAGTTCACCTTCTGGGTCGATGACGAGATCACCACGCTTCGCCGCAATTTCTCGCGCTACATTCCCGCCGGTCCATTTTACGAACGCCGCGGCGAATCGCGCCTCCGTGTCATTCCCGCCGGCTTCGTCCATTCCGTAGCGCAACTCCCGCGCCGCCGCTTTTCCTGGGGTGCGTTCCTCCTCGTCTTCGGCCTCTTCCTCTTCTTCCTCGACTTCTTCGTCTAACAATGTGGCACAGGCACTCCTGCCTGCGCTCCTGGGGTTTTCCTTTGCTGTGGCAACCATACCACATAACCCGCCATTCCGAACGGAGTTCGCGGAGTGAGGGATTCCTCTTCGATCACGGCTTACCTCCAGCCCTCTCCCGTTGCCAATTTTAAATTCTGCTATCCTCGTAAAAATGCGACCTTCTCTGATTGTCCACGGCGGTGCCTGGGACATCCCCGACGACGCCATCGAAGCCTGCAACGACGGCTGCCTTCGCGCGCTCCACGCTGGCTACGCCATACTCAGCAACGGCGGCCACGCTCTCGACGCCATCGAAGCCGCCATCACCGTCCTCGAAGACGATCCGGTGTTCGACGCTGGCTACGGCTCACATCTCAATCGCGATGGCTATGTCGAATGCGACGCCATCGTGATGAACGCTTGGACGCTTCGCGCCGGTTCCGTTGCCGGTCTTCGTCGCATCAAGAATCCCATCCGGGCTGCGCGCGCCGTCCTCGAAAAATGTCCGCACATGATGCTCATCTCCCAGGGCGCGGAACAGTTTGCGTTCGATCAAGGCATTCCTCTCTGCGATCCCGAAGAACTCATCTCGCCCGCCGAACGCGAAGCCTGGGCTCGCTGCCGCAAGAATTCCCACGCCGCCGATAATCATCGTGGGCACGAACAGGGAACCGTGGGCGCTGTCGCGCTCGACGACCATGGCCGCCTGTTCGCCGCCACTTCCACCGGCGGCACCTGCTGCAAGCTTCCCGGACGCGTCGGCGATTCTCCGCTCATCGGCTGCGGCTGTTACGCCGATTCCGAAACTGGCGCCGTCTCTTCGACCGGCTACGGCGAAGCCATCATGAAAGTGGTTCTTGCCAAAACTGCCTGTGATTTTCTGCGTCCTGCCGGCTCCAATCCCGCGCGCGCCGCACAAGCCGCAGTCCAGCTTCTCGCCCGCCGCGGCAATGGCAGCGGCGGCCTCATCCTCCTCGATAAAGACGGCAACCCCGGCTATGCTTTCAACACCCCGCGCATGGCCTATGGCTTCGCCAACCCAGAAGCCGGCTTCATCACCGCCGTCTAATTTTCTTTAACCGCGAGTTATCGGCGGAAGATCCGGCAAATATTCCAGCACCGTTCGCCCCGGGACGCCCGCAGTCAGTTTGCGCAGATAAAAATGAAACGGACGTGGCGCTTCGCCTTTCGCGAAGGATTCCAACCGGTAGTAAATTCCTTGGTAGCGCACCACACGTGGCGGATCCCAGCCCCCTTTCGGACGGCAGGAATGAATCTCCATCAATTCCTCTGGTCCATCCATCGATACGCAAATTTCATCCGCCACAACAGGAGTCCGACTCAAAATCAATTTGTCGCGGAGAGCATTCACAAACGACGTGGCGTTGCCTCCAATAGCCCCCGCATCGGCACGTCGCCGGAAAAGCAGAACGAGGCGATCCAGTCCCCAAAGAGGGAGGCTTCCATTGACGTTCCCCACAAACGCAGCGCCCAGGGCTCTGACAATCCCTTCCACAACGAACCAGGCGATTGCCCACGTCAATGGATGCATCGCCATCAGCGTCATCGCGGCAAATCCTACCGTGTCTTCGCGAATAGCCGCTTGGGGATGCGCTTTGATCGTCGAATAAATGGCCTGCTGCGCCCAGCCCGCCACCGAATAGGAATACCAATAAATCAGAGCGATTAGCGACACGAGCGCTTCTACAGTCCCACTGAGAATCGTTGCCGGAATCCAAGCCATCTGACGATCAGGATCGATAGCTTGGCGCCATCTCCCTGGCAACAAAGCTAAAACGGGCCCCACAACGTAAGTCCATACCTCAAACATATCCCTGGCTTCCGCCTCAGATTCTACTTCGGAAACATTTCTCTTCCCCATGCGTATCTACGCCCGGGCTCCGTTAGTTAAACCCCTAAGACGACCAGCGCTCTGGTACCGAACCGTGATATGAGTTTAGTTCGCATTTGCGCGCAGCAAATCTGCCTGCGCTCGGTCCCGGAGAAATCCTTTATGCCAAGGAAAACTCTGCTGCTCGCAATTCGGCTGCTGGTCTCGCTGAATCTTCTCTATGCCGCCATCGCTTTCAAATTTGCGGGTGTGCCGTACCCCGTCGCGCTCTTCACCAAAATGTCGAATGCCGTACAGGGTCTCGTTTCGCAGCCGCTATTCCGCATCGGCGCTGGGATCGTCGAAACCGTGTTGGCGATATTGTTCTTAATCCCGCAAACAGCGAGACTTGCCGCCGCCCTGATCGCCCTGTGGATGATTGGCCCAATCCTGAGCCACGTCTTCGTACTTGGCTACAGCTGGATTTTCATTAACGCTCTTCTGACATTTGTACTTCGTGCATTTATCGGCTTCTTGCTTGCGCCCGTTCGAATGCGCCACCCGCCTGATCAAAACAGTCTAAGCGGGCCTGCCATGCTTCCTATGTTAGTGTCCCATGAGTAACCCCTGCACTGTTTGGGCATCCTGTGACAAGAATTTCTCACGAAAAAACTAGCGCAAGCATGCGTGTTTCTGGGACTCTATGTTCATTGTTTATATTGCTCGTAAAGTGACCCGGCCGGATCGTTTTCCTGGGGCGGTAATCCTACTTACGACCGAGCGCAACGTGAAACAACAGGTTCTTCATTCAAGAAGGCATCACGAGCGAGTCGAAACGCCTCAGGGCGTGTCGGTTTTCTGGCGCTGCGGCCGCATGGAAGACACATCGCGGGTCAAGGATGTGAGCGTGGGCGGCCTTTTTATCGAAACGTTGAAGGTCTGTCCTGTCGACGCCACGATCAAACTTCATTTTCTTGTCGAGGACGGGGAAATTACAGCCGATGCCACCGTCCGGTACGTTAAGGCCGGCAGCGGACTAGGTCTGAAATTCAAGACTGTTCGCACGGAAGATCAATCACGTTTCGCAGCCATGATCAAAAGGCTCATCAAGCTGGCCTAAGCGCGCCTTCCGGCGTAGCCACAAAACTTCATCGGCTGAAAGTAGGAAGGCGCACGATGTCGCTCGGCGGCACCGTCTCTATCGGATTCCCGGCTTTGCGCCAGGCTGCCAGTCCGCCGACAATCACAAACGCGTTAAATCCCCGTTCCCGCAGCAGGTGCGCCACACGGGCGCTGGTCGCTTCGCGCGGTCAGGTACAGTACAGATAGATGTCTTTGTCTCTCGGGAGTATTTTGATTTCCTGCGACAGGTTATTCGGCTCCAGGCGAATCGATCCTCGGATGCGCGCGGCGCCAGGGTCGTAATAGCCGTGGCTGCGCACGTCGGCTAGCAGGATCTTTTCCGCATATTCGCTCTGCAGTTTCGCCGCCAGCTCCGTCACTTGTATCCGTGGAACGATGCGGTAAACGCGATGCTTCCAATACAGCGTAACGCGATAAGCCGTTAACGCAATTACGGCGAGGATCACCACGAGCTCCAACGCGTGTCCCGCCGCTTGAAATCCACGCGCGATTGTCGCGAAGAAATCGCGGAAGATAAATCCCGCCGCGCCATACGCAAACGCGTATGCATTGGCGCCAAGAAAATCCAGCACCAAAAACTGCGCAAACGGCATTTTCATACTACCCGCCAGCGGCGGTGCCATCGAATTAATTCCAGGAATAAATTTGGCCACCACTAATGTGACCCGGCCGCGCTTATAGAAAGATTCTGCCGAGCGCAGAATGCACGTCTCCGGATCGACCGCGACCCGGCACAGAAAACCCAACAATCGCCATCCCATATGTTTTCCAAGGATGTACAACAGCGAGTCGCCGAGCAGCATCGCCATCACCGCGACCACAACCGCCGCCGGACCGCGCAGCGCGCCCGATGCCACCGCGGCTCCGCCCGCAACCAACGCCAGCGCCGCGGGCACGGGAAATCCCAGCGCTTCCGCCAAAACAATCAGAAAAATGACGGCGTATCCGTGGTGTACGATCAGCGCAAGCAGGTCATTCATGGGGTCACAAGCCTAGCACGCAACTTGCCGAGCTTTGTTGGCCAAGGGTTCGCGCAGGCAAGTGATCCACTTTTGATGCGCGACGCTAAAATCCGGTGCTGCACACCTCACGACTCGTAGCCCGGTCCGCCGGGGAACCCGCACTCTTTCCACAACTTTTCCCAATTCCACATGCCGGCCCGCACTTGAACCGGCAACGGAAATCCCAGCTGATGCGCCAGCATGCACACCTGCCCGCGATGGTGTGCTTCGTGAGAAATCATGTAGCACAGCATTTCCGGCCCAACCGGCCACGGCCTGCCCCAGCCATCTCGGTGAAACTTTTCCACGCGACTGCCACCGCCGCCGAGCGCTTCCGCGAGCATTTCCTCGCAGCGCGCGGCGCTCTCTGCCAATCCCGCGCGTGCCTGCCGCGGGGTGCAGCTTGCGCGGTCCAGCTGACGTGGCACCTCGAGGTGCGGCGCCGTTAGCCTGATCCACTTCGTGCGCACGTTGTGCATGTGCGTGAAGATCGCCGCAATCGTGCGCGTCTTGCCCGGAGGCTTGGCTTTCCACGCGGCTGGATCAAGCTGTTCGATCAGCATCTGGTTGATGCGCTCGTTGACCGCAAAAATCCGCCCGGCCGCCCGGCCCAGTGCTGCGGGGTGGCCCGGCTGCGTGCGGACCTTCTTTTGACGCCTGCTCACGGCTCGCTGCTCCGTCACCTATAATACTTCCGAAATCCGCGGCTTGTTCATGCGCTGAACTCCCGAAGAGGCCCACGATGACGAATTTCAGATTGCACCTGCTTGCATCCTTATTCCTGATCGCCGCCATGCCCGCCTTCGCCCAGCAACCTCGCAAAGTCATCATCAATCAGGATTGTTCCGGCCCCGGCGGCAGCAACATGCAAACGCTCCTCACCTTGATCCAATCTCCCGAGGTGCAGGTTCTCGGCATCACCGTGGTCAGTGGAAATCAATGGCGCGATGAAGAAGTCGCGCACACACTGCGCCTGCTGGAGCTCATCGGCCGCACCGACATTCCCGTTATCCCCGGCGCCGTCTTCCCGCTCGTGCATCGCCGCAACGAAGCCCTGCTGTGGCAAACGCGCTATGGAAAGGTGGCGTTCGCCGGCGCGTGGGACGATCGCTGGTGGCACGAGCACCACGTAATTCCGCCGCTCCCCGAAGGCCAGCCGACCACGCGCGCCGCCGACGAAGACGCCGCGCACTTCCTCATTCGCATGGTCCACAAATATCCTCACGAAGTCACCATCTACGAGGGCGGCCCGATGACCAACCTCGCGCTCGCCAACGCCATCGATCCGCACTTTCCCGAACTGGCCGCTGGCCTGGTCTTTATGGGCGGAAGTTTGGATCCGCGCACAGACGATCCGGAGTTTACCAGCAGCCCCCGCCACGAATTTAATTTCTGGTTCGATCCGGAAGCGGCGAAGAGCGTTTTGCAGGCGCCGTGGAAAAAAATCGTCTGCACGCCGGTGGACATCTCCGTCAAAACCCGAATCACCCCCGAAATGGTTGCCGAAATCAAAACGAGCAACAATCCAGCCGCGCAATACGTCGTGAAATTCTTTCTGGCAGACCAGGGCGGCTCCTACATGTGGGATGAGCTCGCCGCCGCCGCGTGGATTGATCCCACGCTGATCACCAAAACGGAAACCCGCTACCTGAGCGTGGACCTCGATCACGGCGCGGCCTACGGAAACACGCTTACCTGGACGGACACAGACAATCCGAAACTCGGCGCTCGGCCGGTCGAAATCCAGATGGATCTCGATCTCCCAAGGTTCAACAAGATGTTTGTCGACCTGATGAAAGCTCCCACCCCGCAACCGCACTAGCCTTTGGACTGCGGCGGCCGCTTTGACAGTACTAAGGCAGTTGCAAAAATACCTACAGGGAAAACCCGGTAGCGGCGGGGGCGGACCCTTGAGTAGCGTAACTTAGGGCGGGCTCTTCCGGTGGAGGCTGGCACGTCCGGGGAGGCCCTCTCATGCGTGTCCTCATTGCCGACGACCAGGATTTTATCCGTCGCGGCGTCCGCGCGGCGCTGTCAGAAGAGCAAGACATTGAAGTCTGCGCCGAAGCCATTGACGGCGGCGACGCCCTGGCCAAATCCCTGCAGTTCAGGCCGGACATCATCATCATGGATATCGTCATGCCCCGCATGGACGGCATCGAGGCCATACGGCTGCTCCGCAAAGCGTTGCCGCAAGCCAAAATCCTGACCCTCAGCCAGTACGACGTTCCCGAAATGGTCAAGGAAGCCGAGAAAGCCGGCGCCTCCGCCTACCTCTCGAAGCTCCTCATCTGGGATAAATTGGTCCCCTACCTCCGAAGGGTGCAGCACAGCGAGACCTTCTTTTCCTGAGCCCGAAGGCAACTCGTAACAAGTTGAGCGCAGAGGGCTGGAGCGTGGGTCTTGGAATACTCCTTCCTGAACTTCTCCCCACCCGTCGGTGGCGCGCCTTTCAGGTCCGAAAATTTGATGTTATGTTTTCACCGCCATGCTCCTCATGCTCGGGAGTCTTGCGATCGCCTGCGTCGCCTCCGCGATTCTCGGATTGCTGGTCCTCGCCTGCGTTCCGGGCTTGCGTCTGACGTTGTTGAACCTGATCGTTTTTATCGTTGGCGCCTTCGTTGGGGCCGTTGCCTTCCTGATCGGGTATGCTCGGATATTTGGCGGACATGAACTGAAAGACGCGGCGTTCCTCGGAATTTTCCCGGTCCTCCTGGCGGGAGCCACGCTCGGTGGCATCCTGCTGGTCAAGCTGAAAACCCGCCTCCTGAAAACCGCACGCGCCCAACCACGAAGTTAGCTTGCGGTGCTAAGCTGCCTCGGGTGTCGAACCCTTTCGTGAAAGTTTTCTCCTGGATTCTGGCGGCAGGTTCCCGTTTCGGTCTCTCTCGTAGCGGTGTTTTGCGCTCTACCGAAACGGCGTTGAGCACCGCCTCACGTATCATCCGCTCAACACGCACAACACTCCTCGCCAACTTATCTCCGGCACTTTCATCCGCTTGCACGCGGTACAACAAATTAACGGGGAGGGAGGGGTGCACAAGGCATGATCGTTAGCTCCCATCTCGCGAACTGATTCAGTTCTAACTAGTTATCTAATCAGTTATATTTATAAATTTGATCGCGGGCCGACATTTCCCGGCCTACCACCGTCGACTCCTCGCCATCGTTCCGCCAACTCCGCTGCTCTCAGTTGACCCTTGTTGGTTCTGCCTCTACCATCTGTTTATGTCCCTGGCATACCGTAAGCTTGTTCTGTTTGCTGCTTTGTTCGTGGCCGCGCTGCCGGCTTCGGCGCAGTCTGTCGACGAGATCATCACCAATTACATTAATGCGCGCGGCGGGCTGGATAAAATCAAGGCCGTGAAGACGGAGCGCATCACCGGCACGATTTCGTTTGGGCCAGACGCGGAAGGCCCGTTCTCCGTGGAGCGCAAGCGGCCGTTGCGGCTGCACATGGAAATTACGCTGAACGGGCAAACACTGATTCGTGTGTACGACGGCAAGGCCGCCGGTTGGATCTACAATCCGTTCCAACCCAACGCCTCCGTGCAGCCGATGAGCGATTACGACCTGAGCAACATTTTCGATGAAGCCGATTTCGACGGCCCGTTTGTCGATTACAAGGACAAGGGCAACAAGATCGAGTACGTGGAAAAGGTGGAAGTGCTCGGCAAGCCCGCGTACAAATTAAAGCTTACGAGCAAGAAGGGCGACGTCAGCTATTTTTTCTTCGATGCTTCGACCGCGCTGCTGCTGAAGTGGGAAGGCAACCGCAAGGTGAATGAGAAAGATGTGCCGTGGGAATCCTTCTTCCACGATTTCCGCGAGGTGAATGGCTTGAAGTACCCGTTCTTGGTGGAATCGGACGCGCCGGGCACGGACCAGACCCAACGCATCACGGCGGAAAAAATCGAAGTGAATCTGCCGATTGAAGATTCGCAGTTTACAAAGCCGAATGTGCCTTCCGCCGCGGCCCCTCCCGCCACACCGCCTGCTGCGCCGCCGGCAGCAGATGCGCCGAAGCCAAATTAACGCGCGGCTCGAACCGCCCGATGGCCGGAAATTCTAAACCAGAAAATTTGCCGACCGCGGTTGGTCTTTGCGCCGATTGCCTACACGCTCGCCAGATTTCTTCCTCTCGCGGTTCGCAATTCCTGCTGTGCCAGCTTTCGCAATCCGATGCGCGATTCCCGAGATATCCGCGGCTTCCGGTTTTAACTTGCTCCGGCTACAAGCTGAAACTCGACTGATCCGCAGCCTCCCAAATAGTTACTATGATTGGCCCAGTTTCAGAGGGATTCGGCTATCTGGCGATCACGTCCGCTATGGATTCGGCAGAGATCTTCGTGGACGGGAAATTCCACGGCAATGCGCCTGCGAGCCTGAAACTTGCGGCGGGGTCGCACGTTGTGCTGCTGCACGTTGTAGGCGGTGTTCCAATCGGCTGGTTCGCACTTCGGCGTCACTTCGGCGTCATTGCCGCGACCATTGCTGTGTGCTAGCATCGGCGACGTTAAGAAGAGCGGACCAGGGATTCTTCGATTCTCCTTCGCCCCGCTTCTCGGGACCCAGGGTAGGGCCGCGCTCTCTTTCAAAAAATCTGCAATTTCGCCAGGCGCGGGCCCGCGCCTGATTTTCGTCGGCGGACCATCGCCCGGTGACTTTGTCAGCCACCCCGATGCGGAGGTCTGTCATGAAGATCTATCCCACCAAGGACATCAGAAACGTGGGCATTGTAGGCCACGGCGGCACCGGAAAGACGCAACTGGTGTCGTCGTTACTGTTCACCGCCGGAGTGACCCAGCGCTTTGGCAAAGTTGCGGAAGGAACGACTACAACGGACTGGGACGAAGAAGAAATCGCGCGAAAAATATCCATTCAAACCGGTCTGGCCAATGCCGAGTGGCCGTGCACGCTGTGTTCCGGCAACACCGTAAAGATTAATTTCATCGATCTCCCCGGTTACTCGACTTTTATCACCGAAACGAAGGCCGCGTTAGATGGCCGCGGATGCCGCGCTGATCACCGTTGATGCGCACGTTGGCGCGCAGGTGACCACGGAAAAGGTTTGGGATTATTGCGCGGAGTACGATATTCCGCGCGCTTTTGTTCTTACCTGGATGGATCGCGAACTTTCGAGTTTCGAGCGCTCGATGGAATCGCTGACGGAACTGTTCGGGCGGCAACGTGGTTGCGCTGCAAATGCCAATCGGAAGCGAGAAAGGATTTCGAGGCGTGATCGATCTGGTTTCCATGAAGGCGCATATGTACACGCCCGGATGGTGACGGCAAGCCTACCATTGAAGAGATTCCGCGACGCTTTAACGGACGATGCAGAGGAAGCGCACGAAAAGCTGGTGGAGATGATCGCCGAGGGCGACGACGAAATGATGGAGGAGTTTTTCCGCGAAGGCACGATTCCGATCGAAGATTTGATTCCCGGGGTGCGCAAGGCCATCGTGGCGGAGAAGATCGTTTCCGGTGCTGATGGTTTCGTGCGCTGCACAACGTCGGCACGCGCTAGCCTGCTGACGTTCCTCGCGGATGTTTTTCCGCATCCCGACGAGCATGCCCAGGTGGGCTACAAAGAGCCGCGCGGCAAAGGGCGAACGGATCGAGCGCAAATACGACGACTCCAGCCGCTGTCGCTGTTCGTGTTCAAGACGCTGGCCGATCGCGTTTGCCGGGCGGATCAACTATTTCAAGGTGAAGAGCGGGGTGCTGAAGAACGATGCGACGCATTCAGAATTTCAACCGCTGTTGCCGGAGCGCTTTCAGCACACCAATGATGGTGCAGGGTAAACAGCTGACGCGAAATGCAGGAACTGCACGCCGGCGATATCGGCGCGATCGCGAAGCTGAAGGAGACCATCACCGGGCGAAACGCTGGGCGACAAGGCTTCACCGATTTTCTATGCGCCCGCGCAATTGCCGGAGCCTTCGATCACCTTTGCGGTGGAGCCGAAGACGCGCGCGGACGAAGACAAGATCGGCGTGGCGATTCACAAAATCATGGAGGAGGATCCGGCGCTGCGGTTTCTCGCGCGATCCGCAGACGAAGGAATTTCTGCTGGCCGGCAACGGGCCAGCAGCACATCGAAGTGGTGGTGGCGAAGCTGCAGAAGCGCTATAACGTCGACCTGACGCTGAAGCCCCCGAAGGTGCCGTACCGCGAAACCATCCGCGGCAAGGCCGACGCGGAGGGGAAACACAAGAAACAATCCGGCGGGCACGGGCAGTTCGGCGTTTGCCGCATGAAGATCGAGCCGATGGAACGCGGCAAGGGAATCGAGTTTGTGGACGACGTTTTCGGCGGCGCGATTCCCGAAAACTGGATTCCTTCCGTCGAACGCGGAATCCGCGAAGCAGCCGCGCGCGGCTATCTTGCCGGCTTTCCGGTGGTGGATTTCCGCGCCATTCTCTACGACGGCAAGTATCACGACGTCGATTCGTCCGACATCGCGTTCAAGATCGCCGGATTCGCTGGCCTTCAAGGAAGCGATGAAACAGGCGAGGCCGGCGTTGCTCGAGCCGGTCATGCAGGTCGAGGTGTATGCGCCCGGATCAGTATTCGGGAGACTTGATGGGCGACCTCAGCGCGCGCCGCGGGCCGCATCGCGGGCAGCGAATCGCGCGGCCACAACGTGATCATCAAGGCGCAGGTGCCGCTGGCGGAAATGCTGACTTACGCGACGGACCTGACTTCCATGACGCAGGGGCGGGCCAGTTACTCGATGGAGTTTTCGCACTACGACTACGTGCCGGCGGAGCTGGCCGAAAAGGTAATCGCCACGCACAAAGCTACGCACGGCGAAGCGCTGGTCGAAGAAGAAGCTTAATTTGCAAGTTGGTTCAGAGGGGCCCCGCACGCACAGTTATGCTGTGTGCGGGGCCCCCTGGGTTTCCGAAGACGGACGATGGGGCGTTTGTACCTCGGAGCTCGTGCGCAGTTGCGATTTTTGCGCGCGGACCCGTTGAGATCGTTCTGCTATCCTCATCGGATAGCATCAGTGATGACAGTCCGGTGGTCGGTTTCGCCTTAGAAAAGGAACATCCGCTTACGCGCGATTTTGCGAAATGATGCCTCGGATTCGGCATTGACGGCGTGAAAGCGCCGCTGACGGAACTTGGCACACCGGGCGAATATAACTGGGAGGATTTCCTATACGGGATTCTCGATCGATCCGAAGGAAGGACTGATCGTGATTTTCATGGCACAACCGCAGCCCACAGGCGACCTGGATTTGGATCGCGAAGTTCACATGCTTGCATATCAGGCGATTAATCACTGACGGGTGGCTGTCGCCGACCGATAAGGTTTGCGTCTTAGGACGACAGTCGTCGGAACGTTGAATGACGGGCGGGCGAAGATCTAAGCAAAGAATCGAATGGCAAGCGCTCTATCGTTCGCGGCCTTCGCCGAAAGTATAGATCAGGCTGACGCTGGGCTTAAGATTCGACTGGCCGGCTAGCTCGATGTTCGAGTTGAAGAAAGTTGTGTGCAGGTAATCGGCACCTGCGCGCACCGAGAACGACCGCGACATCCGATATTGCACGCCCACCCCGGCGTCCCAGGCGAAGCGATTCACAAATCCCGTCACAATCTGGCCATCGGGCTCGAAATTCACGCCTGTCTCTCTTGCGCCGCCGAACAGAACGTGGGTGTAGACGGTGAAGTTGCGCTTCCGAAGAGGATAGAAAACAGGCCCGGCCATGTATGTCAGCAGATCTGCCGTGTGATTCGAGCTGAAGGCGTTAAAATTCCGCGCATAGCCCAAATCCAAATGGATACCGAAGCGACGATTGAGGTCTGCCGTGCCGAGGAGGTCTATTCCGTTCATGGCCAACCTGGTCTCGGAAGGCACGCCCGCATCGATGTAGGAATAGCCAATTCCTGCCTCATAGGCGGGAGCTACTCCGGCAAAGACAGGCCCCTGCGCGAACGCCGCCACGGGCGCAAATACGAGTATCAGCGGTAATAGCTTAATCAGCGTTCTCATGAAATCCTCAAGGAAGTCTCGCTTCCGCACGCATTGCCGACGCTTGCCCCCTTGGCTTGCATCGATTGGAGTCGCACCAGGTCTAGCTCGCTTTAATTATAGGGCGTCGGAAGGTGGGGGTTCAACGCGATTAAAGTACAGGTCCAAATTTGTAAATGGTTCATTTTCAATTTCTTGGACTACCTGTACCCCTGACCTTTAGGCTGAGTTTGACAACGGGCCAGAATTGTACTTCAATTTTGGCAGAAACATTCCTGTGTGCCTGGAATGCTCGTCAAAGCCGGGACCAAATTCTTCGCGAAGGAAGCGCTCTTCGCGGCGGGCCTTGAAATAGAATCCTATAAGCACGATTGCCACGCCGATCCAGCCCCGCAAATGGCCGCGGATCATCGCGGAGCCTACCATTCCCAAAAGGATGCCAGTGTAGATCGGGTGGCGGATCGAGCGATACAGGCCATTGCGAATGAGGACGTGGTCCTGCTTGAGGGTGACCATTCCGCTCCAGTTCGAGCCCAAACTCAGACGCGCCCAGATACTGATGGCAACGCCGATGGCGGTGAGTAGGAGTCCGGAGGCCCAAAGCGGCGGAGTGTCTGGCACCAAGCGGTAATTGAGCCAACCCCAATGAATGCTTCCGCCGCCGAATAGCAGCCAAAACCCCAAACCCACCATGAGCCCGTGCTGGGCGCGCTCGGCCCATCCTTCGCGTTTCTTGGCCTTCTTCATTCCCAGCCACATAACTATCCAGACAATCAACAGGACTTGCCACAATCGGCCCGCCCAGTACGAAGCAGTGTCCGCGGTTAGCCAGTCCCAGTGCATGGTTGTCGATTCCTTTGCGTTTGCTAAGCGACCTGATCGTCTGGATTTTATACGACTTTCCGTATTGAAAAATTACAGACGCCGCACAAGCTTAGCGATCCGGCGCGTTTCGGCTCCAATTTGGCGGTTGTCGGTTTCGCGCAGCCAGCCAATAATCCTTGTTATGAAAAAGACCGCCGATTCTGCATTTCGTCCGCAAACACGCGCCATTCATGCCGGTGAGCCGCCGCGCCACGGCGTGGGTGCGCCGGTAACTTCAGCCATCGTGCGTTCTTCTACGTTCACGCTATCTTCCAGCGAAGAATTAAAGCTATGGGCCGAAGGCAAGAGCAAGGTTTTCATGTACACACGCGACGGAAATCCGACGCTGGCGATGGCCGAGAAGAAAATCGCGGCGCTCGAGGGAGCGGAGGCCGCGGTGGTCACGGCGTCAGGAATGGCGGCGATCTCCAGCACGCTGCTGACGTTTCTCGGGAATGGCGATGAGTTAATCTCGACGGCGCAGGTTTACGGCGGAGCGTATCGACTGATGCGCGATATTTTCCCGCGTTTCGGCATCACGGTGCGGAACGTGGAATCCTCGCTAGAGGGCCTGGAAGCGCTGCTTAGGCCGAAAACAAAATGTCTTTATGTGGAAACGCCGACAAATCCTACGCTGTATCTGGTGGATTTGCAGAAGGCAGCGGCGTTTGCGCGCAAGCATCACCTGATCAGCATCGTGGACAATACTTTTGCCACGCCCATCCTGCAAAATCCGATCGAATATGGATTCGACCTGGTGGTGCACAGCGTGACGAAAGGGCTTTCGGGGCATTCGGACTTGCTGGGAGGAGTTGCAACCGGCAACGCGGAGTATGTTGCAAGAGTGCGGCACATGGTTTCGTGTTTCGGCGGGTGCATGGACCCTGACGTAGCGTTTTTGCTGATGCGTGGGATGAAGACGCTCGGCGTGCGGCTGGCGCGGCAGTGCGAAACGGCGTTGCGTGTGGCGAAATTTCTCGAGAAGCACCCCAAGGTTGCGCGTGTTCACTACCCGGGGCTTACATCGCATCCGCACCATAAGCTTGCGAAAAAGCAAATGCGCGGGTTCGGCTCCATGCTGGCATTTGACATGAAAGGCGGGTTGCCGGCGGCGAGCAAATTCTGCGATCGGGCGAAACTTTTCTTGCTGGCGGCCAGCTTAGGAGGCGTGGAATCGTTGATTATTCTTCCGATTTATGGCTCGCACTTCCGCATGAACAAAGACGAACTGCGGCGCGCGGGGGTTGAGCCAGGGACGGTGCGAGTGTCCATCGGGCTCGAAGACCCGCAGGATCTGATCGAGGATCTGGAGCGGGCGCTTCGCTAGATGGTTTGCCAGCATTTCATTTTCACCTTGCCGGGGCTTCCACAGGAACGCCCCAGGATTCCTTCTCTGGAAGCATGGATTTCACGAGGTCTTCCAGTTCATGAGAACTTTTTACGTGTTCGGGATAGTTGTGCGCGGATAGATCGAAAGTGGAACCGAAGCGCGAGCGCAGCGGCTGCAAATCTTCCTGAAGACGGAAGGCAACGCGTTTCGCGCTGAGCGTGTCCGTTTCCGGCAGAATGAGGCCGAACAGGTCGTCCGATAAATGGTAGATGGAGTCCATGGGCCGAAGCTTTTTCGAGAGCGCTTTCGCGGCGTCGCTTAATGCCGATTGGCGGTCGTTTGGCGATGCGTCGGCACCGGGCTTCGCCTTGACCAAGACCAACGACATTGTTTTTTCCATGGTCAGGGCGCGCCGGAATTCCATGGTCAGGCGATCCCAAAAATACTTTTGGTCCGGCATGGATTTCAGGATGTCCGCGCTGGCCTGAAGTTGTAGCGCGACGTTTCGTTCGAGTTCGGCCAGCAATTGATCTTTGAGCTTGTTGAAAGTGCGCTGGCGATCGAAGAGATAGGTGATGAAAAGAATCGTGAGTGCGCAAAACCCGAAAAAGGCCACGCGCAACGTCCACTTGTTTCCTTCGGGATGGACGAACACGAGGGGATACATGAAGATGGCCAGGCCGGTTGCGAGAATGAACACGAAGACGGCAGAAAAAATGGTCAGTTGGAGGCCGCGGCGCTCCAAGCGGTCGAGTTCCTGACGATCTATCGTAGCCATGGTTATTCTCTGCTCCGTGTTCGCCGGCGCGTCGCCGCGAAATACCGGCACACCTCCAGAGTCCGGGTTGCCATGGTCCTGGGCAATAGGCCGACGGTACTTTGTGATGAAAGAGATATGCAGCCTAAAATGCTCAAGTGCTTGGATTTGTGGTGCTCGGTGCCAGGTGGACGGGAGTAATCAAGGATTCGCGCCTTCGGTGGTGTATTGCGTTTGATCGACGAACTGCGCTGCCAAGCCCTTTGGCCCTACGGCCCAGCCTTTGCCGCTGATGAAGGTGACGGCATGGAGGCCTGGGGAATCGATGTGGGTCCAGTGAATACCGTTGCGGCTGGTTTCCGCGCCGTTGAGGCCGACGGTGACAAATCCCGCGTCGAAGGTGTCGACGCACGAGCGAAATCCTGACGGGAGTTCCTCGGCCAGATGCCAGGTCTTGCCTTCGTCGGAGGAATAGGCGGCAGTTTTTTCGGCGGCGTTTGGCTTATCGTAATCTCCGCCGACCACGACCACGGTGTCGCCAGCACGCACAATCGAGAAAATTCCCTGGGAGGGTTTTCCGCTGATGACCGGCGTTTCGGTAACAGTCCAGGTGCGTCCGAGATCGGCGGAGTGAAACACACGGGCGCGCGGGCCGCCCGTTGCAAAATAAAGCTCGGTTTTTCCGTAGAGCAAGAGGCTGGAGTTGCTCGCTGCGAACGCGCCTTCTTGTGGGAGCGCGGCCGGCATTTGTTCTCTGGGCAATTCGTTCCAGTGCAGGCCGTCGGCGGTTTCAAGCACGAGGAATTTGCCGTCGACCGGATCGCCGAGCGCAAAGCAGCGTTTTATGTCCGAGCAGGCCAAGGCATCGAGGAAAAATCCCTTTCGTTTGTCGCTGTACTGCAGCGCCCAGGTGGCTCCGCCGTCAGCGGATTTATAAATTCGGGAGGCTTGTCCTTCACCGCTCGACATGACGTAAACAGACTTGCCGTCAAAAGTTTGCACGCCGCGAAAATCCAGACTTTCTGCTCCGGAAATATGGGCAGGCGCCCAGGTTTGTCCAGCGTCTTCGGAATGCACGATGGTTCCATTGGAGCCGGTGGCCCAGATAAGAGTGCTGCCGCGGTGGACAACGACCGCGACGCCGCGAAGGCTGGCGTCGACACCGGTGGGTTGCACCAACCACCAGGAATCGGGAGCTGCCAACATCAACAGCAAGCTGCATAGTACAAAACGCATGGCAAGCTACTTTATCAGGAATTGAGCGGAGTTACTTCTTCACGGTTGGGGCGTTGGTCGAGATGACGGTGCGGGCTTCGGGGTGTTTTGGGCTCCAGTCTTCGGGCGGAAACGCCACACGCCAGAAGGTCGGGCAAGCAACGGAGAACTCCAGGCCGATTTCCGCTCTGCCGGAACGGACGGGCCCGAGAAAGACTACGTGGCATTCCTGCTCTTCCTGCGTGTGCTTGTGCTGAAGAAGGACTTTGCTGCCGCTGGTGAGGCGAGCTTGCAACTGAACAAGTGCCCCATGCGCATTGATCGCTAGTGTGGCCGCTTCTTCTTCAAAGCTCTGACCTTGTGCGTCGCTTCCGCGTACTCTAACCGCCACCTGCATCAATACCCGCTGGCTCCGTCGACGAGGGCTGGGGTGATTGGGAGGATTCGAAGTTGTGGCCATAGGACCTCGTACATCCCAATATACCTTGGGAAAGGCGAAAGTCGAGGATGAAGGAAAACCAGCGTATGCAAAAAGGCTATGAGGGATAGAGAAACAGAAATATTACAGGAAGCATAAGGAAGTGCGGCTCCCTCTCTTAGGTGCGGTCATCGATGGGAAGATACGACCGCGTGTCGTGGCCAAGATAGATTTGCCGAGGCCGCGCAATCTTTTGTTCCGGATCGAGCAGCATTTCTTCCCATTGCGCCACCCAGCCGGACATACGCGGAATTGCAAATAACACGGGGAACATGGTCATGGGAAAGCCCATGGACTGGTAGATCAGGCCGGTATAGAAGTCCACGTTGGGATAAAGCTTGCGCTTGATGAAATATTCGTCTTCCAGAGCGATGCGCTCACATTCCAAGGCGATCTCGAGAAGCGGATTCTTGCCCATCAATTCGAAGACTTCGTAAGCAATTTTCTTGATGATGCGCGCGCGGGGGTCGTAATTCTTGTAAATCCTGTGACCAAATCCCATCAGGCGAGTCTCGCCTGCTTTGACGCGCTTGATGAATTCCGGGACCTTCGCGATTGAGCCGATCTCCATCAACATGCGGAGGGCTTCTTCGTTGGCACCGCCGTGCAGCGGGCCATAAAGAGCTGCCGTGGCGGCGGCCGACGCACAGAATGGATCGACGTGGCTGCTGCCGACCCCGCGAATGGTGTTGGCCGAGCAGTTCTGTTCGTGGTCGGCATGAAGGATGAACAAAACGTCGAGGGCGCGCTCGAGAGTCGGATTAGGCCGGTAGCGCGTCTCGCTGGTGCGGAAAAGCATGTTCAAGAAATTCCCGGTATAGCTCAAATCGTTGTCTGGATAAACGTAGGGCATGCCAAGCGTGTGACGATAGGCAAACGCGGCAAGCGTGGGCATTTTGCCGATGAGCCGGTAGGTTTGCTTCTTTCGCGCTGCGGCGTCGAAAATGTGCTTGGAGTCCGGATAGAACGTGCTCAAACCTGCGATCGTGGAAATAAGCATGCCCATGGGGTGGGCATCGTAGTGGAAGCCGTCCAAGAACTTCTTGATGCTTTCGTGGATGTAGGTGTGGTGCGTTACGTGATACTGCCAATCTTTTAATTGAGACGCGTTCGGCAGCTCGCCGTTCAACAGTAAGTAGGCCGTTTCGAGATAAGTGGATTTTTCCGCGAGTTCCTCGATCGGGTATCCACGGTAACGCAGAATTCCTTTGTCTCCGTCGATATAAGTGATGCGGCTGATGCAGGAAGCGGTGTTGTTGAATGCCGGGTCGTAACTCATCATCCCGAATTCAGCTTCGTCTACCTTGATTTTACGGAGGTCGCTGGCGCGAATGGTTTCGTGAGTGATGGGCACTTCGTAACTTTGGCCGGTGCGGTTATCTGTGATGGTGAGAGTTTCGCGGCGAGAGGGAGATGCCTCCGCGGTCTTGGTTTGCGTCGATGAAAGTGCAGAGTCCATGCAAAATACCTCGATGTGGCTGGCGCGGAGCGTAGCCTTGTAGAAATACCACTCTACACCAAAGAAACGCGAGGAGGAAATGCGGAGAATGTATGGTACGTGAGACCAGGTACTGGACCGAACAGCTCCGGCAAGGGGACCCGCTGACAAGGCTGAGTCTGCGGGAATGTTGAAATTGGCCAATAAAAGGGGTTATTTTGCGGCCGGTGACGTCACGGGATTCGCCTAGCGGCGAGGACACATTGCCGATTGCCGTCAGGCTTAAGAGGGTACGCCGTAGTGGGGTAGACTGGCCTGCGTGGGAAAGCGTGAACTCAGAACCAGTGAATGCCGGCGATGAGGGCAAAAAGCTCCGAGGCAAATTTTGTGCCGCGGAGGCGGTGGGGTATTGCCTGTTTGCTGGGATTCGGCATTCTGGTGAATTACTTTGACCGGGTAAATCTTTCCGTCTCGCAAGATGCGCTTCACGCTGCGTTCGGCATTTCCACTGTAACGTTTGGCTATTTGCTCAGCGCCTACAGTTGGTCTTATGCGGCATTGCAACTTCCCTCTGGTCTAATCCTGGATCGCTTTGGAGTGAAGCTGGTTGGTCGAATCAGCACTTTGTTGTGGAGTGTGGCTTCGTTCGGCGCGGCAATTTCCTCGGGGTTGACTGGATTTCTGGGCGCCCGTCTCTTGTTGGGAGTGGGAGAGGCGCCTACATTTCCCGCGAACGCAAAGGCAGTGGGGTACTGGTTTCCGACGGAAGAACGGAGCCTGGCGACGGCAATTTTTGATTCCATGGCGAAGTTTTCGTCGGCAATTGGGGTGCCGGCGATCGGACTGGTGATGTTGCGGTTTGGATGGCGATGGAGTTTCGCGGCGACGGGAATCATCAGCTTTTTTTATTTCATGCTTTTTTATGTGTTTTACCGGAATCCCAGCGAGCATGAGCAACTCTCTGAAACGGAGCGCGAGTTTATTCGCGAAGGCGGGGCGCAACCTGAAGACCGTGCCCGGGCAGCGAAAGGGGCGCCACTCGGATATCTCTTGAGTCAGAAAAAAGTATGGGGGTTGGTGCTGGGATTTGCGGCGTACAACTACACTTTTTATCTGCTGCTGACCTGGCTGCCGTCGTATCTGTCGTCAGCGCATCACATCGATTTGTTTCACTCGGCCATGTACACGAGCGTGCCGTGGTTGTTTGCCACGTTCACGGACATCCTGATGGGCGGTTGGCTTGTGGATAAGTTGATTCAGCGCGGCAGCGATTCGTCGTTCGTGCGCCGGGCGCTTCTGATCGGCGGCACGACGTTTGGACTGGGAGTTTTCGGAGCAGCGTACGCGCAGACGACGGTGGGAGCGCTTGTGTGGATCAGCTTGTCGATCGGGGGATTGTCCGCGGCTTCCCCGGTGGGCTGGTCTATTCCGTCTTTGATTGCGCCGCGAGAGAGCGTGGGAACGCTTGGCGGAATTCTGAATTTCGGGAATCAGCTCTCCGCGATTGCCGCGCCGATTGTGACAGGATATGTGGCCCAGACGACACATTCGTTTTTCTGGGCCTTCGGAGTGGCGGCGATATTTTTGCTGGTGGGCATCGCGGGATATGTGTTTCTGCTGGGGCGCATCGAGCCGATTGCGGAACCGGCATAAATATTTCGCTAGAGGAATTTATTCGGCGTCAATTTTCGGGGTTGTCACGGACTTTGGGGACCCAACCAGGGCGCGGGTCGCACCTGTGGAGATTCCACCGTCGACCAGAAGCGTCTGGCCGGTGATGTAACGGCTGGATTCCGCGGCAAGAAAAACGATGGCGGCGTCCAAATCGTGCGGCGCGCCGGGCCGCTTTAGTGGTATGCGATCGCAGAGATAGTCGACCCATTCTTTATTTTCGTAGAGTGCCTGGTTTTGTTCGGTGCGAAACCAGCCGGGCGCCAGGCAGTTTACGGTGATGCCGTGTTTGCCCCAATCATCGGCGAGGCTCATGGTGAGCTGGCGAATGCCACCGCGGCTTGCGCCGTAAGGGCCGAGTCCGGCATAACCGGCGACGCTCGTGACCGAACCGATGTTGATGATGCGACCATACTTGCGTGGGACCATGCGCCGGGCAACTGTCTGCGCGACGAAAAAACTTCCGCGCAAATTTGTGTCCAGGATGAGATTCCAATCGTCCCAGGTGACATCGAGAGCGGGCTTGCGCACGTTGCAGCCCGCATTGTTGACGAGAATTTCGAGATGACCGAACGCGGCTTGCGCGGCTGCTACCATGCGCGCGATGCTGTCTTGCTCGCGAACATCCAATTCGAGCGCGACTGCTTTTCGTCCGAGCGATTTGATTTCCTGCTCGAAGGGGAGCAAGTTCTCGCGGAGACGGCTGGTAAGAACCAGATCGGCGCCAGCTTTTGCGAGTGCGCGGGCGAAATGCTGGCCGAGGCCGCGACTCGTGCCTGTGACAATGGCGGTTTGTCCCGTAAGGTCGAAGAGCGCTTCGCTCATGACGTTCCGCCGGGAGTGAGAACGACTTTTGTCAGGCCCGGTTCGCGCGCGTGGAGCCGCTTGAACCAGCCGGGTCCTTCCTCAAGCGGTGCGACTGCCGTGATCAGCGGCGTCACGTCGATTGCGCCGCTGGCCAACAACTCGATTGAACGAGGATATTCGCCGGCCGAGGCGCAGGAACCCTGGAGTCGAATCTGGCCCGTCACGACTTTCTGAAGAGCAAGCGGCACTTCCGGTGAAATATTGCCAACCAGCACGACGGTACCGCCCTTGCGGACCGCGTCGATCGAAGCTGCCACGGTTTCGTTTTTGCCCACGGCTTCAACAACAAGATCAACTCCCTCACCGTTGGTGAATTGCTTCACCTGATTGTTCAAGTCCGGTCCAGCTGTGAGGACAGATGTGGCACCGAGAGCGTCGGCTACGGCGAGCCTGGACTTGTCTATGTCTGCGATGTAAACGCGCGAGCAATCGGCAACGCGCAAGGCTTGCAGACACAACAAGCCAATGGTACCCGCTCCGATTACCAGCGCGGTACAGTTCGAGGCGACATGCGCGAGCGAAACGGCATGGACCGCCACGGCTACAGCCTCTAGCAATGCAGCTTCTGGAAACGAAATTGTCTGCGGCAAACGGTAGAGGATGTGGGCAGGCACGGCGACATATTCGGCGAAGGCGCCGGCACGACGGTAATCACCGCAAGATACCCCGAGGACCTGGCGGTTTTGGCAAAGATTGACTTCGCCGCGGAGACAGTAGGGGCACACACCACACGATACGGTGGAATCGAACGTGACGCGATCGTTCATGGAAAAATTCGTTACATCGCTGCCGAGCGCGGCAATGGTTCCGGCGGCTTCATGTCCCATCACAATCGGCGGAATGCGGCGGCCGGAAGAACCGTCATAACCGTGGACATCGCTGCCGCAGATTCCGCAAGCAGCCACGCGCACCAAAACTTCGCGCGCCGCCGGCGTTGGCACGGGGCAATCGGCGATTTCCAGATGATTGTATCGAGAGAGCAAAAGAGCTTTCATGGACTTGTCGCTCACCGTCGGCAAACGGTCAGGTCAACCGACTGGCCCCATCGGCTGCAGAAGAAACGTAAATCTCCGGATCGCGGCCCGTTTCTCGCTTATATTCCTCGCGGACACTTTGTTTGAATTGTTCGACGTGATTCTCCTGAACCAGAGTGATGACGCAGCCTCCAAATCCACCGCCGGTCATGCGCGCGCCGTACACACCTTCTTTGCGCACCGCCAGTTGAACCATCAAATCCAGTTCCTTACAGCTCACCTCAAAATCGTCGCGCAGGCTTGCATGCGAGCTGGCCATCAATCTGCCGAACAATTGCAGATTGTGCGCCTGCAAAGCTTCGGCGGCCTGAAGAACGCGCACATTTTCGCTGAGGATATGGTGGCAACGCTTACGGATCAGCTCGGGCAGCTCGCCGCCCCATTTTTCGTAGTCTTCCATGGTTACGTCGCGCAGGGTTTTTACGCCGGGCACGCGCTCGGAAAAAAAACGCGCGGCAGTTTCGCACTCCGCCCGGCGTTCGTTGTATTCACCGTCGGCATGATTGTGGCGGACCATGGTGTTGCAAATAACGAGCCGCGTGTCCGGCGGGATCGGAAGAAGGCGATATTCGAGAGTTCGGCAATCGAGCCTGAGCGCGTGATCCTTCTTGCCGTTCACGGAAATGAACTGATCCATGATTCCGCAGCGCGCGCCGATGAAGTCGTTTTCGGCCTGCTGGCAAAGTTGCGCGACAATGACAGGATCCAGTTGCTGGCCAGAAACTTCCAAAAAAGCTTTGCACACGGCCACTTCGAGGGAGGCGGAAGAACTGAGTCCCGCGCCTTGCGGAACATCGCCATTCAGGAGGAGATTTGCGCCCGGCACGCTGCCAATCCTGGTTTGCAGGAGCTGAACGACTCCTACAACGTAATCGCTCCAGTGGCCTCGAGGCACCTTCGGCAGGTTGTCCAGATCATATTCGACACGCTCGGCGTAGTTTTCGGAAGTAACCACGAGCAGGCGGTCGACCCTGTTCGCAATCGCGATCCTGGTTTGAAAACCGATTGCGACCGGGAAAACGAATCCCTCGTTGTAGTCGGTATGTTCTCCAATGAGATTCACGCGGCCCGGAGCCCGCACGAGCAGCGGCGCGCCCCCGTAGAGCCTTGTGAATCTTTCCACCAGCCCGGCTGATTCGCGTTCGACGATGGCTTTCTCGTTCATTGGCCAGGATTACTTAGACAACATAAAGGCGTATTCAGGGTACATGGCATAAGACCGCGCGTGACAATCCCCTTAATAGCGGAAATTTTCCTCCGGGGCAAGTTGGCTTGTCCGAGCCCCGCTAAATATTTGAAATTGCTTGGCAATTGTTTTTCGGGATTTGTGAGCTTCCGGCCGGGCATTGACAGACCTGTTAGTCTTTTCGGAGTAGTTTTCGTTTCCTTGTGTGCGCCACTACTTCGGGTCGAGAAGGAGAATCATGGATCGACGCGACTTCATAAAAACGACCGGCACGGTTCTAGCCGGGACCACTTTGGCTCATCGAGCCTTCGCAGAATCGTCACTGCAATCAGGGGCTTCTTCGTCGAGCGGGCGGATGATCCTGCCTATTAATCGAAACTGGAGATATAACCGGTCGTTTGTAGCAGGCGCGCACGATCTCCATTTTGACGACTCGTCCTTTGACCGGGTTGTGGTTCCACACACAAACGTGAAATTGCCGTGGCACAGCTTTGATGAAAAGAGCTACGAATTCGTTTCCATTTATCGTCGCAGCTTCAAATTGCCACCAGAGGTGCATGGCCGTCGCGTGTTTGTGGACTTCGAAGGCGTGATGACCGCCTCTACCGTATGGATCAACGGCGTGCGGCTTGGTGAATATAAAGGCGGGTACACTCCTTTTTCGTTTGAATTGACGGAGCACATTGATTTTGGCGGCGAGAACTTGCTGGCTGTCGACGTGGATTCCACCGAACGTCCGGATATTCCGCCCTTTGGGTTTGAGATTGACTATTTGACCTTTGGCGGGATTTATCGCGAGGTTGCCCTTCGGATTGTTCCGCCCACGTTCATCGAAAATGTTTTTGCCAGGCCCAAAGATGTGTTGACCGCGAATCCCCGGGTGGAAGTCGACTGCTACATTCAGCAAATGGAGGACCGCAGCGAACCGGTCACGCTCGAAGTGGAATTGCGCGACGGGGAACGGGTGGTTGCCAAAAACAGCGCGCAGGTGCCAGCGTCGGCGGCATCCAAGGAAGCTGTGGCACATTCTGTGGTGCTGGAAAATCTGGGCCCGATCAAATTGTGGGAATTGGCCAGCCCCAATCTTTATACCGTTCATGTGGCGCTTTTGCGCGGCACGGAAGTGATCGATCAAGACTCGCGAAGGATCGGTTTTCGCGAGGCGCAATTTACCGACCATGGGTTCGAGTTGAACGGTAAGGTGATCAAGCTGCGCGGCCTTGATCGTCATCAGACGTTCCCGTTTGTCGGGCAGGCCATGCCAGGCCGGGCTCAGCGCCGCGACGCGCAAATTCTGCGCCAGAAGCTGAAATGCAATATCGTGCGCACGTCGCACTACCCGCAGTCGCGGCACTTTCTGGATGCGTGCGACGAAATGGGTTTGCTTGTGCTGGAAGAAATTCCCGGATGGCAGCACATCGGGGACCAAGCCTGGAAATTAATTTCCATCGACAACGTGAGCCGAATGATCCGGCGCGACTGGAATCACCCGAGCATTATTCTTTGGGGCGTGCGGATTAATGAATCCAAAGACGATCATGATTTTTACACGCGCACGAATGCCGTGGCCCACAAGCTCGATCCCACGCGCCAGACCGGGGGTATCCGCAATTTCCAGGAGTCGGAATTCCTGGAAGACGTTTTTACGATGAACGATTTCGGCTGGCCGCTGAAGCCGCCTAACCATCCGTGCTACCTGAATACGGAGTTTGTGGGGCATACGTATCCGACAAAAACGATCGACAACAAAGAACGGCTGGCGGAGCACACGATCCGGCACGCGCGGGTGCACGATCAACTCGCCTCGAACCCGCAATATGCGGGCGGGATCGGCTGGTGCGCATTCGATTACAACACGCACGCTGATTTCGGCTCCGGCGACCGGATCTGTTATCACGGAGTCACGGACATTTTTCGCGAGCCAAAGCCCGCGGCGGGATTCTATAAATCGCAGTGCGAGCCCGCGGACGAAATTGTTCTGGAGCCTGCGTTCCATTGGGCGCGGGGAGACGAGTCGATCGGATTTACGAAGGCTTTGGTTTGCTCTAATTGCGACCACTTGAAATTTTATCTTGGAGACAAATTGGTGGCAGAGGCCAATCCGGACAAGGCGCAGTTCCCGCACCTGCACTATGCGCCGTTCACCGCGGAATTGGGGAAGGTGGTCCGCGGATGGGGAGACTTGCGGATCGAAGGATACATTCAAGGCAAGCAGGTGATCGCCAAGACTCTGTCTGGCAAAGGCATCGACCAGAAATTTGAATTGCTGCCGGATGACACGAATCTGGTGGCCGACGGCGCGGATACGACGCGGGTGGTGTTGCGCGTGACCGATGAATTTGGCGCTATCCGGCCTTTCGCGAATGACGCGATAAGGCTCGAACTCGATGGGCCTGCGGAAATTATCGGGGACAATCCGTTTGCGCTGATTGGCGGCACCGGCGCGATTTGGGTGCGCGCGAAAGAGCAAGCGGGAACGGTGCGGTTGACGGCAGTGCATCCGGTGCTGGGGACTCAGCGTGTGCAGATTGAGTTGAGGGCGGCTGCACCGGAAACGGTTTAAGAAGAAAGCAAATGAAAGGAGTTCCCGTGAACAAGTTGCTGCGGCAGTCTGCGTGGATAGTGATTCCCCTGTGTTTGCTGGCTACGGTTGCGAGCGCGCAAGCCAGTTATGACCTGCGTTCCCCCGACAAAAGAATTGAAGTGCGAATCCGTACGGCGCAAGGTGTGCGCTATGACGTAGTGTTGAACGGAAGAGCGATCCTCGAGGACAGCGGACTTTCGCTGGATGTGGACCATAAGATTCTTGGCCGTGAAGTGAAGGTGGCCGACGCGAAGGAAAGTCATCACGATCAGGTTGTGGAACCCGTGGTGCGGCAGAAATTCGCGAAGATTCGCGACAACTATAACGAACTGCGCCTTACCATGGACGGCGACTATGCGGTCGTGTTTCGCGCGTACAACGAAGGCGTTGCTTACAGGTTCGAGACTTCTGTGCCCAACGAGCATGTAAAAATTTACGGCGAGGAGGCGAATTTCCGTTTCCCGGCGAACTTCGTCGTGTTTTATCCCCAGGAAGATAGTTTTTTTTCGCACAACGAACGCAAATACCTGCCGCAGCATTTACTGGCCATCAATCCGGCGTTTCTGGCAAGTTTGCCGGCAGTGGTGGATGTGGGAGAAGGCGCAAAAGTGGCCATTGCGGAATCGGACGTGGCGGAATACCCGGGGCTCTGGTTGCGCGGCACTGGGGGAAACGGGCTCGACGGAACGTTCCCGCCATATCCGCTGAAAGAGAAACTTGTACGCGATCGCGATTTCCAGGTCGTGGAAAGTGCCGATTATATTGCGGTGACGACGGGGAAGCGGACCTTTCCGTGGCGCGTGCTTGGCATTGTGGACCGGGATGCCGACCTGATTACAAATCCATTGGTGTACCTGTTGGAGAGTCCGTCCAAAGTGCAGGACACCAGTTGGATTAAGCCGGGGAAAGTTTCCTGGGATTGGTGGAACGACAACAACGTTTACGGTGTCGATTTCAAGGCGGGCATCAACACGCAAACATACAAGTACTACATCGATTTCGCCGCAAAATATGGCATCCCTTACATCATCCTGGATGAGGGCTGGTACAAGCTCGGCAACGTGCTCGACGTGGTCCCGGAAATCAACATGGAAGAATTGACGGCGTACGCAAAAGAGAAAAACGTCGGCGTGATTTTGTGGGTGGTTTGGAAAACATTGGACGACCAGTTGATACCGGCGTTGGATCAATACCAGAAGTGGGGCATCAAGGGAATTAAAGTGGACTTCATGCAGCGCAGCGACGAAATTCTGATCAACTACTATCACCGGGTCAGCAGCGAAACGGCGAAACGCCACATGCTGGTGGATTTTCATGGCGACCAAAAGCCGGCAACCATGACGCGCACCTGGCCGAACCTGATCAGCACGGAAGGCGTCCGCGGCCTGGAGTGGAGCAAGTGGAGCGCGGAGGCGGAGCCAGAGCACAACGTTACGCTGCCGTTTACGAGGATGTTTCTCGGGCCCATGGACTACACCCCGGGCGCGATGCTGAATGCCACGAAGACCAACTTTGCGCCGATCATGCACCGCCCGATGAGCCTAGGCACGCGCTGCCATCAATTGGCGATGTACGTGGTGTACGAAAGCCCGTTGCAGATGCTTTCAGATAGCCCATCGAACTATTTGCGCGAACCGGAAGCGATGGAATTCCTTGCGGCGGTGCCCACGGAGTGGGACGAATCGAAGGCGCTGGACGGGAAGATCGCGGAATACGTGGCAGTGGCGCGCAGAAATGGATCGGACTGGTATGTGGCAGCGATGAATAACTGGAGTGCGCGAGAGTTGGAGATTGATTTTTCATTTTTGCCGGAAGGTCATTTTGAGATGAGCGCTTACCAAGATGGAGACAACGCCGATCGCTTTGGAAGCGACTACAAATTGCTGAAGATGCCGGTCGCTCGGACGACGAAATTGAAAATCAATCTAGCGCCGGGAGGCGGTTGGGCGGCGCGCATTCAGCCGGCGAAGTGAGGATCGCGTGAACTTGGTTTTTGGGTCGGCGGCAGTTTTTTACCTCGGGGGTTAAAAGCCTCATCTTGGGGGTTTTGCGGCACGGCTGAAGCCGTGCCCTCCCCTATCCCGGTTATCAGGCACCGGATCCCTGCAAGCAATAGGAATAAGCGGTGCGAGTTGCGTCTATTTCGATTGGGGCTTGCTGGACGCGACGATGCCGCCGCCTTCGCGAATGGTGAGGATCTGGTTGGCTTTGACCGCTGTGAATCGTTCCACTTTTTGGGTTGTGGGCCACTTTACTTCGATTGCGTCCACCACTTGCGCCTTGCCTAAACCGAAGTGCAGCCGCAGATCGGATTGCGACATCACGCTTGCGCCACTGTGTACTTCATCCATTTGCGCGTGAGTACCGGTGATTACGCGGACGCGCGCACCGATCGCCGTGCGGTTGCAGTGTGTTCCGATTAGTTTCACCTTCATCCAGTTTTGCGCGTTGCCACCATCATTGCGCAGTAAAGATGGGATGTCGTTCATGTTCAAGATGAGAACGTCGATGTCGCCGTCATTGTCGTAATCCCCGAAAGCCGCGCCGCGGCTCGAAAAACGTTCGCTGATGCCAGGTCCCAACTCGGCAGAAACGTCCTTGAACCTGCCATCGCCGAGGTTTTTGTATACGAGGCGGGGATTCTTGAAGGTCTGGGCAAAGCTATGCTCCTCAATTTCCGGGTAGACATGCCCATTGACCTGCAGGATATCCGGCCAGCCATCGTTGTCGTAATCGAGGAAGCCGCAGCCCCAAGCGACGTACTGGTTGTTGATGCCCACTCCGGATGAGAAGGCCTGGTCGGTGAAGGTGCCGTCGCCGTTATTGTGATAAAGATTGCAGGTATCGTCGGAAAAGTTGGTTTTGAAAATGTCGAACCAGCCGTCGCAATCATAATCACCGACAGCTACGCCCATGCCGGCTTGTTCATGACCATTTTCGTTGAAGGCGCAACCCGCCAGGACGGCCGTATCCGTGAACGTGCCGTCGTGGTTATTGTGGAACAGGATGCTCGGTTCGGAGTCGACAGCCACGTAAATGTCCGGCCAGCCGTCGTTATCGAAATCATAAGAGACCGCGGTGATGGAATAGCGTGGGCCGGGCTTGAGGATGCCCGCTTTTTCGGTGACATCGCTAAATGTTCCGTCGCCGTTATTATGGAAGAGGAGATTCGTGTCACCCGGAAGGCCGCGCGGGCCGCACATGACGGGGATTCCTTTCCATTGGCAGTAGGCGGCGTCTCCGGGATTGGCCGTAGCTGCAGGATCGAGCTTGATGTAATTGCAGACGAATAAATCCAGATGGCCGTCGCGATCGTAGTCGAGCCAGGTGCAACCGGAGCCCCAGCGAACTGATTGTTCGAGAAGGCCCGCCTTGTGCGTCACATCCGTAAAAGTGCCGTCGCCATTGTTGTGGAACAGGATGTTGTGTCCCCAAAAACAGCAGAACAGATCGTCGTGACCGTCGTTGTCGTAATCGCCGACACAAACACCGGTCTGCCAACCGCTACGTCCGAGTCCGGATTTTTCGGTCACGTCGGTGAAGGTGCCGTCGCGATTGTTTTTGTAGAGGTGTGAAGTTGGAGCCGCGCCGGTGGGCCACTTGGTGTTCAGCCGCGTTCCATTCGTGAGATAGACATCCAGCCAGCCGTCGCCGTCGTAATCGAAAAAGGCAAGGCCGCTGCCTTTTGCTTCAATGATGAGACGCTTGTGATCCAGGCCGCCCCAGACGTTGGGGGCGGTGAGGCCGGCTTCGCGAGCTACATCCACGAAGGTGACCGGCGAAGCGGCGGCCGAGTTGGGAATTGTCTTGGCTTGAAGAATTGCGGAACGATTCCATTTCCAGATGGGCGTGATGAGGGCGTCAAGCAAAGTTGCGCCGAACGCGACAGCAGCGGAACCAAGGAATCGCCGGCGACCGGATCGCATCGTCATCGGCTGGGCACCTTGGGGAAGTTTTTCGGCGCAATTCCCGTGCCTTCTTTTACCGCGATGATTTTGTCTGTGGGGACGCTCGTCAGGCGATCCACTTGGCCGCTCGGCCAGGTAATTTCCAGCGCGTCAATTTTGGTGCGCTTTCCGAGCCCAAAGTGAATTCGAGGATCGCTTGCGGACATATAACTCATGCCGCCTTTTGCCTGCTCGACCTCGACGAAGCCTTCGGCGGTCAACTTCAGCGACGCGCCGACGCCGTCGCGATTGGAGCGCGTGCCGATCAGCAAAACTTCCAGCCAATGATTGGCGTTTCCGCCGTCGTTGCGGAGAAGTTCAGGATAGTCTCCGCGAACGTTAACGGCGATGTCGAGATCGCCGTCATTATCGAAGTCCGCGATGGCGAGACCGCGTCCGGCAATGGGTTTTATGAAATCGGGGCCCAACGCTTCGGAGACTTTTTCAAACTGGCCTTTGCCGACGTTTCGGAACATCAACAGCGGCTCTTTGTAAGTGACTTCACTGTGATAAAGCTGAACGTTGTCTACCATGGCGCCGTTTGCTTGCAAAATATCCGGCCAGCCGTCGTTATCGTAGTCCATGAACTTCATGGCAACGCCGCTGAGCTGCATGACCTTGTTTCCGATGCCGGAGTCATAGGTGACGTCATTGAACGTCCCATTGTGATTGTTGTGATAGAGACGGTTCAGTTCGAAATCCAGGTGAGTGATGTAGACGTCCTGCCAGCCGTCGCGATCGACGTCGGCGGCGTCGATCCCCATGCCCGCTTCGTAACGGCCGTCTTCGCTGGCGGCCAAGCCGGAAATGAGCGACACGTCTTCAAACGTTGCGTCGTGCTTGTTTAAAAACAGAAAATTTGGCCAGGTATCGTTGGCGATAGCGATGTCGGTCCAGCCGTCGTTGTTGAAGTCGGCCAACACCACACCCATTCCCTTGGATTCCGGTTTTCCGACACCGGAAGCGTCGCTCACATCGGTGAAGGTTCCGTCGTGGTTGTTGTGAAACAGTTTCGTTTTTTGCCCTTTGTAATTTCCGGGATGGCAATACGCGCGATAACCGGGTCGATGATCGCCGCACCAGACATTGTTCTTGGGGCTCCAGTCGATGTAGTTGGTGACAATCAGGTCCAGATAGCCATCCTTGTCGTAGTCAAACCACCCGGCGCTGGTGGACCACTGGCCCTGGTCTGCGACACCGGCCTTGCTGGTGACGTCGGTGAAGGTGCCGTCGCCGTTATTGTGATAAAGAATCGCGTTGCCGTATCCGGTCACATACAAATCGGGGTAGCCATCGTTGTCGAAGTCGCCGACTGCGACCCCCTGACCGTAATGTCCTTCACCAGCCAAGCCGGCTTTTTCGGTGACGTCGGTGAAGGTGCCGTCGCCATTATTGTGATACAGCGCACAACGCAACGGGTGCGCCGGTTTGTACGCATCGGTCGCTGCAGACTGCACGAAAAAAAGATCCATCAGGCCGTCCTGATCGTAATCGAGCCAGGCAACGCCGGTGCCCATGGTCTCCAGGTAGTACTTTTCTTCCGTCTGCGTGGAATCCTGCTGGAAGGTGATTCCGGCGGACTTGCGAATGTCCGTGAAGCGCACGGTGATCGGCGCCTCGTTCTGCTTTTCAGGGTGCGTTGCTTGCGCGTTGAGAAATATTGCGGCGCTGAGACCAAAACTCAGTGCGAAAAGCGCAGAATTTTTTGTTGAAGAGCCCAAGTGTCTGTCTTTTCTCTTCCTGCCATTCCCGATTGAAAGAGCCTCGCGGAGCACGAGACAGAGTTTGATTCTAGCGCCTGGCCGCAATGCCCTCAACTCAGCGTCACTGTCGAATCTTCAGGGGGTTACAACGTACGATCAGCCATGGAAAGCGCGAATTGCAAAAGCTGTTGTCTGGAAGCAGTAGACATCGGCTCATTCACGACGCGCGGCATGGGCGGGGCTTTTTCAAGAGCTTCCTGAATTTTGTCGACGTCGAGAACGCCGCCCGTGTTGTTTCCCTTAAAGCGGTCGAGAACTTCCTTGGCTTTGTCGAGTTGCCCGGTCTGATAGTAGAAAACGCCCAACGTGGAATAGCTGCCCACCCACTCCGGCAGCAAATCGACCGCTTGTTCCAAGCGCTCCGCAGCCTGCGCTGTTTTGCCCTGCATCACCGCGACCAGCCCCTGGCCCCAGAGGAGCTTTCCCGAGCTGGGCATTCGCGCCAGACCTTCCCGCAAAGTTTTCTCCGCGCCGGTTACGTCGTTTTGCCGAAGCTGCAGCAGAGTGACCGACAAATAATACTGGTCGTTGTCCGGATTTCGGCGAATGGCGCTCCTGAAAATTTGTTCGGCTTCGGCCGTCTGACCCAGATGCGCCTGGATGTCTCCGACCAGGGAGAGATACGCGTCGTCCTGCTGACCTTTGCCGGAGAGCTGCTGGGCAATTTCAAGCGCCTGGGCGTACTGACGTTGTCGAAAATAGGCGTTGGCGAGATCGAACTTCACGTCATCGGAATCGGGATTCGCTTTGAGCGCGGCCTGAAAATGCTGGACGGCATCGTCGTACAAATGATAGCGCGCGAGGAGAACGCCGACGCCGGTCTCGGTGCGGAAATCCCCACCGCTCAACTGATCGATCTGGGCCACAGCTTTGCGAGCATCGTCCACTTTTCCGAGTTTTAAATAGCCTTCCGCTAGTAAATATAAATTTTCGGGCTGGTCGGGATTTTTCTGGATCTGGTTCGCGAGCTCCGTAAGATCGAGTTCCGCCTGCTGCTTCCCGGAAAGATTCGAGCGGTTGTCGAGATAATCGAAGAGATGCTGGTAGGGATATGGCCCCGTCGAGACGTTTTTGGATAGCGTTTGAAATACGTTCAAATCCCGCTGCGCGGCCTCCGATTGATGCAAACTGCGCTCGACCATCGCGAGTTTGTAGTAGCCCGGTGCCGGCGAACGGGCAACGCGGATGAACTTTCGGAGCAATTCCTCAGCCTCTTCGAACTTCTTTTGCGTTATCCGCAGGTTTGCCAGTTCGAGCAGTGCATCCGCCTGATCGGGGCTGACTCGCAGGGCTTCCTGAAAGTAATGCTCCGCTGCGGCGTGGTTTCCCTGGCGCTCCTCGATATAACCAATATTGAAGAGGCACGCGCCGTTGTGAGGATCTTTCTTCAGCCCTTCTTCAAAATATTTGCGCGCTTCGTCGAAACGACCGAGCTGGCGGTAGCAGAGTCCCAGGAACGCATACGAGCGAGCGGATGGATCGAGCTCGATCAAGTGCTTGAACTCTTCGATCGCTTTGTCCACTTTGCCGGACATAAAATAGCTTTCGCCGAGCGCTGCATGGAGGTCGGTGCGCTCCGGAGCGAGTTTCAATCCGGATTCGAGCAGCGGGATGGAGTCTTCGTAATAATTCTGTGACATGCTCACGCGTGCCAACGAATAGATGACGTCTGTATTTTCAGGCGCAAACTTGTGGGCGCGGACCAGTTGATCCAATGCGTCTACGGGCTTGGACTCCTGCGTGTAGACCTGCCCCAGGAGATACAACGTTTCCGCTGAATCGGGCTTGAGCTTCAGCGCGCGTTTCAACATCACTTCAGCTTTCGCAAGCTCACCGTTTTGCAGATAAATTCCACCGAGGTTGTGCAGGATCTCGAACGCTTGCGGCTGCAACGCATCGGCTTGTTCCAACTCGAATTGTGCCGCATGGTTTTGCTTTTCGGTGGCGAGTAATACGCCCAGGGTGAAATGCAGCTGGACGTTGTCTTTGTTTTGGGCAGACAGCTCCTTGGCGGTCCGCAACCCGTCGGCGGTTTTTCCCGATTCCAGATACGCCTTCGTGAGATTGAACCGCGAAGCGATGGTTGCCGGATGCACGCGCTCGAAGTAGAGAGCTGCATCGGCGGGACGCTTCTTCGCCAGAACTACCAGGCCGAGATTGTAATTGCCGCCGGGATCCGCCGGGCTCAGGCGCAAGACCTCGCGAAATTCTTTTTCGGCTTGATCGAGATCTCCCTCGAGAACGTACAGATTGCCCATGTCGTTGCGGATTCCGGTGGATTTCGCGTTGAGTTTCAATCCTTGTTGAAAGGCGGTGAGCGCGTCGGCGTAATTCTTTTCGGCGGCGTAGACAAGTCCAAGAAGGCCGTAGCCCTCGGGTTTGAAGGGATTTTGCCGCAGCTCTTCCTGAAGCCGCTCCTTAGCCTCTTCCAATTTGCCTTGTTGAAGGAGTGCTTCAGCGTCCGCGAAGGGAGAAGGAGTTTTGGAGGATGGATGCGCGGGTGGTTTGGCCGGGGCCGGCTGTTGTGCCGCTGCTTCCTGAGTGGCGAAGGAAATCACGACCAAAGCAAGCCGGGTGCTCAGCCGGCGCATGTTGGCATTCCTCTTCCTGGATGTGGAGGGAAACTCCAAGTGAACATGAGCGCTGCTCCTCTGCGCGCGATTCGGACGAAATGCTGCCGGATGGAACTCAATTTAGCATTTCCAATGTCTGCCGGGCTAATTTGTGCTCCGGCTGCTGGCGCAGCAACGCCTGCAGGACTTCCTTGGCTTTCTCCTTGTCGTTCAAAACTACATAGAGGCGGGCCAGATTCAGATAGGCTTGATCAAATTGCGGAGCAACCTGGATGCAAGTTTCGAATTTGGCTTTGGCTTCGGGATACTGCCCCCGGCGGACTAAGACAACACCCAGATTATTCAGGGCATCCGCGTAATCGGGGCGCAACGCAAGCGCTTTCTGAAAAAACTGCGCGGCTTCCTGAAGCTGGTTCTGCTGCGCGTAAAGCATCCCAACGCTGTAATTGGCGTCGGCGCTTTCCGGGCCGGCTTCGAGCGCGCGCAGGAGCATTTGTTTTGCTTCGTCGAAGTTCCCCTTTCTGCGCAGCAAATTCCCAAAGTTGAGGAGTGCGGTAACGTATGAGGGCCGGAGCTGGAGGGCTTTTTGAAAATCGCCGATAGCTTCTGCCGTCTGGCCTTGTTGCGCGGAGACCATCGCGAGGTTGTTCCAGGCCTCCGCATATTCCGGCCGTAGATGCAACGCTTGTTCGAGGTAACTTCTCGCATCCGGCAGCGCGTTTCTCATGAGGTAGAGGGTGCCGAGATTGTAGTAGGCCTCGGGATTATTCGGGTGAGCTGCTATGACTTGCTTGAAAGCATCCGTGGCCGCTTGCAAATAACCGCGCTGGAACAATGCCACAGCGTATGTGAAATCGTTCCGCTGAAATTCCTCGAGGAACAACTGTCCGCTCATGGGGAGAGCGTTGCGCTGAAAATCAGCGCTGGTCTTGGGCATTGAGCGGACGTCGTTCAGCAAACCCGCAGGCTGCAGCTGCCCTTGATACACCTTTACGATTGCGCCTTCACGATTCAGGAAGAATGAGGTTGGTAAGGCCAGGTCTCTGCGGCGATCGAACAGGTAGCGGAAAGCGAGATTGTAAATGCCGGCCATTTCTTCGGTCGCTACAACCATTGGCAGTGACAATTGTTCGCGGGCGATGAGTGCTCGGAGCGCCTCGGCATTTTCTAGATTGTCTAAATTGACGCAGATGATGTGAATATCCGCCGAAGTCAGGTTTGCTTGTTCCTTCTGCAAGAGGCGCAACTGGTCAGTGCAAGAGACCGCAGCTGTGCTCCAAAAATGAAGAAGAACAAAGTGACCTCGGAGCGCGACGAGTTGCTTCGTGTCCCCCGCCAAATCCGGCAGAGAAAAGTCTGGGGCTTGCATGGGCTGAATGAGCCAGGTCTCCAGTGAAGAGGGCAAGTGCTCCTCGGGCGGTGGCTCGTTCCGCCGTTCATATGCAGCGGAGGTATTGGCGAATGGTTTGGCGTGAAAGTCGGCTTGCCCTTCCTGAACTTCGATTTGATGGTTGGCGGGCAATTTGTCCAGCACTTGTGTTAGACCGCTCGGCCAGCGGATGGTAGCGCGGAACGTGCTGTCCGCGTTACCGAGGCCAAAGAAGATTTCTTTGCCATGCTGGGACAAAAATCCAGAACCGGCCTGCAGCAGTTTTGTTTGCGCATGGCCAGCGGCTTCAATCGTGACAGCAGCGCCAATCGCGTCGCGGTTGCTCTTTTTTCCCTGCAAGCGAAACGCGGCCGAGTTGCCGAGATCCTTCATCGCGTTGCGCAAGACGCGGATCTGAGGCGCGGTGCGGTTTTTCAGGATGACTTCCAAGCGCCCATCGTGATCGAGGTCCGCGAGCACGAACGCGCGGCTGTCGTCAAGAAAATCGAGGCCGACGCTGCCGGAGACATCAGAAAACGTGCCGTCGTGGTTGTTCAGGTAACACACATTTCTTTCGAAACCGTTCCAGGTCGCGTCCGAGCGGATTAACTCGTTGATGGCGTTCCACCCGCGCTCATAATTTTCCGAGGGCGTAGCGTTCGAAGGTGATTTGGCCACGACCTGCCGCCAGAAAAAACTGGACACGTCGCGATCGTCGAGGCCGGAGATGTAACCGTTGGCGATGTATAGATCCTGATAGCCGTCATGGTCAAAGTCCCATGCGTCGGTCGACCATGCCCATCGGCCCCTCTCGACTCCCGCGTGCGCAGCCACATTCTGAAAACGACCGTTGCCTTCATTGCGATACAACGAATTGCCAACCATGTGCCGTTTGTACAGCGCGCGAATTTGTTCCGAGTCTGTGGCATGAAAATTCGGCTGTCGAAAAACGCGCATCCCCGCTGCTACCCACATTCCCGCGGCGTAGATGTCCTGCTTACCGTCGTTGTCGAAATCCACCCAGCAAGCGCTCATGCCGGCGCCGGGTTCGTTGGCTTCGGAGTCGTCAGAAACGGCGGCGAAAGTGCCGTCTCCCTTGTTGCGGTAAAGACTGTTGCGGCCAAAATCATTTACGACGTACAAATCTGGCCAACCGTCTGAGTTGTAGTCGCCCCAGGTGCACGCGAAGCTGTACCGATCATTTTCGGCATTCAGACCTGCAACTTCGGTGCGGTCTTGAAACACGCCGTTTCCTTCGTTGTGGAACAAAAAGTTTGGAGGTCCATTGCGCGCGTCAAAATAGGGAACGGGATAGTGATACTGGTCGAGGCCGCTGTAGTAGTTGTAGAGGCAGAAGTAAATATCCAGGCGGCCATCGTGGTCGTAATCGGCGATCGCGGCATGGGTGAATGTTCCCGTAGGCGGATTCTGAAAATGGAATGCGTCGCGTTTCAGCGAAAATTTGCCGTTTCCCTGATTCACGAACAGCAAAGGGCCCGTGGCGCACACCACCAAGAGATCCTGAAAGCCTTTGTTCTCGAAATCCGCAAATAGCGCGCACGCCGTTCCATCGAGCACGCCGACGCCGGCGGATTCGGTTACATCTTCGAATGTCCCGTCACCGCGATTGTGGTACAGCCGGTTCGGAAGTCCCGGCGGTTGGCAAATATAGAGATCGTCAAATCCGTCGTTGTCGAAATCGCCGGTTGCGAGGCCGGTATTTCCGTATACATCGATGCCAGAGGCGCCGTCGAGAACCGTTCGCCAGTAGTCGACGCCGTGGGCGAGTTGACGCTGATAAGAATCCAGGTGACCGAGAGCTGGTGAGGAAACATCCAGGAATAGGGGAAGGCGGGCGCGACTGAGGGTTTCCTCGTTTGCTTTCCATTCGAGGGCGCGCCAGCCGTCGGAATCGGTTCGCGACCATTCGGTCTGCCAAGATCCGATGCGTTCTTCACGGGCGTCACTCTCGTTGATTCCGACGAAGTCGTAACAAACGTCGACGGAAGCCGTTAGCGGGGAACTTTTAGTTACTTCGATTTTCGTAATCTGGAATTCGGCGGTGTCAATGCGCTTGAAGGGCGCCAGGTAGGTTTGCATTTCCTTGAGAAAAGGCTCGCGACCTTGCACTGGCGTGCCATCGAATTTTCGTCGGATCACTTCAATGCCATACTCCGCGCGCAATTTGTTCTGTTCGGTAGGATTTAAAGGGGCAGCTTGGAGCGAGGCGTCGAGAATTGTGCCGAGCGAGCTTAGTGCGGGCGGGCTGGATCGAAGTTCTTTTGCCCAGTCAGCGAGTAACTGCGCGATTTCGCTGGCGTATTTTTCCATGATGTACTCGTCCGTACCCGGAACTACATAGCGCATCAGATCATCGAGGGGAGATTTTTTCAGGTAGTGTGGCGTAAAGCGGGGTTCAGCCAATGGGAAGGCAGAGCTTTTTTCACCGAGAGCGGGAGCTTCCGTCCATCGTGGCATTACCGACTGCAGGGGGGCAGGAAGAAACAGCATGGGCGCCCAGCGCATCCTGCCTAAGAAGGCTCGGCGAGAGATTTTCTGAATTCCGTGCCGGCTACGCCGCATCTTCGAATGTTCTCGCACTTTCTCGCGCAGAGGTTCCGATGCTAACACTCGCCGGGAATTGCGTCTAACCAGGCCACGGCAGGATGGAGTTTGCAAGGAGTCACGACGAAGGTACCGGTCCAGAAGAATGCCCTATCACTAATTCCGCGGAGATTTCGTATTTCTTGCCGCGCGGATCGCTGGAACTACAAAGCTCGTGCAGAACATCGGCGGCCATGCGTCCAAGTAAATCACGATGGATATCGACGGTCGTGATGGAGGGATTGCTATATTCTGCGAGCCTGGTCCGATCGAATCCCGTTACCGAAATATCCTGAGGAATCTGGCAACCCATGGAGGTAAGGCCTTTCATCACGCCCACGGCAGTCAGATCATTGACGGCCATCACCGCCGTGGGCCGCGGAGACATTTTTGCAATGGCCAATCCCGCGGCGAGTCCTCCTTCAAAGCGCAGGTCACCGTGCAAGACTGGCCCTGGCTCCAGCCCCAGGGCGGTCATGGCTTTCTCGTAGGCCTCCAACCGCGCGATGTTTGACTTGAGCTTGGGGCGGCCCGCGACAAAAGCAATCTTCCGGTGTCCTTCTCGATACAGGTATTTAACAATCTGCTCGATGCCAGAAGCATAATCGATTCTTAAGGTGCTGACGTATCCGCGAGACGGCGCCAAATCCAGAAACGTCACGGCAATTTTTCTGCGCGCCAATTCGTTGATCAGTCGCGCGCTGATTTCGGAAGTCATGATCGCGACTCCGCTCACGTTGTGAGCCATCATGCGCGTGGCGGCTTCCTGCGTGCGCCGCGGATCATAATTCGTGTCGCTCAAAATCGCTTCGTAGCCGAGTTGCCGCGTGCGAGACAAAAAACTCTTGATTATTTCAGGGAAAAAAGGGTTTTCGATGTCCGATACGATAATTCCCAATGTGCGCGTATCCCGCGAAGCCAGGCGCCGAGCGTGTATGTTGGGCAAATATCCGAGACGTTTGACGGTGGAAAGAACCAGATCTTTTGTTTTTCTTCCGACCTTCCCGGTCTTGTTCAAAACATTCGAGACGGTCGCTGTCGATACACCGGAAGCCTTGGCAACCTCTCGAATCGTCAAACCCATAGTTGAGCCCTGTCCTCGACCAACCGATACTAACAATCGCCGCTGCAGTGATTCTATGGCGGGGGAAGCAAAGTATAAATGAAAAAAAACGCTTGACACCATGCAAAAGTGTGTGTATTAGTGCGGAACAAGGTTAAGCGGTTAAGTTGTTTTTGTTGGGGTGCCTGGTCTGGGGGTTGTGGAATCCCTCCGGGTATTTTTTGTTTTTGCGATAGGAACGGTGCCGTGAATCCTCGTGCGGCCGTTCCTGCGATGTCTATTGCTGGGGTTTTCGCGGGACGGGTTGCACTGGTTTTCATTCTGTCGAGATATTGCGGCTTGCCGAAAAGAAGAACTTCTGGGGGTTAGGCATGAACGCTCGAGAAATCTCTATCCGGGCCCTGAGTTTGTCACTCCTGTTTGCCGCGGCACTGTTGCTGCTGGGCCCAAGACCCGCGCTCGCGCAGATGGACACCGGTTCCATCGTGGGGACGGTAACGGATCAAACGAGCGCGGTGATCAGCGGCGCCAAGGTGACGCTGATCAACGAAGGAACGGGGATCAGTCTCACCACAAACACGGGTTCCGACGGGATCTTTAAATTCTCGCCTGTCAAGATTGGCAGCTACAAGCTGGAAGTTGGGTCGCAAGGGTTTCAGACAATGACGGCCAGCGGGGTCGCCGTCGACATCGGCGCCACCGTTGTACAGAATTTCACGATGCGCCCAGGTAGTGTTTCTCAGTCGATCGAGGTTTCCGCGGCTCCGCCGCTTCTGGAGTCGCAGAATGCCGCGGTCGGCCAGGTCGTCGATTCAAAGAGCGTGAACGACCTTCCGCTGAATGGGCGGAATTTCACGTTCCTGGCGCAGCTAGCGGCGGGCGTGAATACTCCGCAGGCGGATACCCGCGGAAACGCGTCGACGGGCGCATTTGCCGCCAATGGCCTGCGGCCATCCCAGAATAACTACCTGCTCGACGGCATTGACAACAATTCCGACACCGTCGACTTCCTTAACGGGACGAACTTCGTCGTGCTTCCTCCTGTCGATGCGATTCAGGAGTTCAAGGTGCAGACTTCGGACTTCAGCGCGGAGTTCGGCCGATCAGGAGCGGCGGTTCTGAATGCCACGATGAAGTCCGGCACGAACGACTTCCACGGTTCTGCTTGGGAATTTTTCCGCAACGATAAGCTGGACGCCGCCGACTTCTTTGAAAATGCGGGAGACATCCAGAAGGGCGAACTTCGCCAGAACCAGTTTGGCGTGACCGCCGGTGGGCCGGTGGTGATTCCTCATGTCATCAACGGACGAAACAAATTGTTCTTTTTTGGGGACTATGAAGGCTTGCGGAGAATTCAAGGCACGATTTTGACGGGCAGCGTTCCGACGGCAGCCGAGCGAAGCAGCGGTTATACAAACTTCCTGGACCTGATCACTGGCCAATCCGGCACTGTGACCGACGCTCTGGGCCGCACGTTTCCGTTGGGAACCGTTTTTGACCCAGCGACCACACGCGCGGTAACTGCCGGCGCGGTCGATCCGGTCACGGGCCTGGTGGCGACGTCCACTGGGTATGTTCGCAATCCGTTCGGGGATATTGGCACCGGGTCATGTCCAGCGAATACGCTAAACTTCACCGGGGCCGCCATCGCCGCTTGCCAATTGAACCAGATACCGGTGGGACGATTGGATCCAAATGCCATCAAGCTACTGAATCTTTATCCGAATCCGACGAATGGGAACCTGTTCAGCAATTATGCGAATTCCCCGAAATTGGACGAGCACCGTAACGGCTTTGATACCCGCATGGATGCAAACCTCAATGAACACAATCAACTCTTCTTCCGCTTTGACTATGTAGACGATCCGCAATTTATCCCTGGTATCTTCGGCGGCGTTGCGGATGGCGGCGCGTTCCAGCAGGGCAATCAGACCGCGCTGGCGCAGAATACAGCTCTTGGCTATACCCATACATTTTCGCCTACGCTGATCAATGAGGCGCGCATCGGCTTTAACTACCTGCACACTACGCGCTCCGGACCGGTGGCCAGCGAAACTGGCATACCGGCGGAGTACGGGATCCAGGACGTGCCTCAAGGCAATTTGAACGGAGGCCTTCCCGCGTTCGGAATCAATGGTCTCTCTACCCTAGGAAGCAACTCGTTCTTGCCCTCGAACGAGACGAGCCAAACCTTGCAGCTGACGGACGACGTGACCAAGATTTACGGCAAGCACACATTCAAAATGGGATTTGAGTGGCAGCACGTGAAGTTTACGACCTTGCAGCCGCCCTGGTCTCATGGTGAATACGATTACAACGGCGCTTTCACGGACATCCCAGCCGGTACTTCCGGCAACACTGGTCGCGTGGACTTCCTGTTGACTCCGACCCTTTCGACGGTCGGGGGCCCTAATTACGTCGGAGGCTCGAGCGACGTTTACGTGTCCAACATATTTCTGACGGACGACGGAAAGAACTATTACGGCGGCTATGCCAATGACGATTGGAAGATCACTTCCAAACTGACCATCAACTTGGGGCTGCGTTATGACTTCTTCGGGCTGGTGTCCGACCTGCATGGAAATCAGGCAAACTTTATTCCGTCCGGTGGTCCCCTCGACGGACCGACTTATCTGATTCCTAAGGGACCAAATGCAAATAATCTGTCGCCCAGTTTCCTGTCGTTGCTAACGCAAGACGGAATTAAATTGGCCATCACGAACGCCTACGGCGGCGGACTTGGAAACTCACAAAAGACCAATTTTGCACCACGGCTCGGCTTTGCCTACCAACTGACTCCACGGTTAGTGGTTCGAGGCGGGTGGGGCATCTTCTACGACGGATTTGAGAATCGTGGATACTCTCCGAATCTTGGCGAAAGCTATCCGTTCCAATTCGATTTCAACTTCGTGCCGGCGAACACGGTGACGCCGATTACATTCCCTGGTTGCAGCACGGCTGGTCCCGGAAACGTGGCTACGTTTGAAACCGGCTTTTCGTGCACGTCGCTCAACCCGCTCACAGTAAATGCGAGCGGACTGCAATTGCGCGGAATTCAGTTCAATTACCAGACACCCTACTCGATGGGTGGCAACTTGACGCTGCAATATCAACTGAGTCCGACCATCGCGGTGCAGGCGGCCTATGTTTCCTCTCAGGCGCGGCATTTAGAGGTCTTCCCGAACAACAATGAACCTTCTACCGTCGCTCCCGTGAATACCGCGGAAGCTACCCTTGTGCCCTTCCCGGATTTCGGTTTTGGAGGGAGCCAAGCGCAGACGGAAGGAAACAGCGGCTACAACGGACTGCAAACCCAGATCGAAAAGCGATTCGGTGGCGGACTAAATCTGTTAGCGAACTATACGTACTCGAAGACAATGACGGATGCACATGACCTCTTGAATAATGGAAGCTTGCAAGGTTATCGAGCTCCCTATGTTCCCGGCATGGGAATCCAGGCTGATTATGGCTTGGCTCCCTTCGACATACGCAATGTGTTCCACTTCAGCGGCGGTTATGAACTTCCCATCGGCAAGGGCAAGAAATTTGCGTCAGACGCCTCGGGATGGAAAAACCAAGTGGTGGGCGGTTGGGCTATAAACTGGATCCTAACGCTGCAAGACGGCCAGCCTATAAGCCTTGCTTGCCCAACCTCAACTGCGTCGGGTCTTGGCTGCGGAGTTCTTAAAGTTCCAGGGCAACCGCTCGATCTTGGATTACATACGGACCAGAACGGTTTGCTAAGCTGGTTCGGGAATCCCAAGGCTTTCGTACAACCGTGTGTTCTTGGAGCCGGCGGCGCTCCTGAAGTCAACAATCCGACAGGATGCATGCCCTTGACCGGAATTGCCGCGCTCGGGGGACTCACGCAAGTTCCGGGCCCGGGTTATCACAGACTGGACTTCTCTATCTTCAAGAACTTCCCGATTACGGAAACCCGATATCTGCAATTCCGCACGGAGTTCTTTAACATAACCAACCATCCAAACTTTAGCGCTCCCGGTTTCGGCGGTAATGGCGTCATAGCAATCGCCGGGTCGGGAAATTACAATAGCTCGACGTTCGGTGAAATCGGCTCGACCCGCGATTCTCCGTACGATCCGAGGCAGATCCAGTTCGCTCTGAAATTCATCTGGTAGTCGACCCTTACACCCCACCGGCAAGGGCGCTTTTCTCGAAGCGCCCTTGGTCGGCCTGCGCAGGCCTGATTCTCTGTGACGGAGCGGTGATACCATCCAAATATTGTGACTCGAAGGTATTGCTCTATGGCGTGTGCAGTGCTGACCCTCGCGGCATGGGTCATCGCAGTTCCTCGATTGGTAGCTCAAAATCAAGATCTCGACCGCGAATTCAAGGACGCCGTGGCGAAATACGAGGGTGGAAAATATCCGGAAGCGGCTGCGCAACTTGAAAAGATTGTGCGCGAGGTCCCGGATAGTTTCGAAGCGCAGGAGCTGCTGGGATTGGTTTATGCGGCCCAATCGCGAAACGACAAGGCAAACGACCATTTGGAAAAAGCCGTTCGCCTGAAGCCCGACTCCTCTTCGGCACGGACCAATTATGCGAACAATTTGCTGCGGCTCGGGAAAACGGAGCTGGCGGAACAGCAGTTCAAAAAAGCCGCCGCGCTCAGCCCCGGGGACTACGATGCCAACCACAACCTTGGTGAATTCTACGTGCACTCCAATAAGGATGCTGAAGCCTTGCCGTTTCTCGAGCGCGCGCAGCAGATTGATCCCTCCTCTTATGACAACGGTTACGACCTGTCTCTGGACTACCTGTTGACCGGGCGGACGGCGGACGCGCGAAAGTTGATTCAGGATCTGGAAACTCGGAAGGACACGGCCGAATTGCACAACCTGCTGGCTGAGGTGGAAGAAAAGGATGGCAACTTCGTGGGCGCCGCCAACGAATTCCAGACTGCCGCGCACATGGAGCCCAGCGAGAACAATATTTTCGATTGGGGAAGCGAGTTGCTGATCCATCGCACCCTTGAGCCCGCTGTTGAGGTTTTCCGGGAAGGTAGGAAGCGCTACCCGAATTCGCCGCGCTTGGCCATTGGATTGGGGATGGCTTTGTACTCCCTCGGCAAGTATGACGAGGCGGTGAAGTCTTTGGTGCGTGGGGCTGAACTGGACCCGAAGGACCCTCGTGCTTACGCGTTTCTGTCCCGCGCGTTCGACAGCTCGCCAAACCAGGTCGACGAGGTCATTGCGTGCTTTCGAAGGTTTTCCGAACTTCAGCCGCAGAGCGGGCAGGCCGTGTATTACTACGCGATGAGCATTTGGAAGGGCAAGAGGTCCCAGGACCCGAATCTCGATCTGGGGCAAATCGAAACTCTGCTAAAAAAGGCGATTGCGCTTGAGCCTGGCCTGGCGGAGGCCCACCTTCAACTGGGCAACCTTTATTCGGACCAGCGCAAGTATGAGGAGTCTATTCCGGAGTATGTGCGAGCGCGCGAACTCAATCCAGATCTGGCGGACGCCCACTACCGGTTGGCACAAGCTTATGTTCACCTGGGGGAAAAGGACCGAGCGCAGGCAGAGCTCGAGGTTTACCAGCAGCTGAATGAGCAGCACCTGTCGGACCTCGATAAACAGCGGGCGGAAGTACGGCAATTCGTTTACTCCGAAAAGCAGGATGCGCAGGCGAAGCCGTGAATTTTATTTCGCTCGATCGCGCGTACGTCTTGACTTTGGTTTTACTGGAGCATAGCTTGGACGGAAATCGATGAGTTTTCTATGAACTCGCGCTCGCCAGTTACCGCCATGAACGGTTTTCCCGGGCCGTTCCGTGTGACCTCAACTGCTTCTAAAGAACTCTCCCAGCAACTTGCCTTCAGCCGCCGCGAATTTCTGCGCGCTTCGGCCGGGTTGGCTCTCGGAACTACGTTGCTGCATGCCCGTCCGCTGGCCTATGCGGCAACTCCTCTATCGAAGAGGAAGGTTGTGGTGATTACGTTTGGTGGTGGCGCGCGCGATCAAGAGACCTTTGCTCCGGAAGGCCAGGAGAATATTCCTCACCTGGTGCACGAGTTGATCCCCCAGTCCACATTTTTTACGCAAGTCGTGAATCGCGGGATTTTGGGCCATTATGTGGCGACCGCAAGTCTTGCGACTGGCGTTTACGAAACCATAAATAATTTCGCTTCGCTTCCTCCGGAATCGCCGACTGTTTTTGAGTATTTCCGCAAAGACTTGAAGCGGCCCGCTTCAGATGCCTGGGTGGTCGCTCCGAGCAACGGTTTCAACCGCATCGGAGAAAGCGATAATCGCTCGTTTGGGCCGGGATGGGGCGCCAGAGTCATTTTGCCAAAATATCTTTTGTCGGCAGCCACAACCAGCAGCGCGGACTACGGCCACCTGCTGCGCGACAGCTATGAGACTCCACTGTTCGCGCCGGAACTCAGCGGAAACACGTTTGAACTGGCGCAGATGGAAAACCTGCTGAAGATTTCCGTGGACGATTTCAAAACTCACGCCCGCACATTGTCGAGCCCGGACGAACTTTCCGTTTACCTCGTGCGTCAACTGATGAAGCAACTGGCGCCCAGCCTGCTGTGGGTGACCATGCACGACATCGATATTGCACACGCGGGGGCTTATTCGTTGTACATCGAGGGTATACGGCGGACCGATCGCCTGTGCGCAGAACTTTGGAAGGCCATTGAGTCCGACCCGGAATATGCCGGCAAGACCACGCTGTTCATCCTGCCGGACTTTGGGCGGGACGCGGACGAAGACGCGGGTGGCAACGGTTTTCAGCACCATCGTACCGGAGACGCGTTGTCCCGGACGACGTGGATGATGGCACTAGGACCCGGTATTCGGCAAGGCGTGGTGTTCGACCGACGACTGGAAAGCACCGACCTTGTGCCTACAATCGGCTCGATGATGGGATTTTCGCCTTCGCTTGCGCACGGCAAGCCAATTCCGGAGCTGTTGTAATCGCCATGCTCCCCGCGGATCTCAAACCCGAACAATTCGACGCTTATGCTCCGGAGGCCCGGAAGCTCGCCGTGGAGTATCTCGGGACCTTCCAACGGCTGCCACTGAGCTTTTTGCCGAATCTGTTGCGGGAAGTGATTGAATACGACTTCAAGTTTCCCGCGGAACGCAAGACCTTGGAGAAGGAACTCGCGAGTTTGCATTCCCTTTCTCAGCAGGACACCAAGAGTTGGTTCAGCAGCTTTTCCGAAATTCAAGTTTCTTCGAAGCTTGAACAAATGGATTGGGTGAACTCTCCCGCGCAGTTTGTGGAGCAACTCTCCGCTCACCTTTGGACCACGCACCAGATGGACGCTTTCCGCAACGCCGCACTCGCGTATGCAGAACGCTTGCGTGTCACAATCCCGCCCGAAACTTCACCTGTGCCGCGGCTTGGCATCGCGATTATCGGACAAGGAGTGGATACTTCGGAAGGAACGCTCTTTCGAAAACTGCGTCCTCATGGTGTGTATTTCAGTGGTGTTAATCCTGAAAATGGTGTTCCCGGTTTGCTGGAGGCGGTAGCTTCTCGAAATAAAGCAAATCCAATTCCGTACGCACATTGGTACGTGGAAGGGGGGCGGGAGCTTTCTCACGATCCGGCGATTACCTGCGTCTCCTACGATGCGTTGGCTCCTGTGCGCGCTGAACTGCTTGCAAAAATGCAAGCAGAGACGCAGAAAACAGGAATGGGGCCGGAGGCGTTGCGTACGGTCATGGCGCGAATGCGTCCTGAAGAACTGGGAATGAGCAAATCCGTTGATCCAGTGCTTGCGCATTTTCAGGTGAAGCTGTTGACCGAGGGCTCGGGTACGCAGATTTTCAGCACCAGTTTCGTCCAATGGACTGCTCGTGAAGCGCTGCGCCGCGCTCAGCCACTTACTTTGTTGGTTCGCTTTGCGCCGCGACAACGCCAGAAGCCGATGAATCAACTTCTGTCGCCGAGCCAGGGACCGGTGGAATTGGATCCAATGGGCTCCCTGCTGGATGCGGACATGGGCGCCTATTACAACTGGATCAATCAGCAGCGCTTGGCGGGCTCGGAGGCGTCTTTATTTTTGGTGTGGTTTGAAAATCATAAGGAGGCCGTGGCGATTTCTCCGTCCGCGCCTCGTGGAACGGTGTCCACTTCAAGCGTTACGCTTCCGCAGATTATTTCCTGGATGGCTTAAGGCAACGGCATTGCCGCTGTTCTATCTCTGTTCAGACATCACACAGATCTACCGCTTCGCGTAACGAAGTGAGCGGATCGCGCGTTGGGATGAATTCGTGGGCCACGTAGCCGGCAAAGTTCGTTACGGCGATGGCTCGCATCACGCCATCCCACTGCACTTCCTGGGTATCGTCGAGCTCATGGCGTCCGGGCACTCCGCCGGTATGGAAGTGACCGATCCAGTTGATGTTCTGAGTGCTGGTGCGAATCAGGTCGCCTTCCATAATCTGCATGTGATACACGTCATACAAAAGCTTCACGTGGGGTGAATTCACTTCTTGCATTACGCGCACACCCCACGCGGTGTGATCGCACATGTAATCCTTGTGATCCACCTTGCTATTCAAAAGTTCCATGCAAATTGTGACGCCATGATCTTCGGCGATTTTTTTCACGCGGTTCAGGCCAATGATTGAGTTTTTGGCGCCTTCGTCGTCCGTCATGCCTGCCCGGTTCCCGGAAAAGGTAATGATGTTCGGCACGCCAAGTTTCGCAGCCAGTGGAATGGACCTTCGGAAGGCTTCTTCGATTTTCGCGTGATTCTCGAGGCGGTTCATGGCGCTGGGAATTTCTCCGCCGCCACCGTAGCCCATGCTGCAAATTAATCCATAGCGGCGCGGTACTTCCCACTCGTCTTCATTGAGCAGATCGATAGCTTTCAGGCCCATCTGCGCGCCTTTTACGCACAATTCATCCAGGGGAATCTGCTTATAGCACCAGCGGGAGGCGGACTGCCGGATGCGTCCTTTGCGTGGCATAGGATGGTCTTCCTTCGCCGATGAAACAGAGGAGGCCAAAGAAACCGCGGCCATTTCCGATGCGACCGCCTTAAGTATTGCGCGCCTGGAAATACCGCTCATGCTGAGAGCAAGTTTAGCAAAAAGCGGGATTCCGGCGAGCGAAAGTAATCCAGCGCCTCTTTACCACGGAGTTCGGTGCGTTTTTTGTTGCGATTTAATCCTGAGACTCTGGCGCAACGGTTTGTCTCGCGAGCCACTCGCAGATATATGCTGGACTTCGAAGGCGGGTGCCACTCGCGTCCCTCAGCCAGACGCGTTCTCATAACACATACAATCAAACACGGTACTCGAGCCCCGCGTGAAACTCCCCGGCTCGTACACCAATAGCTCCAGACGCGGCGGTGTTCGGAATCAACAAGCCATTTTATGAGCTATAGAACGACTTTGCTTTCCTCAGGTTCTAGACTCGTATCCCTATATAGGGATATAAGGATACGAGATCGGGGAGTTGGCACAAATTCGACTCTGCCTTAGCAGGGCAACCACCGGGCTATTTGCTTGGCCGTGAACCCGTGATAAGGATGTCCACAAGACGACGGGCGCTTTGCTGCCAGTCCGGTCCGGACGCCACATTGGACACCCCGATCAAGGCCCGAAGTAGATCGAATGGGTCGAGGTCTTTACGGATATCGCCGCTTTCGATGGCCCGCTTCACAAGCGCATCAATCGCCCCGCGGATCTGGTCCCGGGAACCTTCATACAGTTTCGAGGGACCTCCTATGTACGTATTTAGTGCGGGAGCAATAATGTGCTTCGCGGCGATGTAGTCAACGAACAACAACATCCAGGTTCGCAATGCTTCGATCGGGGGCATGGCCTGAGCGAACTTCCGCTCGGCTGCAGCTAGCTTTTCAACCTCAGTGCGATAGACCGCCTCGAGAAGGGCATCGCGCGTAGGAAAGTGGCGATACAAAGTTCCCGCTCCGACACCGGCCTGCTTGGCGATGTCGTCCAAGCTAGTGCTTGCTCCTGACCGGGTGAACGCCTCCTTCGCCACTTGCAGAATACGCTCGCGATTCCGTTGCGCATCCGTACGCGGCTTTCGCCAAGCGGGTTGTGAACGCTTCCTGGGCATATCCAAAAAACCTTGTAACAGGAGAGAGTCTCCGGTTATCTAAGCTATTGCGGAGACACTCTCCGTTTTATCGAAGTTGGGGCGGTTCGTCAATATCGGTTTACGAAGGTACCGAATTCGCACGGGCCAATACAGGAGGAAACAATGGTTGAAGTATTTGGGGCGACATCAACTACGGAAGACGTTTTGTCCGGCGTGAAGCTGCATAGTAAGCGAATCCTCGTCACGGGCGTTTCGGCCGGCCTCGGCGTGGAGACCGCACGCTCTCTTACCTCGCACGGCGCGCAGGTTGTGGGCGCGGCGCGCGATTTGACTAAGGCCGAAGCGGCAACTACGGAAGTGCGAAAGGCCGCGGCAGCCAACGGCGGCAGCTTCGAGCTCATTGAACTTGATCTCGCCAGCCTCAAAAATGTGCGCACTTGCGCCGATAAGCTGCTGGCAAAAAAGGAACCCTTTGACGTGGTGATCGCCAATGCAGGCCTCATGGCCACACCGTTTAGTTTGACGATGGATGGCTTCGAAACGCAGTTCGGCACAAATCATCTCGGTCACTTTCTTTTCGTCAACCGCATCGCTCCTCTTATCCGCAAAGGAGGGCGCCTCATCAACTTGTCTTCTGCTGCTCAGCGCTTCTCCAGTGTTGACCTCGACGATCCCAACTTTGAACGCACGCCCTATGACCCCTTCATTGCCTATGGCCGATCCAAGACCGCGAATATCCTCTTCGCTGTTGCGTTCGACCAGCGGCACCGTAACCGTGGCGTACGTGCAGCCGCTGTGCATCCTGGAGTCATACAGACCGAGCTCGGTCGCTACATCGACCCGGTCCGGATTCAAAGCATGATTGAGCAGATGACCAAGCAGCTTGCTGCAGAGGGTAAGTCACCCTTCCAGTGGAAGACCATTTCTCAAGGAGCTGCAACTTCGGTATGGGCCGGTGTTGTTGCCGCCACTGACGAAATCGGCGGCCGCTATTGCGAAAACTGCCATGTCGGCCAGCTGGTCGCGGAGCACGTAAGCATCAGCGGTGTCAGCGAAGGAGTGCGCGCCTACGCGCTCGACCCAAACACAGCCGAAGCCCTCTGGAAGAAAAGTGAACAACTCGTCGGAGAATCGTTTTAGTCATGTGGTGTTTAAATCAACTTTGATACGAAGGAGCAATCTATGAAAGTGTTTGTTACGGGAGCAACAGGCTTCATTGGCTCAGCGATCGTGCGTGAATTACTTACCGCGGGTCATCAGGTGCTGGGTCTCGCTCGCTCCGATGCGGGCGCAAACGCTCTTCTCGCCGTCGGCGCTCAGGTGCATCGAGGTGATCTGGAAGACTTCGAAAGCCTGCGCAGTGGAGCGGAGCCGTCAGATGGCGTGATTCACCTTGCCTTTAATCACGACTTCTCAAAATTCGCGGCGAACTGTGAGATGGACAGGCGCGCCATCGAGGCTCTCGGCTCCGCGCTCGCTGGTTCGGACCGCCCCCTGGTGATCACGTCCGGGACCGGGATGGCCTGGACGCCGGGGCGCCCTTCGACCGAGGCAGATGCGCCGAACTCTCCCATCCCTCGTGTAGTTTCGGAAGAGGCAGCAGCCGCACTGGCGGCGCGGGGCCTCCGCGTTTCGGTGGTGCGCCTTCCGCAGGTCCACGACACCGTCAAGCAAGGTCTCATCACCTACCTGATCGCGGTGGCCCGCGAGAAGGGTGTCTCGGCGTTTGTCGGCGACGGGCTCAATCGCTGGCCGGCGGTGCACCTGTTTGATTGCGCCCATCTCTACAGGCTCGTGCTGGAAAAGGGTTCGGCAGGGGCCCGTTATAATGCGGTTGCCGAAGAGGGAGTGCCGCTTCGAGAGATGGCTGAGACGATCGGCCGCGGCCTAAAGCTGCCGCCGGTCTCCATCTCCCCTGAGCAGGCAGGCGAACACTTTGGCTGGCTCTCGGCGTTCGTGGGTTTCGACATACCGGCTTCGAGCGCGCTGACACAGGAACGGCTGGGATGGAAACCAACAGGCCCGGGGATAATTTCCGATCTCGAGAACATGCGCTATTTCTAATCCTGAACCGAGGAAACGCATATAGGCAAGGGAGCTGTGCCCGTAATTATAGCCTACGCAGCACGTTCCACGCGGATGCGACGATTCTGGGAAATGAGCAACGAATCCATCCCAGCCTCGATTCTTGCAGGTGACGCCGCGAGGCTTCGCTTGCAGCGTTGCTAGAGGCACCGGTAGGCCGGGCTATTGAGCTTCGAAAAGCCGATGGAACAGGACGCCGACTTCGTTCCGGTAGGGAGGAAGGCAATCACGAATTAAAAAACGGGCGCCCCGAAGAGCCACCGCTCGCTACTACTGGTTGGAGAAGGGCAGACCCGGCAGAACCTGGGTGCCTTCGGCTCGAACCGCATCCAACGCATCCGGATCGAGCCCCAAGGCCTTAAGGATCGTGGGTGCCACTTGCAGGGTTTCGACGGTGCTGGTCACGGTCTTCTTGCTGAAGCAAGAATTGGAGACCAGCAATATCACATTGGTATCATCTCGGGAGAAACCGCCGTGCTCGGCAAGCTTCTTGGTGCTGCCAGAGTAAGTCACGCCGATGTTCGGAGTGGTGAGGATGTCCGGAGTGCGCGGATCGCCTGCCGATGGCAAACCAGGTGCATTGAAGTATGTCCGGAGGATGGGCCCTGAGAAGATTTCCCCAATCCCGGCCACATTGCTGGTCGTGGGAGAGGTCGAGCGCAGGAGGCTGACCGCATCTGCCGTAGTGCAGCTGCTGTTAAGCCAAACCAAGGAGACGTCGTCCTCGGTTGGCCCGATGCCAGTGGGATTCGAGGGTGATTCTGAATATGGCAGGCAGCCCGCGTTATCCAGGATGGTAGCAGGGGAAGTGGAGATTGGGTCATTCGTCGAATTGGAGATGCCCAAGTAGCGCGCAGAATCGATGGGGCTCTGCCCGTGTTTTGCAGTGATGATGATCAGCGTCTGGTCATAGATGCCGTTTTTCTTGAGTGCGCTGATCATATCGCCGATCGAGGCATCCGCGAACTGGATTTCACTGAGCAGGTAGGGAGTGGGCGTGCCGGTGGAGTCTTCGTAGCCGCCGGTGTGGCCGAGTGACTTCTCAATGAGTTTTTGTCCCACGCTGACGACCTGGAAATTCATGCCGAGAATCGCGGGACGAGGAGCGTTGCCGGAGCCGTTGTGCGTTTTGCCATCGATTTCGTTCAGGACGGCATTGACCTTGAGCTGGTCATAGCACTGAATGTTCTGGAAGCTGTCCGTCCAAGAATTCGAGGAAGATACTGCGGTTTGATCGGGGAGCAGAGAGCAGCTCACACCCTGAGCGCTGACGCCGGGAAGAGCTACCGGAATGGAGTTGATTTCGGGTGCATAGTAATCGTCGATCGCTTTCCCATTGCTGCCGTGACCGGATACCGAAGAATACGCAGGATGCTTGTCAGACCACGCCGTGTAGCCGCCGGCCCCGTGGATGACGCCAAAAATGGTGTTGGTGCGTACAAAATCTCAGGGGTAGACCTGCGCGCAACCCTTGCTGGGATCGCGGTCGAGCTTGGTCTGATCGATTGATTGAATGCCACCGTCGACTCCGGCAGGAGCACCGCCATTCAGTGCCAGCTGATTCAGATCGATTCCTTCGTCAAACTCGGTCGTCGATCCAGTGCCCGGCTTACCGGGGGTGCAGCCGCCCGGACCTGTGCCCGCCACTCCGTTGCCCGTGGTGTTGATGGGCGCATCGTAGGTGCGATCGTAGGCGACGTCATAAAAGGCGCCGACCGTACGCGGGGAGCCACCGGTCATCAGCGCCATTAAGCCGGGGAAAGAGTCGGACGGCTTCGATGTGGAAGTGTCGCGGTAGTTGACGCCGGTTTCACCGAGCGCCGCCAAATTGGGGCAGTAGGGTTCACCGCTGTTCACGCCCGGCAAGCCTTGCGAGCAATTCAAATAATCCACGGCATGCATCCCGTCGATGCTGATGAGCAGGACGTGACGAATCCCGTTGTTAGAATTCCCCCAACCTTGCGCAGGCGAGGCGGGTGCCCACGTCGCGGTCAGGAACAAAAGAGTAGTACCAATCGAAAAGAATTTCTTGGTGGTCATAAGGCAAAATCCTCCCGGGTGGGAAGGTATATCGGCGGTTGTTGCGGCTGGGTGAAACCGCGATGAATTGTGTGGTTACGATTGGAAAATCTTTCAAGTCGAAGATGAAAAAGTAAGTTGGCTGAGACGTGATGACCCGCAATCGCTCCATAACGATGTTGGAGCGAGTTTTTTTGCCTGCGCGTGGCTTGCACACGTTAACGGAGCAGTACTTCCGCCCTTATGCACATCCAGTCCGATGTAATTCATAGGTTCCAAGGGGGAGCCTCCTTGCTGTCTCTGGATCAGCGTCCGCTGAGTTCAGCTTTTTTACTCCAAACGCTTCTCCCTCGACCTATACATTCACTTCCCAGGTGTTATCGCGCTTTAGAGTCTTTTCTTTGCGCTTCGTCTCTCAAAATCTGACGAGATAGGACTAAGCAGTCGCTACAGATCTGAACCTGATTCGCTCTCGCGGCTTCTGACTGAGCGTCAAAGATAGGCGTAGAATTCAAGGCACAAGAAAAAGTTCTCTTCATTCGAGGATATATGGCCTTATGACACACTGGTTCGCGCGACCCGTCCTACACGTGACCGACGTTGAGGACTCGCTCCGCTTTTACGTTAACCGCCTCGGCTTCACGAGCCCCTGGCGCTACGGGGAGGACGGCAGAGCGCGCGTTGCGCAGGTCGAGCGGCAGGGCTGCTCGCTTATCCTGGCGGACACGTGGCCGGAGAAGATTGGCAAGGGGCTGATGTTCATTTCCGTTAATGTCGAGCCGGAGATCCCTGAGGCCTCAATCGCCGCGTTGGACGCGCTGCGCGCGGAACTCGAGGCCAAGGGCGTTTCGGTCAAGGAGGGTTCGTGGGGCTACCGGCTTCTGGTGGTCGATGATCCCGACGGCAATCAACTCTTCTTCAACTATCCAAACGATACGGCATCCGACAAGATTGTTAGAGATGAAGCGTAATCGTCCAGTCGCGCCAGCATGGCCGGCTCTGCATCACCAGAGCCTGCACTGACCCTTGTGCGAAACTAGTTTCGTTCTACTCCAGCAGCCTTAGCCACAGATAGGATGAGATGGCCGGTCTCCCGCGGGATGCGATACGCTCCCAATGTTCGACGTGCTCGAGGCACAATGAAAAGGAGACCGGCTATCAAAAAGACTAGCACTGTTCGGGTAAATGGAAACGTGATTTCCAAAGGACACAAGCTCACCGATCGACACGATGGGCCGACACTGGCACGCCTGGCGCGAATCGATCCCGAACTGTGGGGGCCCGTGCGGCATCGCCACGCACAAGCATAAATTCATCTGTACACTCACCGGCCTTCTCGTGGAAGGAGTTACGCGCCTTTTTTGAACACGGCAAGGTGATTCCGGTCACGGAATCCTCTGCCACTTTTCAATCGAAATCGACGAGTTGATTTGTTGGTCCGCAGGAGGCGCTATGAATCAGAAAGTCGCTGTTATCGGGACAGGTCGCATGGGCTCTGCCCTTGCGTCTGCGCTTTTCAAGAAGGGTTTTGCCACCACGGTATGGAATCGCACGCCCGCAAAGGCAAAGGCGCTGGCTAAGCTTGGCCTGCACGTTGCACCAAGCATTCTAGGGGCCGTAAAAAGGCCGGCGTAGTAGTCATCAACATCAGCAACTACGACTCGACCACGCAATTGCTGCGGCACACGGAGATTGAGTCTGCGCTCCGCGGCAAGATCCTCGTTCAATTGACCACCGGAACCCCCGATGAGGCCCGGGAGATGGAATCCTGGGCCCAGCCGCATGGGATCGAATACCTCGACGACGCCATTCTGGGCAATCCGATCGACATCGGGAAACCGCAAGTCATTGCTCTGTATTCAGGCTCCGATGAACTATTCAATCGCGTGAAGGCAATCCTGCTCGCCTTCGGCGACAATGCCATGTTCGTTGGAAAGGAAATCCGGCCACGCTTCGGCACTCGACATGGCTGCCCTCGCCTTTGGCGTGGGCGCGATGTTTAGGTTTCTCCAGGGATTCATTGTCTATGAAACGGAGAATCTGCCCGTCGAAGGATACATGCAGTCTATCAAGAGCTTGCTGCCAGTTCTGGAGACGGTCCTCTCCGGTTTTCTCGGAACGATTCGAGCACAAGATTACGACAACACCCAGGCTTCGCTCGACGCCTATGCTGCATGCCCAAGAGAGTTGATTAAGTGGTGCAGAAAGCATGGTGTGGACCACAGCTTCGCCGATCCTCAGCTTTCGTTAATTGACAAGGCGATCAAGACTGGCAAGGGCCAGGCTGATTTCGTCTATTTATACAAGATCATGAAAAAAGGTTCAGAGTGAGCCTGCTCGCGCGAGGTCCCGATTACGCATCTCCCGGCAGACAGACTGCTGGAACTTTTCTCCACACGGGGCGTCCGGACTCTGTCCGTTGCCAGCACCCCAAGGGGCCGCAACACTTAATTCTCCAGAAGTCCGCTTCGATGACATCGCCACGGATCTCTTCAAACGTCGTTTCTGGCCCACACACAAGTTATCGACGATCCAATCCCACGAATTGGACGAAGTCGCCAGGCCCACCACTATTCTTCCCGCAACGCTGCCATTGGATCGACTCGGGTCGTCCGCCATGCCGGAACCGCCGTCGCGACGAACGCTACAACCGCCAGCAGCGCAGGCACTGCGACGAACGTGCTTGCATCCCTCGTGCTTACCTCGAACAACATGCTGGACATTACTTGGCTCAATAACGCCGCGCCGACGATGCCAGCCACGATTCCGATAACCGCCAGTTCCATTCCTTGTCGCACCACCAACTTGATAATGTCGGCAGGAAGCGCTCCTAATGCCATCAAGACGCCAATATCGTGCGTGCTTTGCGTAACTAGGTAGGACATCACACCATAGAGGCCCATGGCCGCCAGTAACATCGCGAACGCCGCGAAGGCACCCAGCATCGTGCTGGAGAAGCGTTGGCGCGCCAGCGAATCGTAGAGCCGCTCCTGCATGGTACGGATTCCGTAAACGGCAACGGACGGATCAACCGCATGAATTTCCCCGACAATTGCGGAGGTCAATCCAGCCGCATCGGTGGATGTGCGCGCCACAAGGAACATGCCATTCGATGGATCCTGCTCCTGCGGAAAATATGTCGCGATCTTGCCGTCAACCTCAAGTCCGTATTGCTTCACTGTTCCCACAACGCCGACAATCGTGATCGGTCTTTGCGGATTGAACCACAGATGTTTACCGACGGCATCGCCGTTGGGCCAAAAGCGCTGCGCGAATCTATCGTCGATGATGACCACTCTGGGCATCTCGACGGTGTCGTGCTCCGAGAAAAACCGGCCTTTGATCAGGGGAATTTCCATAGCCCGAAAATAATCCGTGCTCGCATTGCGCAGATCTACTTGCAATTCCTGCCCTGGAGACGGCGTGTAACCTTCCACGTTGATGCCTCCCCATCCTACCGATCCCGTGAGCGGTAAGACCGAAACCACGCCCTCAGCCACCACTCCTGGTAGGTGCTTAATCCTGCCTTCAATTTCGCGATAAAAGGCTGCGACAGGTTTATCGTCGTGGTACTTCGCGCCGGCGGCGGCCACCTGCATGGTCAGCACGCGGTCTGTCGTGAAGCCAGGGCTGACGTTCTGCAGCCGGACAAAGCTACGAATCAGCAGTCCCGCTCCAATCAGCAGCATCAGCGAAAGCGCCAATTCCGAAACCACCAGCAAACTGCGCAAACGATGCCGCCGCAGATATAGGCCGCCTTCGCTCTGTCCGCTGCGCCCGCCGGCCTTTAGCGAGGAATTCGGATCCAACTTGATCGCGCGCCAAACAGGCGCTACGCCGAACAGGACGCCGGTGATGAGCGAAACGCCGAACGTGAACGCCAGAACGGCTCCGCTGATTCCGACGTCCTCCAGCAGCGGAATATTCCCAGGATTCATCGCGCGCACCACGTACAAACCCACGCGAGCGACCAACAGTCCTGCGGCGCCGCCAAGCACCGCCAAGAAAATGCTTTCGGTCAGTAATTGCCGTGCCAAACGCTGCCAACTCGCACCCATCGCCGTTCGAACCGCGACTTCCTTCTCTCGCGCCGTGGCACGCGTCAGCAAAAGGTTCGCAACGTTGGCGCAAGCGATCAGCAACACCAGCGCCACCGACCCCAACAGCACCAGTAACGCCCGCCGAACGTCTCCCACCACCTGCTCTTGCAATCCCACCACGTGCATGCCGAAGGTGCTGTCGCGTTTGTCCTTCTCGCGGATGCGGCTGGCAATCACGTCAATGTCGGCCTGCGCTTGTTGGATGGAAACGCCTGGCTTCAGCTTCACCAGGATGTTGTAGTTTTCGTCGCGCCTGCTTTGTGCCGCCTCAGCTCCCAATGGCAGGGGCAGAAACACGTCCACCTTGTCCATCGGTCCCTCCGATGGCATCACTTCGGCGTTTATCAGGAATCCGCGCTGCAGTACTCCTGCGACCGTGTAGGGGCTCCCATTGAGCGTGATGCTCTTGCCAACAATTTCGGCATCGGCGCTGAACTGGCGTTTCCACAACCGGTCGCTGAGAAGAACCATCGGCGGTTTGCCGGGTTTGTCTTCCTCCGGTAACAACAGCCGCCCCAGCAAAACTTTTGCGCCGAACATCTTCAGCAGGCTGGATTGCATTCGCATTCCGTCAACCAACTCGGCTTGCTCGCGGCCAGTCAGCGTGTACGGGCGGCTTTGCGCGAGCGCCATCTGCTCGAAGGAATGGTTCTCGTTCTGGACGTCAATGTATTGGCCGGGCGACGGCCAGTCACGGAAAATGCCGATTGCCGGGGAATGCAGCCACACCGCCGCGAGCCGGTCCGGCTGTGGATAGGGCAAAGGACGCAGCAAGAGCGCGTCCACCACGCTAAAGATTGCCGAGTTGGCACCTATTCCAACGGCCAGCGATGCCAGGATCACTACCGTCGACAACGCGTTCTTGCGAAGCATGCGCCAGGCGTAGAAAAGATCTTGCAACCAAGTGTTCATTACCCCTCCCGTATGGACCAACCATAATATGGTTCAATTACACATCCAGCCACTCCAACCGTCCTGGTTTCCACCCTAGAACCCGCTTCGCCTTCGCATTCGAAGCCCCGCTCAGCTTCGTCGCGTAATACACCACATCATCCCCCGCCATCGCCTTTACCTCCGCTTCGCTCATATGCGGGGGCTCTGGAGCACCCACAAACTTCGCAAACGCAGGCAGCCATACGGCTTGTGGCGAAGGGTCATCATCTACAAGGTTGTATACGCCCGGCTCCGCCGTCAGCGCCGCGACCGTTGCAACCGCTGCATCGCTGATATGCACAAACGACGACACGCCCTCTCCTTTACCCACTACCGGATTCTGTTGCCGCATGACCATGTTCGCCGCCGCCCCGCCGGGGTAGTACCATGTCTTCGGTCCATAGAAAAATCCATACCGCAGGGCCACACCCTCAATTGCACTGGAACTGAAAAGCCGTGCCTCCAGTTCCGTATACGTCCGCGCACTCGCCGCGACACCCGGACTCGCATTTATATCCAACGGAGACGACTCGTCCGCCAATGTCCCTTCCGCCGCCTTCAAAAAGAATCCGCTCGACTGCTGTAGATACCGCTGCACGCCGCTCGCGATTGCCGCACGAAACAAATTCCCCCCGCCCTCAATCCTTAGCCTCCTGTCACCCGCTGCGTACTTCGGCATATCACTCTGCTCTTTCGGCAGCGAGGTCAACTCATCGATAACTACTTCTGCCTTTGCCTGCCGCAGCGCAGCCTCCACCTCCGCTGCATGGAACGCGTCCACGATCACTGCCTCGGCTCCCTGGCTCTCCAGATTCTTGGCCCGCGCTTCGCTCGTTGTCATTCCCACTACGGAGTGTCCCTGCTTCAACAACTCCGCAATTAACGGTTCGCCGATCGCTCCGCTTGCCCCTGCAACGAATACACGCATCGTCCGCTCCTCTCAACCCATCGATTAACAGTGAGGCCAGTGCTCTATACTTCTGCCTGCGACACGCTCCCCTTTGCGTCGACCACGATGCGTGACGTGACTTTTCCCTCGATGACTTTTCTTAACCGCTTCTTTGGGATAAGGTGCCATTGGTGTGTTAATGGCTTTCAGCGAAGCTGTCTGATTGTCACCGTTTTTTTTTTGGAGCTTGAGGTTCATTTTGCCCTTGAGCCGCAGACAAAATGCACCCCAGAAAAAGCAGAGTCAGAAATGCGAGTGGACCGGAGAATTTCATCGCGCCCCGGGATGCTCACGATTTTATCAGCAAACGCAACTCTGTGTTGAGAGGAGTGGCCGAGGATGTCTGCATCCATTGAACGTACTTGCGTCGCCCCAACCGCGGAACTGTTTCGAGTGCGGCGGAGCGCGGATCGATCTATTTTGTTGCCGGAACTGCCGCGAGCAAAGGCGCTTTACGACCTGCATTCAGATGGTCGTAGTTCAGCGCCGCGTTGAGGAGGAGCATGAAACTCCCCTGCGTTTCCTGGCGCCACATAGGATTGATGGCAAAAAGCACCACGTGACCCTGGCCGAGTGGGACGTCGATGATGGCTGGGGCCCCGGCCAGATCGATGCCCCCGGCTAACATGCCGCTGATCCACAAATCCTTCTCTTCGGCAAAGCGAAGTACGACACGAGGATAAAGCGGCGGCGGCGGAATCGTGCTGCTGTAGAACACGCGCCACTGTGGGTCGACATAAAGCTCCTTTTCTGCACGGCTCCGCTGCGGCGGCGGTTCCGGTCGTGCCCAGTCGCGCCCTTGCGGGATGTCCGGATCGGTTGTAGAACCGCGCCCACTGGGACGAGTCGCGGCCTGGGCCTCGTCGCGGAGGCCGCCGCCGGGTAAGGAAACCTTGAAAACTGGCGCTTGATTGAAGTACACGCCCACGGACTCGTCGTAGCCGTAGGCAATCGGGCTCATGGCGTCCTCAACATTGGCTCGTAGGATCGCTCCGCGCGCCTGAAGTTGAGGCGTCTGCTTGATGGTGACGGAATCGGTCACGCCCAGGTCCACCGGTAAATGCGTGCTTGACGCAACCGGAATGAACAATCCGCCGGCTTCTACGAATTGCTTCAGGTGCGCAACCCCTTCAAAACCCAACCCGCCCCGGATGTCGGGAGCTTCGTCGATACCTCCCCAATTGGGAGTAATCTCTGATTTTTGCCAGGGAATGGGGCCACCATCCGTGCCGTCGGGCAAGACACGCTTGGGAAAACCGGCTAAGAGTTCGGGCAAATCGGAAAAAGTGGGTGGGAAGAGAATCACGTCGAATTTATCGCGCAAGTTTGGAGTGGTGCGCACCACTGTGTCTGAAATGTATGCGTAGGGAACGCCGGTTTCTTCAAGCGCCAGGCGAAACCAACCCTCATTTTGCGTGCTCATCCAGGTGTGCAAGAGCGCGATGCGCGGCACCGCGAGTTCGTGGCGTGCGACCGTCGGCTCTTGCGCGACGCTCACAACTTCAATGCCCAGCTCACGCGCACCTTCTTGCAGTCGCGGCTCTAGATCGGGCGAGTTGGATTCGACTGGAAGAAGGAACGAGCCTGCGGCGAACTTCCTGTCCTCTGCGTCGAATGGCCCCTCGGCCGCGAAAATCTTTGCGTCTTTAAGGCGATACCGCAGGGTCGCAAGATTCGGTTCGCCGTTCGCTTGAATGACGTAGCACTTTACCCCGGGAGATTTGCCCTTAACCGCGTGTGGAGGCGAAACACCGGAGTCGGCATTACGCGCGGGTGAGTCGACGAGCGTCATGGGTGCCTTCAAGATGGCTAGGTCGGTGATTCTCAGAGTCTTGACGTTGCGCAATGGCCCCAGCGTCCATCCGGTGTCATCGTAAGGACGAGGGTCCGAGGTTGAGTAGTATTGCGTGTCCAAAAGCATATCGGCAATGCGACTGTAAGGTTGATCCATGCGGATGATGTAGCTGCCCAACGGAACTTTGATCCTCTTTGTATCTTCTTTCTTGGCAGTGGTTTCGTTTCTTGCTTTGTCGGAGGCCTTGTCGGGCTTTTCTGACTTGGGCTTCTCCTCAGGTTTCGTCTCGGTCTTGGATTCGCTTTCGCCGGCCTGCGGCGGTGCGTCAGCTTGCTTTACCTCAAAGTCTTCCTCGAGCTTTTGCACTTCAGCCCCCTGTCTTTGCAGCAGATTGGCAAGTTGCGCAGCCAGTGCAGCTCGGCGGCCGTCATTTAAAATAGCCCACGCCGCGGGGCCCTCCGCGGTAGCCTTGGCAACGGAGCGCTTACTCTTCAGATAGAAATTGCTAAGGAACTCTTTAGGATGTTGGGCCATGTAGTCCAATGCAAGAATTAATCCACTTTCCTGAAGGTTCGTGTTGTTGCGCAGCGACCACTGCACCTTGGGAAGCGGGGGATTCGGCCGGTACCACGCGCGGGAAGTCTGCGTCGCGGACAGTGTACGCTCTCCGGTCTCTGGGTACAAATTGCCGAAGGTTTCGTAGAAGCGCCCGATGGAGTTGTGGCCGTTGGCCACGTAAAACATGTAATTAGGCGCCCAACCATCGTAAAAGCCGTGGGTCCACACCCCGACGACGCCCCGTTCCGTAAGTTGTTCAACCTCGTAATATGCCATCTTCTGCCACTCGCTCACGACGATAGGGTCCAGCCAGGCGTTATAAGGACCCGTGCCAGTCGAAACGTACAGATAAGGAATGGACTCGTGCAAATCGTGAAGCACCTGCGGATGCCACTCGAGAAAATCCTTCATCATGACTTGCGACAACTTCAGGCCCATGGCGATCGAGTCACGATTGTTGTCGTGCTGAACGTAATGTCCCCAGTAGATCAGGTCGGGCTGTGGCTTATCGGGATACGCCTTTCGGTAGTTAGCCCAGTCCACCATACGGTCGTGGCCGTCGACTTCGACGATCGGAGTGATCAGGAAGATGACGTTTTTGCGGATGTTTTGAATCAGTGGCGTATCCTCCACGGCAAGGCGGTAAGTCAGCTCCATAAGCATTTCGGGTGAACCGGATTCCGGTGAATGAATTGAGCCTGAAGCCCAATAGAAGGGCTTCCCTGAGGAAATAAGTTGCTGGGCGTCGGCGTCGGTGAGCTTGCGAGGGTCGGAGAGCTTGCCGGTAATTTCCTTGAAGCGGTCGAGTTGAGTGATGTTGGCTTCGTCGCTGACGGCGACGAGCAGGAAGTCACGTCCTTCTTCCGATTTGCCCACGCGAAAGACTTTGACTCGCGGAGAGGCTTTGGCGAGTTCGTCGTAGTAAGCATAGATGTCCTTCGAGTACGTGAGGACGTCCGGGGCGCCGATGATGTGCCCGAGGATTTTCTCTGGCGACGGAACTGTCACCGAGGCCGGGAGATGATCGACCAGGTTGGTGAGAAAGAACGGCTCTGTCGTATACTCGCGAATCTTTTTCGTGTATCCCTCATCATTCGGTGAGTCGCTTTGAGCGTTCACAGGAGTTCCGGCGAGGCCGATGAGCAACGCTGCACATCCCACGAAGCAAATCCTACGAATCAAGCTCCGAACCATCAGGACAAATGCACACTGGAATCTCCGCCGTCTCACCATAGTTTCCTCTCTGTTTTCTTCTCAACTGGAACACGCAGCTAAAACTGCGTAACGGCCTCGCTGCAACTTAGATTTCACGTATTTCCTATTTGACCTCGAAAACGGCAGTTATTGTATGTTCATTTTGCGTCCTCGCGAGGGTATGAAACGATACCCACAACCCACCCCACAACCCACCCAAAACCCTTTGATCTTTACGGCCACTTCGTAAAGCGATATCACTTTGAGCGCTCCCGAGGTGCGGACCTAGCTGTCACAGCCCATTCAGCACGACTGGGGTTTGGGGAGATTCATGCGTCACTTCTCGAGTGCCATGCGGTTTTCATTACCTTGTTTTTGCTCACCGCCGCGCACACACGCTTTATATGCCGTGCCAGCGAGTTGAGCGCTGAACACTGGAGCAGGACGACTGTCGCAGCCGATCAGTCCCCTCCTCTCAGCGCGGCCGACAAAACATTTCACTCAACACCCCGGGCTACTGGATCGGGCTACGAACACACCCAAACGAAAATATTAGCCCGGACAGTAGCCCGCACTTTGTGCGTGACGCATCTTTATGAAGATGTGGGGGGATAAATCTGGCGGAGAGGGGGGACTTAAACCCCAGGCTTCGGGGAACCTCGTTCTACAAGGGAAATTGCCGCTATCGCCTTTACTACGGCGAACTTTCAAACTTCAAGATGAAGCGGTGTGAAGTCCCCCGAAGCAGTGGCGAAAAGCAGTAGCCCGCAGTAGCCGGATGGCCGTAGGGTGTTTGCGGGACCTAAGTTCATCCAAGCGGTCCGCACGCCCGCTGTCGAGACCACGGTGACCACAATCGGGTGCGCGACATAGTTGTGGAGATCAGGCGGCCCTCACACGGTTTTCCCAGTATTGCTCGAACCGCCCGCTGAGTCGGTTCGCACGGAGGGCGAGGATGGCATTGGCACCTCGGAGAGTCCAGAACATACCGGATTGCTTGAGTCGTGATCCGATGATGGTTTTGCACCCCGCTTCGATCACGCCAGAACCGATGAAGAGATGTTGTTTTCGGAAAGTGGGGTAGCGCATGCGATGGGCATTGTGCGAAAAGTATTCCGCTTCGATGCGGATCTGTTTTTCGACCTTGCGATCCGATGTGCGGAACCTGCTGAGCCCGGCCACTAAGGATTCGATCTGGCCCGCATCGAGCTTGCGCTGCAGTCTCCCGGCCCACGCTTTGCGCTGCTTGGGGTCGGCTGGATAAAGCTTGGCAGCCAATTCCCAGAGATGTTGCCGCGCATGATAGAGATCGACGATCTGCGTTGCTCCGGGAAAATGACAATCAGCGAGGTTCCAGATCCAGGGAGCGCCATCGCCGAGGACCACTTTCCGTTTGGCTCGGCACCAGCCTCTTTGCCAGGCTTCATGGTCGAGGCGCACTCCGAATTCCTCCGCCGTCTCGATGGCTCCGCTGTAAGTTGTGGAAGCGGGGTCACGAACGGGACGACCTTTTTCGTCGACACTGGTTTGCGTGAATACGCAGCCTAGTTTGGCCTCTCGCGTACGGGCTTTCTCCCCTGCGATTTTCCCGACACGACCTTCGGTTTCCGCACTCACCATGGGCACGCCCGTGCCATCCATTTCGATGTACAGCACCGGGATCTCCGGACCCGTCACTGTGGGCAGTTCGAGTTGCCGTGCGCGTTGCCTCTCGGCTTGCTCACCGGCAGCGATATCACCGCCGATGGCCTCGGCGTGGCGCTCCACCGCTTTGGTCGTAACCTGCAGCCCAGCCAGCGCTTCCAGTTGCTCGCGCCCTTGCGCGAAACTGCCGTTGCTGCCTACCAGCGCCATCATGCGGCGCACTCCCGGGGAACATTCCGTATCCACTACATCCAGTTGCGCATCCCGTGGGCTTTGCCCTTGGTGGCAAGACGGGCATCGGTAGTAAGGCCGTTCGAATCTTACCGCTCCTACAGCCGTAAGAAGTTGCCGTGAACGCATCTCGTGGAAACGGGCTTTCTGGCCACAGGCACAGGGCTGTTCTCGCTGGAAACTCTCGGGAGCCTGCAGTAGTTCCTGGAGCACCTTCGCGCCCATCTGGTGCGTTGCCGCACGAACTCTCATTTCGATGGCTTCCAGATCAAACTGGCGACTCTGGCGCAGCCCAGCAAAGATCACTCCCAGCAGAGAACTCAGCTCCCGCGAGATCTCTTCCTGGATCGCTTCGGCCGTTTTTTTTCTCTCCCGTAGACCCTGCTGCGAGGATCGGCCGTAAGCGGCAGATCTGTTCGTTCACTTCCAGCAACTCCTGGCTCAGTCGCCGAAAACGGTGGTATTCCTCCACCTCGCGCTGCGCTTTACGCAAAGCAGCGTCGGTGGAAAAAGTCTCCGTCACCGTCTTGCCTTCTATCTTGCGAGTTAATCGGTAGTAAGGACCGTGGCCAGGGTCGTTGGCTTGGTGGCAATGACAGCGAGGGTTACCGCAGCGCCCACCCGTACCGGTGATGGAGCCGGCACGAAAGTCACCCAGATCTGCGAGTCGGCTCTGCAAGGTGGACCGCTGCTGTTCCAAATCGTCGAGCGAGAGGGTCATAAGTAGCCTCCAATGTACTGCCTAGCGTAATACTACGCTAGGTTAGGAGACTTACAGCAATCCCTTTCTCAAAACACCACAACCATGTCGTGCGCCCACCACAATCTCGAGCCTTGTTTTTCCTTTGTTTTTACTTCAGACTAGTCTGACTGGTCTGGAGATATCACATGCAAAAACGAGCGACCACAAGAAATCGCAGAAAAAATCAAAAAACGGTGGGTAAGGGCCAATGGCAGCTTCAAGTGGCCAAGGCGCGCTTTAGCGAACTTTTTCGTCGCGTCCGCTCCGAGGGGCCACAACTTATCACGCGGCAGGGCAAGGAAGGCGTTGTGATGATCTCCGACGAGCAATACGAACGGCTTGTGGGCAAGGCCCATCAACCGAAAAACCTATTGCAATTCTTCCGGGAATCACCACTTGTCGGAGTCGACCTAGACTTGGAGCGGGACAAGGATGAGGGGCGCGACATCGAGCTATGAGTGGCTTCTTACTCGACACAAATTGCATTTCCGAAGTTGTCCGCCTTAAGCCCGATCCGCGCGTGACGGCGTGGATCGAAGTGGCTGAGGAGAGCTTGCTTTACTTAAGCGTCCTCACATTGGGTGAGATTCGGAAGGGCTTGGCAGCGCTTCCGCAAGGCAAACGGCGAAGCCGCCTGGAGACATGGCTGGAAGTTGAACTGCAAGCGCGCTTCTCAGGAAGGATTCTGTCGATTGACGCAGCCGTCGCCGATCGCTGGGGTTTGATCGCGGCCATCGCAAAGACTAAGGGCAAGCCCTTGTCCGCCATAGATGGCTTGCTTGCGGCGACGGCGATCCACCACAACTTAACAATTGTTTCTCGAAACGTCGGCGACTTTACGAACACAGAAGTGCCGGTGGTGAATCCATGGGAACCATGACGATTCGCCAGATACATTATTAGCCCGGACAGTAGCTTGTACTTTTGAGTGACGCATCTTTATGAAGATGTGGGGGATAAAGAATTCTGGCGGAGACGTGTTTTGACTTTTCTCATTTTGCAGGTGTGGTCATGGCTCCTACAAAAGCTAGGACTGTCAAGAACGCGCGGAAGCCATATCCTCCAACTACAATTCCCAACCGCTTTTGATCTTAAAGAAGGATAAATTTAGTTATAGTGACCATTACGAAAATAGTAGCAAGGCGCAAATCTCCGCATATTTGCTGCTGATTTAGCTGTTGCGGAGAAGGCGGACCTAAACCCAGGTTTTGCCGAAGCTCGTTTTGCGAGCGGAATCGCCGCTAGCGCCTTTACTATCGCGAACTTTCCGATTTCACGAGTGAAGCGCCGCGAAGTCCCGCGAAGCGCTAGCAAGACTAAAAAGTGGGGAAAAACAGTAGCCCGCAGCAGCCGCAATCCTTCGCCATCTCACTATTATTCCTAAGTCTCAGGCGGTGTTCACTCGCTTGGCCGGGACGGCTTGGGGTTTTAGTGTCTCGCTCAGGAGAAAAAGATCGGTCAGCAGCGCGCGGAGATGGATCGATGCATTCAGGTTGTCGACCAATTGAGAACTGATGGAGGGTTGGGCCAGAACTAGCTCAATGGCTGCCAGCGAGTCGCGGGCATCGCGGTCGAGCACCACAATGAATGCATCGTATCGTTCAGCGGGCTCAACACGTTCTTGTTTTATCGCCGCTGCACAGCTCTCTGCCACGCCAGAGATTGCTATCACGGCGCGTCCCAGGTAATCGCGTATTTGTCCACCTGACTGGCTGCCTTCGTCACTAGGAAGCCCTTGCGCGGCGTAGGCCAGCATGAACTCGTAGCACTCTTCAATGGTGTTGCAGCGTTCCCAGACTTGGGTGATCATTCCTCAGCCCTCATCCCGCGTTCCCGCAGATTCCCGCGACGGACTCGAGATCTCGACGGCCCAGCGCTTCTGATCGTGCTCCTCAAGATAGAAGTCGCGGCTCATCCACCCGAAGATCATCGATTTCGTGATCGGGCGCTTCTCCGGCCGAATTCCGAAGTAGACGTGCACCATGATCAACGCGATGAGTCCCACGCCCGCCAGCCCGTGCAACACGTACATCATCCCCCAGGTCATGTCGCTGAATAGGTATGGATTGCGGGGGAAAAAGATCGTACGCACGCGAAACATCATGAACACACCGGTTGCGATCGAGGACAGACCTGCGGCGATGATGGCGCCGTGATAGAGCTTGTTCTCCAAAGGATACTTGGCAAATCTCTCCGGCGGTGGCGCAGGCTTCCCGACAAACCGTAGGACTCTTCTCCGTGCGTCCCGCAGATCAATCCTGTCCGGCCAGATCGACCAGAAGTCCATAAAGAAGGACGCGTGGATGATGTGAAACAGGATGGAGACGGTCAAGACGGAGCCTGCGATCCAATGATAGGTGACCCAATCGAACTGAAAACCCAACTTCGGGAGAAAAGCGGTGAAAAGCAATGTGAACATGGAGGCCGCCATGATCCAGTGAAATGCTCGGGCAGTCAGCGAGTGCCGGGGGACGTGTTCGGGGATCTGGGCGGGGACTACCGGAGCGGCATCAGGTTCGAACTGCCTGGGTTTCGCGAAATACCGCACGAAAATTGCATGGACGATAACGAAAAGCAATCCCGCGATCGCCGCCAGCCATATCAAGAACCACGCAATGTGGATGGGGACAGCTTTGCCCCACGGATCTATTGCCCATTGTAGGGGATCCATCTTGCCTCCTCGACGCCTCCGATGGCGCGTTTCACCAGGTTCCTCATCAGCGGGATCTTGTAAGCATTGAACTGCAACGGAATAGCCCCTTGCACCGCCAGTTTCCCTGCCATTTCTCCGGTTGTTGCATTCGGCGGTTTGCCGCGGACGGCGTCTTCGACAACCTTCAAGCGCAGAGGGCGAGCAGCCGCGGCGTTCACCGCTATGCGGATTCGCTCGATGCTGCCACTCGACACCACCATCGCTGAGGCCACGTTGAGCAGCGGAAAGTCCCAGACGTTTCGGTCCCGCACTTTCTCAAAATAGAATTGCGCCCCTGCCCATGTGGTAGGAATTCGAATGGCCGTTAGCAAGTCCCCAGGTTTCAGGATGTGCAGTCGGGTGATGTCGATTTCAGGTCCGATGAAATAGTCCTCGGCGTCCACAACATGCTCACCCTTGGGCGTGCGCATCACGAATTTGGCATCCAGCGCGATCAGGGCCGGAGCCGAATCCGAGGGATTCACGGCCACGCAGCGGTCTGCGTAGAGGATCGCGTGCTCGCGGTTGCGACCCTCCGGCGTGTCGGCATAACAGATGTTTCCACCGGCACGGTAGCAAGGCCACCCCGCACGGTAGTACCAGCAGCGAGCGTCCTGCGACACGTTGCCGCCGATCGTGGCCTGGTTCCGGATCTGGGGCGAGGCCACCAATTCCGCGCTGTCGGCCAGCAGCTTGTACTTCTCTCTGATGACGGGATGCTGGACTACTTCCGTGAGCGTGGTCATCGCACCGATCTCGATGCCGTCGGCTGTGGTTCGAACTCCCTTGAGTTCCGCGATCCCGCTCAAATCGACCACGACCTTTGGGCGCTTGATGCGGTCCTTGAGCCAGTCGAAGCTATCCATGCCTCCGGCGAGCACCCAACCGTTCTCGCCCTGCTGCTCGATTACCTTTTGCGCATCCGCAATTGAGTTCGGCTGAACCAGTTCGAAAGCCGGCATGACGTCTCGAATTAGAGCCATTGCCTCTCCTCTCGCATCACCCCTATATATGCGCCATTAAGGGATGTTGCATGGGATGTCCTGCTTCGAGGGATGTGAGTATGGTGTCCGCGTTGACGGGCGCGCGCTGAAAAATCTCATCACCAAGGGCGTCGGAAAGCGCGTTCAAGATAGACGCGCACCCGCCGCCAACGGGCGGCTCGCCCACGCCGCGGGAGCCGACCGGCGTTTCCGGATCAGGAATATCGACCGCCGCCCATTGCATGTCGACGGGCACGTCCAAAATTGTTGGCGGCTTGCTCTGATAAAAGCGCGTCGAGAGCATGGCGCCGTAGTGAGGGTCGTACACCCACTTTTGGCCAATCGCATGCCCAATCCCCAGTACCGACCGGCCCAGCACTTGGCCACCAAGCGCGCGGGGATGAAGTACCGAACCTACATCGGCGTAGGCAAGGAAATCGACGATGTTGTACTTGCCGGTCTCCACATCCACTTCGACCTCAGCAAAGCTGGCAACGTAGGAAAATGTCGCGCCATCGCGAGGGTAATTGTCCTTCGCGGCTGCCAAAAGGCCCTGGCCTGCAAGCGCCGACGCCGACGCCTTGGTTCGCCGGTTGAGGTCGGCGGATACTTCGTGGCCATCGTAGATGCCGCCGAGTTGAATCGCATACTTCGCAGCCTGCGCCAGAGTCATGGCGGGGCCGCCGCCCTTGCGAAATACGCGCTCGTTGGCAACAACGTAATTCTCTGGCTTGCCGCCGAGCTTTTTGGCTGCAATCTCCTTGAGTTTTTGCCGGGCATCCATCGCGGTCGCGTAGGCAGCGCGTGTCATTGCGTGGGTCGTCTGGCTGCCGCCTGAAACGCAGGTGAACGGAAGGTTCTTTGACGAGTCGCCCCATGTAACGTCGCACTTCTCCCAGGACACTCCGAGAACTTCAGCTCCTGCGCGATGTACGTCGATCACCGATTCCGTTCCGAGGTTGCCGATTCCGGACTGGAAGTTCACACGGCCATCGGGCCTGATGACGAGGAGACCATCGAAGCCGACCGTGCCGCCGACATAACAGCTGAGCGATACGCCGACGCCGCGCACCTTTGTACCGATCCGCTTCGGCGTGCGCGCGGCCCGCTCGCTCCATTTGAACTGTTCTGCCCCACGATCGAGGGCTTCCTTGAGGAACGCGCTTGTCGCGTATGGCCGCTTGCCTTTCACTTCCGGCCCGAAAGGCGCCTTGCCCTCCGGACAATTGATTCGGCGGATGGCGACTTGGTCAAGTTCGAGCTTGCGCGCCGCCTTCGCGATGATCGGCTCCAAAATCACGATGCCCTGCAGGCCGCCAGGCGAGCTCTGCGCACTTCTGGGCGGCGTATTCGTCAGAATAGTGGCTCCGCGCCAGCGCATGGCTTGTGGTTGATACAAGAGAGACACGATACGGCCCGATGTGGGGACATCGCCATTTGCGTCATAGGGGCCGTTGTTGGAGATAACGAACATGTCGAGCGCGATGATCCGCCCGTCCTTGGAGAACCCGACTTTCATGCGCCCTAGCAGACTGGGCCGCGCGCGTCCGATGAAAGTTTCCTCCTCCCGGCTGATCCGCATCATCACCGGCGCATTGGCCTTCTTCGATAGGAGCGCAGGAATAATCAGCGAAATGCCTGCCGTCACCTTGCTGCCAAAGCCGCCTCCGGTATATTCGCTAACGAGGACAACTTTGCTCACATCCATGTTCAACCATCTCGCAATAGCAGGAACGGTTTGCGCGGTGCTCTGCGTGCCCGTGTGAACGTAGACCTTCCCGTTCTGCCAGTACGACAGCGCACTGCGCGTCTCAAGCGGCTGGTGGCTCGTGTCCGGCGTCACAAACGTTTCATCGAGGACGAGCGCTGCATTCTTGAACCCCGCGTCTATGTCACCGTATGACCATTCGTCGGGCGTCTTCCCCATCGGCAGGCGCCCGTACTTCGCGTCGGCGAACTCCGCCTCGGTCCACTTGAGCACTCCGATCCTGGGGGGTGGAGGGGCAGGCGGCGGAGCTCCCGCGACGGCCGCTGGCGTTGGAGACTGCACCCAGATGTTTCCGTCCGTTCGGGGATTCGGGCCGCCGGGTCGCAAGGTTTCAAGCGGATCGATGGCGAAGGGCAGCGGCTCAAATTCGATTCGAATTTTTTCGATGGCGTCGGCGGCCGTGAGTTCGTCGACTGCGGCCACAGCGAGAATCGGTTCGCCTTGGTAAAGCGGCTCCATAGTAAGAGCCTTCTCGCTCTTCGGGTTGGCGCGAATCACTGTGCCATTGTCGGTGAGTGTATCGGCCGGAGGTGGAAGCTCGTCCGCTGTTAGAATCGCTTTCACGCCGCGCATTGCTAGCGCTTGCTGAACGTCGAGATGCCTCACGCTCGCGTGCGGCAAGGGACTGAGGAGCAACTTGCAGAAAAGCATTCCTTCGGCGTGATAGTCCTCCGCGTACTTTGCCTGCCCTGTAACTTTCGCGTAGAGGTCGGCAGTTACGTAATTCTTGCCAATCAATCTGTGTCCGGCCCCGTACACGCGCTCATTTGGCGTAATAGATTTGGCATTGTTCTCAGGCACGGTTTGCCCTCCTCATGTTCTCTGCGCCGCGCATCATCGCCGTGAGAATCTTGTCGTAGTCTTGGCACCGACACAGGTTCCCCGAGAGGCCCTGCGCCAGTTCGATCCGGGTAGGGTTAGGATTCGTCTTCAGGAATGCCACCGCTGCCATGATGAAGCCCGGCATGCAGAACGCGCACTGGAAGCCCTGTTCATCGATGACGCCTTGCTGAACCGCGTGCAGTGTTCCATCGGAACTCGCCAGCCCTTCGATTGTCAGGACTTTTTTGTCGCGCAGTGTATGTGTGAGCACCGAGCAAGAATAGTGCGGCACGCCGTCGATCAGTACGGTACAAGAGCCGCATTCGGCTCGGTCGCACCCAAGCTTCGTGCCGGTCAGCCCAAGTTTGTGGCGGAGTGTCCAGGCCAGCGTTTCTTGCCTCATAACGTCAGCTCGGCGCTGCTGCTCGTTGACGTTGAGGGTGAGGAGTCTTTCGCCCGTGCCGCGAGCAGACTGGCCTAGCAGGGTGGAGGCGCGGAACAGGTAGCCTGCCGAGGAAACTGCCGCGCCGCCGGCGATGACCCCTTTGATGAAGTCACGCCTCGAGACGATATCCAGTGCGCTGCCAATCGTCTTTGGGCCTACGATGTCGCTCATCTCCTGGGCCCTCCTCTCGCATCCAACTTCAACTTCGCGGCGCGCGGACTATAACCCGGAATTCGCGATTTGCACCTCTAGATCACGCATCGTACTCTTCCCCTGCTCAGGACTCAACGAATTTGCACGAGATTAGCTTTTCCCCGAGTTCTCAATTGGACTGGACCCCTCACAAGAAACCAGCCACGGTATGGACTAGTAGCTGTCTCCGAACGGCTCCGCAACTATTTGGAACTCATCCTCGTACACGACGTAACCGACTCTATCGGTCTTTAACATTTGTACGGTGATGCCGTGATTCTCAAGAATCCCGACTAAATCTCTTATGTGGGAGATGTGTGCCGTGGCGTTGTCCTTGAACCATGAAATCGCTTTGTTTGGTTTTCTGACGTAAGGGGGTTTTGACGCTGTGAAGCGGGTGGGCTTTTCCAAATGCTCGTTGAACCAGTCGCGGGTCGAGTCGTGCAGTTCTTCTTCGTGTGCGTAGAGTTTTCCTTCTTCCCGCAGTAGGAGAACCGCGTGGAAGACGCCAAGTTCCTTTGCGGAGTTTCTGTGAACGTCAGAGACTACGAACCGAATGTAGGTCGGCATTGTCGTTAGCGTCGCACAATGGGTCGATTCTCGGTAAACCCAACGGCATAATTGGAAGTACGAACCAAAGCCCCAGTTCTGATTGCCGGCCTTATTTAAGACCTTGACCGCGCGGACAGCCGACGAATGCTGAAGGCGGCGGCAAAAGTCAGCGTGACGATTCCAGCGACAGCCCAAGTGTTCCAGACGAATCCTCTTATTAGCGGGACGGAGTATTCGCCTTGGAATATTCGCCTATAAGGTCCGGGCATAACGACATAAAGATAGAAAGGCAAGCAAAGCACAATAGCCATCAAGGCGACAATCGCCCCCGCTCGGGGGACAAAAATGGTGAGAACTAGCGCAGAGAGAAATAGCACAGCGCCGACGTTCGCCAGCGTTAATATTTTTCCAGTGAGCCCACCGCCGCTGAACTCAGAAGCGCCGAAATCGCCTAAGTGAATCCACAACACGCCTGCACACGCAAGAAAAGCGACGACCTGCCACACGTTCTGCCTACTCCGTTTTGCCATGACATCCCTTTGCAAACAGAATATCGGACTTTGTAAACTGCCACTCAGCTAACGATAGCCGTGTTGTCGGCGCTACTAAGTCCGCATCGTTCCGGTTTCGCAACTAAACTTACCGGGTGGCTTACACGCAACTTCCGGCGCGCACCGTTTCCGGCTGGACCGAAGCCCGCGTCCACAAAAGCTTGGTTATTCGCAGCCACTTTGTCTCCAAGGAACTTATCGAGGGCGTTCGCAAAACCATTTCCGAACTAGCTCCCGATTCGGCGGTCTTTGGCAGCCCGCACATCCTAGCGGCGGCGCCAAACCCATCCTTCGCTCAATTGAATTTGCATAACGCCCGCGTCCGCCGCAAACCGCGTGGCCACCTTCAAACGGCTTTACCGAACGCGCGCAGAACTCCTCGTCTCACTTTGGCGTTCCTGAAAACGCGCCTCCGGTAAAGCATTGACGTTAGTTATTAGAGCTTGGGCAGCGGCACACAGGCAAATATAGGTTTCTTGCATGTAGCGGTGGCGCGAGTGTCGTCTCCGCTCGGCCCACTTGGAGGACTCCTTCTGCTCGTTGGCGGCTGGGACAAATACATGGATAATAGGCTGTCCAGGGGGAGCTTCTAATCCGCCGAGTTGCGAAACTATTGTCGCTATTTCTGCTGATCTTGCCGGAGTTTGCCTTCGCACAAGGCGGGCCACCTTACTACACGAATGACCCGGGCACGCCTGGAAATCTCAACTGGGAAATCAACATCGGCTACATGCCGTTCTATTACACAAACCAGTCAGTTTCGCACACGCCGGACCTAGACATCAATTTCGGAATCGGCGACCGCATCCAGTTGACCTATGAGACCGCCTGGCTGCGCGTGCAAAATCCCGATTCGCCGGTGAAGTATGGCATGAACCAGTCCAATCCGGGCGTGAAGTGGCGCTTCTATGACACAGGCGAAAATGGATTTTCTATTTCCATCTTTCCGCAATTCTTTTTGAATAATCCCAACAGCGCTGTCGATCGGCAAATCGTGTCGCCCAACAATTCGTTTCTGATGCCTGTGGAGTTTTCTAAGAAAGTTGGTCTGCTCGACGTGGACTTTGAGGCCGGCTATCAGTGGGTGCACAAAGGCCCGGATGGCTGGATCACCGGTCTGGTAGTCGGTCACGATTTTACGCCGAAGCTGGAAGGCGATCTCGAGGTCTACAACGTAGGCACCTTCCACCCGTCTTACAATCAGCCCACCTTGGATATTGGCGGGCGGTATAAATTGCACAGTCCAGTAATTCTTTTGCTTATGGCGGGACGTGCACTGCAGCTCGCCGGGCCCAAGCAAGCTTATTTCGTAGGATATTTAGGTATTCAGCTTTTGCTGCCTCCTCGCTCCTACGCGAAAGATGCCTCCGAGGCCAGCAAGGACTGACCGGGAACCGGCCGTCAAGAAAGAAACTTCTCCCGCGGCTGGATTTTGCTACTTTCGCAGCCCACTTGTTTGAGCAAGATCTGTTCTGACGTTCCGTGCCATCCGCTCGGTTCATGGATATGGCGACGCAGCGGTTTAGGTTTTCTCTACCAGCGGTTTTCATCGCTTGTTTGCGACGAGGCCTGTCAGTTCCGAAACCAGCAAGCAGAACGTTGGTTAAGTGGCAACTATGGTTCTATCTGGGACTCGTGGCCCGTAGCTTTTTCTGAGAGGGCCTAGAGTCGGCAGTGAGACTGGGTGCCCGAGGCACACAACGCCTAACAAATCAGCTGAGACTCGCTCTCGAAGCGAGGTGTCTCGAGAACCCACAGGCCACCGCCAGAGAAGATCCCCAGCATGGAGCGGATTCGATCAAAGACACTCAAGCCGTTTGTCTTTCCATCACCACCTTGCCGACAGAATTCCTGACCGCAATCGAAATACTTTCCTTGTGCACGTCCATGCCGATATATTTAACGCTGTTAGTCATAAAGGGTGTCCTTTCTGGAAGGGTTGAGCCGAACACTCAAAACCCTACTCCAAAAGGGGCGACCCCGCATCGCGTAACCGGAAGGCGCCGAATCGAACTTGCTCAATTTGGCTGAATATGGGATAGGAGTCGGAGCCCCATAGACTCGTGTAGGACACTCTTGAGGTGGTGAACTGGGGCGGGCAAGTCTCGGCAAAGAACTGGAGGCGATCGATCCCTATGCGCGCAGCATGGATCACGGCATTTGGGGCCGCGATACTTTTTCTCGATCCTTCACCAGCCGAAGCACAAGAGCCCACCAAACTGAGCCCCGGCTTCACCGAGGAGCGCTCCCTCGGCCCGAGCGAAAATCATGTTTACACCGTCTCGCTCGACGCAGGAGCCGCCGTCCTCGGCAAGGCCGACCAACACGGCGTCGATCTCGTGATCGACGAATTTGGTCCCGACGGAAAGCTGATCCGCACTGTCGATAGCCCAAATGGCACGGAAGGCCCTGAGCCGATCGACCTAACCGCATTCAAGCCAGGCCAGTACAAGCTAGTCATCCACACACTTGACCCCGCAGCAAAGCCGGGCAAGTACGTCATGAAGATCGAACGTGTGGTCAGCGCCGAAGAGAACGGCGTGCGCATGGCGGAGAAGAATTACCCGCCCGCGATCCGGAGGTTGTGGAAGGATTACATCGGGGACCCACATGCCATCGACCGATTTGTTGCCGATAGAAAAGGAAAAGGTCCGGCCATCGACGAGATCAAAGACGACAGAAACAACGTGAATGTTACCTATTTCTATTTCGGTGATGAGATTACCGAAAAAGTGGTTGTTTTTGGCAGCATGCGCTCAAGCGTAGGTGGCACTCAACTCCAGCGATTCATGCGCACTTCTCTTTTTTTCGGCACGGAGATGGTTCCCATGGACTCGCGATACCGTTACGGGTTTACCGTTACCAAGACTTCTTTCCTTGGCCCAAAAGGAACCATCGAAGTCTCGGACGATCGCGATGTGCTTGACCCTTTTAACCCGGACATCTTCGACGGTCTTTCGGTTCTGGTTCTGCCCGCTGCGCCTCCCCAACCCTATGTCACTGCAAGCGATGCTGTGCCGCACGGGAAGGTAACGCCTTCCAGCTTCAAGAGTGCAAAGTTGAACGAGGAGCGAAGGATCAGCCTCTACGCACCGCCTGGATATGACGGCAGAACTCCCGCAGATTTACTGATTGTCTTTGATGGCGAAACCTATGACGGAAGCCCCGCCAGTCTGATACCTACCCCCACCATCTTAGATAACTTGATTGCTGCAAAGAAAATCGGCCCGACGGTAGCCGTCTTCATCAACAATATGGGCCAACGCAATCGCGACTTGGGCGGTTACGCTCCCTTCGCAGATTTTCTTGCGCTGGAATTGATCCCTTGGGTTCGCGCAAACTACCGCATCAAGGATGGCCCCAGCCATGTGGTATTGGCTGGGTCCAGCCGCGGCGGACTAGCCGCCAGTCACTGCGCCTTTTATCACTCGGATGTCGTCGGCAACGTTCTCTCTCAATCAGGAGCTTACTGGGTCAGAAATGACGACCGCAATCCTCCGCCTTGGCCACTCACTCTGGATACTGGCGACTTGGTCCTCTCCTTCCGTAACGGTCCGCGCCTTCCAATAAAATTCTATATGGAGGTTGGTCGCTTCGATGGCCTTCTAGACATCAACCGAGAACTGCGGGACGTTCTTCTGGTCAAAGGTTATCCAACCACTTACCGCGAATTCGATGGTGGTCACGATTACTTTTATTGGCGCGGATCCCTAGCTGATGGCCTGATAGCGCTCCTCGGCGAGAATGCGCAGGAATAGACACTGCTTTGGCTGATGTTGAACAGCTGATGTGTCTTCGGGCATGGGCCAAAACCCGCTACGCGATGTCCGCTGAAGCATCGGTCTCGTAGAGAAACAGTTTGTTGGGATCTCGGAAGTCAGTGCCCGGTTAGTCGAATCGGAAAGGCCCTGGTACCAACTTCGACGGTTACGCCGTTAGAACGTAGCCCAAACCGCCCCTACCCGGCTCGCCTGATATGTCCTCGCCACCTCACAAAAAACGCGAAATTCCCGATTTGTTCCAAAGGCCGTACTTGTTCCCGGCCCGGAAGGGCCGCGTACCTCCACATTGGCTTGAACCGCCAGCCTTCCGCTGAACATCGAATGCTTAGGCTCGGCATCTCGCGAGCGGGGGGTTCTCATGGCCAAGGATAGATGGCGGATGCTTTTGCTTGTTAGTTTTGCTGCCTGTCTTGCGATATTTGTTCTCTGGGGTTGGGCGGTAGTGACGATTGGAAGATAAAATCTCGCAACAGGCGTCTCAACTACTCTGCAGAAACCAAACGCAGTTATATCCACGGCGTCGAAGATTTTTCTCAACGCTTCCACTGTTCCCCGGACCGCTTGGGTCCTCGGCACATTCGGGAATATCAGGCCGAACTGTTTCAAAAACGCCAGTTGTCCTCGGGCTCGGTTGCGGTCCGTCTGGCAGCTTTAAGGTTCTTCTACACCAAGACGCTAAGAAGGGCTTGGGGCGTCGCCGACACTCCTTATCCAAAAAAGAATCATCGTCTGCCGGTGATCCTCAGCCAGGAAAAAGTGGCACGATTGATCCTGGCTGCTGGCACTTCCTTCCATCGCATCCCGCTCATGAGAGCCAGTTTGATCGAGCAAAATGTAGAAGCCGCCGAGCTTGACCTCCTCTTCGACGAACTCTGGACTGTGCTGCATTGCATGGCCGCGCTTTACCTGGATCGTTCTGCCGCCTTCGATCTCAGAAGGGCACAACACTGTGTTGCGAAGCTCTTGATGGGGACTCATCTGAAGCCGCAGCGACTCCGCCGGACAGAGCAAAAGGCGGCCTGCAGCGTTTATGAAGGTTCGAAACGTTTAATGGCTGTGGAAAACAATGATCAGGTAACGATAAACGCTATGACTCAATCGGAAGTGCCCCGAGAGGGACGTAGGAAGTGGGTTCGGTTGTATGCCGGGGCACTTTCGATTGGGGCGTTTGAAGTAGGCCGCTGGTGGTTGCGGCGGACGCGGGCCATCTATGGGTTTTGAATACGCCTCCAGGGCAGGGAGAGGGTTGGATTAGCGATCGATGATGTGTTTGGGGTGGGCTGGCGGAAGCACGAAGGTTCCTCGGATACTTTTTTCGGGTGCGTGACAGCAGGTGAGGCTGCCTGTTTTTGCTGTTTTGCGCTGCGCAGACACACTTCCAGGGTCCGCGCCGAAGCACGCGGAAAGCTGGCCATGGAGTATCGGTCAGGAGCTGTCAAAGGAATCGCTCACTGGGGCTGGTTGCCCGTCGATCTCTTCCGCTGAGAACCGTTCAACGAGGACCATTTCACCGCCGCAATTTGGACACAGCCAGCTAGCGGGTTGCTTGGCCTCTTCGTCGCGGAGTGCTGTGGGGCTCGGAAGCGGACTGACGTCGATCAACCTTCGGCAGAGAAGCAGGAGTTTCTTTCGTCGCCGGTTGGCCAGGAATCCGAAGAAGCGGATACGCACGAAGCCCCGCGGCAGCACGTGCAACAGGAAGCGGCGTAGGAACTCTTCGCCACGGAGCACCATGGTTCTTTGCTTACTGCCGCGAGCGTAGTCCTTCCACCGGAAGGTCACCTTGCCGTCGACCACGTTGAGAATTCGGTGGTTGGAAATGGCCACGCGATGGGTGTAGCGGGCCAGGTAATGCAGAACATGCTCGGGTCCTCCGAACGGCGGTTTGGCATAGACCACCCAATCGTGACGGAAGAGCGATCGCAGGAAGAAGCGGAAGGCGTTTTCCTCTGCCAGCGCACCGAGGCTTCCGAGAAAGCAAAGCTTTCCGTCCTGAAAAGCGTGCCTCAGGCCGTCGATGAACTTGCCACGAAACACCCGGCTGAGCACCTTCACCGGCAGGAAGAACGGATAGCGCGGCCGGACCCAGTGTGAGCCGTCGCTCGCGAGCCCTCCGGTGGGGATCACGCAGTGGATGTGCGGGTGATGGAGAAGATTCTGCCCCCATGTATGCAGCACGCTCAGGAAACCGATCTGCGAGCCGAGATGCTTGGCATCGGCGGCAACTTCCAGCAGCGTGGCAGCACTGGTGCGGAACAGAACGTCGTATACGGCCTTCTTGTTCTGCAGAGCCAACCAGGAAAGTTCATGCGGAAGAGTGAAGACCACGTGGAAGTAGCCGACCGGCAAGAGTTCCCGTTGACGCTCTGCCAGCCAGCGGTCGCGGGCACGGGTCAGACACTTCGGGCAATGACGATTGCGGCAGGAGTTGTAGGAGATGGCGCGATAGTCGCAACCAGAACAACGGTCGAGATGGCCGCCCAGAGCCGAGGTGCGGCAGTGCGCGATGGCCTGAAGCACGCGTCGGTGGTCCCACGTCAGCCAGGCACCATTCCTCTCGATGAAACCGCTTCCTTGTTGTCGAATAATCTGGGCCACCTCGAAGGGTGGCCGCTTCATCGCTTCTCCAACTTTCGCGAGAGTGTAACGCCTTCTGGACCGGAGACGCTCAGCGTGTCCAAAGGATTCGCCACCGCTGTCAAGTGCCTCCGGGAAAGATGCAGATAAATGGTGGTGTGCTCAATCTTGCTATGACCGAGAAGCACTTGGATGGTGCGCAGGTCGGCTCCCGCTTCGAGCAGATGGGTTGCAAAACAATGGCGTAGTGTATGCGGCGCGATACGCGTGGTGATCCCTGCGCGCTGGGCGGCCTGTCGGCAAGCTTGCCACGGGACCTTGGTGGTCAGTGGAACATCCGCTCGCCGGTTTTGCACTGTGCCGGGAAAGAGATACCGCCCCGGCTTCATCCATCGCCAGTAGACACGAAGGGTCTCTAACAGTTTTTCGCTCAAGGGCACATCACGATCATGTCCGCCCTTCCCTTTGCGAATGTGTACGATCATGCGTCGACTGTCGATATCGCTGACCTGCAGGCGACACATCTCCGCCCTGCGCACACCCGTCGAGTACAGAGTCATGAGCATGGCGCGGTGGAAGAGGTTGCTGGCCGAGTCGATTAACTTCGCGACTTCCTCTGGGCTCAAAATCTTGGGAAGTCTGCGAGGCCGCTTGGGCTGAGGAAGATCTTCGAGCAGATAAGGTCGCTTCAGAGTTTTGAGATAGAAGAAACGCAACGCGGCCACATGCTGCTGCACCGTGCCGGCATCTAATTTCCTATCCTGAAAAAGATAGGCCTGATACTGACGCAGGTGTTGTGGCCCCAGCTGGACGGGGGATTGATGAAAATGGTTGGCGAATTCCCCAACGATCCGGACGTAGGCTTTTACAGTAGTCTCGGCGTAGTTACGACGCCGCAGTTCCTCCAACATGATCTTTCGTAAATAGGTCACAGAGACCTCCTTTCTCTGTGACCTAAGCTATCCCGCCAATCGCTGCTCGTTGCCTACGCGTAGCGTCCGCCGCGCCAGCGGCCTAGTTCAAACGCGCCAGCAATGACCGACCGATCGGTAGCGAGAAGCCGCCTTCCCGGTACTTATCCGCACGATGCCCAACCAACCTGGGGCGCCAGGGTGTGCAAGAAGGAGCTGCCGAGATTCGTCCGGGGTCGTGCTCGAAGAGGGGGGACGGAGTGCCAGCTTCATTGAGACCGGTGGCTCTCTGCCTTGGTGACATCCACAAGATAACCTGATGACGCACAGACTCAGGAAAACACCCTGTTTTTCGGCTCTGCTGCGAATAGCTCTGTCTGAGAGATTGGCAGAAAACGTGGGTTTGTTGTCCTCTGCGTCTCTCGTCAAGCAACTCCTCTCGAACCACAATAGAGCAAAGTATGGCGACGCAATTGAGGCATGCGAAACGCCATGCTTATGGAGGTGTTATGGAACAATTACATCTCAACCGTTGAGCACTACTGGGTGGACTTGGAGCGGTCGCCGGCCTCATGCCCTTGCGGGCGGGCGTTGCGACATTGTTGCTAAACCTCGCGATTCGCGATCAAAAGGAGAACGATATGAATCAGATCACGTTTACGAAGACTACGCCGCCGGCGTGGTTGCTGGCATTCTGGAAGGAGATCGATGACAAGACCTTCGGAGAGGGCTTCAACTGCTTCAAGGAAGACGCTCAGGCTCAACTTGGCGTCGCCGTGTGGAAGGGACGAGAAGAAATCCGCGAGAGTCTCCGGAGATTCATAGACACCGGATTCACCGCACATCACGATGTCGTCGAGTACTGGGATGGCGGTTCTCTCAAAGTGTTTCGAGGGATCGTGACCATGACGCCGGACGACAAGAGTAAGCCGGTCGTTAAACCAGTCATGACTCACTTCTTCTACATGGATCGCCAGGACCCAACCAAAGTCAGCCAGTGGTTCGGGTCCGTGGGGCCCACTCAATTCTAAGGCGCGGAGCGACGACAGTTCCACGGCTCGTCTCGCACGAGCCGTGGAGCACAGAATGGCAATGAAAGAGCGGGCCACACACAGGGGCCCCGCTACTACATATTGATCCCGCGCATCAAAGACCCTGGAGACAAATAGGATGCCGTGGATACTTGCGGGCCTGGGCCACATTCTTTAAGTAAGTCACATCCTACTCAAAAGTATCCTGAAGTCCTAAGCCGCGAATTCGCCACCTTGCCTATGCAAAGTCAAGCCGCAAAGTCTCGAACAAAACAAGAGGCAAATTGCGTCCGAAGAGGGATTCGTCGCATCGCTATTGTCGCGGTGACGCCTGTCCGAATGCTTGACGTGATCGGCCCGGCAGAGGTATTCGGCGACGCCAACCGGCTTCACGGCGATCGCCCTTTTTACGAAATTGAGATTATCTCTGCCTGCGATGACCGGACTCTGAAAGGCCATATCGGCGTGCCGTTCATCGCCGATTACACCTTTGGCGAAACGAGCGGGCCCATCGACACGCTGCTCGTAGCGGGCGGATTGGGCGCTCTCGAGATGCGGTACTCGCCCCAATTTCTTGCTTGGCTCAAAGATCAAAGCAAAAAGGTGCGGCGCTTCGGTTCGGTTTGCACCGGCGCACTCATCCTTGCCGATGCCGGGCTCCTGGACGGGCGCCACGCCACCACGCACTGGAATTGGTGCGGCGAACTGGCACGCACACATCCACGGGTCAAGGTTGATCCCAATCCAATCTACGTGCAGGACCAGGAGCTTTACACCTCTGCGGGGGTAACGGCCGGTATTGACCTCGCTCTTGCACTGGTCGAAGAGGACCTGGGTCCTTCTCTGGCTCTTCGCGTGGCGCAGATGATGGTTGTTTTTCTGCGACGCCCTGCGGGACAGGCTCAGTTCAGCGCAACATTGACGGCGCAGACCAGTGAGAATCGAACGCTCAGGGAATTGCTCGCTTGGGCGGCAGATCACTTAACGGATGATCTCTCCGTTGACTCACTGGCGTGGCGTGCGGCGATGAGCGAACGAAATTTCAGCCGCGTTTTCACACGCGAAGTGGGGGAAACGCCGGCAAGACACATTGAAACACTTCGTCTCGAAGCCGCAAGGCGGCAGCTTGAAGCAAGTTCTTTGAGTCTCGATGAAGTTGCGGAACACAGTGGGTTTGCGAGTGCGGAGGTCCTTCGCCGCGCATTCACTCGGCGTCTGGGCGTGAGTCCAGGTCAATATCGGTCGTCTTTCGGGCGACGCCGCTAATCTCTTCCATTGGCGCAAATGGTGGCATGTTTGTCCTTCAAGCCGCTTACATCCATTTGATCCGGTCGCCATACTGGCACCGTTCGGCACCAGCCAACTTTGACAGCCGAGAGCGGGAAAGATGTTCGACGGTTTCAGGAAACGACTTTCACGACGTACTTTCGTACAAAACTTGGCGGCATCACTGACTGTCGCATCTCAAAGTTCTTTGGGGATGTCAGCAAAAGATGGACAGCTTGAGTTCCAGCTAAACAAAAATCAATGGAAACTCGTGAACATCATCGACTGGAATCAGGCTGGCCTCCAAAGAGTAGAACTCGTTGGCAAGGCAGTTCCACTTCAGATTGCTGCCAATAAAATAGTGAGTTTTAGTGCGGGCTTGTCCGGTTTTTTCCGAATCGCAATGAGCATTTTGGATGGGGCGCCTGCGTCCGCGAATTGGCTACTCACCACCTTGTTGGTGTGCGTATTGGCGAGTATCATGGCGCCAAGTCTCGCCAGGAGTTCCTCGCCATGCCCGCATTGAGAACGAACCCCCCGGGACCACGCGGGCTGCCCTTTCTAGGGACATCCTACATGGCTCGGCGTGATCCCATGGCTACACTCACGCGCTGGGCACAACAGTTTGGCGATATCGTCTATTACCGCTTCTTCGGATTGACGATCTATCTGTTGGTTAATCCGCAGCATATCGAACAAGTTCTATTGGGCAAGACCGGAAATCCCGGAAAAGGCCTGTTCGCGCGGATGAACTCAGAGCTGTTTGGCAATGGGCTGCTGACGAGCGATGGTGATTTCTGGCGCCGACAGCGGAGGTTGAGCAGTCCGGCGTTTCACCGGCAAAGCATTGATCGTTATGCACAGATTACCGTCGAGGAAGCAGTGCAGATGTTGGCAGGATGGAGGCAAGGCGACACCCAGGACATCCACGACGACATGATGAACGTGACGCTACTGGTCGTGCTGCGGTCGTTGTTTGGCGGCGAGTTAGGCGAGCAGACACGGGTGATCGAGCAGGAGCTCGACGTCATCATGCGAGGATCTTCCGGCATTCACGTGGTCACAAGATACTTACGAATTCCTACTCTAACTCGATACCGCTACCTACGTGCCGTGCGCCAACTAGACGCCGTAGTTTTCGGGTTGATCGCGCGCGGAAGAGAAAAGGTCAAAGAAGACGCACGCGGCGGTGTGAAGGACCTGCTCACGCTCCTTCTCCTAGCCCGGGACGAAGACGGTGGCATGATGACGGACCAGCAGCTTCGCGATGAGGTGATCACTCTCTTACTCGCAGGGCATGAGACGACTGCGCTGGCACTTTCCTGGACTTGGTACCTGCTCGCTCAGCATCCAGCGGTGGAAAAGCGCTTACATGAGGAACTGGATGCCGCGCTTTGCGGCCGATTACCCACTGCGGGCGACCTGGCCAAGCTGCCGTATGCGGATAAAGTGATTCACGAGGCTCTGCGACTCTACCCGCCAGCGTGGAGGATTGGACGGACATTAGGCGAGCCGCTTGAAGTGGGCGGTTACGTTCTGCCAGCGGGTGCGAATATTCTAATGAGCCAGTGGGTAACTCATCGTGACGAACGATGGTTCCCCAATCCCGAGAGTTTCAATCCAGACCGCTGGGGGGCTGAGTCAATTGCGAAGCTCCCTCGGCTCGCCTATTTTCCGTTTGGTGGTGGTCCCCGCGTTTGTATCGGAGCGGGATTTGCAATGATGGAGGCAACGCTGCTGCTGGCAGTGATCGCTCAGCGGTTTCGGATGCGCTTGGTGCCGGGTCAGCGAATCGTACCGCTACCGAGTATCACTCTGCGGCCGGAGAATGGCATAAGGGTCGAGTTGGAAGAGCGTACCGTGACGCCGACGGCCGCCAGCGCCAAATGATGCGTTTAGCGCAACTGAAGGATTGCAAAATTAGACGCTACTGACCCGTCCCTTTTCTTCGCGGTCGCACTGCTCGCGACCGGTACCCAGCACTCAGTGCGAGCACAGAGTGACACGACGCCCGAGAAACAGGATAGCGACGAGCAAGGAACTCGACCTAAGCTGCTTAATTCGCCATTTGCTCCGTGTCTGGAAGAAGCGCGAAGGAAAAACGTCCAGAGGAAAGTCAGAGCCGCCCTCGCCAAAGCCCGAAACACTCTGTCTGCAAGTGCAGTGAGCCACAAGGCCCTGGCCGAATACCAGGAATTTCTAGACCACAATGAACTTGAGCTAGCCTGCGACATGCTTGAGGCGTACGCGGAAAACCACAAGGTCAGTAAGGAATTTTGGCTTGCGCTCCGCGATGCCGCAGCAAGGATGGAATTGCCTGAGCGGGTACGCCGATACCAGAAGTGTGCTGAGAATCCCTGAGCCGACCCGGATGGGAGCCTATAGTAGTACCCAAGTTTCCGATTTTTGCCCTCAATGAACCGCTGAGGATTCGCGAAGAACTCCGATAATCGCCCAGATTCCTTGAGAATTCGTACAAGGGTGGAACGCGTAAGCTCGGTCTCGTTCTGCAAGTAGGCAAGTATGTCCGACAGCGAACCTCGGTATTGAACCGTCTCTGTCTTCGCTGCGACGGCATGGGCTTCGAACCCAGCGTTCGTCACTGAAAGCTCATCCGTGGTGAAACCTACCTTGGCAGCTTCCACCTTCTGCATCTTGCGAAGCGCCTGCACTCCCCGCTGGACTAGCTCGTCGGTGGAGTACATGCGACGTTGTGGAGGAAAAGACGGCGCTGTGAATTACGAAGATGGAGACGATGTGCAGGAGGCGGCGCGGGAGAGCAGGAGGTCGCGTTCGCGCGTGTTTTGAGTTAGGGAGGCGGCGCGTTCAAATTCGGCGCGTGCTTCGCTAACGCGGCCTAGCTTGCGCAGCAGGTCGCCGCGAACGCTCGGGAGCAAGTGGTAAGACTTGAGCGCGGGATCGTCGGCGATGGCATCGATGATGGTGAGGCCCGCGGCGGGGCCTTCGGCCATGCTCACTGCGACGCCGCGATTTAGCTCGACGATGGGCGACGGAGCGACGTATGCGAGCGCGGAGTATAGCGCGGCGATGCGCGGCCAGTCGGTCGCATCGGCGGTGAGCGCGCGGGCGTGGCACGCGGCGATCGCGGCGTGCAGCGTGTAGGGGCCGAAGCTGCCCATCGTGCGGCTCAACTCCTCAGCACGCGCAAGAGCGGCGAGGCCGCGGTGAATCAAAAGCTGATCCCACAGCGCGCGATTTTGCTCGAGCATCAGAATCGGCTCGCCACTCGCGCTGACGCGTGCGTGGGTTCGCGATGCCTGAATTTCCATCAGCGCGACGAGGCCGTGAACTTCCGGCTCGCTCGGCGCAAGCTCGGCGAGGATGCGGCCGAGGCGCAACGCGTCTTCGCACAAAGCGGGGCGATGCCACTCATCGCCTGCGGTGGCCGAGTAGCCTTCGTTGAAAATCAGATAGATCACCTGCAAAACATTTGCGAGACGTTCAGAAAGTTCAGTGCCGCGCGGAACTTCGTAGGGCACGTGTGCATCGGCGAGTGTGCGTTTGGCGCGAACGATGCGCTGCGCGATCGCAGGCTCGGGCACGAGAAGCGCACGTGCGATTTCGTTGGTGGTGAGGCCCCCAATCAGGCGCAGCGTGAGAGCGAGTTGCGCCTCGGTGCTCAGCACGGGATGGCACGACGTGAAAATCAGGCGGAGAAGATCGTCCCCAATGTCGTCGTCGAGCGCTGAGGCGTAGTCGGGCACGGAATTTTCCTGCTTCTCTTCGAGGTCGCGGCCGAGTTCGCTGTGCTTGCGGTCGAGAAGCGAGCGGCGGCGGACGAAATCGATCGCGCGATGCTTCCCCACGGCCATGAGCCACGCGCCGGGATTCGACGGGACACCTTCCGTCGGCCACTGTTCGAGCGCGGCGACGAGCGCGTCGTGCGCGAGATCTTCGGCGGCGCCGACGTCGCGCGTGATGCGCGTGAGGCCGGCGATCAGACGCGGAGATTCGATGCGCCATACGGCGTCGATTGCGGCGTGCGTGTCGGAGTGCGCGCCTGCGGCAGGATTTGCTGAGTGAGTGTCGGAAGACATCGACACTCATCACAACATTTTTCAGGCGATGCCGCAACGCGCGCCGGGGTCGACGGAACTGCGCCCGACACGTTGGTGAGCATTGGGCAGCCGTGGGCGCTGATTGTGTTAGCGCAGTAACACGGGCTGTCAGCCTGTGGGCATGAGTGTTCGCGCTGGATTTTGGCGGCCTGTCAGACTGAAAGTCTATGTCACAGCGCCCGCTGTTGCGGGCGCCTAAGAGTGTTACGTCGCTGCGATCACGCATCGCCGGAGGACCGCTTGTGAGGCTGTCCGACGCGGCTACTTTTGGGCGCAGCTGGGGCGCTGGTCTTCGTTGACGAAGGCGCGCATTTCGATTTCGCCTTCCCAGCCGGGCCAGTGTTGGCGATGCAAGTCGAGAAACCCGGCGCAGCCTTAGAGAGCCGCTTTTTTGTCGGCATACTCGAGAATCGCGTAGCCACCGATCACTTCCTCGGCTTCGGGAAACGGGCCGTCGGTGACACCGATTTTGCCGGCGGCGAGACGCACTCGGGCGCTTGCGTCCGCGCCGCCCAGCTGGCCTCCTGCGATCAGCATTCCGCTTTCCCGGCCTTCTGCGCTGAGTTTGCCCATCGCCTCAAGGAAAGCCGAGGGCGGGGGCCCTGCGGGAGCAACGCTTCGAAAGGAGCATCATGTAACGCATAAAGGGGTTCTCCTATTTGTTGCGAATGGTCAGAGAGCTTCCGTCGCCCTAAACGTCCGGAGGCTCTCTCTACATGTACGTCGAATGACGCGCGTTGAAATCGACACGCATCGCCAAGTATTCGCAGGCGAGTCTCAGCGAGTTACAAAGCTACTGCTGGCCGGGCTTGGCGTCGGCGTCGCCGAACTTCTTTTGGATCTCCTTTTGGACCTCGGGATCGAAGTCGGTTACGTCAAACATGCGGCGGACTTCGACCATTAGGTCGTCCTGGCCGGGGATGCGCGAGGCCCATTCGAGAGCCTCCTCACGCGACTTCACCTCAATCACCCAGTAGCCGCCGACCACTTCCTTCGCTTCGGGGAATGGACCGTCGGTGACTTTCGATTTGCCGGCCTTGAAGGTGACACGCGCGCTCATCGTCGAGGGCGGGGTCAGCCCGTCGAGCGCGAGCAGCACGCCCGCTTTCCCTAGTTGCTCGTTGTACTTGCCCATTGCCTCCATGTCTTTGAGGCTCGGTACCCAGCCGGGTTTTGCGTTTTCGTATTCTCTCGGAAACATGATCATCATGAAGCGCATTGTGTTCTCCTTGAACGTTGAGCGGACGCCGTATCAGGACCGCTACTTTTATATAGGAGCTTGGACCGCGCTGGGCACCGAATGTTACGGGGCGCTGGGCACGGGTCTGTCTCCACTTACGCGTCGAACGGGTGGGGCGCGAATCGACACTTTTTTTGAAAAACTTTGATCTTCCTGCTTTTCCCTAATACTGCGTTTAGAGGGAAAAGTCCTGGAAAATCAGGTCAAACCGTGTAGCTCTTGCGCAAGTTCTTTGGAATGAAATTCTGGCGGAGAGGGGGGATTCGAGCCCCCGGTACCGGTTTTAGCCAGTACGACGGTTTAGCAAATTGCCTGTTCCATCGCCCTGTTGTTCGGATTCAATAGTTTATGTTCGGATCTGTGCTCCTGTTCGGCAGCAGCTGTGCAACCAATTGTGCACTCACGACCCACAACGGCTTACAATACGCCGACGTTTTGACACACAAGCGGCGATACCCTTTCAGCATCCTGGTCACGAATTCCAAGGCTTGTTTGAGCGCTTCTTGAGAATGAGCGCGGCAAGGTCCTGTGACAATATTTTCCACTTTAGGCCTTCGACCAGCGTCGCTACGGCAGGAGCTCGAGCGGTCGTAAGAAGCGCGGGCCTACACGAATTGTGGCGAAGTCGCGCCGATCGGTGGTCAGCACTCGATAGACCTTGCACCGCTCAGTAAGCGCGGCTACCGTGCCGTCGACTAATCCAAGATCGAGCTCCTTGAACTTGGCGTCGAATTCGAGCGCGCGAACAACATCGGAAGGCAGCGGCAGCTCGTACTCGTAGCGGGTCGCTGGATCGAAGATCTCGGCGATCAGCTTGCGCATGGCCGCCCGATTGTCTCTAAGGAAGTAGTCCACCTCAGCGAGCACCAGCGCTGGTACTATCACGACGGTCGCGGTGGTGAGAATCGTTTGGTATTCCGGAAAGGTCGGTTTGTGATCAGGCGTGCGGGCGAGCGCCTTGAGGAGCCCCCCCGTGTCGGTGATGATCGGGCCACTCAATCTTCGAGATCCCGAAACAGCTCGGATTCGTCTCCCAGCTTCGTGTCCGTCGACTCAAACAGTAACGTAGAGGGCGGTCGGCGACCGGTGTAGTATCGCGAGGCGACGACGCGCAGGCCCTTCCGAACCAGTTCCGAAGCGGAGTGCCCCGCCGCTCTCGCGCGCTTCAAAGCACGAACATCCTCTTTGTTCAAGCGAATCGTTGTCGAGATCATTCGCGCCATACACTCACCATACAACAAAATAAACAAACTCGCAACGACCCAAAGGAGCCAAGGAGGCTATGCCTTTCGGAAGGCGAAGCGGTCCTCATCGCAGAGATCGACCGGGACCAGATGGTTCGTGGAAAGTATGCCTTGGATGTGGTCGGCCACTACGCCCGGCCCGACATTTTTCAGCTTCATGTAGACAGGTGCGCGAAACAACCTGTAATCATTCATGAAATCGAGACCGCCGAGAAAGAACGTCCTGCCGCCCCCGCGAACGTCCGGCCAGTGTCCCCTCCGCTGATGATTGACATTTTCTCTTGGTGAATAGCTGTGGAATCTAGGCCCACTTAGCATATCTTCGCGGAGTCAAATTGTTTCCACGTGCTTACGATTAATGGCGGAGAGAGGGGAATTCAACTCGCGCCCTGACCGATCAAGGACTTGCACTGATTTTCCAGAGACTTCCTAACGGGTACTAGCCATTTTTCTCATCGAAAAAGCGAAAACTTTATATCACTGTTCTGTAGCTTTCTTGTAGCTTTTTGTAGCTCACTCGCTCCGAACTGGAAGTATGCCTGTCAGCAGCCCGAGATAGGGGTTTGGGTCGGCTGGGGCCTTTCAGAGGCGCGGGAAGCCTTTGTGACCAGCGTGGCGGGTGGTTCCGTGGCCTGGGCTTGACACTGCTGCCACGGTAGCAATCCGATCGCGCTGTTTGATTGCGTCGCAAAGCAACCGAACTACTTTGGACTCGCTTACTTGCACGTCATTGAACCGCGCATCAAGGCTAACGTGCTGATCGCCGAAGGCCAAGCGCACATTGCGACTGCGAGGCTACGAAAGATATTCACGGGAACGAAGGGTAGCCTCCGCAGTGTCCGGTTCAAATCCGCCAGCCGCAATAATCGCTTCCACTCTGTAATGGCAGACGACTTCTGGTCGGTTGAAAAAACCTTGTATCCTAATTGTGCTGGTAAACATCACATATTCCGGTAGGAGATTTGATGTCCACGACTAACGTCCAATTCACGGTTGCAGCACACATCATGGCGGCTCTCGGTTTCCGTCACGGGGAGGAAATCCCTTCGGCAATGCTGGCGGAAAGTGTCAATGCCGATCCCACCTTCGTCAGGAAATCTCTCTCGAAACTCTCACGGGCAGGCCTGATCGTCACCACGCGCGGTAAGAATGGCGCTAGCAGGCTCACGCGTTCCCCTAAGCAGATAACGCTTTTGGACGTCTATCGCGCCAGCGCGGCACCTCCGACATTCGCGATTCATAGCTATCCAGTGGAGAGGAGATGCCCGATCAGCTGCAACATTAAGGGATGCATGTCGTCAGTCCTAAAGAAAGCGCAGGACAGCTTCGAGAATAGTCTTGATGGAATAACCCTCGCCGATGTAGTTGAGGAAATCCGTGGAAGGGAAGCGTGATTTTCTTGCGTCCGTATGTGTTTATGATCCATCACATCCAGGAGCGTGGGCTCCCGTGTGGCAAACGGAGCGGATCGGTGAACTCTAAAGAAAAGGAGCAACGAATGTGAACAGCCCTAAAGACGAGATCGCAGTCGTAAAGGATGGTACCTATGTAATTCTGGGGGCAACCGGGAACACCGGTTCCATCATCGCCGACACCCTGCTATTGAAGGGCAAGAAGGTGCGCGTCGTAGGTCGCGACGCGGGACGACTGCAGCACTTTGTGGGTAAAGGCGCGGAGGCGTTCACAGCCGACTTGAGCGATGCGGCTGCGCTTACAAAAGCCTTCAGAGAGGCGCGCGCAGCGTACCTACTGTTGCCGCCGATTACGTCCCGGGAAAACCAAGAGCGGGAGAGCGAAGCGATAGCGAAGGCCGTGACGGAGTCCGGCCTGCGTTATGCGGTGTACTTGAGCAGCTACGGTGCCCATGTCCCGGAAGGCACCGGGCCAGTCACGGGACTACATTCTGCAGAGCAAAAACTCAACGCTGTCGGCGCTTTGAACGTTCTGCACCTGCGCGCCGCGTATTTCATGGAGAACAATCTGGCGGCGATCGACATGATTCGTGGGATGGGAGTCTTCGGACATGCACTGCTGCCTGACCTGAAGCTCCCCATGATCGCGACACCCGACGTCGGCAACTACGCCGCACAGCGCCTGCTGGACTTGGATTTCTCCGGCAAACAAACGCGCGAGCTGCTTGGCGAGCGCGATCTCTCGATGGCCGAAGCCACCACGATAATTGCGCGCGGCATTGGCAAACCGGACGTGCGTTACCAGCAGTTTCCCTACGACCAGGTGCAGCAGGTGTTAGAGCAAATGGGCATGTCGCCCAAGAAAGCCGCGGTGTACATCGAGATGTTCCAGGCCATCAACGCCGGAGTCCTCGCAGCGCAGGAGCCTCGTTCCCCAGAGAACAGCACACCGACCGCGTTTGAAAAATTTGTACAGGATGTCTTTGTGCCCGCCTATCACGGGCAGGCTCAGACCGCTTAGGCTCAGGGGCTAGGCTGGCTGCTGCAAGGCTCTTGCGGAAACACTGGCCAGCAACGGTCCCAAGCCTTCTGCGGCGGTCGGGTGGGTGAAAATTGCGTCGCGCAGCACGGTGTAAGACAGGCCGCCCAGCATCGCGGTTTGAACCGCTGCCATCATCTCGCTTGCTTCCATGCCGAACACAGTGAATCCCAATATGCGGTCGCTTTCGACGTCGATAAGCATTTTGACGAAGCCGCGGGTTTCGCCTATAGCGACGGCTCGGAGCACTGCGGCCATCGGTATTTTCGCCAAGCGATAGGCGATGCCGCGTTTCTTAGCTTCCGATTCGCTCAAACCGACTCGCGCAAGCTCAGGGTCCGTGAACATGCAGAACGGCACAAGCCTATCGCGCGTGATGCGGCTACCGCCGTTCAAGTTGTCTCGGACCACGCGGAAATCATCGAACGCGACGTGAGTGAACTGAGGACTGCCCGCGCAATCTCCCATCGCCCACACCTCCGGCGCGGTGGTTTCCAATCGCTCGTTGACTTTGATGTAGCCACGCGAGTCCAGCTCGATTCCGGCCGTTTCAAGCCCGATCCCCTGCGTGTTCGGAGTCCGTCCAACCGCGACCAGCAAGTCGCTAGCTTCTATTGTCTGTTCTCCACTGTCGGTTTCGGCGTGGACTTGTACGCTTTGACCTGAGAGTCCCTCGACCTTCCGCACTTGTGTCCCGAGCAATACTTCGATCCCCTCGCTCGTGAAATTTTCACGAATCGCTTGCGAGACGTCGGGATCTTCCGCCGTTGCGACTTGCGAGCCACGCTCGATGATGGTCACCCGAGTGCCGAATCGACGGAAGGCCTGAGCGAGTTCAAGGCCGACGTACCCGCCGCCCAGCACGATCACGTGCGCCGGCAGACGTTGAAGATCGAGTGCTTCGATATGAGTCATCGGATTTGCGTCCGCGAGGCCGGGAATGTCCGGCATGATCGCGCGCGATCCCAGGTCCAGAAACAGTCGATCACCGGTGACCGTCCGACGACCTCCGTCGTTTAGGTGCACTTCCACAGCCTTAGGAGCGATAAAGTGGGCCTCGCCGCGGATCAATTCGGCTCCGGTCGCTTTGAAGCGATCGAGATGAAACTGAACTTCGCTCTCGACCATCTTGCGCTTGCGGTTGAAAACCCCTTTCATGTCCGTGGATACTGGACCTGTTTGGATGCCGTACTCGGCACCGTGCCGCGCAAACCAATTCGCCTTTGCGCTGCGGATCACGTTCTTGCTGGGCAAGCACGCAATGTTAGGGCACGATCCGCCAATGTATTTCCTTTCCACAACAGCCGTGCGGTGACCAGCTTGGGCCAAGTTCCATGTCAGGTGCTTGCCCGCCTCGCCACTGCCGATAACAAGGATCTCGTAACGCTCTATCTCAGACATTATTATTCACCTCCTCTGGCGGTAATACGGTGACTGGTGAGAACAACATACATCCGTTTGCGCCGACAGTCATGTATCCGCAACAGTACTTTCCCATTCGAAGTCTCCGGTTTCGGAAGATTAACCAGCCTTAAAAATCTCCGCAACCATTGAATCCTCTCGCTCTCAGCAAGAGAACGATAATTCGGTTTCCATCCTCCGCTGTTACGTAGTACAGGCGCGGGGCGGGAGCGATGTCCGACCGGCTGGAGACCAGGCATCGAATGGAAGCCGACTTAGATAAGCTTGACTGAGTCACGGCTAGTTCATTGATGGGCGTCTCGCTCGTCCCATTGGCAGTTCGGGATCACCAAATACAGCTCGGTGCGACCCGGAAGATGGTTGGCCTAAGGCTGACCATTCGATCCGTCCCGGTTGAATGTCTGCAACATCGCGTCCGCTGCCGTCCACATTTTCGCCAAATCCTGATTTTCTCTTTGCCAAACATCCTTCCATACCTGATAGCTCGTGTGGAAAGAGCCTTAAACGGTTGCGCCCTCTCGCTCCGCTTCGGAGCGTTTTTCCATTTTCGCCTCACGCGCTCTCAGTGCGGCCTCCATCATGGCGGGTCCGCGGAGGTAGTAAGCCAGCTCCGACAGAAGAAACATTTTTCGCCGCTGCAACGAGGCCATTGTCCAAGCGATTCTGAGTTTCGGGGGAATATCGCCAACACTGACAAATCCAGCTCGTCGGGATCTTGCCGGGCAAATCCGGGAGCGTCGGTTACGCCATGGCATGGTCTTTCGTGCTCCGGGTTGCCATGCTTGGGAAGCAGGTCGGGAAAAAGATGGTGGATCCTGTGCCAAGCATCGTCGACACCCGGCGGCGGGGATACGTGAATGCAGCCCCGTTCGTCCTGATGGCATTGGGTCCGTCGGGAGAGTGATCGTAATGTGGGACATTTGCTAGCGCACACAAAAACTTGTCGGCGAGTTCGACCGGTACCTCTGCTTTCACAGCATAGGACAACCCAAGTTTGTTTCGCGCCCGCATGATCTATCATGAAATGAACTCTCCGCTCCTTCGTTCAGGAAGCGAACCGTAGAGGAATTTGTGGACCGACGTTACGGTCGTCGCGCCGTCGCCAATCGCAAAGGCGACGCGCTTCGGACTGCCGCTACGGCAGTCGCCGGCGGCGAACACGCCGGGCATGCTTGTCTCCACAGTGCATGGCGGCCTGGGTTCTTTCCAAACGGGGAGAACTGCAACCTCCTGGCCGGTCAGCACGAAGCCCTGGTCATTTCGCACGATAGACGAGGGGAGGAAGTCAGTTCTCGGCTTTGCTCCGATGAAAACGAACAGACCGGAGGAAAATTCTTCTTTTATTTCCCCGCTCGGTTCGCGCACGCGTACACCGCAAATATGATCGACGCCCTCGATACCGACGAGTTCGGCGTTGTAGCGGATTCTCACTCTCCTGTTCGCCAAGACTCTTTCCGAGAGATAGGAAGACATCTTTCGCAGATCAGGGCCTCGCACCAGCAAAGAGACTTCGTCGGCGGTTTGGGAGAGAAACATTGCGGCTTGCCCGGCGGAGTTACCGCCTCCAACTACATGGGCTGCAGAACTTCGACAGAGTCGAGCCTCGATATTGGTCGCGCTGTAATACACGCCAGCGCCCTGCAAGGTATTGAGGCCTTCGATGTCCAGGAGTCCGTAGGACACTCCCGCAGCGACGATTACCGATTTGCCCAGCACATAATCGCCTTCGATGGTTCTCACTCGGAAGAGCCCATTGCTGCGTCGCTCCAAGTTGGACACCGTGCTCGGGACGTGGAAGTCTGCTCCGAACTTCAAAGCCTGAAGATAGATCAGATGAGCGAGATCGCGGCCTGTGATGCCATTCGGAAAACCGGCGTAATTCTCAATCCGGGATGTCGAACTCGCCTGGCCTCCTGGCCCGAGGCCGTCCAGTACGAGACAGGACAGACCTTCCGACGCTGCGTAAACCGCTGCTCCAAGACCCGCCGGGCCAGCGCCCAGAATTAGAACGTCACAAACTGAATTCGGTAGCTGGCCGCGAAGACGAAGGTGGTCCGCCAGCTGGGCGCGCGTTGGCGCTTCAAAAAGGACTCGGATGCCGTGAGCCACTACCGGATAGGACTGAACATCTTCGCGGATCTGCTCGACTTTGATCCTGTTGTCGTCGAGAGACGTATCCAACCATTCGTGCGGCACGCTGTTGCGAAAGAGCAGCTCCACGGCTTCGAGCGTTGTTTTATCGCCTTTCCGTCCGAGATGCTCAAGCCGCGAAATTTGGACTTGAGGAGGACTTCCCTCCGGCGTTGGAACGATTTCCAGAACCTTTCACCCAATTGTGGTCTTCTGGTGAACAAATTCCGAAGCTGTTTTGGCATAAGTCGAACTGCCTCGACAGAGGTTTCGGCTTCGACCGAGATGATCGATGGTCGCCGTGTAAACAGATCGATATCGCCGGTGAAATACCCCGCGCCGTAGCGAACGAACACCACGCGTTCGCCCGTGGAGATGTCGACGGCTCGTACCGTTCCCGAAAGCATTACGTAGCTGTTGAACGGATAGTCCCCGGCGGAGACGAGTGTATCGTTTTCAGCAACGGTGCATCGTTCCCCGAAAGGTGCAACCTCCTCAAGCTCGGTCGGATTGAGGTGCGGATACGCTACCGGGTCCGAGAGCGGGTCGAATCCAAGTCCAAAAGAATCCTGCGCCTGATCTTCCCGTGGGAACTTTGAGTGGGAACTCGACATTTGTCATTTGGACCTGATGCGAAGTTGAAGTCTCCAGATACTCACACTACAACGACAACCCGCCCGCGGCGCACCGGGTATTCCGCAAGCTCGTGCGCGCGAGCGATATCTGCGAGCGGGATTCGTTCGCCAATCTCGAAGCCTGGCCACCCCGCCTCAAGCGCAGCACTCAAATCTCGCGCTGCTTGCAATTTCGCTTCTTTCGGAAAATCGTCGCTCCCCAGAAAGAACGCACGAATGTTCTTGAATACCATTTGCCAGAAAGGAATCTTCGGCCCGGCGTTATCGGTCGCATAACTCGCGATCGAACCGCCCTGCTTCAGGACTTCGATGTTGGCTTCGATGTTGGCCCCAAACGCCACTTCGACGATGTGATCGATACCGTCGGGAGCCAGGGCTCTCACGCGCGAGGTCAGTTCCTTATCGCTGACAAGCACTTCGTGGGCGCCGGCGCTCTTTGCGGTAGCTTCGTCCGACGACGACCTCACCGTTCCGATCACTCGCGCTCCCGCAAGGCGCGCGAGCTGAACTGCGCAAACACCCACAGAACCTGCCGCCCCCTGCACCAACACTGTGCCTCCATTCACAGAACCTGCAACATGAACGGCTCGGTGCGCCGTGATACCGGGTATGCCAAGACAGGCGCCCTGCTCCATCGCGACGCTTTCAGGCAGACGAGCAATCTGATCCACGGGCACTACGGTAAACTCCGCAGCCGTACCAAACGGACGATACGACTGGGCTCCGTAACACCACACGGAACGGCCCATCCATTCAGATGGAACGCCAGCGCCAAGCTGATCCACGCGCCCAGCGCCATCGCTATGCGGAATCACACGAGGATACGGCATGCCGTAGCCGAAGGCGTCCTCGCGCTTCTTGATCTCGCCGGGATTGATGCCAGAGGCAGCAATGCGAATACGAACCTCTCCGGCCGCAGGAATCGGGTCAGGCATTTCGCCAACCACGAGCACTTCGCGAGCGGGCCCCTGCTTTTCGTACCATGCCGCTTTCATTTAAGTTCCTTAGAACTTCCGAACATGTCTCAAGAAGTCACGCGTACAAGTCCAAGGGACCCGCGGTCATGGTCGTTTGTCCGACCTCAATGAGGTACCCGTCCGGGTCGCGCATGTAACACCTCAATTCCGTTGCGTGGACTTTAGGTTCAGTGATGAATTTCGCGCCACGCGAAGACCAAAGGTCGTAGTAGCGTCTGATATCCGTCACGCGCAGGTTCAGAAATATGCTGACAACGTTTTGATCGCGCGGCGGCGAAGCGACGACTTCCGGCTTGTCGTCAGTCGGGCCGCCGCCGCTGTTGATAGTAAGCCAAATGTTCCCCAGCCGCAGAAACGTCGGCTGGCCCTCGCGCAGCACCGTAGCGCCGAGGACGTCGCGATAGAAAGCGACAGATCGCTGTATGTCTGCAACGATGAGCGTATTTGTTACCACAAGCTTCAGTTCAGCACTCTGATTCGATCGGGACATCACGACCACCTGTTCTTCGAACGGAGACGCTCGACGTGTCTTCGATGGCGCATCGCGGTTCGCGTTTTACGGCCTAAGGTTGGTACCCGTCCGCCATCCATTTGGCAAATAGCTCAATCCGAGATGGAGGCCAAGGACCTTCTCCTCGCGGCGGTGGGGGCGGCATAACGGCGCCGCCGACTCCCCGAATGCGGTCGTAGATGGTCGCCGCGTGCGTCTTCACGTCATCATAACTAGCTAAATTGAAGGCCTTACTCATCGCGTGAACGTCTCGTTCCGTAAAGAGCGGGCGGATGTCCGCTTGAAAGCTCGTCGGTTTCGTCATTGCGCCTCACAGGTATTCAACTACACTTATGTCGCGGAATTCGCGGCCGGGCACATGGATATATCCCGCTTAAGTCAGCACCACGATTTTTCCGCCCGCTTTATTCTCCTCCATGCAGCGATGCGCCTCAACGATTTCCTCGAGATGAAACGTTTTGCCAACCTGGACGCGCAGTGTACCCGCCGCAATCTGCTCAACCAGATCCTCAAGAGGCATCCGCATGAAGTCTTCCGATTCACCTGCATACGTTGTCAGACTGACCGCAGTCGGTATCGCCTCCATGGGAGCGAAATTCTCGAAGGACCACTCGTTGCCGACGATTCCGGTCATGCATACGATGCCGCGCTGTTTGGCGCAGCGAAGCGAGTCTTTCAAGGTCGTAGTACCAACCAGTTCGAGCACCTTGTCGACACCGTTCGCACAGACTTCCATGACCTGTTGGGCGATTGAGCCGGTGTCGATGAACACCTGATCGACACCACTGGCACGCAGCAGGTTTTCGCGCTCCGGGCTTCGGGTGGTCGCGGCGACAAAGGCACCATGTTTCTTGCCGATGGCCGCAGCCGCCAACCCAACGGAAGTTGTGCCGCCTCGGATTAGCAGACGCTCTCCTTTTTCGAGGCGCAGCGACTTGAACAGCGAACCCCAAGCCGTCTGCAGCATCTCGGGGATGGCTCCGAGCGTCTCCCACGAAAGTTCGGCCTTGATGACCTGCACCTGTTTCGCGGGCACGCATGTGTAATCGGCGTAGCCGCCGTCAAATTGCCGCCCCAGTCCGCCCATCGCCGTTGCGACGACATCCCCCTTGCGAAACTCACCTCCGGGTGCTGCTTCGACAACACCGACAGCCTCAATACCTAAGACGCGCGGAAACTTGACACTGGGCGAATGACCCTGCCGGGTAAACAGCTCAGACCGGTTGAGCCCGAATGCCTTCACGCGAATCAAAACTTCGCCATTCTTCGGTGTCGGGATCGGAAGGCTTTCAATTCTGAGAACCTCCGGCCCGCCGGGTTCATGAATCACAGCGGCTTTCATCGTAGCCATCGTTCGCCTTCTTAGTGCTTACGCGCGTGCCGGGTTGGTGGTGGAAAAGCAATAGCGCGCGATCTTCCAGGCTCCATCGGTTTTCTGAAAGAGGAAAAGCTCCTGATTGGCCTCCGGACCGCCAGCGCCCGTCGCGCGAACCTTGACCGTCCCGGCCGAATTGGTGCGTGCAAACACCCAATTCGGAGCCATCTCTACAACCTCGGCCGCGTTGAACTTGACGGTCAACTTGATGGTTTTAAACACCGCGTTATAGGCCCTGCGAACTTCTTCGGCACCGATACTAGAGGGGCTATTCTGGGGCATAAATACTCCGTCGGATGCGTAGAGCTTCATCAGTGCATCGGTATCCGATTGATTCAGCGCGTCTTGATACTGGGCAAGCACCGCGGCAACGGCCTTCTCGTTTGCATTCATGAGTTCATCCTTCCCTTTTTGGCCGCGTTTTCAACCGAAATGTAGGCGGGCCACGTCTGTTCGACTAGCGGGCGAAACAGCAAATGTATTTTCCAAATTTGGGATAATCTTTACCGGACCACGTGTCCGAGAGGACGTAGTATGTGCGGAGAAATCTTTCAGGAGTTCAGCGTAAAGTGACTATCGGAGGTCTGGCGGAGCCGGGGCATCGTTATGACGGACCTGAATTCCCTCATGATCTTCGCCAAGGTAGTTGAAGCTAAAAGCTTCTCAGAGGCGGCGCGCCTTCTGAAAATGCCTACCTCAACCGTCAGCCGTCGCGTTGCCGACCTTGAGAACGAACTCGGAGTGCGCTTGCTCGAACGCTCGACGCGCAGCCTGCGGCTGACGGATGTCGGGTCCGAAGTTCTCGAGCATGCTCGCCACACCGTCGAGCTCAACGAAGCGGTAGACAACATCGCTTCCAACCACCTGTCGAACGTCTCGGGCGAACTGCGGCTTTCTGCGCCACCCAGCATCTCCGACACGTTGCTTGCACCGCTGATTGGCGCATTCCAAGCGTCGTATCCGAAGGTCCGGGTACAGGTTTTCATCACGGACCGGATTGTCGATCAAATCGCAGAGGCCGTCGACCTGGCGTTCAAGGTGGGGGAACAACTGAAAGATTCGTCGCTCGTTGCGCGCAGAATCCTCACGTACCGTCACCAGCTCGTAGCAAGCCCAAGCTATTTGTCAAAGTGCAAGCGTCCTCAGAAACCTCAAGACTTACTTGAACACCGGCTGCTGGCTTTCTCGTTTTGGACTCCGACAAAGACATGGAACTTCGTTCACACGAACGGAAAGAAAAAAGAAACGCTGACGTTCCAGCCTTTCCTTGCGATGAACGACTATGCTGGCCTCGCGACTGCCTTGCTTGCGGGCACCGGAATTGGCGACCTACCACCGTTGGTGCAGCCCGAGTTGTTGCGCGAGGGGCGCCTTGTTGAGGTAATGCAGAGATGGCACTTCACAGTCTTCCATCTCTGGGTGGTCCATGTGGGCAATCGTTACCTCACACGGCCCGTCCGCGTGTTCAAAGAATTCGCAGCCCAAATGGCGCCGACGCTCTTCCCCTCACTTCCCAGTTGAGAGCCGAGACTAAACTTTCAAGAGATTCGAGCTCAAAGCGAGCGGGAGTTATTGCGGTTCTGTTCGTTCTTGTTTGAATCCATCTTCGATCAGCAATGATTCAATCGATCCGTCTTGTTCGAGCGGAGTTACACCTGGTCGATGGGTCTTTAGTCCTCCGTGAACGAAGATGGCTCTGGCACTTCCGCCAGACTTTACGCTCAATCCGACCGCTGAAAGCTCTTGCATAACTCCTTTCACGAGAGATGGACCCGTGCCCCCGAATGTCTCCACTCCGTTCTGAACAATAATCTTTCCGATCGGTTGACTGATCTGAATGCCGACGGCACCGTCACCATGGATCACGATGCGATCGAACTCGGCCCTTTCCACTGTTCCTGCGTACACGTTGAAGCCGCGAGCACCTTGACCAAATGTCTCGATTGGAGCCGCTAGCTTGATTTCTCGAGTGACGCCGAAATTGACGAAGCCAATACCACTGGGCCCGTAGGTCGTAACCTTTTCAGCGGCAATCCAGCGATCGACTTTCCCCCAATTGTCGAGCGCAATATCGTTTGCTCCGAAAGTACTCACTGGGCCGTCATTTTTCACAAGGTCGACAGTTGCGCCATGCAGGACGAAGACCCCACCTGAGATCAAGTCTGGCGTGCCCGACGTGATTCGTCCCTCGCTATAAACGTCGCCGGTATCGAGTCGCTGCATTCGCAATGACCCTCCGTCGTCTCCGTGGCCGCCAACAAAGATGCCCGACCCAAGTACGGGCGCGTCTACTCTTCCCGCCGATAATCCGGCTACATCAGCTGTGATTCTTACGTTGGGATCTGGCTGCTGATTCCACAACGTAAACGCACCCTGAATCACAAAAACACCGAAGCCCTTGGGTCGTTCCGTGGCAGCTCGGGAATCGGCCGCAATAATGTCCAGGTCTCGCACCTCAAGATGGCCTGCTCTGATTCGATTGCGCGCCAATATTCGGACCCGTCCCACCGTTTTCACTTGACTGAGGTAGAGCAAGCCCAAGTCCTCGACCGAATCGTCATTCCAAATAGCAAAGCGATCCGGGGCGGTCACCAGCATCAAGGACGAAACCGAATTGTCTGAAGTCAGTTCTAAGCCATCGCTACCCGGGCGGAACTTCAGACCCGAAAGTTCCGGGGAACTGCCTCGCATACTCTGGTGGGGAGACAGACGAAAACCGGGCACGTCCGCGAGGAAACCTTGAACTACGATCAGCGTAGTGCTTGGATTCTGGACGGCTTGCAGGAGCCCTTCGACTGTATTGACAGTCAGCGCTTGGTCTGTCGGTGATCCCACACCTGATCGATCTCTTGGGGTTGCGAAAAGAGCAAGCGCAACCAGGTTCATCAATAGCAACGCAAACGAATTCGCGCTCATCTTCATCCTCTCGCGTTTCAGTTCCGCCAAGGTCCATCCATAAGCCCGCGTTCCGGGATGCTGCTGGTCTATCGACGGGCATATCGATGTAGATTCCCCAACAGGAAAGCCATGCAGCGGCAGAGTTCCCGGCCGCCTGTTCCTAGGCTGGAGATTAGGTACGCCGCTGTGCTTCCGCAGCGTTGACGTATATTGCCCTCAGTACTTGTCGTCCCAGCGGACATATAGTATGGCCGTGCGTATCTGGCTGTCCATCCAGACATCCACCCCGGCCAGACGATTAATCCAGCGAGGTTGCAGTTCGGCTGCAGAATCGTGGGCGACCCGGTCCAGCACAACCTTGAACAACAGGAATTCATTGTCGTATCCGATTGTTTTTGCGGCCTCAGCGATGAGGGCACGCTGGTCAAGGTTGTTGTGGATGCGTTTCACAGTGTTGTAGACGTCCATAGTGAATTCCTTCGTGATCACCACGTCCTCTTTGGTCCCCGTGGCCGTCAGATGACCGCCCGTGAATTTGTCGAAATCGTAGGCCAGCAGTTCATCGAACATCTTCATGTACTGCCCAAAGTTTTCGGTAATATCGAATCCCTGGAACGGAGCATAGCCGGGCGTCACACAATCGACCGCCATCATGAATTTCGCCTGGGGGACATAGATGAAAAGATCCCCCTCGAACGAGTGATAGAAATGACGGGTCAATTCAACGGTCTTGCCCCCCATGGTGATCGTCTTCTTCGCGCCGAACACTAGATTCGGAATGGGTCGATTCGGATCGTTTTGTTCCTTCAAGAATTCGGCCACGCCCTCCGTCGCAACAATTTTCAAATCCTTGATGTCTTTGAACGCCGCCGCGCCACCGATGTGATCTTTATGGATGTGGGAATAAATGAGCATCTTGATCGGCTTGTCGGTGATTTTGGCAATCGCCGATGGAATGCTTTTCCCAAAGCTTTCCGGTGCGTCGAACACGATGACGCCTTCGCTGGTGACAAGAAACGCAGATTGCCAGCCGTTATCCGAAATGACGTACACGCCTCCGCCCATCTCCTTGACCGCATATCCGAGCTTTGGATCGACGTTGAAGTACTGCGCCCGGACCGCGGGCAAAACCGGCACGTAAGATTTCAAATCTTCCGGCGATTCCACCCGTGTAGACTGAGCCGAAGCGTGGCCACCCAGAACACCAGCAAGCAACAGCAGATAAATTAGCTTTTTCATCGTTCGTTCTGCTCCTGACGGACCACCGATTAGATACACCCCTTGCGTTGGGACTTTTTTGCATTGCAATTTGTCGGGCGAATTAGTCTTTAGCTTTCACTTACAACGAGCAGTGACTTGCCGGCGCTGCCCTTTGCGACCGCGGCGTGTCCTTGCTCCGCATCCTTGAGCGGCCACTTCCTTCCGATGGGGATTTTTAAGTTTCCAGCCGTCACTGCCTGCGCCATGTACACAAGGATCTTGGCGTCGGGAGTTGCGTATACGGGGACCACCTTGACGGATGGATAGTCCCTGGCATTCTGTGGAGCTCCCAGGACCGTCGCGGAAACTCCGTCTCGTTTGACCTTGCCGATCAGCGTTTCCGCGGTCTTCCCGTTTACCGTATCAGCGACAGCATCCAGTTCCGACAGACTGGCCATCGACTTTTCATCGTCAGTTGCAACAATCCGATCCGCGCCAAGGCTCGCTGCTTCCTGGAGTTGCTTTTTCAAAACGCCCGCGATTACGACGGCCTCGCGGTCTTTCGCAGTGAATACCGCCGAGCGCCCCACGTTTCCAACCGCTCCCGTGACCAGCACTGTTTGACCAGCCTTAATTCCAGTGCCCGCCGATATCAATTCGTTTCCCGTTGTCTTGACCAGCGGCAGGGCCGCTGCATCCACCACGTCGAGCCTTGCCGGAATCATCGCAAGACTGGATGCATTCGCGACGCACATTTCGGCGTACGTCTGGTCCGCCATTCCAAATATGTGGTCACCAGCGGAAAAGCCCTGCGCTCCGGGCCCGGCTTTGACTATCACCCCCGAGAGATCCACTCCAACAATCCCTGGAAACTTTATGGGCGCGAAATCTTTGGCGGCTCCGGAACGCCGCATCAGGTCGAATGGATTGATGCTAGTGGCAACAATCCGTACCAATACCTCACCCGGTCCTGGAACAGGGTCGGCATAGTCCTCGAACTTCAGTTCCTCTGGCCCGCCGTATTTGTGAATCACAATTGCTTTCACTGCTTGCCACCTTTCAAAGCAGCGTGCGAATGCGCCGGAGCGGACAGTATGGGAACGCTCGAGCGCGCACAAGTCGGCAATGCCGGGAATTAGATTTCCATATTTGGAATAATTTCGAGTAAAGGGGTGACACTGTTTCAGCCTTCGGCCGTGCCATGGCTTGTAGAGCGAGTTCGAGTAGTTCTGGCGCGTGTCTAAGATTTGTTTGCTAAGCTCTTGACCAGCTCATTGCGAGAGATCGGCCTAGCCAACTTGCCGGGGCGAACGATGCAGAACTACAAATTCCTGAACCACATTGTTCTTTGGAACGTGTTTTTCGCCATCATTTGCATTCCGACTGCCGGCAAACTGATTGACATCATGGGAATTCCCCTTTCGATTTCCATCTACTACTTTCCTTTTGTCTATATCTTTGCTGACATCTTGACGGAAGTTTATGGGTACGCAGTGGCCCGCCGCGTCTTGTGGTACTGCATCTTCGCGCAGCTTGTGATGATCGCAATTTTCGAATTTGTGATTTTCTATCCGCCCTCCGCGGTCATGACCAACAATCAATCCTATGTTGATGTGCTATCCACCGCCCCGCGCTTGGTTTTATTTGGCACTCTTGCGATGTTCGCTGGCGACATCGCCAACAATTATGTCCTGGCGAAAATGAAGGTGTGGACGAACGGACGTTATATATCCGCGCGCTTCGTAACCTCTACTTTGTGCGGTCAAATGGTCAACAGCAGCGTCTTCTACATCTTCGGTCTGTGGCGGATGATACCGGCACGTGTATTAACAAGAAGCATCGTTATTGCAAGCCTTACGAAAGTCAGTGTGGAGCTTCTCTTGCTGCCTGTAACGCTCAAAGTATCCTCTTGGCTCAAAAAAATCGAAAGCGTCGACTACTTTGACAAAACAACAAATTTCAATCCGCTGAAATTCTAGCGCGTGTCTCCGCGTGCTCCCCTCCAGGAATTACGAAACCGTGTCCTAGTGATTTTGCGATGCCTCTGCCGGTCTCAGCGCCGCGGCTCCGAAATTCACGCTGAATCGTTTGCACCATATGGACACTGCGCGGTATTTCGCCAGGTCCAAGTCGCTGGCGAGCGTGTAGTTTTGGTCGCCGATGTTGCCTTTGATAACTCCCAGGTCAACGAAACCGGCCTTTTGCACGGTCGCTATGTCCTTGGCATCGTCGGCGGCGACCATGTAGACGTGAACATCAGGGCCGTTTGACGTGCTGAAGCTCGTAAAACGAAGAACACGCGTCCCATCTCCCATCTGGTAGATGGTTGCCGTACCTTCGGTTGGGTGCAAAATGCTGTAGAACCGTCCCGATTCGAGAGGCTGCGCCGACGAGGCGCCAGGTGCTATCGGCATTGCTTCGTTGACATTTCGATTTACCACAAGCCGCTCTGGCCGAAATGCATACCATCCGACCAAAACCGCGACCGCGGCAACGGGAATTGCAACTTTTGTCCACTTCTTCATTTTCTTTATCTCCTTGAGTTTAGGCACCTGGGCTGATCCCTTTCAAAATATGCAGCACCAGGAAATCGGCGATTGTTCTCTCAGGCAGAAAGAAACTGTTTGACGAGAACCGCGGTTTCGTCAGGGTTTTCTTCCGGGAAAAAGTGGCCACCCTTCATTGGCTGTCCTTGCGCCCGTGGCGCCCATTGCCGCCAAATGCCGAGCGGACCACCGTCTTTTGTATAGAAAGTGTCGAGCGGACCACCCTCGGCCCAGAGATGCAGCATTGGGCATTCGATTCGCTTGGATGCTTCCTTGTCGGCGCGATCGTGTTCGACATCAATCGTTGCGGCGGCGCGATATTCCTCGCAGATTCCATGAACGCGAGCGGGGTCGCGATACGTCGAGACATATTCGTCGAGAATCTCTGTTCCGAAGGAACCGTGTCCGAAAGGGTTATCGAAGACCGCCTCCGGGGCGCCGAGTAGATAGCTCTCGGGCAGCGGCTCTTTCTGAGAAAGCAGAATCCACGGCCAGTAGGTTTGCGCGAAGCGCGCGTCGGACCGGCTCCACGCTTCGAGAATCGGAATCACATCGAAAACGGCGAGACGCTCCACCTTCTCAGGATGATCCAAAGCCAACCGGTAGGAGACGCGTCCGCCCCGGTCGTGGCCGACTAGCGTGAAGGTCCGAAAACCGAGCTTATCCATTACCTCCACTAGTTCCTTCGCCATTGCACGCTTTGAATAGGGAAAGTGGTCGTCCGTTGAAGAGGGTATCCCGCTGCGTCCGTAGGCCCGCAAGTCCGACGCAGATCACGGTGTGGTTCTCAGCGAGCTTCGGCGCGAGGAATCGCCACATCAGGCTGGTGCGGGGAAAGCCATGCACCAGCAGAATGGCCGGTCCCTTTCCATAGCGACGCAGGAATATGGTGTTGCCCGAAACCTCGGCCTGAGAAGTCTCAAACGAAATTTGGGAAGTCGAACTCGCGCCTGCTTGCGCCGTGTCTTGTGCCCTCGCAAAATCAGTGAAAATGCCTTCCGAAAGAACACCTAGAGATGCGCCGGCGAGAGCACCAAGAAAGCTGCGGCGTTCCAACATTTCCTCCTCGCTCCGACTCCTGGTTGCGATTTCCATTCATCTCTCCAAGGCAGGGAGCTAAGTTCCCCGCCCAGGACGACAGATTCTCGGCACGAGCCTTCGATCAGAAATTCGGTTCGCAGGCGAAGGGGTTATTGCGAAAGAGTCTTTCGCGCCGCCTCCACAATCACGTCGACCACTACCGCCGGCGCCGAGTACATGGGTGTATGGTCCACAGGATGTGGCCTCGCCGTTGCACCCATCCGATCGGCCATGAAGTGCTGCGTCTTCGGGTTGATCATGCGATCTTCTTCGGCGACCAAGTACCATGACGGTTTTGATTTCCATAGTGGCGTGGGCGCTGGTTCTTGAATGCACTGAACCGAAATCGGCCGTTGCACTGAGGCCGCGATCTTTGCCTGAACGGGGCGACGCCTTTTGTGCGAGCGCCCGGCGAAACGCGTCCTCGGGCATCCATACAAGGCCGTGGGAATCCGGAACCATCTTCGGTGCTTCCGGACTCGGTGTATCGCGATAGAAGACCTTCGCGACCGTCTCGCCTTCGTCCGGCGCCAGCGCCGCAACGTAGACTAGCGACTTGACACGCTCTTCCTTCACCGCGGCGATGACGGCGCCGGAGTAGGCATGTCCCACCAGAACCACTGGGCCGCTGGTCCGTTCCAGTGCCCAACTTAAAGCGGCCGCGTCGTTGGTTAAGGACGTGAGCGGGATCGGCGCGCAGATCACTTTGAGGCCGCGCCGCTCGAGAGGGAGAACAACGTTGCTCCAACAATAGCCGTCAGCCCACGCCGCATGTACCAAAACGATTGTCGAGTTCTCTGGAAATTCGCTTTTCTTGGTAGCGCGGTCAGGCAAGCTTGCGGCGCGCGTTTTGCGCTCGCGCAAGTCCCGTCAAAGAGCCTTCGAGGACCACGCCTAGCGATGCGGCTGTAAGCGCTCCCAGAAAGCCACGACGTTCCATACCTTCCTCCTCGTTCCAATTTACCTCTTGCTTGTAAAATGAGCAGACAACAAGCACCCTTTTCACCATCCGGGCCAAATACGCGTCGAGCCATGAAGACAGAGATTCATCGAAGAACGCCGGTTACTCCGCTCTAGCGCCTGATGCCATTCATCTCGAGGAAGTCCTTCATGGCGGAAGCAATTTCTACGACATGGGTCTCGATTGCGAAATGTCCGGTGTCAAGGAACTGAATCTGCGCGCCCGGTAAGTCCTTCCGAAAGGCTTCCGCTCCTGCGGGAACGAAGAAAGGATCATTCTTGCCCCAGATCGCGAGCAGAGGTGGATTGGACTTACGAAAATATTCCTGGAATTTCGGATAGAGCTTTACGTTCGAGGCGTAATCCAGAAATAAGTCGAGCTGGATTTCTTTGTTCCCAGGTCGTTCGAGCAGAGCCATATCTAATGTGTACGACTCTGGCGGAACCATCTCCGGATTTGCTACGCCATCGGTGTACTGCCAGCGCGTTCCGCCCGCGGTCAAAACACTTTGGCGGAGTATGTCCCGATTTTGTGCCGTGGGTGATGCCCAGTACTTTCGGATCGGGCCCCAAGCTTCGCCAAGCCCTTCTTCGTAAGCGTTCCCATTCTGCGAAACAATCGCTGTGACTCGTTCTGGATGGGCCATCGCCAGCCGGAAGCCGGTTGGCGCGCCATAATCAAACACGTAGATTGCGTAGCGATCGATCTTGAGTGCCTGCGTGAAGGCGTCGATCGTGAGTGCCAATCGATCGAAGGAGTACGGATATTTTCGTTCAGGCGGCACTTCTGTGAATCCGAAACCTGGGAGGTCTGGCGCGATCACGCGGTAGTCATTAGCCAGGCGGGGAATAAGTTCGCGGAACATGAACGACGAGGTGGGGAATCCGTGCAGTAAGAGGACTACGGGCGCGTTTGCTTCGCCGGCCGTGCGATAAAACACCTGTACGCCATCGGCTTCGACCTTATGGACGGATGAAAGAGGCACGCTAAATTCGCCAGCCCCCAACGCCGTTGCGCGTTTTGTAGCTGTTCGCGAAGTGGCATCACTCATAAAGTTCTCCCCTTAACTGTCTTTCTCTAGCGCAGGTGGGATACCAAAAGGGGCAGAATTCTCTCGAAGGAAGAAAATTGAGTGCAAGACATTCTGCCGATTGAGGTTTGTAAGGAAGGCGCTTGGGAAATGTCAGACCGTACCTGACAAATCGCCGACGGATATCCGTCAGCGACAGGTTTCCGTCGGATTCACTGCTACCGCCGGTAGGTAGTTTGCTATGGAGGCTTGCAGATTCAGTCGTCGCCACCCGTACCGGCGACGCTGCGTTTCTGCGGCACTTCAGCAGACCGGCGAATCCCAAGCTTCTTCATCCTGTAAGCCAACGACGTTCGCTTCATCCCCAAGCGCGCGGCCGCGCCACTGATCACCCAGTTGCTCGCTTCCAGCACACGAAGGATATGATCCCGCTCGACCTCGGCGAGACCATTCATAGGGACATTGGTTTCCTTGGGAGACTGGAAGGACTTCAACTCGGACACTGGCGCGCGCAATATCGACTGTGGAGAAAGAATCACGGCGCGTTCAATAAAGTTCTGCAATTCGCGAATGTTTCCGGGCCATGGGTATCGCGTCAACGCATCAATCGTATCCGCATGGATTACGTTAATTCGTTTGTTCATGCGTCGCGCGTAGAGTGCTGTGAAGTGCCGCACCAATCGGGGAATATCCTCTGTGCGTTGCCGCAGCGCCGGAACCTGGATTGGAAATACTTTCAGACGATAATAAAGGTCTTCGCGAAAGGTCCCTTGTTTCACCATCGCGGGCAGATCCCGATGCGTGGCGGCGATTAGCCGCACGTCAACTTTATGCGTACGGTTGCTGCCGAGCCTCTCGAATTCCTGCTCCTGTAAGACGCGCAGCAGCTTGGCTTGAAGTTCCAGAGGTATATCGCCAACCTCGTCGAGAAACAGCGTGCCTTTATCCGCGAGTTCGAACCGCCCCGTTTTTTGAGCGATCGCCCCGGTAAACGCTCCTTTTTCGTGGCCGAACAATTCACTTTCGAGGAGTCCCAGCGGGATTGCGGCGCAATTCAGTTTCACGAATCCCTTCCCGCTACGGCTGCCTAGCTTATGTATCGCCCGCGCAACGAGTTCTTTGCCGGTTCCCGTCTCTCCTAGTATCAGCACGCTGGAGTCCGTAGGGGCAACTACAGACACCAGGCTCAACGTGGTCTTCAACGTCGGGCTTTCCCCGACGATTTCCCCAAACTCTGCGCGAATTTCCTCTTCGAGGTAGAGTCTCTGTTTTGTTTCTTTATCGCGGTCCTTAGTCGCCTTTTCGTACTCCAATGTGTTCTCGACTGCAATCGCCACTTGACAGGCTACCTGCTCGAGCAAGATGACATCGTCCTTCGCAAAAACATTGTCCGAACGCCTAGAGAGCATCAGAACGCCAACCACCCGATCGCGGCCTATGAGCGGTAGATAACACCCCGTCCTCAGGCCTTCTTCCATAACGCGCTCATAAAGAAGCTGCCCGTCAGGATTACCATAAATCTCGGGATCCTTGCGGACCTGTTCGAAGCAATCGATCCGGACACTCTTTGCCGTCCGCAATACCTGACCCGAAATCGAACTATTCATAGGCACCAACGATCCTTCATGGAAGGGTCCTCTCGCATCGGGATTGTGTAAGATGGTGACGCGTAACGTGCCGCTCTCGGAGTCCGGTAGCAGCAAGGCAGACACGTCACAGTGCATTACGCTGAATAGATTCGCCGAGAGCGCATCAACCACTTGTCGGAGGTCCAACCTGGAGGTAAGGCTGTTGGTGATCTCTAGAAGCAGCCGCAACCGATCACGCTCACGCTGCAACGCCTGATCCTTCATGTGGCGCTCAATTGCGATCCCGGTGATATGGCTAGCGTTCTCGATCAACTGGAGGTCGTTTGCACCGGGGTTGCGTGGTTCACCATAATTGATGGAAAAAGTCCCGAGGGCTTTCCCTTCGCTCGAGAACAATGGACGTGACCATACGGAACGAATTCCATAAGGCAACATGCGGTCACGATAATCGTCCCATATGGGGTCGGTCAGGATGTCGGTCACATACACCGACTCCCTCCGATGAATCGCTGTGCCGCAGGATGCTCCTTTCGGACCAACAGCCATTGTGCCTACTTTATCTCTGAATCCAGGAAGACTGGGCGCCGCCGCACAATGGAGCTCCTTTCCGTTCTCATCGGGAAGCCAGATCGTGCAAAACATGCCTTCGGCTTGCGATTCAACCAACTGAGCAATGTTCGTTAGAACTTCGGACAGTGGTGAGCCAGCAAAAATCAGTTTTTGCAGGTTGAGGACAGACTCAGTCGAAAACAGCCCTGACTTGTCATTCGCTGGTGCGCCCAGCGACGAAAGGTCTGCGGCGGACTGTACTGCTCTCTCCATCAATTGTCCCTTCCTGCGCCATTAGATTCCGCCACTCCATTTTTGGTTCGAATGAAGCCCGCACTTGGGCGGGGCTGGTGAGAAGCCTGAAGGCGCTTCTAGCCGCTTCCGCGGGAAGTCTGCGTACTTATATTGTTGGCCGCTTTTATAAGCGCCAACTTAACGCCAGGACGTACCACTTTAAGCCGGAACGGGCGGAACCGCCAGAGTCTAGCCAACCGAGTGAGGGAGGTTGTCGAGGCCTTTCATTGGTTTTCGAGGTCGCCAGTCATGGTAACGCTCGCGTTCTGAGCATAGGCGCAGACCCAAACCAGGCGCTTGAAACCTATTGCACCCAGGCGACGAAACTCAACTCTGCGTCTTCAAAGTGCCCAGTAATTCTCCAGCAACCAAGGGAAGGAAGGTTGATAACGTTTACGATGAATGGATGATCTGCGTCACCCGTCCATCCATTACTAGCTTCGGATTGAATTGGCGGTGCAGGAGAATCCAGACGCTTCCCGGTTACCTTCAGATTTGGTCGCGGATCACGCCGAGCGTTATAACCTTCATGCCACCAAAACAGCTTTTGCCTAAAGGTACCGTCAGGCCATTGCGGTAATTTCTCCCACGTTCCATCCCGACGCAAGCCTATCCAGAGTTTGTTCGTGCCAATCCAAAATCCATCCGAACCAGCCTCGTTGGGATAGGGCGACGGCGGCACGAACGGATGGGTCAGAGGTTTCGTAATGGGGCATGATTCGGGCACCTTGTCTTTAGACCTATCCGGCAGTGATCGACGTGCGGAGATCAGAACTGCTCCGGTTGAATGATGGATTTGGATGGCTGCGAAACTGATTGGTGCCAACAGAGTAAGAACCAGCATTGAACTCCTCATGGTTCATCCCTCCGGGTTGATATGAACATAGGACGCATGAGAGCTTCGGAATGTTAACAACGGCACCTAGTGAGTTAAATGCGGCTGGTCGCGATTAACGAGGAAACCGGGTGCGCCGTCAAAGGTGTGGTCCATAGCGGGAGATAAACCCGCCCGGGAACTGGTTCGCTCCACCCGGTAGCAATCAGAGCAGCAGTGGAGGCAACGAGACTGCTGAAGCCTCTGGTGCAGAGGGTCGCGAAGGCGACCTGACGAGCGTTCAGGCCGTAACTTAAGTGAACGCTGAGCAGGCCCCGAAAACAGTGATGCAGGAGCCGACCCGCCCCGGTTTCGGGGAAGGCCGAAGCGAGTGGAATCGTACGATATTCGGACACCACCCTGCAGGATGTGCTTGGCCTCGTCTGCCTTACCCAGCGGACGCGCACTCTCCCGTGGGCGACATCGTGACACTTTCTCCGAGAGCCGGATGCGGACAATCCGCACGTCCGGTTCGATGAGCGGGATGTGGAAACGGAAGCATGGTGAGGCTTCCGGCCAACGAAAGGGCCGTCAACAGATGGGCCACACCTAACCCAACGCGCCACATCTCGACTCCACACATCCTGGTTTTAGTACGAACCTTACCGGCAATGCGACTACACAGGAGTTGAGCGGGGCTATGATATTTTCGTATCTATTAAGGATGATTAACACGTCTTACCGACTGAACGAAGCCGAAGCTCGAAGGTTATTTTTGCTGCTTATTGTTCGCATAGCTAAACACAGCGTCTTAAGTTATTGCGCATAGACGGCGGAGGGTTTCGTTTCCGTTACGCCAGTTTTTAAACTGCGTCTCGACGACAGCGACGACCTCCTCCAGTACAGGAAAATATCGGTTGTGCAAGCATTGACGGCGCGTCAGCTTCCAGACCCGTTCAATCGGATTCAGTTCGGGGCTGTAGGGCGGCAAGTAATCCAGCACAAAGTCCTCAACGTGTGACGCTCTCCATTCTTTGTGAAGCCGCGCGTGATGGTATCTGGCATTGTCCGTGATGACCACCACGCGGCGCCCCGTTCGAATACTGGTGCGCCGTAGCCCTTTCAGAAAGGCAAAGAAGGTCACCGCGTTAAATTTACCCGTTTCCCTAGAAAACTGAAACTTTCCATCCCGCAACCGTACGGCACCGAAGTATCCCACACTGCGCCGTGTCGGATGATGCAGCAGCACGGGGTCCTTGGTTTCCGGGGGCACCCACATGCGACAACGCGAGCCGTGCTGCTGGAAGTGTACTTCGTCCGTAGCCCAGAGGTCGACCGCAGCATCTTCCATCAGCCCTTGGAGTTTTTTTTATGCACCTTCTGCCGTTCGGGATCGGCTTGCGCAATCGCGGCACGAGGCTTGCGTAGCCGAAAACCCAACCGCCGAAACAGACGCTGGCATTGCCGTACGCCCAAGTCGATCCCGTACTCCCGCTCGATCCAGGCCGCCAGCGTCTTGCCGTCCCATAGATTTCCGCTCAAGCCTAGCTCTCGCGGCATCCGCCGAAGAGCGGCGTTGATTCCTCGAAGATGCTTCTCGCTCAGGCGTCTCGGCCGCCCCGACCGTTCCCCCTCACGCAAGGCGGCTAGGCCTTTCTCCTCGAACCCGCGAATCCAATACTCGACGGTTCTCGGTGCGTCTCCTAACAGCGCCGCCACTTCCGGACACGTCATACCATGAGCCACCAGCAGCACGCCGTGAAGCCGATGGTCATAGCGTGATTCCTCGGTTCGTCGAATTTCATCTTGTAATCCCAGAATGATGGTTGCGGAGTCCGCAATCGTTAGTGGTTTCATTCCACTAGAAGAACATACATCGATCTAATGCGCAATTACTTATGACGTCGTGTTTAGAAACAGGACAAATATGCATGCGTATTGGTTTGGGATTAGCGGCAGCGTTATTCTTGCCATGCGCAACGTCGCATCCTCTATACAGCCAGCAACCCGCGTCACCTACCCCTTCGACCGACACCACCACAACTCAGCCGCAAAAATCTGAAACGGAGCCGAAGCCCCAAAGTGCATTCAACGAAGAACTTCGGGCCGCTTGGTCTAGGAGCGTTCGATCTTGGGTGCCGACTGAGCTCCTAGCGGTTCGCGGAAAGCATCCATCGGAATCGGCGCATACTCGACTTCGATGATCTCGAGATGCTCCGTCTTTGCTGGTGCGCGCAGGTTCACGCGATCGCCGGGGCTCGCCTTCATCAGCGCATTGGCCAGAGGCGAGCGCCAGCTGATGTAGCCGCGGTCGAGGTCCACCTCGTCGATGCCTACGATCGAGACGACGTGTTCGAGGCCGGCGGCGTCCTTGTAGGTCACGGTTGCGCCGAAGAAGACGCGCGTAGCGGCTGACGCTGGCCGCGGAGCGGCGGGATCGACGACCACGGCCGCGTCAATGCGTTTCGTGAGAAAGCGAATCCGCGAATCGATCTGGCCTAACCGTCGCTTGCCGTAGAGGTAGTCGGCGTTTTCACTGCGGTCCCCGTTACTTGCAGCCCACGCTACGACCTCCACCACCGCGGGCCGCTCGCGACTCAGTAGGAACAGATGCTCGTCTTTCAGCCGCTGCAACCCGGCGGGCGTGATGTAGTTTTTGAGTGTCGGCCCCGCTTCCTCGCGTACCGGTCCTCGGAGCGGCCGCTTTGTTCGCATTTGCCAATCTGCCATGGGATTTCGTGTACTTGTGGGTGACCCAATCTCGGAAGGTCCGCTCCTCGGTCCCGATAATTCCTCGCACGGTGAACGTGACGTATGCGGGCTTGTTGAATGATACATCGGTCTTTCCCGCGGCACTCTTAGAAAATGCGGTGACTCGTCCGATTGCATATCAAGACGAAGAAGTATGCGGTTCACCTAGCGATGAATGAAGCTTCTGAGGCTTGCCAACATGCCCAACATCCAAAATCGATACCAAACGGCGCCAATATGCTCCTGGGCTGCAACCAGCGTTAGCGGGAACCGGGAGGCCCAAGCTACGAAAGTCATATGAAATGCTAATGCCGCTTTGAGCGGAGTCTTCAACTTCTGTTTTTGGCGATGAAGCCGCAGCTTTCGGCCCAAGTCCTCGTACGCGACGAATCGGGACTTAGACGCACGATATGCTTGTGAGGGGCACTACTCGGCATCAGCTGCATCGAGTGCAGCCTCGAATTTCTTGGCATCAACTAAGGGAAATCCTAGACGAATCGTGTGATATGATAATGTCAGTAAGCATGTCACACAGAATCGATAATCTTACGTCCCCAGTGCGTCTCAGATTTGCCGTCGTTTCAGGTACTTGGGGCGAACGGGAAGAATCGTCCGAGGCGGAGTGCGCGTGGGAATTCGCTCCGACCCCAACGGAGAAAGCTGTCGTGCTAGACGCGTGGGAAGTACGAAAGGAGTTCTCGGAACTACGCCATGACCGCGAGGCGTTACGGAATTTCCTCCGGAAGACGGGCACCTTCTGTTGGCTCAATCAGTACCGGCCCATCACCGAGTCCGAGCTGCGGCAGTTTCAGGCGGCCATCCGACAGCAACTGTTGAATCCAACAGTCTCAGAGAACAGAACCAAACTTGCGACGGAGTTCCAGACGGCCATTGACAACAGAATCCAGGTCCATGTCATGAAGATCAATGTTGGATTCGAAGACGGAACTCTTGTGGGCGAGGCTGAGGCACTCAACACGTTCGACGCTATACTCTCCACCATATTCATTGACCGATTGAAGAAATTGCGTTTCAAGATCTGCGGGCGGCCAGATTGTGCAGCTATCTACGAGTTGACCTCACGGCACAAACGCAAATTTTGCTCATACGACTGCGCGCATTTGATGGCTGTGCGCCGAAGCAGACCAGTGAAGAGGCGACGCTATAAGACTGTTCGCTCCTGAAACGCCGCGCTTGTGTCTGAATGTCACTCACACTGCACGTCCTCGAGATTGAAGCGTAGCACCATGAGATTTGGATTACGCTGTTTGAGGATGCTGTACCTAAATCCCGCGTTTCACCTGTCCTTACCGGCCCTGGAAACATTGGACTTAACACTTCGAAAAACTGGCAACGGCGCCGCCGATCAGCAGGTCGCTCAACCTGTTCTTTTCGGAGGAAGAGTGATGGATATGTTCGATGAGACAATCGAAACGCAGGTCGCGCCGGACAAGAAGGCGACGGTCAGGCGCCTCGTCAGCGACGAGGAAACGATCCGCCAGATGGATTTCGACGATGCGTGCGAGGCTTTCGTCCGTGCCGAGAAAGAATGGGCGAAGCAAGATGCGATAGCGAAGCGCCCCGGTGCCCGTCCGACCGACGTGTGCAAGTGGTTCGACGCCTTGGAGGAGCGCTACCAGACCGAGAAGCGAGTCTGGCTGCTTTTCACGGCGGGCGATCGCACCCTCCGCTCGGGCATGATGTACTTGCAATTCAGAGAGACGTTAATTTCTGGTAAGGTGCTCCGGGCTGACGCGTGATCGGAAATCCGAAATGCTGTGAGGGTGGAAGCGCTGCGGTGACGATCAAACTCACCAAATCGAAGTTTCTCGCAGGCTGCCAGTGCCTGAAGCGCCTCTACCTTCAGGTTCACGAGCCAACACTCGTAGGTGAGCCGGATGAGGCGACAGAGGAGATCATCGGGCAGGGGCGAGAAGTAGGCTTGCTTGCCCGCTAGTTGTTTCCGGGTGGGGTAGAGGTTCGCAACGAAGGACTCGATAAAGCGATCCGCACCACGCGAGAGTTAACCGCGAACCGCGAAGTCCCCGCTATCTTCGAAGGCACCTTTGAGCACGGCGGTGTGCTCGTGCGCCTCGATATTTTGCATCGCCGCAGGGACGGTCGATGGCGGCTCATCGAGGTCAAATCGACTACGGATGTTAAAGACCACCATGTCGGCGACGTTGCGATCCAGCACCGTGTGGTGCGCCGTTCGGGAATTGATCTGGCGTCGTCGTGCATAGCTCGCCTGAGCCGGGATTACATCTATCAAGGTGGTGCAATAGATGTGCATCGGTTCTTCCGAATTAGAAACATCACCCGCCGAGTTGAGAAATTGCAACCCAAGCTTCCGTCTGTGCTTCGGTCGCAATTTAGTGTGCTCGGGATGTCTGAAGCTCCTCGAATCGCTCCGGGACGGCAGTGCAGCTACCGGTCACCTGCGAGTTCTTTGACCACTGCAATCCCCCGCTTCCCGACGATCACATCTTGAAACTTCCCAGGATCCACGCCACGGAGGTCGCAAAGCTTTTTGCTCTCGGAGTGCAATCCATTCACCACATACCCGAGAACTACCCGCTCACGGCACGGCTCCGACGCGTGTCTACGAACGTGCAAAGCGGAACGCCGTGGTACAGCCCAGAACTGAAGGACGAGTTGAAGCGACTGGAATACCCGCTGTACTTTATGGACTTCGAGACAGTGAACCCGGCAACCCCCCGCTTTGCGGGGATGCGTCCCTACGATCTCATTCCCTTTCAATGGAGCGTGCATGTGCAACGGCAGCCGGGCGAAGCGCCGGAGCATCTCGAATTCTTAGCGACCGATAAAGGCGACCCTCGTCCTGCTTTTGTCTCGGCGCTGTGCGATGTCCTCGGCGACTGCGGCAGCATCGTCGTGTACCACCAGCAATTCGAATCGCAGCGGCTCGCCGACCTAGCCTCCTGGCTGCCAGACTTTTCGGGGCAGATCAAGAAAATTCAGTCTCGGCTCTGGGACTTGCTTCCAATCATCCACGATCACGTCTACCATCCGGCATTGCTCTCCACATCATTCTTCTGTCGATGCGCGCATCCGATACAGCGCTAAGACTTCCCAGGCACTTGAATGCAACCCGGGCTACTGCTTCTCCGCTGATCCAGATTTCTGATATCAATGCGGGTGTCACGGTATGCCGATACAGAGTAAGATTCCAGAGACAAGAGAAGTACGCACGTTTAACAATGATCAAAGACGATATTCAACTACTGTACGAATACGATCGGTGGGCCAACGGCAGGGTTTTGCAAGCAGCTTCGGCGCTCAGTCCTGAGCAGTTCACACGCGACCTGGGTGGCAGCTTTGTTTCGGTGCGAGATACCCTGGTGCACATTATCCGTAGCGAGTGGGGTTGGCTGACATATTGGAAATCCACGTCCCACAGCGCTGCTTTTTTGCAAGATTTGTGGGATGAAGATAACCCACTTTTCCGGCTGGGCGCATTTCCCGACGTCACCGCTGTCGCTCGGAAATGGGCTGAAGTCGAGAAAGAACAAACTGAGTTCCTGAATTCTGTGACAGAGGAAGCTCTGCGAAGAACTCTTCCTGTTCTCGAAAAGCAACTCAATTTAGCGCACCTCATGCAACATCTGGCCAACCACTCCACGTATCATCGTGGCCAAATCGCTTCGATGATTCGGCGGTTGGGTGCCGAGCCCCTGCCCACCGATTTCGCCTTCTTTCTGCTAGAACGCTCCTCCGAGTCCGCAAACGCCAGTTAAATTTCCGTGGATGTGTGTATAGCCGCAAGCCGTTAAGAGACTTCCTCGACCTGCTGGTTTGAGTCCTGGTTAATAACGGCGTTATCGCCGAAGTTGATTTTGGCGGCGGGTCCAGTACCCATGTTTCCGATTCGCGACTTCTCAGGAGCGCAGCCCATTTCCTCTGTATGGTCTTGCAAATTCCCCGAGCCGCAATGACAATTCCCGCTCTAGGAGTTGTTATGAAGCGAACGCCTCAATGGGTGCTCGGATTTCTCTTCCTTGTTCTAGCCTTTGCCGTTTCCCCGTCAGTGACTCTTGGACAGTCCTGTTCCTTCAACACGGTTCCCCGGGGACGCGTTTGCGCCAAGCTTGGCGCTCGATGCAGCCCTCCTACCGTGGGCGGGGGCGATGTAGGCGTGTGCATCAACGAGTCTGGGCACGCGGATACCTTGGCATGCGAATGTCAAGGCGCACCAACTCCCAGCTACAACGTGACCCTTACGCTTCTGACTCCTTCCGACATGAATGCGGGCGTCGCCACTTTCAGGATCGCGGTCATTCCATTTAACGGATTCACTGGCAAGGTAGACTTCACCTGCGCCGTCTCCGGACCGAACAACCCCGCGCCATCCTGTGCTACTCCCCCTCCCGCTAACGTGACGGGCCCGGGCTCTGCCACTTCACAGCTCGCGGTCTCTGTAGTCAGTTCTACAGCTCAGGGTGCCTACAGCGTGACAGTCAGCGCAGTGGATGGCCACGGTCGGCCGCCGGACAACGGAGCACAATCTTCGACCGTGTCGGTAACACGCTTGCACTGGACCATCGGGAACATGCTCCGGGCCGTGGGCATTGTCCTCCTGGCTTTTTTGGTTGCACTGGCGCTTTGGGGGCTGTGGCTCAGCAAGCGACCCGCCCCCTAAGCTTGCGAGCGCCCCAAGTTGCGTCGAGAATTGTTCCGCTCGTGTTTCACCTTGAATATTTTCGCATCCAAAACTCTGAAGGACGACGCGAACTACTAACCGGAAAAAAGAAGTGAGCCATACTTTAGGGGCTGCATCAGGAACTATTACCTAACTTTCCGCTTATCGGACGTAGCAGGCCTAGGCGTAATCGCTTGCTTATGTCGATGTGTGTGACTTACGTTAGGCTCACTTCGGTCAGGACAACGTCTTCATGGACGCCGAGGGAAACAACCAAATCGTACTAAGGAGACAGATCGTGAAGAGGGAAATTATCCGCGTCGAACCGTTTGACAGCAATTTCGAGAAATGGGGTGTGCCGGTCTCGACCTGCACTCGCGCCGGCGACATGATCTTCGTCTCGGGTCTGCCGCCATTTGATCCCACGACCGGAGAACTTCTCGTCCACGCGCCTTTTGAACAGCAGGCCGAACGCTGCCTGGAAGAGTTAAAGACGGCACTTGAGGCGGCGGGATCCGACCTCGAGCACGTCTTGAAGGTCAACGTACTCTGTGTAAGCCCGGAGCACTTCAAGGCATTCAACGAAATTTACAAGCGCTACTTTCCCAAGAATCCGCCAGCCCGCATTTTCTTCTGTGTGCCGGTATGGACGGGCCCGTTTGATATTGAAATCGAGTGTATCGCGGTCCGGAAAGACTAGTCCTATCCCGGCGGTTCGTTAGCCTGTCCATCGGCGAGCACCTTACCGACCCCCAGAGTCCTGATTAACGTTAGCGTTACCGGTAAAGTAGAAGCCGATTCAAGCGGTCCAGATTTGGTATTTGATTATTTGTCGCGCGTCCTCGAAGAATTCGGCTGGCACAGCAATCCTATAGTTTTCGTCTACCCAAATGAGATATTGTTGCCGACGTTGGTCCACCTTGAAAGGGATGCCTGCGGCGCTGAATTTCTCGCACAGCAACGCACATCGCTCTCGGTCCTTGCCAGCCCACACACTCTTTAGATTGCTGAAATCGACTTCTACCAGTTGCTTCGGAAGTTCTGCGACCAAGTCCACGTCGCAGTCGGAACAGCGGGTAAAACCCGGGCGGTGAAGTACCGGAAGCACGACCAGACAGGCCCAACACGCGCAGGACTACTACACTTTTACTACACCCCAGTGCTTTTACTATTGAATCCCGCATAATATAGCGAACCTTTTTCCAGTATCCTGCGTCTAACTGGATATGGGAAACGCTGCTGGAGTACCCCGCGATTTTGAAGCCTTAGAGAAACGACGCTTTCAAGCCATTCAGATGTTGGAGCGCGGACTGAGTCAAGCCGAGATTGCTCGGCAACTCCGCGTTGTCCGGCAGACGGTAGCTCGTTGGGTGCATGACTATCGCACCGAAGGTAAGTCCGCACTTCGCAAAGCGGGGCGCGCTGGGCGCATGCCGCGCTTGAGTGAGAAGCAGCGGCAGCAGTTAGAGAAGCACCTGGTCGCAGGTCCGGAGCGGCTCGGCTATGAGACCCCGTTGTGGACCTGTCCCCGTGTAGCTCATTTGATCGAGCAGGAATTTAACGTTCGCTATCACGAAGGCCATGTCTGGAAAATTCTGGTTGGTCTAGGCTGGAGCCCCCAGCGACCGGAGGGGCGAGCACGAGAACGCAATGAAAAGCAGATCCTCAATTGGAAGAAGAAGGTCTGGCCGGAACTAAAAAAAAAGCGCACCGGGAAGGGCGTATCCTCGTCTTCATCGATGAAAGCGGACTGAGTCAGCGACCGCATCGTTGTCGCACTTGGGCTCCTCGTGGACAGACTCCCATCTTGCAATACAACTTCAATTGGAAGAGTCTGTCGGTCGCTGCTGGCCTCACCTTGTGGAACTTCTACTTTCGAATCTATGCCGGGACCATCAAGAAGGAACAGGTCGTGGACTTTCTGAAGGCCTTGGTGCGTCACCTGGATCAGCCGTTACTGATCGTGTGGGATCGCCTGCCCGGCCATCGCAGCCGGCTGGTGCAGGACTACATTGCCGGTTTGCAAGGTTGGATTTCCACTGCCTATCTTCCGCCCTACGCTCCGGAACTAAACCCGGTCGAGTACATCTGGGGTTACTGGAAGCAGCACGAGCTACCCAATGTCTGCCCCCAGGACTACTGGCACCTGAGCGAAGCAGCGCGACGAACGCTACGTCGCATGCGCCGCCGTCCGCGGCTGATCACCGCATTCTGGAAGCAATCTTCATTGTGGTCAGAATGACTTTATATTACGCGGGACTCAGTAATTGGACGGTTCTCAAAAGAGGGCTACAGATTGCAGGGTATACAGTTGATTTAAAAGGATCTGGCGGAGAGGGGGGGAGAATATTGCAGCGGCGAAGGGGTGTCTTGAAACTACTGCAATTCAACGACTTGCAAGACATTGCCCGATACCGACTTTCCATAGCTCGAATTTAGCTCGAAAATTCTGAAAAGTCAGTATTAGCCATTCGGGGACGAAGGAACCCCAGTGGCAATGGCAAACGAAACGGTTACCCTACTCCGCTCTGCCAAGATTCCCGGACTCGGCTGGCGTCGCGGACAAGCAATCATCGGCAAGACGGGAAGAGTCAAACCAGATTTCATGTTTCTCGGCAGGGGCAAGAGGAAGAGAGAGGTTCACGCGCCCGAGGGCCATTACGTGCTTTGTCGCTACGAAGGGCGGCTGCCTCGCTATAAGAAGCTCGGGAACGATCCCTCAGAAGCTCTGGATGAATTACAAAAGGCGAAATCCGAACTCAAGTTCAAGAACGCAGCCAAGACTGCCGGGTACATCATTCGTGAGCGCTAAGCGAACCCCATCTTGTAAAGATTCGCGTCGCATTGCAATGTTGCGACATGACCAAGCGCTCAAAGAAGGCGTGGATGAAGTGGCGAAGGCTGGTTTCCGAGCAGGCACGTAGCGGACAGAGTGTGAAAGCGTTTTGTCGTGAGCACGGTTTGTGCCGGCCGTACTTTTTCGTGTGGAAGAAGCGGCTGGAGGAAGACACGCCAACAAAGTTCCTAGAAGTGCAAGTGGCGGGGCAGGGGCTGAGCACGCCCGGCGATTCGAGCGTTGAAATCCGACTGAGGAATGGGCGAAGCCTGATGGTGAGGCCAGGATTCGATGCCGAACATGTGCGAGCGTTGTTGGTGGTAGTGGAGGCGGCGGAGTGATCGGGCTGCCCAGTTTGCAGGCGATGGATCGTGCGCAGGGAGCGCGGATCTGGATGGCCAGCGAAGCGACGGACATGCGCTGCGGATTCGATCGTCTGGCGGAACGTGTGCGAGCGGTGATTGGGGAGAACCCGCAAAGCGGTCATCTATTTGTGTTCCGTTCGCGTCGTGGAGATCGTTTGAAACTGTTGGTGTGGGACCGAGACGGCTTCGTACTTTGGTATAAGCGCCTGGAGGTTGGAGTTTTCAAACTACCGCGAGTCGAGCAGGGCGCGCGATCAGTGGAGTTGCGCGCCAGCGAGTTGGCGATGATTCTGGATGGGATCGATGTTTCAAAACTGAAGCGTGTGCCGCGCTACCAGCGAGCGACAGAAAACTGCGGATAAAGTCGTCGTCGAAAACAAAAAAAAGAGAAAGAGAAAAAGAGAAAAGAGAAAAGAAAAAGAAAAAGAAAAAACTACAAAAAAGATCGCGATGTGTGTAACTAAGTTGGTGGAGACACGTCTAAACGAGCGTGCCCGCCAACGAAATTTCTGTGAACAACTTACCGGAAGACAGCGCGTCGTTGAAAGCGATGCTGCGTGAGGTGCTGGCGAAGCTCGAGAGCGTCAGCGCGGATCAGGAACGCGAGAAGCGGCGCGCCGAAGAAAACTCCATGCTCGTCGGACAGTTGCAGCAACGAGCCGACGATCTGTATTTGGAGAACCTGCGACTGCAACAGGAGCTGGAGCGCTACAAGAAGGCGACCTACGGGCCACGAGCGGATCGTTTGAGCATGAACCAGCTGGCCCAGATGCTTCTGGAGTTCGCCGAGGCTTTGGAACAAAAGCCGATCCAGCTGGAAGATCTTCGACAAGTAGAAGCCGAACCGGAGTTACGGCGGGTGAAGCGCCGCAAGGGGCGGCGGGCCCTGGCGAACTTCGAGAACCTTCCGGTCCAGACACACGTATACGAGCTGAGCGCAGAAGAGCGGCCCTGCCCAAGTTGCGGTGTGGAGCGCAAAGAGATCGGCAGCGAGAAGAGCTGGCAGATCGAATACATTCCGGGACACTTCGAACGGCTCGAGCATGTCCGCAAGAAGTATGCGTGCGCCAGTTGTGAGGGTCGGGGAGAAAATCCGCAGATCGCAGTGGCCGCCAAAGCAGACACCGCCATCGAGAAAGGCTTTGCTGGACCAGGGCTTCTGGCTTTTATCGTCACCAGCAAATTTGCAGATTACCTACCACTCTATCGGCTGGAAGATATTTTCGAGCGACAAGGGTTCGAGATTTCCCGGGCCACGCAGTCGGTGTGGTGCAGGGATGTCGCGGATGTGGTCGAGCCGTTGTACCAGCGGATGGCCGAGCGGGTCAGGAAGTCACATGTAGTGGCCACCGACGACACCGTGTTGCCGATGTTGAGCCCAGGCCAGACGCAGCCGGCACGCATGTGGGTGTATGTGGGTGACGAAGCGAATCCGTATAACGTGTTCGACTTCACCCTCAACCGCAGTCGAGAAGGCCCGAAAGAATTTCTGAAAGACTACACGCAGGTCTTACTGGCCGACGCTTACGGTGGCTACAACGGGGTGGTGGCCGGCAACGCGATCACGCGTGCCGGATGTTGGAGCCATGCCAGACGCAAGTTCGTGGATGCGGAGAAATCGGCGCCGGAGATCGCGCGCGAGGCCGTCACTCGGATCGACACACTGTTTGCGTTGGAACGACAGGCGAAAGACGTTTCCGTTGCTGAGCGCCTCCAGTTGCGACAGGAACAGTCGGTTCCGCTGTTGGCAGAACTGCATCGCAAGCTGCTGATCTGGAAAGAACAGTTGCTACCGAAGCATCCCATGGCCGACGCCGTGAACTACACGCTCAGCCAGTGGGACGCACTGACCGTGTTCACGACCGATGGCGCCGTGCCCATAGATAATAATGTTAGCGAACGGGAGATGAAGAGGATCGTACTCAATCGCAAAAACTCCCTATTCGTTGGCAACCCTCGTGGTGGGCGAACCGCAGCGATCCTGGCCAGCTTGACCAGCAGTTGCCGCCGGCACGACATGGACCCGCATCTCTATTTCATGCAACTGCTGGTGAATCTCCCTACCTGGCCAGCCAGTGACCTCGACGCTTGGCTTCCCGACCGTTGGAAGCAAGCTCATATTGCCCGATGCGCCGCCCTGGGAATTCCGGTTCCTCCCAATCCATAGCACCTGCACTTCACGTATCGCTCACGACCAAAATGCATTCACGGGAGTGTATTGTCCGGCAGCGAAAGTCAGCGTGTAATTGTGCTTGCTACCATCAAGGGGTTGGCCGTCGTTGGCGGCGTTAACTTTGGGGTACATAGCTTCAACCGCGTTATTGCCGTATATGCCAGCCAACGCTGAGCCAGCACGAAGCAGGTAATTTCCGTTATAGAAGGCTCGATTGCCGAACGCCGCACCAACTTCCCACCCGTTGATGTCCTTTCCGATGTTGTCTCTCTATTTTTCAATCGCCTCATAGCCTTCCTTGACGGCTAAGCCTAGGTCGCCCTTTTGCACCTCAGAAAGTTTCGCTAAATCGAACGGTTTTCCGGCTTCGATTCCGACCGTTGCAAACTTCGCCCGCAGCGCGGTCTCTTCAGGAGGTGTTGGGCAGAACTGGAGCAGGAAGTTCAAGTATTTGGGAAAGTCCAATTTGAAGGCGTCATCGGTGAACTTCGGAAAATCAGGCAGCGGTTGCGCGGTTGGCGGTGGCTGATGGGTGAACGCCGACAGCGTCAGTGCTTTATAACCCGCTTGAATCTTCTTCACATTCTCCATGTCGCTCGGGTTAAACAACTGCGTGCGGATGACGGCGAGGGAGAACTGCGTCTCTGATGGGAAGACCTTTTTGATACCAGCAGGCGTTGTACCGCTCCAGCCCGGCCCCGAAACCATGTAGCAGCCCGGATCATTTCCGGTCGCGCGGCTGCCGATGTACGCGTAGTTCTGTGAATACAGGTCGGCTATTTCGAACGTGTAGTAACGACCCTTCTCAACCTTCGGAACACACAAGACGATGGGTTCGGCGCGTAGGTCCATCTGCACCAGCGAATAAGGGGTATCGCTGTTCGGAGTTACGATGCTGGTGTCCTTGTAGGTGAAGACCCGAGCCTCGTTGAGGACTGTGTTAAACGGTCCTTTGTACTGCGAGTTCGTCGTATCCACATTGAACTGGTACAGCGCCTTGTACGCGGCAATCATCGGAAACCCGTAGATGTACGCTTCCTGATAGACGTTAGCGCTTTACCGGAGGCGCGTTCTGGCTGGGACGCAAAGGGTGCGTGTGTTCTGCGCGCGTCCGGTAAAGCCGTTTGGACGTGGCCGCGCGTGGGTGCGACGGACGCGGGTCTTATGCAAATTCAATTGAGGGAAGGGGTGAGTCTGAGGTGTGGCGAGACTGTGCTGTCGGACGCAACCCACGACGCGGCACGCCCAGAGAGTTGCCTAGGAGGAAAGAGTATCGCCCAGGCTGTGGTTGAAGAGGGTGGAAAAAAGGATCTGTTTGGCAGCGAGACAGAGAAGTAGTTCGCGCGCCGAAGCGTGTGGAGTTTTCATGTTGGAGAGAGTGCTTCATGCGGCAGCGGTGACCTTTGGAGGAGAACGCAGTTGGAGTTCTGCAGCGGTGAAGCGTTGGATGACTTTCATCGGTCCGCCGCATTTGGGGCAGCGCCAAGATGGTGAGTCCTTGGTGCCGGAAGCATGTGATTCGGCTTGCGGCTGTGGTGTGGAGCCGAGCAGGTGAAAGCAAAGTGGCAGGAGAGTGGCGCGTTTGCGGCTGGCCAGGAAGCCGAAGTTACGGATGCGCACAAAACCTTTCGGAAGGATGTGCAGTAAGAAACGCCGCAAGAATTCGTCGGAGGAAAGCGTCAGCAGCTTCTGTTCATTGTGGTGCGCCGAATCGCGCCAGCGGAAAGTGACTTGGCCGTCCTTGAAGGAGACCAGGCGGTGATTGGAGATGGCCACGCGATGAGTGTAGCGGCCGAGATAGTGCACGACGTATTCGGGGCCACCGAACGGGCGTTTCAAGTACACCACCCAATCCTGTCGATGGAGGGGCCGCAGCCAAGCGGCGAAGATCTTGGGTTGCGCCAGAAGCTTCAGGTCTCCGTGGAAGTGGAGTTGGCCATTTTGAAAAGCCTCTTTGAGTGCGTCGACGAACTTGCCGCGAAAGAGTTTACCCAGCACTTTCTTGGGCAAGAAATAGTTGTCGCGGGAACGAACCCAGCGGGTGTGATCGGGCGAGAGACCGCCGGCCGGCACGACACAGTGCACATGGGGATGAGCGGTGAGCTTTTGGCTCCATGTATGCAAGACGCTGAAGAAGCCGATCTCTGCGCCGAGGTGTCTGGGATCGCGAGCGACTTCGAGGAGGGTTTCGGCGCTGGTGCGGAACAGGAGATCGTAAATGATCTTTTTGTTCTGCAGCATCAGAGGAGCCAAGCGACCCGGTAGGGTGAAGACCACATGGAGATAGCGCGTGGGGAGAAGTTCTCGCTGACGCGCAGCAATCCAGCGGTCTCGAGCGGTGGTCTGACACTTCGGGCAATGGCGATCGCGACAGCTGTTATAGGAGATGGGGGCACGATGTCCGCAGCGCATGCATTCATCGAGATGACCGCCGAGAGCAGCCGTACGACACCGCTCAATAGCTCGCAACACTTTGACGTGCTTCCAACGGAGCCAGTGGCGGTTTCGTTTGATAAACACCTCTCCTGCGGCGCGGACGATGTCGGCCACCTCCAGAGGCGGCCGGCTCATCTACTTCTCGTCAGGCGGCTTGTCGTCCAGGAATAGCGAGTCCAAAGGACTCGCTGTGGCGTTGAGGCGTTGTATCGCGAGGTGCACGTATAGCAAGGTGTCTTTCAGGTGTTCATGACCGAGCAGGACCTGAAGCGTGCGGAGATCGGTACCGGCCTCATAGAGATGCGTCGCAAAACAGTGGCGCAGCGTGTGGGGATGCACGCCTTTCTGGATGCCGGCGCGCCGGGCGGAGTTCTGACACGCGTACCAAACGGTTTTCGTATCGATGGGCCGATCCTTGCGAAAGTTGCTGGGAAACAACCAGGAGCTGGATTTACGGTGGTAATAACGCCAATGGGTGCGCAGTGCCGCAAGTAGCTTGGCACTGAGCATGACATCGCGGTCCTTGCGGCCCTTGCCGCCACGGATGTGCACGACCATGCGTTGACTGTCGATGTCGTTGACTTTCAGGTGGGTCAGCTCGGAGTTCCGGGCGCCGGTGGCGTAGAGAGTCATGAGCAGGATGCGATGGAAGGAAGTGCCAGCAGCCAGGATCAATCGTGCCACTTCTTCCTGGCTGAGGATCATCGGCAGACGATGATTCCTTTTTGGATAAGGAGTGTCGGCGACGCTCCAAGCCCTTCTTAGCGTCTTAGTGTAGAAGAATCTTAAGGCTGCCAGACGGACCGCAACCGAGCCCGAGGACAATTTGCGTTTTTGAAACAGTTCGGCCTGATATTCCCGAATGTGCCGAGGACCCAAGCGGTCCGGGGAACAGTGGAAGCGTTGAGAAAAATCTTCGACGCCGTGGATATAACTGCGTATAGTTTCAGCAGAGTAGTTGAGACGCTGGAGTTCCTCCAGCATCATTTTTCTGAGATGGGTCACAGGGACCTCCTTGTGACCCATATTTATCTCAGCCGCTGGGCAACCACCGATCCACTACCTCACGCGAAGCGTCCGCCGCCGGGCGGCTACGTCCAAACGTCTTTATTGGATACGGCCTCGCGAACCGGGCCGCTTTCCTTGCTACAAGATAGTGCTCCTGCGCTGACTGCCGCTAGGGCGATAAACCAAGCCAGTCTGCTTTTCATAGGTTCCCCTTAAGGGCAAGGTTCTAGGTTATCCAAAATTACGCCGAGGAATGCTTGTTTTGTGGACACAAATAGCGATGATAGACGAATCATGCAGCGAAACTACCTGAACGGCACAGGCTAGGCTATCGTCAAAAGTGACAGGGTGTACAGAAGCGTTCAGTGGTTTGCGAACCCCATTCCCGCCAGATTCTGAGGTGCGGTGCCGATCATTCAGTGAACTTCCAGAGCCAGTCAAAGCGATTCTGGTCGAACATGTATACGCGCCGAACCCAGACCCCTTCGTCTCTCCACACCCTTTAGAGGAGAATGAAGAAAGAGCGTGGATAGACGTGAACTCACTTGCCATTAAATAGGCTGCGCTCCGCGCTGGGTTAGGGCGAAGTGCTGCGCGAGATTTTGCAGGTCTACCCAGCGCACGTGAAGAAGGCGCTGGCGATGGCTTTGCTGGCGGGGATGTTTTGAAAGGTGGATGGGGTGATGAATTGACTGCTGAGAAGTTGAAGAAGTGCGTTTGGTTGCGTCCCGAAGCTGTCATTCAGGTGGAATTCTTGGAGTGGAGTGGAGCCGATAGACTTCGTCATTCCAAGTTTGTGGCGCTGCGTGATGACAAGAATCCGCGAACCATCGTTAAGGAAACGTCTAAGTAATCGTCACGATGACGCGCCCCGCTTTCGCGGGATGCTCGACCAGTTCGTGGGCGCGTGCGATCTGATCCAAGGGCAGAACCTCCGCAATGTCGAGTCCCTGCCAACCTGCCTCAAGAGCCTTATTGATGTCATGGGTCGCTTCGATCTTTGCCTCGGCTGGCACATCGTCACTGCCCACGAAGAAGAGTCTGGCGTTCACGAAGACAAGTTGCCAGACCGGGGTCTCTGGCAGTGGGACATTGGTGGCATAAGTCGCGATGGAACCGCCTTGCGCCAACACTTCCGTATCGGGCTTGATGTTCGCTCCGAAAGCGACCTCAACGACGTGATGAACGCCCGCTGAAGCTATCGCCCGGATTCGTTCTACCAGCTTGTCACCAGTGAGTAAGACCTCGTCGGCTCCCGCACGGGATGCGATCTCCTTGTCTCCTTCGGAACGGCACGTGGCGATTACTCGCGCTCCCGCTTGATGCGCAAGCTGAACGGCACAAGCTCCGACCGCGCCAGCACCACCTTGCACCAAGGCGGTCTTTCCCTGAACCGAACCTGCGACGTGAACCGCCCGGTGAGCCGTTATGCCCGGAATCCCCAGACACGCTCCTTGCTCCAGAGGCACGCCTTCAGGGAGTAGTGCCACGTGCTCCAGCGGAAGCACGGTGTACTCGGCGGCAGTTCCGAACGGACGGTAAGATTGAGCGCCGTAGCACCACACACGCCGACCGACCCAATCCCGCGACACCCTTTCGCCCACGGCATCAACGGTTCCCGAGCCATCGCTATGAGGAATGACACGCGGGTATGGCATTCCCAGACCAAACGCATCCTCGCGCTTTTTGACGTCGCCGGGATTTACGCCTGAAAAGGCGACGCGAATTCGAACCTCCCCTGCGCGGGGCTGCGGATCGTCCATCTCGCCGACGACCAGTACATCCCGAGCAGCGCCTTGCTTCTCATACCAAGCGGCTTTCATGGCTTGAGATTGTCCTTTCAAACGGGCACAAGCGCCCACGACTTTTTATCCGCGCTCCGAGTCGAGATTGTAACTCTTGGAGCCGTGAATGGGCAGCGCGTGAATCAGGTACCGCTATCCGATTAGGTAGCGTGGAAGTATTCTGGACAGCCCAATGTTCGTCGCTGGCGTGAACGGCATCTGCAAAATCGACCACGCAATACCGGAAAGGATGACCTCTTAGATGCAGCGGTTGCTGCGTGGACGGCTCTGAGATTGTGGAAGGGTGAGTCGCGTCAGGGACGGCTGGACGTGTCCTCCCCATATCTGTCACTTTTGACAATTACCTCACGAGGGCGCTCGGGGCAGTATCGCCAAGCCGTGAGGAGTAGTGTGGTCTGACTGGTCGCTTGACGCCTATAAGAAAATTACTGGGGAAGGACCCACAGAATGAAACTCGATGCACTGAAAATTGCCATCGCGATGACGTGGTGCTCGTTCGCCTTCACCGCAGCAGCCCAAACGAGCGTAAGTCCCACCGAGACCCGCACGATAGCTAAGGAAGCCTATATCTATGGCTATCCTTTGGTGGATAACTACCGCGCCGAATACGCTTACTTCGTTGATCGCAGCAACCCAGAATTCAAGGCGCCGTGGAACCAGATCACGAATATTCCACGCGTCTTCACGCCAGCGGACGTGGCGGTTCAGACGCCGAACTCAGACACCCCCTACTCTTGGCTTGGCCTAGATTTACGCGCCGAACCCGTCGTGCTCACGCTGCCGCCCATGGATAAAAAAGACCGCTATTTTAGCGTTCAGTTTACAGACTTTTATACATTCAATTTTGCTTACCTCGGCACCAGCACCTCGGGAAACGATGGCGGCACCTTCTTGGTCGCCGGACCGGATTGGAAGGGCGAGACGCCGAAAGGAGTGCAAAAAGTAATTCGCTCCGAAACGGAATTCATCGTCGCCATTTATCGCACGCAGTTGTTCAGTCCCGCCGACCTCGACAACGTGAAGAAAATTCAAGCTGGTTACAAAGTGCAGACGCTCTCCGCATTCCTTGGCACTCCCGCACCACCAGCTGCGCCACAAATTGACTTCATCAAGCCACTGACGCTTGCGGAGCAGAAAAACTCACTGGAGTTTTTCAACATCCTGAACTTCGTACTTCAATTCTGCCCCACGAACCCGTCTGAGACCGAACTGATGGCGCGCTTCGCCAAGATCGGCGTCGGCGCGGGCAAAACCTTTGACCCCAATAAACTCACTCCCGAAATGAAGTCGGCGATCGAGCAAGGCCGCGCCGACGCGTTCGCTGAATTCGCTGGAGGCGTGAAACAAATGACCGAAGGTAAACTCACCTCGGGCGACCTCTTCGGCACCCGCGAATATATGAAGAACAATTATTTGAATCGGTGGCTGGGCACTATCGGGATTTATGGCAACTCGAAACGAGAGGCCATGTACCCGATCTACTACACCGATTCCAGCGGGCAAAAACTGAACGGGGCCAATCGTTACACACTGCGCTTTGCGCCCGGTCAATTCCCGCCAGTGAACGCTTTCTGGTCGCTAACAATGTACGAACTGCCTGCGAGTTTACTCACTGCCAATTCGATAGACCGCTACCTCATCAACTCACCGATGCTGCCGCAGCTCAAGCGGGATGCAGACGGTGGTTTGACGCTACTGATTCAGAACGAATCCCCCGGCAAAGACAAGGAAGCGAATTGGCTTCCCGCGCCAAAGGGGCCATTTGCGATGTACATGCGCCTCTATTGGCCGAAACAAGAAGCATTGGATGGTAAGTGGACAGCCCCAAAAGTGAAGCGCGATTAGAAGGGTGGTTAAGAGCCTCGCTGTACGAATTGTGATCGATCAGCAAAAAGGGGGAAGTAATGAAATTCGGAAAATACTTAGCGGCCGTTGCGTTAATCGGTGCGTTGGGTTCAGGCGCCCGCGCGCAGACGACACCCATACCGCCGTCAACCTTGAAGGCGATCTCTACCCCCGACGGACTTGATACGCCTATTGGTAAGCTGACGTTCTCTGACGGCGTGCCGACCGGAGACACCGTCAAAACCCTCTACGACAATCTTGACCGCACGCGCGGCGTCACGGTGTATCTCGATAACCTCGGTGCAGTGGCGATTCGCGCCTTCCTTTCGAGCCTCGCCGCACAGGGCGCAGACGCTCCCAACCACGTCGCCATTTTCGAGCAGCTTATGGATTCACAGGCTGTCGTTCTAACGGCGAATACTTCCACGCTCTACGCCTTCTCCCGCACCGACCTCGCGAAGGACGGGCCGACCGTCATCGAGGTACCGCCCGGTATGCTCGGCTTTCTGGACGACGATTGGGAGCGATTCGTCGGCGACCTCGGTGTCACTGGCGCGGACAAGGGCAAAGGCGGCAAATATCTCGTCTTGCCTGCGGGCTACGACGGCCAGATTCCCGATGGATATTTCCTGCTAAAGCCGCGCACCAACAAAAATTTTCTGTTCCTGCGTGGCGGGATTGCCAACGGTCTCGAAGCAGGCGCGAAGAACATGACTTCGGGTATCAAGATTTATCCACTGAAAGACGCGGCAAGTCCCGCTCCGACGACTTTCACCAACTTGTCCGGCAAATCCGTCAACACACTTTTCCCTAACACGCTCGATTATTTCGAGTTTCTGAACGCCGTCGTACAGGACGAGCCAATGGACGCCATCGACCCGTCCCAGCGCGGCGCGATTGCCACCATCGGCATCGTCAAGGACAAGCCTTTCGCTCCTGACGAACGGATGAAAAAGCTGCTGTCTGAATCCGCCGCACTCGGAAGCGCCACCGCACGCGCTATTACTTTCGAGCCACGCATCGGTGGAGTGTATTTCTATCCCGACACTGACAGCGTGTGGTCGGCCTTCTTCGCGAACAGGAACGCTACGTTTGAGTTGGATGGCACGATGCAGCTTGAAGCGGCAGCGCTGTATTACTTCAATGCGGGCGGCGTCACGCCAGCCATGGCGAACACGGCCGTAGGTATCGGGTCCGACTACGCAGGGGCCTATCTTGACGCCAAGAAACAGCCGTTCGACGGCGCAAGAACCTACAAAGTCCATCTGCCTCCAAACGTTCCGGTAAACAACTTCTGGGCTGTCACGATCTACGACACCCAGACGCGCTCGATGTTGCAGACCGGTCAGAAGTTCCCAACAGTCGGAAGCCAGACCAAGGGGATCGAGAAGAACGCAGACGGGTCGTACGACATCTATTTCTCGCCGAAACCTCCAGCAGGCAAAGAGAACAACTGGCTGCAAACGGTTCCCGGCAAAAGCTGGTTTGTGATCTTGCGCATGTACGGCCCGCTAGAGCCTTGGCTCAACAAGACGTGGCGGCCCAGTGAAATCGCACTAGTGAAGTAGATGGGGGAGGCAATCTGCATGTTGGGGGAGAAAGAAAGTGAATATCAAAACTTACCTAGCCGTAGTCGCGCTTTCTGGCGTATTGGGTTCGACTGTAACCAACGCACAGACGCCACCCACGATGAAAATGACGACGCCCATTCCGTCGTCTATCACGACGCCGGATTCTGTCGCTACACCCATCGGCACCCTAAAGTTCTTTGACGGCTTCCCGGACGACGCGACGGTCGAGAAAGTCTACGACAATCTCGACTTTCAACGCGGAGTGCAAACGTTTTTGAGTGGCATGCCGGGTGCGTCGCTCGTTGGTATGCGCACGGGTTTTCGCAAACTGGGTGTGATAAACAACAATATTTTCCTTTTCGAAAACCGTCTGGACTCCAAATCACTTTTCCTCACGGGTAACACCGACTCCGTATATTTCAGCACGTGGATCAATTTGAAGGACGGCCCCATCGTGCTTGAAACGCCTCCCAAGGTGCTAGCGTTTCTCGACGACTCTTGGTTTCAGTATGTCACCGACATCGGCAACGCTGGTCGCGACAAGGGACAAGGCGGCAAGTATCTCGTGCTTCCGCCGGGCTACGACGACCCCGTGCCAGAGGGTTACTTTGTCGCCCGCTCACGCACTTATAACTTGTGGCTCATGGGTAGGGGATTCAAGGTGAACGGCGATCTTACGCCTGCCGTAGAGGGCATCAAGAAAAACCTGCGCATTTATCCGCTAGCGCAGGCGAAGAACCCTCCGGCAACGAACTTCATTAACGGTTCGGGCGTTGAGCTAAATACCGTGCACGCCAATGACTTCAGCTACTTTGAAGAACTGAACGAGGTCGTACAGGAGGAACCTAGCGAAGCGCTGGACCCCGAGAGGCTCGGCTTGTTCGCGTCCATCGGCATAGAAAAGGGAAAGCCTTTTGCGCCCAATGCGCGAATGAAGAAAATTCTCACCGACTCAGCCGCAGTGGGTAATGCCACCGCTAGGGCCCTCTTGTTCCGCACGCGCATGAAGGACGCTTACTACTATCCGAATAGCGCTTGGTTCACGACATTTTCTGGAGGATACGAGTTTTTATCGCAACCCGGCGTGCGCAATCTCGACGCCCGCACCATGTTCTTCTATTACGCAACGGGGATTACACCCGCGATGGCTATGAAGATGGTGGGCATCGGCTCGCAATATGCCGCAGCCACCGTAGATTCCGAGGGCAAGCCACTCGATGGGAGCAAGACCTACAAGATTCACTTGCCGCCAAACATTCCCGCGAAGGACTTTTGGTCGTTCGTCGTTTATGACAACCAAACTCGCTCCATGCTGCAAACCGACGAACAATTTCCAAGTATCGGCAGCGAAGATAAAAGTGTCGTCGTCAATCCCGATACCTCGGTAGACGTTTATTTCGGACCGAAAGCACCAACAGGGCACGAAACGAACTGGGTTCAAACTGTGCCCGGTAAAGGTTGGAACGTATTACTCCGGCTCTACGGTCCGTTACAGCCGTGGTTCGACAAAACATGGAAACCCGGCGAATTTGAATTGGTCAAATAAACAAAATTGCGAGTTTTACTATTCACGTCGGCTAGGCCTCGATTAGCACGGACAAGTCCGTCCCAATACTCACATCTTCGATAACCGCGTTAGAACGTTGCCGCCCGAGCGGCAGGCGCTTCGCGTGAGGCGTTTTTTCGACTAAGACAGAGTCGCGGCGAACGCCTTCGAGATCGGATCGAGATCGACGACTTGAACGCGATCTTCAGGTAACTGCGCTCGCTTTGGGTATGGAAAAGTCTGCCAACGTAACGCCTGCAAAATTGCATTCTCGCGGGGGCTGCCAAGTCGCTGAAAGGGACTGTAGGAACCGTTCGCTGTGGGTAAATTTGTGGGTAAGCATTTTGATTCAGACTGCCGCCACTGTTCGCATCTCCAGATTTCCGTTCGTTTTGTGCTAGCATCCGGGGCATCTCTGAAAGGGGAATCCGATGCAAATTCGCACACGATTGCTCTCATCTCTGCTGGCGTGTGCTTCAAGCCTAACCATGGTTCGCGCTCAGGCTCAGGAAGCGTCGCCGAAACCCGGCCCGGAAGTGAAGAAGCTCGCAGTAATGGTCGGACGGTTCAAGAATGAAGGCGAAGTGAAAGCTGGGGCATTCGGCCCGAACTCACCTGCATTGAAAGTCAGCGGCACCGACGAATGCAAGTGGACCGCAGATGGATTTGGCGTGCTCTGCATCGAAACCGTCGAGGTCGGCGGCACGAAAGAGATCGAAACCGACGTCGCCTACTACGATCCGATTTCCAAGAAGTACGAATATCACGGAATCCGCAGTACCGGAGAAACAAACAACCAGACGGGCACAGTGAGCGGCGATGTATGGACTTGGGTTGGCGAGGGCACTCTTGGTGAAAAAGTGTTTCACACGCGGTACATCATGAAGATCGTTTCGCACGACTCGTATGAATACACCGAGGAGTGGGGCGAGGGCGATAAGCCCATGAAACTGGGACTGACCGGAAGCTGCACTCGTATAGCGGCCAGCAAGCCCGTGAAACCGCAACCAGAGCACTAACTTCGCCCGGTTACCTTGATGCCGTGGGGTTGGAATGGCTTGGACGGGCTACATGGCGATAGACTGCTGCATCTGTGAAGGGCAATTTCTCGCGAAGCGGAGGAATCAATTATGAGATCGCGGCAGCGGATCGTTACGGGATTGCTTTTCCTAATCGTAAGCGCGGGTGCCGCACTTGGGCGGAGAAGCGGAAAGGAAACGGATGCCATCTTGGCTGCTGACGCTGCGTGGATGAAGGTGTACTCGGCGAAAGACCTAGAGAAATCCGTTGCCTTTTTCGACAATGAAGGCTCCATGCTGCCATCTAACGCGCCGATTGCAACCGGGAAAGACGCCCTTACGAAATTGATTGGAGCCGCGTTCGCAATTCCCGATTACACGCTCTCATGGCATGCCAACAAAGTCGGGGTTGCCCGCTCCGGCGAACTTGGCTATACAAGCGGCACGTACGACTTCAGCATGAAGGACGCATCCGGGAAGACTATCTCCGACAAGGGGAAGTACCTGACGGTGTGGAAGAAACAGGCGGATGGCACATGGAAGGTGCTGTCCGATATGTTTAACTCCGACCTGCCACCAACCCCAACCGTACCTCCTGCCTAGTCCGTTTCCGCGTCCGAGCAGTCTGACGCTGGAGAGCACCGTCCGGCATGGAAACCTTTAGCTCCCATCATTTCGCCCACTCGTCCCAGCCAATCTCAATGCGGTAGCCGCCGTCCAGCCTGACGAGCACCACGCGCTCGTCATCCACTACCCCGCACGCGCCACAGCCCGCCCTCGGGGTCTTGCGCGATCCCCCCTCGACCATCTCGTCCCTCATGCGTCCGTCCGGTACAGCTTTGGCTTGCTTCAGGATGGAGATGTCGGCGTCGTTCCAGAGAGCGACGTTCGAGGCAATCGTGCGCTTGCCTTACCAAATGCGCACGCGGTCGGGCGGAGCGAGGTAGAGTTTGTCTCCGGGTTTGACATCGAACGCCGCATACCACGCGTCGAGGTTGCGTACCGTAGCTGGCCGGAACTCGTCGGGGGAATGCTCGTCGGTCATCACTGGTCTGGCGCAGATAGGCGTCATCGACTTTGAGCACCAACTCTGGGCGAAGGCAAGGAAGAACTGCTGGTCGCCGGAGAAGCCGTTCTGGACGGGAGCGATCTTGCCCGCGAGGGAGGCATGGTAGGCGTCGTAGGCGGCGGCGAGACCGCCGAGGTCGGCGATATTTTCATCAAGCGTCTGCTTGCCATTCACAGCAAGGTCAGCGAAGAGGCTTGTAGGCGTCGTACTGCGCGACTAAGGCTGGCAGTGGCCGCGTTGAAATGCGCCAGATCAGCAGGTTTCCACCAATTTCGCACACGCCCCTGTGGAATCAACCGCGCTACCTTCAATGTCAAACGTATGAGCTGATTTCGTGCCCAATGCCAGCACCGATTGCCCCATAGTTCACTGCTGCGTTTGCCTGAGGGTCGAAGAAGGGCGGTTGGAGAAATGCGGCGGGTAAAGTGATTGCGTTTTGCAGGGGTAGTTGCATGCGCGTCCACCGTCTGCGGCGTGTATACCCACTCTTTGCGATCAACAGGATGGCCAAGGCGGGCGATATTGCGGTAGTAGTCGAAAAGTCCGCCGCGCCATAGGTTGCCGAAAATGTCATCCGCCTTGACTTCGTAGGCGGAGTAGTCACGCCAAGTCTCCGGGTAACCGACTCCTACATAGAGAGTATCGAGCTTGGCTTTGGCTTCCGCCTTGGTCGCCGGATCCATCCATGACAGGGCATCAATGCGCCGCCCGAAAGGCGGCGATGATGTTCGCAACCATGGCTTCTACCTGCGCTTTGGTTTCGGCGTGAAAAGTAGCGGCGGGCGTACATTTGTCCGACTGCGTAGCCAAGCACGCCCCTGCCTTCCAGCGTGGATTTTCCAGTTTCGTCCAACGGGCTGTTGATCAGTGAGACGCCGCGCTGCGAGCGCGGAGGTTGCTCCGTTTTGCCGGAAAGCGCCTTGCCGAAGAAGGCAAACCGCTCGTCAGCGAAGGCTTTGGGCAGGACGGCGGCGTATGTGTCAATCAAGTGGAACGCCAGCCAGTCTTTCCACGTCTCCAGCGGGATAGAAGCGACCAGAGCAGACTCTCCGGCGAAGGCGGTGGGCTGCCAGACGATGAAACTTGCTTGTTGGCTGAGACCCGCTCCGTGAAAGTATTCTGCCCAGTCGAGGCCGGGGGCGTTGGCGGTGAAGTCGGATTGCTTCCAAGTGTTGTTAGCCTTATGGATGTCTTGCTCGTCCGCGTAGCGGACATGCTTTTCGGCGATGGCGTGCTCCAGTTCGACGATGTGCGTGCCACGCGCGTCGCTGTCGCTGAATTCCGCGAGCTTCAGGATCGTCGCGACGTGTCGTCTGATACTTGCTGCGGATGTCGCGCATTTCCGGAGCTATCGGAAAGGTAGTATTCGCGGTCAGGCAAAGCCGAGGCCCCCTTGCAACAAATAAGGCGGTGTAGTGTTCCGGATCGTTGAAGCCGGGAGCGACCCACAGTCCGAAGAGGTTGGCTGTATGAAAGACGCCAACGTTCAGGGGATCGACGTCCGACCGGAGGGTTTCACCCAAAGCTCGTGCAAGGTCATGCTTGTCGCGGATGGCGGCAATGGCGTCGAGGTGCGGGCGCAGCGGAGCGACGCCTTTGGCTTCGATGGCGGTTTCGTCCATGAAGGAGCGGTAGAAATCCGCGATTTTGCGGGTATCGGAACCAGCCGGGGCATCGGCTTTGATTGCTTCTTCTATTAGCTCTGCCGTCTGCTTGCGGGTCAACTCAGTGGAATAGTCGTCTAACCACCCGCCAACGGCAACGAAACCGCTGTCGGGCGGAATTTCGGTGCGCTTGATCCAGTCGCCGTTGGCGTAGCGGTAGAAATCGTCACCCGGCTTGACCGAGCGATCCATGTTAGCGACGACGATGCCATGGGTCTCGGGCGCGGGCGCGACCTGCGAATAGGCGGCAAGCGGGACGAGGGCGAAGAGAGCGTATGCGACGGCGTTCCGAGGCAACGATCTAGATGTAAGTCTCGATGCTATTCGCACTTCGCTCACTTCATTGCCTCCAAGGTTACTTCCTTCGTGATTTTCTCGGGTCCCCGCATCACTGTGACCATCACCTTCTCGCCTTCGGAGAAAGCGTGTACGAGTCTGGCGTAGTCAACATAGTTATCGATCTTGCGCCCGCCGTACTCCACCAAAACATCGCCAGCCTTGAATCCAGCTTTGCTGGCGGGGCTGCCCTCGCGCACTTCCGTAAACTTCATGCCACCGTGTTCCTGATAATCAGGTTCCACGCCAAAATAAGGAGGGAGCATGCTGGCGTGACCGAGCGCTATCTTCCAACCATCTGGCGTTTTCACCAGAACGTGGCTCTCCACGAAGGTCGCATGCCACACATTCCCTCCCAGCATGACCCGTCCCGCCGCGCTGTCGGCCGTCCAAATGCTGTGCAACGTAACGGTGACCCACGCTACATCGCCCAGCACCTCCGCCACTGCATCTTGGGGACGATAGTCGATGTGCACGCCCGCGTTCTTCAACGCTTGATAGCCTTGGCGCAAATCGGGTTCCGATGGGTGCGGATAAGACTCCTCGATCCCCCGCGAGTCCGGGGTGTGCAGCGAATCCAGCTTTTCGAAATCGTACGTTTGGCACGCTAGCTCGTGTGCCAGCACCACTGCGATAGCCGCTTTCTTATCATCTTCTTCTGACGTCGTGCGTGCCTTGCAAGCACCCAGCACAATAGAGATCACTATCGCAGTCGAGAGAAGCTTTACGACTCGTCGTTGCATAACGGTCTCTCCGTGCAGGCAAACTGAACTCAATACAACATTAGAGGGTACATTTAACCCTCAGCAGCCCTCTATGATAAAGAACTACTGCGGCAGCCCCACCTTGCGCACCAACTCGGCAAATCGTGGGTCGGAACGTACAAGGTCAAATGAGGAATCCGTCTTTAATCCCAGTAAATCCTGCTCGTGTTCCTGAAACGAAGTTTCTAGCCACCGGAATGCCTGATCCTTTTCTCCCAGTTCGGCATACATCGTGGCTATGCTGTACGCAGACGCTCCTCCCGCCTTGCGTTGTGCCAGCATTATCTCAATGCCTTTGCGAAGTGCTCCTCCTCTGCCCCCGGAAAGAAATCCTTGTTCCATCGCTGAGGCGTATTCAGCATCATTCCGGTCACCGGAAAGCTGGCTCCCAACCTTGTATTCTTCGATGGACTGCGAATACATTCGCTTCCTCCAATACGCATCTGACAGGCAATAGTGCGCCATGGAGAATCTTGGGTTCTCATCAGCCAATTTCTTACAGACTCCGATCGCCTCGTCGTACTGTCGTATGAAGATGTGATCGGCTCCGAAGTCGCGCCTGATGATCAGTGACATCGGATCGAGCTTAGAGGCACGAGTGATTTCAGCAAGGGCCTCTTGCTCTCTGTTCCCAAGCTCGAACAAACACTCTGCATACCACTGGTGCACCGTAGCGTCGTTCGGGTCAAGTTCTATCGCCTTCTTGAACTCGGTCTCTCCTCCCGCAAAATCCCATTCATGCACAAACTTGGTGTAGCCGAGAACAGCGTGCGGACGGCCCAAGGTCGCGTCCAACTCCAGCGCCTTGCGGGCGGCGGCATTCGCCTCCGGGACAGCTTCGCTCGAACTACCCCCGTAGTCAGGCACCACGGCATAGGCGGATGCTAGCCCTGCGTACGCCAGAGCGAAGCCGGGGTCTTTGGCGATGGCTTGATCGAAATAAGAGACAGCGGTCTCAAGGTCTGGAAGGGTTCGCTTGTCCCAGTAGGAGCGCCCCTTCAAGTACAACTCATAGGCTTCCTGATTTTTCGTGCATTGTTTGCTGATCTGCTGCTTTTCCGAAGTGCTGGGTTTGCCGTTCGACGGCTCCGCAGCATGGACATCAATGCGCCAAAGTAAACCCCGGTAGTAATCCGTTAGCCAGATTGAACCGAATCCAACGCGAACGGAGTCTCCACCCTTGCCGACCCATTGGCGCAGTACATCATTCGACTTCGCATCGATCTGAGTAAGCGGCACATCGAATACACTCGCCCAGACTGAATCCGCACCATAGCTGAGGTCTCCACCAAGACCGGGGATTCCTGCCTTAATCGTTGCTGTGACGTTCTTCGTAGAAGTATCAACCCGGCTCACGGTTCCGTCGCCTTGATTGAGAGTCCACACAGAACCCGCGCCAGCGGTTAGAAACCGGGGCGTCGAGCCGACTGGAATCGAGGCAAGTACTCCGCCTGTCGAAGCGTCAATCGCAACGAGAACATTGCTCTCGACCCCGGTGATCCAGACAATCCCGTCGCTAAACAGCGGGTTGTAACAACCCGGTGGGATTGCGACCTTCTGTCGCGCTGAATTTGTGGACGGATCGATGCGAGTGAGAGTGCCCTTCTTGTCCGTGACCATCCAGATGCTATCGCCACTGGCTGTGATTCCTCCCTCCCGACCCGCTGGTGCGATTGGGAGAACGGCACTGATCTTGTTTGTGTGGGCATCGACTCGAACGAGTTCAGGCTTCTTGCCGCAGACTGGTGCCCAAATGCTCCCGAACCCAAACTCCAGACCTGAACACGTTTCGCCGGACAGCCTGACAGTCGCAATAACCTTGTTGGTCGCAGGATCGATGCGCTTTAACGAGTAGGGCTTTGTGGTTGTTATCCAGACAGCATCATCGGTCAGAAGCACCCAGTCTGCTGTACCGCCAACCTTGAACGTGGCTGAAGGCTTCAACGACTCAAGAGGAACCTGAACTTCTTTCACCCCCGGCTTTGGAGTGTTCCACTGCGGGCTTGAAGTTTGAGCCGTCAAGGTTCCGCAGGAAGCTATCAACAAGAGTAGGAGTCTCGTTTTCAACATGATTAGCTCCCAAAGCGATGGGCGGAAGTCTAGGTGGGGCGGTGCATGCCTGTCCAGTATCGCTCCTCCCTTAGCCGTCTTCCCTGAGTGCCATTGAGTGGGAATGGTAGGTCGTATAGCGAGGAAAGGTCAATCTTGTGCAGGCTTTTATCAGCGACTTACATCGCCTTCGCCCCCTGGCCCGCGCCGTGTTCTGACGAGACCCACCGGGTCAACATCGAGCAGCAGCGCAGCCGTGCAGCGATCCGCCGCTGCTTCGGGATAGAAGACGTGGGCTTTCCCAAAAGAAAGCTCGAACGACTGTAATCGCCCCGGATTCTTGTGGAGCAAATAGCCTAAGTCCGTAGCGGGACTCTTCGCGTTAATGATGGTCAAGAGCATTGTTCGAACAGCCATTATGCCTGATCAATGGGCAGTTCCCGAAAGACCAACGGGGTGGGACGCGGCGAAGAAGGACGAACCTATCGCAGAGACAAAGGGGGTTATGCGTTGACCTTGAGGCGGTTGTTCTGCACGAGCATCGCCCGGAATTGGCAGTAAAGTTTGTTCTGCTCCGGAGAAGGCTGACTTCCTACGAACAAACGCCAGACAACCTGTTCACGCTGCCAGACTAGCTCCAGCGCTTCCCACCACGCCAGATTCACCTTTGGGTCGGTCACTTTGTCGGGATGACTGTTTAACTTCTGGAACCGCCGTTCGGCAGTCAAAAACATCGCACAGGCTTCTTCCATGCGGCGTGCTGCCTCTTCACGTTCCATCTGGGCGAGCGTAGCTTCGTCCGATATGCGCGGCTTGCCGTTGACCATCTCGACCTTAGCGGTCTTAACTTCGTCAAACAGTTTCGCGATCTCAGCGTCCAACTCATCCTCTGTTTTCATTCAGGCTCCTCGTTCATTGAATCCGCGAGACGCCGTCCTTCTATGATCCGATCTGTTCGTGACCATGTCCCACCGGATACACTCCACAGGGCGGCGATTCCCGCAGGCGCGTAGGCGGCGAGCGGCAGCAGGCGCAGCGAAGTTGGAGACCGGGGCAGCAGGAGGATGACAGCGAACTCGAAGGCGTAGCTCGCGAGCAGGGCGAGGAACATCAGCGCAGTGGATTTGAGGCTCGACATCACGTAGCCGCCTCTGGCGGCACGCCACGCGAGCACGTACTCCTTGCCCAACCAGAACCGCGAGCCGATGAGCACCGAAACGAACACCGCCCAGAAGGCGCATGTCCATGGCGACAGCCAGAAGAAAAGCTGACCGCCCAAGGGGTCGCGCACCAACCAAAATGAGGCGAGCGGGAGGGTCGCCGAGGCGACGACCAGCAGGATCAGGATCAGCAGGCGTTGCAGCAGGAAGTACAGGAGCCACTTCAGCATCGGGTCTCCTTTCTCACGGCATCATCGGGAAATTCACATAAACCAAAACTGGAGGCGGTCAAGCGCACAGAGCCTTACTGTGCTGAGATCGGGCAGCGGCATACACAGTTCCGACCGACAACTTCAACATTCCTGCAATCGTGCGCCACGAATGTCCTGCGGCTCGGAGTGAGTTGATTCGAGCAACATCGACAGACTTCGTAGGACGCCCGAGGCGTTTGCCCTTAGCTCTGGCGTTCCTAAGTCCCGAACGTACCCGCTCTGCAATGAGATTTCGCTCTCCTTCGGCGACCGCTCCCAAAATTGTGAAAACGAGCTTTCCGGTCGGTGTGTTGGTGTCCACCTGCTCGCAGAGCGAAACGAATTGAATGTCGAGGGCGTTGAACGTCTCCAATGCTCGGCACAGATGCGACACCGAGCGGCTGAAGCGATCAAAGCGCCAGCAGACCACCACGTCGAAGCGACGGGCATGAGCGTCTTCCATGAGGCGATTCAGCGCGGGCCGCGAATCCTTCTTGCCCGACACTCCTTCGTCGGTGTAGCAGCCGTAGATTTCCCAGCCCCGGCGTTGGCAGTAATCGGTGAGTTCACGGGTTTGCATCGCAGGGTCTTGACCGTGACCTACTGTCGAGACTCTCGAATAGACCGCTGCCAACATCTTTCGAGGAGTACGTTCATCGCTTCGGACGACTTGCAATCCCACGTAGCCTCCTTTCGTGACCTAGCCGCCTGTAGAATCCGTTCAAAAACTCTGTGCGGGGCGTTGCGAGCGACGCTTTGGTCTCAGGTAGAGCCGATCCCTTGTGGGTGACCGGAACTGCCCGGAAACGCCCGTTCAGCTACTCACTCCCAGACCGTCAGCGGAATTCGCATTCTCCTTGGAGCGGACTTGGGCACCGCAGGCGGGACAACGGGCGGGGAGACCGTCACTGCCGAAACTCAAAAGAGGTTGGCTCTCGCAAACGAGGGAATACTGATTCCTGTCCTGCCTGACACAGTCGATGAAATGAAGGAACCGGGTAGAGCGACCCGGTTGCGAAGCCAGAGTCTTTGCGGAGAACAGGGGCAGTGATAACTTGCGAGTAGCCATGCAGCCTCCCTTAAAGGTTGCTTGGTCAGGGGCGTCCCGGTGCTCGTAACACCGTGGCGTCCCGTTTACTTCAGTTCCTTGGCTCGCTCCTGTAGATACCGATCAATCGCACGGCGGATGAGTTCTGCGACCGGAGCGCCCGTTTTCTCGGACAGCTTTTGGAGCTTTTTAAGTTGCTCTTCTTTGAGGAAGAGTGCTGTCCGCTTCATGACCATATGGTCGCATACAGGCATACATTAGGCCAATAGGCCGTTCGGCCTAGTCGGTCGTTCCTCGTATTCGGTTGGGAGCAGACGAACTTGTGCTAACTCAGCAACGCAGAAACGATGCCAAGCCACTCCGCATCGAACGGTTCCCGGCACACGGGCTTGCCTGCGCGGCTGTACCAATAGGCGGCGTTGCCCTGATCGCCTTCCTTGCGATGCAGGTAGGCATGCACCCACGAACCGTCCCGCCCTTCATCCTGCTGTGCGGATTCGTGCGCCCGTTTCCAGTCGCCCTTGCCATCCCACCACAATCCGGCGAGCGCGTGCGTGAGTCCGGCTGGCGGCTCACTCGCGGTAAGCGATTGGCGGAATTCGTCGAGGGTCATTTTCGTCGAGGTCTCGGTCGAGATGATTCGTTTAGCTCGAATTTAGCTCGAAAAAAGTGGCGATTGGAGGGAAATGAAGAGACTGGGGAGACTACAGCGGAAGAAACAAAAACAGCTAAGCTCCTGATGATTCAAGATTTTCCAATGACACTGGAAAATTTTAGTTGACATGGCGGAGAGGGGGGGATTCGAACCCCCGGTACAAGTTTTAGCTCGTACAACGGTTTAGCAAACCGCCGCCTTCAGCCTCTCGGCCACCTCTCCGGCGTTTAGTTTCAATAGTTTACCATCAAACGGCAAAAAGCTGCTGGCACTTTTGCTGGCCTCGACGTAGTTCCTCCAAGGTTGCTTGCATCGTTGCATCGCTTCCAGCACTGCTGGATCGAACACCTTGATGTAGCGCTCCTTGGTTACGTGTGGCTTGGCATGGCGCAAAACGCGCTGGACGACTTTGTCGTCAGCACCCAATCATACAGGTTCGAGGCGATACCACGCCGAAACCCATGCCACCCATACCACGGCAGCCCGATCGCTTCGATTGCTGGTCGAATCACCTTCTGCGCAAGCTTGTCCATTGCCATCGGACGTCCATCGCCGGAGTGAAATATCACTCCCGACTTTGGGTTATGCATGCTCATGCGGTAGTCGTCCAGAATCGTTGCCAATGCAGGAATCACCGGAACGGAATTTCTGCTCGCGCGGGTCTTTGGTCGGTTGACAACCGACTTCCAGATCGACCGGCAGACCGTCATTTCTGCCCCGTTGTAGTCGTGCCATTCCACTCCCCGCAGTTCACCTTCGCGCAACCCAACAAACGATGCTGTGGCGACGGCAGCCTTCGGTAGCAGGGGCAGGACATCCAGAATCTGAAGAATCTGGCTCAGGTTGTAAGCGAACGTTTCCTTCGCTTCACGCGCCTTGCTCGGAAGCAAAGCGCCTTGAACCGGATTCGCACCGTCGAATGCACCTTCATTTTTCGCAAAAGTGAAGATGCCGCTCAGCACCGACTTAATGTGCTGGAGCGTGTTTTTCGCTAGGTCATGGTCTGCGGCAATGGCCCGCAGCATCCTACCGACGTGAACGGTACGAACGTCGCGCACGCGCAATTTTCCAATTCGTGCGGACATGTGATTCTCCCAGATCTCCCGGTAACCCTTACTGGTGCTGGCTCGGCGTTCCGCTTCCACCCAAGGCAGGTAGCAACGCTCAACGAATTCCGCAAGGGTCATGCCCGAATCAGGGTCACATCGATCGTGATTGATTCTTTGCATGAAGCTGATACGAAGCGCCTCGATATGAGCGGCAGTTGGAAAAGAATCCAAACCGCCCAGACGTTTGGCCCGCCTGCAAAGCTTCGCCGAACCGTCCTTCTGCCGGACAGATTCGCGATATCGCACAAACCAGGCACCATTATCCTGGTACAAACAGCCCTTCTGATAACGAACAGGTCTAGTCAAAGTTCCCTCCTTGACCATACCCTGTCCGTGCTCACCAACTGGCGGCTCAGCCAATCGCTCAGCTCAACGCTGCCCCAACTGAAACGAATGTACCGTCCCAGCCGGTAGTGGGGAATCGGATCGCTAGTGCGCTTTTGGTTTGCCCGCGAGCGTATCCAACTTTCCGGCACGCTTAGCCGTTTCGCCAGCTCGATCGAGTCTATCACTTCCAGTTCGTCTTGCTTCATAGGTGATCCCAAAAACGATCCTGCAAGTTCGCTTTCGGCAAGACATGCAGAAGACGCATCCGTCGCGAGCTGTCGTGGCTCTTTCTTGACGGCGATGTGGGGATGAACCTCACGGAACTCATGCGAATCCTTCGTGACTGCCAAATCCTTCGAGTGCGCCCGCATCATACTATACGTACAGCACCATGAAAAGTGTTTTCGACAGAAATGTGGCTGCCGGCCGTCGGGTGTGTTCCGCCGGGTTCGGACCAAGCCGAACTGGTCTTTCGTCAGTCCTCGCCTAGCATCTTCCTAAGCGTCTCCCTGTTTTTGTTCGAGATCTCCTCCGCTGCAGCTCGGACTAGTTTTTCATATCTCAATCTGGCGCGAACACGGGCCGCAGGGAGTGCATCTTCCGGGGGCTCGACAACGCTGCGTATTCCGGGGCATCGTGATCAGTGATTCCGGGCGATCGTGATCACGATTCCGGGATGATCGTGATCAGGGTTCCGAACTGATCGTGATCACCGATTCCGAGGTGATCGTGATCAGTTTATCGCGATTTCCGGAACGGTGATCACGATCAACTCGGAATGTTTTCCACAGGGCGAGGTAGCGCTGGACATCACACCGGGCAAGCTGTTTCTCCTAGGTAACTTACGGGAGAGACAGCGTGCCAACCAGGAGATTGTCCATGCGTAAGATCAAGGAAGTACTCCGCCTCCGCTTCGAACTGGGGCTGGGGCAACGGGAGATCGCCCGAGCTTGTTCGATCAGCCAGGGTGCAGTCCATAACTATCTGAAGAAAGCAGCAGCGGCAGGGATCGGCTGGCCGTTGCCGGAAGGCTGGGATGAGAAACGCATCGAAAAAACACTTTTCGGTGATCGCCATCCCATCGAACGGCGGCAACGCACCCTTCCCGACTTTCCCGCTCTCCACGAGCAGTTCCAGCAACATCGTCATCTCACGCTGCAGTTGGTCTGGGAAGAGTATCGGCAAGCGCATCCGGACGGATACGGCTACAGCCGCTTCTGCGAACTGTATCGGCGGTGGCTCAGCAAGCAGGACGTGGTGTTGCGCCAGGACCACCCACCTGGGGAGAAGGGTTTCATCGATTGGGCCGGGAGGACCATTCCGGTGCAGGATCCGCTGACGGGCGAGGTCCGTGGCAGCGTCGCTGTTCGTGATGGTGCTGGGCGCGAGTTCACTACACCTATGCCGAAGCCACCTTGCGACCAGCAGATGGCCTCCTGGCTGCGTTGCCACATGCACGCCTTTGAATATTTTGGCGGCGTGCCGAGGCTGCTGGTGCCGGATAATCCGCGAACCGGAGTGAGCCGCGCGTGCCGCTACGATCCGGATCTCAATCCCACGTACCAAGAAATGGCGATGCATTACGGCGTCGGAGTGGTTCCGGCGCGTCCCTATCGTCCCAGAGACAAGGCCAAAGTAGAAGTCGGGGTGCAAGTCGCCGAGCGCTGGATCATCGCCGCTCTGCGTCATCGGAAGTTTTTCCGGTTGGAGGAGTTGAACCAGCGCGGTCCGGGAACTGCTGGAAAAGCTGAACCAGCGGCCCTTCCGAAAGCGTGAGGGATCGCGTGCCAGTGTGTTCGAAGGCGCTGGAACGCGCGCCCTGCGGCCGTTGCCCGGCCGAACGGTTCGACATGAGCCAGTGGTCGCGAGCGCGAGTGAACATCGACTACCACATCGCCTTCGAGGGCAACTTCTACAGCGTGCCGTACACGCTGGTCCAGGAACGGGTGGAAGTTCGCTCGACGCCGACCACCGTAGAGATTTTTCACAAGGGGCAGCGCGTGGCTTCGCATCTCCGCGGTCGCGGGACACGGCCAAGCCATCACGCAGAACGAGCACCGACCGAAGAGTCACCAGGCGCATCTGGAGTGGACACCCTCGCGCATGGTGAAGTGGGCCGAGCAGACCGGGCCGCACACGGCACGGCTGTTCGAGCGCATCCTGGCCGAGAAGCCGCATCCGGAGATGGGCTATCGATCGTGTCTGGGGATCATCCGGCTCGCCGAACAGTACTCGGCTGCCCGGATGGAAGCCGCAGCGGATCGAGCGTTGCTGGACAGCGATGCCTGCCGCTACCAGAGCGTGAAATCGATCCTGAAGAACTCGCTCGACCAGCAACCACTCGCACGAACCGCCGACTGCTTCCTCCCCCTCCGCCCCATGACAACATCCGAGGCGCCGGGTACTTCAGTGAGGAGGGCGAGCGCATGCTCCAACAACCGATGATAGAAAAACTGCAATGCTCTCCGACTTCAAGGGATGATCGAAGCGACTCGAACGGCAGGAACAAGACGAGGCGGCGCGGGAGTTGAGCTTTCCTGGATCGCCTGGCACTGCTCATCGACCAGCAGTGGAACTGGCGAGAGAACCAGGCGTTGGCCCGGCGGGTAAAAGCCTCGCGCTTGCGGGGAGCTGCTTGCGTGGAGGACATCGACTATCGCGCCGAACGCGGGCTGAACAGAGTGTGATTCGTGCGCTGGCCCAGGAGTCCCTGTGGGTGAAGAACCACGAACACATTTTCGTGCTCGGACCAACCGGTGTCGGAAAGAGTTACGTCGCTTCGGCACTGGCGCAGAAAGCCTGCCGAGACGGTTATGCGGTCTACTACACCCGGGCGGCAGCGCTGTTCCGCGATCTGAACCTGGCACGAGCCGATGGCAGTCTCCGGCAACTGCTGAAGCGCCTGAATCGAATCGACGTTCTGGTGGTGGATGACTGGGCTATGGCTCCGATGGCGGAATCGGAGCGGCGAGACTTCTGGGAGATCGCGGAAGATCGCTACCAGACGCGTTCGATGATCCTGACCTCGCAACTGCCGGTGTCCCGCTGGCACGAGCAGATCGGAGATCCCACGCTGGCCGACGGCATCCTCGACCGGCTGGTGCACAACGCTCATCGCATCGAGATGCGCGGCGAATCGATGCGCAAGCAGCGAAACGAGAAAAAGGAGAAAGAGGCGGGAGGAGGACAAACAGCACCTGCTGTGGGCCGACCGAGCCGGCGATCATTGTTTCTAGACGATCCTGATGCGAAGTTTTTTGCAAAACAGATCGTCCGGCGCAAAAGCTGTGGAAAAGCCGTCGTGGAAACCCCCAAAGGCGGGGTTCCCACTCCGCTTGGAAATCCCGCAAACGGGCGGATTTCCACTTTCCCACAGCTTCGACGACGACAATTCCCTTGACGATCGTGATCACTTTTTGGAAAATCCAACTGCCAGCGTCGCTTCGCTCCGACGACTGATCACATCGATCCCGGAACGCTGATCACGATCAGCCCGGAATCCCGATCACCTTCATCGGAATCCGCACAACGCAGGTAATGACGTATTTCAGTAGCACATCGATGAGGGCAACCTGTGCCTGGGCAAGCGTGTGAAGGCTCTGGCCCTGCTTCGCCATGTTGGCGAGCGTGGCTGCCACCCGGGCCTCAAATTGTGTCACGGATTCATCGTTATCGCCCCTTCGGATCTCGTTTTCGCAGGCGGCGAGGATAAATGCCTGTTCGGATCGAAAACCCCGATTTTTAGAGGCTTCTCGCACTTCTCTCGGAATTCTTTATTCGGAAACAGGAGACTTCGTTCCATTCTTGGCTTCGTGGCCATGTATTTCCTCCATTTCACTGTCTTGAAATGTCGAAAAGCGTGGATAGATTAGCGGTGGCACATTTGTGGCACATTCAAGCAAAAGTCGCCACATCCTTTCTTTCTGAAAACCAAGAAGTTGCCTCCAAAAACGCGGGCCCCGTCGCCACATTCCTTTATGTTCCAATACGTGTGTTTTCGCCGATGATCCGTCAGCAGTCCCTGCACTGCGCTCCTATTCCTGATGAAAGAGTGTTGACTTCTGTTGACAACTGATGACTTTTGTCGATTTCTGCCAACTTTGGTTGATTTTCGGGCGATATTTGTCGACTTCTGTTGATTTCTGCCGACGCAGCGGAGCCCCTTGCTTTATACCGAAATACCATACTGCTATATGTATAGCAGCATCAGAACACATGTCAAATGGAACATTTCCGCCAGTGCCTGAACAGACTAGCCGCCACTCCATCCCGGAGAAAAGCTGCGCTTATTCGATCTCTTCTTCCGGGGATCGGGGCGGCGCTGAGGTGCGGTCATTGTTTTAAAGAGATTTGGGTAGCGCTGGAAGGAGAAGGGCTACAGATGAGCTACCGCGTTTTTCACAAGACCGTCTCACGCAGCAGAAACGCAAAGAAGCCAACCGCCACCAGCATCTGGGGAAAACTGGATAAACCTCTCGAGGCGCAAGCGCGGCAGGGAACAAAAGTGGAGGCAGTTGAAGAGCGGGACCCACTTGCGAATCTAAGACGACTTGAACCAGAAGCTAGGCCTGGCTTCCACTGGCGGGGTATACGGAATGTGAAAACGCCGGTGCAAGGGACTGAGGATTCGAATGACAAGAACAATCGGTAAACCTCGCTGATGTTTTCAATACTTGGGGGAAAGAAGTCGGGGATGGTTGCGGGATCGACGCCGGGAATCTTTCTCCTCGGAAGCGGCGGGACGGGAGTGCGCTTGTAACGTTCATTCCATTTGGCCCAGGAGTTTCGGTCGAAAATCCCGGGTGCGGGGTCATCCAGTGTTCCGAATGTGTTTTTGCATCAAGACGCGCAGTTTGAGCAGATCACGATTTGACATGCGCACACTCCCGCGAAATTAATGGGGTGGGTTGAACGAGCGGCGAGGGTGGTGTATATATCTGCATGTACGGGCTGTGACGTTAATTTAGTTGCGGCAATCCTATCCTGAAGACAGCAGGGAATCGTGCCCAAGCGGCGAAGCGCTCATTTCGGAGTCTACAATGTCCGGCTCTTGAGTTCTCTCGACAAACTCCTGCGGGACAAACCGAGATTTATGGGAGAACTGTCGACTTCGGTCAATGACGCGCTTCTAGCGGTCGATCTGAATACGGTCGAGCTTGTGACTCTTCAATCCAGACAGAAACAAACCGGGAGAGAAACGCAAGTCGTCATCTTGAATCGACTTCGCAAGCGCATTCATCAAGTTGCCAAAAAGCGGAATTGTTCGATGAATCAGCTCGTCAATAGCGCTCTGCTGGCTTTTTACTCAAAGGGCGGAGAAACGAAACTCAAAAAATCAACCAAGGGCCGCGGATCGTCTTTGCGTTCGTACGACACAATGTCGGACTCGGAGCGTCGGGAGCTTCATCAGATGCTTGCGGAGGTTTCGACAATGCAATCCGTTCCGTTCGAGGCGGAAGAGCCGAACGGATCATATTACGAATACGATCGGAACCTGAAAGCGACAGTGAAGGTAACCCCTGACGGAGAGCGAACCCCCGTTGAGAAATTAGAGACGAGCTTTGGGAAGACTCCGCGCAAAATTGCACACGAGGAAATCGCATCCTGAGCCAGCAAAAGCCAGCTCTGTTCATAATCGCGGGACCGGTGGGCGCCGGTAAAACAACTTTCTATGAAGCCTACTTGAAAGAGGCATTCCCCACACTCGTTCCCGCGCTGAGACACCAGCAACAACCATTTCTTGAGGAGCGGCGTTCTTTTGCTGTTGAGGACATTCGTGTGGACACGCAACTGCTCGACCAGGCCAAAGCAGCAGGGTATTCGACGAAGGTTCTTTTCATTTCGACAGAAGACGCAGATTTGAATGTGGGCCGCGTAATGGTGCGCATGAGTCGCGGAGGACAGGCCGTGCCCGTGTCCAGCGTGATTGACTCGTATCGCGAATCAACGGCGAATCTCTCCGAAGTCCCCAAACATGCCGATGAATTGCTCGTGTACGACAACACAGCGCATCGTCGCGGCTTCCGCGTAGTGGCACAATTCGTAAGCGGCAAGTTGAGTAAAACCACACAGACGATACCCGACTGGGCAACTAAAGTGTTCGGCAAGGAACTACAACCCTCAGAGCAACACGAGAAGTCCGGACGAGGACGCTAACTTTTCTATCCCCTTTATTCATTATGTGCCCTGGGCCCCGACTCGCTCTTTACCTGCTCGGGACCAGGCATCCGGGCTGTAGCAAGCTAGGACGGTCGGGGAAGCACCGACGATCATGCAGAATGACGCCATAGAGTTGACGGTGCGATCATTGAGCTAATTTCTGGAGTGTGCTCAGCAAGGGTGGACCCTTCAGTAGTGGATAAAATGCTCGGAGTGTGTATATACTTTCCGAGAGGATTATCCATCATGGCGATTGTTTCAAGGGCCGTGAATTCAGCACGCAAGGCTTTCAACAAGCGTGGGGGTATGCTCCGGACGATGGACGCGCTACGTCTGGGTATCCATCCTCGTACACTTTACAAGCTCCGTGACCAGGGGGAGCTTGAACGTGTTGGCCGGGGACTGTACCGCCTCTCCACTGCACCACATCTGACTAATCCAGACTGGGTCACAGTGGCGATTCGTGCCCCCAATGCAGTAGTGTGCCTGATATCCGCGCTGGCTCATCATGGTCTGACAACACAGGTTCCCCACACTATTGATCTTGCCATACCCAGCCATGGGCAGATACCAAAGCTGGATGCTCTTCCCATCCGAGTGTTCTGGTACTCCGAGCCGGCTTTCAGCGCAGGAGTTGAGCTAGTTCGAACCGATGAGGTTTCCGTCCGAGTCTACTCAGCTGCGAAGACGGTGGCCGACTGTTTCAAGTACCGCAATAAGATTGGCCTGGATATCGCGGTTGAAGCCCTGCGGCGATTTCGGGAACTGAAGAAAAAGTCGGACTTTCGGGAACTCGTGCGCTACGCGCGCATTTGCCGTGTGGAGAGGATCATGCGCCCCTATCTTGAGGCTACGCTGTGAGTAAACGAGATATCGGGGCTTCCGTGCGTCAGCGCTTGCTAAATCAAGCACACAAACAGGGGAGGCCTTTTCAGGAGCTTCTCCAATACTTTGTCATGGAACGGTTCCTGTACCGATTGTCGAAATCACAGTTCCGTGACTCGTTCATTCTGAAGGGTGCTCTTTTGCTGACTGCTTGGAGGGCGCCACAGTCGAGACCGACGATGGACATCGATCTAATGGGTCGGGCCGACAACGATCTTGAACACATACGGTCAATTATTGAGGAGATTTGCGGTCTCGCGGTGCAAGAGGATGGAGCCGAGTTCAAGAAAGAGACCGTTGAAATCCAGAGAATCAAAGAAGATGCAGAGTACGAAGGAGCACGGGTTCGCCTAACCGCTACGGTGTCAAAGGCGAGGCTAGTTGTACAAATCGACATCGGATTTGGTGACTCGATCATCCCTCGCCCGACTGAGATTGAATATCCGGTTCTGCTTGAATTTCCTGTCCCGAAATTGCTTGCGTATCCCAGAGAGACAGTTGTTGCAGAAAAACTGGAGGCGATCACTGTTCTCGGAGTTCTGAACAGCCGGATGAAGGACTATTTCGATCTCATGTTGCTGTCACAGCTATACGAGTTCGATGGTGCCATCCTGCATCGAGCAGTGAGAGCTACGTTCAACCGACGTTCCACGGAAGTCGAGCCGCTGCCCATTGGTCTTACGGATGACTTTGCGTTGGTGCCAGGAAAGGCTGCGCAATGGAAACTGTTACGAAACTCTGTTGACCACCTAAAAATAAATGAGAAGATGGCCTCGTGAAAGCGAGGGCATTTTCTTATGGGCTTTGTGCAGGGTGAAGGCCGTACGCAGGGAACTCTTTTTCCAGTCACCTTGGAAGAGTTGATTCCGGACGATCATGTGTGCCGGGTCATCGATGCATTTGTCGATCGGCTGGACATGGCGGGTTTGGGATTTGAGCGCGCCGAGGCGGCCGAGACTGGGCGGCCTGGTTATGATCCGCGCGATCTGCTGAAGCTCTACCTGTACGGCTATTTGCAGCAGATCCGTTCCTCGCGGCGACTGGAGTCGGAGTGCCGACGGAACATTGAGTTGATGTGGTTGCTGGGACGGCTGGCGCCGGACCACAAGACGATTGCCGAGTTCCGGCGCATGCATCGAGAAGGCGTAACCGCTGCGGGAGCCGAGTTGGTGCGGCTGGCACGCTCGGTAGGCTTAGTGAAAGGCGAGTGGGTCGCTATTGACGGTTCGAAGTTCCAGGCTGTCAGCAGCGTGAAAAGTGTGCGCGAGCGTGAGGCACTGGAACGCTACCTAGAACAGTTGGAGCAGAGCGATGAGCAAGACGAGGTGGTCATTGACCCCCGTGCAGTGGCCGACGCGCTGGAAAAGTTGCGCCAGCACCCGGAACCGGAAGTTGGTTTCATGCGTACTACTCAAGGCTTCCTTCCTGCCTACAACGTGCAGGCCGCCGTCGATGCCGAACACGCGTTGATCGTGGTGCAGCAAGTGACCGTTCAGACCGGCGACAACGGCAGCCTGCAACCGATGGCGGAAGCCGCGCAGGCAGCGACGGGCGGGCCTGCGCAGCCGATCAACGTGGTTGCCGATGCGGGCTACTCGAATGGAGAGCAGGCCGCAGCCTGCGAGGCTAAGGGCATCTTGCCGCATGTGCCTGCCAATCGTGGCGTGAACAGTCGCGGAGATGGCACGCTGTTCGACCGCACCGAATTTACTTACCAACCTGAGAGCGACACGTTCCTGTGCCCGGCCGGGCAGACTCTCGCCCGCAAACAACTAATGCGGAAAGATCGTACCGTGCTCTATGCAGCACAACCCGAAGTCTGCGGAGCCTGCCCTCTGAAATCGCGATGCACCGTGTCTGCGCGACGGATAGTTACCCGTCACCTGCACGAAGAGGCGCTACAGCGCATGCACCAACGGGCCACGCCGGAGGCGATGCGGCTGCGACAAGCTACCGTGGAACATCCATTCGCCAATTTGAAATACCGCATCTTCGGACATCCACGATTCCTGCTGCGTGGACTGCGAGGAGCGCAAACAGAAATCAGTCTGGCCGTAGCCGCCTACAATCTAAAGCGCATGGTGAACATTCTCGGCGGACGCAAGCTACATGCGGCCCTGCGGGCCACCTGATCCTGCTCCCAGCAGTCATCACGCGACGACAACGTGAATTCGCCTCCCCAAAACAAAAAAAGCGATGCTCCGGCACTCGGAACATCGCTCTAAATCGCCTTATCACTCTCGTTTCGTAACAGTCTGCAATGGAAGGCATTTCTTCGCAGGAGCAGATTCGGAACGGACTACGCAAATCTAGATGGCGTCATAAGGATAGTGCGGGGTTTTGCTGGACCCGTATTGGCAGCGGCTGTAACCGAAGACGGATTTCAGTCTCACTGGAGGCCTGGTGGGCCGTGGGTAACTTAGGACGCGAAGTAGGTATGGGATCGACTGGCCACCCCCGATAGAGACAGGCCGAAGATTCAGGGAAGGGTTGGTGGGTCGAAGAGCCCACGGCCTATACTCCAGGTTTTAACTCGGGATGCGTCTGCCTCGTGAGCAGGTGGTTTGCTGACGACTATTTTAGGCGATGTGAAGGCCGTGGGGCGAAAGCACTACCCTGAAGCCGGAGAGAAATTGCCCAGATTTGTACGCGCCGGTCGAGTTGAAAAAACATCGCCGCACCTTTCGCAGACAGGACCTTACGGAATACAGGAATGTATTTGAGCCGGAGTTGGACCACGGATTCATCCACTTCTTCCCACCTCTTCGGCAGTGTATTGGCCTGTTCGTCCGTCATGTTTTCGTTTTGCAGATACTCTTTGATAAGATCATATTTGGCGTTGTTGATCTGCACCAGGTCATTGACATACTCCTCGAAGACCGGCCAGAACCAGCGCGCTTCGTTTGGGGCCAACTTCATATTGGCTGCGATAACTTTCTTTCGGTTGGATCGCAGGTCCAACCTCATCAATGCGATCTGTTCATCTAGCCCTGCACTGCTGGCAGCAGGCTGAGCGATTTGCTTTGCAGGTTGAGCGACTTGCTCAGTATCCTGAGCGAACGATACGTTAGAGAGCAAAAGAGACCCGCAAAACATCAAAGCGACTACTGAGATCTTCCGCAGCATGTTGACCTCCCGTTGCCCATTCCCACGATGCCCGAAACGATACCCCAAAAGTCGCCCTAAATTCTGCCGGAATTGTTGAGCTCCTGATTAGCATTCGACTGCGTCTTCGACGCGTCGCTAGTGCCAGAAACTTGTCTAGAGTTCTCCGTTTTGCCAGTGTGTTCTGGGGATTCGATTCGGCAAGCTAAGGCCGATATACGCAATGGTGCTTCGTGCCCGACGATTAGCATGGCTCCGGTATTGGCGATCACTAGTCTTGGTGGCAAGGACCTTGTGGTAACGGTTCTTTGACCCCGTTGGAGAGTTTCTTAAACCGTTCGTCACCGGGCCGAACCGGATCCCTATTTCCATGAAGGAGAGACAGGGATGAAGACGGACAAAAAGTTGTGGCGAAATCGAAAAGCGAAGAAGGAACTCGCGCGGCAGTTGCAATCGGAGGACCCGGGTCTGGCGGTACTCCATCCACACGCTGCGGGGATCGATGTGGGCAAGCAGTGCGCATTACGTGGCGGTGCGTCCGGACCGCGATCCCCAGCCGGTACGCCGCTTTGAGTGCTTCACAGCGGATCTGTACCGCTTAGCCGACTGGTTGCACAGCTGTGGAGTGAAGACTGTGGCCATGCAGTCGACCGGTGTGTATTGGATTCCCCTATACGACGTTTTGGACGAACGTGGGTTGGAGGTATATTTGGTTAACGCACGGCACACCAAGAATCTGCCAGGACGGAAGAGCGATGTGCAGGAAAGCCAGTGGCTGTTGAAGCTACACACCTACGGATTGTTGAACAACTCGTTCCAACCACCTTCCAAGATCCGGGCCCTGCGTACCTACTGGCGACAGCGGTTACAACATGTCACGGGCGCGGCGACCTGCATGCAACGCATGCAGAAAGCGCTGACGCAAATGAATATTCAGCTCGCGAATGTGATCAGCGACCTGAGTGGGGTGACCGGACAGCTGATTGTGCGGGCCATCGTGGCCGGAGAACGCGACCCGCGAAAGCTCGCGGAACTCAGTCACCCACGGATTCAGGCCAGCCGCGGGGAAATTGCCAAAAGCCTGGAAGGCAACTGGCGCCCAGAGTTGCTCTTCGTGCTGCAACAACAACTCGAGATGTATGACACCTACCAGCGACGGGTGGCCGAGTGCGACAAGGAATTACAGAAGCACCTAGCTGGTTTTGCCGATACCGTCCCGCCACCACGTGAAGGAAGCACTGCCCCTGAAAAAGAAGAAGAAACAAAACAAGAACAATCCGCACTTCCATCTCGCCGATGAACTGCAGCGCATCGCCGGAGTCGATCTGACGCGCATCGATGGCGTCGATGTGATCGTCGCGCAAACGGTCATCAGTGAAGTGGGACTGGACATGAGCCGATGGAAAACCGAGGCGCACTTTGCTTCATGGCTCGGACTCTGTCCAGACAACCGCATCAGTGGAGATAAAGTGCTAGCCGAGGAACTCGTCATGTACTAAACCGCGCGGCCAACGCACTGCGGCTAGGGGCCTCGACCTTACTGCGAAGCCAGACGTACCTCGGCGCGCAGTACCGACGCTTGCGCAGCAAACTCGGCGCCCCAAAAGCCATCACCGCCATGGCTCATCGGCTGGCACGATTGGTCTATCGAATGCTGAAGTACGGCCAGCAGTACGTCGACAAAGGCGCGGAATACTACGAGCGAAGAAATCGCCAACACCAAATCGAGTTCCTCACGAAGAAGGCCGCCCAACTCGGCCTGCAGGTCACCCCAGCCCACACTTGAACTATTAATCAAGAAGTTTCTGGAGAGTCGGGAATCTCTAACGAGGTCGGCCGGTGTCAAGAGTTTTCTTCATCTTTTTTGAATTTCTCCATCTTTTTTGTGAATCTCTGCATCTTTTTCATCTCGATCGGGCACACCCCTGCGCGTGCGCGGGAACTTCCCTCCGCTGGACGATTCTTTTGCCGTCGTCGATCTCTGATCCGTGTCCACCCTGCGCACTCAGCCCCGTGTCACTTCATCGCTACGGTGTTGCCCACCAAGCATCTCTTCGATCATGGTAGACCATGATGAGTTATTCGAACTCCCTGCATTTCAGGGAGGGCGGGTAGTCTAATCAACCGGCCGGTGACTGTTCGCACCATGCGGCGTTTCTGACATCCCCGCACAGGCTTCACCGCTTTTCTGCTGCTTCTGTCCGCGACGACAGAACTCCTGATAATCGATCTCATCCCGCAACATGATCCACAAGCGGATCCCGAGCTTGCGTGCCACGGCCACGCTGGCCTTGCCCAGACCTTTCTGGAGCAATTTGCGGCGGTAAAAACGCTGCAACTCCGGATCGCGGCGTGCGGCATGGGCACCCGCTTCACCCCAGAGAAATCGCAGTAGCGGACTGCCCTGTTTGGTCAGACCACCCAGCCGCTGCCGCTCTCCGCTGGAGTATTCTCGCGGGATCATCCCCACATAACTGGCTAGCGACTTGCCATCCGCGAACCGTTTGGCATCCCCCAAGAAGACATCGGTGGCCAAGGCCGTGACCGGTCCCACTCCGGGGTGCGTCATCAACAGTCGCGCTCCGGAACGATGGTCCGCTTGCTCTGCGACCTGGCGGTTCAGCTCCTCGATCTCCGCTTCGATCTTCCCGTACATCACCTGCAAAGCACTTCGGCGATAGGCGGTGTGGGGCGCGAGAGGCAAGGACGCGATTGCGTTCTGTCCGTCACGACTCCACAGAGAGGTACCACGTCGTAAGCCATTCGCTAGAGCAATCGCCTGCAGGGCATTCTGAATGCGCGTCCGCATGCGCACCCACTGATGGCGGTGCAGAACGAGAGCTCGCAGATCGCGCAATTCCGGTGAAGGCATCCAGATCGCTGGAAAGCGGTTTTCTACCAGCAACTTCAGAATCAGATCCGCATCTCGCCGATCATGTTTCTGCTTCCGAGGCTCTGCGGCGCGAATCTGTGCTGGATGGCCGACCAGACATTCGATTCCCAGCTCTCCCGTCAGGTTCAGAAACCAGGGCATCGATCCGGTCGCCTCAATGCCCACGCGCACGGGGCGTGGAAGTTTCGAATAAAACTCCCGCACGCCGTCGCCTTCGTGCAGCAGAGTTGTATTCACGATCTCTCCGGTGGTGGTATCCAGCATCGCCAACGTTTGCTGGCGAGTGTGCAAATCACATCCTATAATTCGCATTCGGCCTCCTTCGGTCCGAGCGCTGTCAGGGTGAATACCGAAACAGTCTACTCGGGCCGTAGCGAGGCCGACCTCGTTATGGCATCAACCGGACAAGTCCGTTCCAGTACCTGTAGCGCGGTCCCCACGCTGTTGCAAGTACACATGAGGCCACGTTAATCATGGTGGGGACACGGAACTTGCCATCGCGCGGATATCGGATTGGGGCAAAGTTCATAAGCCCAAGATTTGTGGAGTTTTCCGTACGGACCAACCAATGGTCCGGCACAGGTATCTTGTACTTTCCAATGGTCGTCGAGTATCCTTCGTTGTTGGGATAAAGGGTCTTCAGCCATCCGGAAATCTGCTCGGGCGACCAGTCCAGAATCAGTTTACTCGCAACCATGTCGCGCAACTCGCTGTTCACGGAAAGCAGACAGCGTTTCGGCCGCAACGCTGCGTTCCAGGCTTGCTGGTCCGCATCATAGGCGCGATAGGTAGCTCGGCCACCATGGCGCGCTATTTCCCGACTCACCGTGGAAGCCGTTCGCTGGAGGCAACTGGCGATCTCACGAATCGATGAACCGGAAGCCATCCCTCGCGAAATGTTCTCCCGCTCAGCGAATGTGAGCGCTAGCCGCGAGCGGCGACGAGCAACTGGCGGGATGCCACCACGAGGCGGCAACACGGCGCGAATCGTGTTATGACACTTGCCGTAGGCACGCCCAATTTCATGCAGCGTCTGCCCGGCCTTCCATCGACTCCAAATGTCAGGCTTATCGATCGCAGAAAGCCCAAGCTTCCTTGGTCCCATAGCAACACCACCTTTTCATAGCAGACTTACATCAAATGGTGTTGCATCGACCTGTCCAATGCACCGCGTTAATCAGGACCTTACGCCGGTAAGTCATGATATTTTTGGTGGAGTCGAGCCGGATGTTAGGCGCGACACGATGCAAACGGCTGGGCGACTAATGAAACTTCTGGTTTCGTTATTGTTGGTAGGACAGAGTTTCAAAGCTCCCCGCATTCTCGTGGTTGTGCTGGGCGTTGCAGTAATCGTGTTCGGTTGCTGCCAGGTGCGAACTTCTCCACAGACCTTGCCACTTTGCGGGGAATCGTTCGGAAGCCAGTCCCACGCTGGGCTGGTCGCCTGTGGTTCGCCGCCGCAGGAGCACTGCTCATCTACTTGGGCCTAACCCGGGGCCACCGTGATACCCGAAAATGCGGCCTGCGCCGGAAAATCGAAAAACCAGGAAAGTCCGTCCCAGTACCCACATGTGCGGTAACCGCAAATCCGAAAAGTGGGTTCCAGTACCCATGTTTGCGGTAACCCGACAAATCGTCCAAGTGAAATTTGTGGCGAAAAAATACAAATATGCCGTGGGAAGAAACTCGGCAGATCAGGCAAAATGCTGGAAGCGATAAGCTCTTAGAGGGGAAAAAGATTGAGAGTCATTCCTCGCCTGTACTAGCGCAAGTAGACCTGCGCGGTCGGGCGGTCACACAGCAAATATCTCGGGTCTCGCCGGTGAATTCCCGGGCCGTCTCTGCGAGGCAGCCCGGGTGTTTCACGATCAAACTAAACAGCTAGTCCGCCGAGCCTATGACTCGCACGAGCCGCTTGATATCCATCAAAGGCACCGGGTTGGCCGGATCTGGAGATCCGATCATATCGTTCGATGCTCCGCCGGGGAAGCGCTTGATGTTCGGAAAATCCACGATGGATTTGTCAAACTCCACGATACCGGACCGAGATCAACGAAAGAGCCCAGCCATTGTCATAGCCGGCATAGCGGCCCGGCGAGGTGGTCGGCAGGCGCGTGCTCACCGCACCGTTGAACGTCATGTCGTATTTCTCAAACGGGTCCATGGTGAGGTTGTAGATCGAGCCGATGCCGCCGAGATCCTGCTTGGACCGAGCCAGGTGTCCTTGGAGGTATACAGGTATTTCCAGGCGATATTGAGATCGGGGTTCGTCGGGATCATCGCCGATGTCGGCGCGAGCGCCGGCGAAGGTCTCACCGTCGATATAGATCCACGCGTTGCGTGCCGAATGCTGCGCCTTGCCCGTAATGTAGGCGCTGTTGTCAATGCTGTCGAAATAGATCGGCTTGCCGTCATTGTCCTTCCACGCGCCGTGGGGCGGCGGGGTGAGGCCGACCATCGTTGCCAGCGTTGCCCAGCAGTCAATGTGCGACATCATTTCGCCATAGCGCGCGCCGGCCGGAATCTTGCCGGGCGCCCACATGATGCCGGGCACGCGGAAACCGCCCTCAAACGGCGAGCCCTTTTCCCCACGGAACGGCACGGTGCCGGCGTCCGGCCACGCATCCTGCCACGCGCCATTGTCGGCGGTGATGATGACGATGGTGTTGGGAGCCTCCGCCCGGATCTCGTCCATAATCTGACCGATGTTGGAGTCGAGTTCCATCATGGCATCCGAATAATTGCCGAGGTGTGATTTGCCAATGAACGCCTTGGCGGGAATGTTCGGGTTGTGCATCTTCATGAAATTAACATCCATGAAGAACGGCTTGCCACCCTTTGGCGTGCGTCTTGATGTATTCGACGGCGGAATCGGCCTGCCGGACGTCGAATTCATGCAGATAGTCGTAGTCGATGCGCGCAACCTTGGTCGCGGGTTTGCCTGCGGTGCCTTCCCATTCGTATAGGTTGACGATCTTTTGATATTCGTCCCAATAAGCAGCGTTGTATTTCGGGAACCAGGGATGCGCGAAGCTATCCGTGTCGTCATAGGTATAGACGCCCGGATAGTAGGCGGCGAACTCTTTCATTTCGTCAAAGCCATGTTCGATCGGGTAGAATTTGGGTTGATCGCCCAGATGCCACTTGCCCGAGAAGTAGGTCGAATAGCCGTTCTTCTGGAAGAACTCGGCGATCGTCGGCGTGGACTTCGTCAGGCCGTTCTCGTCGCCAGGCACAACCACGACCGAAAGGGCCGAGCGGATCGGGATGCGTCCGGTCATGAACGAGGCGCGGCCCGCGGTGCAACTCGCCTGGCCATACCAACTGGTGAAGACGGCGCCTTCCTGGCGACCTTATCGATATTCGGGGTCGGATGGCCGAGGTTCGCGCCACCACCATAGGCCCCGAAGTCGTTCCAGCCGGTGTCGTCGGTCATCAAGATCACTACATTCGGTCTGCCTTGCGCTTGGGCAACCGGTGCCGATGCTGCGCTCAATAGTGTCGCAATTCCCGCCAAAGTAAACGTGATTGTTCCCGACCATCCCATATGCATCCTCCTCAGATATTTCTTGATTCCCGTCGGTCACAGAGTAAACTGACCGATACTGAACCGCGAAATTAAAAAAGGGGGGAGACGCCGTCTCACTACCGTCCCGCAGGACTTGGGTAGCGACCCCCCTGGAAAATACGTTTGACTCGCGTGTGAATCACGGCAAGCAGACGGAGAGTGTGTCGGGGAGAGAATGTGCGCGCTATTGTCAAAAGTAACAATTGAACGAAGATCTGGCAAGAGTTTTCACCCGCTGGGTCATGGTAAACGTTAGCGCTTTACCGGAGGCGCGTTCTGGCTGGGACGCAAAGGGTGCGTGGTGTTCTGCGCGCGTCCGGTAAAGCCGTTTGGACGTGGCCGCGCGTGGGTGCGACGGACGCGGGTCTTATGCAAATTCAATTGAGGGAAGGGGTGAGTCTGAGGTGTGGCGAGACTGTGCTGTCGGACGCAACCCACGACGCGGCACGCCCAGAGAGTTGCCTAGGAGGAAAGAGTATCGCCCAGGCTGTGGTTGAAGAGGGTGGAAAAAAGGATCTGTTTGGCAGCGAGACAGAGAAGTAGTTCGCGCGCCGAAGCGTGTGGAGTTTTCATGTTGGAGAGAGTGCTTCATGCGGCAGCGGTGACCTTTGGAGGAGAACGCAGTTGGAGTTCTGCAGCGGTGAAGCGTTGGATGACTTTCATCGGTCCGCCGCATTTGGGGCAGCGCCAGTTGGTGAGTCCTTGGTGCCGGAAGCATGTGATTCGGCTTGCGGCTGTGGTGTGGAGCCGAGCAGGTGAAAGCAAAGTGGCAGGAGAGTGGCGCGTTTGCGGCTGGCCAGGAAGCCGAAGTTACAGATGGGCACAAAACCTTTCGGAAGGATGTGCAGTAAGAAACCCCGCAAGAATTCGTCGGAGGAAAGCGTCAGCAGCTTCTGTTCATTGTGGTGCGCCGAATCGCGCCAGCGGAAAGTGACTTGGCCGTCCTTGAAGGAGACCAGGCGGTGATTGGAGATGGCCACGCGATGAGTGTAGCGGCCGAGATAGTGCACGACGTATTCGGGGCCACCGAACGGGCGTTTCAAGTACACCACCCAATCCTGTCGATGGAGGGGCCGCAGCCAAGCGGCGAAGATCTTGGGTTGCGCCAGAAGCTTCAGGTCTCCGTGGAAGTGGAGTTGGCCATTTTGAAAAGCCTCTTTGAGTGCGTCGACGAACTTGCCGCGAAAGAGTTTACCCAGCACTTTCTTGGGCAAGAAATAGTTGTCGCGGGAACGAACCCAGCGGGTGTGATCGGGCAAGAAGCCGCCGGCCGGCACGACACAGTGCACATGGGGATGAGCGGTGAGCTTTTGGCTCCATGTATGCAAGACGCTGAAGAAGCCGATCTCTGCGCCGAGGTGTTTGGGATCGCGAGCGACTTCGAGGAGGGTTTCGGCGCTGGTGCGGAACAGGAGATCGTAAATGATCTTTTTGTTCTGCAGCATCAGAGGAGCCAAGCGACCCGGTAGGGTGAAGACCACATGGAGATAGCGCGTGGGGAGAAGTTCTCGCTGACGCGCAGCAATCCAGCGGTCTCGAGCGGTGGTCTGACACTTCGGGCAATGGCGATCGCGACAGCTGTTATAGGAGATGGGGGCACGATGTCCGCAGCGCATGCATTCATCGAGATGACCGCCGAGAGCAGCCGTACGACACCGCTCAATAGCTCGCAACACTTTGACGTGCTTCCAACGGAGCCAGTGGCGGTTTCGTTTGATAAACACCTCTCCTGCGGCGCGGACGATGTCGGCCACCTCCAGAGGCGGCCGGCTCATCTACTTCTCGTCAGGCGGCTTGTCGTCCAGGAATAGCGAGTCCAAAGGACTCGCTGTGGCGTTGAGGCGTTGTATCGCGAGGTGCACGTATAGCAAGGTGTCTTTCAGGTGTTCATGACCGAGCAGGACCTGAAGCGTGCGGAGATCGGTACCGGCCTCATAGAGATGCGTCGCAAAACAGTGGCGCAGCGTGTGGGGATGCACGCCTTTCTGGATGCCGGCGCGCCGGGCGGAGTTCTGACACGCGTACCAAACGGTTTTCGTATCGATGGGCCGATCCTTGCGAAAGTTGCTGGGAAACAACCAGGAGCTGGATTTACGGTGGTAATAACGCCAATGGGTGCGCAGTGCCGCAAGTAGCTTGGCACTGAGCATGACATCGCGGTCCTTGCGGCCCTTGCCGCCACGGATGTGCACGACCATGCGTTGACTGTCGATGTCGTTGACTTTCAGGTGGGTCAGCTCGGAGTTCCGGGCGCCGGTGGCGTAGAGAGTCATGAGCAGGATGCGATGGAAGGAAGTGCCAGCAGCCAGGATCAATCGTGCCCATTTCTTCCTGGCTGAGGATCATCCGGCAGACGATGATTCCTTTTTGGATAAGGAGTGTCGGCGACGCTCCAAGCCCTTCTTAGCGTCTTAGTGTAGAAGAATCTTAAGGCTGCCAGACGGACCGCAACCGAGCCCGAGGACAATTTGCGTTTTTGAAACAGTTCGGCCTGATATTCCCGAATGTGCCGAGGACCCAAGCGGTCCGGGGAACAGTGGAAGCGTTGAGAAAAATCTTCGACGCCGTGGATATAACTGCGTATAGTTTCAGCAGAGTAGTTGAGACGCTGGAGTTCCTCCAGCATCATTTTTCTGAGATGGGTCACAGGGACCTCCTTGTGACCCATATTTATCTCAGCCGCTGGGCAACCACCGATCCACTACCTCACGCGAAGCGTCCGCCGCCGGGCGGCTACGTCCAAACGCGTTAATCAGTGCGTCCAGCCTCTAGAAAGGCCGCGCTGATTGAGGGCACAGGGTAGCCACTGGTAGTTTTGCCAATTCCACCCTGATAGGGTCTGTCGAACAATAACCGCGTCACGATCTCCTCGCCCCCGTCTCAGGAAAATGGCTCGGCCAAGTTATTTGAGGTGAGAGTGATTACATCCAGGTCACGGTGGAGGAAAAGATGAACATTTCGATTTGGATGCGGTCCTGCGTGCTGGTTGTCCTAGGGTATGGGTTCTTGATGACCGCCGGTTGGGCGTCCGGCGCTGATCACTTGAGCGGACGGGTGACGGTCGGTGGCGCGCCCGTGGCGAAGGCAACCGTAACCTTGTGGGAGGCCGACGCGGACTGCCTCCAATAAATTGGCGGAAACAAAAACGAATGATGATGGAAAATTTGAAATTCGTGGTTCAGCGCACGGGGACTCGATTCTATATTTGGTTACAACGGGTGGTGCATTAAAGGACAAAGGTGATAATCCTGCTCTCGTCTTATTGCTGGTGCTGGGCAACAAGCCACCAGAAAAAGTCGTCGTCAACGAACTTACGACCGCAGCTTCGGCCTTCACCGCTGCCAGATTCATTAACGGGCAATCCATCTCCGGGAATCCGCTCGGGCTTCGTATCGCTGCCGGAAACGTGCCGAACTTCGTTGATCTGTCCACAGGTGGATGGGGCAAAGTGCTGCTGGACCCGCTCAATAGCACCCAGACCACAGCGCTTGCGAACCTGGACACCCTGGGCTCGCTCATCGCAGCTTTCGCCACCGTGGCCAACAACAATCCGGCGTACTCGTTTTTTCAAGGCTTCTACTCCCACCGGCGGCGCAACGCCCACCAACACCCTGGAGGCTCTGGCCGGTATTGCCCGCGAGCCTTGGACCAGCGCAAAGGAACTCTACGCATTGTTCGACGAAGCTTACCCGCAGCCTAAGGATGGCTCCCGCCGGGCCGCACCGTTCGTGCCTTACCTAGCGTACGTCCCAGATGACTTCGCCCTCTCGCTTTGCTTCGCTGGGGGAGGGGTATATTCTCCCGGTCGATTGATGTTCGATGCAGAGGGGAACCTATGGAGCGGACAGAATTGGATGGCCGGCTCGCAGTCCGGTGTGAATACGAGCATTGGCGGGGGTGTAGTGAAGATGTCCCCCAACGGGACCGCACTATCACCGCCGATAACAGGATTTAGTGGCATGGGAATCGACGGTGTCGGCTGGGGAACAGCGGTGACGTCCGACCGGGTGTGGACCACGAGCTTCAACGGGAAAATCCTTGTTATGGATTTCAACGGCAAGCCAGCCGGCGCTGAGAGCGATTTCCCGTTCAAAGTGAATTTTCTCGGCCTGATGGGCATCGGCGTCGCTGCGAATGGTGATGTTTGGATTGCCGATGGTGCGAACGATCAACTGCTGACCTTTCCGGGCGGACGAGTGAAGGACGGACGAATCGTGAAGGTCGCGGGACTGAAGTCACCCTTTGACGTGGTCATTGACGATGAAAATCGCGTCTGGGTTAGCAACTCGCAATCGGACAATGTCGTGCGATTCCCGGCGAACGATCCCGCTAAGGTAGAATCCTTCCGGGTTGGCATAGGCGTCCGCGCCCTTGCGCTCGATTCGAAGGGCAACGTTTGGGTAGCCAGCAACATGTCGCTCGACTTCCCGCCGCCAGTAATCCCCGATGGCGCGTCCATTATGGAGCAATTCAAGATCGCAGCCGGGCATATGCTGACGATCCTCTCCAAAAATCCAAAGATGGTCACAGGCGTGGTGAACATGATTCGGCCCGACGGCAGCCAGCCTGCCAATATGGGTTTCACCGGCGATAAAGCAATCAGCGTTCCCTGGGGATTAAATATCGACGGAAATGATGATGTCTGGGTCGGTAATTTCTGGGGTCGCGGAGTGGTGCTGATGGCAGGAGATAATACCAAGGGACATCCACCGGGCACCAAAACTGGCGATGCTCTCCACGTTTTCCAAGGCGGCAGCATTCAGATGCTGACTGACGTCTCCATAGACCCTGCTGGCAACGTATGGGCCGCGAACAACTGGAACAGTCTCAATGGCGCCGCCTCTCCCGATCCGCTCCGCGCGACCTCGACTTGGGGTGGCGGATCGGGCATCACGGTCATCTATGGAGTGGCCGCACCGGTGAAGCCGCCGCGAATGGGCAAGGTACAAACGTACTGACGAGTGAGAAATTGGAGGATACGCGTTGGCATCGTCCATCGGATGGATACTTATCGTTTCCGGCGTTGCGACGGCTGCCGGCGGTCTTGCGGCGTGTCTTTTCCCACAGCCCGTTTTGCAATTAGTGTCGGAACCCAGAGTAATGACGGCTTAACGATGTTCTTCGTCCGGCATTGGGGCGGACTGCTCTTTGTCGTCTGCGGAATGACTGTATACAGTGCGTACGTGCCTGCGACACGCGTCCCGATCCTGACGGCCGCTATCATCGAGAAACTTCTCATCGCTGTGCTGATCTTTTTTGGGCCTGCGAAACGTACGGTGGCGATGACGGCCATAGCAACCATGGATGGAATTTTGGCCATGCTTTTCATTGCATATCTTGCTCGTTTGTAGATGTCAGTGCCCGGTAAGTCGGGTTAGCGGACATCTGGGTACTAATACCCACTTGTCCGATTTGCGCGTATGACTACCAAAGCGAAGGCCGAGCAGAAGACGAACTCGAAGAGAAGTCTGGGCAAGAAGGTGGCCCCGATGAAAAAGGCGATTAATAAAAAGCTGGTTAAGAGGAGGGCCACTCCCAAGAAAAAAATGGCGAAAACGAAAGCAGCACCGAAAAGGGGAGGCAGAACGAAGCCGGCGGCAAGAAGACGGAGGTAAAAACTGCGGGCGCACTCAAGGAGCAGGTTCGGGGGAAAAGCCAAAGCGTCGGATACGGTGTCATTCCCCTTGGAGAGATTGGGAGTGCGGGCGGGAGAGCAATCTGGAGATTTGCAGGGATTGTCCAACGTCCAAGGCGCGGATTCGGAGAGTGTGGACGAGTTGCTTGAGCAAGGAAACGCGTTCGAGGCCGAGGTGGTGACAGGCGTGGAAGACGCCGAGGACTCTGACGAGGGGGAGGTTCGTACTCATGAGGTGCCGCAGGATGACGTTCCCGGCGAGTATCGGGATAAAGAAGAATAGCGGGCGAGCCTCGGTGACATGACCGGGATGATTAGCTTGTTGCCGTGGACCCTTGGATGCGATTGCGTCTTCTGTCTTGTCGAATATCTCAAAGACTGTTAAGAACTTTGTAATCTGAAGCACTTCTTTGATGTGATTGCCGAGGTTGACAAACTTGATGTCACCGCCGACCTTTCGAGCCGAGGCGCACACAGCCACAAGAGTTCCCACGCTGCCACTATCGAAATGGGTGACATTCCCGAGATCTAGCACGATTTGGTGGGATTTGTTCAACAAGTTTTTCACTAGAATAAGCAAAGATGCTGACTCTCCGCCAAACAATATGGCGCCACTGAGATAGACGACAATGACCCCCGCAATCCTGCTGGTGGTGAAGTTAAGGACCATGAGAACCTCTCGCCGGAACCGCTTGAGGGCCCGAGTGTGACTGGCGATTGATCCATGGGAGAAGGCCGGTAGTCACAACGTATTCTCTCTGGAAGCGAATGACAAGCCCGGGGTAATCGGCCGGGCCCTTAGCTCCTCATTAGTCGGAACACCGTACAAGTTGCGTCCAGCACTCGCCTTTCCAATCAAATGTGCAAATTTGAACAGATTTGCTCCAGTGCGCATTCATATTCTTACAGTATGAAAAAGAGCGAACTCACGCCCAAGCAAGTTTCCTCCGTCAGATGTCCCACATGTGGCGCCGCCCCGGGAGTGTTGTGTCCTGCATTCGGGTGCTCCGCGTTCAGAAGCACACGTAGATCGGAAATTTGCCGCTATCGAGGCCACCGAGAGGAAATGAATTTACACGGGTCAGCAGTACTACTTCTTTGCAAGCTCACCCTTGAAATGACTCTCAACATCTTCATGACTCAGCGGGTTTTTGGCTTTCGCTAATACGACCGAATAAACGACCTCATTCCTTTCAATCTGCGCGGTGATAAATGCTCCGTCGTCAGGCAGTTCTTGGTAAGTGAATTTCACATTCCTGCCGTCTTCAAGTTTCTCGATCCACTCTTCATCTCGAATATTCATAGTTTCTCAAGCAGGGTCGATGTATGTGGCAAGTATACGTTTTTCGGCCCGCGAAATTGCAGCCATCAACTAACTCCTGATATGCCGGGTATCTCTAACGAGGTCGGCCGGTGTCAAGAGTTTTCTTCATCTTTTTTTGAATTTCTTCATCTTTTTTGTGAATCTCTGCATCTTTTTCATCTCGATCAGGCACACCCCTGAGCGTGCGCAGGAGCATCCCTTCGCTGGACGGATCTTTTGCCGTCGTCGATCTCTGCTTTGTGTCCACCCTACGCGCTTAGCCCCGTCACTTCATCACTTGGGTGCTGCCCACCAAACATCTCTTCGATCCTGACGGACCATGATGAGCTATTCGAACTCCCTGGCTATCCAGGGAGGGCGGGTCGCCTAATCAACCGGACGGTGACTGTTCGCACCACACGCGACGTCAAGCATCCCCGCACAGGCTGCACCACTTTGGTGCTTCTGTCCGCGACGACAGAACTCTTCGTAGTCAATCTCGTCCCGCAACATGATCCACAGTCGGATCCCGAGCTTGCGGGCTACCGCCACGCGCGCTCTCCCCAGACCTTTGTGAACCAATTTGCGGCGATAAAAACGCTGCAACTCCGGATCTTTGCGTACTGCATGAGTACCGGCTTCACACCAAAGAAACCGCAACAGCGGACTGCCTTGTTTCGTGATTCTACCGAGCCGCTGGTTTCCTCCACTGGAGTACTCCCTCGGGATGATCCCCACGTAACTGGCCAGCGCCTTGCCATCCACGAACCGCCCCGGGTCGCCCAGGAATATGTCGGTCGCCAGTGCCGTGACCGGCCCCACTCCCGGATGGGTCATGAGCCGTCGTGCTCGGGTGCGTTGCTCCGCTTGCTCGGCGACTTGCTTGCTCAGGTTCTCGATTTCCTCTTCCATCTTCCGGTACATGGCCTGCAACGCGCTTCGCCGACAGGAGGCATGGGGCGGCAACGGCAAGAAGGCGATCTTGGCTTGCCCGTCGTAGCTCCACAGTCCAGGACCTCGGCGTAACCCGTTGGCCAAGGCGATGGCCTGCAGTGCGTTTTGAATTCGCGTCCGGATCCTCACCCACTGATGCCGGTGCAGGACCAGAGCCCGTAGATCCAGCAGTTCCTTGGTGGGCAGCCAGATCGCCGGAAAACGGTTCTCCACCAGCAGCTTTAAAATTAACTCCGCATCGCGCCGGTCATGTTTCTGTTTGCGGGGCTCGGCCGCTCGAATCGTGGCGGGATGGCCGACTCGGCATTCGATTCCCAACTCCTCCATCAGGTTCAGAAACCACTGCATCGATCCGGTGGCCTCGATGCCTACAAGCACGGGGCGCGGAAGCTGGGAATAGAATTCCCGCACTTCGTTGCCTTCGTGCATCAGTGTCAGGTTCACCACTTCTCCCGTTGTCGTCTCCAGCATTGCTAACGTTTGCTGGCGAGCGTGCAAATCACATCCGATAATTCGCATTCGGCCTCCTTCGGTCCGAGCGCTGTTACGGTGGACACCGACACAGTTTACTCGGGCCGTCGCGAGGCCGACCTCGTTATGACATCAACCGGACAAGTTCGGTGTAGTACCTACAAGGACTGTTAGCGCGTTAATCAGTAGTTGGCGGTTGACACACTCGCCCCAGGGCCCGACTGGTTCTATTCGATAGGGGCACCGACCTTATCCCAGTCCATAATGTTGACGAGTTTCCAGGGGTTTTCTCGAAGTTCGAACTGGGGCTGGCCCTCTTTGTCGATCACCAGTTGGGCCACCGGGAAGAGAACCCCGCTGCTCTTATCCTTGTGGACATCGTTGATCTCGATTTCGCCTGCGGTTAAGTTGTAGGCCACGCTTTGGGTGCTGTAGTAGGCTTCACCGAAGCTAATCTTACGGTTGGTGATGAAGCGAATTATGCGGCCGGTTGGAGTGGGGATCAGTCAAATGTAACTGAGGTCGTAGCCAATTGTACCCTCCAAGGAAATGCGGCCAACCGCCCTCATCTTGGTGAGCGCGTTCACCAGACCCTGATTTTGCGCCTTCTGGAAGGCTTCGACGAGGATTGCTCTGTCCGCTTCGTTAGAAAACTCACGAACGACCACACTCATGTTGAATGACTGACCCACTTGGGTGTTTGTACCCCAAGCGGTGGCGCCTGGCAGGCGTCAGACCCTGCGCGACCCTTACATGGAATGAGTCAAGCCCTCATTTACAGCATGACTGTACCTGCAACCCCTACCAGTGATTCGTACCTGTGTCTCCGCCAGGACAGATGGAAAGATAGCGTTGTTAACCGAATGGTTTCAAAAACCCATTTCTGGCCGGGGAGCCTCTGGTCTTTGAGCGCACGACTGAGGATCTAGTTTCCTGGAAATCAGAAAACGCAGTAGGTAGGATATGTTCGCCGCGAATCCGGCGAATTAACTTCCCCCAACGGGACTTGGACGTAGCCGCCCGGCGGCGGACGCTTCGCGTGAGGCAGTGCAGCGTTGGTTGCTTGATGGCTTAGATGTAAGTGTGGGTCACAGGAGGTGTTCCCGTGACCCATCTTCGAAAAATGATGCTGGAAGAACTCCAGCTTCGTAATTATGCATAAAATACCATACGCCACTACCTTCGTGCAGTAGAAGATTTTGCTCGACGTTTCAACTGTTCGCCAGATCGCTTAGGTCCTCGACACATTCGCGAATATCAAGCCGAGTTGTTCGAGAAACACAAGTTGTCAGCGAATTCCGTAAGACAACACCTGGCGGCGCTGCGCTTTTTCTACATCAAGACGCTCCGCCGAACCTGGAGCCTCGCCGAAACTCCCTATCCGAAAAAGACACGTCACTTGCCGACGATTCTGAGCCGCGAAGAAGTCGCGCAACTCCTCCATGCGGCGCGCACCCCTGGACGAACGCATCCTGCTCATGACCCTCTACGCCAGCGGCGCCCGGAACTCCGAACTGACCCACTTGAAAGTCAGCGACATCGACAGTCAGCGCATGGTGGTGCACATCCGGGGCGGCAAGGGCCGCAAAGATCGCTTATGCGCCATGGCCCATAAGCGATCTTATGTGCCGGGAAAAGTTATGTGCTCTGGACGCAGACGGAATCTACGGAGACAAGCCTCTAGGAGTGATTGTCCTGCACATAACTATTTGCCTCTGAATGAAGCGATGAGCTTGTCTGCTGGTCGGAAATAGCCTCTTTTCAGAGTCGGAGGTAGGACGGCCTCAAGCATTTCGCGCTTCTGTGAAGGGTCCACCCGAAGGTATATCTCAGTACTCTGAATGCTTTCGTGCCCGAGCCAGAGGGCTACTTTGCGGATATCACCGGTTGCCTGCAGGGTGTTTAAGGCGCAAGTGTGCCGCAGAACGTGCGGCGACACTCGTTTGGTTTTCAAGGAAGGACATTTGTTAACGGCAGTGGGAAAGTGCTTATTAACGATGTGCTTGAAGCCAGAGCGGGTAAGGGGCTGGGCGCGCGCATTGAGGAACAGCTCAGGAACGCTGACGTCACCGCGAATGGAAAGCCACGCTCGCAGGCTGCCTGCAACAGTTTTCCAGAGAGTGAGGACGCGCTGCTTCCTCCCTTTTCCCATCACGCGGAGATCGACATAGCCCTCCCGAAACGTCACATCGTTGAGTTTGAGTCCGACTAATTCGGAAACCCGAAGACCACCGGTGAACGCCAAGTGAAGCATGGCGCGATCGCGGACGCCATCACGAGTGCTCGGATCGGGAACATCGAGTATGGCTTGCATTTCAGCTCGCGTGAGATGTCGTACCAGACGGGTGTCGGTCTTTTGAAACGGGATGGCTAGCACCCGACGAAGTTGTTCCAAGGCCGATGGAAGGCGATATTCGAGGAAGTGCATAAATGACTTGATGGCAGCAAGACGTGCATTTCGTGTGGAAGTGCCGTTTCGCCGGCCTGCTTGAAGATGTTCGAGGAACGCCAACACCAGAGGTGCATCGAGTTGCTCTAACTGGAGTGCAGCCGGCGAGCAGCCAAGCCGCTGGCTGGCGAACTGGAAGAGCAGTTGAAAGGCATAAGCATAGGTATCGGTGGTATGGGGACTGGCCTTTCGTTCGTTGGGTAATCTCTCGCGCAAGTAGGCGGTGATATGGGGCGCGATGGGAGTCATAGCTGACTTCTCTCCAAATAGGTTTGACAGCCATCGGCGATATCCGTCATGAGATGCGTTGTGGACTGCAGGTACCAATACGTGTCACTGATGTGCGCGTGTCCGAGGTAAGTGCTGAGGGCCAGCATGTGCTTGGTGATTCTCGATTGCTTAGCTGGACTGTTCTCCAACGCCCTTGAGGCAAAGGTATGTCTTAAGTCATGCAGCCGTGGGCCAGGCTGCCCCGGCCCTGCACGCAGCCCGAGCTTGCGCAGGAGGAAAAGGACGGTCTCATTCACGGTCGCGTAGTGCAGGGGCTTACGGCGAAGTGAAACAAAAACACGTGTCTCCACGCGTGCCAGTTGTTGGCGACGATCAAGGTAGAGAGCAAGTTGCTTTGCCGTCGTCGGATGAAGTGGCACAAGCCGACTTTTTCGAAATTTCGTCTCGCGAATGTAAAGTCCATCAGGACGGATGTCATCGATTTGCAGTGCGAGCGCCTCGGAGATCCGCAACCCACAGGCCGCCACCAGCCCAAAGAGCGTGTAGAAAGTATGCGGCCTCAAAGATCCTGGCGGCGGGAGTTGCTTGGCTTGCGCGAGGATTGCGGCGATTTGGGTCGGTGTGAAGATGTGAGGTAGGGGGCGTGAACACGGGGGATGACCAAAAACCCCGCTCGGCGGAACTTGATGGTCGGCGTCCTCAGCGCGGATGTAGCGCGCGAACAGGATAAGGCTGTTCAGACGCCGCGCTCGTTGTTGCAGGGATGTCGCACGGCTGGCCCATGCGATCGCCGTATCGGCCTTGATATGGATCTCGCCTCTTTCGGCAGCGAAACACGCAAATTCCCTGAGCAGGACCTCTGTATCTCGGAGTTGGTAGCCGCCCGCCCTGCGCAACTGAAGATAGCTGTCGATGGCCTGCATCAACATGGCAGCACCTCTTCGGGCCACGGCTGAGCAATTTCCGATAACATCTCTACATCGACCTTTGCATACAGGGTCGTAGAGTCGAGGCTCTGGTGACGCAGCAGGCCGCTGATAGTTTGCAACGACGCCCCTTCCCGGAGCATCAGACTCGCCGCCGTGTGACGCAGAAGATGCGCGCCAATACGCCTCGCAGAGAGGCGGGCTCGCCGCGCTGCACGGTTGACCAGAGAAGACACCGCCGAACTACCGGCCAATGGGGCAAAGGGAGCATTCACGCGTAGAAAGACATGTTCATTGCGAACGTTAGGGCGCCAGTGCTCCACGTAGTTCAGGATGGCATCGCCTACGTCTTGAGGTAGAGAGAGCGCACTTTGTCGGCGACCCTTTCCAGTTAGCTGAAGAGCTCCGTTCTCCCAATCGATGTCTGCATGGCGCAGATTTACGATATCGCCGGCGCGCAATCCAAGCCGAACCAAAAGCAAAAGCACCGCTCTATCTCGCGCACCCTCGGCTGTCACAGGATTACAAGCGACGACGAGTTTCTCGACTTCTTCTTTTGAGAGATAGTCTGGACAGGACGCTCGCTTCCAATGAGCAATGGTCGGCAGAGCATCTACCAGTTTGGAATCGCACAGGCTATATACGACGAGGTTACGCAGAAACATCCGGATAGTTGTGATGACCAGCTTCGCCCAACTTCGTCCACAGCGACTCGTCTGCATCTCCACGCCGCGCCTTAAGACGTGCGCGTTGTAGTTGCCAGGTATTTCTCCGATGGCGCCAAGTAGCTTGGTCAGTATCAATCGGTACGTCGTTAAGGTCGACTCGGATACTCCCCGATGCTGTCGCATCCACCGCTCAAATCCATCGATAAGGGTTGGCAACGGTGGTTTCTCAAGGGGGGCACCGGCCGGCGCCACTCCGGTATCTCGTAAATGATCCAGAAAATGGCGAGCCCCAATCACCGCGTCATCGTAGATCCCTCGATTCTTGCCCAGGCAACGGCACGAAGGCAGGTGACGAGCGAATTCTCCGATGACTTGTTCGTCCAACTTCATCGCAGAAAAGCCTTTCCGCTTCATCCATATCCCCAGATGTGCGGCCGCACGTAGGTATGCCTGCGCGGCCCACACACCGTAACCTTTTGTATGAAGAGTCTCGGCGAAATTGTCCATGTATCGACCCGTTGGTTCGGCGCGGAGTCGGTCCAAGGTGTGGTCTCGTTTGAAATAGCTTTCCAGCATGGTTCCTCCTCGGGTGAAAAGTCGAAAGCATCTTCACCCCAGAAAGACTGTCATAGTTATGCGGAGTCATCCACGCAACGCGACATGAACGCAATACGCAGGATCCGATATCTCTTGGAGATGGAGCGTAATTCGCGGCACATAACTTTTCCCGGCACATAAGATCGCGATGTCATGCTGAGCCCAAAACTGCTCGACGAGTTCCGCAAGCACTGGCGCCGGTTAAAGCGAAAACCAAGCGTGTGGCTGTTTCCAGGCAACCGGCACCATAGCAGCGACAAGCCGATTTCCACGAAAGTGGTTTGGCATGCGTGTCGCAATGCCACCAAGCGAGCGGGCATCAAAAAACAGGTACACCCACACACCATTCGGCACTATGCCGGCCTCCTGACTATGCCGGGTGGGCGGAGAACACAACGGGGATTTGCCTATAATTGAAGAGCTTAGGATGAGTCCGCTCGAACCTATGCCCGGCATAGTTTGATCGCGATTATAAATGTTGAAGGAAGGCCAGCAATTCGTCGTCGGCCTTATAACGTCCCGGTCTTCCTTCAGGCAGCATGGTCTTTGCCAAGATTTCTTCCTTTAAGGCGAGATTGGCATCAAGATAGATCTGCGTGGTTTCGACCGACTCATGACCTAACCAAAGAGCGATTACAGCTCGATCGACACCTGCCTGTAGCAGCTCCATCGCCATGGTGTGCCTCCTATCTCTCTAACGATATAGTCGGCACTATCTACCCTTCCTGACTATGTCGAGTCCTGCCATGCCAGCCCCGTTTTACCGATAGGGGCGCGAAACTGTGCCGACATAGTCTTGACTCCTTGTCATCCCCATGCAGGGGAGAAAGGAGTCTACGGTGCGGTACATCATCAACAGCCAAGTGGTTCTATCGCGAGCACCTGACGGCCCGCTCGTGGCACACATTGGCCCGTTTGCCCAATCTCAAAGCGTGCAAGGATATGCCCGGCATTCGATTCGCCAGCAGGTTCGGCTCGCTGCAGGTTTCAGCCATTGGCTAAACAACAGCGAGTCGCTTTACGTCATGTCAGGTCCGATCATCTCTCGCGGTATTTGTGTGATCGCGCTCGCCGCGTGCGGCCTTGCCGTGTGATGTCGCGACGCTCAGGCATCTCCTAGATTTTCTGCGCCGCGAGGGTGTGATTGGCACCGAGAAGATCGCAGCACGTCGACTGACCCCGGCAGAGCGATGCGTGCAAGAGTATGCGCAGTACCTGCGCGACACGCGCGCTCTGGCAAGAACCACGATCATCAACTACGTGCCCTTCATTCGTGGGTTTCTCGCGGATCGTTTCGGCACTGGGCCTGTGAAACTCGCATGCTTGAAGGCCGTCGGCGTCGTGCGATTTGTCCAGCGTCAAGCACCACGATTGCATCTGAAACGCGCGAAACTGCTGACCACTGCATTGCGTTCCTTCCTGCGGTACGCGCGCTACCGCGGAGAGGTGGCTCTGGATTTGGCTGCCGCCGTGCCCATCGTGGCGAACTGGTCGATGCCATCGATCCCTCGCGCGATTGGGGCGGATCAAGTCCGTCAGTTGCTGAGGAGCATCGATCGGCATAACGCCATCGGCCGTCGTGACTACGCGATCTTGCTTCTGCTCGCACGACTGGGTTTGCGATCAGGCGAAGTGGCCTTTCTCGAGCTTGAGGATATTGACTGGGACGCCGGACAGCTGAGTGTTCGAGGCAAGCGCGATCAACGAACCACGCTTCCCCTTCCTGCGGATGTTGGCGCGGCGATCGCCGCCTACCTGCGCGACGGCCGCCCGCGCAGCACAAACCGTCGCGTGTTTCTGCGCAGCAAAGCTCCCATCCGCGGTTTTCTGAGCCAGTGCGCTATTGGATCGATCATTCGGCATGCGCTCCATCGCACCGGTATCCCAGCTCCGACAACGGGCGCTCATCAGTTTCGTCACGCACTGGCGACTCAGATGTTGCGCCACGGCGCCTCATTAGCCGAAATCGGCGAAGTCTTGCGACATCGCAACCCCCAGACCACCACGATCTACGCCAAGGTGGACCTCACAGCACTACGAACGCTGGCGTTGCCGTGGCCGAGAGGTGTGCGATGACCATACTTCGGCAGAGCGTACAGGAATACCTGCGCATGCGGCGCGATCTGGGATTCAAGCTGCGTGATGCCGGCAAGGGATTACTGGATTTTGCCAGGTTCATGGAGCAGCACCGCGCACCCTACATCACCCAAGCGTTGGCGCTCGTCTGGGCGCAACAACCATTGCACGCCCAACCCGCGTATTGGGCTCGGCGACTGAGCTTCGTCCGAGGGTTTGCGCAGCATCGCAGCGCAACCGATCCCCGTACGCAGATTCCGGCACAGGGCCTGTTGCCCTTTCGGCCGAAGCGGGCGCGACCCTATCTGTACTCGGATGCGGAAATTCGTGGCCTCCTGAGCGCCGCACTCAAGATGCCCTATCACCAGGAACGCGGGAAGTTGCGCCCCTGGATCTACTACTGTCTACTCGGACTCCTGAGTGTCTCGGGGTTGCGCGTTAGCGAAGCCCGCAACCTTGAGGTTCAAGATGTCGATCTCAAGACAGCGCTCTTGACCATCCGCGGCACCAAGTTCGGCAAGACTCGGCTGGTGCCGTTACATCACTCAACTTGCCAGATCCTCGCCGAGTACATCCGTCGACGCAACCGCCACTGGAGACAGCGACCAGTTTCCCCGTATTTGTTCGTCTCCAGCTCCGGCCACCGGTTGGATGGCGCGGACATTCGTCGAATGTTTTATGCGTTGTCCCGACAGATCGGTCTGCGTGGCCCCTGCGACAGTCATGGCCCGCGTCTGCATGACCTGAGACAGCATGCCGACTCCCGGATTATGCCGAATTCTTATCAAATACAGCGGCTGGAGGGGCTCGGGCCGTTTTCTGACTCGGCATAATCAGAGGCTTTCCAGGAAGGCCAACAGTTTGTCATCCGGCCGGTATCGGTTGGTTTGACTCCGAGCGGCTCAGTGCGCGAGAGCGCTTTCTCTTTCAACCGCATGTCCGCGTGGAGATACATCTGGGTTGTCTCGGGCGATTCGTGGCCGAGCCAGAGCGCAATCACAGAGCGATCCACCCCGTGCTGAAGTAGGTCCATGGCTGTGCCGTGTCGACAGATGTGCGGAGAGACTTTCTTCCGTTTGAGCGACGGGCAAGTTCGCGCCGCCAGATGGGTGTATTTAGTGACGAGACATTCGATCGCATCGCGACTGAGTCTGCCGCCGCGGATGCTGGGAAAGACCGGATCTTCAGGCTGGCCGTGGCGTTCCCGTAGCCAGGCGGCTACCATCTTTGCGGCTTCTGGACGGAGCGGGGTGCAGCGCTGTTTTCGGCCTTTGCCGAGACAGCGCACATGGGCCCCGGTTCCCAGCACGAAGATCCTGGCAGTTCAGCCCGATTAGCTCGGAAACCCGCAGGCCGGTCTGGAGCGCAACCAGAAGGAGGGTCCGATCGCGACGTCCTATCCAGGTGGAGCGATTTGGAACCGCGAGCAGGGCATCCATCTCTTCCCGGTTGAGGAACTCGATCGGCCTTCGAACGTGGCGTTTATTGGGCACCGCCAGGATACGCTGGCAATGCAGGGCATAGCGCGGGCTCTTCCAACGCCACGTATCGGAAGAAAGAGTGGATGGCCCCCAGCCGGGCGTTCCGCGTGCGAGCGCTGTTTTTGCGGGTGCTTTCCAGGTCATCGAGGAAAAGACCAATGGAGGGGGCATCGAGGTCTTCGATCCGAAGCTGGGAAGGGCTTTTGTAGAGTCTTTCTTGGGCAAACTTCAGAAGCAGGCGGAAAGAATCGCGATATCCCGCTACGGTATGAGGACTTGCTTGCCGTTGGCGAAGCAAGCGGTCGGTGAAGAAGGATTGAAGAAGAGAAGGAAAGCAGGTGGTAATCATGGCCGCACCTCCCTCGGGATCAGCCGGTCGGTCACCAGTTGAAGGAGTTCGGGCACGGCTTCCAGATACCAATAGGTGTGATTCACGTGGACATGTCCTAGATACGTGGACAACTTGGGGAGTTCTTGTTCGACGTCAAGCCCGGCGCGGTACCAGCTGATCAGCGTGCGAGCGGCGAATCGATGACGCATGTCCAACAGCCGCGGACCGCGGCCATAACCTTTAGCCGATGCGCGAAGGCCAACTCGTTGGGATATTTTGGCGAAGGTGTATCGCGCCATCCATTCGGTGATCCGGTGACCCTTCTCGGAGATGAAGAACGGCGCGAGTGATGCAGGGAAAAGACGATCTCGCCTCCGGCGTACTTTTTCAGAGCCACTACGGTGGAAGCGATGAACCGGTACATAGCGTGATTTCCCGAACTTCGTCCGCCGGATGTGAAGGATTCCGAGTTTGAGGTCGACATCCGGTCGGTCCAGACCCAGGGCTTCGTTCACCCGCATTCCGGTCGCCACCAACAAGCCGAAAAGGGTCGTATAGGTGCGGGCGCGAAGTCCTTTGGGAGAGGGGAGCTGTTGGGTTCGGCGAAGAAGCTTTTCAATCTCTTCATCGCTATAGATGTGAGGGGGCTTTCGCCGGTAACGATGCGGGAGGAGTCCTGCGGGAGGAATCTCGGTGCGTGGTTCAATAGCGCTATGCCAGATAGCGAAGCGTCGGATGATGCCGAAACGCTGAGCCCAGGTAAAAGGTTGGGCTTTCGCGGGCCGCGTGGCCCAGCGAAGCACCAGTTGCCTGGTGATGCACGAGGCTCGCTCGGCTTGGAGAAACGCCACAAAATTCCTTAACAGACCTTCTCGGTTCCCGGAGCCGAAACCCAAGGCCGCGGCGGATGCGTAGGTAATCGTTCAATGCCTGTTCCAGTCGCTTCACTGTGCACCTCCCGTCGGCCAAGGATGAGCCAGCGGGCGCAGGCCCTCGAAGTTGACCTTGGCGTAGATTTCCGTTGTGTCCGGGGCTCGATGCCGAAGAACTTCTCCGATTTCTCCCATGGTTGCCCCGGCACGCAACATCGAGGTAGCCAGGCTGTGTCGAAGCAGGTGGGCTCCCTTGAGCTTGGGGTGTAAGTTCGCGCGGCCAAGTGAGCGACGAACGATCATCGTCAGGTCGAGGGATGCTTAGCAAACCCTCGGCGTGGTGCCTTCATGCAAACGAACACTCGGCGTGTCTGGCACGCAGGCCGATCTCGACGGAGATAGGAGGCCAAGGCTTTGCCTACATCCGCCGGGAGGGGCATCCGGTCGTGAAGGAGCCCCTTGCCTCGAATGAGGATTTCGCCAGCTCTCCAGTTGATGTCCTCGAGCTGGAGAGCAACCACTTCTCCAGCGCGAAGACCGAGACGGGCAAGTAGAAGAAGGATGGCATAGTTGCGGCGACCGATCGCCGTGCAAGGTCGCAGGCCTTAAGCACACGTTTGACTTCTTTCGGAGCCAGATACCTGGGCACGGTGGATAGCCGCCAATTCGCCACCGTGGGCACTGAGGCGGCCAAATCGGCTCTGACTTCTCCTTTTTGAAACAGGAACCGGAAGAAAGAGCGGAAAGCCGTCGTCATCACTTGCGTTGTCCAGACACTCTCGTTGGGAGCGTGCCGCAAAACAAAAGCGGAAATGTCGGAAGCCTTTATGGTTTAAGAAGGAACGGTCGACCACGGAAGTGCTCAAGGAGAAACTTACGAACGAAAAGATGGTACTGGAGGATCGTGTTGGCGAGAAGCCCGCGTTCTATGCGCAAATGCCTCTCGTACCCGTCAGAATCTGAGGCAACGGTGATCTGTCACAAGGCAGATTTGAGTTGGAACAACGTTGTGCCTTCGCAGATGATTGAGAAACTGCTGGAGGGTTCTTAGATCGCCATTTTGCACTCGGAAGCTTTCGGTGCTTCAGAAATGTCTGCGAGCAGTTGGTCATCAAGCTTTGTGACTGCGCAGGTTGTTTCGTCTTAGCCACTGCCCAAAATTCGTAAGCAGCCTCAGTTTCACTCGCACTGTGCGATCTGCGTAGCCTTGCTCGATCAGTGATGTTGTAAATCTTTGAAGCTGGTCACAAATGGGTCGGGGAAACGTTTGGTTGTTGCTAAGTTTTGGGAAGAACTTTCGAGCATGCTTCTCCTCCTTACTGGCCTCACCAGCCAGTAAGGAGAAGATAGCCGGATTATGCCGAATTCAGTTTGTTAGAGAAGTGCTGAAAGAAGCGCCAAATGGGGATGGTAGAACAGCTACTCCGCCAGACTCGGCATAATCCGGGATTCGGCATGCTGACGAAAGTCATGCAGGCGTGGACCGTGGCTCGCAGAAGAGCCACGTAAGCCCAGTTTTCCGGGACAGCGTATAGAAAGTGCGCCGGACTTGGCTGGGCTCCAGTGGCCTTCCTTGTCTGGATGCGAAGAAGGAAGATGCGGGTCGCCCGACAAGAAATCGATCACGATCTGATGCATAATGCGGAGAGTACTTTTTGGGTTGACGCATGAATGGGCACTAAGCGGGACTTGCCAAACTTCGCTCCTCGAATGGTAAGAATGCCCTCCGTTAAGTCCACATCTTCTGGTCGCAAGTGGAGAGCCTCGCTGATGCGCAGACCTGTCACAGACAACAGTCCCAACAGACAGTAGTAGGTCTTGCTGGGCAGGCCGTGGAGCGATGGCAACTGCAGTGTGGCTTCGAGCAGAAGCCGGATCTTCCTCGTCACTATACAAGTAAGGCCGTGCCCGGCCCGGCCGGTGTGGTAACAGTCCCCATGGCGGAACTTCGGTTCGCGGATCAGTCGCACTCCAGTGGCGCGCAAATCCGCGTACGAAACTAAGCCGGCGAGCCCATTCGCAAGGGCGTGCCGAAGGATTTTCCTGCGCCCATTGCATAGCCAGCGCGATGGTGATGTAAAACGCTTTGTGTTGTTCGAGGAACGAGACGAATTTCAGGAGACCGATCTGAGCATCGTGTAGCTTGAATCCCAATCTGTGGCGCATCTCGATGTAGTCTTGGACGGCCTTGCGCAGCCTGCTCATCGCGCACCCCCGGGCCATGGCAATGCCAGCGTTCGTAAAGAGTCAAGGTCGACCTTGGCGTAGATCGTTGTGGTCTGGGGACTCCGATGTCGTAAGAGCTCTCCGATCTCAGCCAATGAAGCTCCCTGCCGAAGCATCTGGGTGGCGAGGCCGTGTCGGAACTGGTGGGCCCCATTTCGCTGCGAATGAATTCCAGCTCGTACCAAAGCATGTCTGACGAGGGAAGCGATCGCTTGCGGGCCCTTGAAGCTTGCTACAGGGGCCCGCCCACGAAGAAATACGCACCGATCAAGTGTTTTCGGCCGCGCAGTTTGCAGGTAGTCGGCGATCGCCTCACCGACATCCATGGGAAGCGGAAGTTGGGAATAGCGACCACCTTTTCCGCGCACGATGATCAACCCAGTCTGCCAATCCAGATCTTCCAGACTGAGGACAATAATTTCACTCGAACGCAAACCCAGTCGTGCGAGTAACAAGAGAATCGCGTAGTCTCGACGGCCCACAGCGGTCTTCCGGTTGCAGGAGGCCAACACAAGTTCCACCTGTCCGGGCGGAAGGGCTCTGGGCAAGGTCGATTGCGACCAGTTCGCGACCGTGGGTACACATGCTGCAAGATCGGTGGTGAGGTCTCCGCGATATCGGGCGAACCGCAGAAAAGAACGTAGCGCGGTCGTCATCAACTGCGCCCATTTACCGCTGATAGCGGCAGCCCGACGCTGGACAAATCCAGTTATGTCGGTGGCCCGCAGAGTGGATAGATCTATCGGACCGGTACCGAAACACGCGGTCAGAAATGTTCTGGCAAGCTCCAGGTAACGATGCACCGTCGTAGATGCAAGCGCTCGTTCCTGGCGCAAATACCGATCATATTCGACTTGCAGTTGGGTAACGGGTGTTGCTGCTGGTGACGAAGGTTCAGGAATTACTCCCTGCCGAAGCAACAGATTCAAGAGCCGCTTTAGAGCAGCCACATCATCTCGTTTAGGGCGTCGATGCTGTGCTCGGAATCGCAGGTAAATTTTGAGTCGGTCAGTTGTGAGCTGTTGCGGAGTGATCTTTTTTTTCGCCATCCATCGGCTGAGGTCAGCTACAAGACGGATCTGGGACTTCGCTGCAGCCTTACAGTAGCCTTGCTCGTACATCTCAGCCGCGTAGGAATCAACGTATTGGCCCAGGGGCCCTTCATGCATACGCTGGCACGTCTTGGGATCTTTGAAGATTAGGTTCATCGGCGCTCTCCTTGCAGAGGAGTCTGTCAGGAGAACACCGCCCGGACTATGCCGGGTGAATCTACACCGTCACACGCATGGATGGGTCAATCGCGGTTCTACCCGGCATAGTCAGGAGGTCGGCATAGTGGCGCCTATTCCGGGGCCGGAATAGGCGCCATTGCTTTGCAACGCATCTTCTGGAACGAGGTGCGGATTTACGCAGCATCCAGATGCTGTTAGGCCACAACGATCTGGAGCAGACCACCATCTACCTCCATATTTCCGAACGGCACTTGAATGCGACAGCAAGTCCTCTGGACTCGTTGTCAGCTGAAAAGCGAGTCACCGCAGGAGGAGTAAATGGGTCGGCCACCACTCGAGGTGGCCGATCTGGTTCGCGCTGCGGGAGACTGCTTTCATCGAACGAAGCCGCAAGTGGATCAGCGGGAAGCATCTCAAAGTGCTGCTGGCTATCGGCGTTGTCGTACCGCCGCACTCGGCGGCCATCTCGATCAATGCACTCGCTGCGGACATCGCGCCATCTCTTACAACTCATGCCGGAACCGGCACTGTCCGAAGTGTCAGGCCAGTGCCCGCGACCGTTGGCTGGAAAAGCGTCGCCGGGAGCTTCTTCCGACGCACTACGTCCATGTGGTCTTCACCCTTCCTCGTGAGTTGGCACCGTTGGCTGTTCAGAACAAAAAAGTCGTCTACGACCTATTGTTTCGCAGCAGTGCGGAAACACTCCTCGAAGTTGCTCGCGATCCTGCGCATCTCGGTGCCGAAATCGGTTTCTTCAGCGTGCTGCATACCTGGAATCAGAAACTTGGACTTCACCCGCATGTCCATTGCGTGGTTCCTGCCGGCGGACTCTCCGCCGATCACACCCGCTGGATCAAAACTCGCTACGCCTTCTTTCTCCCCGTCAAGGTGCTCAGTCGCGTCTTTCGCGGCAAGTTTGTGGCGGACTCTCAAGCGCGCCTTCCACGACGGCCGGCTGGGATTCCACGGAGATCTGACGCTCCTCGCTCAGCCAAAAACTTTCTCCTCGTGGCTCAGAAAACTGTTCCGAAACGACTGGGTGGTCTACTCGAAACGTCCCTTCGGGGGGCCAGAGCATGTGCTCCATTATCTGGGCCGTTACACTCATCGCGTAGCCATCTCCAACCACCGGCTCGATCTCGTTCGCCGATGAAAAGGTCACCTTTCGCTGGCGTGACTCGGCTCACAACAATGAACAGAAGTTGCTGACTTTATCTCTCGATGAGTTCCTGCGCCGATTCTTGTTGCACCTGCTTCCCAAAGGCTTCGTGCGCATCCGGCACTTCGGCTTCCTGGCCCATCGCCGGCGTGCCACGTTCCTTGCCGCTTTGCTTTCACTTGCTCGGCTCAGCACCGCAACAGAGCACAGATCGACACCAAGCTCCGCAGCGATGGCTCAAGCGATCTTTGGTTCTGCCCCAAATGTGGTGGGCCGATGGTGGTCGTCGAGAGGCTTACTGCTGACCAGATCCAGCTCCGTTCTCCACCCCTCATGATCACGGCTGTCGCATGAAACAACTCTCCACAGTCGAGAAAACTCTGCGTGCTTCGGCACGATCCGTGGCTCTCCGCCTTATCGCCGAACAAATCTCTTCCTCCGGCTTCCTCAGACACTCTCTGGAGAACATTTTTTCGCAATAGTCGTCTTCCAACCGTTCCGTGTCATCTACTGTGCTCCGCCACACAGTTCCGGCACACTTCGACGTCAGCTCTTCCCTCTATTCAATTTGCATAGGGTCCGCGTCCGCCGCAAACCCGCGCGGCTCCCTCCAAGTCGCTTTACCGAAAGCGCGCCAGAGTACCTTGCTCTCGTCATCTACTTCGCAGAAAGCGCGCTTCCGATAAAGCTCTAGGACTTCTGGCCCGCAAATATCTTCCCGTTACCCTCAATCCGAAAGGGACACAAGGTTCTTACCTGCCAGGAAGTCACTTCAACGAATAGCTGACTTTTCGGCCAAATCGGTAAAGTAACCACGTTTTTGCTAGCCCTGAACAACGGTGTTTGAAGCCGTTGCAATCCGAATGTCGGTAGCTTTGCGCGTCTAGGTGCTACCAAAGTTAGGAGAGCGCGGGGTAGCTCGTGTAGCCGGCAGCGCCTCCTCCATAGAAAGTCGTTGGGTCCGGTTCATTCAGAGCGGCTCCGAGTTGCAGCCGCCTTGGCAGATCTGGGTTGGCGATAAAATGGCGCCCATACGCGATTGCGTCGGCCCGGCCGCTTCTCACGGCTTCTTCGCCAGAAGGTCCGTCGAAACCGCCATTGGCCACGTAGACACTGTGCCAGTTGCGTCGCATCTGAGCGAAAAGCGAAGCGAATTCAGGTGACGGCCGGGCGTCGCCAGGCGACGCTTCCACGACGTGAAGATATCCCAATCCCAGGGCCGACATCGCCGCGACCGCCGCCATGAAAGTTTCCTCGGGGTCCTTGTCGCTCATGTCATTGAAGGTCCCGCGCGGGGAAAGCCGCACCCCTATGCGCGAGGGTGTCCATACCTCGGAAACAGCCTGCGCGACTTCCGACAAAAACCTGATTCTGTTTGCTACTGAGCCGCCATATTGGTCGATCCGTTGATTAGTTCCTGACTGAAGAAATTGGTCGATCAAGTAACCATTTGCCGCATGTATCTCGACCCCATCGAATCCGGCTTTCTTAGCATTATGTGCAGCCGCTCGGTAATCGGCCAATGTCTCTTTGATCCCGCTGGCCGTCAAGGCAACCGGCTCCGAAACCTCTGCCCGACCCGTGGCAATAAACGTCTGGCTATTGGCACGGATTGCGGATGGAGCAACGGGTTGTCCGTTGTTTGGCAACAATGACGAATGGGAGATTCGGCCGACATGCCACAACTGCAGGAATATTCGCCCGTTGCGACTATGCACGGCATCTACGATGTTTCGCCATGCGTGGACCTGTTGAGGCGAATGAATGCCCGGCGTATTAACGTAGCCCTTTCCCATTGGGGAAATCTGAGTCGCCTCCGTAATGATGAGGCCTGCTGATGCACGCTGCGAGTAGTATGTCGCCGCAAGTTCGCTATGCACGCCATCTGGATTGGCGCGGTTCCGGGTTGTCGGTGCCATGAAGACACGATTTGGCAGCGTCAAAGATCCAAGCTGAACAGATTCGAAGAGATTCGCCATTTCTGTGCTCCTGTTGTTCAACGACGTTGTAGGCTGCTGGTGATAAGTCCAAGCCAGAAGGCGCTCGCTATTTCGCGTGCTGTCTGTGGTCCCTAAATCAGGCGGTTACTTCGTAGTTGCGCGGGCGGACTGTTCGATCACATCGACCACGACGTCCGGGTAAGTGATGGGAATGGCGTGCGAAGAGTTCAGCTCGATGACGTGAGAGTGGGCGCGATCGGCTTCGAACTTAAATTCTTCCTGGGGAATGACGGGGTCCAGCAGGGGCCTGATTTGCCAGCTCGGCTTGCTCGTCCATGCAGCCGATGTCAGTGGCTCGTTGAGGGCTGCCAAGGCGATGGGGCGTTGGGTGGCGATCATAAGGTCGACCACGCTCTCAGGCACGTCGGCAGCGACGAGGTAGCGGTATTTGTCGGCTTTGACGTGGACATTCGTGCCGCTGGTTCCGTCGGGCAAGGTGTATGGGGTCAGCTCGACGGACGAGGCGAAGTCGCCGCCGGGATACCGGACGAGACAATCGTTTGCAGATTCCCCTACCCCGGGCATAGGGGAGCCCGCATAGATAAGGGCCTTGACCTTGGGGTCGTCTCCAGCCTGGGTGATGACGGCTCCACCGTAGGCGTGGGAAACGAGGATCACGGGCCCCTCGATCGTGTCCAGCACGCTACGCAGGTAGGCCGCGTCGTGCGCGACACCCCGCAACGGGTTGGAAAAGACTTTGACCGGATAGCCGTCGCGCTGGAGCCCCTGGATCACTCCATGAGTCCAGAGCGACGAGTCTTCGAGAGCCCCGTGCACAAGAACGATTGTAGGCTTAAGTGATTTGATATCCATTGTGATTCCTTCCAAGGATTGAGCGCTAGGAGATGGGCGGCTGACGTGTGCATTGAGCCAAGCCGCCCAAGGTCAACATCTGTTTCGCAATGCAGAGCAGCAAGGTCTTACTTCTCGGCGATCACTTGAAGCCGATAAATCTTAGCCTCGGCAAATAGCTTCTCCGCATTCGCGGCAAACTCCTTCCCAGCCTCGCCTTTCAAATGAGCCTCACGGGCAGCTTCATCAGTGAAGGTGTCGAAGATTCTATATACTCCAGGCTCACCTTCGACTTTTGCAGCGTGCCACGACAGCGTTCCAGCCTCTCCTCTTACCAGCGCGGCCTCTTTCTTTAAAAAGGCCTCGATTTCCGACTCCTTTCCTGGTTTAGCCTTTAACTCGACAAGAAACGCGAACTTAGCCATTTGACATATCCTTTCTTGAACAGTGGTTATGTAGTTAGCCTTCCGACTGAAATGCCGGATCGAGTTCGGTAGGGGAAATGTGATCCAGATAGTTGCTCATCGTCTTGAGAGCGACGCCGATCAGAACCTCAAGTATTTGATCCTTACGGTACCCTGCGGCCAGGAAGTTCTCGATCGTCTGCGCGTCCACATGTCCGCGCTCGGAGACGATCTCCTTCGTGAGAGCGACAAGTGCGTTCTAGCTTCGGATCGGACACAGGTTGGTTGGACCTGACGGCCGAAACAACCTCGGCCGGTACATGCAGGAAAGCCTTCAGCACCGTGCTGTGAGCCGCCGTGCAATACTTGCAGCTGTTTTCAACGCTGGCGGCGAGTAGAACGATCTGAGCGCTCCACCGCACTCAGGCTCCCCTTGTCAAACGCTCCTTCCAGTCCCAAATAGCCCTCAAGCAAAACGGGGGAGTTCGCGAACACTCCAAAGAGGTTGGGAATGAACTTAAACGACTTTTGGATCTTTTCCAGAAGTGGACGAGACTTCTCCGGGGCGGTTTCCACGCCGAGCGGGAGCGAAGAGATTGGTTTGGGTATTCATAATGCGGGGCTTCCTTTCAGGAGATGAGCGATTGAGACAGACAGGTCTGTCTACATGTCGTATGTATTATAGACAGACTGGTCTGTCTCATGTCAAGATGAATTTCATGGGAAAGAGCAAAAACAATCCGATCCGCGAGAGAGAATTCTGGAGGTCGCCGACCGGCTCTTCTACGCCGAGGGGGTCCGCGCGACCGGCACCGAGAAGATCATGTCCATCGCCGAAGTCGCAAAGGCGACGTTTTATCGGCATTTCGAAAGCAAGGATGCCCTCGTGCTCGCCTACCTCGAAAACCGCGATCAAGCTCTTTGGGACTATCTCTCTCAGCCCACTCCCCCAAAGGATCTGCGTGAGGCTCTGACCAAATTCGAACAGATGGCGAACTGGCCCGAAATAATCGGCTGCCCGTTCCTTCGTATCGCATCCGAATACCCGGATACTGCCCACCCGTTCCATCGCCTGGCGATCGAACACCAAGACAAGATTATTGACTATCTAACCGATCTGCTAAAGCCCTTCGCAATCGACAAAAGGGCGGCGGCGGCGGCGATACTTAGCGTCATCGATGGCGCCTTCTCCATTCGAATGCTCTATGGGAATTCGAAGGAGGTTCCGATTCTCTCGTCCGCCGAGGCAGTACTCAAGAGCTTTCAGAGCGCGCGAACTCAACGCCGCAGATGATTGGCTGTCATCATGGGCGCGAGGTTGCGGCTCACCATCGCTCCCCTCAACTCGCCCCTATATCAGAAGAACTACAACAGCGGCGGACGGATCGGCTACGAAAAGATCGAGGATGCGCGGATCGCCAATATCAAAATCTTTCATGACGGCGAGCATGCCAGCCCGCTGGTACTGCCCGTCGCCTCGGCCATTCGTTAAACCGCAGGCCAGTGACGATTCGTTCGAATAAAGCTCATCCCTTCCTCATGCGGGATGGTTGCGGGTTCTCATTAACACGAAATACAGCGGATTTACTGGAGAGTGTATGAAGCAACCTTCAATGTCGCGTTGGAAGTTCGTCCAGCGTTCAGCAAGTGCTGTGTTAGCCGCGCCCTTCGTCCTCCAGCACCAGTACCGTCTTTTTGCCGACAGCCAGGAAGAATATCTTTTGGGTGCAGGATCGGGTGCAGTCAGAGAGGTAAGAATGGCCCCGAATTTCCGGTAAGCGACACCAGACGCGGCACTTAGATTTTGGACCACCTTGGCTGTTAACCGAAGGGTTGATCGAGTGAACCCTCTGGTGATCATTTCCAACCCATAGAGAGTGGCGTCTTGTACGATTTCCGCGTATTTTGGCAGTCCCCGCAGTCTTGGAAGTTACTGTAAAGCCCAATCACGACAGATTGACACCGTAGAGGGGGGCGGACTGCGACGATAGACGTCTTCGGAATTAAATCGTCTTGGAAGCCCGGAGGGCCTGGGAAGAAGATTGCACCGCGGTTGAAGGTTAGCAAGAAGAAGGCAATATATCTGCTGGCCTTTTGCTGGCCAATCGACTGCAAATGAGATGTTTCGGGTGCAAATGAGAACCGCTAACTCGAACAAAATACGTGTACAGCAGCGAGCAAGGACAGGGTTGGTAAAATTAGCAAACCGCCGCCTTCAGCCTCTCGGCCACCTCTCCGGCGTTTACTTTGAACAGCTTACCACAACTGCCCTAATTCACGTGGTGCACTCTTGGTGCACTCTGGCCCATCTTGTTTAAGGTTGTTTCCATCTTCTTCATCGCGGCCATGACAGCCGGATCGAATGCCTTGATGTAACGATCTTTGGTAACGTGCGATTTTGCATGACGCAGGATGCGTTGGACGACTTTTTCATCCGCTCCCAACTCATACAAATTCGACGCGATGCCACGACGAAACCCATGCCAGCCATACCACTCCAGTCCTAGACTTTCGACGACTGGGCGAATGACTCGCTGGGCCAATTTGTCCAGGTCCATCTGCTTGACGCACGCGATTGCGAAATCGCACGAGCCACGAACCGTGATGCGCGGATAAACTGCCCCCTTGGTATCGAACAGGTTTGGTCATTGATTCCTCCTTTGATGACCTGCCCTGTTCGTACTCACCAGTTGACGGTCCAGCCAGTCACGAAGCTCATCGCTACCCCAAGGAAAACGAACATAGCGTCCAAGCCTGAAATGAGGGATTGGATCACTTGTGCGTTTCTTATCGGTCCGTGAACGTATCCATGATTCGGGTACGTTAAGCCGCTTCGCCAACTCGGTGGAGTCTATCACTTCAGCGCAATTCATGGGAGCACCACTCCTTTGGCTACAAAAGCTTTCCAGCTAAGTTTTCTTGGCGGGGCACCCACCTAAATATCAACGTCAGCTGCTTCTGTTCAGCGATAGTTTTGACTTCCGTTGCTAGTTTCTCGAGCTTTGCATCCAGAATTCGATATTCACCGCGTAGTTGTGAGACAACCAAAAGTGAATCTGTGCGTACTTCCGCACTGGAGTTGCGCCGCAACTTTTTGAGCGCGGAAATCACCCCCGCATATTCAGCCATGTTGTTAGTGAGGCCGGGGACCCGTTCGATGTGCTTCTCCCCAGACTCCTCATTGACCCAGGCAAAGGCGGAGCCCTTACCATCAGGCCCCGCCCCTGCACCATCGGTGTAAATGATGGTCATCTTCTTTTGTTCTTTCGCTTTCATCGCTTCGACCTCCAAGTTGAAAATCCACGTGGATAAGACTCCGACCGTCGGAACTCATCGCGAGGCATTTCTGGGCTGGGTGTTACTGTTACGCGGCCCACCTTTGGCCCGGGCTTCAGCACGGCCAGGTAAGGTTCCCCGAGCAGCGGTCCACCAAAGTGAATGGCACCAAGTTGCTTGGCCGCATACTTCGCACAATAGAATGCGGCAGCTCTTTCAGGATCGAATGGTTCTATCCGCGTCCTACCAAACCGCTCGAATGCTATAGCCCACGCCTCCTCCCTTCGGAGGTGACCAACACCTGCGACCAGAAGATGGCAGTGATGTCGACCCCCGACCCTTCCGAATTCCTCAGCGATAATCCAGCTGATAGGTTGGTCTGCGGCCTCCTGGAGATCAAAGAGGTAGTCTTTGATCTCTGCCAAGGCAAGATCCGGCACGGATGCTGCCGGTTCCACGCGGCCACGGAAATCAGGGACCCAAGCCTTTAGCTGTGGATCTGGAACAAAAAGCTTGATGCCCCCGATACTGCCAGTACTGCGATAGCTGCGTTCCTGGCCTGTTTTTGGGTTACGCTCCATCTCGGGATGACGATCCCGAAAGGAAATGGGGTTGATGAACCAATCCCAAGGGCAAAGGCTGTAGGCAATGAAGTTGCCGAACGCAGGTGCAAGCTGCTCCCGATGAGCGGAATCGCTGGAACTCCGCCGGACGCACTCGCGCGAATCTAACAGCGGCCGTCGATTGCGGCTAGCTTGCCTCTCAGCGACGTCGCGATAGGCACCTTCGTGCCCGGCAAGTTCGAGCGCATCCCTCCAGCGTTCCATGATTCTTTGCTGCTCGCAGTTTTCAAACCACGTATTCATCGGCGCCTCTCGCGCGAGCACACGTTCCCCTACAAGGATGGGAAAAAAACCTTACCCCCTCATCCCCCCGCCCTTCTCCCCCGCGGCTTCGCCGCTGGGGAGAAGGGAGCGACAACTCTTTACGTCCTTACCGGCATCTATCGCGAACTTTGGGAGCGGGGCCGCAGTGCCGTACAAGTCGCGGGTCGAATGGTTGTCATCCTTCGTAGCCCGCTCTGTTATTTCCGCAGCCCCGCACAGAAAAAGTCATTCCCGGTCGGGAGTCTCAACAATTCCTTCGCACTCCTTTTGAGGGCACCTGTAACCGAGCAACTTTCCGTCGATCCATCGTGTGACGGTAAGTTCGTCAGTTACCCAAAACTCTTGTCCACAATTCGGGCAAGTTTTTCTGTAACGAGCCTCCAACTCCAAAAGACGGGCCCAGAAACCCTGTTCTTCTGGCCCGGCCAGCAATTGATCAAGATTCCGCTTTCCGGTCTCATTACGAATAAACATCTGCATCCCGCACGAATCGCAGCAGACGTACGGCCTACGTTTCTTGCTCTGGCGCACGTCTAGCCTGTTGAGACAGAGAGGGCATGGGATGAATTGCAGAGAGGATTTCATAGGGATGCCTCGCTTACTATAGTTAACAGATTCTTGCAGGAGTATATGTCCCGTCGTAATGTTTGTCAATAGCAAGATTTTTCTTGCAATCAGTTATAGCTCTGCTATGCTGACGCCATGAAGAGCTTTGGCGAATATCTGCACGATCTCCGGAAGAGGAAGGGGCTAACACTGAAACAGGTGGAAGCCGAAGGTGTGGCTTCGAATGCCTATCTCTCGCAATTGGAAAGAGGTCGGCGCAAACCTCCTCATCCAGAAATTTTGAAAGGTCTCGCCGCGCTTTATGAAGTCCCGCTGAAGGACCTTTTGGTAGCGGCGGGTTATCTCCCGAGCGAAGAAAAGAAGGTAGCTTCCGACGAGACAGTTGAGGCGGCATTTGAACACGTTTCCAAGGACCCAAGAATGTCTTTTGGAACGCGCATGAAAACTCCGAAATTAACTTTGGAAGTGAAGAGGTACATTGTTCAAATGTACGAAAAATTGACTAGTCAGAATTTGCTCTGAGAGAGTGAACGAAAGTGGAAACAACAAACGAAAAACCTGATTTGTTGGCGCAATTCTGCCAGATTACCGTTTCCCGCCATGAAAATGAATGGCCCATTACCGAGAAACTACTCGCGCGCGAGTTCGCTGAGTTTTTTCAGCTGCCTCCCATGTTCGGCTTTGCGCATATCTCCGAGTTCAGCGGAAAAATAAATGTTGAAATACTTAAGGATGAAACCCCTGAAGATCTATTCGGCGCGAACTTTGAATTTAATGGCAAAAGATTCATTGCAATTTGTAATCGAAATCATCGACTCGGTACCCAGGGACACACATTTCTGCACGAAATCCGCGAACTTCTAGAAAATGAATTTAAATTGCTTGGTTTTCCTTCCTTAACTCATAATAACAAGGAAGATGGTGCGGATGAATTTGCAGAAGCTACCTCTTTTATTCCCATAGAGGTACTCTGTGCGTATCTATTCGAACGCAGTGCGAGACTCGATAAGAAATGGAAACAAATAGGAGCGGGGATTGGGGTCGGATTGCTTGAAATTTTCATGATGCTGGCGATTCATTATTGTGCAAAATATCCTCAGCTCGAAGGCTTTAGGCCGCGACATCGGTCTAACAACGTTACATAACGTTACGAGTCTCTGAGGACCTGCTCACATTCAAGCGCGTGCGCTCGTGTGGCGCATTTGCCAACGAACTCTTTGCGTACTCCGAAGCTTATCCTTTTACTTCTACAACGTAATAACGATTAGCCGAGACCCATGCAGCCCTGTTTGTGATATAGAGAAGTATTGTGAAAATGGGAATCCACGCTGAATACGGTATCGGCGCGGTAGGGATTAATGGATACTAATATTAAAGAATCGGTTACGGGAGGCGCCATGCAATCTCACAAAACAATAGACCGGCGCGACGTACCCCGCTACGGAATCGCTGAAGCTTCTCGATGCCTTGGGATGTCGGTGGCTACGTTGAATTCTTGGGTCAACGGAAGAAACTACCCGATTTCAACGGGCCAGAAATTCTTCAAACCTCTTATTGAATTGGCATGTCCGGGAACTCTATCTTTTTACAACCTAGTTGAAGCACATATCTTGTTGTCCACGCGCAAGATGTTAGCGCCAGTTTAAAACGGATCCACTTTCGCCGGTTTGGGGTGGGCCACTTGACGCGGCGGCGAGTTCGGAACACACCCGTGCGCTGGCTGCTGCATACGAGCATGCAGTCTTGAAGTGAGCGCTAAGCGAACCCCATCTTGTAAAGATTCGCGTCGCATTGCAATGTTGCGACATGACCAAGCGCTCAAAGAAGGCGTGGATGAAGTGGCGAAGGCTGGTTTCCGAGCAGGCACGTAGCGGACAGAGTGTGAAAGCGTTTTGTCGTGAGCACGGTTTGTGCCGGCCGTACTTTTTCGTGTGGAAGAAGCGGCTGGAGGAAGACACGCCAACAAAGTTCCTAGAAGTGCAAGTGGCGGGGCAGGGGCTGAGCACGCCCGGCGATTCGAGCGTTGAAATCCGACTGAGGAATGGGCGAAGCCTGATGGTGAGGCCAGGATTCGATGCCGAACATGTGCGAGCGTTGTTGGTGGTAGTGGAGGCGGCGGAGTGATCGGGCTGCCCAGTTTGCAGGCGATGGATCGTGCGCAGGGAGCGCGGATCTGGATGGCCAGCGAAGCGACGGACATGCGCTGCGGATTCGATCGTCTGGCGGAACGTGTGCGAGCGGTGATTGGGGAGAACCCGCAAAGCGGTCATCTATTTGTGTTCCGTTCGCGTCGTGGAGATCGTTTGAAACTGTTGGTGTGGGACCGAGACGGCTTCGTACTTTGGTATAAGCGCCTGGAGGTTGGAGTTTTCAAACTACCGCGAGTCGAGCAGGGCGCGCGATCAGTGGAGTTGCGCGCCAGCGAGTTGGCGATGATTCTGGATGGGATCGATGTTTCAAAACTGAAGCGTGTGCCGCGCTACCAGCGAGCGACAGAAAACTGCGGATAAAGTCGTCGTCGAAAACAAAAAAAAGAGAAAGAGAAAAAGAGAAAAGAGAAAAGAAAAAGAAAAAGAAAAAACTACAAAAAAGATCGCGATGTGTGTAACTAAGTTGGTGGAGACACGTCTAAACGAGCGTGCCCGCCAACGAAATTTCTGTGAACAACTTACCGGAAGACAGCGCGTCGTTGAAAGCGATGCTGCGTGAGGTGCTGGCGAAGCTCGAGAGCGTCAGCGCGGATCAGGAACGCGAGAAGCGGCGCGCCGAAGAAAACTCCATGCTCGTCGGACAGTTGCAGCAACGAGCCGACGATCTGTATTTGGAGAACCTGCGACTGCAACAGGAGCTGGAGCGCTACAAGAAGGCGACCTACGGGCCACGAGCGGATCGTTTGAGCATGAACCAGCTGGCCCAGATGCTTCTGGAGTTCGCCGAGGCTTTGGAACAAAAGCCGATCCAGCTGGAAGATCTTCGACAAGTAGAAGCCGAACCGGAGTTACGGCGGGTGAAGCGCCGCAAGGGGCGGCGGGCCCTGGCGAACTTCGAGAACCTTCCGGTCCAGACACACGTATACGAGCTGAGCGCAGAAGAGCGGCCCTGCCCAAGTTGCGGTGTGGAGCGCAAAGAGATCGGCAGCGAGAAGAGCTGGCAGATCGAATACATTCCGGGACACTTCGAACGGCTCGAGCATGTCCGCAAGAAGTATGCGTGCGCCAGTTGTGAGGGTCGGGGAGAAAATCCGCAGATCGCAGTGGCCGCCAAAGCAGACACCGCCATCGAGAAAGGCTTTGCTGGACCAGGGCTTCTGGCTTTTATCGTCACCAGCAAATTTGCAGATTACCTACCACTCTATCGGCTGGAAGATATTTTCGAGCGACAAGGGTTCGAGATTTCCCGGGCCACGCAGTCGGTGTGGTGCAGGGATGTCGCGGATGTGGTCGAGCCGTTGTACCAGCGGATGGCCGAGCGGGTCAGGAAGTCACATGTAGTGGCCACCGACGACACCGTGTTGCCGATGTTGAGCCCAGGCCAGACGCAGCCGGCACGCATGTGGGTGTATGTGGGTGACGAAGCGAATCCGTATAACGTGTTCGACTTCACCCTCAACCGCAGTCGAGAAGGCCCGAAAGAATTTCTGAAAGACTACACGCAGGTCTTACTGGCCGACGCTTACGGTGGCTACAACGGGGTGGTGGCCGGCAACGCGATCACGCGTGCCGGATGTTGGAGCCATGCCAGACGCAAGTTCGTGGATGCGGAGAAATCGGCGCCGGAGATCGCGCGCGAGGCCGTCACTCGGATCGACACACTGTTTGCGTTGGAACGACAGGCGAAAGACGTTTCCGTTGCTGAGCGCCTCCAGTTGCGACAGGAACAGTCGGTTCCGCTGTTGGCAGAACTGCATCGCAAGCTGCTGATCTGGAAAGAACAGTTGCTACCGAAGCATCCCATGGCCGACGCCGTGAACTACACGCTCAGCCAGTGGGACGCACTGACCGTGTTCACGACCGATGGCGCCGTGCCCATAGATAATAATGTTAGCGAACGGGAGATGAAGAGGATCGTACTCAATCGCAAAAACTCCCTATTCGTTGGCAACCCTCGTGGTGGGCGAACCGCAGCGATCCTGGCCAGCTTGACCAGCAGTTGCCGCCGGCACGACATGGACCCGCATCTCTATTTCATGCAACTGCTGGTGAATCTCCCTACCTGGCCAGCCAGTGACCTCGACGCTTGGCTTCCCGACCGTTGGAAGCAAGCTCATATTGCCCGATGCGCCGCCCTGGGAATTCCGGTTCCTCCCAATCCATAGCACCTGCACTTCACGTATCGCTCACGTCTTGAACTCTGGTTTTCTCCCTGCAACGTAGATCTTTACCTCATGAGCGATCCTCCCGCGCCGTCAGCAGGAGCAGGAGTTGTAGAACATCGGCTGTGTTTGGTGTCCATCTTGACCGACTCAATGACCAGGTACAGTTTGTCCGCACTGTTGACTTTTCCCGACACGCAGTAGTATTGGCCTGACGTGATCTGTTGGGATTTGGTGAAGTCATACAGGCGGTAGACCCGGTGGGTGGAGTCGTCTTGCATGAGGAACACGGCACAGGTTCGGTATTCTGTCCGCGAGAGCAACAGCAGATGGTTGGCGCTGAAGTTGAACATGGAAGTAGAACGGGAAGAACGAAGATCCAGACCAGAGAGCGGGAGTGATGAGCTTCCGCCCCCGCCGGTAGCGCCGTTGAGGGGTTACCCGGCGGACTCCTCCGCGCGGGATATCATCACAGAGCGGCGCTTCATCTGAGCCAGTCGTTGCTACTTACTCCGTCGGCGGCTGGCCCTTATTGGCTTTGCGAAGGCTTTCACCGCCGAGAAGAATGATCTCGGAGTTTTCGACCAAGCGGTCGGCGATGGCCGTCGCGATGGTGGTGTTGTGCAGGATACTCCCCCACTCGGAAAAGGCTGTGTTGGTGGTGATGAGCGTACTTCTCTTGTGGCTGTGACGAGTGGAAATGACCTGATAGAAGAGATTGGAGGTTTGCTGGTCGAGAGAAAGGTACCCTAGTTCGTCGATTAGGAGAAAAGTTGGCTCGGTATAAAGCTTGAGCTTGCGGATCAGAGAGTGATCGACCTGCGAGGCCAGCAAGTGGTTGAGCATGTCCATGGCGGTTGTGAACAGCACGCGGCGGTTGGCCTGACAAGCACGCCAGGCGATGATCTTCGCTAAGAACGTTTTCCCCACACCAGGGTTGCCGATCAGCACAACGGCGGTGCCTTTCTCGAGAAAGCCAAGATCCAAAAGGCGGAGGATGCGACTTTTGCACTGTAAGCGAGTCTTGTGATGGTTGAAGTTGAAGCTATCGATGGAGTGTTTGGCTTGCAAGCGAGAGAGACGGAAGCGGCGATCGATCGAACGGGTCTGACGCGCTTCGAGCTCACGGTCCAGCAGAGCTTCGAAAGCTTCCGCGGCGCTGAGATTCTTGCTGGCCGCATCAGTCAGGATCTCGTCCAGATGCTGGCTCATCGTCGTCAGGTTCAGTTGATTCAGTTTCTGTTGGAGTGAGTTCATCGGCGTTCCTTTTCGAGCGAAGGATAAAAGTGTCGTAATCGGCCAGCGACAGCGGATCGGTGATCAGTTCGTTCAACTGAGGGTCTTTGAACCGCAGCGGCGGCTGCACCTCGCGCCGCAGAGTTTGCTGGCTGAGGATATTGGCGATGTAATCGGCGCCGAAGGCACCAGCTACATGGGCTTTGCCAACAGCGGCGGCGACCGCCTCCGGTCCATAGTCACGAATCAAGGCGAGCAGTTCTCTCACCTGCCGGGCCAGGGAGCGATCGGTGTCCGCCAGGCGCCGTAGATAGATTTCCGAAGTAGGACCCAGCAAGTCGATCAAGCGCTGTTGTGTTGCGGATCGCTGGGCCGCGGCCCGTTGTTCGAACAGTTCTTTTTGAAAGTGTTCGGCGCCAAGCACCTGCCCGCGTTGCCAGCAGCGAGCATAGGAGACGATTTCCTGCTGCTGATCGTAGATGGTGAGCGAGGAGGCATCTGCTTTGATCGTGAGCTGACGGCCCACGTAGCGTGGCGGCACACAGTAGCGATTGCCGTCGAACGATAGCCGGAGATCTTTATGAACCAGAGCTTCGGTGGTGTCGCGATAGTCAGGCGTGATCACCGGCAAGGAGCGCAGTGCTTCAAGCTGAAAGCGTTCTCGAGGAGTCTGGCCCGTTTCACGATGGCGGCGCTGGTTGGCGACTTCGTTGAGCCATTGAAGTGCTTGCGCATTGACATCGCCTAGGTCGGTGAACGTGCGCAGTGGCCAGAAGCTGGTTCTGGCATAACCGATGGCTCTCTCTATTTTTCTTTTCCCACGCCGCACGCACATGGCAAGCCCGAGGGAGGAAGCTATATTCGCGAGCGAAGGCCAGAAAACGCGGATGGAAACGCACCAGGTTGCCGTCATGTTCGGCAACGGCGGTCGCGAGATTATCAAACCACAGCTCGCGTGCGATGCCACCCATGAAGCGGAACGCGTGGATATGACAGCGAACGAACGTTTCAAAGCTCTGACTGTGGGTGAACTCCAGATACAGTTTGCGGCTGTGACATTCCACTAGACAGAAGGCGTAAAGTTTTCGCGCATGCCCCTGATAGGAAAGCGTGTCGAAGTGTCCCCAGTCGACTTCGAAGCGTTCTCCAGGCCCCGGTTCCATGCGCACGTAGGCGCGTGGGGCGTTGGCCTGCGCGCGCACCCCATGCAAATACTCTTTCAGAATGCTCAGACCACCGCTGAAGCCGAGCGGCCGGAGTCGTTGTGCGATCACCGTGGCACGGGCATGAGGATCCTGCTCCAGGAACTCGGCGATGGTGGGCTTGAAGGGATCCAGCTTGCTCGAGCGCTGACGGGAAGCGGCGGTCTGCGCCGGCGCCACGAGATATTTGACGATGGTTCTGCGCCCGATGTGCAGCTGACGGGCGATTTTGCGCACCGGCCAGTGCTCGGCCCAGTGCAGGCGATGAATTTCGTTGATTTGTTCCGCTGTCAGCATGGACCTGAGTTCGGGTATACGGACAGTGGGGTGCACAAGCCATAGGGATGTTCCTGTCAAGACAGGCAGACGTCGGCAGGCAAGTGGCCAACTGACGGTAAAATAAGCACTTGCGCCGAAGCTAAGTTGTTCCTGTCAAGATCGCGCACCTTGGGCCCCAGCAACCAAACCTCTGAAACTGAACGCGTTAAATTCAAAGCTAAGTTGTTCCTGACAAGACGCTCGACACGACGCCTCTGGTCCCGCCCTCGTTGTCGCTGGCGATTGCTCTCGACCAGCACGGGATTCTGCTGGCGGTGCTGTTTCTGGTAATGAGGATGTTCGTCCCACCACTGCTTCTGGCTATCGCGAACGACCTGGCGATATTCCGGATCTACTTCGAGCTTCCGTCGGTGATAGTCAGCGCGGCGCCGACGTTGGCATTCCGGTCGGCTGCACACGACTTGTTGTGGACGGTAGGGAGAACGCTGAAAAGTGCACTTGCAGTAGACACAGCAGCCGTTCTGGGGCACGTCGACTCCTCAGAGAATTTCACGAGACGAATCTCTGAGAAATAATCGAATGGCCAGCGACGTGCAAATTTAGAAACTAATATAGAGTTCTTACCGCATCCTTACCAGCGGGGCTCTCGGTGGATCACTGGCCCCGCCCAACACCGGCCAGAATGGCTCCGTTTTTCGCCGGCGTCGACACGCAAGAGACACAAAGTGGAAATGCCCTCCATTCGCAGAGCGATAGATTACGTTCGCAAGACTTATCCTTCGACTCATCCTCTTTTGAGCGAAGGTTTTCTGACCGATGGAAAGGATCTCTTTATCAAGAAGATCGAGCGGTCAACTGGACTAGAACAGACTATAAATGTCTCGAGTTGGGGACAACTTGGGTTGGGCTTGATTTTGGATTTCTATCTTCGTCGAATTGAACGCGATGAAAACGGTTGGCCAATTAAACTCTTCCCCATACGGATGAATTGGCCGGGCGACATCAAGAGCGACCCACCAAGGGTTGTTGTAATAGACCCCGCCGTTTCTTCAGGCAGACCTGTTGTCAATGGAACGGGCGTCATGGCTGAGGTAATCGTCGGCCGTTTCAACACTGGCGAGGGTATTGAGAGCATAGCCGATGACTACGGCTTGCGGGTCTCTCAGATCGAAGAGGTAATCCGATACGCCCCAGCAGCCTGAAGTCTATGTCTTCTTTCTTGATGGGAACTTGGGAAGCAAGCAGTTGGCCCAGGCGCTTCGGAAAGAAGGCTTTTCGGTGCGGGTTCACGACGATCATTTCAAGCCCGACGAAGCAGATGAGGTATGGCTAGCATCGTGCGGTCGAAGTTCATGGGTTGCAATTACTCCGGACCGACGCATTCTCAAAGACCCGCAGAGTATGAGAGCAATTGGGGAGAACCAGGGGCGGGTGCTTTTTCTCCCGCAGAATAACAAGAATCCACAAATGTGGGCCCCCATTTTGATCTCGAATTGGGTCCCCATAAAAAATGTTCTTGCGACACGGACGGCCCCCTTCATTGCAAAGGTGTCCCCAAATGGAGTCTGGGATGTCAAAGAACTGAATCGCTACGGCAGAGAAAGAAAGAAACGAAAACGGAAGAAAGTCAATCCATAGAAACCTGGTGCACTCTTGGTGCACTTTAGTCTGCAAATGAAGTCATTTGGCACAACTGAGAGCAACCTAAGTCGCTGAGAACAAAAGAAGCGTGGTGAGCACGAACAAGGCAGGTAAATTAGCAATGCGCCCGCAACCCATCTCAACCGCGTGACAGTATTCTTTGGACTTGCTCGGGCAATTCTCGACAGCGTTTTGGCGCGTCCGCAAATCGGGACTTAACCTCGCAATTGGAATTGGTCCACCAATGACAGACTATTCGCTACTCGAGAAATGGGTTTCTTAAAGGTGGAATCTCCGCAGTAGGCTGGCGGGCAAATCGCGCAATCTGTTTTTCGATTGGTTGGCGAAAAAATGGATCATCGGGCGCATATTTCAAGGCATCCGAGTAGGCCCGCAATGCCTCCTCACGCGCCCCGCGCGTCAACAGCACGTTCCCAAGTTCTATGTCCGCGAAATACGCGGCAGGATCTATTTCCAAAGACTTACGAAAAGACTGCTCCGCAACAGATAGATCGGGTTTTTCCACATAAAGTTTCTCGATTCCATGGCTGTAGAGAGCGGCAGCCGCGTCACCAGGCGAAAAAAATGTACCGTGGTAGACGAACAGATTCCCGAAGTGGGCCACTGGTGTCGCCTCTCGCAGCGCGCGTCGGTCCCAGAAGGTATTGGGAGATAGAAAGTTGGATTCGACGAAAACTGTACCGGACATCTCGGGCTGGCTGAGTCGTGGCAGGTCACGCTCCATGTCGCGGCCGAGATACTCCATATCACGTCCCCTTAGTTCTTCATCGCTCGAGAAGCAGATGACGTGTGGCATTTCTCGTGAGGGCTTCGCGAACTTGCGGTAGTATTTCACCATTTCTTTAGTGCGCTGACCAAGATTCACGCCTTCGTCATCGAAATAATTGTGGGCGTTCCTGGTTCCCCCTACAAACTCGTTGAAGTATTCCCAGGGCCGCAGGAGCGGCAGAGCTGAGGCGCCGGCGAAGAAATAACCAGCCAACATCGTTGCCCTCAGACTTCGGGAATTCGATGCCAGCGCCCTCTCCACGAAAAGCCCGGCGAAGATCGCTAACAGGGCTACCACCGGCATCGCATGCCGGATGCCCGCGTAGGTCGCGCCCTGCGACAGGACGAGGAGAAACAAAAGCGCCGCCGCAAGAATGACCCCAGCCGGGAAATTCCATTCCGCCGGCAGGCGCCGCGCAAAGAAGAAAATCAGGCCCAGCAAACTCAACACGCTTAATCCGATCGGCAGTTTCACACCGATCATCACCGGGAAAAAATACTTCGGGCCTTTCCGGGGGTACATGCGCCCAAAGACCAGTTGAGGAGTCAGCCGCCCTTCCATCCCGGCGTGAACCGTGTCAGCAAAACCCCAGAGATAGCTACGCGGTACGATACGGGTGGCATTCAATCCCACAAGAACGGAATGGTAGAAGGGAGTGTTCACATCCCGTATTTTGTCTGCGAGTGAGCGATTGAAAGAATCCTGCCCTGTGCGCGTCTCTGCATATCGGAAGAAGTAAAAACCCCACAAAATCAGCAGGGCCCCCGCCAAAACGGCTCCGATCTTCAACAATCTTCGCCATCTCGCATCGCCCGTTCCCGTCAGCGGTCGCCAAAACGCAAGCCAGAACCCGATTAACGCCACGCTCAGAAGCACCACGGGCGCAGAATGCTTCGCGGCAAGGTCCAGTCCAAGAAACGCCGAACAAGCGACAAGGTCCGTCCACATCCAATCGCGGAAGGCCCGCGTTGCAAGCACGATGGATGTTGCCGACAACAATGCCACCGGTAGGTCGGTCATGACCACCGGCCAGTGCGCCGCCACTGTTGGGTCAATCACCAAAAACAGCAATGCTCCTAGCGCGACGCGCGCGTCAAACACTCGTTCCAGTGCAAAGGCAAGTGAAATCAGCAGCAGTCCATTGAATGCGAACATCGCCGCCCTTGCCCGCCGCTGCACCGAATCGGGATCGTTTTTCCGGAAGACGTTTCGCTCGGTAAAAATGCGCTCATCAGGTTTATCGGAGAAGCGTCGCAGTGCGTCTAGGTGAAAGCCGGTTGCGGCAATCACGCTTCCCACCCAAAGTTTTACCAATGGTGGATGCTCGGGATTAATCCGGAAATCTCCATACCTCACGTAGGAAACGCCCGCGGCAATGTGATACGCCTCATCGATCGTGAATCCATCCAGTCGTGTTGCTATCGCCGATCGCACTATCCCCAGTACCACAAGCAGCAGCACCAGCCAGGCAGATGCCTTGAACCCGATCTTGCGTTGGCTCTTTGGATTTGCGGCCGATGGGGCGGATGGAAAGGTCCGGGGGTCGTCCACAGCTAGTCGTCTCCTTGGCACGGCATCATAGCAGTCGCTGGACATGCAAGTCCCGGCACGCGAAATCGGAAAAGTGCCGGTCCCGACGCCAAAATCAACTTCGACGATAACGCCGATTACCAGGACCTTGGCATTGTGAGTGTAATCGCGATGTTACGCCAATTGAGATGATTGTCGATCGGTTGGGCGGCTCGGATCACTTCCGGTTTGCCGACAAATCGTTCAGAATCGCAACAACCTCAGATTAGGTTTAGCAAGACCCAGGAAATAGCAATCGGATGTGAAAGGGAAGCCGTTAGCCAGGCTTGCCTGAAAGATTTCGGCGTTTGCGCGTTTCGGCAACAAGCTCGTCCACTTGGCGCAAGACGTGCTGCGCCGCCATCAAGCCAAAGTGGTCCGGGCTGCATGATACAGTAATCATGTCTTCCGGGAACTCCTCTCCGAGGATGCCATTGTCGAGGTTTTGTAATTTCAAATGCGCCAACGCAGCCTGATAGCTGGAATCGTTCGAGATAACCAGTCGCAGCGTCGGCACGCGCTCGCGAGCGCCTTTGAACCATCGCGCAAACACTTCGAATCCCGGGTTTTCACTGAATGGACGGACAATATCGGTGGCAGCTCGCTGCAACACGCCAATATCGCCCTGGAACTTCCGCAGCACTTTCACCAAATAGTCCTGCATGTTGAGCCAGTCTTCCAAAGAGGCGGCTGAGTCGCCCAGCCGTTTCAGATCGGCAATTGATACTTCCGGACGGTCGGGGGAAATCCCTGCCAGAACCCGCGAAGCAAAGCAGGTATCGAGGGACAAATTGCACTCCAGCGACAGGAAAGCGTCAATGCGCGGCGCCGGCTCGTCAGCTGGCCCCAAAAGCAGCTCGAAACCCATGTCCGCGCCCAGCGAAAAGCCGACCATCACGATTATTTCGGGTTGGAATTGTTCAGAGATTTCCCACAACCACTCGCGCAAGATCACCAAATGATCCGCAAGTGACAGGGAGATGCGTCTGCGACGATCCGGTTCGCATCCGTAGAGCGTGGGACTTAGGCCGCGATACGCCAAACGCTTGAGGATCGGCTCAAAGTCTCCGTGATCAAGACCGAGTCCATGAAGAAAGAAGACCAGGACATCCGAGCCAACCTGGTTGTCTACATAGCACAAACGATCGCCGATAATTCGAGGATCGAGAGTGGCGCGGTCGAGCTTGCGGCAAACGCGTTCCGTAAGCATGAACTGGTGCTCGATCAACTGGTTCGTGATCTCCGCGCCCAGGGAAGCGTCGGGTCCTTCTTGGTCATCGCCTAGCGAAACCCTGTCCGACTCAAAATCCCGCCGGAGGCGCCGCAGATCGGTGCGCATTTCAGCCGCGCTCTGGTAGCGGAGATTGCGGTCCTTCTCCAGCGCCTTGTTGATGATCTGATCCAAGCTGATGGGAATATCCGGATTCAAGCGAATTGCCGGCGTACTAGCGCAATGGAGAATTGAGGCGAGGATCGCACCAGAAGTGCTGCCACGGAATGGCAGTGTTCCTGTCGCCATTTCATAGAGCACGACTCCGAAGGAAAACAGATCAGTACGCGCGTCCAGGCGGCTACTCCTGACCTGCTCGGGCGACATATAAGCAATCGTTCCGACCGCCGTGCCAGGGCTGGTGAGTTGCTGCTGCTCAACGGATTGAGTGGCTGCTTCGCTGTCGGGAGTCGAAATCTTTGCCAAGCCAAAATCAAGAATCTTGGCGAGATCACGCTGGGTAACGAAGATGTTCGCCGGCTTGATGTCACGATGAACGATCCCGGCCGCATGGGCGACATCCAGGGCATCGGCAATCTCGATGCCAATGGAGAGAATGGTTGCCAAATCCATCGGCCGCCCTGCGATGCGGTGCTTCAAGGTCGCGCCCTGAAGAAACTCCATAACGATGAACGCTCTGCCGTTCTGTTCGCCGATGTCGTGAATTGTGCAGATGTTGGGATGGTTCAGAGCTGAAGCCGCCTTGGCTTCACGCCGAAATCGTTCGAGTGCTTGGCCGTCGTTCACAAAGTCTTCGGGTAAGAACTTCAACGCGACATACCGATCCAACCGCGTGTCCTGCGCTTTGTAGACAACGCCCATTCCCCCACCGCCAATTCTCTCGAGAATGCGGTAGTGCGACAGACTACTTCCGAGAAGCGGGTCGGAATCGGACATCGACGCCGATGTTAAGGTTCTTTGATTTTCAAGTCAACCTGCGCACGGATCAAGGGCGAATCAAGGAAATCGAAGTTACTGCACGGATGACGGGCAACCAGGAAGTAATTGTTGAAACCAGGCGATTACGCTCACAATCCGCCGGAAAATTGTGAAACAAGGCGCGTCTTCAGGCCATAGTGCCCGGTATGTCGGGTTACCGGACAAGGCCGGCCCAGTACCCGCCTCTCCGATTTGCGCCTTCTGGCATGACTCATGTGATCGGTTCGATTCAGCCATTACTCGGGCCTGTCGATCTCTAAGCAGCCTAGCGTAAATGCATACGGAAACGGCCCGGGATCGCTCGTATTATAGATTCCGTCGAAGAAAACAAACATCCGTCGCGGTACACTCTCGTCATACTGGAATGAGGGCTTCCAAGGGCCCGAGTGCCATCCACGATCCTCTGCCGTCATGATTTGGACTGGTTTGCTCCATTTCGAAAAATCAAAGGACGGCGTGTCAGCTTGGCACCACCATAGACCCGTTTCTGCGTGAGGTACAGTTTTGCCCAGCCACACCTTTGAGAACACTGCCTCATAGCCCCACTTGGTTTTTGCTACGCAGAAGTCAAACATCTTCGCTTCCGGAGGAGCGAACATCCGGCGCTCGCTCCAACTGTATCGCCCGTCAACGCTCTCCGTGCAGCCGTGCACTATGTAATCTTCTTGGTTCGAACCCGCGACGTACCACATTTTCCATTTACCTTCTGCGTAGATAAGGTTCGGTTCATAGACGCTGCCGTGCTCCCACATTTCTTTGGCAACAAAAACGGGTTGGGGCTGATCGACCCATTTCTGGCCACTCCATTCGAGGTAGCCAATCGCATAAGGCCCCCAAAGATTCTGAGCGGCACCGGCATAGTAGATTCGGTCTACCCATTTCCCAGCGTATGGGTCCCAGCCTTTCACATAGGAAGGACAATGTCGGCCGCCTTTCCCGTCCCATGCTTCGCTGAACTCGTGTCCAGCTAGCACCGCAATGTTCGTCAGATTGTTGGGATCGGTTGTCAAACGCCAACCTTTGGTCCCCAGCGGTTGTCCGGGTGGGAGAGACGCACTGAAAAGCTCAGTTTCGATTCGACCGGCTACCTGACCAGCGGCGTACAACCACCATTGATCGCCCCTCTCTATCACCGTGGCATCCGTGATCTCCATGAGATCCGTCACCGGCTTGAATCCATCAGCGGGGTCAAAGATCTTCGTCTCCATTCGGTTCATTTTCTTACGCCCCATTCATGCGAGTCAGGATTCCGTTATGTCGCGAGCGCGGAAGTTCGTCAACTCCTGATATGTTCTATAAAAGCCACGACCTGAACTATGGGAGACTTCGAGAAAATGCAACCACGGCCCTGTAAACGAGATTTTTTCGAGCTTCGAGGAGGAAATGGCCCTCCACTTCGAAATTTCGGAGATTAGACTTGTAAGGAAAGCGAATGGCAGAGTACAACGGCTAAGTCCCGGGCCAACTCCTATGGCCGGTTTTCAAGTGACCACATATGGCCGGTTTTGACCTGACCACTGAGGCTTCACTCGTGCCAGATCTTTGGTGATGGTCAGATAACTGCGTACCAACTCCTTCAGCGTTCGTAGGCCATGTTCGCCATGATAAACCGGAGTGAGATGATCGAGGCGCAGCAGCCCGGCCAATCGGCGAGCATCAATCTTGTCGTTCTGGTTGCCTTCCCGCATGGACTTGTTTTTTCGTGGATCACACGCCACCACTTTGGTGACGTGCGGTTTCAGTAGGTCGTACAACCAGGCCGCCGACGTTCCTTCTTCAAAGGTGACCTGCAAATCTCCGTACAGCCCGTCGATAAACTGCAGAATCATGCTGGCTTTTGTTTCGATGACGCTGTCCATCACTACCTTGCCGACAGAGTTCATCACCGCAATCGAAATACTTTCCTTGTGCACGTCCATGCCGATATATTTAACGCTGTTAGTCATAAAGGGTGTCCTTTCTGGAAGGGTTGAGCCGAACACTCAAAACCCTACTCCAAAAGGGGCGCCCTTTTATATTGCGTCGCGTTACCGTAAAGGTTCGTACGGCGCCGAATTTCCGATGAGCGCATAGATCGTGCCGTCCGCAACCAGGCCGAAGTTACTTCGACCTTCATGCGTCTGTTTCGGATTCTCTGACTAATTTCTGCTGCGGGATAGAAACAAACAAAAGCTAGATGCTGAAGCGATTGCTAAAACGCAATCTGGGTTTTGGTGCACTCTTGGTGCACTATAGCCTGCGAACGAGATCATCCAATACAACTGAGAACACCCTAAGTCGTTCAAAACAATTGAAACGTGGTGAGTACGAACAGGGCAGGTAGAATTAGCAAACCGCCGCCTTCAGCCTCTCGGCCACCTCTCCGGCGTTTACTTTCAATAGCTTACCACAATTAATCTAATTCACCTGCTGAACAGTTGCTGAACATTTGTGGAAATCGTCGTCCAAAGTCGTCTACAAGCTCTTCATTGCAGCCAAAACTGCCGGATCGAAGGCTTTGATGTAACGCTCTTTGGTAACGTGCGGCTTTGCGTGACGAAGGATGCGCTCGACGACTTTTTCATTCGCGCCCAGTTCATACAGGTTCGATGCAATGCCGCGTCTGCACGCATGCCAGCCATACCATTCCAGCCGAATTGCTTCCACGGCTGGACGGACAATGCGTTGAGCCAGCTTGTCCAAATCCATAGGGTCGCCGCCCCGGAATGAAATATCACCCCGCTTGCGGGATTTCCCATAGAAATGCGGTACGCATTCAGAATTTCCGCCAAATGGCGAATGACCGGCACGGATGCGCACTCGCTCGCGTCTTTGGTCGGTTCACAACACCCTTCCAAATTGACCGGTTGACAGTGAGCGAGTCGCCCATATAGTCCGGCCATTCAAGCCCACGCAGTTCCTTCCCGGAGTCCCGCGAAGGACGCCGTAGCGATTACTGCCTTGGGCAGCAACGGCAGAACATCCAAAATGCGACGTATCTGGATCAAGTTGTACGCAAACGTTTCGCCTGGCTCGCGCGCGTTCCGCGGGATTCGAGCATCCTCTAGACCGGATTCACACCAGCGAACGCGCCTTCATTCTTCGCATGCGCGAAAATGCCGCTCAGCACACTCTTAATGTGCTGAAGAGTGGTCTTGCTCAGGTCATGCTCTTCGGCGATGGCCCGCAACATTTTGCTGGCATCGACCGTCCTGAACTCACGCAAACGAATATGCCCGACGCGATCCGAAATGTGATTGTTCCAGATTTCCTCGTACCCCTTTTTCGTGGATGCGCGCAACTCCTCGTAAACCTTCTCGACAAACTCTCTTAGGTTTATGGGCTCTGCACAAGAATTCGTAGAGACCCGCATTTTAGGCTGCTTTCTGGAGAATGATGAATTCGGTCTTGGTGACCGCCATGCGTTGGGCCTTGAGCAATAGATAGCGGAGATTCTTGTAGCCACGGCCCCTTCTAAGCAGGGTTTTGATGTTGCCGTTGATGGCTTCCACCACTCCGAAAGGTACTTTGGTGCGGCAGTAGTTGAGGATGCCGTCGAGATGATCCAGCAGCATGAAAGCGAGTTTTTGAAAGGGTTGCAACCGTTGCCAGCGCAGTTGATCGATCCAACTTTGCAGATAGCGCAGCATGGCTCCTTCATAGTGGTAGGTCCATAACCGCTCCAAGCTTTCCTTTAGAAGGTAGGCTTTCATCACTCTCCGGTTGAGGGCGAACAGCTCGTTTAATTGCTGGCGTTTTTGGCTGCTGAGATTCATCCAGCGCGTCAACAACAACCAGCGTTTGCCCTTCACCACACCGCGCATCCGTCCGCCTTTGCGGAAGAACTCCGCCCAGCGCACTTCATCGATGGCCTTATTGGCATGCTGCAAAACGTGGAACTTGTCGTACACAATGCGACAGTTCGGGGCCCATTGTTCAATGCTGTTGGTGAATGGTCGCCACATATCCACGCAAGCTGCCTCGATACGCTTCCGCTGGCTTTCCTTCAGTTGGCTTCGAAAAAACTCATCGAGGGTTTCCTGTTTGCGGTCCTGTCCGAACCACAAGGGTTCGCCGGTGTCCAAGTTACTGACCACGGTGATGAACCTCATCTGCTTGCCGAAGTAAATCTCATCCACACCCATTTGCACTAACGGGTCCTTGCGGCGCACTGCACTCCAACGCTGCAAATACCGCAGGTCGATGGCTCGCACGGTGCTGGCTGGCAGTCGGAACTGCCGGGCCACTTGTCGTACTGACGCGCTTTCGCACGCTAACCCTACGGCTTCTTCAAAGCGTTTACTAAAAGGCGCTTTACTTGGCAGTTGTGGTACCTTCTCCACCTTTACCCCACACTGCGGACAACACACCCGATACACTTCGATGATCACCGTCGTCCGATACTCGCCCCACGGCAGGTCGCGCACTTCCCGTTCGTTGCAATCATGCGCCTCGCTAAATTTTCTTCCACACCCTGAACAGATCAGCTTGCGGTTTCCTCGCTTGCGCCGTACCCATAAACGCAGCGTCTTGGCGGTTTCATCGATTTCGTGCCGAAAGACTCGGTAGCCCGGCCATCCTAGGATTTTCGTGAATTCGTTGTCGCGCATTCCGTCGAGTCTAGCCGAACCGGCGCTACGACGGAAACCCGCTCTGTTATTGTGTCTCTACGAATTCCTGCTCAGAGCCGGTTTATGCTGCTCTCCATCGTAAATTTGCCGGCGTTCTGTCGCTGCATGAACTCTATTTTCAGCGGCATGATATCGGATTCGCGCGGATAATCTCGCACACGACCGAACATCCTGGCCCGCTGCTTGAGTTTGATGGATCCGTCTTCCGGCCGAACTTGGACGCGGTACCTTACGAACCAAGCCTGTGGCTGGCGAATTGTTATTTCTCCCAAGATTCCTCAGGATTCCACGTCCTGCTACCATCCTTCGATGCGCAATCTGGCCGTTCTTTTCATCCATTTCATCGCGTCCTGGCTCGGTTGCTCGGTCCTGGCGGCGTCCGTTCCCTAGTTGCGGAGTCGCTTCTCCTCAAACACCAACTCTTGATCATGAATCGCTCCCGACAACGATCACCCAAGTTATGCGCGTCGGACCGGATCCTTGTCGGCTTGCTGGCGCTCGTGGTCCGTCCAGCTCGTCTGTTCCGTTCTGCAATCGTACTGAAGCCTTCGACACTGCTAGGGCTTCACCAAGCCATGAGCAAGCGAAAGTACCGCATGCTGTTCTCACCGAATCGCTGTCGGAAGCCCGGCCCGAAAGGACCGAGCGCAGAACCCATCCATGCGGTCGTCGAAATGAAGCAACGTAATCCTAACTGGGGCTGTCCGCGAATTGCACAACAGATCGCCCTCGCGTTCCACATCGAAATCGACAAGGACGTGGTTCGAAGCATCACTACCTGCCGGGACAGGACTCTGGTGGTCCCTCTTGGCTGACGTTCCTGGGCCACATGAAAGACAGCCTCTGGAGAATGGATCTATTCCGGTGCGAGTCGGCCACGTTGCGGAGCCACTGGGTCCTGGTGGTCATGGATCAATATACGCGCCGGATCATTGGCTTCGGCGTCCATGCCGGCGCCGTCGATGGTGTCGCACTCTGTCGGATGTTTAACCGCGCCATTCGAGGCCAACGCTGGTTGCCGAAGTACGTCAGCTCCGACAACGATCCCCTTTATCGGTTCCACCAGTGGCAAGCCAATCTGCGGGTACTGGAGTTACCACAAATCAAGTCCATCCCCTGTCCCATCCGTTCATAAAAAGACTAATCGGCACATTCGACGCGAGTATTTGGATCACCTGTTGTTCTGGACGACTGTAGATCTCGAACACAAACTGCTCGATTTCAGGATCTACTTCAATAACCATCGCACGCATACCTCACGGGAAGGGCGAACGCCGGATACGACTCTGTTCCGACCAGTGGCAAATCTCCCCTCGTTTCGATGGCAACCTCACTGTCGTAACTTATATCAGACCCCAATGGCTGCCTGACTTTTCAAAGTCTCGGGCTCACTGCGGTATCCGGTCAACCTCTGCAAAAAACTGGAATGAAATCATCCGATGTTTGCGTTCTTATTTGCAGAGCGTTGCGCGGATCCGATCGTTTCGCTCCCACCGGGTGCGTTCCGAAATTGAGACTCAGCTCACTTTCGCGCGCGATTACCGGCAAATCGGCTCCCCGTACCAATTCACCAGGAACACGTCGTTGCTGTCTTCTCAGCTTGTCTAAGCGGGTCCACGTCGAAAAATGAGGAACGAACGGTGGATTATTCCAGGTCGTAGCAAGAGTCATATTGTCGATACTTACCCTTTGGGCGAATCGCGCCTCGACCCGGTTGCAAGCGACGGCACTGATTGGTCGTACCGGGCTCCAGAAATCTCTCAATTCAGCAAGTACATCGTTTGACTATCTCGATCAAACGATATGCCACGCAGCTTCAGTGCTCGCACGCCAAAAAATCCGTCGTATCCCGTTTTTGTCGCGGACGGCACATAATAGGCGTGCATCCCGCGAAACTGCTTTCCGCCGAGAGCCAACTCTGGATAGGTGATTCGCCGGGCGGGTACCTGCTCCGCTACACTCGTGCCTTCGCTCGCTCGTTGTGCGGAATCCACCGTGTTCCAATCGCTGCCATACACCACGACGAGGTCGGATCCCGTGTCGACGATCAGTCGTACGTGCTTTCCCTGCAAGGTGCCCTCAGCCAAGGCCAAACTAGTTGAGCCGTCGTATGCGACCTCAATCCCCTCGTCTGCGACGCTGCCGAAATGCAATTCCTTTTTTTCGTAATCGAGCCGGAAACTCGCTCGCCCCAACACGTCCATCCCGATCAATCCGGCTACTTGCATCCCGAGACTTTTCTCCAACTTCGACAGATCCATCACATTCATCGGCAAGTTTGTCGCGTGAATCGGCCCGAGCTCCAATTCCGGCAGCACCGCTTGTCCTGTGCTTACCGTTCTCCCCACGGCAACTAGCGTGCCGCGAGTGACTTGCAATCCCATCTTCTTTGCCGAACGCTCGTTCAAGATGCTCGGCGCTGTCCCGGTGTCCAACACAAAATTCTGCTTTTCTCCCACGCCACCAATTTGGCCCGTGGTCACCACCAAAAAACCATTGTATATAGTAATCGGGATGCTACCTTCCTGCATCGGACCAGTATCTGCATGCGCGGTGTTGTTTATGCGTGTCCGGGCCGCGCTTCCTAACGGGCTGAATACCACCGTCCCCATCAAGATTGCCCACAGCGTCTTTTTTACGTTCACTCCGACCGCACGCTCCCGTTACGGTACGTGCAAGCCTACGTGTTCGGCGGGATACCTCAAGAGTTTGGGCGTGGATTCCGGATAGATTCTCTGTGGCCAGCTAGGTCACAGTGATTTCAAGAGTTAATTCGATTTGGTAAGGCGAGTGGTCTCGGACTTTTAGAACTTCCAAAGCGAAAATACGTCTTCTATTTCGAGGCCACGATGAGTACACCCAATCCATACGATTCCATCGTTCGCTTTTCAGTTTTTGAATTAAACTTTTCTGGACGCGTTCTCCGCAAGTCTGGAATGCGCGTGCATTGTCAGGAGCAACCTCTTCAGGTTCTGGCAGCACTGCTCGAAAAGCCCGGCGTTCTCGTTACACGCAAGGAATTGCGCGGTCGAGTCTGGCCAGAGGACACTTTCGTCGATTTCGACCATGCACTCAACACTGCCGTGAAAAAACTTCGCAACGTGTTGAATGACGATGCCGACTCTCCTCGTTATATCGAAACCGTGCCGCGCCGCGGGTATCGCTTTATCGGACCGATCCAACCGGCTCCTCAGGCTGTCCTTGATTCGAAACCACTGACGTCACCTCCAGGATCAGCCATTTCGGGCGCTTCTGTCATCCTTGTTGCTACTCTTGTTCTCGTTTTCTCTTCTGTCACGATCTACTACTTCACTTCTCGTCATGCCGCAGTGAGCGAAAATCCTTCCGTCTCTCGGCCCGCTATGCTGGCTGTCCTTCCTTTTCAGAATATGACCAGCGATCCCGCTCAGGAGTCCTTCTCGGATGGCATGACAGAAGAGACCATCACTCGCCTTGCCCGGTTGAATTCTCCCCGCTTTCATGTGATCGCCCGGACGTCGGCCATGAAGTATAAGCATGTTGCCAAAAGTGTGGACGAGATCGCTCGCGAACTCCACGCCGACTACCTGCTCGAGGGCAGCATCCGTCGCGAAGGTCCACATGTTCGGATTTCGTGCCAACTCATCCGCGCCGCCGATCAGTCTCCACGTTGGAGCCAGGAATACAATTTCGAGTCCGGCGATCCGCTCACGCTGGAAACCCGCGGTGCCGAAACCATCGCTGTGCAATTGAACGCGGTGCTAGGCGACTCTTCCGTTCCTCACCATTCCATTAATGATCACGCGTTTGATTCGTACTTGCGTGGTCTCGCTGAATCAGGTATTCACACTCCCGAAGGACTCGATCGCACTATTGCGACCTTTGAAAAGGCGGTGGTCGATGACCCCAATTGCCCTCAGCCCCTTGCCAGCTTGGCGCGCATTTACGAGCGCGGCGCCAATCTCGGTTTCCTGCCGCCTCGTGCCGCCTATGCCAAAGCACGCGCTGCCGCCGAACGCGCTATCCAGCTCGAACCTTCACTTCCCGAGTCCCATGTTTACTTGGCTGATGCGATGCTCACAATCGACTACGATTGGCAAGGTGCTCAGGCCGAAATTCAGAGGGCGCTCGATCTAAATGCGAATGATCCCATGTCTCACGAGTGGAATGGCATATTCCTGGCAATTCAAAACAAACCCGAGGCTGCTCTGCAGGAAATGCGCCGCGCGGTCGAACTCGATCCCTTGAATGCGGACCGCAAGATCTGTCTCTCTGGCCTTCTCGACAGAACCGGGCGTCGCGAAGAAGCCGAGGAACAACTGAAAGCCGCCCTACAGCTCGATCCGGCATCTGTCCTGGCGCATTCCGGGCTTATTCACCTTTACACGTCTTGGGGCAGACAGGACGATGCCATAGCTGAATGGAGCACTGTTTTCTTTCTGAATGGGCAACCAGAATCCGCAAACTCCCTCAAGTCCGTTTACCAAAAGTCCGGCTTCGATGCGGCAAAACGGTTTGCTATCAAGAAGGAACTGGTCTACCTCACGCGGATTCGCGAGCACCGCTACGTTTCGCCGTTTTCTTTCGCCGTGCTTTACGCTCGAATCGGTGAGAACGACCAGGCCATCTCGTGGCTTCAAAAAGCGTATCAGTTCCGCGACGTGAATCTGCCCTGTCTTGCCAATTTCGAGGATTCGACTTTTGCTTCCATCAAAAACGATCCTCGTGTCAAAGCCATCGTTGACAAGATTCGTCCCCCTCAATAGCCATCACATCGCCCAGGCGCCCAAGAATTGATCAATCGTGCCTGCCTATATGACTGCATGTCCGATGCAATCAGTTGCACCAAGGGTGGCGTACCGCAGCCGGGATCTATTGGTTTGCCTATCATTCGCTCGTACAACAATTGCCCAGTTCGGTGTCATGATTTCCTCCGCTGGCGTGCCAGATTGAATTGTCAATGCGATGTTCTTCGCCTAATGGATTTTCATGAGCAAACGCTGTTCTGTTCCGAGATGTCATGGATGATGACAATGTTAGGTGATTCAGTTGGAGGCAGCCTGGGCTTCAGCCAGAAATCGCTTCTTCCGGTCGACATCGGCAACTTTTCTGCAGGCAGAATCTTCAAAGCGATCAGACGGTGAAGGCTAGTGTCCCGCGCCTTGTAGACCTCGCCCATTCCTCCTGCCCCTAGAAGAGCGAGGATCTCAAACGGGCCGATATGAACACCTCCGTCAAACGCCATAAGCGTCTGATGCTACCCTCATATTCATCAAGGCGAAAAGCAGGCGCGCCAGTTTGTTGAGTTAGTGGTCGCACTCGGAAGCTCGGTTCAAGGAGCAAGGTCTCGCCAAAGGTCACTTGCGTGCGCCTCTCCTCGAACCCCATTTCTGGATAGTTTCCCTATTGCCATTCGAGAACAATCTCTTCAGTGGCCTTGATACAATCAGGCCGCCTTTGGGCCACTGTGCGCATTTGCACGCGACCGGCCAGAGGCGCTTGCTGGTTCTTTCAACATCTGCTCAAGCATCGAGATAAAGGCGCCGAGAGCCGGTGAAATCCACTTGTCTTTGTGCCAAACGACGTGCGTGGCCATGTCCATTTCCGCACCCACCCAGGCTAGACCTACGACTTGCTTAAGGGCTATCTCCCGTGCGACCACGATTTCCGGCAGAAGCGCTAAGCCCATTCCCAAGGAGACACACTCCTTGATGGCCTCCACGCTTGAGAACTCTGTAACACTTTCCGGTCGAACGCTCATTATAGAAAGCAATTGATCCAGTTTTTTTCGATAGCTGCAACCTGCTTCGGTCAAGAGCAAAGTTTGGCCGGTTAAATCGTGAGGAGTTACGCGTTTCTTTGCAGCGAGTGGATGCTTGGGTGCGGCGATAAATACGAGTTTCTCGTTGCGCAGGCGCAAGGTCCTCAGGCGAACCTGTTGGATTGTATCCCCCATCCACACCGCCAGATCCAATTCTCCGCTTTCAATCAAATGAACCAACCCTTGATCCAGATAGGGCCGAAAGATGAGCTCCACCTTTGGATAGAGTTTCCTGAAGCGGCCAAGAATCCGCGGTAAGTGGTACGTTAGGACCGACTCCGAAGTGCCGATTCGCAGTGGCCCCGACGGTGTTGCATTCTGCCCCGCTGCGACGCGTCCTTCCTCCAAGGTCGAGAGTACCCGCTCCGCATAGGGCAAAAAGCGCCGCCCGGCGTCGGTCAGAACCACGCGTTTCGATAACCTATCGAACAATCGCGCGCCTAACTCGCTCTCCATCGCGCGGATCTGTGTCGTTACATTGGATTGCACGCAGTGAACTCGAGCGGCCGCTTTCGTGAAATTTAACTCGCCCGCGAGGGCTCGGAAAATCTCCAGTTGTCTTATCTCCATGTTTCTTCCATCTCCAGCGAGAATGATCCTCATCTTAACAATCAATTGGACTGATGCATAGCCTGACCTTAATCTCCAATCGTGCGATGCACTTTTTATCCTGACGCGCAATCCCGCTTCTGACACATCATGGCGGGAATTTACCTAAAGAGGATTCGTGACAATGGCCAGTCTATCTGACTCGAGACCGGACGACAGTGTTCTCATCTCTAGTGCTTTGAGCGGAGACGAGGAGGCCCTGAACGACCTCTTCTCGCGCTATTACAGGTTTCTTCACTTCCTGGCGTGCCGTGTACTAGGAGGTCGGGAAGATGCTCAGGATGTCGTGCAGAACTGCTTGCTCCGTGCGGTTCGGAATCTCCAACAGTTTAACAACGACGGCGCCTTCCGTAGCTGGCTGGCACGAATCCTTGTCAATGAAGCAATCGACTTGCTCCGCAAGAGACGCAGGAGGCCAGGGTTTTCCCTCGAGCACGTATCAAGTGAAGACGAGAGGGACGTGCTCGACCTGCTGCCGGCTCCAGGACTTAATCCGGAACAATCTTTGGCAAAAAAGGAGTCCATCTCGGCTCTCACCAAGGAGGTGGCTCGGCTGAGCGCGCCGTTGCGGTCTGTGGTTATCCTCTGCGACTTTCGGGAATACTCGATGGAGGAGGCCGGAGCAGTGCTCTGTGTGACGAAAGGTATGGTTCGAAGCAGACTGTTTCGTGCACGCAAACAGTTGGGAGCTGCAATGCGGTCCGCCGAATGTGCCATTTGTTAAAACGAGTTCCAGAAACAGACCGGTGCAACGAAAGAGATGTCATTTATTGCCAACTCCCTTCTTTTGTGAGCGCTAAGCGAACCCCATCTTGTAAAGATTCGCGTCGCATTGCAATGTTGCGACATGACCAAGCGCTCAAAGAAGGCGTGGATGAAGTGGCGAAGGCTGGTTTCCGAGCAGGCACGTAGCGGACAGAGTGTGAAAGCGTTTTGTCGAGAGCACGGTTTGTGCCGGCCGTACTTTTTCGTGTGGAAGAAGCGGCTGGAGGAAGACACGCCAACAAAGTTCCTGGAAGTGCAAGTGGCGGGGCAGGGGCTGAGCACGCCCGGCGATTCGAGCGTTGAAATCCGACTGAGGAATGGGCGAAGCCTGATGGTGAGGCCAGGATTCGATGCCGAACATGTGCGAGCGTTGTTGGTGGTAGTGGAGGCGGCGGAGTGATCGGGCTGCCCAGTTTGCAGGCGATGGATCGTGCGCAGGGAGCGCGGATCTGGATGGCCAGCGAAGCGACGGACATGCGCTGCGGATTCGATCGTCTGGCGGAACGTGTGCGAGCGGTGATTGGGGAGAACCCGCAAAGCGGTCATCTATTTGTGTTCCGTTCGCGTCGTGGAGATCGTTTGAAACTGTTGGTGTGGGACCGAGACGGCTTCGTACTTTGGTATAAGCGCCTGGAGGTTGGAGTTTTCAAACTACCGCGAGTCGAGCAGGGCGCGCGATCAGTGGAGTTGCGCGCCAGCGAGTTGGCGATGATTCTGGATGGGATCGATGTTTCAAAACTGAAGCGTGTGCCGCGCTACCAGCGAGCGACAGAAAACTGCGGATAAAGTCGTCGTCGAAAACAAAAAAAAGAGAAAGAGAAAAAGAGAAAAGAGAAAAGAAAAAGAAAAAGAAAAAGAAAAAACTACAAAAAAGATCGCGATGTGTGTAACTAAGTTGGTGGAGACACGTCTAAACGAGCGTGCCCGCCAACGAAATTTCTGTGAACAACTTACCGGAAGACAGCGCGTCGTTGAAAGCGATGCTGCGTGAGGTGCTGGCGAAGCTCGAGAGCGTCAGCGCGGATCAGGAACGCGAGAAGCGGCGCGCCGAAGAAAACTCCATGCTCGTCGGACAGTTGCAGCAACGAGCCGACGATCTGTATTTGGAGAACCTGCGACTGCAACAGGAGCTGGAGCGCTACAAGAAGGCGACCTACGGGCCACGAGCGGATCGTTTGAGCATGAACCAGCTGGCCCAGATGCTTCTGGAGTTCGCCGAGGCTTTGGAACAAAAGCCGATCCAGCTGGAAGATCTTCGACAAGTAGAAGCCGAACCGGAGTTACGGCGGGTGAAGCGCCGCAAGGGGCGGCGGGCCCTGGCGAACTTCGAGAACCTTCCGGTCCAGACACACGTATACGAGCTGAGCGCAGAAGAGCGGCCCTGCCCAAGTTGCGGTGTGGAGCGCAAAGAGATCGGCAGCGAGAAGAGCTGGCAGATCGAATACATTCCGGGACACTTCGAACGGCTCGAGCATGTCCGCAAGAAGTATGCGTGCGCCAGTTGTGAGGGTCGGGGAGAAAATCCGCAGATCGCAGTGGCCGCCAAAGCAGACACCGCCATCGAGAAAGGCTTTGCTGGACCAGGGCTTCTGGCTTTTATCGTCACCAGCAAATTTGCAGATTACCTACCACTCTATCGGCTGGAAGATATTTTCGAGCGACAAGGGTTCGAGATTTCCCGGGCCACGCAGTCGGTGTGGTGCAGGGATGTCGCGGATGTGGTCGAGCCGTTGTACCAGCGGATGGCCGAGCGGGTCAGGAAGTCACATGTAGTGGCCACCGACGACACCGTGTTGCCGATGTTGAGCCCAGGCCAGACGCAGCCGGCACGCATGTGGGTGTATGTGGGTGACGAAGCGAATCCGTATAACGTGTTCGACTTCACCCTCAACCGCAGTCGAGAAGGCCCGAAAGAATTTCTGAAAGACTACACGCAGGTCTTACTGGCCGACGCTTACGGTGGCTACAACGGGGTGGTGGCCGGCAACGCGATCACGCGTGCCGGATGTTGGAGCCATGCCAGACGCAAGTTCGTGGATGCGGAGAAATCGGCGCCGGAGATCGCGCGCGAGGCCGTCACTCGGATCGACACACTGTTTGCGTTGGAACGACAGGCGAAAGACGTTTCCGTTGCTGAGCGCCTCCAGTTGCGACAGGAACAGTCGGTTCCGCTGTTGGCAGAACTGCATCGCAAGCTGCTGATCTGGAAAGAACAGTTGCTACCGAAGCATCCCATGGCCGACGCCGTGAACTACACGCTCAGCCAGTGGGACGCACTGACCGTGTTCACGACCGATGGCGCCGTGCCCATAGATAATAATGTTAGCGAACGGGAGATGAAGAGGATCGTACTCAATCGCAAAAACTCCCTATTCGTTGGCAACCCTCGTGGTGGGCGAACCGCAGCGATCCTGGCCAGCTTGACCAGCAGTTGCCGCCGGCACGACATGGACCCGCATCTCTATTTCATGCAACTGCTGGTGAATCTCCCTACCTGGCCAGCCAGTGACCTCGACGCTTGGCTTCCCGACCGTTGGAAGCAAGCTCATATTGCCCGATGCGCCGCCCTGGGAATTCCGGTTCCTCCCAATCCATAGCACCTGCACTTCACGTATCGCTCACCTTCTTTTCAGGGAGTGTTCCCAACGTCTTTTTTCGGCACCCTTCCAAAACTGACGACCGATGACGCTGATCGCACGGGTGATTTTTCAGATTCTGGGAGCGTAACGGGCAATTTGGACCCAGCCGGTCACCGGACGTTCAGAAAACCCTAAAGCCACAAAGCTTGGAAGTGATTGATATTCCTGGATTAGTCAGACTGCTTTCACGATTCACATGTGGTTTATGAACGCATAGGTCTCACTTGGCCCGCAGTGTTCGCTGGTATGGCGACGGTCAAATATCCGCCGAATTAGCATTCAACGATCCCCTTGTGAACGCCGAAACTGTGCAAGTGGTCCCGGTACCCGAGGGACCGGTAAGCGGCAAACTTCTTCCGAACGAGTCGTCACAACGCGGTATGGCGCGTTCGCTCGAACGGCAACGAGAATAACCAACTGAGCTTAGCGGAAGTTTTTGACGAGCATGAGGTAGAATTCGTCGACTTCGCTCTGACCAAAAAGCAGGGATTCGGCGTCTGGGGAGAGAGTCAGGCCGTCGAAGTGCGGAACTGGTTTTTCGACAGTGAAGATTGGGGTGATGGAGCGTGTGGAGAAATCGCAAAACTCAATTCTTCCGAATGGTTTGAAAGTGAGATCTAAGAAGTAAATCCCGCTAGGGGCTAATGGTGTTTCCAGCAGGTTAACACAGTTCTCTGATTTTCCTGCTGCACTTTTGCTGCACTCTACGCTGAGAAAACGGGAACCTCCAGAGGACAGAGCGCCTAACATGCATAACTTCAGCAGAATGAATTCTAAATTTGGCTCACGGCGGCTTGCGAAGTGTGGAAAACCGCCGACTCGATTCCAAATGCAAGAAACGGTGCGGCTGGTACACCGCCGACGGATGATCGACCGTGGCGCAATTGGGTGGATTTTGCGGGCTTCAGACCACTCACTCGTTGTGTCTTATGCGTTAAACTTGTTAATCGATCGCAAGGCGGCCCAAGAACCACATGAACGTGCAGGCATCCTTTCCGCAGTGGACAGACGGTCGACGATATGAGGCAGTGCTTCGCCTTAGCGAAGCCCTTTCTCTGTGCCAAGAGCCCGAGGACCTGACGAAGATCCTCTCTGAACAGTTGCGCGAATTCCTCGTCTTCTTACAGTTTTACATCGTAGTCTACAAGGAGAACTCCACTGAAGTCGAATGGGCGGTGGTCGGGCGAGAGAAGAGCCTCGTATCGGCGTACGCGGATGTGCCAGTTGAACAGCGGCCATCGTGGCAGGCATATACCAGGCAGGAACCGATCTACATTTTCGACTGGAACAGCGATGAAGGAATACCCATCCGCCTCAAGCAAGGAATTGCAGCTCAAGGGCTTGACGTCGGGCCGCTCGTCTTTGTTCCCCTCACCACGCCACAGCGCCGCCTCGGCGCTCTGGGAATGTCGGGACACCCTGGAATTAGTTACAACAGCGATGACATTAGCTTCTTGCGACTAATTGGTCGAATTGTCGCCTTCGCGATTGACGACAATTTCAACCTCAAACGAGCAGAGGCCACAAACGCGGAATTGCAACGTCAGAACGAACGGCTGCAGCGCAGTGAGCGAGAGCTGCGCGAGGTTATAGAAACCATTCCGTGTATGGCATGGTCGGCCTCAGCCGATGGGGCTGCTCAATTTTTCAACCGCCGCTGGTTGGATTACGCTGGCCTTGCGGCAGACCAAGTGGAGGATTGGGGCTGGACAGCCGCAATTCATCCCGACGATTTGAACGCGCTCGTGGATTACTGGCGAACCACGATAGCCTCCAGCCAGCCGGGTGAAATCGAAGCGCGCTTGCGTCGTTTCGACGGGGTATACCGCTGGTTTTTGTTCCGAGCGACTCCATCCTTCGACGACAAAGGCAAGGTCGCGAAATGGTATGGCACAAATACAGATATCGATGATCGCAAAAAAGCAGAGCAAGCTCTAATCATTCAAAACAATCGACTCCAGCTACTCCTCAAACTGACTAATCGGATTACGTCGAAACTAGACCTTCGCGAAGTGCTACGCGCCATTACAGCCACCGTTCGTGAATTGACGGATTCGGACGCTGCACACATCTCGCTCCCTGACGCAGGCTCCGCACAGTTTCGCGTGTACGCATTAGATTTCCCGGAAGGAAAAGGCCTTATTAAGGAAGAGATGCTCATTGAGCCGGTGGGCATGGCCAGGAAAGCCCTTGAAAAACTCAAACCAGTTGTTAGAACCATAACCCATGCCGATGAGTTTCCTTCCGACTACTACAAGTTGCTCGTCGCTGAAGGTGTGAAGAGTCAATGTGTGATACCGCTCGTGAATCGGGGCCGAGCCGTCGGAGTTTTGGCGATTGCTCGGACTCGGAACAATTCCTTCGCGCCAGAGGAAGTCGACTTCATAGGGGAGGCTTCGGGGCAGATAGCCGTTGCCATTGAGAATTGTCTCGCATACCGCGAGCTTTGCGAACTCAAAGAGAGACTGGCCCAAGAGAATCTTTATCTCGAACAAGAGATCCGCGGCGACGTGGATTTCGGGCAAATTGTGGGGAGCAGTCCGCCTGTCAAGCAAGTCTTGCAACTGGTCGAAACTGTTGCGCCCACTGACTCAACCGTTTTGCTCCTCGGCGAAACAGGAACGGGAAAGGAGTTGATCGCCCGCGCGGTTCACGAACATAGCCGTCGCAAGGACCGCATATTCGTCAAGGTTAACTGTGCTGCGATTCCGACCGGGCTGTTGGAAAGCGAATTGTTTGGACATGAAAGGGGTGCGTTCACGGGCGCCATTAGCCAGAAAATTGGGAGGCTGGAGCTGGCGGATGGCGGTACGCTCTTCCTGGACGAGGTGGCGGACATTCCCTCGGAAATCCAGCCAAAGCTTTTGCGAGCCCTTCAGGAACGGGAGTTTGAACGGCTAGGGAGCACGCGAACTCTGAAGGTGAACGTTCGCTTGATCGCTGCGACCAACCGCGACCTGGTCAGGATGGTTGCGAAGGGCGAATTTCGCAGCGATCTGTACTACCGCCTAAATGTTTTTCCTATTCGACTCCCCCCTCTTCGGGAGCGCAAAGAAGATATTCCACTGTTGGTCGGTTATTTTGTGCAGAAATTCGCGAAGCAGCTTCAGAAGGACATCAAAAGAATACCGCCGTCTGTGATGAGGGCATTCACAACCTGGAAATGGCCAGGAAACATCCGGGAGTTGGAGAACTTGGTGGAACGCTCTGTCATCCTGACCCGTAGCAAGTCGCTTGACGCCCCGCTTATGGAAATGCGCAAGTTAAGTGGAGAAGAACATGAGCACGAAACGAAGGATTCACGTCATGACGAAATAGCCGAAATTGTAAGGAGTACCCTTCAGGCACTAAACGGAAAACAGAGGCTGGCCAGCGATCAAGGCAAGAAGACGGCCGATGGGCGCGCGAAGAAAAGCGCGGAACGTGGGAAGAAACAGCGGGAAGAGATTATGCGAGCGCTCACGTTAAGCAAGGGCCGCGTGGGCGGGAGTAATGGAGCCGCCGCACGTCTGGGCATCAATCGCACGACACTCCTGGCGCGGATAAGAAAGCTTGGTATTGATCCCGGAGACTACGCCGCGTGATCGGGCCGCCCGGCCCGGCCGAGCCGTGTCAAAACTCATAGATTGACACGTTCGACTTCATTCCTGCCGATTTCAATACCGTCCTGAAATCTAAAGTAGTTACAGCTGCAAAGTTTGGGGGGCGTGTTGCACTCTCGGACCTACAAGGAAGAGTGTGGCATGTTGAAGATCTCTGTCATTAACAGCCCACGCCAATGCCGACTGGTGGTCGAAGGTATTCTCGTTGAGCCTTGGGTAGCCGAATTCCTTAGCGAGTACACAAAGGCCAAAGAGCTTCTTGACGGCCGTGAACTTGTCATCGATATCACAAACCTCAGTGCCATCAGCACAGCCGGGGAAGATGCTCTCCTGGAACTGATCGACGATCATGCCAGATTCCAGTGTGGCGTCTTTACGAAGGAAGTCTTAAAGCAACTCGCGTCGAAGCGACGGTCGAAATGAACCTCGGGAAAATCACGGTGTCGACGATTACGACGACGTTGCGTCCATGAAGTTGGGGTCCGCAGTGTCAAGGTTTTAATTTTTGACAGTTTTGACACTTGAGCCGCGCTTCGCGCTTTGCCTGCACCGGTGCAGTTAAGGATCAATCAGTTAGCGGAAAAAAAATATTTGGCATCGGGATTGCCATCGCCAACGGTATATGGACGCCAATCACGATCTTTCGGTCATCAGCAAGATTTTCTCTGAGCGAGCTAACACCCGTCCGAAACTCTGAGGCGAGACAGAGAGGAAAATATTATGAATGCACTTAAGGCCAACTACTTCGATTCCTATCGCAGTCTGAAGCTCGCGCGAGATGCCAAGGGTGTGCTCGTCGTTGAATTCCACACCAACGGCGGACCGTTCATCATGACCGCGCAATCTCACACAGAATTTGTCGATGCCTTCTACCGGATTGCGCAAGATAGGGCGAACAAGATCGTAATCCTGACGGGCGCAGGTGGGGAGTTCATTACAGATGTCGATTGGTCCTCTTTCGGCGATGTCACCGATCCCGGCGTCTGGAGTCAGGTTCACGACGAAGGCGTTCAGGTTTTGGAAAACATAGCCAACATACGAGTGCCGGTCATCGCGGCTATCGAGGGACGTGCCCATGTGCATTCAGACTACGCGCTACTTGCCAATGTAATTGTGGCGGCGGATGGTGCGACCTTCCAGGATGTGGCCCACTTCTCCGCGGGCGTTGCGCCCGGCGACGGAATCTTTACCACCTGGAGTTATCGCGCTGGAGCGGGACGAGCGGAGGCGTTCCTGCTGAACCCACAGCCGCTCCCGGCGCGTACCGCTTACGAATGGGGAGTGGTTGCCGAAGTTGTGCCGAGCGGTAAGGCGCTCAGCCGGGTGCGCGAACTCGCCGAATTGTATCTGAAAGCGCCGGAAGTTACGCGCCGCAACACGCGCATCCACTTTATTCAACCGTTGAAGGAGCGCATTGTGCGTGAAGTCGGCTATGGATTGTCGCTCGAAGGAGCATCCTCGGCCGCCCTCATCAAAGCAAAGCAGGCCAAAGCACAGCCAAGTGCTGAGAAGGGGAAAGTCGCATAAGCACCAACCGAACAGATCAATGCGGACATGCTTGCCTCATGGAGAGTGAACTGAAAGCCGTGGTCCGTCATCTCGTCGAAAACCGCTGGCCGTTTCGTTTGCACACAACCTACAACGAAACGATCGAAAGGGCCTTGAATGTCTACGAAGAGGTGAACCGGGAGGTTCCGTTTGACGGCCTGCATTGGTTTTTCGATCATTGCGAAACGATCACGGATCGCAACATCGAACGCGTGAAGGCGCTTGGTGGGGGCATTGCCATCCAGAACCGCATGGCCTTCCAGGGCGAATACTTCGTTGAACGCTATGGTGCGCCGCAGGCGAAGCGCACGCCGCCCATTCGGCGCATGCTTGAAATGGGTGTTCCCGTCGGAGCCGGCACGGACGCGACCCGAGTGTCGAGTTACAATCCATTCCTCTCGCTCTACTGGCTCGTCACCGGTAAGACGATCGGGGGCTTGAGTCTCTACCCCTCTGAGAATAGCTTTGATCGAGACGAAGCTTTGAAGCTCTACACGCTCGGGAGCAGTTGGTTCTCGACGGAAAACGACAAGAAGGGGGCGCTCGCGCCGGGACAACTGGCGGATTTCGCCGTCCTTTCGGCGGACTACTTTTCCATCCGGGAAGAGGACATTAAGCAACTTGAATCGGTCCTCACAGTCGTTGGCGGGAAGGTCGTTTACGCCACTGCTGAATTCTCCGAACTCGCACCGCCAGCCCTGCCCGTGAGTCCGGACTGGTCTCCCGTCAAACAGTATGGCGGATATGCGAAGCCTTCGGATCAGGCTCTAGGGGCCTCCCACTCCGCTGTCTGCACCCATCTGCCGAACCACTCCCAACAGGAAAAGAGCTGGCACCTGCCTGTTTTGGGAGACTTGGGGCTATGGGAACTAGGTTGCGATTGTTTCGCGTTCTAATGCTTTAGTCTCCATCGCCGGATTCAGAAAACAGGGAAGGAGTGCTCTGCATGAAGGTACTCTTCGTTTCATTTCTTGTGGGCCTGTTTGTCGGCGTTCTGTATGGAGTAATCCGCGTAAAAAGCCCGGCGCCGCCCATTGTGGCTCTGCTCGGCCTTCTGGGAATGGTGCTCGGGGAGCAACTCGGCGGCTGGATTCTTGCAAAAAAGATCAGTCTCGCACACGCTGCTTCGGTTTGCCTCGTGGCTAAGCATTGGGATCGGCCGGCGAGTGCGCAACCGGTGGCGCAGCCGCAGCCTCACGCTCACACAGACTGAGAAGGCGTCAACGAATCATATGGGAGGCTCGCCGGGGCTTTTGCCATACCTGCCATCAAAACAGGAGGAGCATTGCGATGCAAAGAAGTAGAGCGCTTGGAGCGATGTTTTTCGGGATCGTTGTGCTTGTTGCAGGCAGCCGTCTGTGGACTTGGCAAAATTCTGCCCCCGTTCTCGCGCAGGTTACTGCGGCAGCGCGGGACGTTGCGGTCGGACCGCAGTACGATACGACCCATGTCTATGTCGCGCCGGACCAGTTTGACCGCTTCGTCTCGAGCCTGTTGGCTACGTTCGGCGGCACCGCCACGAAACAAGGCGTGTTTACGGTGACTCCGACGCCGAGCAGCACAATGTCGCAATTGGTATTGACTCCTGTTGGGTCAATATCAGTGTTTGGTTTCAAGACGCCCATTCCATATCCGTTTGGCCTGGAGCGCACGGGCTATCTTGTCACGGACCTGGATGCGGCTATTCGCGCAGCTCGCTCAACCGGTGCGGATGTCCTCGTCGCTCCCTTCAACGACCCTATTGGGAGAGACGCGATCATCCAGTGGCCGGGCGGCGTCAACACGCAGCTCTATTGGCATACAACTGCTCCCTCTTACAAAGCACTGGAGACCATCCCAGAGAATCGGGTTTATGTTTCGGCGGATCGCGCGGAGGATCTCACGCGGAGTTTCAGCGCTTTTTCTCGCGGAAAAATCGTCTCTGACAATCCACGCGCTCCAGGCATTGAGATTGGCAAGCCTGGCGACACCTATCGGCGAATTCGTATTGAATCCACTTTCGGAACGCTGGCGGTATTCGTGACGGATGGGCATCTTCCATATCCTTACGGGCGGGAAATGACTGGGTATGAAGTGTCAAACCTGGCGGACACTCTAGGGAAGGCAAAGGCGGCTGGAGTGGAAATATTGGTTGCTCCCTTCACAGCCGAGCAGCGAACCTCCGCCATTGTGCAATTCCCGGGAGGATATATCGCAGAGATCCATTCAACGGCAAAACGCTAGATAGAAGGGCGAAGTGGAGCGAGCAAAGTCAATCCGAGCCTTCACTGCATTGGTGTTGACGCTTTTTTCAATGTAGTCTGCTCATGTGGACAATCAACCTCGATTGCCGATTCCCCAAGCCCGGACCGCAGCTTTCATCTGCTCAGGCAAGACGAGGATTGGAGCTTCCTGGCCGACCCCAAGCTTCGGCAGGATTTTTGGGATCCCATCAAATACATTCGCCTTCGTCGCGGGCGCAATGACTGGTTTCTTACGATTAGCGGTGAGGCTCGTGAAGTTTGGGAGCAGACCGGCAACAATAACTGGGGTCAACAGCCGTATTGGAACAACTTCTTCCTTGAACGCTACGTGTTGGGTTTTGACGCGCACTTCGGTAAGCATGTTAGGACCTTTGTTCAATTCAAATCTGGTCTGGAGTCTTTCAGGACAGGTGGCCCTCGCCCTATCGATGAGAAGAAGTTAGATTTCCAGAACGCGTTTTTAGATCTTGCTACCGCAGGTGACCACAACTGGCTAACCTTACGCGTCGGCATACAAGAGTTTGAGTATGGAGCGGGACGGCTGATCGACGTGCGTGAAGGCCCGAATGTTCGTCTGGGCTTTATCGGATTCCGGTTACTAAATAAGGTGGGGTCGTGGCGCATCGACGCTTTCGCCGGGCGACCTCGTTTGGACAACTTTGGATTCTTTGATGACTATCCAAATCATCAAGTGGAGTTTTGGGGGGTGTACGGATGGAGGCCGTTGTCCCGCGGAGTTTCTATCGACGCCTACTACTTGGGTCTTAATCGCGCACAAGCGACTTATCAGCGGGGGACAGCTCCGAGTAGCGGCAAAGCTTGGGAACAAGGTTCTCTCGCCCAGTGGCACAAGAGAAACCCGGATGGGATTTTGATGACGAAGGTGTTTGGCAATTCGGAAGCTTCGGGTCTGCAGGCATCGAAGCATGGACCGTGGCAAGCGATACGGGTTACACGGTTCCCACTTGGCGGCTTAAGCCAAGATTCAGCCTCAAAGCCGATATTTCCAGTGGTGACAATCCGAGAAGCAACACGCTGGGCACGTTTTATCCGCTCTTTCCAATCGGGAATTACTTTGGCGTAATTGCCGATACCGGTCCTGGCCCGCTCAACTTTAGAGACCTGCATCCTCGCGTGTTAACCGACTGGGGACACGGGATCACCGTCTCGACAGACTGGATTTTCTATTGGCGTCAAAGCTTACAAGACGGTGTTTATTCCGTTCCTGGAATGCTAATCAGGCCGTCTGGAAATAGTAACGCACGGTTTGTCGGCGACCGGCCTGGGGTCGAGATGCGCTGGCAGGCCACTCGTCATCTATGGTTCCAAGTAGACTACGGGATTTTTTACGCAGGCAAATTTTTGAAGCAGACTGAGCCAGGACGCAACTTGAATTACTGGGCGCTCTGGGCTGGTTACAAATTCTAGGAGCAGTCTCATGAGTGCAGCGGACGTGTTATTGAAACCCGAAGAATGCGCGATGTCGCTGGTCGATTTTCAAGCGGGTCTCGGTTTTGGTGTTGAGTCCATCCCACGGCAACTCGTGGTCAACAATGCTGTGGGATTGGCACAAACCGCGGTTGTTTTCAAGGTTCCGGTCATCGCGTCGACATCCGCATCCCGAGTCTACAGCGGTCCCTTGCTTCTGGCGTTGCAGGAGGCTCTTCCGGCCGTAAAACCTATCGAGCGCAGAAGCATGAACGTCTGGGAGGGATGACACGGCCAGAAATGCGGTCGTCGCGACCAACCGCAGGCGACTGATCGTGGCAGGGTTCCTCACGGAAGCCTGTGTATCTTTCCCGGCGCTCTCAGCGCTGAAGGGATGGTTTCGAAGTGTTCGTTGTGGGCGACGCTTGCGGCGGCTTGACCCTACAGAGCCATGAACTCGCCCTGCGAAGATTGGTGCAAGCTGGTGCTCGCCTGACAAGCTGGATACAAATTCTTTTGGAATTCTAGCGCGACTGGACCCGCCACGAAACGTACGAGGTCGCGCGAGCTGTTGTTGTGGCGAATGGCGGAGGCTATTGGAATGGGTCTCGCGTACGCGCGAGAGATGATTCATCCAGGATGATGCTTTCAAAAGCTGAATGGAGCGAAATGATCGTGCCGGTCGGCGCCAAAATTGCGAATGTCCCCTCTCCTCTGCCGGAAGAAAAGAGCGTGCAGTTTCGCCATGCGTTCTTGTGCGTGGCTCCCTCCATGTTCTTTGGTGCGCTCGATCAAACGATCATCGCCGCGGCCTTGCCCGCGACTGCGGGCTCGCTTGGCGGGCTTTCCTATCTCGCATGGATAGTTACCGCGTATCTGCTGACAGCGACAGTTGCTGCTCCCTTGTACGGCCGCATGGGAGATGCATTCGGACGTAAGCGCATGCTCATTTGGGCTCTCGGAATCTTTGTTGCAGGCTCCGCGGCGTGCTCCGTTTCTCCGAAAGAGAGGGGGAGATTTCAAGGCTGGTTCGGCGCCAATTTTGCCCTCGCCAGCACGCTCGGTCCGGTGGTCGGCGGGATTCTCTCGCAAACCTTAGGCTGGCGACGTGTTTTTTGGGTGAATGTGCCCTTAGGGCTCCAACTCCGAGTTCAACGCCGATCCGCCGCCATATAATTTCCCGTTTGCTCGTCATCCATTCCGAATCTGACTTGCGCCAAAACCAGTGAAGTACAATTGACTTCGTGCCTCAAAAGTCCGGCCACGAGGGCGCGGTTTCAAACGCGGTAACGATAGCGTAGAATTGGTGCCAATTCCACGGAAAGCGAAAAACAATGCGCCGGTACCATCACATCGGAATTCCCACCACCGAAGCGAAGCCTGGGGAGACCCACTTGAAACACCTGAAAGTCTTTGTCGTCAGCCACGAGAAAAGCGAATTCGGCGTGGAGTGGATGCGTTTCGAAGCGGAGGCAGCGGTCCCTGATCTCGTCCGGCACGTTCCGCACGTCGCGTTTGAAGTGGCTGATCTCGCCTCCGAGCTTGCTGGCCGCGAAATCCTGATTCCTCCTAACAGCCCATCCGACGGCGTCCGCGTCGCATTCATAGTCGAAAACGGCGCGCCCATCGAACTGCTCGAATTCACCGACCCCAACCACCCTGGCCGCTGCCAACAGAGCAAGATGCTGATACAAACGCCCTCCCTCCAAAGCACCTCTTAGAGCGAAGGCGCGCACTCGTGACACTTTCAAAAATAGCCCGCTAACGAACTGAGTTCCATCAAAGCCTTTCCGAACCCCTACCTCCAAGCCAACCTGACTCCCTGTTTGTCGCTAGCCTTGATCGGAAACGCCTCGGCCAAGTAGTGATCTGGAAGGGCAAGAAGTAACTCCGAGGCGTTTTCGATAAGGAGACTAGGAGGAAGCCGCTGGCGTTTGCGGCGGACGCGTTGAGTTATGGGATTTGAATGGCAGTTTGGTACCGAGTCGAGAGCTGGAAGAGCAGCGGCGAACGGGGAAAGTCCCGCAGAGATCGGCGACAGCACCGCAAGTGCCTGCAAGAGTCCGCACGGAAAGTTGCGTGAGAGCGTGTGGACAGGGAGGGAACACACGGATGGATCGGCGTGTGGGAGCACGTCTGCAAGGCGCGACTAAGGAAAGCGCTACGAAGAATCGAAGTAAGCACATGTTGATAACTCTGCAGTGGTAAACCTCTGAATCACGATCATGGCTGCGCCGCAACGCGGGCAGTGCCAGAGGGTAGAACTCTCGGAGGGAACTTGGCACGTTCCGGTTTCTGCGGGCGCCGAGGAGTTGGAGGCTAGCAGTTGCCGGCACAGCACGAGGCTAGAAGCGCGCGAGCGATTCACCAGAAACCCGAAGTGACGGATGCGCACGAATCTTTTGGGGAGCACGTGCAGAAAGAAGCGACGTAAGAACTCCGTGGCGACCAGGGTCATCTGGCCCTGTTTGCCGCCGCGGGCATAATTCTTCCAGCGAAAAGTGACGCGCTCTTGTTCGAAGGCCAGCAAGCGATGATTGGAAATGGCCACACGATGGGTGTAACGACCCAGATAGCGCAGCACTTGAAGAGGGCCACCGAAAGCGGGCTTGGCATAGACCACCCCGTCATGGCGGTGCAGGCGGCGGATCAGTTTCGAGAACTGCGCAGAGTCGGCCAGAGCCGCTGCTGGGCCGGCGCAGTATAGTTTTTGCTGCGGTAGAGGCATTTCAGACCGGCCAAGAATTTCCCACGAAAGACGCGACTGAGGATCTTCACGGGTAAGAAGAAAGCATACTGAGGGCGGATCCAACGACGTTGGTCTGGCGATATTCCGCCCGCAGGAATGGCGCAGTGAATGTGGGGATGCAGCAACAGGTTTTGCCCCCAGGTGTGCAGAATGCTGATCACGCCGATCTTTGCTCCCAAGTGCTTGGGATCGGCGGCGATCTCCAGCAAAGTTTGCGCACTAGCGGTGAACAGCAGGTCGTAGAACAAACGCGCGTTGTCCAAGGCCAGCACATGGAGTTCATGAGGCACAGTGAACACCACATGAAAGTAGCTGGTGGCCAGGAGTTCTCGTTCGCGGGCCGTCAGCCAGCGTTGGCGTGCTTGGGCCTGGCACTTGGGGCAGTGCCGATTTCTGCAGGTAATGGAGAGCTCTCCATTATCGTGCATTATGGGGAGTTTTTTCTAATGGGGAGTGGAGCGCGAGAACCTGCGCAGGGCGGCCTTTTCGAACAGGGTTGGGCGGGTGGCGACTCACCATAACTTCAGGGGCTTTGCTACGTTGATGCGGCCAGCCATGGCCACTGCTCAACAAGGAGAGCCTATGCTAGAAAAATACTTCTCCGCGCCCAAGACGCTGAGACGCTTGCGGAGTGGAATCAGTGGACCACACATAGACGCGTTCGCAGATGACCTCGAACGCGAAGGATACGCTCTAGCCAGCGCCGTTCGATACATTCGAGCCGTCGCCCATCTCGGCTACTTCGTTCAACGGAGGGGCAGCGTTCTGGCAGACATCGATTTCAACACGCTTCATGCTTTTGTCGGCCATCTTCGCGGTTGTCGGTGCCCTCACTACCAGAGAGCAAAGATCGCCTATCACGCGCGTTTTGGAGTGAAGCTTTTCCATCAACGCCTGGTGGGCTGCGGCATCTGCCCGAGTGAACCAGTTCGGGAAGAGAACGCCGATCCAGCTCTTGTCACTGCCTTCCGCGATTGGTTTCCAACGCATCGCGGGGTGAAGCCGCCAACGCTTCGGCTGTACGCTCGTGGCGCCGCGGAGTTGCTCCAGGCCCTCGGCGAGGATGTCGGTCAATGGACTGCACATGCCGTACGCAACTTTCTTCTACAACGTGCCAGCCAATGTGGAGCTCCGACCACACAGAAGCTGATTACCTCCCTCCGGGCGTTTTTGCGGTATCTCAACTTCCAGGGTGAATCCCGTGACGATCTCGCCCTCGCGATCCCCGCTGTCGCTCACTGGCGGCTGGCCAAGCTTCCACACTGTCTATCCGCAGAAGAAGTGAACCGTCTGATCGCTGCCTGTGATGGTGCAGATCCCGGACGTCTTCGTGACCGGGCGATTGTACTCATGTTGGTGAGATTAGGATTGCGCGCCGGAGACGTAGCGCAGCTGCGTCTCACGGACATCGACTGGAATGGCGGCACGCTGCAAGTGATAGGGAAAGGACGATACCAGGTACGGCTACCGCTTCCGCAGGATGTCGGCGATGCGGTGCTCCGCTATCTGGAATGGCGGCCCACGAACATCGATACGGATCACGTGTTTGTTCGAAGCATCGCTCCTTACCAGCCCTTTGCGTCCGGAGATGGTGTCTCGTCCGTGGTGAGACACGCGCTCAAACGCGCCAGCATCGCAGCTCCTGCCAAGGGTGCCCACCTGCTGCGTCACACCGCCGCCACCGAGATGTTGCGAAATGGTGTGCCCTTGGATCAGGCCGGTCTGGTCCTCCGTCACCGCAGCATCGACATGACCGCCTACTACGCCAAGGCGGATGTCGCGCTACTCAAACAGATCGCTCAGCCGTGGCCGGGGGTAATTCGATGATCGCGGCTGTCGAAACCTATCTTGCCGTGCGGCGTGCCGTCGGCTTCACTCTCAGCAATACCGAATATCTCCTGCGCAGCTTTGCAGGGTTCGCGACCAATCAAAAGCAAACGCATATCCGCACAGCAACAGCCATTCACTGGGCCAGCCAAGCGAGATCTGTCGCGCAACGACACGTCCGCTACCAGACCGTGTGCCTCTTTGCTCAGTACCTTCGCGCGGAGGACTCCAGGCACGAATCGCCAGCGATGAACTACTTCGGCTATCGGAAGGCGCGTCGCGTCCCGCACATTTATTCGCGCGACGAGATTGCCGACCTTGTTCTTGCCGCCATGAGGCTTCCATCGCCCGACTCGCTGCGGCCCAAAACATATGCGACCCTGATCAGCCTATTGGCAGCAACCGGCCTGCGAGTCTCTGAGGCGTTGCATCTGCTGGTCTCCGACATCACTCCAGACGGTTTGCTGATTCGCAAAACCAAGTTCCAGAAAACCCGATTGGTGCCGTTGCACGACACCGCGGTGACGGGGCTCGCTCGCTACTTGACGCACCGTCAAGAAACGCGAAGCGCTGGCGCTCACGTCTTCGTTTCGGATGACGGGCAACCACTCGTGTACTGGAAAGTTCACAGCATGTTCCGGAGCCTGCTGAAATCCGCGGGGATCAAGCCCTCCCGCGGTCGATGGCCGCGTATTCATGAGCTTCGTCACACGTTCGCGGTTCGGGCACTGGAGTCGTCTCCGACTGGCCGCCGACGAATCGGGCAGCACATGTTGGCTTTGGCTACCTACTTAGGTCACGTCAACATCAACGCCACCTACTGGTACCTGGAAACCACGCCTGAGCTTTTGCGCGACATCGCCGTCGTCGCCGAGGGCTTTGCGCAAGGAGTGCGGCCATGACTCCTCTCGCACCGCACATGGAAGCCTTCTTTCGTGAGCATCTTGTTCGCCATCGAGGTGTCAGCCCCCATACTTGCGACTCCTACGCCTACAGCTTCCAGTCTCTGTTCGAGTTCGCGTCCCAGAAGCTCAGAGTGGCGCCATCAGCTCTCATGCGGGAGCAGTTAGACGCGTCGCTGATCAGCTCCTTCTTGGAACATCTGGAGACCGCACGTGGCAACTCCGCAGAGACACGAAACATCCGTTTGGCTGCCATCCGTTCGTTCTTCCGGTTTTTGCAGCACCATGAACCAGCCGCCGTCGGACAGGTTCGCCGCGTTTTGGCGATCCCCTTCAAGAAAACCGACCATCGATTGGTGCCGTATTTGGCCCAGGAAGAAACGCAGGCCCTGCTCGACGCTCCTGACCCATCCACGCGAATGGGAGTTCGAGACCGAGCCATATTGCACCTGGCGGTGTGCGCGGGCCTCCGAGTCTCCGAACTGACAGGTTTGCGCACCGACGATGTCGCGCCTCAGTCAGCGAGTATCCGCGTGCGAGGCAAGGGCCGCCGTGAACGCGCGCTGCCTCTTTGGAAGACGACGGCTGCGGCACTGCGCGCTTGGTTGGCCATTCGCGGACAGGTCGCATCGCCTGAACTCTTTGTAAACGCCCGCGGTACGCCCTTCAGTCGATGGGGAGTTGCATACGTCCTGCGGCGTCACACCGAAACGGCGAACCGAAAATGCTTAACGCTGCGCAGCAAACAAGTCTCGCCCCACGTGCTTCGGCATACCTGCGCAATGATCGTGCTGCAAGCAACAAAGGACATTCGAAAAGTTTCGTTGTGGTTGGGGCATAGTGATTTGACCACGACGGAAGTCTACGTTCGAGCCGATCCTAGCGAGAAGCTAGAGGCTATCGAGGCGGTCGTGCCGCCAAGTCTTCGCAAGGGCAAGTTCCGACCGCCTGACAAATTGCTCGCCCTTCTGAAGGTCAAGCCTTAATGGAGAGTCGAAAGGGCTTGGCTTCGTGTACAGCACGCCTTTCTTGCTGTGCCACTCCCCATTAGAAAAAACTCCCCATAATGCACGAGTTGTAAGAGATGACCTGATGTCCGCAGCGTAGGCACGCATCCCGGTGGCCACCCAGTGCTGCGGTGCGGCAGCGCTGAATGGCACGAAACGCTTTGAGTTGCTGGAAATCAAAGCTGGATCGATAGCGGTCCAGGAAGCGATCGCCCTGAGCGCGTAGGATGTCGGCCACCTCCAGGGTGGGCCGCGTCATCCTTTAGTTCTTGCGCTTAAAGGTGCGGCTGATGGTCTGGGCACTGGACAAAGAGAGGCTGTCCAGCGGATTCGTAACCGCGTGCAAGTGTCGCTGCGACAGATGCAGATACTGAGCGGTAGTCTCCAGGTCGCCATGACCGAGCAGAACCTGGATGGTGCGCAGGTCGGTGCCGGCTTCTAGCAAGTGTGTCGCCCAACTGTGACGCAGCGTGTGGGGAGTGATGCGTTTGCTGATGCCAGCCCGGCGCGCGGCCTCGCTACAGGCGATCCACACGGTTTTATCCGAGATCGGCTGATCGAGTTTTCGGCGACAGGTGCGCGTGGGGAATAGATAGAGTTTCGCTTTCCGCCAGCGCCAGTACTCGCGCAGGATCTCCAGCAGGGCTGGAGTTAGAGGTAGATCGCGATCTTTGCCGCCTTTGCCGGCCACCACGCGGATGATCATCCGCTGGCTATCGATATCGCCCACCTTGAGGTGAGCGAGTTCTGCGCGGCGCATGCCGGTGCCGTAGAGGGTCATCAGCAGTGTGCGTCGAAACAGTGTCCCTGCTGCATTGATCAGGCGCGAGACTTCCTCCCGACTCAATACCGTCGGCAGTCGGCGCCGGTCCTGAGGGTAGGGCAAGAAATCGCGGAACTGGTGGCGCTTGAGTGTTTTTACGAAAAAGAATCGCAGGGCCGCGACCTGGTTGACCACGGTGCCGGGTGTCAGCTTGCGGTCTTGCAACAGATAGGCTTGATAGGTCCGAAGTTCGTTGGGGCCGCGCTTGTCGGGGGACTTGCCAAAATACTTAGCGAAGTCCGCCACGACTCGCAGGTAATTGCGCGTTGTGATGGCAGAGTAGTTGCGCCGCTGGAGTTCCTCCAGCATGATTTTGCGTAAACGGGTCACAGGAGTCTCCTTTCTCCGCGACCCACACTACTTCAGCTACCCAACTTTTCCGCTCGCCCCACGCGTAGCGTCCGCCGCGCCAGCGGCTTAGTCCTTGTCGGCTACCCGGAAGTAATTGCCAACCTATAATCTTGCACGCTACGTCGCGAGCGTCTTCCTCTAGAGTGACTCGTCCGGTTGCTGTCGCGCTTGTTTTTAAGGATATCGACGAGCAAATTCTGCGTTCGTTGAAACCTCACCCGGTTTTGAACGCAAAGACTTTAGCTGCCCTCGTTGTGGCCGCTAGAAGGAAGCCGCTTGTGGTTGCGGCGGAGGCAGGCCTTATGGGATTGAATGGGCGGAGACAGCGGTGTGGAGTGTCGCGGAGACTGTGCGGTAGAGCACGGCAGAAGGCACCGGCAACGGACTAGGGGAAGATAGTATCGTGGAGGACGCGCTGAGGAAGTTGAGAATGGAGTTTTCTTCTGGGTTAAGACGCAGAATGGCAGAGCACGCCGAGAGGCGCGAAGGATTCGGGTTGGAGAGCCGCGGAACAGTCGCTAGATTTTTGACAGGCGCCCAGCGGTTAAGCCTGGGTAATGCTGCTATTTGTCGAGCTTGGCGCTATGATTGCGTCATGCAACCGAGCCAATTTCCGCCGGTTACACGTTGCGCCGACTGTGGAGCGGTTGGGTACAACATTGCCCTCGCGAACACTCCCTGTCGGCGTATGGTAGGCAACAGCAGACAATGCAAAGGCACAAACCAAGGTGTAACTGGGGAGAAGGACTGGGAGAGGTGTCCAACGTGTGCCGGCACAGGATTCGAGGAGTACAAGAGGTGCTCTCAGTGCAGCGGCGTTAAATGGCTATTCGTGCAGGGCAGGGGATTGAGGTAGCTCGAGGTGCGCGCACGAAGATTCGCCGAGGCTTTCTGAACCCGGCCAACCGGCTGCGAACCAAACTTGCAACCACCCGCCCTAGTGCCTAAGCCTGACACCGGCGCTGGAGTGAAGGTGTTTGCACATGTTCTAGTGGGCGGCGGAGGCAGTTGCACCGAGCTAAGCGGCGTCCACAATCACGAAAGCAGCGACCTTTTCAGGTTGCGAGAGCATGGGCACATGGCTAGTGGGCAGAGTCAAGGCCTTCGCGCCCATTCTCTTGGCCGTGCTGATTTCTTGTTCAGACGAGATGGTCCGATCGTTTGAAGCGAACCGAAGCGAAAAGGTTGGGGCACGGGCGCGGAACAGCTAGAGAAGATAGCTTGGTAGCTAATCGACGCCAAAACAAGGGTTTATGGTATCCGGCTGCGTAGTTAACAGCCGGATGCTCTACCATTGAGCTACCGGGGAACGGGCAACTTAGATCTTTATTTTACAGCCGCTTGCACTGACGTGCCACTCTCCTCTCTACCAGTTCTACCAACTGGGGTCCAACTTCGACCCAGCAACGGCTTCACTTTCGCCATTTCGGGTGCGCGATGTTGGCGCAGCATCTTCGGATAGCGGCCGTTCATCCTGTCGGAAGAACGGCCACACCAGTCTCGAATGACCTAACGGCTCACCCCTGAATAAACGAGATGAGAAATCCGCCGAAACGCGTGCATCCCATGCCCGGTTGGAGCAGCTTTAGCTTCCGCAAAATGGGTTGAAGATTGTCCTCCAGAACATTCGCCAGGCGTAGGGGCGTGCCGTTTCTGGTTGCCCCGGTTCACTGCCTCTTTGCGTACAAAGTCACCTTCCCGTCAATCACGTTTGCCAGATAACGAACCCCGCTGGGGAATTGCATCACCCTGCTGCGTTGTGCCAGTCCAATACATGTATGTCAAAGATTGACATCAAGAGGATTTTAGCGATAGCTTTAAGAGAGAATGTTTGGGAGCTAAGAGACCGTCGATGGACCAAATGAACGTCTCGATCACCGATCGACTTGCCGGTTATGTCCGCAAGAAAGTGAAGAGTGGCCGCTACAACAATGCGAGCGAAGTTGTCCGCGAAGCGTTGCGGCGCATGGAAGAGGACGACGAGCGCGCATTGCGGTTGGCAAAGCCAACAGTAGAGGACATTCTCACCGATCTTACTGAGGAGCAGCTTGACGGCATTCGCCGGCGAGTACGTGCCAGCATCGAGAGCATTGAGGCAGGTAAATTCGTAGAATATGAAGGACGCGAAGGACTAAAGCAGCTTGCCGATGGAGTGAAGGCGAGAGGGCGCAAGCTCCTTGCCCGGAAGGCCTCCGGCAAGTAATGCTCTACCGCATTTCAGAGGATGCTCAGCTTGATCTAGAGGAGATCTTCTTATATTGGGCGGATCGGGCAAGTCTCGAGGCTGCGGATCGAATAGTTGATAGGATTGCAGAGCGTTTCTGGCTCCTCGGAGATCATCCAAAGGCGGGCAAATCTACAAGCGACATCGCTTCCGGTGTGTGGTGCTTCCCGGCAGGAAAGTATTTAATCTACTATCGAAATACGGGCCGCGGGACAGATATCCTCCACATTTTCCACGGTGCTCGAGATCCGCAGCGGGCGTTCGAAACGGTAAAGAAACGTACATAACAACTTCCGCGGACACTTCCGCCTGACTTTGCTCCGGGTCAGAACCAACGAACCCTTGCAAAGCGAAGATAACATGTTGAAATGCACGGCATCGGATAAATCTGTAAAACGGAGAAGCTGAACTTGGAAACCGTGAACCTGACCTTGCGCCGCATCCTTTTCGCGGTGTTGCTCTCGGCGTTTTATGTTTCTCCAGCGGCTGTTGCGTATCAATCCCTTCTCCTTTGGCCGAATGGTGCACCAGGCTCAGAAGGCAACAACGTGAGCAGCAAACGAGCATCGCGCCGGTCCTCGGGCCAGTCGCTACTGATCCAGTGTAGGGAGGTTGAGATTATCTGGAGCCGAACATGGTTGAACCCTATGACAGGAGCGCAGATCCAAGAGAGGACTGAGGTCCGAGAACCTTTTCTGAGCGAATTCTTGAACTCGATCTCGCGCCGATGAAGAAACCGCGCTGGAAAGGGTTGCGTCGCATAAACAGACACTTCCTTGGCTACCCGTTGGCGAATAGGCCATGGAATGACGCTGTCCTGAATTAAAGGGCTTCGCCCAAAACTGGGATCGCTGGAGCCGACAGCTATTCGAAACTGCCAGTGACACCCTGGAATCCGTTGCGCGCCTGTTTGAGAAGCCACTTCATGACTCGCGCCGCATCGTAACAATAAGCAACGTTATATCCGAGCGTTGAGAAACAGTGGGGCTCGCAGCCTTTCTTCATTTCTGCCAGTTGTTTGAGGTCGAACTTCTGATTTTCCACCGTGCCCCAATCGTAATTCGCGTTGTACATGGGGAAGCAGGGCGCGAGGGTTCCGTCGGTGCGAATGATCAGCCAGTTTTGACCGGCTCGGCATCCCCAATGCTCGCCGACTCCACGCATAAACCCTTTCATGTTCTGCAAGCGTGGAATGGAATCCACCATTTTGTATCCCTGACGTTGTTTGTCGATCAGCCAGTCCAGCAGATCATCGACCATGGGAAAATCTTCCGGGCGAATGTAGGTGTCGTTCTCGTGTAAATGCTTGAAGTGGGATTGCTCCATCATGGGAGCTTCGTTGATGTGGAAAGTGAGGGAAATCCCGTTGTCGTGAGCAATCTCCACGAGTTGCTTGACGTCGTCGATGTTGGTGCGGCAAATATTTGTGTTGAAGAAGACGGTATAGCCGTAGCGGTACTGTCGCCTCACCAGGTAATCGAAATATGAACTAACGTGCTCAAACGCTTTCGGGAGACCGGGCTTTTCCTTGATTGCGTCGACGGCGAAGTTAATCGTGGCGATTCCTGCATCGGCGAGACGATCGGTAACTTCCGGCCGAAGCAGACGGGCATTCGTGGCCAGATAGACCCAGAAATCTTTTTTCGCGGCATAGTAAATGACCTTGTGGACAAAATCGGGCCGCAGCAAGGGTTCTCCGCCCGTAGGAGCCAGCACACGGCAAGGAGTGGATTCCAGCCAGTCGATGGCGCGGCGAGCGGTTTCCTCGCTCATTCCCTTTACGCGATTGTCGTACGACCAGCAGTAGTGGCAATCGAGATTGCATTTCCATTCAGTGAATAGATAGGCGATGATCGGCTGGAAATCTCCAGGCACAACGCGTGATTTGAAGTACGGCACCATCCAGCCTCGCATGGTTTGGAGAATGCGAGAAACAGGCCACTGCCTTTTGCCGGTGCGCAACACGTGATCGTGAGCGACAATGTCGGCCGTGTCCAACTCGTGGAGAAGTTCCGGGTGCTGAGGGAAGACGGGGACGGGAAGCGCCACGGGCTCCTTGGAAGAGCGAGGCGCCGGGCGCTGCGAAGGTTGCTGAAGCAGATTATGTAATGGTACGTCGAGGCGGAAAGGCTGAGAGGGGACCGTTGGGAGCGCTTGATCCAGTGGCGACATGAAGTAGACCTCAACTTTGATTAGGATGACCGGGCGCGCTTGGTCCACAACCCCGAGCAGAAGACGCCTGTGCCTTTCCTGATCGTTCCGCACCTCCTACAGCGAACACGGCAGCTGAACAAGGCAAAGGCCGTCCCCCGGCGACAAATATTGGATAAATGGACCTGCGGAACAGATACATCAGAATTTGAAAAAGTTGCGTCTGGCCGGGAGATTTCCCTGCGCCCAATTGAGCTGCAAGCGCATCATACAAAGAATGAACCAGCGGCTGTGAACTAGCCGCTATGGTTCCGTAAAGGGGTAAGTAAGTGCTATTCCGCATGCGATTCTGTGTTCCTTGGATCGCCATAGCTGCGCTCTGGTTGCTTGCCCGGCCATGCGGAGCGCAGGAGCCGAATGTTGGTTTCCTGCCGCAGATGGATGGAGCGGTATGCCAGCTTTTGCAACCGACTGTTGAATTCACCTGCGAGCAGCAGGACAGTCCAGATTCCCAGCAGAAACAGCCGGCCGAAGAGCCGCAAAAAGGCACATCCAACGACCGCATTCTTTGGACCATGCCAAACTTCCTCACGTTGGAAAACGCCGGCGACATTCCACCGCTGACGGCGGGACAAAAATTTAAAGTTACGGCGCGGGGGGTCTTTGACCCGTTCGAATTCGTTCTCATCGGTTTTGTGACTGGGATCAATCAAGCTAGCAACAGCAATCCAACGTATGGGCAGGGGATACAGGGGTATGCGAAGCGCTACGGTACGGCGTATGGGGACAATGCCATTGAAAACTTCATGGCCAGCGCGGTATTTCCTTCGCTTCTGCACCAGGATCCCCGCTACTATCAACTCGGGCACGGCGGCTTCTGGAGGCGCAGCGAACATGCCGTTGGGCGAGTGCTGATTACGCGTTCTGATTCTGGGCAGAAGCAACTCAACTACTCTGAACTCGGAGGCGCACTAGCCGCGGCGGCGATTTCTACGTATACCTATCACCCGCAGAGCGAGCGAGGCTTTGGAAATGTAGTGAGCGTGTGGGCTTCGCAGATGGGGTGGGACGCGGTTACTTATATGATTAAGGAGTTCTGGCCTGACCTGCGGAAGCATTCAAGGAATCGCAAGCAAGTTCAGCAGGTCGAGGGCCAAGCGTCCAACAACGAGTGACCGTGCGTTCTTGAGGCTGCCGTGGGATGGGTTCAATTTAGATCCTGGTTGAAGTTAACCTTGCCCGCTCTAGGCGGAGTCGGCCTGTTTATTTCGGCTTTCATTGATTCTTCTTTTGTCCCACTTCCCCTGGTGACGGATTTAATACTGATGGAGCTTTCCAGCCGTCATCCGGTGCGTATGCCGTACTACGCCGGTATGGCTGCTGTTGGGTCACTCGGGGGATGCATCTGGATTTACTGGCTGGCTCGGAAAGGCGGGCAAGCCTACTATCGCAAGACGCAGGGACATGCGCCGGGCAAGATTCGAAAACTCATACAAACCTATCCGATGGCGAGTGTTTTTTTCCCCGCCGTTGCTCCGTTTCCCGTGCCGTTTAAACCTTTTGTCATTGCCCAAGGCGTTTTTCAAGTGCCCTTTGTGACGTTTGTGATTGGCACCATTGTCGGCCGTGGTTTGCTGTTCTTCTTCGAGGGATTCCTGGGAGCCCGCTATGGAATGGCAGCAAAGGAATTTGTAGTGAACCAGAAATGGGCTTCCATGGCGTTAGCCGTTGGCCTGGTTCTGGGATTCCTTGCGATTCGCCGGTTGCCCGTCTTCCGGCGGACGGAGATCTCTCAAACAAATTGAAGCTCGCGAACGCGGCGTTCCAGCTCTCGCGCAATCTTGTTGGCGTCCAGATCGCATTCGAATCGCACCGGAGGGCCGATCGTGACCTGCACGTGACCGGGCTGCGCGAAAATGCGCTCGTGCTGCTTCATATCAAACAGCCCCTGCAAGTACATTGGAACTACGGGAATGTTCAACTGCTTGGCAAGCAGGCCGATGCCCGAGCGAAAAGCCATCATATTTCCATCCTCGGTTGTTTTGCCTTCCGGAAAAACCAAGACATTCCAGCCGCGGTCAGCGAGGTTGCCCGCGAAGGTAAAGCTCTGGAGAAATCCCGATTGCTGCGGCAGCGGGAAAACATTGAAGAGACTTAAGGCGAGAAAATATCTGAGGTGTTCTAGGAAACGCTCGAAAAACTTCAGGTCACTTGAGGGACGCCGCATTCTTGCGAGCCGTTCACCCCCCATAGCGGTGGCGAGGCGGTTTCGAAGCCCGGCGGGGAGCGCAGGAAGGATCCAAGCGATGTCGAGATAAGTGACGTGATTGGAGACTACGAGGACCGGTCCACTTAACCCGCGGAGATTTTCGCGGCCGCGAATGCGAGGAGCCGCAAGGAGATAGGTCGCAGGCCATGCAAGCGAGTAATAAACGCCAAGGCGCAGAGCAGTCGTGAGCCAGTTTTGTGGCCATGTGGGGTAGAGGTGTTGAGTCGTGGAAGGAGTCCCTTGAGCGAGGAGCTTTTCGAGTTGACCAACCGTTGCCGCATCCTGAAACCGGGTCTCATTGAGGTCCACCTGATGGCGTTCTTCCAGAACGCTCATAAGCTCGACACGATCGAGTGAACTAAGATGTAAATCCGATTCCAGATTGGCGCCCTTGGAGTCCAATTGCACAGGCCGGCCTGTGATTCGCGTGATCAACGCTGCAAGAGAGTCAGCTGCGACAGCCTTTTGCGTCGTGCCACACTTTGCGTGCTGGACTGCATCGCGAATGCGGGGAAGAACAGGTTTTTGCGTCGGCGTCCGCGGGAAATCAGGCTCGGGCCAGACAAACCATTGGTGCATTCTCTGATACCCCGCCAGCGATTGATTGGCGGCTTCGGTCACGGCGGCCGCATCGCTGGCGGAGCCGTTCAACAAGAGCACTGCGCAGGGCTCAGCGTTGCCGTCTCTTTCGAGTCCGATTACGACACAATCGCGAACGCCAGGCTGGGCTCGTAGAGCTTTCTCCAGATCCTCCGGGTAGATGTTCATGCCGGCGGGGGTGACGATGACGTTTTTTTGACGACCTTTAAAATACAGGCGGCCATTCTCATCCTTCTCCGCGACATCGCCCGTTCGGAACCATCCATCGGATTCAGCCACGGAGAGAGTTTGGCCATTTTGCCGATAGGCCGTAGCAACGTTTTCTCCACGCACCAGAATCTCGCCATTGTCGTCGACGCGCACTTCCATTCCAGGAAAAACTTTGCCGATTGATCCTCTCGCTGAACGGAATGGATGATTCAGACTGATGAGGGAAGTAGTTTCTGTCATGCCGTATCCTTGAATAACGGCGAAGCCCAAGCGATTCCAGAAAGTTTCGGCCTGCTGCGGGAGTGCGGCCCCGCCAGAAATGAAGGCCCAGAATTTCCAGCCGAGGCGTGAGTGGATATGGCGGAATCGCCACCAGCGGCGAAGAAAATGCTTACCTTCTGCTTGAGCGAGATGCTGTCGAACCTGGTTTATTTTTCCATCGCGTTCCTGCTCACGTTCGATCTCACGTTGCAGTGATTCAATGAAACGAGGGACCGCGACCAGGACGGAGACGCGCTCGCGCCGGATGGTGTCCACGAACTCTGCGGGCCGGAGCGAATCAAGAAAAACAACCGTGCCCGCCAGCATAGGAGGAATGAACACTCCGAGCATCTGGCCGAAGACGTGACTGAGCGGAAGCAGATTCAAAAAGCGCAATGGGTGTACAAGTTTTTCATAACGAAGGTACTTCTGGATCTCGATCTCGAGAGGCGCGATGTTTGCGAGTACATTTCCGTGCGAAATCAAAACGCCACGAGGCTCCGCTGTCGTGCCGGACGTGAAGATGATTTCTAACGTGTCTTTGCGCGACAGCAGCGGCGAGGGGTAGGGAGACGAATCGTGCTGCGCCGTGACTGCCGATACCGATTCCAGGGTGAGGGACGGAGCGGTTAAACATTCCTTGTGCACACCGGACTGAAAGGCGAGTTTCGCATTCACTTCATCGGCCACGCGGCATGCGAACTCCATCGGGGAAGCATGGTCAATGGGCACGCTGATCGCGCCGCGCAGCAGACAGCCAAAAAATACGGTGATCCACTCCGCGGAGTTTTCACCCCACAAGAGAACCGCATCGCCCTTTGCGATGCCTCGGGTTTCGAGTTCTCTGGCGACGCGGTTTGCCTCTGCGACGATCCGCGCATAAGTCCAGCTCTCCATGCGATAGCCGCGCCGCTGCCGCACGGCAATTTCGTTGCCATGTGCGGCGTAGGTTTGGACGAAATTAAGTAGTGACTCCACGGACATCCCAGACATCTATTTTCCCAGAACTTGGGCAGCCTCAGTCATATCAGTGGCCCATAAACTTTGATAGGGTTTGCTTGTGGCGGGATACACAGAAAGAGTCGTGATTATCGGCGCTGGAATCTCAGGCCTGGCTTGTGCCTATCGGCTCAAGCAATTGGGAATTCGTTCTCTCGTCCTAGAAGCCAAGGAACGAGCAGGCGGCGTGATTGCGACGATTCGCCGCAACGGGTTTTTATTCGAAGCTGGCCCGCAATGCCCGCGATTCCCAGCGTCGGTGTGGCGGCTGGTGCGCGACCTGGGCCTCGAGAGCAGATTTGTGCCAGGTGATCTGAAAGCCAAGCGGTATATTTTACGACACGGACGATTGGAGCCAGCGCCATTCTCGCCGGCCGGATTAGTTACGACGCGGTTGCTTGGCCTTGGATCCAAGTTCAGAATTCTCACCGAGGTGTTTCGCTCCTCGCGACCCCCTCTCCATGAGGAAAGTCTGGCCGAGTTTGTTGAGCGGAAGTTCGGCGGTGAAGTTCTGGACAATCTGGTCGACCCGTTCATGGCCACAATCTTTCTTGGCGATTCTCGCAAGATGGGCATGGAGAGCGCGTTTCCAGCGTTAGTGGAATGGGAGCGGAATCGGGGAAGCCTTGTACGGGGTGCGATTCGAGCGCGTAAATCCAAGCAAAATGCCGGGAAGGTAGACGAGTCGTCTACAGGTTCTCGGGCAAATGGAAACCGGCGTGCATTGCACGTTACCGACGCTCTTCCATCGCTTGGTTCGTTCATAGCAGGAATGGGGACATTGCCGGAGAGCCTCGCGCAGGAGCTTCAACCGGAGATCAGGTACAACGCGGAGATCGGATCGGTAGCGCGATTAGAAAATAACAGCGGGGCGGGGAAAGAGGGCTGGGAAATAGGTTTGGCTAGCGGCGATAAAATTACGGCGGAAAAGTTGGTGCTAGCGGTGCCGGCGTACGTCGCATCACAGCTTCTTGTATGGGGCGCGCCGCAACTTGCTCGATCTCTTCAGGCCATCGAGTATGCGCCGATGTGCGCTGTGTCTTCGGCGTACGACTGTTCCCAGATCGCCCACCCGCTCGATGGATTTGGTTTCATGGTACCGCGACGGGAAGGATTAAGGACGATCTGCACGTTTTGGAATTCTTCTTTGTTTCCGCAGCGCGCACCCGAGGGCAAAGTGTTAATGACCAGCTTCGCCAGAACTGAGGCGCGCGATAACGAGTGTGCGCAGATGGTGGAGGCGGAAAACGCCAAAACGCTGGGAATCACGGGGAGCCCGGTGGACAGATTGGTTTGGAAGGATTCGCACGCGCTGCCACAATATAACGTTGGACATGCGCAGCGAGTGACAGAGATCGGTAGCATCTTGCGCACTGTTCCCAATCTATATCTCGCAGGGAATTTCCTAAGGGGCCGATCGATAGGTGACTGCGTCGAAGTTGCGATGCGCGTCGCCGAGGAAATGCATAGCCATCTTCGAGGTAACGTCATCCAGACCAGCGAGAGTTTTGTTCAGGAGCCACGGGGTTGATTCAAATACTAGCTTGGCTTTCAGGGGTTGCGTTACTTATGGCGCTGGCAGGCGCTGTTTATCAGGCTCTGGGGGCACGCACAGACCGCAAAAGGTTTCCGCCGCCGGGTAGATTGGTTGACCTCGGGAGTCATCGATTACACCTTCTTGAATCGGGGCAGGGCGGTCCAACGATCTTGTTGGAAGCGGGGCTCATGTCAACTGTGTTGAGCTGGAGTGATCTCCAACGCGAGCTATCCGGTTCGTTTCGCGTGGTCAGCTATGATCGGGCAGGGTTGGGTTGGAGCGATTTGGGTCCAATGCCGAGGACCGCTGACCGCATCGTCGGTGAGCTGCATACATTACTGCAGCGCGGGGCGATATCTCCTCCCTACGTCTTGGTGGGCCATTCCTTTGGGGGATTGACGATGCCACTCTTTGCGGCACACTACCCGGAGGAAGTGGCTGGGATGGTGCTGGTGGATCCCGTTGCGGCGGCGGAATGGAATCCGCCTTCAGAACATGACAGGAAGCTCACGCGCATCGGGGCTAAGGTGTGCCGGCGTGCGGCATTCCTGTCACGCGTCGGAATCATTCGTTTCGTCGCTTTTCTTCTGACGACCAACGTTGCAAAGAAACCGGCAAGCATTCTGGTGCGCCTTATCAGCCGAGGATCGCCCGCCGAATCCGGATCGGTTTCGAGTCCGTGGTTCGCTGCCCTTCCCGCAAACGAAAGAGCAATGGCATCGGTGTTCTGGATTCAGCCGAAGTTTGCCTTGACGATCGCCAGCCAATTGGAAAAGCTGCCTGTCAGCGCGGCGCATGTGGGTCAACTTGGTACCTTTTGCGATAAGCCGGTGATAATTTTGTCAGCGAGTACTGCGCCCGAAGATCGCCGTAAAGAACATGCCGCAATGGCCGGTCGCCTGCCTCTCGGGGAGTACGTCTTAGCGGGAAACAGCAACCATTGGATCATGCAGGAAGAACCGGGCCTGGTGGTCCACGCGATTGAGAAGGTAGTTAAATTTTCGAGAAGGGAACCGACCAGCGAGCGCCGCTCCGACGATGACATAAAACACAGCCTCGCCAAAAACTTATAGCGGCTATTCGAAGTTTAAGCTTGCAAGGTTTTCGGGTGTGTGAAAGATTTGCGTTTCCTGCCGACCCGGTGTGTCTGCGATGGTCGAAAGCTTCCTACATTGCTTGCAGTGGCTGGCACTGTTTTGCTTTGTTTCATCTTGCAGGAAGCTATGTTCGATGGTGACAGAGGTCGATGAACTTCGATACTGACAAAGCCTTTGGCGAGGAGCACATAGTACGGCAGCGCCAACCATTTTCCCGGCGGCACTTCCTGACAGAAGCCGCGGCCTGCTGGCTGAGCGCATGCGCCGGAACGCGTGTGCTGGGGGCGGCAGCGCCCGGCCGGTTGCTGACGGTGGCTTTTGGGTGGGTGCCTAACAGCGAGTATGCGGACATCTTCGTTGCCATGGAGAAACAACACTTCTCCGACGCCGGGCTATCCATCAAATATCTGGGCGGCGGACCAAACGCACCAGTTTCTCTGGTGACGCTGGCGGCAGGGCAAGCGGATATTGCCGGCACAAGCTGGCTGCAGCTTCTGGATGCGCAGGCACATGGAAATGACTTTGTGATCATCGCCTCAATGGTGCCGGTCACTCCCGAAGGGCTGATCTCGCTTCCGCGCAGACCTGTGTTGAAGCCTGCCGATCTTCCCGGCAGGCGTTTTCTGGTACAGGGACCGGCAGAGCGTGATGTCCTCGACGCTGTCTTCAAAATCAATCATCTGCCGTCCGAGCGCCGCTACATTCCCGCTGGATATTCCCCGGATGCGCTTCTGGCGGGCGCGGGAGATGCGTATTTCTGTTTTGTCACCAATCAGCCGGTCATTTTTGAAGACATGCACCTAAAACCGGGCAAGGACTTTTTTGTCGCTCGCATGGACCAGTTCGGTTATCGAGTTCCATCGCAATTGCTTGTGGTAGAACGTAAACGGCTTTCGACGGAGCGGGCGACGTTTGTGGCCTTTCTGCACGCGCTCTTACAAGGCTACATCGACAACAAGAAGGATCCAGCTTATGCGGCATCTCTGGTCGTGTCGAAATACGGTCGCGATTTCGGGTTTTCGCTTCACCAGCAAACGCGTTTGAACGAGCTCCAGCTGGAACTGGAGCAGGCGCCCGCGTCGCGAGGACCCTATTGGATCAGCGATGAACAACTCCGCGGTCCCATGTATGATGTGGCGCGAGCCACGGGCCGCAGCAACCTGCCAGACCCTGCGCGGATTATGGACATGAGCCTTCTCGTCGAAGCTTATAAGGGATTGCCCTTGTAATTTCCGCCGGCGCGCAATTCACACGATGGCCTGAAGATGGAGAGCTTGAGACGCAATGGAAGCGCTTGAAATCGATCTGCTTGTTAGTGGCGCGGAAGTTCTGACATTTGATGACGCCGGTACCATTTTGCGCGATGGCGCAGTTGCGATTGCCGGCAATTCGATTGTGTGGGTGGGCAAGAGCAGCGAAGCCGCCACTTTGTTTCGCTCGACGGATACATTGCGAGCTGGTGGCATGATCGCCATGCCAGGCTTGGTCGATTGCCACGTGCATACCGCGCAGCAGTTTTTGCGGGGCAAACTCGCTTCTCTCGGCAATATGGGGAGCTTGCGGGAGCCGATCTGGAAGCGGTACCTCATTCCTTTCGAAAGCGGTCTGGAGCCTGAGGACGTCTACTGCAGCGGCCTAAGCGCGTACTCTTCGATGATCAGTTGCGGCACCACGTGTTTTTTGGAAGCGGGCGGACCGTGCCCCGATGAAATGGGCCGGGCCGCGGCCGACATCGGCATCCGCGGACGGATCGCCATGTCCACCATGGACATAGACGAAAGCCTGCCAGAAGGTTGTCGATTTACGACCGAAGACGCTCTACAGCGCAGCGAAGCTCTGGTCAAGCGCTGGGAGAAGCATCCGCGCGTGAACGCGTGGCTGGCGCTGCGCCAGATCATCGTGAATTCCGAGAAGCTTCGTGTGGAAATGGACGCGTTGGCCCGGCAGTTGAACACCCGGATTCACACGCATTTGTGCGAAGGCACTTATGAGGTGGAGTACACCATCGACCAGTTTGGAATGCGGCCCGCGGAGTACCTCAACGCGATCGGCGTACTGAATGACAGGCTGCATTGCGCGCATTCGGTGCTGCTGAGTCATACGGAAATTGATCTATATGCGGCAAATGACGTGAGCTCCTGCCACTGCGCGATGAATAACTTCACTATCGGCGCGCCTCATCTTTTCGAGTTGGTACGCCGCAATGTTCGCGTTGGCTTGGGCACGGATGGGGCGGCGACGCGCGGCACTCTCGACCTGTTTCAGGTGGCTCATTATGCGGTGCTCGGTCAGCAGATTCTCGATGGGACCCCGCATCACGGCGCGAGTCCAATGAGCTACGCTGATATGCTGCGTCAGGTGGTGCGGGGTGGCGCTCGCGCGGCTCACTTGGAAACCGAGATCGGCAGTCTGGAACCCGGGAAGCGCGCGGATCTTATCCTGATCGGGGCCGGCGATTACGATCAATATCCTGTGTACGATCCTGTGATTACTGCGGCAGAGCACACTGTAGGACGCGACGTTCAGACGGTCATCATCGATGGCCGCATGGTGATGAAAAACCGGCAACTCCTTACGGTGGATCTTGGTCCCATGCGTGAGCGCGTGAAGAAACAGTATGCTCTGATCATGGAGCGTTTCGACAAGGCGATTGAATGAGCGGAGCCGGGATTGAGATCCACGATCTCGCGAAGAGTTACTCTCCGCGGCGGGGTGTGACCGTCGAAGCCATCCGGCGGATGGACCTCAACGTAACCGAGGGAGAGTTCCTGGCCATCGTGGGCCCATCGGGATGCGGCAAGAGCACGCTGCTGCATTTGGTCGCGGGCCTTGAGCAACCAATCAGCGGGACAGTGCGCATCGGTGGCGCGGCGCCAGAAGAATTGGTGCGACGCCATCGTTTGGGAGTCGCGTTTCAGGACGCGGCGCTTCTTCCGTGGCTTTCGCTGGAGGCCAATCTTGCTCTGCCGTTCAAGCTGGCCGGAATTCCGGTAAATCACAAGCGAGTGCAGGGACTGATTGAGCTGGTGGGGCTCAAGGGATTTGAGCGTACGCGGCCCGCGCATCTGTCGGGGGGAATGCGTCAACGCGCCGCAATTGCGCGATCGCTTTGCCTGGAGCCTGACGTTTTGCTTCTCGACGAACCTTTCGGAGCACTGGACGCTGTGACCCGGCGCAGACTCAACATCGAACTGGAACGCATCTGGAGTGATCGGGCGATCACGACTTTGCTGGTCACACACTCCGTCGAAGAGGCATTGTTCCTTTCCGACCGCACCATCGTTATGGAAAGTCCAGGTGCCATCGCCCAAATAGTCCAGGTTCCGTTTTCTCGGCCGCGTTCATCGGAGCTTTTGCGACGCGAGGAATTCCATCGCCTGACGGACCAGATCACTGTTTGGCTGGAACGTTAGGGAGCGGGCCAATGGAGAGAGCGAAAAACCAACGCGCCGCGAATCTTGGATACGCGGTTTTGGGTTTGGCATTGTTTCTCGCCGCCTGGCAGTGGACTGGAAAAGCCGGAATCGCCGGGCCCGTAATGCCAGCGCTCAGCGATGTGGCAGCTACGCTGTTCCAGCCGGAGACCTTGCCTTTGCTCGGGCGCGCCGCTATGTACACGCTCACGTCAGCCGCTAAAGGGTTGTTTTTCGGCGGATCGCTGGCGGTGTTGCTGGCAGTTGCGATGCGTCTGTTGCCGCCGTTGCGGCCGGGTCTCGACCGTCTGGCGATCCTCGTGAACGCCACGCCGCCGATCGCGATTGGGCCCATCCTTATTGTCGTGTTCAGCCGGGAGCAAACGCCAGCGCTGCTGGCAGGCATCCAGGTGTTTTTTCTTTTCTACGTTGCGGCCGCGTCGGGACTGGCAGCAGCCTCTCCGGCGCTGCGCCGGGTGATGACCGCCTTTGGAGCCAGCAAAGGGAAACGCCTGCTTTATCTCGAACTGCCCGCGGCCTTGCCACACCTTGCCAGCGGACTGAAAGCAGCGGTGTCCGCGTCGTTCATTGGCGCCATTCTGGGGGAGTGGTTCGGCGCGCCGCAGGGACTTGGCCTGGTGATTCTGAATGCAATGCAAAATTTTCAGATTCCGCTGATGTGGGCTGCCGTTACGGTTGCAGCGGCGTTGTCGTTAGCCGCGTTTTTGATAGCGGCTGGCATCGAGAAAGTCGTGTTGCAGAGGTTCGGCAAATGAGGCGTTTGATTTCTGAAACATGGGCCGTGGCCCTGCTGCTGGCCGCCTGGAGCGTGTGGGTTCGTCACAGCGGGCTCAATGGAATCGTCGTTGTCACGCCCCTGGCTGTGGCGCGCGAACTATTGCACAATCCGTCGCAATATATTCAACCGGCTTTGCACACGATTGCTGTTGCCTTGTTCGGCATCGCGGCCGGACTTCTTTGCGGATTGCTGCTGGCCATCGTGACGTGGACGTCGAGGGTGCTTGCCGGACTGAGCATTCCGCTGGCGCTGCTACTGACGTCCGTACCGGTGGTTTGCCTTATCCCGATACTGACTCGGATTTTCGGGTACGACGATCGGACCGTGTTCGTCACCGTCATTATTTTGTGTTTTCTGCCCGCATTTGTTTTTGCCAGCGCCGGGCTCAGAGCGTTACCCCCCATGGCCGAGGAATACTTTTTCGTGCAAGGCGCGGGACGTTGGAGTCGGCTGCGGCGGTTGGCCCTGCCGGCTGCGGTGCCGCGCCTTGCCGTGGCGCTCCGAGTGCTCTCGGTACAGAGTGTCCTCGCGGCGCTGATTGCGGAATTTCTGATGCAGACAGGAGGTCTGGGGTCGCTGATTGCAACTTCGACCGCGGATCTTGCCATGGATCAGGCGCTCGCCGCATCGTTTATAAGTGTACTGATCGCCTTCACGTTATATCTTGGTGCGTCAATGATTGAACGGAGCGTCTTGAGGCGCTACAACTGAACACTCGTAGGATCAGAAGGAGCACGATGCCACCGAAAAGCGAAGATCAACCTAATTATCAAAGCCAAGACATCTGGAGCCGCACTACTACGGCAAACGGCTACAGCGTTGACGAGTTGCGATCCGTTTTGCAAAAATCCATCCGACGGGGTTGGGTGGAAGAAGCCGCCCTTGCTGCCTACGAACTGTTTTCCTTCAGCCCGGAGACGGAAGAAGTGCTCTGGCGCCGGTTGGAGATTATCGCCACGGAAGATGTGGGGCTGGGTTTGGTTACGGCGCCAGCCATTATCGAAGCGCTAAATCAGCAGCGGCTGCGTATGGACGATCGCGGCGACCGCTGGATTTACTGTGCGCACGCCGTGAGGTTACTGGCTACCGCCAGTAAAGACAACATGTCGATGGAACTGGCCGGCTGGACGCGAGAGGTCGTTGCCCGGGGCGAAAGGAAAGTGGAAGTACAGGATTTTATGATTGATCTGCACACGCGCAGGGGCGTCAGCATGGGCCGTGACAAGGCTCACTGGTGGAAGGAAGGCGCCCGTCTGGAAAATCGAATGGATGGCTACGATCCGAAGTGGGGCGATTATTTGCGCAAGCTTGACGGCGCGAAATGAAGAGACGTTTGCTAGCAGAAATGGGGGCTGATTTCGGTGGAGGTTAGGAATGCGCCAGTTCCATGTAACGCTTTTGGTAATCGGGTTGGGATTGTTTACGCAGGATAGGAAAGTCGAACCAACCTGGTTGCACCGCGATGTCTCCGCTCTCCCGGAACATCAGATTGACTTGTCCAGTGACTCTTGCCATTACACGCCGATCTTTGGCGAAGGAGATGCCGACTCCAAAGTGCCGAAGAGCGTCGTCCGCTTTGGAAAGCTAACCGTGGCGCCCCACGGCAATTGCCGGACGGTCGAATATCCACGAGAAGAAGAACTGTATTTCATTCTGGGTGGCGCCGGGACGCTTCATTACGGCGAGCAGTCGCATTCCTTGGCGCAAAATGATTTCACGTATGTGCCTCCGACGATCAGGCACAGCATTTCCAATTCGTCCAGCGAGCCACTTCAGTTCGTGATCGCTACAGTTCGAATACCTGAAGATATTTCGCTTTTGCCACCGCGAGATTTGGCGGTGGCCAATTTGGCCGAGCTTAAGGAAGAGACTGTGGAAGGGCACCCGAACTCCGTGCTCTATAAACTTCTGATTGGGCCGCGTAAAGCTGCGCGTGACCGGATTAATGCGACCTATACTGTCGCTGATTTTTTCCTGATGGACTTTGCGCCTGGCGGCACAAACTTTCCCCACCACCACGAAGTGGCAGAAGAGATTTATCTGGTGCTGGATGGAGAAGGGCAAATGGCCGCAGGCGGTGGGATCGACGGAGTTGAGGGTTTGCATCCCGCCAAAGCCGGAGACGCTTATTATTTTCGCCAGAACTGCACGGTCGGATTCTACAATCAGAAAGTTTCGCCGACGAAAGCGCACATCCTAGCGGTACGGGTATATGTGCCCTTGCCTAAGAATCCCGATTGAAACGTGCCTACGGGCCAGCCGACCGGCAGTTTTTACCTTTATTAGGGCAAAGGCCGCGGGGTTGAGTTGCCTCGCGCACGCACGGCGATGAGTGAAACTTGCTCCAAATCGGGGTAGTGCTCTTCCAGGTCGGGCTTCCGTTCAGCCGGTGAGAGTTGCTGCAGGGTCGTTTGTGCAGGGAGCGCTGCCTTGAAGTATTTCTTGTAGACTTTGGCAAACAGAGGAGCATCCTTCAAATCGTCCAAATAAATCGTGGTCGAAATCACCTGATCGAAGTTCATGTCCGCCTCTTCTAAATTGTCGAGAAGATTGCGCATGGTCTGCCGAGTCTGATCCACGACCGAAGCGGTGAAAACGCCTCCGTTAGGCCCAGGAATGAACCCACTCTTCGCGGAACAATACAAAGTGTCTCCCGCAAAAACGCACGGGCTGGCCGTGGGACTGGGTGGCATATTCTTTGGACGGATGGAACGGCGCTGGCTTAGATCACGGACCGCGACGCCTGTGTAGACGATTTGTGTGCCATCGGGCAGGCTGGAAACTTCAATCGTGGCGCGCGCCGGAGTATTTCCAAACTCGAATCGACGAGCATATTGGGTGTTCATGATGCGCATCGGCACGGCCGTTGTCAAATAAGGATTCACGAAGACCATGTTGGCCATTGTGAGGCCGGCTGCCTGAACCACCGACTGTAGCCGATCCAGCGCCATGTTGACCTGCTCTGTCGCATCCTGAGGGACGGCTCCGTTGCTGAAATCACTGGCGGGCATGGAGGAAACAAACAGCCGGTCGTATGTCAGCATGCCCGGAGAATAGGCCTTGTTCCGCGAAAAATTGGGCAAAGACACCAGTTGCCTGCCACGCAGGTCACGGACCGCAACGGCTGTCATTTGCACCGAGGATTCTGGAACGCGCGCAACGCCCAGGACGGCGCGCGCGGGAGGATCATGGGGAAAGTACTTCGCAAAGACTTCGTTGAGCTCCTGATAGTGGTTCACGTCCTCAAGGTACACCTGGACATAAACGACGTGATCCATCGAGAGTCCGGCTGTTTCAACGACCTTGCGGATGTTGTCGAGGCACTGACGCGCTTGAGCCGGAAAATCAGCCGGAGTGGTTCGATTGGCGAGGCGTAAACCTTGCCCCGAAACATACACATAGTCACCGGCGTCAAAGCCGTTTGGACCTAGATCAATCGAAGGTGTGGCGTCGGAGGATCGCTGGGCGAACAGCGAAACCGCCGAAAAGAATAAGCACGCAGCCAGGATCAAGAGGCGTTTCACGCAGCTTTTCCCTTGCGGGCGGCGCCCAGGATCGATCGCAGCCGGTCTCCTACAATCATTTCTTCGCCGGGCTGAATGGTCATGGAGACCAGCTCAATGTGATTCTGTTTCTTGATTTCCTTTGCGTTCGGTTTTGGCTTATCCACCCCTTCATGAACCGCCGATACTAGGCTCGGATTGTCTATGCCGAGAACTTCGATGACCGGATCGCCCTCGCGAAGTTTCTGAACACAATCCTTGATGCTGAAACCCCAAGCCTCCTGGTCCCATGAGATACGCAAGGTCGGATAGCGATTGCCGTCGTCCGGAATGTAAATTTCCGTCTGCACTCCCGGTACGGTCTCAACCAGCTTTGCGATGCGATCAACGCGACCGTTCCATTCGTCGTAAAGTTTTTTGGAATCGGTATTCAGCCAGGTTTCGATCGCGGTCAGGCAGCCGATGACCTCTTCTTTCCCCACTTTCATGGGGCGGCAGACGGCGCCTTCGTAAGGGCAGGAATTTCGCAGGGCGGCTTCGATCAGGTCTTTCCGGCCCAAAAGCACGCCGCTGCATTGCGGACCTCGCAAACCTTTGCCGCCGGAGAAAGTATATAAATCGAGCTTCATCTGCGCGTAAAGTTTGATGTTGTCGATCGGTGGGATGCCGGCTGCATCGTCAAGCAACAACGGCACGTTGTGCTGTTTTGCGATGGCCGCTTCGCGTTCAAGCTTGTCTTTCAGGTCCGTGGTGTAAATCATGGCGGCGTTCGGCGTAATCGCGTTGGCAACATCGTCGGGCTTATCGACGAGGACCAACTTTGCGCCGGCCAGGCGGATGGCGCTGTCAAACGCGCTGCGGCCGCCAACCATAATCACTTCGTGTTTCAGTCCGGTGGTATCAGGCAGTTGCCAGATTTTCTGTGGATCGCTTCCGGCCATGCAGGCTGCCGTTGCAGCGGCCATGGCTCCAGCGGCGCCCGAAGTGATGATTCCAGATTCCGCGCCAGTCAGTTCGGCCAATCGACGCCCAACAGCTTGATGTAGCTCGACCATATTGACAAAATAGCGCCCGGCTTCGGTTTGAGCTTCGCGAGCCTCAGGAAATTGCAGAGAGCCGCTGAGGTACGTCCACGTTCCGCGGCAATTGATGACGGTTTTCACGCCGAGCCGGCTGTAAACATTGCTGTTCGGATTTAGGCCGATGGCGGCAGCGGACTTTACATAGAGTCCCTGGGCGGCGATTTGAGCCAAAAGCGGCGAGGCCGCCAGCATTTTCATGAATCCGCGACGGTTCGGTTCTTTTACAAGAGACATACGTTTTCCCTCGGAATGAATTTTTATTTAGTGAAAACTAAAGTTCCAAAATGTTCGGGCACGTGATTAGGATCGCGATTGATCACACACGTCGGCTGCCAGCACATAAAGTGGCGCACCGGGTCCTCGCCTAATCCATCGATTCGATACAAGTTGACCCTCCACCGAGTGCCAGCCACGATCTGCTTTTCGCTTACGGAACGCAACGGTACACGCGCTGCGGCGTACCATACATGATTCTTTTCATCGATGCGACCCTGCCGCTGCCATCCGGAATCCCATTTGGCATCGTAAGCGTCCTTGTTCAGATCGATAGCGAGATCCACCCAATCGCCAGTGGGGGCGATTTCAAATTCGCGATAGCGCTTGATGTCTTGCCAGTCGTCGCCGAGGAAAAACTCTACGACATCGCGATCCCAAAGTTTCAACCGGTCCTTGCTATTGTCCGCAGGCAACCAGAGATTGAGTTCGGTGTAGGGCGAAATGAACAAGAGATACAAATCGGAATCCGTCCAGAATCCTCGCACCTCCGTCTTTAGTGTGGGATAGTCAATATCGTGGCTGCAGTCTTTTAAAATCCATGTAGACGCCGCCTTGGCCCACGTGGCGGAATCAGGATCGGTGTTCAACTCCGGAGGTTTCGCGACATAGGGAACGGAAAAGCTAGCACCCGGTGGTGAGAATTCGCAGACCTTCGCGGAAGCATTATCCGTGGACGACTGCGGCGCGCGGTTGCTTGCGGCCCGAAGGCCGGCCACGGGCAATCTGAACAGGATCACAGCGACGACGATCAAACCCATCAGGGCGATATTGCGTCTTGTGAACATTTATTCAAGGGCGAGTCGCGTTTCTTAACTCGGGCGAAATTTCGAAGGCTTTCTCGAACTCCGCACGCGACTCTGCCTCCTTTCCTTGTTTCTGCAGCGCTAAACCGAGGTTATAGTGGGCTTCCGCGTAGGAAGGCTTGAGGCGAACAGCCTGTAGAAATTCCAATTTTGCCGCGCTGTCGTCCCCCGCTTGCAGCAGCGCCAAACCAAGATTGTTATGACCTTCCGCGAAACCAGGATCGCGATGCACAAGCTCTCGAAACACACTGATAGCGCCGGCCGTGTCGTTCTTCTGACTCAACACCAGTCCGAGTTGAATCCGCGCGTTCGTGTACTTGGGGTCCAGGCTCAGTGCTTCATTCAGCTCGTGAACAGCCTCGTCGAGTCGGCCTGATTGCGCTAAAGCAAGGCCGAAATTATAGTGCGCTTCCGGGAGATCGCCATCCGACATCACCGCCTGATGAAACTCTTGAAGCGCGCCATCGCGATCGCCCTCGCGCCAGTACAACAGTCCCAAACTCGTGTGCACCTGCGCATAGTCCGGTTTCAATTGCAGGGCTTTGTCGTAAGCTTCCTTGGCCCGCCCATAATCCTGCTTCCGTTCCAAGGTCACGCCCAGATAGTAATAGCCAGTCGGCAACTCCGGGCTCTGCTCGATGGCCTTCTGAAAAAAATTCTGCGCCTCATCGAGCTGTTCCTTTCTCAATGCGTCGACACCGTGCAGGATAAGCAGCTTGGCCTGCGCCAGCCGCGCGCGAAATTCGTGCAACTGATTCAGCTCATCCAGCTCTTTATGAGCCGCCGCGGTATCCCCTTGCGAGCGCAGCGCAATTCCCAAGCTGTAATGAGCCTTCTCGAAATCCGGCTTCAGTTCGATCGCCTTCTGAAACACGTTGATCGCGCCGGCATTGTCTCCCTCGGCTTTTAGCTCCATACCCAGGTTGTATTGCGCATTCGGGTCCGTGGGATCGAGTTCCACCGCTTGGCGAAAATTCGTTAGTGCTCCTTTGTGGTCGCCCTGGCGCCGCAGCGTGATTCCCAGCATCACATAAGCTCGCGCCAGCTTCGGATTCAGGCTCAGCGCTGTCCGAAATTGCACTGCCGCAGCATCCAACTTTCCAAGCTGGCCTTCCATTTCCCCCAACTCAAAATGAGTTTCTGCCGAAGGCTTCAGGATCACCGCGCGATTCAGCTCGCGTTCCGCAGCCGGGAAATCATTCTGATCGGAATAAATATGCGCAAGATACCGATGCGCATCAGCATTCGACGGCTCGCATGTCACCGTCTTGCGTAGTTCCTTTAACGCGCCAGCTTGATCGTGCAGCTCATACAGCGTCGCGCCCAACCCGAAATGCGCCTCGCACCACCCCGGCTTGAGCCGAACCGCGGACTCAAACTCCTCCGCCGCCTGCTTCGTCTCTCCCTTGTATTTCAAGGCCAGCGCAAGATCGTAGTGCGTCTCCGCATCGTTAGGCTCGAGCTCCAGAACTTTCCGATACATGTCGATGGCCTCGTCCCACGATTTGGATTGCGCGAAGGTATTAGCCCGCTGCCGGTAGCTCTGCGCTGTCTGACCGAGCGCCGCACCCGAATAAGCCAGACAGAGTGCTACTCCGCACCAGAGTCGCCTCAGCCTGCCACATCGAAGAATCGGATCCGTCCAGCCGCGCTTCATCCAACCCAGCCTAACATAGCGCGCCGAACTCAACCGAGGCAGGGCAGGAACACCTCCGGTGCCCTAAGCCGCCAGGCGTAGCGGCGGGTTTATCCCGCCGACTGCATCGCAACTACCAGTAGAATTTTGCGCTGACCTGCCCAATTCGCGGATCTCGCGCCTGCGTCACAATGCCGAAGCTTGTGTCACTGATGTTCCCATCAGGATTCATAAATTGCGCGTGGTTGAAAATGTTGAAAAATTCGAAACGCACATCGAACGCGAATCTCTCATTAATCGCGGTGTGCTTCAACATGCCGAAGTCCGTTTGATTAAACCCAGGACCGAAGAAAAATCTCCGATTTGCGGTTCCAAACGTCCCCGGTGTCATGTTCACCGCAAAAGCGCTCGGCAGGAAGTAACATCCCGTGACCGTAGGACACCCGGGATTCGCCTTGCGCGGATTGACGATCTGCACCGGACCCACACGATTCGGCATGTCCGTCGAGGAGCTGCCATAGAGTGAATAATCACCAGTCCCCTGATTCAACTGGATCGGGAATCCGGTCGCGAATCGTGTGATTCCCTGGATTTGCCAGCCCTGCGTCAGGCGTTTCGGTGCGTTCCCGAAAGCGCGATCGAACGGGATGGCCCAGATGTAACTTGCCACGAAGTTGTGTGTGATGTCTGTCGACGACAGACCACGACTCAATTTTGGATTTATGAAATTCACCAAGTCGCCGAACCCCGAAGCATCGTCCAGGGCCTTCGCGAAGGTATACGCGGCCAAGAACGTCACATCATTCGCTTTACGTTCAACGGTAATTTGTCCGGCATTGTAGATGGAATTGGCTGTCAAGAGTGTATTCGTGTTGCCGTAGCCATAACAGACGAGCGTCGCCGAACCCGGGCAGTAATTGGTGGTTTGTAGCGCGTATGGAAATGCGCTGCTGCGAATCCGGGTGCCGTAAACGCATCCGGGCAACGGCGTCGGACTCGCTGTGTTACAGGGGACCGTTGCTGACGGTAGCTGGAAAACGTCATTCTCAGCACCAGGTCCGCAGCCGGAGGTTTGTGCGGTGACGTCAAATGCTCCCTCCGCCGTCAGTTGCTGGCACAGAGCCGGGTTGCCCGCGTTGGCTTCGTCCTGCGCAATGAGGCGGTGCCCCGCGGTCCCGACATACGCCAGCGTCAGCACCGTTGATCTAGTTAGCTCGCGCTGGATCGACATGTTGAAGTGCTCCGCGTAAGGCAGCTCATTGTGAATGTTATAGCCCGGAGAATAGTTGATGGGCTCGAACACATTAAAGCTCAGATCCTTGTTGGACGCGGCACCCGGAATTGGCAGTGTGTAGGGAAAACGCTGTCCCAGCGATTGCCCGCTCGAGCGAATTAAGAACGGTTCGTTAAACATTACCGACGCCGGAGACTGCCAATACAGGCCGAACGGCGCGTCCGCCACCTCGTAGAATAGGTTTAGGTCTTCAATCGAAGTGTAGTAGATCCCATAAGCTGCCCGGATACTGCTCTTCCCCGGACCGCCGAAGATCTTGCCCAGAATTCCATCCGAAAAGCCCGGGGAATAAGCCAGACCGATTCGTGGCCCGAAATTGTCGTAGCGCGTCGGAGCGAGCGTCTTGGGAATTCCAGGGTCCCCGGGGAATATTAGCCCTTCAGGCGCAAGTGGAAACACCGTGGACTGCATTCCTGGAACCCAGGTCTGGATCTTTCCTTGGGTGTCGTACCACGGCGTGCTCACTTCCCAGCGCAAACCCAGATTCAGTACGAGATTCTGAGTTACCTTCCAGGAATCCTGCGCAAACGCACCGCCATACTTCGTTCGGGAATCCAACACCTGTTTGGCAGCCTGGATGTACGCACCTCCGCAGGATACGCAGGTCGCGCCCAACAGGAAGTCCGCCATGTCCGATCCAGTCACCGATCCATCAAATGTGAATTGTCCGTTCGGGCTGGCATAGTTTCGTTCGTTCACCTGCAGGTAACGGAACTCCCCTCCAAATTTCCACGTATGTTTCCCCGCGCTCTTCGAAAATACGTCACTCACCGTGTATGTCGTGTTCGGCTGGAACGTATTTAAGGTCGGCACGCCAATGTTCAAGCCGATGAGGCTAAGGCTGACTTGCGGCATATACTCCTGATATCCAGGCAGCGACGCAATGCCCAGGGTGTCTGCTCCCGTCACGAAACCAAGCGACGACAGGCTCGCGAAACTTCCCGCCGGGTTGTCCTTGTGGAGCACATTCCGGAAGACGGTGGCCCGCGCTTCGTTGACCGCCGTGCTTCCGATAGTCTTCGTATTGCTCATCACAAACTGCTGTGCCCGCGAAGGCGTGTCCGTCGGGAAACCCGGTACATTGGGTTGGCCGCCGGCTGGAAGTGCATCGTCAACGTTCGAGTTGTCATAGCCGTAGTACCAGGACCAATTTCCGGTCAGCTTATTGTTGAAGTCCACCCGTTCCCCGATTTTGTCATCGTTGGCTACGTTTCTTTGGCTGTTATTCGAATAGTTGTTCACGGCGCCAGGCAAAGTCGGTGTCGGCATGTACGCAAGAATGTGGCTAGATGGCGGTGCCCAGGCGGCTTGCGGAATCACCCCACCGGGAAATACGCACTGCGCAGTCGAGGCGCAACCGGCAACACTGTACGGCTCTCCTTGCGTCACCGCGTAACCCAAGCGCTGCGACAACACTTGCGCCCAGTACGGTCCATCGATCGTGGTCGGTACGGTCTGCCCGGCACTGTTGGTGGTAGTGAACACCGATGGGTCAAACTGGCCCAGACGTTCCGCTGCTGTCGGTACGGTCACAAGGCCGGTTTCCGCACCTTGCACCTGCCGCGTACCCTGATAATCCGAAAAGAAGAAAATATGGTCCTTCCAGATCGGCCCGCCCAACGTGTAGCCGAACTGATTCCGTCGCAGCTCGGATTTTGATGGTGCAAAATAGTTCGTGGCATCAAATGCGTCGTTGCGCAGGAATTCGAACGCGTCCCCGTGAAACGCGTTGGTTCCGGATTTGGTGATAGCGTTCATCACCGCGCCGCTGAATTTTCCATATTCCGCGTCGAAACTGTTGGTAATCAGGCGGAATTCTTCCACCGAGTCCAAGTTCGGAATAAATCCGGTGCCCAGGTTGCGCCCCTCGCTTACGTCCCCTCCATTGACCAGGAAGGCGTTCGCGGTTTCGCGCTGCCCGTTCACGGAGATGTTACCTGCATTCAAAATGCCCGACACCGGCCGGTCGCCGCCGATGGTACTCGCGGTCGTCGGCGCGACGCCTGCCTGCAAGCCCAAAAGGTCGACATAGCTACGACCGTTCAACGGCAGCGCTAGCATCTTCTTGGAATCGATCACGTCGCCAAGCTGCGTGCTTTCCGTCTGTACTTGCACGGCATTGGCTTCCACGTTGATTACTTCCTGTTGCGCGGAGCCGACCTCGAGAGTTACATCGATTTCCAATTGATCGTTGACCTTCACAACGATGTCATTCTCGGCGAAATTGCGGAATCCGGTCGCGGAAACCGTCAGCTTGTAATTGCCAACGGGGAGCGCGAGGATACGATAGGAACCGTCCGCTCCCGTGGTCGCTTGATATTTCAGGTTCGTGTCCACGTTGACGATGGTGAGCTGCGCGCCAACAACAGCGCCTTGAGAACGATCGCGCACCACACCCTGAACCGAGCCGGTTACGTCAGCGCGAATTACTGCGGCAGTACTTAGTAGTATTAAAACGATTGAAAAGACCCAGATGACGTGCCTGTAGCTGTTTCGCATGGAACACCCCCAGTTGGTCGCGGAGTTTAGGACGGAGTGGAACTGAAGTCAAGCAAATCTCTGTGCAGAAGATTCGTTAGGTTTAAATCGCAATATTCAACGCGTTTTTGGCTGGGTGCTAGTGTCCCGTCCCGTATAAGTGTTGACAATATGGGCTAACCATGTTTCAATGGGGGCATGTTTGCCACCGCCGCAGCTCTTTCCGTTGATGTCGAGGCCAAGAGGCAACTGGAATCGTTGGTCCGCTCTGGAACAACGCCACAAGGAGTGGCGCAGAAATGCCGGGTGATTCTGCTGGCCCACGAAGGGATGTCGAATCGCTCAATCGCCAAACAACTCGGTCTGTCGCGCCCGACGGTGATCGCCGCCCGCGCCGGACGTTGACACCGGAGTTGGAGAAAAAGATTTTGGATGCCACGCTCAAAACCAGACCGCCGGACGCAACGCAGTGGACCGTGCGAACGCTCGCCAAACACTTGCGCGTGTCGCGCATGATGGTGCATCGGGTTTGGCAGCGTTTCGATATTCAGCCCCACCGGGTCGAGAAATTCAAACTGTCCAACGATCCGCAGTTTGAGGAAAAGGTGCGCGATATCGCCGGTCTGTACCTGGACCCTCCGGAACGCGCTCTGGTGCTGTGTGTCGACGAAAAAAGCCAGATTCAAGCTCTGGACCGCACCGCTCCGATCCTGCCGCTGCGTCCCGGACTGCCAGAACGGCAAACCCATGATTACAAACGCTACGGAACGACCACCCTCTTTGCGGCATTCAATATCCTGAACGGCAAAGTCATCGGCAGTTGCTTGCCGCGTCATCGCGGCAAAGAGTTCGCAAAGTTTCTCAACCAAGTGGAGAAGCAAGTCCCTCCGGACCTGGACGTGCACATCATTTGGGACAACTACAGCACGCACAAGAGCGCCACTGTAAAGCGGTGGCTGACGCCCCGCAAGCGCCGCCACTTTCATTTCCACTTCACCCCTACCAGCAGTTCTTGGCTCAATCAGGTGGAACGCTTCTTCGCCCTGATCACGGAACGCATGATCCGTCGTGGCACCTTCCGCAGCGTTGAAGAACTCGAAAGCGCCATCTATGCGTGGCTCGCCAACTGGAATAACAAACCCCAGCCTTTCGTTTGGAAGGCCACGGCTGATGTCATCCTCGACAAGGTGCGCCGTTGCAAAGAATTAGCTGGGACACCACACTAGGGCAATGCAAACGTGAAAATATCGCTGCCGGCGGCAATAGCCACATACTGTTTCGAATTGACGGCGTAAGTCATCGGCGACGCGCTGATGTTTTGCCCGGTGTTGAAATGCCATAGCGGTTTTCCGGTCGCCGCGTCCACGGCTTCGAAGGAACGCGCGTCATCACCGAAGAACACCAGGCCGCTGGCGGTGGTCATAACGCCAGCCGATGAATGTCCCTCGCCGGATTGCACGTAGCGCCACGCGGGCTTATCTCCGCCGATCGAGTAGGCCAGGAGAATCTTCTGGTTCTGGTCGCCCTCGCTTCGGCTAACGCCGGTAGCGTAGTAAGTCTGTCCGGGGACGAATTTTTCCGATTTGGCCGTATAAATGTCGCAACTCTCGAGTGCCATGAAGTAAAAGAGGGACGTTTCCGGATTAAATGCGGGTGAGTGCCAATTCGTGGCTCCGACCATTCCCGGACAGATGCGGGTACCCGCATCGCTTGGTTTGATCTCAGTTCGAATGGGGCGGCCTGCGGCGTCAATTCCCGTGGCCCAATTCAGCTTTTCGGAAAAACGTGTTGCCGACAGGAATTTACCGTTGGTGCGATCGAGCACGTAAAGGAAACCGTTTCGGTTTGCTTCAATTATTAGCTTCCTTGCCTGTCCCTTGAAAACCGCATCCACGATCACGGGGGTCTCAACCGCGTCGTAATCGAAAAGATCATGCGGGGTGAACTGGAAATACCACTTCAGCTTGCCGTTGTCCGGATCGAGGGCGAGCAGGCAGTCCGTGTAGAGATCGTCGCCGGGGCGGGGACCTCCATCAAAATCCGGCGCAGGGTTGCTCGTACCCCAAAAGATGGTATTGAGTTCCGGGTCAAAAGTTCCGGGCATCCAGGTTGTGCCGCCACCCAGCTTGTAGCTTTCCCCCGGCCAACTTGAGGAACCGAATTCTCCGGGACCCGGAATTGTCCAGTAGCGCCAGACCTCTTTTCCGGTTTCGGGATCATAGGCCGCGACAAAGCCGCGGACACCATCATCACCACCCGAAGTACCGACAATGACTTTATCTTTGACCACCAAGGGAGCGCTGGTTGCGCCGTAATTTCTGTTGCCGTCCGTGTAAGCTACGTCCCAGATCAGGTTACCCGAGCGAGCGTCCAGGCAAAGCAAATGCGCATTATCAGTCTCCATGAAGACTCGTGTGTGCCAAACAGCGACGCCGCGATTGTGATGTTGCGAAGCATCGTCGATAAGCCCTTCCGTGATGGGGCGCGAGTGATGCCACAAGATTCGACCGGTTTGCGCATCCAGAGCGTAGGCATCGTTGGCGACGGTCACCAACATCAACCCGTCTACAACGACCGGCGTAACTTCCAGATGGCTCGAGTTCGGAGCGTGGAACGCCCACTGCGCCCGGAGTTGCGAAACATTGGCTTTGTCGATCTCGCGAAGAGCGCTGTAGCGGCGCCCGGTGTAGTCTCCGTTATAAGAGGGCCAATTGTGGTTGATGGGTGTTACGAGCAATTGAGAGGTGTCGACGTCAAGCCGTGCCGTGACCGAGGTCGAGCCGGGGCCCTGGCCGAACGGCACCGCAAGTACGAAAAGTGCAAAACAAACTGTGACTCTTGGCCATCCAACCATTGCCGAGGCTCTCTCCTTAACGCCATGTTATCGAAGACATCGAATACGAAGGGCTTCATACATCGCCGGAACTTGAGTTCTGAAGGCAGCCCCGTCTTTCACAACGATCCTAATTGCTAAATAAGTCTGCCGGAAACAATATAAGAATCTCTTCGTTGACTGCAACTTCGGGAAAACTCCGGAACGGCGAAGACCAACTCGGATTACCGCCACGCTGCTTCAAACTACGGCATGGCGACTTCGAACTGGTAGGTCCCCGCAGGAATTTCGTATTCAACTCCAGGACCGCTGTTCGGCAACGCATGCAGGCTGGTTTGGGACAAGGGTTGCCCTTTAAGTTTGAATTCTTGCGCTTGTTCTTCGCTCAGTGGTAAATGCCCGGTCGAATTCGGGGGAATCGTAACATCCCACGTCACGAGATTTCCGGAAACCGTCCATGCGGAGTGGATCGTTCCGTAGGACGACTCATAGGAAAAGTCCAGGCTTCCCAGTTGTTTGTCGAAATTCGGATGGAGCTGGATGATGTGAAATCCTGGCTCTGCGGGATCGGTGTCAATTCCCGCGGCGTAGCGATAGATCCAGTCGGCGACAGCTCCGTAAGCATAGTGATTATAAGAATTCATACTGGGGTCGGCGCGCATTTGGTCGCCATTCCAGCGCTCCCACATTGTCGTGGCACCGTGTTCCACAAGGTAGCCCCACGACGGATAATCGGTGCTTAACAGCAGGCGGTACGCGATGTCGGAGTGCCCCGTATCGGATAATGCTCCCAGCAAATAAGGAGTGCCCAGAAAACCTGTCCCTAACCGCCAGTTATTTGTTTCAAGCCGATCGACCAGCCGTTTTGCGGCAAGACTTCGCAAGGAATCCGGCAGCAGATTCATGTGCAGAGCGAGAACGTAGCCCGTTTGCGTCTCGACGGGCTTGTCGCTAACTTTCCTTTCGACCCCAGAAGCAAACACTGGAGGTGGCGGAACACCGCCGACGAAGCCATCGGGACGTACATACGCCCGATCGAAAGCAGTCTTAATTTTTTCAAACAGCTCCCCGTACTTTTGTTCCTCCGCCGTCTTTCCAGCAGCGTGCGCCATCTGCCGCATGAGCGTCGCGTCATAGGCCCAATAAGCGGTTGCGATCAGATCAACGGGGGTGACACCCTCCGGTGCGAGCCAGTCGGCGAAGGGAATACCATAGTTCTTTTTCCGCAGATAATCGGGATTCGCTGCCCGAATGGCCGCGAGATACTTCTCCATTCCGGCCCAATTCTCTTCGATCACGTGTTTGTCGCCGGTCTGGATCCAGGAGGTCCATGGAATAATGACTCCCGCGTCGCTCCAGCCGGTGGCGTAACCGGGGTTTTGGCGCAGCGTACCAGGCGCGAAAATTCCGTACATGTCGGTTCCTACTTGCGTTCCGCGCAAATCCGCTCCGAACTTTCTCGAGAACGTTGTCAAATCCATGTTGTACGTGGCAGTCCGCCAGAACACCTGCGCATCGCCCGTCCACCCGAGGCGCTCGTCGCGTTGCGGGCAATCGGTCGGCACACCGATGAAATTCGATCGCTGCCCCCACAAAATATTGCTCCACAATTGGTTCAGCATTGCATTGCCGGTCTTGAGCGTCGCGGTGAATGGAGCATCCGTATGAAACACGACAGCTTGCAGGTCGTTGAGGCGTGGTTTGTACGGCAGGCCCGAAACTTCGACGTACCGGAAACCGTGGTAGGTAAAAGCCGGTTGAAAATCTTCACGGCCTTTGCCTGCGAGGATGAAATGGTCGGTAGCCTTCGCCGTTCGCAAGTTGTCCACGTAAAGCGTGCCGTCCGGATTCAAAATCTCCGCAAACCTTAACTTGACGCCAGTGCCCGCCGGGCCCTCGGCGTGAATCCGTGCCACGCCGGACAGATTTTGGCCGAAATCAAATATGTATACTCCGGCAGCCGGGCTCTTGACCTCCTTTGCTTGCAAAATCTTTTCCACGCGAATCGGTTGAAAGTATTGCCAAACGATTTCCGGTTCAAGCGGATGAACCACCTCGGCCGCTTTCCATAGCTTGTCGTCGAAGGCCGCGGTGTCCCAATTCGCTGTTAGTTTGCGAGCATCGTACGTCTCGCCGTTGTAAATTTCGGCGCTGAGAATCGGCGATACCGCCGCTTTCCACTGCTCGTCGGTCACGATCGAGTCAATCGATCCATCTTTGTATTCGATTCTGAGTTGGGCTCGGAGCGCCGGCGGAGTCTGGCCATAGTTGTATCCCTGCTGAAACCACTTGAGCGGGGTCGAATACCAACCCGGAGCGAGCAGTGCCGCGATTGTGTTCTTGCCCGACTGCACCTCCGCGGTCACGTCGTAGGCCTGATAGACAACGCGCTCCCGAAAATCCGTCCATCCCGGGGCTAGAACCTCATCACCCACGCTGCGCCCGTTAATCGAAAGCTTGTAGGCGCCAAGCGCCGTGGCATAAACACGCACCGAAGCTACGGGCTTTGCAACTTCGAAACTGCGGCGAAAAGCCTTCACAGGTCCGGTAGGCCAGGGACTTCCCAGATCACCGTCATCAAAACCTGTCGTGCGTGGAACGTAGGGAATCGCTTCCCTCCAGGAAGAATCGTCAAAGCTGGCAGCTTGCCAGTCCCCGCCAGCATTCAACGTGGCGCGCCAGCCCGAGCCACCAGTCTTGAACAGATCCATGGAACCGTCTTCCGCTTCGAGACAAACCACCGCGCTCATTGGAGTTTGGCTGGTGTTTGTGTCATCCGGGTCGGAGTAACGCAGCACCTCAACGGCAAGAACATTTCCGCCCGCTTTTACGGCGTTGGAAATATCACTTACCGTATACGTTCTCCATGGCAGGTCCTTCCACGGGGGTAACGGTGCTGCCGCGAGCATCTGCCTGCCGTTAATCCACGCAGACGCCGAGTGTTGTCCGGTGACATACAAAGTTGCGCGCCGGACCGGCTTGACCGCTTCGAAATGGAGGCGGAAATCGTGTGCAGTTTTATGTGCATCCTTCGGCGCCGGTGTATCCGAATTTGTAATCCACTGGGCGCCAGATTCCCTCACGTGTTTCTGTTCGGGTTCTTCGTAGCCGATCCATTTTGCCATCCAGTTTTCTTGGTGGAGCAAACCTGTCTCCCACCAACTAACGTCGCTCGGCGGATATGGCTTGCCATCACGGCCCCAAACCAGAACGCGCCAGAAGTATCGCTTGCTCGGGGTGAGCGTAAGCCCTTTGTAGAGCACGCCGATCGAATTCCCGGACTCCACGCGCTGGCTATCCCAAATGTCTGGCTTGCCCCTCGCCAACAGCGCATTGCTCGACGCGACCTGAATTTCATACGCGGTTTGTTGGGCGCCCGCGCTACTATCCTGAAGTTGCCAAGACAACACTGGCTTCTCCGCGTCCATCCCCAGCGGGGTAATCCGCGATTCGCATTCAAGTTTTGTGGGTTTGTTCGACTGCGCCGAGCCATCGCCGCCGAATGCACACATACAAACGATTCCGCACAGGGCGGCTTTGCGGATAAGTTCACGGATTCTCATTGAGGTTCTCCCAAAAAGCGTACTCCGAGGAATCCGCGTCAACATGCCCTCCGTCGAGGTGCCTTCTCATTTGCAGCGGAACCGTGGAAATCATGGTCTTTCCGATTCGTATCCCTACCCCATCGGATCACAGGGTTCCTCGAAGAAGAAGAGGATGCGGCCAACCAGGCTACCAACGTCCTGAGTGCGCATCGCCATCCACGTGAAGCACCTCTCCGGTCACCTTGGCCTGCGTCTGCCAAGTAGAGAACAGCCTCGACGATGTCTTTTATGCTGGCGATCTTCCCCATGGGCTGCAGGGTCTGAAGATACCCTTTGGGATTATCCTTGTGCAGCGGCGTGTCCACGACGCCTGGAGCTACTGCGTTGAAGCGGATGCCTTCCTTTGCGTACTCGATAGCGAGACTCCGGGTTATTGTATTTAGGCCTCCCTTCGTAATCATGGAAACCGAAGCATTGACTCCAGCGATGGGGTTGTCGGCAAGCGCCCAGGTGATAGTCACAACGCTCCCCGATTTCTGTTTCAGCATCTGCTTCACGGCAAGCTGGGTCATGTAGATGAAACCAAGCAGGTTGACGGAGACCAGGGCATGGAAGTCCTCGGTGGTGAATTCGGTGAACGGCTTGACATAGAAGATTCCGGCGTTATTCACGAGAACATAGATGTTTCCGAAGTGTTTCATCGCTGCCTCGGCAGTTTTGGCGGACGTCTCCTGCTTAGTGATGTCGCCGTCGACAAGAACCAGGCTAGGCGAGGCAGTCAATGATTGGCTGGCTTTCAAAGACGTTGCGACGACGTTATAGCCCTGTGCCAGGAAGCCCGCAACAAAACCCGCACCAATACCTTGCTGCGCCCCCGTGACGATTGCCGTTTTCTTGCCCGACATAGATACTCCTTTGCCCATAAGTTCAGAGCGAAATAAATGGTTGCGATTATTCCAGGAGGGTGAAGACGAGACAATTAGATGTTGGTGTTAGAGATACTTTGGTATCGGCCGGCAGTAGGAAACCATTCCTATTGTTTTCAGGATTTCATTGATTAGCGTTGGATTGATGCTCGAGTTCGACCAGTCTTCGTCTGAGAAATCGCCGCGCGGGCTCCTGCCGTGCAAGGCTGAGAGCGCGCTGGTAACACGCTCGGGCTTCCCCCGTCTCCCCAGCCGCCGGTAGAGGTCCGCCCGCGCCGAATACGCAAGGTAGTAGTCCACCAGATCGCCGCGCTCCATGATTGAGTCGATGAGTTCAAGACCCGTTGATGGCCCGTCTCGCATCGCTACGGCCACGGCGCGATTCAATTCAACCACCGGTGATGGATTCGCACACACCGTACAGCCCGACAATCTGCGCCCAGTCCGTAGCGGCAGCGGTGCGCGCCTCAGCGTGCACTGCCGCTATAGCCGCTTGCAGTGTGTACGGGCCGAACCGCCGAGAAGACAGCGCGCGTTCGACCAATGCTAGTCCTTCCGCGATCTGATCCTGGTTCCACAACGAACGCTCTTGTTCTTCTAGCAGCACCAATTCGCCTTCGGGTGAAGCACGAGCCTCGCGTCGCGATTCGTGCAAGAGCATCAATCCCAGCAGTCCTACGGCCTCGGGCTCCGGCAGAAGTTTGCTCAGCAGACGTCCAAGCCGGATCGCTTCGCGCGACAGATCGGGCCGTGTCAGTCTCTCGCCCGCCGAAGCCGAATAGCCTTCAGTGAAAACCAGGTAGACGACTTGCAGCACAGCGTCTAGCCGGTCCTGCAACTCCGCCCGTGCCGGCACTTCGTAAGGAATGCCTGCGTCGCGGATCTTTGCTTTTGCACGTACAATCCGCTTGGCAACCGTAGAAGCGGAAGTGAGGAACGCACGCGCAATTTCCTCCGTCGTGAGTCCGCATACCTCTCGAAGCGTCAGCGCGAGCTGCGCATCCGGTGGCAGTGCCGGGTGACAGCAGGTGAAAATCAGCCGAAGCCGGTCGTCTTCGACATCGTGATCTTCTTCTGGTAAGTCTGGACTGGAGGCGGCGACATCCAGTTGTTTGGCAAACTCCGCGAGAGATGCATCGAAGCGCGCGCGCCGGCGGATAGCGTCGATGGCCCTAAAGCGGCCGGCTGAAACCAGCCACGCTCGTGGATTGCCTGGTACTCCATCGCGTGGCCATTGCTCCATGGCGGCGATGAAAGCATCGTGCAGCGCCTCCTCGGCCAACTCAAAATCGCCGAGCAGACGGATCAGTGTGGCCAGGACACGGCGCGATTCCGTGCCGTAGACCCCGTCGACAATCTCGCGTACCTGCTGCTCAGGCGTAGCGCTCATCAGCGAGGTACTCTCATGCGCAGATACCCGTGGTCATGTCGAGCAGCATGTCAGCAACTACTGAACCTCACGACGCGTTTGGGGTTGATGCTTCTCGCACGAGCACGCAGAATCGGTCCGCGCTGCCTCCGCATATCCCCCTGTGTTGTCGGCAATCCGGCTCTCCTCATATCGGTCATGGTGCCGCACCCAGTCGTTTAAATTGTAACCAGGACCGGTCTCGTTGCGGCCTTTCGGTGTAAGGTCGAGATACATGTATGCTGTGTCGAATGTTTCGTCTCCACGGCCGTAAGTCGAATAAGTATGGAACACATTGCCGGCCGTATCCTTATAAAAGACGCTATTGCCAGGCCCCTCCTCTCCGCCGACGTCGCGCATGGCGTAGTTGTAGTAAGCCTTGCCTGCGGCAATTTCGTCTTTCCGGAACGACACGTGATAATCGAAATTGAAATCGTTGCCAGACGAGGACACCCATTTGAAGTGCCAGCCCATGCGCTTCTTGAACTCTTCGATTTCAGAGATCGGCGCTCGTGACACCGCTAGAAACTTCACGTCGTGATGTTCAATATGCTGCAAAGCCGCATCCACATGGTCGGCCTTGAACGAACAGCCCACACAACCCTCTTTCCAGCCCGGACCGAACATAAAGTGTTGAACGATCAGTTGACTGCGCCCTTCGAAAAGCTCCGCCAGCGTCACTTTGCCGCCGGGCCCATCAAATACATAGTTTTTCTGCACCTTAACCCACGGAAGTTCATGGCGTTGCCGGCGCAACTCATCCCACTGACGGGTTAACTCCTTCTCCTTCGCCAACAGTTCCGTGCGCGCTCGAAGCCATTCCTCTCGCGATACCACCCTCGGTGCAATTTCTATATTCGTTTTCATCATCGCCAGCCTCCTTTGCCTCTGATTCCCGTGATTTTTCCAATTTCGAATTTCGCAAGAAATTTCTTACGATCAGGGTGGTGAGTCCGCCCGTCGACGTCACGCCACCGGCGATTGCGGCTACGGTGGCAATACATACTGGACACATGGGCCCCTCCCCGCCATTCCTCGGCTACAGCGGCCTGCGCTCTCGCATCGGTCGAATTTCGATGGCTCCCAAACGGGCCGGCGGAATCTTGGACGCCACCTGGATAGCCTCATTCAGATCTTTGGCGTCGATCAAAACGAATCCGCCTAGCTGTTCGTTGGTCTCGGCGAACGGGCCATCGGTGATCGAGACTTTGCCGTGTTGGACTCGAAGCGTAGTCGTCGCACTAACGGGATGAAGTGGGCCCGCTGCGATAAGGTGACCGCTTTTCCGGATGGACTCGTCGAACTCCAGACTCTCCACCTCCAAGGCTTCCTGTTCGGCCTTGGACATGGCCTCCAGCTTCTTCTCGTCAAACACGACCAGGCACAGATACTTCATGGCTCCTCCCCGAACCACCGCCATCTCTTGCTACACCCGATAGTCGTCGGAAGAGCCAAAAATGGACATCTTTTTTGCGGGAGCTTGCGGCGAATGATCGGGTTGGGGGTGACTTCCGCCACTCTAACCCTGGCCTGGCTTTCTGGCAAAGATGAAATGACGGATCCGGACAGGGCGCAACGCGTAACGGAAAACCTGATCCTCCACGGACCGGTCTGCAACTGTAAACCGATCGTGTTGCCTCTGATGTTCTGCCCAGGAATCGACCAGGAAGGTTTCGATATAGACGCCTGCGGACTCGGAGTCATAGTACACCCCCCAGCGCGTCGCGCCGTCGCGGCGGCGAATCCGCTGATACTGGTGAATCGCTTCCAGAAACTCCTCAGCTTTGTCCGGATCGATCTTATATTCAATCGTAACGAGTACCGGTCCCTCGTCGGGCGCGGGCTCTTCGAACATCGTGGGTTTTGGCCAGTGATTCCATGCATCCAGAGTTGCACTCGGCTCTGGCAGCGGAAAGCGCAAGCGCAACAGGAGGCAAGCGGCGATTCCCAGCGCGGAGACGAGAAGGGCTTTTTCCAAGGTGGCCCGCTCCGCAGAAACGCCCCAAAGTACGCTGCCAAGGGCCATGCTGCCCTGGAACACGAAGAGATAGACGGCGAGTACGCGTGCCCGAACCCAATCGGGAGCGAGGCGTTGGATCAACGTGTTGAAGACGGACATGAAGATCGTCCATGCCACACCACCGAGAAGGGAAAACAGCGAGAGTATCCAAAGGTTGTGGAGGAGTGCTGCTGCGGCCAAGACGCAAGCAAATGCTGCGGTAGCAGCCGCAACCACGGCCTCGACAGAGTAGGCTTTGCGCAAACGATCGAGGATGACGGCTCCGAGGACGGCACCAGTGCCAAAGAAGCCGAGCAGCAGTCCATATCCAAGTGAGCTGTGGCTGACGTTTTTGACGACGGCAGGCAATAAGGCCCAAAAGGCGCTTGCGAAGAAAATAACGAAAGCAGACCGGACGAGCAGGCGCCGAATGCCGGGCGAATACCGAACATATCGGAAGGCGGCAGCGGTTGCCCCCGTAAATGTTTCCGCGGGTAAGCTTTTTCTTACGACAGGGCGCTTCCATTGGACAATCACAACGATCACGCCGAGGAATGAAAGGACGTTCAAAAGGAAAGCGGTTCCGACTCCGGCAATCGCAATAATCACGCCGCCGAGCGCCGGGCCGACGGCACGAGCCAGATTGAACTCAATGCCGTTCAGCACCAGCGCTGGAGCCAAATCTTCCTTGGATACGAGTTCCGGGAAGATTGCTCTCCATGCCGGGGACTCCAACGCGTCGCCGATGGAGAGCGCGAAGGTCAGCAAGAGCAGCAACCAAGGACTGATGAAGTGAGCAAACGTGGCTACGACGAGGAGGCCGGCTATGCCTAACATCCAAAACTCTGTGCCAAGAATCAATTTGCGGCGATCAACAATATCTCCCATGGAACCCGCTGGAAGCGCCAGAAGGAAGAAGGGAAGAGCGGAAGCTGTCTGGATGAGCGCAATTTGCAGGGGACTGCTGCTGAGCGAAGTCATCAGCCAAGCTGCGCCCACGCTCTGCATAAAGGCTCCCACGTCCGAGGCAAAGTCAGCGATCAGCAGGTTTCGGAACAATGGGAGCCGAAGGGGCCGCCACGGACTTTGTGAGCCGTCATGTTTGCTCGCGACTTGCGGCATGGTCCGAGACTTTATACCGATGCGGAGGCCTGGAACCATACGAATCTGCCGGTTTTGCAGGGTTGCTGGAAGGAGGGGACGTCAGAAAAATCCTGCTTATCAGGATTTCTTCGTCTTGGTTGGCGGGACCAGCGCGACTGCGGCTTCAGCGGTGAGCAGCAGGAAAGTGAATGACTCCTCGAGGTATAGCTGAACCGCGGTATCGCTGTGGCTCAAATAGCCGATGGAGACATCCTGGCCGATGTGTAAAGCAAAATCCCCGCCGCGGGTTGTCAACACAAAGGCGCCTTCGATCGCGGGTGCCCAAATAATTTCATCTTTGACGAGCCGCTTGACGTGTTCCAGCACGGGGTAACCGTGATCGCTGGTCTCAGCGAGCGCCGTGTAGGCGTCAGCGCCCAGCAACACGGAATATGGGCCATTGACGCCGACAAGCCGCAGACGGCTCAAGGCTCGGGCAATCGCCTCTGGGTATTCGCGGACGTCGGGCGGGAGCGTCAACGCGGGATTGCTGATGCCCTTACGAATCCCCACGATACCGGCCGCGGCGTAGCCTTCAAACACAGCTCCGTCCTCGGCAAACGCGATTTTGCGTGCAGCATCCTTCGCCGGCTGCCAGTCGGAGTCATTCGCACCGCGCTCGACATCGTCGATGGCTTGGCGCTCCAGCTCGAACGGCACACGCAATTCGACCAGCGCCTTTACTTCTCGCTGCCTGGCGAGAATGCCGTCCCTGGGCGCCGCGATTTTTTGCAGGTGGCCGGTGCCGACTGCCGAAAGACTGGTGTCCCCGGCCAACTGCACATCGACGACGCGCCGTCCGGCCAGGTAACGCTTTAGGGTTCGCGTTGTTTCCTCTTCGATCTGCGCCCACGCCGCATCGGAAATGGGAGCGAGCTCGCGATGAAGATTATTCATGGGAAGTTTCTCCTTTTAGGGAACCGATGCCCAGTGAGCTATCGGTGTCCTTTTTGATGGACGGAGATGATTCGAGGATTGTCGGGGTGACGGAAGATTCCGCAGCCGCAGGCTGATCTTCCGCCACGTTGTCCAAAAATGTCGAGGACGGCACAAAGAACAAGTTACCAGTGACGGCGCGGCTGAAGTCGAGTAGGCGGTCGTAGTTGCCGGGAGGGCGGCCAATGAACATGTTTTCGAGCATCTGCTCGATCGTACGGGGCGAACGGCTGTAACCAATAAAATAGGTCCCGAATTCGCCTTGCGAGGCTCTTCCGAACGGCATATTGTCGCGCAGGATCTTAACCTCTTTCCCGTCTTCGACAATCGTTGTCAGGGCGCTGTGTGCGGAAGTTGGCTTCACCGAATCATCCAATTCCATGTCGGATAGTTTTTTTCGGCCGATAATGCGTTCCTGCTGCTCGGTGGACAGCGCATTCCATCCGTCCAGATCGTGAAGATATTTCTGTACGATGACGTAGCTCCCGCCGGTGAAGTTTGCATCCTCCTGGCCGACCAAAACAGCGTCGACAGCCTGCTGGCCCCTCGGGTTTTCCGTCCCGTCGACAAAGCCGATCAGATCCCGATCATCGAAATAGCGGAAACCGTGTACTTCGTCTTCTGGCGTAACAGCGTGGCCGATGCGCGACATAATTTGCGTGGCAAGTTCAAAACATAAGTCCATGCGCTTTGCGCGAATGTGAAACAGCAAATCGCCCGGCGTGGATAGGGCGCGGCGACTGCCGGCATGAATCTCTCGAAAAACGTGCAGCTCCGCCGGCCGCGGTGTTCCAAACAGGCGGTCCCACGCGTCGGACCCAAAGCCCAACACACAGGAGAGGCCCGCCTCAATATCGCGGAATTCCACGGCACGTAAAACCGTGGCCAAGTCTCCGCAGAACGACCGAATCGTTTCGCGATGTTCGGGACCAGGTTTTAGCGTTACGACTAGGAAGATCGCGGCTCGCGTAAGCGGCGCGGCTACCGGTTGCGCGAAACCAACAATGCCGCTTGCTTGTTCTGGGGTGCTGATCGGATCGGACGTCATCGGCTGTCATCCTGGCGGGACGCGGATTCCGCCTCTTCGAAATATCGCGCGTTCCTCGTATGTATCGAACGGGACCGCAAGCTTACCATCGCCTCCAAAAGATCGTCCATGTTAAGTGGAACCGGCGATGTATCAGATGACCGCCGGGCGGAACAGGTTTCAAATTTCGATAATGCCCCGCCTCAAGGCGATCGTCACCGCGTGCGTGCGATCGTTTGCGCCGAGTTTAGACAGAATGCTCCTCATATGGGCTTTTACGGTTTCTTCCGAGATGGCAAGGTGGTCGGCAACCAGCTTGTTGGCATTGCCGGCGGCCACCTGCCGCAAAACCTCGATCTCACGCTCCGTCAATGAGTCGCCCGTATGGTGCTCGGCTATTTCAACGGCGATCTCCGGGGGGATCCGCTTTCGGCCTGCATGTACGTTTCGAATTGTTTCCAGGAGTTCTTTTCGCAACATGCTCTTGAGCAAGTATCCGTAAGCCCCGGCCTTGAACGCGCGCACTGCTTGTACGTCTCCGCCATAGGTTGTCAACACAATGATGCGCGCATCTTGAAATTCCTTGCGGATGGCCATGATCGTGTCGATACCATTCATTTGTGGCATCTGCAGGTCCATCAACGTGACATCCGGGCGAAGGGTGCGGAATTGGTCGATCGCTTCTCGTCCGTTGTTTGCCTCCCCGACCAGAACCATATCTACCTCGCCCTGTAAGACCGCCGCGATCCCTTCGCGCAGCATAGGATGATCGTCCACGGTGAGGATCCTGATTGGGTTTTCCGAAACTGACATGTATCACCCGTTTCGGCCGATCACTCGGCGTAACCAGAACCAGCGAAACCCCGCGGGACCCTGTTTGTAAGCCCTCGTCGCGGGAATCCTCAGATCAACTTCGGTTCCGCTTCCTGGGCGGCTCCATATCTCCACACGCGCGCCAATGTGGCTCGCCCGTTCCCGTATCCCCTGAAGTCCCCAATGGCCCTGGCGGCCGCCCGCGTTAAGGACTTCCGGGTCAATCCCGCGCCCGTCATCACGAACCCGCAAACGCAATTGCCCGGGTTCATACGCGATATCAACCTCGATGTGAAGGCTATTGGCGTGGCGAAAAGAGTTGGCTACGGCTTCGCGCCCGATGGAATAGACTTCTTCTCGAATCAAAGGATGCAGCTCTCGCGCCGTGCCTTCCACGACGACCGTGAAAGATGCCGCGCTGTCATGCGCAGCTTCCTGGCCGGCTAGTCGCAATGCCTCTGCGAGGTCACTCGGCCATTCGGCAGGCGCGCGCAAATTGTGGACGCGCTCTCGCCCTTCAACCAGCACCTCGTCGGCTCGATCCAGGGCATTTTCCAATGTCTGGCGGGCGGGCTCTTGAGGTGGAATTTGCTTTGCCGCGGCGTGAAATCGAAGAATCAAGCCCTGAACGCTTTGCAGGAGCGTGTCATGCAGTTCGCGCGCTATGCGCTCTCGCTCACCCAAACGCTCTTCCATCCGCGCGCGTATTTCAGCCGACACCTGGCGCATTCGCAAGAGGTAAAACAGCCACAAGATAACGAAAAACGCGCCGGCGCAGAGAGCCGCGAACCAGAATGTCTGGAAAAATGCCGGTGCCACACTAAAGTCCACCGATGCGCCGGCTTCATTCCAAACACCGTCGTTGTTGCACGCCGCTACGTGGAAGCGATATTTGCCCGGCTTGAGGTCGCTGTAAAACGCATGACGACGGGTCTGGGATTCCTGCCAGTCCGTGTCGTGTCCCTCAGCTTGTAGCGAAACAGCACCTTCTGCGGGACAACAAAGCTTGGGGCGGTGTAGTCGATTTCAAGATTTCGAGTGAGCGCGGGCAGGGCAACGTTCTCCGGACGATGAGAATAGTTGACACCATCCGCAATGACCCGTTCTACAAGGACACTGGGAGACAAAGCGTTTTTCCGGAACGCTTTCGGATCAAACTCCTGTAAGAGGGCATCGTTCGCGAACCACAAACGTCCATCGCGAGAGATCGAAGCTTGCGGCTGCAAAGGAGTGAGTCCCGGCTGGACGCCATCAAACACGTCAAAGGTTTCGACGTTGATCCGGCTATTTGGATTGCTTTGCCAGATTTCGACTTGGCTGGCAGTTATCGAGGCCAACCCACAACGCGAATAGAACCAGAAGGTTCCTTCATCGTCCCTGACAGCGGTATATAAATCGTCGCAGCGCAGCCCATTTCTGGTTGTAAGGATTCGTCTTTGTTTGTCTTTCCACCAGACCAACCCCTTTTGTGTGACGCTCCAGACCGAACCGTCTACCTCGGGCAGGAGTTTGCGTGTTTGGGCAGTACTGACGTTGGGGTCGGCGGCAAATAGTTCCAGTTGATCGTCGTGATAATGGCCGATATCCCCGTTGTCAAAGCCAAGCCAGATGCCGTGTACAGGATCTGCCGCAAGCGAATAAGATTTTGAGATTTGTGGCACGTCCACTTGCCGCCGGACTTTCAAGTCCGCGATGGAAAAGAGCTTGGTTCCCGCGCGTACCCAGATTCCGTGATCCGTATCCTCCGTCACACAGAAGGTGATTCCCATCGATGTACCATCGGGTTTCCGAATTTCCTGAAACTTTCCCCCTGCGAACACGAACAGGCCGCTGTCCAAACCGAACCACAACCGGCCGGCGTGATCTTCGAACATCGTCGTGACGTCGCGTCCGGGAAGTCCGTAGCTGGTGCGGATCGCCGAGAGTTTGCCTTGTTTCAGGAAGTCCAATGCTCCGGAATTTCCAATCCAGACTGTGCCATCGCGAGCCGCCAACACCGTGCTGACACTGTCTGCCGTCAATCCTTCTCTCATGGAAAAACTGACGACTGGCAAGTCACGAAAACTGTCGATGCCCTTCGATGAGGCCACCCACAGTGTTCCCTCCCGGTCCTGGAAGAAGCCGGCAATGGCATCGCTCGACAATCCATCGGCGTTCGAAAAGTGATCGATTTTGTCACCGTATATGCGGAAAATCCCGCGCCGTCCGGTTCCAATCCACAACGCACCATCGCGGTCAGCAAAGACTGCGGAAACTGCGGGGTCAGGGCCTGGGATACCGGGCAGCGGGACGTGTTTCCACGCTTCATCCGCAAAGTGCCAAAGCTCTAGGCGTCCCCCAGGTCTTTCGAGACTGGCCCACAGGTCGCCATTGGCCGCTACAGCAAGCGCCACAACTCCTAGCAGCAGTCCAAGTCCTTCAATTCTTTTTGGAAAAATGTTGTCGAGGATCCCGGCTTCCACCGGCAAAGCCCTCTAAACCCGCCGATCCAGAAATTCCCGGACTTGTCTATCGTTAACCGCGTAGCCGTGGGAAGGGAAATTCCGTCGGGCTCGCCATAACAACGCTGATCATTTTCCGTCACTCTGCAGAGCGGGCCACGATCGTCGGTAACGAGTGACCGCGCGATCCAGATGTTTCCATCCGCATCTTCGACGATCGCATTCACACGGCCACTTAGCTCCGAATATATCGATAGTGCGCCCGCCTTCCAGCGCGCGAGACCTGTACCAGTGCCGATCCATAGGCTCCCGTCCTTCCCGCCGAGCAGAGAAAAAATCCTGGAGTCAGGAAGCTGCTTTCCGTCCGGCGAACTCCAGGGCACAAAACGAACCCCATCAAATCGAACCAGACCCGCGTAGGTGCCAATCCAGAGATAACCGTCGCGCGTCTGTGTGAAGGTCTCGGGAAGGCCAGGAAGATATCCGTCCTGGATTCGCCAAACGGCATGGGCGTATTGCGAAGTTTGTAGCGAAGGATTGAGTGCATTCGCGCCCGGACAAACAATGGCCAAGACTAGAACCATCAGGACTCTCCGGAAGCGAAACACTGCTTTCATGTTTGTGCCGCTCACAAAGACCGTCTCCCGGTTGGCTGAAACAAACCAGGATAAAGGCTAATCTCTGGGGAGCTGCGGGCGCCCCCCTCGAAAGAGTTAAAACAGCATACCTGCATTTCGGGTATTTGGTAGCAGGATCACTAGGTAATCTGGCGCTTGTGCAGCGACTTTTTTCCATGTTTCCCCAGGGCGGCCCGGGTGTCGCATTGTTGTTTCTCCGCGTCTCCGTCGCGGTGGTGTTTCTCGTCAACGTGTCGATGCAGTTCGGCGCGTCCATTCCCCATTGGCTTTGGGCCTGCCTGCTTCTGGTCGCTGCTGCACTGGTGATTGGTTTTCTAACCCCGGTTCTTTCCACTCTCGCGTGTTTGCTTGCGGTTATCAGCCTTGCAGGCGCCGGATGGCCTGACATTGCCGTGAGGGTTTCATGGACGCTGAACGCGGTGGCTCTGTCGCTGCTCGGTCCAGGTGCGTATTCGCTTGACGCTTTGTTGTTCGGTCGACGAGTCCTTGTTCTTCCACGGGCCAAGGGTCGCGATTTCGTGACTGGTCTATGACGATCGCAATGTGTGCCACTTCCGTTTTAATCGGCCAACACCAGAAGCGACAAAGCCGGTCGCTACAGGCGTGACTGTCGTCGTTCTCAAAGACGCGGGGCATTGGATCATGGAAGAACACCCCAAAGAAACAAGCGGAGCTCTCCTGAACTTTCTATGAAGGAAGTTTTTCGTGGCGATCAATGTGCGCCAGCGGCGGCGAGGAAATTTCCGTATCCCACAATCAAAGTAGATCCGACCAACAAAAGCAGGGCGAGCCCCAGAAATCGCATTGCAGTCGTCCCCGCTCCACGCCACTCGCGGAATCCGAGGCCCCATAGCGTGCTAAAAATGATGATGCTGGCCATGTGTAGCGTCCAGCTGGAAAAACCGTACTTTCCCATTTGTGTCTCGCCCATCGTGTAGAAAAAAAATTGAAAATACCAGGTGGTCCCTGCAATCGCGCACAGAAGGTAATTCACCAGGACCGGAACCGGTTGGGAATCCGCGGCCGCATTGGAGGGTATGTGCGTCACAACCTCCCGGCTGGGCGCATCGATTGCTGTTTCAAGGATCGCTTCGTCCGCAATGGTTTTGTATTGGCCAGGCTTCGCAGTGAAGTATTCGAAGCCGGTCTTGTTCTTTATATTGAGAGCGACGCACCAGACGAAGTTTGTTGTGAATCCGCCGATCAACACCACAACGAGAACCGGCAAACCTTGCCAAAGAACGGGTGTGCCGTGCCGCAAAGTCAAAGACTTGATTGGACCTCCCGCCGCCAGTCCGTAGGCAAAGCAGGCGCTCATCACGCCGGACAACGTTGCCACGGCCAAGCCCTTCTTGAGGTCAAATTCTTTAATGGCGGTCTTTTTTTGTTCTGTCGACATTGTTCGTTCTTTATAAATACCCGCAACGCCCGCTGCGGAAATTCCCATCAGGCAGACAAACACGCCGATCAAAATTACGCGACCGGAAATGGTTCCGAGAACCTGGCTGACAAAGACACCGCTGAAGATGGGAGGCATCAACGTTCCAAACGCAGCGCACAAGCCCAGTACGACAGCCATGCCTAAAGACAGACCGAGATAGCGCATCGTCAATCCGAACGTGAGCCCGCCAATGCCCCACAGCAATCCAAAAAAGACGACCCAGAAGATCGTATGCAAAGGAGTTTCCACAAGCACGGCTGACAAATCTCGTGTCAGGAAAATGGCAAGTAGCCAGGGCGCAATAATCCAGCTAAAAAATCCGCCGACAAGCCAGTACGTTTCCCATGACCATCGTTTGACTCCGCGATAAGGCACGTAAAAGCTCGCCGAAGCCAAACCGCCGAGCCAGTGAAAGAAAACACCTAAAGCCGGGTTAGGGATCACAAAAACCTCAGCGGGAAATCAAACATGAAAAATCTCTTCCAAGGGCGCGATTGCCTGATCGGGTAGTAAACCTCCCTGCTGAACAAAGAAATCCGCCATTTCCATTTGCCAACGCGAGTTGACGTCTTGGCGCGCCATGTCCGCCCGGGCACGTTCGAAGTTGTCAGTTTCGAGATATCCGACAAGCATCCCATCGGGCCGCAGAAAGAGAGAGTAATTCCACCACCCGGTTTCCTGGAGTGCTTTCTTCATTTCTGGCCAGACCGAACGATGCCGCTCTTTGTATTCCTCAAGCCGTTCTGGTTTCACTCGCAAAATAAAACAAATTCGCTGCATGAAACTCCCTTCGTGCTTTCGACAGAGAATCGGTCAACGCAGAAACGCTTCGCTAAGGCCACCGTCTACCGGGATCACGTGCCCGGTGGTACGAGTGCTTTGCTCACCGGCAAGCCAAAGAATTGCGGCAGCACAGAATTCTGGAGTGATAGGACGTCTGGTCAAAGTGCGCTGGGCATAGAATTCCGCCAGGCTTTCTCGCAACATTTCCGTTGAATCGGATTCAGAGAACGGGATTTTGTATTTTTGCAGCGATTGGATCACACGATCGCGCGGAAACATGGTGGATCCTGCAACCACCGTCGCGGGAGCAATACCGTTTACCCGGACGGTTGGTCCAAGCTTGACAGCGAGTTCACGAATCAGATGGTTGAGAGCCGCCTTGCTGGTGTCATATGCCTCGCTACTCTGTTTCGGTACAACCGCGTTGGCCGAACTCGTGAGCACCATGGACCCCGGCAGATTCTGGTCTCGAAATACCGGCTCGACAGCGCAGGCCAACAAATAATTACCGGTGACGTTCACAAGAAACGTTGTAGCCCATTGTGAATCCGAGAGCTGCCCATGGTTTCCAGGGGCGGGATAAATCGCGGCGGTGTTTACAACGATGTCGATGCCGCCAAATTCAAGGATAGTGCTGTTCACCGCGCTGGCCAGACTGGTGGGCGAACCCAGATCCACTGCAACGGACGAAACAAACTCGGTATTTGCGAAGGACGCCGCTTGTTCCGCGGCTTTTTTCGCCCCGGGCTCGTCGAAATCGGCGAGCATCACATGCGATCCCTTGCGCGCCAGGAGCAGAGCTGCTTCCCGTCCGATTCCACTTGCGCCACCAACAACCAAGGCGATTTTCCGGCTGAACTCGCTTTCTGCCGGCATGCGTTGCAACTTCGCTTCTTCAAGTGCCCAATACTCAATCCGGAACGCCTCCGAGCGCGGAAGGGCGACGTAATTGTGAAAGTGCGAAAAGCCACTCGATTGCTCGGCGCGCCGTGCTTGCGGCAGAATTTCAGGCGCCTCACCGTCTTCGAGAGCGTTTGCCCCGGCCATCACATGAATCGCATTGACGAAAAACTCGGTGGTGATCCGCGCCTCCTTTTTGTTCTTGCCGAAGCCGAACAACCCGATTCCCGAAATGATTACCACCGATGGATTCGCATCACGCAATTTCGGAGAGTCTTTCGACGCCCATTGTTCATAGTATTTTTTGTATGCGGCCCGATATTCGACGACTTGTTGCTCGAGGCTCGCCTTTAGCGTATCTACCTCTTGGGTCGAGGCGTCCCAATTTACGAAGAGAGGGCAGACTCTTGTTCGGAGAAAATGGTCGGGGCAGCTTGTGCCTAGTGCGCTGAGTTCCCGCGCCCACGCTGAACCAGCAAAGTTGAGTGCATCCTCGCTGTCCGCATAATGAGCGATTACGCGGCGCTCTGACGACAACAGTCCCCGTAACCTCGGCAAGATTTCGGCTGCGACGCTCTTGCGATCCGCTCGAGGCGCGTGAACCGAACCGCCGAAAAGCACTCCTTTGTGAGTTTGGTGTTTGTCGATGAACTCACCCATCTGGTCGATCGTGTGCATGCTATTGAGGTAGCACTCTCGCTGCGTCGCGCCCCAGGTAAAGAGGCCGTGCCCACCGAGGAGAATTCCATCAATTCCAGGATTGTCTTTGACAGCTTTCTCGATCAGCAGCGCCAGCTCAAATCCCGGACGTTGCCACGGAACCCATACGACTCGTCGACCATACTCTTTGTTGAACTGCTCGAGCTTGCGTTTACCGTTGGCGCTTGCGGCAAGCGCAATGGCCCAATCGGGATGCAGGTGGTCCACGTGGGAGAAAGGAAGGAGCGCATGCAGAGGGGTGTCGATGGATGCGGCAACACGATTCTCGCCAAACGCGGACAACGGGTAATAGCTGACCATTTCGTCTTCATGGTCTTCGTCGCGATAGAGTTCCTTCAACTGCTCCAAGCGATCCTGATACAACAGCGCAAACCCTGCTTCGGTTATCGAACCGAGGTCTCCTCCGCTGCCTTTCACGGCCAGGACCATGGTGGGTTTGCGGGTGAAAGGATCAGGTAGCTCTATCTTCGAACTGGTATTCCCGCCGCCGAAGTTCGTGATTCGCAGATCGGCCCCAAGCAAGTTCGAGCGATAGCGCAGTAGCGCCAACGGATTGCCGCGCAGTTTCTCGGCCGTGTTCTGATCCCACAAGTCGCGCAAGTATTTTGTCTTTCGAATCTCAGGCATACACCGCCTCACAGTAGTGTTCGAATCGTTCCGCTTGCCGATTCCAATTCTCAGGATCAACCGGGGCAAATGTCTCGGCAGGATAAGAACGATCGATGATGTCACGGACCTGCTGCAAGGAGTCAACAGCCCCGGTGGCCAACATTTGCACCGCAATATTGCCTAGCGCGCTAGCCTCCGCCGGACCCGCCAAAACGGTTCGCCCCGTAGCGTCCGCCGTGAACTGGTTCAGCAAACGGTTCTTGGAGCCTCCGCCGATAACGCGAATACTGTCGATCCGTTTTCCCGTGAGCTGTTCAAGGCTCGAAAGCACAACGCGATACTTTAGTGCCAAACTCTCGAGCACCGCTCGAGTGAAACCGGCGGGAGATTGTGGCAGCGGCTGGTGAGTGCGCGCGCAGAACTGCGCTATCGCCGCGGACATGTCTTTCGCCCGCAGGAATGATTCATGGTCAGGGTCCACCAGACAATGAAACGCCTTCTCATGGGCCGCTTGTTCGATCAATTCCACATTATCGGAACATTTTCCTTGGCCTGCCCAAGTTTGCTGACAACACTGCAATAGCCATAGTCCCATCACGTTTTTTAATAGCCGCGTCGTCCCGTTCACTCCGCCCTCGTTGGTGAAGTTCATGCGCAAAGCTTCGGCCGTTATCAGGGGTTGGTCGATCTCGGTTCCGACGAGCGACCACGTGCCGGAACTGAGAAACGCAGTTCCTTCCCGCGCAGAAATTGCCGCCACGGCAGATCCTGTGTCATGCGTAGCGGGCGCGATCACCGCCGTTCCCGCGAGCGCACGATGGCTCCCGGCGCCTGGCAGCAGGTGTCCCAACAGTGTACCGGGCTCGACAATCTTGCTCCATAAGTGCCTGGGCAGCCCGAGCCGGTCGATTAATTCAGTTGCCCAGGTCCTTTTCACCGGATTCACGAGTTGCGTGGTTGTAGCATTGGTGAATTCGCACACCGCATTTCCGGTGAGCCAGTAGTGGAACAAGTCTGGAATCGTAATTAGTTTTTGTGCGACCTTAAGTAGTGCAGGCGTGTCTCGTAGTGCGGCGAATAACTGATACAAGCTATTGATGGCCAGGAACTGAACTCCCGTGGCCCGATATATTTCCTCTCTCGGGATCTTTTTAAAAACCTCATCCATTACACCGGCTGTTCTCCGGTCACGATAATGATAAGGATTTTGAAGCAGCTCTCCTTTTTCTCCCAACAGTGCGTAATCCACTCCCCAGGCGTCAACCCCGATTCCTGCCAATGGTGCGTTGCCCAGAGACGACAAAGTCTTGCGAATCTCGTACCAAAGCCGCGCCACGTCCCAGTGCAAGCTGCCGGCATATTCGACAGGTTCATTCTTAAATCGATGGATCTCGCGAGTCGTCAGCCTGCCCGCGTCGAGCTGGCCAAGAATGGCTCGTCCGCTTTCCGCTCCAAAATCGAACGCGAGATATGGCCTGGAAGAATTGCTGTCAGGCATACGAGGACACGCCAGCGGAGTTCTTCGTCGCGCGGTCCTTGGTGATGCGTTCGAGGTATCCACTCTGGCGGAACGCATCCAGAGGATCTGTAGGCAGCCCCCGCGATCTCCGCCATTCGAGAATGGCCGGTCGAACGTCAGTGGCAAACGCGTCTTGCAGCAAGGATTCCGCGGTTACGAGGTCGCAACTCTCCTGGGCTCGAACGAGCGCCGCGTAATCAACCAGCGCTGCTTTTGCATATAGTTCCTGAGCCATCTTCACGGTTTGAAGCATGGCCTCGATTTTGCCCTTCAAGTTGTGGCTCTGGTCGACCATATACGCGATGTCCGCCTGCTTGCCCGCTTCCCATTCGTAGAACAGGATTTCATGGAAAATACGGAACACCTGATACGGATCGATAGAGCCGAGCGTCAGGTCATCATCGGCGTAACGGCGATCATTGAAATGAAAGCCCCCCAACATTTCTTCGCAGAGCAGCCAGGCAACAATTTGTTCAATATTCTGCGCGGCATAATGATGGCCGGTGTCGACCAGGACTTTTGCCTGCCGCCCGGCTTTCGCCGCCAGGTGCATGGCCATTCCCCAATCCGCAATATCGGTGTGGTAGAAGGCGGGCTCAAAGGGTTTGTATTCGATCAGTAGCCGCTGTCCTGGGGAGAGGTCCGCGTGCACTTGCTGGAGCAATTGCTCGAAGTGTTCTTTGCGGCGCCGGATATTCGCCGTGCCAGGATAATTCGAACCATCGGCGAACCACAACGAAATGTCACGACTTCGCAAACGCCGCGCAATCTCGATGCTATCCCGGGTATGTTCGACGGCGCGCTTTCTGGAAGCAGGATCGGGGTTCCCAAACGATCCGTATTTGTAATCCTGATCCTGAAAGAGGTTCGGATTGATTGAACCGGCTTGTACAGCATAACGTTCGGAAAACCGCTGGACCTCGTCGACGCTATGGACGCCGTTCGGGAAATCCCATAACACATGCAGGGCGATGGTCGGACACACTCCAGTCAGCAAGTGAACCTGGCCGGCATCGCTGAATTTCTCTTCCGTGCTTGTGGCTGCCGCCGCCTGGATGAACTTTCCGAAGCGCGTACCGGTGTTGGCAAAACCCCAGGAAGGAAGTTCGATCCGGAATTTGTTTAATGCTTGTGCGATTTTTTCGGGTGTGGCTGCGTTCATGGCTAACCCTCGGCCTGACCTCAGAGAGTACACAGCGGACGGACCAGAGGTCACGCGTTATTTATCCGCTAGCCGTGCGCATTCTAGCCTGAAACCAACCGGCAGTTGGGCATGGTTTTCTACAAAATGTAATGCAGGAGAAGAATGGCGGCGAGAACATACGCCAGCGGCTTCACCTGGTGCGCGCGGCCCAAAGCGGCCAGCAGAAGAATATTCGTGATGAATCCCAGCGCCAGGCCGTCGCTGACGGAGGCCAACAGCGACAACATCGTGGTCACAAGTGCCGTCGCTGCCACCACGCCGTCCCGCAGATCCAGATCGGCGAAGCCTTCCATCATGAAGATGCCAATCATCACGAGTGCGGGCGTAGTTGCCACGCCCGGGACGATGGCAATCAACGGAGTAAAGAAAAGCGCGGCCACGCAACAGATGGCGACCACAATACTGGTCAACCCTGTGCGCGCCCCCTGCGCAACGCCCGCGGCTGACTCAATATAAATGACGGTGGTCGTCGTGCCCAACAGCGCGCCGCCCGAAGCCGCCGTCGCATCGGCAGAGAGCGCCTCGCGCAATTTCGGCAAATTGCCGTTCTCATCGTTCAGCCGGGCGCGGGTGCCGATGGCCATCAGCACTGCCATCGCGGAAAAAAGGTCGGAGAAAAGAATGGCGAAAATGATAGGAATGCTTTGAACGGGATGGCGCAAGGGATAAAGCAAGTCGAGCTTCAGAAAAGTTGGCGCAATGGAATGAGGCCAACCGAAAATCTGGTGTGGCAGGGGTGTGATCCTGGCTCCAGGTATAGCGCCTGCGCCTGGCAGAAATATGCCCGCTGCGGTGATCAGCAGAATAGATACAATCAACGCCCCGCGCACACCGCGGTTCACCAAAACGATCGTAAACACAATGCCGGCGAAGCCGAGCAGGACCTGCGCCGAGGAGAAATCGCCAAGCGAAACCATCGCGTGCGGGTTCGCGACAATGATGCCTGCATTCTTCAGCCCGATAAATGCGATGAACATGCCGATCCCGGCGCTCACCGTTCGTTTGAAGCTGCCCGGAAACGAATCGATAATCTTCCGCCGTATTCCGGTCGCTGAAATCAGCAGGAACAGCAGGCCGCTGTAGAACACCATCCCGAGAGCGGCCTGCCAGGGAATGTGCATGCCTTGGCACACTTGCACGGCGATGTACGCATTTACGCCCATGCCCGGCGCCATCGCCAGCGGATAATTTGTGCGCAACCCCATGATCACGGTGAAAATGGCGGCGGCCAGCGCGGTCACGCTAATCAGCGCGCCGCGGTCCATACCTCCCTCCGACAGAATCAGCGGATGAACCACAAGCACGTAAGACAATGTGCTGAAAGTTGTTATTCCCCCGATGACCTCAGTCCAGAAGGAGGAGCCACGTTCGCGGTAATGGAAAAAGCGATCCAGCGCGCCAGTTGAGCGCTGGAACATACTTTGTCGGACGGGAACAGGATCCCCAACTTCAAGGTTCATCGGTTCGGAAGTACCTCAGAATCCTTTTCGGTGAGAGACTTGTGGACCGGTCCTCGACCGAATTTTCTGCGCTACCAAACTACGGGATGCGTCTCGCCGGTCCGCACGTTCACAAACCCTTCGGGCAGTGCATCACTTGGCGGCATGAAGGTCCATTGCCAGGGAGGGCACGTGAGAAACGCATAGCAGAGTGCTTCGGTTACATGGTCCACGCCCAAGAACTCCTGAATCCGCGGCACTGGCTTTTCCATCCACTCCAGTTTTTCCATCTCGGAGCGCATCGCCAGCAAATCGCTAGCAAGCTTTTCGGCCGGCCGCGCAGTCATCAATCCGCCAATTTCCAGGCGAACCCTCGCGGAAACTTTTCCTTCGCTTACCAAAACAAAGCCGCCATCCATCTCCGCCATTGCGTTTACTGCAAGCGCCATGGCTTCATCGCTGCTGCCAATGACCCAGGCGTTGTGATTGTCGTGCACGATCGAGCAGCACATCGCGGAATCGGCCGTCTTCATGCCGACATCCTTCCAGAACATCCGCGAAATGCGAGTGCGACCGGAGTAGCGATCGAGCAGAGCCACTTTGGTGATCGCCCGCGATTCGTCCCGCTGTACGAAGCCATCCTTCACTGGCAGTTCCACAGTGAAGAAGTCTTTTTCATGATGAAAGGGGGGAACCACGGCGGCTTGCACACTGTTGCGTCCCGCGGGCGCGGCGACTGCGAAGTCGGTTGCTTCAATTCGGCGGCCGAGATTTACCGTCTTTGTCGCCCACTCCGGCCAGTCTATCTTCGGCACGGCAACCAGCATCTTGTAATCTTCAGAAACTTTCGCGCCATCGGCGTATACCGCTTTGATTTTCACCTGCTCAGGGTCTGACAGCAGTACCACATCGGCATAGCGGCCAGGCGTGAGCGAACCGACCAGATGATCGATGCGGAAGTGACGGGCGGTGTTGTAGCTGCCCAATGCGTAGGCAATTTCCGTACGCACGTCATTTTCGATCGCACAGCGGATATTATGGTCCATCGCGCCGCGGCGCAGCGTCGTTTCGGCATTGCGGTCGTCAGTTGTCACTGCCACGTTCGACCAATCGCGCAGGTCTTTCTCCATCAGGTATTTCAAGACGTGCCGGGCATTCGGCCGCGCCTCCAGAAAAATTCCGCGCTCCAGTTTGTCCCAAGCCTCCTGGCCCTCGCGGATTTCGTGATCCGAACTGATCCCGGCCGCCGCAAACGCGCATATTTCTGCGGGCGAAACTAAACCGGTGCCGTGACCTTCGACGACCCCGCGTGCGTCTAGTGTCGCCTCAATGTTCTCCCAAAGCCGCTTGTATCCCGGATTTTTCGGGTTTACCACTGCGGACCAATCCATCACTTCATCCAGTCCCGTAACCCAAAGATTGCGGTCCAGGAAATCGCGGATCTCACGGTAACCGTAATAGCCACCAGACTCTTCCCATCCCGTGGGCGGGGTGGCGGAACCGAGCGACGGGAAAATCTTGAAAGGACTGCCGTGCCCCCGTGCCATCAGCCAGAATTCCACGTTGCGCGCGCCATTCACGTTGGAAAATTCGTGCGAAGCCTCCACGTTCCATGTAGTGCCGAAGCGCAGCACCAGGTCCGCTTCGTACTCTGGGCTAAGCATGGTGCTTTCGATATGTTTGTGGGCTTCACCAAATCCCGGCACCGCCCACAGGCCGTGAACGGAAGTTTTCTTTCTTGAGGGCCCTTTCCACTCACCATGCGGTCCGACCCAGGCGATTCGCTGCCCTTTGATAACAATGTCCCAGTTCTCCTTCCAGGTAAGGGTCTGCACGTTCAGGAGCGTAGCGCCTTCGAGCACCAAGTCCGCTTCCTGCCGCGCCAAGGCGACGCTGACAAGGTTCTGCCGCGTGACGGTCTCTTCACTGGGAGAGTGTGTCTTTTGCGTGGTCTGAGCCATCGCGACCCTCCAATGCGGAATTTGTTGTTGCATATCTACTTCGGCGGTCCCTGGAACTTGCGCAGGTATCACACAAGGTTTTCGACCACGGCGAGACATTGGCTCGACAGGGAATTCAAATCTTTCATACGGCCCAAAACCATGCAAGTGTAAACTTCTAATAGCTGCTATAAGATTTTGGCCGCGTGAGGCCGGCTTTTCGAGATGAGCGAACACCAATTCCCAGGATCTATCGATGATGTCATGCGCTCCAGTGCGATACGCGCGGCGCAAGGCGAGACCCCCTTTGATCTCCTGATCGCAGGCGGGACAGTCGTCGATGTGATTACCGGCGAATTGCGCTTGGCGGATATTGGCGTTACCGGCGCGATGATCGCCAGCGTCCATCCATCCGGCTCCCGCACGGACGCAGCGGTCACGTACGACGCTACGGGGAAATGCATCTGTCCCGGATTTATTGACACACATGTACATTTCGAAACCTCCCACATGCTTCCGGTGCACTATGCGGAGCAGGTGGTCGCTCAGGGTACGACCACTATTTTTTTCGACCCACACGAACTGGCCAACGCTCTTGGGCTTGCCGGCGTGCGCTACGCCATCGAATCCAGCCGTGGCTTGCCGTTGCGTTTTCTTTGTGCGGCGCCGTCTTGCGTGCCGTCCGCGGAAGGGCTGGAATGTTCCGGCGCCGCACTTGGCGGCGCGGAAATGCGTGAGATGCTGTCATGGGACGAGGTCGCTGGGGTAGCCGAAGTTATGGACATGCGCGGCGTGCTACGGCAAACACCACGCATGCTGGATATTGTGTCGGCCGGACTAAGGTCAGGCAAGTTGATCGAGGGCCATGCGCGGGGACTGACCGGTGGCCAACTGCAGGCTTACCTGTGTTCAGGCGTTAGCTCCGATCATGAGATCACGTCCGGCGAGGATCTGTTGGAGAAGCTCCGCGCCGGGCTTGCCATCGAAATTCGCGGCTCTCATGACTACGTCCTTCCGGGTGTTGTGGAAACTCTAGGCAAACTGCCGCACCTTTCCCCGCAAGTCAGCATCTGTACCGACGATGTGCCGCCTGATTGTCTTGTGGAACGTGGCGGCATCCGGGATGTGCTAAGCCGGCTTGTGGGCTATGGCATGAACCCAGTGGAGGCGATTCGTTGCGCTACCTTCAACGGTGCGCTGCGGTTGCGGCGCCCTGATCTTGGCGCGATATGCCCCGGACGAATGGCTGACTTCGTTGTCCTTGCGGGTCTTGACGATTTCGAAGTCGCCAGCGTTTTTGTTGCGGGACGGCACGCCGTTCAGGATGGCCGGTGGCTGGTTCCGCTGCGCGTGTCGCAGTCCGTACCCGCGGCTCCTCCGCCTGTCAAATTGACAGAACTGGCAGAAGATGACTTCCGCATCTGCATACCAGGACAAGAATCCGGTTCAGCGAAAGTGCGCGCGATCTTCGGCATGCGTTTCGCTGAATGGCGAGAGGTTGATGTGAAAGTCCGCAGTGGTTTTGCCGAAATACCTGAGGATTCGAGTTTGATTTACGTGCGGCATCGCCATGGACGCCACGCAGGTGCCGGACAGTGCGCCATTCAGCAAGGCATCGGTCGCATGCGTGGAGCGATCGCCACAACCTACTCTCACGACGCGCACAACCTGGTCGTCCTTGGAGGATCGCCCAGGGATATGCAACTTGCGGCCAACGTTCTTATCCGCTGCGGCGGCGGTATGGTCATCGTCCAGGACGCGAAAGTTTTGGCCCTGGTGGAATTTCCCGTTGCTGGAATGTTGTCAGAACTTCCGCCGGCTCGATTAGCCGATAAGTTCCGCGCTTTGCGCGAGGCCGCCGGTCAAGTCACGGATTGGAAACCGCCCTATTGGACGTTCAAAGCCATCGAAGGCACATGCCTGGCCTGCAATCCCGGTCCTCATCTCACCGACCTCGGTTTGACCGACGGCACAAGGCAAACGCTTGTCTCCATGTTTCCGTAGTGCCTTCTTTGTGCAAGAAAAAACGAAGGAACTACGCCGCATTCTCGAGAATCTTCGCAAAGTCCAGAATCGTGCGGACCACAACCTCGTCGCCGATCGCCGTATTGATCATCGTGTGATAAACGGAGCGGTTCGGCCATTCCACGTGAAAATACTTCTGGATGAAATCAGCGCGCTCCTGGTCCACGGAATCCACAAGCTGTTCGGCTTCCGACTCACTCTTACCGCGAGCCAACAGGCGCCGAATTTTATCTTCTCGGGGGGCGTAAAGGAACACGCGCAGTGTGTCCGCGCGATTTCTCAAAAAATGCTGGGCGCCCCTGCCTACGATGACAGAATTCCCGGATTTTGCCGCGTTCTCCACAACTCGTTGTGTGAGTTTCAAGATGCTTTCGCTGTCGACGACCTTAAGCTTGTGCGCATTCAGGCTTCCTTCGTAACTCCCGCGCAAAAAAGATTTGAATAGCCGGTAGTAAAGCGGATCGGTTCGTTCCTCGCGGACTTCGACGACAGCCTTGGGACATTCAGCGAGCCTGGCGATCTCTTCCGTCAGCAACTGGTCCCAAAGTTTCCAGCCGAGCTGCGTTGCAAGCCGCTCGGCAATTTCGCCGCCGCCGCTTCCATATTCCCGTTCGATTGTTACGATTTTGATCATCTTGCTCTACATCCTTAGTATCAGATAATTCTCATTCGACGATCGTGGCCCCGCCGCCCGGATCATTCTTCTTTAACACAAAACTCAGGCAGAACATGATCGCTGCCCCGACTGCGAGAACCATAAAAGTATCAATATACGCCAAGCTCGCCGCCTGCGCCTGCAAGCCTTCGTAGATCCGGGAGTAAGCCTGACCCTGCGCCTCATGGGCACCCAACCCGGAGTTTGCTAAATGCTGGGTCAAGCCGTTCAAGGAATTTTGAAAATTGGGATTGTCGGGCCTGGCATGCTCGACCAGCCTAGCTTGATGGAATTGCGAGCGTCGCGCGATCAGCGTAGTAACAATGGAAGTCCCCACGCTACTTCCCATGTTGCGCATGAAATTCACGATTCCCGCAACTGAGTTGTTCTTCTCCGGCGCAATTCCGACGTAGGCGACCAAAGTGATAGGCACGAACAGAAAGCCCAAGCCAATCACTTGCGCGATTCGCAGCCACACAGCGGCACTAAAGCTGATCTGCAGGTCAATTCGCTTCGTGGAATAAAACATGGCGACAGACAACGCCAGCCAGCCGAACGCAATCAGATAGCGGGCCTGCAGCTTGGTTGTCAGTTTGCCCATGATGGGCATCTCAAACAGCAAGACGAGGCCTCCTGCGGATAACGCCAGTCCGGCCAGTTGCGAAGTGTACCCAACGAGCGTCTGGAGAAACTGCGGCATCAGGACCAGACTGCTGAACAACAAGATTCCCAACGTGAACATCATCAGGTTTGCACTGGCAAAGTTAAAGCTCTTGAACATGCGAACGTCGATGATCGGCGCTTTTTGAAACCACTCCCAGATGATCAATGAAATCAAACATACCGTTGACACGACGATCAGTGTCGTAATGAATCTGGAGCCGAACCAGTCATCTTCCTGACCCTTGTCGAGCAGGACTTGCAAAGCGCCGACGCCTAAAGTCAACAACGCGATGCCGATGTAATCCAATTTGACCCCGGCGCGCTTAACCCGTGCCAAATATGGCGGATCTTCGACAAAGCGCCTCACCAGAAACCAGGTAGTTATGCCAACGGGAAGATTGATGAAGAAAATCCAGCGCCAGGAATAGTTGAAGGTGATCCAGCCGCCCAGGGTCGGCCCAATCGTGGGCGCCATGATGGCTGTAATGCCATAGAGGGCAAAAGCCAAGCCGCGCTGCTGCGGAGGGAATGTATCCGCCAGAATCGCTTGAGCCATCGGTTGCAAACCACCGCCGCCTGCACCTTGTAGAACACGGAAAAGAAGAAGAGATCCGAGGCTCGGAGCGATTCCGCAAAGTAAAGAACTCACCGTAAACACGCTCAGACACGACATGAAAAAACGCTTGCGCCCCAGCGTGCCGGCCAGCCAACCGCTGATCGGGAGAATGATGGCGTTTGATACGAGATAAGAAGTCAGAACCCAAGTACTTTGGTCATTGCTGGCGCCCAGATTTCCGGCCATGTAAGGAAGGGCCACGTTGGCGATGCTGGTGTCGAGCACTTCCATAAAGGCACCCAGTGCCACGACAACCGCAATCAGCCAGGGATTATATTTTGGCCGCCAAATGTCCTGATCGAGTGTGAGCGTGGCGGAACTCATTGCAGGTACACGTCCGGCACCACGTTCATACCCGGTCGAAGCCGATGCTCGTGGTTTTCTCCCGGATCCAGAACGATCTTTACAGGAATTCTTTGGACAATCTTTACGTAGTTACCGGTGGCATTCTCGGGTGGGAGCAAACTGAAAGTGGGACCGGTCGCGCCGGCGATGCTGTCCACATGGCCTTTCAAAGTCTGCCCGGTCGAATCGACATGGATTTTGGCTCTCTGGCCAACGCGCATGTGTCGTAGCTGCGTCTCTTTGAAATTGGCGGTGACCCACACTTCATCGAGCGGAACAACGGTGAGGAGTTGTTGGCCGGGCTGAACGTTCATGCCGACAACAACGGTCTTGTTCACTTCACCCGTGACCGGCGCAACGATCTTGGTGTACTGCAGGTTTAACTGCGCCTGATCGAGCAGCGCGCGCCTTTGTTCGACGTCGGCGATCGCTGCGCGCACTCTAGCTCGGGTTGAGGAAACTTGCTGCGGGCCGGTCTCCGCATATTGATGGTTGGCCTCGGCTTCCACCAGACGGCTCTGTGCCTGTTGCACGAATTGTTGTGCGGCAGACTCATTGGCTTTGGCTCCCGCAACAGCGGCCGTGCTGGCTTTGGCAGCGGCCACCGCCTGATCGTAGACCTGCTCCGCCACCTCTCGCTTATCGACGAGCAATTTGTAGCGGTGGAGATCGTCCTGCACCTTAACGTCGTTCGCCTCTGCCTGTTCCACCTGGGCGTTGGCAGCGGTCCGTTGCCTCTCCGCGGCTATCACTCCGGCCTTCGCGTTTTCGATGTCCGATGCCGTGGACTTCAATTGACTGGAAGTGTTCACCGTGGTGATCGGCACGGTAATATTCAGCGATTGAGCGGTCGCTTCGGCGCTGGCGAGATTGGCTTGAGCCTGCTTTACGGCAACCTCATAGTCCGTAGGGTCGATCTCCACTAGCACAGTGCCTTGCTGCACCCACTGGTTGTCGTCAACATTCACCTTCACTACGTAACCGGAGATTCGCGCGCTGACGGGATACAGGTGAACGTCCCCTTGCGCGTCATCGGTGGATTCATAGCTGCTTAGGTAGCGCCAGAGGAAAAACCCGCCAACCAGCAGCACCAAAACGACGGCAAGAATCAGCAACCTTCGGCGTATTTTCGGACTCAGGTAAACCCCGCGCGCAACCTTCCTATCCTCTGGGTGTGAGGCACCGGTCGTGAATTTGTTGTCTTCCCCTGGCACGGAACGGGGTGGGTTCGACTCCGCCATGTTCATTTTTCCTTGAAGTATTCCTTGACGCCCACCTCGGCAATGCCAAGCGCGCGAGCCAGCGAAATTTTTGCGAAGTTGTAGCTGTACAGACTGGAGATGTATTGCTCGTGGGCGCTGGCCACTGCCTCTTGGGATTGCACCACTTCCACGGTATCGGTCACACCCGCGCTGAAGCGATCGCGCGATTGAAGCAGCGTCTCTTCCGCCAAATCGATGTTGCTGCGGGCCACATTCACCTCTTCGGCCGACGACTCGAGATTCAGTAATGCGGTGCGAATGTCGGCGTCGATTTGTGCTCGCAGATTGTCCAGGCGCTCGCGGGCCTGCTGGAGCCTGGCGTCGGCTTGCAAAATGTCCGCGTGCACGCTGTTGCCCTGAAAGATAGGAATCGTCAGCGTTCCGCGCGCGTCGAAAACTTCTGTTGCCGTGGAGGGATGCGATCCTGCGGTGCCGTAGTCGGCATTAAAAGAAAGCGAGGGGTAATAACCAGCCACCGCGGCCTTGCGAGAGAACTCCGCTGCTCGTACGTCTGTCATGGCTGCCAAATAATCGGACCGCGCAGCATAAGCGCGTTTCAGCGCGTCGTCAATCGAGATGCCATCGAACGGACGGTAAGGAGATTTATCTGTGAGATCGAACTCCTGGCCGGGAGCCAAGCCAATCACGCGTGCCACGGTCAGTTTTTGTATTGCGAAGTTGTTCTTTGCCTGAATCAATTGCTGTTGCCGCGTCTGGAGTTCCACCTTGGCGCGCAGGCCGTCGATTTCGGGCGAAGTGCCTGCATGCACCTGGTCCGTCGCTTGATCAAATAGCGCCTTGGCCGTTTCCACTTGTGCTTGCGCCGTCTGGATGCGGGCTTCATCAGCGATAGCCTGCAAATACACATAGCCTACGGCAAGTACCACGAGGTCGCGGGCGTCTTTGAAGGTGTATTCGGCCGATTTGAGGCTTTGGGAGGACGCGCGCGTATTGTTGATCAGTTTCGAATCAAACAGAGACTGCGTCACATTCAGGCGCGCGTCAAAATAAGAAAAAGGGCCTATTGACGCAGGGATAACCAGTCCGCCAAAACTTGTCAGGCCGAGTTCAGCCAGGTTGATTTGCGAGTCCGCCACATATGGAGTGGCCGTGACGTGCGGTAGCAGCGCGCTTAGCTGCTCCCACCGCTGTCCTCGAGCAGAGCGAATGTTCGCATCCGAAAGAAGAAGTCCCAGATTCATTTTCAATCCGCGATCGATCGCTTCTTGCAGGGAGAGCGGCAAAACTCCTGGAACCAATTTTGCCGGCGTGCTGCCCGCGAAGGGGCTTACGCCCAGTGTTCCGGCAATGGCTTGGCCCGGCGTGCTTGCTGGTGCTGCTGATGTTTGCGCGAAGGTTATGGCTGGTCCACATAACAGAAATGAAGCTATCAGGAATGTGAACCCACGACTATGACGGAATATCAAGGCTGCGCCCCCTTCGTAGGACCTGGTTTTGGCGTGTTGGCCGCGAACGGCCCTAACTTATACCAAATCTAGATGATTGGACGGCGCAGGAAGTTTTGAGAATATGCCGCAAAGCAGGGTTAACCTTCGGCGGCACGGGCTAATTTTTGCATTTCGTCCCGCGCGATCTTCAAGCTGGCCGCGGCCACGTTTTCTTCCAGGCGTTTCGGCAAGCGCTGAAGCGGATCGGTCAAGCTTCCGATATGGCCGACGTAATCGCTTCCATGGCCTCCGACCGGGCGCGCTGGATTATCGGTGCAAGCATACCCGTCGTCGGCAGCTCAACGGTCTAAGCGCACAACCAGTATCGCTCTGTCGCTACAGCGAGTTGTCCATACGCATACGGTTTCCCCCTGAGCGATCCGCATTCACAAAATTTCTACAATCTCGCAATATGTCTGTGTAGAAGTTTTCAGCCAGGAAATCGTCCTGTGAAACGCAAAGATCCAATCGCGACGAGAGACGCTCGACTTATTCCATCTGGTTCGTTATTCCATTTGGCGGAAGAAGCCAAAAACTGCCGCAATTGCGACCTGTGGCGTAATGCAACGCAAACCGTTTTTGGTGAAGGCGGCGCTCCCCATCCAAAGATCATGCTCATTGGAGAACAGCCTGGAAACGAAGAAGACAAACAGGGCAAACCATTTGTTGGCCCGGCCGGACAGTTGATGGACCGATTGCTTGCCGAAGCAGGCGTCGATCGAAAAAAGGTTTATGTCACCAACGCGGTGAAGCACTTCAAATGGGAGCCCAGGGGAAACCGCCGCATTCATAAAAAACCGAGCGCGCGGGAAATTGCAGCTTGCCGCCCCTGGCTGGATGCAGAGATTGCCGCACTCAAACCTTCCATCATCGTCTGCCTTGGAGCAACAGCAGCCCAGGCATTACTCGGGCGCACTTTTCGCGTCACGCAACACCGTGGCGAATTTTTGGAATCATCCCTGGCGCCGCACGTGATGGCCACCGTTCATCCATCCTCTATCCTGAGAGCCCCCGATGAAGAAACCCGCCATCAGCAGGAAAGGGAGTTTGTCCGTGATATGTCCCGCATCGCAAAACTCAAAATCTAACGCTGAGATTGGGGCATTTGCGACTACCCGCCTCAATCGATTCCGGGGGATTTGACAAGACCGCAGCGCGGCATTATTCTTTCTGTTGAAAGGCGAACAAAAAGCGAAAGATGAGCCGGATCTCCACTGCCGCTTCCTTCCCTAATTCCCCAGAGTTCGCTCGCGGCCTCGGTGGTTTTCGCCATCGCGTCCCCACCCAACCTCTATCTATCGGGATTTCTGAGTTGGACACACTTTTGGCTGGGGGAGTTCCTCGTGGTTCACTCGTTGAACTCTGCGGTTCGGCTTCCTCCGGACGGACCAGCATCTGTTTCTCTCTTCTGGCCGCCGCCACGAAACGCCAGGAAGCTTGTGCCTATGTGGATGTCTCTGATTCTCTTGACCCCCTGTCTCTCGCTTCAACCGGAGTCGATTTGAAGAGGCTCCTTTGGATTCGATGCGGCCTTCCGGACTCCAGCAATGTGCCCAAGCAGGATCAATTGTCGGCTCGCTCGTTCTCCTCGAACAACGGCCAACTTACCACGAGGAACGCCCCAAGAAAATCGAACCGAACTCAAACCTGGACGCACCCACGCGACCAGGTTCGTGGCATAGAGTCAGCACTGCCTTCCATCATGCACCACACGGAAGACGCAAAGATCGAAACGAAAGGATTTAAGATTCCACCGGCAGTGTTGTCTTTTCCCAAATCAAGCGCTACGCCCGCAATCTCTAGCCGTGGCAGCAATACACTTGGCAAGGGAAACGCAGCGTTCAGCCGCAAACCCTGGAAACGACTGGAACAAGCGTTGAAGGCAACCGACCTCCTCCTCCACAGCGGCGGTTGGGGCATTGTCATCTTTGATTTAGGAAACATCCCCTGGACAGACGCTCGCCGCATTGAACTCAGCACATGGTTCCGCTTTCGCAGAACCATAGAAAACACGCCAACGATACTGGTGCTGTTGGTGGAAGCGTCTTGCGCCAAAAGCTGTTCTTCCCTGGTCCTTCATTGCCAGCGTAAAAACGAAAATTGGAGTCATCTCAATTCACAAGATCGATCCTGCGGAATTGTCACCCTTGATGGGTTTCAGATCGAGGGAAAGATTCTTTCTTCCAGGATCGGCTTACAGCCGATGGATTCGGCTCGATGGACGATGAACACCTTATGGATTGACGGTTTCTAGCTTTTTATCCGCTCTCGTTCCTCCGCCTTTCCTCTTCTGGACGAGTCAGGGGGCCAAGTGGTTTTTGCATGCATCTTCATTCCCGATTTTTCTGTCCAGGCGGTGGTTCGCCAGGAGCCGAATCTTTGCGGCAAACCTGTCGCAATCCTTCAAGGCGCCCCGCCTCTTACAAAAGTGTTTGCTGCCAACAAGGGCGCAAAAGATCTGGGAGTTGAAGTGAGCATGACGAAGCTCCAGGCTGAATGCTGCGGCCAAATTGAATGGCGTTGGCGTTCGCTATCGCAAGAAGCTTCAGCGCAGGCCGCGTTGTTCGACTGCGCTTACACGGTTTCTCCCCGCATCGAACAAGGGCGAAACGGCAATGAAGCCGATTTTTTCGATTGTGTGGTTCTGGACCTTTCGGGCTGCGAAAAACTGTTCGGCTCTCTGCAAAAAATTGCCGATCGCTTGAAAAAGATGACCGCCGAAGTGGGCCTCGAACCGAATATTGCCATCGCCGGGAACCCGCAAGTGGCCGTATCTGCTGCCCGTGGTTTTTCGGGAATAACGCTGATTCCTTCCGGAAGCGAAGCCGCTCACATCGGCGGCCTGCCATTGTCTTCACTCACCCTACCGCTGGAATTGCGCGAAACTCTCGGACGTTGGGGCATCCACACTTGCGCCGAATTCGCCGCACTCCCGGAAATCGCCGTGATCGAACGGACAGGGCAGGAAGGGAGGAGATGGCAACAACTTTGCCGTGGCGGTGATGCTACTCCGCTCCTACCCAAGGAACCCCGCGCTCAATTCGAAGAATGCATGGACTTGGATTTTCCCATCGATCTTCTCGAACCGCTCCTTTTCGTTCTGAATCGGCTGCTGGACCAGGTATGCATTCGGCTTCGCATGCACGTTCTTGCAACAACTGAAGTCAAAGTTACATTGACCCTGCAGCCAGAGACCTTATCCAAGAAGGAACCGCTTCTTCACATTCGCACCCTGCGCCTCCCCGTACCCGCAAGCGCAAGCAAGTTTCTCCTCAAACTGCTTCAATTGGATTTGCAAGCCCACCCTCCCAGTTCTCCTGTCATCGCTGTAAGTCTTTCGGCAATTCCAACCCGCCCGCGTACAAGGCAGCTCGGGTTGTTTCTTCCTATGGCCCCTGAACCCGAAGCCCTGGAAATCACTTTAGCGCGGATTCAAAGTGTGGTCGGCGAAGGCCGCGTTGGATCTCCTGCTTTGCTCGATTCGCATCGGCCATGCGCTTTTCGGCAGGACCATTTCGTTTTGCCTGATCCTTCTCTAAATAATTTTTTGATTGACCGTTCCCTGAAGACCGCTCTGCGTATTTACCGCCCGCCGGTTCCTGCTACCGTGCGATTACAAAATGAACAGCCACTCAGTATCAGCTTCGAAAACGGCCAAAAACCAATTCTTGCTTTTGCAGGACCCTCAAGAACCTCGGGCGAATGGTGGTCTGAAACTCCTTGGGGCCGTGACGAATGGGATGTCCTGGTCCCTCTCTCCCGCGTTGAAGCCCAGCCCGAAAACCCTTTTCGTGGTCGTCCAGTTAAAGAAAAACAGACCGCTTTATACCGCATCTATAGAGATCTCCACACGAACCATTGGTTTGTCGAAGGTATCCACGACTAATGTATGTCGAACTCCATTCTTGTTCGGCTTTCAGCTTTCTGGAGGGGGCCTCCCTGCCGGAAGAAATGGCCGAAGGCGCTGCGCAATTCGGTATGCGCGCCATCGCTTTGCTCGATCGTGACGGCGTCTACGGTTCACCTCGCTTTCATGCGGCGGCCGACAAGCTGGGCATTCGCGGTCATATCGGCTCGGAAATTTCCTGCGCGGATTTTGGCAATCAAGCTGGGTTTCCTTCCTGGATTCCAAACCAGCTTCCTGCCCGGCCCGTTCGCCTTCCGCTCCTCGTGCAAAGTCGAAGCGGCTACCAAAACCTGTGCCGCCTGATCACTCGCTTCAAAATGCAAGAAAAAGAAAAGGGCACGGGCACTGCGACCGTTAAAGAAATCGCGGAGCATGCGGAAGGTCTGGTGTGTCTCACGGGCGGTGAAGAAGGGGTGCTTGCCTCCGCTCTCGCTCGTGGTGGTTACGAAGATGCACTTCAAAGCACAAAAAAGCTTGTTGAACTATTTGGACCGAAAAATGTCTACATTGAACTGCAACGCCATTTCGACGCGCGGGAAGAAAACCGCAATCAAGCCGCAGTCCGAATCGCCAAAAATTTGAATCTTCCCATCCTCGCCACCAACGGTGTGCGTTACGCCCGCAGCGAGGATCGCGAGATCCTCGACGTATTCACATGCATCCGGAATCATTGCAAACTCGCGGCCGCCGGCCGCCTCTTACAAAAAAATGAGGAACGCCATCTCCGCTCCCCCGAAGAAATGACTCGCCTGTTTTCCGACCTACCCCAGGCTATTGCAAATACGTTGGAACTTTCCGAGCGCCTGGAATACACCTTGGCTGATCTGGGCTATGAGTTCCCCAGGTACCCAATCCCTCCCGGCGAAACCATGGATTCGTTCTTGAGAAAACGCACCCTGGAAGGCGTTCAAGGACGTTATGGGTCGAAAAACGATCCTGAACTTCTTGAAAAAGCCTGTGGGCAAGTAGAAAAGGAACTGCAGCTGATCGAAAAACTTAGCCTTGCCGGTTATTTCCTCATCGTGTGGGACATCGTGAATTTTTGCCGCACACAGGGAATCCTCGTGCAAGGCCGCGGATCGGCGGCAAACAGCGCGGTGTGTTATTCCCTCAGCATTACCTCCGTCGATCCTGTCGGCATGGAACTGCTCTTCGAACGTTTCCTTTCCGAAGAAAGGGACGATTGGCCCGACATCGATCTCGACCTCCCCAGCGGCGACCAGCGGGAAAAAGCAATTCAGTACGTCTACGAGCGCTATGGCAAACTCGGTGCTGCGATGACCGCCAACGTGATTACTTACCGAGGCCGTTCCGCCTCTCGAGAAGTTGGCAAAACGCTCGGCTTTGATGTCGAAACGATCGACCGTTTATCCAGCTTGGTCGGCCAATTCGAATGGCGCGGCCCAGAAGACAATTGGCAAAGCTATTTCCAACATGCCGGATTCGACACGAATCATTTTCTGATCAAAAAATATCTCCAACTCTGCGATCGCATTCAGGATTTGCCCCGCCATCTCGGCCAACATTCCGGGGGCATGGTCGTTTGCCAGGGCCAGCTTGATTCCGTGGTTCCTTTGGAGCCCGCTACCATGCCAGGCCGCGTCGTCGTTCAGTGGGACAAGGATGATTGCGCTGACATGGGCATTGTTAAAGTCGATCTTCTCGGTCTCGGCATGATGGCTGTGCTCGAGGACTGCCTTCAACTTATCCCCAGCCACTACGGAGAGTCCATTGACCTCGCCCAACTTCCTGCCGACGATCCTGTTGTTTACGGAACTCTGCGTCGCGCCGACACCGTCGGTATATTTCAAGTCGAAAGCCGTGCTCAAATGGCTTCTCTTCCCCGCAATGCGCCTGCCAAGTTTTACGATCTCGTCGTGCAAGTCGCCATCATTCGTCCCGGGCCCATTGTCGGCAAAATGATGAACCCGTATATGCGGCGGCGTCAGGGAAAGGAATCGGTCCACTACGCTCATCCCTCTCTCGAACCAATACTTAAACGAACTCTCGGTGTTCCACTTTTTCAGGAGCAACTCCTCCGCATGGCTATGGTCGCCGCTGGTTTTTCCGGCGGTGAAGCCGAAGAACTTCGCCGGGCCATGGGTTTCAAACGCTCGGAGAGCCGCATGCAGCAGATCGAAGAGAAACTGCGCATCGGCATGGAGCGAAACGGAATCAATGCGCAAATTCAGGAAGAAATCATTACGCAGGTTACATCTTTCGCGCGCTATGGCTTTCCTGAATCCCACGCCGCCAGTTTCGCCTTGCTTGCCTATGCCAGCGCCTATTTGAAGTGCCACTATCTTGCCGCTTTCACTGCGGCTTTGTTGAACAATCAACCGATGGGCTTCTATAGCCCCGCTACCCTCGTCAAGGATGCGCAACGCCACGGTTTGCGCGTCAAACCGATTGATGTTCTTCAATCGGATTGGTTTTGCACCCTCGAAACCACGAATAAAGATGGGAAGAACATTCCGTGCCTTCGCGTCGGTCTCCGCTACGTTCGAGGCCTCCGGCAGAAAGCTTGCGAGGCCATCGTGCAAGCAAGAACAATCCGGCCATTTTCCACCATCGCCAATCTGGTGCAACGTGTACCCGAATTACAGAAGTCCGAGCTGGAAAGTTTGAGCGAAATCGGCGCGCTGAATTCGCTCGGCAAATCCATTCATCGTCGTGCCGCTCTCTGGCAGGTCGCCCGCGCCACACGCTCCGCGGGACCGTTGCTCGATTTCATTCCTGATGATTCCGAACCCTCGCCACTCCTGCAGATGAACGACGAAGAACGCCTGGTTGCCGATTTTCATGGGTCAGGACTCACTCCCGGTCCTCACCCCATGGCCTATTGTCGCAACACGCTCACTTCCCTTAACGTAAAACGCGCTTCTGACCTGCGGCGCCTCCCCGATGGCGCACGCACTGCTGTGGCCGGATGCGTCATCGCGCGGCAGCGTCCTGGCACAGCCAAAGGCTTCGTTTTTATCAGCTTGGAAGACGAGACAGGAATTGCCAACGTAATCATTCATCCGGAGTTGTATGAAAAATACCGGTTGGTTATCAATCGCGAGAAATTCCTAAGCGTGGAAGGCATTCTTCAGAATCAGGAAGCCGTAATTTCCATCAAAGCATCGCACATTTCGCCAGTGTCTATCTCTGCCGCTGAAATTCAGTCCCACGACTACCACTAACGCCCGCTTCAGCTGTCCAGTTTGAAAATCCGCTCCATCAGAAGCCATTTCTCGCCCGGCTTCGCTTCCGGCAACGCTTTCTGAAACTTCCACATCAGTTTTTCCCACTCCTGGACCTTCCGGTTCTTTGCATCCGCCTCTGCTTTCTTTCCAAACGAAAAATCCTCCTCTACTTCCATAATCATGAGCATTCGCGTTCCCAGAACATAGATTTCCATGTCCACGATTCCCGCGCGTTTGATGCTCTCGGTAATTTCCGGCCAGATTTTCTCGTGATGACGTTTATATTCCGCGATCAACTTCGGGTCGTCCTTGAGATCTAACGTCAAGCAGTAACGTCTGCCCATTCCATTACTCCCCGATTGCCAAAGGACAGCAGAAAGTGTCGCTCGATCAGAGCAACAATCGCTGTCGACTTGCTAGTTTACGGCGCAGCGTTCACCCTATGTGAGCGCCCGGTCCAGATGCGTGTAACCCGCATCCACAAAAATATGTTGGCCGGTGATGTGGCTGGCTCTCTCAGATAGCAGAAACAGAACCATGTCGGCGATCTCTTCGGGCTTGGTCATCCGTTTCCCGAATGGAATCTTCGAAACGATTTTAGCTAGCTTTTCCTCGGGATTCGGAAAGCCGGATACCCACTGCTGGTACAGTGGCGTGTCTACTTCCGCGGGGATCACCGCATTCACGCGAATTCCCATTGGCAGCAGTTCCGCGGCCCATTCGCGCGTGAGCCCTAAAATCGCGGCTTTGGCTGCAACATAGCCGGAGGTTCCACCTTGTCCCGTAACCGCCGTCTTGGAGCTGATGTTCACGATCGATCCGCGTGCCTTCATCAGCGCCGGCAGGGCGTTGTGCGCCATCGAGTAGTAGTGCACCAGATTCAGCTCCAGCGAAGCGACAAACCTTTCAACGCTACCGTGCTGCAGGCTTACGTTGTCGTTGGCGCCGACATTGTTCACAAGAGCGTCGAGCCGGCCAAATTGTTTTAGTGTCTGCTCGACGGCCTTGCTACAACTTTGCGGCGCCGTGATCTCGCCGGCGATGAACATGCTCTCCGAACCGGCGCTGTACAAAGTCGACTGCAATTTCTCCCCTGCTTCCACATCACGATCCAGGAAAACGGGAATCGCCTCTTCCGCCGCGATGGCGCGCGCGATCGCCGCGCCGATTCCCTTGGCGCCCCCAGTAACAAGAACAATTTTTCCCTTCAGATTCAGGTTCATAGTCAGCCGCGCAGGTTGAAGAAACCACCGTCCAACGGATAATCCACCCCGGTAATAAACGATGCTTCATCGCCGCATAGAAACAATGCCAGCGCCGCCACTTCCTCTGGTTTTCCCATGCGCCCAACAGGTTGTGACTTCGCCAGTTTTTCGTACATTTCCTTTTCCCGCCCCGGATAATTCCTTTTCAAATAATCATCAACAAAGGGTGTGTGCACGCGCGCCGGTGAAATACAATTGCAACGAATGTTGTAGGAAAGGTAGTCCTTGGCCACGGAGTACGTCATGGCTACTACCGCGCCTTTGCTCATCGAGTAAGCAAAACGGTCGGCAAGCGCAGCGGACCCGGCGATGGAAGCCATATTCAGAATCACTCCACCCCCGTTTTCCTTCATATGCCCGATCGACACGTGGATGCCGTTGTAGATGCCCCTCACATTGACGCGAAAAACCCGATTGAAATCTTCCTCGGTCGTGCTCTCCACCGTTCCTATATGAGAAACGCCCGCATTATTCACCAGGATAGAGACTTTGTCCTTGGCAAAGATCTGCTGAAACGTTTCTCGAACTTGCGCTTGGTCCGCGACATCGCAGGCATGCCCGCTGGCCGCTCCTCCGTTGTCCAAAACTCTCTTGGCCGTCTCTTCCGCTTGCCTCAGGTTGACGTCTACAATTCGAACAGTGGCTCCATTGGCCGCAAACCGCAAAGCAATCGCCTGCCCGATGCCGCTCCCGCCGCCGGTGACGACCGCCACCTTACCGTCCAGACGAAAGTTTTCCGTGCTCTCCCGCACATTTGTCAAAGGGATACGCTCCGTTCCGTTCAACGAAACAGTGTATTCGCAAACACATTAGTAAAACAGAGACGGTTCTTCGTTCCGCCGCCGTTTGCCTCATCTTGTCCGCAGCCGCCAAAACGAAGCAGCGTTTCCGCCAAGGACGGCCTCACGCTCTTTCACATCGCATCTGTCCAGGTATTGTCTTACGACGTTCATCGCCTGCTTGTAGGACGCCGCGCAGAGACACACCGGCCAATCCGACCCGATCATCAATCGGTCCGGACCGAAGCACTCGAAGGCCACATCGAGATATGGCCAAATATCCTCCGGCGTCCATGCTTCCCAGTCGGCTTCCGTAACCAGGCCCGAGAGCTTCGCATAAACATTGGGAAACGATGCCAGCTCCCGGATTCCGCGTGCCCAACCATCGATCGCCCCGCTCTTGATCGGCGGTTTCGCCAGGTGATCTAGCACGAACCGCTGGCGCGGAAATCTCCTGACGAATTCCGCCGCGGCTGGAAGATGTTTGGGATAAATCAAGATGTCGTAAGCAACATCGAGTTCTTCCAGCACCGAAATGCCGCGCAGAAAATCGGGTCTGCGCAAGAAACCATCGGGTTCGCTCTGGACAATATGGCGAATCCCCACCAGTTTTGGCTTTCTAGCGAAAGATTCCAGTTGCGCACGCAGTTCCGGCGAGCATAGGTCCACCCAGCCAACGACTCCGAGAATGAAGGGATTCGCGTCCGCCAACTTCAGCAGCCACTGGGTTTCCTCCAGTGTCTGCCGAACTTGAACGACAACACTGCCCTGAAATCCATTGTTCTCTAGGAGCGGCTGTAAGTCCGCGGATAGAAAATCCCGGCGGATTGCGGCCATCGCGTTATCGATCCAGCTGTACTGTTGAGGGCTGTACTGCCAGAAATGTTGATGAGCATCGATAGGCATCGCCAGTTTTCTTTTTCAGATTCGCGAGAGCCGACAATACCAAGAGTCGCGGCAGTTTGCACTTCCGATTTTTGTTGTTTACTGTTGCCTTCGCGCTTTGTTGATCAGGAAGCAATGCACTTGCGTGAATGTCCCTCGGAGGGCGAATGACGAAATTTTGGTTCTTAACTTTGGTCGCGATCTTGTTCCTCAATTCCTGGCTACCAACGGTCGCCATTGGTGACGAGATTCCCGGAATCGCGTGGAAAAGACCCCTTGGAGCGCCACTTCCGAATCCCGGTAAACGCAAGAACAATTCCGACATCGACGACGGCTACTGGCAAGGCGCGCCTGTCGGCGGCTTTGGCGCGGGCACTTTCTCGCGGACGTATCGCGGCGATTTTGCCAGGTGGCACATCAAGAGCGGCGTTCACAAGTACGCGCCGATTTACGCGAACCAATTCGCGATGTTCCAGCAAGTTGAGGGCGAACCGTCGGGAACAGCCCGTGTACTGATGACGGACCATCCGAAGAATGGCGAACTATCGAGCTGGGCGTGGGATTATCCAACGGGCGCGGGCGAATATGCGGCGCTCTATCCAAAATCCTGGTTTGACTACAAGTGGGAGAAATTTCCAGCTCACGTAGTCCTGGAGCAATACTCGCCCATTGTACCCGACAACTATCGCGAGTCTAGCTACCCGGTCGCGGTCTATCGTTGGCATGCGGAAAATCCAACCAATCGCACCATCAGCGTATCCATACTTCTTTCCTGGACCAACATGGACGGATGGTTTCGCACGTACACGCATGATTTTCAAGGCGCGCTCAATCAGGGCAACCATAACGATTTTCGAACGGAATCGGCAGACCAACAACAAACAATGAAAGGGATCGTATTTAGCCGCAACCGCGCCAAGGACGAGGGGAATGAATGGGATGGCGAGTTTACAATCGCTGCGCTAGAATCGCCCGGCCTGGAAGTTACTTATCAGACAGAATTCCTTGCCGATGGTGACGGCAAGGCTGTCTGGTTGCCGTTTTCCAAAGATGGCAGGTTGTCGAACAGCGCGACAAGTTGGGTAAGCGCCGGTGAAAAACTGGGCGCGGCCATCGCTGTCCGTTTCACTCTGCGGCCGGGTGAAAAGAAACTTATTCCCATGTCGATTGCCTGGGATTTTCCTATCGTGGAATTTGGCCAGGGACGCAGGTGGACCCGGCGCTACACCGATGATTACGGCACAAGCGGTCGAAATTCCTGGGCCATCGCTCGTGATGGTTTATTCCACGCCAATGAATGGAGCCAAGCCATCGACGCCTGGCAAGCTCCTTATATAAAGGACGACAGTAAACCTGCGTGGTATCGCGGCATGCTTTTTAATGAGCTATATACGCTGAGCGATGGCGGCACGTTTTGGGGCCGTGAAGTCGGATCCGATCCCAAGGCCCCGGCGACATTCGCTCTTTTGGAATGCTTTGATTATGCCTATTACGCGACATCCGATGTGCGGTTCTATGCTTCCATGCCGCTGCTAAAATTCTGGCCGGCTATCGACAAGCAGGTGCTCCGCGAATTTGCCGCAACAGTTCCGCGCGAGTACCCCGAACTTGGCCTGTGGGTGTGGAAGACGCAGCAAACCGGCATGCCCGTGCTGCACAAGCGCAAGAAAATGGGCGCGGTGCCCCATGACTTGGGTGTTCCGGAAGGCGACCCGTTCATCACCGTGAATGAACCCGGCTGGCAGGACACCAATGATTGGAAAGATTTGAACTCCAAATTCGTCTTGATGGTTTATCGCGATTTTGTGCTCACGGGAAGGCAGGATAAGGCTTTCCTGCGCGAAATGTGGCCGGCCGTGCAAGCCGCCATCACTTACTTGCAACAGTTCGATCATGGCGGCGGCATTCCTGAAAACAGCGGTTACCCTGACCAGACTTACGATTCCTGGGTTGTGCGTGGAGTCAGCGCTTACTGCGGAGGACTATGGCTCGCGGCCTTGCGCGCTTCTGAAGAAACGGCCAGGGAACTTGGCGAAGCAAACGCCGCTGAACAATATGACGCCCTTTTTCTAAAAGCGCAGAAAACCTATATCGACAAACTCTGGAACGGTGAATATTTCCGCTACGACATGGAAAGCCCATACCGTGACGCCATTCAAGCCGATCAGTTGGCCGGGCAGTGGTATGCGAATATGACCGGCTTGGGCGATTTGCTTCCTCGGCAGATGCAACATTCCGCCCTAATGAAAATCTACGCAAATAACGTGATGAAATTCGGTAACGGTGAAATGGGTGCCGCGAATGGCATGAATGCAGACGGCAGCATCATGCGTGGCAACGAACAAGGCGAAGAAGTCTGGGTCGGAACATCATTTGGTTTTGCGGCGCTGTTGCTCGGTGAGGGATTTAAGGAGCAAGCGTATCACACCGCCTGGGGCCTGTATCACGTCATCTACGAGAGCAGAGGGTATTGGTTTCGCACCCCGGAAGCTTGGGACGATTCCGGAAATTTTCGAGCCTCGATGTATATGCGACCCGCAGCGATATGGGCTATGGAAATGGCTACGCCCGCCGGCAAATTGTGACGCGAGCGATCTGTCACGACGGAAGACCGCGGCGGATTATTCCTCTAGCATTCGAAAATGCCGTAACATGATGGCCATCCACTCCGGCTAGGGAAATCTGCGTCGGTGACTGCACAGTGAAAAAAGAACCAGTCTTGGTTGCCAGACCTCCTCTACTACGCCAAACGAATGCGCACCTTTTGCTTAGGCTTCTCCGCGAAACGGGTCCGTGCTCAAAGGCTGACTTGGTCCGAGCATCCGGCTTGAGCGCGCCTACAGTAACCAATGTCATCGCTCACCTCTCCGAGGCAGGCCTCGTCGAGCCAATTGGCGAAGGAGATTCAACCGGTGGCAGACCGCCAGACATCATTCGTTTCCGGGCGGAACGAGGCTGCGTGGTTGGCGTTGAAATTTCCCCGGACGCTCTTCGTTTTCTGCTTGCCGACCTCGACGGCCATGAGCTTGGGCGCGGGAAAGCCGAGCTCGCTTTTCAGTCGTCAAAACCGGCCACAGTTTGCTCCCAGATCGCGAGGGAAGTACGGAACCTGCTGAAGAAACATAAACTGGCGGAGCCTCAATTGCTCGGACTTGTGGTTGGGGTTCCCGCGATTGTAAACGTGAAGGAAGGAGTCGTTTTTTCGCTCAGTGTGCTAAAAGGATGGAGCGACGTTCCGCTGGGACCCATGCTGCGAAAGGAGTTCGACTGTCAGGTGATCGTGGAGAATGACACCAATCTCGCGGCGCAGGGGGAATACCACCGCGGTGTGGCCCGGGGACAGGGCAATTTTGTTTACATCATTATCGGCGAGGGCGTGGGAGCCGGCATTTTCCTCGATGGCAACATCTACCGCGGCTCGCAATGGTCAGCCGGGGAGATCGGCTATCTCCGCGTGCCCCATGTCTCAAGAGAAAATCCCACCATTCATGGCTATGGACGGCTAGAGAAGGTACTGGGCGCGCCGGGAATCCTGCGCAGCTGGCGAGCGAGTCGCAAGCGAAACCGCACGCAACCAAAAGTGACCAACGCAGCCGAAGTATTCGATCTTGCTGCAGCCGGAAATGCTCAAGCAAAGAAAATACTTCAGCAGCGTGCCACGATTCTATCCGACATCATTCTGGATCTCGCGCTGATCCTGAATCCCAGCATGATTTTGATTGGCGGCATAGTAGGCAACCATCCCCGCCTGCTCCAGGAAGTCCGGGCACTGTTGAAGGGCAGTGAAATTGCGCGTGTCCGCGTTGGCCCGGGCGCTCTGGGGTCTTCCGCTGTATTGTGGGGAGCCGCCTTTACCGCAATGCAATCCGCTGTACTGGCTTTGATCCAGCCCTCCGACTGATTGCGCTCCGCCAAGTTTCCTCAAGTCGTTCGGCCGGGCTCGGCTTCAATTGACGGACTTTCTAAAGAGAGATAAGTTAGTACCGATCCTCCTCGGTATGAGCCATGGCCAAGCACAATAATCCTTCGCGTAGCACCGCCAAGGGGTTACACCGGGCCGTCTCCATTCAGAGCATTGATGCCTGCAACCTGCTGCGAATCTTGCGCGAACACAACGTCAAATCCCTCCAAGAGTTGCAGCAGCTTTCCGGCCTTTCCTCTTCCAGACTTTCGTCGGCTTCGGCATTCCTTCAGACCAAACGCTTGATCGAACCCTTTTCCCGCCGTCGGAAGGCGGGTGGCCGGTTCGTTTGCCCGCGTGTTAATCCAAATTATGGGTACGTAGTCGGTGTCGACATTGGTGGAACCAATTTGCGGGTCGCCCTGGCCGATATGAAGGGCTCCATCCGTGGCAAGTGGAGCGCTACCACAAAGGGTAGTGCGTCGGCCGAAATGGTCGTTGCTCAAATATCCAGAGGTGTCGATCATTTGCTCCGGGAAACCGTGACCCCTCGCGGTTCTCTGCGTGCCATTGCCGCTGGGGCTCCTGGCGTTACTGATCGCGATGCCGGGATTGTGTTCGCAACCTCGTATTTGAAAGGTTGGAAGGATGTTCCTCTTGCCCAGCTGCTGCAATCGAAGTTGCGCATTCCCGCTGTTGTGGAAAACGATGTGAAACTAGCGGCCATCGGAGAAAACTGGGCAGGAGCAGCGCGCGGCATCGGAAATTTTGTGTTTCTCGCCATCGGCACCGGTATCGCCGCAGGAATCTTCGTGAACGGACAATTGGTCCACGGTCCGAATTGGGTCGCGGGAGAAGTTGGCTACATGATCGTGCCGGGTACTCCGGACGTGCCGGCTAGCGAAGGCATGCCCGGAGCGCTGGAGAGCATGATCGGTGGAGAAGGATTAAAGCAGCAGTGGCTGCGTGCCCAGGGAAACAAGCGCTCGAGCGGAAGGAGAGATCTGAGCGCGACCGGAATTTTCTATCAAGCTTTGGCCGGCGATCGCCTTGCGAAAAACATTCTTGAAGATTCAGCGAGGATCCTGGCCCATGCGATATATAATATTTCCACGGTGCTGAATTGCTCGCTTTTTGTACTCGGTGGCGGAGTCGGCATGAGCGGGCCGCTTCTCGCGGCTGCACGAAAAGTTCTGGAGCCTTATACCCAGCCTTCCCGGCCGAATTTGATGACCAGCGCACTTGGTCAGGATGCCCAGTTGATCGGAGCCATCCGATTGGCGTTGGATAAAGCAGAGTCCGAAATCGATTTGAAATTATCGCGCGCGCAATAATTTCTGTTTGGACCATATTAGCCGACAGGTACGCTTGAGCTTTGCTCCTGGGTACTGATGCTCTCGAGCTCGCGGCCGCAAGTCTCCGGCACGGCGAAGCGAACGAAAACGATCGTCGCGATGCTTAGCACTCCATAGATTGCAAAAGTGGTAGCGCTTCCCACTCCCTTAATCAGGGACAGGAAAGTCAACGACACCGCAAAATTGGAAATCCCCGAAAATAGTGTCGCCACCGCCACGCCTCTTCCTCGCACACGCAGCGGAAACACCTCGGACACCAGGATCCACGCGATGGCCCCCAGACTAAATGCAAAGCATGCGATGTACAGCACAAGACAAGCAATCGCAATTACCCCAAGACTTGTGCCCAGCGCTGCCTGATGGCTGAATCCATAAGCAAGCGCGAACAGCGCGATCGTCATCCCGCCAACGCCAACGTACAGCAATGGTTTGCGTCCGACTCGGTCGACCAGCAGTATCCCCACGACAGTCGCAATCACATTCACTACTGCAATCAATAGCGTTGCGAGAATGGAATTGGCGTGCGAAGCGATGCCGGCAAGTTCGAAGATTTGTGGTCCATAATAAATGATCGTGTTGATGCCAGTAACCTGCTGCAACACAGTCATTCCCACCGCAATGAAGACCGAGCCTCGCACGGCCGGAGTCAACAACGCCCGCCAACTCTGTTCCATCGGTGTTTTCAAGCCTTCACGGATGTCAGACAGAAATTGCTGCGCCCCGCAGGCGTCCGTGTAGCTGAGCAGGACGGCCTCCGCATCCTTTTCTCGGGAATGAGCGAAAAGCCAGCGTGGACTCTCAGGCACGGTCAAAATTACACCGAGGAAGAACAGCGTGGGTACGGCAGCGATGGCGAACATAAGCCGCCACGCTTCCTGGGTTGCAAGCCAATAGCCCACAAGGTCAGCAAGCGCAATGCCAACCGTCAACGCGAACTGATACAGTCCGATCAGCATGCCCCGCGATTGCGGCGGCGCCAATTCAGAAACGTAAACCGGCGCAGTAACCGACGTGAAACCGATCCCGATTCCAAGAATGGCGCGCGCCACGATAAGCGTTGCCACATTCGGCGAAAGCGGCGCAAGCACCGAGCCCACGATGAAAATCGCGCCTGCCCACACCAGTGTAGCCCTTCGGCCTATTCGGTCGGCGACGGCCCCTCCGACCATCGCTCCTACCATGGCGCCGACAAGCACAATGCTGACGACCAGTTCTTCCATCTCTGTCGAGAGGGCGAAGCTGTGCCTGACAAATATGATGGCGGCAGCGATGATGCCCATGTCATAGCCGTACAAAACGCCGCCAAGCGCAGCGATGAAAGAGACCCGAGCGAGAAATACGTGGTCTACAACGGGCTTTTGCGAGGACAGCGAATCCGGCATGGGCTCACCCGGGCATCATGATAACGTAATCTTTGTTATGATTCATGAAAAAGACCTGTTTTAAGTTCCCGTTCCCGCGGCTGCGCTTTGCATGCGACGGAAGCGGTTCGGTTTCAGGAGTGTTATGGAAGACAGGCGCAAAGAGCCAAACTGGATTGCCGGAATCAAACCGCCCGCCGAAGTGCTGACGATGAGCATGACGGAGATTTACGAAAGAGAATGCCGCGAGCAACCCCAACGGCTTGCGGATCTACTGCACGCTTACAGCGAGGACGAATCGATCCTTGCAGAGATGAACGAGCTGCAGCGGATTACCCTTACTCCGGGGCCAATTCTGTTCATTGGCATGGGCGCTTCATACTGTTCTTCGATTGCGGGTTCGCTCTGGATGCAAGCCCGTGGAAGGTCTTCGTTCTTTGTAGATGCGGGGGAATGGCTGCACTATTCAAGCAAAGTATGGAATCAGGTTGGGGTCTCCATTCTTACAACCGCTTCGGGAGAAAGCGCGGAACTTGTCCAACTCTGCCGACAGGAACGGGGGAAACCACTCGCACTTCTTTGCAATAATCCTAAAAGTCCTTGCTGGTCGCTGACCAAACAAAGACTGCCCATGCTGGCGGGGCCTGAATATGGGAATGCCACGAAAACCTACACGAATGCCACGGCTGGCAGCATCGTGCTTGCCTCGCATATCACCGGGCATGCCTGGAAAACGGGTGCGGCTCAGATGCTTGAGGCTTACGCTGAATCTCTCGAGAAAGCTTTCAGTCTCCGCAGGGAGTTGGAGCAATTCTGCGAAGGTGCCGCGAACATCGAACTTGTGGGCCGTGGGCCGGCCTATGGTGCCGCGATCATGGGCGCCCTGTGCATTCGCGAGATGACGGGAAAGCGCGCTGCCGCTCATTCGGGCGCAGGCTTCCGACATGGGCCCATACTCGATGTCAATGAGACGCACCTAGCAATCATTTTTGCGCTGGGACATACTTCCGAGTTGGGCGTGAAACTTGCTCAGGATTGCAATGCGCGCAATGGCAAAGTAATGCTCATAGGTTCCGAAGAGTATCAAGCTACTGAAAAATTGTTGCCTGTAAAGCTCACCGCGGTTCCCGAGCCGTGGGAAGCCGTGACGTCCGTTCTTGTACCGCAGGCCCTGACCCTCGGGATGATCGAAAAACATGGCGCCAACCTCTGCCCGCGGTTCGAGTACGGAATCATGAAGGAATAGTCGGCGGCTAGACCAGCGCAGAAAAGCGGACAAACCGTAGAAGCCACCATCACGCGGGTATCTCGCCCGGGCTACCGCCACCATTAACTCGAATGGCGTATGCTCTCCGCCATCGCCCTGGCTTTTTGGCGTGCAATTTCCACAAATCGCGAATCTGCCGCGATTTGATCCAACAGCGGCAATACCCGCTTCGGTTCAGGCAGTACACCCTTTGAAAGATCAGTCTCCAGTTGCAGCAGCGCATCATCTACTCCCAAGCGGTCGTACTTCATTCTTCGTTGTAACAAGTCGATGAGTTCCTGTTGACGCGCCAATCCTTCGCAGATTTGCAGCAATTGCGTGGCTGCCGGATTTACCGTGTAATTGAACTTCACTTCATAAGCTTCCGCACCCTGTTCCCAGCGGAATGTCTTTTCTCCCAAATTCGCGATCTTGCGATGCACATCCAGATCGAGCCCCTTGAAGTCATTCAATTGATTGATCAATTGAAACATCTTCGTGCGCAGAGAGTTGCTGATCTCAAACGGCGTAGCGCCGGGATCCTCATCGAGTTGCCGGATCTCGTAGGAACCGGCATCGGTATCGTCTTTTATTTTGATTTCAATGAATTCCGGCGTGCTGGACTTGAATATCCGCCGGTAAGTGAAAGTGCTGGAGCCCGCGGGAAACGCAAAGGCCCCGGCCGCCGTAGCAAGACAAATTAGTAGCAGCAAGCGCGGAACAAAGCGAACCCTTGTGCTCATCGGCTTGGTTGGATGCGGACGCCGGGTCCACCTGTCGCGTAACCACCGGTTGTGGAACGCTTCGGTGTTCTCGATCTGCTGGTTCCAGCCAGGTCCGCCTTCTTCACTCCAAAGCGCCGTTCGAGCCGGTCGGTTTGCAGGTGACAAAGAGCCACGGCCAAAGCGTCCGCCGCGTCGCTAGGCTCCGGCACTTCCTTCATTCGCAGTTGTGCCTTTACCATTTCCTGCATTTGTTTCTTGTCCGCATGCCCATAGCCCGCCACACTCGCCTTGATCTCGCGTGGAGTATAACTACGAACCTGCACCCCAAGTTGTTGGCCTGCCAGAAGCACAACGCCTCTTATCTCGGCAAGCCTCAACGCCGTCCGCATATTCAGGGCTGTAAACACGGATTCCACCGCCATAATATGCGGCTTGAATTCCGTGATGAGTTCGCACAAAAGTGCATGAACGTCCTGCAAGACAGCTCCCGAGGAAGATTTCTGCCGTTTGGCCGCAACACGGAAGGCTCCATAGTGCAGCACCCTGCAGGCACCACATTCCTGTTCAATAATGGCGTAGCCGGTCGGGCCTGCCGCAGCCGGGTCCACACCCAGCACGCGAAGACAGCCAGTCACATTCTTGCTGGAAAGACTCTCATTCATGCTTGTTAGTCTAAGGCGAAGTGCATGCGGGTTCCAATCAAATGTCACATCGCCACATCAAAAATGAAAATGGCCACCCTTGCGGACAAGGATGGCCATTTTCCAAAAACACTGGTGCTAAGTTGCGCTGACGGCCGCCTGAATCTCTGACTCGTCGATGTCAAAGTTCGCGTACACGTGCTGCACGTCATCGTGTTCTTCCAGCGCTTCGACAAGTCGCAACATCTGCGTAGCTTGCTGACCAGTCAACTTGATGTAGTTCTGCGGCACCATTGCCAGTTCTGCCGACGCCGGCGCAATACCCGCCTTGGTCAACGCCTCTTTTACTGCTTCCAATGATTCCGGCGGTGTAACGATATACCAGGACGAACCGTCATCCTTCATATCCTCCGCGCCCGCTTCGAGCACCAGATCGAGCAGCTTATCTTCTGACGCCGCTTCTTTCGGGATGCTGATTTCGCCTTTACGGTGGAACATCCAACCCACGGCGCCGGCCTCGGCCATATTGCCGCCGTTCTTGCTCATCAAATGCCGGAACTCTCCGACGATTCGGTTGCGATTGGTTGTGACCACTTGGATCAGCATCCCAACGCCACCCGGGCCGTACCCTTCAAACATGGCCTCTTCAAATTGTTCGCCCTCGAGTTGTCCGGTTCCGCGAAGGATGGCGCGCTCGATGTTTTCGTTCGGCATGTTCTCGTTCTTCGCCGCAAGGATAGCGGTTCGAAGACGTGGGTTCGAATTAGGATCGCCGCCCCCGATACGAGCAGCGATGGTGATTTCCCGAATAATCCGTGTGAAAACGCGCCCGCGCTTTGCGTCGGTCGCCGCTTTCTTGTGCTTAATAGTGGCCCATTTTGAATGCCCAGACATGACAAATTCCTCTTCTATCGCTCATGGCCGGTTCGGCCATCTCTGTTTGGATTAAATGGTACCCCGCCACTGCCAAGGAATGGACTTGTGGCTCATTCTACCCGCATTGCGGGGTTACCTGTGCGGAGACCTACGTGTGCCGCGAGGACACTCACGAACCATAGGGAACGGAATGTCCTTCTTTGGAACTTCTGAATTCTAGCACACTTAGCGTATGCCGGGAATCATGGTACCTCATTCACTGGCCGCGCGACCGAGCTAGTGGGAAACCGACTTGAGCACAGCGCTTCGCGTCGCCTGTAGCGTGAACTCCAGCGTCTCTTTCGGGATTTTCGTGATGAACGGCTCGATGAGCCATCCGAGTCCGGTCGGAATGTCCCGGGTCAGCGTCACCGCCTCATTTTGCACGTAGACTCCGCCATCCCGCTCTTGCATTCGCCACCAGGTCTCCATGCGCCACAGATAGCCATCATCTTTTCCGGGTGCTTTTTCTTTTTCCTTCGGTCCGCCCGGATCCTCCACTTGGGCGATGTGCGTCGCGGAGCTTCGGCTATGCGCCCTAAGCGGCGAATCACGAAAGTAAGTAATGTCGTGCTCCGTATCGAGGACCACCGTTACAACTTTGTGCCTGCGGAAGCGCAGGAACACGTGGAACTCGTTGCCGTTGTGCGACTCGATGCGCGCTTGTTCGACGTCAGGCGCATAATACGTCGCTTGGTGATCGTAGTCCTGCAGGATCTTTAGCACGTCGTCGATCTTCACTCCGGGCACAAACACAATGCCTTCCCAATCATGGATCAAGCCGCCAGGCACGTTTACGTTCTCGCCCGCAGAACTCACACTCAGCCGGCGCATTGCCACTTCTCCGTTTTTCAATTCTGCAATCGCCTGTTTTTGTTCCCTCGGAGGCAAGCCGTCTACCCAAAGAAACGGTCCCTGGCGAAGGCTGGCGGAGTTCTGCGCCTCGATTTTTGCGATGTATTGAAGGAATGCCTCGATGGTGGCGGTGTCTACCGAGAAAAAAGTTATCGCTCGCCCTTCAGTTGCCGTCGCCATCAGAAGGAGCAACGGCAGACAGCTGGCTCCAAAAGTCTTGCAAATGGAGTGAAAAGCCTTCATCCGTTGTCTGATCCGGCCGATCGCACGCCGCCATTCCCCTCTAACTGGTTGGAAATACAGTGTGATTCAGTTCACTCACTAGAATGGATGCACGCGGGATACCGATCGGTGCGTGGTGCGCGTGAGAGGAAGGCGGCGAAAGCGGGTGTCTTTTTGCCAGGAAATCTGGCGGGTTGGGTGGCTCGCACACGGCCCCTTGCGGAACCGTTGTCCCCGCGCGGCCCCCAACCCGTCGGAGCCTAGAATGCGGTAGCAACACAAATGCTTCAATGGGCCGATAGCCCCAAAAATGTCGGTACGGGGGTTGTGGTACCGACGCGCTACGAAGGAAAACTCGCTAAGACCATGAATACAAGCAGCTTATGTGGATCGAGTCGGCTGGCGTTTCACCTGAGGCCGGCGACCGCCAGAGTTTCGATAGCGCGAAATGAGAAGTGCTGACGGAATGGTCAGTGCGCCGACATTACCATATAATTATCTGTTCAATATTAAATATGCTATGAAGGTACGCGCATCGCGTCCGTTTTGCACAGCCATCACAAACCGCTAATTCTTCGATTTCGCAGGCAATGTTCCACTGAGTGCCGTATTCCCGTTCAAGAGGTGCAGTGTAATCTGTTTGGTTTGTCCGTTCCGCAATGGGATATTCTTCTCCCAATCCGAATAGGCGCCATTCGCGGTCGCTCGCAGGTCGTAGGAATCCTGTTTCAGTCCCGAAATGGAATAATGTCCCCTGGTGTCTGTGTGCACAATACGGGGGCGCACGCCAGCCGAGGATTGGCAGGTTACGGCCGCCGCTGGCACGGGTTTCCCGTTTGCCCCCAGAACTGTTCCCTGTATGCCCGTCGCCACTTTCGGCGAGGATTGCGCGTGAAGTGCCGGAGCGCAGAAGAGTATGGTAACCAGTGATAGTAATCGCATCACGCGAAGTGACATCGGAAGGCCGCTCCCTGAGCGACTTTTACAGTGTAGGCGCGTCAGACGCGCTGAGAAACGCCGAACAGCGCGTTGTGCCTAGGAAACTACCTGTCATCGTGGACAGGCGAAGCAGCGGCAGTTATGGCAGCTTCAAATCCACGGAATATACATCCACGTCGCCATGATCGACAGTGACGTAAACCGATCCGTCAGGGCTTAGACCTGTGAAAATGCCGCGCGCAGCCCCGGTGCTGAGGAGATCACCCAAGCCCAATACCCTTTCCGTTTCCCGAGTTGCCATCGGGACACGAAAAATGCTTTCTTCCACTTCGTCAACGTCCTGATAGTAGAGAGCATCGCCGCTCGGTGACCACCGCAATGCCGCCGGAAAATTGGCCTCCGAGAGCACGGACCATTTCTCCAGCTTGCAGTCATAAAGCAGTACTTGCTTCCTCTTGGGGTTGAGAGCAGCGATATACCTGCCGTCGGCAGACCATCTAGGCTCGATCAGTCCGTCAGAATCCACCAGTTTCGTCAGCTTTCCCGTTTCGAGATCCAGAATGCGAATGTCCGGCTCTTTATTCGATTCCATTTCCTGCACATCCAGCACGATCTGACGCCCGTCTGTTCGCCAATCTCCAGAAACGGAAGCCCATTTATTGTTCGTGGGAAGCACACTCTTAGGCGAACCTCCATCGGCGGAGACGACATAGAGCCGCGGCTGACTGTCGAGCAAGAACCCCGTGAACAGAATCTGTTTTTGATCCGGCGACCAGTGGGGCGCGAAAGCCCCGGTGGCTCCCGCGGTTAACTGTACTTTACCGCTCCCATCAATCCGGCTCTTCCACAAGGTGCCGTTCTCGCGCGCCGCATACACCACCCATTGTCCATCGAGCGAAAAGTCCATGTCGGTCGCGCCGGACTCGGCCAGCATGGCCGTCTTCGCGGAGGTTTTGGGATCGATCCGCAACAATTGATACTCGTTGTGCGACCCGATGACAAAAATTCGACTGCTGTCCTTGATCGCGTCAGGGTGATCAAAGGCGATCGGACCTCGGGTCAATTGGATTGGCTCACCCGTGTGCCGGCGGAATAAGCCGCGGTTCTCGTCCATGATCCACAGGCTCGCCTGCGTATCTACGAACAGGCTGGCGCGAAGATCCACACCCGAAGAGAACGCAAAATAGTTACCACCACCGAGCCAGGTGCCGCTTCCTTCGTGAGGTCCATGCTGGCCTTCGGGGAGCACCCTGCGAGGAGTGCTTTGTTCCAAGTCCATTTCCCACATCGAATCCGTGCCCTCAAGCAAATTAGTCTGTGTAAAGCGCAGCCGTTTGCCATCAGGCGACCATACAAGGGAGTGCGGCGCGGGATGAAACTTTGCCAGCTCCCGAACATGGTTTCCCTGAGGATCTGTGAGCTGAATACCTTCCCCGTGAACAAATGCGATCAGGTCTCCTATGGGAGACCACACTGCCTCTTGGGCGATGATGTCGCCCAAGCGACGCGGCGCGCCGCCCTGAACGGGCCACAACCATAGCGCCGTCTCCTCGCCGCGATGAGTTAGTTGGCCGATTAGAAATTGCGAATGGTCAGGTGAGAGATCGAAGATTCTCGTGTTGTCAAACGGAGTGGGCGTTCTCTGAATCGCGCCGCCCTCGACCGAAGTCTGCATCAGGTTCCAGCCGGTGACATCGCGAACAACAAAGTAAATTCGGCTGCCATCGGTCACGAGTTTGCCCCACGGGTCGACTTGTCCCGAATGCGTAAGCTGCTGAACGCGGACCACTCGGGGCTCGCCGCGAGGCCACAGACCATAGGTGAGAAAGGCCGTCACACCCACCAGAATCAGCAAAGCCTCCCACCAGTGGGGACCCAAACGCCTTTCGTAAACCCCTTTGAGCGTTACGTGACGCTGCGGTTGGGGTGTCTGTATTTGCGGCGCAACTTCTTCGAGCGACGGCCCGTCTGCCTCAATCCGAATCGCGGTTGTAATCGAGGGCGATTCGATTCTGCTGAGTTCCACGGGCGCGATGAAACGATAGCCCTTCCTCGGGACGGTCTCAATGAATCGCGGGTTGTCTGCGCTATCATTTAACGCGGCGCGCAATTTCATTAAGGCGGTGTTCAGGCTGCCATCGAAATCCACATACGTCCCGTCGGGCCAGATATTTTTACGTAATTCATCACGGCTGAGGATCTCTCCCGATGATTCAAGGAGCAATGCAAGGACGCGGAACGGTTGTTCCTGGAGTTTGACGGGAACGCCTTGTCGCGAGAGTGTGCCCAATTCCAGATCGGCCTCAAAGAGACCAAACCGATAAAGGCGACGATTTATCGTCGATCTTACGTCCATGGCACCCACATCTGCGTAACGGGCAGCCATAATACAACAGAAACTCAGTTGATAAAAGACCATAAACACAAGTGATATCAGGGGTTAATTGTTGATGAAGGAACTAGGCCCAGTTCGTTTGACGACGCCGACGATTGCCTTCATGTTGACTCCAGTTACCTTCTCGTCTTGGGCGGGTACCCCAAATTCCGGCTCAAGGCGACCCCAAAGTGGAGGTAGGCTTCAATCAGGTTGAAGCTGTCCTCCCCTCTGAACCAACGGGATTGACCGCGTCCGGTGTCCACCGTCAGAACTAACGGACACGGACGCGGCGACTCCCCGAATTGTCGACCCTCGAGCTACAATCAAGAATGGGTGCCCGGCGAGGCGTCTCGCAAACACGAGCGAGGTAATAATTCCACAGTTTAGTACGTCGATGGCGAAGCGACTTCGATCGCTTGTGCTCCGCTATCTGGTTTGATTTCAGTTTGATACGTCCGGCCCTCGGCTCGCGTTTGCTTTGGTTGTAAGCGTGCCAACACCTTCATGCCTTAGTGACGTCGAGTTTAGCGGGGTGTCTCGATTACGAAGTTCCGTCCGCGAACGATGATTCGTTGTATAGTGGCGGCGCGGTTAAACGACGGTGGCCTATAGCGATCCGATTCCGACCGGGCGGCGCGTTTTCCCGGCGATACCAGCGCCTGGCCCTGATCATCTTACTCGTTGGAAAGCGCCTAACAGTTCAAGCGAGCACATTATCGATTTTGGGAATTCATTGCTGCAATCTGGTGAGCATCAGGATCATCCGGCGCGATCTGACCACAGGAGCGGATACAAGGGAACGAGGTAATTTAGCGGTTATCAGCCCAAGCACGCCAAATGCGCACCACCCTCAAACTCGTTGTTCCCTTGGCAGTCAGCGTACTCAGTGTATCTCTGCTCTACGGCTTCTATCAGGTTCGGCTCGAACGACGTAATCTCCGGAACGATCTTCAGCATCGCGCCGCTGTTCTTGCGGAAAACTTGCAGGAAAACCTGGAGTCAACCCCCACCAGGGCCACCGATCGAACCCTCGGGCACTTTGTGGAGAAGTACGGCGAGCGCGAGCATCTACTCGGTGTAGCAGTCTATGACAAGACCGGCCGAGCGATCGCAATCACCCACGGCCTTTCCCCTGCTTTCACTACCCAGCCGGCAGTTGCTGCCCGCGCCTTGGAAACAAATAAGGACGCAGTCGAATTCCGCGATTCAGGTTCCGAGCCGCTGCACCTATATGCCGTACCGCTCCACCACGACGACGAAGCTGACGCCAGTCTGCTGGTGGTTTACGACTCCAGCTACATCCACACGCAGGTGATGCACGCGGTTCGCGATTCTCTGTTGAGCACGCTCGTGCAGACACTGCTGATTACAGCGCTCGGCTTATTTCTGGTGCGCTGGGCTTTCACGTCGCCACTCGCGAAAACTGCCAAATGGTTGCGCAGCGTTCGAGCCGATCCCACGGATGTTTCCGCCGCGCCTTTACAGGGGGAAATATTCGACCAAATCCATGCCGAAGCCCGCCACCTGGCTCGTGACCTGAGCTCAGCGAGAGCGGCTGCACAAGAAGAAGCTCAGCTACGGGAATCGCAGTTGTCTCAGTGGACCGCGGAGAGATTGCGAGTGAGCCTGCAGACAAAGTTGCAGGGTGATGCGCTGTTTGTGGTGTCGAACCGCGAGCCATACATGCACGTATTTGACGACAAAGATAATTCAATCCGGGTGTTGGTGCCCGCCAGTGGATTGGTAACGGCCCTCGAACCTGTGCTGCAGGCATGTGAAGGCACATGGATAGCGAATGGCTCCGGCAATGCGGATCGGGAAGTCGTCAATGAGCGCGATCAATTGCGTGTTCCGCCGCATCATCCCACTTATACCTTGCGGCGCGTGTGGCTATCTGAAGAAGAGGACCGCGGCTATTACGAAGGTTTCTCAAACGAAGGCCTGTGGCCCCTATGCCATATCGCGCATACTCGGCCAGTATTCAGGCCGGGAGACTGGATGTATTACCAGCGAATTAACCGGCGGTTTGCCGATGCCGTGTTGGCGGAGATGGAGGGAACGCAATCTCCCGTGGTTCTGGTGCAGGACTATCACTTCGCTCTGCTGCCCCGCATGATCAAAGAAGCTCGTCCGGATGCGCGCGTCGCCGTTTTTTGGCATATCCCTTGGCCGAATGCGGAGGCGTTTGGAATCTGTCCGTGGCAGCGCGAACTGGTCGACGGGCTGTTGGGAGCGGACTTGATAGGTTTTCATATACAGACGCATTGCAATAATTTTTTGCAAACCGTGGACCGCGCCGTAGAAGCACTCTCCGATTGGGATCGTTTTGAGGTCAGCCGCAGAGGGCACGTCACGCGGGTGCGCCCTTACCCGATCAGCGTGGCGTTTCCTCAGGAACGTGCAGGCGGCCAGGTGATTCGCATTACCGGCGAAGGTCGCGGCGCTCTTTTTTCGGAGTTGGGTATTGAAGCCTCGCTGCTTGGCGTCGGCGTAGACCGCGTGGATTACACCAAAGGAATCATCGAGCGCTTTCGAGGGATTGAGCGATTTCTGGAGCTGTACCCTACTTACCAACGCCGCTTCAGTTTTGTGCAGATTGGCGCGCCGAGCCGCACCGATATTCCGCGCTACCAGCAGTTTCTCGAAGAGGTTACAACCGAAGCTGACCGCATCAACGCCCGTCTCCAATCCGGCCGGTGGAAGCCCATTGTGCTGCTGAAGCGCCACCATTCCCATGAGGAGATTGAGCGGTATTTTCGGGCCGCTTCGGTTTGCCTAGTGACTTCGCTGCACGACGGCATGAACTTGGTGGCCAAGGAATTCGTTGCCGCGCGCGACGATAACCGAGGGGCGCTTGTCCTCAGCACATTTACCGGCGCGGCGCGCGAACTGCGTGATGCGTTGCAAGTGAATCCTTACGACGTGGACCAGGTTGCCAACGCAATTTTTCAGGCGCTGGAGTTTTCCGAGGAAGAGCAGACGACGCGCATGAGCCACATGCGCAAGGTGGTTTACGAACACAACGTGTACCGCTGGGCGGCGAATCTCCTTTCCGACCTGACCGAAATCCGAGTAGAAAATGGAGAGAAAGGCTCGGTAGCGCGAGCCTCGTAAGGTTCTTGCTGACTCACGCTGCGAGTTTTGGCAGTGCTTGCTCCAGATCCGCAAGCAAATCCTCGGTGGCTTCCAGGCCGATGTTTAGGCGCACGACCCGGTGTTCGTAAGGTGGGCGGCCGGGGAGCCTCCCAAGATCGTACGCGACTGCGAGACTGGTCACGCCGCCCCAGCTGTACCCAACACGGAAGAGTTTGAGGGCATCGACGAAAGCGAAGACCTGCTGCTGCGTCGGACCTTGCTTGAACACAATCGAGAAAACTCCGGAAGAACCCAGGAAATCTCGCTTCCAGAATTCGTGGCCGGGGCAGGAAGACAGGGCGGGATGGAGAACAAGCTCGATTTCTGGGCGGCGAACAAGCCAGTGTGCAATCGAAAGGGCGGAAGATTCGATCGCCGCAAGCCGAACTGCCAACGTTTTCATGCCGCGCAGTGCCAGGCTGCAATCGTCGGGAGACACGGCACAGCCGATCACCTGCTGGGCAGCACCAAGTCTCTGATACAGCCCTTCATCCCGAACGGTGATGGAACCGAGCAGCAGGTCGCTGTGGCCACCGATATATTTGGTGATGGCTTGCATCGTCACATCCACGCCATGGGAAAACGCATCGAGCAGCACGCCTGCGGACCATGTGTTATCGAGCACCACGCGGATGTTCTGTTCATGCGCGGCAGCAATAATAGCCGGAAGGTCCTGAATTTCCATCGTGATCGATCCCGGACTTTCGCACCAGATCAAGCGCGTGTTCTTCTGGATCAACACGGCAATATTCGCGCCAACACAGGGATCGTAGAAATCAGTGGCGATACCAAAGCGCGAAAGCATCCGCGTGGCCAGTTTGCGGTTTGGATAGTAGACGCTTGCAGGGACCAGTATGTGGTCTCCCGATTGCAGCAGTGCGAAGTTGATCAAGGAAATGGCAGCTTGGCCACCCGGGGTAAGTATGGTACGCGTCCCGGACTCTAGTTCGCAGATTCGCGCGGCCAATTCCAATGTTGTGGGGGTGCCATACAGGCCGTATGTGTAGCCGACGCGCCATTGATCCCATGTATCCTTAACGGCGGAGGCAGACGGAAACTGCGTGGTGGAGCCTCGGAACGTGGGGGGCGCAAGAGAGTGGTAATTGTCAGGAATTTTCGCGTCGGAATGAATAAGTTTGGTTTTCCAGCTTTTCGCCATCCCTGCCTCGTTTTTCCGATCTTGCTTCTTGTGGACTCACCGAGTTTATTGCCATGTCGTGACATAGGTCGCGAATGGTTTTGCAGAGTATAGTTGCTCGGAAAACCACAGGGAAGAAGTGGTTATGTCGCGTTGACGGAAAGTTGCAGCGAATGGTATAAATAGTGGTTCTGTGAGGCAGCATCAGGCCCACCGTACGCTCCTACCGGGTCGGAGGACGGCGTGGCTGCCCACCTGAAACTTTAGGCGACACAATCTAATGCCAAGTCTGGTTCACCAAATCGGCGAACTGTTCCTTCGGGCTGTGCCTGTAGCCCTGATTGTCATCATTTTTTACTTTGTTCTCCGCTCTTTATTTTTCAAACCAATTTTAGCGGTGATGGCGGAACGCGAAGCGCGCACGATCGGCGCCCAGAAGTCCGCGGAGGCGGCGCAAGCCGCTGCAGCAGAGAAAATCAGGCAATACGAAGAGGCCCTCCGGCAGGCAAAGGCCAAGGTTTACGCGGAACAGGAAGCTGAACGCAAGAAACTGCTGGATGAGCGCGCCGCCGTCCTCAAGGATGCGCGGAACAAAGCGGCTTCGGAAGTCGGCAAGGCCAAGCAGCGCGTTGAGACAGAGTTGGAAACGGCGAAGAAGGACATCGAGTCCATGGCTTTACAGCTAGCTGCAGAGATCGCCAGACGGATTTTGCAAATCTCGCCCGAGCCTATGCGAACTCCCAGAGAAGTGCCATGAAACGATCCTTGACGACAATTTTGCGCTGGACAACTCCCGCGCTTATTTTGTTCTGCGCGGTAGCAGCTCGAGCCGCGGAACAAGGCGCAAGTCCCGCGGAACAGTCCTTTGGATATATTTTCAAGTGGATTCATTTCCTGATCGTCGCGATTGCCGCCTATTGGCTTTTCAAAATGGTTTTGCCGCCCTATATTCGCCGTAATGCAGACAAAATCAGCGCTGCGATCACCAAGGCCACAGCAGCAAGAGCCGAGGCCGAAAGACAGTTGAAAGAAGCGGCTGCAAAACTGGCAACTTTGGAACAGGAAATACGCCAGTTTCGTGAGCAAGCGCAAAAGGATGCGGCCGCAGAGTTGGAACGGCTGCGCGCAATCACAAAAACTGACATCGAAAAAGCCAGCTTTGCTGCAAAAGCGGAAATTGAGGCGGCTGAACGCGCTGCTCGCGTAGAGTTGAAAGCCTTGGCCGCAAAGTTGGCCGTGGACCGCGCCGAATCGCTTGTGGTGCAGCAGATGACGCCGTCGGTGCAGGAAGCAATGATCAACAATTTTGTGCAGAGCCTGCAAGGGAGGCCCAATTGAAGTCGGCTAGCCTGCAATATGCGACGGCGTTGGCGGACGTCGTTCTCGAACAGGGAGCCGCCGAGCCGGCCAGAAAGCAACTCGAGGATTTTCGCGCAGCATATGAGGAGTCTGCGGAGTTGCGCAAGTTTCTGGCCAGCCCCGCGATTGCCAGCGGAAGCGAAGCATGGCGTGATTGAAAAGCTCGTAGCGCGTATGGGCGCAAGCAGAATCATTCGTAATTTTCTATTTGTAATGGCAGATAATCAGCGCGTCCATCTTCTACCGGAAATCGTGCACACCTTTGAGCAGGTCTTGCGGCAGCGTCAGGGTGTTGCCGAGGCGGAGATTTCCTCGTGCGGCGGAGATGACGAGGAGCAAAAGGCGGAGTTAGTGAGCCGGCTCGAGCGCCTCTCCGGGAAAAAGATTCAGGCGAAGTATTCGTTGGAGCCGGCATTGCTTGGCGGCGCGGTGGTAAGAATCGGTGACACTATTTATGATGGGTCAGTGCGAAACCAGTTAAATCAACTGCGCGCGCGGCTGGCGGCAGAATAGGCATTCGCGAACGGAGCGGGTATGGCACAAATCAAGGCGGACGAAATCAGCAAAATTCTGCGCGAGCAGATTGCAAACTACGAGCAGACCGTCTCGGTCGACGAAGTCGGCTCGATCATCAGCGTGGGAGACGGCATTGCGCGCATTCATGGCCTCGAGAAGGTGATGTCCGGCGAAATGCTCGCGTTTCCTCACGAAGTCTATGGAATCGCGCTGAACCTCGAAGAGGAAGAAGTCGGCGCGGTGCTGCTGGGTGAATCGTTCGAGTTGAAAGAAGGCGACACCGTTCGGCGCACGAACACGATTATGTCCGTGCCGGTCGGCGAAGCGTTGGTCGGCCGCGTCGTGAATCCGCTCGGCGAACCGCTAGACGACAAAGGTCCTATCCAGTCGAAGCAGCGCAATCCTCTGGAACAACTTGCTCCGGGCGTGCTCGACCGGCAGCCGGTGCGCGAGCCGGTGCAGACCGGCATCAAGGCCATCGACTCCATGATTCCGATCGGCCGCGGCCAGCGCGAGCTGATCATCGGCGACCGCCAGACCGGCAAAACCGCCGTCATTCTGGACACCATCATCAACCAGAAGGGCAGCGACATGATCTGCATCTATTGCGCGATCGGGCAGAAGCGCTCGACGATTGCGCAGGTCATCAAGATGCTGACCGATGCCGGCGCGATGGATTACACCATCATCGTTGCTTCGTCCGCCTCGGAACCGGCTTCCGTGCAATACATCGCGCCTTACGCCGCTTGCGCCATGGGCGAATATTTCCGCGACACAAAACGCCACGCGGTTATGTTTTATGACGATCTTTCGAAACACGCGCAGGCGTATCGCGAGATTTCGCTGTTGTTGCGCCGTCCTCCGGGCCGCGAAGCGTTTCCTGGCGACGTGTTTTATCTCCACTCGCGCTTGCTGGAGCGCGCCGCGAAATTGAACGACAAGCTCGGCGCCGGATCGCTTGACCGCGCTGCCGGTGATTGAAACGCAGGCCGGCGACGTCTCCGCGTACATTCCTACCAACGTCATTTCGATCACCGACGGCCAGATTTATCTGGAGGCGGACCTGTTCAACGCCGGCATCCGTCCCGCCATCAACGTAGGCATTTCGGTCAGCCGCGTCGGCGGAAACGCGCAGATCAAAGCGATGCGTCAGGTGGCGGGAACTTTGCGCCTGGACATGGCGCAGTACCGCGAATTTGCGGCCTTCGCGCAATTTGGTTCAGACCAGTTGGACAAAGCCACGCAAGCACAACTGGCGCGTGGCCAGCGGTTGACCGAAGTTTTGAAGCAGGACCAATACGCTCCGCTGTCGGTCGAAAAGCAGGTTCTCGCTCTTATGTGGCGACCAGCGGTGCCTGGATGCGGTTCCGGTCAACGAAGTGCGCCGCTTCGAAAAAGAGTTGTTGCAATTCGTGGAGACCAGCTACGGCGGCGTGTTGAAAGACATCGCCGACGAAAAAAGCCCTCGACGACGGCATCAAGGCGAAATCAAGACGGCCCTCGACGCGTTCAAGGACCGCTTCACGGCGACAATCGCGGCGGCGGCCGCACTAAGTCGCCGGCTGCTGACGAAATTTCATGCCTACCTTACTCGATTTCCGGCGCCGCATTCGCTCGGTAAAGAACACGCAGCAGATCACGCGTGCGATGAAGTTCGTGTCGGCGGCGCGCTGCGCCGGGCGCAGGAAGCCGCGATGGCGGCGCGGCCTTACGCAAAGGAACTTGTGCGCGTCCTGCGTTCAACCATGGCGCGCATCGAGTCACCGCAGCATCCGCTGCTGGCAAAGCGCCCGGAAGAGCGCATTCTGTTCTGGTTCTTGCCGGGGAACGCGGTCTGGCCGGCGCATTCAACTCCAACATTCTGCAAAGAGCCAACAAATTTTTCAAGAGCAAGCAAGGGAAAAAGATCGTACTGATCCCGGTCGGGAAAAAAGGCGCGCGACGCGTTCCGCAAAGCGGGCGTTGAGTTTGCCGGCGAATATGTGAATGTGCTGGCCCGGGTGGAGTTTGGCATTGCCCGGGAAATCGCCAACCTGGTCACGTCGCTTGTACGCAAGAGGACGAAGTCGACGCGGTATACATGGTCTTCAGCGAATTCAAGAGCGTGATGACGCCAAACCTGGCCACCGAAAAGCTGCTGCCCATCGAAAAAATTGCGAAGCGGAGACGAAGAGACGCCAAGGAAGAAACCGACTCGGCCCAGATCAGATTACATCTACGAGCAGCCGGCAGAGCAGATTCTCGACCGCTGCTGCCGCGCTACATCGAAACACAGGTCCTTCGCGCGATGCTGGAATCTTCCGCAGCGGAACACGCCGCGCGCATGACAGCCATGGAAGCGGCGACTAAGAACGCAGGCGACGTCATCGAAGCTCTTGACGCTGCACATGAACAAAGTCCGGCAGGCGGCCATCACCAAAGAAATTATTGAGATTGTCAGCGGCGCTTCCTCGACCGCGTAGGAGAAGGCATGGCAGAGAAACAGGCAGCCGTCGGGCACGTCGTCCAGGTCATCGGACCCGTGCTGGACATTCAATTTGAGGCCGGGCATCTTCCCTCGATTTACAACGCGGTTCGCATCACCAGCGAGGGCTACAACATTCCCGAGCCGCTGGACGTGATCGCCGAAGTGCAGCAGCACCTCGGCGAAGGCCGCGTGCGTGCCGTTGCCATGGAGCCTACCGAAGGAATGGTTCGCGGCATGAAAGCAGTTCGATACCGGCGACCCGATCGAAGTTCCGGTCGGACGCCCAACACTAGGCCGCGTGCTGAACGTGCTTGGCAAGCCAGTCGACGGATTAGGGCCAGTGATCACCGATACGCATTATCCGATTCATCGCCCGTCGCCGGCGCTCGATGACCAGTCAACCACGCTCGAAATGTTTGAAACCGGCATCAAGGTCGTCGATCTGATCCAGCCTTTCTTGAAGGGCGGAAAAATCGGACTGTTCGGCGGCGCGGGTGTTGGCAAGACAGTTTTGATCCAGGAATTGATTCACAACGTTGCCATGAAGCACGGTGGCGTGTCGGTGTTCGCCGGCGTGGGAGAGCGCACTCGCGAAGGAAACGATTTGTATCAGGAATTTCAAGAGTCGGGAGTCATTGTTCCTGGAAATCCCGACAAGTCCCGCGCCGCGCTTATTTACGGACAAATGACAGAGCCGCCCGGAGCGCGTCTGCGCGTCGGTCTTACGGGCTTGACCGTCGCCGAATATTTCCGTGATGAAGAACATCTGGACGTTCTTCTGTTCATCGACAACATTTTCCGCTTCGTACAAGCTGGCTCTGAAGTATCCGCGCTTCTCGGCCGCATGCCTTCGGCCGTGGGATACCAGCCCAACCTCAACACGGAAATTGGTGAACTGCAGGAGCGCATCACTTCCACTAAGACCGGCTCCATCACCTCGGTGCAGGCCATTTACGTTCCTGCGGACGACTACACCGATCCAGCGCCCGCTGCGACCTTCACGCACCTGGATGCGACTACCAACCTCAGCCGCCAGATCGTCGAACGCGGAATTTATCCTGCGGTCGATCCTCTTGCCAGTAGTTCGCGAATTCTGGATCCACGCGTCGTCGGGCAAGAGCACTACGCTGTGGCGCGTGGCGTGAAATCCATCCTGCAACGCTACAAGGATCTCCAAGACATCATCGCCATTCTGGGTATTGAAGAACTTTCCGACGAAGACAAGCGCACGGTGGCGCGCGCCCGCCGGATTGAGCGCTTCTTGTCGCAGCCCATGTTCGTGGCTGCGCAATTTACCGGCCTCGAAGGGAAGTACGTCAAGATCGAAGACACGGTGCGCAGCTTCAAGGAGATCGTTGAAGGAAAATACGACGATATTCCGGAGCAGGCGTTCTACATGGTCGGCACCATCGAAGAAGTTTTGGAAAAAGCTGAGAAGATGAAAGCGGGCGTGTAAGGCTAACAATGCTTCCCGAAGCCATTGAACTCATCGTGGTCACGCCGGAACGGCAACTGCTCCGGGAAACTGTAGTGGAGGTGACCATTCCCGGACTGGATGGAGAACTCGGCATATTGCCGGGGCACGCGCCACTGATTACGGAACTGGGCATCGGCGAATTGCGCTATCGTACAGCCAATTCCAGTCAGCTCGTTTTGCTGGCCATAATTCGCGGCTTCGCTGAGGTCTTGCCGGACCGTGTGACGCTTCTGGCGGAAACCGCGGAACGGGCGGAAGAAATCGACCTTGCCCGGGCGGAAGCGGCCAAGGCTCGAGCCGAGAGTCGTCTCGCTTCGACTGACACGAATATCGATTGGGATCGCGCGACCGTCGAACTGCAACGGGCATTGATCCGCATTCAAGTCGCAAGGAAGTATCGCGGCGTTCCCGTGGAAACGCGCTAGCACTTTTGGAATAGCATGGAACCGATCACGATCTACAGCACAGCGTGGTGCCCGGATTGCCGGCGCGCCAAGTCCTTCCTCGAGCGGCGCGGCGTCAAGTTCGAAGAAGTGAATATAGAGAACGATCCGGATGCGGAAAGACTCGTGCTCCTCGCCAATAATGGAAGGCGCAGAGTCCCCACGGTAAGAGTGGGCGAGCGCTACTTCGCGTGCAGCCCGTTTAATGCTCAGCAACTCGCCGACGAATTGAACATTCCCTTGAACAGCTGACCTGTAACCACCCGCTAGACCGGCAGTCCCCGCGTAAAGACTTGCGTAACCTCAAGCGCCTCGTTGAGCAGCACCACGTCGGCGTCGGCGTTCGCCCGAAGGACGCCCTTTTTGTGCTCGATGCCGAGCAATTTGGCGGGATTGAAGGTCAGCATCTGAACTGCATCCTTAACAGAAGCACCCAGCTTCACGATATTTCGCAGCGCGTGGTCCAGCGTCAAGGTACTGCCCGCAAGCTTACCCTCCAGGTTTCGGCAAACGCCTCCGCTGACGGTCACTTCGAATCCTCCAAGCATGTAGTTCCCGTCTGGCATCCCCGTAGCAGAGATTCCGTCACTCACAAGGATCACTCCACCGGCGCCTTTGGCTTGGAGCAGTAGGCGCATCGCTGTTTCCTCGACGTGCACACCGTCGGCGATAAGTTCAGCGCTAATTTCTGGCGACGTGAGAACTGCGCCAATCACGCCCGCGTCGCGATGCGAGAACGGACGCATTGCGTTATAAGTGTGGATCGCATGGTGAGCGCCGCGCGCCAGCCCGGCTCGCGCTTGTTCGTAGGTGGCGTCGGTATGCCCCATGCCCACAACCATTCCGGCCTTCCTCGCTGCATCAATGCAGGGCATAGCTCCGAGCAGTTCGGGCGCTATGGTCAACAGAAGCGCATTTCCCTTCGCAGCGCTTATGAATCTTTCCAGCAATTCCGCGGAAGGCAGCCGGATCCATTCGGGTGGGTGCACGCCACGGCGTACCGGGTTGATAAAAGGTCCCTCAAAGTGAATGCCCAGAACTTCGGCGCCGGCTCTGGATCTGGAGTGCTGTTGCGCGATGTAGCGGGAGATTTCTTCGCTGCTCTTGCAGATGGCATTCGGGTCGGCGGTGACGGTAGTAGCCAGGAAAGAAGTGGTGCCGTGGGCACCGATCATGGAGGATATGGCGTCCAAGGCTCCGTCCGTGCCCTCCATTACGTCGTGGCCGCCCGCGCCATGAATATGCACATCGATAAAGCCGGGAGAAGCGATCTTGTCGGCGGCGATGATTTCCTGAGCGCCCGGGGGCAAACTGACGGCACTGCGAGGTCCAACCGATTCGATGACTCCATCGCGGATAAGAATGGCCACATCCTGAATCTCTTGTGCGGGAGTAATGGCGCGGCCAACGTGCAGAAGTTGTGTAGTCGTCATGGGTGAAACAGCATCGTAGCGGAAATTGCGGCGAGCACACAAATAAAATGGGTAGGACGTGTGTCCTGGCCGCAGAGAGATTACATGGAAATTTCGAAGTCGTTACTTGGCCATATCAATGCTTGCCAGCTTCAGGTTATCTCCATCGACGGTGCCTTTCACGGTGACATGGTGACCCGCGTGAGCCACCACTTTGTCCTGCGCGTCGATGGCATAAACTTTGTGGTCTGCGTCGTTTACAAATACGTATTTTGCTCCGCGCTCCTTGACGCATTTTACGGTGCACTGTTCGTGCGCCGCGTTCGCACCCTTTGCTCCGCAACTACTATCCGATATGTATCCCGTCATAGTGCTATCGCCCGCAAGCGCGAACGTCACCGCCGAGAAAAAGAAAAGAGCCAAACCTGCTATAGATTTGAGTTTCATAATTTTCCCCCCTGCGAATGCACTATTGTACGCCCCTTGGCAGCTCACGGTGGCACATCCTCGATCCCGCGTCAGTTTTTACCCAGCCCTCATCGAAAAACAAAAGGGAGGATCGATGATCCTCCCTTCGTGCACCCTCTCTCAAGAAAAGCACTGCCTTAAAGCAATATTCCCGGCTTACTGTGCAGGCGTATTGCTCGCGGCCGTGGCTGCCCCTGCGGACTTCGGTGTGGACAGATAACCAGTCACCTGGTTTTTGCCAATGTCGAATACCACCAGTTCGTAAGGAGCGTAACGGGCCGTACCTTTCACATAAAACTGCACCGGTTCACCGGCGGTCTTGTCCTTCTTTTCGATGGACTTATCGTCCGCCAGAACTGTCACAGTGTACTTCGATCTTTTCTGATCGGACTTGTTCAAGGTGATCTGAACCGGTCCAACCCGCTGCCCGTTCTTGGACTTCTGCAGCGTGAATTCATAGTAGTTGCGATCGCCCTTGCGCTTCAGTTCTTCCACGTCATCATGGTTGCGCGCAATCAAGCCGCTCATGACGCCCATGTCGCCGGTGGCCCGTTCGAGCTTGGACTTCGTGTCTTCCAGGTCGTTCTTTACGCCGGTCACGTCGCCGCCGAGCTTGTTCACGTCGTCGGCGCTAGCCTTGGTAGCCAGCTGCGTGTTCACGTTGGACTCGAGTCCCGATAGCTTCTTGTTGTACGCCGCGACGGAAGCTTTGGTTTGCTGGCGGGCTTTCTGCAGATCTTCCTGGGTCACGTTCAACTTGTCGGTGACAACCTTCAGATCGCTCTGCAGTTGCTGATTCTGGTCGTCCTCCTTGGACAAACGCTGAGACAGCTCGTCGTTCTGTTGTTTCAGCGAGGCTTGTGTGGATTGCTCCAGCGATTTCGAAGCGTTCCACGCGGTTACACCAAATCCCAATCCGATCAGCGAAACCCCTCCCAGCACCGCGATTGCAAGACCCACCCACCGTGGGGTCGCTGTGCTGCTTTCAACCACGTTCTCTTGAAACTCACTCATGGACATCATCTCCTTTGGGCGATTGCGCCCCGATGCCTGTGGAAAAGGGCACCTTGGCGACCAAAGTCTGGGTCGTACCCGGGCCTGCGGCAACAAGCAGAAATATAAGGGGTTGGCAGTTGAAAAGGCAGGTAGGAAGGGCGATTTCATAAGTACTAGAACTAGTAAAGATTACTTTCTACAGAGTTTGAAAGTAAATTTTGCAGGATTTTCGGTTGCCGCCTGCGGTGGGCGCTTCGCACGTCCCGAAATAAAAAAGCGTGGGCGACTAACGCCTCACGCTTGTAATTCATTGAAATTAAATAAATTATTCGTATAGATCAGGCCGCTTGCGAATCCGTCACGGCCTTGGCGGTCGTAAAATAGCGGTCCAATGTGCTCGTAGCCGCTTCCAAGACCAGTCGACAATCGGCGCAAGTCGTCAGATGGTTCTCAATTTCCGCTTGCACGGGGGCAGAGAGTTTGCCTTCTAAATACATACAAATCAGATGGATAGTATCCCGACAGCTCATACCTCATCCCCCAGGTCCCCGCCTGCAGAAGACCGTAAGTTCGTCGATTGTTAGTGCATTTCGCACTCCAAACCTGAACCAGGCACTGCTTCCTCCTAAGTATCTGACTATAAATGTCTTAACAAAAGAGGAATCAGGGCAGGTCTGAGAACTAGGACTGGAAAAGTTTACCCCGGCGTGAGACGCGAAATCTTCGGTTTCGCTAGACCTGGTCAAGCTCGGTTAGACCAGTTATCGCCATGGAGTTATGGACATCTGCTTTAAAGCCGCAATCCGATCCTCGAGCGGAGGATGCGTGCTGAAAAGCGAGCTGAGCGTGCCGGATCCAAAGAACGGCTTCACGATACACAAAGACGATGTACTCGGTGAAATTGCGGTCGTTGGAATTCGCTTGTTGTAGGCTCCAAGTTTTTCCAGTGCACTGATCAATCCTTGCTGGTGGCCCACCATGCGCACACCTGTTTCGTCCGCGGCATACTCGCGAGTCCGCGAAAGAAATAACTGCAAAAGCAGCGCCGCGAACGGTGCAAGAAATATCATCAGAAGCGCGGAGAGTCCCCCTCCCCCACGATCATCGTCGCGGTTGCCGCCGCCCATGCCCCCAAACAGCATGGCCCACCGGCCCATTTGCGCCATGTACGTAATCGCGCCCGCGATTGTGGCCGCGATCGAACTTGTCAAAATGTCATAATTCCGCACGTGAGAGAGTTCGTGGGCAATCACTCCCTCGAGTTCGTCGTCGTTCATGATTTGCAGCAAACCTTGCGTGACAGCCACCGACGCATGGTTCGGGCTGCGTCCTGTCGCGAACGCGTTTGGTGCCGCGTCGGGCACAACGTAAAGCTTCGGTACCGGGATATGGGCCTTGGCCGCGAGACCCTCCATCACCTGGTACAGCCGGGGAAGTTGCTCGCGAGAGACGGGCTGGGCGCCGCTGGTCTTCAGCGCGATCTTGTCTGAAAAGAAGTACGAGACAAAGTTCATAACCACAGCGATGACCAGCGCGATCTGCATTCCCCCCGCCCGCCCAATGCGCCACCGGCCACCACCAGCACGACGCTGAGGAGAATTAGAATGGCACCCGTACGAAGAACCTTCATATTCGCAGCCTTCCTGGGCGAAAAATTTTAGTCTAGAAGCCGGCAAAGAGAGCGTCAAGGCGCGGCGCTCTCAGCCAGGCAATCAGCGTCACTTCGTGGCCGCTGCTGCTGGTTTTTTCACTGGCACACGTTCAAATCGCATCTCGTCACTCTTTCCGTCGCGATCCACGCGGAGATGATCGCCCGGCAAAACAGCTCCTTCCAGAATCTGCAATGCCAGAGGATCCTGGATCAGCCGTTGGATAGTGCGGCGCAACGGCCGTGCGCCGTATGCGGGGTCGTAGCCTTCACGCAAAAGCAGTTCTTTCGCAGCGAGCGTCAGTTCCAGAGTAATCTGGCGCTCCGCCAGCAGCTTCTCAACACTCTTCAGCAGTAGCTCGATGATGCGTTCCAGCTGTTCCTTACCCAGCGGATTGAAGATAACGATCTCATCGATCCGGTTGATGAACTCCGGCCGGAACGATTGGCGGAGCGCTTCCATTGCTTCTTTCCGCGCGCGCGCCGGATCCTTCCCGGCAAGTTCATAGATGGCGGCCGATCCCACGTTGCTGGTCATTACCAAAACAGTGTTGCGAAAATCGACAGTTCGGCCTTTGCCGTCGGTGAGGCGGCCATCTTCCAGAATTTGCAGCAAAGCGTTGAACACGTCTGGATGAGCCTTTTCGATTTCGTCGAACAAAACAACCGAATAAGGATGCCGCCGCACTTGCTCCGTGAGCTGACCACCTTCTTCGTAACCGACATAGCCTGGAGGCGCGCCGATCAGACGAGAGACCGAGTGCTTCTCCATGTATTCGGACATATCGATGCGGATCATCAGCCTCTCGTCGTCAAACAAAAACTCTGCCAGCGCGCGCGCAAGTTCTGTTTTGCCGACACCGGTGGGGCCAAGGAAAATGAATGAGCCGATGGGACGCTTGGTGTCGGAAAGTCCGGCGCGGCTGCGACGAACCGCATTGGCAACCCGCGCCAGCGCTTCGTCCTGGCCGACGACACGCTGCCGCAAGCGCTCCTCCATGTGCACGAGCTTCTGCGCCTCTCCTTCGAGCAAACGCCCAACAGGAATGCCTGTCCACTTGCTCACCAGCTTGGCGATATCTTCCTCGTCGACTTCTTCCTTCAGAATGCGCGCGCCCTTCTGCATCGAGACGAAACGCTCCTGGGCTTGCTGAGCTTCGCGCTCGACCTGCGCAATCTTCCCGTAGCGAATCTCAGCAACCTTGGCCAGGTCTCCCGCACGCTCGTAACGATCCGCTTCGGCTTTCAGTTCCTCAATCTGTTCCTTCAGCTTTCGAATCTTGGAAATGGCTTCCTTTTCCGCCTGCCAACGGGCTTTTCGGCCGCTGGAATCTTCGCGTAGCTTCGCAAGTTCCTTTTCAATCTGCCCCCTGCGCTCCACGGAATGCGCATCGGTTTCCTTCAGCAATGCCTGCCGCTCGATTTCCAGCTGCATAATCCGCCGCTCGATTTCGTCGATTTCTGTGGGCAAGGAATCGATTTGCATGCGCAAACTAGCGGCCGCTTCGTCGATCAGGTCAATCGCTTTGTCCGGCAGGAAGCGATCGGAAATATAGCGGTGAGAAAGCGTAGCCGCGGCGATAATAGCAGCGTCCTTGATGCGCACGCCGTGATGTACTTCGTAGCGGTCTTTCAAGCCGCGAAGAATCGCGATGGTATCTTCCACCGTCGGCTCATTGACCATGACGGGTTGGAATCGCCGCTCGAGCGCGGGGTCTTTCTCGATGTATTTCTTATATTCGTTCAGGGTTGTCGCACCGATCGCGCGCAGCTCGCCGCGAGCCAAAGCGGGCTTCAACATGTTCGAAGCGTCCATGGAACCTTCGGCGGCGCCAGCCCCAACAAGCGTGTGCAGCTCGTCGATGAACAGAATGATCTGACCTTCCGCTTCGGAGATTTCCTTCAGCACAGCCTTCAGGCGATCCTCAAATTCGCCACGGAACTTCGCTCCTGCCACCAATGCCGCCAAGTCCAGAGCGACCAGTTTTTTGGTTTTCAAGACGTCCGGCACGTCACCGGAAATAATTCGCTGTGCCAAGCCTTCCACGATCGCGGTTTTGCCTACTCCTGGCTCACCGATCAGCACGGGGTTGTTCTTGGTTCGCCGGGCAAGAATTTGCATGACTCGCCGAATCTCTTCATCGCGACCGATCACCGGATCGAGTTTTGAGCGGCGGGCAAGATCGGTCAGATCGCGCGCGTACTTCTCGAGCGCCGCATAGGTCGTCTCTGGATTCTGCGAAGTTACACGTTGGCTGCCTCGAACGCCGGCTAGCGCCTGCAGAATCGCCTCATGTGATGCGCCATGCTTCTTCAGAAGCTTTCCGGCGGGATCGCGATCCGCGGCGGCAATGGCCAGAAACAAATGCTCGGTGGAAACGTATTCGTCCTTGAATTTCGTGGCCTCGTCGAACGAACTCTCCAGAACCTCGTTCAGCGCTCTGCCCAAATGCTGTTGCGCAAATCCCTGAACTCTAGGCAGACGGCCGATCTCGCGCTCGATGTCTTCTGTCAGTAATTCCGCGCGTATGCCAAGCCGAGCGAGCAGCGGCGGCACGACGCCGTCCTGCTGCTCGACGAGCGCAGCGAGCAGATGGATGGGCTCCACGGCCTGATTTTCGTGACGGGCTGCTATCTCTTGCGCTTGCTGAAGCGCCTCCTGAGCCTTCACCGTCATCTTGTCGAATCGCAACATAAATCCCTCTCTTGCATCGATCTTTCACGGAAAAAGGGGCTGCCACGAGGCCAGCCCCCCTATGCTAACCCACGCCGGCCGTAGCCGTGTGGAGCTTTCGCGCCTTACTTTGCGCCCGCAACCGCTGCAGCAGCCTGGCCCTCAACACGGACCTTGATCTGCTTCGGTTTTGCTTCTTCACGCTTCGGAATGCTCAGCGTCAGCACGCCATTCTTGTAGTCAGCCTGAATCGCCTCCGCATTCACGGTGTTGGCCAGCGAGAAACTGCGGCTGAACGCACCATAGGAACGCTCGACCCGAAGATAGTTATTCTCCTTCACCTGCTTCTCGAACTTGCGTTCTCCCCGAATCGTCAACACGTTGTTCTCGACACGAATGTCGAGTTCCTCCGGCTTGATGTCCGGAAGATCGGCTTTGACGACGAGTTCATGCTCGGTCTCGAAAATGTCGACGGCCGGAGCCCAAGGCGTCAAGTTAGCCTCTTCCGAGGACCGGTCAAAGGTCTCGCTGAAGAGCCGGTTGATCTGATCCTGAAGGGTAGAAACCCCGCGAAAGGGGTGGAATTGAGTGAGAGTAGCTCTCATGGGATATCCTCCTAGTGATATCAACGCAATAATATAATCTGCCTAAGCCATTGTCAAATGTCTTGGGGAATCAGAAGGCGCAGCGATTAATCACCTTTTTATGTGTGAGATACACCCCACATGGCCTAAGCTATCCTGCGAGAGAACTTGGCACGAAAACCGCCCCAGCCCGAACGTTGGCTGCCGCTAACCACCTTGACTTGCTATAGTCAGAGGGGCCTTCGATGAGAGTGGATGAACTCAGCTACGATTTGCCTGAGGAGCTAATAGCCCAGCGCCCTCTACCCAAACGGGATGCCTCTCGGCTATTGCTCGGTCGGCGCTACACGGGGGGTTGCGAGGATCATCACTTCGCGGAACTTCCGGAGTTGTTGCGTGGCGACGAACTCCTGGTTTTCAATAACGCTCGCGTGCTGCCAGCACGCCTGTTCGGACATCGACGCGGCATACGCGCCCAAAGTCCCTCGCGAAGAACCGCGCGACAGCATCTGAGCGGAACCGTGGAAGTATTTCTAACCCGACACGTGGAGGGCGATCTCTGGGAAGCTTTGGTACGACCTGGCCGCAAGATGCAAGTCGGAGAACGGGTGATTTTTGGCGCCGGAGAACTCGAGGGTGAAATCGAATCGCGCGGAGAGCTTGGCCTGCGCACGATTCGTTTTCGAAGTGGGGATGATCGAACCGTCGCAGAGAGCATTGAGAAATTGGGTCATGTGCCGCTACCTCCCTACATCGACCGTCCCGACGAAGAAGCAGACAAGCAGCGTTATCAAACCGTGTTTGCGCGAATTCCCGGCGCTGTGGCCGCTCCCACGGCTGGACTCCATTTCTCCGCGGAAATTCTGACACAGCTTCGCGCTCGTGGGTGCGACGCATGCGAAATCACGTTGGACGTGGGTTTGGGGACCTTCCAACCAATCCACACGGAGATTCTTGAAGAACACAAGATCCACTCCGAGTCGTATGAGATCAGCGAAGCTGCGGCGGAAAAAATTCGCGCCGCAAAAAGTGAGAAGCGGCCAGTGCTTGCCATTGGAACAACCGTGGTGCGCACCTTGGAAGATGCGGCCGCGCGCGCTGCTGTTGCGCGTCAAGGAAGCAACGAGCTACGCGCCGGCCGAGGCGCAGCAAACCTGTTTATCGTTCCGGGCTACACGTTTCGCATCGTGGATATGCTACTGACGAACTTTCACCTGCCGAAATCGACACTGTTGGCACTGGTAGCGGCATTCGCGGGAAAAGAGAATGTCCTGGCGGCATATCATCATGCGGTCGAAGCGCGGTACCGTTTTTACAGCTACGGCGACTGCATGTTGATTCGTTAGCGGATGATCGAGCGTGTGACAGGAGGAACGAAAGCGGAACGCAGGGCTGCCGAGAGATTTGCCAACTTTGCACTGGCGGCATGGAGCGGAGATTGCCACTTCAGAATCTCACCGCATAGAAAGCAAAAGAGGGAGGCCACGATATCAAAGAGCCTCCCCCGGAAACGATCGCTAAAGTGCACGGAATCTCCTCTTACTGGGGAAGTACGAAAACGCTTTTCTTCCCTTCGAAGCGAAGTTCGATAACCTTGCCGTCCGCGTTGGAAACTACGCTGTTGTATTGAGCTTTAGTGTCGCGATCTTCCCAGCGCCCGTCGGCTTCTGCCACAAGCTTCTTCCCGTTCAAAATCGCCAGGTGGTTGCCATCGATGAGAAACCGGTAATCGCCGGCCTTGATCTCCGTCTGTCCCACTTTTACGCTGTGGGAAATTGGAAGTGTGGTGGACATGGGTTTTGCGAATGCAGGTACAGCCACGGCTAAAGCGCCGGCCAACACCAGATTTGCAAGGAGCGAGTTGTTTTTCATGTGAGTCGTATTCCTTTCCACGTTCGAGTCAACCGGAAGCGTGTTGCCTGGAGGGAAGAGTTGACACACAGAAGGGAGAGGAGTAGCCTCACGTGCTGAGGCACCTCTTCGTCCTGGTCACGAGCCGGAACAACTGAGTGTCATGACCCCGCGGCTGCCACCGCGGGGTTTTTACTTTTCAAAATCTCTGTCCATCCCGCTACAGCCCGAAAACCGGCTGCACTGGTATAGACGAAGAGCACTACGCAGATGTTTCGCGACTTAACAGACTTTTTTTGTGTCATTTTTACATGAAAGGAACGTCCCTTGGTCTCGTCTGAAATGTCCAGTTTGCGTCGTGCATCGCCCACGATGTTCATCTATACTCTTGGGCGCGGTCCGGAAGCGGGATGCGAACTCTAGTCCTTAGCGATCTCCATGCCAATTTGACGGCCCTCGAAGCCTCCCTGAAAGCAGTGGAGGGAAAATGGGACCGCATTGTCTGCCTTGGCGACGTGGTTGGTTACGGTCCTGACCCGAACGAAGTGACCTCCCAAGTTCGGGAACTAGGCGCAGTGACCATTCGTGGTAATCACGACAAAGCTGTTGCCGAATTGATGAATACGGACGATTTTAATCCGGTGGCCAAAATGGCCGTGGAATGGACCCGCGCGCAGCTCTCCAACGAAAATCTCGATTGGCTCGGCGCTTTGCCGCAAGGGCCGTTGGAGACCGACGGCTTAATGCTGGTTCATGGCGCGGTTCAGGATGAAGATGAATATGTGTTTACACCGTCGCAGGCGCTCGAGGGTTTGCTGGACTCTACGGCAGAGGTGACTTTTTACGGACACACGCACCACCAGGGCGGCTTTGCCTACCTCGATTCGCAATTAGAAGTTCTGCAGCTCCATCCGAGAAATAACGAGCTGCACTGCGCCTTGCAAATCGAAAAGGGAAAACGTTATTTGTTGAATCCTGGTTCGGTGGGCCAGCCTCGAGACGGTGATCCCAGAGCTAGTTTTGCCATCGCTGACCTCGAACATCACGCCATCGAGTTTTGGCGCATCTCTTACGATATCGGGGAAGTTCAGAAGCGCATGCGGACCGCACGTTTGCCGGAGCCGCTTGCTCACCGGTTGACTCTCGGGCGTTAAATCGTTGTGTGCGGTAAGCGAAGTGAGATCTTCGATGCAAGACAAATTTGAGAATCCCCAAACCCCGGAAACTAAATCGAAGGCTTCTCCACTAACTGTGGCGACAGGAGCCCTCGTGACTGCGGCGATTCTGTTGAGCTTCTGGTTCCTGTTCGAACCTTTGGGACGGAGGTCCAACGCCACCCGTGAAGCAACCCAACTGAAAATGAGTCCTGCCGAACAGGAATATGCAAACAACATCGAGGTTGGACAAATCGCCATGAGCCGGGCGGAGAATTTCCTGCATCAGGAAGTAACTACTCTCACGGGAGAGCTTCACAATGCCGGCTCTGAGCCGGTTCTCGGCGTTAGCCTCACCGCCGAGTTTTCGGACGATATGAATCAGATTGTCCTGCGGGAAACGAGGAGCGTTCTTGGAAGTTCGGGACCGCCGCTTGCCCCAGGCGCCCGCCGGTCGTTTGAAATTTCCTTCGAGCATATTCCCAATTCGTGGAACATGCAGGCTCCTTCGGTCCGGGTTTCGCAGCTGCGTCTGTCCGCAAAACAATAACGATTAATTATATAGTTATATTTAGAGTAGGGTATAGACTTCGCAGAACAACTGCGGCCCGGGCTTAAAGATCTATTTGCCACGGGCTCAAATTGAAATTCGGGAAAGTGGCGCGCGGACGCCGCCGCTTCCGCCGTTGTCCTGGGAAGTGCGCGTTGCCTCCCAGCAAACCGCTGCCCCTTCTGAGGGTCGCAAGCTGCAACGGAAAAGTGAACACGCGTGGCTCGTGCCGCAGAGAAAGTCTGAGCGGCTGTCGAGCGAGGCGAGGAGCGACCTTGCGAGAATTATGGCTTTGGCGCCGGGAGCCGTCCCTGTCCATGCGCTTCTGCTTGCGAAAACTGGCGGAGCGGTCTGCGCGTTTGTGATGCGGCAGTAGAACGACACAAAATCCGGGGTGGGAATCTGCTTGCCTTCCGTGGAATTCACTGTAAAATTTGAAGACCTCAGGACCGGTAGGTTTTCGTGAATTTTACAGTCAGCGTTCGCCAAGCAGATGGTATTTCCCTCGTCGATGTGGTTGGGCATCTCACCTCGTTTGAAGCAAAGGCATTTCGCCAGATGATCCATAGCTTGCTGGACAAGGGGCAGACCAATATCGTCCTCAATCTGACGGATCTTGAGTACCTGGACAGTTCCGGGATTGGGGAACTCGTGCGCAACTACATGAGCGTCATCAAGAAAGGCGGCGCCATGAAAGTCGTGGGACTGGCGCCAAAGGTCGAGGAAATTCTTAAGGTTACACAGCTGTACCAAGTTTTTCCGGAATTTCCTGATGAAGCTTCCGCGTTGGAAAGTTTTTCCCCTGTACGCACAACCGAAGTGTGATACTTCAGATTCATCGCGACGCCAGCTTCTCAAGTAATTCTCTTTTCGACCCTCGCGAAACAAAACTTCGAGCGATTTTAGCTGGCTGCGTGGGCTTGTTCTCCGCAATAGCGCTTTGTGTTTCACTATATTCTGTGCCATCGACCTTCGCAGGGATAACTATGCCGCCTACAGCCACTGACAATCAAACCTTGCCATGGATGCGGAACGCTGCCGCAAAAATGGAGAAGGAGTTGATCGAGAAGTACGGCGAGGACCAGCGTACGCGCGCCGAACGTGGCCTGCGTCAGGTGGCTGAGTTCTGGCGTGCTGAGGATGGTGACGCAGCGGTTTTCGAGGAATTTGTCCTCGCCAATTTCGCCGGCGCTCCTGCCATGCTGGATACTATGCTCTTGCGTTACCAGCGTCTTCTCGAACAGCTCCATGGCCACATGCACGAAATCAATCGCGAATTTCGCCAACAGGCAGATCTCAATGCCGGTCCGGTTCTTCCCTTCGATGAACTTTTTGCGGGCTACGATCCGGCAGCGCATGTTGTGGACGATTTTTTCAGCAACAAACTGGCCTTCGTTGTCCTTTTGAATTTTCCGCTCACCACGCTCGAAGAGCGCCTTTCGGAAGGCCCGAAGTGGAGCCGCAAACAATGGGCCGAAGTGCGGCTTGTGCAGGACTTTTCCATGAGAATCCCGGCTACCGTAAATCTCGAAGTAGCGCGCGCAGCTTCCGAGGCGGATTCCTACATTTCGCAATACAACATCTGGATGTACCACGTGCTTGACCAGAATGGACAGTCACTGTTTCCCGCGAAACTGCGGCTCCTCAGTCACTGGAATCTGCGCGACGAGATCAAAGCGGATTATGCGGACGCACAACACGGAGCGGAAAAGCAGCGCTGTATCGAAAAGGTGATGGAACGAATCATCACCCAGACAATCCCGGCTGCCGTGATCAACAATCCCACTGTGGATTGGAATCCTTGGACGAACGAAGTGCAGGCCGCCGGGGAAAAAGACAGCGACGTCGCGCCACTGACTGGGCAAAAAATTACAAACGCGCCAGAGCCTTCGACGCGCTACGCCACGCTCCTGAAAACGTACCAGGCGGCCAGGAAAATGGATCCTTTTTCGCCGACCGCCCCAAGTTTGATTGCGCGGCGCTTCGACGTGGATCGCGAAATTCCGGAGCCGCGCGTTCGCCAGATGCTGGAACAAGTTGTCACTTCTCCCCTGGTCCCGAAAGTGGCGAACTTGATCCAGACGCGGCTTGGCCGGCCGCTCGAACCATTCGATATCTGGTACGACGGATTTCGCGCGCGGGGGACGTACACGGAAGCGCAGTTGGATGCAATTGTCGCGGAGAAATATCCCACGGCCGAAGCTTACAAACGGGACATTCCCAATATTCTGATCAAGCTAGGTTTTACGCCCGATAAAGCACAGTATCTAGCCAACAACATTGTCGTCGATCCTGCGCGCGGATCGGGTCACGCCATGGGCGCGTCGATGCGAAGCGAGAAAACCCATTTGCGCACACGCGTAGAAAGCACCGGCATGAATTACAAGGGGTTCAACATTGCTGTTCACGAGATGGGACACAACGTCGAACAGACGATTTCTCTGAACGAGGTGGATTACACCCTCCTCGAAGGCGTGCCCAACACCGCGTTCACCGAAGCCCTCGCTATGGTTCTGCAGGGTCACGACCTCGAAGTTCTTGGTTTGTCCGCACCCGACGCGCAGACGGAAACACTGAAAACACTGAATGATTTCTGGAACACATATGAAATCAGCGGCGTCGCTCTCGTGGATATGGACGTGTGGCACTGGATGTATGATCATCCGAACGCAACTCCGGATCAACTGCGAGATGCGACGTTGCAGATCGCGAAAAATATCTGGAACAGGTATTACGCGCCCGCGTTCGGCACGAACGACGTTGTGCTGTTAGCGGTCTACTCCCACATGATTGACTCCTTCATGTACCTGCCCGACTATCCGATCGGCCACCTCATCGCATTTCAGATCGAAGAACAAATGAAAGAGTCGGGCGCGATCGGGCCAGAATTCGAACGCATGGCCAAGATGGGCCGCGTCACACCGGATTTGTGGATGATTCACGCAACCGGGAAACCCGTGGGCGCGGAAGCCTTGCTCACAGCTACAGCGAATGCACTAGAGAAAATGCACGCCGCGAAATAAGTTCCGCTCGCAGTCGAAAAAATCGGCTTGAAAAGGAGAGAAGCAGCTAAGGTGTGGACCCTAGCTGCCTCCCGGGGTGTGTCCTCGAAGTGGTTGTTATAGGTTTAGATGCACGCCAGCGAAAAAGGTTTCCAAAAAATTTAGTCAATCGATTGAGTACGGAGTTAATCGGCAGAGAACCGCGCAATGTTGCGTAAGCTTCAATAAAACAAGTATTTACGCCACCGTTCATCGCGGTGACCAATCAATCGCATCAATTGCCGCGATGTGTGCAACGTAAACGGGCGCGGACGGCGGGCCAGTTTCAGCCCCGCTTCTTCCGGGGTCCGATCGCCCTTGTTGTTGTTGCAGCGGTAACAGCACGCGACCAGGTTTTCCCAGGAAGAGCGCCCGCCGCGAGACCGTGGAATCACATGGTCCAGCGTCAGTTCCGAACTTGGGAAAATCTTCCCGCAGAACTGGCAGGTATTGCGATCCCGCAGAAGAATATTCTTGCGGGACAGCGCGCGGCTCTGCTGCGGAATATGCCTATAGGCGAGCAGTCGGATCACCGAAGGAACTTTATGGGCATGCGCGGAGGAGTGCACTTCGGCGTTGTGCAATTCTTCGGCTTGCGCTACGCCTTTCAGCAGTAGCACCATGGCGCGTCGCACAGCGGTTACGTTAATGGGCTCGTAGGTTGCATTAAGAACCAGAACCGGTTCTTGCATCAGGGAAGTGCGGGCAGGAGAGAGCGGAGCAACGTGGCGGCCGATGTTCCCCGAAGCGTTGGACGCAAGCGTTCCGACCGCTTCGGGGGAATGTCGCCCCCGGTGGTCTATCGCCTCTGGTCGTCTTGCGCTCATCGCCCGTCCCTTCCCGCTACGGGTGGTCGGCGAAGGAGCTTAGCCGGACGGCCGGCTCGGGCAATGAGAAGGCCCGCTGCCGACTTGGCGCCTGCTTCGCAAAGAGCGCGCGAACATGCATCCAACGTCGCTCCTGTCGTCATTACATCATCTAGCAGCAAGATTCGTAAATTGTCAACCCGACCGCTTCGGCGCATAGCAAAAGCGCCACGTACCGCCTCCGACCGCCCTTCGCTGCGCAGCAAATGCTTTTCCGGGCCGCGGCCGGGAACGCATCTGCAGAACTGGCTGGTGCGGCAGACCTAGATGCTTGGCCAAAGGCCGTCCAATCAGATCGGCTTGGTTGAATCCCCGCTCGCGGCTTCGCTGCCGGTGGACCGGCACGATCGCGTCCGGCCAACCGCTCAGCGAACCAATTTCTCAGTGGCGCAATCCGTGCATGCTTCAAAAACAAAAAAAAGATGGGCGCGCGCCAGGGTTCCTCCATACGCACCAAAGCTGTGTGCCAAACTGAAATGCGAATCTGTGCTTGTCGCAGTCCGGGCAATATGAGACAGCCTTCGGAAATTCAGGATCGGGATGTTCCCGGCTGTTTGCAGATGTCGCAACTTCCTGGAGGGATTTCCTGAAATAGAAAAAGGCAGTTATCGCAAATCGGTAAGCGACGCGCATCCGTCAGAAGCTGATCGCATAGCCGGCAGCCCGCAGGGAAGCACAGGCTTGTGAGGGCGACTGCCAGGCCCCCCAGAAAATGGCCGGTCGTGTGACGCGAAAATAGGCACGCGAGCGGTTTGCACTCTTCGATGTCTATTATAATTCGGTCATTTTAGGGACCGATAAACGATGTTTTGCCGCTTACAGCAGTCCTTGCTCCATCTTTTCCTGGCAAGAAATGCAGTGCTTGGCCCAGGGTACGGCCTCCAGGCGTTTCTGCTGCATCTCTTCGTGGCAGATGGCGCAGTTGCCGTAGACGTTCCCGCGGATTCGCTTCAAGGCCTCGTCGATCATATTCAGGATATTCCGGTCGCTGCTCGTTTGCCCGAACAGGAATTCCTTGGTGTAGGAATTGGCGGCCTTGTCGGCAAGGTCCACGGTAGGGTCATCATCGGCTTGCCGGCCCTCTTCCTCTGTCCGGGTGATGGTTTTCACCAATTCGTCCCGGCGCGTAAGCAGTTTCTTTTTGTAATACTCCAAGCGCTTCTTTTCCATGGGTATCCTCCCCCAGATGGCTCCAGGGGCCACCTAAAAACTCCGTAGTGTAGTCCGAGTCTTTAACAGTGTCAAGGCGACTCGGTTATTTTGGTTCTCCAATTGCTCGTTCCGGCACTGAAGTCCAGGTGCATCTGATGCGGAACTTTTCCGTTTGGTTTGTTTGGGCAGTTTTGGCGTCGGACTTCTGCCGGGCCAAGAATAACGGGGAGAGGGTTTCAGCGAATTGTGCGTAAACAAGAACATCTCCTGTGACGCAGGTCACAGGGTTTACTCCCCGCAGGTGCGATATTCGATTCAGTGTACGGATAGAGGATTCAGAAGCTCACCGCGAATCTATCCCAACAGAAAGGAGTATCTCATCATGTTGAAGAAAAGCATGATCCTGCTGGGTATGTTAGTGGTAGCCACAAGCTTATGCCAGGCGCAAGCTCAGACCGATCAGAAACCCGTGGTCAAGTCGACTACTATCAAGCAGACCAATCCCACATCCGGGAAAGAGATGTTTACGGAGTACTGTGCTCCTTGCCACGGCGCTGATGGCAAAGGAAACGGACCTGCAGCCAGTGCCATGAAAATGCCGCCGACGGATTTGACGCAATTGGCCAAGAACCACAACGGAAATTATCCCGCCAATAGCGTTGCGAATGTTCTGTGTTCGGTGGCGGCTCCGGAGCGCATGGCTCAGCGGACATGCCGGTTTGGGGCCCGCTACTTCACTCGTTAGACAGGTTTCACGACACCGTGGTGCAGCAACGCGTTAGCAACATCGTGAGCTATATCGAGACACTTCAGGTAAAGTAAGAGTAGTTGGTCCATGTATCCAACTGACCTTTCGAGGCGGAAGGTGAATGCTTTCTGCCTCATTGTCAGTTTGACCAACCCCGAACCACCCCTCAGGAACCACCCCCAGAAGGGAACCGGACTTAAACCCGACGGCATATCCGTCCAGATTTGGCCTGCCCTGTAGTAAATCGGAAGCCACCTAAAACTCTTCTTTAGGCAGATCGTCTTACCTCTACCATACCGGGGTGTGCGCCACGTTGTCTCGGACGAGTTCGTTGATTGACGCCACGTGCTCACCTCTCGGTGGATGGCCGGGCTGCCCATGGGATTTCGCTCTAAAGGAGAGCCAACATGAAAAAAGCAGAAATTGTTGTTCTGGGTCTCGTATGGTTCGCCGGGTTATCAGCGAAAGCAATGGAAAAACCGAAGCCAGAAATTCAGGCGCAAAGCGCGGCCTCAGACGACAAAACGACACCGAGCTACGACATGAAAGCGCAAGCTTTGGTGGACCTCCAGGACTTACAGAAAAAATACGTTCAATGGGCGAAATCGATTCCCGCCGATAAGTACACGTGGCGGCCTGAACCGGGCGTGCGCTCGGTCAGCGAATTGTTCTTGCATGTTGCGTCTGCAAATTACGGTATTCCCACAATGATGACGGGCACCAGTCCGGCGCCAGGATTCCAAAAAGAAGGATTTGAAAGTCCACCACGGACAAAGCGAAGATCATCGAGCAACTAAACAGTTCGTTTGCCTATGCTATCGCGGCGGTGAAAAAGATGTCCAATGGCGACTTTGCAAAGGCCGAAAAGAAACTCGGCCCGGACGCCAACGATGGCGATGTTGTCTATATTCTGGTCACACATAACCATGAGCACCTGGGACAGTCAATCGCCTACGCACGCGTAAATGGCATCACTCCTCCCTGGACGGAAGAGGGCTCAGAAAAAAGAGAAGCCTGCGGCAGATTGAACTCATTGGATTGTGATCCTCTGCGAGGAGCCGGCCGGGGTCGGGCTCCGCAAAGCCTGATCCTTCCGATCAACCGGTTCCCAGCGCATGCAACGTCAGAGAGAATCAGCGGTCAAAGTGCAATAGACTGCGCGCCGCCGATGCGATCGGAACTTCACGAAGCGAGTGGTGAAGGCGGAAGGCGGAAAAGTAAACAAACCATGCGCTAAACTGCGGCTTTATGGAGATTTTCACAGCTTCCACAGGGGTGTGGAAAGCTCCGAAAAAAAGTGTGGTGCGACGCTTGACATCTACGGAGGTTATTGTATGATTACAAATGGTTCGGCACTTGCCAAAAGTGTCAGCCGTGCAGGGGATTCACAGTCGGGTCTGAAGTACTCCAAGGTACAGATCCTATAGTGAGGCGCCTTATTAGCACGGGATAGAAAAGTTGAGCATCGCGCGGAATCACTCCTAATGAGTGATTGTGCCCGGCGCTCGGCGCCGGGTTTTGTATTTTAGGGATCTTTTTTGTGGGTAACCGCAGAAGAGAGCCCAGATCCTCCGCAAGGAGGATGCCACAGCGCAAGCTGGGGCCCCTGAAGGACTCAGGGAAAACGATCTTTGACAACAGTAAGGCTGGCAACTTCATGCCGATAACTTCGGGCCGATTACGGTCTGCCCGGGGAGTGATGGCATGATTTATTACAAGTTCTGCTCGAGTATGTTGAGCAGTACTGTGGATTTACAAGGCGAACTTACTTCAAGAACCTGGCAATTTCAGGTCGACAGTCCCGGCGCCGAGCAATCGGACCACGGAATAATGGATCTGCGAGAGACAGGGCGAACGAACTGGTGGAAAGTCGCAGTTTAGCCACTGCAGCGAGTTCAGGGGCGCGCAAGCGCTTCAGAGCACCCTGGGAAACGACGGATTGAGTGAGTTTTATGATTAAGCTACTAAGGGCGTACGGTGAATGCCTTGGCGCCAGAAGGCGATGAAGGACGTGGCAAGCTGCGATAAGCCTCGGGGAGCCGCAAGCAGGCTTTGATCCGAGGATCTCCGAATGGGGAAACCCGACGGGATGAACTCCCGTTACAGCCCGCTGAATACATAGGCGGGTATGAGCTAACCCAGGGAAGTGAACCATCTCAGTACCTGGAGGAAAATAAATCACAGAGATTCCGAAAGTAGCGGCGAGCGAAATCGGAACAGCCCAAACCCAAGTGCTTGCACTTTGGGGGTTGTAGGACCGCATAAGTAGAGTTACCAACCGACGCTAGATGAACCCGCTGGAAAGCGGGGCCATAGAAGGTGAGAGCCCTGTAACCGAAAGCTGATCGGACTCGAAGCGGCATCCTGAGTACCACCGGACACGTGTAATCTGGTGGGAAACTGGGGAGACCACTCTCCAAGGCTAAATACTCTCTGGCGACCGATAGTGAACCAGTACCGTGAGGGAAAGGCGAAAAGCACCCCTGCGAGGGGAGTGAAATAGAACCTGAAACCGTATGCTTACAAGCAGTCGGAGGGCCATGCATGGACTTCGGTCCGTGAAAGCCTGACGGCGTGCCTCTTGCTTAATGAGCCGGCTAGTTATTCTACGTGCAAGGTTAAGCGCAAGCGAGCCGTAGCGAAAGCGAGTCCGAATAGGGCGACAAGTACGTGGAATAGACGCGAAGCGGGATGATCTACCCTTGGCCAGGTTGAAGGTCGCTTAACCGCGACTGGAGGACCGAACAGGTGTGAGTTGAAAATCGCTCTGATGAGCTGAGGGTAGGGGTGAAAGGCTAATCAAATTCCGTGATAGCTCGTTCTCCCCGAAATGTCTTTAGGGACAGCCTTGCGTGAATTGCCACGGTGGTAGAGCTCTGAATGGACTAGGGACCAACTCAGGTTACCGAATCCAATCAAACTACGAATGCCGTGGACAACTACGCGGGAGTGAGACTACGAGGGATAAGCTTCGTGGTCAAAAGGGAAACAGCCCAGATCGCCAGCTAAGGTCCCTAACTGTATGCTAAGTGGGAAAGGAAGTGTATTCGCTCGGACAGCCAGGAGGTTGGCTTAGAAGCAGCCATCCTTTAAAGAAAGCGTAACAGCTCACTGGTCAAGCGGATATGCACCAACAATCCAACGGGGCTCAAGCATACGACCGAAGCTGCGAAATGGTTATTTCTTCGGAAATAATCTTTGGTAGGGGAGCATTGCGTGGAGTCTGAAGGTAGACCGAGAGGACTACTGAACACTACACAAGAGACCCTGCCGGCATAAGTAGCGATAAACACGATGAGAACTCGTGTCGCCGAAAGTCTAAGGTTTCCTGAGGAAGGTTAATCCGCTCAGGGTTAGGCGGGTCCTAAGGTGAGGCCGAAAGGCGTAGCTGATGGACAACAGGTCAACATTCCTGTCCCGCCTGGTGACGTTTCACGATGGGGTGACACAGAAGGATAGGAGAGTCAGGTGATGGATATCCTGATTGGCCACTGAAAGCCGGATTCCGGAGGCAAATCCCCGGGGTCATTCAACGGTGAGAGTGGTGACGAGGACACGACCGCAAAGTCTCTGATTTCACGCTGTCAGGAAAAACCCCTAAGGAGTCGTCCAGGTGCCCGTACCACAAACCGACACAGGTAGACGAGGTGAATATCCACAGGCGCTCGAGAGAACACTCGCTCAGGAACTAGGCACATTAGTCCCGTAACTTCGGGAGAAGGGACGCCGCAGTAGGGTTTATAGCCCGAAGCGGTCGCAGCGAATCGCGCTCTGCAACTGTTTAACAAAAACACAGCTCTCTGCAAAGTCGAATACGACGTATAGGGGGTGACACCTGCCCGGTGCCGGAAGGTTAAAGCAAGGGCTCAGCCCGCAAGGGCGAAGGCTTGAACTGAAGCCCCGGTGAACGGCGGCCGTAACTATAACGGTCCTAAGGTAGCGAAATTCCTTGTCGGGTAAGTTCCGACCTGCACGAATGGTGGAATGATAGAGCGACTGTCTTGGCGAGTGACTCGGCGAATTTGTGGTTCCGGTGAAGACGCCGGATGCCCGCATCTAGACGGAAAGACCCCGTGCACCTTAACTGCACTCTGGCCATGAGTAACGGATCGATCTGCGTAGAATAGGTAGGAGCCTATGAACCTTGGTTTCGGCTGAGGAGGAGGCAACAGTGAAATACTACCCTGACTGATCTGTCGCTCTAACCTACCACCCGTGACGGGTGGGGAGACACGGCCAGACGGGTAGTTTGACTGGGGCGGTCGCCTCCTAAACTGTAACGGAGGCGCCCAAAGATCGGCTCAAGCGGATTGGAAACCCGCTGTGGAGTGCAAGAGCATAAGCCGGTTTGACTGTGAGACTTACAAGTCGAGCAGGAACGAAAGTTGGGTCTAGTGATCCGGTGGTCCCGCGTGGAAGGGCCATCGCTCAACGGATAAAAGGTACGCCGGGGATAACAGGCTGATCTAAGCCAAGAGTTCACATCGACGCTTAGGTTTGGCACCTCGATGTCGGCTCATCGCATCCTGGGGCTGTAGAAGGTCCCAAGGGTTAGGCTGTTCGCCTATTAAAGCGGTACGTGAGCTGGGTTCAGAACGTCGCGAGACAGTTCGGTCCCTATCTGGTGTGGGCGCAGGAGAATTGAAGGGAGTTGTCCCTAGTACGAGAGGACCGGGATGAACAGACCTCTTGTGTACGAGTTGTCGCGCCAGGGGCATCGCTCGGTAGCGAAGTCTGGAAGAGATAAATGCTGAATGCATCTAAGCATGAAGCTCGCCCTAAGATAAGTTCTCCCAAGGCTTAAGGCCTAAGAAGGGCAGTCGAAGACTACGACTTTGATAGGCTGGAGGTAGAAGCGCAGTAATGCGTGAAGCTGACCAGTACTAATCGCCCGTTCGGCTTAATCATAAAACTTTCCCAAACCGTCTTTGGGGAAGAGCAAAGAAAGAATGCCGTTTGTTTGCACAGTGCGTTCGACCTGGAGTCAAACTTGTAATGCCAGCCAAGTCAGATGTTAGAAGCTAGAGGCTAGAAGTTTAGAAGACTTCGCCTCCAACGTCGCGCATCTGATTCTGTTGTCGGCCGCGCGATCGTCGATTGCGCCGCACAAAGTTCCAGCAAAAGTTCAGCGGAAAAAGAGGTTCGGGCCATTTCTAACCTCGAATCTCTAACCTCTGAACCTGCCTTCAAGTTTCCGGTGATCATACCGCGAGGGTCACACCCGTTCCCATCCCGAACACGGAAGTTAAGCCTCGCCGGGCCGATGATACTGCACGGGTAACTGTGTGGGAACGTAGGTCGTCGCCGGAATTAAATCCAAGGGCCGCTCTGAGAGGAGCGGCCTTTTTGTTTTTGGCAAGCTCCGTTCATTGCGGCTCATGCCGAGCTGAGGCACGCGCGACTTTAAGGTATTTCGCGAACCGGACGAAGGCTATGGTGGCTATGTCGTTGTGTGTCCCTACGTGATACATCCGCAATTCCCAGCAAGGATCGTCGTTGCTGAAGGCATTGAACCTTCTCGATCACACCGATTCACTCCTCGCGAAGCAGTATCACGGGATCGATCGACAGAGCGCGTTGCGCTGGAATCCACGTAGCCAGCAGCCCCAGCAATGCCATAGCCAGGACAACACCAGCCAACACCATGGATCACGGGGAGTTGCCTGATACACGATGGAAGCCAGCACCCGGCTCGCCAGGATTCCGAGCAGCAATCCTGCCGCCGAACCAAAAGCGAGCAATCTGAATGCGCGTCCCAACGCTGCCTGCAACACTTCCTTGCGCTGTGCGCCGAGGGCCATGCGGATTCCCAATTCCCGCAGCCGCTTGCTGACCGAGTACGCCGCCATTCCAAAGATGCCAGTAACAGACAGCATCGCGCCCATCACGCCCAACACACCCAGCGACAGCGCGGCCATACGGGACGCGAAACAGAGCGCGTCCATTGCCTTGTTCCATGGTTGGAGAACGAGGCAGCCCGGAGTCCAGGTCCCGCAGTTTGGTTCGTATGGCTGCCGCGAGTTGCTGCGGGTCGCCGCTTGGAGCGCACGACCACAAAGGTCTCGCGTCGATGGGGATTGCAGAATGGGGAGGAACATCGCCGGCGGCAGAGGTTCGGTGAGATCCGAGAATATTTTCCGTCTTCCGCAATGCCCACCACCTGGATGCGTTTTCCATCCGGCATCTTATAGTATCGGCCCATCGCGTTGGTTACGGAGCCGAAGATTCTACGGGCAAACTCCTGGTTGATTACCGCCACGCGCGGCGCATTCTTGTCGTCGTGCCAGGTGAAAGTCTCTGCCCGCCAGCAAGGTGTGCCCGCCGCATGGAAATATTCGGGAGAGATGCTAAACATTTCCGCGTGGGCGGCGGCAGTTGATGGCCTCAGATCGGTGGTTTCGTCGGTGAAGACATTCGAGTGCGTTACAGCAGCCATGGATGTAACGGCGGAATGCTGACCAGCGCTACCGACGATACTCCAGGAATCGCCGCCATGGCATCGATCATGCGCTTCTGCATTGCCGCCACGGCATCGCCGCGGTAGCCGGCCATATCCAGATCGGTATCGACCAGCATGGCGTTGTGCGGCTCGAAGCCGAAGTCGCTGTGCAGCGAGCGTAGCCAGTCCGCGCACGGCAACGATCGAAGAAGTGACCAGCACGGCACAGATGGCAACTTGCACGCCAAGCAACAGGTCCCGGACGGTCAGCCGCCGTCCCACCGTGCCGGTGGTTCCCGACTTGATGATCTGATAGGCGTCCGTGCGAAGTACCTGCTTCACTGGAACCGCGCCAAACAGGAGCCCGCTCGCTAAACTCAACAGCAACGCAGTGGCATAAACATTTCCATCTGGATTCACGGGGATATTTAACGGAAATTGGGAAACGGCTGCCACACCATCAACCAGTGCAATAGCATTACGCTGCCCCAAAGCCCCAGGGCGCCTCCCATGACGGAAATCAGCAGAGCTTCGGTAAATAGCTGCCTCAAAATGCGTGTGCGGCCCGCTCCCAGCGCGAGTCGCAACGCGACTTCACGCGAACGGTCCGCGGCGCGCGCGGCAAACAAACTGCCCAGGTTGGCGCATGCGGCCAGCAGAATCAACCCCGCCAGCAGCATCAATCCGGCAAGGAATGCCTTTATCGCACGGCCAAAGGCAACGCCAGGAAGACCCTCACGTCCCACAATAAAGCGCATCTGGCTATCTTCTTTGGGATAGGTCTTCTCCAGATAGGACCCAATGGAGTTCAGGTCAGCGATAGCCTGCTCAGGAGTGGCGCCAGCCTTTAGATGTCCCACTATTGAACCGACCCATCGGTTTCCACGATCGTTCAGGCCGTTCCAGCCATCCACCTGCTCCTGGTTAATAATCGGCACAAAGAAATCGGGCCAGAAGAACAATATCGTACCGCGGAATCCAGGTGGCGTTACGCCCAGGATGGTAAAGGGATGTTTGTTGAGTTGGACAGTGCGGCCCACCACGCCGCGGTCATCCTGAAAATGGCTGTGCCAATACGCGTAGGTGAGCACGATATAGGGAGCGCTGTTCGGCCCTTGCTCGTCGGCTGCGTGGATAACCCTGCCAAGGTAGGGCTGAATGCCTAAAATATCGAAGTAATTCCCGCTTACTTCACAAACCCAAGCGGAGGACAGATTTTGGCCGGTGTCCAGGCCAGCTGACGAGAAGTTATAAGCCGCGAGGCCATCAAAGCTGCGGTTGCGATCGCGCAGATCGAGATAATCGGGATACGAGTGACTCGGATCGTTATGGCCCCCCACCTGGAAAAGGCTCTCCGCATGAGGCACCTTCAGCGGGCGGAGGATCAACCCATTTAATGCACTAAAGACTACGGCGTTTGCGCTAATCGCCATTGCCAGTGTGACAACCGCGACTGCCGTGAATCCGGGATTCTTCTGCAGCATGCGAAGCCCGTATCGTAAGTCGTGCCAAAGCGTTTGCATGGGCACCTCCGGGATTCCGGTAAACTGAAGGCACATCTCCTTCCGAATCTCATCTCCTCTAACTTATTGTTCTGGCAATGCTTAGCAGCTTACCGGGCAAGCGGCCTTATGCCGATTGTCCGGTTGCGAGAAGAAGTGTCGCGGAAGCGGACAGTGAGCGCCCCAGCTTCCGGATGGTCCGCAAACCGGAAGTAATCCGTTTCATCCGTCACGCGGGAGGATGCCCCACGTTTAGTTGAAACTTGAGAAGAGGAAGCAGCGGCTCTCGCCCGAACTCGGATAGAGTTCGGGTTGCGAATCCCTTTTAAAGGAGAGAGCCGCCGTGAGAAAGAAATACCAGAGGAAAGACCGCAAGTCCAATCACAAGTTCGAGGTCGTCGGAGGGCAAGAGTTGTTGGTGCGGGTGCCGTTGCCGATAGCCGAGGTGTGGGCGGAAATGCAAGCGCAGGTGGAAGAGCTGACCGGGCAAGCCGGGCTGCAGATCCTGCGCGCCATTCTGGAAAACGAAGTAACTCGCCGGGTGGGACCTCCGCATCGGCCGAATCCCAGCGCGGGCTGTGTGCGCTGGGGGAAGCAGCCGGGTTATGTGGTTTTTGCTGGACAGAAGATTCCGCTGGAACGGCCACGGGTGCGAACGCGGGAAGGCCAGGAAGTGGAGCTGCAGAGCTACGGTCAGTTGCAGCAGGACGGGAAACTGCAACGAGCGGTGCAGGAACGCATGGTGGCCGGGTTGTCCACGCGGAACTATCGGCGAGCGGTGGAGAGTGTTCTGGAAGGGTACGGAGATCGAGAAGAGCAGCGTGAGCCGGCAGTTCGTGGCGGCCAGTAGCAATCAGCTGCGGGTGCTGTGCGAACGACGCCTAGAAGATCTGAATCTGGTGGTGCTGATGATCGATGGCATTCACTTTGGCGGCCAGGTGCTGGTGGTGGCCCTGGGGATCGCGGAAAGCGGAGAAAAGCACGTTTTGGGAGTGTGGCAAGGAGCCACGGAGAATACCACGGTGGTCAAAGGGCTGTTGGAAGATCTGGTGGACCGCGGACTGGATCGGAAGCGGCGGTATCTGGTGGTGATGGATGGATCGAAAGCGCTGCGCGCCGGTGTGGAACGGGTTTTCGGTGACACAAGTGGAAGTGCAGCGCTGCCAGATTCACAAGCGGCGGAATGTGAAGGAGTACCTGCCGGAGAACTGCCAGAAAGACTACGACCGGCGGATGCGCAATGCGTACGCGATGAACAACTACGCGGAGGCCAAAGAGGCGTTGCAGAAAATCTTCCGGCAACTGGAACGGATCAATCCGAGCGCTGCCCGGAGCCTGGAGGAAGGGCTGGAAGAAACGCTTACAGTGCATCGCTTGGGTGTAGGAGCGGTGTTGCGTCGGAAACTGGCGACCACCAACCCGATCGAATCGTGCTTGTCGACGGTGCAACGAGTGGCGCGCAACGTAAAGCGTTGGCGCGAAGGAGATCAGCCGCTGCGCTGGACCGCCACAGGACTGTTGGAAGCAGAAAAGAAGTTCCGACGCATCAAAGGCTATCAAGAAATCCTGTTGCTGAAGGAACGCTTGAATCCGTCGCGCATTCAGCAGAAGGAGGTCCGAACAGCAGAAGTTGCTTGAACTTGGTTGTAGGTAGGCTTACAGTGCCGAACATCGAGAGTCGCTGCAATCAACTAAAACTCGGACATCCTCTCACGCGGCCCGCCGGCGGCGATTCTTCCGCTGTTTCCTCGCCGCTTCCAGCTTTCGATCCCGCTCGGCCTGAATCTCCTGCTGATTCCCGGCGATGTAGCCGATGGCGCTGTGTCCAAGATTACTCGCGGCCTAACCCTCGGATACCGCTCTTTGGCCCGTTCCAGAATGATCTCAATGTCGGTCTCGGTCATCGATTCCCGAAGATCCCAATGAACCAGGAAACGGCTGTAGCCGTCCAGAATGCTGCACAGGTAGTAGAACGTCGCGCAAACGTTCAGGTAGGAAACATCCATATGCCAATGCTGGTGCGGCTGCGGCGGTTGTTCAAAGCCGCTCCCTTTCTTCGACGGCTTCCCGCTCCACTTCCGCAGCAGTCCCGCCCGACTCAGCACCCGCCACACGCTGGCCGGACTCACCGCCACGATGTCGGCGTCTAGCATCATGAACGTCAGCCGCCGGTAGCCTTCCAGCGGATTCTTCAAGTGGAACGCAATGATCGCCTGCTTCTCCCAATCCTCCAGCCAAAAGTCCCGGGGAACCCAGCCGTTATGCTCATTCACCTTGCCGTACCGCTCGCGCCAGCCGTAGAACTTGCTGGCTGTAATGTCGAGCCACCGGATGAAACGCCCGGCGCCGATCTCGGTCTTCCCAGACCAGCGCCGGACGAAATCCACGATCTGGTCCCGCGTATCGTGCGGAACCCAGACCCCGGTCAGAGTTCCCCAACTCTTTTTTTTAGGGCAACATGCTCCGCCATCAGTTCAGCCAAAACCTCATCTTTCGTCTGGATCTTCTGCTCCAGATAAGCGATTCGTTCCTGTTCAGGCTGATGGTTGGTGCGTCCCCTTTGTTGAAAAGCCGCCGCTCCGTTCTCGAAGAACTCCTTCTGCCAGCGGTAGAACACGGTCGGCTGGAGCCCCAGTTCGTCACACAGATCCGAGATCGGCACTCCTTCCACCAAATGCCGCCTCAGAATGGCGACCTTTTCTTCCGGCGTGTAGTGCTTCCGTTGCTTCTTCATGTGTTCGCTCCGTTATCTTAACGGATGAACGCTTTCTCCATTTCCAGCTGAGGCAAGACAGAACAATTAATCTCGACCTTATGATTTTGCGAAAGAAACCGGCTGCGGCTCGCAACACAATGATCTCGCACCCGCCCGTTCGCTAGAAATTCGGAGTAGCAGAAGCGGAGGAGGGGGCGGAATCTGCGCTGGCCGCAGTCGGCTCCGAAATCTTCTGGTTTTCATCGACGGAAAATAACAGGTAGTTGGTGAAGTGATGGCGCCGGTGCATCCGGCGGCCACCGAAATCGAAAAATAACTCTGCGCTTTGAGGAAGCCACAATTCCTGATTGTACTTGCGAAATTTCACAGGCATGTACTCGACGGAGATGTGCTCGGCGTTTAGGCGGATCTGCGGGATGGGCGTCACGATATCGGTCTCAAGACTGACGACTTGGAAGGTGTTGACGGCAATCCACGCGCGCCCGCGAAGTGCCACCGCATATGCCTGACGCCCCACACTGTATTCGCGCAGGCGGATCGGCTTATCGGGTTTCTGACGGAAATGTATCTGCCATGCCAGTCCGCCGTGCCAGCGGCTCAAACCTTCGCAAGACACTTCGTACTCGTCGCGATAGGCCGGGTGAAAAATCATCACCAGCGAAGGCAGACCCAGAGTGGCGAGATTGCCCGGAAACATGTCCAGGCCGTCGGTGCCGTTGCGATATTCTTCTACGGTATACACACCTGGACGGCTTTCCCGAAGGGAGGCGACATAGGTGTAGTTCCGCGACTGGTGACCCGACGGGAACCCGTAACGGTCGATGACCTCGTGCTCGAGCGACTCGGTTGCAGTGATGCGGTTGACGGCATCGACAAATTGATGAACTCGCTTTCCCGTTTCTTGCTGAATCTCTGGCAGAGGACAAGCCACGTTGGGTTCGACCGGAGGCACGCTTTCGTCCACGTCGGGGGGCATCCACGTTGGCGGAGGTACAAGATCCGCTGCTGTTACCGTTGGAGGCTCGATAGGTTTTGTGGCGGCTACAGCCGGCGGGTCCGGCGAGTTGGACGGGGCGCTGGAGGCTGGAGGCGGCAGACGCAGCACCTCCAGGAGATGCCGGGCTTGTTCAGCCAGGGGTCCAGAAGGCTGTTCGGCAAGCAGAGTGTTCAGAACTTTCTGCGCGCCTCTGGGCTCATTTCGCTGCATCAGAACTTCGGCGAGAACGAACTGGGCGCGACTCGCGCGATTCTTGCCCAATTCGATGGCGCGCTCCGCATGTTTCTGAGCGAGGTCGTACTCGCGATGCAGGAGGTAAGCTTCAGCCAGGCGCTCGTGCAAGTGCCAGGATGATGGCGACGCCTCGACGGCCCGCCCAAGATAACCGATCGCGGCAGGCAAGTTTCCTTCCTGAACAGCCAACTGGCCCAGCCCGGCGAGCGAGAAGGAGTGGCTGGGATAAATCTGCACGGCCTTCTCCCAGGAAATCTTAGCGTTGGCCCAGTCCTGCCGCTGAGCGTAATACATTCCCCAGACGTAGTTCACATCGGGATTCGCGGGTGCGACGCGCGCGAGTTTGTCCAAATGTTTCTTGGCGTCCTCGGGTTTGTTGGCGCGGAACGCTTCCATGGCCTTGTTCAATTCCTTCTGGGCATTGGGGGCGAGAACGGGCGGACCAGTGTGCTCCGGGGGGGCCGCTGCTGTAGATTCCGGCGTCATGGTGACGTAGACCTGTATGCGTTCGCCTGCGAGATGGATTTCCGCGGGTTCGCTCGCTCTTTGGTATCCAGGCGCGAGCACCTCCACGGTGTAGCGTCCGGGCGGCATGCTAGTGAACAGCACCTGGCCGTCTCGCATGGTTCCGACCCCGAGGGGGGACCCGGTGAACGTGCACAGGTTAACGACCGCACTTCGTTCGTAGGACGTACCATCCGGCAAGCGCAAGTTCACGGTGACGGTACCGGTCTTGTCGTCAAAGGTTTGCTGTCCCCACAGGGGTCTGGAGAAAAGGAACAGAGACGCGGCGATAGGCAGGAAACTCACTGCGAAACGGGTGCGAGCGGCCGCCATGGAACGCTCCTTAACGCAACTGACGCCGTCTCGGGGCAACTCATGAGCGAGGCGGAATGGATCAGAAGAAAGGGGAAAAGCCGCATCGGCCTACACACCGGCCGCATCTTCCGATTAGCGAGAATTCTACACTTCCTCAGGGGTCCCTGCCGAAGAATCTTGCCACCGCAAGGGGGGCAATCAGGACAGTGGATTTTTTTGGCAAAAGTACTATTGACCCGGTACGTTTGGCGCAGTAATTTTAGAACTCCCCGCCTGGGCCCGGCAATCCTTCGAGCGCGAGGTGAACATGCCCATTAGTCCCCTAGCCAATACGGTTACCCCGGCTTTGCAGGAACGTTGGACAAAGCTACGCAGCCATCAGCGCATCATTTCCAAAGTGAAGCTGCTCGTCGAATGGGACGAAGATTCCGCGCCCCAGTGTGCGAATGCAGTGACCGTCGACGTCAGCCATTCAGGCTGCATGGCGGTGGTAGGCGCTCCCTTACCGCTGCATCGGCGGGTGTGTCTGATTCACCCGGAAACCGGCCGGAAAGCAGAGGCCCAGGTGGTTTGGCGCGATCACGAGGCCTGGGACGTCGGCCTGGAGCTGGTCAAGCCGGATGCTTCGTTCTGGGGACTTAAGTTCTAGCTGAACTTGCCACGCTAGCGGTTGGAGCTTGGCCACAATGCGACGGTAAAGTAGCCTTCCTTACACTCCGAATCTACTTCGGCCACTTGTCGGCTCGGCAGACTCTTGCGAATTGTCTCCAGGTTCTGGAAGCCGTCCTTGATGACCGTCTGCATCACGTTGTCCTTTGTTACCACCACGGGCGTAACAAAAAATGCCGGCACGTTGCGGTTTCCGTTGGGAATAAAAGCCGAGCTGTGGATGACTTCGCCTTTCGCCAGGCTCACTGCGGCCTCGGCCGCTTGCCGCGCTTCTGAGCCCACCGGTTTATAGACTGTCATTGTTTGCGTGCCGTCCAGAATGCGAATGATCGCCGCCAGGTCCGCGTCTTGGCCCGAGACGAAAACCTTGCCCGCAAGGTTGTGGTCTTGCAAAGCTTGAATGGCGCCTCCCGCGGTGCCATCGTCGGAGGCCACGATTGCGGCGATATTTGCGCTGCTTGCCTCGATCACCTCGATTGTGTGGGTGTAGGCTTCGATCGGGTTCCAATCCCTGGCCCACACGTCGGCAAGAATCTTGATGTCCCCGCGATCGATCAGCGGCTTCAGGACTCTCATTTGCCCGTCGCGCAGTAGCTTCGCGGTAAGGTCCGTCGGAGAACCGCCAATCAGCATGTAGTTGCCGGTGGGCGAGACCCTGACCAGGGCGGAGGCTTGGAGTTCGCCGATGGCCTCGGCGTCGGCCCCGACGAAGGCGTCGATATTGCTGTTGCGAATCAGCCGCTCATAGCTCAGTACCGGAACGTTCTTCGCCCTTGCCGAGGAGACGATGCGCACCGCCTCGTTCGTGTCGTGAGCCACGATCACCAGAGCCTTGATTCCCGAGTTAAGCAGCTTGTACGCCTGCTCGAACTGCCGGGCGTCGTCTCCTTCGGCGGCCTCGACTAGCACTTCAGTGCCGAGCTCTTTCGCGCGCGTCTGGAACACATCGAGATCGGTCTGCCAGCGTTCCACCTTCAGCGAGTCCATCAAAAAGCCGATTTTCAACGGCGTGTCTACGCCACTTTTCTGTTTCGCTTGGACCGCGTACATGCAGGAAGCGAAGATCGCCGCCAAGAGCGCGAATGAAAGTCTCCGGAAAGACCGGGCATGCATGGACCTCCCAAGCGGGTGGAACCGTAGCACCCGAAGGATTGCTGCAGCAATCGCGCCGTTGCGGCGGACTTTCTTCTTGTGCACCTCACTAAAACTGTGCGCGCCATGGATAACCTCAGAAAGCGTTGGACAGGAAACGATCGATGCGAGGAGAAATGGTGTCGCAAAGCGTGGCTACCCAGAGGGCGGCTACAATTCCCGTGAATACGTCCATGGTGTAGTGGGCCCGCAAGACCAGCACGGCCGCGATCTCGAACACGACTACCGTGGCGGCGAGAGCCGTCAGCCACTTTCGCCGGAACCGCGCCAGTTCGATTGCGCCCAAGACGGCGATGCCGGTGTGTCCGGAGAAAAAATAATCGTTGGCGACGTTGTAGGTGACGAATAAAGACGGAAATCCAGGGTAGTGCCAAATCATGTTCGGCGGTGCGGGAAGCGCGCAAAGGGCTTGCATCACCTGCCGCAGGCCAAGGAGAAGAAGCAGTCCGAGAAACGGGCGGACGCTGCCGGCAAAGATCCAGCTCCCCAGAAAGAAGGACCCAGCGCATCGATCAGCGCCGAACTGACGATCAACAGGGCATTTGCGGCGGACGGCAGGTGCTGCAAGCAGGCATTGAGCCCGGCGGTCAGATTGTGCAGGGCATCGCCAATGCCGGAGGAAGGCAGGGCCCGCGCGCCAATCAGGGATTGGGTCCAGAACCATACGGCGATAGCCAATGCAGTGACGACCACGCGCAGAAAAAAGCTCTTTGTTCGAACTAAGTCCTTTAGATTCAACATCGACGGCAATCCGTGCCTGAGCCGCTCAAGCATTCTTGGCCGCCTCCAGAGCCAATTCGCGGGCCTTGCGCAGGTCCAGCTTGCCGGTGCCCAGGTACGGTAACGCTTCGACGTGCAGAAACTGGTCGGACCGCGGCCGCCAGAGCGCCGGCAGATCACACTTCACAAACCGTTCCAGGCACTCCTGCAATTGCGCCTCGGCAAGGGTGTGCAACACGATCAGGCGCTCGCCTTTTTTTTCGTCGGGCACGGCGGTGACCACGAATACCTGTTCGGCCGCACCGGCCAGTTCCTGGAGTTTTTCTTCGACTTTGATGTGCGGCACCATTTCGCCGCCGATTTTGCTGAAGCGGCTCAGGCGGTCGGTGATGCGGAGGAAGCCGTCTTCGTCCACCGCGGCGATGTCGCCGGTGTTGTACCAGCCGTCGCGCAGAACCTCCGCTGTTTTCTCCGGGCGGTTCAGGTAGCCCTGCATCACGTTCGGGCCCCGCACCAGCAGCAAGCCCGGTCTCATCCAGCCCAACGGCTCGAGCGTTTCGGGATCGACGATCTTCACGGTGATCCCGGGCAGCGGATGGCCGATGCTGCCGCGCTTGGCGCCCACCTGGCGGAACGACGCGGCGCGAAAGTCGATGCGTATTTACGGCGACTACTGGCGAACATTCCGTGCAGCCGTAGCCTTCGAGCGGGCGGATGCCAAAGTGGTCTTCGAATGCAATGGAAATGCGCTCCGGCAGTTTTTCCGCGCCGGCCATTACAAAGCGCAGGCTGCCGAATTCTTCCGGCGTGCAGCGCCGCGCGTAGGCGTTCAAAAATGTTGGCGTAGCCAGCAGCATGGTGACCGCGTACTTGTTAATGAGCGCGCCGATTACGCGCGAGTCCAGCGGATTCGGGTGGTAGACCACGCCGATCCCCGCCGCGGTCGGCAAGCACAGTGTCGCGGTGAAGCCGAAGGAATGAAAAAAGGGAAGGATCCCCATGATGCGGTCGTTGGAATGCAGAAAGAAAACCTGGCTGAGTTGCTCGACATTCGAGGCGACGTTATAGTGCGTGAGCATCACGCCCTTTGGCTCACCGGTGGAACCGCTCGAGAAGATGATCGTGGCCAGGTCGTCGAGGCCCGCGCGGCGCTCGCTTCCGGCGAACTTCTCCAGCCATCGCGTCGGAAAGAAAGCAGCAGCCAGCGCCGCGCCAAACCGCTCACTCAATTTCGGATTCTTCGCCAAGTCTTCCAGGAGCATGGTCTCAACCGGCGGCTGCACGTGCACACGATCAAGAAACGCCCGCGCCGAAACAATCGTCTTGAGGTTGCATTGCTGCGCGCACGACGCTAGAGTTTCGTTCGATGCCGTGTAGTTCAAATTTACCGGCACTTTTCCCATCAGCATCGCCGCCAAATTGACCAGCGCTCCGGGAATCGACGGCGGCAACAGGATGCCAACCATTTCCTGGCCCTGCCAATGGCGGCGCAGGCGGCGGGCAAGAAACAGCGTGCGCGCCAGCACCGCAAAAAAATTGAGCCCGGGAGTCTGCCCGTCGGCCATGGCGAATCGGAAGGGATGCCTACGAACGGTGTGAAGGAAAGATCGCGGCAGCGTCTTCATTCGGCGTTTACGGCGCGCGAAGGCCTCCGCGCTAAGGTCTTGCACGGCGTGGCGCGCTTCGGTTGAGGTCGCCGCCGGCGCCAGGGGCTGACCGAAAGTCACCCGCACCGGATACGGCAGATGCCGCGGAAGCTTCCACAGAAAGCGTCCGCCCGAAAAACTGAAGATCGATCCCCACACGCCATCCAGATTCACCGGAATAATCGGAACATCGACGCCCTTCATAATGCGTTCCATGCCGCGGCGGAACGGCAGCATTTGCCCGATGCGCGTCATCTGTCCTTCGGGGAAGATGCAAACAATCTCGCCGTCTTGCAGGGCTTGGGTCGCTTGCCGCAGGGAATGGATCATCTCGCGCGGCCCCTGATCGGACGCGATGGGAATTACACCCAATATTTTTGCAAAGGGTTTGACCAGCAGGTGGTCGTAGGAGCCCTTGAACATGAGGAAGCGCACCGGCCGATCGAGCGACGCGATCAAGAAAGCAGCATCCGCCATGGAGACGTGATTCGGGACGAGCAGGGCGCCGCCTTTCGCGGGAACGCGTTCGCGCCCGGCGATATCCAGGCGATAGAGCGTGTGCGTAGCAAGCCAGAGCAGCAGACGCAGCATGGCATCCGGCAGCAGATACAACACATAGGCCGTCGCGGCGAGCGTGGCCAGCGAGGTCCACAGAAAAATCGCGGATGCTCCAAGCCGAAGCGAATGCGTCAGCACGTAATACACGCCGGACGCAGCGCCGACCCCCACGAACGAAAGCAGATTCGCCGCGGCGATCACTCCGCCCTTCTTGCTTTCGTCCGGCCGGTGCTGGATCAGCGCGTTGATCGGCACGATGAAGAAGCCGCCTGCGAATCCCAGCCCCGCCAGCAGCACCAGCACATCCGCAAAAGACAAGCCCCGCGCGGCCAGCAGCAATCCCAGGCCGTCATGCCCAGCGAGCCGAGGGGAATCAGTCCATACTCGATTTTTCCGGAGGAAAGGAATCCTGCCGCGAGGCTTCCCAACCCGATCCCGATGGCAATGGACGCCTGCAGAATTCCGTTGTGGGTCGAGCTGATTTTCAGAACGTCTTGGCCGTAGATGATGATGTTGAATTGCAGCAGCGCGCCGAGGAACCAGAAATAAGTGTTTCCCACGACCGCCAGCCACAGAACACGATCCCCACGGATGAGTTTTCCCTGGGTCCACAATCTCCAAGAAAATTTACCCGGAATTTCTTCTCCGGGTCGGCCGCCGGCACGCGGCTTATTCCCAGGCTGACCAGTAAGCCCAGCAACGAAAGAGATAGAAAGATCACGCCGGAAAATACTGCCGACCCGGGAACAGATCCGCCAGGAAAGCGCCAGTGACGCTGCCCGCGATCAGCGCGAGGAACGTACCGAGTTCCAGAATGCCATTTCCCCAGGACAACCGCTTTTGCGGCAGCAGCTCGGGCAGCAATCCATATTTCGAGGGTCCAAACAGCGCAGCCTGCGTGCTGGCCAGGAACACCGCCGCCATCGCCAGATGCAGGTTCTGTCGCGCAAGGCAAATGTGGCGAACACGAATGACCGCTATCTCGAATAACTTGGTCCCGATGGTGACGTTGCGCTTGCTGAACCGATCGGCCAGATATCCGCCGGTCATCGAAAACAGGATGAATGGAGCCGAAAACAGCGCTCCCACAATGAGGACCAGCCGGTCGCGATCTTCTTTGCCTAGATTCATCGCCAGGATCAGGAAGATGACCAGGTTTTTCAGGCCATTTTCATTGAACGCGCCCTGAAACTGGGTGGCGATCAGCGCCCAGAAGCCGCCTTGCCATTTCTGGCCAGACTCTGGCATGGCGAGATCATCTTCAGCGGACATGCGGGCGCACCCAAGCTTGGTAGAGATCGGATCGGAGGATACAGGCTGAGTCTAACAACCTGCCATTCGCCGTATGTTTCCGCCGCAAAGCATGTGCCGAAAGCGGGACGTGAGTTTGCGCGACAGCCATACCTTCCGTTCTGCGATACGATGGCGACCACGCTAGGAGGGCAGAATGGGCGCCGAACAGAACTTCGCAAGTGGTCTTGATTACCGGTGCGACGGACGGTCTGGGCAAAGCCGCCGCACTGCTTCTGGCCGGACGCGGCTACCGCGTTTTCGCCGCCGGCCGCTCCCCGAAAAGCGCGCGCAACTCGACGCAGTGGCGCGCCAAAAGCAACTGCCTCTCGAATCCATCGAACTGGATGTCGGCGACGATGCTTCCGTGCAGAAGCGGTGCATCACGTGCTGGCGAAGGCCGGCGCGATCGACGTACTGATCAACAATGCCGGCGTCGGCTACATAGGCACGGTCGAAGACTTGCACCTCGAAGACTGGCGGCGCCAGTTCGAGACCAATTTATTCGGGGTCTTGCGCGTGACGCAAGCCATTTTGCCGTGGATGCGTGAACGCCGCCGCGGGCGCATCCTGATGATGAGTTCCGTCGCGGGCCTGGTGACCGTACCCGCGCAGGGCGCTTACAGCAGCAGCAAGCATGCGCTGGAAGGATTGAGCAACGCTTTGCGGTTGAGATGTATCCATTCGGCATCGAGGTCATTCTGATCGAGCCGGGATACATTGTCACGGGCATACAAAAGGCCGCGGCGGAGCTGACGAAAGGCTAGCGGAAAGATTCAAAATAAGCCCTTACGCTCAGCTGTACGCTCGATTCTTTGCCAGCGCCGAGATGCGCGCGCCCAGATCAAAAACCACTCCCGAGGATTGCGCGCGTGTCATCCTGCAAGCGATCGAAGCGCCGCGGCCGAAAGCGCGCTACGGCGTCACGTCGGTCGCCACGGTGGTGAAATGGTGAAAGCGGCTGCTCTCCGATCGGCCATCGACGCCCTGCTCCGGCGCAGATTCGGAATCGTCGCGAGACGGCTAAATCGAGTCCGTGTGATGACCGGAGGGCACGGCTTCAACGGCTTGCGGAAACAGTCCATTCCGAGAGGGTCTTGGCATTCGGTCGCTTTGCGTCTGCCTTTGAATCTGCTGCACTTAGTTAAGTGCACAGACAAGAGTGTCTGTGCTACGGGACTTTTTCTGTTCATCCGGGAATCGGCTGTCACGGATTGGACGCTTGGAACGACAGGCTGTTTTCCCGAAGCTCTTCCCAGCGTTTCTCCATACCTCGTGTTTCGGGCTCTCGGCATAGTCCGCGGCGGCTTCCGGGCTGGCGAATTCGATGGCGTACACTCCGTCGAAATCGCGGATCTGATTGCGCTGCGTTTTCAGCCAGATATTTTTGATGCCGGGAATCTGCCCGGCCATGGTCTTTAGACCTTTCAGCGCTTGCTCCTTGTCGTCCTCGGAAGCGGTGTTTTTCCATTTGTAGACCACCATGTGAATCACCGTCTTCGGCTGGCCGAACCTGTTTTGCGCGGCCACGCTGCGAGTGTGCCAGGTGCCGGTGGCGAGCCCGCCCAGAAACAGCGCCGCAGCAAGTGCAAGCTTGGCAACCAGATGGTTCGCCCACTTCATGATCTTCCTCCTGAGTTTAGCCACGGCAACAGTGTAGGTAAGGCGCGCACCGGAAGCAACGTGACATGGTCAACAAAGCGCACGGCGCCAGCGGTGTGCGGCAAACAGTTTGACGCGCCCACAGTGAGAACGTTACGCTCGCTGGACGGATTTTCCTGAGCCCGCAATGAACTTATCGGATGCCGATTCGCGCGAACCCGGAACCCGCACCACGCAACCTCCGCAGCTGCCGGTGATCTGGATTGGCTACTTGCTCGGCGTGGCCACCCTCGTCGCCGAGTTTGTCGCGGTTTCCCTTCATCCGGATCTGGCTAAGGAGGGTGGCATTCCACCCTTATATCTGTTCCTGGCAAGTTTTGTAGGGGGCGTTTACTGGCTCGTATGCATTTACCAGGTTCACGTGGTGATGGCTCACGTGCCGGGATGGAAGCATCCGATTTCGCCGGCCCGCGCGGTGGGTTTCCACTTCATCCCGTTTTATCAATTCTATTGGATCTTCAAGTGGCCCCACGAAATCGCGAATTTTGTAAACGCGCGGCTGCCTGAACCTGTCATGAAGCCGGTTGCAGTCGGCGTGGCCGTTCTCGCCGCGCTCATTCTGCGAATTCTGGATCCCGGCTTCGGCTTGATCCTGCTGTTCTTTCCGATTTCGTACGTTTCCGAATGCCTGCGCCGCGCCTTGGCGCGCCGCCATTTCCATCCGGCGGCCTGGCCGCCCGCGTCATCGTAGGAGCCGAGAATGCATCGAGAAAAATTCCGGTTCGCTTTGCTGGGGATCATTCTGTTCCTGTTCCTGCCACTGGTAGGACGTGCCCAGGGTCAGCCCGCTGCAAATCCGCTCGCTCACGAAATCCTCAAGCAGCTCATCGAGATCAATACGACCGATTCCGTCGGCAACGTAACAGCCGCAGCGGAAGCCATGGCCGCGCGTCTTCGCGATGCCGGCTTCCCCGAGCGAGACGTCATCGTTGCCGGTCCCATCGAGCGCAAGAAAAATCTGGTCGTTCGTCTTCACGGCACCGGAAAACGCAAGCCCATCCTTTTCATCGGCCACTTGGATGTCGTCGAGGCCCGCCGCGAAGATTGGACCACCGACCCCTTCCAGTTCGTGGAGAAGGACGGCTATTTCTACGGCCGCGGCACCCAAGACATGAAAGAAGGCGACGCCATTCTGGTCACGAATTTCATCCGGCTGAAAGAAGAAAGCTATCGTGCCCGATCGCGATGTAATTCTCGCGCTGACCGCCGACGAGGAAGGCGGCAACTACAACGGCGTGGACTGGCTGCTTGAGGGAGCACCGCGAATTGGTCGACGCCGGGTACTGCATCAATCTTGACAGCGGCGAGTTCGAGAAGCAGAGAGGCCAGCGCCTGCTCACCGCCATCCAAGCCAGCGAAAAAGTCTACGCCGACTTTCAGCTCGAGTCCCTCAATCCCGGAGGTCACAGCTCCGTGCCCTCGAGTGACAACGCCATCTATCATCTCGCTGCCGCTCTCACGCGCCTCCAGAGCTTTTCATTCCCCACGGAAATCAACGAAATCACGCGCAACTATTTCGAGCGCACGGCCGCCCTGGCCTCGGGTTCCGCGGCATCCGATTTGCGCGCCGTGGTCAGGCAGCCGCCCGATGCCGCTGCGGTCGCGCGCTTATCCGCCGTTCCTTATTACAACGCGCTCTTGCGCACCACTTGCGTGGCCACGATGCTCTCCGGCGGGCACGCGCCGAATGCGCTGCCGCAGATGGCGCGCGCGAACGTGAATTGCCGGATCTTCCCCGGTGAAGATCCCGAAAACGTCCGCAAAACACTCGAGCGGGTCGTCGCCGATCCGAAAGTAGCCATAACCGCGGTGCTGCAGCGCGCCGCCGATGGGTCGGTGGTCCCCGTGGTGCCGGTACCGCCCTCTCCGTTGCTGCCCGAACTAACCCAAGCGATGGATACTACCGTCCGGGAGATGTGGGGCAATCTTCCCGTGGTCGCAACCATGTCCACAGGGGCCACCGACGGCAAAATCACGCGCATCGCCGGAATTCCCACCTACGGAATCGCCTGCCTGTTTTTCGATATGGACGACAACCGCGCTCACGGCAAGGACGAGCGCATCGGAATTCAGGATTTCTACGAAGGAGTCGAATTCAACTACAAGCTCATCAAGGAACTCGCTTCTACGCACTGATGTGCTTCACGCATCCGGATTTTGTGGGCCGCCAAAGAAACCGGGCCCGGCGAACTCGGTTCACCGGGCCGTCACTCAACCTTGGATTTGTTTAAAGCACAAATCAGGGCTTAGTCGGCACGTTCGGATCCACGATGGCGTTCGCCGCCGCGTCGGGCGCCTTGGAGCCGGTGGCGCCGGCATTGATGGGCTTGGTCGCATCGTCGCCGAAGCGCGTCAGGTAAGGCATGAACGGTGTGACCTCGAACGGCATCTTTTCCCGTTCGGCGACCGCGCCGACAGGCTTGCTCTTCAGCAGGTCAAGCCGGTCATTCCAGGGATCCAGCTTTATGCGGCCGCCGATCGGCAGCGCCGCAATGAGCTGCGGATTGCGCTTCTGGTCCACGGGCGGGCTCGATTTCACCTCCGACACCGCAGGAACTCGATTCCCCAGGTGCGCGCTGATGAGGTTCGGAATTTCCTTCTGCCGGGCTTCCAGCGCGGTCAAGAAAAGACCCGCGTTGCCAAGCTGGTTCTTGTACGGAGAATTGTTCAGCAATTGAATCGCTTTGTCGTTCGCCGCCTTCTCTTCGTCGGGCGTGCGCGCGAAACCAAAATGCCGGAACGAGTCTTTGTCGTCGATCAGTAATTGATCGAAGAACGCAAAGTTGGAGTCCATCCGATGACCCAGCACCACGTGGCTCAGCTCATGTGCAATGATGGTCGCCAGGCTGGCCTCATCCGGAAGCACGTCGACGAGTCCCCGGCTCAACACGATGGTGTGCCCCAGCGTGAACGATTCCAGCGTCGTGGTCATCAACACCCGGCAACGCACATCTGGATCGATGTCGAGATTGTTGGTGACCTCGAGGTTGTTGACCACCGTCTCCAGCACCTTATCCACTTCGCCCTTCGGCGCCATCAACCCGATGCGCTGCAAACGGTCGGCAACGTTGTCCTCGGCCTCGCGGTCCCACGAGCGCTGCGCCTGCAACGGCGAAAGATCATTGGCCGTCTTCGTGTCGTCCTGTACCGCCGTTTCCACAAGAACCTTGCTCAACTCCTGTTCCTGCGCGGCGTGGCCGATGTTGTAGCCCCACAAACGCGTTTGCGCCCGGAAGTCCAGCTTCTTGGTCAACGCGTAGTGCAAATCCTTCTCTTCGCTGTACACGAATGACGGCAGCCACATGCCCGGCTGCACGTTGGTCCGCCAGCTATCGAAGTGGAAGTACCACGTTGACTGGCCCCCTCCTCGGTAGCCTCCATTGAAGCGCACCACGTGAAAGTCCTGATCTTCCACCCAGATGCGCCCAAGAAAGCGGCCTTTCCCGGACTTCGGCAGTGGGGTGACGTCAAACACCAAGCAGCGCACTTCGCCCAGGAATTCGCGCTTTACGTAGTCAAACTTGTAGTGCTGCTTGTCGAAATCCGACGTGTCGATGAAGATCATCTGCAGAAAGCCGTCCGGCAAATACTGCATCGCAAACGAAAAGAAGTTGCCGATCCCGTTGAAGACCTTCTTGCCCTTGCTGTTCGTGTCCGATAGGGGCACCAAGTTGACGCCCTTGGATAGATCCGCTTTCCCAAGAAAATACTTGTCCCCTGCGGGCACGAAACCCAGATCCTTGTCCGGTTTCAGGTTTTGTATGTAGGTCTCCACGAGCGGTGAATATTTCCGAATGTCCTGGTTCAGTTGCTTCTCGTTCGCGGTGACCCGATCGAGGACCTCTTCCATGGTCTTCGGCTGATCGGCCGGCGTGGGGGCCGCTGCGGCGGCCATGGTTCCCAGCCCGGTCGACACCAGCACGAAGATGGCTGTTACTAACTGACGCATCGTTCCCCCTTCAGTAGGCCAGGCGGAACTCAATCCGCACGCGGGCCGGAAAATCCACCGGCTGGCCCTCCCGCTTTGCCGGTTTAAACTTTATCTGTTGCGCCGCGTGACCTGCGGCCTCATCAAGACCGTGGCCCAATCCGCTAACCACTTGATTCACCTGTACCGCGCCGTTCGCCAGAAATACCACATCCAGTATCACGTCACCTTCTATCTTCAGACTACGCCCCTCGGCCGAGTACTCCGGACGGGGTTTGTCCAGGATGTCAACAGTTGACGTTCCAGAGTCCGCGGCAGCGGCCTTCTTTTTGGGCGCATCCGTCACCACACTCTGATCGGCAAATCCGCTGCTCTGCACCGTGCCGCGTTGGCCCCCGCCTGGCAAAGGATTCGCCGTTCCGTTTCCAAATCCCGTGCTGGCTACCGTGCCGCGCACGCCTCGATCCCCGCCCGTCCCATTCCCGTATCCAGGTCCGCCGGGAAGTGCCGGTGATCCCAGACGATTGCTGTTCGTCGTCTTGTTCGGATCGCCTTTGCCCGGAAGTCCATTGGGGTCGCCGAACCCGCCGGTCTGGACTTTGTTCACCGGGAGATTGACCGTCGGTGGCGCTGCGCTGCCGGTGTTCAGGAGGTTCACCTTGACTTCTTCTCTAGGCCGCTTTGGTTGATTTGTTTGGGTATTGAGCTTCGCTTCGAACACCGGGGTCGGAGTGAGTTCCGGTGCTTTTGCTTCGATGTGCTGCACCTTGGGCTGCAGCACCTTCTGTGGCACGAAAATGTGCGGCTGTTTGGGGTTGAGCTTTACCGGCTCGACGGGTTCAGGTTTCGGGGGCGCCACCTTGGGCCTGACCGGCGGTGGCGGCGGTGCCACAGGTACCTCGGTTACCGGCATCGCCAAAGGAACAACCATCATGTTCACCGCAGTCTGCAGACGCTCCGGAAAAAAGATCGGCAACGCTACGAAAAATATCAGCAGAATGGTCTGTGCTGCAGCGCTGATGCCCACGCGATTCCAGCGCGACTCTCCCTCCGGCAGCATCGCCAGACGTGCGGGAACCTGCTTCCTGCCAATGGCCCGCTTCCACGCTTCCCTGTCCTGCGCATGGCTCTGGTCCGCGTCAAAGCCGACGCCTAGTCGCGTCTTGCCCGGTGATTCCGCAGTCATGGTTGTCATCCGCGTGGGCCTCAAAGGGATTCCGTCCGGCGAATAGAAACTTCAGGAGAGACCTAGCTCTCCTGGTTCGCTCGGCCGGGCAAACCTTGTTCTTTGGCCAAGCCAGAGTACCGATCGGGCTGGGGGAGCCCTAATAGGACTTAGGTACTAGCGTCGCGAAGTCGCCAACGCCCGAGAGCGCACCGTCAAGCAACTTGGGCAAATTCAGCGACATTTCTCTTGCTGCGGGTTGGGGGCGCAACAATTCGTTAGAATACCTCAAACCCCAGCCGGGGGAACTTCTTTCCAACCTTGAGGCCGCCATCCGGAGTATCTTCTAGGATGCAGGAGGCCGGAAATAGTTTGCCGGGGACTATGGCCCCAAGAGTATGAGCGAAGATTCAGAAAATGGGAAGGACGCCCAGTCTGGCGCCCAAGCTGGCAGACAACCACCTCGCCTCCTCGCGGGCCAGCAAGCTCTGGTCGGCCGACTCTTTGCCGAGTCTGGCGGCTCTTCGTGGAGCTTGACGCGCGATCGCTTCCAGGCCACGCTCGAGCGCAGTGCCAGGAAACAGTTTGGCGCCGCGCCGCCAAGCCCCCAGAAACTCGAAGAATATTTGGGCGCATTGCATCTCACGGACTTGGTGCTCGCTGCTTCGTGCGCCGAGGGTCACCCCGAAGCCTGGGACCATTTCGTCGCCACCTATCGCGGCTACTTGCGCGCCGCAGCCGGCGCCGTCTTACGCTGTTCCGCCTCTTCGCCCGCCGCATGTGAGCTTGCGGATTCCCTCTTCGCAGACCTGTATGGCTTGCGCGAAGGAAAACGCAGCGACCTCTCCCTGTTTCGATATTTCCATGGGCGCAGCTCGCTCAGGACTTGGCTGCGCGCCGTTCTCGCGCAGCGCCACGTGGACGCCATCCGCGCCGGCCGCCGCTTTACCGAGCTCGACGGCGAGGATCCCAGTGGACACCGGGCGTCGCAGGTCCCAGCCGGCGTCTCGCACCTCCCATTTCCTGCCGACCCGCATCGCGAGCGCTACGTTGCCCTGTTCACGCGCGTGTTGACAGTCGCCTTGAGCCTGCTCCATCCCCGCGACCATCAACGCCTGCGTTTGTATTACTCCGAGGAGCAAACTCTCGCCGAGATCGGCCGCGCCCTGGGAGAACACGAGTCCAGCGTCTCTCGCAACCTCGAGCGCATCCGGCACGAGCTGCGCCGCAACGTGGAAGAAACCTTGCGCCAGGGACACCTTCCAGCCAATGGCTCCTCGCCCGAGCCTGGGCTCAGCGAGGAAGAAATTGCGCTCTGCTTCGAATACTCCTCCGAAGACGCCCCCATCGATCTTGACAAATTGTTTCCCCCATCAGCCCAGCAGGGACCAAAACCCACGAGGCGGCAACCATGAGCATGTGCAAGAAACCCTCGGGGGTTCGTTCTAAAAATGGAGACCCCTATGGCGCCTGACGACCGCGACCGCACGTTCGAAAAAGCTCTCGCGCGCTATCTCCGCCCCAACGCACCCGGCGAAATGCCTTCATCGCAACCCGCTTGCCCTGACGCGGAAAATCTGGCCGCCTACCACGAGCGTTTGCTTGCACCCGAACAAATGCTCTCTGCCAAAGAACACATCGCCGGTTGCGCGCGATGTCAGGAACTCCTCGCCCAACTCGAAGCCACCGATGACCTTCCCGTCGAGGTGAACCAGGAAGCGGAGTATCAGCAGGAAAGCCCAAGACAAAACGTGCTGACCATGCCAGAGGCCGATCCTGCAGAGCTGGCCCACGCTGCCACACAAGAATCCAAGTCCGCGGCGGCGCGATCGACACCCGCCGCCCGGTGGTCGCGGCGTCTAAGGGCGCGTCCGGGCGCAAATTGGCGCTGGCTCGCTCCCGCCGGCGCCCTCGCCGCTGGTTTGCTCGTCTGGGTCGCCGTCCACGAATCGAACCCGCCGCAATTCCAGCTCGCGAAAAACCAACGGAACACTACGCCGTCGCCTGCCTCTGCGCCTCTATCATCGCCTGCAGCTCCCAGCGCAAAAGAATCCGCTCCGAAACCAGGTTCCTTGCCCGCCGCGCCCCCTGCCGCTCGCGCTAAAACGGATGCGCTCACCATCACGCGAAACCAACCAGCAACGCGCGACGAAAAGACTTCAGCCTCTTTGCAAGCCGACAAGCTGACGGCTCTGGCACGCGACCTTTCGCCGAAAGATTCGGCCGCACCGGTGGATGGTGAAGCGAAACAGCCCAAAGTGGCGGAGGCAGCGGGCGCCGAAGAAAAAGAACTGAAAAAGCAATCTCGTGCGTCGGTCCCGGCTCCCGCATCGCCAGCGGGAGTTAGCGAGAACTCAGAGAGCGCTCTCGCCGAAGTTGCTCCACGCGCGAAAGCTGCCGCCTCATTGAAGGCAAAAGCGGGCATTGACCTCGCCGGACAGCGAGTGCCGCAAAAGGAACAACAAGGGGTTGGCGCAACGACCGGAAATCGCGAGAGTGATCTGTTGCCTGTGGTCAATGCCCGCGCCTCCGTAACCATCACAGCTCCTGGCTCCTCCGCACTCTGGCGCATCGCGCCCGCCGGTATAATCCTGCATTCCACCGACGCCGGCGCCACCTGGTTCGTCCAGACGAGCGGAGTCGTTGGCGATCTGCTCGCAGGTTCCGCGCCTTCGGATCAACTCTGCTGGATCGTCGGCCGCGCAGGCACCATCGTGCGCACCACCGATGGCGGCGCACACTGGCGGAAAATCCCCGCGCCCATCAACGACGATATCGCCGCCGTCTTTGCAGTCGACGCTCAACAGGCCTCCATCTTCACCGCCTCCACCCACAAAACCTACAAAACCACCGACGCCGGCCAGACCTGGACCCCGCTACCCGCACAGTGACTCACTGGCGATCGGGGTCGATCCCTTCCAGGGACGGGGGCGCCCCGGGGCGCCCGCCCGGCTACGTCTCGCCATGCTGTCGTAAAGGACCAGCGCTGCGTAGGCGGATCGTGAAGGCGGCGGCGAGCCGCGGCACTCCAAAGGGGCGAACCGCCGAGGGTTATGTCCACGTCGAATTCGGCTGATTGGGGGATGCCGAGCAAGATGGTGATGGCGCAACAGGACGTTGAGTATTTTGTTGAGCGTGATGGATTCGATGACGTAGCTCACGGTGAGAGCGTTTGGCTCGGGATATCCCTGCGCGGCCGCAGCGAGCGGCACGATTCCGTATTTGTTTTTCAGGCTGACGACAATACTTACGAGATCGGCGAGGTTCTGGCGCTCCATACCGCTGAACTTCATATGTTCCAGTAGATGATGATCCAGGGAATATTCGCGTCCGGGTGTGGCCATGCAAGCCTCTTTCTCGAATGAGGAAGAGGCGCGCGCTTCAGAAAGCGGCCGCTACATGGGCCCGGACATTGCGCGACCCGAGTCTGCACATGCTGAAATTGTTTCCTGCAGGAGCCAAGCTCTGCGATCGGCGATGCTGATCGGACCGCTCCAACCCGCCAACGTGCGGGCACGCTCGCTACAAGGGAATGTTGCCGTGTTTTTTCCTGGGGTTGACGTCCTTTTTGTTTTCGAGGGCGCGGAGGGCGCTGATGATGCGGGAGCGGGTTTCGGCGGGCTCGATGATGGCGTCGATGTAGCCGCGCTCAGCCGCAATGACGGGATTGGCGAAACGATCGCGGAATTCGGCGATTTTTTCCTCGCGCAGCGCTTCGCGCCCGGATTCGGGCGGCTTTCTCCAGTTCGCGCTTGTAGACGATGTTGACCGCGCCTTCGGGACCCATCACGGCGATCTCCGCGGTGGGCCAGGCGAAGTTGGCGTCGGTGCGGATGTGCTTGGAGGCCATGACGCAATAGGCGCCGCCGTAGGCTTTGCGCGTGATCACCGTGATTTTCGGAACGGTGGCTTCGGCGAAGGCAAACAGCAGCTTCGCGCCGTGCTTGATGATGCCGCCGAACTCCTGCTGCGTGCCGGGCAGAAAGCCGGGAACATCCTCAAAGGTGATCAGGGGAATGTTGAACGCGTCGCAGAAGCGCACGAACCGCGCGCCTTTGACGCTGGCGTTGATATCGAGCACGCCGGCGAGAACCGCCGGCTGATTGGCGACGATACCGACGGGGCGGCCGTCCAGGCGCGCGAAGCCAACCACTAGATTCTTCGCGAAATGCTCGTGGACTTCGAAGAAGTAGCCTTCGTCGACGATGTGGTGAATGACGTCTTTGATGTCGTAGGGCTTCTGCGGGTCGTCGGGAACTAGGCGGTTCAAGAAGTCGTCGCGGCGGTCGGCGGGATCGGAAGCGGGACGCCTCGGCGGATCGTCGAGATTGTTTGCGGGAAGAAAACTCATCAGTTCGCGAATCATGGCGAGGCAATCGGCATCGTCGCGCGAGATGAAGTGCGCGACGCCGCTGGTGGCGTTGTGGGTCATGGCGCCGCCAAGCTCCTGCTTGGTGACTTCCTCGTGCGTAACGGTCTTGATGACGTCGGGCCCGGTGACGAACATGTACGAGGTCTCGCGAGTCATGAAGATGAAATCGGTGATGGCGGGAGAATAGACGGCGCCGCCCGCGCACGGACCCATGATGGCGCTGATCTGCGGAATCACGCCGCTGGCCAGCGTATTGCGCAGAAAAATATCGGCGTAGCCGGCGAGCGAGGCCACGCCTTCCTGGATGCGCGCGCCGCCGGAATCGTTTAGGCCGATGACCGGCGCGCCGGCGCGCATGGCCAGATCCATGATCTTGCAGATTTTCAGCGCGTTGGCTTCCGAGAGCGATCCGCCGAAAACGGTGAAGTCTTGGGCGAAAACGTAAACCAGACGGCCGTCGATGCGGCCAAATCCGGTGACGAAACCATCACCCGCCGGGCGCTGTTCCTGCATGCCGAAATCGACGCAGCGGTGACGCACGAATTTGTCGAGTTCTTCAAAGGTGCCTTCGTCGAGAAGAAGATGGATGCGCTCGCGTGCGGTGAGCTTGCCGGCTTTGTGCTCGCGCTCGCGGCGTTCGGAACCGCCACCCGCCTCGGCTTCGGCTTCCAAGCGGCGCAGATCCTCCATGCGGTCGTGATGCTTGCTGCGAGCGCGTGCCGTGGATTCATTTTCAGGCAAGGTTTCCTCCCGGGGCCGGCGGCGTTTTCTTGCCGAAGATGCGTACGGCGAGGTGCGTGGCGAGCCACACGGTGCCGAGAAGCAACACCACGCCAAGAACCAGCTCCGCACCGATGGCGGCGGTGCGCTGGATGGGCGACTGCAGGGAGGTAACGTATACCGTGGCGCGCACCAAAGTGAACATCGCGCCGAGAGTCATGGCGATGGTGAGAAGAGTCGTGAAGACGGAAGCGAGGATCATTTTCATGACAGCAGGTTTGCGGCACGCAAGGACCGTAGAAGGAAGGATAGCGCACGGGGAGCAAAATCAGAACGGCGAACAGCTGCGGGCATCGAAGCAGAGTTCAGCGCAGGCCCGACCAGTCGTCGGCGACGAGAATGGAGTCGCTGGGATTTGCCGGGTCGTACTTGATGCTGGCCGGCTGGCCGGTAACGAGGCGCTCGAAGCGGACCTGCCCTTCGAGGCCGGTAATGTCTTGCGCGGTGTGATAGGTGACGCCGGAGATGGCATAGCTGTACGAAACGAGGTGCCGTGGACCGGTGTCTGGAAGGGGACGGGCGCGCGAGCCAAACTTCTTTGCGGCGGGCGGCTCGGGCGGATGCTCGGCAAACTCCACCACCTGGCCCTCCGCAATGCGGCCGATCTGATTGAGGTGGAGACGCCGCCTGCGCTCGACTTCTTCGGGAGGTTCCACGGGGCGGAAGAACGCATACGCAATCATGGCCACGGCTGCGATGGCTGCGGCACCCATCGCCAGCACAAGTTTCCATTCAGCGAGCAATGTCTTCAACGAAAAAACTCCCTGGGTTTCGAGAAAGTCGCGGGCGACACAACTGCCGGACGTGCGGCTGCGGTGTTCCGCACGCCGAGCAGCTCCGTCTTAACGGAATAGCCCTCACGAATGCGTATTCTACCGAAACCTGGGAGGGGGGCACACTACGACTGCGGGGCATGCACCGGATTACGCAACACTCCGATGTCCGCGACGCGAACCTCGACGGTGTCGCCGAGGACGAGCGGACCTACGCCGGCCGGCGTGCCCGTGGCGATCACGTCGCCTGGGTGGAGGGTCATCATGCGGGAGAGCCAACGAACGAGGTAGGCGCAAGAATACGTCATGAGCGAGGTGTTGCCGGACTGGCGGCGCTTGCCGTTGACGTAGGTTTCGACGAGGAGGTTGGTTGGATCGAGATCGCTTTGGATGTGCGGGCCGACAGGGCAGAACGTGTCGAAGCCTTTCGCGCGAGTAAACTGGACGTCGGTCTTCTGCAGGTCGCGAGCGGTGACGTCGTTCAAGCAGGTGTAGCCGAGCACGTGAGCCAAGGCGTCATCGATGTCGCGCAGATGCGAGCAGCGGCGGCCCATGACGATAGCGAGCTCACCTTCATGCTCGACACGCTGGGAATACGGAGTCAGGACGATCGGTTCACCCGTGCCGACGATCGATGAGGATGGCTTCAGAAAGATGAGCGGTTCTTTGGGGACGTCGTTGCCGAGCTCGGCGGCATGAGCGGCGTAGTTCCGGCCGACGCAGACGATTTTTCCCGGTGTGACCGGAGCGAGAAGACGCACATCGGCGAGCCTCCACGTATGCGAACTCCGCGACCACGGCGCCCAGGGTACGCCCGACAGCTCGCAGATCTGTTCACCCTCAAGTAGGCCGTAGGCCGGAGAAGCAGGCCGCGATGCCGACGCGTCGAGGGGAAGGAAGCGGCAAAATTTCATACGTGGTGGTTGGAATGAGAAATGTGGGATTGGCGCGTTCTCCAAATGCACGTGCCGATCCAAGAAAGAGTGGCCAGGATCATGTACACGACCGCCCCCAAGGTGAAGATTTGGGGCGTGCTGTAGCGCTCCGACAAAGCGCCAAAATGCATGCAGAGGCCGCGATAGGTAATGGTAAGGATGGTCCAAGCGATGAGGCTGGAAACCAGCAGGTCGACCGGGTGAACGCAGGAAGCGCAGGATGGGTATGGCCGCGAAAAGGCCGAGTACCGTGGCGGCGACGAAGTTGCGCTGAAGGGCGACGATTTCAAGCGAGGGAACGCGGTTGGCGACATACAGCCAGGTTGTAAAGCCGATCGCGAGAGCAACACCTGTATAGATACCGGTGCGAACTCCCGCGTTTCGAAAAAAGTGGGCCAACTCCTGACCGGGGAATTGAGAGCGAACCGGCATAACGGCTGGGCTACCAAGTTCCATTCAGAAACTAAACCCGGGGCTACGAAGAATGTTGCGCGACGTCTGCGAGCACGGGGGGACTGGGCACGCTTTCGTTTCCGGCACGGTCAACGGCGGTGACGCGATACCAATACTGATGAGCAGGCCGTACAGAAGTATCACGATACGCTGGCGAGAGCAACAGTTCGGGCGTCACCAACTCACCTCTGTCGTTTTCCTGCTCGCTACGATAGACGCGATAGCCTGCCAGGTCGGTTTCAGAATTTATGGACCAGGAGAGGTCCACCTCTTGCGGGCCGGAAGCGCTGGCGGAAGTTACCGCGGCGATCAGGCCCTGGGGAACGGAGGGCGGGAACGTGTCTGTGGCAGCGACGACAAGCTGATCGGAATCGTCCGATTCAAGGGCATTGTCTCCCGACCTGGCTGCGCTGCGGACGATGTAGACGTAGATTTTGCCGAACTCAAATTGGGTGTCGCGGAACGATGGCGCGTCCGAGCGGCCGAGGAGTGCGAAAGGAGAGATCCACTTTTCTTGAGAACGATCTTTCGCCGCGGGATCGTAGGTGCGGGCATCGAGCTCGCCCCGATAGACGTGATATTCGGGAGCGCCGCTCAAAGGGTCGCCGCCGGAGGTCCGCGTGACCTCCGTCCACTTCAACTCGACGGCGGTTTCGGTGACTCTGGATTGGAGCGACGTGATGCGTTGCGGCACAGGGAAAACGCGGACCGTGACGCTGTTTGAGTCCGCGGAAGCGCGTTTTTTGGAAGCGCGTGTACGCACGCAATACACAAGAAGGGCACCAGGATGGGCGCGCGTCTCTTCCGGCGCGACGGGATCGACGAATTGCTCGTGGTCTTCGGATCGATACTTAGCCACAAGAGCTCCGGGAACGGTGTAGATCACGCGGAAGGATTTGGCGTCGGGGGAGCCATCGGCCTTCAGCGCGCCGCGAAGGACTTCGATGGCGGGAGGCTCGGCGAGGCGCTCGCCGGTGATGGTTTTTGCGGGCATGGTGAAGGTCAGTTGCACACCGTCGCCTGCCTGGCGGGCGCTGAGATCGGAAATCACCGAGGGGACTGGCGGGGATGGCGCCGTAGGCTCGCCCGGAGCGCCGCAGCCGCCGAGCAGGAAAAAACCGAAAAACGAAAGGCGAAAAGCGAAACTCGAGCCGCGGCGGAATTTGGGTTTCGCCTTGCGACTCACCGGCTTGCTGAATGAAGGAAAAACGGCGGACGAAAAAAAGAAACGGGTAGAGACGGGCTTGAACGACGTTCGCGTGGAGGGATTCCGCGAGTTTCGATTTTCCATTTTTCGAGATTCGAGTTTAGAGAATGTAGCGGCTCAAATCCTGATTCTTTACGATATCGGCGAGCTGCTTGTTGACGTACGCCGCATCGACTTTGACGTTCTTCTTCTTGAGGTCGGAGGCTTCAAAAGAAAGCTCGTCGAGCACCTTTTCCAAAATGGTGTGGAGGCGGCGCGCTCCGATGTTTTCAGTCTGCTCGTTTACGCTGGTGGCGAATTTGGCGATGGTCTCGACGGCGTCGTCGGTAATGTTGAGCTTGATGCCTTCGGTTTCGAGCAGCGCGATGTATTGCTTGATGAGCGCGTTCTTGGGCTCGGTGAGAATGCGTACGAAGTCTTCTTCCTTGAGCGATTGGAGCTCCACGCGGATGGGCAAGCGGCCCTGGAGCTCCGGAATCAGATCCGAAGGCTTGGTGACGTGAAAGGCACCGGCGGCGATGAACAGGATGTGGTCGGTGCGGATCATGCCGTAGCGGGTGTTGACCGTGGTGCCCTCGATGATCGGAAGAATGTCGCGCTGCACGCCTTCGCGCGAAACGTCGGGACCGTGGCCGGACTCCCGGCCCGCGACCTTGTCGATCTCGTCGATGAAAATGATGCCCATCTGCTCGGCGCGCTCGACGGCCACGCGTGTGACCTGATCCATATCCAGAAGCTTGTTTTCTTCTTCCTGGATCAAGTACTCAAAGGCGTCCGCGACGCTCATCTTGCGCTTCTTTTTTTGCTGGCCGAACATGCCGGAGAGCATGTCCTTGATGTTGACGTCTATGTCCTCGACGCCCTGATTGGAGATGATCTCGAAGGAAGGCATGGCGCGCTCGCGGACTTCGATGTCCACCATGCGTTGATCGAGCTTGCCTTCGCGGAGCTGGGCGCGGAGTTTCTCTCGTGTGCGCTGGGTTTGGTCGCGCTGCTGCGCTGCTTCGTCCTCGGTCGTGCCGGGAGCGGGTGGCGGCGAGGGTGGCAGGAGCAGATCGAGGACGCGCTCTTCGGCGGTCTGTTCGGCGCGATCGGCGACTTCGTCGAGCTTTTCTTCGCGGACCATGTCGATTGAGGTTTCGACGAGATCGCGCACCATCGATTCGACATCGCGGCCCACGTAGCCCACTTCGGTGTACTTGGAGGCTTCGACTTTAACGAAGGGACACCCGGCAAGACGCGCGAGGCGGCGGGCAATTTCCGTCTTGCCAACGCCGGTCGGGCCGATCATCAGGATGTTTTTGGGAAGAATGTCCTCGGCAATTTCCGGCGGAAGCTTTTGGCGGCGGACACGATTTCGCAAGGCAACGGCGACGGCGCGCTTCGCGGCGTTTTGCCCGACGATGTATTTGTCGAGCTCCGCGACGATCTCGCGCGGCGTCATGTCGTCGAGCGCGGGAAGAAGTTCCGGCTCCACAGCAGGTGCGGCGCCGTTGCCGCCGGGCATGTAAACGATCTCTTTATCGGACTTGCTGGTCATTCACCCTTCTGTCTCCGGATTCTCGACCGGCCGGCTCCGGCGTCTACCTACCTGAGATGCCAAAAATCGGCAAAGTGGAACCCCGCTCTACAACTCCTCCACTGTAAAGTTCGCGTTAGTATAAATGCAAATCTCGCTGGCGATGCGCATGGCCTCCATCGCCAGATCCTTTGCGCCCAACTTCGAGTGCTTGAGGAGAGCGCGTGCCGCGGCCAGCGCATACGTGCCGCCGGAGCCGATGGCGCAGAGACCGTCGTCGGGCTCGATGACGTCGCCATTGCCGGACAGCAGGAACGTGCTCTTGCCATCGGCAACGATGAGCAGCGCTTCCAGATGGCGCAGCGCGCGATCCTTGCGCCATTCCTTGGCCAGTTCGACGGAAGCCTTTTGCAGATTGCCGGAATGCTCCTGGAGCTTGCCTTCAAAGCGTTCAAAGAGCGAAATGGCATCGGCGGTGGAGCCGGCGAAACCCGCGATCACTTTGTCGCTGTAAAGGCGGCGCGTCTTGCGGGCGGTGTGCTTCATGACGTGGTCGGCCATAGTCACCTGGCCATCGGCGATGAGCACGACTTTACTGTCCTTGCGCACGCACAGAACGGTGGTGCCGTGCATCTGCGTACTTCCTCGCCCAGTTTGCATCCCACCATTATACAGCGCTCCGAGTTCCCACCAAACGATCTGCGAGATTGTCAGAGCTAGTCAACAACGCAATTGGGCCGCAGAAAACCACAAGCCCGCGAGGACGTTATTGGGGAGACGCGGCGGCCGACGCATAGGGATTCTGGGCGGCTGGCTGCTCGTTGAGCTGCTGCAAATGATCCTGGAGCGCTCTCAGTTGGGCACGCGCTCTTTGCAACTCCGCCGTGCGCTGGTCGAGCGCCATTTGATCCCGGAGTTTCAGGTTCTCGGGAGCGTTGTCGAGCTCTGTTTGAGCTTGCGTAACAGCGGCTTCGTTGTCATCCACAGACTGAAGAGCTTCTTGGATCGCCTTTTGCGTTTCTAGGACGGTGCCTTCGGGCTGGTTGAAGGCGAAGCACGATGCGACCGACCTAAGCGTGGCCGCCTCGTTGGCCGCAGCTTGGGCCTCTTTCTCGAACACATAGATGTCCGCGGGGGTACGAGTCGCGATTAGATCTTCGTTGGTCCAAATCTTGAGTTTGTGCGTGGTCGAGGAAGGATTCTGCGCTTGCGGTTGCTGTTGACGATGGAAAGCGATGGGCGCCGCCTGGGTTACAGGGATGAATTGCGCGGACAGCGCCGCAAGATAAACCGGGAATCCCATCAGGAACGCCCTCTTGTGCATTCCTTCTTATACCACTGTTTATTGCGAAATCTCGCGGAACGAGAGCGGCTTGTAGGTAATCGCGGGCTCGGCGTTCGCGATGATGCAGCTGTCGTACTGAAGGTTGGGGTTGCCGGAACCTCCGAGCCAACTCAGCGTCGGTGTGCCAGGAGTGCGGAGTGGCGTGCCGCTGACCGCATTGACCGTCTGCGCCAGGAACAAGGAGCCGTAGAAGGAGGTCTTTCGGGACGCCTGCTGATGGAAAGCTCCCGTGCCAATGGCCAGAATCAAACCGTCGTAGGGCTGGTCGACATACTGCACGTCGCCTTGCACCAGCAGGATTCCCGAGCCAGGAGGGGAAGGGTTGCCGCTGAGGCTGCAAGTTCCAGTCACGACCACGATGGTTGGATTGGCGGGCGAGCCGAGGTTGCTGGGGTTGCTGCAGTCCGGCGTGGTGTAGTCGGCGACGGATTGAATTTCGCTGACCAGCTGATTGAGGCCGGCGACGGAAGTGAGATCCAACGTTTGTCCCGGATGAAGAGGGTCAGGAAAGTTTTGCATGGTCGTTGAGGAATTGCCCAAGGAAGCCGCCGCTGGAGGCCCGGAGGTGCCGCCACTCCCAAGATAATTCCCGGCGGGCGCGAGCTGCGGAGTGAGATTGGCCACAGAAGTGGCATTGGTTCCACTGACGGCATACTGCTGTCCGGCAGGGTTGCAAAAATCCACGCCGCTGATTCCAAAGCCAGGGCTCTGATTGCCAAAGCTCGTTGCTCCCGTATAGGTACCCGTTGCCGTGACTGCGGCGGGAAAACCCAGATTGAATGGCATCGGCGCAACGACATATTGCAAGAGCTTCTGGGTTCCGTCCGGCAGGACGGCCAGCGAGGTGATCTCCAGCGCTTGCGTTCCGGCCGAGTTCAGGTTGAGGTGCAAGCCGTCAAAGAAGAGTAGAGTCGTTGTGTCCAGCGTGTGGTCGCCGTTCACGTCGATGTTGATGGATGCTTCCGTAATGGGGTTAATGCGCACCCATTTGTAGAGCGCTCCGGGAATCCCGGCAGCGGGCGAGACCGACGCAATGGTCTTCACCGTTGCCCCGCCCAGCGCCCCGGAACCAAATTCAGTGTCGTACTCGACGTCCGGGTACGCAGTCAAAACATTTTCGCCGCCGGCAGGGTTCGTGATGTAGCGCACTTCGTGCAGCGCGAGCGGGGCTGCCCCCGGCGGCGGGACGAAGGAAGGAACCGTAGTATCGAAGTAGTTGGGATTTCTGGGCAGCAGACGCCCACGGGCTTCTTCCAGACCGGCTTTCGAGGCGTAATACGCACTGGCCGACGAACGGTAATTTCCGGAAAGCGAGGTTTCCATTCCGGCGGCTACGATTAGGGAAATCGCCACGACGCTAACCAAGAGCAGAGCGAAGATAGCTATCAGCAAAGCCACTCCGGCTTCGGAGGTCTTGCGCCGGAGAATGTGGCTGCTCTTCATCTCTTTTGCTTACTGATTCGGATTGACGCGACGCCCGCGTCCGTGCAGTTCCACCAAACGCGGCTGCCCCGTCTGAGCGTCGCTGGCAGTGGCTTGCACGATCAAGGTGATCTCGACATCCAGAACATTGGCGGGCGTGTTGAAGCCACCGGCCGTGGGGCAACTAAGCGGAGCGCCGCCTCCGGTATCACACGTATACGCAAAAAGAGGAACCGGAATTCCGCCAGGAAACATGGACGGATAAGGGCCTCGGATGGCGGCTATCTGGGCGGCCGGCGCATTGTTCATCACGTTCTGAACGTAGGGCAACATGCCGGCGGCGGAGGTTGCCGCTATCGGATCCATGCCCACCGCTTTGCTCGCCACACCGCGAAGCAAGGTCGTGGTACCCGCAGGCAATTGATACCGCACCCACTCGACTCCGTTGTTGTTCTGCGGATCGATGTCGGTCTCAACGATCAAATCGAAGCCGCTAGGGCTGGTGCAGGTTGTCCCGATGATGCATGGCGAACCGGGATAACCGGCGCTCCACGCAAATGGCGTGACTGCGTAAAGGTTGGCCGCTGGCAGCACGGAAAAATGATTCTGCGGCGGATAACCCGCATCGTTCACGTCCCGCACGATCTGATCCAGACCCAGCCGCGCCTCCTGAAAGCTGGTCAGAATCTGTGAGTCGGTCTGATAGCGTTTCTGCGCCGTTCCCAGCAGAGCAAACGTGGCGCCCGCGACGAGCAGAAAAATCGAAGCGGCAACGAGCAGCTCGAGAAGCGTAAAACCCTTTTGCGTCTGATCGCGTTCCGCACGCTTCATTTTTCCACCGTCGTGTCCAACGTCAAGGGCAGAAAGTATCCGGTTCCGCCCAATTGCCGCGCGCCAACCAGAAATCGCTTTCCGGTGACGTGCACGCCGTTCACATACGTAACGACCGCCCAACGCACGTCGTACGTTGCCCCGTAAGGATCTTCGGGGTCGATGTAATTGAAACTGTAGCCAGGCACTTGTCCCGCGGAGAAGTCGATCGCCGGGCTGCCGTTGACGACCGTTACCAGACTCCCAACGACAGTTGCCGGAGATGCCGCACTTCCCAGATTCCAGGTGCTGGCTTGCGCGTCGGGGCACATTGGCGCCGTGCACGTCGCCGCGGTCAGCGGCTGGTCCAGCATCTGTTCCAGCATGCGCTGTTCCACCACCAGCGCCGTGGAATCGCTGCGATTTACGCTGTTCACGGTGAGCGCTATCGGCACCAGTTGCGCCACCGCGACCAGGCCCACGAGCATCACGACAGTGGCCAGCAGCATCTCGATGAGGGTGAAGCCGTCTTGGCGGTCACCCCGGCTTGTTTTTCTCACGCGCATTTCGATCTTCTTCAGACTCACTAGCTGTGCTGTTGCCACACGCTGGAGACACCCCCGGAATACGCCCACACCTGTACGGAGCCCGACGGCAAAACAACCACCGCCCGAAAACCGCTGTTCGACGCCATGACATTGCCAACATAGATCACGTATACGCCTGACGGGCTCACCGCTCCTCGCTGGTCGAACTTGATCCTGTCGCTCGCTGGATTGAGCGCGGTTAGGGTGGCTACTCCCACGGCAGGCGCCAATGCCGCCGCGCTTGGGACCGCACCCTGGGCAAGCAGCGTGGCGTTAGGGCTCAGAAGGATCTGCTTCTCCGTCGGCTGTTCGATGCCATCTCCGTTGCTATCGGACCACAGATTTGCCGGGGCATTGGCACTCGCTTGCGTATTCACGCAGTGGATGGGGGTATTTCGGCGAATGGCCTCGAACCGCGTCAATTTCAGGATTCCCGCTACCTGACTCGCCGCGTCGTTCAGCTGATAGATTCGGATCGTTCGGGTGATCGAGGGTATAGCAATGGCGGAGATGGCCAAGATAATGCCGAGAGAGACGACCAGCTCAAGCAGGCTAAGGCCGCGCATCCCGTTTGCAGAGACGCTAGAGAGACGAGTTGGCACGGGTTGGAGACGCATAGATTCATTTCGGGACAGGTGTTGAGCAAAAACGTTACAACTTCGACGTGGACAGCACAAGTGCTTAAGTATCAGTCGGCGTATCCGCGAGGAGTTAGACTAGGCGCTGCCCGGAATAACATCCCCGCGACCTTGACGCGTCAGTTTTCTTCCTTCTCTTTCTTTTTCTCGTCTTTATACTTCTTGCTGCCGACCTCGGAGAAGCGCTTGTCGAGCGCGGCTTTGGTGAACAGATCGGCGGGCAAGCCCGAGTTGTACTTGCAGGAGGTGAAGAAAACCTGGTTCACGCGGCGGCCATTGTGATCGCTGGTGATCTGAAGCGCTGTGCGGACGCCGTCCATCAACTGATAATTCGTAAAGATACTCGTCTCGACATTGGGCTGGTGCATGGTCTCATCCTGGGTGGTGACCACGGTGCGAACCAGCAAGTGCGTCGTTCGATCGACGGCCAGACGGAGGTTGCGCTGCTCGGCGTCGGTGATGTCCACCCAATCGACCGTCTTGAGATCGACGATGTCGGCACCGCCGTAGCGAAACAACATGCCGGGCTCTTTCATGCGGACGCGCAGCAAGTTGTTGACGTCTTTCTTGGTCTGCTCCTGAAAATCAGCGATGGACGCGGCGCTTAACTCCGAAACTCCGCCCTTATCGAGGGTCCATCCCTTGTCGCCGACGTACAGGTTGATGATCACACCTTTTTTCGCATAGTCGGTGCGATTGGCGTCGGGATAGCGCCAGTAATCCTTGAAATTGGTGTAGCCGGTCATTTCGCCGTTGTGGCCGAAGCGCGCCAGGCGCCCTTCGCAATCGCTGTCGCGAATGTCCATATACGTGGGGCCGCCGAAGGCAGCGATCAGTTGTTGCAGGATTTGCTTGGCTTTGGCGGCGCTAGCCTCGGGCATGAGCGTGTCCGGGTTTTGCGGGGAAGCCGCCGGCGCCAAGAGCACCGCGAATAAAGCAGCAGCGGCCGCAAATCGGCCACAGATTCTCACGCGATCGTTCACCGGCTTCAGCCGCACAGCACCGACCCTCCGTTTACATTGATGATTTCGCCGACGAGGAAGTTGGCCAAGTCCGAAGCAAGGAAGAGAATGGGGCCGGCGATTTCTTCGGCAGTTGCAGCGCGGCCCAGCGGAATGGCCGCGGCGATGGCTTTGCCGCCCGCTTTGGTTTTGATCACGGGATTGGACATGTCCGTGGCGACCCAGCCGGGCGCCACGGAGTTCACCAGAATGTTATGCCGGGCGAGTTCGGTGGAAAGTCCCTTGACGAGGCTGACGATGCCGCCCTTCGCCGCACCGTAATGCGTGTGGAACGATTCTCCGCGCTGTGCCGCCGTGGACGTGATCGCGATGATCTTGCCGGACCTCTGCTTGATCATCTGCGGCACCGAAAAATGGATGATTGAGTACACGCTCTTGAGGTTGATGCGGATCATGTCGTCCCACTGCTTTTCCGTCATTTTCTCGATGGGCAGGTCTTCGGCGTTCCAGACGCCGGCGTTGGGCACCACGATGTCCAGCCGGCCCAGACGCGAGATGGCATGGTTGACGAGTTTCTTGTTGTCGGCATGGCGACCGACGTCCGCCTTGAATCCTTCGACGCGCGTGCCGTGCTTGCCGGCCTCCTGCTCGACCTGCTGAGCGGCTTCTTTGGCCTTGTTGTAGCTGAACACGACGTCCGCGCCCGCCTGCGCGAACAATTTGACGGCTGCCGCTCCAATGCCGCGCGAGCCTCCGGTGATCAGTGCGGCTTTGCCTGCCAGTGAAATCATGATTCCCCCAAGAGCCCCAACAAAGAATGCACAGCGAAACTCGAACCGCGAAACGCTACGCTTTTTGCGCGACGGTACTTCGGGCGTTGCGTGCCGCGGTGATAAAATCACCAAACAGGCGCTCGCGAAAACACGTCGCCGAACATGCGCTCGGGATGCCATTGCACGCCTACTACCCAGTTTGAATCACCCGTCCACTCGACGCCTTCGACCGTTCCATCGCCGGCATGAGCGGTCACGCGAAGATTCTTGCCGGGCTTCTCGATGGCCTGATGATGCGAGCTGTTGACCTCGCCCTTCGCGCTGCCGAGGATGGTAGCGAGGCGGCTACCGGAGTCGAAAGCAGCGTCATGGCGTGGATCGTTCGCTGGCTCCGGCGTGATGTCCTTTTTCCGGTGTGGGGTCGAGGTGCCAGTCTCGGCCTGGAGATCCTGGATGAGTGTTCCGCCCAAGTAAACGTTCAGCAGCTGGCAGCCATAGCAAATGGCTAGCACGGGTTTCTTCGCCGTGAATGCATGCTTCAAGACGGCGCGGTCGGTCTGCTCGCGTTGCAGGTCGGCGGGTGCAGACAGGCCGCGATTCACGCCTCCATACTCCGCGGGCGCGACGTCGGCAGGGCTACCGGGGAGCACGAAAGCGTCCAACGTGGGGAGAGTCGCCTGCAGCTTGGCGGGATCGGCCAGCGAGAGCAGAACGGGTTCACCGCCTGCCTCACGGACAGCATCCTCGTAGTTTTTGATCTTGGGACGGTTGTGTTCAGCTTCCTCCTGGGAGGTGCGCCAAGGGATGCCCACGCGGGGCCGTTCGGCGGTGGGTCCAGATGTCGCGAAGGGGGTCATGGAACAGAGAATCCTAGCATCCGCGCAGGAGGGCGGCAACCCAGGTCAAGTGCCATGTCTTAGCTCCATACTTCTGTCACTGCTCAGAACCACAACGTGAAATATCATCCCATGAGAAACGAGATATTCACGTTGAGTCAGAAGAAACTGCAGCGAGTGAGCGTGATAAGCGCGTGTTTCCAGCGTGACGTGGCGTGTGCCATGCACCGCCGCACCAGGGGAATGATATTTTTATGTTGCCTTTAGGGTGAAAAAACTGATGTTGCTACACCAAACATTGGCCGGCGGAAGGGTGCGGAAAGCAAAGAAGATAGCGCACGACCTGTCCGGAAGAACAGGCGAAAACAGGGCGTAAAAGGGGAGAAGCGCCGCAGCAGCCCTAAAAAAAAGTTTAAAAATACTCTTGACAGAAAACGCGGTAGTGAAAGATACTGCCCGTCGCGCCAGTTACTGCCTTCCCCCCGAAGTATGTTCCGACGTTCCTCTCCTATCCGCACGCCGGACAAAGTCTAGCGAGGAGTACCGGTGTCGCTACAACTAGAAAAAGAGATGATGAATTCATTGGAAATGGATAGGGAAGTCATACGCTGCAAGACCTGTGGTTTAGTCCAATATCGGACGCGCACCGGGAATTGCCGCCGATGCGTGCGCGCCTTGCCCAGCGTTTAGAGTTCCTCATTCCTCCACCGGCACCGCAGGAGGAAGCAGGCGCTGAGACCACGCCCGAAAAGTTTGCCAACCGCGAGACGGTCGAGAACATCGGCCAGCGCATTCGTCAATTGCGCGAATCGCGCGCGATGACGCAGAGCCAGCTGCAATCGCGCTCCAAGGTGTCGCGATCGTACTTGTCCCGCATAGAAAGCGGACAGATGACGCCGAGCCTCGGCACGCTGGAGAAAATCTCCGAGGCGTTAACGTCGGCCTGAACCGCTTCTTCATTCCGGAATCCGACGGCGAAGCGCTGCTGGAGGATCCGTTCATCCAGGGATTGCGGCCGTTCCTGCGGCAATTGGATTGGGAACAGTGGCAGTCGATACTGAAGAGGCTGCAGGCGATCAGCGATCACGTCCATGCAGTGCCGGCCACTCTCCGCCCTATCGGTAATCCGGCGCGGATGCCGCAGCCCGCGTCGGCAAATGGCAACGGCAACGGTCACAATGGACATACCGAGCCGGCCATTCGAATGGGCATGCGATTGACGCATGCCCATGGCCAGCCGCAGGGCTATCTGTTGCGGCGTCCCGGTGCCCTGTATTTCAGCGGCCGCTGGCGCGGTAGATTTTTCTTCAGACCAGAGCACAACTAGGCGCGGCGTGAAACTTGAGATCACGCCGCGTTTCTTTTTTGCCCAATCCCAGTCACACATTCCCCTGATCACGGTGCTTTCTGCGGAAAGGGCCGCGGCTAGTCGCGGATGATGGAGACTTTGGCGGAGGGGACTTCCAGGCGCATGAGTTTGTGGTTCGTGTCGAGGTAGAGCACGACTTCGAGGTCGGAGGTGACCACGCGAAGGGCGTCGTAAGACTTGCCGTTGGCAGTGAGCGAGCCGGCGGATTCGATGGCGATTGTTCCGGGAGTCAATTCCTGGGGGATCAGAACGGGCAGATTCTGGGTGCCGCCCTTGGACCAATCGTAGACGCGAGCGAGCACGGCATACTGATAGTAGAGGTTATTGTCGAGCACGGCGATGAGCGGAGAGCCGAAGCTCATGTCCTGCTCGAAGGGACGCGCGCCCTCCATCTGGAGCGTAATTTTCGCGATTCCGTTGGCGAATAAAATGCGAGCGCCGTTTGTTTTTTCGGCTTGTGAAGTCCATTCGTAACTGATGGGGGCGCCGTCCGGCTGGAGGGTAAGGGTTCCGGTGACGCGGGTGTCGGCAGAATCGGGCGGCTTGATGTCGGTGGTGCCGCGGGCAGTCCAGCCTCCTCCGGCGGGAGCGATCTCGAAATCTTCGTGGCCCACGGTGTGGCCGTTCAGCTGGATGGTGAATTTGCCTTTGTCCTGGGCGAAGACCGCGGGAGGCGTTGCGGCCGCGCCTTTCTTCTGAGCGGTAAGAGTCAAAGTGGCGCAGACGAAAAGGGCCGGCAATCAGGAGGTAAAAGAATCTGTCCAGTTTTGCGTAGCTCATGCGGTTGTTCATGGATCGCTCTCTAGCAGAATCTAAGGTTGGAATCGCGGATCATCGAGTTCTTCGTTGTTCGAGCAATTCCAACGATCAAAGTCTGCCACACATGAGTTGCGATTCTTCGCGCATCCTTAGCGGGTGCGCTCAGAATGACACTGGGTTTTCTGCGCAGGGGCGCTGCTTTTGACAACGACTAGGGCTGCGGGTTTTCGACCACGAGGTGCGTTTCGCTGCCGGCGGTGGAGACGATTCCACGACCCAGGATTTCCGCGACGACCCGGGCGGGATCGCCCGAGCTATCCACGCGATGGTCGGCTAGTTGATAGGACGACAATCGCTGTGCATGAAGCGCACGGAAACTGTTTTCGTCGCGGAACAGTGGCCGGCCGGTCATGGTCATGCAGCGCGCCAGCAAGACTTCCACGGGCGAATCGAGCCAGATCACCGGAACACCCGCGGCACGGAGAAATTCGGGAGCGCCGGTCTGCGCGTAAGTGCCGCCGCCCAGCGCCAGAACGATCGATTCCCGCAGCTCAAAAACGCGGCCGAGCGCGGCGCGCAACTGGTCCGCTTCGATCTGACGAAATTCAGGTTCACCGAGACGCTCGAAGATTTCCGAGATACGCATGCCGGCAGCCGCTTCGATGCGGTCATCGAGGTCGACGAAGCGCCAAGCGAGTTGCCGCGCTAGAAGCGTGCCAATGGTGGTCTTGCCCGAACCCATAAAGCCGGCGAGGCAGAGCATCTGTACGCGAGGCTGGGGAGCACGCGAGAGTGGTGGTTGAGTCATGGCCGTGGACAACTGTGGTGCAATCGTCGCCGGTCGCGAACGCAAAACGGTCAGGCGACCGCGAAGCGATCCTCGAGACTGGCGACGGCAAAGCAGTCAACGAATTTGCTGCGCGAATACCTAGTCGCGCTTCAATATGCGGATTGTACCACTGTAGGAAGAGAGTTCGACCTTGGCCAAGCCGCTGCCCACGGTGCCGAAGAGGCCTTTGGTAAATTTCGAGGCCATGTGCTTCACGCCGTGTGAATCGGGCTTCAAATAAGCTTCAGCCTGATTGTCGACGGTACCCGTTGCGGTTTGCGCGTTCAGATCAAAGGAATCGTTGCCGGAGAAATGAACTTCGACGGTTCCCTTTCCGCTACGCATGGTGTAGATGCCGGTACGAATGAAATCGCCATCGAACAAAATATTGCCGGACGTGGTAAACAGAGTCACGTTGGTGAGCCCAGGCTGCAACAACTGAGCGCTGCCGCTCACGGAGTTGAAATCGAGCTTCCCGGCGCACTGCGCGCAAACCAGCGAGCCGTTGGTAGTCCGGACGACGATGTAGCCGGAGACTTCCTTCAAGTGCACGTCGCCGGCGACACTTTGAAGAGTCATGTCACCCATGACCTGCTCGACATAGATCAAGCCGGTCTGCGTTTTCAGCTCAAGTTCGGTTTCTTCCGGGACGGTCAGCTGAAAATTGACCTCGAGCTCGGCCGGCTGAGCGGCCATGTCCACGATGTTCGCCGAAACATCAATACGATCGCCGACATTCTCCGTTTCCAGGCTGACTTTGGACGACGCCTGCGTGCCGGCCACGATGACTTCGGAATTCTTGCTGGATTTCACTTCGATACGGCCATTGGCGATGTTATGGATGCAGACGACGGGGTGACCCTTCACGGCAAAATGTTTCTCGAAGCGCTGAGTCGCTGCCCCCGCGGGCGCTGGCCACAGAAAGACTCCCGCGCCGAGTACCGGAAGAATGCTGCGTCCCATCGTGTGCAGACTCATATCAGTTTACGCTCCCCCCGCGTTCCATCATCGCAGACAGCAACTCCGCTTTCTGCTGGTAAGCGCCAGACAGATATTCACGCGCCAGGTCGTCGCGCGGCTCTTCCTTCACGCGCTGCTCGCAGTCCGCAATAAACTTATCGACGATGTCCAGATTTTGGCGGAGAGACACATCCACAACCGAGCTGTCCGCAAGTTGCATATTCAGCAGATGCGCTTCGTCGTTATTCAGGTCCGTGGCCGTGTCGGCATAGATGTTTTGCGCTTCGGAGGAGGGCGCCGGACGTTGCCATTGCAGGCCGACCGCAGCGACGATCAACAAACCGACCGCAGCGGTAGCCAATACACGGGTCCGGACGACATCGGCAAAACCACGCAACCAGGAGCCACGCTCGGCAGCGCGGTTCTTGATGATTCCTTCCTGCTCGAGTTGCGCGCGCAAGGAGTTCCACACACGCGCAGGAGGCTCAACTTCAGGAGGAAGTAAATGGGCGGTGGCGACGATAGCCGTGAGATCTTCGACGAGGCTCTGGCAGGAACCGCATCCGGCCAGATGGGCGCGCGCCGCTTCCGGCACAGGCGTCCACCCTTCTTGCTCCAGGACGACTTCTACTTCTCTACACTGCATGGCTACTCACTCCGCAAGACGAGGCCAGGGGAGGTCTACCCGCTCGATTTCTTACAGAAATCTTGCGGCCCGTCTTCGTCTTTGACCTGCACCCCGAAACCCTGCGTAACCCACCCCAAAACTCTCCGTATTGTAGCTCAATCCCCATGTCCGGTCTGCGTCTTTGCGGCATGACGTACCTGCCTAGCCTGCTCGCGAATCTCTTCTTGGAGCAGATCGCGCAGCCGGGTACGCGCCTTATGCAATTGCGACTTCGAGTTGCCAACCGAACATCCCATGATGCCGGCGATTTCGTTGTGCTCGTATCCCTGAACATCGTGCAAAACAAAAACCGTTCGATAGCCCGGTGGTAGCTGGTCAATCGAGCGTTCCAAATTGACCCGGTCTACCGCGCCGCTCAACCGCAGGTCCAGAGCGCCGATGTCCTTCCTCGGGCCGCCTGTATCCTCATCCGGCTCGGTGGTCTCCTCAAGAGAGGCCACGGGAAGCGACTTCTTGCGCAGCCGCATCAGCACTACATTGACCGTCATCCGATGCAACCAAGTCGAAAACGCCGACTCGCCGCGGAAAGTACCGATCTTGCGGAACAGCTGCAGGAAAGCCTCCTGCATTAAGTCTTCCGCGTCAGATGGGTTACCGACCATGCGCAGGCACAAGGCATACACGCGCCGACCGTGGAGCTCATAGAGGAACTCAAAGGCCTGGGCGTTTCCGGCTTGTGCCAGACGGATAGCCTCCGCTTCTGTCAGCACCACTGGCAGCTGACGGGAAGCGGTGGTCCCGCTGGGATCGTTAGGTCGGTTTCTGGCCAACGGTCCAAAAGCGGCGCATCCACCCCTTCGGATGCACCGGGTACCTCCTAGAGTTGTCTTCGCAATAACCCGCAGTTGCTAAGAAATACGCGGGCGTGCAGCGATATTTCCCCAGGTAGCTTCCCGGGGTGGTGCCGAATAGCAGACTTGGCTATTCTCCCCCGACGGAGGCCATCCGTCTAGCACGGATGAAGCGCTCAGCGGAGAACGCAGAGGGCTCAGACACTAGCATCTGGGAGCTGACGGTCTTCTGAAATGCCCCGAGCTGGTCCTGGGGCAGAACCAGGAGAAAGGACTTCAACAGTACGATCACTTCCCGCAGACAGGTGTTCAGGTCGTAGTGCGCGGCGTCCACCACGCGCCAATCGTCTTCCGGGTGGGTGGAAGCCCCGCTGGAGAGATTCTCTACGGCGAAGCCAAAGTCTTTGCCAATGTCCCCGGTCATTTCGCCAAGCGTGCCAACCTTGTGGAGGAATTGTGAACGCTGGGTTAACAAGACACGGCTAAGCAGATCGCTCATTCTCGCGGTGCGCTGCTCTTTGGGACCTTGGAAGTTCGAAGGATCTAACGACGCAGCATTGGGGATGGTGCTGTAATGCTTGGCATGCTCGCCAAGGGCCCTGAGGAGCGCTCCCAGGCAACTGGCCAAGCGAGTACACAGCGCCGGAGTCATGCTTACCGCGCTGTAGGATTTGGTCAGCATCCTGGCCTGGCGCAGCTCCAGGGCTTCATTCAGCGCCACGCTGAACATCATATAAATGCTCTCGAGTTCTTGAACGTAGGCGCTGAAGACTTCTGCCTTGTCCTGCGGCAGCCAAGCACACCAATCGTCTCGAACAGAGGGAAGTGTTTGTTTGCGACCCGGCACCGAGTGGGCCCCCCGATGGGGGCAGTATAACAAAATCCACAGGACATGGCGCATTTTTCTTACCATTCATCAACAATCTAACGGATTAGCTATCTAACTCTTCTTGCATAGATACGAGGACTGCCTAGCGCGCCCGCTGGGCCGCAAGCTGCTCTCGTTCCGCGCGCTGGCCGCGGACAGCGATTGGTCTCTCCGGCGTGATGCAAAGCCGATTTCTTGCTCTTCGCAGGCGCGGGCCGCTATACTCGCCTGCGGTTAACTCCGAAAGGACTTTCCCGTTGCAATTTGAGCCGCGCGACCAGTTTGAGCAGCGCCAAAGGAAGCTCGAGCAAATTCAGGCGTTGGGCTTCGATCCATTTCCACATGAGTTTCGCTGGACAGACACGCCCGCGGCCCTTGTCGAGCAGTACAGTGAGACGCCGGGCCCCGAACTGGAGGCGAACAAGCGTGAAGTACGCGTCGCGGGCCGCATCGTTTCGTATCGATTGATGGGCAAAGCGGGTTTCGCGCACCTCCAGGGTTCCGGGAAACGCATCCAGATTTATGTGAGGAAAGACGCTGTCGGCGAGCGCGCGTTTGCGCTCTTTCATCTACTGGATTTGGGAGATTCGGTCGGGGTGCGCGGACATATGTTTCGCACCAAAACCAACGAACTTTCCATCTGGGTGGAGGAGCTGACTTTGCTTTCCAAGGCGTTGCTGCCCCTGCCAGAGAAATGGCACGGGCTGACGGACGTCGAACTGCGCTACCGGCAGCGGTATCTGGATCTGATCACGAACGAGAAATCGCGTCAGATCTTCGTGACGCGTGCCCGGATCATTCAGGCGCTGCGGCAGTTATTTGATGCCCGGGGCTATATCGAAGTGGAAACGCCGATGATGCATCCGATTCCGGGAGGAGCCGCGGCGCGCCCTTTCGTAACTCATCATAACGCGTTAGATATCGATTTATACCTGCGCATCGCGCCGGAACTCTATCTGAAAAGGCTTACGGTGGCCGGATTCGACCGGGTCTATGAGATCAACCGGAATTTCCGGAACGAAGGCATCTCAACGCAGCACAATCCCGAGTTCACCATGCTCGAGTTCTACGAGGCCTACAGCAACTACCGTGATTTGATGGACTTGAACGAACAGATCTTCGCAGAGGTAGCGAGGAGGATTAACGGCTCGACTACCGTTCGTTATGGTGACGTCGATCTGGATTTCGGCAAACTCCAGCGTCTGTCGATGCGCGAGGCGATCGAGAGGTTTTGGCCAGCCGAGGCGGGGCCTGCGCCAACGCCAGCCGAGCTTGGCGAGCCGGGAGGTCCACGTGCCGCCGGGGAGCGCTACAACTCGTGGGCGAAGAGAACCGGTGCGCCCTATGCCGCGGCCAAAGGGACCTTGTCGGACGGGCAATGGACGGGCTTGCTTTTTGAAACGATGGCTGAACACCACCTGATCCAGCCAACCGTTCTTTACGACTTCCCGACCGACATTTCACCCCTGTCGAAGCAAAAGCCCGAGGACCCGTCGCTGACCGAGCGGTTTGAGATCTACGTTGCAGGCATGGAGATTGCCAATGGCTTCTCGGAATTGAATGACCCAGCGGAACAAGAACGCCGTTTTTTGTCACAGATCGCGCAGGGTGGCGACCAAGCTCCCAAGCAACTGGACGTCGACTATATCCGCGCGTTGTGTCACGGCATGCCGCCCACCGCGGGCGAGGGTATCGGCGTCAACCGTTTGACGATGCTGCTGACGGATTCACCTTCTATACGCGACGTTATTTTGTTCCCGCTGCTGCGCCCTGAAGCTTCCAACGGCAAGGGCGAGAAAGCCTAGCGGCGGCCGGACGATGAAATTCGAATGGTTCGTGGCCAAACGATACCTGAGGTCGCCGTACCGTCCCGCGGTATTGCGCTTGGTTACGGCGTTTTCGGTGCTGGGGGTTGCGGCGGGAGTGGCCACGCTGGTCATCGCGCTGTCGATGAATACAGGTTTCCGGGAGACGCTTCAGGACCGCCTTCTGGGGGTCACGGCGCATGTTTCGTTGACGCAGCCGGGAGCGGGCGGTATCCATGACTACGACGTGTTGGCTGCGAAACTCGCATCCCTACCTGGCGTCCGCTCGGTAACGCCTGCGGTGTACCAAACGATGCTACTGTCGTTCGCAAGCGATGCGCGCGGTGTCCAGACGAAAGGTATCGATCCGGAGCGCGAGCGCAATAGCGACGAAGCCCTGCAACGGATCATCGCCGGCCGCCTGGATTTTTCGCGGGACGCCAACGGGATCGACGCGCTGCTGATCGGCAAGCAACTCGCCGCGGAATGGAAGATCTCGCCGGGCGACTATGTGACGCTCATGAGCCCGCAGGGGCGTCTCACACCCTTTGGAATGATGCCCCGCACCAGGCGATTCCGGGTCACCGGCGTTTTCGACTCCGGCTTCTACGACTACGACGCCAACTGGTGCTTCCTGACGCTGGCAGCGGCGCAGTCGCTCTCCGGCGTAGGCGATCTGGCAAACGTGTTGGAATTTCGTTTGGACAACCCAGAGCGCGCGGACGAAGTTGCACGACGGCTCGAAGCAAAGGCTGGACCCGGCTTTACCGCTACGACTTGGATGGAGGAAAATAGGCCGCTATTTCGCGCGCTACGGCTGGAGAAACTGGTGACCGCGATTTTCATCGGGTTGATCACCTTCGTAGCCGGCTTGAACGTACTCGTCGTGCTTTCGATGACGGTCACGGACAAGGCGCGCGACATCGCCGTGCTAATGTCCATGGGTACGCGGCGCGAGCAGATTCGCCGCATTTTTTTGTGGCAAGGAATTGCCATCGGCGCCACCGGAACAATTTCAGGATTGTGCGTCGGTTATGCCTTCGCTTGGATCGCCGGCGCTTTTCACCTGATTCCGCTAGACCCGCAGGTGTACGCGGTGTCCTATGTTCCCTTTCACCCAAGTGTTTGGGATGGTGTCTGGATCACGCTCGTAGCTTTGGGCATCTCGGTGGGTGCCACCCTGCTGCCGGCCAGAGCAGCGGCGCGTTTGCTGCCCGTGGAAATCCTTCGCTATGAGTAAGTGCCCAGGGGGCGGCAGAATGCTGTAGTAGAGGAACGAGTTAGGCGTCCGCGAGGAGTTCTTTGGGCGTGGTTTTGGTGACCGATTTGCTCCCACACACTGAGCAGAGGCCGGTGGGTAAAGCTCGACGTTCACGCTCTCAGAAGATCCGGCTACCTGAAGACCTACTTGAGGACTAGCGGCACCACAGACCGAACCTCGACATCCTGCGCGTACGGAGCGAAGCCCGCAACGGTAACGTCTAAGTGATAGGGATTGAATGGGATGTTGGGGAAGCTGAATTTCCCGGAGGCGTCGGTAGTAGCTGATCGGTCGAAGTGGCTAACCG